>OZ245793.1:0-2400000 GCA_965228095.1 Henriciella sp. | reverse complement strand
CGTCGCGATCCTCAATCAGGCGCGCGAGGACATTGCCGAGCTCGGCAACAAGCCGGCGCCGGACAGCAAGGCCTAGCGACGAACGAACACCACGCTGAGATTGTTGGCTGGCATTTCGATCACCGCATTGAGGCAAAGACCCGCGGCCTCGGCAAGGGGCACAATTTCGCGCTCAAGGTCGCGGACACCCCAGCGTGGGTCCCTGCGTTTCAGGTCGTCGCTGAATCGGGCATTTGACGGTGCGATCTTTCCGTCCCGAGCGAAGGGACCATAAAGCATCAGCCGACCCTCCGGCGCCAATAATTCCCCGGCCACGGATATCAGGCCATGCGTCGCTGCGAACGGCGCGATGTGCACCATGTTTGCGCAGAAAATGGCTCCCACTTTCAGCGTTCTGACTGGGTTGGGCAGTGCTGTTGTTGTAACATCCAGCGTCAGTGGACCTCGCAAACGGTCATGGTCCGCGGCGTCACGCCAAGCCTGCTGACTGGCCTGGCTCGCGGCATCAATGTCTGAATAGATCCAGGTCAGATCCGCCGCTGCCGCGGTGATATGCGCGCCATGCTCGCCCGTGCCCGATGCAATTTCCAGCACCTGACCGCGGGTCGGCATATGCGCCAGATAGGTTTCGCGCACGACATCCCGATTGCGCCCGATCGAGGGCGAATAGCGTCTGCCATCCGACGCCGCCTCGCGCCGCTCCAGCGCCAGGGGCTGGCCAGACGCAGCCTTCTGATAGTCCTTGTTCTCATCGGTCATACCGGGCTTTTACGTGGTTTCCCAAGGACGTAAAAGCCCGGATGACCGACCTCTATGCGGCGGTGGATTGCGCTGCGGCGCAACGCGAATAGACAAACTCATCCGCGTCGAGATCGACGGCCGGCAATTCCTCGCATTCTTGCCAATAGTCCTGCGTGTGCTGCCAGATCGGGTCCGTGCCTCGTTTCGGCATCAGGTGCATCGAGCGCATCAGATAACCGGGGTTGAAATTGTCGGCATCCATCCATGGCAGGATCTCCATCTCCTGATCTTGCGCGCGCAGCTCGACCCGCACTTCATCGGCGTCGTTCGCGTCCATATGCGTGAGCAGACGACAGACAAAATCGCCCATCAAATCAACCCGCAAGGTCCAGCTAGCGCGGAAGTAACCAAACACCCAGGCCATATTCGGCACACCGGTAAACATCATCCCGCGATAGGTCACGGTCTGGCTGAAATCTACGGGCGTACCATCGACTTCGAAAGGAATGCCGCCAAGCACGGACAGATTGAAGCCGGTCGCCGTGATGATCACATCAGCATCGAGATGCCGACCGGACTTTAACTTCAGGCCCGTCTTGGTGAACCGTTCGATCTCGTCCGTGACCACGCTGGCGGCCCCGCTGGCAATGCCCTGGAACAGGTCACCATCCGGAATGAAGGCCAGACGTTGCTGCCAGGGGCGGTATTTCGGGGTGAAATGCGTGTCGATGTCGAACTCCGGACCGAGATAGGCGCGCGCCGCTTCCAGCAATTCCGCTTTCACCACTTCGGGTTCGGTCAGGCAGCGCTGACAGGTTTCGTCCTGGTCAAACAGCGCCTTCTTGCGTGCCAATTCGTGCACCAGCTCGTCAGAGACACCAATGCGGCGCAGTTCATCGGCAAATTCGTTGCGATTCTCGGCTGGAAAGAAATAAGTCGGCGAACGTTGCAAAAGCGTGACGTGTTCGCAGTCCCCAGCAATTGCCGGCACCAGTGTCGCTGCAGTCGCGCCAGAGCCAATGCACACAACTTTCTTGCCCTTCAGATCGGTCGCTTCCGGCCAGGTTTGCGGATGAATGATCTCGCCCTGGAAGTCCGCCATGCCATCCCATTCCGGGGTGTAGCCTTCCGCATGATTGTAATAGCCCTGGCACATCCAGAGGAAGGTGCAGGTATAGGTCTTGTCTTCACCGGTCGCTGTGTCGGTTGCGCGCACAGTCCACAACTTGTCAGCCGAGGAATAATGCGCGCCAGTGATTTTGTGCGAATACTGGATATGCTCGCCGATCGCGTTCTCGTCGATCACCTCGCCCATATAGTCGAGGATCTCGTTTGCTGTCGCGATGGGCGGGCCGATCCACGGCTTGAACCGATAGCCAAATGTGTACAGGTCGCTGTCGGAGCGAATGCCGGGATAGGTATGCGTGCGCCACGTCCCGCCAAATTCCTCCATGGCCTCAAGGATGAGATAGGTTTTTCCCGGACACTGCGTCTGCAGATGATAGGCTGAGCCGATGCCCGAAATTCCGGCCCCCGCGATCAGGACATCGAAATGCCCATCTGATTCTCGCGCCATGCGCTTTCCTCCGATCAATATCTGATCGAAAGGCTCGCGCGGCAGGCGGGCAGCGCCAATAGGGAGAATGCCCTAGCTGCCGCGGCGACAGGAGGGATTATCCGCGCGGCTGGAAGCGGTCGCGCAGCTCGGGCTTTAGGATCTTGCCATTCGCATTGCGCGGCAGCGGATCAGCCTGGAACTGGATCTCGACCGGCACTTTGAACGCCGCAATCTGATTGCGCACATGCGCCCGCAATTCGTCTTCGCTGACCTCCATTCCGGGTTTCAGCTGCACGACGGCGCCAACCTCCTGGCCCAGGACCTTGTGCGGAATGCCGACCACGGATGCGTCCATCACCGCTGGATGATCGTACAGCGCACTTTCAACCTCGATGCAGTAGATGTTCTCGCCGCCGCGGATCAGCATGTCCTTGGCGCGGTCAACCAGGTACAGGAAACCCTCCTCATCGAGACGCGCCAGGTCGCCGGTCACAACCCAGCCGTCGACAAAAGTCTCTGCTGTCGCCTCGGGCTTGTTCCAGTAGGCCTTGCAATTCATCGGCCCCTTGCACCACAGCTCGCCAACTTCGCCAGGCGGAAGCGTGTTACCGTCCGGATCGACGATTTTCAGTTCGACCGCGCCTGGAGGCGCGCCGGCACTGTTCGGACGATTGACATAGTCTTCGCCAATGTTCAGCGACGCGGTGGCGCAAGTCTCGGTCATGCCCCAGCCATTGCCAGGCGCAGCGTCCGGGAATCGCTTCTTAATTGTCGAGACCAGCTCTGGTGCGGACGGTGCACCGCCATAGGACACCGCCTTGATGGTGGACAAGTCATACTTGTCGCGATCTGGATGTTCGAGCAATTGCCAGGCGATGGCCGGCACGCCGCCCACCGCATTGATTTCCTCGCGCTCGATGATCGGCAACGCCTCGCCAGCGTCCCATTTGTACATGGCGACGATCTTGTTGCCTTGCAGCATGCTTGGGATGAGGATCGCGAAAGCCCCCGTCGCATGGAAGAACGGAATCGCAATCAGGGTCGCATTCTGCTCGTCCGGATCCGGTTCTGGCGGTTCCTCGCCGCGACGCAGGAGCATGCGCATCTGACAGGTCAGCGAATTCAACATGTTCGAGATGATCGCGCGATGCGTCGCCAGTGCGCCTTTCGGGCGCCCGGTGGTTCCTGACGTGTACATGATCGTCGCATCATCGTCTGGCCCGAGCTCAACGTCCGGCAAGCCAATCTGAGTGAGGTCTTTCCAGGAATTCGGCTCGCCAATCAGGCTCTCCATCGAAACGATGCGCTGGTCGCTTTCGTTCGCACCGCCACGGGCAATGACGATCGTTTCCAGTGCTGGAAGATTGCTCAGGTGATCGCGCAGACGATCCAGGATCTGTGGATCCATGACCGCCACTTTGGCGCCGCTATCGTGCAGGCCGTATTCAAGCTCGTCCCCGGTCCACCAGGAGTTCATCGGAGTCGCGATGGCACCAATCGAGAGCGCAGCGAAGAACGGTACGGGCCATTGCGGATAGTTTCGCATGATCACAGCAACACGATCGCCTTTGACCACGCCATACTGTTCCGTCAGAATCTTCGCGAAATGCTCGACCGCGCGGGCAAACGCCGTAAACGTCACACGTTCGTCTTCATAAACCAGGTAATCGCGGGCACCGAATTGCATCTCGCCAAGCTGCAAGATCGCACGAACGGTGGGTGGGGCTTCCGAATAAATCTTCATCGGCACGCCGCCGACAACGCCGTCGGCCAGTTTTAACGGTGAGTCAGACGCTGCAATCGCCGCATTGGCTTGAGCAATCGAAATAACGGGCCAGCCATCTGGCAGGGCTGCAGCAGCCATAGTGTTCCTCCGGGATATTTTATTGTCCTTGATCCCGGATATGCGGCATGCGCCGTCCCTACGGAAGGGGCGACGTTGCGGCAGGTCTGTAATTGTTCAGGTTTTGGACGGGCTCAGCCCCGAAACGGCGTGCCTTTGACGGTAATTGCGAGGCTTTCGATAGGCGTTCCACCTTCCGTCAACAGTCCAAGGCCGGAGACCGGAATGATGGAGCGGATTTCGCGGGCCGGTTCAGCCATGCTCAGCAGCAGGTTCGCGGCGATCAGCTTGCCTGCGTCCGACGGTAAATCCGCGCGCTCTGGATCTTCAATCGTCAGTTCGGTCTGAAGCTCCAGATATTCGCCTGTTCGCTCTGGCATGTCGCTGGCGAACGGGTCCTGCACCGCACGCGTGCTGCCTGGAATGTCTATCGCCAGGTCATATTCTGCGCCGGCTTCCAAGGCGACGACATAGGACTTTCCGGGCTCGACAACCACTTGTTCCGCTCGGGTGAACTCGCCATTTTCCTCGAGTGTGATCTCGAGCGCATAAAGCTGATTCTGCGCCTCTTGATCGGCCTCCAGCATGATGGTCGCCAGGCAGGCCATACTTGCGGCCAGCATTACGGTAAAAAAGGACTGCATCGGGGGGGCGTCTCCCACGTAATCTACACGCCCCTGCCCTTCGCAAGTCGTATGCCAAATCCGCCTGCAAGGCGAGTTACTTTTCGCAGAACTCGCTTGATACGATTTAATCCTCGCCTGCCGCGCGCAAACAAAACCGGTGCTGACGAGGATGTCAGCACCGGCACTCAGTCTCGGGGGTGATGCTGTCTTCTACAGCGGAGGCTGAGAATCTATTTGCCGAAATCGCAGAAGCGCACGACGCGGTCCGTGCCGTCTGGTTCCAGAAGTCTGTAGCTTGGCCCGGTCAGCTCGGCATCCTCGCAAAGGTAGCCGATTTGATACATATCCAGGATGTAGGAATTGTCTGGTGTCAGTGCGTTGGCCAGCATGATGTCAGACGCCGTCTGATGCTCGCCCAAACGGAACCGCGCTTCGAATGCGTCCATCGGCGACAGGCCACCCTTTTCGAGGCTGAAGTTGAGACTGGTCGCTTCACCGCGGGCATAGTCCCGAAGTTCGATTGCGGCATTGGCCTGGGCGTGATCAGGATAGGTATCGATAAACTCGTCCAGCGCTTCGATGCCGCCCCAGACCTGATGGCCGTCGCCAAGTTTCAGCTCAGCCATCCGATACAAGGCTTGCGCCTTCTCTTCCGGGCGCGCCTCCTGGTTTCCGATCAATTGCTCAAGACGCAAGATGGCCGCTTGTTCATTGCCCGCTTGCACCAGTTCCTCAACCGTATTCATGGCGAGATCAAACGTGCTCGGCTCTGACGTCACCGGTGGGACGTCCACGACAACTGGCGGAACATCGACAGGGCCCGACGCGCACGCAGCAGCAAAAACAAGGACGGAAGTGGCAACGAGTGTACGCATGACAATCTCTCTCTATTGATCTGAACCAGTCGTTGACCGAGGCGATGGCGAGACTAAGGCAAGAATCAGGAGAGGCTTGGATCGCTGCACCACACGGCACCCAAAGCATATTCTGGCTCAGGACCGAACTGGTGTACGCGCTCACCTTCTCCGTCGCACACAAATCCGGCTTCGCGCAGCAGGTAGAGTTGAGAATCGGTCGGTGTCAGGCCCGACGTGCGATAGCGCTCAGCCGCAGCATCGACGTCTCCCATCAGAACTTTATCATCGAACCAGTCTGGCAGCGTTTGCAGCCGCGCCAGGCGTTGCTGTGCATTCTTGATCTCAGCCGCGGCGAAGACCTTCTGCCGGTTCGCCCGACCGGCGCGCGCGTCTTCAGGTCGAAGGGCAAGTGCGCGATCGAAGTCACGGATCGCGCCTGGCAGATTGTACCTGGCTTCCCATCGCTGGCTGGCGCGCAGGTATAAGGCATCCAGTCTTTGATCATCCGTCAGGTCCGTGCGCGCTAGAAGCTGCGCCAGGGCGGCATCGACGGAGGCAATGCTTGGATTGGCTTCCACTTGCGCGATTTCGGCATCAAAGACCGTTTGATCCATCGTGGCTGGCACAGTCTCGCAGGCTGCCACGCCGAGGGAAAACACAAGACAGAAAATCGCATGTCGCATGCGCCCTCCTCAATCGATCCGAACCATCTGACAAGACGATTTCGCAGCCGACTAAGGCAGGAAAACGGCGAATTTTATTAAAGCTGATTTACGCGCGTGAGGAACTGACGATTCGCTCAATTTCGGCAACATCCCCGCGGCCCAGCGCTTCGATGGCACACGCTGCGATGTGGCGGGCGTTCAGCTTCGCCTCTTCATACATCAGGTCTGGCTTGTCCTGATCCTGGAATACATCTGGCAAGTGCATCGTGCGAATTTTCAGCCCGCGATCAAGTGCGCCGACCTCGGCAAGGTGTTGCAGCACAAAGGCGCCAAATCCACCGCGCGCACCTTCCTCGATGGTCAGCAGGACTTCGTGTTCACGTGCCAATCGCTCCGTCAGTTCAGCGTCCAGGGGCTTTGCAAAGCGTGCATCCGCGACAGAGCATGACAGCCCCTGTGCCGCCAGCATGTCGGCGGCTTTCAGCGCCTCGTTCAATCGCGTCCCGTAAGACAAGATGGCGATTGACGAGCCTTCCCTGATCATTCGACCCTTGCCGATTTCCAGCGGCGTTGGACTCTCGGGCAATGCCACGCCCGTCCCTTCACCGCGCGGATAGCGGAAGGCGCTTGGTCGGTCGTCAATCTCATTTGCGGTCGCGACCATGTGTGCCAATTCGGCTTCATCCGCAGCGGCCATGCAGATCATGCCCGGCAGCGCGCCAAGATATCCGATGTCAAAACTACCGGCGTGCGTCGGACCATCCGCCCCGACGAGCCCCGCCCGGTCGATGGCAAAACGTACAGGAAGGCTCTGAATGGCAACATCGTGCACCACTTGATCATAGCCGCGCTGCAGGAATGTCGAATAGATCGCTGCGTAGGGCTTCATGCCATCCGCGGCCATTCCCGCTGCCATGGTGACGGCATGCTGTTCGGCAATTCCGACATCGAAGGCCCGGTCCGGATAGGCCTGGGCGAACAGGTTCACGCCCGTGCCGGAAGGCATCGCGGCCGTGATGGCGCAGATTTTCTCGTCATGTTCAGCGAGCTGGATCAGTGTCTTGCCGAACACGTCCTGATATTTTGGTGCGCCTGGCGTGCCCTTTTGCTGCTCGCCGGTAACGACGTTAAACTTCGAGACCCCGTGATACTTGTCGGCACTGTTTTCGGCGGGCGCATAGCCATGGCCCTTGTGAGTGACGATGTGGACGAGGACAGGTCGCTGCATCTGTTTGACGTTTTCGAGCACCGGGATCAGCACATCAAGGTCGTGCCCATCGATTGGGCCGACATAATAGAAACCAAGCTCTTCGAACATGGTGCCGCCCATGGCAAAGCCGCGAAGGTATTCTTCGGCCTTGCGGGCTGGGTTCTCGAGGCCGATCGGCTTGACAACCGACTTCGCGAAACGGCGCAGGCCGCGATACGACCGGCTAGAGACGAGGCGGCTGAAATAGTGGCTCATCGCGCCCACTGGCGGCGCGATGGACATGTCATTGTCGTTCAGGATAACGACCTGGCGTTTCTGGTCACCTCCGACATTGTTCATGGCCTCATAGGCCATGCCGGCGGTCATCGACCCGTCACCAATCACAGAGACAACGTGATTGTCGCGTCCTTGCAGATCGCGCGCGGTCGCAAACCCGTGGGCAGCGGAAATGGAGGTTGATGCATGCGCTGCACCGAACGGGTCATATTCACTCTCGGCCCGCTTGGTGAAGCCAGACAGACCTCCGCCCTGGCGCAGCGTGCGAATGCGGTCGCGGCGCCCGGTCAGGATCTTGTGCGGGTAACACTGGTGACCGACATCCCAGATCAGCTTGTCATCGGGCGTGTCGAACACCGAATGCAGGGCGACGGTCAGTTCGACCACACCGAGCCCGGCGCCAAGGTGTCCGCCGGTGACGGAAACGGCATCGATCACTTCCTGACGCACTTCGTCAGCGATCTGCTTCAATTCCTCGCGCGACTTGTCCTTCAAGTCAGCGGGCGTGATCACATCGTCCAAAAGGCGGGTGTTTTTGAGATCTGTCACCAGGCGGCCTCCTTCAACCCGATTGATCGTCTTGTGTGACTTAGTGATTTCTATCCAAGACAAAATCAACCGATTGCAGCAGGATATTGGCGCGATTGCGGAAAATAGCGAGGTGTTCTTTGGCTTGCGCGGCGAGGAGCCGCACCCGCTCCTGAGCCTTGTCTACGCCCAGAATCGTAACGAAATTGGCCTTCCCAGCCGTTTCATCCGTGCGCAGCGGTTTACCCACATCTGCCTCATTTCCAGTGGCATCGAGCAAATCGTCAGAAATCTGATAGGCCAAACCCAGGTCATGCGCGAATCCATGCAGCGCCTGGCGTTCAACGTCATTGGCCCCGCCAATGATCGCGCCGGCTTCAACGGAATAGGAAATCAGAGCGCCTGTTTTCAGTCTTTGCATGCGGGTAATCGTGTTCAGATCGCGTGGGCTTTCATCCTCCAGCATATCGATCATCTGACCGCCAACCATGCCGAGCGCGCCCGACGAGTCGGCCAGGCGTTCGATCAGTTTGAGGCGGATCTGGCCGTCCTGATGTGTCTCGCGGTTGGCCAGGATCTTGAACGCGTGGGTCAGCAGCGCATCGCCAGCGAGCACGGCAGTCGCTTCATTGAAAGCCTTGTGAACGGTCGGTTGGCCGCGCCTGAAATCATCATCATCCATGCACGGCAAGTCATCATGGATCAGTGAATAGCAATGCACACATTCAAGCGCTGCCGCTGCCCGCAGCAGGCTCTTTTCCGGCGCATCAAAGATCGCCCCGGTTTCGATCACATAAAACGGACGCATGCGCTTGCCATTGGCCAGCGCCGAGTGTCGCATCGCTCGCATCAGATCGGCCTCGGGGCCTTGTGCAGGTGGGATCAACTGGTCGAGTGCGACAGTCACGCGATCGGCAATCTCGGTCAGTCTGTGACCAAAGTCGGGATCGCCATCGTCAGCCATTAGTCGAAGCTCGCAGACTCAGTCTTTGCCTCTCCATCGCCGCCCTGGACGATTTGTTCGACTTTCAGTTCGGCCGCCTTCAGGCGAGATTCGCAATGTTTCTTGAGCTCAGCCCCGCGCTCGTAAATCGCGATCGATTTCTCCAGCTCGACATCGCCTTGTTCCAGTTGCCGCACGATGGTTTCGAGTTCGGCCAGCGCTTCTTCAAAACTCATGTCTTTGACGGGGGTCGCCTTGGTCGCCATTTGTCCTCTCACGGAGTAATTTTGCGGCACCCTAGAGCCGGTTTCAAATCGCCTCAATGGCGATTTTAGGATTTTCCACGATATTCGTAGACGCGATAGCTCCAGTATTTGTCGCCGCCATCATAGACGCAAACCCAACCCAGTCGACGCAGCGGCCGACGCAGCATGCGATTGAACCAGCCATGGGCCGCGAGATAAACGGACTGGCCATCGGCCTTGTCATGCAAGAGTTGGGCGGCCTGCTTGGCCCGGCTGCGCGCTTCGTCAACCGTCTCGTCGCCGAGATGGTGTCCGTAAAGCCAGGCGGTCCTGGCCAGCACGTTCCAGGTTTTGGGGAGATATTTGAGCGTCTTGAAACGCGGGGGTGGCAGCGGCGCTTCATTGAACAGCTCGTGGGAGTCCGGCTGCCGCCCGTCTGTCGCCCATTTGGCTGTTTCGATCGCGCGCGGCCGACACGACGCCAGAACCAGATCCACGTCGGCCACGGCTGTCTTCAATTTCTCCGGCGGGCTTTGGTCTTCGGCGAGGCACCCGGACTCATACTGGTCCCACCACTCGCGATATTCCTGCCAGGCCAGCTTCGGCCCGACTGATCGATTGAGCGCCGGACGCCCATGACGCGACACGATGATCGGACCGCGTCGCGGCGGGATGTTCGTCTTGTCGCTCATGGTTTCAGGACTCACCCCATCAAAATCAGCGCCAATCTCGCCGATAGACAGGTTGGTGGGTCGCTTCAAGCCTGATTGTGATTAAACCGGACGCTGCCCGATCGCCGCAAACATGCCGCCCGCACGCCCTGCCAGGGTGGTTTCTATTGCAGCGATGCGATCCATTTGCCGGCGTGCCCGAGCCATCATGGCCCGTGCCGGCGCCGGCATGATCTGTTCGCCAATCTGCCAGGCACGACCAGCAATTCGGGCTGGAGAAACACGCATTGAGGATCCCGCGATCACGCCCACTTCAACGCGTGACTGTGCATTGGCATAAGGCATCATCTCGCCTTCATACTCGGTCCCTGCCTCGAAGCGCGCAACGCCATGATCGCTCGCGTGGCGAAGCAAATGCTGCAAGATCAAATGTTGCGGCGCATAGGCGTCGAAGTCCGGGTCCGCACCGCGTGACCAGCCATGCAGCACGGTGTCGGACTGCAGGTTGAAGGCACCTGCAACGATGTGATTGCCAAATCGCAAGCTCGACACCCGCGCCCGCAACCGGCGGCCTTCGAACGTTCGCAAGCGATCAAGCAGGTCACGGCACCATGGCGCCGTCAGAGCGTTGTAATATCCAGAACGCGTGAAGCGCGCGTGCTTGAGTTCGAGCAGGCGCGAGAACGCATTTTCCGAAGTATCATTCCAGACGAAGCGAATGGCAGCATGATCGCGCATGGCGCACTCTTCATGCAGCGCAATGCCCTCAAAATGTTTCGGCCAGAATCGCTCGCGATCCTTAATGAATTCGGTCCATCCCTGGCTGAGATCAGCGGCGTGGACGCACCGATTCCCAGGCGTCGAGGCGTCTGTGGTGGCGCGCGTCAAAAAGCCATGTGTGGTGAATCCGGAGAGTTCGAACCCGGACAGAATCTCCTCCGGCAAGAGTTCCACATTCGCTGCGATGACGGGTCCATTCCGGTCTGAAAATGGCGACCCTATTGGACGCGCCCAATTGCCTGGGCGGAGATGCATCGGCCAGACGGCAAACACGCCGTCACGATCGCTGGCAAAGCCGATTCGCGTGTCTTCGCGAACCTCACCGACGAGGCGCGCGAAATCCGGATCGAAAAGTGGATTATCGTAGATCGGACGGGCATCCCGTAGAGCCGCGTAAATCTGCCACTGTTCTTCGGACAGGTCTTTCGGATGATAAAGCGCGTATTTCACGGCAAACGCCCCTCGGATAACTACACACCTTTGCCGCTTGCAAAGGACATACCGAGTCACGCGCCAGGGCGCATCGTTGCGGAAATTTTCAGACTAGAGACCGCGCCAGAGCCGTTTTTTCATGCACGGTTCGGCTTGTGCCCGGGAACAACGATAAAACGTGAACAGGACCGTATCAGCGCGTCCGATCAGGTTCTGGAACGGCACGAATCCGACAGACGCCTGCTGTGGCGTTGAGTTCGGACGCGGCGGGCAACCTGCTTGGTCGATCACGCCATTCGCACTTTGCGGACAGTGACCCGTTTCGTTGCGGCCATCCATCGAGTTATCGCGATTGTCGCCCATGAACAGAAAATGCTTCTCCGGCACGACATAATCCACGGACGTGTTGCTGCCAGTGGTGCCGTCGATATCGTGTGTCAGCCAGCTGACACCATCGAAGGATTCTGTGAATTCTGCGGCGGTCACATAGGCACCGCTGTCGTGCTGGCGATAGCGCACGCGGCGAACGAATGTCCGCTCGATCGGCGTGCCATTAATGGCAACAGGCTGACCGTCGCGGACCGTCACGGTGTCGCCCGGCAGCCCGATGATGCGCTTGATCATCACGCGCGGTGTGTGGGTGTGCTCGAACACGGCGACATCACCGCGTTTCGGCATGCTGGCAAACACCCGCCCCTCTGGAAGTGGCACGTAGCGTCCAAGACTGAACGGAAGTGAATGGCGTGAATAGCCATAGGCGAACTTGTTGACCGTCACTCGATCGCCGACCTGGAGATTCGGGACCATGCTTTCCGACGGAATCACTCGCAGCTCATAGAACAGGCCCGAGAAAACCAGAAAGATCGGAATGAAGATCGACAGCGTGATGCCCCATTCGCGCAATTCCTTGACCAGCTTGTCCTGCAGCGTCACCGGCGCTTCGAGCTCGGGTTTTTCTTTTACCAGGGTCTCAGTCATGACAGACGTACCGCCGTTCCATAAGCCAACAGCTCGGCCGAGCCGCCCATGATCATACTGGTTGTCACACGCAGACAGATCACGGCATCGGCGCCTTTCAATTCGGCGTCGGCAATCATGCGATCAATCGCCTGTTCGCGAGCCTCGGCCATCAATTTCGTGTATTCAGGCACTTCACCGCCGACGAGGTTTCTGAGCGCCGCCATGATGTCGCGCCCAAAGAACCGCGTACGGACCGTATTGCCTTTCACCGTGCCGACTATTTCCGAGACCTGCCGCCCGGGCACAGTCTCGCCCATGGTAACAATCATTTGGTGCCTCTCTACTTATCGACAGTCTTCGAATAATGGTCGTCTTCAGCATTGTTGATGCGATCAACGATCACTTTTGCCAGAAGCACGAGAAATCCGAGTCCGACAAGACCCGGAATCAGTAGAACCGCCCAAACCGGAGCGCCAGCCTCGGCGCTCGCTTGATTGAGCGCGAACCCAATGCCGAACAGAATCGCCAGGCCATAGATCGCGCCACCCGCAACGATCATTCCAATTCCGAGGGCGAACCAGCCTTTGGTCTTTCCGGTTTCCTGCATCATCATCTCCAGAGCTCAGACGCGCTTTGGTCGATGTTTGACTTATCCGGGCTTTCTTGTCGAGAAGATGACCGCGTCGGATCAACCCGCAGCCGAATACCAGGCGACACCGTCAGAATCGACATCGCGCACCGCGTCTCCGCGTCGGACCAGGTAATTCAAATGCGCGATGGCCTCGCCAGTTGCCATGGACAGGACGTCATCATCGATCTTGCGGCCGAAGATTGCCGGGAACACGTCAATCACCCGCCGCGGCTCCTGACCCAGGCGCTGCGACAAGCGTTTCAACGCGATGCCATGTCCCTTGATCAGGTGATCAAGCCGCTGATGTGCCCCTGTAAACGGCTCGTTGTGCGCCGGCAGGACCAGAACATCATCAGGCAGTTCCGCTTTCAGCTTTTCACAGCTCTCAAGCCAGTCCTTGAGCGGATCTGCATCCGGTTCTGTCGGGAACACAGACACATTCGAGGAGATTTTGGGCAATAACTGGTCCCCTGAGATGACCAGGTTGAGATCCTCCGAGAACAGGCAGGAATGCTCGGGCGAGTGACCATGACCGGTGATCACACGCCACGGCTTGCCCGCCATTTCGAACGTGTCGCCATCCTCGAGACGGCGGTACGCGTCTGGCAACTGCGAGACCCCGCGGCCAAATCCGCCGAAGCGGGCGCGATAGGTTTCGATATGCTCTTCCGTCCAGCCGGCTTGTCGATAGAACACGGTCCCGGCTTTCGGTGCTTCGCGGCCGGTATCTGCAACGAGCATCCGGCAAGTGATGTATTCGAGTCGAGAGATCCACAGTTCGGATTCTGGGAACTTGCGACTGAGCCAACCCGCATTGCCAATATGATCTGGATGCATGTGGGTGACGATGACGCGCCAGACCGGCCGTCCACCGAGCTTTTCGTCGAAGATCTTGCGCCAGGCCGCCTTCGTATCATCCAATGGCATGCCTGTATCGACGATGGTCCAGCCCTGATCGCCATCATCGATCAGCCAGAGATTGATCCATTGCAGAGAGAATGGCAGCGGCATCCGTACCCAATGCACGCCGGGCGCAACTTCCATTGTCTCTCCGACATCCGGAGTCGTGTCGCCGAATGGAAACGTCAATGGCGCTCGCCCCGCGGTTTTTCCCTCAAATCCATCCATAGCTTAAATGTGACACGCCAGACGGCCGCCTCCAATCCATAACCTCACGGAATGACCGAGCGAAAAGCCCTAGCGGGTCTTCACGCGCGTGACCTTGGTGCCTTCGATGCTGACGCCCGCCATCAGGCCTTTTTGGTCGAATATGAAGGCGTAGGCATCATCTTGCAGCGTCGACGAGGACAAGTTCTCCGCTACGCCCGCATTCACGACCACGACGGTCGGTCCGACGCCAATTTCCCAGCCATCGGATTCCTCTAGATATCGCACCGCGCCGTCATTCATCAGGAACACCGCATAGCCATAGGACTGGGCCCCAGCCTGCAGGCCCCAGGAGCCGGTGAACGACGTGTAATACCCGGTTGTCGTGCCGCCTTGGCGCAACTCGCCTTCGCCATAAGCGCCGCCAACCACCAGGCCAGCTTTGACAATGGATGGGAAGACCAGCACGGCCCGCGCCTGCTTCGAAATCGCCGACGCCGCTGGGTTTTCACGCACCAATCGGTTCAAGGCTTGCGAACTATCGGCGGAAAGATCAGCCCGCGAAGACGCTGACGATGCGGTCGTCGAACATGCGCCCAGCGAAATCATGCCGGCGATCGCCGTCGCGGCCATTGCAGTCCTTATCAGTCCCATAAGCAGCTCCTGTCTCTGTTCTGGGCCGGCCTTATGAACCAAATTCGGTCAGACCGACAAGCTTTCTTATTTGTAAGGTCAGCACGCGACAACGTTTACGGCCAGTCCACCCTGGCTGGTTTCCTTGTACTTGGACGACATATCGAGCCCCGTCTGACGCATCGTCTCGATCACCTGGTCAAGTGAGACTTTTCCTTGCCCATCCTGGTGCAAGGCCAGGCGCGCCGCGTTGACCGCCTTGACCGTTCCGATGGCGTTTCGCTCAATACAAGGGACCTGAACAAGTCCGCCAACCGGGTCACAAGTCAGGCCCAGATTGTGTTCCATGCCGATTTCGGCGGCGACCAGGCATTGCACAGGCGACGCGCCCCAGACCGCAGCCAGCCCCCCTGCCGCCATGGAACAGGCTACACCAACCTCGCCCTGACAGCCCATTTCTGCGCCGGAGATCGACGCGCGCTGTTTGTAAAGAAGTCCGATTCCACCAGCGACCAGCAAGAAACGCTGCGTCTTGGTGCGAATGGCCACGCCGTCATCATCGCAGCAATAATGGCGCAGCACCGCGGGCAAAATCCCGGCGGCACCATTGGTCGGCGCGGTGACAACCCGACCGCCAGCGGCGTTTTCCTCGTTGACCGCCATGGCGTAGACGTTGAGCCAATCGAACAAGGCTTCGCGCTCATTCACACCGGCACCGGTCTTGAGTTTGCGATAGAGATCTGGCGCCCGTCGATTGACGTCGAGTCCGCCCGGCAGGACTCCATCGGTGGCCAAGCCACGTTCGATACAGGACAGCATCGTATCGGTGATCAAGTCGAGCTGCGCGACTGTCTGACTGCGCGCGCGCCGCTCATCTTCATTGGCAAGCATCAGCGCTTCGATCGACAAAGACAGTGTCGTGCACAGCGACAACAACTCTTCAGCAGAGCCGAACGCATGCGGTGATTGCACCTGATCCTGGATGACGTCATCCTTGACTGGCCGCGACAGGCGCCGGGCCGAGGCGATGAAGCCGCCGCCGGTCGAATAATAGACTTTCTCGATCGCAGGTTTGGCCGCGTCATCCGTGAACAAGCGAAGGGCCATGCCGTTCGGGTGCAAGTCCGGGACGAAATCGCCGCGATACAGGATGTCCGTCGTCGGATGAAACGGTATCTGGCGGTTGCCTGGCAGGTTCAGTGTTTTCGCTCCGACGGTGCGACGAAACTCGGCCTCGGCATGATCTGGGTCGACCGTTTCCGGGTCATATCCCAGCAGGCCGAGAATCACCGCCTTGTCTGTGCCGTGACCAATCCCCGTCAGCGCCAATGACCCTTGCAGCTCAACTTCGATGCGCGTTGCCTTTGCCAAGGCGCCGGCGCGCTCGGTCAGACGCAGAAACCGCTTTGCGATCCGCATCGGACCGACCGTGTGAGACGAAGAAGGGCCGAGGCCGACACGAAATAAATCCAAGACCGAAAGCATTGATACTCAGCGTCCACCAAAAGGGAGTTACCCCTACGATCGTCTTGCAATCCGGGCAAGCCCGCGCGAGGCTCACGGAAACTATGCGGAGGAACACATGTCTCATCTCGATCGCCGAAAACTGTTGAAGTCCGGTGCCGCCATCGCGGCGCTTTCGCCATTTGCCGCTTGTACATCAGAGACAGCAGATCCGGGCACAGCAGAGACCGACACAAGGACCGAAACAACAACCGAGGTGGTCGCCGAAACATATCAGGCTGAAGCGATCCCCGACGGCGTGTCACAGCTGTCCATGCTGGCCTCCGGCGAAACCACATCGCGCGCATTGACGGAAGCGGCGATCGCCCGGTCGCAAGCCGCGCACCCGCTGATCAACGCCGTTGCCTATGAGACGTATGACGACGCGCTGGCCGAGGCGGAAAACCCGCCGGCTGGTGCCTTTGGCGGGGTACCGACTTTCATCAAGGACCTGCTCGACTGGGAAGGTGATCAAACCCTTTACGGATCGCGCGCGTTCGAAGGCTACATCGCTCCTGCTGATGCTCCGTTCGCCAGCGCCTGGCGCGCAGCAGGTGTGGTCAGCCTGGGCAAGTCAACGAGCCCTGAAATGGGGTTGATTTCCTCCACCGAACCCCTGGTCACCGGCGCGACTCGCAATCCCTATGATCTCAGCCGCATTCCAGGCGGATCGTCCGGCGGAGCCGCGGCGCTGGTCGCCGCACGCGTCGTGCCTTTCGCGCACGCCAGCGACGGCGGTGGCTCAATTCGAATTCCCGCGGCCTGTTGTGGTCTGTTCGGGCTCAAGCCGAGCCGTGGCGCGCTGCCTGTCAGCCGTGACTCCGGACCAGTTGATATCTCCGTCAACCACGCTGTGACGCTGACGGTACGCGACAGTGCGGCCTTGTTCGCAGCGGCCGAAGCCAATCTGCAATCTGACTTACCCAGAACCGGAAATGTCACCGAAGCGTCCACGCGCAGACTGAAAATCGCGTTCGCGCCAGAGCCGGTGAACGGCGCGTCCCTGGACGCGGCCACGCGCGCCGGGATTGAGCGTACCGCCGAACTCTGTCGCGAACTGGGGCACGAAGTGGTTGATTTCACCATGCCGGTTGACGGTGTCGAGTTTGGCGACAAGTTCCTGCTCTACTGGGCTGCCGGCGCGGCCGCGTTTGCACAGCAAGCCAGTGCATTCTCGGGCAAACCGGTCGGTCCCGAGATCGTCGAACCCTGGACGCTCGGCCTGACCGCACAATTCCTCGCACGCCAGGCTGAAATGCCGGACACGATCCAGTATCTGCAAGACTTTGAAGCGGTTTATCATGCCTGGTTCGAAGACTTCGACGTCATCCTTACGCCGACGGTCTCTCGCCTGCCTCCAAAGGTCGGCGAACAGGCGCCGGACGGAGACTTTGATGCTGTCATGGAAAGCGTTCTCTCATTTGCGGCGTTCACGTCCCCCATGAACGTAGCCGGCGCGGCATCAATGAGCGTGCCGTTACAATGGAGCGATGATGGCTTGCCGATCGGGTCCATGTTCTCGGCCAAACGCGGAGATGATGGACTTCTGTTCGCGCTCGCCTATGAATTGGAGGAGGCGCAGCCTTGGATTGATCGGCTGCCGACATTCAAACCGGCATGAACGGAGGCTCCAGATGAAGCGTAACGCGATGATGGGTGCGGTGGGATTGTCCCTCGGACTGCTCGGCTGTGCACATGGCGAGGTTGTCACAGCGCAGCCGGATCACTTCACGCTCAAACTGGAAGCGACGACTGAGCTCTCGCCGGATGAAGTCTGGGCACGACTGATCGAGCCAAGCACGTGGTGGCAATCCGACCACACCTATTCCGGCGACTCCGCCAATCTTTCGCTCGATCCACAAGCTGGCGGCCTGTGGCGGGAAGACTGGGACGGCGGATCCGTCTGGCACGGGACCGTGATACAGGCACAGCCGGGCAAATTGCTCAGCCTGAACGCGCCGTTTGGGCCGTTGCAAGGCCTGGCGGTGACCTCGGTCTGGACGATCTCGCTCGCCGAAAACGACGAAGGCGGCACCACCATCACATTTGATCATACGACCAATGGCACGTCCGCCAGCGGTCTGGACGGCCTCGCGCCCGCCGTCGATTTTGTAAAGAGTGAGGCGTTGAAGAGCCTGGCCCGGCCGCGCGACGAATAAGCCCCTTCCGCAAGGTCTGGCTTGCAGGCGTTCGCAAAGCTCGTAAGCCTGCGGGTCAGAGAGGGCGGGCATGAGCCATACCGACATCGATCCTGACGTACCGCTGCGGCCGCTGACCCCGTTCCAGCAGGGCATGATCGCATTCGCCAGCGTCGCGATGGGCGCGGGCATGACGATCAATTTTGTCGTGGTTGCCCCGCTCGCGCGCAAGGCGGGGCTAACCGAAATGCAGGTCGCCGGCATTCTCACCCTGTCCGCCGCCATTTACGCGCTGATGATTCCGCAATGGGGGCGCTGGGCCGATCGTTTCGGACGAAAACGCGTGATGGTGTTCTCATTGTCCGCAATGGGTCTGACCAACACCGCTTTCCTGTTCGCCCTCGAAGCCGCACTGGCCGGGGCAATTACCGGCCTCACCATGTTCTTCACCCTGGTTTTTGTCAGGGTCTGGTTCGGCTTGTTGTCGCCCGGCCTGCAACCCGCCAGCATGGCAGCAATGACTGACGCGACCACGCCGATGACACGGGCTGGCGGGCTTGGCATGCTCGGTGCCGCAATGAGCATTGGATCGATTATCGGTCCAGCAGGCGCCACCGTTCTGGCGCCGTTCGGCGCGCTGGTGCCACTCTGGGGATCGATTGTCTTCTGCCTGACCTGCGCGCTGCTGATTGGGTTCGCCTTGCCCAAGAGCCGCAGCACGCGCCAGGCCGCAGATCGCCCGACACCACTGGCGATGCGCGATCCACGTGTGTTCCCACACCTGTTATTCCTATTCACCTATTTCGTTGCTGTCGGCATGATCCAGCAAACGCTCGGCTGGTTCATCGAGGACCGGTATGAGTTGAGCGAAGAGCGCACCGTCTTGTTCGCCGGAATTGCTTTTGCCTGTCTCGCCGTGATGATGGTGATCATCCAGTTCGGCTATGTACAACCGTTCAAACCGGATCCGCGCAACATGTTGCCCCTTGGCCTGGTTTTGGTGGCAATTGGATATGTGTTGGCCAACCTGCTGATGCCGTTCTGGGCAGTCTGCATCGCCTTCCTGATCGTCGGCGGAGGCGCCGCCCTGGCTGTGCCGGCAGCGAATGCGCTTGGCAGCTTGTCCGTGCAACGCGAAGAACAGGGCGCAGCCGCGGCCTTGTTGGCTGCTGCCCCTCCTGCCGGGTTTATCTTCGGTCCATTGATGGGAGCGACGCTGTACCAGATTGGCGCGCCGCTCCCGCTTTATGTGTCAGCCGTGGTCATGGCCGGGCTCGGCGCCTATGCCTTTCTGGTCGTCGCGCGTCGCCCCTTGGGGAACGGCTGATCAACCGGGCATCTCCATGCAGAACGCGTTCAGCTTGTTGCCGTCGAGATCGCGAAAATAAGCCGCATAGAATCCGCCACCACGATCGCCTGGCTTGCCTTCGCAGGTCCCGCCCTGCTCGAGCGCGATGGCATGAAGTCGATCCACTTGTGCCTTGTCGGCTGCTTGCAAGGCGACCATGGTGCCATTGCCGACACTGGGCGCATTGCCATCAAACGGTTTGGTGATCGCCACGCCTGGCGCCCCACCCATTTCGCCCCAGGCGATGAAGGTCTCTTCCTCCATCATCCGCCCGACGCCCATTTCCTTGCCGATCGCATCGTAAAAGACCGCGCCCTGCGCGAGATCATTGGTTCCGAGAGTTACATAACCGATCATTCCAGCCTCCTTGTTTGGAGCCGGAACATTACATGAACAAACAGACTTGGCAAGCGCTACATCGCGCTAATGCCACCATCAACTTTCAATTCGATTCCGGTCACCAATTTGCTTTCATCGCTGGCCAGATAGAGCACCGCGTAAGCGATATCATCCGGCTCACCCACTTTGCCCAGCGGAATCTGACGACCCAATTTGGCCAACGCCTCTTCCTCGCCAAACATCTCTTTCGTGCGATCCAGGATCGGCGTGTTGATGAAAACCGGATGGACCGAGTTTGAACGAATCTGTCCGCCGGTCTTGGCGCAGTGCAACGCAATCGATTTCGACATGTGCCGAACCGCGGCCTTGGCCGTGTTGTAGGCGACGTAGTTTCCGCTCGCGATAATGCCGGCGATCGAACTGATATTGATGATCGATCCAAGCCCGTGATCGCGCATCAACGGGATGGCGTATTTACATCCGAGGAAGATCGAGTCGACATCGACCGTCATGACCTTCTGGAACATCGCATAGTCTTCGTCCTCAACGCTGCCGAGAGACCCGATCCCGGCATTGTTGACGAGAATGTTCAGCCCTCCCATGGCGTCGTGGGCTTCCTGGACAACCACCTTCCAGCGCTCGGCATCGGTGACATCGTGTTGCCAGGCAAAGGCGGTTCCATCGCCAAGCTCGGCATTGATCTCGGCAGCGATCGCTTCTGCACCCGCACCATTGATGTCAGTGATGGCCACCTTGGCCCCCTCGCGCGCGAGCATTTTGGCGGTGGCTTCGCCGAGCCCCTGCGCGCCCCCGGTTACGATTGCTTTCTTTCCTGATACGCGGCCCATGCCTGCCCTCCAGTGTTCTATAGATCTGCGCCTGAGATCACACGCGGCCTTCGCCGGCGCAAGCCCTGACGCGGCGGAGACGCTCACGCGGATTTGAGGAAAAGCGATTTGAGAAGTCGTTCCGCTTCGCCGACATCATGCGTCATGAAAAAGGACTTTGTGATGCGGATTTTACTCGGAACGCTCGTTGCAGTGGTCGCGGTGGTTGCGCTTTTGAACATGAGCGGTGGCGCGCAAACCCTGCAGCAAGTTCCAGCAGCAACGGGCAAGACCGCATCGCCCATCGTCGCGGAACTGTTCACGTCGCAAAGCTGCTCCTCTTGTCCGCCAGCCGAAAAGCTGTTCGCCGATCTGTCGGATCGCGATGACCTGATCGTGCTGGAATGGCATGTCGATTACTGGGACCGCCTGGTCCACGGCCGCGCCGGTGCATGGAAAGATCCGTATTCGAACGCCGCATACACCAAGCGTCAGCGCGACTATAACCGCGCCTTGCGCGGCACGGGCGGGGTCTATACACCGCAAGCCGTCATTAATGGCGCGCGCGAAGCGGTTGGAAATCGGCGCGCAGACGTTGAGGCTTTGCTGATGCCGGCCTCGCATGCCACCACACAGCTCGCATTTCGCCGCGATGGCCAGCGGATCCGTCTCGATGTCGAAGACTTTGTCAGCGAGCTGCAACGGGACGCCGACATCGTGCAATTAACGCTGTTGCCGGCACAGGTCACGGACGTCCCACGTGGTGAGAATCGCGGCGTGACGCTGGCCAGTAAAAACGTTGTGCTCGACGCGAAGAAAGTCGGCACCTATCGCGGGCAAGCAATGTCTCTCGCTCTGACACCGCCCGCGAACGGGCATTCATGCGCCATCCTGATTCAGGAAAAACGCCGAGATCAGATCGGTCCGATCATCGGCGCCGGATATTGTTCCTGATTAGCTGATATTCGCCGCGAGCTGATCCATATAGGATGCGAGTTCGACGTCGAGCGCGGTCACGCCATCGGCGTCGTGTGTGGTCAGGGTGACTTCAACCCGGTTGTACACATTGAACCACTCCGGATGATGATCCATTTGCTCGGCCTTCAAGGCGCTCGCCGTCATGAACGCAAACGCAGACTTGAAATCCGCGAACTTGAAGGTCTTTTCAATCGCATCTCGATCACCGACTTTGACAGCCCAGTCGCCAAGTTTGGCGATTGCGGCGGCGGCACCGATCTTGTCTGCCATCACTCACTCTCTTCCGTGTCTTGTTGGGTTTCGTGGACGAAGTAGAGCCAGTCGCCATCCTGAGCAATGGCGGTGCGGACACCCGGATATCCCTGACCAGCGCGAATGCGCTCCAGTCCGGCTTCTCCAACCAGCTCCTTTAGCCGCGCGCGATCCGTGAAGCTGAGTTTCTCTGGTAGCAAATCATCAGCATCGAGCGCCGCAAAATCCGGCCAGATGTACCAGGTCTGATCGCCAACTTGTCGTGTGCCATACGGGCCATCGAGCAGGCCGCCCAATTTGTTCAACGGGTCGAAGCCGGTGCGGCGCAGCAAATCCCAATGTACGCGATGAGCTTCGCCGGCAAAGTTGGAGACGAAGTTTTCCTCGCTATTGGCCAGGCGCACCAATCGAGACAGCGAGTCGCGGTCCAGCACCTCGCGGATCGCGACGATCTTGGCCTCGACCTCTGCGCTCAGCGGCGTGACGACGATTTCCGGTTCTGCAGGCGCCGTAATGGCCGGGGCGGCTTCAACCTCAAGACGCACTTTGGGGGACCCGTCATCGCTGCCGCAAGCGGATAGTGAGAGTATGACACTCAGCCCCAGAACGCGTTTGATCATATCCCCTCGAAATTCGTTGCCGCACGCAAGTCTGTCAGAAGCTGGGCTTCGTTCAGGACCTTGATCGTATGCATGCCCATTGCACGGGCAGGTTTCAAATTAATTCCCAGATCGTCAAGGTAGATCGCTTTTGCCGGATCAACATCCAATGCCTCACACATCAGCGCGTAGATGCGTGGGTCAGGCTTGCGAATGCCAAGCTTTGAGCTTTCGATCACATGATCAAAAAGCGCCATGATTTCAGACACTTTCTCAGCCTTGTTCGCGTCCGAACTCATCCCGGCACCCTTGCCGACAGGCGCATTGTTGGTGATACAGCCGACCTTGACCTGTGACTTGCAGATCTTCAGGGCCTCAACCACGTTTGGCCGAATGTCACCCGATAACAGGCCGAGAATGTCCTTGCCTGGAACCTCGTGGCCAAGTGCGGCGCTTTCTTCGCGGAACAGTCGATCGAATTCGTCCGCATTGACCTCGGAGCGCTCAAGCTTCGCCCACGCATTCTCGTGAATATTGCGTGCATTGACCGAGCGTACGAAGTCCTTGGGCAGTCCCTTTTCGATTTCGTAGCGAGTGAAGGCCTCGAATGGAGACGAGGTCAGCACCCCTCCAAAATCCCAGATCACGGCTTGTAAATCAGTCATATTCTCGAAAGCCCCTATCGTGCGTCGATCAGTGTTTTCTTCTGGGCCCGTTCCATCACCTCGTGACCTGCGGCCTCGAACCCGACGGCGTCGAGCAGTGCCTGGTCGCGGTCATCGCCGGGATTGTCGGTGGTCAACAAGCGGTCGCCAATGAAAATCGAGTTGGCGCCGGCGAGCAAAAGCAAGGCCTGCTCGCCTTCACTCATGCCTTCGCGCCCAGCTGACAAGCGCACCCAGCTTTTCGGGAAGACGATGCGGCAGGTGGCAATTGCCCGCGCCATTTCCGTGACGCTGACAGCCGGGCTGTCTCCGAGCGGCGTGCCCTTGATCGGCACCAGCATATTGATCGGAACGCTCTCCGGATGCGGGGTCAGTTTCGACAGCTCATGGATCAGGCCAATCCGGTCCTCCCGTCCCTCTCCCATGCCAAGGATGCCGCCAACGCACAGCTTCACACCAGCTTCGCGGGCCTTGGCCAGCGTGTCGAGCCGGTCATCATAAGTCCGGGTCGTCACCACGGTGGTGTAATATTCCGGCGAGGTATCGAGATTGTGATTGTAATAATCGAGCCCGGCCGCTTTCAGCGCTTCGGCCTGACCGTCTTCCAGCATGCCCAGCGTCACGCAGGTCTCCAGCCCTTCGGCTTTCACGGCTGAAATCATCGCTGCGACCTTCGGCAAGTCCCGATCCTTGAGCGAACGCCAGCCCGCCCCCATGCAGAACCGGTCCGCACCGCCTTCCTTGGCGCGCTTCGCGGCCGCGACCACCTCTTCGAGCGGCATCAGCTTGTCGGCGTCCAGGCCCGTTTGGTGATGTGAAGACTGGCTGCAATATCCGCAATCCTCGGGACAGCCGCCGGTCTTGATTGACAGGAGCTGGCTTTTCTGCAGCTGACCGTCCGCCCAGTTGGCGCTCTTGATTGCCAGCGCCTGCCCGACCAGCGCATCGAGCGGTTGTTCGTAAATGTCCCGGATTTCGTCTTTCGTCCAATCGTGACGAGGCATATCAAACGGCATTTGGATCCTATTCGCTTACTCTATTCTGCCTCCGCAGAGGCCATTGGCTTTCGGTCGCCTTGTCCCGCACCTAAGCAGGCCTGACAAGTGACAATTGCCCCCGCATTCGCGAGATTTGAACACAGAGTGAGACGACTGGACAACGTCAAGCCGCGATCTAGCTCATGCGCATGATCCATCGCATCTTTCTGTCATTCACCGCGCTCATGTTTCTCGCCTTCGGTCTCTGGTCGATCACAGACCCGACCGGCATGACGTCAAGACTTGGCGTCGATATTGGGGGTCCCGCCGGTGTCTTCGAAATTCGGGGCGTGTTCGGTGGCATCAGCCTTGGCGCGGCGATCCTGTGCGGGCTCGGCAGTGTCAAAGCGAGAATTGAGTTTCCCGCCCTGTGTTTCGTCGCCGCCTATATGGGCGGCTATGTGATCGGGCGCGGGGCGTCTTTCGCGTTTGGTGATCCGGCAATGTCATCAAACTGGATGTTCGCCGGCTTTGAAGCGGTGATGTTCGCGATCGCACTGATGCTGACCGCACGATACCCAGAAAAAAGCCCCGCCGGATGACGGGGCTTTTCCAATGGATTGATCGCCGCCTTTAGAACGACTTGCGAACCGTCACACCATAGGTGCGTGGCTGGCTCGGATAGCCTGAGAGCGATCCCGCCTGAGCAACAGATGGGAACGCAGTGGTGATGCGCTGATCATCAAACAGGTTGCGTGACCACAGCGTGACACCCAGGCCGTTCTCCGAGACGAAGCCGAGCGAGGCGTTCACGAGATTGACTTCGCGCGAGTAGCCAACGGATTCGAGCAGCGCTTGGTTGGCTGGGTCGTCGAAGAAGTCCGTATTGCTCTCATACTGCCAGTCGGCGCGCAGGAAGCTGTCCCAATTGGCGACAGAGAAGTCGTAGTTGAAGCCGAGTGAGGTCGACGTCTCAGGGATACCTGATGGCGTCTGGCCCGACAGGTCGCCGCTCGCAGAGTTCGGGAAGCTGTCATAGACAGGATCCAGGAACGTCCCCGCAAAGCTGATCGTCAGCGCGTCAGTCGGGTTCCAGGTCAGGTCCATCTCGACACCTTGGGTCGACTGCTCACCTGCGTTTGCGAGAGCGAAGCCGGTGCCGGTGAAGACATTGGACTGGAAGCCTTCGATGACTTGATCAAACACAGCCAGGTTGAAAGCGAAATTGTTGAACGAGCCTTTGACACCCAACTCAAACACTTCTGCTTCCTCTGGTCCGGCGTAACGCGTCCCGGTGGTCAGATTGTTGACGGCGAGGCCAGCATTCTGAATTGGCGAAGACGGCGCGGCAACAACGGTCTGTCCAGTGACTGGATCCACGATGGCCGATCCCGGCGTGAAATCAGTCGGGAACGGACGGCTGTCGCGTGACAGGTTCCAGGACGTCGCCTTGAAGCCGGTCGCATACGATCCGTAGACATTGATATTATCGGTCAAGTCATAAGCGAGGCGCAGCGTGTAGCTGGTATTGCTGTCTGAGGTCGAACCATTCTCAACCGCATTCGGGAAGTTCAGGAACGGTGGCAGGAACTGCAGCGGTGCCAGGCCAGCGAATGGGTTCAGCGTTGGATCTTGAGCGGCCGCCGCGGCGCCCGCCTGCAGCTGTGCGTAAAGCGCGGGGTTGTTCTGAACGAACGGGCCAACGGAAGCCGGGTTGGAAATGTCCACGCCCTGCTGCCCGAGCAAAGTCGCCAGCACCGCAGTGTAGCCAGCTTGCGTCAGGTCCAGGCCAGACAGAACGTCGGTGGCAACGACATTGCCGAACGCGTCCTTGTCGTCTTCCGTGTAGTTGAGACCGACCGTCGCTGTGAGGCGATCGGTGACGTAAAAGTCCAAGGTCCCGAACAGTGACCACGCGGTGTTGTCCTGGCCAAACTCTTCCAGCAGGCCTTGACCTGCGGCGCCGAACGTACCGGTTGGAACGCCGACAAAGGCTTCTGCACCGGCCAGTGCCGCCGGGCCGCCAGCGAGGATGTCAGCATAGCCACGGAAATCCGCGCCGTATTGGAAGTCATTTGAAATCTCGACCTGCTCGTCGAAGTAGAACGCACCCAGCATCCAGTCGAAACGTGCGTCCGGGTTGTTCGAGGTCAGACGAACTTCCTGGGTAAAGGTCTCGATTTCGGTGTCAGACAGGTTTTGCCCGATCAGGTCAGCGCTGGTGAAGTCGGAGTCCTGATTGGTCAGCGAGTCCACCGTCCGGAACGCCGTGATGCTGGTCAAATCGGCAAACGACATTTCATAGTCAGCTTGCAGCGAGATGCCTGAGTTTTCGATTTCATTGGTCGAGTCGAAATTGTTGAACACGTCATAAGAGAATGGGTTCTGGGCGTCGATCTGTCCGCCGAGCAGGCCAATCGCGCCACCGGTTGGACCGTTGACGAGGTTCCCAGCAACACAGCAGATTTCGTCAATCTGATCATAGTCGGCGATCAAGCGGAACTCGAGATCTTCGGTTGGAGTGAACAGGAGCTGTCCGCGCAAGCCCCAGCGATCACGCTGGTTGACGTCATTGCCGGTGGCCAGATCATCAGCATAACCATCGCGCTTGTTGTAGTTACCGGACAGGCTGTAAGCGAGCGTGTCAGAAAGCGGGCCGGTAATGTCCCCTTTGAGACGGTAGGCATTGTAGTTGCCGAAGCTGCCTTCGATCGATCCGCCTTGCTCAAACTGAGGTGCGCGAGTGACGATGGAGATCACACCTGCTGATGCGTTCTTGCCGAACAAGGTCGATTGCGGTCCACGCAGCACTTCAACGCGCTGCAGGTTTGGAAGGTCGGCAATCTGTGCCGCGGAACGCGAGCGATACACGCCGTCAATGAACACACCCACGGATGGTTCGATACCGGCATTGTTCGCACCATTACCAAATCCACGGATGATGAAGTTGGTGTTGGCAGACGATTGCAGTTGACCGACACGCAGGGACGGCACGACGGATTGCAGATCACCAAGATCTTGGATCTCGGCTTTTTCGATGACACTGTCATCAACAACCGAAACAGCAACCGGCACGTCCTGCAGAGTCTGCTCGCGCTTGGTGGCCGTGATGGTCACTGTGTTCAGGCGTCTGGCGCTGTCATCTGCATTGTCTTGCGCCGCTGCTGTCAGGCCAGTGCCTGCCACCAAAGCGGTGAAGCCAACGGATACAGAAAGGGCAGCTTTCAGCCCAAAGCGATTGGTTGTGGATGAACTCATCTCACGTCTCCCGGTCTAAATTTTAGATTCTGTTTCTGGGGGGTCGTTCTTGTCGCGACTTGGGGTTGAGGAGTAGTGCAAGAGCGACGGTTGGCAAGATCACAATCGCATGATCTTGAAGTGAGCCAAGCTGTTGCGGCAATTACGCAACATCGCCCCTGCGTCAACCCGATGGTCAACCAAGTGTTTCGCCCTGAGACGGTGGACCGACTTCGAATTTTTCAACTCGCCTAGGAGGATTCTCAGACGGACCCGAGTTTCGCCTATTGCGTGAACGTGGGGTCAAAATGAACCGACTTTCGCCCAAGACGCGAAACCCGCAAACTGGCGCAAACATTGCGGTAGGAGCTTCATGACATTGGGCGGGCCGGATCAGTTTTAGGCCGAATAAGAGTGAGAAACAAACTATATGACGTCGACGACTCATCATCCGAACACCGAGACATTGATCTCAGCGTGGGAACGCATGACGCAATCGCCGGACGCGATCGAAAGCAACGCGAAGGCCACCGATCATCCTGATCTTCTGGAATGCTTGTTCGTCATCGAACGATCCGAAGAAGGGCGCTGGCTGTTCCGAAATGCCGGAGACCGACTCGGTACCCTGCTTGGCCGAGAACTCAGCTCTCACGATTGCCTCGATTTCTGGACCGGACACGACCGGGTTATGGTCAAATCGCTGATGGACTCGGTGCGCGAGAGTCGCAAGCCGGGGATCTTGCAAGCCACCGGTGAAACGCTGACGGGCACTCAGGTCAACATCGAGCTGACCCTGGCGCCATTGCCGACCCCAAGACCGCATAAGGCGCAGTCTCGCTTGCTAGGTCTCTATCAGGTCGTGGAACCGCATCTGGTGCTCAAGGGCCGTCCGGTCTGGCGTCACCGCATCACCGCTCTTTACCCACCGAGGATAGACCGACAGCCGGCCGGCCTGCGTCTGGTTGCGAGCAACGACTAGGCCGCTTCCTGAGCGCGTGCGATCAGCTCAGCTTTGACGCGCTCGGCCAGTTGCTTGACCGTGAACGGCTTCGACATGAAGCCTACTTCGCGGTCGCCATCGAGTTTGGCCGCGACATCGCGTTCCGCATAGCCTGACATGAACAGCACCTTGGCCGTGCCCAGCAAGTCCTTGGCTTCCTTGATCAGGGTCGGACCATCCATTCCGGGCATGACAACGTCCGAGACGACCAGATCGAAAGCGCCGGGATTTTCTTCCAGGATCTCGAGCGCTTCCTCGCCATCGCAGGCTTCCTCGACTTCATAGCCGCGCGACTTCAACTGCGATGCCGCAATCGAGCGGACGCCATCTTCATCTTCGACCAGCAGGATCCGGCCACGACCGGAAATATCGACTGGCGCGCTAACGGCATTGACTGGCTCGGCTTCGAGAATCTCGGCCGCAGGGATTTCGTCGGCTTTCAGGGCCGGTAGGTAGATCTGGAACGTCGTGCCTTTGCCGACGTCGCTGATGGGACAGATATAGCCCTCAGACTGCTTGATGATCCCGTACACCGTGGACAGACCAAGACCGGTGCCGAGGCCTTTTGGTTTGGTCGTGAAGAACGGGTTGAAGATGTTCTTCAGGTTTTCCGGCGCGATGCCGTGTCCCGTGTCTTCGACTTCGATCAACAGGTATTCGCCCGCCTCGACATAGCGGAAGCCATGCTCGTGCGCGTCCTTTTCGGTGGCACGAGAGGTCGTTATTGTCAGCTTGCCGCCTGAGCCGCCATCCATCAGCAGCGCATCGCGGGCATTTGTGGCCAGGTTGATGATTGCCGTTTCGAGCTGGTTCTTGTCGGCCTTGACCATTGGCAAGTCGCGGCCGTGAACGACGTTGAACTCAATCCGCTCATCCAGCAGCTGTCCCAGGAGGATGGCAAACTCTGACAGGAAATCTCCAGGCTCAAACACCTCGCGTCGGAAGGTTTGTTGACGCGCATATGCGAGCAACATCTGGACCAGGTCTTTGGCGCGGACCGAAAATTCGTGGATCTTTTTCAGGTGGTCAAAGGAGGGATCGCCCACCGGGTGTTTGCTGAGCAGTTCATCATTGTTCAACATGATGCCGGTCAGCACATTGTTGAAATCGTGCGCGACGCCACCGGCAAGCTTACCGATGGCTTGCATCTTCTCGCCTTGCGCAAGGCGGAGCTCGAGCTCTTTCTGCTCAGACATGTCGATGACATACGCCACAGCTGGTTGTCCGCGACCATCCAGGGTGACGAAGACGTTGACGTGTTTCTGGTCTTCATCGGCGAGACGCAGGCCGACCGGTTTATCGATCGAATCGAGCAGCTTTTCGCGCAGTTTGTTCTCGCCCTCCTCGGCAACGAACAGATCGATGAAGCGCGTTCCCGGAGATCCGCCACCGCCGGCAAGCCCCATCAAGGCGCGGTTGCTGTCGGTGATCACGGCACCCTCAAGCGAGTGCCCTTCCAGACGTACCGCTCCGAACGGGGCATCGTCGAACATCGGATCGCCATCCGGGCGCGGCGGACGACTGGCGGACGCGGCCAGCATCCGGCTTTCACCGTCCAGCAGGTTTTGCGCGCTCGCCATAACAATGGTTCGGCCTGAGGCGTCAGCCCCCTTGCCATTCCAGGTCGTGATCGTCTGCACCGGCATTTCAACGCCATCGCGCGAGCGGATCATGATGTCGGCGCGGCCTGGCACACCAGACTTGCGATCGCGGCGCAGCATTTTCACGAATTCCGGGCGCATAATGTCGTCCAGGCGAACGTTCTTTGCGCTCTCCGGGAGCCCGAGCAATTCACGCAACCAACCGTTCGCATAGGTGATGGTGCCGTCGGGGCCGGTCGAAAAGAACCCCATGGGCGCGTCTTCGACATATAATGCACGCATGTCGGCTGCACCGGTGACTTCGCCGGTTCCGGTGATGCGGCGCAAGCGCCAGATCACGCGATCGCCTTTGAGCGGCGACACAGAGGCTTCGTACTGGACTGGAAGCGACTCTGTTCCCAGCGTCATTGCCGGAAGCGTTTCCCGGCGGGTGTCGCCAGCCTTAGCTGCTTTTGACAAGCGGAAAATGGGGGCAGCCAATCCGGGTGCCGCGCTGAAAATGCGATCGACTGAAACGGGGCCCATGACATCCGATTGTCCCATCAGCGCCATTTGCGTGAGTTCGGCATAAGCCTTGTTCGCGGTCAGCGGTGCGCCGCCCCGGTCGCTGATCAAGACCGCCTCATCAAGGGCTTCGACCCAGGAAAAGCGTGGGGTAACAGGCTGCATCGCGTCGGCCATGGCGCCGCGTTCCGGAAACAGCCCCATGCGTCGGCCAGCGCCGCGCAGGATCCACAGCAGGAAAACCATTCCGCCCGCCGCCATCGAGATCAGCAGAATCAGACCGGTTGGCCCGCCGGCATTTGGCCAGGCCAATGTGGCGCTCGCCGCTCCGACGGCGAGCAAAAGACAAGACCAAAACCCCATTTGCAACCAATCGAGCGAACGCTTGGGCGCGGACGTGATGGTTTCTGGGGCTTCTGGCATTTCAACGGCCATAACGCTTACTCCGGCTCGGGCCTTTGGATCGCCCGATGATTCGCACACACTTATAGCAGGACTTCACGGCATGTCGCACCGCGCCTGCTCCAATTTATCCTTTTGCACCCGGAATGGTTAATCAAACGAGAAGGCTGGTTAATCTCATCTGACAAATTATAGAGGATTCATTACAGTTTACGAAAGGATCGCCATGCGTCTTGCATCCTCAGCCCTCGCCCTCATTCTGATGAGTGGCGTTGCAGCATGTGGAGGCCAATCCACGCCGTCCACATCATCGGAATCAGACCCTGTTTCTGTCGAAACCCCAGACATTGATCGCGCCGCAGAAACCGAGCGTCTGAACGCCTGGTTCGAAGAGAAGTTCAATGAGTCGATTTCGCGAAATCCAATGAGCGCCACCTTCCTTGGAAGTCGTGAGAATTACGACAAGTGGAACGATGTCTCCGACGCCAACCGCGACGCTGAGATGGAAATCCAGCGCGCCAATGTTGCAGAAATGCGCGAGATGTTCGATCCGAACAACCTCACGGACCAGGGGCAGCTGTCGTTCCGCCTCGCCGAGTATCAGCTCGAGATGGCCGAGAAAGCCGATAAGTGGCGAGGCTACAACTATTCTTTCAGTCAGATGCGCGGCGCCCATGCTGGGGTCGCGTCTTTCCTGATCAGCCAGCACAAAGTGACCAGCAAATCCGACGCTGAGGCTTATATCGCCCGATTGCGCGGGGTGGAGACATACCTTGGTCAGAACCTTGCCAATGCCCAGGCCTCCGCGGCGCGCGGAATCCGGCCACCGCTCTTTGTCTATGATTTTGTCATCAACGGCGCTGCCAATGTCATTGACGGGTATCCGTTTGAGGGCGTCGGCCCGGACCGCCCCTCGCCGCTTTACGCCGATTTTGAAGGCAAGGTCGACGCGCTGGTTACCAATGGGACCATTACCGAGGATGAAGCAGGCACGTTGAAGCTGGACGCACGCGGCGCTCTGATCGATCACGTCTATCCGACATATGCGGCGCTCATCGCCTGGGTCAATGAAGACGCCGCCAACGCCAACACGGATGATGGTGCATGGAAGCTGCCAGATGGCGATGCCTATTACCGGGATCGCCTGGCTCAGATGACGACGACCGAAATGACGGCTGATGAGATCCATCAGCTGGGCCTGTCCGAAGTCGATCGCATCCACGGCGAAATGCGCGCAATCATGGCGCAAGTTGGGTTCGAGGGCACGCTGCAAGACTTTTTTGAATTCACGCGGACAGACGAGCAATTCTTCAAGCCGAACACGGACGAAGGCAAAGCCGAATACCTGGCTGAAGCAACAGCGATGATCGACACCATGCGTGACGCCCTGCCGACCGTCTTCAACACGTTCCCAAAAGCGGAGATGGAGGTCAAAGCCGTCGAACCGTTCCGTGAGCGCGCCGCCGGCAAGGCGTTCTACCAGCGCCCGGCCCCGGATGGTTCACGCCCGGGCGTCTATTATGCGAACCTTTATCGCATGCAGGACATGCCACTCTATCAGATGGAGGCGCTGGCTTATCATGAAGGCATTCCCGGCCATCACATGCAGCTCGCCATTTCGCAGGAACTGACCGGCATTCCGAAGTTCCGCAAGTATGGCGGGGTCACGGCCTATACCGAGGGCTGGGGGCTGTATTCGGAATTCCTGCCGAAGGAAATGGGCTTCTATGAGGATCCCTATTCCGACTTTGGCCGTCTGGCGATGGAACTGTGGCGCGCCGCGCGCCTCGTCGTCGACACCGGCCTGCACGAGAAGAAATGGACACGTGAGCAGGCGATCGACTATTTGATGACCAATACACCGAACCCTGAAGGCGACTGCATCAAGGCGATCGAACGCTATATCGTGATGCCCGGTCAGGCGACCGCCTATAAAATCGGTATGCTGAAAATCCTCGAGCTACGCGAGGATGCCCGCAGCCGGATGGGAGACGCGTTTGATATTCGCGATTTCCACGATGTCGTCCTCAAGGACGGACCGGTTCCACTCAAAATCCTGGAGGAGAATGTCGAGGCTTGGATCACAAGTCAGTGAGATTTGAGCAAGAACTCTCCCGCGACGGGAGGTTTTTAGAAATCTGATTCTATCGTTTAGGAATTTTTGTTGCACTGCGGCAATTCCATACCCTAATGGAGCACCATGAAACTCTCAGTCTTAAAAGAAGTGGCGGCGGGCGATGGCCGTGTCGCCGCCACACCCGAGACCGTCAAGAAATATGTCGGGCTTGGTCATGAAGTCACTCTAGAAGCAGGGGCCGGCGTCAGCGCGGGCTATACCGACGAGGCTTATACCGAAGCCGGGGCGAAGATCGTCAAGACAGCTGCAAGCGTCGTGAAAGGGGCAGATGTTCTGCTCTGCGTGCGCACGCCGGACGCTGGCAAACTGCCAGACGGCTTGACCATCATCGGCCTGCTCGATCCGTTCAAGTTCGACGCCAGCGCCTTCAATGACAAGAAGGTGACCACGCTGGCCATGGAATTCACCCCGCGCATCACCCGCGCACAGAGCATGGACGCGCTGTCCTCGCAATCGAATCTTGCCGGGTATCGCGCTGTCATCGAGGGCGCGACCCTGTATGGCCGCGCCATGCCGATGATGATGACCGCCGCGGGCACCGTCGCCCCGGCCAAGGTCTTCGTCATGGGCGCAGGTGTTGCCGGACTGCAGGCAATCGCAACCGCGCGTCGCCTCGGCGCGGTCGTCACCGCCACCGACGTGCGCCCCGCCGCGAAGGAACAGGTCGCTTCGCTCGGCGCGAAATTCATCGCTGTCGAGGATGAAGAATTCAAGGCGGCTGAAACGGCAGGCGGATACGCCAAACAGATGTCGGAAGAGTATCAGACGAAACAGGCGAAACTCGTCGCCTCGCACATCGAGAAGCAGGACATTGTGGTCACCACCGCCCTGATCCCCGGCCGACCCGCGCCGGTGCTGGTCAGCGAGGACATGGTCAAAACCATGCGCCCCGGCTCGGTCATAGTCGATATGGCGGTCAGCCAGGGCGGCAACTGCCCGCTCTCGGAGCCTGACCAGGTGGTTGATGCAAATGGCGTGAAAGTTGCCGGCTTCACCAACCTGCCCGCGCACCTGCCGGCCGATGCCAGCGCGCTATACGCCAAGAACCTGATTGCCTTCCTGCCACTGATCACAGCGGAAGATGGCAGCCTGAACCTCGATACTGATGATGAAATCGTCACCGCGATGATGCTGACCCGCGGCGGCGAAACTGTGAATGAGAGGATTTCCTCATGAGAAAAGCCCTGATCCTGGGCGCAATGGCAGGTGCGTTGGCCCTGCCCGCCTATGCGGCTGAAACGAGCACGATCAGCCCAACTGTCTATCTCGCCGCGATCTTCGCCATGGCCTGCTTTGTCGGCTATTACGTCGTCTGGTCGGTGACCCCGGCCTTGCACACGCCTCTAATGGCCGTGACCAACGCGATTTCATCTGTGATCATCGTTGGCGCCATCGTCGCCGCCACCGCCTCTGGCGCGGTTGAAGGCGGCTGGATCGCGAAGGCGCTTGGCGGCGTCGCCGTGGCGCTGGCCAGCGTCAACATCTTCGGCGGTTTCCTGGTCACCCAGCGTATGCTGGCCATGTACAAGAAGAAGGGGGACTAATCGATGGAACAGTTCCAATCGACCTGGGCCCCGCTGCTTTATCTCGCAGCCGGTATCCTCTTCATCCTGGCCCTGCGCGGCCTGTCCAGTCCGGCCACCAGCCGCGCCGGTAACCGCAATGGCATGATCGGCATGACCATCGCAGTCGGCACCACCATCGCCTTGTTCTGGAATGCACTCGACGCAACCACCTGGGGCATTCTGGCTGCAGGCGCCGTCGCCGGCGGCAGCATTGGCGCCATGATTGCCCGCCGCATCCCGATGACGGACATGCCGCAACTCGTGGCCGCCTTCCACTCACTGGTCGGCATGGCCGCCGTTCTGGTCGCCGCGGCAGCGCTCTACGCGCCGGTCAGCTTCGGCATTGGCACGGTTGGCAATCTTGCCACCGCTTCCCTCATCGAACTGGCTCTAGGCTCCGCCATCGGGGCGCTGACGTTTACCGGCTCGGTCATCGCGTTTGCGAAACTGAACGGCAATATGTCCGGCGCGCCGATCCTGCTGCCCGCCAGGCATTTGCTCAATATCGCGATGGGCGCAGGGATTATCGGCCTGATCGTCGTCCTCGTTATCAGCGGCGGCAGCGCCACCTGGGCCTTCTGGGGCCTGAGCGTGCTCGCCCTGATCCTCGGCATCACGCTGATCATTCCAATCGGCGGCGCCGACATGCCGGTCGTCGTTTCCATGCTGAACTCCTATTCGGGTTGGGCCGCAGCCGCGCTTGGCTTCACGCTCGGCAATTTCGCCCTGATCATTACCGGCGCCCTGGTCGGCTCGTCTGGGGCGATCCTGTCCTACATCATGTGTAAGGGCATGAACCGGAGCTTCATCTCGGTGATTCTGGGCGGCTTTGGCGGCGAAGATGCAGCCGCCGGCGCAGGTGGCCAGGAAGACCGTCCGTTCAAGCGCGGTTCGGCTGATGATGCAGCCTTCATCATGAAGAACGCGTCGAAAGTCATCATCGTGCCTGGTTACGGCATGGCGGTGGCGCAGGCCCAGCATGCGCTGAAAGAGATGGCCGACAAGCTGAAGGAAGAAGGCGTCGACGTGACCTATGCCATCCACCCGGTTGCGGGCCGGATGCCGGGCCACATGAACGTGCTGCTGGCCGAAGCCCAGGTGCCGTATGACGAAGTATTCGAGCTCGAGGACATCAATTCTGATTTCCGCAACTCCGAAGTCGCCTTCGTGATTGGCGCCAATGACGTCACCAACCCGGCCGCCAAGACCGACACCACGTCGCCCATCTATGGCATGCCGGTGCTCGACGTCGAGAATGCCGGAACAGTCCTGTTCATCAAACGCTCGATGGGCTCCGGCTATGCCGGGATCCAGAACGAGTTGTTCTTCCGTGACAACACGATGATGCTGCTCTCGGATGCGAAGAAAATGGTCGAGGACATCGTCAAGGCGCTCTAGGGCACCTTAACGGGTCCCGCCGCACAGTCAGAAATACCGGAGGAATACGATGGCGATCAAGACACGCTTCACTGAGGAGTTCGGGATCGAACACCCGATCGTGCAAGGCGGCATGCAATGGGTCGGCTATGCCGAAATGGTCGCACCCGTGGCCAATGCTGGCGGCCTCGGTTTCCTCACGGCCCTAACGCAGCCGACACCGGAAGACCTGTACAAGGAAATCCAGCGCACCAAGGAGATGACGGACAAGCCGTTCGGCGTGAACCTGACCATCCTGCCGGCGATCAAGCCGCCACCTTATGCCGAGTATCGTCAGGCGATCATCGAGGGCGGCATCAAGATCGTCGAAACCGCTGGCTACAAGCCGAAAGAGCACATCGATCATTTCAAGGAGCATGGCATCAAGGTGATCCATAAATGTACGGCGGTGCGCCATGCTCTATCCGCGGAGCGGATGGGCGCCGATGCGATCTCAATTGATGGCTTCGAATGCGCTGGTCACCCGGGCGAGGATGATATTCCCGGCCTGATCCTGATTCCAGCCGCGGCCAACAAGGTCTCCATTCCGATGCTCGCCTCAGGCGGGTTCGGCGACGGTCGCGGGCTAGCTGCAGCGCTCGCCCTCGGCGCTGACGGGATCAATATGGGCACCCGGTTCTGCGTCACCCAGGAAGCACCGATCCATGACAATTTCAAACAGCAAATGGTCGAGAATGATGAACGCGACACCAAGCTGATCTTCCGGACCCTGCACAACACGGCGCGCGTGATGAAAAACTCGGTCAGTACCGAAGTGGTGGAGATCGAGCGTCGCGGCGGGGCCCAGTTTGAAGACGTCAAACACCTGGTCGCTGGCGTGCGCGGGCGCAATGCGATGGAACTTGGCGATCCGGATGGTGGCATCTGGTCTGCTGGCCAGGTCCAGGGCCTGATTGACGACATCCCGACGGTAAAGCAGCTGATCGACCGAATTGTCGCTGACGCGGAGTCGATCATCAAGGATCGCATGGGCAGCATGCTGGCCTAGCAGTTCCTATATTTTACCGCTGTTTCGCTACGGCAGACTCAGTCTAGACTCTCCCTTCTGACAATTCTCGAAGGGGTTTCATGATGGGCGAGCTTGTTGCCGAAGTGTTTTCGATCAGCGGCCTGTTTACGCTGCTGATGCTGTTATTGTTGCAGGCCGTCCTCGGCTTCGACAATCTGCTCTATATCTCGATTGAGTCGAAACGTGTGGGTCCTGAGAAAGCCCCGATGGTGCGGCGTTGGGGGATCGGCATCGCGGTGGCGCTGCGGATCATCCTTCTGGTCATTATCGTCAACCTGTTCACACTGCTCGCAGAACCCTTGTTCGACGTCGCCCTGAAAGGCGTTCTCGAAGGCGAGTTCACGCTACAGGCCCTGGTCACGCTCGCCGGCGGCGGTTTCATCATCTACACCGCGATCAAGGAAATCCATCACCTGCTCGCCGTCGACCATATCGAACATACCGAAGGCTCAGCCGGAAAATCCGTCGCCCAGGCCATTGCGATGATCGTCGCCATGAACCTCGTCTTCTCGTTCGACTCGATCCTGTCAGCGATGGCGATTGCGAATGTCGAAGTGGCCAATGTCGTCAATGCGTCAGGCGATGTGCTGACCTCGTTCACCGGCACAGTCGTGCAGTGCAAGGCTGACCTGATTGCCAACCCGATTGCTGGCGCCGTCGGGTGCGAGCCCGGCAAGGATTATCAGGTCTGGATCATGGCGATTGCGATCCTTGCGTCCGGCATCGTGATGATCCTGCTGGCCGACTATGTCGCTGACTTCCTGAAGCGCAACCGGATGTATGAGGTACTTGGCCTGTTCATCCTCTTCCTGGTCGGCGTGCTGCTGGTGACGGAAGGCGCGCACCTGGCGCACCTGAAACTGTTCGGCTTCCCGATCGACGCGATGAGCAAGTCGAGCTTCTACCTGGTGGTTGGGGTCCTGGTGGTCACTGACATCATCTCGACCAATTACCAGAAACGCCTCTGGGCCCAGCGCGAAGCCGAGCTGCGCAGCGCCGGCAACAATGCGGATGACGCCATCAAGGCCGTTGACGCGCATATCGCGAAGCATGGAAACATTGGGTAAGACGGCGACCGGCAGCTAGCCGCGGAACGAGCCGATCCGTTTTGTGACGCGAAGGGCAACCTTGTTGCCCTTCCGGCCCATGCGGCCCTCAAACGCCGGCGTGCCATCGCGCCCGCCAGACATCAATTCAACTGGCTGGTCCGCGGGCAAGCCCAGCAACAGTGTCGAACCGGCCTTGAGTTCGGTGATCCGGCTGAGCGGCACGGTCAGGGAGGCCAGGCGTGCGGTAAGTACCGCGGTCACATCTGGCGAAGTGCCCTGCACAGGCATCGCGGCAGAATGATCGGGTTGGTCGCCCTCGATCACTGCTAGCTCGCTGTGCACACCCGGCGCTTCCACCGTGTATTCTGACACGCGCACCTTGGACACGGGGAGCAGGCTGGCGACATAGGCCATGTCGGTCTCGATGGCCTGCAACTGATACCCTTTTTCGATGGCTTCGCCGAAAGGCACCAGCAATTGCTCCAGCAATGCGCAGTCAATCGCGCTCAGGATCCAGCCATCGCCGAGCCGCCCCGTCGACCCGCGCGCGCCGCATGCCTTGGCGATGATCGCGTCGGCGAGCAGTGGCGGCAGACAGATCAGGGCGCGGATATCGGTCTCCTCAGGACCGACACAGGCGACGGCGCTGGACTTGCCTTGCATCAGGCTGGTCAGGTCCGCGCGCGGCAATTCGGCCAGGCCCGTCACGGCAATCGCCGCTTTGACTCCCGCGCCGGAGCCCAGGGCCATGGCAATCCGCGCCGCCAGGCTTTGTGCGCGCTGCTCATGCTCTGTTGAAGGGGCGTCCGTTTGCGTCTCGAACACTTCTGTTGGTTTTGGCTGTATGTCCTGAGGCGGCTCCACAGTATCGGCGAGTGATGACTGTTCTGGCTTCGGACGCAGCAGCGCTTCAATTTCTTCGGCCGTCAGGACGCCTCGGGCGGACGGAAACACGTGCTCTTCGTCTGGTTTTTCGGCAGCCGTTTTGGTTCCGGTATCCATCAACCAGTCAGACTCTGCGATAGATTTGGGACCGTCTCGCATTCTGCACCTGTCACCAATTGAATTATGATCAGTGCGTTAACACGGTTAATGAATCGTTAGGATTTTGGAGTCCGTCTGACAAGAATCGACAGGCTTAATCGTCCCGCACAACCCGTTCGTTGCGTTCGTGACGCTCTTGCGCTTCGAGGCTCAACGTCGCCGTCGGGCGCGCTTCCAGGCGACGCAGACCGATCGGTTCGCCGGTGTCATCGCAATAGCCGTAGGTGCCGTCATCGATCCGGCGGATGGCGGCGTCGATCTTCGAAATCAGTTTGCGCTGGCGATCACGGGTGCGCAGCTCAAGCGCCTTGTCGCTTTCAGCCGATGCGCGATCGACCAGATCGGGGTGATTAGAGGATTCCGCTCGCAAGTTTCCGATGGTCACTTTCGCGCCGTCAAGAATGTCATCTTTCCAATCTTCAAGCTTCTTTCGAAAGTAAGCTTTCTGCTTGGCATTCATGAATTCTTCTTTGTCGGTTGGGGTGTAACCGTCGAGATCAAAGTCAGCCATGGAATCAAATTTCCTCTACCGAGTTTGCGGGCCCTATACTGCGGACCGGATAGATACGCAATCGCAATAATCAGACCAAGTAGGCGCTGAACCTACTCTGAATTGTGGCAGAGGCGGGGCTTCTGCACGACTTTTGCAGCTCTTTGGGTAACGAAGACTTGATTCAAACCACCCCTCTGTGCGCTAAAGGGATTGGCAATTTGCGTAGACCGAACACAGGATCCTGCCGAGTAGATGACGTCCCGCTGGCGACAACGTGAAATCGAACGCCCGTCGACATGGCGGCAATCGCTTTTGTTCAACAGCCTGATTCTTCTTTTGCCTATTTTTGCCGCGCGAATCGTCATTGCCGCCTACACATCGGACATCGCCACTGACCCGCTCAGCCTCGAAGCGCGCACCGAAACGCGTCAGGAAATCGACTCAGAGTTTCGCAAGCTGACCGCACCGCTGGGCGAGGAAAGACGGCATTGGGCGAGCCGCATCGATCAGACCCTGTCAGAACGTGATTTCTCTGCTGCGCGCGGTTACTTGCTGGCCGCACCGCTGATGCTCAACAAGCAGGATTCGGCCGCCGTCCTGGCCGCCGCAGACGCCGAGAGCTCCGGGAGCCGAGACCAGCGGCTTGCGCGGGCCGCCCTGCTCTTCTTGCCCGAAGAACTACGCGCCAGCTATCAACGCTCGATCGCGCCGCCGCCCGTGCCCGAGGATCCGAACGCAGACGAGGAAGAAAACAACGACGCGGAAACAGCCGAGACGGACACCGCGCCTGCGGAAACACCGGACACACCGCCGGCGACAGGCAATACGGTCCAGCTGGCCCCGCTTGATGAGCCCTTTGTCGGGCAAAGGTCGTTCTTCCTGCTTGGCGACCCCGCCGATTTGACCCGCCGCAGCCAGCGCTGGCTTGCCGGCGAGCAGGTCGACAGCTTGCAGCTGCGCCTGCGAGCGCTCGGCTTGCTGACCCAGGATGACCCGGACCCGGAAGCCCAGGCAATGTTCGAAGCCGCGTCAATCATGCGGGCCGCCCACCGGGCCGGCCGTCTCAATGACCGCTTTGCGAATTACCTGAAAAGCCGCGTTGAGGATGCGTTGCCTGAAGACATTCTGCGAGATGAGCTGAACACCGCATTTGAAACCGTGATGACCACCGATGCGCGCACGGTTGAGGTTCTGAAAGCCTATCGCGCCGCCTTGCAGCCCCAGGCCCGCGAGCGCCTGATCCGGGACATGGTGATTATTGCCCGCATTGCTGAACTGACGAGCTCGTCCGGCGCCATCACATTGGTCGAGCAGGCCACAACGCCAGAGGATATGCGGCGCGCCCTGCTGCTCTCGGAATCCGGCGGCCACCGCTCAGTTGCGCTGGCCCGCGAAATGGGTCCAGAAGTGCTGACGCTGGCCCAGATCGGCGTGAAGTGGAGCCGCGGCATGGTGTTCCAGGTGATGGGCCTGATGGCGCTTGGCATGGCGTTGATCTGGACGACCTTATCAGCACTGACCCAGGCGGAGGCGATCCGGCTGCGCTAGCGCGATCGGCCTAGATCCCGAAAGCGCCCTTGATCCCATCGATCAGCAACTGCACTGACAATGCCGCCAGGATGACTCCGAAGATCCGGGTGATCGCGCCGGCAATGCTCTCGCCCATCGCCTTGACCAAAGGCCCTGCGGCCAGAAACACGATCAGACAGACCACCATATTCGCGGCGATGGCGCTGAGGACCGCGGACTTGTTGATCCACGACTCATGCTGCGACATGTAGAGCATCGCGGTTGCAATCGAACCCGGCCCGGCCAGCATCGGGATGCCGAGCGGGAACACGGAAACATCTTCCAGTTCCTCGGTGGTTTCGTCCGAGTCCGCCAGCACGGCTTCTGCCCGATTGCCGCGGCGCTCGGTGCGTTTCTCGAACACCATGTCGAGCGCGATGATGAAGAGCAGGATCCCGCCTGCCGCGCGGAAGGCATCGATGGTGATGTGCAGCTTGTCGAGCAGCCAGGCGCCGAAAAAGGCAAAGCCGAAAATGATCAGCGTGCCGACGAGAACCGAGCGCACCGCCATGGACCGCCGGTATGAGGCAGGACCGCGGACGGTCAGCGACGCGAACACCGGCGCAACGCCCAGCGCATCGATCAGAACGAAGAAGGTGACAAAGGATGCGAGAAAGATGGAAATGAATTCGCCGGACATGGCCGCGGCTCCCTCAATTGACGTGGTCTTCGCCCTCTATCCCTGATCTTTCAGTGCGTCGAGGATTTCAGCCACATCGGGATGCATTTCGGGCTTGCCAGAACGCATAGCGACGACGCTCGGGGCAATCTCGCCGGTCGACAAGGCCAGGACCATGCGATGACCGCGCAGGCGCTGCAACAAGCCCTGCAGCCCATTCGCCCCGTCTGCCCTTACCAGGATTTCGTGGCCGATATCGACACACAGATCGTCTGGCGCCTTGCCCGCTTCGATCAGGGCAATGGCTTCGTCGAGCGATACGATTTGCGGAGAGTCAGGAAGTTCGATCATGCCAGATATCTCAGCCATTCCTGGTCTCCGTCGCCTTTAGAAGTTTTCGGCAACGGGTTAGGGCCTGATAGGTCTCGCCAGCCGCGCATGCCGATGAAATATCGATCAAACGCTGTTTGTGCTCTTCACTCTGGGTTTCTCCCATCGCCGCAGCAATCGCCGTGACGGCCTGATCATATAGGGGACCTTCCGTCTCGCCTGTCAGGTACATCTGCATGATCGCGAAATAGAGATGCTCGACCGGAGACTCTGCCGCTTCCGGTTCCAGCACGTCCTTCTGCCTGAGCACGCGCGCTTGGTTTTGCAGCAAGATGGTGCCTCGTCGTTCGCCATTGCGAAGCACGGCGCCGTTGACGACGACCGCTTCTTTTGGCTTCAGCGACAATTTCAGTGGCATGTCCCACTCCTGCTCGGATGGTACATGTTATTCGCCGAATGGTTAACGCACACTTTCAAATCAGTAACACTGTCGTGAAAACGCTGCCCAAACAGAGGGTTAGCGTCAGCAAAAAATCGCGATTCTTCGCACTGCAGCGAATCACAGCCCTCTCGCCGCGTAAGTCCTTGCTTCTGCGCCTCCACAGCTTATCCTTAGCGTAAACGTAAACGATGAGGACCTCCCATGCGCTTTGAAGGCACCGAGAACTATGTCGCCACAGATGACCTGCGGGTGGCCGTGAATGCCGCGATTGAGCTGGAGCGCCCTCTCCTGATCAAGGGCGAGCCTGGAACCGGCAAGACGGTTCTCGCCATCGAAGTCGCGAAGGCCCTCGATTGCGAGCTGATCGAATGGCACATCAAGTCGACCACCAAGGCCGCACAGGGCCTCTACGAGTATGACGCCGTGTCCCGCCTGCGTGATGGCCAGATGGGCGAAGAGCGCGCCAAGGACGTCAAGAATTACATTAAGAAGGGCAAGCTGTGGGAAGCATTCACCGCCAAGAAACGCCCGATCCTTCTGATTGACGAGATCGACAAGGCCGACATCGAATTCCCGAACGATCTCCTGCAGGAGCTCGATCGCATGGAATTCTACGTGTACGAGACCGACGAGACGATCAAGGCCAAGCAGCGCCCGATCGTGATCATCACATCGAACAATGAGAAAGAACTGCCGGATGCCTTCCTGCGCCGCTGTTTCTTTCACTTCATCAAGTTCCCGGACGAACAGACCATGAAAGAAATCGTCGACGTCCACTATCCAGGCATCAAGGAAAAGCTGGTCTCCGACGCGCTGACCACTTTCTACTCCATGCGCGAAGTGCCCGGCATGAAGAAGAAGCCCTCGACGTCAGAGTTGCTCGACTGGCTGAAGCTGCTGATGAATGAGGATGTCGATCTCGAAACGCTACGCGAGCAGGATCCGGAAAAGCTGACGCCGCCGCTACACGGGGCCCTGCTCAAGAACGAACAGGACGTTGCCCTGTTCGAACGCCTGGCCTTCCTCAACCGACGCCAGTCTGGCCCGAGCCCGCGTGGCCCCGCCGGTTAAGTCCGCACCGCAAAAATCAATCGCTCTGAATTGCCGTCGCCGCCTTTGATCGGGCTGTCAGCACGCGCCTGGACGGCCCAATTCTGTTCCGCCAGCCAGTCGACAAGTGCTTGCTCGGCGCGCGCTGTCGCAGCTGCGTCCGTAACAATGCCGCCTTTGCCGACATGGTCACGGCCAACCTCGAATTGCGGCTTGAACAGCGCGATCAATTTTGCTTCCGCCGCCGCCAGAGACAGCGGCGGTCCGAGCAGTTTGTGCAGCGAGATGAAGCTCGCATCGCAGACGATCACCAGTGGCGGCGCATCGAACATGTCCGGGGTCACGTTGCGCGCATCCGTCCCTTCGAATGACCGAACGCGAGGATCGTCCGCAATCTTGGCGTGAAGCTGTCCGCGCCCGACATCCACCGCAACGACGCTCGCGGCCCCATGGGTAAGCAACACGTCGGTGAACCCGCCGGTCGAGGCACCGACATCCAGGCAGTGTGCGCCCGCGACATCAATCTGGAATTGTGTGAGCGCGTGTGCCAGCTTGATTCCGGCGCGCGACACCCATGGATGCGGGAACTCTGCTTCGATCCTCGCCGACGCGGCGATCTTCTCTGACGACTTCCTGAGCACGCGGCCGCTGACCGAGACCTTGCCCGCAGCAATCGCTGCCTGCGCCGCCGCACGGCTGTCGAAGTGACCGAGGGCGACCAGGACCTTGTCAGCGCGATCTAGCGTTTCGGACAATGCTGCGGTCTCCGCCCCGGTCTTATCACGTCTAATCCAGCGTCTTGGCGACACGAAAGCCAAGCTCTTCCATCCGACGGCTGGCCGGTTCGCTGTCGCGTTTCGCCGAGCGGACATAGGACGGCACCTTGGTGAAGTCACCGCCGCGCACCGATCGCGAACAATTGGCGCTGCCGGGCACCGCGCTGCCATCGGTCGGCAAGCCCGCATAGGAGTTGCGGTAACAATCGGCGGTGATCTCGGCGACATTGCCGTGCATGTCGTGCAGCCCAAAGGCGTTCGGCGCATAGGATCCAACATCGACCGGGCGGCGCAAATAGTCCCCGTCCACAGGCTCGTTGGCATAGCTGCGTTGGCCATTGTAATTGGCTTGCGAACTGGAAATATCCTCCCCCGTCGAAAACGCCGTTGTCGTACCCGCGCGCGCCGCATACTCCCATTCGGCCTCGGTCAGCAGGCGATAAGGCGTGCCGGCGACCTTGCCATTGAGCCAGGCCACATAGGCATCCGCGTCCCGGGCATTGACCAGCATCACGGGACGGTCCTTGCCCATCCACAACACATCCTTGCGAAAGCCGACCGTCGGATCGTGATCCTGACAACCGCCATCAGCGCGGCAGGCTGCATATTGTCCGAATGTCACCTCAAACTTCCCGGCTGCGAACCGCGCAATCGACACCTCGCGCTGCGGTCCTTCATTATCGATCCTGCGATACTCACTGTCCGGCGAGCCCATGGTGAACGATCCAGACGGCAGAACGACCATTTCCGGGCAGGCCTCACAGTCCTTGAAACTGGCAAACTCGCTGTCGGCGCCGGCGGGCTCGACCGGCGCAGTTGGCACAGCCGTGTCACCAACATCCCGCCCGACACCGCCGCTGACGACCCGGATTGTGGATGTATCGACCGGCGGCGCTGGCCGCGAGCAGTCGCCAAAACAGAAATCCTCACCGATCAGACCGGAATTGTAGAACGGCGTCTGCGCGCCGCCTGTGGCCTGGTGCACCTGATCCGCGACGCGCTTGAACACCTGCTCGGCGATCAAGCCATCCTGACCGATGACATTGGCCAGGGCCAGCGTGTACGGGCTGTTCCTGCCGTCGCCATCGGTGGCGGTAAACCCCGGCTCGGTCGAGTAGGAGACCAGTAGCCCCCGCGAGCGCGCGACGGGTGCCAGCCCGCCTGATCCGGCGGATCGGCTGGAGCTCGGCAGAGGATTGTTGCGGCAGGCATCGAGGATGACGAAGTTGACGCCATTGCCGGCCGACCGGACATGCTGCAGCGCCTGGCCCAGCCGCGGTGCCTGCGCCCAGATATCCTGTTCGGTCCGGGCATTGGCATCGACCGGGATCAAGTAATTGTAGCCTTCCGACTGAATGCCGTGCCCAGCGAAATAAATCAGGCCAACTGCATCCTTGCCAGCGCCGCGCAGACGCGCGCCGTGCGCGGCGAACGCGTCTTCCATCTGATCTTCATCTGCATTCAGCAACAGGGTCACACTGAAGCCGACGGATTCCAGGGCCTGTTTCATCAGGCGCGCATCATTCTCCGGATTGATCAGGGCCCAACCGGTTGTCTGGTATTTGCTGTTACCGATGACCAGCGCGACACGCGCCTCGGCAAAGGCCAGAATCGGCAAGAACAGGCTTGCGAAAAGAAAAACAAGTGCGCGCTTAAACATGTCGGCGTCCACTCCACATTGCGCTTGGCCTGAGGAGCGTCCCCACCTCAGGGCTCACGCCCCCTTGGGTGGATATCAGCATAGGGTTTGCTGCGTTTCCAGTGGAAATAGCCGCCCGTCCGTCAGGCAAAGGCGTAAGGGCCGCCTTTTTCCAGGGCTTTCTGGTATGCCGGTCGCGCGTGAATTCGTTCCAGGAATTCTTTGACATGCGGGAATGGCGCGAGGTCGGCACGCGATGACGCGGCTTCCAGCGGGAAGCTCATCATGATGTCGGCAGCGGTCAGGTCATTGCCGACAAAATAGCCGGTATCGGCGAGCGAGGTGTTCCACCAGCTCGTGTGCTCGGCAATGCGCGGATCGATAAAGCTCTGTTCGGCGCTGGCCGAGACTTTTTTCACGATCGGTTTCATCAGCATCGGAGCGCGCTCCGGCAAGCGTGAAAAGACCAGTTTCAACAACAGGTTGGTCATGGCCGAGCCTTCGGCATAATGCAGCCAGTAGGTATAGGCGCGCGCCGCATGCTTGCCATTGGCCGGGCGCAATCGTGCATCGGTATCATAAGTGTCGACCAGATACTCGAAGATGGCGCCGGTCTCGGCCACAGTCACATCCCCATCCGTGATCACCGGCGATTTTCCGAGCGGGTGGACCTGCAACAGCTCCGGCGGCGCCAGGGAGGTGTTCGGATCGCGATTGTAGCGTTTCACTTCATACGGAACGCCAAGCTCTTCGAGCAGCCACAACACACGCTGCGACCGCGAATCTTCAAGATGGTGAACGATGATCATAACCGCGTCTCCTGTTCAGAGGTTTACAGGAGGAGCTATGCCAGATGAACGATTCTGCAAGCCCGTGCGTGCAGTCTGTGAGACCATTATTGCCGGGTTGGCGGCGTCGCGGCAGCAACCGGCTGGTCCGGCACCGTCAACGAGCGTACGGAATTCGTGGCGGGTACGCCGCCCACAGCCGACAGATTGGCCGCCAACGCACTGGCTTCATCAGCAGAGATGAACCCGCTGGCAACGCTTTCCATCAACGAGGCTTGCGCGCGCTGCATTTCCACCCGCATCGCATTGGCATTGTTGAGCTGTTCGACATAGGCGTTCATCACCTGCTCGCAATGCTCAGACAGCGAGGTTTCGCCATTCTGCTCGACATAACGCAGGTGCTCGAAGCAGAGTTGCACGCCATAATCGTTCTGCACGATCGCCATGGTGATGTCGCGCACCGCTTCGGCGACAGCATAGGACGGCGGATAGACCGGCGTGGATGGCCACGACCCGGTAATGCCGCCCGCACTTGAATCAGTTGTCGAAGGCGCTGTTTCGGCCAGGCGGTTATTGGTGGTCTCTGTCGCCTCAGCCGAAGCCTGCGCCCGTTCCATGGCGCGGCGCTGGGCTCGCAAATCATTGATTTCGCGCCCGCGGCGCTCGACCTCGGCGGTCGAACAACCAGAATCTGACCCGCCGGATTCACAATCTGCATTGAGATCTTCCAGGAAACTGATCTCTTCATTGGTTTGAGAGATCTCTGTGCTGAGGCGCGTTTGTTCGGACGAGGCGATGGCGGCGCGTTGCAGGTATTGCTCGCGATAATTCATGCCGCTGCCGGCTGCAGCGCTGACCACGGCATCGCCGCCCTTGACCGATCCGGTCAGTTGCTCGATCGCCAGCAGCGCGATCATATTGGTCTGGAACCGGCGCAGCATGATCGAATACTGCTCTTCGGAGAGGCCGTTCATGTAGGCCTCGCAGACGCGATAGAACCCATCGCGCAGCGTCTGGATGGTCTGGGTTCGCAGTCCGATATTGGCCGCTGCTTCCGACACCCCGCCTTCTGCCGACACTGCATTGGAGATGTCCGAGACGCTGACGCCGGCTTGCGCGGCAATGGCAGACAAGGCATCTGGGGCAGGCTCAGCGCAGACGACGCGCAGGTCGCGATCAGTGCGCTGGTTGGAGAGGACAGCGCGCTGTTCTGCATCGATAAAGACGCCGGCTGGTGACTTGCTGCCAAAGCCCGAGCCCAGCGTTTCTTTCTTGTTCACCGCGGCGAGATTTCCGATCGATGCGCACGAGACCAAGCTCAGTGCGCCGACGGCGATCAGGATTGTACGATACATTTGGGCGTCCTCCGGCTTGGAAATGGACGCGATATTTGTGTTTTCGTCAAGCGGCACAGCGCCTTACAGGCGAGTTCTAATCCAGACTCTCAAACCAGAGTTGAAGCGCGCGGGCATCCTGCAAGCGGGCGGTGCGCACCGCTTTGGCTTCCTCGTCCTCACCCCACTGCTCGATTTGCCAGTCTTCATCGACCACCGACGCCGTGAGCGCCTGTTCTGCGTTCAGGGCGCCGCGTTCGACGGCGAGCGCGAGCACGGCCGATCCGAGCAGGCTGCACGCCCATGTCAGGGCGGTCAGGCGGAAATCATCGAGCGACAGCGCATAGTCGCGAACGGCGTCGAGACTGGCTTGCGGCTGCGGACTGGCCATCAGTCCGATCACCGGCACCAGCACGACGCCCAGCTCCTTGCCGGCCCACTCGCGCCACGGTTGCCAGGCCGCGTCCTGACGCGCCTGCAATTCCTGCGGCGAGTCGGCCAGGTAACAGGTGACATCAGTGCTGGCGTACCGACTGAGTTCATCCGCCAGGTCGGCGCGAGTCTCCGGCGTGCGGTCAAGCGCGACATTGGCGAGACGGGTGAGAGTCATGCCTTGCAGATCCAGCGTCTCGCCCTGCCCTGCCCATTCAGCGGCGATCGCCGTCGCCAGTGCTTCCGACGGCAACAGCAATGTGGCTTTGGCGGGTGTCTTGATCGGCCGGCCGTCGAGCTCAACGGCGAAGCCGCCTTCAGCGGCCGCCGCAGATGCCGTTTTGTAGAAGCGCTTCGGCAATGTGACCTTGTCCATCAGGAAACCCTTTCGGCGAATGCATCCAGGGCCGCATTCAGACTGGAATAATCATGGTGCACCTCATGTGCGCCAACTTCGTGCAATTCCTCAGCGGTGCCGAATCCCCAACCAACGCCAAGCGTGTGAATTCCGGCATTCAGGCCCATGCGAATGTCATGCACGGCATCGCCAATGATCAGGCTCTGGTGCGGTTCGACCCCGACCGCTTTCATCGCTTCCTCGCACATGAATGGATGCGGTTTGCCCGGGCCATCATCGGCGCACCAGATGGTGTCGAAATACTGGGCCAGGGGGTGCATGTCGAAGATCGCGCGAATGCCGCGATGCGACTTGCCGGTCGCCATGGCGATCAGCCACCCCTCATCGCTCAGGCGCTGCAGGGTTTCGATGGCGCCATCATAGAGCGGCTCCTTGAAACCAGGATCGGAGCGCCGGGCCAGGAAGGCTTGTTTATAGGTTTCTGCCAGACGCTCGATATCGTCATAATCCGGCGCCAGGATCTGGCAGGCCTCGAGCAAGCCGAGGCCAATGGTCTTGCGCGTGTCGTCATAGGCGGGCGGCGCGAGGCCAAGCTGTTCGAAGGTCCGTTCCATGGCGGTCTGGATCACATCACGACTGTCGACGATGGTGCCGTCCATGTCCCAAATGGCGAGTTTCAGTGTCATGGCCCGCCGTTTAGGCGGCAGCGGCCTTGCGCGCAACCAGCCTTTGCCAGATCAGAAAGAGCGGCGAGATCAATTCCAGCGCCATCCCGGCCATTTGCTCCGGTTGTCCCGGACCAACCGTCAGATGCGAAACCAGACGGGCCAGACCGCCGATGAAGATAGCCGCGCAAATGAAGGCCAGCAGCGTGCCATGCTTTTCGACATTGGGAATCGCCCACCAAAGCAGGAATGTGACCAGGACATAGATCGCCGACAGATAGCGCAGCTGATTGTCCAGCGCCGCCGGATACCCGCCATCCGGCATGAAGTAGGATGCGCCCGCCATCACGCCCATGACCGAAAACACCAATGGAATCAGCGACAGAATGCCGAGTCCGATCTGTAGTCCAAGTTTCATTGCCAACCCTTTCGCCGCTGCCACCTTGTTCGTGGACCTGTTTTAATCAAGTCGCCGATTTTCCAAAACGGTTTTGCGTGCTTAGGATCAGGACCCAGTACCTAGGGAGACGGCCATGATTCGAATATTGCCTATCGCCTTGTTGCTTGCCGCGGCTTTCACGGCTCAGGTTCACGCGGATCAGGACGAGACGCCGCCAGACTTGCCGTTCGAAGCCGAAGCTCTGCAAAACATGGACGAGGATGCCGCCGAAGCAATCATCGGTTCCGTCAATCCTCTCGAAAACGATTTGCGTGGGCTGGAACTGGCGATCCGCCTGCACAATGCCTTCGTCATTGAACCTGACGGCGCCGTGTTTGAACTTGGCGTGACGGATGGCACCGGCGCTTCGCGGATCGACGAGGACTTCGTCCTGATCGAGACGGAGGACGTGTCTTCGCCGACGCTCGCCGACGCACAGCGACAAGATTTCTACATCGGCACATTCAAGCTGAGCGAGAGCGATTTCGAACGCATGGCCGCAAGTGACGTGATCCTTCAGGACCTGAAGACCAATTCACCGGGTGAGAACACGCTGACCTTCAATGCCACTGTCCATACCTGCGCGGCCACAGACATCGTGACCCCGGACGAGTACCGGTTCGCGATGTTTGTCCGCACGGCACCAAATGTCGATTTCGTCTCGCTGTCCGGCGGCGATGTCATCGTCCAGAAAGAGAATGCCGGCCCCTTCCTGCACGCCTGGGATCCCTGCGAAGACTAGGGATACAGGCGCGTCCGAGACCAGCCGTCGCCGGCGCGTATGAGCTTCAGGCGATCGTGCATGCGAAACGCCTGGTCCTGCCAGAACTCGATTTCGCTCGGGATCAACCGGTAGCCGCCCCAATGCTCTGGACGGGGAATGTCATCATCATCGCCGTAAATGGCACTGATCTCGGCCACGCGCTGGTTGAACGTGTCGCGATTGTCGAGCGCGCGAGACTGGTCTGACGCGATCGCTGCGATCCGCGATTGCGGCGCGCGCTGACGGAAATATTCGTCCGATTGCGCGGCTGGCGCCTTCTCGATCACACCGCGCACACGGACCTGGCGGCGCAGACTCTTCCAGTGAAAGCACACGGCCGCTTTCGGATGGGCCGCCAACTGTTCGCCCTTGGCGCTGTCATAATTGGTGTAGAATTGCAGCCCGTCCTCGGGCGACAGACCGCGCAGCAGCACGATGCGCACATCCGGCAATCCATCAGCGTCGATGGTGGCCAGCGACATGGCCGTGCTGTCATTCGGCTCGTTCGCATTGGCCGCTTCCAGCCAGGTCTCCAACAAGCCGAACGGCTCGGCGACATCCGGAATTAGCGGTCGGTCGCCATCGGCCGCATAATCGGCAGCGCTCGGCGATTTCGGGATCGATACGGGCACATCTGTCATCCGCGTGGTCCAGCTCTCAAGGTTAGGGGTTTGGCAGGCTTCGTATTTGCATATAGGAGACCGCCATAAAGTAACTACGGGTCGGCCCTCATGTCGCATAACACATTTGGACATTTGTTTCGCGTCACAACTTGGGGCGAGAGCCACGGGGCGGCGATCGGCTGTGTCGTCGATGGCTGTCCGCCGGGATTGCCGCTGGATGCCGCCTGGGTGCAGCAATTTCTCGACCAGCGCCGCCCCGGCACCAGTCGTTTCGTGACCCAGCGCCGCGAGCCTGACGCCGTGAAGATCCTGTCTGGCGTGTTCGAGGATGATCGCACTGACGGCCCGGTGACCACCGGCACCCCGATCAGCCTGATGATCGAGAATGTCGATCAGCGGTCAAAGGACTATTCGGAAATCCGCGACCGCTATCGCCCCGGCCATGCCGACTATACCTATGACCAGAAATATGGTGTGCGCGACTATCGCGGTGGCGGCCGCAGTTCGGCCCGGGAAACCGCGTCACGCGTGGCCGCGGGTGCTGTCGCGCGGCGGGTGCTCGGCACCGACATCCAGATTCGCGGCGCCGTCGTGCAGATCGGCGCGCACAAGGTCAATCGCGACGCCTGGGACTGGGACATCACCGGCGACAATCCGTTCTGGTGCCCCGACGCGGCTATGGCCGAGACCTGGGAAAGCTATCTCGATGAAGTTCGCAAGGCAGGCTCATCGGTCGGCGCCGTGGTCGAAGTGCAGGCCTCCGGCGTGCCAGCTGGTTGGGGCGCCCCGATCTATGGCAAACTCGACAGCGAGCTTGGCCTGGCGATGATGAGCATCAATGCCGCCAAGGGCGTCGAAATTGGCGCAGGCTTTGACGCGGCTGCGTTCACTGGCGAACAGAATGCTGACGAGATGCGCATGGGCAATGATGGTGTGCGCTTCCTGTCGAACAATAATGGCGGCGTTGCCGGCGGCCTGTCGACCGGACAGGACCTGGTCGTACGGGTCGCAATCAAGCCAACCTCGTCGATCCTGACCGAGACCAAATCCGTGACTCGCGATGGTGAAGAGGTCGATGTGCGCACCAAAGGCCGGCATGATCCATGCGTTGGCATTCGCGCTGTGCCCGTCGCAGAAGCGATGATGGCCTGCGTGCTCGCCGATGCAAAATTGCGACACCGTGCCCAGATCGGCAGCTAAAACTGATGTAATTCATTGGGAATTCATGTTTCCCGCGCCATGTCGCGCGCTCCGATTTTGACAGGAGCCAAGACATGACATTCTCCCAGTTTTTGAAACTTGCCGCCTTTGCCGGCGCGATGACAATCACCCTGCCCGCACATGCGCAGGATGAAGACGCCAGCAATGGCTGGAGCGGCGAAGGATCGCTCAGCGCCGGAATGACAACCGGCAACACCGAAACCACGGATATCGGCCTCGGCATTGACGTCGCCCGCGATATCAATCTCTGGAAGATTGGCCTGAAAGCCAGCGCTGACTATGGCGAGACCGATGGCGATGAGACCAAGAACCGGATCTTTCTGGGCACCAATGTTGATCGCCAGTTGAACGACAAACTGTTCGGATTCGGCCAGCTCTCTTATGAGCGCGATGAGTTTTCAGGCTTCGAATCGCGCACCTTTATCGGTGGCGGTCTCGGCTATGAAATCCTCGGCGGCGACGTCACCAACTGGAACGTTCGTGGCGGCCCGGGTCTGAAGATTGACGAGATCGAAGCCGGGCTCGACCCGTCGACCGTGCCGCCAACCGTGGTCACCCCTGCCCGCACCGAGGAATCACTGGGTGCGACCGCAGAATCGAACTTCTCGCATCTGTTCAATGAGAATGTGACATTCACCAATGACACCACGGTTCTGTACGCCGACACGTCGACCCAGATCGGCAACATCGCGGCGATCACGGCGTCGCTGACCAACACACTGTCGGCACGCATCTCGTTCGAGGTCCGCCACGACACCGATCCGGTCGACGGCTTCGAAGCCACCGACACGATCAGCCGCGTGTCTCTGGTTTACGGCTTCGGCAAGTAACGCTCGAGCGTTCGCATCACAGGAAAGCCCGGAGCGTTTGCATCCGGGCTTTTTTTTAGAGCTCCAGCAACATCTGGCAGTTGCAGCGATCATAAGGCGTGTCGGTCAGTTCATCGCCCGACAATTGGCGAAAGCCTGAACGGCGATAGAGCGCCAGCGCGGCATCGAGCACGGTATTGGTTTCGAGCCAGATCTTCTTTGCGCCCATATCGCGCGCCTTGGCGATGGCGGCATCCATCAAAGCGCGGCCGATGCCGCGCCCCTGTACGTCAGTGCGCGCCGACATCTTGATCAGTTCCAGCATGCCTGCTTCGTGCCCGGGCACCAGGCCCACCGTGCCAACCGCCTCACCATCGAGGTCGGCCATCAGAATGGCGCCACCCTTGTCGAGGATGTGGGTTTTCGGGTCTTCCAGCTGGGCGCGGTCTTCCGCTTCCACGGTGAAGAAAGCTTCAACCCAGGCGAGGTTGAGATCACGAAAGGCGACCGCGTCTTGCGGGGTATAGTCTCGGACAATCATGTCCGACATATGCTATCCCACGAAGGCACGTTCAATAACGAAATCGGCCGGTTCGGAATTCGACCCTTCTTTCAGGCCGTGTTCTTCCATCAGGCCTTTCAGTTCCTTGGTCATCTCGATTGAGCCACAGATCATCGCCCGATCGGTTGCCGGGTCGAGACGTGGTACGCCAAGATCCTCGAACAGTTTTCCGGACCGGATCAGATCCGTGACGCGGCCCTGTTTGTCGAAATCCTCGCGCGTGCAGGTCTGATACAGGCGCAATTTGCCTTGCCCGATCTCGCCAATGTCCGGATCGTTCAGGAAGGCATCGACGGTTTCACGCGAATAGGCGAGTTCAGCGACATCCCGGCAAGTATGCGTGATGACCACCTCGTCGAACTTCTCATAGGTTTCCGGGTCGCGCAGGATAGACGCAAATGGCGCAAAGCCGGTTCCGGTGGAAAAGCAATAGAGTCGCTTGCCCGGTACCAGCGCATCGTGCACCAGCGTACCAACCGGTTTCTTGCCGAGCAGCACCTTGTCGCCGACCTGGATCTTTTGCAGTTTCGAGGTCAGTGGACCGTCCGGCACCTTGATCGAATAGAATTCCAGCGTGTCATCCCAGTTCGGGCTGGCGACCGAATAGGCGCGCAGCAGCGGCTTTCCATTTTCGCCCATCAGGCCGATCATGATGAACTCACCTGACCGGAAACGGAAGCTGGCAGGCCGCGTGATCGTGAACTTGAACAGGCGGTCAGTATAATGATGCACCGACAGCACCGTTTCTTCGGTCGGCGCATTCGGGTTCACTTTTTTCACGGGCGCTTCGGCAGTAGCAGTCAAAACGAACTCCTTGGGGATAAGTCTTCAGCGGCGCAAATGTAATATCTGACCGCGTAAAACAAGTGGTCTAATGAACGCATTAGCTCTGCTAAAGCAAATCACGGGCCTGCGAGCGCCGGGCGCCAGACCAGGCGCGAGTGGCGTTTCTGACAGTAGAGGCGGAATGGGTGATCCAGCAGGTTTGTCCAAATGCAATCGCCAAAGGAGACCCCGCCCATGGTCCGCACTGCCCTCAAAGCCATGATCCTTGCCACGCCGCTTCTGGGATTGGCAGGACCGGCCTTCGCAGCAGAAGTTGAAGCGTCGGCGATGAAATATACGAATGACGGGGCCTATACGGCGCAATTCTACGTCCGCTACAATCTCGGTGATGGCACAAAGTGCCGGGTGCGCCCAAAAGGGTTCAGCCCGTCCAACATCTATAATTCCGGTTCGGTCACCTATGCGCTGACCGACACGATGCTGCTGTTTGACGGCGACGCCTCGTGCCTGACCTCATCAGGTGAAATCCCGGAAGGCCTTCAGGTCTGGGGCCGGGTGGAGATTTCGAATGGCACGACTGAGAGCTGCAAGAAGGACAAGAAAGTCATCTTCAGGGTCAGCGGCGGTACCGTGAAATACAAGACCAAGGGCACGACGCTGAACAATAATCGCTGCCGGATTTCAAGCTGGCCGTGACGGAGGGCGTTGCCTGCCTATAGCGGAAACTCGGCTGCCACCCAGTTTACATCCGCGTTCGTGGTTTCGGTCAGCACGCCAAGCTCGTAAATGTTCTCATAGCCGTAACCATACAGATTGATGAAGGTCGGGATATTCAGCGCCAGCGAAATGCGCTTGAGCGGAATCGGCTCCGCATCATCGGTGAAATTATTGTTGCAATAGATCAGCACCCGCGTGTCCTTGTTCGGAATCATTTCGGCCAGTTTCTCGTCGGTGAAGTCGGAGAATGGCAGATTCACCGCGCCCTCGATATGGCCCATTTCGAAGGCATAGCGGCTGCGCGCGTCGAGGATGATCGTGTTCGGCTCAGCAGCCATGGCGTTGAAGTCTTGCAGCGACAGCAAGCGCTGTTCGCGCAATTCGAACACTTCATCGGTCAAGTCGATGAAGCCGAGATAGTCGATTTCGGCAGATCCGCGCTGGTCTTGCGCCGTCGCAGCAAGGCCGATGCCGATAAAGGTCGCGATTGCCAGCAATCCGCAGATCAGGCTGTTTCTGACACTCTTGTTTCGGGACAACATGGATGACTCCGTTCTCTGCCCAGCAATATGTGAGTAAAGACTCATTGTGGCAGGAATGGGTACCGATTGCGGAGTTAGCGCCCCAATGCCTCTTCCCAGTGCGCCCGGCACAGCGAGACATAGACTTCCTTGCCGACGCTGACCTGCGCACCTTCGGTCAGAGCATTGCCGGCTTCGTCCATGCGCGCCGTCATCGTCGCCTTCTTGCCGCAATGGCAGATTGTGCGGGCTTCGCGCAGGTCATCCGCAATCGCAAGCAATGAGGCAGATCCGGGAAACAGCTCGCCCTGAAAGTCCGTGCGCAGGCCGTAGCACAGCACGGGCAGCCGCAAGGTGTCGCCGACCCGCGCCAGCTGCCAGACCTGGTCCTTGGTCAGGAATTGGGCTTCGTCGAAAAAGATCGCGCTCAGCGGCGTCCGGTCATGCTGCGCACTTATGGCTGCGAACAGGTCGGTGTCGCCGCGATACAGATGCGCGTCCGCCCGCAAGCCGATGCGCGATTCAATTTCGCCCATTTGCGCATCATCGGCCGCGCCATAATGCCCGGACGTCCACAACATGACCTCCATGCCGCGTTCGCGATAATTGTAGGCAGCCTGCAGCAGGATGGCCGATTTCCCGGCATTCATGGCGCTATAGGTGAAATAGAGTTTCGACATTCTGCCGGTCTAGACGATTCTTTGGCGGAGTTCACGTTTGCTGCCCCTGTACGCAGGCGGCAATCGCTGATACGCGGAGGTATGAAACATCAACCGTATGTTCCATTGGCGCAACACGTCCTACGGCACTGGCTGACCGGCCATGGCTGACCTGTCCCCATTTTTCCTTGGCCCCCAACTGGAGAGAGAAAATGGACAGACAAAAATACCAAGAAATGATGCGCGGCGCTGGCAAGCTCGACTACGAAATCTACCTGAACACTGAACGTCTTCTGGCATGCCAGAAGGAACCTGAAGACCTCTGCAATCCGGACGAGTTGCAGTTCATGATCGTCCACCAGATCGAAGAATTGTGGATGAAGCTGATGGGCACGACCCTGCTCGACATCAATGACGAGATGCGCGCCGGGCGGACTCTGAAAGCCCTGACCCTGTTTCGTCGGGTGCACATCTGCCAGGAGATGATGACCGCGCAGCTGGCCTTGCTGGAAACCATGTCGCCGCGCGATTATCAGGAAATCCGCCTGCTGCTCGGCAATGGCAGCGGTCAGGAAAGCCCGGGCTTCCGGGTGCTGTTGAAAATGCCCGCCGATCTCTGGGAAACCTATACCCAGATGTATCTGGACGGCGGCACCCGCACGCTGGAACAGGTCTATGACAGCGACTATCGCCACGACGAAGCCTACATGATGGCCGAAGCGCTGGCCGAATTTGACGAGCAGTTCCAGAAGTTCCGCAATGCCCACATGCAGCTGATCTATCGCTCGATCGGGGTCGCGGCGAACTCATTGAAAGGCCGTCCGGTGGAAATCCTCGACGCGGGTGTACGCCAGAAATTCTTCCCCGAACTCTGGCAGGTCCGCGCTGAGATGACCGATCGCTGGGGCGCCACCTATGGCGTCAAGCGCGACAAGCTCGACCCCAAGTCCGATGCGTGAACGGTTTCACGTCCCGGACCATTACTTCCTGTCGCACAGCGTCGGCTGCCTGCCCCGGACGACGCCAGACCAGCTGACCGAAGCCTATTTCGCGCCGTGGTGCGACCGCGGCGGTGAGGCGTGGCCGGGCTGGATGGACGGGCTCGACCGGTTTCGCGATTTGATTGGCGAACTGTTCGGCACGGTGGCGCACAATATCTGCCCGCAGACCAATGTCTCGAGTGCGCTGACCAAGATCATCCACGCCTTGCCGGCACCTGGATCGCGCCAGACGATCCTGTGCACAGAGGCCGATTTCCCGACCATTGGCTTCGTCCTCAAACAGGCCGAGCGGGCGGGTTATTCGGTGCGTTTTGTGACTGGGGATGTCAGCGATCCGAACGCCTGGCTGGACGCCTGGGATGACAGTGTCGGTCTCGTCCACATCACGCATGCTTTCTCCAATACGTCAAAGCTCTCGCCCGTCGCCAAGCTCTGTGAACTGGCGCGAACCCGCGGCGCGGTCAGCATTGTCGACATCGCCCAATCGGCCGGCATTGTGCCAATCAACCTGCCGCGCTGGGAACCTGATTTCGCCATCGGCACCGGCGTCAAATTCCTCTGTGCCGGCCCTGGCGCCTGCTATCTCTACGCGTCGAATGCGATGATCGAAAGCTGCCAGCCGATCGATGTTGGCTGGTTCTCGCACGAAGCCCCGTTCGAGATGGACATTCACGACTTTCGCTATGCCAGCTCGGCGATGCGGTTCTTTGGCGGCACCCCGTCCCCGGCGCCGTTCGCGATGGCATGCGCGGCACTGGAGCTGTGGCGGGAGATCGGCATTGAACATGCCCAGGAACGTGCCCAGACCCTGCTGTCGCGATTGATCGAACACGTCCCGGAACGCATGCTGGTATCGCCTTCAATTGCTGGCGATCGCGGTGGCACGCTGGTCGTTCGCCCGGATGATCGTGAGGCGTTGGCCAGCACGCTCACCCAGGCTGGCATTCGTCATGACGAACGCCGCGAGGGATTCCGCTTTTCCGTACATGGCTATTCAAGCGACGAAGACGTCGACCATCTCGGCGAGGTCCTGCGCACGGCGCTCTAGACCCCGGCGACTTCGCTCGCGGCAGCTTCGGCTTTGACCCATTTGATGAAGGCGCGCACGTCTTCGGTGAGGTGGCGCCCTTTCGGCCAGACCAGCCAGTAGCCGTAATCGACGCTGATCGATCCGTCGGCAAATGGCGCAATCAGGCGGCCAGCCGCGATATCGGCAGAGGCAATTGCGCGCTTGGCCAGGACCACACCGCGCCCGGTCGCAGCGGCTTCAATCGCCAGGGCAGACTGGTTGAAGCGCGGGCCGCGGGTGCCGTCGACATCGGCGCCAGCGCCGCGGGCTTTCAGCCAGCTGGTCCAGTCCGGGCAGGACGGATCGACCTCGGCGCTGACATCGTGGATCAGCGTGTGCTTGGCCAGATCAGCTGGCTTGCGGATCGCGTCCGGCCCTTCCAGCAGCTTTGGCGAACAGATTGGCAGCACGGTTTCATCGAGCAGTTTTTCTGACTTCAGGCCATCATATTCACCGCCACCATAGCGGATCGCAAAATCGGCATCAGCAGTGGTGAAGTCGGTGATTCCGCTATCGGCGCTGACCCAGGCTTCGATGCCGGGATTGGCGCTGTGGAACCGGTCGAGGCGCGGGGCCAGCCATTTGGCGGCGAAGCTCGGGGCCGAGCTGACCATGACCCGTCCCTTGCGCGCCGGGGCCTGCATGATGCGGCCAGCTTCGGCGATTTGATCAAAGGCGTCGCGCACCAGTGGCAGCGCGGCTTGCGCAGCATCAGTCAGCAGAACGCTGCGGCCGGTTCGCTTGAACAATGGCGTGCCGGCATAGTCTTCGAGTTGACGAATATGCTGCGAAATCGCGCCGGGTGTGACGTTCAGCTCGTCGGCGGCCTTGGTGAAAGACAGGCGCCGGGCAGCGGCTTCAAAGGCACGCAAAGCGTTGAGGGGCGGGAGGCGATCGTTCGAATCTGACATGGCTCAGCTCTATAACCAGATTTTGAATGTAGTTTCTCTAAACAATAGAATAAGGCTCTTTCGGTTGCTGAAACGGCTCCGTCAACACATTTCTGCGCCATAGATCGATCGAACGGAAATCTCAGAGCCATGCGTCTCTTCCCAGCCTTTTTCTATACAGACGATGCCCACGTCACCGTTTTCGGTGGCGGCGAGGAAGCCCGGCGCAAGGTTCGACTGTTGTCCAAATCGACCCTCAAGATCACCGTCGTCATCGACACAGAGATCGACGCTGGCTTCGCACAGGAGTTTGCTGGTCGCATCACCATCGCTCCGCGCGACATGGCAGGACAGGCGCTGGATCGGTCCAAGTTTGCCATCGTTGCCTGCCGCACCGATGAGAACACTGAACAGTCGATCATCTGGGCGCGCGAATATGGCATCCCGATCAATGTCGTCGACCAACCGGAAGAATGCGACTTCGTCATTCCGAGCATTCTGGAGCGCGGGGAAATTGTCGCCGCGATCGGCTCGGGCGGCGCCGCCCCGGTGCTGGCCAAGCGCATCCGCACCAGCCTGGAAGCGCTGGTACCACAGAATATCGGCCCTTTGTCAGAGCTGGCGCGGGATTTCCGTCCGCGTGTGTTTGACGTGCTCGAAACGTCCACCGAGCGCCGCCAGTTCTGGGAAGCGGCCCTGAATGGCGCGCCGGCAGACCTCGCGCTCGAAGGCAAGTTTGACGAGGCGCGCGAGGCCATGGAGACCCTGCTGCAGGATTTGAACGCAACGCACCGCGATCATGGACCCGTCCATATTGTCGGTGCCGGGCCGGGCGATCCGGAACTCCTGACCCTGAAGGCCTTCCGTCTGATCCAGAACGCAGACGTGGTCTTTCATGACCGTCTGGTCAGCGACGAGATCATGGACCTGGTGCGCCGCGACGCGACCCGCGTTTCCGTCGGCAAGGCCAAGGCCAACCACACCGTGCCGCAAGAGCAGATTCACGAGCTGATGATCGGTGCCGCCCGCAAGGGACAGCGCGTCGTGCGCCTGAAAGGCGGCGACCCGTTCGTGTTCGGACGCGGCGGCGAAGAAGTTGAAGCACTGCGCGCGGAAGGCATTGACGCCTCTGTCGTGCCCGGCATTTCCTCGGCGCTCGGCTGTGCTGCCTCGGCGGGACTGCCGCTGACCCATCGCGATCATGCCCAGACCCTGACCTTTGTCACCGGCCACGCCAAGTCCGGCGATGTCCCCGACCTCGACTGGGACAGCCTGGCCAAACCCGCCCAGACCGTGGTCGTGTTCATGGGCGTCGGCACCGCCCCGAAGATTGCCGAAAACCTGATCCATGCCGGGCGCGCCAGCTCGACGCCAGTGGCGGTGATCGAAAACGGGACCCGCGCCAACGAAATTCGCGTGTTCGGCACGCTCGCCGAATTGCCGCAACTGATCACGCGTGCAGGCATCAAGGGCCCGGCGCTGCTCGTCATCGGCGAGGTCAGCGCGATCCCGGCCGAAGCCCTGGCTCAACTCTCATCGGAGGCTGCCGCATGACATCCGTGCGCCCGAAACTGAAACCCGAGACCCCGAAAACTGTCACCGCCTGGGAAACCGCTTCCGGCAATGTTGTCTGGCTGCGCGCCGATCAGACCTGGACGCAGGATGCCAGCGAGATCGGCGTCTTTGTCGGTGATGCCGCCGAGGCCGCGCTCGAGAATGCCCAGACCCAGGAAGGCACGATCACTGATCCATATTTCATGGAAGTCACCGAAGACGGCAAAGTTGCCGGGCGTGAGACGCTGCGGGAGAGCATCCGCGCCAATGGCCCGACCGTGCCCTATGGAGTGATTATCTGATGCCTAATGGAGAGATCACCAAACTGACCCTGTATGGCGACAGCATTTCCGGCAATTGCCAGAAACCGCGCTGGACTGCCGACTATCTCGACATTGACCATGACTGGGTCGAAATCGACATTCTGAACGGCGGCACCCAATCTGAGGAATTCCTGGCCCTGAACCCGGTCGGTCAGGTGCCGATTGCGCGCTGGCCCGATGGCCGCGTCCTGCCGCAGTCGAACGCGATCATGCTGTATCTGGCAGAAGGCTCTGACCTGATCCCGGAGACCAGCTTCGAGCGCGCGCAAATGAATAGCTGGCTGTTCTGGGAACAGTATTCGCACGAAACCTCGATCGCCGTGCGCCGGTTCAAGAAACACTATCTGAAACTGCCGGATGAAGAGATTGATCCGCAATTGATGGTCAAAGGCCGCCGCGCCCTTGGCGTCATGAACATGCAACTGACCTGGTCTGACTGGCTCGTCGGCGAAGGCCTGACCTGTGCCGATATTGCGCTGGTGGCTTACACCCGCGTCGCCCATGAAGGCGGGTTCGATGTTGCCGAATTCCCGAATGTCGAGCGCTGGGTCAGCCGTGTCGAAGGCGCGCTGTCCATCGGTCACGCCATGCCCAAGGAAGGGGTGACGCTGTAATGTATCGCTATGATGAGTTTGACGCGCAGATCGTCAAGGAACGCGTGGACCAGTTCCGCGGCCAGGTCGAGCGCCGCCTGTCCGGCGAGATCCTGGAAGACGAGTTCAAGCCGCTGCGCCTGCAGAACGGCGTCTATCTGCAATTGCACGCCTATATGCTGCGCGTGGCCATCCCTTATGGCCAGTTGAACGCCGTGCGGATGCGCAAGCTGGCCAAGATCGCGCGCGATTATGATCGCGGCTATGGCCACATGACGACGCGCCAGAACATCCAGTATAATTGGGTCGCGCTGAAGGACATTCCAGACGTGCTGGAACAGCTCGCCGAGGTCGAGATGCATGCCATCCAGACCTCCGGCAACTGCATTCGAAATGTCACTTCCGATCATTTTGCCGGCGCCACCAAGGACGAGATCATGGATCCGCGCCCCTGGTGCGAGATCATCCGCCAGTGGAGCACGTTCCACCCGGAATTCGCCTTCCTGCCGCGCAAGTTCAAGATCGCGGTGACGGCAGCCGAGCATGACCGCGCGGCCATCCGTGTCCACGACATTGGCCTGCACATGCGCCAGCGCGACGGCGTCGTCGGGTTTGAAGTCCATGTCGGTGGTGGTCAGGGCCGGACCCCGATCATCGCCACCATGGTCAACGACTTTGTGCCGGAGTCCGAGATCCTCGATTATCTCGAAGCGATCATGCGGGTCTATAACCGCTTTGGCCGGCGCGATAACAAGTATAAGGCACGGATCAAGATCCTGGTCACCGAGACCGGGCCGGAAGCGTTTACGCGTCTGGTCGAAGAAGAGTACGCGGCCCAGCAGTCCAGCGAGAAGATCGCCCTGCCCCAGGCCGAGATCGATCGCATCAACGCCTATTTCGCGCCGCCGGCCTTTGACGACAAGCCAGAGACCAGCGCCGCCTTCGACCGCGCCAAGGTGGCTGATCCTGGCTTTGCTCGCTGGGCCGAGATCAACCTGCATCCGCACAAGGTGCCGGGCTACACGTCGGTGACGATCAGCCTGAAGCCGATTGGTGGCCTCGCGGGCGATGCCACCGATGCGCAAATGATGGTCATGGCGCACCTGGCTGAGCGCTACGGCTTTGACGATATCCGTGTCACGCATGCCCAGAATGTCGTGCTGCCACACATTGCGCTGGACGATTTGTATGAAGTCTATCGCGAACTGTCGGCAGCCGGCCTCGCAACGGCGAATGAGAGCCTGATCACCGACATGATCGTCTGCCCGGGCCTGGACTATTGCAACCTGGCCAATGCCCGTTCGATCCCGGTTGGACAGGAAATCCAGAAAGTCTTCGCTGATCCTGACTATGAGCAGGACATCGGCAAGCTGCACATCAACATCTCTGGTTGCATCAATGCTTGCGGCCATCACCATGTCGGCCATATCGGCATTCTCGGCGTCGACCGCAAAGGCGAGGAATATTACCAGATCTCGCTCGGTGGCCGGGCCGATGAGAAAGCCGCAGTTGGTCAGATTATCGGCAAGGCCTTGCGTCAGGAGCAGGTGCCGGAGGCGGTGAAGACGATTGTCGACACGTATCGCCACCTGCGCACCAGCGCCGATGAATCATTCATTGATGCGGTCGAGCGCCTCGGCGTCGAACCGTTCCAGGAGGCAATCTATGCCACTCATTAAAGACCGCACCGAAATCGACGATGCCTGGACCTTCATCGCGGACGGCGCTGACCTGCCGAGTTCAGGATGTGTAAGCGTCCCTTTAGCTGTGCTAACAGAAAACGCGGATGCGCTGCTGGCCCGCAATCAGCAGATCGGCGTCCGCCTGTCGCCGGCCGATGATCCGCACGATCTGGCGCCCTATCTCGACCGTATCGCCTTGATTGAAATAGATTTTCCCAAGTATGTGGATGGCCGCGGCTATAGCCAGGCCCAGCTGTTGCGGCGGCGTCTCGGCTATGCCGGAGAGCTACGCGCGGTGGGGCACGTCCTCCGAGATCAGATTCTCTATATGAACCGTTCAGGGTTTGACGCTTATCAGACTTCCAGGGCCGACCTACCTAATGTTGTGCAAGCGCTGGAAGAGCATTCAGCGTTCTATCAACCCGCCGCGGACGGTCAGACTTCTGTCTTTTCGAGGCGCCACGCGAAGGTCTAGGGCGAATGCCATATTCAGACATCAAATTGCGGATCGACGAAGACGTCGAGCAGCGCCTCGCGCGCCTGAACGGCGAGCTGCGCGAAGCCTCGGCGCAAACCATTCTGCGGGCCTCGATCCTGCGCGAATGGCGAGACGAGATGACCTATGTGTCAAGCTTCGGCGCCGAGAGTGCGGTGATGCTGGCCTTGATCGCTGATGTCGACCCGGACCTGCCAATCGTGTTCCTGGAAACCGGTATGCATTTCCCGCAGACACTGGATTACAAGGACGAGCTGATCGAGCGCCTCGGCCTGACCAATGTGCGCGAGATCCCGCCTGCCGAAGACGAGCGCCTGATCGAAGATCCGAAGAACACTTTATGGAAAACCGATCCGGATGCCTGTTGTGCCTTGCGCAAGGTGCGTCCGCTGGAGCCGGCGCTGGAAGGCTTTGATGCCTGGATCACCGGTCGCAAACGCTTCCATGGCGGCGCCCGCATGTCGCTGCCCGTGTTCGAGTATGCCAATGGCCGCTTCAAGGTGAACCCGATGGCGAGCTGGACACAGGAAGACGTCCAGACCTATTTCAAGCGCCGCGAACTGCCGCGTCACCCGCTGGTGGCCCAGGGCTACCCATCCATCGGCTGCTGGCCTTGCACCAAGCCGGCCGAAGACCCGAATGATATCCGGTCGGGTCGCTGGGCTGGTCGCGACAAGTCCGAATGCGGTTTGCACATCGACAAGATCGAGCGCCCACGCGTGTTCTAGCGCGATCGCATCCACAACATAATTCTGCCGGAAAGCATGTCATATTGCGTGACATGCTTTCTGCGTTTCGAGGGATCGTATTTGCGTTGGGACTGGCCGCTGCAGGTGCTTCCGCCGAGGCCGCGCCGGCCGCCGACCTGATCGGCGACGGACTGCTTCAGGAGGCGCTCAATGCCAGGGCCGATGCAACCAGCCAGATCCGCAATGACCGCTATTTCAGCGTCATCGATTATCGCGCGCCGTCAAATGTGCCGCGCTATTTCCTGATCGACACATCCGACATGAGCGCAGAAGCGTTCCTGGTCTCGCACGGCCGCGGCTCTGATCCGGACTATGACGGCATGGCCGACCGCTTCTCCAATATTGAAGGCTCGAAGATGAGCTCGCTCGGCGCCTTCGTGACCGGTGCGACCTATTACGGCGCGCACGGCCTGTCCTTGAAACTGAAAGGCCTCAGCCCGCAGAACGATCTTGCCGAGAAACGCCTGATCGTCATTCATGGCGCTGACTATGTGCACGAGGATCGCGCCGTCCTCGGTCGCAGCTGGGGGTGCCCGGCGCTGGAGCGCGAGATCGCCGAACGCGTCATCCCCCTCATCAAAGGCGGCTCTTTCCTCTATGTTGTCGGGACGCAAGCCGAGGAATAGACCGATGACCGTCGATGAGTTTCGCGCCCTGGCGCTGTCTTTGCCCCAGTCAATCGAGAAGCCGCACTTTGAACGCGCCAGCTTTCGCGTCGACGCGCCGCGCGGCAAGACCATCGCCACACTACTGGAAGCAGACGCCACCGCGAACGTGTTCCTGACCGTCGAGGAACAGGAAATGCTGATCAGCGCCGAGCCGCAGATTTTCTCGAAAGTGCCGAACAAATGGGGCGACAAGGGCGCGACCACGATGGCGCTCGCCAAGCTCGACGAGACCACGGCCCTGTCGGCGCTGAAAATGTCCTGGCGCCACGCGGCACCGCCCAAGCTTCAAGAGTTGCTTGAATAGTCATCCGGCTTCCGCTTAAAGCACTCCTATGACTGAACAGATGCCTGACCGCCTGAGCGTGAACCCAAGCAGCCCCTTCTATAATGAAGAGCTGTTGCTGCGCGGCGTTGCCATCCGCTTCAATGGCGAGATGAAAACCAATGTCGAAGAGTATTGTATCTCCGAAGGCTGGATCAAAGTGGCCGCCGGCAAGGCGGTGGACCGCAAAGGCAACCCGCTGACGCTGAAGCTGAAAGGCAATGTCGAAGCCTGGCCGGAAGACCAGAGCGACAGCTAGGTCCGCCTACTCCCCCTGCAGGACGCCATAAATGGCTTCGCTCGAGGCTTCGCGCAGCTCCAGCCGCCCGGCCGGATTGTTGCGGTCGAAGATCTGCACCATGCCGATGAAGTAAAGCTCGTTGACCGGGTCGATCCAGAACCAAGTGCCTGCCGCCCCGCCCCAGAAATAGGTGCCGTTGGGCGTGCCGGTTGGCGCGATGGATGAATCGGTCACGGTGCCGAATGTCAGCCCCATGCCGAGGCCTTCAATCGGACCCTCGCCAAGCGACAGGGTCGCATGCTCCGGCAAGACATTGGTGGTGATCAGGTCGATGGTTTCCGGCTTGAGAATGCGCACGCCGTCCAGTTCGCCCCGATTGACCAGCATCTGCGCGAAGCGGCCATAATCATCCATGGTCGAGACCAGGCCGCCGCCCCCGGATTCGAATCCGATCGTTTCGCGCCGGAACTGCACGGATGGAAACGGCACGGGCACCAGCGCACCGGATTCGGGATCATGCCCGAACACCTCGCTGAACCGGTCATAGTCGGCATCCGGGACATAGAAGCCGGTATCGGTCATGCCCAGCGGCGCGAACAGGCGCGATTGCAGGTACTCACCAAAGGTCTGGCCGGAGAGCTTTTCGATAATGTGGCCCTGGATATCCATGCCGACGCTGTAGAACCAGGCCTCGCCCGGCTGGAACAGGAGCGGGATGGAGGCGGTACGGTCGATAAAGGTCTGCAGGTCCGGGGACTCGAGCACTTGCAGGTCGCGATAGGCTGAATTCACCGGGTCATCACCGCCGAGACCATAAGCAAAGCCCGACGTGTGGCTCATCAGTTCGCGCATGGTCGGGGCGCGCTCCATCGCCACCAGCTTCGGCGTACCATCCTCATTGACGCCCGCCAGCACGTTCAGGTCGGCAAATTCCGGCACGTATTTGGTCACCGGATCGTCGAGGTCAAACTTGCCGTCTTCCCATAGCATCATCATCGCCACGCCGGTGATCGGCTTGGTCATCGAATAGATGCGATAGATCGTGTCGTCCTCAATCGGCGCGCCGCTTTCCAGCGCCCGGACACCCGCAAAATAGTCGCTGACAATCTCACCTTTCTGGGCAAGCCGGGTGTGAATGCCATAGACACGCCCGTCGCGAACATAATCTGCCATGGCGGATTCCAGCGCCGCGACCGTGTCTGGCGACAAGGCGAGCGCTGCTGGCCCGGCGGGTTCGGCCTTGTAAATGACGGGAGGATCGGCTTCGACCACGACCGGCGCCGTGTCGACGATGACGGGCGAGGCCTCAGGCGCAGTCTCAGGCGCGGTTACAGCGCAGGCGGCGAGCGCAGCGGCAGACCATCCCGCCAGCAATACAGTGCGAATAGGCATCGTCATCACGATCATGTCCTCCAGTCAGCTCGACAAGACCTGCGGCAGATCGCCGGCACCGACAAGGCCTGCCGTCGCGGAGAAACCGGATTGTGATACCGGCATCAGCTGCGCGTGAAGCCGATATTGTCGATCAGGCGGGTCTTGCCCATCCACGCCGCCGCCAGCACCCGCCCTTCAAACCCGGGCGCCACCGGACCGCCCGGCAAGTCTTCGAGACTGTCCGGATCAACGGCGCTGACATAATCGAGCTTGTCAAAGCCTGCTGCGCGAATGCGATTGCGCGCTTCGTCCAATGCCGCGTCAACTGGCACGCCGAGAGCCAGGCGACAGGCGGCGCGGTGCAGCGCGCTGCTGATCACATTCGCCGTCTGGCGCTCAGCCGGTTCGAGATATGTGTTGCGCGACGATTGCGCGAGCCCGTCAGCGTCGCGCACGGTCGCTCCGCCCCGCACATCGATCGGAAACCCGAGATCGCGGACCATGCGGCGAATGATCTGAAGCTGCTGGTAGTCCTTTTCACCGAACGCTGCCGCATCCGGTTGCACATGCACGAACAGGCGCGCGACGACCGTCGCCACGCCATAGAAGAAATGCGGGCGATGAATGCCATCAAGCAGGTCTGACATGTGCTCCACCCGCACATTGGTCACCGACCCGTGCGGATACATTTCCTCGACGCTGGGCAGATAGACAATGTCCGTGTCGACCGCGGCCAGTTTCGCGATGTCAGCCTTCTCGGTCCGGGGATAGGAATCGAGGTCCTCGCCGGGCGCGAATTGGGTCGGATTGACGAAGATGCTGACCACGCAGACATCGCAATCGGCGCGGATCTGTTCGACCAGCGATATGTGACCGTCATGCAGCGCGCCCATGGTCGGAACGAAGCCGATGCGGCGGCCCGCCCGGCGGTGGGTGCCGAGCACGTCGCGCAGCTCTGCCAGGGTTCGAATGCGAAGCGGTGTGGTCGTCATGCGCCACGCTTAAAACAGATGCAGGCAGCGATCCATAGGCGAGTGCGGTGACAAAATGTACGACGCTGCAATCCATCGCGATGAACGACCCGGCTGCGAAAAAATCGCGCCAAAACAACGCACACGCCAGAGTAGAATCCCGCGCCTCCACAAGGGCAGAATCGGAACCTTACAATTTGAGGGAGTTAACGCCCCATTAACCGTTTGCGGTGATTTTTTAACACATGAGAAAGCCCATCCTTCCCCGCTTCAAGTCGCTGCTGAGCGCCGCCTGCACAATCGTCTATACGCGTCAGGTCAAGTCAGCCCCGGCCCCTCTCAGCTTTGAACCTGAAGGCCCGGACCGCGATGACTGTCCCGAGGCGCTCCTGTTTGATGCGGATGACGCCTATGAAGCAACACGGGTCGCGCTTTCGAAAGACATGAACGCCCTGGCCGATGGCCTGTCGGACTTGCGTGAGACGCTGGCGCTGATCCATGGCGAAACGCCGTTCCCGGTCGAAGCCACGACCCGCACACCTTGCGCCATCGTTCACCATGACGATGCCCTGTTCGATGGCGAAGCCGACGTTCCTTTCATTCCGGCCCAGGAAGAAATCAGCGGCGGCGAAGGTGTCTTCCTGTTCGGCGACGAGCCTGGTTTCCAGGACGAACTGCCAGCGCACCAACACGCGGCCTGATGACCTAAAGAAGAGGCGCCAAGGCAATGGCCGACGGACACGGACATATAGGCGACAGCGCCGACACACTCACTCTCTCGATCCCGGCACAGCGACAGTGCCGGGTTGTTGTTGTGGGCAATGAAAAAGGCGGTGCCGGCAAATCAACCGTCTCGATTCACCTGGCCATCGCCTTGATGCGCATGGATCAGAAAGTCGGTGTCATTGATCTCGATGTGCGCCAACGCACCCTGACCCGTTACCTGGAAAACCGCATGCGCTGGATGCAATCGACGGGCGCCCAGCTGCCAATGCCGGAGATTATCCGGGTCGATGCCAGCACAGAGCGTGACCTCGACATTGCCGAGAAAGAGGAAGCCGACCGGTTCCAGACCTCGCTCGATCGCCTCAAGGAAGTCTGCGACGTGGTCATCGTCGACGCACCTGGCGGCGACACGTACCTGTCGCGGATTGCGCACATGGCCGCTGACACCCTGGTCACGCCACTGAATGACTCATTCGTGGATTTCGACCTGCTCGGCGATGTGAACCCGCAGACGCTGGAAGTGCTGCGACCGAGCTTCTATTCGGAAATGGTCTGGCAGTGCCGCAAGAACAAGGCGCGCACCTCACGCCAGCCAATTGACTGGATTGTCATGCGCAATCGCGTGTCGCCTCTGGAAGCCCGCAACAAGCAGAAGGTTGGCGAAGCGCTGCTGAACCTGTCGAAACGGATTGGCTTCCGGCTCGCCCCGGGTCTGTCAGAACGTGTCATCTATCGCGAACTGTTCCCGGCAGGTCTGACCTTGCTCGACCTGACCGAAAGTGGGTCAAATGTCTCGTTCACGATGAGCCATGTCGCCGCGCGGCAAGAGTTGCGAGACCTGGTGATCATCCTGCAGATTCCCGAACTCGCTGGCACCGAGATCTCTTTCTAGACCGGGCCTACCAGCCCCATCGCAGGCCCGCCCGTGCGCCCAATTCATCACGGTGTGGAACCAGGCCCACAGCCATGTTGGCTGACCAGCCGGGATTGAGGCGCGCCGCGCCGGACAGCGCAAGCGCAGTGTGTCCACCATAATAGCCGATGTTGCCAGACAGCGCGAAACGCTCATTCGCCTGCAGCCAGGTTGAGCCGGCAAGGGCATTGGCCACCGCAATCCCGGCAGTGTTTTCATCAACGCGTTCCTGGGTATGGATCAGCGCAGAAGCCAGCGCCTCAACGTCCAGGTCGAGCTGTGCGAACGATGTGTGCAACCCCTCAATGGCGGCCGCATTGTCAGAAATGGCCTGCTCGCTCTCGGCGATGCGTGCCTGGTTGTCGCTGATCGCGGAACTGGCCTGAACCAAAGCCGTCCGGTTGGCGGAGATTGCCATCGCATTGTCCTGAATATCCGCTTCGGCGCTGTGCAAGCGGGTGCCATGCTCTGACAGCTGCGTCTCTGCCGCGTCGAGGCGCTGGCCCTGCCCGCTGACATCCGTCTTCAACTGGGTGATGTCGGCGCCGTGCAGGTCGAGCGCGACTTGCTGCTGGTCGAGCCGCGCCTGGTGTGTGGAAATGTCCGCCGCGTTCTGCGCGACGCCTTGCGCATTGGTGTCGATCTTGGTCGTGTTGTGCTCGATCGCCTCGGCATTGCCGGCGATGGCAAGGGCATTCTCGTCAACGCGCAGGGCGGTGTCTTCAATCGCCTCGGCATTGCGCGCCGTCGCTGCCCGATTGTCGAGAATATCAGTCTGCGCGCTCGCCATATCGGATTCGAGCGCGTCGATATCGTCTGCATTCTGCTGGGCCTGTTCGAAATTTCCCTCGGTCAGGCCGCGCAGATCGGCGAGCGCCGACGTGTTTTCCGTGACCTGTTCATGCGTGTCCGCGATGGCTTGCTGGTTGTGCGCGATCGCTGTTGCATTGTCTGCGATGTCCAGCGCATTTTCCGAGATCGCGACCGTGTTGGCGGCGATGGCATCTGAATGGACCTGAACCTCGTCTGCGACCGACTCGACCTCGGTGTCGAGCGCCGTCAGGTGCGCCACATTTCGCGCAATTGAGGCAGCGTTGAGTCCAATCCCAGCCGCGTTTGAGTCAACGTGCGTCCGCGTTTCATCCAGTTCCTGTCGCGTGTCGGAAATTGTCTCAGTGTTTCTCGAAATGGCGGTTGCATTGGCCTCAATCGCGGCGTGATTGTCGGCCGTGGCGTTGAGGCTCTTGATGATCCCGTCCTCGGCGCCGTCCATGCGCGCACCAAGATCGTCCATCTCCGCCGCCTGATCCGCAAGCGCCTGCGTGTTGGCATCGACCTGTTCCTGCACAGCGCCAATATCGCCAGCGCCATCGCGAACCCGGTCTTGGAGATCCTCAATGGCGCTGGCATTTTCTGCAATATTATCAGCGTTTTGCGCCGTGTTCCTGCTGTTCTTGTTGATCGCGTCTTGATGACCGGCAATGTCGGCCTCAGCTGCGGCCAGATCTGTTTGCAGATCCTCGATCTGACCGGCGTTTTCGTCAATATTTGCCGTATTTGCCTGCACCTGGTCGCCGATCTCTGCGACCCCGTCCTCGAGATCGTCGAGATCGTGCTCGAAAAAGTCCATCCGCTCGCCCGCATCCGCCATCTGGGTGTCGAGGCCGCTGACCCGGTCCTCGACCGTCTCAACCCGGTTCGAGACCACGTTCAACTGACTCAGATTGACCGCGTCATGGAGCTCGGTTGCGTCGGCGACATTGGTGATCCGGCGGCGCAGGGTTTCGTCGATGTCGGCGGTCAGCGGATCATCGGCGCGCCCGACCGATACCGTCTTCTCTTGATCGGCCATCGAGCGCGCGCCGAGGGCCACGGAGTCGGCCGCGACAGCCGTCGCCATCTCGCCAATGGCGATGGCGTCGTCACCCATCGCAGAGGCCGCTTCACCGTCACTATTGGCGACAAAATACAAGGCTTCGCTCGCCAGTTGACTGATCGCGCTCTCGTGCCGCGCGATGGCGGTCTCATGGCTCAGGATATCGCTTGTGTTGGCGGTGATGTTGACGGCGTTCGTCGTTACGCCGGCACTGTTGGCAGACAGCTGCCCGGCATGGCTGGTGAGCGTGCTTGCATTGGCATCAGCGGTTGCCGCGACTGATTGTAATTGCGCCAGCGTCACGGCGTCTGACGCCCCGGTTCCCGCCGCAAGATTTGTAATACGCCGCTTCACGTCGCTGGCGCCGACTGAAACCGTGTCGTCTTCGTCAGCGACAGAGTTGGCCCCAAGCGCGACGGCGCGCGTGGCTGACGCCTCCGAATTTGCGCCAAGCGCCAATGCCCGTGTCCCGGACGCCGCTGCATCTGCGCCAATGGCCGCCGCACGCGTATCGGACGCCAGAGCATCGGCTCCGAGCGCCAGCGAATAGGTGCCGCTGGCATTGGTGCGCGCCCCGATTGCAGTGGCGTGATCTGCGTCTGTCGCCGGCGCACCGATGCCCCAGGCCGCCTGGGCAAGGATCCCGAGTGCAACCGAATCTGCGCCCGCCTTGGCAAACGCGCCGCAGGCCACCGCGGAATCATCCTCCGCAGACTCCGCCCCGAGATCCTCATCAGCTGCGCCGCCACCCCCGGCCTTGCCGTTACCGGTGGTGTCCAGAATACAATCATCCGCAACCGCGTCGCCCTGGATCGGACTGACAAGAAAAACCGCAACCGAGGCGGTCGTGAGTAACAAGGTCTTCACGGCAACACTCCAACGCATAGAGAGAAAGCCGCCCTGCCCCGATCCGAATGATCGCAGGCCGATCCCAGTTAGGTTGCGCTCAATGTGAGAGAAAGGCGCGCCCAGTCATTCTCTGAGCGTCCCAAAGGGATTGTCTGAGTGTCTCATCGTAGCGGTCGTGCGGCGCCACGGTTTCTCCCCCATGCCAGCCGCAAACACCTGCAGCGACGGGCCATCAGACCAAGCCGTCATGGGCAAGCGTCGTCACCAGCGCGACAGGGGCGCCATTTTTCTGAACGTTGAACCAGTGGAAGAATGGACCGTCTGCAATCGCCCGCTCGCACGCGCTCACATCGGCATGAACGCTCTGATGGAACAATGCGCCTGGCGGCTTTCCGAAGGCCAGCTTCACAGCCCGGTTGAAATTCGCATCGGACGAGAACCCCCAACGCTCCGCCACCCGGCTCAATCGGCCACGCCGCACGCCCCCGATTGCCAGGTCCCACATAGCCGAATGCAAACGGCGATCCTGAATAAACCTGCGAACACCGCCATCCTGTTCGAACATTCGATACAGGGTCGCGCGCGACATGTTGAACAGGTCGCAGATCTGCAGCGGGCCCAGATTGGGATCATCCAGGTGCGTATCGATATATTTGTGGATCAGCTTGCGGCGGCCACGCCACCATTCCTCGCGATCTGATCCTGGCGACCAGGTATCCGTCAGAATCTGCTTCAGGAATGCGATCATCCGCCGGCAGTCAAAGGCCAACTGCGACGCTGCTGCGTCGAAGAAGGCGTGCATCAGGGCGGTTAGGTTCTTGCCGCGTTCGGAATCTCCCGTGATGAAGATCGGCGCAAACGATGTCGCATCGACCAGATCCAGGCTCGTGCGCGGCACCATGATCTCTTCGATAACGGCGTCGTGCTGACTGCCGCGATACGGCTGCAGGCCGTCCAGAATGACCAGCGTGCCGGGGCAATGCACATAATTGCATTCTCCGCACTCGACCGCGGACAAACCGCTGACAAGGCGCTGAATCGAGATCACTCCGCCAGATCGGGAGATCTCTTCACTGCCATGGCAGAACATCTGGCAGCCAGTCGCATATCGAACGCCAACAAGCTGATCCAGGGCGAAGCCGCGGGCGAAATTGACGCCCTCCGCGGAGCGTGCATGCAGCATGCGGAGCGCCGCAACGGCCGACCAGGTCTCAATCCATTCGGGCATCGCGATGGGGCGCAGATTCCAGGTCGATTCAATCGGATCCGGCGAACGAAGCGGCGCCAGTGACGCCGGCATTGTCTGTAAACTACTTTGCATAATCAGGAGCGGTACCTGATTTTCTGCCCCTTGGAATTCTCGCCACGTCTCAAACTATAAAGCATTCACCATGTTATAAAGCACCTTTGATACCGATAACCTCAATATTACAATGCATTCACAAATATTGAGACAAGATGATAATGATTATGCAGAACGCTTCCTCTATTCAATTTCTGTGCGGCGGACCTTACGCGATGCTGCGCATGTGAATAGCTCTTAACTTTCTTTTGGTTGCGGTAACTAACGTCCCCTAGTACTCACGCAGTCAAAAGATGCGCCTTGGTCGTTTACGCAGTCGGCCAAGGCGCAATTTTTTTGCTGTTTGTATTCTCATGTCGGCGCGCTGGACCTGTGTCGTTTCGCGAAACCGATCGCGTGTCCGATTGCCAAAAGCGCCAATCGCGCCGGCCGCGCGTCGGTCACATCAAAATGGTCGGCCAGGGTTATGCCACGCGCGTGTCGACACGTCTCATACTCTCGCTCGCAGCCGAACAGCGCGCTGGCTGCGCCCGCCGACCGGTGCGCTGAAACAAGGCGCCCGGAGTCGTCCCGAACACGCGTCGGACCGATCGCGAGAAGTTTGCATCGGAACTGAAGCCCCATTTCTCCGAGACCTGGTGCACCTGGCCGCGAACATGCGGGCTCGACGAGAGATCGTTCACCGCATGATACAATCGCCGCGTGGCAATGTAATTGCGGACGCCGCCATCAGATTCAAACATGCGATAGAGGGTGGCGCGCGAGACCCCGAACTGGCGCAATATCGATGTAGTCGACAGCTCGGGCGATGCGAGATTTCGCTCGATATGTTTGCAAATCACCTCCTTCAGCGCCTCACGCGCCTGAGTTCGCACATCGCCATTGGTCGGCGCGCCGGTGATGGCAAGCTTCACGCAACTGAGAAAGCGCTCGAAGCGGAACGCTTGCAGGCTGGTGTTTCCAGCCAGCAACGGGTCGAACAAGGCGTCCAGTTCATTGTGCAGCAACCTGGCCATGGTCGAGGTGGAAGCAAACGTCAGGACGGGCAGCGGCGCGCTGGCGTCGAGTCCCAGTTCCGCTTTGTCCAGGTACACGCCCTGGATCTCGGAGGCCTCATGTACGCCGCCATATTCGCGAGCATAATCGTTGATGATCACGTCTCCGGGGCGATAGACAAAGGGCACATCCTCGCTGTGCCCGATGGCCCCGCCACTCAGAAAACGCAAAACAAAGATGTAGTTGCCGATGCGCCCGGCGTGGGTCCGGGTCGCGCGAATGAACTGGCGGTCATAAGCCGAAGTGGCCAGCACGCCGCGCGCATTGTGAAATCCGCTGACTTCAAATCGCCCGGTATTGGCGCCCGACATCATCGGATCGATATCATATAATCGCGCCATGTGCTCGAACCAGAAATCAATGTCGCCGGCCGCCTGTTCGACCTCGAAATCCAGCATTGGTCCTGTTCGGGTCATCATTGTGAATGGCATGGTCTGTCCGCCCTGGTGTCTTAACGTCACGCCGGCCCCGCATATGGGGCAACGTGCACACCAATCTAAGCGCGGACAGGCCAGACTAAAATTCTCTTGGTGTCTCAAATTTCCGACGCGCGCCGCTTGCCAATCCCCCCACCACCCCATAAGAGGCCGCATGCGCAAGACATTCGCCTTTCGACAGCAACAGAGCCGCTCAATCCGTGTGGCTTGGTTTTGTGCACCCTGCAGAGATCAGATCTGACGCCGTTTCGTCCGACTGACCCTGCCATCCAACCTCGCCAAACGCGGCGGGGTTTTCTTTTGAAATGTCCGCTGCCCTAATTTCAAAAGGATATCATCCATGTCATTCAAAACTGATCACGACATCGCGGAGCTGACGCACCGCTTTATTCACCGAACGCTGCCGAAATCGGACTGGACGCATGCCGCGCATTTCGCTGTCGCCCTGTCCCTGTTGAAAGCGCGTGGCAATGCCGCCTATGCGGACATGCCACCCTTGATCCGGGCCTACAATGAGGCCACCGGCGTCGCCAATACCGATACCGAAGGCTATCACGAAACGATCACTATCGCGTCGATCCGCGCGGCTGAGGCGTGTCTCGGCGCCGCTCCGAATGGGCAGGCGCTGCACCTCGTGCTTGCCGATCTGCTGGCGGGCGCGTTCGGTCGGTCCGACTGGCTCCTGGTTCACTGGAGCAAAGACCGTTTGTACTCACCAGAGGCGCGCAGAACCTGGCATGAGCCGGATATCACGCCATTGCCATTCTGATGCAGTCGTCGGGGTTAAGAATAGTCTGCGATGCGGCTGAGCAATCGTCCACGAAACTCGAAGAAGCTCGCGCCGCGAATTTTCACGGTTTCGCCAGCGCGCACACCGTTCGGCAAGTCGACTGCGGCTTTGCCTTCAAACTCGATCTCGGCGGAGGCTTTGCCTTCGCCGATGATCAGATTGATCATCCTTTGGCGGCGATAGGAGAACGCATTGCCTGACAGGCGGGCGACCTCGCCCATCTGCTCGCGCCCTTCCAGGCGCATGGACTGGCTGGCATTCGAGATGTTCTCGAAGATCACATCCTCGGTGACACAATCAAGCATGCCTTCAATGTCGCGATCATTGTAGCTCTGGATGTATCGATTGATGATGTCTTCGTGCATGGCCGCCATCTCCTTGCCATCTAAATCGTGTGTAACCGATTCTTTTCAACAGGTCTGTTTAGTTGCGCTTAGTTGCACTGCAACAATTCCCGTGACATAGGGCGGACTGATTTTTCTAGGAGGCGAGCAAATGGCTTTGCGCGTGGCGATTGTAGGAGCAACCGGTAATGTTGGGCGGGAATTGTTCAACATTATGGATGAACGCAATTTCCCGGCGGACAAGGTTCACGCCGTCGCCTCGCGTCGCTCGATTGGCCGCAAATGCTCGTATGGCGACAAGACCATCCTGTGTGAGGACCTCGAAGCCTTTGATTTCAGCCAGGTCGATCTTGTCCTGATGTCTGCCGGCGGCACGATCTCCAAGGAATGGTCGCCGAAAATCGCCGCAGCTGGCGCCATCGTCGTCGACAATTCCAGTGCCTGGCGCATGGACCCGGACGTGCCGCTTGTGGTGCCGGAAGTGAATGGCGAGGCCGTGCTGGACTATGGTAAGAAGAACATCATCGCCAATCCGAACTGCTCGACCGCGCAGCTGGTCGTGGCGCTGAAGCCCCTGCACCAGGCAGCGGGCATCAAACGCGTCGTCGTCTCGACCTATCAATCCGCCTCTGGCGCCGGCAAAGCCGGCATGGATGAGCTGTGGACCCAGACCAAGGGCATGTTCGTCAATGACAGCCCGACCCCGGACGTGTTCTCCAAGCAGATTGCCTTCAATGTCATCCCGCAAATCGACGTGCCGATGGAAGACGGCTCGTACAAGGAAGAGTGGAAGATGCGCATGGAGACCAAGAAGATTGTCGATGAGTCGATTGAGCTCGTCGCCACTTGCGTCCGCGTCCCGGTCTTTGTCGGCCACTCTGAAGCGGTCAATGTTGAACTGGAAGACCCGCTCTCCGTCGAGGATGCCCGCGAGCTGTTCCGCAATGCTGACGGCGTCCAGCTGGTCGACAATATCGAGGATGACCAGTTCATCACCCCGGTCGACTGTGTCGGCGAATGGGCGAGCTATGTCAGCCGCGTGCGCAAGGACCCGACGGTCGAGAATGGCCTGATCTTCTGGAATGTCTCTGACAATTTGCGCAAAGGCGCCGCCCTCAACGCGGTACAGATCGGTGAAGAGCTGATCAAGCGCGGCGTGCTGGCGCCGGAAGCGGTACCGGCCTGAGGCCAATCGGCGTGACGCGCCTGCTCTTCGTCTGCCTCGGCAATATCTGTCGCTCCCCGGCCGCCGACGGCCTGGCGCGGGCCATGGTCGAGCAGCGCGGCCTTGATTGGCAGGTCGACAGTGCCGGGACGGGCGCCTGGCATGTCGGACATCCGCCCGACAATCGCATGATCAGTGCCGCCGCCAACCGCGGCGTCGACCTGACCCGATTGCGCGCCCGGCAAGCCGAAGCGGATGATTTCTTCCGGTTTGATCATGTGTTTGCCATGGACCGGAACAATCTTGCCGATCTTGAACTGATCCAGCCCGCAAATGCACCGGCCAGGCTCAGCCTGTTCCTTGAAACAGCTGATGTCCCCGACCCTTATTATGGTGGCGATGACGGCTTCGATCATGTCCTCGACCTGATCTCGGATCGGCTGGAGACGGTGTTCCAGACCCTTTCGCAGCGGTGATGTAAAAACCCTGTCAGCGCCCGCTTTTTCCTCTTGCGCGGGCGGGTGTTTTGCGGTTTATGGCGGCTTCGGTCGCGAGACAGCGGCTGACTTACCCATAGGACGCGGGCGTAGCTCAGGGGTAGAGCACAACCTTGCCAAGGTTGGGGTCGTGAGTTCGAATCTCATCGCCCGCTCCAGTTTATTTCTCTCTAATTTCTATAAGCTATTGATTTCAAAGGAATAATTAGATTTCAATTTGGGCTTGGAAATATTCGCTTGATTTTGTGGTACAATTCATGGTACTTTTGTTGTACAATTTGGATCGTGCCCACTCATGCGCAAGGAAGACAGACATCTCGAAAATCGCGGCGGTCGTTGGTATTACCAGCGTCGTGTCCCCAAGAGATTCAAACCTTATGATGATCGTGGCGTCATCAAAGCAGCCCTCAAAACTGACTCAATAGAGGTCGCTCGGTTTCGCCGGGATGCCCTAGAAGCTGCTGACGACGACTACTGGAATTCAATGCTCTATTTGGAAGATGGCGAGGTTGCGGAAGCTGATGCTAGTCGGTTTCGCGAAACACTTGAGCGCCGGTATCGAGCAGCAAGTTCTAGGGCCCTTGCTAGGGGTTTCGTCTATGCCCCGATCGAACAGATCGTTGATACCGCAGACCTCGGCGAAATTCTCGACCGCATCAACATCGTAAAACCCATCGACAAGGGTCGACCAAGTCGCGCCGAAGAGGTTGAGGCCGAGGCGATGTTGGGGACGGCGGAGCCCCCACCCGTTTCAGCTAGCCAAGCGATGGACCTTTATCAAACGAAGATCGCGCTGCCGAAACTCATTAAGAAATCACCCGCACAAAAGCGTCTTTGGAAGGCAACACTGGATCGCTCACTCCGTTATTTTGTTGAGGAAATGGGCGACCTTGTGATGACTGAAATTGAGCGATCACATGGCCAGACTTACTTCGACTTTTGGAACGATAAGGTAATGCCGTCCGACGATAAAACCAAACCTATGAGCCCCAAAACAGCGGCTAGGCACTTTGGTGATATGCGGAATCTCTACACCGAATACTTCAAATATTTAGGCGAAGAAAACCGGCAGAACCCATTTCGTAATTTGAATTTCAAGACACGCCGAGGCAAGAAAACGCGAAAGTATCCGCCTGTTCCTGATAAATGGATGCGTGAAAAAATTCTGGTTCCTGGTGCTTTTACGGGCCTTTCAGCAGACATTGTTTATTCAAGTGCGATGTTATTTGAAACGGGCTGTCGCCATGGCGAGATTATTAATTTGCGGCCACAGGACATCGTACTTGATCACGATGTTCCTCACATCGTCGTCGCCGATAGAGAAGATCGAGAAGTAAAAACCGAGACTTCCGTAAGAAGAATTCCACTAGTGGGTGTGTCTCTGGAAGCTGCCAAACGTGCACCAAACGGTTTTCCTAAGTACCATGACAAAACGAATTCCTACTCTGCCGCAGCTATCGCAGCGTACCGTCGGCGAGGGTTATTCCCGTCCAAAAAACATGTGCTCTACTCGTTTCGCCATTCCCTAGAGGACCGCATGAAGGAGGCGCACATCGACTATGAACTTCGTATGCTGTTGATGGGGCACAGCAATGATAGACCTGATTATGGGACAGGCGGGTCACTTGAATACCGCCGTGATGAACTTCTCAAAATCGCTTTTACCGTTCCCGACGGATTGTTTGACGGCGTGATTTAAGCGCTCGCTTTTGGGTCACAAATTTCTTCCTTGACTCTTTACCGTCATTGAGAACAAAATAAGAACATTATGATAGATGATGTTCTGCCACAAGGCGCTCTCAAGGGCGCCCTCGATACCATTTGCTCGAAAAACCATGGGTCAATTTCCCTGGCATCGGATGCAATATTAGCCAAAGGGCGGGTACACGAAGTGCTCGGCGACAGTGCCGAACTGCTCGCATTTGCCACGCTAAAATGCGTTGCGGGACAGGTTTTTTGGGTCGGATTGGGGCGTGATTTAGCGACTATTTCGCCGGCGGGACTACAAGATTTTATCGACCCATCCCGCCTTGTTTTGACCGAAGGCGTCACGCGAAATGAGGTTCTTTGGGCCGGTGAACAGGCTCTTCGTACTCCCGGTATTGCCGGAGTGGTGATCGATGTTGATCGCGGATTAGACTTAAAAGAGAGCCGCAGATTGCAACTCGCCGCCGAAGAAAGCGGTGCTATTGGCATCATACTTGTGCGAGGTCGCGCGCAAACTTCAGCGGCGGAAACACGCTGGAAATGCGAGTCTATTCGTAGTCAGAACTTTGGTTGGCGATGGGTCTGTCAGAAACACAGGAGAGGAGAAACGGGTCAATGGCAGGTGCGATGGTTGGGAGGCGACAATGGTCAGGGTGTTATCCATATGGCTTCCGCAACTGCCGCTTGATCGCCTCATCCGTCGACGCGATCCGCGTACCACTGGCGCATTCGCAATCACGTCCGAGATCAAGAATGCACCGCGCATCACGCATCTGAGTGAGGCTGCGATCGCCGCAGGTCTGTCCCGTGGCTTGAGCGTTCCTGATGCCCGCGCGATCTGTCCTGAACTTCTGACTGAGCCAAGTGACCCACATAGAGAAGACGCTTTATTGCGTGCTTTATGGCGCTGGTCGGATCAATTGTCTCCGCGCGTGGCGCTCGATAAGCCCGACGGTTTGGTCCTCGATATTACAGGCTGCGCCCATCTGTTCGGTGGTGAACAAGCGATGGGCACACATGCCCGTGAACGGCTTTACGACATCGACATTGTCTCAAAGATTGGCATTGCCGACACGAAAGGTGCGGCCCGCGCTCTTGCGCGATTTGGTATATCTCATGTCTCTATAGCGCCGCCTGGAAAGACAAGAAGCGTTTTAGCGTCCTTGCCTATTGCTGCTCTATTTCTTGATACGAATGTTACTAGTGAGCTTGCTCAGGCGGGTCTGAAAACAATCGGTCAGCTCTATGAAATCCAGTCTGCCGAACTCGCCCGTCGATTTGGATTGGAATTGACCAACGCCATATTCACGTCTGTCGGACAAACGCCAGACCCCATTACGCCCGCCTCTGCCGATCCTGTTTACAGCGCACGCATGACCTTGCCCGACCCGATTGGTTTTCTCTCGGACATTGAAAACGTACTGGAGCGCTTGGCGCAGTCCGTGTGCAGCCGGCTTGAAAAAGACCAAAAAGGGGCTCGCCGTTTTCATCTCACGGTTCGCTGTGTTGATACTGGAAACCACAATCTGTCAGTAGGATTTGCAAGACCCTGTTTCCAAGTCGGGCCTGTCTTACAGCAATTTGCCAAGCCACTTGATGATCTGAAAATTGAGTTTGGCGCAGACTGGTTTCGACTGGAAGCGGTCCATATTGAGCCAATCAGAAGCCATCAATTGGGTTTCGGTCAAACAGATCACGTCAATGACAATGTTGCCCGTCTTGTGACGACATTGGGCAACCGGTTGGGCTTTGACCATGTGCGAAAGTTTGTCAGCTATGACAGCCATCTGCCCGAACGCGAAGTGATACAAGTCGAGGCTGTTAGCCCTAAATCTGATAGTCCTTGGCGAAGGGTTCCGCGAAAGCGACCTGTCCAATTGTTCCAAAATCCAGAGTTTTTGCGCCCGCTTGAGCCAGGCAGACCACCAAAGAAGTTTGAGTGGCGTCACCAATCCTATGTCACGGCAAAAACCAAAGGCCCCGAAAGACTAACGCCTGAATGGTGGCGTAGGGGCGACACCCGCATTCGTGATTATTGGCGTGTAGACACTGAAGAAGGCCCGCGTTTGTGGCTACTGACCTATCCGGCATCTGAACACGCCGACTGGTTTGTGGCTGGACGTTTTGCCTGAGGTGCCGCGCCATGAGTTACGCGGAACTTTTTGTCATCAGCAATTTCACCTTCCTCACAGGCGCGTCCCACGCCGAGGAATTGGTCGCGCGCGCGCAGCAACTTGGTCTTGGCGCTATCGCCATCACGGACAAAAATACCTTTGGCGGTGTTGTGCGGGGTCATGGTGCTGCGAAAGACATAGGTCTTCGATACATCATTGGTGTCAGACTGGTTCTAACCGATGGCAGTGAAATTCTGGCCTATCCGAAGGACCGGATTGCGTTTGGTCATTTGTCCAGATTGCTCACACTTGGCAAACGCCGAACGGTCAAAGGTGAGTGTGAACTGACACTCGATGATGTGCTTGAATGGGGTGACGGTAGCGTATTGATTGGGCTCTGCGGACCGCATTTCAAGTCCATGATGACACGGCTTTCCAAGAGCTTTGGTGACGATGTCTTTATCGGTCTTCTCCCGGAATACGATGGAGAGGATGAAGACCGCTTCGCTGCGCGCGCAGACATAGCCTGTAAAACCAACATCGAACTCGTCTCGCTTGGCAATGTCATCATGCACGAAGGAAGACGCATTCGCATTGCCGATGTTCTGTCATGTCTCCGGGAGAAGACAACGATCGATAAGCTGGGCCGACATACTCTGTCCAATAGTGAGAGACGATTGAAATCAGAATTTGAACTGCGCCGATTGTTCAAAGACTACCCAAAGGCCACGCTCAACACTTGGGTGATTGCAGAGCGTTGCCGTTTCTCCCTTGAAGAACTCAAATATGAGTACCCTGATGAAATCACCGACGGCATGGCCCCTAATGAGCGCCTGCGTGTTCTGACAGAGGACGGGCTTAAGCATCGCTATCCAGATGGCGTGCCCCTCAAAGTCAGATCTATGGTTGAAAAGGAAATGACGCTGATCGCTGACCTCGATTACGCCCGCTATTTTCTGACAGTCCACGACATTGTCGATTTTGCACGGTCCAAAAACATTCTCTGTCAGGGGCGCGGCAGCGCAGCCAACTCCGTTGTTTGTTATGCGCTTGGAATTACCGAAGCCTCGCCTGAAATGATCACAATGGTGTTCGAACGGTTCATTTCAGAAGCGCGCAACGAACCGCCTGACATTGATGTCGATTTTGAGCACCAACGCCGCGAAGAAGTTATTCAGCATATCTATGAGAAGTACGGACGACATCGCGCCGGACTGTGCTCGACGGTGGTTCACTTCAGGTCGCGGCGTGCCATACGAGAAGTCGGGAAAGCGATGGGACTATCCGACGATGCCGTGAGTGCCTTGTCGAGCCAGGTCTGGGGTGTGTCCAATTCTGGTGTCGGCGATGAGCGGGCGAAAGCCGCTGGCCTTGATGTCCAAGATCATCGGTTACGTCTCACCCTAGAACTCACTCGCGAGCTGGTCGGTTTCCCGCGTCATTTGTCCCAACATGTGGGCGGCTTTGTCATCACGCGCGGACGACTTGATGAGCTTTGCCCGATTGAAAATGCGGCGATGGATGACCGCACTGTCATTGAATGGGATAAAGACGACGTCGATACGCTAGGTATTCTCAAGATTGATGTCTTGGGCCTTGGGATGCTGTCATGCCTTCGGCGGTCTTTTGATCTCCTCAAAACTTGGAAGGGCGAACGCTACACATTGGCGACACTCCCGCAGGATGACACCGAGACTTATGACATGATCTGCGACGCTGATACGGCCGGTGTCTTCCAAATTGAAAGCCGCGCGCAGATGAATTTTCTGCCCCGAATGCGCCCGCGCAATCTGCAAGACCTGATTGCCGAAGTCGCCATCATCCGACCTGGGCCTATTCAAGGGGATATGGTGCATCCCTTTATACGCCGGCGTCGCGGTGAAGAGAAAGTCACGTACCCGTCAGAAGAATTGAAAGAGGTTCTTGAGCGCACTTATGGTGTTCCGCTCTTTCAAGAACAAGCCATGCAGATTGCTATTGTGGCCGCTGGCTTTACGGCCACAGAGGCCGATGCCTTGAGGCGAGCGCTCAATGGGTTTCGACGGCAAGGCGCGGTTGAGGATTTCAAAGAACGCTTTATCGCAGGCTGCCTTGAACGGGGTTATGAACTGAGCTTTGCGGAGAACTGTTTCAAACAGTTGGAAGGTTTTTCAAGTTATGGCTTTCCTGAAAGCCATGCGGCGAGTTTTGCCTTACTCGTTTACGCTTCCAGTTGGATAAAGTGTCGTCACCCGGAAGTCTTTTGCTGCGCGCTTCTCAATTCACAGCCGATGGGGTTTTACGCGCCAGCCCAGATTGTCCGTGATGCAATCCAACACGGCGTCACTGTCAAACCGGTTTGTGTCGAATACAGCTATTGGGACAATGTTCTAGAATATGACCATGATGGGTCACTGGCTGTCAGATTGGGGTTTCGGCAGATCAAAGGATTTAAGGAAGAAGATGGACACTGGCTCGCCTCGGCGCGTGGCAATGGCTATCGCTCTATAGACGCCATATGGCGACGGGCTGGCTTGGGACGCCCTGCGCTGAAACGGCTCGCTGGCGCTGATGCATTCGCTAAATACGGATTATCCAGGCGTGACGCCCTTTGGGAGGTTCAAGGCTTGGGCGGCGATAAACCACTGCCTCTTTTCGAAGAGGACGGCGAAGGCTTACCGGACATCAAGACAATCCTGCCCACTCTGTCCTTAAGTGAGGATGTCTTTGAAGATTATGTGGCAACACGGCTGACGTTACGGGCGCACCCGGTCACGCTGCTAAAACGCAGACTCCCGTCATGTGTCCATGCTGAAAGATTGCGGAACCTTCCAGACGGGCAATGGATTAGTGTCGTTGGCCTCGTGATCACGCGACAGCGTCCGGGCACGGCCAGCGGCGTGATCTTTCTCACCTTGGAGGATGAAAACGCGGTTTCAAACATTGTCGTTTGGCCGAAGACATTTGAAAAATTTCGCAAAGCCGTGATGGCCGGACGGCTCTTACGCATACGCGGGCGCTTACAGCGCGAAGGCGTGGTCACTCACGTTATTGCCACATATATAGAAGACTATTCTTATCTGCTCGATATACTCGGTGATCCGGTGAGCGCAGGCGGGACAATTGATCCGTCGCAAGATAGTATAGATGAGGCCAAACGGCCTATGCATGAGAACAGTATTGGCCCACGAAAAGTTACAATCTCTACGCCGTCCGAAGAAATCACGCGTGCCTTACAAAACGCGCGTCATGCAGCTTACGGTGCTGGTGCGCGACACCCAAGAGAACAGGCAAAAAAACTGTTCTACAGCAGGGATTTCCACTAAGTTGAAACGATGTCGCAAACAATACTATCTCCGACAACCGCATATCGGTTGATGAACTGCTTTGAAAAAAAGTTTCCCTTTTGAACTAGACCATTGCAAAGCCGCCGCTGTCATATTCGACCGTGCATACGTCAACTTAGCGCAACCTGGGCCACTGTCAGACTTTCACCGAGCATTCACTGACAAAATACCCGAAAAGTACGGCGACAGCGTTCGAGAAATCTTTCGACCAACCACTGAAAGCCCATCCGTTCCTCAACCTCTATCTCTGACGCAAGCCTTGAAAAAGGGATTGCTGAACCAAGACATATTCAACGAATATGCGAACCAACTCGATAAGGGCATATGGGCAAACACACCTTTTCGCGACAAAGACAATCTTGAACTAGGCGACATCAATCCTATGGCAGCGGTTCAACTAATGTTGTTCACCGGGCTCTCTACGTTTGAGCACTCGACGAGGGTAGAAAAACACAATGCCCTTCTTATGAATAATGACGCAACGATAGAACAAAGCAACGCTCACATACTCATTCCCAACTATACCGATATGTCTTGGGAAGACATCGTCGAATTTCGTGACCATCCATTTTGGAAAGAGTATCAGAGCTTTTTGGATAACTGTAACAATACGGACGAATTAAACGACCGAATAAATGAAGGATTCACGAAAATAGGAATTCGCGCACTTTCCGCTGACCAATCCATCTGGATGCGGATAGCTGCACAATTACCAATTCCATTCACACCTTTGCCAAACCCATTGTCACTATTCAATGAGTGGCGGTCCTGGCGGGCAGCGCGTCAAAACGAGCAAGAGTTTCCCTGGCTGAAGGTCATAGCTCATGGAAGAAAACTCTCGGATACTGCCAGATGACAAAAGGAACGGCAGAACAAAAAATCAGAAGGTTTGCCGACGAATGGATGGTTGGTCCACGGCGGCACAAGATTGACGATTTCGCTGACGCTGTGAACGAACTCTACGGAGACGGCAAACAACCCGATGAAGTGGAAATGCTCCTTATCAATATGGGCCGTACCGACTATCCCGATGGTGAACAGTTGACGAAATTACACGCACAAAACCTTCAGGAAAAGGCTGCCAAAGAACAGGACTGACAGTCGGCCCTCTTCCGTCTAAGGTTCCTACATGTGCGGACGCTTTTTAGACATAAGGTAAGCTGGGAAAATTATTACGCTCAACTTAGCCTATTTCGACCGGAAGAAATTCCGAAGATCACAGATGGCTACAATATTGCGCCGACCCAAACAGCTCCCATCATCCGCCTGCATGAAAACGGTGAGGATCTTGAATTAGCTTTTGCTATGTGGGGTTTGGTACCGCGCTGGTGGAAGAAGCCGCTTTCGGAAAAGAAGTTTTCGACTTTCAACGCCAAGAGTGAAGATGCGCATGAAAAGGCCACATTCCGCGCATCTTGGAAAGACCGGCCTTGCCTGGTACCCATGAGCGGCTTTTATGAATGGAAGGGCCCAAAAGGCTCAAAGCAACCCTATGCTATCGCTATGCGTAATCGCAGATTCTTTTACGTGGCTGGTTTATGGGATCGCGCGACTGTCGAAGGTGAGCCGCTAGACAGCTTCACTATACTGACCACAAGCGCCAACGAATTCATGTCTGACCTTCATAGTCGAATGCCCGTCATTCCCGACCAGGCAAATGTAAGACAATGGGTTGAGAGCACAGCGGCGGACCGAACAACCCTCATTAAGCCGTATAAAGACAACGACCTGTATGCGTGGAAAGTTGGATCGGACGTAGGAAACGTACGTAATCAGGGCGAACAGTTGATTGAAGAAATCTAGCCTTCAGGTTTGACTTTCTGCTGGCGCGATCATCGATCAACAAACACTATCCCTTAGCGCTTGCACTGCTCCACAAACTGTTAAGATCAATGTGTTCGATAATGTCGTTCTCTTCGTAAAAATTGCGACCGTATAAGGCTGAAAAAAGCTCAGTGCCGGATGAATGAACTGGTGTTGCGATGCCGGCCAATTCGCCAAGTTTGGTGATTACACAAAGGCCAAATGGGGCATCTTCCAAGACATAGCGTGTTTCACTGGTTTTAGGACCCCAAACTTTACTTTGCTTGTGTAGTGTTTGATGATCTTCGAATACGGAGTTTCCAGCGAGACCGATCGCTTTATGGTCGTCAAAGATCGAAATAGTCGACACATTGAATGCTTGAGCGACAGCCAACCGTTCTCGATCTAGCGCTTCTATCAGCCGCCCCACTGATGGTGTAACATTCTTGTTCTGGCACCAGGATTCACCCTGCTCCATTCGCGACATATTGCAGAGCGCCATGCCCATGTGAACTTGGGGATTCAAGTTGCCGAATGTGATCTCTAGCAAATTGCTCATTGGAACGAACTGGTTGGTGAAAACCGTTCCGGCCTTCGTCAATGAATAATCCTGACCGTCGTCAGGAAAGTGATATACGCCAATCGAATTCCTGATCTTGAGTACATTGTAGCGACCAGTCTCAATCGGCTTACAAACAAGCGGGGTTGTATCCCAAGCCGAAATCGTAAGCTCTAAACTTCGCTTTGCCAGCAATCGCTTTAGATAGAGCGCTCCAAATGAAAGATGGGCACTCACAATACACTCGTGATCCACTGTGAGGTGCGGACTGATCGCATCCATAGTCGCTTTGTGACCGTTAGCTGGAAGCGCGAAGATAATGAGTTCTGACGATTGCGCCAACTCTTCTGCGGACTTTGCAACGGTGATGTTCAATGTTGAATCTATGGCACCTTCCAATTCCACAGTAGGGGGAAGAACGCGATTGGACGGAGACCAAAGAGTTACGTCGTGACCTTCTTGCTGCAATAATCCCACAACTCCGTGCGCGATCGCACCAGCACCAACAATTCCGATTTTCATTCTTAGTCTCTTTCTCTGTTCTTGTGAGTGCGCGATCTACCGAAGCGCCCGGATCAACGGACAACGCATTCAGTGTTTTGATAAAAAAAATCTGTGGGTGACATTCGATCACCCACAGAGGTTTAGTTTTTGGAGGATCTAACCGGGCTGAAAAGCGTAATTGGCTGTCGCCTCAAACGCTTCCCAACAAGTTAGAAGTCTTTCACGAACCGCACCCCGAAACTTCTCGGTGCAATAACACTCGTGAAAAAGCGTCGTGTATTGACAGGGCCACCATTGGCATCTGTCAGTACCTGATTGAATAATTGGGTATCGCGCGCACCAACTTCGCCGAACTCATCGAACAAATTGTCGACGAAAACGGTGGCTCGCCAATCACCCGCATCATAAGTCGCTCTCGCGTTGGCAACGCCAAAGCTATCCAGTACGAAGCCGTTTCCACGCGACCCAGTTCTCGTAAGTACGTCGCTTTGCCAAGCATAACTAAAAAACAGGTCTAAATCTTTTCCATTCGGAAGCGGGTATTCATAGACTGTAGCAAGCGAGAACTGGGTTTCAGGTGATCCAGGAAGTCTATCACCATCTAAACCGTCCTCGAAGGTCGGCCCAAATCCTGGAGGTGAAATCGTACCTACAAGACCCGGTGCATCAGCCGTCAACTTTGAATCTGTGTAACTAAATGAACCGCGTAAGTTCCAACGATCCGTCGCTTGAAAGTCGCCCGAAAGTTCGACGCCAGTGGAACTTGCGCCCTCAGCGTTTACTGTAATCCCGAGCAGGGCACCGATAGTGGTGGCGTCTAGTTGTGGGTCCATCCAATCAACATAGAAAAGTGATCCATTCAGTTTCAACCTGCCATCCATCCACGCAGTCTTGAGGCCAAGCTCATAGTTTCGCGTTGTGTCAGCGCCAAACTGCGTCTCGTCTCGGGCATTGGTAACTTGCTGACCATTGATGGTTATTACCTGACCTGGCGTTAGCCCACACTGCGCCTGTACGTCGTTGGAGATATCGTCAAGCTGAGCTTGAGTACATTCGGAAAGGCCGTTTGATCCACCTACACGAAATCCTTCACTGACCGTCGCAAAAGCAAGTATATCGTCTGTTATATCGTAAGACGCATTTACCTTGAACAGGAAGCCATCATCTTCTTGATTTAGGAGTGGGTTAAAACTGTTTTGCTCGACTTCGTCGAGAGTTGGCGGAGCCCCGAATGTTGTATCGTCATTATCGCCATCAAAATTGTCCCCGAACAGAGGGAAATCCGTCTGCGCAAATGCGTCTACTTTGTATTCATAGTAACGCCCACCTAATGTCAGAGTTAGGCGGTCAGTGATGTCATAAGCAACCTCACCGAAAAGTGCCTGCTCCACTGTTCTTTCGAGGTCTTGGTCAAAGAACTCGAGATCGTCGGGGCGATTCACCAAACCAGCAAACTCCGCATAAAGCGGCGTGAACTCAGCCGATGTCGCTACCCGATCAAACTCATTGTAAAATCCGCCTACGATCCAGCTGAGAGGACCTTTATGTGTCGAAACTAGGCGAATTTCCTGATTGAAGCGTTCCTCGCGGGTGAGTTCTCGCGTAAACGACGTGAACGTCGGAAACAACTCATAGCTATACTCAAGGGAGATGAGCAGGTCTGTTTGATCGCGTTGTCCATCATCGTTGAACTCGCTGAAACCAGTCGCGGAAGTTAGTTCAGCAAATCCTAGATCAGCTGTGACCTCCAGCGCAAAAAGCTCGTTGGTGACATCGTTAGGCTCTAAAACACGCAATCCGTTCTCGTATCTGCCTGTTTGGAGAGGTGTTCGTCGGCTTGAAATTGTGCGTCCTTCAATATCCGACTCTTGGCGATAATAAGTGAAAGTGCCATCCAACCAATCGGTCGGTTGCCAGCGAACAGCTGCCCTCAGAGAAAGTACTTCTTCGCCATTAGTATCTTCTTGAGGATCAAAGTTTGCAGGGTCAGCAAACCCATCAGGGTCGGAAACACCTACTTCTCTCACAATAAACGGTTGATCGATAAATCCCGTGTCATCCACATAGTCCAAGGATGCTCTGACAGCTAGTCGGTCGGTTAAACGTTTGTTGACTGTAAAGCCACCCTCCCAACTGGCCCCGTCCGCTTCACCATAAGTGTAAGCAGATCCACGAAGTTGGAATGAGTCCTCAGAAAAGTCCGGACGCTTCGGAATGTATCTGATCGCGCCACCGAGTGTTCCTGAACCGTACAGAGTACCCTGCGGCCCTAATAAAACCTCGACACGTTCGAGGTCATTGAGTTTCAAGTCGACAAAAACAGGAATGTCCCCGAGATACGTCGCAACGGTACCCCCACCCGTATTGTCGTCATCTCCTGAACCCAGGGGCGTGGCATTAATACCGCGCACAACAATCGGGTTTCCTTGGCGTCCACCCCCATCGAGTACATTGATGCCAGGCACAAATCCAAGCAAATCGCCTAGCTCTGTTAACCCTTGCTCTTCTATTTGTTGCGAACCAACTGCGGCGATGTTGAGCGGTATGTCTTGGACTGATTCAGCTCGACGCGTTGCGGTCACGACGATTGTGTCTTGAACTGCGGCAGCTTCTTCAGCAGACGTTGCGCCATCGTCCTGTGCAAGTGCTGGCGATGCCAGCGCGATCGCGGACGCTGTACAAAACAGCCCCATCGCGAAGTTCTTTTTCTTGGTTTCGAAGTTCATAGTTTTACCCTCCCGCTTCGCAGAAATTTATCATTGCCGAATGCCGACAATCTGCAATAATGTAAATACAAAGTCAACGATGCGAATCAAATGTCAAATGGGTCACACATAGGGAAATTCGGGGAATTACGGGCTCTCGGCAGTGATTTTCCCTGCTCTACGCTGGCGGTGCAGCCATATTCCCTGTTTGCTCGATGGCCGCTTGCGCCGAACCGCAGAAATCACTGAAGTGCAAAAAAGCCACATGAAAAAACTGGATAAAATTGACACCCAAATTTTGAAAATTCTGGAGCGAAATGGACGAGAAACCATCGTTCAAATTTCAAATCAGGTACATTTGAGCCAAACGCCTTGCATAGATCGGATACGTAGACTCGAGAGAGACGGGTACATCCAAAAGTACACAATCCAACTTGACCCTAATTTGCTCGACCGCGGTTGCATTGTTTTTGTGCAAGTTTCACTAGCAGACTCCACCAATCAAAGTTTCGATCAGTTTGCTGAAGCCATCGCGCACATCGATGATATTGAGGAGTGTTACATGGTGGCCGGTGAGTTCGACTGCTTAGTTAAAATACGGGTGAGGGACATGGACGAGTTTAGACAGGTAATAACCGAAAAAATTTCTGAAATACCCGGCATCACTAAGACGAATAGCTACACCGTGATCGAACGCGTAAAATCCGGATCAAGTCTCGTGAGACCATTTGAGGCAGATCATGACTGATATCGGTCAGGCCAGATCGTATGACGAACTCATCGCCAATGCAGAAAACGCTCTGAGTGCGAAAGAGTACAAGCAGTGTCACCAATACTGCATGACGGCAATCCGACTAAGTCCTCAACGCCCTGAACCACTGTTCCTTCTAGGGCTTTTAGCGGCGGACCATAAAAATTTTGGCAAAGCACTTGAGCTCGTTGAACGGTCCTTGGCGATTGATCCAAACAATCCTCGTTTTTTAAGTCAACACGCTAAGCTCTTAACGCTTCTTAGTCGCCAACAGGAGGCATCGCAGTCCGTGGACCGGGCAATTAAAGCAAACCCGGAAGATCCATTGTCACTAGATACAATTGGCGTCGTTCTTGCTCGCATAGGCCGACACGAAGAAGCGCTATCGTACTTCGAGAAGAGCGTGCTACTCTGTCCTGACAATGCAAATTTTCAATACAATTTTGGTTCTGCCCTACAATTTAGTGGGCGGTTTGACGACGCCCAACAGGCGCTAGAAAATTCTATTTCTCTCAATCCCAATGACTTCCGCGTATACACGTCATTGACGTCATTAAAGAAGCAAACCGAACAAGACAACCATATCGAAGTTATGGCCCGCCTTTTCTCCGAGACAGAAGATGCTGATGCGCGTTTACAACTCGGGCATGCCCTCGCCAAATCACACGAAGACTTGGGATTGTATCAAGAGGCTATGGATTGGCTTGTTCGTGGAAAGACATTGAAAAGCGAGAGGCTGAAATACTCATTTAGTCAGCACAATGAGATATTCGATGCGGCTGAAAATCTCAGGGCCAACAATATGAATTCCGAGCTGGAAACTCAGGGGCTCAATCCTATCTTCATTGTCGGCATGCCAAGGACGGGGACAACACTCATCGACCGAATAATCTCCTCTCACCCATCGGCGACCTCAATGGGGGAACTAACGGATTTTGGATCGCACCTGAAAGCAGCAACCGGTACGCCGTCTCGCTTCGTGCTCGATGCAGAGACGCTGTCTCAAGCATCATCTATCGATCTCGAACAAGTTGGAGAAAAATATCTTGAAGGAACAAAACGCCTCCGCGGTGAGCACCCCACTTTTGTTGACAAAATGCCACTTAACTTTTTCTACGTCCCTGCATTGCTCTCAGCACTGCCATCTGCGCGGATTGTTGTTCTAAGACGCAATCCCATGGATACGTGCCTAAGTAATTTCCGACAGCTCTTTCGGACAAGCTACTCTTATTACAATTATGCCTACGACCTTAGAGATACGGCAAAGTTCTACGCCCGTTTCGATAGGCTAATGACCAAATGGCGAGACGAGCTTCCTTCATCGCGTTTCAGAGAATTCAACTATGAGTCTATTGTCGAGGATCAAGAACGAGAATCGCGTGAGATCGTTTCATTCTGTGGCCTGCCATGGAGCGAGGCTTGTTTAGACTTCCACAAAAATAAGGCTCCTGTGGCGACGGCAAGTTCGGTACAAGTCCGCAACCCGATATACTCCACATCCGTCGAACGCTGGAAGAAGTACGGAGCAAGTGTGTCCCCCTTGTATGACGCATTGCAGGAGCTTGGTGTAAATGTGGACTAACGAAATCACCGACCCTGTTCAGTGGAAGTGCAGCAAATGATGCGGTCTCAATAGGGTGCAGTTTACACGCCGTTCATTGGGGAAGCCCCGGCGATTCCAGGCGTCCAATTTTACTACTTAGTTGGCCAGCCTGTGGCCAGGCACAATAGTCCGCAGCATAGTATGCACCCGGCCTAAAGTTACCTGACAGACCTGGCCCGCCAAACGGCAATGTAGATGCCGCTCCTGTCGTCGGTCGGTTCCAATTTAAAATACCGGCCCGAAGGTGAGCACGACACTTCAACCAGTCTTCTTCCTCATCACACAAAACGCCAGCAGCAAGTCCAAAGCGCGTTGCATTCGAAACGTAAATGGCGTCCTGCAATGAAGTAACGCGTTTGACCTGCAACAGTGGACCGAACAACTCTTCATCATGACCTTGACGCATCTGATCAGTGGAAATTAGGCCCGGTCGCAACAATGCAGTGCATTCTTTGTCCTCCTTCAGAGGCACGATTGGGTCAGCGCCTAATGAGACCAAGTGTTTTTCATATTGAAGAGCATTTTTCGCGGCTTGGGCGGAAACGACAGGCCCTGTAAAGATGTCGGGATCATCCCATCGCCCTATTTTACTGTCTTGGATCAATCCCACCAACGCCTCGACAATTTTATCTCCATAAGCGGTATCGGGTAGGATAAGCCTTCGCGCACATGAACAGCGCTGACCCGCTGTAATAAACGCGGAGTAAAATATATTGCGCGCAGTTTCCTCGATATCGGTTGTGTGCCAGGCGATCAAAGGATTATTGCCGCCCATCTCCAAAGCCAGTATTATCTCTGGGCGACCGGCAAAGTGTCGATGAAATGCCAATCCGGTTTGAGCCGAACCTGTAAAGAGCACGCCATCTATATGCGTGTCGAGGAGAGCTCTACCTGTTTCGCGCCCGCCTTGCACAACACATAAAACGTTTTCGGGCAGCCCTGCTTGCTCGAATGCCTGAACCATCAACGAAGCCACTGACGGTGCTTGCTCCGAAGGCTTGAAAACACACGTGTTCCCAGCCAGCAAAGCTGGAATGATATGTCCGTTGGGCAAATGACCTGGAAAATTAAAAGGTCCAAAGACAGCCATAACACCGTGCGGCACATGGGTGAGGGACGCCGATCCAAACTGTGTAGCCGTTTCTCTTGCCCCGGCGCGCTCGTTTTGCGCCTGAATTGAGATTTTGACCTTCGACGACATAGCGTCCACTTCCGTCAGCGACTCCCAAAGCGGTTTGCCCATTTCACGGCTAATGGCTGTCGCAATCGATTGCTTCAGGATTAAAAGTTCATCCGCATAGCGAAGCAATATCGCGGCACGGTCAGCTTGAGGCACTTGTCGCCAGGATTCAAATGCGCGGCGAGCTGACGCTACCGCGTTCTCAACTTGCCCCTCGCTTGCTCCGCAACCGGTCCACACTGTTTCACCGGTATATGGACATAGGCTCTCAACGGCTTCACCTTCTCCAAGACTCCAAGCGCCGTTTTCATACACATCAGTTCTCGACACGGTCAGCTCCCATCAATGCTTTAATTGCAGACGCGTCGAGGCGCCCATCCGCAATTCTATTCAAAATCAACCCCGCCAGCCCCGCGCGTTCCGGCAAACTTTCTGGCTCCATGAACTCCGCATTAGAATGAATTCGCCCCCCTCTGACCCCCAACGTGTCGATATTGGGTGTTCCAGCGGCAAACAAGTTATTGCCCTCGCAAACGCCGCCCGTATTAGAAAAGTTGAGATCCAATCCAATCGCCCGCCCGGTGGCTTGTACGTCCTTTATTATCCGGTCTTGCGCCGTGTTGCGGGGTTTAGGAGGGCGGTAGAATCCTCCCGAGAACGTCCCGCCAATTCCGTCTCTTTCGGTAATTTTTTTGAACAGACGTTCAATCTCGTTCGTTGCCCACTGTGCAGATTCTGCGTCCGGCGCCCGCGATCCCACTCGAACAATCGCAGTGTCCGGCACAATGTTTACAGGACCGCCGCCATCGATAGCACCCACATTGAAAGTCACGCCTTGAGGCACGCCATTGAGTGAATCCAGTTCGGCGACAAACAGTGCGGCGGCGACGACCGCGCTGCGGCCTTGTTCCGGAGCCCTGCCTGCATGAGCTGATCGCCCACGGAAGATCAGATCGAATTTTGCCGACCCCTTTCTTGCAGCCGCCAGCTCTCCGGTGTCCATCGCTGGCTCAAACGTTAGCCCGATCTCGGCGCGCTTCGCCGCTTCATGCAAAAAATCCGCGCTTGCAAAGCTCCCGATTTCTTCATCGGGACTGAGGACAACTTCATAAGACAGACGGTCTTTTTGTCCGTGAGTTTCGAAAGCAGCTAACGCTTCGAGCATGACGCATAGACCCCCCTTCATGTCCGCCACCCCAGGACCGCCTATTCTCCCGCCGTCGAGATGCGTGATATCCTCGAATACTCCGGGTGCGAAAACTGTATCGTAATGTCCCGTCAAAACGACACGGCGGTTCGCCTGTAACCGACTCCTAATACGCAGCACCGGGCCAGACTGGAATTCTTGTGTTTGGCCAGTATTAGATATCGAGGATATCGGTTTCGTCGGAAGGGTCTCTATTTCTGCATCCAAGATACTGAAGGCTTCTTCAAGTTTCTCCGCCTGCCTTTCGAGACCAACCTTGTTATAGCTCCCGCTGTTAATTCGGGCCCAATCAATCACTTGCGCCATCATCTCTGATTGCTTCTCAGCAAGACTAGCCAAGAGCGTCCGATCGTAATCAGTCAGTTGTTCTAAGTCGGTCATTTCAAGGGTCTCCAGCCCTAGGTTTATTCAGGCGAATGCTGGAATTGATAGATCGCGCCGAGTTCGAGAATTTGGGTCAACTCATCAAGAGCTGACTGGCTTTCTCTCATTAAAACCGGGTCACCAATATCATCCGGCAAGAGCCGGTCTCGATAATGCTTGGTGACCCAGTGCTCAATTTCGAGGAGCTTCTCATCGTCCATAATGATTGGTTGGTGGATCGCATCTCGCTCTGTATCGGTGAGTTGAACACGAAGTCTTAGACAGGCCGGTCCGCCGCCATTCTGCATGCTTTGGCGAACGTCCAAAAAGATTGCTTCTTTGATGGGGTTGTCGCCGGCCACACATGCGTCGGCGAAACGTTTCGCTGCTACATTCTCCGCAGCATCGATTGGTAATACAAGGAACATGTCCCCGTCCAAACCCGTGACGAGCTGACTATTGAAGAAGTACGACTTCACCGCGTCCCCAATCGAAAACTCCGTATCCGCTGCTGATATGAAAACCGGATCGAAACCTAGTTTCTCAGACGCTTTGCGAATGTTGCCCACGAGTTCATTTGCATTGTCAAAAGCAAGTTCATGGTACAATAGAACCGGACCGTTCGCGACGCACACCACATCGTTATGGAAAGCGCCTGCATCAATAGCCAAATCATTTTGTTTAGCGTGCAGTGTGCTTGCTTCATGCAATTGATGCCAGCGAGCTACAGCCTTAGAAGCTTCGAGAGTTTGACGCCCAGGAAAGCGAGTTTGAGTATTTTGTGCCGCCAATGCACGACGTCCGTGAACAAAAATTTCGAGACCTTTTGAGCCGTGATTTGCCGCTAGCCTGTTGTGGTTTGCAGCACCTTCATCACCAAACAAATCACCCGACGGAAGAGCATCGTGAACGGTGAAATGTTCTTTCGATTTGAAAATCTTCCCAAGAAGCCGGCATGTCGTGGCGGCTTCAATACTTCTATGAGGCATTGCAACCAAGTTCGCAGGCGTAATGTGGGCCTTTGCGTCGTCACAATCGATACTTGGACTGAACGTAGCGGCATTAGCTGTCCACATTGCCGCCGCAGAGCTCATATTGGCCACGAGGGTTGGGTCAGATTTCCATGCGCTCTCCAAAACAGCGCTATCAGATCCCGAAAAACCAATCTGTTTCAGCATCGGTATGAACGGGCGTTCTTGGGGCGGCATGAGCGCTTGCGGAATCCCCTTTTCTATCAGTGCACGCATTTTGGAAAGCCCTTGTAAGGCTGCTGCCTTTGGGTTTGCCATTTTTCCTTTGTTTTTGGCTGATGCGATGTTGCCAAACGATAATCCCGCATAATTGTGCGTCGGCCCAACCAGACCATCGATATTTAGTTCTATTGCCATGAGTTTGAATCCCGGATTTGCTTCGACCGGCGACGACCAGTCTCAGCGAGTCGAATTTGGTCCAGCGCAGGCTGCGTTGAAAGCGTTTGAACGGCCACTTTTGAAGCGGCTGCGAAGCCGCTGTTTCCTGGAGCGATGACGGCAGCAAAGTCCTTTCCAGTCCCGAAGAAATGCAACAGTGGATCAAGGGCTTCATCGGTTTCCGAAAATCGGATTGCGGTTTTCATGGACTTTGCGATGAGCGTATTTTCTGTCCCACAGGCGAGGCCGGGTCCACCGTCGAATACATCGCACATCTCGGTTGTCTCGAACCCGATAGAATGAAGCAGTTTCAATGCGCCTACAGAGGCTTCGTGGGGCCGAGAAACACAAGCAACGACGTCGGACGGTAAAAGATTGAGGAGTATGGGAACGAGCGGGAATAACTCGGCAATAAATCGACCATCCTGCGCGCTCAACCTATCCGCTGCATCAAAATCAAGGTCTACGAAATTCGACGCTAGACCGTTCCAAAACGGAGACTGTCCTTGTTCATCGACCCATCCGCGAATGTCGGCCATTAGACGTGTTTCGAATAAACTCGGATGACTAGCAATAAAAGCCAGTCTTCCAAGAGATAACAATCTACCGCGACCTCCACCTCTTGCCGCTGGCGCGACGAATAAGCTTGCTAACTCCGTGTGACCGTCAAAATCCGTCACCAAGTTTAGCGTGTCATGCGTCGTCGATAGTGATGGCGAGCGTGAGCGACATGCGTACTTTGAGCGCTTGAAACTATAAAATGGGCGGTCTTTTCCAAGTTTCGGGATAATAGCGGATACGCCATCAACGGAACCGTTTGCGTCCAGTACAAACAACATCCTATTCGCGGCCGGATCTCCTGATAGGAAACGCTGCGTTTCGTCAATGCCTTCCGCGACTTCGTCTTTCGATCGGGGTAAGGTGGTCATCCCAGGCCCCGCCATGTCGACTAGATCAGCAATTGCATCAATGTCTGCTTCATTCGAAATTCTGAATAAATCCACGTATCACCAACCCATTTTGAAAAGATCGTGACACGCATCTCGACGGATGTGCGCCGGAATATTGCTGTGGTGGCAAAACTAAAAATAGTTAGGCGCAATTCTCACCGAATTTTATTCGGTCAGTGTTGCCCCAAGAGAGTGGAGAGCGGAAATCCGGAAAATCCCTTGGCGATATCAAGTATTGGGATCGTGACGAGCTTCGCAATGCCCATTGGACCTTCTAACAGCTCGTCTGACAGGGCATTCAGTGCTGGCATGTCCGTTGTTGTGACCGCCAAAAGATAATCAAACCGACCACTGACTTTCGCCGCGGCTGTGACTTCATCTATCTGCCTGATTCCTTGCTCAAAAACTCTATGATCGGATAACTTGTGGTTGCTCAAACTCACTTCAAGAAAGGCATGTAAAACGGGACCGACCTCTTCCGGAGCAACCAGGCAAATATCGCGGTTTATCACTCCACTTTTGCGCAGCTTTTGAACCCTTGCCAAGCACGCACTCGGAGACAAGCTAACCTGTTCGGACAATGCAATATTAGTCAGACGAGCATCCTTCTGTAGCGACGTGAGTATCTTTAAATCTATTCTATCCACAATGCCCGCACCACCTTAACTAACTTGCTCGAATACTATCTCGAGACAATACGTCAGGCCACAGTATAAAATTCTGTATTTTTCGCGCTTACACTTTTTTTCGCTGAATCAACGTTCGGATTCAGTGTTTCATCCGAATGACTTTGTGCTTCTTTATTTACATGGCGAAACAAACGAATCATCACGTTCTGCACCCCGCGAGTTCGGTCGCTCATACCATGCACGGTCCGACCCGAAGAATTGTCCGTGGCAAGGGTATCTACATAGAAGATGATCAAGGAAACACGCTCATCGACGGTATCGCAGGACTTTGGTGCGCCAACCTAGGTCATGGTCGACCCGAAATCGCCGAATCTATGTCCGCGGCAGCGCGTCAACTTGATTACTTTCACACGTTCGGCGGCGTTTCTAATCCAGCTCAGGAAAAACTTGCGGCTCGATTAGTGGATATGGCGCCGGGGGATTTATCCCATGCGTTCTTTGGGACCTCCGGTTCAGACGCAAACGATACAATTATCAAAATTGTTTGGCACTACAACAATTTGTTAGGGCGTCCTGAAAAGAAGAAAATAATCTCTCGCCACGGCGCATATCATGGCACTTCTGTTTCGAGCGCAAGTTTGACCGGCCTGAAGGGATTCCATCGCGACTTCGATTTACCAGTATCAGGAATTCTTCACACTGAGTGCCCGCACTTCTATCGTTTTCGTCACGAGGACGAAGATGAAGCAGCGTTTTCCACCCGCCTCGTCACCGAACTCGAACGATTAATTGAGTCGGAAGGCGCTCAATCGATTGCTGCGTTTATCGGTGAACCACTTATGGGCGCGGGCGGAGTTGTTCCTCCACCGGAAGGTTATTGGGAAGGTGTGCAGCGTGTTTGCAGACAGAACGATATACTAATTATCGCCGACGAAGTTGTTTGTGGCTTTGGGCGCACCGGGGCTGATTTCGGTTCCGATCGTTGGTCGATAAAGCCTGACCTTATGTCTTGTGCCAAAGCGATAACCTCCGGTGCTTTTCCGTTTTCCGCCGCCCTTGTCTCTTCCGAGATTTGGGGCGTGCTCAAGCAAGGCTCTGAGAAACACGGTAGCTTTTCGCATGGATACACCTATTCGGGCCATCCTATCGGTGCTGCCGTGGCAAACACCGTACTGGACATATATCATCAAGAACAACTCGCACAAAACGCTGCGGACATTGGCGAATACTTTAAAAGATCACTCGAAGACCGTTTAGCGGATCATCCTGCGATAGGAGAGGTGCGTGGGGAAGGTCTTGTTTTGGCTGTTCAACTCGTGGCTGACAGGCCGTCGCGTACCTTCTTCGATCCGAAGGAAAAAATACCCGCAAAAGTGGCTGAGGCCGCTTATGAACGGGGATTGATCGTTCGACCACTGCCAAGCATCGGCGCACTCGCTTTTTCACCGCCATTGACGGTTTCGAGAGACGATGTGGATCTCATTGTGAACCGTTTTGAAGCGGCGTTGTACAAAGTGTTGCCGCGCTGAACAATCTAACACCATAGGAAAAGCAGATGCTCGTCGGAGTTCCAAAAGAAATTAAACCGCAAGAATACCGTGTCGGGCTGGTACCGGCCTCAACACGAGAATTCGTTTCCCAAGGTCACGAAGTTTATGTCGAGACTGGTGCTGGTGCCGGGATTGGCGCGAGGGATGAAGATTATGTCCAAGCTGGCGCTACAATTGTTGGGTCACGGGAAGATGTATTCTCGAAATCCGAAATGATCATCAAAGTGAAGGAACCGCAACCCGGTGAATGGAACCTTCTTCGTGAAAATCAAATTCTGTATACATACCTTCACCTAGCGCCTGATCCGAACCAGATTGAGGGACTGCGCAAAAGCGGCTGCGCGGCATTCGCATATGAAACGGTCATTGGGAAAACAGGTGGATTACCTCTGCTCGCACCCATGAGTGAGGTCGCCGGAAGGCTCTCGATCCAAGCTGCCGCGGAGGCGATTTCAAAACGACGAGATGGTATTGGATTACTTCTCGGCGGCGTTCCTGGTGTCAATCCAGCCAAGGTGATGATCATCGGTGGAGGCATCGTTGGAACAAACGCCGCTCGTATGGCCATAGGGTTGGGGGCAGACGTAACGGTTCTGGACAGATCGGTCGAACGGTTACGTTATTTGGATGACATCTTCAAAAGCCGACTCAAGACTGTCTTTTCGACCAGGGAAGCCATCGAAGAAAACTTGAAAAAGTCAGACGTAGTTATCGGTTCCGTTCTCATCCCTGGCGCAAATGCTCCAAAGCTCGTTACACGAGAAATGTTGAAGCTTATTCAGCCAGGGTCTGTACTCGTCGATGTCGCCATAGACCAAGGCGGATGCTTTGAAACGTCAAAACCGACCACACATTCCGATCCTACTTACGTTGTAGACGATGTGATTCACTACTGTGTCGCGAACATGCCCGGAATCGTTCCAAAAACATCATCCTACGCCCTAAATAATGCGACACTGGATCTTGGATTGCTGATTGCGGGGGAAGGATGGAGAAAGGCAAGCCAACATAGTCGGTTGGCCGGCGGTCTTAACATCGCACTCGGCGAAATTGTCCATCCGGCGATTGCAGAATCTGTCCAAGAATCAGATCGGGTAATGATGTGACCGTCGATCCAACATCAGTCCCTCTGAACTGGATTCGTCCGTCTCAAGCATACTTTATTGGCTGTGTCCTCCAAAAGGACAGAGATGAAAGCCCTAAACTCCAAGCCCTATTCGAAGGCTTGAATGAGCTGGCCATTGAGATTGATCATAAGGTTCTGTCGGATAACGCACCCTGGCAAGATGAAGCCCTCCTTGATCTAGTGTCGGGTTTCGATCGCCCTCAATTAGTCGTCATTACCCATGACCTGAGTGTTTGCGCAGCAGGTGTTGCTTCTATGGGCATGGAACAAGGTTACGATGTTTACGTAGTGTATTCAGACACTGATACAGCGACCTATGCCGACTTCTTCCGATTCAATTCGATAGGTGCAAAAATTGTTTGCAGTGGTCGGTTCATTGATGAGTGCAGGTTCGCCTTAGACCGATAGAGCCGGCCATCTTCGAGTTCGAGAAACCTAATCTAACATGAAAGCCGATCGATCTCACTCAGCGATTGGAATAGTTTCGAAAAAAACCGAGTCATTACTCTCACTATTGGTCGCTTTCATCCGTTGAAAAGACCCAACAGACTCCGGCCCTTAAGAATCTTCCATAGACGACAATTCTCCAACCGTGACGGGTTTGATGGGCGGCCTCACTCGATAATAGCCTACGCGGTCAATGGGTTGGTTCTGCTCATTGGCAATCATTGATGAAACGGTCGAACCGCACAGGCGTCCTTGACATGGCCCCATTCCACAACGTGTCATCGTCTTCGCCTGATTAGGTCCCAGACATCCGAGCTTAATGGCGCTACGTAGTTCTCCAGCGGTCACCTCTTCACAGCGACAGACGATTGTGTCGTGATCTTGTGGCTTGGATACCCAAGCTGCTGGTTTATACAGACTATCTAAAAACGATCTTATCCCCGCTAATCGCTTCAAAGCTTTCAGATTGTCGAGAGCTTTTTGATTTCGCTCATGTTTGGTTATTCTTCCCGTTCGATACGCGGCATCTAGGCCGGCCAGGTGGCCTTGATACTCAGCGACGATAGCTCCTCCAATACCACCACAGTCTCCAGCGACCGATACGCACTCTGCACTCGTAGCGCCCCAGTCATCTTTGATCGTCTGCCAACATTCCTGTGTGTCATTCCACTCCAATTCACATCCGGCCAAACTCGCCATTTGATAGTTCGGAACAACACCTTGATGTAGGAGCGCCATATCGCATTCGATAGTCCGTTCGCGGCCAGTCCCAGTTTTGTATCGTACACGCTCGATTTGTTCCGTCCCTTCAATGCGGACGTCTGAAACGTATGATTTTATCGGAATGCCTGCGCGCCGAATTTCCCTAATCCAGTTAAAGCCTTGCCAAATGGATGACATCTCTTTCATTGAACTCGGCAGGAATCGCGAGGCGTAAACATAGTTCATGAAAGGCGTTGTTTCTAACACGGCCTTTACAGGTGCTCCGCACTTAACCAATTGCCACGTCACCAGAAACAAGAGTGGACCACTGCCAATTACGACAAAAGGCTTGTCGGGAACTTGAGAACTCGATTTAATCAGAATTTGTGCTGCACCTGCCGACATCACGCCCGGCAATGTCCAACCTGGAATTGGAAATGGACGCTCCATCGCACCAACCGCAATCAATACACGCCTTGGCTTAACGAGACGCCCCCCCGACGGGCTTACAAGCCCCAGCTCGCCACCATTTTCGATAGTCCATACTTTTGTCTGAGGTTCATACTTAGCCCCGCTCTCACGAAATTCGGCTACGAGCTTCGCCCCGTGTTGATAGCTGCTGCCCAAAACCTTCCATATGTCCCGATCCGTCGATGCTACTCGTTCAACCGCACGATAAATTTGGCCGCCGGGGGCTGATTGCTCGTCATAAAGGACAGTTTTCAACCCCAACCGAGCCGCCGTGGTCGCTGCGCTTATCCCAGCGGGCCCCGAACCAACAACTGCAAAATCGTACACGTCGTTCATCGAGGTTCCTCTTCGTTTGTTCGGATTAAACGAATGTTCATTTGATCTCTAACGACCTCCATACACGCTTGTCGATTTTCCGCACCGTCGACTTCAACAAGACATTCAAAGCAACTACCCATCATACAGTAAGGTCCACGAGGCGCTCCAGATCGATCGGAGTCTCGGGTGCTCTTAAACCCGGTGTTCAGGAGCACCGCAGCGATGGTGTCAGTCGCAGACGCCTTAACGGAGACTCCGTCGACGAATATCTCCACAGTCTCGTGGGCATCGTTTGTTAGCTTCCTGAACATTTCAACTCCGAAACGGGTTCGTCAAAACGATCCATACTGAATGCCTTGATGCCTAAATTATGCCGGGTTCCCATAATCCAATCGGGGACCGCGCTAGCGTTCACGCTCGCTAACGTGATTGCACTATGTGAGGTTAGAATAAACATTCCCGGATTTGACTTCGACTCGTGATAAATTGGCAGGCGATCTTTGGTCAGGATTCGCAACGCGCCCCACATTCGAATAATTTTCAATGCACTCAATTCCGGAAACGTGTGTGTCAAGGTCCGAGCTATTTTCATGGCGCCCGCTGGCGTCACGCTGTCGTCAAAGCCGACTGATTCATTCGTGGAGCCCAATAACAAATTACCCGCTGGCGTTTGTCTGAAGTCTCCAAAAGTGTACGGGAACTTTTCCCTCAAACTCTCCGTGACCAATATCTGACCTCGTTCTGGATGGAGGTCTACGGTTTCTCCCAGCATTTTCGCCAAATTCGGAATGCCCAAACCTGCGGCTAACACAACCTTCTTTGCAATGAACTTTTCTGCGTTCGTCTCAACGATGTAATCGCCGCCGCGTGTCTCCAATTGCTTCACTTCATGGCCAGGAAAGAAATCGCCGCCAAATGATTTGAATGCAACTTGTAACGCTTGCAGCATAGCGAGTGGATACACTTGACCGTCATGTGGACTGAACGATCCAGCAATCACGCGCTCACCTAATCTCAAATTTGGGACCATTGATTGAAGTTGATTGTGATCGAGGAGCTCACAATCATATGAACCACTTAAGGATTGCGATTTGAAAGCGTCCAAATCCTGTTCGACCTGAGCTACTGCATCTTCATCATAGTAAAGATCAATGCCACCGGTCTTTTCGTAGTTGAGATCAATTCCGGTGCGGTCCTGGAGTTCGTCACTAAAGGCACTCCACATTTTCGTGGCATCGAGAGTTAGCTGCACATAAGGCTGCATGCCAAGACCCTTTCGCTGAAACCACACCAGGCCAGCATTCCCACGGACAGCACGAAGCGCGTCATCGGCGCCATCCAGAACGGCTACCGAAGCCCCTTTTTTTGCGAGGCCATAACCCACAGTCGATCCTATCGCCCCGCCTCCGATAACGAGTACATCATAAACTTTTCGCCGCGATTGGCGCTGTGTATTCCTATCTATCTCGTTCTTGCTCATATTTTATTTGTTAAATCATTCATCGACGTAGGCCGTTCAGGCCCCAACGCCTTTTGACTGCAATTTTTTTGGTTGCCGGTTTGATCGTAGATGACCGCTCAATCTTGCCTCCGTTAAGAGGACCAAGCGGCTCACCACAAAGTTGATTGTTAAATAAATAGCGCCCGCAATAATGAAGATTTCAACGGGTCTGAATGTTTGCGAAATCAGTTCTTTTGCCGTTCCTGTTACTTCGAGAATCGTGATCGTCGACGCCAAGGATGTAGACTTCACCATCAGCATGAGTTCATTTCCGTAAGCGGGTAGCGCCTGTCTGATGGCTATCGGAAAAACGATCCGTCTAAACTCAAGGGTCTTCGACATTCCGACCGATCGTGCGGCCTCCACCTCACCCCATGGTACAGATTTGATTCCCCCCCGAATGATCTCCGCGGTGTATGCGGCGGTATTTAGGGATAGAGCGAAAATTGCGCAAAACCATGCTTCACGGAAAAACATCCACAAACCGACTTGTTCCAACGCGCCTCGGAACTGCCCAGACCCATAATAGATGAGAAATATTTGCACCAACAGCGGGGTGAATCGGAAGATGTAATCATATCCGTAGGCTGTAGAGGATAGAACTTTGTTTGGAGACAAGCGCATCAGCGCCAACGGCACTGCAAGCAGAAACCCGAACACAAGCGCGATACCTGCGAGCATCAGCGTCTTATTGACCGAGCCTAAAAGGCGAGGGAGCACCTCCTGAATAATCGCGTAATCCATCTAACTACTCCTTACGCCGCGGTTTGCCCATTTCTCCCCTTCGACAAAGAAACGGTTCGACAACGAGGCCAATGCGAGGAACGTGACGAATGCCATGAGGTAAAACGTAAAAGGTTCCTTCGTTGAACCCGCCGCCAGCCCAGCAGTGCGCATAATTTCGACTAACCCGACGACTGAAATCAGTGAGGTTTCTTTGATCGAGGTTTGCCAAACATTTGCGAGGCCCGGCAGAGCGAAACGGGCAGCTTGCGGGATTAAAATGCGCCTGAGTTTCGACCAGCGGCCCATCCCTATAGCGGTCGCAGCTTCGATCTCACCTTTTGGGATAGCCAGTATTGCACCGCGAATGACTTCCGTGGAATAAGCACCGGCGGTCGCTGCGATACACACAATTCCAACCGCCAGAATTGGCAAATCTATGTACCCGTCATATCCAAACAACGCATTGGCTATGAAGGCAAGAAACGCTCCCCCACCAAAAAACACTAAATAGATGATGAGCAATTCTGGAATGCCGCGCACCACGGTTGTGTATACATCACCAAGAATTCGTAGCGCCCGATATTGCGATAGTTTTGCGGCCGCGAAACAAGAGCCGATAATAATGCCAAGAGAAAATGCGCAGGTCGCGATGATCATCGTCATCACCGCGCCCCGCGCAAATTCATCCCCCCAGCCGGCGTCTCCCCATGCAAGTAATGATAAATCCATATGCTCCGTAGCCCTCTAAACCGTTTATTCTCATTGTTATTCTGGCCGTGGAGACCACATTATTATCCCTAAAGTTTCGGCGAATTGTCATATCCAAACCATTTGATGCTAAGCCTCTGAATTGTTCCATCAGCTATGGCTTCTTCAATGGCTGTGTTAAACATTTCGCGTAGTTCGTCATCACCCTTACGAATACCTATGCCGACGCTGTCTCCGAATGGTCCGCCCGTCATAGATGGCCCAAAAATCGTCAGGTCTTCTCCAGCCTTCGTTTCAGTCAGCGGTTTCAAAAAACTGACTGACGACAAACTGACTTGTACTCGTCCGAAACTTAGGTCGAGCAGCATGTTATCAATTGTATTGTAGGTAACTAATCTAACATCCGGCATCATTTCTCGCATGAACGTCTCATGCGCAGAGCCACTTTGAACGCCAAACTTCTTTCCCTCAAACGCTGCTGTTAAATCATTCAGCACTTTGCGTTCTTCAGCGCTGACATCGTCCAAAGTGAGATCCTGCAACGCAAGCTCGACTTTCAGGAGCGGGCTATCTTCAACAGCTACAAACCGCATGGGAGTGATAACATAGGGACGCGTGAACGAGATGACTTCTTCGCGTGCGGGCTGAATGTTCATAGCCGCCACGATCGCGTCGTAACGTCCAGAAACAAGCGCTGGTATTATTCCCGACCAAGCCTGCTCGGAAATCGAACATTCGACTGCCATTCGAGCGCATAAATCATTCGCTAGATCGATATCAAACCCGACCAATTCTCCACTAGCGTCTTTAAAGTTATACGGGGCATAAGCACCCTCTGTGGCGATCTTTATACTTCTAATATCCGTCTGGCTTTCCGGTTGGCTCGTTCGCTCAATCTCTGCACCGGTTTCTTCGCCATTGTCACTCGAACAAGCCGCGGCGAACGCGATCACGTAAGCCATCGCGACACTGAAAATCAGCTTAGAGATTCGAGGATTGCACCTTTTTTCAATTCTACGAGCAACGCCAGATCTCAAGGCTAATGATGATACAGGCGCTACAATCATTGAACACTCGCCAGAAACTCTTTGCACCGTTCAGAAGAAGGATGATTGAACACCTGATCTGGCGTTCCTTCTTCAGCTATTTTGCCTTTCTCAAGGAACAAAACTCTGCTTGACACGTCGCGCGCAAAACTCATTTCGTGGGTCACGACAATCATTGTGCGACCTTCATCAGCTAACTCTCTAACCACCTTCAGCACTTCTGCGACTAATTCAGGGTCCAGTGCAGACGTTGGTTCATCGAATAAAAGCGCTTCAGGCTTCATTGCGAGCGCGCGCGCGATACTGACACGCTGTTTCTGCCCGCCGGATAGCTCTGATGGATAACTCGCATGTTTATCTGCGATACCTACTTTTCCAAGAAAATGCATGGCCTCGTCACGCACTTCATCTTTTTGTCTTTTTTGAACATGTACGGGCCCCTCCATGACGTTTTGAAGGACCGTCATATGGGACCAAAGATTGAAGCTTTGGAACACCATCCCAAGCTGCATGCGCATCCGCTCAATTTTCTTTTGGTCGAATTTCGGTGCCTTATTCGAATGGGTGCCTCCAATGGTGATCTCTTCAGCCCCCACCGCAATTCTGCCTCGACTAGGAATTTCCAGAAAATTTATACATCGCAAAAATGTGCTCTTTCCTGATCCAGAGCTACCAATTATCGAGATCACATCTCCTTTTTTGGCATCCAGCGATACGCCTTTCAGCACCTCGTTTGTCCCGTAGCTTTTATGTATATTTTCGGCGGTGACCGCTGAAGCCAATTGGTCCATTCTTCTTTACCCTATTCGTCATTCCCCTCCCGGCTTGAGGCATTCATTTTTCCGTCCCCGACATCCGGTTTTGCGCGAAGAGGTCAGCTGGTTAATCAGCTTGCTTTTTGATCTTTGCTCGTTTCATTTTGTTCACGAGCGATTGCAGTGACCTGTTCCCTGCCGCTCAATACGTGATCGCGTATTAACTCACCCGCCGCTTTCTCATTTTGATTGGCGATCGCGGCAAGAATTTCTTCTTCGTCTTTTACGTCCGACCCACAGTAATCGTTCTTGATGAACTTCAACCTGAATAATGTGATGCGCCCCGAAATCGAAGACAACGTTTCCGCTAAGTTCGCATTTCCGCACGAATACCAGATAAGCTCGTGGAACCTTTTTGCGACCTCAAACTCTTCCGACTGGTCTCCTTCCGCGACTGCTTCTTTGAGACTGCTGACGCATTGCTCTAAGAGTCGTAAGTCTTTGTTGCTTCGGTTTTTGGCCGAAAGACTTGCTGCGAGCGCTTCAAGCGCGGCACGAATTTCGTATAGCTCCAGCGCTTCGTCGGGAGATAATTCTCTTACAAATGGACCTTTATTCTTCGCGATCCGAATCAACCCATCCTGCTCGAGCTTACGACAAGCCTCGCGGACGGTTGCCCGGCTAACGTCCAGATCCGCTGCCAATTTATTCTCATTAAGGTGATCACCTGGGAGCACATCCCCTGACAGGATCATTCGATGTATTTCTGTATACACCAGCTCGGAGATTGAGACGCTGCGCAAAAGCTTGAAATTTTTGCTCTCTTTGGGCCCGGACCGCTTATTTTCACTCATCATCTCTCTCCGAAATTGCGGGCACATAGATTGCCGACAATCGGCAATCTATACCGTGCATAAGTCCAGGTCAAGGTTGCGTTTACTTAGGTTAGCCGGCCGCACGGTCTTCGTGCGCATCAACTGTAATATCCGGGAGTTGTTGGCTAATACCGGTTCAGAAACACCACTGGCCCCTGTTTTCAGAGCGAAAGTCTGAGCTTCCTCTCGTGGCCCGCCGATAGCCTTTTTTGCAAAAGATTCGGCCGTAAATCCAGCATATCAGCAAACGATGGAGAGCTTCCATCAGCATCGGCAGCCAATTTCCGGATTTACCTTTTTTCGTGCGTCTCGCGGCACGCCGCGACCGGGCTGGCGTGAACCAAGCCGGCTATCGCCGTCTTGGCCCTGCGGGCGTTCATCCCTGACGCTTACGCTGCTATCGCAGCGTCGAAGGCCAGCGCTTTCGCGCTGACTTTGTTTTCGAAACTGCCTCGGAGCGAGGGCGGGAGGACGGCCAGACTGCCCCCGGGCGGTCGCCCCACAAGGCCTTTGGCACAAGGTCTGTCTTAGTCGGTTTTCTCTTCCTACCAAAAACCTTGCCGGTCGCCCTGAATACCCGGTGGCGGACTGGCCTCTTCGCCTCCCACCCCCGCTCCTGCGGGGGTTTCATGGCAGGGAGGCAGGAGGAGACTGCTATGGCTACCCGCGAAACCGATACATCGCACCCAGACGAAAAACCGAAGATTGCGGGGCTGTTACCCGCGCCGCAAACCCCAGACCCAACACCGACCATTAGAATCTATGTCGCCTGCCTTGCCGCTTACAATAACGGCATATTGCACGGGGCGTGGATAGACGCGACCCAAAGCGAATCCGAAATTTGGGACGATGTTCGCACGATGCTTGCCGCATCGCCGGAACCCGAGGCCGAGGAATGGGCCATTCACGGTGCGACCAGAAAGTCGCATCTGTTGAGTGAGGTGGAAACACCTCTGGTCGAGCCTTCTCGACCATTTCTAACCGGAGCGTGCGAGCTGGGTAACCGGCTGGTGCGAAGCCTCCGGCAACGAGCGGGGAGCTGGCAGCCATACGCCGGTGAGCCGCCCAAAGGAAAGACCGGTATGGTGAACGTAAGTGAATCTGTGTTGATGCGTCGTTACCCATCAGTCCCCCGGAAGTGGCTTTTACGGGGAGCAAGGGAGTGGACTGGGGGCACGTGGATCCCCCAGCTAGAAGGTCGATACTCCCCGGCGTATAGCAGGCACCTAACCCGGTCGCATCTCACAGATGCGGAACTGAGTAACCCCGATGAGGTCCGGGCGTTGGCAACAGCGCTCGGTAAGCTGATTGCAAGATCGGCCCAATTCCTCAGCGGGTGGAGGATGTCATCAGAAGCGAATGCCGCCCGCCGAAAGGCACGGGGAATCCGTAACCCGGCGGATAGGGCCATGCCCAACCTGAAAGGGTGCTGACAGATGACTGGTGAGTCCCCTGCAATCTCTTGGAATAGCAACCGAACCGTTCGCGAAAAGATGGACGGGCCGCAAGGCTTGATCGTAAGCGACGGAACAGTTCACTGGCAGACCATTGACTGGTCTAACGCCTATCGAGCCGTCAGGACGCTGCGTCAGAGAATCTACAGGGCCACTGAAAAGCGGGACTGGAAGAAAGTCCGCTCACTGCAAAAGCTGATGCTGCGCAGCCGAGCGAACTTGCTCGTTTCCATTCGAAGGGTAAGCCAGATCAATCGCGGGAAGGCCACTCCCGGTGTCGATGCGCAAACCGCATTGACGCCGACTGAGCGCGCCGCACTCGCAAATCAACTGGTAAACCTCAAGACATGGCAGCCACTTCCCGCCCGGAGGGTGTATATCCCAAAAGCCAGCGGTAAGAAGCGGCCACTCGGAATCCCGTCCCTGATCGATCGGTGTCAGCAGGCGATTGTGCTCAATGCACTTGAGCCCTGCTGGGAAGCACAGTTCGAGGGGACAAGCTACGGGTTCCGGCCCGGTCGGTGCGTCCATGACGCAATCGAGCGGATCTATCTGGCAACGAAATCCGGCTCTAAAAGAGTCTGGGTGCTCGATGCTGATATAAAGGGTTGCTTCGACAATATCGACCACGACGCTCTGATGGACGCCATCGGGAACTTCCCTGCGAGGGGACTGATCCGCGGATGGTTGAAAGCAGGTTACGTGGAAGATGGCGTGTTCCACGCCACCGATCAGGGCACACCGCAAGGCGGGGTAATCAGCCCACTCCTTGCGAACATCGCCCTGCACGGAATGGAAGATGCGTTGGGCATTGCGTATCGCGGCGGCGTCAGCGCCACCACGATCAAACGTCATTGCCCTGTCTTCGTGCGGTATGCGGACGACTTCGTCGTCATCTGCCACACAAAGGAAGATGCGCATAAGGCCAGGAACAAAGTTGCTGCCTTCCTTGCCGGGCGCGGCCTTCACCTCTCCGAGGAGAAGACCAGCATCCGGCATATCAGTGAAGGCTTCGACTTCCTCGGCTTCAATGTCCGTTCCTATCGGGTGCCGGATCGCCCCGCTGGCACGAAGACCCTGATCAAACCTTCCAAGGACGCCGTCAAAGCGTTCCGGAAGAAGCTCAGGGACCTGTTCCGCGCCCACGTTGGCGTTGAACAAGGGCAGCTCATCGCAGCTGCTAACCCAGTGATCCGTGGTTGGTGCAATTACTACCGTCACAGCGTCGCTGCAAAAGTCTTCGTCGGGATCGATCACTACGTCCATGTGCGACAACGTAGATGGTGCCATCGCACCCATCCGCGGAAACTTAAGCACTGGTGGATGCAGAAGTATTTTGGGCGGCATTATCATTGCCCTGGCTTCAGCTACACCTTCATGGACAAACAGTCCGGTGCGTTCATGATCCACTCCAACTCGATCAAGATCGAGCGGTGGACCATGGTGAAGCATCGTAACTCGCCTGACGATCCATCGCTCGCCAAGTACTGGCGGAAGCGGGAACGTCGTATGGGCGGGACTGACCTCACGCGCAGCTGGCAGAAGGTAGCTCGGCGACAGAGGCATAAATGCCCAATCTGCCGTCAGAGCCTCTACAATGGCGAAACCATCCGCATGCTTCATGTGGATGGGGATCGGACGAATGGTTCCTACCGGAACTTACGTCTCGTCCACGCCGACTGCCGCCGCGCGGCTCATCAGGGACTTGCTTGAGCCGTGTGCGGGGAAACTTGCAAGCACGGTTCTGAGGGGGCGGGTCGGTGGCGACACCGACCTGCTACCCGACACTATGAAGGCTTTGAAGGTGCGCCCATTTCGGAGTGGACGAGCTTTAAGCGCATTGCTGAACTTGCCCAATTTATCGAAGAACACGGAGAATTAGGCGGTAAACTGCTAGAGCATTTTTGCGGCGACCTCGAGGAGGCAAGCGCCGCCTTAGAAGATTATTCAGGCGAACATAAAAGCCTTGAATATTTCGCCATTGAGCTCACCGAGCAGACAGGCCCCGAAATCCCGAAAGGCTTAGAACCCTATATCGATTATGCCGCGATGGGCCGCGACATGGAGATGTCAGGCGACATTTTCACTATCGAAGCGTGCTTTCAAATTCATGTCTTTTGGTCGCGGTGAGTGTCATGGCGTTCACCGAGACATTTCAACATTTCGTCTGTGTTGGCGATAGCATCACCTGCGAACACGACGGCTACACTTTCACCGCGACGATTGAACAGGACGACACACTAGACGCCCCAGACGAACGACAAGGCGGATTCTGGCCGTCGCTCTATATTGGGGATGCGGGGTTTATCGGCGCAGGCAATGGATTCCGCGACCGCTTTGCCAAGGCGCAAGCGCACGCCGAAGCCGTCATGCAAGCGTGGAAAAATGACGAATGGTTTTATTGCGGCATTGTTATTTCCGCGACCTATAACGGCGTCTTAGTAGACGAGCGTTGCGCAAGCCTTTGGGGCATCGAAGCCAACTATCCCGACAGCGATAACAGCTATCTCAATGAGGTGGCAATCGAGCTATTAGCCGAAGCCATCCCCAACGCCGCCGCCGCTCGCGCCGCCGTGCTTGTGGCGTTGAAGGCGACACTATGAGCGGCAATCGCGAAACTGAAACCACAGAGATAGGCGAACAGACCCTTATTGACGGCGTTCGCCCCATCACCTTGCGCGACCGCCTTGCGGTCATGGCCGCGTCGCCCATGCGCCCACGGCGGAACCCGACTGCTTTCCAGAAATCATGTGACCACGGCTTATTCGATGAGGTCAGCCGTGCACAGATAGACCTCGTTGACCTCATCACAGCGTCACATAAGGAGACACAAAAATGAGCAAAGAAACCAAAAACAAAACAAGGGCGATAGAGACCATCAAGCTCGAGGATTTGCATGTCAGCAAACTCAATATGCGTCACAGCAAAAAAGCCCCCGACATTGATGACATCTATCCAAGCATCCTAAAAAACGGCGTGTTGCAATCGCTGTTGGTGCGCAAGGAAGGTAAAGGCTATGGCGTTATCGCAGGCCGTCGCCGTTATTTCGCGCTGAAGAAGAAAGCGAAGGAAACAGGCCAGACGGTCACCGCGCCATGCGTCGTCATGCAAAGCGGCAATGTCAAAGCCGCCCGTGAAGCCTCGCTTCTGGAAAATGTCGCGCGGGTGCCCGCCACACAGCTAGAACAGTTTGCGGCGTTTAGAGAACTGGCCGACGCAGGCGAAACACCTGCCGAGATCGCCACGACATTCGGGTTGACTGAATTGGGCGTAAAGCGCGTCCTCGCCTTAGCGAACCTCACGCCCGGAATCCTTGCACTCTATGAGGCCGATAAAATTCATTCGGGCACCGTGAAAGCGCTCACCCTTGCGACCCACGACCAACAAGCCGAGTGGTTGAAACTCTATCATGGCGACGACTACGCCCCCCAAGGGGAACAGCTAAAGGCATGGCTGACAGGTGGGGCACGGATTAAAACCGATGTCGCTCTGTTTGAGGTCGAAGACTATGAAGGCACAATCATCACCGACCTGTTTGGCGAGACGAGCTATTTCCAAGACCCTGACTTATTCTGGACGCATCAGAACAAAGCCACTGCCACCGCTGTTGAGGAGTTAAAGTCAGACGGATGGAATGAAGTGGTGTTGTTAGAACGCGGTCAACAATTCATCGCGTGGGAGCACGGTAAGCGTACAAAGGAACAAGGCGGTAAAGTGTTTGTGGCCATCGGTCATGATGGAAGCGTGAAGACCCACCTTGGTTATCTCTCAAATGCCGACATCAAGAAAATCGATGCCATCCTCAAAACAGGTGACACGGACGCAGCCAAGGCAAGCACTGCGAAACCTGAAATGTCAGGCCCCCTTGTTCAGTATGTGGATTTACATCGTCATGCCGCTATTCGCGCGAGCCTGCTCGACCATCCGCAAGTCGCCTTGCGGGTCGCGGTTGCGCATATGTTTGCAGGCTCTGACCTTTGGTCAATCGCCCCGCAAAAAACGACATCGCGTAAGGAGACGACGAGCGAAAGCGTGGCCGCGAGTAAAGGCGCAAAGCGCTTTAATGACGAACAGACGGAAATCTACGACTTGCTCGGCATAGAACCGAAAACCTGCAACTACAGCCCATCAAAAAAATTGAGCGACGGTGAGATAGTCGATATTTTCGCAAGGCTCTTGGAACTGGACGATGCGACCGTCATGCGAGGCATGACCCTAGCCATGTGTGAGAGCTTGGCAGCGGGTACGGCGTTAATTGAAGCGATTACTTATGCCATCCCTGTCGATATGGCTGCGCTTTGGGCACCCGATGACGCCTTCTTTGACATCTTGCGCGACAAGACCGTGATTAACGCGATGGTCAAAGAGATTGCAGGTAAGTCTTGCGCAGACAGTGTTGTGTCTGACACGGGCAAATCGCAAAAGCAGGTCATCCGCAATCGCATGTCTGGACAGCATACCAATTCACCGCGCCCCGATTGGCGTCCACGATGGATGCAGGTGCCTGCTCGGTCGTATCTCGACAGACGGACTTGTCCGCCTCATGCCGCCGACCATGCCGTCAGCAAACAGATGGCCGAGACGACAGTGACGTCCGCCAACGCGGCCTAGATTTTAATCGGTCAGTCTGGCGAGGGTCGTCTCCACTTTTGCCAGACTGCTTTTGAGGCCGATTGCCATCGCCTCAAGCGCCGCCGCGTCGGGAGAATCCGGCACGGCGGCGATCATTTTTAGGCAGCCATCAACCATCCGTTCAAAGGGTGTAGGCGGACAAACACCGTTATCGCCAAAGACTTTCAGGTTTTCAGACGGCGATAAAGAACTCGACTCAAGTGCGACATCACCATCAGGGAGCAGATAGGTTGTCAGCGTTGACGGGTCGATTAGGGTATGGCCGGTCATAGGTCACCGTCCTTTCGTTAAGGCGTAGCATATCACAAAATCCCGCACCATGCAGAATACCAAGTATACTTGGTAGCGCGAGTATGCTGTTACCGTCCACTCAATAAGGATGGAGCTACGGGAAATACTTGCAAGAAATATCAGAATAGAGCGCGCCGCCCAGCAACTAAGCCAGGAGGCGTTGGCTGATTTGTCAGGCCTAACCCGAAACTATATCGGGTCTATTGAGCGATGCGAATATAGCGCCAGTCTCGACGCGCTCGAGGCGATTGCAAAAGCTCTGGATGTCACGCCTGCGGAATTAGTGACAGAGAAAAAGAAACGCCGCCGCGCGAAGTCTTGATCGTCAGTTCCACACATCACCAACGACCTTACAGGCGGACGGACGCAGAACTCTTTACGATGCGATCATGTCAACGTTGCGTGAGTGGCGACATGATTTTGGGAAGCCGCATTAGCAAGCGCGCTCGTCTTTCGGCAAAGTTTGGCGGGTCAAACAAGACCCAAAGGTTTGCCATCGGATTTCACCTTAGGGTGTTGCGCCTGATCCAATCAGCCAATTCCCCTTAGCTGTCTGGCCTTGACCATGCGCCGATCTTGCCGGTCGCCTAAAACCCTGCGGTCAAGATTTTTTCCCCGTTGCGGCTGCGCCGCGCCTCCTCGCGCAACAAAAAATCTCTCCCTTCGCGTGCTCCGCTTCGCTGCGCCGCAAGCGTTCAGGACGCCGACAATTCCGGCTGAGCATGGGGCCGTCAGCAAGGGGATTGGCCCCTTGCGGCGAAACAAACTCAAAGGAGAGTAAACAATGGCAAAAGCACTTGGATATGTTCAACCACGCGAAACAGGCGAATTTGAAGGCACGATTGCAATGGGTCTTAACTCAAAAATCAAGATCGTTCCGAACAACGCCAAAGAGCATGATAGACAACCAGACTTCCGCATCTTCGCAGACCGTGTCGGTGATATTGGCGGCGGTTGGAACAAAGTCGGCAAGACAAGCGGGAAGCCATATGTGTCTTTGACACTGGAACATCCGCTGATGGGGTCATCCCGAATTTACGCAAATCTCGGTCCCGCCGCAGGTGTCGATGACGATACGCTCGCCATCCTCTGGAACCCCGACAACTAGGGTCAGACCAGAAAACAAAAAATCACCGCTCGGTTTAATTACCGGGCGGCTTCTCTTTTAGGTTTTAATATTATCGCAATCAATATTTGTAATAACTAAGTAATATTTTGGGTAACGGGGCAGCCTAATTTAATTAGGGGGAGTGTTTTGAAGAACACATCTGCAAATGATGGCAGAATGCCCACAGCTGCTTGGGCATGGCAGGGGCTACGCCGCAACCCTGATTATAGGCGTGCTTTTTTTGCTTCGAAATCAAAGACGCTGCGTCCTGTGCAATTAAGGTCAGGCGCGACACTGTTGCGAGCCAATCAGCGCTTTCGTGATGCAGAAGCTTTCGGACTTCTTTGTTTCGCCGATCCTGATGTTGCCGCTGTGAATGCTAATCTATTTTGGCGGCCAGACCTGCTTGCGGGGTCATTGCGCGTGCAGTTAGAACCGCAAGATACCAATGACCCATCGCTGGGCGAGCCGCATGATGAGATTGTGTTATCTGCTCTCCAAACCAGGCGAACATTATTGGAAACAAGTGATGGCATTCGCCACATTTTATTGTCTGGAGAGCGTTTCTGGGTGCAGCTTTTTTGCGATAAACCCGCGATGGTTGGTGAGCATTCGATTGTGAAAATCCGAATAGATGGTGCCAAACATGGGATGCGGCGGCTTGATACGGCAGCCCAGCTATTGTCTCTTCACCGATCGATTGGTGGGAGTTTATCCTTGATCGGACGACGAAAAAAACCTACGTCAATCATCCGAGCTTTGGGCGCTTATGACATTTACCACGGGTTTGAACGCCCAAAAGGCGACCTTGAAGACATCGCGGCCTTTATTACCGGGAATGAGCGTGTGGCTCAGGATTGGACAAAAGACCGAAATCTTCGCGTCCAAACGAGACGCTGGATCGACCGCGGCGAAGAGTTTGTACGGCACGGTTATCGTGACCTACTCACTCTCAAAACTATCTAATAAATTGTAAAAATCAGATGCACAATTTCCTGACGTTGGGATTCTGTGTCTGGTCAACACCCTGAAATTCCGCTTGAATTTCCTTAAGCGGGCTCAAAATCCGTGTCCCGCTTGCGAGTAAAGTAGTTATTCGGGGGGCGCATATGAGTACCGCGCAACATCAGGAGTATCGATCTCCCTATCTCACCGCAGCAGAAGCAGCAGCTTATCTTCGATTGGAAGAATCCACCTTAAACGCAATGCGATGGCGCAAAGAAGGGCCACTTTTTCGAAAGCATGGCGGGCGCGTCGTTTATCATCGCGACGACCTCGATGGCTGGTCATGTGCGCGGGAATGCAAAGACATCAAAATCGATCTACCCGTCGACGATGATGCGTGAGTTCAAAGAAAATCTCACCGCCGTCATCATCGCCTATCGCAAAAAACGCCTGAATCACCGACTCATTTTTGGAGAACCAACGTTCATGGTTAGGCGGGGTTGGCGACGACAGCTCGCTGTCTTTCAGCCCAATCAGATTTTCGCCTATGAGCGGTGGCGCGCCGATGAATATGGTACGCAGGACTGGCGAATATTTGTTTGCAGAGCACGCGATAACGGGTCTGTAACGAAAGTACCGGGTGTTCTTCCGGGTGCAGAAACACTTCTCGAAGCCACCGGAAAAACGAAAGCCAAACGCGCTCTCGCAGCTATAGATGGCGTATCGAAAATCTGTTCCGTGCTCACCTCAGTGCCCCCTCACACATGGCGCGATGTTCATAATTCACTTCAGACGAACAGCAACTGGCCGTTTCCGTGCGGTGAATGATAAGGAGGCAATATGACAAATAAATTCTTTTTGATGGCTGTTGCAGCCGCAATTATTTTCGCGGTCATTGGTCAAATTCTCAATCCAACAACGCCGAGAGTGATCTATAATAAAAGCGATAGCGCGCCGCATGGATGGTATAAAATCGATCCCGATGCAGAGATAAAAACCGGCGTTATGGTGGCCGCTTTTGCCCCAAAAAAAGCGCGAAAACTCGCTGATAAACGCGGTTATCTGCCGGACAATGTTCCCATGCTCAAAACTGTTTTTGCTGAACCGGGGTCAGAAATTTGTGTTGTTGAAGACGGTGTTTTGATCCCAAATTATCCTGTTTTACCTCGCGCCGCGCAGGATAATTTGGGTCGAAAACTACCCTCTTGGGACGGATGTATCACGCTCAAGGACGACGAAGTCTTTCTTTGGTCCACCCATGTGCAGACCTCTTTTGACAGCCGATATTTCGGCCCGGTGCCGATCGAAAACATTCTGGGCACGGCTCAGTACACAGGAAAAGGTTTGGTCGGCACAGGCGCAACTGACACCGATAATGGCCGGGCGCGGGGCGAACGTCAGTGAGTGGCGCGGAGGGCAAGATAAAAGGAGGGGTCACCCCTTGGGGGGTAACCCTTTGTCTGCACATCATTTTCGGGGGTGACCCCCGAAGGGCCGGGGTCACCCCCTTTTCGCCGCAAAGCCCCGTGGGGCCTGGGGTTTCAGGGGGTGACCCCTGCAAGAAGCCCCAGTTTTATTGGGTTTCGGCGAAGTGATGGCGGATACCGGCGACACGAGATTTGAGGTCAAACTTGGCCGCATTCGCAGTCCAAGCGGCGACCGTCAGATGCAGCGTTTCTTCACACGAGTGAAAACGGGCGCGCGCAAACTCTCGCGTGGTGGCGGGCGTAGTCGCGGTCGCGGTCACCAACGCCGTGTGGCGCAATCAGCTTTTCAGCGGCGCGTGATTGTCAAGGTCAGTGTGGTCCGTATGGAGGGGAAAGGTGCAGGCGCACAACGTCTACATCTGGACTATGTTGAACGCGATGGCACGGGCCGCGAGGGTGAGCCGTCAAAACTCTACAATGAGACAGAGTTGGAAGTGGACAAGGATGCGTTTCTGGAACGCGGAGAAGAAGACCGTCACCAGTTTCGTGTGATCGTCTCACCGGAGGATGCAAAAGAGCTTTCCGACCTGACCGCCTACACCCGTGATCTAGTCGGGGAGATGGAGCGGGAACTCGGCACCAAGCTCGATTGGGTTGCGGCCAATCACTATGACACCGGTCAGCCGCACACCCATCTCATTATCCGAGGCAAACGGGACAATGGCGAAGATCTGGTGATGCCGCGAAAATACATCGCCCACGGTATTCGCAAATCGGCGCAGGAGCTGGTTGAATTAGAACTCGGTCCGGTCAGTGAAATTGAAGGACGAAACCGCGCCGCGCGCATGGTGGCCCAGGAGCGCTTCACCGAAATAGATCGCGACATCGACAAGCGTGCGGATGGTGCAGATGTTGATCTATCAAAACCGCTTGCGCGTGGTGAGCAGCAATGGCGTCGGCATCTGGCGCGTATGCGAATGAAACAGCTTGAAGAGATGGGACTGGCCGAAGCGTACGGTAAAGGCCGCTGGCAACTGTCAAAGAGTTGGCGCGAGACGTTGATGCGCATGGGTGAGCGCGGCGACATTATCAAAGCCATGCACCGCGCGATGGAGGGCAAAGACCATGCCCGCATGATGGACGCTTCCAGCATTTATGATCCAGCCTCAGAGACGACGAAGCATGTCGCGGGCGTCATCCTCGATAAAGGCGTTGCCGATGACATCAATGACCGAGCCTATATCGTGGTCGATACCACTGCCGGGAAACCTGTCTATGTGCATGTGGGCGGTGAAGATCGGCTCCCTGATTATTCAAAAGGCGACATCGTCAAAGTCTCTCCCCCCGTCATTGCCCCGAAACCGTCGGACCGCACCATCGCGGACATCTCGAATGCCAATGGCGGTATCTATTCGAGCGCGCTTCATTTGGAAGCGGACAAAAAGGCCAAGCCTGAATTTGTGCAGGCGCATATTCGAAGGCTGGAAGCGTTGCGTCGCAAAGGTCATGCGTGGCGCGAAAAGGATGGCACGTGGCGTGTCCCTCATGATTATCTTGAACGCGCAGAATCCTATGAGCGTGAGATGGCGACACGGCGGCCCGCGATCATTGAACCGCAATCCCATTTGCGTCTTGCTCAGATGAAGTCCGCAATGGGCGCGACCTGGCTCGATCACCACTTGCATGAATTCGAGGACGAACCATCCGCGAGAGGTTTTGGTGATGAGGTTGAAACAGCGCGAGCCCAGCGCCGCGCCTATCTTCTCAAACACGGCATAATGAAACAGGGTCAAACGCGATTGACCGCAGATGATTTGGATGCGCTGAAATCCCGCGATCTGAAAGACGCCGCCGACGGTCTCACCAAAGCCCTTGGCAAGCCCCATCGCACCGCGCCAGAGAAAGGTTGGATCAACGGTGTTTATCGCGAAGCCATTGACCGACCGAGTGGACGCTTTGCCGTCATCGAGCGCGCTAAGGATTTTAGCCTCGTGCCTTGGCGAGAGGTCTTGGAGCGCAATCGCGGGAAGGCAGTGGCGGGCATGATCCGTGCGGACGGCATATCGTGGCGAATAACGAAAGGACGCGGGATTTCATGATTTGGCCAGTCAGTTGCACTTATAAAAAGTTTAAGGCACCCACCCTTAAACTTCTTATAAGTTCCGAAGAATCAGATATAAATAGTTTAAGGCGACTTGCCTTAAACTATTTATAGGTCCGCCATGAACCCCAGAACGAACCCATATGCGCCCGGTGCGGGAACTCCTCCGCCAGAACTTGCGGGGCGGGACGGTATTCTTGAAAACGCCCAAATCGCTATCGCCCGCAATAAATCTGGAAAGTCTGCACGCAGTTTTATGTTCGTGGGATTGCGCGGTGTTGGGAAAACCGTCCTCTTGAATGAGGTGCAAGCTATGGCGGAAGACGAGGGGGCGATTACGGATTTTATCGAAATCAGTGCCAATGAGCCTTTCTCCGTGGCGATTATCACGACCCTGCGGGCCGCCCTGCTAAAGCTCGACAGAATAAAGGGCGTCAGTGAGCAAGTGAAACGCGGCCTGCGCGTGCTCAAAAGTTTCGTTGGTGCCGTGAAGGTTAAATATGAAGACATAGAGTTTTCCGTCGACGTCGATAATGAACCAGGCGTGGCAGATAGCGGCACGCTTTCTCGTGATTTGGCGGAAGTGTTCATAGCGGCTGGTGCCGCTGCCAAGGCTCGCAAGAAATCAATCCTGATATTGATTGATGAGATTCAGAACCTGCCCTCCGAAGAGTTTGAAGCACTGATCATGGCAGTTCATAGAACGGATCAAAAGAAACTCCCGATCATGATTGTAGGCGCTGGCCTTCCTCTTCTCATCAAATTGTCAGGTGATGCGAAATCATATTCCGAGCGCTTATTCGAATATCCAGACATTGGACCTCTCGACGATGGAGAGGCACGTCGAGCGCTCGTAGCCCCAGCCGAAGACGCTGATGTTTTGTTCGATGATGATGCGGTGGCCGCCGTTATTAAACAAACCAAAGGCTATCCATACTTTTTGCAAGAATGGGGATACCAAGCGTGGAATACCGCCAAGAAATCACCAATCACAGTCGCCGACATTCGAAAAGCGAGCAAAGCGGCAATCAAGCGGCTCGATGAAAACTTCTTTCGCTCGCGATATGAGCGACTGTCCGATCAACAAAAAGATTACTTGATGGCGATGGCCGAACTAGGTCCCGGTCCACACAAATCCGGTGACATCGCAAAACAAGCTGGGAAAACGTCATCCGCGCTCGCCATGCACCGCGAAGCACTAATCGCCAATGGTATGATCTACAGCCCCCGATATGGATACGCCGCTTTCACTGTCCCTTTATTCGACGAATTTATGAGAAGGGCGCATAAGTGAGTAACTCTAGCGAACAGAAGACTGTTTTAGAGACGATACTGACTTGGTCGGAAAGTAGGCCAGACTGGCTGCGGGATGCGTTGCGTAGAATTGTTTCAAGTGGGACGCCTGGGAACGAAGACCTAGAAGAACTCTTGGCTCTTTGTAAAAAGGAGCACGGGGATGATACAGTTGAATTGGACGCGGTTCCTCTCACTTCAGACCATCTTCCAGTCGATCCAGGTGCAGGTGAGTCCATCGCAATTTCCAGCATTCAAAACGTGGCGGGCGTTAATCAGTTAGCGCGGGATCAGACACTCAATCTAGAACCCAACGGTCTGAGTATTATTTACGGGCCAAATGGTACCGGAAAATCCGGATACACACGTATTCTGAAGAAGGCCTGTCGCGCAAGACACGCTGGCGACATCATGCCAGACGTGTTCAATCCATCGCCCACTGGGAATGCGACAGCAGTGTTATCCATCGTGAAATCTGATGGAAACAGTCCGGACATTGAATGGGAAGATAACGACAATCCGATTGGTGCCTTATCCGCGATTACCGTCTTTGATCGAGACAGCGGCTCTGTTCACGTACAGAAGAAGAACGAGGTATGGTTTCGGCCCTTTGGACTAGATATTCCGGATGATCTGGCGGGAACCTGCCAAGCACTTAAAGCGCGTTGCGAACAAGAAGAGCAAACAATTGAGGCGCAACGAAACGACATCTTTTCCAATCCAACCTGGTCGCCAGAAACTACAGTCGGGAAAATCCTGAGCAATCTAAAGTCGGATACCGATCTCGCACCGCTTCGCGCTGTTCCCAAGTTTACAAAAGAAGACGACGCTACTTTGGCCCAACTAACGGCGGACCTCGCTCAAGACAGTGCGGTGGCTGCCAATCAGCAATCGAGAAATGCTCAGGCTATAGACGGGGCCCTGAGCCAAATTAAGGTGGTTGGCCAATCCTGCTCAGATGAGATTCTGAACCGGATCATTACGTTATCCAACACTGCTAGAACACAAAGAGAAGCCGCAAGTATTGCTGCGACGGATGCGTTTGGCGGACTTAAAATAGCGGGTGTTGGCGAAGAAACTTGGCAATCACTCTGGGAGTCGGCGCGGGCCTATTCTGAAAGCCTTGACGAGCAAGGGCCAAGCTTTCCACCCGCCAAAGGCGACACCTGCGTCCTTTGTCACCAAACAATTGAACAGGATGCGGAAGACCGCATGTCGAAATTCGAGAAGTTCATCAAAGGTGATACCGAAACAAAGGCCGCGACATCAGAGCGACAACGTGACATTGCGCAAATGGAGTTGTCCGAAACTACCGTGCATATTTCCTCTGTCTCAATAGCTTATCGGTTCTTGCGCGATTCTCACCGCGATCTGGCCAAGAGCTTATTGCGATTTTATGCGATTAGCCGTTTACGGCAACGTCAATGTTTGCTTGCTTTGGTAGAGGGAAGCCAACCGACGCTCACACCTCTTCCTCCAGCACCGATCAAAGAGCTAGAGACTATAGCGGAGGAAACACGTAACTATGCCCGGTCCTTACGCGCGAGTGAAGAAGGCCCTGAGCGCTTGGCGTTGGAAAAGCAGAAATTGGAGCTGTTCGATCAAAAGCAAGAGGAAAGCTTGCTCAAGGTGGCTCAAACAGAAGTCTCTCGATTGAAGCGATTAGACCTAATTCGGCGCTGCAAAGACGACATGAACACGACCGCTATTACGCGCCTTGGGAACATGATTGCAGACGACGTGATCACTCCAAAAATGCGGGACCGCTTCCAAGAGGAAATTGTAGCTCTCGCGGGTAACCGAGTGCGGGTCGAGGTTGTAAGGTCGGGAGGCAAATTCGGCTCACCACAGTATGAAGTTAAGTTGTTTGCTAGCCCGAAGGCGAAAGTTCATGATGTCTTGAGCGAAGGCGAACAAACCTGCGTGGCGCTAGCTTCGTATTTGACAGAGCTTGCCAATACAACGCATACGTCTGCGCTTGTTTTCGATGATCCGGTCACATCGCTGGATCACCGTTGGCGAGCAAATGTCGCAAAGCGGCTCGTTCGAGAAGCTGCCGTCCGCCAAGTTGTAGTTTTCACCCACGATATGATTTTCGTGAACGACTTGCATAGTCGCGCAATTGAAGCCAGGCTTCCGATCGGCCTCGGTCATTTGTCTCGGTCAGGTGAAGCCGTTGGTTACGTCAATGAGGATTTGCCTTGGCGTGCTTCAGGCGTACGCCAACGTATCGACCAGTTAGAGCGTGCCGCAAGAGCGGCCCGCAGACAGTTTGATAATAACGAGGATGAGAAATACAGAGAGGCAGTCGCTAAACTTTACTCCAATCTTCGCTCTGCTTGGGAGCGCGCCCTTGAAGACATTGTTTTCGCAGATGTAATCAAGCGTCACCGAGATTACATCAATACAAGAGGCCTCAAGCGCGTAACTGCCCTAGAAGAAGATGATGTTGAGGTATTTTCAGAGAATTTTTCCAAGTGCTCGGACTTCATCGAAGGTCATGACCCTTCACGCGGTCGCGATATCGAGCCGCCTGAGCCAGATGAATTGGCCGCGGATGTCGAAACTCTTAGGACCTGGTCTACTTCCTTACGAACAAAGATGAACGCGGTCACATAGGTCAGGCGATGAACGATATCACGTCCTAAAACTAAAGGTGATCGATTCTAGCCGGTTTTTGTTTTGCACCATCAACGAATTTTACATTGCGTGAGTTCAGTATCGATATTCGAAGTCACAAAATTTGACCGCAAACAAGCAAACCCTCAATTTTCCTCAATTCTCCTGTAATTCGATTTCAGTTCTAGTCGCGAACACGCATTGCCGTTCGATGAACGCTACTCCGAAATATCTCGTTCCTGAATTTCCTTTCGAAGCGCCTGAATTCACTCAAATTTCTGCATTGTTTCCGCAGTAGACGGAACACCTCTATTCGACCGAAGCTTAGCTCAAGAATTTTAATTGAGCTGAACTATGTCACCGCAATCAATCCTCGTTGGACAAATCATTCTGGTCTTCACGACCGTGATTTGCGGCGTGTGGTTTTCTACGCAGTGGGTTGCCCTTCAGTTTGCCTATGACCCATATCTCGGTGCGCCGTGGTTCACACTCTTTGGACTGAATGTCTACTATCCTTGGAGATTGTTTGAATGGTGGTTTGCCTTTGGCGCTTATGACTCTGCGACCTTCACCAAAGGCGGAATGTTCGCGGCCAGCAGCGGTATTCTCGCCACCTTCTTTGCCATACTTGCCTCTGTCTGGCGGGGACGTGTCGCCTCCCATCTGACGACTTACGGGTCGTCACGCTGGGCGAGCGCCAAAGACATTGCCAAAGCCGGAATGATCCGCCCGCACGGGGTATTTCTCGGCCAACACAATTCTCACTATCTGCGCCATGACGGCCCGGAACATGTTCTGACCTTTGCGCCAACACGATCCGGTAAGGGTGTCGGGCTTGTTATCCCGACGCTTTTGTCCTGGACGGATAGCGCGGTCATTCATGACATCAAAGGCGAGAACTGGCAGCTCACTGCCGGATGGCGCTCTAAATTCTCGCACTGCCTTCTCTTTGATCCGACCAATGCTGCTAGCGCCAAATATAATCCGCTATTGGAAGTGCGCAAAGGACCAAACGAGGTCCGCGACGTTCAAAACATAGCCGATATTTTGGTCGATCCCGAAGGGGCGCTCGAACGCCGCTCCCATTGGGAGAAGACAGGTCATGCCTTGTTGGTCGGCGCTATCCTGCACGTTCTTTATGCTGAGAAAGATAAGACACTTTCCGGCGTCGCATCCTTTCTGTCAGACCCCAGCCGTTCTTTTGAACGCACGCTGTGGGTGATGATGTCCACTAATCACCTTGGCCCCGAAGGGGGCGACCCCAAAACCCATCCTGTTGTTGCGCAAGCGGCCCGTGAACTCCTCAACAAATCTGAAAATGAGCGGTCAGGCGTCCTATCAACAGCGATGAGCTTCTTGGGGCTCTACCGTGATCCCACGGTGGCCGAGGTGACATCCACCTGTGATTGGCGCATCGCTGATCTGGTAGATGGTGAAAAACCCGTCTCGCTTTATCTCGTCGTCCCGCCATCCGATATTTCAAGAACAAAGCCCTTAGTGCGTCTGGTGCTCAATCAGATCGGGCGACGCCTGACGGAAAAGCTGGAAGCCGACAAAGACACATCTCGCCGCCAAGTCCTGTTGATGCTGGATGAGTTTCCGGCGCTTGGAAGATTGGATTTTTTTGAAAGCGCACTGGCGTTCATGGCCGGGTACGGGCTGCGCGCCTTCCTGATCGCCCAATCCCTAAACCAGATTGAAAAAGCTTACGGGCCGAACAATTCCATTCTCGATAATTGCCATGTTCGTGTCGCCTTTGCCTCAAATGATGAGCGCACGGCGAAACGGATTTCCGACGCCCTTGGCACAACCACGGAAATGCGGGCCATGCGGAACTATGCCGGGCACCGGCTCGCGCCGTGGCTCTCTCATGTCATGGTCTCGCGTCAGGAGACCGCGCGGCAACTCCTCACGCCCGGTGAGGTGATGCAATTGCCTTCCGAGGATGAGTTGGTGCTTGTCTCCGGCCTGCCACCAATCCGCGCCAAAAAGCTACGCTATTTTGAAGATGCGAATTTCACGGGCCGCGTGATAACGCCTCCCTCCCTGGATGGCCCCAATCCTTCCTACTTGGATCGTCCTTCTCCCCGCGACGATGATTGGGGCCACCAAACCCGAAGCGTCGATGAACGCCTCGTAATGCCGGGGGATGAGCCATTCGGCAGTGAAGATGGCGGCAAAGACTTGAAGCCCGAAATTGATGCCCCCGAGCAAGAGACGACAAAATCCGCCGAGCGAGACGGCCCGGATGTCTCTGACACCGATGGCGGCGACATAGAAGCCAAACGTGCCGCCGAACTCGCCGCTGCGCGTCACGCCTCCAAAACCGCCACCCGTACTTACGGCCTCGATAAGGGGACGCCCAAACTTGACCTGATGGATTTTTAAGATGCCTTCGACCAAGCCGAAAATATGGATTTACATCGACACGGACAATCACGACCGCTTGAGGGTGCAGTCTAAAAAGCCGGGCAAGAATGTTTCTGCGGTAGTGAATGATGCGCTGTCAGCGTTCTTTGCAGGCGAGCATGAAGTGAAACGCGATGCAGCGCTCATCCGTCGTTTAGATCGCATGACGCGGCAGACGGAAACGCTCAAACGCAATCAGATCATTTCCGCCGAAGCCTTTGCGCTGTTCGTCCGATATTTTCTCACGGTCATTCCGCCCGTACCAGACAAGGATAAAGCGGCGGCAAGCGCACAAGGCTCCGTCCGGTTCGAACGTTTCATAGAGAGCCTACAAACCGTTCTCGCCGATGGCGACAAAGTTCTGTTTTCCGCAATGGAAGACATTATGACGGACGAGACCGCGTTCTTCACCAAAGACGAGTTGATGAAGCTGCATGAACCGGCCCCCGAAAAGGAGGTCGCCCATGCCTGATCTTTCCCAACAAACAACGCTTCGTACACACACCATGCTGAAAACAGCTATGGGTGGGAAGATTAATGACGCCCTCGACGACCCGACTGTTGTTGAAGTCATGGTCAATCCCGATGGGGCTGTCTGGCTCGACCGCCACGGAGAAGGACGGATTAAAACCGAAACGGTGATGGCTCCTGCAGAAGCCGAGCGGGTGATCCGTGTTGTTGGCAGCCATATCGGACAGGAAGTTACCCGCGAGCATCCGGTTGTCAGCGCTGAACTCCCCGGCAGCGGCGAGCGCTTTGAGGGCGTCATCCCACCGGTCACCACAGCGCCGTGTTTTGCCATTCGCAAACCTGCCGCCCGGATTTTCACCCTCGATGATTATGTAGAAGCAGGAACGATGACCCATGAGCAGGCAGGCGCGCTGCGATATGCGGTCAGCAGTGAAGCCAATATCCTCATTGTCGGTGGTACGGGGTCAGGCAAGACCACGCTTGCCAATGCGCTGCTGCGCGAGATTGCCGATACCGGCGACCGTGTCGTCATCCTGGAAGACACAAGAGAGCTGCAATGTGCCGCGCGGGACAAGGTCTCCCTACGCACGCAAGCGGGCTCGGTCTCGATGGCCGACTTGGTAAAATCCACCCTGCGCTTGCGCCCCGATCGTATCATTGTTGGCGAGGTGCGCGGGCCGGAAGCCCTCGACATGCTCAAAGCCTGGAATACAGGTCATCCGGGGGGCATCGCTACCATTCATGCCAATTCAGCCGAAGGCGGATTATTTCGTCTTGAGCAATTGGTGAATGAGGTTGCCGCGCAGACGCCCCATCACCTTATCGCCGAAGCCATCAACATCATCGTCTTTATCGCCGGACGCGGTGCGGAGCGACGCATCCATGACGTCACCGCCGTCGAGCAGTTCGACGGCGAGCGTTACCACCTCTCGCCCTTCAGTGGCCCCAACCAAAACGTTGTTTCATTCACAGGAGAAAAATCATGAATCTAACACCAGACTCCACCCGCCGTCTTGGGCAATTGCTCGGTATCGGTGTCCTCTTCTTTATCTTTGCGAGCCCGGCCCACGCCGCTGGTTCAGGGATGCCTTGGGAAGGCCCACTTAATCAGATCCTCCAATCAATTACAGGAGATGTCGCCAAAGCCATCGGCGTCATCGCGATCACAATCACCGGCCTTGCAATGGCCTTTGGGGATACCGGTGGCGGCATGAAGCGCCTGTTGCAGATCGTGTTCGGTCTTTCCATCGCGTTTACGGCAACAAGCTTCTTCCTGTCCTTCTTCAGCTTTGGCGGCGGAGCCACGTTCTAATGCCAGAAGGTTTTGCCATCCCTGTTTATCTCTCGCTGACCGAACCGATCTTGATGGGCGGTGTGCCGCGCGCCGCTGCCATCATGAACGGCACCATCGCCGCCGCGCTCGGTCTCGGTCTTCAGGTTTGGCCTGCCGGAATACTCTTCTGGCTCGTTGCTCATGCGCTCTGTGTCTTTGCCGCAAAGCGCGACGTGAAATTCTTCGAAGTGTTGATCCGACACATTCGACACAAAAACTATCTGAGGTGACCGATCCATGCTCAATCTAAAAGAATATCAGGACACCGGGTCTCGGCTCGCAGATTATCTTCCCTGGGCCTGTCTCATTGCCCCCGGCGTTGTGCTCAACAAGGATGGCAGCTTTCAGCGAACCGCTAAGTTTCGCGGGCCAGACTTGGAAAGCTCGACGGCAGAAGGTTTGATCTCCGTTTGTGCACGCATCAATAATGTGCTCAAGCGTTATGGGTCTGGTTGGGCGATATTCTTTGAAGCCACCCGGTCACCAGCGCAAAACTATCCTCAAAGTGATTGGCGCGATCCTGTTTGTTGGCTCATTGATGAAGAACGGCGCGGCGCGTTTAGCGAAGCCGGAGCGCTCTATGAGTCAGCTTATTATCTGACATTCACCTATTTGCCGCCGTCTGACTCCGTTGGAAAGCTGGCCGATGTCTTTGTCGAAACAGCCGAAGACAGCGCCGCTCTGGACGCCAAAGATTATCTTACGCGCTTTATTTCCGAGACCGACAAAAGCCTCGATCTTTTGCAAAGCATTATGCCGGAAGCGGACTTTCTCACCGATGATGAGACACTGACTTACCTCCAATCGACCGTGTCTCCCAAACGCCATCCGGTCAAATCCCCGGATGTCCCAGCCTATCTTGATGCAGTGCTCGGCGGCGCTGATCTGGTTGGCGGTCTGGAACCGGTGCTTGGCGGTGAACATTTGCGCGTGGTCACCATCCAGGGATTCCCCACCATGACGGAACCCGGCCTGCTCGATGAGCTGAACAGTCTTGGATTTTCCTATCGGTGGATGACGCGCTTTCTTCCTATGGATAAGGCCGAAGCGACGAAAGTGTTGAGCCGGTATCGTCGCCAATGGTTTGCGAAACGCAAATCCCTTATGGCGATGATCAAAGAGATGATGACCAATGAGGCGTCAGCGCTCGTTGATACCGATGCGGATAATAAGGCCGCAGACTCGGACGCCGCGCTGCAAGCCCTCGGCGAAGATCAGGTCGGGTTTGGCTATCTGACGACAGCGCTCGTCGTCCATCATCCCGACCCACAAATGGCGGATGCGATGATCCGCGACATAGACCGCATCATCAATGGACGCGGCTATGTCACCATGCCGGAAAGCGTCAATGCGATAGATGCCTGGCTCGGCACTGTTCCCGGCAACGCCTACGCCAATGTGCGTCAGCCCATCGTGCACACCTTAAACCTCGCCCACATGATGCCGCTTTCAGCCGTCTGGGCAGGCCCGAAAGAAAACGCGCATTTTAGCGCGCCGCCTTTGATCTATGCGACAACGGCGACGCATACGCCGTTCCGACTTGTGACTCATCAAGGGGACGTCGGGCACACATTAGTGGTCGGACCAACCGGCGCGGGTAAGTCCGTGTTGCTTTCCATCATCGCTGCCCAGTTCCGGCGCTATGAGAACGCACAAGTCTTCTTCTTTGACAAAGGAGGCTCGGCCAAAGCCGTCACGGCAGCCGTAGACGGTGAGCACTATCCCCTCGGCGAGACAGACACGCTTTGCTTTCAACCGCTGGCGCGCATTGATGAAGAAGCCGAATGTGCCTGGGCACTGACATGGGTTACCGATTTACTCGCCCATGAGGGCATTGATGTTGACCCCGCCGTCAAAGGAACGGTTTGGACGGCGCTGACATCGCTTGCGAGTGCGCCGCTATCTGAGCGCACCATGACGGGTCTCTCCGTCTTGTTGCAGTCCAACAAGCTCAAACAGGCGCTTCAGCCTTACACGCTTGAAGGCGCGCATGGGGCTTTGCTCGATGCGGATGATGAAACGCTCGGCCAATGTGACTGGCAGTGTTTTGAAATGGAAGCGCTTATGCACCAGCCGGATTTGGTGCTGCCGGTGTTGACCTATTTATTCCAGCGATTGGAAAATCGCTTTGATGGCAGGCCCACCATGCTCATTCTCGATGAAGCCTGGGTCTTTCTCGATAATCCACTCTTCGCGGATCGCATTCGTGAATGGCTGAAAGTCCTCCGCAAACAAAATGTTTCGGTGATCTTTGCAACGCAATCGCTTTCCGACATTGCTAATAGTTCCATCGCCCCCGCTATTATCGAAAGCTGCCCATCGCGGATATTCCTGCCCAATGATCGGGCAGAGGAACCGCAGCAGCGCGAAACCTATCAAGCCTTTGGGCTTAACCCGCGTCAGATTGAAATCATCGCGCGGGCGACGCCCAAACGAGATTACTATTTTCAGTCGCGCGCCGGAAACCGTTTGTTCGATTTGAACATGGGTCCAGTAGCGCTCTCATTCTGCGCTGCCGCGTCCAAAGAAGATCAGCGCCTCATCGACGAAGTCAGTGCCCGTCATTCAGGCGATTTTGGTCATCACTGGTTGAACCTGCGCGGCCTCGCCTGGGCCGCAGACCTTATCCCCCCTCAAACCATCCAAGGAGAAAGCATATGCGCCGCCGAATAATTCCATCCATGAAAACACTCGCTGCCAGTTTGATGCTCGGCGCCGCGACACTTGCGCCGGTCACGACCATGCCGGCTTATGCCTTTCCCTTTGGCGGCGGCATTGTGCTCGACCCCAGCAATTTGGCGCAGAACATTCTGACGGCCACACGCACATTGCAGCAGGTGAACAATCAAATTCGTCAGCTTCAGAACGAAGCGCAGATGCTCATTAACGATGCGAAGAACCTGGTACGAACAGGCTTTGACCCTGCCGCCGAGATAAATCGGCTCCTCAACGAAATTGAAACGCTGATGCAAACAGCAAAGGCGATTGAATACACGATCACGGAAACGGACCGTGTGTTTCAGACGCATTATCCCGAGGACTATTCCACTTGGTCGCAAGCGCAAATGGAGACCAATGGAGAATTGCAATGGAAGATCTCGCGCAATGCGTTTCATGATGCGCTGCTCGTCCAATCGCAAATCGTTCAGAACGTTGGCGGAGATCGCGCAACGCTCACGCGGCTGATGGCAGAAACACAGTCGGCGGACGGTGCATTATCCGTGGCGCAAACAGGCAACCAGCTTCTCGCTTTGGACGCCAAGCAATCTATGCAGATGCAGCAGCTCATGGCCGCGCAATATCGTGCGGAAGCCTTGGAGCGGGCGCGCCGGATGCAGATAGAGCGCGAAAGCAAAATTCGTACACAGCGCTTTGTCGGCCTCTCTTCGGCATACACGAGACCGTAAGCCCCAAGGAGCGACCCATGAACGATCTCGGCATTATCGATAGATTCCTCGCGACGTTTTCCAGCTATATCGACAGCGGCTTTGGTTTTCTGTCCCCGGACGTGGCGTTTCTAACGATCTTTCTCATCACCATCGATATTGTGCTCGCCGGATTGTTCTGGGCGATGGGACCTGACAACAACATCATCGCGACGTTCTTGAAGAAAGTTCTGTATGTCGGGTTTTTCGCACTGGTCCTGAATAACTTCGCCTTTTTGGCCGACATCCTGTTTCAGAGCTTTGCCCAATTGGGTTTGACGGCGACCAATAGCACGATCACGGCGGCTGATCTGTTACGCCCTGGCTTTGTCGCCAATACAGGCTTTACCGCTGGTCATCCGCTTCTCACCGAAATCGGCAATCTGACCGGACCCATCGGGTTCTTCACCAACTTTGTCACGATTGCGATCATGTTCCTTGCATGGATCATTACGATATTTGCCTTCTTCTTTTTGGCGATCCAACTCTTTGTCACCATCATTGAGTTCAAGCTGACGACCCTTGCAGGCTTCGTCCTGATCCCGTTCGCGCTTTGGAATAAGACATCGTTCTTGGCTGAACGTGTCCTCGGCAATGTCGTGGCGTCTGGCATCAAACTCATGGTGCTCGGCGTCATTATCGGGATCGGCTCAACGCTCTTTGGCACCATCACAGCAGAGATCACGCCCGGCAGCGTCACACTGGAAGATGCCGCCACCGTTATCTTGGGCTCACTCGCATTGTTCGCCCTCGGTATTTTTGGGCCAGGGATTGCAACGGGTCTTGTGTCCGGCGCGCCGCAACTTGGCGCGGGTGCTGTTGCCGGGACCGCAGCGGGCGTTGGTGCTGGCGCTGTGGCAGGCGGCATGGTGGCGGGTGCAGGTGCGCGCGCCGCAGCAACAGGAACGACAAATGCCCTCCGCGCAGGTGCATCAATGGCAGGCGGTACGCGCATGGCCTATTCGATGGGCAAGACCGCATCAGGCGCAAGCGGCGTCAAAGGCGCGGCTGCCGGCGTAAGTGCGGTTGCGCAAGCCGGTGCAGGCACCGTCGTGAATGCAGCTAAGTCGACTTACGCGCGCGCCACGGGTTCAGTGAAGCAAAGTTACCAATCAGGCGGACGCGGAGCCGTATCCGCAACGGGCGGCAAAATTTCGGGCGGTGCCGCAAGCACAGCCGCAAATGATGTCACCGGACCGCCCCAATGGGCAAAGCAAGCCAACCGAAACCAACTGACACGAGATGCGAGCCTCGCAGCGACATCGACCATGCGCGACGGAGATCGCGGCGGTGCAGGTGAAGGTCCGCAACTCAGACAAGACGAGGAGAGATAATCCATGTGGAAACGATCTGGACAAAGATATGGTGAAACGCCGGTTGCGGCGACACCTTACCAACAAGCCGCACAAGTCTGGGATGATCGCATTGGGTCCGCCCGCGTGCAGGCTAAGAACTGGCGCTTCGCAGCCCTTATGGCGCTCATCCTCTGCTTTGTCATGACGGCGGCTCTAATCTGGCGCTCATCTCAAAGCATCGTCACGCCTTATGTTGTCGAACTGACAACCGATGGCGATGTCCGCGCTGTCAAATCTGCCACGGCTGACTATCATCCGACCGATGCGCAAATTGCCCATCAGCTCGGCGAGTTCATCAAGAATGTGCGCTCGGTTTCAATTGATCCGATCGTTCTGCGCGGAAACTGGCTGAAGGCTTACGACTACACAACTGACCAAGCGGCGCTGACGCTTAATCAGTATGCCCGCGAAAACGACCCGTTCGTTGATGTGGGCAAGCGGTCGGTCTCGGTAGAAATCACCAGTATCGTTCGCTCATCCGATGACAGTTTCGATTTGCGGTGGCGCGAAACAACCTTCCGCTCTGGCGTTCAAATTTCTCAATCCACTTTCACCGCCGTTCTCGCAATCGTGATGGACCCGCCGCGAGACGAAGCGACGCTGATCAAAAACCCACTCGGCGTCTACGTCCACGGCATCAATTGGTCCCGCGATCTTATTCAAGGAGACAATCAATGATCCGCATCATATTTTCGACAGTCGCAATGAGCCTGCTTGGCGCCTGTGCGACCCTAACCGACGCCCACGATAATTCTGCATTGGATGACTTCGACGAAGCCGAATTTGTTGAAGCCGTTTACTTAAGCGACCAGACAGATTTTGAACCAATTGTTATGGAGCGGATCGAACCCGTCGCCATGGCGGGGCAACTCAAACCCGTCGAGCGTCGCACGGTCGCGAGCGGTCCAACCCTCAAGCCCTATCAAGCTATTGATAAAGCGAACGCCGCATCGGCCATTCAGCCTAACGAGGTAAACTTTATCAACGCCATCCAAATTTATCCTTACACCATTGGCGCCCTCTATCAGGTTTATACCGCGCCGGAACAGGTTACCGACATCGCCTTGCAACCGGGCGAGGAGCTGATGTCCGTTTCCGCTGGAGACACGATGCGCTGGATACTTGGCGATACGGTCTCCGGATCGGGCGATAGAGAACAGGTGCACATATTGGTGAAGCCGACCCAAAGCGGCCTCACGACAAATCTAATCATCACGACGTCCAAGAGGACCTATCACGTGGAGATGACATCCTTCCGCAAGACATACATGGCGGCGGTGTCCTGGCGTTATCCGCATGAAGAGCTGATTGCGCAAAAAACGAAGCGGTCGAAGACGAAATCCCGCGCTCGGACGCCCGTCGAACGTGGTCTGTCTATCGACCGATTGAACTTCCGTTATGAGATCGATGGAGACGAGCCGCACTGGCGGCCGCTACGCGCCTTTGATGATGGCCGGAAAGTCTTCATCCAATTTCCAAAACGTCTCGATCAAGGCGAAGCACCTCCGCTCTTTGTTGTCGGGCGCAATGGTGAGAGCCAGCTCGTCAATTACCGTGTGAACGGCGCTTACTATGTCGTTGACCGCCTGTTCGCCGCTGCTGAATTGCGCCTTGGCGAAAAAGATCAGAGCGTCGTCCGTATTGAGCGGACCCGCGCACCTAAGAAAGAGGTCGCGGGACTATGAGCAATAACGTCACCCCTGAAGATCTGGCGATCCGGGCCAATCCCAAACCGGTGAGGCGGTTTAATCGCAAAGCGTTGATGGGCGCGAGTGCCGTCGCTGTACTTTTCGTCTCAGCGGTCGCGGCCTACGCGCTACGTGATCCTGCCGTCTCGCAAACAGCATCGGCAAGTGAGCTCTACAATACGACGAACAAGCCTTTGCCGGACTCGTTGGAAACACTGCCCACAAATTATGCTGAGGTAAAACCAACTTTAGGGCCGCCTTTACCAGGCGATCTAGGGGCGGCCATGCTTGCAAGCCGGGACGCAGTTGAGCCTCGCGAGAACCAGTTCAAATTTGTTCCCGCGTCACAGCCTGCATCTCTCGCGGGTGGCAGCCCGGCCCCGTCCTATCAACCGAGGTCGGGTACGTCGGAAGCGCGCTCGTCTGGATTGTTTTTTATCGATCCGCCAGATCGAGCTCGGCGAGGCGGTGGCGCGGCGTCGGCGTCCGCCACTCCTAACCCCCTCGACCAGCTCGCAGCGCTAGCGTTTACACCCTCCAATTCCAGTCCAGCCGTTCCTCAGTTAGGAGGTGAGCTAGAGGACTTTGGACGGCAGGGACGGAAGGAAGATTTCCTTGGCGCAGAAGTCGATGATCAAATCTACAATCCCCATCGTCTTCAATCGCCCATTTCGCCTTATCAGGTGATGGCGGGGACGGTCATTCCGGCGAGCCTTATTACAGGCCTCAATTCTGATCTGCCCGGCCAGGTCATCGCGCAGGTGACCGAGAACGTTTATGACACGCCGACCGGAGAGTATTTACTCATTCCGCAAGGGTCTCGATTGATCGGGCGGTACGACAGCGTCATCACTTTCGGTCAGTCTCGTGCGCTCATGGTCTGGACCCGGATCATCATGCCAGACGGCACGTCTATAACGATTGAGAATCTGCCGGGTGTTGATCTGGCTGGATATGCGGGCGTCAAAGACAAAGTCGATAATCATTCGTTCCGACTGTTCCAGGCGGCGATATTGTCATCGGTCTTGTCGGTCGGTGCGGAGCTTGGCCGTGACAGCAACGATGACGAAATTTTGGAAGCATTGCGGGACGGCGGGCAGCGGACGCTTAACCAGGCCGGTCAACGCATCGTCAATCGCCAACTCAACGTTCAACCCACCATCACTGTGCGGCCCGGCTGGCGCCTGCGTGTGATCGTCAACAAGGACCTCGTCCTTCAACCTTATGGAGCCTGATATGAGCACTCTGAAAATCGGGCGGCTGCCCGATACCACCCCCGTCAAACTAACGATCAGCCTCGACCCTGAGACGAAGGCTGATCTGGAACTCTACGCTCAGGTCTATGAGCAAACCTATCAGGAGAAGGCACCAGTCACGGCGCTCATCCCGTCCATGCTGCAATCGCTTCTCGCAAGCGATAGCGGTTTCAAAAAGGCGCGCCGCACGCTCGCCAACTAACAATCCACTACAGTAACCAAGGAGTACCCCATCATGGCAACCATCGGACAGTTTCGCGCAGTCGAGCGCGGTTATGAGGGCACCATCTCAACTTTGAGCATGGCGCGCAAAGTTCAGATCATCGAGAACGAGAACAAGAAAGGCGATCAATCGCCGGACTACTTCGTCAAAACCGGCAAGTGCGATCTTGGATATGCACGCAATGAAGTGTCCAAGGGTGACAATCCCCAACCGTATATAAGCGTGTTCTTGGATGATCCCAGCTTCGACAAACCAATTTGGGCGGCTCTTTTCGACAAGCAGGGCAAAGCTGATCTCGTATGGTCGCGGCAGAAGCGAGCGGCATCGTAGACTAACCACTCTACAAATGCCGCACGTTCGGAAAATCACGGAAGAAGAAATCGAGGACGGTCTTAGCGTTGTTGCCCGGCTTATTGACCGATATGGCGACGCTTACTGGCCCGTCTTCGAACGCTTGGAACGTGAACTAGAGGAACGGCGTTCGAAGGCGGCAAAGGTTAAAGACAGGCTTCGCTCCGGTCGATTTGTGACTTGATTTGTTCGGTCCAGATAGCGGCGAGCTGCCGTTCCTCATTTCCTATTTTTGTTCGTTTTGCAGGATCGGTCGATGGTTCGAATCTTATTTACCGCTCCAGCTTTTTCCGTTATCAGAGTTCGAGTTTTGGGAGATTTTCGGATTGCTGCTCTGTTGTACAATATCGGTACATTTTGTTGTACAAATTTGAAAGATAAATCCGTAATTCACTGATTTTGTTATATAAATATATACATTTGGAGCGCATCGCCCGCTCCAGAATTCAAACTTGAAATCAATTCCATAGTGGCGACACCGAATGCGACCGTCTGACGGTCGCATGTCCCGGCAGTCAAAAAACCATCCATTGCGTCGATTATGCTGCATGGAGTTGCGACGTAGGGTTTGACCCTCCCCGCTGGATTCCTTGGTTCACATTTGTTGAAGATTCGACTTCAAACGCCTGCTTCCGATTTGAGAGGGGACATTCGGATCGAAACCATCCGCTGAAGCCTCATACTGAGCGACGTCGACGGACGAGGGCCTGATGTGGCAACGCCCGCTCCTGACCCCAAGCAGACATCCAAGTCCTTTCGTCCTACGCTGCGCTTAGACGATACGCTTCCATTTCGCGCTGTGTGGCGCGCAGGGTCTCTTCGACACACGCTTTCGCGTCCGGGCCCACGCGTTCTGCGGCGCCGTCTTTTGCCAGCAGCTCGAGTGTTTTGAGCTCGTCTGCCAGGGCGGCGAGACCAGAGCTCAGGGCCATCGACTTGAAGGCATGGGCCTGTGTGGCGATTTCCTCGGTCGATCCGGAATCCATGAGCGCATGCAGTTTCGACAGCATGTCGGCGGCTTTGTCATTGAACATGGCCCAGACCTTGTCGCGGACCCCTGCGCCGTCTCCGCCCAATTGTTCAAGCGTGGCAATTGTGTTTTGGTCGAGCAAGGTTCGCGCACCCGGCGAACCCGAAACGGAGTTTTTTCGTTCTGAGACACCGTCAATGCCGCGCATGACCTCAGAGAGCTTTTCGAGCGTGAACGGTTTCAGAATGTGTCCGTTCGCGCCTGCATCGCTCCAGGCGCTTTCAGACGCGCCTGCGACTTGAGCTGTCAGCGCATAGACCGGCGTCGCATCGCGCATGTCAGATTGTTCAATTGCGCGAATCTGACGGGTTGCCTCAAACCCGTCCATGACCGGCATCGAGCCATCCATGAAGACCAGGTCGAATGCGCCCGACTTGAACGCCTCAACCGCCTTGGCACCGTCTTCGGCGAACACGGCCTCGGCTTTCAGCGTCGCCAGGGCTTCGCGCAAGACTTCGCGGTTTACGGCATTGTCGTCAGCCGCAAGAATACGCAAGCCTTCAAAGCTCTGCAGCGATTTGGCCTGTGCGTTGCCCTGTATGGCCGTTGCGCCTCTGAACGCGTTGGACTCCGCGCGCGCGAGCAGGTCGGCAATCTCGGCGCGGCGATACGGTGCGTGCAGGCAATCATCCGCGCGCCCGGCTTGCAGCAGCGCGTCGGCCTGGGTGTCGCCAATGTCCGTCAGCAGAACCTGCGGCGCGTTCGTTTCTACAAGCTGTTCTGACCGCGTCACCCAGACACGCGGCTGATCCTCGCGGATCGTGCAGCCGAAATCCTTCAGCGTCTGTTCGAGTGACATCCGAACGAGGCCCGGTTTCAGGCGGACGCCGACGCCAAGCGCGATCGGCTTGATCGACGAGGCAGCGACGGATATCGGCGCCGGAAAGGTCACGCGGAACGTGCTGCCATGCCCGACCTTGCTTTTGACGACAATCTCGCCGGTCATCGCCGTGACGAGGCGCTGACACACGGACAATCCGAGGCCTGTGCCTCCGAAGCGACGTGTCGTCGATTGATCAGCCTGCGAGAAGGACTCAAAGATGTGGTCGATCTTGTCGTCCGGTATGCCAATGCCCGTGTCGATGATCTCGAACACCATCTGGCAATCGTCTTTCGAGATGTGTTCGGCATCGATACGGACCAGGACACCGCCCTTGTCGGTGAATTTCAGCGCATTGTTGACGAGGTTCGAGATGACCTGGTTGAGGCGCGTTGGGTCAGCGAGGATTTCCTGCGGCACACGCGGCGACACATAGGTCGCGAGCTCCAGGCCTTTGCCGCGCGCACGTTCCCAGAACAGGCTGGCAACGTCAGCAACGAGATGTTCCGGCGAGACCGGGATGCTCTCGAGGTCAAGTTGACCGGCTTCAATCTTGGACAGGTCGAGAATGTCATTGATGATGGTCAGCAAGCTGCTGCCCGATCGGTGTATGATCTCCGCATACCGGCGATGGCGAGGAGTCAGATCGGCCGCGCCCAGCATCTCTGCCATGACCATCATCCCGTTCATCGGGGTTCGGATTTCGTGGCTCATCGTGGCGAGGAAGTCGGACTTGGCGGCGTTGGCGGCCTCAGCCTCCTCTTTCGCCACTCGCAGGTCAAACGTGCGTTCCTCGACTGTGTCCTCGAGGGTTTCGACATGATGTGCAATCTGTTGATCGCGGTCGGAAATGCGCTCGATCATGTCCTGGAAGGATTGCGTGAGAATGCCGGTTTCATCCTTGCGGCGGCGCAATTCCGGTGCCTGATTGTCATCGCCAGCTCGGAAACCGGTCATCGCGTCGGTCAGCGCACGGATCGGCGCGGTGATACGTGACACGACGATTTGCGCAACCAAGATGCCCAAAAGACTGATCACCAGCGCCGAGACCAGCGTGATGGCCAGATTGTGCAGGATTTCCGCGCGCAAGGGCGCGATGCTGACCAGCATGCCCAGTCGCCCAATTTCCTCGCCGCTTTTCATGATCGGCAAGTCGACGCGGATTTGGTCCGTCTTCCACAGCGATTGTTCGGCGGTGGCGTTGGAGACGATCCATGCGCCAGAGCCGAGTTCTGCGAATACTTGGCCATTACTTAGCGTCACATCGACCTGCTCGACATTTGGCAGCTCGCGGACGCCGCGCAGGGAGGACAGGGTTTGGCCCCGCTCTCGCGCCGCGACAGCATCGGCCACGGACGCGGCATAGGCCGACGCCGCGCCGCGCGTCAGCTCGCGATAGCTGTCCGTCTCGCGGCTCAGGCTTTGTTGGGCATTAACGACGGAAAGCGCTGCAACGGATAGGAAAATCACGCCGGCGATAATCGCCGAGAGCCGAAATCCGATCGAATTGTAAAACCTGACTTTGCCCTGAGACACGCGCTCATCGTCCATTCTTACACAGGTCCGACTGTCCCACAGTTTGGTCAATTATCGCGTAAGTTGAGTTTTGGATTTTTCATCAAATTCAATCGATCGGCTTCGAGGTTCGCTCACCAGTTTCTGCTAAGTATTCAACTCATACTAGAAGCCAGGAGGCTCGATCGCGGCAGAAACGCGATAGTAACAGGGGCGCATATGAAGAAGATCAGAAGTATCTTCTCAGATCTGAGAGCTAACGTCGCCGTTCCGGGCGCGGTGCTGTTCTGCGGCCTGCTGGCGCTGGTCGGCGGTGGCCTCGATCTGATGTCCGTTTCTAATCAGAAAGCCTCATTGCAAGAACTGGCGGACAGCGCCGCATTGGCCGCTGTTCACGAGTTGGCTGTCACGGATGAAGACGCTGAGCGCGTCAAGGAAGTCGCACGTTATTATGCCGAAAGCTCGGACTGGGAGCTGACCAAGTTCGACACCGTGCTCAATTTGGAGGCGCGTGAAGTCACAGTTTTATTGGCGTCCAAGCCGCGCACCAACTTTCCTGAAATGTTTTCAGGCATGGACGATATCAGCGCCACAGCAACCGCACGCCTTTCCGGTCGCGGTGGCAATATCTGCATGATCGGCCTGTCACCCGAAGCGATGAGTACGTTGCGGCTGAAGAGCCGGTCACGGATCACGGCGGATACGTGCGCCATCTATTCCAATTCAACCAGCAGCTCCTCCATGTGGGTCGCAAGCACGGCGGAAGTATCGGCCGATCTGATTTGCGTGGCGGGTGGGTACCAGGGCGGTGCCATGAATGGGGCTTCAGACGAGCTGAACAACACGATGCTGGAAGATTGCACGCCGGTTTCGGACCCGCTGGCCATGCGCATCAAGCCGGACGTCGGCGCGTGCGATTATACCGACACCGTCGTGCGAAACAGCGAAGAGCTCGACCCGGGCGTTTATTGCGGCGGACTGATCGTCGATGGCGGAAAAGCCCGTCTGAACCCCGGAGAGTATTTGATCACTGGCGGACCGCTTCACATCACCAATAACGGAACGTTGGCCGGAGAACATGTCGGGTTCTACTTGTCTGGCCCGGAGGCCAAACTCCAGTTTGATTATGACTCAAACATCGCGGTGTCGGCCCCGAAAGACGGCATTCTGACGGGCTTGTTGCTGTTTTCCAGTCCGTATGAGGCCGCAACCACAGCCGCCAGCAGCTCCTCAAAGAAAAGAAGAAGCCGCAAAAGAGACCGCGAGCGTTCGCGGCGAACCGATGGCGTGCAAAAAGCCGATCACTATATCCGTAGCGACAATGCGCGGCGTCTCGTCGGGACGATTTATCTCCCCAACGGAAAACTCCTCATCGATGGTCGAAAGCCGATTGCGGATCGCTCTGAATACACCGTGATCATTGCTGATACATTTGAATTGCAAGACGGACCAAACCTCGTCCTGCGCACCGATTATCACCTGTCAGACATTCCCGTTCCGGCAGGCGTCGGCCCCGTGGCTGACCAAGAGCCGAGACTTGTCGAATGATGACGGCATTGCCCAAATCCACGCCGCGAAGCGAACGTCTGTCTGCGCGGCAGGGGTATTCGCGCGCATTGGTCATTGATGATGATCCACTTTTCCAGATCGTGGTCTGTGAAGGCCTGCGCGCCGGCGGTGTCCCGCTGATCGAGACGGCCGATGATGGCGTCGAAGGCATTGAGACATTGACCGATTCGAACGGTGCCATCGACCTGATCGCAGTCGACCTGCAAATGCCGAACATGACCGGCGTCGATGTCGTGCGCGAGCTGGCGCGGCTGGGTTACAAAGGCGGCGTTATCATCATCTCCAGCGAAGAGTCCAACCTGCGACGGTCTGTCGAAAACATGGCCAAATTGCTGGGCATCAACATTCTTGGCGCGTTGGCAAAACCGCTCGACGTGAACGCATTGCACGCTCTGATCGAGACCGACGGCCTTGAGCGAGAAAACGCGCAGAAATCAGTCATCTCCCGTGCGCAAGTGATCGAGGCCCTTTCCAGCCATCAGCTGATTCCGTTCTTTCAGCCGAAGGTCGACATCAATACCCGCTCGGTGACAGGGTTTGAGGTCCTTGCCCGACACGTCGATGACGCTGCAAATGCACCAGCCCCTCGCCACTATCTTGAGGCGATCGAGAAGTATGGGCTCAGCATCGACTTTCTCTGCGCCATGGTCACGCAAGCCGCAAACGCTGTCAGGAAATGGCCCGAACAATACAGGTCGCTGAAGCTGGCCTTTAACCTGACGCCGCTTGCGGTCCAGGATTCGGGACTTCCGGATCGGTTGCTGGCGGTCGTCACGGCGGCTGGCCTGGACCCGAAATCAATCACGTTCGAGATTACCGAGAACCACCTTCTGGAATGTACCGCCGCATCACTGGAAGTTCTGTCCCTGATGCGCCTTTACGGCTTTGCCCTCAGCATCGACGATTTCGGAACGGGCGCGACAAGTATCGAACAGTTGCGGACGTTTCCCTTTACCGAACTCAAAATCGACGGCCGCTTCATGATGACCTGTCAGAGCGACGAGTTTTCACGCCTGACGGTTCAGACCAGCGCCAAACTTGCCGGCATGCTCGGCATGACGGTTGTTGCGGAAGGGGTGGAGACACCGGAAGCGATCTCGTTCGCGCGCGATTCCGGTGCGCATGAAGTTCAAGGCTTTCACTTTGCTCGTCCGATGGACGCGGTTCGTACAGTGAGCTGGCTGCAATCCTATGGGAACGCGCGTCTGGAGGCAGGCGCATGACGGACACCATGCACGAGTCCGGCCCGCGACCCGCGCCTCAGGCATTTGAGCGCCGCGACAGCGCGCGTCTCGAAGCGTTCGAATCCGGAACGCTGCCGCAAGGCATCGGAGGCATTCGCCTCGACGACGACGAGTTTGGCGGCATTCGGGACACGTACGCCTTTCCTGTCATTATGGCAGTGGCGACGATCGCGCTTGCGGTGATTTATGGATCGATCATGGCGCACATCGCGCCGCATCTCCTGGCCGAGCGATTTGTGTCGTTTTGCGCGATACTCGGATCACTCACGGCGATCCCGTTGGCGGTCGTGGCGAGCATTCGTGAACGCCGAAAATGGCGTAGCCACAAAGCGCTGAGGTCAATCGCATCGCTCGACCCGCTGACCGGCGTGATGAACCGGCGTTCGTTCTCGGTGTCTCTCGAAGAAGAACTCAACCGCATGAAACGCACGCGTCATGCGGCGGCTGTAATCCTCTTCGATCTCGATCATTTCAAACGACTGAACGACGAGTTCGGTCACCATGTTGGCGACGAAGTCCTGACCGGGGTGGCCTCGATCGCATACTCTGAACTTCGTAATCCGTTTGATCGACTGGCACGCTGGGGCGGCGAGGAATTCATCATCCTGTTGCACGATATGAGTGAGGAAACCGCAAAAGGGGTGTCTGAACGCCTGCGTCATCGCATCGCCGAGCTCGTCCTTGAAAAGAGTGGTGAGGACGTGAAAGTGACGGCGAGCTTCGGTGGCAGCCTGCTACGACCAGACCAGCCTTTCTCCGAAGCCTTGCACCAGGCCGACCTGGCGCTTTACGAGGCCAAGTCCAATGGCCGTAACCGCGTCGAGTTCCGCCGCTGCCTGCAACTGGCAGCTTGATTAAGAATTTTGCCGGGGGCGCCGCTGTACCGTTCACGGTATCCGAAATGTCTGCTTCGACGCCGAAAGCAGCCATCGTGCTCCCAGCAACTCCAGATTGCGGGACCGAGTGGCTAAGCCGCAAGTTTTTCCAATTCGTTTTTGAAGTCGCGCAGCGCGGTTTTGCCTTTCGGCGCGATGTCATAGATGCCGGTCGTGACGCGTTCAAACCAGCCATAGTGATCGTCGGCCATGATTCGGCGGGCCGTTTCAACGCCGGTCGCGCCAGCAACGATAGATGCTTTGGTGGCTCCGTGTGCTCGTAAATAGCCAAGACAACGCAGCGCATCTTGTCGGTAGGCTGTGATCAACCCAGACCGGGTCGAGCCGCCCGTATTCGGGTCGCCCACACGTTTCGCAAATTCCTTGAGCAGTCTCTTTTTCTTCACCGCTGAGTGGCGAGGTTGATATGGGCCGGGATCAGCATGCGGAAAAACGAACCCATCTTTCAGGCGTACGGTGAGCAGTCCAATCCCCAGCCGCCGGCACAACGCGACATTTCGCTTCAACGATCTCGCAAATGCCTTGCCCGGTTTGTGCGGTGCGGCGATGTAAATCAGGTCTGACACCGCGAGTCGGTCAATTGCTTGATGAAACAGCGAAAGCGAGAACGAGTTTTTCAGCTCCACCAGAACCGGAGCCTCATCACCGCGACAACCGACAACATCTACCGCGCCAATTTCACCTTTTACGACATAGCCTTGCGCTTGCAGGAACTGTTTGATTGGTTCGTACAAGTCGGTTTCACGCGCAGGTTTTGCCATCGTCCAGTGATCCGTCCAGCCCAGGCACGCGAATCTATCGTGCAAAGGTAAACCGCAGGTTGGCCCAGGCCTAAGCTCAGAGGATTTCATCCAGCATGACGGTTCATCGCCGACGCCGCTTCAGACGCCGAAAGCGAACGTCACCCTGCTGGGACGCTGTACAATATCTTCATTGCCTTTGCCCGGGTCGCGACGGAGTCCGACTGTCGAAGGCACCGCTGCCAACGATGCCTCAGTTGCGCCCGACTTCAATCGGACGGTGGCGGATTGAAGTACAGCGCTTCGCCATAGGTCTGATCGGTATATGTGGGACGCTGGGTCTGGCCGCTGCGATCAAACACCTCTCTCTGAACCACGCTGAACACTTGCCCTGCCGTCTCCTGCGACTCTGCGATCTGCTGGGCCAATACAGTCGAATACAGACCTGAATCGGGCGCCGTCTTGCCGGCGCTTGCGGCAAATGCCTGCAGGCTGCCGACGGCCCATCCAACCGGCGAGTATCCCGGAACAAGCCCGCGGGATTCGTCGTCCATAACGGTTCGGCACGCGTCGAAAATGATGATGCTCGCCCGCGCCACCTGGGTCGATAGTCGATTGAAAATATCTTCAAACGACACCCCGCCATCTTCGATTTCGTAGCTCGACGCACCTTCGATATCGACCGGCAAAATGTAATTGTACCCCTCGAGATTGGCGCCATGTCCAGAATAGTAGAACACGGCGAGCGTTTCCTCACCCGCATCCGTAAGCGGCTTCAGTTGTCGGGCGATGGCTCGAATCTCAGAAATCGTCTGATCGCGTGACAAGTCCCGGCAATGGCGCACTTTGAACCCCGCGGCGTTCAAACTGTCGAGCAGGCGAAGGCCATCATTGTGAGTCTCGGACAGCGTACTCACCGGCGACGTGTAGCTGGCATTGGTGACCAGCAAGGCGCGCCGTATTTCAGATCCGGTGTCGCTGTCCTGGCACTGAGGTGCGTCGGGTGCGCGACGCGCAACAGAGCGCGCGAACGAGGCCGCAGGCGCTGGGTTGGCAGCCGCAACCGGTGCAGTGGAGCCAGATTCTGCAAGCAATGTGTCGATGGTCACGACATTCACCATGACAGGCAATCGCTTGACCGAGCGACGCCGTGTTCGGCCATCCTGCTCGATCACTTGCGCGACGGAGAAGTTCAACAATTTCGCCCCGGGTTGGGTCGCCGTGACCTGCCACTGCCACACCGTCGCCTCATCAGGAACGAGCAACTGTTCTTCATCCGTGATCGGAAAAATCTCCAGTCCCGGACCGATCAGGTCCACCGCCATCAACTCGGAGATGTCGGTCGACGAGAAACGCAGATCGAGCGGTTTTGCCTCTGGCTCAAGTGTCCCCGGTCCGATGATCTCGGTGATCCGCGTCTCCGCGATGGCGTTGCTCTCATCGCCATATTTTGGCGCAATTGCCAGCTCCAACAGATAAGGTTGATTGGCAACCATTTCGCTGGGGCTGTGATACCCGATACGTCCATCGTCCGGCAACGCCCTGGTTTGCGTTTGGGCAGCAAACAGCGTCGACAATCGGTCATCGCTTGGCGCGCAGGATTTGACAAAGCCTGCACCTGTCTCGTCGGTTGCTGGAAGTGGAATGTTCCACGCGCACAATCGCGGCCAGGGCCGTCCGCTGTCATCGGCGAGTTCAGTCACGATGCGCCGGGCTGTCGCAACTGCGTTTTCACCAACCGAAACTTGCGACTGCAGCAGCTCTGCTTGTCCCGCATGGCATGTCAGCGCCAATGTCTCATCAGTGAGCATATCCAACTGGCAATTCAGCAAGTCTTGCGCCTGGCAGGCCAGTTGGCCGCCATCGCCCCGCGCACAGGCAGGCGCGTTTCGTCCCGATCCACGTCGATCGCCAGCGTCTGTGACGAAATCGACGACATATTGCGTTCTTTCCACGGTCCTGACCTCAGGCTGATAGGCCCGAATATCGGTGTTTTCAGCGCGCTCTTCCCGGCCGCCTCCCGGCGCACAGGTCTCGGCATCGTCGACGCCGGATCCATCAAGACACGCGACAGTTTCGGGCGGACAGGCCTGTGCGCCAGATACCAGGCTTCCATCCCAGCACACTTGCGTCTCCGGAGGCGGAGGCGGAGGCGGAGGTGGTGGTGGCGGAGGCGGAGGCGGAGGTGGTGGTGGCGGTTGAATCGTATCCAACACTTCATGGAATTGCGCATCGTCTTCGAGTGCGACGTGCAGGTCGGTCAGCTCGATGATGGCGGATTCATAATACTCTATTTCGGTTTCGATGGCCCAGGATCGACGACGGGTCTCGTCAATCTCCAGCTCAATTGCTGCAATTTGGCGCTTCAATTGATGATATCGCGCAACAGCGAGAGCCGCAGGACCGGAATAGTTCGGTTCGAAGATCTGATTGATCGTCGTCTCGTCGCCGCCTGTTCTCTCCCATGCTGCTTCAATTTCAGCTTCCGTCTCATCGAGCTGATCATCGAGCACGTCATATTGGTTCGCGAGCAAATTATCGTCCGCATCCGTTTGCGACAGCCGGGCTTCAGCGTCTTTTAGGGCCTCGGCTAGCTGGGCCAATAATGCACGCGCATCATCCAGCGTCAGATCATCAAATTGTCCTGTTGAATTGAAGTCTTTCGTCTGGGTGGTCCGCAATGGCGCCTCGATTGAGGTCGAGTTATGCAGGCCAGCTCGCGGATGAGTTTCGCCCGTGACATGACAACACCCGAACGCGGCTGAGAGTGCTGAGAATGCGATAAATAGCACACGCGGTTTCATGGCTTGTCTCCCGGCTGTGAGACGAACATGAACCTGTCGTAATGTCAAAAACCCACGGGCGGATGCAGTTTGGGCGGTACGTCGGCGACCGTGTCATTGAACAAGGCCCGGACCTTGCTTGCGTTCCCCCGCGGCGTCACCCCCATTCGCTCAAGCGTAGCAATGGTGTCGTGTTCGAGCAAGACTCGCATTTCAGGCGAATTCTGAACCGGCTTTTCCCGTGCTGGACGAGGCTCGACGCCTTGCATGCCCTGTGAGTTCCGATCAAGCGCAAACGGTTTCAGGATATCGCCGTTGACACCTGCATAGGAACGCGAGCGACGAACAGCTGAAGAGGGACGCCGTTTTTCAGTCCAGCGGCGTCACCTGGATGTCCTTGTAATAGACCTTGCTGTCCGGATCGTGCGCCTGCAGTCCGAAGGTCCCGGAAGACAGGGCGATCGACGCATTGTCCCAATCGTCCGGCTGCGTCCACTGTACCAACAGCTCGCCATTCACGCGCGTGGTCACCGTGCCCTGATCGACGCGAATTTGATAATCGAACCATTCATCATCTGCGTGCGGGGCCGTTGCCCGGGTGACAAAGGCATTGCTGTCATAACCGAGGACGGGACGCTCGGCAGCGTCGCTATAGACCCGCACATCGGCAATCGCGTACAGGCTGCCCGTCTTGCGGAAGTCGGACTGTGTGGCGTTGACCTGCGCCTCAAGACCAACACCGGGCCAACCCGACGCCTGATACGCTGTGTGAAAATAGACACCGGAATTTGCGCCGGGCCTGGTTTTCACTTTCAGCGACAGGACGAAATCGGTGAAGTCGGTGCCATGCTCGCCATCATAGAACAGATGCGCACGCGGACCGTGTGCAACGATGGCCCCGTCTTCGATGTAAAAGCTGTCAGGGTTTTCTTCCGTCACTGTCCAGCCGGCGAGCGTCTCGCCATCAAACAAGATCAGCGCTGATTGCGCGTTGGCGTCTGGCGCCACACTGGCACACCCGCCCAGCGCGGCGAGCGGGATGATAAAGCGAAGTGGTGTGATCGGCATGGTCGTGGCCTCCTGTCTTTTACAATCCGTCAGGCATTTCGAGGTCGAGCGATGCCAGGGCCTGCTCTAGGTGCTGCAATGCCTCTGGCGACGGCCCGGCATAATCCCCCATGGCGGGTTGATTGCCGATATAACCCAACCAGGCCGTGCCCTGCTCCGACGCGAAATAGGCGGATACTGCGAGGGTTCGGAACCGTCCAAACGCTTCTGCTTGTGAGTCCAATCCTGGCTCAACACTCTGGCTCCACGCGATCCGGTCAAGCAGCGCTGTCTGCGCTTCGATCGCCGCCGCGGCAAAGGACGCAGCACCGCTGGCGCGCGCCTCGGCTTCGAGCCATTCGAACAGGTCAAAACAGGCGGCCCGGTCATCCTGCGTCTGCTGATACGGCGAGGAAACCCATTCATCGATAAAGTCAGGAACGCCGAGCTCGCTGGCCGCTGGAATGTCGTCCGCCGCCGGCATGACCACATCGCACAAGGCAGACACAAGATTGAGCTGTGCCGCTGTCATTGTCCGGGACCAGGTGACGTGTGGGTCCAGCATGTTCGGATCTGCACCATACGGCGCGCCTGAAACCGGCCCAGGTTGCCCCAGCAGGGCCACCGATGAAGACGGTCCATCAGCGCCGCCACAGGCCGCAACCAGAGGTGCCGTTCCGAGCCCGGCGAGCATCCATTTCAGCGTCGTCCGACGATCAGTTTTCGGGAGGTAAGCCATCTCAAAAAGCTCCCTGCTTCATCTGCGTGACCATGTGATCTGCGCCGCGCATCGCGAGTGCCAGAATGGTCAGGGTTGGATTCTTGTGCGCCTTGGACGCGAAGATTGCCCCATCGAGCAAGTACAGGTTGGGAACGTCCCAGGCCTGTCCGAAGGAATTGGTGACAGAGTCGGCGTCGCTCGCGCCCATGCGCGCTGTTCCGACTTCGTGGATGATCACGCCGCCCGCGGCAATCGCGTCCTCGGGGGCCCGGACATTGCTGACCACTTTGCCGCCCATCCGTTCGATGATCTCAATCGACGCCTGTTGCGCGTGGGCGACCTGGCGCAGTTCATGGTCTGTATGCTTGTAGTGGAATTTGAGGATCGGGATCCCGAACTTGTCTTTGCCGTCAGGGTCGATCTCGGCATAGCAATGCTCATTCGGGATCATTTCGCCGCGCTGCGCAAAGTGGATGAAACTACCATAGTATCGACGCGCCGATTCCAGGGTTGCTCGGCCATAGCCATCCAGCCCGCTGCCGCTGCCCATCCCCGGCGCGCTGAATTGCGCATAGGTTTCCAGATGATAACCGCGCGGGAAATCGAGCTGTCCGGCGAGCTGCTCATCATACAACCAGAACGGAATGTAGACATGCATGCCCATGGCGCCGTCTTCATTGTAGCGAGGACGGTTCTCGAGCGCCGGGATCTGACCCGTGATCCCGGATCCAACCGTATCCATCAGGTTGCGCCCGACTTGTCCGGACGCATTGGCAAGCCCTGCGCTGTCCCGGCTATTGGAATTGAGCAGGATCCGCGCACTTTCACAGGCGCTCGCGGCCAGAACCACGGCGCGTGCGCCAATGAATTTGTGCTCGCCCGTCTGCTTGTCGATATAGCGTGCACCATTGGCTTGGCCGTCTTCGCCCGTCGTGATTTCGTACACCATCGCGTCTGTCGTGATGGTCAGGTTGCCCGTTGCGCGTGCCCAGGGCAGCAAGGAGGTCGTGGTCTGGAACGCCGCTCCAATGTTGCAACCCCGCCCGCATTCCGTGGCCCAGAAACAGGGCGAGCGCCCATCCCCCGGATCGCGGGTCAGGACGGCGCGTCTGGCCGGCACACAGGGAATGCCGATATCAGCCGCAGCGGCGGCGGCGAACAGTTCCGGAATGCGTGCCTTGGGCGGGGGTTGCAGGACGCCATCGCCGCTATCAGGATGATTGGCCAGGCCGGAATTGACGCCATAAACGCCAATCAGTTTTTCGGTGCGATCATACCAGGGCGCCATCTCGTCATAGGTCATCGGCCAATCGAAGCCGAGACCGTCGCGCGTCCGAGGCTTGAAATCGTATTCGCCCATTCGAAACGAGTTGCGCGCCCAGTGATTGGTACGACCGCCCAGCATGCGCGTGCGCCACCATTGAAACTCGGAATCTTCGCCCGTCGAATAGGGCTCACCATCGATCTGCCAACCGCCATCGATTGTGGCATTGAAGTACCCGAACGCCTTGTCCGGGGTACCGACACCCAGCAATGGGGCGTCGCGCGGTTCGGCGAACATCGGGGTTTCGGCGACCGGATCATAATCGCGACCAGCTTCAAGCATATGAACTTTCACGCCAGACTGGGTGAGCACATAGGCCGCCATGCCGCCACCTGCGCCAGACCCAATCACGAGCACATCATGCTCATGTTCCGCCATTGAAACGACCCTTTCCTCAGCCCCGGGAAACGTAACAATGAGTTGCCGCGACAGGCAAGCTCATGCGGCTCACGCCATGGCCAGCAAGCTCGCATTACCGCCCGCCGCCGTCGTGTTGATGGTCAGCGTTCGCTCGTGCAGGAATCGCTCAATCGGATCGCGTGCAGACAGGATGGGCAGGATCGGTCCGGTGCGCAAACAGGTCGGACCGGCCGCAACCGTTCGCATGTGCCCGTCAGCGACGACGCCGTCAATGTTGGCATCGATCAGGCGCCGGCCGGCATCCAGCTCGATCCATTGCACCAGGTCTTGTGGCGCATTGGCCCAGTCCGCTTCCAGTTTCGCCGGGCAGGTCCCTCCTGGCAGAACAGCGATTGCAGCAGACCCCGCGGCCAGGCATTTCGCGATTTGATCACGGACTGTATCGGGCTGATCGCCGCCAAAACAAACGAACACACCCTTGGCGTGCAACCGCAAGACATTGTCTTCGCCGGTCGGGCCAGGCAGTGCGATCTGTGACTCATATGCCCAGTCCGCACCGTGATCCCCGGCGCCCTCGCCCAACCATTGGTGCAGCTGTGCGGCGCGATCGGTCGTCGGAACGGACCTGTGCCAGGCCAGGGCGGCAGCGCGCGCGGCATCGACCCGTGCTGCGTCTTCCGCCACCGGCGCCGCTGCGCCCATCATGACAGCCGTCTCGGGTCCAGCTTCGATGCGAGGCGCGCCTGGCGACCGCGTCAGCCCGAACAGGTAATGTGGGCCACCAGCCTTCGGACCGGTGCCTGAAAGACCTTCGCCGCCAAACGGATGAACTCCGACGACGGCACCAATCTGATTGCGATTGACGTAGAGATTGCCGACATGGGCCCGGCTGGCAATCTCTTCGACGCGATCATCCACGCGCGTGTGCAACCCCATGGTGAGGCCAAATCCGAGCGCGTTGATCTGCTCGACCAATGCGGCCAGGCCCGGCGCCTCATAGCGCACCAGGTGAAGCACCGGGCCAAACACTTCGCGTTCGACATCTGCGACCGAGGAGGTCTCGATCAGGATTGGTCCGACAAAGTGCCCATCGGCCAGCGCGGCGTCCGGCACAACTTCATGATGCACGCAATGGGACAGGGCAGCGTCGACCTTGTAGGCCTGAATCGATTGGCGGGCGGGTGCGTCGATGACAGGCCCGACATCGGTCTCGAGATCTGACGGGTCGCCCAGTTTCAACGTCCGCATTGCGCCGGTCAGCATGGCGATGAAATCGTCTGCAATGTCAGATTGCACGCAGACGATCCGGCAGGCCGAACAGCGCTGCCCAGCGCTTTGAAAGGCGGACTCGACAACGTCCTGCACGGCCTGTTCCAGCAGCGCGCTGGAGTCGACGATCATGGCATTGATCCCGCCCGTCTCAGCGATCAGTGGCACATCCCCGCGCCCGGTTTCGGCGAGATTTTGGGCGATGATCTTCGCGGTCCGCGTTGATCCCGTAAAGCACAGGCCGCCAACCAGCGGGTGACGCGTCAGGGCATTGCCGAGCACGGCACCGTCGCCCAGCACCAAATGCAATGCGTGGGCTGGAACGCCGGCGCGATGCAGTAGCTTGACGGCCTCGAACGCGATGATCGGGGTCTGGGCGGCGGGTTTGGCAATCACGGTGTTGCCAACGCTGAGCGCGGCCACGACTTGTCCGAGAAAGATTGCCAACGGGAAGTTCCAGGGCGAGATGCAGGCAACGATGCCGAGCGGCGCGCGGCCCGCGATCTTCGGCGCTTGCGCCTGGCGGGCATAATAGCGGCAAAAATCAACCGCTTCACGAACTTCGGCAATAGCATCCAGATAGGTCTTGCCAGCTTCATTCACGCACAGCTGCAGGAACATGTCGCGCTCGGCTTCAAGCAGATCCGCCGCACGGTCAAAGATCTCGCCCCGCGCTTGCGGAGAGGTCTCCGTGGCCCAGGATGATGCCCCCGCGACGAGGACTGCCTTGTCAATCTGCTCGGGATCCAGCGCCGCCACGGCTCCAACACGGCGGCCGCGCGCTTGCGGGCTGAAAACCGGCTCCGCTGCGCCGCCAACAGGAACGCCGTCGATCAGGCTGGTCGCCTCAAACTGATGGTTCGGCACATTCAGGCTCGTCAGCGATCTCGCAACATCCGACTGCGTCAGGTCCAGGCCTGCCGCTGACCTGCGCCCGGCCTCCGCGGTCAGGCAAGGTGCCAGGATTTTTGGATGCGCTGCCTGCGCATTCGCCTCGACAATCGAAATCGGATCCGCCGCGACGACGGATGGCGGCGTGTCCTCGTCCATCATCTGGTTCACGAATGAGCCATTGGCGCCATTCTCGAGGAGCCGTCGCACCAGATAAGGCAGCAAATCCTTATGCGTGCCCACCGGGGCATAGACCCTGCTCTGCGCGCCATATGTGTCGACCAGCGCATCGTGAAGCGCCGCCCCCATGCCGTGCAGGCGCTGGAATTCGAACGCGCGCCCGTCGGCAAGGTGCGCCACCGAGACCGCCGTGTGGGCATTGTGGGTGGCAAATTGCGGAAAGATCCAGTCCGAATGGTCGAGCAATTGCCGCGCGCAGGCAAGATAGCTGAGATCGGTGTTCTCTTTTCGCGTGAACACCGGATAGTCGGTCAGACCCAATTCCTGGGCGCGCTTGATTTCCATGTCCCAGTAGGCGCCCTTGACCAGGCGCACGGCAATCTTGCGGCCCGCCGATTTGGCCAGTGCTGCAACATGATCCAATACCGGTCCGGCACGGCGCTGATAGGCCTGAACCACCAGGCCCAAGCCGTCCCAGTCGGCCAGTGTCGGGTCGCGCAGCAATGGCTCGAACACCAGCAGAGACAGCTCGAGCCGGTCGGCTTCCTCGGCATCGATGTTGAGCCACAATCCAGCTTGCGCCGCGACCCGGGCCAGCTGGGCCACGCGATCGACCAGCACGGGCACGCACGTCTCGCGCTTATTGTATTCATAACGCGGATGCAGCGCCGATAGCTTGACCGACAAGCCCGGGCGGCGGAGCGGCGTGTCAGGGAGAGTGGTGTTGCCAGCCAGGTGCTCGATGGCCCGCACATACGCGGCGAAATAGCGGTCGGCGTCAGCTTCCGTGTAGGCCGCTTCACCGAGCATGTCATAAGAATGCGCGATCCTACGTGCTTCATTCGCCCGCGCCCGCTTGCAGGCTTCCGCGATGTCGCGACCAAGCACGAAATGGTTGCCCATCACCGCCATCGCCTTCGCCATGGCGCCATCCAGAACGCGATCGCCGAGCTTGGCGATCAGGTTCTTGCCCTGGGTGCCGCCCGTTGCAGCAATCCAGGCCGCCGTGACGCGCAATCCGGTGGTCGCCTGATTGACCAGGAAGGAATCGCTCTGTCCGGCATGCGAACGCCAGTCTGCCTCACCGATCTTGTCGCGGATCAGTTTGCGCGAGGTGGCAAAGTCCGGCGTGCGGATCAGGGCCTCGGACAGACGCATCAGCATCACGCCCTCGTCGGTGGACAAGCCGTATTCCTGCAGCAAGTCGTCAATCGCGGTCCGGGCATCGTCGGCGTCGCGGATCGTGGTGACCAATTGCGTCGCTTCGCGCTGCACGACGCCCCGCATGGGCCTGTCCATACCCACCGTCTGCAGCAGTCTTGCCACCAGCTGCGCTTCGGGAATCGCGTAATGGGCCGTGATCGCCGCCGGGCCGGTCAGGTCAGAGGGCGCGAAATGGTCGGTCATGCTAGCCCCTTGGTCGAACGGGTTTCCGGGGCCAATTCTGCCAGAATCTCAAAGTTCCTGAGACCAAATATTGACTCATGCTCAGTCGTATCGTCTTATTTTTTATTCAATTTCACGCTTTTGGACCAAGAAATGTCAGATATTGATGCACTCGACACGTTCGACCGGAAGATCCTCGACGAGCTGCAATCGAACGGCCGCATTCGCTATAACGAATTGGCCGAGCGGGTCGGGCTGAGCAAGACCCCCTGCCTCAACCGGGTCAAACGCCTGGAGAAGCAAGGCTACATCACCGGCTATCGCGCTGACTTGGATGCGGACAAGATGTTGCAAGGATATCTTGTGTTTATCCAGGTCAAACTCGCCGACACACGGCGTGAGTCCCTGACCGCTTTCAACGCAGCGGTGCAGACCATTCCGGAAATCATGTCGTGCCACATGATGGCCGGCGGCTTCGATTACCTGCTCAAGGTTCGCACCCGCGACATGCGCACCTATCGCCATATCCTGGGTGACGTTCTGGCCGCCCTGCCCGGCGTCGATCAGACCTCCTCCTTCCCGGTCATGGAACAGGTCAAGGAAACCCACGCCATTCCGATTGCACGGGAATGAGCACGACCAACCGCATCTAGGAATTGCGCATTGACCAATTTCGATTAGATGGGGTGATCCACTCGAGAGGCGGCGGGTGCCGGGCACGACGCACGCTTCAATCAACCGACAGGTCTGCTGAGAAATATGAGCAACGATCGCGCCGAAATCGTTCATCAGAACTTCCTAACCCGCGTCGAGGCCAACACGCTGCCTGCGCCTTTGAGCAATAATGGCCTGGCCGAATCCGGACTGACGGCGGTTGACCTGGTCAGTCTGTTCGATGCGCAATTGCTGAGCCGCCATCTCGATCGCATTTCGCGCAAGCTGCAGGCGCGCGGCGAAGGCTTCTATACGATCGGTTCGTCAGGTCATGAGGGCAATGCCGGGATCGCCTGGGCGCTGCGGCCTGACGATATGGCCTTCCTGCATTATCGCGACGCAGCGTTTCAGATCGCCCGGTCGCAACAGGTTCCGGGTTCGACGCCGCTCTGGGACATGCTGCTCAGCTTCTCGACGTCGAAAGAGGATCCGATCTCGGGCGGACGCCACAAAGTGCTTGGCTCCAAGCGCCTCGCGATCCCGCCGCAGACCTCGACCATCGCCTCACACCTGCCAAAAGCCGTTGGCGCGGCATTCTCGATTCCACTCGCCAGGAAAATCGCGCCGGAGCACCAGGCCTTGTCGAATGACGGTCTCGTGGTCTGCACGTTCGGGGATGCTTCGCTCAATCACTCGACCGCGCAAGGCGCGCTGAATACGGCCAGCTGGACAGCTTATCAGAATTCGCCACTGCCTCTTCTTTTCGTCTGCGAAGACAATGGCATCGGCATCTCGACCAAGACACCGAGCCACTGGGTCGAAGCGTCTGCTCGCGCGCGCCCGGCGCTGGAATATTTCCAGTGCAACTCGCTTGATGTGATCGACGCCTTCGAAACCGCACGTGCCGCCGCGGATTTCGTGCGCCGTCGCAAGAAGCCAGCCTTCCTGCACAGCAAGTGTATCCGGCTTTACGGCCACGCCGGCCCGGATGCGCAGAACGCTTATCTGTCGAAACAGGAAATCGAAGCGACGGAGGCCCAGGACCCGCTATTGCACACTGCCGCTCGGCTGATCCGCGAAGGTGTGATGACGCATCAGGACGTCCTCGACCGCTACAATGCCTGCAACGCACGCGTCGAGCGCGTCGCCGAACAGGCAATCACCCGGCCGCGCCTGAAAACCTCGAAAGAGGTCATGGCCAGCCTGATCCCACCAAAGCGGGCCTGCGAAAAAGCCAAGCCGGCAACCAAGACCGCGCGGGAAAAATGCTTCGGCAGCAGCGACATGCGCGCCATGCAGCAGCCTCAGCACATGGCGAAACTGATCAACTTCGCCCTGACCGACCTGATGTTGCAGTACAAGGAAATCGTCATGGCTGGCGAAGACATCGGTCGCAAGGGCGGTGTCTATGGCGTCACCCAGCGTCTGCAACAGCGCTTTGGCATCCACCGCATGATCGACTCGCTGCTCGACGAGCAGGCCATTCTCGGTCTCGGCATCGGTGCGGCGCATAATGGACTGTTGCCGATCCCCGAAATCCAGTTCCTGGCCTATGTCCACAACGCCATCGACCAGCTTCGCGGCGAAGCGGCCTCGCTGCCTTTCTTCTCGAATGGGCAGTACACGAACCCCATGGTCGTGCGCATTGCCGGACTTGGCTATCAGCGCGGTTTTGGCGGCCACTTCCACAATGAAAACACGGTCGCTGCCCTGCGTGACATTCCGGGCGTGATCCTCGCCTGCCCGTCAAATGGACATGACGCGACACTGATGCTGCGCGAAAGCGTGCGGCTGGCACGAGAAGAACAAAGGCTGGTCATTTTCCTCGAGCCGATCGCGCTTTACATGGTTCGAGACCTGCACAAGGAAGGCGATGGCGGCTGGACGTTTAAATATCCAGAGCCGAAATCGAAGGACAAGATCAAGCTTGGTGAGGTTGCCTGTCATGGCGACGGCAAGGACTTGGCCATCGTCACCTATGGCAATGGCGCTTATCTGTCGCTGCAGGCGCAGAAAGCGCTGCAGGAGAAGCATGGTATAAACGCCCGCGTGATCGATATGCGCTGGCTCTCACCGATCCCAAAAGAGGCGATCCTGAAAGCCACCAAAGGTGCCGACAAGGTGCTGATCGTGGATGAATGCCGCGAGCAGGGATCGCACAGCGAGGCCCTGATGGCGCTGTTCTCTGAAAAAGCCGGCATGCACGCCGCGCGCCTGGTTGCCGATGACTGCTTCATCGCCACCGGCCCGTCCTACGGCGCGACCATGCCTGATCGTGACCAGATTATCAAAGCCAGTGTGACTCTTGTTTCCAAACCCAAAGGAAGCCGTGCCTCATGACCCAATCGAAACGCACAGCCCTCGTCGTGTGTCCGGGCCGCGGCGTCTACAATGCCAGCGAGCTTGGCTATTTTGGCAGGCATCATGGCGACAAGGCAGCGCTTCTCGCGGCGTTTGACGACCAGCGACGCGCCGCCGGCCAAACGCCGATCGCAGAGCTCGACTCGGCCGAGCGCTTCTCAATGTCCCAATTTACGCGCGGCGACAATGCGTCCGGGCTGATCTATGCCTGTTCGATTGGCGACTTTCAGAGCATCGATCCGGATGCGTTTGACGTTGTTGCCGTCACCGGCAACTCGATGGGCTGGTACACGACGCTGGCCTGCGCGGGTGCGTTGAGCGCAGAAGACGGATTTCGAACGGTCAACACGATGGGCGCGATCATGCAGGACCAGTTGATCGGCGGTCAGTTGATCTATCCGATCGTTGATGAGAACTGGCGTGAAGACACCAGAACGCGCAACCGGATCCTGAAACTGGTCGCGGAAACCGACGGGCTCCATGTCTCGATCATGCTCGGCGGGATGATGGTCCTGGCCGGAACTCATGAGGCAATCAAGGTGGCGGAAGCAACCCTGGCACCGGTACAGGACCGATTCCCGATGCGCCTCACCAATCACGCCGCATTCCATTCGCCCTTGTTGCAACCAAACTCGGATGCTGGACGCGCGGCCCTGCCGGCGGCGATGTTCGCGCAACCCGATATTGCCATGATTGATGGCCGCGGACACGTTTGGTCACCTGGTGCCAGCGACATTGATGGACTGTGGGATTACACGTTTGGCGAACAGGTGGTGAAGACCTATGATTTCACCCGCGCCATCCAGACAGGCCTGCGCGAATTCGCGCCGGATTGCGTCATCGTGCTCGGACCAGGCAACACGCTTGGCGGGGCCACGGCTCAGGCCATGCTGGCCTGCGACTGGCACGGCATGTCGACAAAAGCCGACTTCTCCGAGCGCCAGGCCTCAGACCCGTATTTGCTCGCCATGGGCCATTCGGCGCAGCGCGGCTTGGTCACTTCGGGCTGATCAAGCGTCGTCCAGGACGATCACGCTGCCATTGCGGCCATAATCGTCCTCGCCGCGATGATTGCGGCGGCGATTGGAGAAATAGTCTTCCTCCATCGCGCAGGTGTCGTGACCGAGATTGTCGACCGCGCTCAAACCCTCGCGCAGGAGGACGGCCTGCACAAAGCCGGTCAGGTCGAAGTGAGACCGGTCATCGCGCCCGGCCTTGAACAGGCGATCGGTCCATTCGTGTTCGCCGACAAAAGTGTCGCGAAACTCGGGGCCGACTTCATAACTGTCCTGCTGGATTGCCGGACCGATCGCGGCGCGAATATTGCCCCGATCGGCGCCAATGTCTTCCATCGCGCTGATCGTCGCTTCGCAGATTCCAGCAAGCGCGCCCTTCCAGCCGGCATGTGCCGCGCCAATCACTTTCGCTTCCGGGTCGGCCAACAGGACCGGCACGCAATCCGCGGTCAGAATACAAAGCGCCAGTCCGGGCACCTTGGTGACCATGCCGTCGGCTTGTGGACGCGAATGCCAGGGCTCGGTCACGGTGATCGCGCGAGCGCTGTGGACCTGGAAACAGGACAATAGTTTCTGAGCGTTCAGGGAATCGCGGATCAAGTCGCGATTGTCGCGAATCGCCTGAACGTCATCATCCGATCCCTGCCCGATATTGAGGCTCGCATACTGACCCGTCGAAACGCCGCCCTTGCGACCGAAAAACCCATGGCTGATGCCCTCAAGCGAGGACAGATTGTGGGCCAGGGAACGCGGCGGCGCGGTCATGCGGTCTCCGCCTTCGCCGAGTGACAGACCGCCTGCAGCTTGTTGCCGTCCGGATCGCGGACATAGGCGCCGTAATAGTTCGGATGATAATGCGGACGCAGCCCTGGGGCGCCTTCATCGCTGCCGCCATTGGCCAGCGCAGCCGCATGGAAGGCATCCACCTGGGCACGGGATGTGGCCAGGAAGGCAATGTGCGTCCCGTTGCCAACAGTGGCTTTCTCGCCATCAAAAGCCGGGCCGACAAAGATCTTGGGGCCGGTCGCTGTGCCCCAGGCCGCACCGCCGTCTCGCTGCAGGAAGACAGGGAGGTCCAGCGCCTGTGCAATGGCCTGATAGAACACTTCTGCTCGCGGCCAATCATTGGTGCCGACCGTCACATGGCTGAACAAGAACTCGCCCCTCCGAAGAACTTCGAAGGCAAGACTAGGGTGAGACGCGAATTTGGTCCAGCGTTAACGCGGCGCCCGCTTGGCAAGAATGCGTTGCAGGGTACGACGATGCATATTCAGGCGGCGCGCGGTTTCCGACACATTGTGTCCGCATAGCTCGTAAACGCGCTGGATATGTTCCCAGCGAACGCGATCGGCAGACATCGGATTCTCCGGCGGCTCAGGCAGGCCGTCGCCGCTATTCACCAAGGCGCGCACAATGTCTTCAACGTCTGCAGGCTTGGCGAGGTAGTCGACCGCACCGGCCTTGACCGCCGCGACGGCCGTCGCGATGGCGCCATATCCGGTCAGGATGACGGCCCGTGCTTCTGGGCGGTAGCGGTGCAGAACCTCAACCACGTCGAGGCCGGATCCGTCTTCAAGGCGCAAGTCGAGCACCGCAAAGGCGGGTGGATTGAGGCGGGCAATGTCACGGGCCTCAGACACTTTCGACGTCGCAGACACCAGGAAGCCGCGCTGGGTCAGGGCGCGCGACAGGCGTTGCAAAAACGGGCCATCATCATCGAGCACCAAACAGGTCCGATCCTCGACATCTTTCAGGCTCTCATGAAGTTTTACTGTGACGGGAGATTCCATTTCTCGCTCCTTCAGCCCTAATCTAAGGTATTTTCCGTATTGTCCAAAGGCTGTAATTCAGTTCTAGGCCACACCGCCTGCACAATAGCGCCGCGACGAGGTGCCGCGCGGTTGCGTGTCGCAATCCGGCCGCCGGTTCGTTCGATCAGGGTCTTAGCAATAAAGAAGCCAAGCCCCATATCGCCGCCGCCGAGCTGCTCTTCGCCGCGTTGCGAAACATAGGGCTCGCCGAGCTTTGGCATCACTTCTGCCGCGAAGCCGGGGCCATCATCGCGGATGGTGACGATGAATTGCATGTCGCTCCAGTGCGCATCCACACGCACGGTCGAATCGGCAAAGCTGACGGCATTTTCGATAAACGCACCAAGGGCGTGCAGGATTTCCGGGCTGCGACGAATGACGGGAACCTTCTCCTCGCCGCCTTCGACGGCTTCATAGCTGACGCGGACCGCGACACCGAGGCCTTTATGCGGCGCGGCGGCCTCTTCCAGCAGCGCGCTGATCGGCATCCGGGCATGTACCATGTCGCTGGCTTCGCGGGCCCGTCCGAGGCGCTGCAGGATGTCCCGGCAACGTTCGGCCTGCTCAGCGAGCAGAGTCGCATCCTCGCGATGCTCACTATCCTCCGGCAACACGGCCTGCAATTCCTTGGCGACCAGGTGGATCGTGGCCAGAGGCGTGCCGAGCTCGTGCGCTGTCATTGCCGACATCGCTCCCAGCGCCGACAGGCGTTGCTCGCGCGACATCACCACCGCGGCGGCATCGAGCGCCCGCACCATCTTGGCTTCGTCCTCGTTTACCCGCTGGGCGGACAAGGCGAAGAAGATGATGCCGATGCACAGCGCTGCAAAATGCCCGCCTTCGAACAGGCTGGGCAGCGATAGCGGATCATCGCCGCGCCAGGGCAGATCGAAGGCAAAAAACGGCATCAGCGCTGCAAGCATGATCGCGAATCCCGAGATCGCAGCGGTGTAGCGCCCGCGCAAGCTGGACGCGGCCACCGTGACGGGTGCGATCAGGAATAACAGGAACGGGTTCGACAGCCCCCCGGTCAGGCTGATCAACAGGGCCAGCTGGAAGACATCGAACGCCAATTGCAGCGCGGCTTCCCAACCGGTCAGGAGTTGCGGCCCGACCGCTGCGAAGGACAGGAACACGTTGAGCCAGGCCGAAGCGGCGATCACAGCCAGGCACATGGCCAGCGGCAATTCGAATTCCAGCCCGAAATAGACAAACAGGACGGCGAAGGTTTGCCCGGCCACGGCCAGCCATCGCAAGGTCATCAGCGTACCCAGGCGTGTCCGTCCACGTGCCGCCCCGACATTTGAAAGGCCTTCAGGCAGCAGGCTGATCAAGCCTTCATCCGTGCCTGCGCGTGAGTCATTGAGATCTTCCAAGCCAGCCCTCCTAGTGCGGCATCAGGGCCACTTATCATACTCTGTCAACGTGCGCATATCGCCAGCATGAAACTCTTGCACACTGTCTCGCTCAGCCTCGCAGGTCTCGCTCTGGCCGCCTGCGGACAAAGTCCCTCGACCCCCAGCGCAGGCGGCGCCCAGGCCGGCTGCATGACACGTGCCTATGATTCGATCGGTGGTCCGATCAATCTGGTCTCGCACACAGGCGAGCGCGTCACCGAAGCGACCTTCAAGGGTGCACCGACATTGATCTATTTTGGCTTCACCTACTGCCCGGATATTTGCCCCGGCACGATGGTCGCAGTGAACCGCGCCTATGATCTTTTGCCAGACGGCGTCGCGCCGCCGCAGACGCTGTTGATCACCGTCGATCCTGAACGCGATACGCCAGAAGCGATGGCGGCCTATGTGGAGACGCAGGCCTTTCCGGATAATCTTGTCGGTTTGACCGGCAGCAAGGAAGACATCGAAGCCGCCGCCGAGGCGTTCATCGTTCAGTATGAGCGGATCGAGACGCCGGATAGCCTGGCTGAATACACAATGGATCACACCTCCCTGCTCTATCTCATGGATGAGAACTGGCAGCTAAAGACGTTTTTTGCGGAAGCGGATGCAAGCCCGGCCTATGTCGCCGAATGCCTGGCGCAGCATATCGGTTAGGCAGCTTCGCCGAATTCCCGTTCTTCAACGCGAGTTCCGGCCAGGAATGCCGCCAGAATCGTCACGGCCGCGGTGCCGGAATTGACGCCCAGCTTGCTATAGGCCCGGCGGCGAAACGTGTCCGCCGTCGCTGTGGTGATGCCCATGCGTGTGGCGATCTCGTTCTTGGTGAATCCACCGGCAACGAACATCAGCAATTCGACTTCGCGATTGGACAATCCGAAATGCGCGCGCGCCTGCTCGCAATTTCGATGCGAGTAGAGCGCGAAATTGCCGACACGAAAGAATTTTTCCTCGGCCGCGGTTTCAGGTTTTTGCAAGGTCATTGTCATGCCGCGCCAGATACGGTGTTAACCCTGTAACTCAAGAGCAGAGAACAGTATTTCCAGCGCCTGAACTGTAATTGTCCCGAAGATTGGTGACAGTTTGATCGCCAGGCCAGATTCCGCTCGAATCCCGGCGTCGATTATGAACTATTGGCAACTATTTTCACCCCGAATAGCGGGCGATTTCACCGGACGGGCCAGCATTGGGTTTTGGGCCCGCAAACAGGTGTGAAAGAGGCGGAAGGGCCAAAGACGTGCCGGCCAGGGTCTCAAGTCGAGCGCCTGCGCCCCGCTTGAACCGCCGCAATCCGTCTGACAGATCGGCCCGCCCGAGATCCAGTTGCGAAACTTTGCAACGATGCAAATCGGTCATGACCGTCCACAGGATGAGATTGTGGGCGCAATGCAGGCGTCCTGCGTCCGTGGTGACGCCGGCTTGATAGGTGGCCATGCCGCCATGTTTGAGAATCAACATGGCGGCCACGGGACGCGTCCCCTGCATCGCTGTATAGAGCCGCGCCTGGCCCTTGTTTGCGGCCGCGTAGGCCAGCAGCAATGATGCGGGGTAAGACGTATAGCGGCGCGATGCCTGTTGCGCCTGTTCGGCGCTGAAGAACCAGGCGTGACGGTCTTCGTCGAGCGGTTGATTGACGATGGTGAGCGGGGATTGTTCGGCTTTCTTGAGCTGATTGCGCCATTTTTGATGAAGCGCCCCACGCATCCCGCCCGGATCTCGGATGTCGATCAGGGCAAGCTCGGCGCCGCGCACCAGTTTGAAGCCGGGCATTTTGGCCTCGCCAGCGGGCGCATTGATCGCAACCGACCCGCGAACCGTTTGGCGAACTTCGCTCCAGAGACCAATTAATCCGCCTGCGGCACGCAGAACCGGGCCTCGCGATATCAGGTTGAAGCGGCCGAACAGGGGCAGTCGCCGCGACTGAATCAGGCAAGTTCCTGCTGCCGTTGTCACACGATGCACCGACAAGCCGATGACGTTGCACGCACGCTCGAATTCCTGCGATTGCGTCAGAGGCAGCCTGAGATCATCCATCAGCTAAACCTGTGATTGAAACGCTTCACAATTCGTTAAGGAGTTCAGCGCCTGCTGCCTGGAGGTTGCTGGCTTGGGGGTCCCCCATTCTCCTCCTGCGGGAGTTAGATTGGCTTTACCAAATCGCTCCACTATGTTGCACTGCACCAAAGACAGGGTCCGGACGAAATGTTGTACACGCTTGTAGAAATGAACCGCGCTGCGCTCGCGCCGATGCGGCTTCTGGCAAAAGGTACAATGCAGGCACTGGAAAACCCGCTTAATCCGTTCAAGCACACTGCCATCGGGCGCGCCACGCATGCCGCCAGCAGCGTGTTCGAGCGCGCGACGCGCTATTATGGAAAGCCGGAATGGCAGATCCCGAGCACCGAGATTGACGGCGAGACCTGTGCGGTCACGCCGACAACCGTGTGGTCGACAAACTGGTGCAACCTTGTCCATTTCGCCACCGAAGGTGCGCCCAGCGGTCGACCACGCCTGCTGATCTGCGCACCGCTCTCTGGCCATTTCGCGACTCTGCTGCGCGGCACTGTGGAAGCGTTTCTGCCGTCTCACGAGGTCTACATCACCGATTGGACGGACGCGAAGATGGCCCCTGTCTGGTATGGGCGATTTGATCTTGATGACTATATCGACCATGTCCGCTCGGCGCTGCAGCACATCGGGGGCGGCGCGCATGTCATCGCGGTTTGTCAGCCGGGACCTGCGGTTCTGGCAGCGATCTCGATGATGTCGGAAGATGGCGACCCGGCTCTGCCCACGACAATGACCTTCATGGGGTCGCCAATCGACGCACGTAAATCTCCAACCGTCCCGAACCTGCTGGCGGAAGAGCGCAGCTTCGAATGGTTCCGAGACAAGATGATCTACACCGTGCCCGCGCCCTGGCCGGGCATGATGCGCCGCGTGTACCCGGGCTTTGTGCAGCTGACCAGCTTCATGCACATGAACTGGGACCGTCACGTCGACGCGCAGGCGCGTTTCTTCGACCATCTGGTCGAAGGAGACGAAGACAGCGCTGAGAAGCATCGCGAGTTTTATGATGAATATCTCGCCGTGCTCGACCTCACCGAAGAGTTTTATCTGCAGACGATCCAGCGCGTCTTCCGCGATCACCTCCTGGCTCGGGGAAAGTTCAAGTATCGTGGCGAGCGCCTGGTCGACCCATCCAAGATCACGTCCGTTGGACTGATGACCGTCGAAGGCGAAAAGGACGACATTTCCGGCATCGGACAAACCCAGGCCGCGCACGATCTCTGCACCGGCATTCCCGACAAGATGCAAACGGATTATGTGCAGCCGGGTGTCGGCCATTATGGCGTGTTCAACGGTCGCCGCTTCCAGGAAGAAATCGTCCCGCGCGTCAACGCCTTCCAGCGGAAAATAGCGAAGAAGCTGAGTTAATCGGGCGCTGGCCCGTCGCCGCGACTGACGACATACATCACCACACCTGTGACGATCAGCAGCGCGCTGACAGCAACCTCCTGTGGACGTTCGATTGCGACATAAATCAGCGTCCACAATGTCAGTGCCAGGTAAACCAGCGGGACAAACGGGAACAGGGGAACGCGAAACGGCCGGGCGAGGTCCGGTTGCCGCTGCCGCAGGACGAACAGTCCAGCCACGGCGAGCAGGCTGTTCAGTGCCAGCGTGAACCCGGCGAACACCAGAACCTGATCAAAGGTTGCTGTCAGCACGAAGACCAACGCCAGCCCTGACTGCACCATCACCGCTATTGTCGGTATCCCGTCCTGATTGGTCTTGGCCAGGAACCGAAACGCGCGAATGTCCTGGCCCACCATCTGCAAGACGCGTGGCCCGGCAATTGTCATCGCACTGACGGTCGAAATCAGCAGGACCCCGAGTACCACACCAGTGAAAATTGCTCCGGTTTGCCCGAAAACATGTCGCGCGGCGATGACGCCAACTTCCACTTCGCCAACCATTTTCTCCATCGGTGTGGTCAGCAGGAACACCGCATTGAGCAGGACGTAGAGCAGCATCACGCCGAAGGCGCCCGCGAACAGGACCCGTGGCAGGCTGCGTTGCGGGTCCTGCAACTCTTCGGTCAGATAGGTCGCGACATTCCAGCCGGTATAGGCATAGCTGACATAGATCAGGGACACGGCAAACGCACTGGAGGTCAGGGCCCCCGCAGCGTCGGCTTGTGGCAGCAGGCTGACCGGTTGGTAATCTGCTACCAGAACCAGTCCGGCGACACTGATGCCGAGTATGACAACGACTTTGATCAGCGTGAACAGGCTCTGAAACGCCCCGCTGGTCTGGCGTTGCCGGGTGTGGATCAGGGTCAGGATGATGATCAGTCCAACCGCCAGCCCGCGCTCGGTCCAGTTGCGGAGATGATCGGGTGCGTCGGGCAGGATGGAAGACGTTGTGTACGCGCCAAAGGTCATCGCCGCGAGCGCGACCGGCGCGGAAAAACCGATGGTCGAGGACACCCAGCCCGACACAAACCCGGCGCCGGGATGATAAATGCGGCCAAGGAAATTGTATTCGCCGCCGGATCGAGGCAGCGCTGCACCGAGCTCGGCATAGGACAAGGCCCCGCAAATCGCGATGATGCCGCCAACCACCCACAACATGATCAGCGCGAACCCGGATTGCAGCGTCACCAATTGAAAGCCGAGACTGGTGAACACACCGGTTCCGACCATGTTGGCAATGACGATGGCCAGGGCTGTCATCGGGGAGAAATAGGTTTTCATCAGACATGGATTAGCGGGACCGCACGCCGGTTGTCCATGTTGATTTCTCGCTATTCCTCAATGAGTTACGGACCTGCAATCTGGTAAAATCGAGCCATTGGGCGTAAGATTACTGGCGAGACCAATCGTCGGATCGAAACAATGTCCGATGGTTTCGTGGAGCCAGGGTATGGAACCAGAGTTGAAAATCCCGGTGCAACGCACGCCGCGCGTCTCGGCACCGCTGCAGCATGACCGCTTCGATGGCGCCCATGACGGTTACACGGATCGGTTCTCGCACATGTATGAGTTTTCGTCGCTGCGGGCGCCTGGCAATACCGGGCGCAACTCCCTGATCCGTTGGTATGCCGAGGGGTGCCAATTCGTCAAAACTCACAGCGACGCCACCTTCATGAGGCGCACGAAAATGCACGCCCGGAATGGCGAAGGCCTGGTCCTGGTGCGGCGGTTTCACAACAACCGGTCGCGCGCCACGATGGGCGATACAGCGCTCGTGCTCGAGCCTGGCAGGCAATATCTTTCTGACGAAGGCGTGCCAGTTGATTCCTACAAGCCGGCAGACGGGATGGATGGCATCATCCTGCCGAAACGCCTGCTCGGCTACCAATCCGGTACCCACGCGCCGTTCATTGACTTGTCGCGGTGCCCGGTCCTGGCGACTGCCCTGCACCTCGAATTCGATCACATCTTCGAGCATCTGAGTGAACATGATGCGCTGGATCAAAATGCGTTTGCGCGGCTGATTGCCTGTCTCCAGCAAGCGATCGGCTCGCCTCGGCAGGAGGGCGACGTGCGGCGCACAGCCAGAGCGGCGATGGCAGACGCGATCCGTGTTTCGATCGAACGCCATCTTGACGCACCAGACATGTCCGTGGGCTGGATCCTGAAACGCTTCGGTGTCTCGCGCGCCTCGTTGTATCGCATGTTCGAGGGCGACGGCGGCGTCCGCCAATATGTCAGTGATCGCCGTCTCTATCGCGCCGTCCTTGACCTCACGGAACGGCCGCTGCGTCGCGGCGATATCGCGACCGCGTCCGAGAAGTGGGGGTTTACCTCCGACCGCGACTTCAATCGCGCCGTCAAGCGTGCCTTCGGTGTCGCGCCAGGCTCGCTGGTCAATACCGCCCGTCAGGGCGCGCGCTGACAACAAGCGCGCGAACGCCCCTACCCTCGTTCGCGAGTCACCGTTAAGACAGTTCCGCAACCAAGGAACATGTCATGCCGAGCGCCCCGATCAATTCTGACAGTCATCTCTACCTGATTGATGCGAGCGCTTATATCTTCCGCGCCTATCACGCGCTGCCGCCGCTGACCCGGGCGTCAGATGGCCTGCCGGTCGGCGCGGTGTCCGGCTTCTGCAACATGCTGTGGAAGCTGCTCGAGGACCTGAAGGGCGATGACCGGCCAACCCACTTTGCCTGTGTCTTTGACAAGTCCTCTTACACGTTCCGCAATGACATGTTCCCGGAATACAAGGCCAATCGTTCAGAGCCGCCCGAGGACCTGCGCCCGCAATTCCCGCTGGTGCGCGAGGCAGCGATTGCCTTCCACACACATGCGCTGGAAATGGAAGGCTTCGAAGCCGATGACTTGATGGCCACCTATGCCCGCCTTGCCGAAGCCAAGGGCGCGCGCGTCACCATTGTCTCCTCCGACAAGGATCTGATGCAGCTGGTCACCGACAAGATCTCGATGCTCGACACGATGAAGAACAAGCATATCGGGCATGAGCAAGTGGTCGAGAAGTTCGGCGTCGGCCCGGACAAGGTGATTGATATCCAATCGCTGGCCGGCGACAGCGTCGACAATATCCCCGGCGCGCCTGGCATTGGCGTCAAGACGGCTGCGACCCTGATCACCGAATATGGCGACCTCGACACGCTGCTCGCCCGCGCCGAAGAAATCAAACAGCCGAAGCGCCGCCAGACCCTGATCGACAACGCCGATCAGATCCGCATGTCGCGTGACCTGGTCACACTGAAAACCGATGTCGCTGTCGAGGTGCCGCTGGAGGATCTCGCGGTTGCCGATCCGGATCCCAAGACCCTGCTCGACTTCCTTGAGAAGATGGAGTTCCGCACGATTACCCGGCGCGTCCGCGAGACCTTCGAGCTGGAAGGCACGCTGGACGAGGCGACCGAAGAGGAAGAGGTCCAGATTGATCGCAGCGTCTATGCCTGCATCCGCGATTTCGACACGCTGGAAGACTGGATCAAGCGCGCCTTCGCCCAGGGCTTTGTCGCCGTCGATACCGAAACCGACGCGCTCGATGCGCATGAAGCAGGCCTGGTCGGCGTGTCGCTGGCGCTGGCGCCCGGCGAAGCCTGTTACATCCCCCTCGCCCATGTCGACCCGGACACCGATCCGGAGGCGCCAAGCGATGACATGTTCGGCATCGACCCGCCGCGCCAGATCAACAAGGACAAGGCGTTGGAAGCCCTGAAGACCCTGTTCGAGGACGATTCCGTGCTCAAGATCGGGCACAATCTCAAATACGATGTCACCGTCCTGAACCGCTATGGCATCCGCATGGCGCCGATTGATGACACTATCCTGCTCAGCTTCGCGCTGCATGCCGGCATGCACAATCACGGCATGGACGAGCTGTCCGAGCGCTATTTCCACCACACCCCGCTCTCGTTCAAGGATGTCTGCGGCACCGGCAAGAAACAGATCACGTTTGACCGGGTCCCGCTCGATCGGGCCACCGAATATGCGGCCGAGGATGCCGATATCACACTGCGCCTGTGGCAGGCCTTCAAGTCACGCCTGCACAAGGACCAGGTGACCACTGTTTATGAGACGCTGGAACGCCCACTGGTCCAGGTCCTCTCCGACATGGAAGCCAATGGCATCAAGGTTGATCGCGATCACCTGTCCCGCCTGTCGGCCGAGTTCAACCAGTCCATGGCCCGCTATGAAGCCGAGGCCTATGAGCTGGCGGGCCGCGAATTCAATCTTGGCAGTCCGAAACAGCTGGGCGAGATCCTGTTCGACGAAATGGGCCTTGAAGGCGGCAAGAAGACCAAGACCGGCGCCTGGCAGACGGGGGCGGACATTCTTGAAGACCTGGCCGCCGAGGGCCACGATCTGCCCCGCGCTGTGATCAACTGGCGCACCGTGTCAAAGCTGCGCTCGACGTATACCGAGACCCTGCAAGGCCAGATCAGTCCCCGCACAGGCCGCGTCCACACCAATTACGGCATGACCGGTGCCCAGACCGGGCGGCTCTCTTCGAATGATCCGAACCTGCAAAACATTCCGATCCGCACAGAAGAAGGCCGCAAGATTCGCGAAGCCTTCATCCCGGAACCCGGCCATGTCCTGATCAGCGCCGATTATAGCCAGATCGAATTGCGCCTGCTCGCCCATATTGCTGGCATTGACGCCTTGAAAGACGCGTTCAAGCAGGGCCTCGACATTCACGCCATGACGGCTTCGGAAATGTTCGACACGCCGATCGAGGGCATGGATCCGATGATCCGTCGCCGCGCCAAGGCGATCAATTTCGGCATCATCTATGGCATCTCCGCCTTCGGCCTGGCGCGCCAGCTGTCAATCCCGCGCGACGAGGCGTCGGCCTATATCAAGACTTATTTCAAGCGTTTCCCGGGCATCAAGGCCTATATGGACGAGACCAAGAAATACGCAGCCGAACATGAGCAGGTCGAGACCATTTTCGGCCGTGTCCTGCACCTGAAAGGCATCAAGGCCAAGGGCCCGCAGCGCGGGTTCGCGGAACGCCAGGCGATCAATGCACCGATCCAGGGTTCAGCCGCCGACATCATCAAGCGCGCCATGATCCATATGCCCGGCGCTCTGGACAAGGCGGGACTGCAGGCAAAAATGTTGTTGCAGGTGCATGATGAATTGATCTTCGAAGTACCGGAAGACGAGGCGCAGGATACGATTGACGTGGTTCGGGCGACCATGGAACGCGCACCGCTGCCAGCCTTGAGCCTGAGCGTGCCGCTGGTGGTCGAGGCCGATACCGGCATGAACTGGGCAGAGGCGCATTAGACCAGAGCCGCGACGGCGGCGGTGCCAACGGTTGCGTCCGACCGATCAGGGCCGCAATTTGCCGAAACCGCAAGATTCGGGTGGCCGGCTTGCGCGAATCTATCAGGGTGAAGGCTCGCCATCGGGCGCTGTGACGGCCTCCGGTGACGCCTTCAAACTCGACACAGGAGCGGTCGCTATCATGGACGGTTTTTCCAAAACGCCGGAGCCCCCCTATTACGCCGTAATTTTTACCAGCACGCTGGGAGATAACGACGATGGCTATGATGCCATGGGCAGCGCTTTGGTCGATCTCGCAAAAGGGCAACCCGGCTATCTTGGTATCGAAACCACGCGAGGTGCGGACGGGCTCGGCATCACCGTGTCCTATTGGAAGGACGAAGCGAGCATTCTGGCCTGGAAGCAGCAAACGCAGCATTTGCTGGCGCAGAAACGCGGCATCGAAAAATGGTACGCGCACTATGAATTGCGCGTCGCGAAAGTCGAACGCGCCTATGACGGACCATCTGGTCGTTCGATCAAATAGATCGACGCATAGATTGAGGCCCGGAAGACGAACAAGACATCCGTCCGGCGGCTCGGTTTGCACCAGATCGCTCTGGTGCGATGTGCGCGGCCGGTATGCGACCTTGTCTGTCGAACCGGCTCGGCCTTGATGCTGTGTCTGAACGCAAACGTCTGACGTCGCTGGACAACGTGAACGCGGCAATCGTATGACTCGACATTCGTCGTTCCAGTCAGCGGCACATGCAGGAGGACGTATGTCATTGAAGGCCCACTGCGCGTGTAAATCCGTATCGATCGAATTGGCAGCTGATCCGGTTCGGTGTTTCGTCTGCCATTGCGATTATTGCCAACGCCTGACCGGGTCATTCGGAAGCGCCGTTGCGATGTTTCGAAGCTCTGATGTGATCGCAATGTCCGGCGACGCCATCGTCTTCGACCCCGGCATGGCCAACTGGCCCGGCTTGCGCAAACATGTCTGTCCGGCCTGCTATTCGAACGTTCACTGGGAAAACCCGGACGCGTTTCCAGACATGCGTCTGGTGTCGCTTGGTTGCTTCGCCAATCCGTCGGCATTCAAGATCGAAAGAACGGTGCAAAACCAGTATCGGCCAGACTGGTGCCCGCAACTCGACGCCGCCGAAGCGTTCGACGCTTATCCGACTTAGGCCCAAAGCGGTCGCCAATCCCCGCCCTTTTCCTCCAGGCGCTCCCCACGGAATTTTCCGTGGGGTCCATCACGTGAGCGTGCGGCGGGGATCGGGAGAGATCAGACCGCTCCCGGTCCTTGCAGGCCGATCGGGTGATGGACTGCCCAGACCGGGCTGGGCAGAGCGCTTTTTGGGGAGGTGCGGCGCTCAGTTTCCAACTTTTTCCTCGGTGTTTGCCACACGACAAAGCCCCTCTCCCGATTGCGGGAGAGGGGTTGGGGTGAGGGCAAGAGGGTGGGCAGGTGTGAGAGTCAGGCGCGTCATGAAACACCGGTGCCCTCATCCCCGGCCCTTCTCCCGCGTCCGGGAGACGGGGGCGCGTGGGGCAAGTCCACCTCTCAATTCCCGCCTCTATCCAACCCCTTTTCCCCACGCTCCCCACGGCTTGCCCGTGGGGTCCATCACGGGCCGTTGCCCCTAGTCATGGGGGCGAGCAGGAGAGATGGGTCCCACGGTCTCACGGCGTTCGACGTGGGAAACGTGGATGTGAATCCCCCCCTCAATCCCCACCCGCCATTTCCGTGGTAATCTTGTCGGCATCTCCTCCTGATGGAAGGCTTGTCCGGAACGGCTTGGCAGGGGAGGAGAGCGGTGGTCGCGTCGCTTGGCGTGTGGGAGCTGTACCCCTTGCTCGGTAGCGCGCCTGGCCGGTGCTCATAAATCCTGTCCCCCACGGTCAGGCTACGAAAGACGTAAGATCAGAAGGCCCCCCAGGTGGTGCTTGGTCCAGGTGGCCAAGGCCTAACGCATGAAAAAAAGCCGCCGCAGGCGCGCCTCACTCAGGCGCTATTATCGCCGTCTCGAGAGAGCGGCAGTTCGCTTCGCTCCTGTGTCAGGCGCGCCTAGCCTTTCTATCCCTCAAGCGGAAACGCTGTGAGCGGGTTTATGTTGCGCGGGCATTTGTCAGCCACGTCCTGCCGTTCCGCGTTGACTAAGCATGCACGATCATCAAATCTTCTCTTGTGCGTTCTATTCGGGGGAGAATTATGCGTCGATTTCTGACCAGGGCGATGGCCGTTGTTGCGTCTGTGTTTCTGGGCACCCAGATGGCTCAGGCGGAGCCGATTGCGATTGAAGACCTGGCGCGACTGCCCGCCGTGTCCAATGTCACCGTCACCACGGATGGCAACACCATGTTCGCGCTGGTCGGGCCGAGCACGGGCAAGGACCAGGATCGCGCGGTGATCGCGTCCTGGGACCTGAACGATCTCAGCAAGCCGCCAAGGACGGTTCGGCCAGACGGTGACGAAATCGAGTTTATCGGCCTGCGCGCGCTGAAAAACGGGCACGTGTTCGTGGTCGCCCGCAAGCCCTTCTCGGGGCAGCTGTCCGGGTGCTCCGAAGGCCGGAGCATCGGCGCGACAAACACCTGGTTGACGCAATTCCTGATCACCGATGCGAGCTTTGAAAAGTTTGACAATCCATTCCTCGATGAACGCGGGATGCGCGGGTTTTCTGACGCCACGAAACGGTGCCTGAAACTGGAAGCGCGCGGCTCGATCGTTTCCACATTGCCGTTGGATCCAGATCAGGTGATGATCTCGCGCCTGAAAGGGCGCACGCTGGGATCAGAAATTGCAAAACTCGACCTCGAGCGCGGCTCGGTCGATGTCATCTACAAGAATACCAGTGCCCGCGGGGCCGGCTATGTGCATCCCCTCGATGGCGAGATCATGTCGGCCTCCGGCATCGATGAGGAAGGCAATGGCTACGAGCTGGAGGTCTATCTGCGCGCGGATAAGGGCCAGCCGCTGCAAAAGCACCCGGCCCTCTATGTCGACTTGGTCGCGCGTGAGGAAATCGACGTCATCCATTGGGACGATGAGGCCAAGCTCTATTATGTCAGCACCAACAAGTTCTCTGACCTGAAGCAGATCTGGGCATATGATCCGGCGGCGGCCGCCTTTGTCGGCGACGGCCCCGTCTATGCCCATGAACAGTTTGAAGCCGGCGGGGTGCGCACGTCACGGCGCGCTTCAGATTTCGGCAGGATCCTGGGCTTTACCTATATGGCGGATATTCAGCGCACGGAATGGGTGGATCAGGAGCTCGGCGGCCTGGTTCTCGGTCTCGAAAACGCGTTCGAGGGCCAGACCATTGGCGTCATCCATGCCTCTGATGATCGCAATCGCATCGTGTTCAGCGTCAGTCATTCCGATCAGCCACCGCGTTACTTCATTCTTGAAAACAAGGGCAAGCTGACGCCGATCGCCGACCAGCGTCCCTGGCTCGACAATTCCGAGTTGCGCAAGACCGAGCTGGTCAAGTACACGGCTCGCGATGGCCTCGAACTCTGGGGCTTGCTGACGCCGCGCGCGGGTTGGGAACCTGGCGATGCGCCGGGCAAGGCCATCGTCCTGCCGCATGGCGGCCCCTGGGCCCGGGATTTCGGCGGTTGGGATTCGAGCGGCTGGATTCCCTTCCTTACCTCACGCGGGTTCACCGTGTTCCAGCCGCAGTTCCGTGGCAGCACCGGCTGGGGCCTCGACCTGTGGCGCGCCGGCGACGCGAAATTCGGGTACGAAGCCCAGGATGACAAGGACGATGCCGCTGGCTGGCTGGTCTCACGCGGTCACGCCAATCGCGATGAGGTGGCGATCTTCGGATATTCATATGGCGGTTATGCTGCGATGGCCGCCGCCACCCGCGCCAACAGCCCGTTCCAGTGCGCGATTGCTGGCGCCGGTTATGGTCAATCTCAGAAAATCACCTCGGCGCTCGATCTCGACCGGTTCGGACGCATGGTGTTCGGAGAGGCGATTTCAGGTCGTGACGTGATCAAGGATGTGGCAAATGCCGAAATCCCGATCCTGATCTATCATGGCGATCGCGATGTGCGGGTGCCGGACACGTACGGAAAGGCGTTCCATCGCGCCATCCGGAAGCACACCACGTCCAAATATGTGAACGTGAAGGATATGCCGCATTCCCTGCCCTGGACGCCGGACCAGCACCGAAAGTCACTGTCGGCGATTGAGTCCTTCCTCGACAAGGAATGCGGGTTCGATTGGTAGGGTCTGTCGGCGCCTAGGTGCCGGTCCAGTTCGGGTCGCGCTTTTCAGCAAACGCTCGCGGGCCTTCCTTGGCATCGTTGGAGGTGAACACGGTTTTCTGCAGCGGCTCCTGCATCTTCCACAGCTCCGCTTCGTCATAGCCTTGTGAGGCGGCGCGGACGAGCTTCTTTGATGCGGCCACCGCCAGCGGCGCGTTCTTGGCCACGCGTTCAGCCAGGGCAATCGCCGCGTCGACGGTTTCGCCGGGCTCGGTCAATGCTGACAGCATGCCCGCCTCGAGGGCCTCCTCGGCGAGAATGTGATCGCCAGTAATCGCCATTTCCATGGCCTTGGCATAACCAACCCGGCTCGGCAGGCGGAACACGCCTCCCGCCGCCGCGAACAGGCCAACCTTCACTTCGCGAATACCGATCTTGGCGCCCTTAGCGGCGACCAGAAGATCGCAGGTCAGCGCCATCTCGCAGCCGCCGGCAATTGCAAAACCTTCAATCGCGGCAATCAGGGGCTTCTCACAACCGACCCGAACGAACTTTCCGAACGGGCCGATATCCTCGCCACGCGCAAACGCTTTCAAATCCATGCCGGAGCAGAAATACCCACCCGCCCCAGTCAACACACCGGCGGTCAGGTTGGGGTCATCGTTGAGTTCCTGGATGGCATTCCAGACACCGTTCGACAGCGCGCCATTGATCGCATTGCGCGCGTCAGGCCGGTTCATCGTGATGACCATGATCCGGCCCCGACGTTCGACCAGGACGGCATTTTCTTCTGTTGTCTCGCTCATGGGTTCCTCCTGCATGATTGTGATCCGGCGCGGATGGTGTGAGCAAACCGCGTGCGATGCAAGCGGTGCCGCAACGCCAAGCCAGGTGCGTCCAGTCCTGCCCATCGCACGCGCCTGTCCCCAACGTCATGCTGGACGCTGCGGTGATGATTGACGACAGTACGGGATCGCCCGGCCAATATCGGACCCTGCCCATGTCGACTCCATTTCCGATCATCGAAGCGCAAGCCGCGCTGCACCACCAATACTTTCTCGGCCTCCAGCTCATGGTCGCCGTTGAAGAAAGCCGGGAGACAGTGTTCGACTGGATGTTCCGCCTGTTTCGTCGCCAGCATGAAGAGAAATTCCTGTCGAGCTTCGAGAAGCTGGGCCTCAGCGACGATCCCGATGCCGTTGCCTGCGCCAAGTATCACGTCCTGTCGAACAGCATGGGCGGGGTTGCTGTCGAGTACATGCCGGAAACAGACACCAAGGCCTGGGTGCGGTTTCGATATCCGCGCTGGATGTATGCGGGCCCTGCCATTTGCGGCATTCCCGTCGAGGCCAGCCGCGGTTTCCTCAATGGATGGTACAAACAGAACGGTGTCAGCCTCGACAATCCGCGTCTCGGCTTCGTCTGTGTCTCCGAAGACGTTACCGGTCAATTCGGCTTGTGCGGATACTTCAAGGAATATGAACACGATCTCACCGATGACGAGCGCCTGGTCTTTGCCCCAGATGAACGCCCGCCCGCCTTCGATCCAAAACAGCAACCGGCTGCACCCGCCGCCGACTGGACGCCGGAGCGTCTCGCCAAGGCCAATCGCAATTACGCGATCGAGTACATTCGGAATGGCATGCGTGCCTTGTCAGAAGTGGTTGGAACGCAACGTGCGGTCGACCTTGGCAAACGGGCCGCACGTCTGACCGGGTTGCAACAATACCCAATTCTGGCCGCAGCCGTGAACACCGAGGATGGCGGCGTGACGGACGCCGCCGAGTTCATCAGCGCCATCATGGCCGGTATGGGCGATGCGTGCGTGATCGATGTCTCGACCACAACATCCGCGCGGGTGACGCAAGACGGACTGAGGATCGTTCGCGACCTCGAGCCCGAGGATCGCGATACCCTGCTGACCTGCTGGATCGAACTTTGGCGCGGCGCGATTCACTCCGGCCGCACATTCCTGGACGTCGATTGCGAGATCACCGAAACCAGCCTGATCTGGACCATCGCACCGGAAGCGCGGTGAACCGCAACGCCGACCCCTGCGTGAGGTTTCGAGCATCGCTTGATCTTTGGCGACGGTATTCGATAGACAGGAGAGCATGCGTACGCGGATTCCCCGGCGCCAGACGCCCACGGGTTCCGAGAATTGAACGGAGACAATTATGAAACTGCGATACAGCGCCCTGACCGCGCTTGCTTTCTGCGCCGCGGCGCCCGCCTTGGCTGATGGCCACAAGGTCATTTTGCAAAACGCGTCGCTGGTCGACATTGAAACCGGCGACATTGATCGCGGTCAGAACATCCTGGTCGAAGACGGCAGGATAACCGCCATCGGGTCTCGCGTGTCGGCATCCGGAGCAGAACAGGTGGATCTCAAAGGCGCCTTCGTGCTTCCAGGTCTCACCGACAGCCACGTGCACCTGACCAGCCGCGCTGACCGCCACGGCTTGCGGCGATTGACCGTTTCGACGCCGCGCGCGGCGATCAGTGGTGTCGCCAATGCCAAGACGACCCTGGAAGCGGGATTTACGACGGTGCGGAATCTCGGCGCGCCAGGGTATGCCGACATCGATCTTCGCAAGGCGATCGATGAGGGCGAAATCATCGGACCACGCATCATTGGTGCTGGTCAGGCGATCAGCATTACCGGCGGGCATTGCGGCGACGCCACCTCCCTGCCCTATGAAGACCAGGTCAAAGGCCGGGCGGCGGATGGCCCATGGTCGGCGCGTCAGAAGGTCCGCGAGAACAAGAAATACGGCGCACAGGTGATCAAGTTCTGCGCAACTGGCGGCGTGCTGTCGCCAAACACGACGATCAATGCACAACAATTCACGCTTGAAGAGATGAAAGCGATTACGGACGAAGCCGCAGCACTGGACCTGAAAGTGGCGGTGCACGCGCATGGGCCACGCGGCATTCAGTCCGCGCTCGATGCCGGGGTCGACTCGATCGAGCATGCTAGCATGATCACCGATGACAGCATTGCTCAGGCCGTCGCCCAGGGCACGTACCTGTCGATGGACGTATATGTGTCAGACTATATCCTGTCCGAAGGCGAAGCCGCCGGGATCCTGGAAGAGTCGCTGGCCAAGGAACGCACCGTCGGACGGTTCCAGCGCGAGCGGTTCAAGGCTGCGGTCGAGGCCGGTGCGAACATTGCCTTCGGCACCGACGCGGGCGTTTACCCGCACGGCACCAATGCCCGCCAATTTTCGAAAATGGTCGAATGGGGCATGTCGCCCCTGCAAGCCATTCAGGCCTCGACCATCGGAAACGCGAACTTGTTCGGAATGGCAGACGAGATTGGCAGCGTCGAGGTTGGCAAATATGCCGACCTGATCGCAGTACCGGAAAACCCATTGAACGATGTGTCCGTCCTCGAGCATGTCGACTTCGTGATGAAGCATGGCGACATCTACAAGAACGAGCTTGCAGACTGAGTCAAGCCCACAAGAACCGACAACAAAAAACGGGCAGTCTCGCGACTGCCCGTTTCTGTTTGTTCAGGTGATCGGCGCGACCGCCTTATTCACCAAACTTGTAGTTAAACCGGACACCAACCGCGCGCGGTGCACCCAGTGATGCATAATGCGTCCGAACGGTGACAGGGTTGCCGTCATTGTCCGAAACGATCTGGTTGCTCAGCGGCGTGCCAACGAAGCCGGTCTCGATATATTCATCGAACAGGTTGTTGACATAGAGCGTCGCAGTCCAGTTGCTGGCGTCATAAGTCGCTGCAACGTTGGCAACGCCGAACGAGTCCAGCGTGACCGAAGATCCACGACCGCCGGTCCGGGTCAGGACGTCGCCCTGCCAGGCGTAGCCACCGTTCAGGATCAGGTCATTGCCGTTGCTGAGCGGCATTGTGTAGTCCGCGAAGAACGAGAACTGCGTCTCTGGAGAGCCTGGCAGGCGATCGCCTGCGCGGCCATCTTCAAACGCGGTTCCGAACCCTGGAGGCGTGATTGTCCGCACCAGGAATGGAACGTCTTCAGTCAACTCAGTGTTGGTCTGAGAGAACGCACCACGCAGGTTGAAGGCGTCATTGACGGCCCACGAGCCCTGCAGCTCGATACCGGTTGATTCAGCCCCGGCCGCGTTGATGGTGATCGGAATGTTCGCGTTCACCGTCGCCGAGTCGACCTGTGGGTCTGTCCATTCGACATAGTACAGCGCACCGTTCAGCGTAACCGCACCATCCATCCAGGTGGTCTTGGCCCCAACTTCATAATTGGTTGTCTGATCAGGACCGAACTGACGCTCGTCGAACTGGGCGATGTCGCCTGGGTTTGGACCGAATTGCTGACCCGGTGCCAGCGCACAAGAGCCTTGTGTCGCGTTCGGGTCGAAATCCGGACAGGGGCCAAGGCCGTTCGAGTTACCGATCCGGTAGCCTTCGCTGACAGTGAAATAGGCCAGGAAGTCGTCCGTTACGTCATAAGACGCATTGAACTTGTACAGGAAGCCATCATCCGACTGACCGAGATCAGGATCAAATGGTTGCTCTGAAATCTCATCCAGCGTCCGAGGCGTGAAGCCAAGGTCAAACAGCGGGAAGTCCACTGCGCTGAACTCTTCAAGCTCATAATCGTACCAGCGTGCACCGACGGTGATGTTGAAACGATCAGTGATCTGGTATCCGACTTCACCAAACAGGGCGGCTTCGGTCAGTTCCGAATATGACTGCGAGAAGTATTCCAGATCATCTGGACGATCGACCAGGAAGCCGAAGCCGAGCGTGTTGATCGCGTACGTATCGTAGCCTGGTGTGAATTCTGACGATGATCCGACAGATTCGTTCTTCGAGTAGAAACCACCGACGATCCAGTCGAGCGGCCCGTCATGGCTGGAGACCAGACGCACTTCCTGGGTGAAGGTTTCTTCTTCCCCGACTTCACGCGTCAGCGACGCGAAGGCCGGGAACAGCTCGTACGAGTATTCAAGCGAGATCAGAAGGTCGTTCTGGTCGCGCTGGCCATCGTCTTCGAAAGACGAGAAACCAGTTGCGGACGTCAGCTCCGCAAACCCAAGATCCGCAGTGACTTCCAGCGCCAGAAGATCATTGGTGATCTCGTTTGGCTCGGGAACGCGCTTGGCATTGTCGAATGGTCCGGCACGGAAGATGTTTGCGCCTGCGCCAGGATAGACAGCGCGCTCGGACGAAATCCGGCGGCCGCCAATATCGACCTGCTGATAATAATAAGTCAGCGTACCGTCGAGCCAATCGGTTGGCGTCCAGCGCGCTGCGATGCGACCGGAAATCGCTTCTTCAGAGTCGACATCCTCTTCGCTGCGCAGGTTGGCAGAAACAGCTGCGGCATCGGTGAAGTCAGGATCTGGATTGGAGACACCTGGCTGCACCAACAAGAATGGCTGGTCGACAAAACCGCTATCGTTCAGGAAGTCCAACGAACCGCGGATCGCAAAATTGTCACCGAACTGCTTGTTGAAGGTGAAGCCGAAATCAGTCGAGATCTCATCGGACTCCGAGTAATTGTAGGCTTCAGCGCGTACTTCAAACGTGTCTGCAGTGAAATCAGGGCGCTTCGGGATGTAGCGGATCGCGCCCGCCAGCGTGCCGGCGCCGTACAGCGTGCCTTGTGGCCCAAGCAGAACCTCGACACGTTCCATGTCGTTCAATTTCAGGTCGATGAAGAGCGGGATTTCGCCAAGATAGGTCGCAACCGTACCGCCGCCATCATTGTTGCCATCGCCAGACCCGATCGGGTTGGCATTCAGGCCGCGAACAACGATCGGGTTCCCCTGACGACCGCCACGGTCGACAACGTTGATGCCCGGCACATAGGCCAGCGTATCGGCGAGCTCGGTGAAGCCCTGCTGTTCAATTTGTTCTGCGCCGACGGCAGCAATGTTCAGCGGAACATCCTGTACGCTTTCCGCACGGCGTGTCGCGGTGATGATGACGGTTTCCTGACGGGATTCGGCTTCCGTCTCGGTGTCATTGTCCTGAGCGACGGCATGCGGCGCCAGAGACAAGGCGAGTAGAGCACTCGCGCTGGTTAGTAGTCGTGTTTTCATTTTGATACCTCCAGACCTCTCTCCATGAGAAGTGTGAAACACGCGCTCGCTGGTCGTCGTCAAACTTATCCGTACGTCTGAGCGGCGATTGTCAGAATTGCGTTGTAATTGAGCAACGATTGCGTGATTAGAGATCATCATGGAAGAACTCTCCCAGTCACTCGCAAAAGCGCGCACATTGTTGCTCCAAAAAGCCTATCGCGAGTGCCACTCGATTTGCCTGGGCGTGCTGAAAGCGCAGCCGGACAATGCCGAGGCCTTTACGCTGTTGGGCCTTCTCACAGCCGAGCATCAGAACTTTTCCAAGGCATTGGAGCTGTTCCAGCGTGCGATCGATCGCGGTGACCCATCCGGTGAAGCGCAAGCCCACGCTGCGCGATGTCTGATTGCCCTCAATCGCCGGGATGAAGCCGTAGCGATGGCCAGGGCAGCGGCAGCGCAAACGCCCACGGACGCACTGATCCTCGATACGATTGGCGTCGTGCTTAGCCGTGCCGGGCATCACGAGGCGTCTCTGGACTTTTACCAGGCAGCGGTCGCCGCGGCACCGGAAAATGCAGGCTTCCAATACAATCTTGGGGCTGCCCTGCAATTCGTCGGAGACTTCGATCAGGCAAAGTCTGCGTTCCGAGCATGTTTGCGCTTGAATGCAGAGGACAGCCGTGCGCTCGTCGCGCTGGCCTCCATGGGCGGACAATCCGGCGAAGCCTCACTCGTGCCGCAGCTTGAAGCGGCGTGGGAGCAGCGGGACACCGCCGACGCCGACCAGGCGCTTCAGCTCGCCCATGCCCTGGCGCGCTCGCACGAAGACGAGGGCAACCCTGACGCAGCCATGTCCTGGCTGGCAAAGGGCAAGCAACAAAAACGGGCGAGCGTTCGCAATCGCGATGCCGATGATACAGCGTGCTTCGAGCAATCTGCGGCCCTGGCGCAAGCGCTCAATGTGGCCGCAACACCGACCCGCGACGGGCCAATTTTCATTGTCGGAATGCCGCGCACAGGCACGACGCTGACAGACCGCATCCTGTCGAGCCATCCAGAGGTCACGTCGGCAGGCGAATTGAGCGATTTCAGCGTCGCGCTGAAACGACAGGCCAGGACACCGGGGGCCTATGTGCTGGATCCTGACACCCTTGCTGCCGCCGCCAGGATCGATCTGCCGGCCCTTGGACGAGCCTACCTGGACAAGGTCGCGGCAACGCTGAACCTCACCGGTCGTTTCACCGACAAGATGCCGCTTAATGCCTTCTTCACCCCGATCATTCTGGCGGCGATCCCGAACGCACGCATTGTCTGCCTGCGGCGACACGCAGCAGATACAGTGCTCAGCAATTACCGCCAATTGTTCGCCACGTCATTTTCCTACTATGCCTACGCCTACGACCTGACCGCGACGGCCCGATACGTGGTCCAGTTCTTCGACTTGATCGAGACGTATCGAAGACATTTGCCAGCCGGCCGGTTTCACGTTCTGGATTATGAAACCCTGGTCGCAGACCAGGAGGGCCAGACGCGCGCCCTGCTCGACTTTTGCGGTCTCACCTTTGACCCTGCCTGCCTGAACTTCCACGAAAACGCGGCACCCGTGGCCACCGCCAGCGCAACACAAGTTCGCAAGCCGCTCTACTCAAGCTCGATGGGACGCTGGAAAACCTATCGCCCTGCGCTGGATCCGGCGATTGAGATCCTCGAAACCGCGGGTCTGATCTGACGGCGTCGCTTTAGATGTCGCCAAAGTCGCCGCCGCGACCTTTGCCGCCGGCAAACCTCCCGGCCCCGGCAGCTGCGCCTGCGCGTAGCGATTCTCGGCCAAATTCCGCTTCGCGCTCCAATGCCTGCTCGATCGGCAGGCCCCATTGCTCGATCGCGCTGACCCGGTCGAGACGCATGCAGGTTTGTGGGAACGCAGCCAGCTGATCCGCAATCTCAAGCGCGGCCGAGACCGTCATTCCATCGGCAACCACGCGATTGGCGAGGCCGAATGACAGCGCTTCTTCCGCCGCAACCGGCCGTCCGGTCAGGATCATGTCCATGGCGCGCGATTGCCCGATCAACCGCGGCAAGCGGACGGTGCCGCCATCGATCAACGGCACGCCCCAACGCCGACAATACACGCCGAACACCGCGCTGTTCGCCGCGACGCGCAAGTCGCACATGATGGCCAGCTCCAGACCACCTGCCACGGCATGCCCCTCGACAGCGGCGATGGACGGTTTTGTCAGCGATAACCAACTCGGCCCCATCGGTCCGGTTCGCTCGTAGCGCTTGCCCTCGGAGACCGCTTTCAGGTCTGCCCCGGCGCAGAAATGCCCCGCTGCGCCGGTCAGGATATGAACGGCGACGTCGTCGTCGGCCTCACCATCCAGAAACGCCGCTTTCAACGCTGCGGCGGTGTTCGGGTCGACAGCGTTGCGCACGTCTGGCCGATTGATCGTAATGATCTGAGCCGCGCCGCGCCGTTCGACTTGCACCGTATCTGACATGCCGCGCCTCCTGCCGTTTTATCGGTTCTGCCGGTTCTCGATCAGGTCATCGACGACTTCCGGCTCCGCGAGCGTCGAGGTGTCGCCGAGATTGTCGAAACTGTTCTCGGCGATCTTGCGCAGGATGCGGCGCATGATCTTGCCGGACCGCGTCTTGGGCAGGCCGGTGGCGAACTGGATCAGGTCCGGGCTGGCAATCGGGCCGATCTCCGTGCGGACATGCTGAACCAAGGCGCGCTTCAGTTCGTCATTGCCCTCGACCCCTGCGACCGGGGTGACATAGGCATAGATGCCCTGCCCCTTGATTTCGTGCGGATAGCCAACAACGGCCGCTTCGGCGACGGCGTCATGCGCGACCAGCGAGCTTTCAACCTCGGCGGTGCCCATGCGGTGACCCGAAACATTGATCACATCATCAACCCGGCCGGTGATCCAGTAGAAGCCATCCTCGTCCCGACGACAGCCATCTCCGGTGAAATAATTGCCCGGATAGGTCGAGAAATAGGTGTCGATGAAGCGCTGATGATCGCCATAAACGGTGCGCATCTGCCCCGGCCAGCTGTCAGTGATGATCAGGTTGCCTTCGGTCGCACCGGTCAGCTCTGCGCCTTCAGCGTCGACCAGCTTGGGCTGGATGCCGAAGAACGGATGGCTGGCCGCGCCGGGCTTTTGATCTGTCGCACCCGGCAGCGGCACCAGCATGCAGGCACCGGTTTCGGTCTGCCAATAGGTATCGACGATCGGGCACCGGCTTTCACCGACGGTCTTGTAATACCATTCCCAGGCTTCCGGGTTGATCGGCTCACCGACCGAGCCCAACAAGCGAAGCGTGGCGCGAGACGTCGACTGAACCGGCCCGTCGCCTTCGCGCATCAGGGCGCGGATCGCGGTTGGCGCGGTGTAGAAAATGGTCACGCCATGCTTGTCACAGGCCTGCCAGAATCGGCTGGCGTCCGGATAGGTCGGCACGCCTTCGAACATCATCGACGTCGCGCCATTGGCGAGCGGTCCATAGACAATGTAGGAGTGGCCCGTCACCCAGCCGACATCAGCTGAGCACCAATAGACGTCGTCTTCCTTAAGATCGAACACGTATTCATGCGTCATCGAGGCCCAGACGAGGTAGCCGCCCGTGGTGTGCAACACGCCTTTCGGTTTACCGGTAGAGCCCGACGTGTAGAGGATGAAAAGCGGGTCTTCGGCATTCATCGGTTCTGGCGGGCAGTCCGCGCTGATTCCGTCTGCCGCCTCGTGCAACCAGATGTCGCGTCCAGACTGCATGTTCACGGGGGCGCCCGTGCGGCGCACGACCAGCACTTTCTCGACCATGTCCCCAGCGATCTCACACGCCTTGTCGGCATTGACTTTCAGCGGCACGACACGCCCGCCGCGAATGCCTTCATCGGCGGTTATCATGAACTTGCTATCGCAGTCGGTGATGCGGCCGGCCAGCGCTTCCGGGCTGAAACCGCCAAAAACGATCGAGTGCACAGCGCCGATCCGCGCGCAGGCGAGCATCGCATAGGCCGCTTCCAGGATCATCGGCATGTAGATCGTCACCCGGTCGCCCTTTCGAACGCCCATGTCTTTCAGGACATTTGCAAACCGACACACCGCGCTGTGCAGCTGCTTGTAGGTGATCCTGGCATCATCGGCCGGGTCATCACCCTCCCAGATCAGCGCCACCTTGTCGCCACGGGTGGCGAGATGTCGATCGATACAATTGACCGAAACGTTCAGCTCGCCATCGCTGAACCAGCGCACGTGCAGATCCGATTTGTCCCAGGACACATCTTTGACAATTGTATAAGGCCTCGACCAGTCCAGCCGCTTGCCCTGTTCTGCCCAGAATGCTTCCGGATCGGCAATCGACGCCGCATACATCTCACGATACTTTTCAGGGGTGAGATTGGCCTTTGACGCAAAGTCTGCGGGGACGGGATAGACCTGGGTTTCACTCATAAAATGGGCTCCATTGAGCGTGTTGGTTCGTACACGCGCTACAATGCGGATTTGTTCGCTGAGGTAAAGGCAGACTTAGTCTGCCGGAGCCATATCTGCATCCGCGATACCGTGCGATTGTCGCGTTCCCGGCACCCGAATGTCTTCGACCAGATCCTGGATGTCCTGCGGCGGCGGGCTGGTGGCCAGCGACGTGCCGATCCCGAGCGCACCTGAGACGAACATGAAGACAAAGCCGATGCCCTCAGGCGATACACCGAACAGGTATTGATCGGGCGTACCGCCACCGAACTTGAAATAAACGATATAGGCAAAGGTCGAGATCAGGCCGAACAACATCGCGACGATTGCCCCTTCCTTGTTCATCCGCTTCCAGAAGATGCCGAGGAAAATGACCGGAAACAGGGAGGCTGCCGCCAATCCAAACGCGAATGCGACAACCTGGGCGACGAAACCGAGCTGCGAGGAATAGATGCCGAGCAAGCCAGCCGCGATCACCGCACCGGCGGCTGCGCCGCGGGCCACGCGCAGCTCGGTCTTGTCATCCATGCCGGTAAACAGGGTTCGCCGGCAGAGGTCATGACTGACCGCCGACGAGATGACCATCAACAAACCTGCTGCAGTCGATAAGGCAGCGGCAAGCCCGCCGGCGACGACCAGACCAATGACCCAGCCGGGGAGTTGCGCGATCTGAGGATTGGCGAGAACGAAAATATCCCGGTTCGGATTGACCTCATTTTCGATCCCGTCCGGCGCGTTCGGACCGCGATATTGCATGATGCCGTCGCCATTCTTGTCTTCAAATTCAAGCAGGCCGGTCTTCTCCCAGCTCTTGTACCAGGTTGGCACCGGCTTCCCGCCCGCTTCGGTTATGGCGGCGGCTTCGGTTTCATAATCCGCGTCATCAGCAATGTAGGTTGCATCATTCACGGTCTCGATGAAATTGATCCGCGCAAACGCCCCAACCGCAGGCGCGGTGGTGTAGAGGATCGCGATGAAGACCAGCGCCCAACCCGCTGACAAACGTGCGGCTTTGGCGCTTGGCACAGTGAAAAATCGGATGATCACATGCGGCAAGCCGGCCGTCCCGAACATCAGGGCACCCGTGATTGCAAACACGTCGAACATGGTCTTGTTGGTTTGCGTGTATTCCAGGAAGCCGAGATCTGTGACCACCGTGTTCAGCTTGTCGAGCATCGACACGTGTTCGCCCGCGACATTGCCGATGAAACCCAGCTGAGGCACCGGATTGCCGGTGATGATGATCGACATGAAGATGGCCGGAACCGTGTAGGCGAAAATCAGCACGCAATATTGCGCCACTTGGGTGTAGGTCACCCCCTTCATGCCGCCGAGCACGGCATAGAAGAACACAATGACCATGCCGATGATGATGCCAAGCTCGAATGAGACTCCGAGGAAGCCAGAGAACGCCACCCCGACGCCTTTCATCTGGCCGGCAATGTAAGTGAAGGAAACAAACAGCGCGCAAATCACCGCGATCACGCGGGCAAAGGTGGAATAATACCGATCGCCGACAAAATCCGGCACCGTGAACTTGCCGAACTCGCGCAGGAAGGGGGCTAGCAGGACCGCCAGCAGCACGTACCCGCCAGTCCAGCCCATCAGGTACACCGAGCCACCATAACCGAGAAACGCGATCAGTCCTGCCATGGACAGGAACGAGGCGGCGGACATCCAGTCTGCCGCCGTCGCCATGCCGTTGACAGTTGGGTGGACATCGTGCCCGGCGACGTAGAAATCATTGGTCGATCCGGCCCGCGCCCAGACCGCAATGCCAATATAGAGACCGAATGTCGTGACGACGAAGAAGAGGGTCCAATCCATCGATCAGTCCTCCACGCCATACTTGCGTTCAAGGCGTGCCATCGCCCGGCAATAGTAGAAGATCAGGGCGACAAAGACGTAGATCGACCCCTGTTGCGCGAACCAGAACCCCAGCGGCGCACCGCCGATCGACACCTGGTCGAGAACGTCCCGAAACAGGATGCCCGCCCCGAACGACACCACAAACCAGATGGCCAACAGGCTCAGCGTCAAGCGAATGGTTGCTGCCCAATACCCTTTGGCGTCCACTTTCTTCTCGTCTGACACGATGCGGCCCTCCCTGACCTGAGATCATTCGGCTCTTGCCGTTCTCGGCATCGTGAAACAGATTCTTGCGCTTGTGGAGGGAGAAAGTGGCGCGGTTTGAAAATCGGGATGACTAGAGCGGTGTGTCGTCGTCGTTCAGGATGCGATAGGCGGCGCCATCAAGATCCTCGTATTGATCCGAATTGACCGACCAGAGGAACGCGCCGAGCCCGAGCAAGCCAAGCCCGAGCGCAACCGGAATGAGGTATACGATTATGCTCATTCGATGCGCCCCCAGTTCAGCCGCAAAGCGTTCAGCGTCACAATCAGCGACGAAGCTGACATGGCAATTGCCGCAATCAGCGGCGTGACATGTCCGGTCACCGCAATTGGCACAGCGACAAAATTATACGCGGCAGCAAAGCCGAAATTCTGGACCATCACGCGTTTGGTCCGTTTGGCAATGTTGAGCACGTTCAGGATGGAAGACAAACCGCCGGAATAGACCGCGTCTGATGCCGACTGAGAGACGTCCATAGCCCCGCCTGGGGCCAGAGACGCATGAGCCATGGCGAGCGCGCCCGCATCGTTGAGGCCGTCGCCAACCATTAGGACATTCCGCCCCTGCGCCTGCAGCTCGGTCAAACGGTCAACCTTTTGCTGCGGGGAGACGCCAGATTGCCATGCTTTCAGATCGATCTGCTGCGCCACTCGGCTGACCGCTGCCTCTGTGTCTCCAGACAGGATTTCGAGCGTGAGGCCACGGCGGTGCAAGCGATCGAAGGTGTCACCGGCATCGGCCTGCAACTGGTCCTGAAAGAGGAATTGCACGGCCAGATCATCGTCGCCCGCGAACCACAGACTGGTCCCGCTGGCGGGCGCCTCGACGCCAACCCAGTCGGCTGAGCCAAGTCGATACGGCTTACCATCAATAACACCGGAAACACCGAGCCCGGGCATTTCCTCCACGTCACTCGCGATGGGACCGGCACCGGCTGCGGCGACGATCGCGCGCGACAAGGGATGCCGGCTGGCCCGCGCAAGTTGCGCCGCCATGTGCAGGTCAGCGCCATGTTCAGACGTCAAAGTCGGCGTTCCAAGCGTCAGCGTCCCGGTCTTGTCGAAGACGATGTGGTCAATCTCGGAGAACCGCTCAAGCGCATCCCCGGATCGCAAATAGGTGCCATTGCGGAACAGGCGTCCCGACGCCACGACCTGCGCGACAGGCGCCGCCAGTGCGAGCGCGCATGGACAGGTGATGATAAGCGTGGCGACCGCCACCATGATCGCATCTCTCGGGCTGGCCCCGATCAACAACCAGGCCGCAAGTGTCAGCGCCGCCGTGGTGTGCACGAACGGCACGTAGAGCGAGACCGCCTTGTCGGCGAGACGACGATAGCGCGCCCGATTCTGTTCGCCGGCTTCCAGCATGTCGGCAATGTCCGAAAGCAGCGAGTCCGAGGCGCTGCCAAGCGCCTTGCCGGTCATTGGATGACCGAGATTGACGGTGCCCGCGTAAAGCGTCTCGCCGGGCTGCTTCAGTCGCGGCAAGCTTTCGCCGGTGACCAGGCTTTCATCGACGGTGCTGGTGCCAGTGGCGACCTCGATATCGATCACCGCGCGCTCACCCGCCGCGAGCAGGATCGTATCGCCCCGCCGGACGTCCTCGGCGCGAACGCTTTCGATCAACCCAGCATCACCGAGGCGGCTAACGGACCGGTTCTGCAGCGCTGCCAGGTCATGTGCGGCGGCGTGCGCCTGGCGTCGCAGCCTTGCATCGAGGAAGCGACCGACGAGCAGGAAGAACAGCAACATCACGCCAGCATCGAAATAGGCGTGCTCGCCCTTTGCCAGCGTCTCCCAGACGCTGACGCTGAACGCCAAGGTCAAAGCCAGCGAAATCGGCACATCCATGTTGGCGCGACCATGCTTCAACACGGACCAGGCAGACTGGAAGAAGTGGCGGCCACTGAAGATCAGGATTGGAAATGCGATGAGGCCGGATATGGCGTGCAGCGCGGTGCGCGTTTCGGTGCCCATTTCACCATGCCCGCCCCAGACCGAGACGGACAACAACATGATATTGGCGAGGCCAAATGCGGCGATCCCCATGGAGATCAACAGCGCGCGTTCCTCACGCCTGGCGGTCTCGGACGCGCCATCTTCGGAAAAGGCAGACACGCCATAGCCCAGTTGCGTCACCCGTTCGACAATCGTGTTCGCCGAGGTGGCGCCGCGCCAGGTCACGTTCAATCGCCCATTCGACAGGTTCATCCGAACCGCTTCGACGCCGGGGATACGCCGTATCGCGTTTTCGATCTTGGACAGGCACCCCCCGCATTTGGCCCCGCGGACCGAAAGATTGAGACTGCTCCTGTCGCCTTTGGTTTGCACGAAGGCCGTGTAATCGCTGTCCTGCGACCGCGAGGGCGGCGCCAGGCCGGATGGGCATCCGGCGAGATCGGAGAGCGTTGTGTCGGTCATTTCACCAGGATCGTCTTGTGAACTTCGAACAGTTTTTCTTCTGCTGCCGCGTCCATGACGAATACGCGCAACGACCATTGGCCAGCCTCCAATGCGGCTGATTCGAACACGTATTCGCCGTTCGCATGAGCATCGAAGACGATCGCCTGATCTGCGGCGCGCGTGGTCGTGCGGCGCAATTCGCCAATCACGGCATAATTGGAAAGTGGCGCACCATCGGCATCGTTCAACCGAAACACGAGCGCTTCGTCGCGCAGTCCCGCTTCTGCCGTCCAGCCGAGGTCGGCATAGGCGGCCCGCTCCGCCAGCGTATCATTATAGTTCAGGCCCTGGACGTAGGATTTCTTGATATCCTCGCCCGGGAAGCTGGTAATCGCATGATAGAGAAACACCCCGTTTACGGCGAACATGACACCGAAAAAGCCGAGCATGATCAACAGGACATGCCATCCTTTGAGCGGTTTGCCTGAGGCCTCTTGCACCGGTTCGGTCTGGGAATAGATCATTGAGCTGGTCCTCTGAAAGACGCGCGGTTGGTGTCGGTTTCCCCAGTCTCGATATCACGCACCGAGATGGTGATCGAGCGCTGGGAGGCTCCTGGGGGAGCGCTGATCAGGAGGCGATATCTGTCGACCCCATAAGGCTCGACTGGAAGCTCGATCGGGTCAGAGCCTTCATGCTCAAACCCGATCACGTTGAAGGCCAGACCATCCGGGCCGGTAATGCTGACTTCCATGACGCGTGGCTCGGACAGCTTGTTGACCAGTTTCAGCGTATAGCCGTTCTGCACGCGGCCGTCTGACAGTTGCACGAACGGTGGCGAGCGATCCTTGAGCACGTTCGCCTCGATCGTTGCCTTGGTCGCAAGACCCCAGACCATAAGCAGCCCGATCGCGGCGATCAGGACGGCGTAGAGGATCGTGCGGGACCGGAAGATCCGATATTTGGGCGGCGTCTGGTGATCCGCGCGCGCGGCGACCGCGACATCCGTGTCATAGGCGATCAGACCGGTCGGTCGGCCAATCTTGGTCATCATCTGATCGCAGGCATCGATGCACAGCGCACAATGAATGCACTCCAGTTGCGGCCCATTGCGAATATCGATTCCAACCGGACAGACCTGCACGCACTGATCGCAGTCGATGCAATCGCCGCGATCATCCCAACTCTCGGATTTGCGCTTCGGACCACGCGGTTCACCGCGATCATAGCGATAAGTGACGTTCAGCGCGTGCTCATCCGTCAGGGCGCCCTGAATCCGAGGCCAAGGGCACATATAGGTGCACACCTGTTCACGCATCCAGCCGGCAAGGAAATATGTGGTCATTGTCAGCACGCCGGCGAACCAATAGGCGGACAGAGGCGCTTCGCCGGAGAACCAGCCTCGCGCCACTGTTGGCGCGTCGTGCCAGTAGAGGATGAACGCACCGCCCGTCCAGAACGCGATGACCAACCAGATCGTGTGCTTGCCGAGCTTGCGCCACGCCTTGTCGAAACTCCATGGCGCCTTGTCGAGGCGCATGCGGGCGGCACGGTCGCCTTCAAACGCCCGCTCGACCCAGATGTACAGATCGGTCCACACCGTTTGCGGACAGGTATAGCCACACCAGACCCGACCCAGGAGGGAGGTCACCAGGAACAGGCCCAGTGAGGCTAAAATCAGCAGGCCGGCAAGGAAGTGAATGTCTTGCGGCCAGATCTCGATGAAGAAGAAATAGAATTTCTCACTCTCGAAATCGGCCAGGACAGCCTGGTTCGGAATCCCCTCGCCGCGATCCCAGCGGATCCATGGCAGTAGGTAATAGACCGCCAGAGTGACGGCCATGACGCCCCACTTAACCAGGCGAAACTTGCCATGCGCGAGCTTCGGATAGATCTGCTCGCGCTTGGCATAGAGGTCCTTGTGCGGGGGCGGCGTCGGGCCGCCGGATCCCGCACTCGGATGGATGTTCAGCGTGGTTTGTCCCATGAGCTTTAAGCCCTACTCACCCCCGCCCAGCGTGTGGACATAGACGGCGAGCGCTTTGATCGACGCGTCATCGAGGCGATCCTGCCAGGCCGGCATATGCGAATTCCGGGCATTGTAGATCGTATTGTAAACGGCATCGCGAGATCCGCCAAAGAGCCATTCCTGATCGGTCAGGTTCGGGGCGCCCTGATTGCGATCGCCTTCACCGTTCACACCGTGACAGGAGGCACATTGCTGTTGGTACAAGTCTGCCACGCGGTCGGCCGCTTCTGAATCATGATCCTGGCCGGACACGCGCATCACAAAATCGGTCAGGTCATCGATCTGATCAGTCGACAGCAGCTTGTCGCGCCCAAAGGCTGGCATCAATGAGAAGCGCGTGTCGAGATCGCCTTCATGGCGAATGCCGTGGCGCAGGGTGTACTCAATTCCGTTCAGGGTCCCGTCCCAGAGCCAGACATCGTCGGCAAGGATCGGGTATCCGGTCGCCCCGCGGCCACCTGCACCGTGACAGGTCGCGCAATTGTCGCCGAACAGGCTTTCGCCCATCGCCAAGGCAAACTGTTGCAGATCACGATCGGTCTCGATTTCTTCGAGCGATGCTTCCAGCAGAACGATCGACTGCTCTGCGCGGGCTGTTTTCAGGTCTTCCACCGCAGCGGCGACCAGATCTCGGTCAGAATGGTTGCGCAAGCCGGGCGTGTTGGTGCCCATCCCGGGCAAAGCCGGGATTGCTGGCATGAAGATCATGTAGATCACACCCCAGAGGATGGTCGCGTACCAGACATACAGCCACCAGCGCGGCAGCGGATTATTCAATTCCTTGATCCCGTCCCAGCTGTGTCCGGTGGTCTCAACGCCGCTATGATCGTCTACGTCTTTGATTTCATCACTCATCGGATGGGCCCCCATCTTCTAAAGGCAGCCGCGCGGCGGCATCGAAAGTTTCCTGATTGCGCGGCCATAGCGCGTAGGTCAGAGCACCAGCGAACATCAGCACGAAATAGATCAGTCCGCCGGTCTGCGCGAAGCTTGCGAGCGTTTCATACATGTCTGCTCTCCCTATCGACGGTTGCTGAGGTCGTCGGCTTCATAGGTCGAGAAATCGACCAGTGTGCCGGTCATCTGGAGATAGGCGACCAGCGCGTCCATCTCGGTAATCTCGTCCGGATTGCCATCCCAGTCGCGCGCCTCGACGGTGCCTTGGCGACCTGCTTCAGCTTCGTAAAGCGCCATCAGGCTGTCATAATGATCGAAGCCCTTATCGTTCGGATCAGCCTGCGCCAGGATATGGCCCTTGGCGTTCTCGATCATCTCATCGGAGTAAGGCACACCGACCATGCGCTCGGTGCGCAAGCGGTCCTCAATGCCCTCATATTTGAGCTTCTTGTCCATCAGGAAGGCGTACGGTGGCATGATGCTTTCCGGCACCAGCGCGCGCGGATCGATCAGGTGGTCGACCTGCCATTCCGCTGAGTATTTGCCGCCAACGCGGGCCAGATCCGGCCCGGTCCGTTTCGACCCCCACTGGAACGGATGGTCATACATCGACTCCGCCGCCAGCGAGTAATGTCCGTAGCGCTCAACTTCGTCGCGCAATGGACGCACCATCATGCTGTGACAGACATAGCAGCCTTCACGAATATAGATGTCGCGGCCTTTCAGCTCGAGCGGTGTGTACGGACGCATGCCGTCAACCTTCTCGATCGTATTGTCCATGTACATCAACGGTGCCATCTGGATGATCCCGCCAATTGAGACGACGACCAGAATGCCGATGGTGAGGAGTAGTGAGTGACGCTCCAAGACGCCGTGATTGTTCATCAGTCCCATGATCTGACGGGCCTCCTATTCGGCGGGTGCCAGCGCAGCGCGCGGCTCTGGTTGAGCGTATGGATCTTTGCTCGTCTCGAGGTCCTTGGCATCGCCATGCCCGAGCGAGGTGCGGATCAGGTTATAGGCCATGATCGCTGCGCCGCTGAAGTAGAGCAGACCACCAAGCGTCCGGATGATGTAGCTGATATGCTTGGCCTCGACGGTTTCCACGAAGCTGTATTCGAGGAAGCCATACTCGTTATAGGCACGCCACATCAGGCCTTCCATGATCCCGGCGAACCACATGGAAACCATGTAGAAAATGATGCCGATCGTGGAGATCCAGAAGTGCCATTCAACGAGGGACTTTGAGAACAGGCCCTTCTTCTTGTAGAGCCACGGCACCAGGCAATAGAGCGCGCCGAAGCTGATATAGCCGACCCAACCGAGCGCGCCAGAATGCACGTGGCCAATGCCCCATTCGGTATAATGGCTGAGCGAATTGACAGCGCGGACCGACATTAACGGGCCTTCAAAAGTCGCCATGCCGTAAAAGGCCAGCGAGACGACCATCATTCGAACAACCGGATCCGTGCGCAGCTTGTCCCAGGCGCCCGAAAGCGTCATCACGCCGTTGATCATGCCGCCCCAGCTTGGCATCCACAGCATGACCGAGAACGTCATGCCCAGCGTCTGCGCCCATTGCGGCAGCGCAGTATAGTGCAAGTGGTGCGGGCCCGCCCAGATATAGATGAAGATCAGCGACCAGAAGTGCACGATCGACAGGCGGTAGGAAAAAACCGGCCGGTTCACGCGCTTCGGAATGAAGTAGTACATGATGGCCAGGAAGCCCGTGGTCAGGAAGAACCCGACCGCATTATGGCCGTACCACCACTGCGTCATCGCATCCTGGACCCCGGCAAAAACCTGCACCGACTTCGAGCCCGTCAGGCTGACCGGAATCGACAGGTTGTTGACGATGTGAAGCATCGCGATGGTAACGATGAATGAGAGATAGAACCAGTTGGCAACATAGATGTGCGGCTCCTTACGCTTCCACAGCGTGCCGAGGAAAACGAGCAGGTAGACGACCCAGACCAGGGTCAGCCACAGGTCCACATACCATTCGGGTTCGGCATATTCCTTGGATTGGGTCACGCCCATCAGATAGCCGGTCGCGGCCAGGACGATGAAAATCTGATAGCCCCAGAACACGAACCACGGCCACATACCGCCAGCGAGGCGGGTCCGGCAGGTGCGCTGGACAACATAAAAACTGGTCGCCAGCAGTACGTTGCCGCCAAACGCAAAGATCACCGCACTCGTGTGCAGGGGCCGCAGGCGTCCGAAATTGGTCCAGCCCAGCTCGGGAAAATAGAAAATCGCGGGCCATGTCAGCTGCAGGGCGATCACGACGCCGACCAGCAGCCCGGCAATGCCCCAGAACATCGAGGCCGCCACCCCGAACTTGACCAATGTGTTTTCGTATTGGCTCTCGTCAAATGGGTCGCGGTCAACCAGACCGCCTGCCCACATGGCCGTGCCGACGAGGAACACGCCGCCAAGGGCCAGGAAAGTCAGGGCCTGATACTCCATGGCTGCGTCTTTAGAGAACGCTGCCATCAACAAGGCCAGGAACAGGAAAACGCCGGTCAGTGCGCCCACGCCCAGTATGCTTGTATTGTTCCCGCGCCGATGGGCTCCGATCAGTTCAGTCATCGCCGTCATACACCTCCAATGGTCCCCGGAATGAGGGGTGGCTTCAGCTCGGGCGATGCATAACTTTGGCGGCGATCCCCCTGAATAAGGGAAATCCCCTATGTGCGTGCGCGCCGCAGTCGGTAAATACGGAGCCACACTTAGAGGCGTGGACAGATCTATGACGACTTATTGGCAAGCCCTTCTCAGCGCAGCGATGATGCTCATTGGCGGCCTTAAAATGTGGCTGCATATGGGAACCGTCCCGCTCCTGTCCTTGCCGACCTGCAACGGCGACACGATCACGCTGGCGCTCGGCGGCACCAGCTGGTTCGAGCGGGCGCATTGCTGGGGCTGCTACATGTTCGCAGCTGGCGTGATCGTGGCCGCGTTCGCCGCTTGTGCGCAGTTCGCGAAGCGGCGCTCTGTCGCTTCCTGAATGGATTGATCCATGCCTGACGCCCGCTACAAAGGTTGGCTGATGTCAGAGCCTGATTCCCCGATTCTCAAGGACAGCTTCGGCCGCTACGGGGACAAGAAGTCCCTCGAGCTGTTGATGCAGTCGATTCTCGCGTCGGTGCCAGACGCGATGATCGTGATCAACGATACCGGACAGATCCTCGCGTTCAGTGCAGAGGCGGAGCGCTTGTTCGGATACACGGCTGAAGACGTTGCCGGAAAGAACGTATCGGTCCTGATGGCCGGCGCCGACGAAAAACACCACGATCAGTATATCAGCAATTATCTCGCGACCGGCGAGAAACAGATTATCGGTATCGGACGGATCGTCAGGGCGAAACTGGCGAACGGCGACAGCATCCCTGTCGAGCTGAAGATTGGCGAAGCTGAGATCGACGGCCACCGCCTGTTCACCGGTTATATTCGTGACATGTCAGAGCAACAGGCGAATGCGCACCGGCTCGCGCAAATGCAGGTGGAGCTTGCAAACTTCTCCCGTCTCAGCGCGGTTGGCACCATGGCGTCTGCGATGGCGCATGAGCTCAACCAACCTTTGACCGCGGTCGCCAATTACCTCGAAGCGGCGCGGGATCTGCTCGACTCTGCAGACCCGGAAACCCTGGCCTTCATTCAGGAGGCCCTTGATGCCGCGGCGACCCAGTCGATCCGCGCTGGACAGATCGTGCGGCGCCTGCGAGACTATGTGTCCCGCGGCGAACTCGACCTCAGATCTGTCCAGATACAGGACGTGGTTGATGACGCAATTTCGCTCGCGAAAGTCGGCATTGAGGGGCAATTGGCACGCGTGATCTCGCGCATTCCGGAAGACTTCCCGCCGCTGCTTGCTGACCGATTGCAATTGCGACAAGTGATTGTGAACCTGGTTCGAAACGCCATTGAAGCCCTTGCCGACACGGCCAATCCGCAAGTCTGGATCCTGGCCGAGCTACAAGGCGATCTCGCCGTGATCACGGTGGAAGACAATGGCCCCGGATACCAGGGCGCAGATGACGCATCGCCATTCGACGCCTTCAACAGCTCCAAAGTCGGCGGCATGGGGCTGGGCCTGTCGATTTGCCAGACCATCCTGGATGCCCACGGAACCGATATCGAATACGCCCCCTCGCCGCGCGGCGGAGCGGCGTTCAAATTTACCCTTCGCCTGGCACAGGGAGAGGAATGAAATGAGCAAGCGCACGGTTTTCCTGGTCGACGATGATGAAGCCATTCGACATTCTGCCAGCTTCATGCTGCGCCATGCCGGGTTTCTAGTGAAGACCTTCCCGGATGGCATGAGCTTTCTCGAAGATGTCAGCGCCGATCATGAGGGCTGCATCCTTCTGGATGTGCGGATGCCGGGCATGGACGGGCTGGCGGTCCAGAGCGCCCTGAACCAGCGCGGGATCACCATGCCGATTATCATCCTGACCGGCCATGGAGATGTCCCGGTCGCCGTCGAGGCGATGAAAGGCGGAGCCATCGAATTCCTTGAAAAACCATATGAGAAGCAGACGCTTGTCGCGGCAATTGAAAGCGCGTTCGAGCAGCTTGATACTCGAGCTGCTGACGAGCGGCGCAGCAAGGAAGCTGAGGCCAAGTTGATCGCCCTGACACCGCGCGAAAAAGAGGTGCTGGAATGCCTCGTCTCGGGGCTGACCAATAAGGGCATCGCCCAGGCCCTTTCGATCTCGCCACGCACGGTCGAGATTCACCGCGCACACATGATGGAAAAGCTCGAAGCCGACAGCCTTTCGGCCGCGCTGCGTATCGCATTCCTGGCCGGACTGAACACAGCCTAAATCACGGAATACTACTTAGAGACGCTTGCCCATCGCGACGATAGAAGTTTGCTCATGACCGATCCGTCCCGAATCTCTGCCGCGCGCCATGAGCTTGCGCTGCCGCGTCTGGTCTTGATCGAGGACGATGACAATGTGCGCCGGTCCATGACCATGGTCTTGCGCGCACGAGGGTTTCCGATCGACGCGTACCGCTCCGGAACAGAATTCCTGCTGATGCGGGGTCAGCATGGCGGCGATTGCCTGCTGATCGATTACAAGATGCCGCGCCTGGACGGGCTGGAAGTGATGAAACGTGCCCGTGCTGATCAGGATTTTACGCCTGGCATCATGATCACCGGTTATTATACGGACTGGCTTCTGAATCGGGCGATTTCAGCGGGATTCAGCGATGTTCTGGAAAAGCCAGCAACGCCTAATTCCCTGATCGAAAAAATCACCGCAGCGCTCAACTGAGGGCGCTGAATCGCCCGCCTCGATTAGAGCTGCAAGCCGGAGCTTAGCTGAAGTGTGGTGTCAGACGTCGCCACATCCGACCGCGCTCGCGCCTCTTCGACATGATCCGGATGGACGAAATCCTGTCCGAACCAGGGATGATTTTGCTCATTGAAGATCGACAGGAGCCACTCAATGGTCGCTTGTCCAGCCGGCGTTCTGCGGACGCGCTCGGGATAGGTCAACCAAAACTGGATTGGCGCCAGCGCCGGCAATTGCAGCGGTACGAGATCTGGCTCAATCTCGGCGATATAGCTAGGCAGGATCGCGATCCCACCGGAGTTCGCAGCCAACGAGATCAAAGCAGTCCCTGAATTCGTGATCACCGAATAATCGATGAAATCCTTCAATTGCTTGATGTTCTTGGACCACCGCTCAACCTGATGAACATAGGAATTGTGCATCAGCAATTTGTGGTTTTGAAAATCGAACAGGGATTGCGGATAGCCATGTTCGTCCAGGTAATCGCGTGACGCAAAGCAAATATAATGAAGCGTCCCCAGACGCTGCGCGATGATCTCCGGATGACGCGGTTTCTCGAAAACGATTGCAAGATCCGCTTCGCGGTGCGCGACTTCGTCGGTCGCGATGCCAACTTCCAGATCAATCTGGACATTGGGAATGCTGCGGTGGAATTTTGGCAGGTGCCGGGCCATCCAGTACGGTCCGAGGCCATCTCCAGCCTTGATCTTGACGGCGCCGGAAATCGTCGTGTTGGTCTCTGCAACCTGATCGCCGACCGTATCAACCAGTCCCTGCATCTTCTGCACTAGGTCCAGCAAGCGCTTGCCGGCGGCGGTCATCTCCACCCCGCGCTTTGATCGCTGAAACAATTTGGTGCCCAGCTCGCGCTCAAGATCATTGATGCGTCGACTGATGGTCGGGGTCGATTCGCCAAGCGTCTTCGCCGCAGCGGTCATACTGTGGGCTTCCGCCACCAGTCGGAACACTCTCAATCTGTCCCAGTTGAACCGCTCAGATAACACGATCTTCCCCAATAATGTCGTCTGAAACTAAACTTCGCTCAGAGGGCAAATATAATCCAGTCCTGAACTGCATTTCGGGAAAATCAGATAAGATTCGCCATGCTGATTTAAGCTTTTGATTATCGCTGTCTGCGATGAGCTTGGCCTAAAATAGAATAGGTGGAGATATGGGCAAACGGGTGAGCGAATCCGAACGGCTGGATCGCGTTCTGGCCATGATGCGTCTCCTCCAGAGTCATCTGGAAGAGGCAAATTTTGATGTCACCGAGTTTGAGGAAGTGGAGATCTTCCTGGATCTCGCGCTGGATGCAGGCGAGCGACTCCGGCAACCGACCTTCGAGCCGGTCGTCGATCGTTACTTCAGATAGACGCGATTAGCGGCCTTTCTTGCCAAGTCCGATCTTCTTGGCGAAGTCGGAACGGCGCCGAGCATATTCCGGTGCGACCATCGGATAATCCGCCGGTAGGCCCCAGCGCGCCCGATACTCGTCCGGCGACATGTCATAATGGGTGCGCAAATAGCGCTTGAGCATCTTGAGCTTCGCGCCATCTTCCAGGCAGATGATGTGGTGATCCGTGACCGATTTCTTGATCGGCACGGCCGGATCCGGTCGTGGCGCTTCGGTCGATGCATCGGCAAGCTCGCTGAGCTTGCCGTGCACGACTTTCAGCAACCCAGGTAAGTCAGCAGCGCTGATCGCATTGTTACTGACATAAGCAGTGACAATGTCGGTCGCCTGGGACAACAAATCTAAATTCGAAACGGAGTCATTCGCAGTATTTGTCATTTGCCATGATTACAAAATCAGTTCGGCAAATGTCTATCGATACGGAAAAAATACTTGTTTGTTTGCAGATATATACTTTCTGGAACACGGATCGTTTCAAAATTATTGTATTGATACGCGAGTATCCTAGCACGTTAACTCAACTATTCGACGTGCGGCGACAATCTCAACTCGTGCGCGCCGCTACCATCCGCCGCCGCCGCCACCGCCGCCGCCGCCGCCAGAAAACCCACCACCGCCGCTGCCAGAGGAGCTCGAGCTTTGCGGCAACGCCGTCGATACGCCGGAACTCATCCCCGACACGATATTGTCGGTCATGCCGCTCATCGATCCGAACCGCGCCGCGTTCATGTTGGTCCATGCCGGATTATAGTCCTTGGCAACATCAGGGATCAGACGTTCGAAATGCTTCGTCCAGGGTTTCTCGACGCCGAGCGCAACCGCGTACGGCAAGAACGTCTCATAACGCGACAGCGTCATCGGCGGTGGGGCTTGGCTGCCCACTTCGACAGAATTCAGCTGCAACTTCTCCGCCTTTTCCATGTACAGGCGAAACCCCTGAAGGTGGGTGCGCACGTCCTGACCTTTCGGCGTCGGCGCTGGCATCAGGTACATGAACAGGCCGTTCAAGGCGATCAATCCGATCAGCAACATCGTGTGCCAATGTGACCAGTACGATGCCTGCGCGATCGCGAATGCAACCGCACCAATGCTGACAATCGCGCCAAGGATCAGATAGCCGAGATTCCACTTGAAATAGGATGCCCCGTAACGATCAGAGATCTGCTTGCGAAACCGTGTATAGGCCTTGGTGAAGCTCTCATTGTACTTTTCGCCCAGTTTCACGTCCCCGCCACCCGAAAACAAACGATTGAACAATCCGGTCAGCTCGCTGGAAAGTGCGCTGCCCCGAATGGCTTCGGCCTTCGACAACGTGGTTTTCTTTTTGTCTTCAGCATCGACATCGATGCGCATATGCCCAAGCGACGCAAGATACATCAGGCTCGCAATCAGACCGTCATGACCGCGGAACCCGCGATAATAGATATGGTGAGCGGCCGCGGGTGAATAACCTTTTGGGGGTTCGTATTGCGGGAAGACGGGCCCCTTCACCGGATCGCGCCCGACCCGGTCGAAGCTGCGATAGTAGAATCCCAACACCCCCAGAAAAGACGCGATCAGCGCCGTCAGAGCGCCATTGCGGGCCCACCACAGCCATCGAATATCCGCCGCTGACGGTGGATCGATCACGCCTTTGGGAATGGAGAGCGAGACCGAAATGCCTTCACGCGCTCTGAGCTGCGCCGTCGTTTCGAACACATGCGCTGTACCGGTGTTGCGGTAAGAATACGCACGCCCCGTGGATCCGTATCCGCCGGTGAACGCGTTCGCTTCCGTCACTGGCGCATTGTCGGGAAGTCGAACCTCGACTCGCGCCGTATTGATCGGGAACGCCCAGTAGGTGCCCGTGGCATTCCAGTACAGTTCGTCGAACGTATCACGATACTGGATCATGTTTTTGACGCGGTACCGGATTTCGTAGCGATGAACACGATAATCGAGATACACATCCGGGTCGCCAATGATCAGGCGCACGGCATTGCCATCGGAGGTCCGTTCATAGGGCTCTCGCTCGCCGTCTTTCTGAACGCTTAGAAACGTGTATCGAAAGGGCAGCTTTCCCGGTCGATCTTCATCCCCGTAATAGGCTGGCAGGTCCCGAAAGATGCCACGATTGATGTTGCGGCCCTCGACGTTCACGTCCAGCGTTTCGGTGACGATGATGTCGCCGTCGCGCTCGACTTCGATCCGCACATCGAAACGCCTGATTTCTTCTTCAGCGAGCGCTGACGTAGCGATCGAGAGCGCCGCAAGCAGGATCAGCGTGATGCGGAAAATCGACACGTTCAACTTGATCCTCCGAGATCGATATCGGGCACGGCCCGATCGGACATCTGGATCTCGAAGAAATGGCGGCGTGTAAAACCGAACGCCCCGGCGATCAGGTTACCGGGAAAGCTCTCAACCGCGACATTCATCTCGCGCACAGCGCCATTGTAGAAACGCCGGGCCATTTCGATCTTGTTCTCCGTTGTCGACAGCTCGGTCTGCAATTCCTTGAAATTCTCATTCGCCTTGAGATCAGGATAGTCTTCGGCCAGCGCCATCAGCTTGCCCACTGGTGCCGTCAGCGCACTTTCCTGAGCGCCGCGCGCGCCGGGATCGTCGCCGGCCTGAAGCGCCGCATTGCGCTTCATGATCACGTCCTCGAACAATTGCCGCTCATGACTGGCATAGGCCTGAACCGTCGTCACCAATTGCGGTATGAGGTCGGCACGGCGTTTCAGCTGAACATCAATATCAGCCCAGCCATTATTGACCATGTTGCGCTTGCCGACGAGTTGATTGAACAGAATGATGACCGCCGCGAGCACGATGACCAGAACGCCAATGGCAATATAAAGCGGTGTCATCGAATCCATCCCTCCTCATCTGGACCGCTAGGCTTACGGCATTCCCTTGAATTGTGAAGAGCGCGCCACTGTTAACGCCGCCTTCGGTCGAACATCAGCGCAATTGGTGTGCGCGCCCGCCCGGTTGTCCGGCAAGATCAGGTTACAGACTCGCGATTGCCAGCTCGAAATCCCCGGTCTAGACCAAAAACAACATCTAAGAATCTGGGAGAATTGGGCATGGCAGAGGCCGCAGAGCAGGCACAGACAAAAGGCTTTCTCGGCTGGGTTGAGAAAACAGGCAATAAATTGCCCGACCCGGTCTTCCTGTTTGCATATTTCATCATTGCATTGATCGTGATCTCGATCATCTGCGCCTTTCTCGGCGTAAATGCGACGCTGAACGAACAAGTCCTTGGCGGCATGCCGGACAGCCAGAAGGCGCGGTTCGGCATCGGAGGCGATGGCATTATCAGCGCGGTCAGCCTGTTCTCGGCTGAAAACATTCAGCGTTTATGGGTCGAAATGCCCAAGACGTTCACGCACTTCCATCCGCTGGGATATGTGTTGGTCGTGATGCTGGGCGCTGGTGTGGCCGAGCGCTCTGGCCTGTTCGCCAGCGCCATGCGCTCTGCTGTACGCGGTGCGCCGGTGTTCCTGCTGACGCCTGTTGTCGCGCTGGTCGCAATGGTCGGCAACCACGCGGCAGACGCGGCTTATGTGGTCCTCATTCCGCTCGCTGGTGTATTGTTTGCGTCGGCTGGCAGACACCCTCTCGCAGGCATTGCTGCGGCTTTTGCGGGCGTTTCTGGCGGCTTTTCAGCCAACCTGTTTCCGGGGCAACTCGACGCCCTGCTCTACGGAATCACCGAAGAAGCTGGCGAGATTCTCAATGCCAGCTATGACGCCAATATCGCCGGAAACTGGTGGTTCATTGTCGCTTTGCTCAGCATCTATCTTCCGATCATCTGGTTCGTCACTGACAAGATCATTGAGCCACGTCTGGGCAAGTGGACCCCTGAAGAGGGCGCCGATGCCGATAGCTATAGCGGCGAAGACAAACCGCTCACACCCGAACAGAAGAAAGGCCTTCGCAATGCTGGCATCGCCGTTCTCGGCGTGATCGCTCTGTGGGTGCTGATGACCGCCGGTCCAGGCACACCGCTCTGGCTCGACGGAGAAGGCACCGAGGGCCTCGAATGGTACCAACGCGCCGGACCGTTGTTCCAGTCTCTGGTTGGTGGGTTCCTGGTCCTGTTCCTCGCCGCGGGCTGGGCCTATGGCGCCGCGGCCGGTACGATCAAGAACCATCACGACCTAGTTGCGATGATGTCGGAAGCAATGAAGGACATGGGTTACTATCTCGTGCTGTCATTCGCCGCCGCACACTTCGTCGCCATGTTCGGATGGTCCAATCTCGGCCTGATCAGTGCGGTTCACGGCGCCGCGGCAATTGAAAGCTCAGGATTGCCGCTGCCAATCCTGCTGGGTCTGATCGTGTTGTTCTCCGCCGTCATCAATCTGTTCGTCGGATCCGCGTCAGCAAAGTGGGCATTGCTCGCACCCGTAATGGTTCCGATGCTGATGCTGCTCGGTGTCTCGCCTGATGGCGCCACCGCGGTCTACCGCGTCGGCGACAGCGCCACCAACATCATCACGCCGCTAATGGTCTACTTCCCGCTCATCCTTGTGTTCGCACGGCGCTGGGTCGGCAGTTTCGGCCTTGGCAGTCTGACGGCAACAATGCTGCCATACTCGATCTGGATGTTGATCAGCGGCATCCTACTGGTCGTTGGCTGGACCTATCTCGGATGGGATCTTGGACCTGGCGCTCCAATGGCAGTCGAGCTTGGCGCGGCCGGCTAAAGTCCAAGCGCTCGGCGCTTCAAATCAAATCCTTCCGGAACTGGCGCCTCGAGCGCCAGTTTCTTTTTGTCCGGCAAGGTCAGCTCGAGGTTCGCTGCGTGCAGCATCAAGCGTTCGGCCGGCGGCGTGTCCGAGCCGTAAATCCTGTCCCCCAGGATCGGGCAGCCCATGGCGGCGACGTGGGCGCGAATCTGATGCATGCGACCGGTTTCAGGGCGCGCTTCGATCAAGGCAAAACCCTCGGCGCGAGACAATATGGTCCAACCCGTACGCGCTGGATCCGCGCCTGCCGCGACCTCGCCCGGTACGACTGAACGGCCGGTCTTCAAAAGGGCGATCTCGCACACACCCTTGTCATCTTTGGGTAGATTCCCTGAGACCAATGCCAGATATCGCTTTTTGACCCGGCGCTCGGCAAACTCCGTGGAGAGCGCCGCAATGGCAGGCTTGGTTTTCCCGGCCAGGATGAGCCCCGACGTCCCCGCATCAATGCGATGAACCAGCTGCGGGCGCTTGCCGTTCGAGCGGGCAAAGGTCCACAACAAGTGATCCAGCGACGTTCCGCGATTTCCGCGCGTCTGCACCGCCAGGCCGGATGGTTTGTTGAACGCGATCAAATACGCGTCTTCATGGATCACCAGGCTGCGGACATATGCCTTCTGATCCTCAGGGATATTCGGAATGGGACGATTGCGCATATATGCTGGCCTTGGCTTCCGCAGCCGGACTGGACTAGGCCTGAACCGACATACCGCTGACGACAATCGTCGCGAACACGATGATCGCCGCGACATTGGTCCAGAAGAACAGAATCAGGAAGGTCCGCAATCCCGACATGAAAAAGCCGGACGACCCTGCAACCACAAGACTGCGCCAGAGATAGACCAGGAAACTGACCCCATAGATCCCGAACACAAACCCGGGCAGGACCGGGCCGGCAAACATCAGGAAGGCACCGGTCAGATAGATCCAGGAATGCAGATGCAGGGCGTGCACGGCATGGTCATAGACAAACAAGCTGCGTCGCCAGATGTGTAATACGACCAAGGCAATAATGGTCAGCGGCACCATCAAGATGCTGAGACGCGGCAGCCATTTTTCCAGCTCCGCCGCAAACTGATCAGGACGGTTGAGGACCGCCACGATCTGGTTTTCGATATCACCTCTGATCTCTTCCGGCGCATCGACGCTGATATTCGCCCGCTCCAGTCGTTCGCGGGTTTCGTCGTCGAATTCCGGGATTTCCGGTGCTTCGGTCAGACTGGTTTCGATATCCGCACGGGTTTCGTCGTCAATGTTGTTGATCCACTGTCCGGGTGTCACGACGGTGAACAACATCAGATAGAAGAGCAGACTGGCGAGCAGGAACATCCGAAACGGCGGCACATAACGCGCACGTTTGCCTTCGGTATAGCTTTTGGTCAGCCGCCCTGGTCGAAACAACAGGACAGGAAGCGTCTTCGCCAAACGGCCATCCAGAGTGAACGTGTCCGAAATGGTCTCCCCCATCAGCGACCAGATTGGTCGGTGAAAACTCGCAGCGAGCTGGCCGCATTTCGGGCAATACTTGATATCGACCGGGGTTCCGCAATTGCGGCAGGGTTCTCCGCTAAGGTCAGCGGATTGCCGGGTCGTGAGGCCACCGGCGGAGGCAGCCCCTGCAACTTCGAGTTCTATGGACATAAATCTCCCCCGATTTTGTCCCTATTCTACAGTTTCATCACCCGTCGCATCGGCGGCTGGGCATAGCCAGCGCGACCGGTGATTGTCTTCGGCATTCTCGGCCCACCCGTCGAGGTTCGGATCGACCAGGTTCTTGGTCACCTGATACCACATCGGCGTCATCGGATGGTCTTCGAGCATGATTTTCTCGGCTTGCGCAAACAGGGCGGCGCGTGCTTCCAGGTCGCGCTCGCGGCTCGCTGCCTCCAACAGACGGTCATATTCCGGGTTGGAGTAATTGCCGTAATTCTGCTGCCCAGTATCGGAATCGAGCAGATACAGGAAGTTCAGCGGATCATTGTAATCGGCGAGCCAGGCGCCGTCAGAGACCTCAAAATTGCCCTGCCGCAGATCGGCGTACAGCACCTTGGTGTCCTGACGCAGGATCTGGGCATCGACCCAAGGTGCGATCTCGTTCCAGTTGGCCTGAGCCACTGGCGCCGCTTTCGGATTATCGTCAGTCGAACGATGCTTGTACTCGAACCGGAACGGATTGTCGGGCCCATAGCCAGCATCTTCCAGAAGCGCGCGCGCTTCGGCGAGGCGTTCCGGGCGACTCAGCGACTTCCACGACACTTCAGGGCGCTCGGTCTCGTAATTGTTGATGCCTGGGGGCACGAAGCTGTAGGCGGGCACGAAGCCAGGCGTCAGCACATTCTCGACGAGGTATTCCCGGTCCAGCGCCATGGCCAGCGCCTTGCGGACGCGGATATCGTCGAAAGGCGGCTCACTTGAATTGAAACTCCAATAGGTCGTCAGCAAGCCCGGTGTGGTGCGGGCCCAGCCTGGCAGACGGCGGTCCAGCTCGGCTTTGCGTCCACCATCAAAGGCATTGTTGATGTCCAGTTCACCAGCCTCGATCCGGCGTTCGACGGCGGCAAGGTCTTCCAGTTCGAAATAGCTGACGCGTTCAAAACACAGTGTATCCGCTTCGTAGAAGGCCGGGTTCTTTTCGACCACGAGCTGGTCGCCCGTCACCCAATAGACCAGTTTGTACGGCCCGTTCACTTCAATATTCTCAGGCTGCACCCAGGCTTCGCCATACTGCTCGACAATGTGCTTGGGCACAGGAAATGTGGTGTAATGGGTCAGCAGTCCAAGCAGGTAGGGGGCAGGTTCCTCTAGTGTGATCTCGAGCGTGCGATCATCGACCGCGCGAACGCCGAGCTCTTCGGGCTCGATCCGTCCTTCGTTCAGGGGCTGCGCATTCTTGATGATGTACAGAAGCGACGAGTATTGCGACGCAATCGCCGGGTCCTGGATACGGCGCAGGGCGAAGACAAAATCTTCCGCGGTCATGGGCGTGCCATCCGACCAGGTCGTGTCGCGCAGCGTGAACGTCCAGACCAGACCATCGTCCGACGTGGTCCAGCTTTCCGCCATAGCCGGGATAACCTGACCATCTGCGGTGTGCTGCGTCAGTCCAAGGAACATGTCGCCAATCACGATATTTTCCCAGGCCGCGGATGAGCGGTGTGGGTCAAGTGTGTCGACTTTTGCGGAAATGCCTCGGCGCAGGGTCAGCGTGTCGTCGCCGCCGCCGCCTCCGCCGCAAGCGGTTAGGGCGAGCGCGCACGCGATCGCAGTTCCAGCGAAAAGTCGGTTCAGGCGCATGGATGGTCTCCTGGCGAATATGGTTTCGATTTCAATCAACTTTGTTTCAGACAAATCTGCATTTGCCTAGGGATTGCCTGATACTATTGCGCGACTAGCGGCGGCGGAAAAACCCGACAAATCCAAACAGTCCGGCCAGCAGCGAGCCGATTCCGCCCGCAACGACCGTGATCGGGCTGACCGAGCGCGCGATTGCGATGGCTTGCCCAACACGCGACACCTTAACCTCGACCCGGTCGCGGAAGGTACGCAGCGGCAGAGCCTGATCTTCGACCAGCGCGAACAACTCGATCACCAGTTCCTGATCGCCAACCGCCGTCGGCGTTACCCGCCAGCGCCAGACATTCTCGGTCAACGGCGAGATCAGCTGCGTTTCCGGCGTGACCGCTTCGACATCAAAGGACTCTCCGGAGACCAGAGCCTGAACGCTTGAAGAGATCTTGGCCTCGCCTTCAACGACATTACCAGTACCCGGCAGCGAATCGGTTGCGGAGTCATCGCCGGTCGCGTCGAGCGCCAGAGTGACGGTGAACGCGCGCCCGAACTGAGCCGACGATGGCGTCTCGTGCGCGATTGGCACTGTGCGCAGGCTGCTCATCAGCTCGCTATTGGCCGAGGCGACCCCGAAAAACTCGTCATCGCTTTCAGTCGGCTTTACCGTCAGGCTGCGAGAGGAAGAGCGGGAAACCACAGGCTCGGATGCCGCGCCGGTATCAAACCCGTTACTGCCTGCAGGGGCAGGCGCGGAGTCTGCGGATTGTTGGCCTGACAGGACGTACTGATAACCGCCAAATGACAGCGCGGCGATGCCAACAAGGATCAGCAATATGGACAAGAAACGAAACATGGCGCGACAATCTCCCCGATCACCAGAAGAGGCTATCACAAAAATCTTGGTTAAAAACCCGTCGCTTTTGTGACGCGCCTATTCATCTGGCAGACGGGAAGCGAAACGGTCGCCTAAGCAGATCGTTCTTTGGTCGCCGAGAAACGGATGTTCGGGTTCTTTTCCTGCGCATAACCGACATCCCAGGCATTCTTGGCCAGATATACCGGGGCATCGTCCAGATCAGTACCGGAGGCCGATTTGTTCTTGTCGAGAAACGCCGTCAGCGCTGCGTCGTCATCGCAGTGAATCCAGCGTGCAACATTATAAGGCGCTTCTTCGAAGACGACGTCGAGTCCGTATTCATTGACCATACGCTCGGCCATCACATCGATCTGCAGGGCGCCGACCGCGCCGACGATCATGTCAGACCCGATATTCGGCTTGAACAATTGCGTCACGCCCTCTTCGGCGAGCCCTTCCAGCGCCTTGCGCAAGTGTTTGGCTTTCATTGGATCCGTGGTGCGGGCCCGGCGCAGGATTTCCGGCGCGAAGTTGGGGATCCCAGCGAACCGGATATCGCCATTTTCAGACAGGCTGTCGCCGACGCGAAGCTGCCCGTGATTGGGCACACCAATCACGTCACCCGCATAGGCTGTTTCCGCAATCTCGCGATCTTGGGCCAGGAACATCATCGGGTTGTGAACATTGATCTGCTTGCCATCAGCCGTCTTGAGGCGCATGCCGCGCTTGAACTCACCTGAACAGAGACGCAGGAACGCCACGCGGTCGCGGTGATTGGGATCCATGTTTGCCTGGATCTTGAAGACAAAGCCCGCGACGCCCTTGTCGTCGCGATTGAGCGTGTGCTCTGCTTCTTTCTTAGTGCAGCTTTGCGGACGCGGTGCTGGCGCAAACTCTTCCAGTACGGCGAGCAGCTCGCCAACACCAAAATGACGCAGCGCGGTGCCGAACACGACCGGGGTCATGTGCCCTTCCAGGAACGCCTGCTTGTCGATATGCGGCAACATTTCCCGCGCCATCTCGCTGCCTTCTTCAAGCTCTTCCAGCGCGCTCGGATCCACCTGGTCGGCGACCGCATCCAGCTCAACGCGCGGCGACTCGCCTGGTGTCAGGCCCTCATCGGCGGTCTTTTTCGAATAGTGCAGGAAGTCACCTGTGCGCAGATCGGTCATTCCGCCAAAGCGTTGGCCAGAGGCTGCCGGCCAGTAAAGCGGTGCGCAATCGAGCTGCAGCTGATCCTGGATCTGGTCCAGAAGCTCCAGTGGATCAAGCGCTTCGCGATCCATCTTGTTGATGAAGGTGACAATCGGGATGTCGCGCAGACGGCATACCTCGAACAGTTTCAACGTCTGTGGCTCAATGCCCTTCGCCGCGTCCAGCACCATGATCGCGCAATCAGCGGCGGTGAGCGTGCGGTAGGTGTCTTCTGAGAAGTCTTCGTGCCCCGGCGTGTCCAGCAAGTTGTAGACATTTCCGCGATGCTCGAACGTCATCACCGAAGCGCTGACCGAGATTCCGCGATCTCGCTCGATCTTCATCCAGTCAGAGGTCGTGCGTCGGCGCTCGCCGCGCGCGGCCACTTCACCGGCAGCACGAATGGCGCCGCCAGCAAGCAACAGGTTCTCGGTCAACGTCGTTTTACCGGCATCGGGGTGAGAGATGATCGCAAAAGTTCGACGGCGACCCGCCTGTTCAGTCAGGGACATGGGAAATTCTCAAATCTGATCAGGCCGTGCGGTTAAACGAAAACCCGCGCGGCTTCAATTGATAGGGGTGCGTTCTTTTTTTGGAGGTCAGGCGCGGCGGCGCTGATCCTGGTCATTTGCCGCACCGCGCCGATAGGTTTCGAGCACCAGGGGCGGAACGTCCTGCAAGCGCAATTCGAAATCCCCGGCAGGCGTTGGTTTGAGGATCAGGCTATTTGCTCCGGTCTTGGAAATCACCAGCGCCGCAAGATCTTTCAGCGTCTCATCATCGACCGGTACATCAACACGGTCAGATGGAGTCAGTTTGGCTTTGACAAATTCGACAGCTTCATGCGCCCGCAATTGACGCGGGTCTCCGCACCCCATATCGCGCCAACGCCCGAGCACACGTGCTTCAGGCGTTTCGATATCCATCACCCTGTCATTCAACAAAAACAACATGGTTCGTCCCTCGTTTCAGGCCCCATGTCGGTGATCAGCGGTTAACGAACCGTTACAGGATCGCAGGCGCACGCCTATTCGACCGGCTCGGTCAAGAAATGGCGCCCGTCCGGGTCTTCGATTTCGATTACCCAGAGGTCCCGGTCTCGATCGCGCGCGCGATCTATATAGTCATCGACGCTGGCTTCTTCCGGCCCAATCCCCTGCGATTCCAGATTGACGAAGATGCGTGTGCCTTCCATCGACGTGCGCGGTACAAAAGCGTGCGCGTTGCCTTTCAGATCGGCCACCTTGATCAGAACATCCCCGCGTGACTCCTCGCCGCGCTGAACCACAAATGCCGAAGCTCCAGCAACTTGCGCGCGGCGCATCAAGGCATCGACCCAGACGCGGGTGGGAAGGCGTTCGTCAAACATCGTGTGGGGTCTTAAGCCAGAATATCGCGTTGTGCTATTCTGCGGCGCGCTTTTGATCGCCATTGAGCGCGGGCAACGTCACCGTGACGGTCGTGCCCGCACCTGGCGCTGTGGCAATCTCGACCGTCCCATTCTGCATCTCAGCAAGGCGATGCACGAGCGCCAGCCCAAGCCCCGTTCCGGCCCGTCCACGCGCATTGCGCCCCTGCGCAAAAGGGGCTGCGATCTTGGCAAGATCGTCGGCGTCCATGCCTGCGCCCTGATCGCGAACTTGGATAAAGGCTTTGCCGTTTCGAACATCGGACACCAATGTGACGCGATCACCCGGCGCTGAATATTTGATCGCATTGGACACCAAATTGTCCCAGATCCGGCGCACCGCCCCGGCATCGGCCAATGCCAATACTTCGCGATCTGTGGTCATGACCAAGCGCACACCAGCCTTGTCTGCAACCGCTTGCGATTGTCGAAGCACGCTCTCGCCGCTGGCGGCAATGTCCATGGGCGCCAGATCCAGTTCGTACGTGCCCGCTTCCGAGCGCGCATATCCGAGCATGTCCTCGACCAGTTTCAGCAAGGTCTGCCCACTTTCACGGATCAGACCGGGATATTCGCGATAAGCGTCTGGCATCGGTCCGCGAATTTCGGCATCCATGACATCGGCAAATCCGATCACTGCATTGAGCGGGCTTTTCAGGTCATGGCCGAGACCAGCGAAAAAACTGGTCCGCTCCAGCAGTTCGTTCCGATCGGATCCAGCCTGACCGGCTGGCAACAAGACGATCAGCTGCCCGGTGGAAACCGGGACACGCGTGACTGAGAGTTTCGCTGTCTTGGGCCCGATGGCAAGGTCCAGGCTCGAGGCGTCGGGAGGTAGGAATTTCGCAATGTCGCTGCCAATCCTCACGCCGGAAAGAAAATCTGTACGCCCCCAAAAAGACCGAACGCGTCCCAACTCGGACACGCTGACGACCAGAATAGGGTCCCGAAATGAAGCAGGCGCTGCCGACATGCTTGGCGCTGCCGTCGCCTGATGACGCGGTGCAGGCGTCGCGCGTTTGAGCTCTCCAAACAGCCAGCTGAGCTGCAATGCGATCAGTACGGTAAACACCACGGCGCCGAGCACGGCACCGGCCTGTCCGCCAGTAAGTGTGACAGCGAGCGCGCCGAGTCCGGCCAACACAGACCCGCCAATGAGCCAGTAAGCCTTTACCGACTTCCCACGATCTCTGTCGCGGATCTTAACGGATTGGTGAGTTCTGTTAGGCATTTTCCTTATGGTGGATTCATTAAATTTGCGCTGTGAATCCGAAAATCAGCAGATGCTAGCCTTTGCGAGACGCAAAAGATAGGCCAGTGTCGGGGTCGTAGAGTAAGGAGCTATTCATGACCAGGAAAACGATAATGACGGTCGCCGCGGCGGTGGCCGGCCTGACGTTGAATGCTTCGGCTCAATTGGTAAAGCCAGCCCCGCAACAAGTCTCACTGACAGCCCCGGAAACAGACCCGCTTGCACGCGCTGCAGCGTTGTATGCAACCTATCAGGGCGACGTTACCGACGTGAAGACAAACGGCTTCAGTTCGGCGCGCGATATCGAAACCTCGCTGAACAGTCTCGGGGGTCACAATCCCGAGCAGCTGACACAAGGCTGGATGGCCTATTCGGCCATGGTCGCAGCGCAGAACCCGGAGTTCCGGGCCGCAGTGCGCGACATTGAAGGTTATTATGGTCGCGACATGCTGATGACCGGTATGCAGAACGACATTCGTTATGCCCGCACGCTGAGCGGCGGCAACGCTGCCGTGAACCAGGCTTTGACGGCTGTGAACGCGGATAGCCGCCGGCTGCTCGGCGCGGCCGCGTTTGTGAAGGAACAAGCCTACAGCCTGCAAGCCGCCGGATGGGCCAAAGGCAAGGTTGGAAATTCCGGCGCCAAGGCGTCCAATCTGTTTGCCTCGACGCAAACCGGTATCCCGGCCCGCGGTGCCATGCTGCAAGCCATGCACTCACCTGAAATCAACACGGTGTTTGAACAGGCCGGCCAGTCCGGGGCACCGTCTGTGTGGGAAAGCGTGTCCGGCGCCGCAAGCACAATCCGTGTGCCAGCGGCGGTTGCCAATCTTAGCCAGTCGCGTCGCATCGCACGCGGCAAAGAGCCGATTGCCGATCGCATCACGACGCTCGCCGCCTATCGCATCCTGAGCGCCGACCCGATCAAGGCCGGATCGATGCGCCAGGCCATGAGCGAGCGCGAGACGCAAAGCTGCCTGAACATGGCAAATCTCAACCTTCAGCAGTGTGTAGCCGCTGCGCACAAACATTATGAAGTGCCGTTCTGCATCGGCGAACACGCCCTGTCTGATGTCGGAAAATGTATCGGCAAGGTTACGAACTGATCCGTATCTCCATACGCTCAAAACCCCTGGCCACAGTTCCAGGGGTTTTCTTTTGCCGCAACATCTCCCAAATGCGGCGGATGACTGTTCTAGACCGCGCTGCAGAGATCCAAGACGAGTTCGATTTTCTCGATGACTGGGAGGATCGCTACGCGCACATCATAGATCTTGGCAAAGCCAATCCGGCCCTCGAAGCGCACGAGCGCACCGAGGAGACGAAAGTGCGTGGATGCGCCTCACAAGTCTGGATGGTGATCACGCCGGACGCGGATCGGCTGAACATTCGCGCCGAGAGCGACGCGATGATCGTGTCTGGGTTGATCTCGCTACTCGTACGTCTGTTTTCTGGGGCAACGCGCGCCGAAATCACGACGTTTGACGCCGATCAATTCCTCAAAAAAATCGGTGTCACCGGGGCCTTGAGCGCGCAACGCTCCAATGGATTGGCGTCTATGCTGGCACGAATCAAACAGTCAGCCGCCACCTAGTCTTCCCGTCTAACCCATCGCCGGTACGCCTCTTCGAGACGCCGCAGCCCAGCGAATGCGCGCTGTTCCAACAGGGACGGGCGCAAGCAAAATCGTTTCGATAATTCGGATCTGGTTTGCTCCAGAATGATCAATCGATGCAACAAGTCGACATCGTCAGGCTCAAGGTGTCGATGCAACTTGTCGACAACCTTCCTAACGTCCGTCGAAAGTCGTGACGGTCGACGGTTTTGGCTCCATCGCCCGCCGTCGACTTTGCCGCCCAGCGACAGTGCGGACCAGTTCATTCCGGAAATGCCAGGTGACCTCATCGCGTATTCGACGTCTCGTCGATAGTCCTGGACGGTCGATCGTATGAGCGACCGCAATGCAGGTTGAGAACAGCGAGCAATCACGAGTTCGATGAACGGGCCCGAGGCATCTGGCAACACTGCGCGCAAGGCCGTCGAGTCGGGGTTCACACGTCCGGGTTCGGAACACTTCCGAGTGCAAACGAACAGAGGCGGGTTCGTGTCCCCGAGCGGATGGAGCACGTCACGGACACGCAGCACGTCAATCTCTGCCCCGGACAGAACGCCGATCATCCGCGTGCGTCGATCCCGGCCGCGCCAAACACCCCAGCGGTCCGAGGCAATCGGCGCGGCCACGCCGCCACGCTCCAGCGCTCGCAACAGACGGCGATTCACGACGCCGCTTCCATCAATGGAGCGAGCGTCTCCAGTCCCCGCTCAAGCGTTTCAAGCCAGACATCGAACGCTTCTTCCTCACGCATTTCCTCGATCTTGTGACAGGCGTGAGACACCGTTGACCGATCCCGCTCGAACGCGTTGGCGACACGCGACAGCGACATTTCGAGGCCAACGTGGGTGAGGTACATGGCGACCTGCCTGGCCTGAACCATGTTTTTGGATCCGCGAGCGGGTTTCAGGATTTTCTCGGCCGTCAAATCCAGCGCGTATCCGGCAAGACTGGCTGCCAGGTAAGCGTGGTTGCGGTCGAATTTTTTCTGAACTCCCAAACCGAAACTCCTTCCACCCACGAGCAATGAAACATTATCATGGCGGGAAAGGTGTAGGATTGTTTTCCTATTTGAGAATCAGCTATTGCAACAATATCAAGCGGCTAGCGTGCGTTGAGTATAGCCTTGCCTGTTGGAAACATCGTTCTGGTCTCGGCCAGCCCGAGTCTTCGGCACGAGCGCATCATGACACAAAAGCAGCGTGCTGCCGCGGGATGACCGAAGCGGTAGTCGAAGCCAGGCGTGGCAGTCACTATCACGCGCGATCAAGCCGCCAACGGGACGCATTTGATCAAGCGCACTCGACAGTCCAAGCGCCCACATTTCGCTTTCGGTTTGTCCGAGCTCTGATACTAGGCGACCACGCATCTCGCGGCCCAGAATATCGCGCAATCCAGACCCCGCCAATCGGAATCGGACTTGTCCATGAGCTTCGAGCTCAACAATCGAAATTGCCGACAGGTGCGCGCGGATCGCACCGGGATCGAGACTGTCGCGGTCCGGAAGATGCTGTCCATCCCGACAGGACTCCCAATGCGCGACAAGCTCTTGCTGGGCTCGTGTGAGACCCGAGAAACCAGTTGACAACGAAACCATAGCCACCCCCGCGGTGATTCGATTCACCAGTAGTGAATCAGTTCGAATCACCGCGCAAGCGAAAAATCAGTAAAAAATTAACCTATATTACCGAATTCTTTTATTCCGATATCGAAACAATATAATCGTTTCGAACCGGGAACTATTTCTCGGCTTTACCAAGGCCCATTTCTTTGGCAAGCGCAGATCGCTTACGCGCATAGCTTGGCGCGACCATTGGATAGTCGTACGGCAAGCCCCACTTCTCACGATACTCTTCCGGAGTGAGCCCGTACTTTGAGCGCAAGTGGCGCTTCAGCGACTTGAACTTCTTGCCATCTTCGAGGCAAATCAGAAACTCGTCCGTGATTGATTTTTTTATCGATACTGCTGGCTTCTTCACTTCAGACCGAGCCGCACCGTTGCCCAATGTGGACAGCGTGGTGTGCACTTCGCGGATAAGATCCGGGAGTTCGCCGCTCTGAATTGAATTGTTGCTTACATAGGCTGAGACAATATCCGACGCGAATTCCATGATCGCCCCAGACGACGCAACCTCGCGTTCTAGTTCTTCACTCATACTAGTTCCCCTTAGTACAGTGAGGTCTATATGGTGAGGTCAGGACTAGAGTAAATAAGAAATTGCATCTTCTTTTACAGCGACACTTGAACGGTCACAGGACGAGTGCTGCCGTTTGTCTTCGCGATCCTCAGAACAGAAACGGACATCTCGGCGTCGACTGTTGTCACAATTACAGGTTGGCTCAGCTGGCAAGAAGCACAATCAACATCACGACACCCAGCAATACAGCTGACCACATCGCCATTGAATTGGTCAGACCACCTCTCGCCAATGCTCCGCGCGGACTGAAAGTTGATTCAATCTGCACAAATGTTCGCGATGCGATTCGACCCGCAAATGCGGTCATTGACGGACCTGCCTTGCTCCACACCGTCCCTGCCCACTTGAACAGGCCAAAGCCGGGCTTTCGCAAGATCCAGTCTGTGTCCAGAATCGTTCCGGGTTTTTCAGGCGGATAGAGACCGAACCGTTTCAGCAGCATGAAGGCAAGAATGGCGAGCATGAGCAATTGCATCTGGGTCAAGATGTGCTCGAGCGTGTACGGCTTGTAGGTGTAGATCTCTTTACCCGAAATCGAACAGACGTCGGCCGGTGCGGTCACCGTACAGGGCAGCATGTTGTAGAGCCAGCCATATCCAAATCCGCCAATTGTCGGCAAACCAATGGCAATGCAGATGAACGCCGCCATCCCCATGGCCAACAGCATGTTGAACGGCGCTTCCTTGACCCGAATGCCGCTATCATGGCTGAAGAACGTGAAATACGGGATCTTGATGCCGGAATGCTCCAACACACCCGCGGATGCGAACAGCAGCATCAACCAGACGATGACATAACCTTCCTGGCCAACCGCGCTCATCGTCATCGACTTGGCGACGAAACCCGAGAAGAGCGGGAATGCTGAAATCGAGACTGCACCGATAATGCAGAAAATCGTCGTCCACGGCATCGACTTGTAGAGCCCGCCGAGCTCGCTCGCCTTGGCGGTGCCAACGCGGTACAGGACGGCGCCCATGCTCATGAACAACAAGCCCTTGTAGATGATGTGCGCAAAGGCATGCGCCGCGGCGCCATTGAGGGCCAGTGGCGTGCCAATGCCGATCGCACAGATCATGAAGCCAAGCTGGTTGTTGAGCGAGTAGGAAAGCACCTTGCGCAAATCGTTTTCGATGACCGCAAAGAAGACCGGGAAGACCGTCATCACAGCGCCGATCCAGATCAAAATCTCGAAGCCCGGGAACATCCGTGCGAACGCATAGACCGCAAGCTTGGTCGTGAACGCCGACAGGACCACGGCTCCGACCACCGTCGCCTTCGGATATGCGTCCTGCAGCCAGTTGTGAAGGAATGGGAACGCCGCCTTGATGGCGAAGGCGATGAAGATGAACTTCGCCCCAGGCTGGTCGAAACTGGTGAACGCGTCGAGCGACAGGCTGCCTGTGCTCTTGTAGACATAACTCAATCCATTCAGCAGCAACACGCCAGACAGGATCTGCACGCCAAGATAGCGCATCGACGCCTGGTAGGCGGCTTTCGTCCCGGCTCGCAATATCAGGAACACCGAGCTGACCGCGGTAATTTCCCAGAACACGAACAGCGTCATCAGATCGCCGGCAAAGGTCGCGGAAACCGCCGCGCCCGCATAGGCCAGCGCCATTCCGTCCTGCAAGCGATCATCGGTATGCAGGGCGTAGATCGCGTTCAGGAATGACGCGATCAGGAAGGCCAGGCCAAAGATGAAGGACAAGCTGTCGACCCGATACAATACGAGATCGAGGCCCAGCACCGAGGCCGTCGCCAGATCCGTTCCGCGATCCGCCAGCGCCAGAAGCAGGACCGCAATCACAGGCGTCGCCACCATCAGCGCCTGCCGGACGCGTCGGATCGGCACCAGGCATCCGAGGAAGCCGACCAGAACCAGGATCAGGCCCGGGTTAATCTGACCAAGAAGCCCACTCATGAATCGGACTCCACATCGTTCGGCTTGGTATCCGCTTCGCCATAATAATCTTCATCCCGACGCAGCAGCTTTCCCAATGGCCAACCGGACAGGACCGCGATGGCAAAGGCAGCAAACCCCCAAAATGCGTAGAACCCTGTGGCATTGGCGAAATCCAGATAATCATGGCGATTGATCGCGAGATCGGCGACAATCAGCACGGCCGAAATCGCGACAACAATGACCAGCAACAAGAACGGCGTCCGCGGTGCCTCAACCCACCCGAAGAGTAATTTTGACATCGGATGCATGTTTTCGTCCGATGGTTGCATCGGCTCGTCCGACTCCGGCTTGACGAAGCGACCACTGGAATCGCGCTCAGGAGGAAGGGTCATGGATTGCCTCCGGTAATGGTCGCCGTCGCAACGACTCGCTCTCCGGTCGCAGGCTCAAGGAAATCAGAGATCGGACCGACCGTGAAGAACATGATGAAGCAAAGGATGGCGGTGAAACAGGGCGCTGCCACCGTCAGCATCGGCGCGCCGCCCGGGCGCTTGTACGGAGCTGGCTCTGGCGTGTCCGGCGGTGGCATCAACGCCAGGATTGGAATGGGCAGCAGGTAGGCAATGTTCAACAAGGACGAAACGATCAGAATGATCGGCACATAATGTAGCCCTGAATCCACTGCGCCCTGCATCAATTCATATTTCGGCCACCCTCCGGCCAATGGCGGAATACCGATAATCGACAGCGAAGCGACGAAGAAGGCGATGAACACCAGCGGCATGCGACGTCCGAGGCCGCGCATGTCTGAAATGTTGGTAAGGCCGGTGGCCACATAGATCGCGCCCGCACACATGAACAAGGTGATCTTGCCGACCGCGTGCGCAGCGATCTGCAAGGAGCCACCCATGAATCCGGCCGACGTCGCCAGCATCGCGCCGCAAGTCACGTAGGCCAACTGGGCCACGGTTGAATAAGCCAGGCGGGCTTTCAGATTGTCTTTCGTCATCGCCACAAGCGACGCGACGATGATCGTGAAGCAAGCGACGGCGAGGATGAATTCCCGCGACGCGGTCGCATTCAGAATCTCTTCGCCAAACACATAGACGGCGACCTTGAGAATGGTGAATACGCCCGCCTTCACGACCGCCACGGCATGCAGGAGCGCCGAGACCGGTGTCGGCGCGACCATTGCATTGGGCAGCCAGAAATGGAACGGCATCAGAGCCGCCTTGCCAACGCCGAAAGCAAACAGGATCAACAAGGCGCTGGCGACGACCGGCGTCAGACCTTCAGCCTGTTGCAGCAGGCCGCCTGGTACAAAGTCGAGGCTTCCCGCAAGCGCACCAGTCCAAATCACGGCGACCAGGAGGAACCCGATAGAGGTCCCGAGCAGGGTCATCAGATAGATCCGCGCGCCGCGCTGGGCGTTGGCATCGCCCTTGTGCGCGACGAGCGGGTAAGTCGACAGGGTCAGGATCTCGTAAAACACGAACAATGTGAACAGGTTCGCCGACAGAGCCACGCCCATGGCACCCAGCAGCGCAATGGCAAAGCACATATAGAACCGGGTCTGATTGCGCTCGCGATTGCCGCGCATATAGCCGATCGAGTAGAAACTGTTGACGATCCACAGTCCGCTGGCAACCAACGCGAAGACGGCACCTAGCGGTTCGGCCTTGAACGCGAATTCCAAGCCCGGCACGGCTTCCCCGAGGCTGAGCTCGGCCGGTGTTCCGGCGGCGACATGCCCGGCAATGATGATCGCGACGATGAACAGCGCGCCCGCGCCGATCAGTGTGATTGCCTCGCGCAGATCCGGCACACGTCCAGCGAGCCAGATGCCGGCACAAATCAGCAACGGCAGCAACAGGGCTGCAGTGATGGCCATTTCACCACTCATGACGCATCTCCGATGAACAAGGACACAGCGGCATCTTCAGCCAGCCCGGCAACGAATCCGCCCTGGATTCCGACCCAGAGATTGGCAATCGCCAGTATCCACAGCGGGATCAGGATCAGCATCGGAGCTTCCTTGCGCCGTTTGTTCGGATTGCTCGGGGCGCGGAAGAACACGGATTCCAGAATTCGACCCATATAGACCACAGCCAGGAGGCTGGAGAACATCACCACCGCAACCGCCCACCACCAGCCATGTGCAAACAGCGCCGAGACCAGCGCGTACTTGGACTGGAACCCAGCGGTCAGCGGTACGCCGATCAGGGACACGGCGCCGATCGCAAACGCAGTCATCGTCCACGGGGCGAGGCGTCCGAGCCCTTTAAGATCGTTCAGACTGGTCCCCTGATAAGTCAGCACCGTACCCGCCAAGGCCATGAACAGGGCACCTTTGATCAGTGCGTGATTGACCAGATGGAACATCCCGGCCGATACGCCGGCTGTGGTGCCAATGGAGATACCAAGCAGCATGTAACCGACCTGAGCGACGGACGAATAAGCCAACGTCCGACGAACGTCGGTCTGGAACACAGCCTGGAATGAACACGCGATCATCGCGGCAATTCCCATCGGCATGAGAATCCAGATCAGAGTCGATCCTTCAAATGCGAACTCCAGGCCGAACACAGTGAACAGGAAGCGGACCAGGGCATAGATCGCCACCTTGGTGGCGGTCGCAGCCAGGAACATGGTGACGAAGCTTGGACTGTAAGCATAAGCGTTTGGGAGCCATTGATGCAGTGGGAACATCGCTGCCTTGATGCCGAGGCCGACAAAGATGAAGGCATAGCCCGCGAGCACCGCCTTGTTGCCGTTCATGTCCTGTAGGCGAATGGCAAGCTCTGCCATGTTCAGCGTGCCCGTGGCGGCGTACAGGAAGCCGACGCCAACCACGAAGAAGGAGGCGCCAATCGTGCCCATCAACAAGTAGTTTGCCGCGGCCGGAAGCGCTCGGCGGTCTCGGCTCGCGCCAAGCGCGACCAGCACATATGTCGCGATTGAACTGATCTCAAGGAACACGAACAGGTTGAACGCGTCGCCGGTTGAGGCAACGCCGCACAGACCTGTGAAACAGACCAGATAGGCCGCGTAGAACATCGCGCGCTTGGCGTCGCGGACCTCGGCGACCACGCTAGGCCAGCTGAAGATCGCGGCCAGGAATCCAATCGCGCTAACCAGCAACAGGACCATCGAATTCAGCGCATCAATTCGAAACTCGATCCCTGCATCCGGCGTCCAGCCGCCCATCGCGTAGGACAGCACAGCACCGCCCTCGACAGAGCGCACTTGAGCAAGAAGCACGATTGCCATGACCAGCGACACGCCCGTCGCCATAATGCTCAGAATCCACCCCAGACGCCCATTCGGCATGAATGCTGCGATCGGTGCGAACAGCATCGGAACGACGACCAGAAGCGCAGGCGCGTGTGCCGCAATATCATCCGGCACGAGAGACGCGATAAACTCGATCATGCTGCCCCTGCTCTGCTTTCTTCCGCTTCCGCAGCGGCTTCGGAAATCGCGACTTCAAGATCCATTTCGCGGATCTCGTCGGTTTCGACGGTGCCGTAGGCTTCGCGAATGCGCACGATGATGGCGAGACCAACTGCAAGCGTCGCGACGCCGACGACAATCGCGGTCAGCATCAAGACGTGTGGCAGCGGATTGGAGTAGACGTTTTCCAGCCCTTCGCCGCCATAGGTATGCGCGGCATCGCTGCTCCCATACGCCGCGTCCGAGCCTTGCGCAGCAGCGTCACCAGCATACTCGCCGTCTTTATCGTGGCTTTTTTTCTTGCCGTAATCCTTGCCGAACAGGATCGGCGCGGTGCCACCGTCGATCCGCGACAGGGAGATGTAGAACAGAATAATAGAGGTTTGGAACAGACCCAGACCCACCAGGCGCTTGATCAGATTGGTCGCAGCGAAGGAAATATACAGCCCGATCATCATCAATCCGATGATCGCCCAGTAATTGCCGCGCTCGAGAATGAATTCCAGCATCGCTACCAGTCCTCGTCTCGGATTTCGCTGACCCGGCCAGCAAACGCATAAAAGATCGACACCATGGATCCGGCGACGGCGAACAGAACGCCGATCTCGATCAGAATGATGCCCGTGTGCTGTCCGTCATGACCTCCTGGCGGTTCACGGAACAGGGCGTCGTAGTCGAGGAAATTGCCGCCCATGGCGAGCGCCCAAACGCCAACGCCGATATAAATCAGGAAGCCCAAACCGGCGATAAATCGCGCAAATCCGGGCGTGATCGCGCGCATGGACGGCGCGATGCCAAAAATCAGTGAATACAGAATGACGCTGACCGCCAGGATCACGCCGGCCTGGAAGCCGCCGCCCGGGCTGTATTCGCCGTGAAACTGCACATAGAATCCGTACAAGGCGATGATTGGAATCAACACCTTGGCGACGACGCGGAGAATGACGTGATGGTCGCCCTTCATGACTCCTCCTCTTCCTTTTTCAAGGCGGCGCGTCGGTCTTCCTGGCGGACGGTTGCGCCCATGGAGCGCTCGCCAAATCCAAGTAGCAATGTCACCGCCAGACCGGCGGCAAAAACCACACCGACCTCGCCCAGCGTATCGAAGCCTCGATAGCTTGCCAGCACCGCAGTTACGACGTTAGGGATCGCGATTTCCGGATAGGTGCGCTCAAGAAATTCGACGCCGACACCTGTATTCGCAGGCGATGTCGGATCACCAAATCCCGGCAGGTCTATAGTGGCGTAAATCAAAACCGCGCCGGTTGCGATGACGACCAGAAGCGGCACAATTTGCATCGCGCCTTTTTCGGCTTTCGCAGTACGCGAGGTCAGCACCATGGCACCCAGGAACAGTGCGGTTGAAATGCCCGCACCGACGGCGGCTTCGGTGAACGCGACGTCGACTGCGTCCAATGCGACAAACCAGGTCGCTGAAACGAGGGAATAAATGCCGGACAGCATGACAATGGCAAACAGGCTGCGCAGGCGCGAGATCGCAATTGCGACGACGAACAGGATCGTCAAAAGTGTAATGTTCAACAGGTCGATGGCGAGCGTCGCCCCCTCAAAGCCGGTCATTGATCGCCTCCATCACGCTCGCTCAGCCGTCCGATCATTGGTTGCAATCCAGCCGTGTGCGCCGCATTCGCCAGCGCATGTGAAGAGGTCGGACCCGTCAGAAACAAGAACAACCAGACCACTGCCAGTTTGACCACCACCGCGAGACTTGGCGCGAGCAGCGCCATACCGACAATGGCCAGAGTTGCAGCCGCCGTGTCCGTCACACTGGCCGCGTGCAGCCGGGTGTAGAAATCCGGGAACCTCAAGACGCCAACCGTGCCAATCACAGCCAGGATGGCGCCGACCAATAGCAACGCTGATCCGACCGCGGGACGGAATGCATGCCAATATTCCAGTGCTTCGGTCATTTGCCACCTCCCCTGCCGCGACGGATCAAGGAAACCTGGAACGACCGGTATCTGAAGAATTTCAGGATCGCGATCGTCGCGACGAAATTGATCAGCGCGTAAAGGATTGAAATATCGAGAAAATCGGGGCGACCAGTGAGAAATCCGATCACACCGAGAAGCAGGATAATCTTGGTGCCCAGCGAGTTGACCGCGAGCACACGATCATAAAGCGTTGGCCCGCTAAGAGCGCGCACGAGCATCAGCGCGATGGCGACGACGAGGGCGAGAGCTGCTGCGCCTATCATGCTTTGGATTTCCCATCAGAGGCTTCGCGGGAGCGACGATCCATTTCGTCAAACGCGCCCGGTCCAGCCGACTCTTCATACAGCGCGTGGACGAGAATCTTGTCGCCCTCGACTTCCACGCTAACCGTTCCAGGCGTGAGCGTGATGGAGTTTGCAAACACGGTCTTAGCGAGGTCGCTTTCGCAGCCGGTTTTGACTTTGACGAGGGCTGGGTTGATATCCAACGTCGATCGCAGGCAGGCCTTGATGACCACCCAGTTGGCCTTGAATATCTCGACCATCAACCACACCCAATAGGCCATCAGGTTGAGGAGCCGTGCATAAGGGGACCCTTCGCGGTCGAGGATATCGAACCGGTAAGCCAGGATCGCGGACAGCAGAATGGATACTGCGCCGAGCGACGCAATGACCGTCTTCAGGGAGTAATCCCAGGAAAGCCCCAGCCACAATGTGGTGAGGACAAAAATCAAGCCGACAAAGTAGCCCACGCGCCCAGTCGCTCCGGTTCCGTACTTCTTACTTCATTCGGGAATTAGAACTGGAATCGGGGTTTGACCAGCCTAAACCGACCAGTGATGTGCGAAAAAATCAGCTAGCTTCCAAAAACCAGGCTGGCGGTGCGTCTGGCTGCCGAGAACGCCGATTCATCATTGGCCTGCGCTTCATCAATTCCGGATTCTGCCGCGCGTGACGGCGAATAGGAAGACGACAGCGACCAATTCCAGTAACGCAAGGTCGTCTGCGCCTTGGCGACGCTCAGGAGGTCATAGGTCTCGACCAGGTGCTCATAAAGATCGTGCGGCGTGCCATCTTCATTTTCCAGCGGCCGCTTCAGCGAAATCCATAGGTTTTTCAAGGACGGGCGCTTAAGCCCGGTCGCCTTGCACAGAACGGCGATGCCTTCACCGCCTGTATCACTGAGGATCTTGGCGCTGGTCACAGGTTTGATGCCGGCAAGGTAGCCCACTTCCTGAACCAGATCCGGTGTCATGCCGGTCTCTGCTGCCGCTTCGATGGCATGTTCGAGACTGTCAAACTCACTGCGATCAATCGCCTGGCGGTTTCGCTGGCGACGTTCAATCAGCTGCAATGTCTTGCGCGCGACCGGATCAGACCATCCTTCGCGGGCGGCGATGGCAAACACATCAGCGCAGAGCGACACCATTTCAGCGCGGTCTGCGGCGTGACGCTGAAGGATGGCGCGGCGTGTTTCGCGCTCTGACCACCAGAACATGGCCATGGCCTGGGCCGGCTTCAGCTCCAGGCGCGTGATCAAAAGCTTGCTGAGTTCACCTTCCTTGCGCGAACGCTCGACCAGCTCATCCATTGCCGTTTCGGACAATTCCGCGCCCTTGTTCTGGATCAGCGCCTTGACGGCTGAGATCTCGCCGCGCCGAGCGAGTTGATCCCCAACCGCGGATTGCACCCGCTTGCGCTTGGCAATCAGCACGCGATGGTCCGGTGTGACGTGATCGACAATCTCCAGCAGATCAGACGTGTCGAATGACTCGCTCTGCTCCAATAGCGGCCGAGCAATGTCGATGTCACACTGGGCAAGATAGCGCAGCAGACGCCGCGGCGCGTCCTTCAGAACGGCGATACGTTTGGCACATAGCATACGCTCGCTGTCAGAGGCGTGAAACAACATGTCCAGCAGGATATCGCCGCCCATTGACCGATCCTGCGGCGCAACCTGAGAGGCTGGCATCGCAATAAAATCGATCAAACGGCGCAACAAGATGCGCCGAGCGTGCCCGCCTTCCGGCGCGTGCTCCTCGATTGAAATTGGCTCGCTCATGTCGATCCGCTGGTTTTCGTTCAGCGAATTTGCACGCAAACGGTTAAGATTCTGATGAGATTTCGATCAGCGGTTGCGCGGGTGCAAGACGAACAGCAAAACGCTTGCTGCCAGCATGGCGATGGCCAGGGCGAACAGCTTTCCGCCATCTGTGTCAGCGTTCGCTGCCAGCGACAGCGGCACCTCTCGGCCCAGCACATCCGGCATCAGGTGCGCCGCGACCGCGCCGCCCAGGATCACAATCGAGAGACCCGCGCCGGTTCGCCGTGTCATCGGCAACAATAACAGGAACGCGGCCAGCAATTCCGCAATGGCGACGACCACGCGGCCGGTGGGCTCAAGCATGGTAAACCCTGTGTTCGCCGCCAGCGTCGCAAAGACGATGTTCTGCCCCGGCGCATCGAACAGTTTGACCGAACCTTCCGGCGGATTCGGCAACGGATGGATCGTCGCCTGCACAAACATGAAGATCAAAAACAGTGCCAGCCCCCAACTTCCCAAATGACGCATGGCCTGCATACCGTGTCTCCTTACGCGTTCAGCCCGGGACGCTAGCATGCCGTTCTGGCACCTCCAAGACATCGCGACAAAGCAAGCCGATATTTCCTGTTGCGCGATCGCAAATCCCACGACAGTTTGCAGGGCTGGGAGCAAGGGCAGACGAGCCATGAGTGAAGAGCCGGAATCGGCGGAAAATCTCGAAGATCCGGACATCCTTGAAGAGGCCCGGTCGCCTCTAAGCGGAATGGGATCCGCGATGAGTGCCGGGGCCTCCCTGCTCGCCACCGCACAGTCCATGACGGCCCGCAAGGCGCGGCGCGGTGTCAAGATCGAACTGCCGGCCTATCTGTCCGTGCAAGCCACCTGGTTCGTCGCGTTCGGCTTGCAAATGGTGCTGTTTCCATACCTGATCACCAACAAGCTGGGCCTCGGCGGAACGGAGCTCGGCTTCGCCAATCTGGCCTTGTCAGGCCCGTCAGTCATCTTCCTGTTGCTGGGCGGTGTGGTGGCCGAACGCGCCTCCGGCAAACCCCTGCTAATGATCTTGCATCTGTTCGCCGCCCTGCCCGCCTTTGGACTGGCCTTCGCGCTGGCGACGGACAACCTGACCTATCCTTACATGATTGCCTATGGCCTGGCGCTTGGCACGGTTGGCGCCTTTATGATGCCGGCCCGTGACTCCATCCTGAATGAAGTGGTCGAGCGTCGCGGGCGGGTCGGCTCCGGGGTCACCCTGCAGCAAGGCGTCGCATTTGCCACCCTCGCCCAGTTCGCCGCACAGATCACAGGCCTGATCCTTGGTGGTTACGCCGACAAGATGACCAAGATGCCGGACTGGCTTGGCGGCTTCGGCGTCGGTCCAATCGACAGCTGGTTCCTGATGGCGCTGCAAGGTGCCGTGGTTGCCGCTGGCGCGCTGCTCGCCGTGATGCTGGCCAAGGGACGAAAGGTGAAAACCGGGCGCTCCGGCCTGGGCGCAGCGTTCGGCGATATTGGCGAAGGCTTCAAGGTCGTGGCAGCAGAGCCGAAACTCTGGGCGATGACGGTGCTGATGTTCGGCGTCGGCATATTCGTCATCGGCGCCTTTCTGGTTGTGTTGCCAATCATCAACCGCGATGTCTACGGCCTGTCCGGCGACGGCATTCGCGACATGTTCGTGACCTTCTGGCTCGGCGCCTTCGTCTCGTCCGTGGCCTTGTCCCTGTTCAAGAATATCAAGCGCCAGGGCCGTTTGCTGCTGGTCGCACAGCTGATCGGGTCGCTAGCGATCTTGCCAATGATGACACGGATTCCGCACGAGGCCTTCTTGCTCATCGTCTTCACCTGGGGGCTCTCGGCCGGTGTTTCGATCGCGATGAGCCGCTCCATCGTGCAGGACGCAGCACCGAAGGACCAACTAGCGCGTGTGCTTTCCATCTATCAGCTCGGCTTCATGGCCGGTGCGCCGTTCGGAGCGGCGATCATGGGCTGGCTTGTCGATGCGTTCGGGCCGTACAAGATTGCCATCGTACCGGCGGCCGGCATGACGGTTCTGATCCTGTGGATGGCGCTGCGCACGCCGATCTGGAACCTCAAGAACGAAGCGTTCAAGCCGAAATCATAATTGGAATAAGTCCTATTTCGCGATCACTGTTTTAACCCGCGCGAGGCGTCTCTATCTATGCCGCAGATCAGGAGCGCATGATGAAACAGTATGGCGAGATTGCCTTCACATCTGAGGTCAAGGCCCAGCAGGAAGCCCGTGGGTCGCGTGAAATGTATGCAGGCATGGTCGCGCGTCCGGCGCCTGAAGGCTTTTCAGAGCGCGAAGCGGCATTCATCTCGATGCGCGACAGTTTCTACATGGCCACTGTATCGGAAGAAGGCTGGCCCTATATCCAGCATCGCGGCGGCCCGCGCGGTTTCCTGAAAGTCCTGTCGCCGACGGAGCTTGGGTTCGCGGACTATCGCGGCAACCGGCAATATGTCTCGGTCGGCAACTTGCAGACGGAACAGCGAGTGTCGCTGTTTCTGATGGACTATCCCAATCGCGCGCGCCTGAAGCTGCTGGGCCGGGCGAGCGTGCAGGAAGCGGCAGACAATCCGGCCCTGGCTGAGCGGCTCGCAATTGCAGGACAAGGCACGGTCGAACGCCTGTTCACACTCGAAATCGACGCCTTTGACTGGAATTGTCCACAATTCATCACGCCGCGCTTCACTGAGGAAGAGCTGGCCGCGAGCCTGACTCCGATGGTCGAGGAGCTGCAGACATTGCGCCAGGAAAATGCCTTCCTGAAGCAGGAATTGGGGCGCTAGGTCTACTGCACCAGGCGGCAAAAAATCTCTTATCAAAGTGTTGACGTGACCCGGATCGCGACCTAACTGCACGCCATCGTTAGCAGTCGAGGGGTATGAGTGCCACAGCTCATATCGGGCTAACGCAAACAACAGTTACTGAACTGACGAACAAGAGGTTTACTCATGAAGTTCCGTCCACTTGGCGACCGCGTTCTGGTCCGCCGCGTAGAAGAAGCTACCAAGACCGCTGGTGGCATTATCATTCCAGACACCGCCACCGAGAAGCCACAGGAAGGCGAAGTCCTTGCTGTCGGAAACGGCGCCATTGGCGACGACAATGAGCGCGTTCCGCTCGACGTGAAGCCTGGCGACAAGATCCTGTTCGGCAAATGGGGCGGCACCGAGGTCAAGATCGACGGTGAAGACCTGCTGATCATGAAAGAAAGCGACATCATGGGTGTCATCGAGGGCTAAGCCTCGTCTCCCATTTTTTCCCAATCATTCTAGTTGAAAGGTTAGCACTATGGCTGCCAAACACGTAAAATTCGGCGCTGTTGCGCGCGAAAAAATGCTCGCTGGTGTCGACACACTTGCGGATGCAGTAAAAGTCACGCTCGGCCCAAAAGGCCGTAACGTTGTAATCGAGAAGTCTTTCGGCGCCCCGCGCACTACGAAAGACGGTGTCACCGTCGCCAAAGAGATCGAGCTTGAGGACAAGTTCGAGAACATGGGCGCACAGATGCTGCGCGAAGTCGCGTCGAAAGCAAACGACGTTGCCGGTGACGGCACGACGACCGCAACGGTCCTGGCTCAGGCCATCGTTCGCGAAGGCATGAAGCGCGTTTCTGCCGGCATGAACCCAATGGACCTGAAGCGCGGCATCGACAAAGCAGCGGCTGAAGTCGTCAAGGATCTCGCTCACCACTCTCGCAAGGTCAAAGACAATTCAGAGATCGCCATGGTTGGCTCTATCTCTGCAAACGGCGACAATGAGATTGGCGACATGATCGCAAAGGCGATGGAAAAAGTCGGCAATGAAGGCGTTATCACTGTCGAAGAAGCGAAGTCTCTCGAGACTGAGCTCGACGTTGTTGAGGGCATGCAGTTCGACCGCGGTTACCTGTCACCTTACTTCGTCACCAATGCTGACAAGATGACCGCCGAGCTCGAGGATCCAATGATCCTGTTGCACGAAAGCAAGCTGTCTTCACTGCAGCCGATGCTGCCAATCCTGGAATCTGTCGTTCAATCTCAGCGTCCGCTGCTGATCATCGCAGAAGACGTCGACGGCGAAGCGCTGGCGACCCTGGTTGTCAACAAGCTGCGCGGTGGCCTGAAAATCGCTGCGGTCAAAGCCCCAGGCTTTGGCGATCGTCGGAAAGCCATGCTGCAGGACATCGCGATCCTGACGGGCGGCCAGGTCATCTCCGAAGACCTCGGCATCAAGCTGGAAAACGTCACGCTCGACATGCTCGGCACCGCCAAGCGCGTGAACATCTCCAAGGATGACACAACAGTCGTCGACGGCGCCGGCACCAAGAAAGACATCGAGGCGCGTGTCGGTCAGATCCGCAAGCAAATCGAAGACACGTCTTCTGACTATGACCGCGAGAAGCTGCAAGAGCGCCTGGCCAAACTGGCTGGCGGTGTTGCGGTGATCAAGGTTGGCGGCGCCACCGAAATCGAAGTGAAAGAGCGTAAGGATCGCGTCGACGACGCCCTGAACGCCACCCGCGCTGCGGTTGAAGAAGGCATCCTGGCAGGCGGCGGCACCGCGCTTCTGTCCGCGGCCGGTAACATTGACGTCGCTGGCGACAATGACGACGAGCAAGCCGGTATCGACATTGTTCGCCGCGCTCTCGAAGCCCCGGTCCGCCAAATCTCTGAGAACGCGGGCGTTGAAGGCTCTGTTGTCGTCAACACGATCCGCCAGGGCAAAGGCAAAGGTTACGGCTTCAACGCCCAGACCGAAGAGTATGGCAACCTGATCGAAATGGGCGTCATCGACCCTGCAAAGGTGGTTCGCTCTGCCCTGCAGAACGCCGCGTCTGTTGCCGGCCTTCTGATCACCACCGAAGCGGGTATCGCTGAAGCGCCGAAGCCGGACGCACCAGCCATGCCGGGCGGCGGCATGCCAGACATGGGCGGCATGGGCTTCTAAGCCAGCACGCCGAAGGCGAGGCAGCCGCAATAGCGGCTGCGACCTCGCACCAAAAACGAAAGGGCGGCTCCTAGCGGGCCGCCCTTTTTGATAGGTCCCGGGAACACACCGGACATCTAGGTCAGTACCGTGTACCCGATGGCCAGGATCGCGCCCCAGGATATCAGATAGACCGGGGTGCGCAGGTACGGCACGCCGAGCGTGTAAACGGCGGCATGGGCCACGCGCGCGAAGAAAAAGACCTGCGCCAGCGTGCCGATCAGTGCGCCTTGCGCATCTCCGACCAGCCAGGTGGCCGCGACAATCACCGCGACAAAGGCGGGCAGGGTTTCGACCATATTCAGGTGCGCCCGGTGGGCCCGTTCGGCCCAGAGCGGCGGTTTCGGCGCCGTGGCCGGGAACCCTTCCGGGTAATTGTTCAAAAAAGTGGGCAAGCCCCAGACAAAGACGCGCGCCAGGATGTATGGCGTCCAGAGCAGCAGCGTGAGCATCCCGCTCAGCGCCAGATATGTGTATGCAGTTTCCATAATTGGTCTCGTAAAATGTGTGGTGTGAAAGGTCGGTCCCAGGCGCACGCCGGTTGGGGAAAGAGGCACAGGCGCAGGACACCAAACGGCTCTGACCGGTGTTGCCTGCACGGTGTGGACGTCGCCCAGGACCTGGCTCGTTGTTACTGATCAGCTGGCGAAACCGTTCTGGATTGCTTCCAGCTTGTTGCCGAACGGGTCGCGAACGAACGTCGCGTAGACATTGTCCTTGGGGTAGCCCGGACGCGGGCCAGGCTCACCTTCGCAAGTTCCGCCCTGCGCCAGCGCCGCACGGTGGAACCGGTCAACAGCGCCCGGGGTCTCTGCCGCGAAACAGATGTGCGTGCCGTTGCCCGTGCTGTAAGGCGCGCCGTTTTCCGGCTTCATCAGCAGGAATTGCACGGTGTCCTGTCCATAGGCGGCGAAGGCATCCGTCACGGCCAGCTTCTGCACACCGAGGGCCTCAAGCACTGGGTCATAGAATTGGGTCGCGAGGTCGATATTGGGAACGCCGAGGCTCAGATGGTCGATAATGTTCATGAATGGTCTCCATGGCTGGACCGACCCGAGCGCGACGCCGGATCGGTCCCGTGCCGTTTGAATTTAAAGATCTTTGGCCGCGGTGTGCTTGATCTTGGTCCACTTCTCATCAGCGGTCGCAATCGTGCCGGCTTCGTCTTTCTGATAGGCGTTGAATATCTCTTCGTTCAGGAAGACATAGAGTTTGCCATCGCGGACATCAGCGAATTGCGGATCACCATCGAACTTCTTGCCAACCGAGACACCATACGTGCAGAAGCCGCCATTTTGCGGGGTGTAGTCGGCCGCATTGCGCTTGAACTTGCGCATATTGGCTTCGGTCGAGAAGTAATAGGCGACACCGTCATGGATGGCGGTGAATTCGGCCCGGCCTTCGACACGGTTGCCGATGTCGAGAAAGGCCACAGGGTCAACGCCGTGCAGTCCAAGCGGAGCACCTGCCGCGGTCAGGCCAGGCGCCGTGTTGAATTCATCGGCAGCAAAGGCCGGGGTCGCAGCCATCGCGCTGATCATCGCCAGGGAGGCAATCGCAAGAGTTTTTTTCATCATTTTCTCCAGTTTGAAATGGGTCGGTCTTGCCGACACCGGAGAGATTGATGAGCTGAGACGCCATATCAATTCTGATCCAGAAACTTGGGATTTTGGATCAAGCTATTGGGACGAATTGCAAATTATTAGGCGATTTGGGCGCGATAGGCTTTCGGTGAAATCTCGAATCGCGTGGAAAATGCGCGACTGAATGCGGCGGCAGATTGATAGCCTGCCCGGGACGACACTTCTTGAATGGAGAACTGGTTCTGGTCGAGCAGCGCCAATGAGGTCTGCAAGCGCCAGTTCGCCAGGTAGGCCATGGCGCTGACCCCAATCAGGTGTGTGAACCGGTCCGAGAACCGGCTGCGGGACATACCGACCAGCTGGGCCAGCGACTCCAGCGTCCAGGGCGCCCCGGGATCGTTGTGCATGGCCGACAGGGCAGCGCCAATCTGGCGGTCATTCATGCCGGCAATGATCCGCCTGAGACTGTCGCTGTCGACCAGGTTGGAGCGGAGGATTTCGATGAACACGATCTCCGACAACCGCGTCACCGTCGCCGAAGCCCCCAGCTCACCGGCAAACATGCGCCGCGTGATCAGCCGCAATACGTCGTCCAGCCAGGGTTCGGTGGATCGCTCGGAGACGCGCAAATGAACCACCTCCGGCAACGAGGCCAGGAGCGGATGCTCGGCCTGGGGGCGGAAGTTGAAATGCCCGCAGACCATTTGCGTTGCCGCATTCGGTGCCCCCTCGCCGACAATCAGGACTCCATTGCCGTCATAACCGGCATCCTGCAACACGGTCTCCAATTCCGGAGCCTGACGGGCACCATTGGCCGATAGGACATGCGACCGCCCTTTCGGGATCAATGCCATGTCGCCAGGGCCAAGACAGATCGGCGCCTGCCCTTCGACCGACACGTGGCAGGTCCCCTGCACCACGAGATGAAAACGCGCCGCCTGGTGGTAGTCGGGAACGGTGACCGACCATGGCGCGGTGAAATGGGTCCGGAAATAGAGCGACCCTTTCAGGTCGAGCGTGCGCATGATGTCGTCAAAAAGATCCATGGGTTGGACCTAATCAACACCAATCGTCCTGTCATTGGCGACGCTCTGCAACTTTTCGTGAAGCCGATCCATCCGCCCCAATGTGCAGACACCCGCATCTGGTTCAGGCAGACACGGGTGCCATGGCGGCATTCCTTGGGAGTGAAGCCGACCAATTCTGGGAGGATTGCTTAAGCAATTTTGGTGACTTTATAACATAACATTTAAGTCGACATTCGATCCGATCAAGGGCAAAAGCGACTCGATCGCAACAAAAACAGATTTAGACATGCAGACCAATCCACGCAGTCCCGGCGAAATGGCCCTTCTCGACGATGACTTGCCCGTCCAGTTCGTGCCCGCGCTCAATGATCTTGCAGATCGGCTAGACGGCGACGCAGACGGTGCGATCTGGGATCGTCACATTCCGACGGGCGTGCAGACCTGGCTGGACCGCCTCGCGCCTGAAATGTTGCCACAAGGCCGGTTTGTGCTGGCTCCCAACCTGGTCTCGACTTGCGTCGCCGCCCTGCTGCGCGCAACCGGCATTGCCGAAACCCCCGCCTGGCAGTGGTTTCGCCAAGATGCACAAACGCTGGCGAACGCCTTGAGCCGGCGATTCCAATGGCAGAGTCTGCGCCTTCGCCTGGAGCCCGTGTTCGACAATTCCTGCGCGAAGATGCATGTCGACAATGTCGTTGCCCGCTTGATCTGCACGTATCGTGGCCCGGGCACAGAACTCGGCACAGACACCACCGGGCAGTCTGCCATCGCATCTGTCCCTACCGGCATGCCCATCCTGTTGAAAGGCACCAAATGGCCAGCGCCCCCGCATCCGCGCTTGCGTCATCGCTCACCGCAAATTGCCGATACCGGTCTCTCCCGTCTGGTTCTGGTCCTGGAAGGCGTGTCGGCGGAGGATGTGCTTCCGCAGCATGATGTCGTTTTCCGAGGCACGCATGATGCGCGTTAAGGGCGCGACGACAGCTCCACCTCCCTGCAATTTCGGATCTCTTCGCATGAAGCATTTCGCCATCGTCACCCTGACTTACATCCTGAGTGCCTGCGGTGCCGTCGAGACGGCGCCGAACCTGCAGGACGTTCCGGCGCAGGCAACACCGAATTCCGAGTCTGACGATGCGTTCGTCATCGAGCAGAACGAACCTGACGCCGTTCCGCCAACGCCGACAAAAACGAACTATTGGGGCGTCAAAGAGGGCGATCCGCTGACCTTGATGTGGGAAGACCTCATGCCCGAAGGCAGTGAAGAGGACCTCATGCGTGAGTATGAGGAGTTCTATTCCATGCTCGAGCAGCGCTATGCGGCGAATACGACGACGCTGGCAGACGCGGATCCATACGGTGCCATCGCGGAAGGAACCGAGTTCGATTACATGCCGCAACTCGGCAGCTTCGAAACGGTGGACGAACTCGACGGCGAATATGTCCGCATTCCAGGTTATGTTGTGCCGTTCGATCTCGCATCAAAAATGCGTCAACGCACGTTCCTGTTCGTGCCTTATATGGGGGCCTGCATTCACACGCCGCCACCGCCGCCCAACCAGATTATCTTTATCAATGCAGACCCTCCGCTGAGGGTGAAAGACATATGGGTGCCCTATTGGATCGAAGGCACGCTATCGACACAGAAGACGGAAAACGACCTGGGCGATACGGCTTACTCTTTGCAGATGAGCAGCATCGAGCCGTATTCGGACCCGTGAGCTGAACACCGCGCTGATTCCGCCAATTTCGGATCAAAAAAAAGGACGGCTTCTGCGCAGCCGCCCTTTCAAGACTGGTGCAAGAACCCTCTCTGGAGAATTCTGGGAGGAAATCGCAAGAAGGCTTGCACAGTCCTGTTTAAACACCCGTTGGGTACAATCTGTCTGTGCCCCGCGTCACATAGTCCATAAGTAAAGCATCTCGGGTGATGAAGTCCGATAGCGGTTTCGACACCGGGGTCACGATCGACGCACGCAACATCGGCACAACGCTATAGTCCGCCGCCGTCGGCGCATCCCCGAACAGGAACGGCTTATCACCCAGGATTTCGCGAAGCGCGATCATATCGCGGCGAACGCGGTCAAATCTCTCCTCCCGGCTGTGGCGTCCCATGCCCTGTCCGTTCAACTGGCCAAGGGCATCCTTGCGCACCTTCCGGGTCACAAAGCCTCTGATCAAAGCCGGCACATCGGAGAAGAACGCCTTGCGGACATGGTCCCAATTGTCATCCTCGCCCCAACGGTCCGCGACGATGGCGAAATAGACATGCTCTTCGACCATGCGGATCACGGCCCGGGAGATCCCACGTTCGCGTTCCGACAAACCGTCGTCAAAATCCATGTCTGCGGCGGCCTCGATATAGGCGCGGATCTGTTCGCTGTCCGGGATCTGTTCGTGGCCGGTATCGATAAAGGGCAGCTTCTGCTTTGGCGCACTTCGCGGATCGCCCGTTTCAATGATCTCGTGCGGCAATCCGGCCGCATGCAACATGCAAATTGCCTTCATGCAGAACGGGCTGGCCGTGGGTTCATCGAACGAGGCGGGATAGACGGTGAGCGTGATCATGACAGGGGTCCTTGGCTGTTGACAGCGGCCTAGCACGCTGCTCCTGTCAATTTTTGTCAGCAAGGTTTGGTACAGTTCCACATGGCCAAAAGTGATCGCCTCTTGCAGCTCATGCAGTGTCTGCGGACCCTGCCACCTCCGGTCAAAGCGCAGGCGCTCAGCGACGAGCTCGGCGTCTCGCTGCGCACGATTTATCGCGACGTCGACACGCTGCGACGATCCGGTGCGCTGATCGATGGCGAGGCCGGATACGGCTACACGCTACAGGAAGACCCGGCCCTGCCGCCGATGATGTTCAGCCGAGACGAGATGGAAGCCCTCGTGCTCGGCCTGCGAGAAGTCGTACAGGTGGCCGATCCTGTCCTCGCCAAGGCAGCAGAGAATGCGCTGTCCAAGCTGAAGGCGTCGCTGCCCGAACGGATGCGGTCGGAATTCGAACATGCGGTCCTGTATGCCAAACGTTATTATTGCCGACCGGTCATCACCATTGACATCGAAGCCTTCCGGCATGCCACCCGCACCGAACAAGTCATCGAAATCGATTATGTCGATGCTGAGGAGACCCCGACACAGCGCAGCATCCAGCCGCTGGCCATTGTCTTCTTTGACCGCTCTCTGGTGGCATTGGCCTGGTGTGAGCTGCGCCAGGATTACCGGTCATTCCGGATCGACCGCATCCGCAAGATGACAGTGACAGAGCGCTCTTTTCGTCCGCGCCGTGTGGCGATGCTGCGGGAATATCTCGACCGGCTGGAACAATCTCACCCTGGTGATTGAACGCCTGCTTTGCTTGAGCGGAAATGTTCACATAATTTGAGCCGAAAGGGCTCTTGCCTTTGCAACTGTCCCTGCGTAACGAGGGCCCATGAGCAAAGTCTATGATAGCGCCGCCGCAGCGCTCGATGGGGTCCTGTTCGACGGCATGGTGATTGCCGCTGGCGGATTTGGCCTGTGCGGTATTCCCGAACTCTCGATCCAGGCCATCCGTGATGCGGGGACCAAGGATCTGACCATCTATTCCAACAATGCCGGCGTCGATGATTTCGGCCTTGGCCTGTTGTTGCAGACCAAGCAGATCAAGAAGATGTGCTCGTCCTATGTCGGCGAGAATGATCTGTTCATGCAGCAATACCTGTCTGGCGAGCTGGAGCTGGAATTCAATCCGCAAGGCACGCTGGCCGAGCGTATGCGCGCCGGCGGCGCGGGCATTCCCGGCTTCTACACCAAGACCGGTGTCGGCACCGTCATCGCCGAAGGCAAGGAAGTAAAAGCCTGGAACGGCGAGGATTACATCCTGGAAGAAGGCATCTTTGCTGACCTCGCCATTGTCAAAGCCTGGAAGGCCGACACGACCGGGAACGCAATCTTCCGCAAGACTGCGCGCAATTTCAACCAACCGGCCGCGACCTGCGGCAAGGTCTGCGTGATGGAAGTTGAGGAGATCGTTCAGCCGGGCGAGCTCGACCCGGACGCCATCCACATTCCCGGTATCTATGTGCACCGCCTGGTACAGGGGACATTCGAGAAGCGGATCGAGCAGCGGACCGTGAGGGAGAAAGCCTAATGCCCTGGGATCGAAACCAAATGGCGGCGCGCGCCGCGCAAGAGCTTGAAGACGGCATGTATGTCAATCTCGGCATTGGCATCCCGACCCTGGTGGCCAACCACATTCCGGATGGCATGTCGGTGACGCTGCAATCAGAGAATGGCATGCTCGGCATGGGCCCGTTCCCGTATGAGGGCGAGGAAGACGCTGACCTGATCAATGCCGGCAAGCAGACCATTACCGAGCTGCCGCACACCGCTTATTTCGATAGCGCCACCAGCTTCGGCATGATCCGCGGCGGCAAGATTGCCATGGCCATTCTGGGCGCCATGGAAGTGGCCGAGAACGGTGATCTCGCCAACTGGATGATCCCGGGCAAGCTGGTCAAGGGCATGGGCGGGGCGATGGACCTCGTCGCGGGTGTCGGCCGCGTTGTGGTGATCACCGATCACAACAACAAGAAAGGCGACGCCAAGCTGTTGAAAGCCTGCACACTACCCCTGACCGGCAAGAAAGTGGTCGATCGCATCATCACGGATCTTGGCGTTTTCGATGTGGTCGAGGGTGGCTTAAAAGTGATTGAAACGGCCCCGGACGTCACTCTGGACATGATCAGAGACCGCACCGAAGCGGCGATTGTGGGATGAAGGGATACGGGCCGACCACGTTTGGCGACTTGAACGCCGAAGCGTATGACGCCCTGCACGATCCCGGCACGACCGAAGAAAGCGTCGAGCTGATCGCCGAGCTCGCCGGCGACGGCGCAATCCTGGAACTGGCCATCGGCACCGGGCGCATGGCGCTGCCGCTGGCACAGCGCGGATTGAACATTTCCGGGTTTGACGCCTCACCCGACATGCTCGCCAAGCTCGCGGCCAAACCAGGCGGCGCGGCGATCCCGGCCTGGATTGCCGAGATGGCCAGTTTTGAGCTCGGCCAGCGCTTCGATTTCGCTTTCCTGGTGTTCAACACGCTGTACAACCTGACCACTCAGGAGGCGCAGGTTCAGTGCTTCCAGCGCGTCGCCGCGCATCTCAATCCTGGCGGCCGGTTTCTGGTCGAGGCCTTCATGCCGACCCGCGAGCGCTTTCGCGACACTCATGCCGTCCGCACCCGAAAGGTCGGGTTTGACAGCGTTCTGCTGGAGGCGGTCGATCACGATCCGATCACGCAGAAGGTCGACTATCAGTACATCCGGATCAGCAAGGACGGCACCGCGCTGAAGCCGCTGCCGATGCGCTATGTCTTGCCCGCCGAGCTCGACTTGATGGCGCAGCTGGCGGGCCTGGTGCCGGTCGACAAATGGGGGGGCTGGCACAAACAGGCTCTGACCGCCTCGAGCGACATGTATGTGGCCCTGTATGAGCGGCCCCTGGCTTAAGCCCGCCTATTCCCCCACGGCACCGATTGAAGCTTGCCGGTGAGGCCTTATCCATAAGCTGGACACGGAATGAGGGAGCCTCAACATGGCGAAAGGTGCACTGCCGGTGCTGGTCGGCGTCGGACAATCGGTCAGCCACTGGGATGGCAGTCAGCCCGCGTCGGAGGCGCCATCACCGCACACGCTGAATGTCGACGCGACCAATGCCGCGCTGGCGGATGCCGGCATCTCCGCCAGCGAGATCGAGATCATCCTCCTCGCCCGGACCATGGACGATTGTTACCCGAAGCCGCGCCGGCCACACGGGGCCAACCTCAACTATCCCGGTACGCTCGCTGACGAGATTGGCGCACGTCCGCGGGAACTGGTCTACAATATTTCCGGCGGGCAAAGCTCGCAGCAATCGGTCAATGAAGCAGCCGCGCGTATCCATGCCGGCGAGGCCGACTGCATCCTCCTTTCTGGCGCGGAGGCGACAAAAGCCTCGAAGGCCGCAGAGCGACACAAGATCGAGATCGACTGGGCCGGTGCCAGCGACCAGACCATGATTGATCGCGGTGTCGGTTTCGACATGATCACCGCCTCCGAGATCGCCCACGGTCTTTATCGACCACCCTGGCTGTACGCGATGGTCGAAAACGCCATGGCCGCCGAAGCCGGTCAGACCCGGTCCGAGCGCCGCAAGGTGATGGCGAAACTCTGGGCCCGGTTCGCCGCCGTCGCCCGCGACAATCCCTATAGCCAGTTCGATCCGGACTTTGACGAGACATTCCTCGCCACCCCGAGCAAGGCGAATTACCCGTTCGCGGACCCCTTCCTGAAGTGGCATATGGCCCAGGACGCGGTTAATCAGGGGGCCGCGCTGATCATGGTCAGCGACGACAAAGCCGACGCGCTGGGGATCGCGCCGGACAAACGGATTTATCTGCACGGCGCTGGCGAGGCGATGGAGCCTGCTTTCACTGAGCGGCCCGCATTCACGCAATCCTGGGCGATGCAGGTGGCCCTCGACCGGGCCTTCAAGCAAGCCGGAAAAACCGCTGACGAGATCGCCGTTTTCGATCTCTATTCCTGCTTCCCGTGCGCCGTGTTCAGCTCGACCGAGGCGCTCGGCATCGACCCGTCGACGGACCCGCGTCCACTGACCGTGACGGGCGGATTGCCGTTCTCGGGCGGTCCCGGAAACAACTATTCCATGCATGCCATCGCGGCGATGGCCGAGCGCCTGCGCGACCAGCCTGGAGCGTTCGGCCTGGTGCTCGCCAATGGCGGCTGGCTCAGCAAGGAATCCGTCGGCATCTGGTCAACCGCAAAGCCGGACACGTTCGTCCCGGTCGAGGCGATGGCAAAGCGCGACGATGACATTCTCGTTGCCATCGAGGAGGCGCCCGATGCCGGCACACTCGAGACCTTCACGGTCATCCACGGACGATCCGGTCCGGAGCTTGGCATCATTCTGGCGCGGACAGAGTCCGGCAGCCGGTTTATCGCGCACGCGACACCCGGCGCCCTGCCGCGCCTGCTCGAGGAAGACAGCCCTGTCGGATTGAAGGTCCGCGCCAAGTCGGCGGATGGACACAATACATTCGAATTCGCCTGATCCAGGTCCTGATCGCCGCGCCCCGCGTGCGGACATCCAGCCTCACAGCCTTGAGATCGAGGACGCACTGGGCGTCGTCGCAGAGACTGATTGTGCCTGAAACAGGTCGCGTGCGCTTGACATTAGAATAAATATTATTAAAAGCATTTTTAACAATATTCAATTCATGGCGCCCCAACGCGTGCGTGAGCAACTTAACATACTTAACTTTGAAATAAACAAAATTCATGACGCAAGCCCCGAACGCCCCGCATAAACGCTCTGTTTCCCCGCCCCGCCCGGAATGGGTTGACGGGCTGAGCAGTGACGAGCTTCGCTTTGTCGAGCGCTTCGTGTCGTGCTCCGGATCACTGAAAGCGCTCGCCAAGGAATACCAGGTGTCTTACCCGACCCTGCGGCAGCGGCTCGACGCCGTGATCGAGCGTCTTCAATCCTTCCAATCGGAAACCCAAGACGGGCCGTTCAAGCAGAAGCTTCGGCAGATGCTCCGTGACGGCGCAATATCCATCGACGCCGCACGTCAGCTTGCGGCCGCATTTGAAGAGGAGACCCCATAATGGGAGAAGAAATATTTGCACTGATTGTCGCCAGCGTCCTGGCCGTGAGCGTGTTCGCCATCAGCCGCGTCGTGCTGCGCCGCGCTGGCAGTCTGGCGCAGCTGCGGCGCGTGCAGCTGATCCTGGGTGGATTGATGCTGGCCGCCATCGGCGCCATCTTGATCGCCCTGCTCACTCCCGTCGCCAGCGATGTCGGTGAGTTGATTTTCCTGGTCGCTGTCTTCCAGCTGTTCAGCTTCGGCGCGGCCCTGCTGTTTTCGCTGAATTACGCAAATGACGCCGAAACGCGTGACCTGATCGCTCAGGACATTGTCTAGACCGGCGATTGTCGCGCGCGGCAATTGAAGGTCATCGACCGCATTTGCGGGCGGCCTCGTCGTTCAAGGACGGGGCCGCCCGTTTCATTTCCGGCCCCATTTTTCTTCACACCCGAACACGTGTGTGCCATGTTGAGCGCTTGGGAGGACGAGAAAATGACCATCAGAACATCCTGGCTTGCCGGAGCGGCGCTTGGCGTGTTGACGCTTGCTGCCTGCTCATCACCAGCGCCGACCGAAACCGCTGACGACGACTCCAAGCCATTCATCGATCCGAATACGCTGTCACAAAGCATGTGCAGCGGTCGAAGCACACAAAACACCGCCGCCACCGCGATTGATCCAGACGCCGTCCCGGCGTTTGATTACACCGCGCCATTCGCACTTCCGGGCGAAGTGGTTGCCCACTTTCACTACCCGGTATCGACCGAAAATAGCGACGCGCAGCTATGGTTCGACACTGGCATGGCGCACATGGCAAACTTCAACCATGACGAGGCCATTGCCTCATTCCGCAAGGCGCAGGAACATGATCCCGAATGCGCCATGTGCTTCTGGGGCGAAGGCCTGTCCTTTGGCGGCAATATCAACATTCCTTATGAAGCCCCACGCGGGGCCGCCGCACGCGTCGCAGCTGACGCGGCGCTGGCGCGGATTGCCTCGGCCAGTGAGAAGGAAGCACAGCTGATCCGCGCGCTGGACACGCGCTACAGTGTCGGCGACGAGAACATCGTCGACGAACAGGCAGACGCCTTCGCCGACGCGATGGATGCCGTTGCCCTGGCCTTTCCGGATGACAAGATGATCCTGTCCATCGCCGCCGAGGCCAATATGGACACCCAGCCCTGGGATTACTGGATGCCCGGTGCGCGCGAGCCGAAGGGGCGCACCGCCCGCACGCTGGAACTGATCGAAGCGGCGCTCGCCATCGATCCGGATTTTGCCCCGGCCATCCACCTTTACATTCACATCACCGAATCCTCGGTCGATCCCTATCGCGCCGAAGCCTATGCCGATGCGTTGCTGGACCAACAGATGGGGATCGGGCACCTCGTGCACATGCCGTCGCATATTTACCTGCGACTGGGCGAATGGAAAAAATCCCATGACTCCAACATCGCCGCGATTGCTGCCGACGAGGCGTATCTCGCGGCCAGCGGCAATGGCGCTGTGTATGGCTCGGTCTATTATCCGCACAATGTTCACTTCGTTGTCGCCAGTTCGCAATTCGCGGGCAACAGCGTCACCGCGCTGAGCATGTCCGACAAACTGGACGCGATGGTCGAAATTGATCCGGCCGCGCCGAACCCGCTGGCCGAGCACATCGCCGCTTCGACCATCTTTACCCATTTGCTGTTTTCGTCTGATCAGCGCGTGCTCGACATCGACGAACCGGCGGAGACGCATCTCTACCTGAGAACCGCATGGCACTATGCGCGCGGCACCATGTTCGCCGGACAGGGCGAAATGGATGCGGCGGAGGCAGAGCTTGCGGCCCTGTCAGCGCTGCGCGAACTGGATGAGTTTGGCGATTATGATGAGCTCTATATGGCACCGCTGGACGGCGTGAACCTGGTTGCGGGCCTGACACTGGAGGGCCGTATCACAGCCGCCAAAGGGGACCTGGTTGGAGCGATCGACTTGCTGGAAACGGCGGCTGCGGCCGAAGCCGAGCTGCCCTATTTCGAGCCCACCTGGTGGTATTATCCGACCCGCCAGACGCTTGGCATGTATCTGCTGGCGGACGGTCAATTCGATCGCGCTGAACGCGAGTTCTTCAAGACCCTGATCAAGGCGCCGAACAATGCTTACGCCTTGTACGGCCTCGCCGAGACGTTCCGCGCGAAAGGCGAAACACGGTCTGCCGAATATGCCCAGGAGCTGTTCGAGGACGCCTGGATGGGCGGCCCAGACATGCCGACGCTGAACGATCTCTAACCGAACCGAAGCGCAAGCAAGGCGATCAGCATCTCGTCGCGTACGGGGTTGTGTTCGTGCCGCAAGGCACGGACACTTGCGCCTGCATGACCGAAACCCCGACGACATTGGAGACCGCCCATGACCGAACCGAACCCTGCCCTGTTTGAACTCAGCATGTCTGAAAAGGCGAAGCCGCTTCTGGCCCGCGTCATCAAGCACCTGGAAGAGAATGTTGCGCCCTGGCACGACGAATTCGAGGCGCTGAACGAAGAGAAAGAGGATCGCTGGTCCTGGCACCCTCGACAGCTGGAATTGATGGAGGAAGCCAAGGCGAAAGCGCGTGAAGCCGGCCTCTGGAATTTCTTCCTGCCGGATGCCGAAACCGGGGAAGGCCTGTCCAATCTCGATTACGCCTATATCGCAGTCGAGCTGGGCAAGTATCCACGCGGATCGGAAACGATGAACTGCAACGCGCCGGACACGGGCAATATGGAAGTGCTGGAGCGCGTCGGCACGCCAGAGCAGAAAGAGCAATGGCTGAAACCCCTGCTGAATGGCGAGATCCGTTCGGCCTATGCGATGACCGAGCCGAATGTCGCCTCGTCCGATGCCAAGAACATTTCGACCCGCGCCGTCCTGGATGGCGATGACTGGGTCATCAATGGCGAGAAATTCTACATTTCCGGCGCCGGCAATCCGCGCTGCAAGGTGATGATCGTGATGGTCAAGACCAATCCGGACGCGCCGGTGCACAAGCAGCAATCGCAAATCCTGGTCCCGATGGACACCCCGGGTGTCGAGATCCTTGGCGCCATGGAAGTGATGGGCGAAGATCACGCGCCGTATGGCCACATGCACTTGCGGTTCACCGATGTCCGCGTGCCGAAGGAGAATATCCTGCTGGGCGAAGGGCGCGGCTTCGAGATTTCCCAGGTGCGCCTCGGCCCCGGCCGCATCCATCACTGCATGCGCTCGATCGGCAAGGCCGAGAAGGCGCTGGAAATGATGGTCCAGCGCGCTGGCACTCGCACCGCCTTTGGCCAGAAGATTGCCAAGCTCGGCAAGAATCTGGAAGTCATCTCGCGCGCCCGCATCGAGATCAATGCGATGCGCCTCGCTGTGCTGCAGGCCGCGAAGGCGATGGACGTGCTCGGCAACAAGGAAGCCCGCGTCTATGTCAGTGCGGTCAAGGCCATGGTGCCCGAAAAGGTCTGCCTGATCATCGACCAGGCAATGCAGATGCACGGCGCCGCTGGCATGTCGCAATGGTTCCCGCTGGCCGGCATGTATGCCGATATGCGCCACCTGCGTTATGCCGATGGCCCGGACGAAGTGCACCATATGGTGGTCGGCCGCGCGGAAATGCAGAAGCACGAATTGTGGTAGCCGGTTCGCGCACCGGTTGCAGCTGAGCCGCGATCGGTGCCTTTCCTCTCGCCGCTGCCTCTGACAGAGTGCGGCATTGAGGAGGCGCTCATCATGAGACTTGTAACAGCCCTGATCGGATTGGCGGCGCTCAGCGCATGCGCCACGGCACCCGAGCCATGCACATCGGAATGGGTGGAGTGGAAAAGCGAGAAGATCCTGACCCGCTTCGCAATCGCCAATTATAGCGAAGTCAAACGCCTGCGCGATTTCTCCGAAACTCTCCAGGAAGACGATATCAGCCCGCTGACCGCGCTCGAGATCCCGGGAATGATAAATGATTTCAAGACATTGGCGCGTGATTTTGAAGCAGACGTGTTGCCGGAATTGAACGCCGCGATCGATCAATGCGGCAGCGTTCAGGAGCTGGCCCCGGCGCTGACCGCCTTTTTGAGAGACGAAGGCGTCGGCGAAGACGTGCTGGAATGGGTAGAGCTGCTGACCGTTATCGCGATCGAATCCTAGGGCACGGGGCTGGATTGATCGCAACATTGTCGCTACACGAGCGGCATGACAGCGATAGACAAAACTCACCCGTCCGTATCCAATGCCAAAGACCGTCTGCGCGCGCACGCCGCGCGCATCGCAACGGATCCGCAAACCAATTCCGTCTTCGCCTATGCCCAGGAGCTGTTCCAATGCCTGGAGTCCGGTGAACTCAGCCTCGCTGATCTCGGCGAGACAGCCTTGTCGGTCTACGGCGAACGCGTGCTGGCTCGCGCCGACCGCTTTCGCCGCCAGCACGATGCCACGCCGGACCTCGCCGCACGCCTCGACGCGCTGGCCGAGCGCGGATGGGACGCATTCAAAAGCGCGGTCGAAACCCCGCTCGGCGGCGTCGTCTTCACCGCGCACCCGACCTTCGCCATGTCGCGAGATGCCCGCGCCGCGTTTGCCGCGCATGTCTCTGAAAATTCCAGAGCCAGCGCCCACGCACTGGCCGAGAGCATTCGCGAAGACAGCCGCGACTGGTCGAGCGCGATCTCGCTGACCGGCGAACATGACGAAGTGCAGGAAACGCTCATCCATGCGCAGACGGCGCTGCACCACTATGCGGACCTGGTCCTCAGCACGGCGCAGGCCAGGTTCCCGGACAACTGGCGCACGCTCGACCTCAAGGTCCCGACCCTGGCCAGTTGGGTCGGCTATGATCTCGATGGCCGGACCGACATTCATTGGTCGCAATCCTTCGCTTTGCGCTTGCGCGAAAAAGCGGTCCAATTGCAACGCTACGCCACCGACCTGCAGCAGATCGCAGCGAACAGCGTCGAAAAGGCTGCGGAAGGCATCACCGCGCTGCACGAACAATTCGCCCGTGCCGCCAACCGTGCCAGCGCCGATGCCGATGTGTTCAGCGCCGACCTGACCGATCCCGGCAATCTCGTCGCTGCGGCCAATACGATCACCGACGGCGATCCCGACCGGATCACGAAAACCGCGGCCTTTACGGAGCGTTTGCGGGACCTGGCTGGCCTGTCCGAGCATGATGAGACGGCGAAGCACCTCCTTATCCTCGCCGCCAAGATGGACGCACTGAAACTCGGCACGGCCCGCATTCACCTGCGCCTCAACGCCGAGCAGATCCGCACGGTGATCAGCCGCGACCTCGGCCTGGAAACCGAGAACCGTGACCTCGGACGAAGCGCCCGCAACAAGCTTTCGACGCTGGCCGCTGTGAAGGCACCGCTGGACGTCAATTTCGCCGACTTGTTCCTCGAACAATCGACGGCACGGCGACAGTTCATGATGTGCGCGCAATTCCTGAAACACATCGACGCCGACTCCACGATCCGCTTTCTGATCGCAGAGAGCGAAAACCCGGCAACGGTCATGGGCGCCCTGTATCTGGCGCGGCAATATGGGGTCGATCACCAGCTCGACATTTCGCCGCTGTTCGAAACCCCGGAAGCGCTGGAAACCGGCGGCCGATTCATCGAGCAATTGCTGCAAGAACCGGAATATATGAAATACCTCAAGGTCCGGGGCTATCTCTCTGTTCAGCTTGGTTTTTCCGACGCTGGCCGGTTCATTGGCCAGGTTTCAGCCGACATGGCCATTGAGCGCATTCACAACCTGATCAGCCGCGCGGTGGCGGGGGCGAATGCCGACCTGTCCTTGCTCATTTTCAACACGCATGGCGAGTCGATGGGGCGCGGCGCCTGGCCCGGCAGCTTCGAGCAGCGCTTTGACCATCTGCTGTCGCACTGGACACGGCAGCAGTCGCGTGACCGCGGCGTGCCACTGCGCCACGAAGTCAGTTTCCAGGGCGGTGACGGCTACCTGCACTTCGCCAATGCGCCGCTGGCGATTGCGACCTACAACGCCTTCGCAGACCACCTCCTGTCGGACCCGAAAGACGCGAATGAGGATCCGTTCTACAGTCGCACCGACCTGGTCTGGGACTTCTATCGCGCCTTGCGCCTGTGGCACGAGCGCTTGTTCGCAAACCCGGATTACGGTCACCTGCTGAACGATTTTGCGACCAATTTCCTGATCAAGGCGGGCTCGCGCCAACGCCGCCGCAGCTCCGGCCCCGCCGGCCCTCGTTCCCTGCGCGCGATTTCGCACAATGCCACGCTGCAACAGCTGGGCGTACCACTGAACACGGCCGCAGGCATTGGCTCCGCGCTGCGACGCGAACGCGACCAGGTCAATGATTTGATCGATGCCTCGCCACGGATGCGGGGGCTGATGCGCCTGGCCTCGTTTGCGCGCTCGGCGACCAGCGTCCCGGCGCTCCGTGCCTATGCCCGCGTGTATGATCCGAGCTATTGGGTCGCTCTGTCGACAGCGACCGAGGAAGCCGACAAGGCGCTCTCCTACCGTCGGATCTATTACTTGCTGCAGGATCGCCAGACCATCGCGTCGATCGACAAGATCGCCAATATGCTGAGCATTGATTTCAGCAAGTTCGACCCGATGCTGGACAAGATGGAAAACGCGCCGAGTGCGCAACAACGACGCGAAGCTCGCCTCGATGTGCATGTTCTGCACGCCATCCGCCAGGCGCTGATGATGAAAGCCCTGGCGCTGGCGGGCCAGCTGCCCACCGTCTCGCGCCGGCACGAATCGACCGTTGTCGACATTATGAACCTGATCCGGGCCATGCAGATCGGCGATGCCGTCAAATTGCTGTGTGACATCTTTCCTGCCTCTCGCGAAGAAGAGGCGCGCCTCACTGCGATTGAAGAAGCTGGCCATATGACCGGCAGCCCGGCCAATGGCTATGATCAGTTGCATGAGGAAGTGATCAAACCGCTCGATGAGATCGACCGCCTGATGCACATGACGACCCTCGCCGTCTGTCAGGCGTATGGTGCCTACGGGTAGCGGCCAAAAAACATCTTGCGTGTCGTCGGGAGAAGCTTTTGAAATCCGGTCCAAACAGATCGGAGACCAGTATGAGTGCACCCAGTAAACGAAGCGGCCCGCTCGCCGGCGTCAAGATTGTCGACATGTCTTCGGTGGTGCTGGGTCCGTTTGCGACGCTGATTTTCGGGGATCTTGGCGCCGACGTGATCAAGATTGAAGCGGGGCAGAAAGGCAAGGCGGGCGACATGATGCGCTATGCCGGCGCCTCGCCGACCGGCGATCTCGGCCCGATCTATACCAGTCTCAACCGCAACAAGAAGTCGGTGCAGCTGGATGCCAAGACCGAAGACGGCAAGGCCGCGATTGTTGCGCTGCTCAAGGACGCCGACGTGTTCTTCCACAATGTCCGTCTGGCGGGCATGGGCCGCCTCGGCCTCGATTATGACAGCGTCAAGAAAATCAATCCTGGCATCGTCTATGTTCATTGCGCCGGATTTGGCGCCGGAGGTCCGTATGAGAAGCGCCAGGCCTATGATGATCTGATCCAGGGCGCATCGGGTTTTGCCGCACTGAACGCCATGCGCTCTGGCGGGGATCCAGAATACGCGCCGAGCCTGGTCGCCGACAAGACGGTCGGCCTGTTCGCCACCTATGCCACCTTGGCGGCGCTGTACCACAAGCAACGGACCGGCGAAGGTCAGTTCGTGTCTGTGCCGATGCTGGAGAGCTTTACCTTCTTCAATCTGGTCGAAAACCTCTATGGCGAGACTTTCCTGCCGGGCAATGGCAAGCTTGCGTATTCGCGCTCGATCAACGCCAATCGCAAACCGTACAAGACCAAGGACGGCTATATCGGCCTGGTGCCCTATTCCGACCAGCAATGGGAACAATTCTTCGAAATGGGCGGCAAGTCCGGAGTCTTCGAAGACCCGCGTTTCTCGACCTATTCGGCCCGCACCGAGAACATCACCGAGCTTTACGAGATCATTGGCGAAGTCGCTTTGCTGAAGACCACGGACGAGTGGCTGACCCTGCTGGACGGCGCCAACATTCCGGCCATGCGCTATAACAAGATGGATGACGTTCTGGCCGATCCGCACCTCGCGGCGGTCAACTTCTTCCAGACCCGACAACATCCGGACGCAGGCGATTATCGCGCCATGAAACATCCAGTCGAGTTCAGCGCCACGCCAGCGGATATTGCCATCGACCCGCCGCGTCTCGGTGCAGACACGGAGACGGTGCTGGCGAGTTTGGGGCTTTAGACCCAAATCCGACTGACGCGTCACAGCCGACAAGAAAAAGGGGTTCCGAAACCTCGAAACCCCTCCTCTCAATCATTGCTGAGCTTTTGCGTTCGCAGCTCTTTCTTACCCAGCTGACGCTTGGCGATCAGGCGCCAGGCCAGACCGTCATCCGAGCCGCCTTTGGCCAGGGCCTCGACCAGGTCACGGCCCTGAAGGCGACGTCCGAAACGATCGGTTGGCACATGATCGGTGTCGATCTGGAACCAGCAGCCGTTCAGCTTGACCAGAAATCGCGTCTCGGTGAGCCCCCGCAGATTGTGGTCAAACCGCCAGCCTTGAGCGCGGCGTTTGCGATCATCGCGAAGTTTTCCGCGAAAATCCCTGACGCCCAGCTTGCGGCACAATTTGTCGGTCCGCTTGATCAAACCATCGCGCGGATCAACATAGAGCTTGGCCCACCAGAATTCGGGCGGCTGTGGGCCGCCCCAGTGGCGCGTCGCCATGAACCGGCCGTCACGATCAACTGACACATTGATCAGAATGAAATCGGTCAGGTGGTCACGCACGTGCTGTTTCACCGTGCTGCCCGTATCCAGGTGCTCGCTGATTTCGCTATAGACCTTGTCCCACGGACGACCGACCTGCTTCATGAGATAGCGCTTCAACGGCGCCAGGTTCTCATTCAGGCTTTTGGTGTAGCCGCGATGCTCCAGCACCTGACGGCGCCCGGTCGCGTGTTTGCGGTCGGGAAGCTTGTCATGGCGCAGCTTTGACTTGGCCGCATACTTGCGGCCCCAGCGCGGACGCTCGACAATGACTTTGAACATGTCCTCACGCATGAGTTGCTCCTGCCAGCCCTTTCGGCTGAGTTGAGTTTCGGGAGGCGCAGTCGCGATCGGCAAACCGCGCGCAAAGCGGGCCGCATCCGCAGCCCGGTTTAGAATTGCCCATTGAAAAGGGTCCTGATCCTAGAGGTTAGAAACGGGGTGAAATAAGTTTGCGATCATGGTCTGCATGCACCCCTCCTCATGTTTGTCAGGTTGGCAGAGAGGGCGGCTATAGAGGGGGAATTGGGCGAAGGCAAGGCGATGGCGCTCATCTGCAAACCACGTGATACCCCTGACTTTTCTCGCGCGCGCTCTTCTGGCATAAGCCCGCGCATGTCGACTATCCGCGTCACCGCCCTGTACAAGTTCGTCGCCTTTGACGATCCCGAAGCCCTGCGCGAGCCGCTGTTCGAGCGCCTCTCGGCCCTTGGCATCAAAGGCACCATCCTGCTCGCCACCGAAGGCGTGAACGGGACGATTGCCGGCACACCGGAAGCGATGGATCAGGCGCTTGATGCGATCTGTGCCCTGCCGGGTTGCGAACACCTGGAATGGAAAGACAGCCATGCCGAGGCGATGCCGTTCCTGCGGCTGAAAGTGCGATTAAAGAATGAGATCGTCACCATGGGCGTGCCCGGCACGGACCCGACCTGCCTGGTCGGTGCCTATGTGAAACCGGAAGACTGGAACGAGCTGATCACTGATCCGGACACCGTCGTCATCGATACGCGCAATGATTACGAAGTTGCGCTCGGCACCTTCCAGGGCGCGATCGACCCGGAAACCGAGACCTTCCGTGAATTTCCCGATTGGTTCGAGACCTTCCGCGCCGAGCTCGCCGAACAGGGCCGTACGCCAAAGATCGCGATGTTCTGCACCGGCGGTATTCGCTGCGAGAAATCGACCTCCTATGTCAAATCCCTCGGCATCGAGGATGTCTTTCACCTGCAAGGCGGGATCCTGAAATATCTCGAAACCGTGCCCAAGGCCGACAGCCTGTGGGAAGGCGAGTGTTTCGTGTTTGATGAGCGCGTCAGCGTCGGCCATGGCCTGGAAGTTGGCGACTATCAGCTCTGCCACGCCTGTCGTCATCCGGTCAGTGCTGCAGACCGGGACGATCCGAAATTCGAGGACGGCGTCTCCTGCCCACGCTGCCATGGCACATTCACTGAAGCCAAGATGGCGGCGCTGCGAGAACGGCAGAAACAGGTTCGACTGGCCAAGGCCAGGGGCGAGACCCATATTGGGGATGACGTTGTCATGACCCCGAGACCGAAAGCTACCGCGTGAGCGACCCAAGGCCAATTCTCTATTCCTTCCGCCGCTGTCCTTATGCGATGCGCGCCCGGATGGCGATTGCCCAGGCCGGGATCGACTGCCGCCTGCGCGAAGTCGTCCTGCGCGACAAGCCCGCCGAGATGCTCGAGGTCTCGCCAAAAGGCACGGTGCCGGTGATTGTCGAGCCCGATGGCACGGTGATCGAGGAAAGCCTTGATGTCATGGCCTGGGCACTGGCGCACAATGATGCCGACAGCTGGCTCTCACCTGAGACCGGCACGCTTGATCAGATGATGGCGCTGGTCGCCGAATGCGATGGTCCGTTCAAACGTGCGCTCGACCGCTACAAGTATCCGAACCGATACGAACAGGAAGGCGTCGTCCGCGACGACCAGCGCGCCCTTGGCCTCGCATTCCTGGAACAACTGAATGCCCGCCTTGAGGGTCACCCGCAGCTGTTCGGTGCACGCGTCAGTTATGCCGACATCGCGATCTTTCCATTCGTTCGTCAATTCGCGAACACGGACCGGGACTGGTTTGACGCCCTCGACCTGCCCAATCTACAAGCCTGGCTCGCACACCATCTCGACAGCGCGCTGTTCAAACAGATCATGCCCAAGTTCGCGCAGTGGCAGACGGGCGACGAAGAACCTGTCTTTCCGCCAGACCTGCCGGCCTGATCGGGCTTCAAATCCGGCCTTGACCTGAACTTAGGTTGAGGGATCAGACCCGCCCTTGAACTGATTTTTGCGGAGGGTTCATGACGGTGACATCGACATTTCTATTCAAGCTTGGCGCCGGGGCCGCGGTGCTCGGCGGCCTGTTGCGCATGGCGACCGCGCTCATTCCCTACACGCCGGACTCGGCCGGGCTGGAGGCGATGTACGCGCTGACGGATATCTTGCTCCTGTTCGCCACGCTGGCCGTCTACCTCCGATATGCCGACCATCTCGGGTTGACCGGCTTGGTCGCCGCCTTGCTGGTCGCGATCGGTTTTGCCAGCATTGTCGGACCGGACCCGGTCCTGTTCGGCATCGACTTCTACCAATTGGGCGCCGGCATCATCATATTCGCCATCGCGCTGTTCAGTGTTCAGCTGCTCAAGGCAGGCATCCTGCGTCTGTCCGCAAGTCTGTGGTTGATCGCGTTCGCCTTTGCCCTCGGGCTGATCGCCGTGCAACTCCCTGCCCTGATCATCGCTTCGGGCATTGCATTTGGCGCAGGATATGTGGCGGCCGGCCTGCACCTGATCCGCGCGGGCGGCGCCGTTTGATGCACCCCGCCTATGATTGCATCATGCCGGGTTCGGTGCGAGTGATGACGGATGGTAACGCGAAGCGAAAAAGCGCGGCGCGCAAAACTGCGCAAACAGGCGGGCCTGAAACGGTATAGCGAGCTCTATGCCGCGCGGGCCGCCAAACAAGGCCTGTCTGCCGTTCGGCGCGGACCGGTCCTGACCGCCTATGCCTGTTTTTCCTGCCGCAAGAGCTTCAAGAAGCGGTTCACGCTTGAGCAGGAATACCCGTGTCCACAATGCTCGGGCGTCCTCGCCGATATGGGCGGCGGCTTCAAGGCGCCGCGCAAGGGCGAGCAGACGCAATGGCAGAAAGTCGAGCGCCTGTGGCGAGCAGGCTACCGATTTCGCGCCAATACGATGCGGCAACTGATTGCCCCTTATCCGCACCATCTGCGTGACGTGGATGAGTGGATTGCACAAAATCCCACGCACCCGTTTCGCCTGCGCGAATACTGGCCGCCCAATGCGGGACGCTAGGCCCGTCTGACAGCTAACCTTTCAGCGCGGCGCGCACGGCGTCCAGGGCTGCCTCTGCCTTTGAGCCATCCGGGCCACCGGCCTGCGCCATGTCCGGACGACCACCGCCGCCCTTGCCGCCAACTTCGGCCGCGGCGACGCGCACCAGATCGACGGCAGAATGGGTGCTGGTCAGGTCATCAGTGACCCCGACAGCCACCGCCGCCTTGCCGTCATTGACGCCGATAAAGACCGCAATACCGGACGTCATCTGGGCCTTGGCTTCATCAATCAGCGCGCGCAGGTCCTTGCCGCCGACGCCTTCAGCGACGCGGGCGATCAGGTTGACGCCATTGATCTCCTCAGGGCCCGATGGCGCGCCGCTTTCGCCGGCCATGGCCAGCGCGCGTTTGGTCTCTGCGAGCTGGCGTTCCAGCGTCTTGCGATCTTCGGTCAGCGACGACACTTTCTTGGCCACATCCTTGAGCGGCACTTTCAATTGGTCGGACAGGTCGACGGCGACCTGGGCCCGGCTGCGCAGGAAGGCGAGGGCCTCGGCGCCGGTCGCAACCTCGATCCGGCGCACGCCGGCCGAGACGCCGCTTTCGGACAGGATCACGAATGTGCCGATATCGCCGGTACGCTCGACATGCGTGCCGCCGCACAGCTCAACCGAATAGGCCTTGTCGGAGTCCTTCAGATCAGCGCCCATGGACAGGACGCGCACTTCATCGCCATACTTTTCCCCGAACAAAGCCAGCGCGCCCGCCTCAATCGCTTTCTCAGGCGAGGTCACCGCGACCCCGACCGGATTGTTCTGGCGGATGACGGCATTGACCTGGTCTTCGATCGCTTCGATTTCAGCCGGCGTCACCGGGGCGCCATGCGAGAAGTCGAAACGCATCCGCTCTTCTTCGACCAGCGATCCCTTTTGCGTGACATGCTCGCCGAGCACATCGCGCAGGGCCGCATGCATCAGGTGCGTGGCCGAGTGATTGGCCATGATCCGGGTGCGGCGGTCGCCATTGACCTGCGTCGACACGGCAGCGCCGACGGCAAGAGTCCCCTCGACCAGTTCACCCATATGGGCGTGCAGGTCACCCGCCCGTTTCTGGACATCGCGCACCACAAATCGCGCCGAACCAGACGTGATGACACCGTGATCGCCCGCCTGGCCGCCACTTTCGGCATAGAACGGTGAGCGATCGAGAATGATCTCCGCCTGATCGCCGGTCTTGAGACCTTCGACGTGAGCGCCGTCAGCGACGATGGCTTTGACCTCGCCCTCGCCCTGGAGGTCTGAATAGCCGAGGAATTCCGTCGCCCCGACATCGTCGCGAATGCGGAACCAGACTTCGCCAGACGCCGCATCACCAGAGGTGAAGCCGGCGGCTTTCGAGCCTTCTTTCTGTTTCGCCATGGCCGCATCGAAACCGGATTCGTCAACGCTCATGCCGCGACCGCGCAGGATGTCCTGTGTCAAATCCAGCGGGAAGCCATACGTGTCATACAGCTTGAACGCGGTTTCACCGGGCAGCGTGTCACCCTCTTTCAGGTCAATACTGGCCTCGTCGAGCAGCGCCAGGCCGCGGCCGAGCGTGCGCTGGAAGCGGCTTTCTTCCTGTTCGAGCGCGCTCTCGATTGCCGCTTGCGCGCGGCCGAGTTCCGGATAGGCGGCGCCCATTTCGGTGATCAGGGCCGGCACCAGCTTGTGCATGCCGGGCGCACGCGCGCCGAGAATGTGGGCGTGGCGCATGGCGCGGCGCATGATCCGGCGCAGGACATAGCCGCGCCCCTCATTTGACGGCGTGACGCCATCTGCGACGAGGAAAGCCGAGGTGCGCAAATGGTCGGCAATCACGCGGAACGAGCCGAGATGATCACCGTCCGCTTTTTGCGAATAGACGTCTTCTTCGGCCTTGATCAGATTCTGGAACAGGTCGATTTCGTAATTGTTGTGGACGCCTCGCAGCACCGCGGCGATGCGTTCCAGACCCATGCCTGTGTCGATCGACGGCTTCGGCAGGTTGGTGCGCGTGCCGCCTTTCTGCTGGTCGAACTGCATGAAGACCAGGTTCCAGATCTCGATGAACCGGTCGCCATCTTCTTCCGGTGTTCCGGGCGGGCCGCCCCAGACATCGGGGCCGTGATCATAGAAGATTTCCGAACACGGTCCGCATGGGCCAGTGTCGCCCATCGACCAGAAATTGTCGGATGTGGCGATCCGGATGATGCGCTCATCCGGCAGGCCAGCGACCTTTTTCCAGATCGCTGCGGCTTCGTCATCCTCGGCAAAGACCGTGACCAGCAGCTTGTCGGCGGCAAGGCCGAGCTCCTTGGTCACCAGCTCCCAGCCATAGGCAATCGCCTCATCCTTGAAATAGTCGCCAAACGAGAAATTGCCGAGCATCTCGAAGAAGGTGTGGTGGCGCGCCGTGTAGCCGACATTGTCGAGGTCATTGTGCTTGCCGCCGGCGCGCACGCATTTCTGCGACGTTGTCAGGCGCGGCGCAGCCGGGGTCTCGGCACCGGTAAAGATGTTCTTGAACGGCACCATGCCGGCATTGACGAAAAGCAGCGTTGGATCGTTTTCCGGCACCAGGGGTGCGGACGGCGCGCGGGCGTGGTCCTTGCTTTCAAAGTAGGACAGAAAGGATTCGCGCAGATCGTTGACACTCGTCATGAAACTTCCTCTTGCCGACTCAGCGTGTGGAGCGGTTCAGGGCGTGGATATATGCGCATAAAGGTAACGCGCCAAGCGTTTCTGCTGGCGCGTTACAGATGATCTGGTTTTCAGCTTGGATCAGCCAGCTTCCGCTTCCTCAGCCGGACCGCCGCCTTCGGTCAGCAAAACGTCTGACAGCAGGCCAGAGCGCTTGCGGATCTCCAGCTCGATCTCGTCGCGAATATCGGGATTGTCCTTGAGGAATTGACGCGTTTTCTCGCGTCCCTGCCCGATCCGTTCCGGGCCATAGGAATACCACGAGCCGGACTTCTCGATCACTTCGCATTTGACGCCGAGATCGATGATCTCACCGGTCTTCGAGATGCCTTCACCATAGATGATGTCAAACTCGACCTGGCGGAATGGCGGGGCAACCTTGTTCTTGACCACTTTCACGCGGGTCTGGTTGCCAATCACTTCATCCTTGTCCTTGAGCGCACCGATGCGGCGAATATCAAGACGGACGGAAGAATAGAATTTCAGCGCATTCCCACCAGTCGTGGTTTCCGGGCTGCCAAACATCACACCGATCTTCATCCGGATCTGGTTGATGAAGACAACCATACAGTTCGACTTGGAGATCGAGCCGGTCAGCTTGCGCAGCGCCTGGCTCATCAGTCGGGCCTGCAGGCCGGGCAGGCTGTCGCCCATCTCACCTTCAATCTCGGCCCGCGGCGTCAGCGCCGCCACGGAGTCGATGACCAGGACATCAATCGCCCCGGAGCGGACCAGCGTGTCGGCAATTTCCAGGGCCTGCTCACCAGTGTCCGGCTGCGAGACCAGCAGGTCATCCAGGTCAACGCCGAGCTTGCCGGCATAGACCGGGTCGAGCGCGTGTTCGGCGTCAACAAAGGCACAGACGCCGCCATTCTTTTGCGCTTCGGCAATCACATGCAGTGACAGCGTCGTCTTACCGGAGCTTTCCGGTCCATAAATTTCAATCACACGGCCTTTTGGCAGGCCGCCAATACCAAGAGCGATGTCGAGGCCCAAAGAGCCTGTCGGAACCGCCTCAATGTCCATGGCTTGTTGTTCGCCAAGACGCATCACCGAGCCTTTGCCGAATGCACGGTCAATATTGGCGAGCGCCGTTTCGAGAGCTTTCTGCTTATCCACGCCGGAATCCTTATCCACGAGTTGCAGGTTGGGTTTGGACATGAGTCGTTCCTTTTCGTCTATAACATACTCGGCAAAGAATGGCCCCGAGCCAGCCAGCTGTGGCTTCTGTACCACATTTGTTCACGAGAACAAAGCAAAAACTTCTGCCTGAATTCCCGCCTTCCCTTTCGCCCGTGGATCAGGCATTATGGGCGCATGCTAAAGAAAACCGACCGACAGCCCGGCGAGGCAAAGATCCGCTATCTCGATGCCGATCTGGAACTGCTAAGTCCTGGGGATTACGTGATTTGCGCCGTCACCGGCCGCAAGATTCCGATCGCGGCGCTGCGCTATTGGAGCGTCGACCATCAGGAAGCCTATATCGATGCCGCGGCGGCCGCCACGCGCATGAGCGGCAAGGCCTAGATGTTCCTGCGCGACTGGCTGCTGATCGGCCTGTTCTGGATCGGTGTGCCCTTGCCGGGCCAGGCCGAGAGCGTGACAATTTCCTGCGATGGGCAATTGGTTCAGGGCGGCCTGATCCTGTGTGAAGCCACCCCGGGGAGCACTTTGATGGTGTTCGGAATTGAGGGCGAAGACGAACGTCACGTGCCGGTCAATGCGGACGGCATCGCCACGATAGGCCTCAAGCGCACCGAGAGCCTGGAATTCCATGTTGTCGCCAAAGACGATCCGAGCGTCGGCATCACGCTCAACCTGGCGCCCCGCGATGACCCGTTCCGCACCATTGAAGGCATGGATTGCGACAAGGTCGATGCCCGTACCGAAGAACAGAAGGCACATGCCTCGCGCAGCTGGGTGAAAAAGCAAACCGCGTTCAAGACGTTCAATGACGGCAACGGCGCCCGCGGCGGCTTTATCCGCCCATCGACGGGTCCGGCCTCATCCCCGTTCGGCCCGGCGCGGAAATATATCGGCGTCGGCAAGGACGGCACGCCCTGCGAGCGCACATCGGTGCATTATGGCTATGACATTGCCATTCCGGTCGGCACCGAGATTGTCGCCCCGGCCGATGGCACGGTCACGCTGGGCGATCCGGATCTCTATTATGAAGGCGGCACGGTCTTCCTCGACCATGGCGATGGCCTGGTGTCCGTGTTCCTGCACATGTCGGAAGTGGATGTCACGCCAGGCGATGTCATCAAGGCCGGCGAGCGTCTCGGCGCTAGCGGCAATACCGGCCGGACCAGCGGCCCGCACCTGCACTGGGCGGTCAAATGGCGCAACTCGCTGAGTGAGGATCGCGGCAGCGACTTCTATATTGATCCGGCGCTGCTGCTGGAGCTCGACCCCACCGGATAAGCGCGCGGCCTAATCCAGTGGCTTGCCGAGGCTGGCGCGATCTTCGACGCTGAAGCCGAGCGATTCATAGAAGGCGATCACTTGCAGGTTCGACGCGCGGACCTGCAGGTTCAGCTTGGCGCAGCCCAGGTTGCGCAATCCCTGCTCGGCGCGATGCATCAACCGGGACGCGAGCCCCCGCCGCTGCGCTTCAGGATGAACGGCAAGCTTGTGGACCCATCCGCGCACGCCATCAAAGCCGACCATCACGGTGCCGACGACCTGACGGTCCTGAACTGCAACGAAAAACAGGTCCGGCTGGACGGTCAGCTTTCGGGCGATGACATCCGCCGGTTCGTTCCATCCCGATTCGCCCGGAAACACCTGGCGCCACAGGGCGATGACGCCGTCCTGGTCAGCGGCTGTGTAGACACGGATTTCAGGATCACTGGACATGGGCTCACCTCGACACTTGCAGACTGTCGCTAGCGCTTGCGGACGATCAGGCCAAGCACAAGATAGCCAATCGTCACCCCAAGTGCGCCGCCCAATGCCAGGATCGGCCGGGCGATCCATAACGGCGCCTCCGGCCACAACCAGGCGAGCAGGAGCCTGGTCGCATAGACACTTGGCGCGATGATCGCGGCGAGGACCGCGAGCACGAACAGGACCACACCGGCAATGCCGAGATAGGCGGTGCGGGACCGGACAAGAGGATCACGATCGGTCATTCTGGCCCTCTCTCTCGCGCCCACCTATGGCAGCAACAGCGTTGCCCCGATGGTCTTGCCGCTTTCGATCGCTTCATGCGCCTTGGCGACTTCGCTCAACGGGAAGGTCTGGCCGACATTCGCCTTGATCGTGCCGGTTCGCATCGCCCCGAACAAAGCCGCAGCGCCGCGTCGAAGGCTGTCGGCATCAGAAATGAAATGAAACAGGCTGGGACGGGTCAGCACCAACGAGCCCTTGGCACCAAGAATGCCTGGTGCCAGCGGATCGGCCGCCCCGGATGCATTGCCATAACTTACCCACCAACCGCGCGGCTTGAGACTGTCGAGCGAGGCCTGGGCCGAGGTCTTGCCGACACTGTCATAGGACACATCGACCCCGTCGCCGCCGGTCAGCGTGCGCACCTCAGCGGCCACGTCATCGGACGAGAGCACCACGTCCGAGGCGCCGAGTTCACGCGCGCGGCTGCCCTTGGCATCGCTGGACGTGACAGCAATCACCCGCACGCCGAGCGCGCTCGCCCATGGCACCAGAAGCGAGCCGACGCCGCCAACCGGGGCCCAGACCAGCGCTGTCTCTCCCGGCGATGCGCGCCGGACCTCGAACAACAGCATCCAGGCGGTCAGGCCCTTGAGCAGCACCGCCGCTGCATCGGCTTCGCTGATCCCGTCCGGCAGCTTCACCATGGTCGCGGCGGGCCCGGTATAATGCGTCGCATAGGTGCCGGATCCGAGATAAGCCACACGGTCACCGACAGCGATATGGCTGACGCCGTCACCGACCATCTCGACCACGCCCGCGCCTTCTGAGCCGGGCACAAAAGGCAGCTTTACCGGGTAAAGACCCGTGCGGTGATAAGTATCGATGAAGTTGAGGCCGGAGGCCGTCTGGCGCACCAGCACCTGGCCCGGGCCAGGCGGTTGCGGCCCGCGCGTGGTTTTGACAAGCACGTCGACGCCGCCCGTCTCGCTCATTTCAATCACATAAGGGTCCGTCATAGCCCAGCCTCTTAGAATCATTGTTGTCTCACCCGATGACACACATAGACCTGATCTGCGGCGTAGACGAGGCCGGGCGCGGCCCATGGGCGGGACCGGTCACCGCTGCGGCGGTGATCCTTGATCCGACACAGCCGATTCCGGGCCTGACAGATTCGAAAAAGATCAGCGAAAAGAAGCGCTTCGCGCTGGAGCCTGAGATCAAGTCAAAGGCCGCCTTCTGGTGCGTCGCGCATGCCGAGCCAGACGAGATTGATCGCATCAACATCCGCGAAGCGACCTTCATGGCCATGCAGCGTGCGATTGCCGGGCTCGGGATTGCGCCAAGACACATCCTGATCGATGGCAATGCCCTGCCACGCGACCTGCCGGCGCCGGCCGAGGCGATCATCAAGGGCGACCTGAAGGAACCGGCCATTTCGGCGGCCTCGATCCTCGCCAAGACCGAACGCGACCGACTGATGGAGGCGTTTTGCAAGACCTATCCCGGTTACGGGTTTGGCGGGCACAAGGGCTATGGCACCGCCGCACATGCCGCCGCACTGTCCTCGCTCGGCCCGTGCCCGATCCACCGCACCAGTTTCGCCCCGGTGCGCAAGGCAATGGTTAGCAATACCTTAACCAATTAGGCCGATTTATTAACCTTTACTGGTTGGAGACGGTCGATGATTCCTTATGGCTGGCATGTCTGGCGCGGCGAAAGCAGCCGTCGCTATCGCTTTAAAATCACCAAGACGATCGAAGCCCTGCCGGATGCTGGCGGGATCTACGTCATGGTCCGTCGGACGGCATTTTTCTTCCTCAAGCCGATCTATATCGGCAAGGCGTCAAACCTCCAGGGCCGCCTGGATGGGCATGAACGCTGGGAAGAAGCCCGCAAGAAAGGCGCATCGGAACGCCACTATTTGTGCATCCGGTCGGAGAACAAGCGCCAGAAGATCGAAGAAGACCTGATCCGCAGGTACCGGCCGAAGCTGAACAATATGCTCAAGCCGCGCAGCTCCGAGGATGCGCCCAATCACGCGTCACTGAAACGCGGCTGGATGAGCGCCAAGGAATATTACGGGCTCAATCAGCGCAAGAAAGCCAAGCCGGTCGAAACACTGGAGCGAAAATCCGACAAGGAGACCGGCGCCCGCGACTATTACGGCGCGGGCCACAAGGCCGCCTGAGCCTGACGCGCATCGACCTCTAGCTCTTGGCCACCGCTCGTGGCATAGGCGGCGGCATGCCTGATACAGCTTCCTTCTCGACCGTGCCGCCCATCTTTGCCGACGTGCCGAAAAGCGTCAGCTTCAAGAAGCTGCGCAAACGCCTGGCGCGCAATGCGCTGCAGGTCATCGATCAGTACGGACTGGTCGATCGAAACGCCGACAAACGTCCGAAATGGCTCGTCTGCCTGTCTGGCGGCAAAGACAGTTATGGCCTGCTTTCGGTGCTCATGGACCTGCAATGGCAAGGAGCGCTGCCGGTGGATCTGCTGGCCTGCAACCTCGATCAGGGCCAGCCCGGCTTTCCCAAACATGTGCTGCCTGACTGGCTCGAACGGATCGGCGTCGATTACCGGATCGAGACCGAGGACACCTATTCGATTGTCACCGAGAAGATTCCCGAAACACAGACGTTTTGCACGCTCTGCTCGCGCCTGCGCCGGGGCATCCTGTATCGGATTGCGCGCGAGGAAGGGTGCGACGCGATCGTGCTTGGCCATCACCGCGACGATGCGCTCGAGACCTTCATGATGAATTTTGTGCATGGCGGTCGCCTCGCGGCGATGCCACCTAAGCTGCTCAATGATGACGGCGACGTGATGGTGCTGCGGCCATTGATCACCTGCGCCGAAGCGGATCTGGAGAAATTCTCGCAGGCGATGAAATTCCCGATCATCCCGTGCAATCTCTGCGGCTCGCAGGATGGCTTGCAGCGGGTGGCGATGAAGCAGCTCCTGGATGACTGGGAACAGCGCAAGCCGGGGGTGCGCCAGGTCATGGCGCACGCGCTGGCCACCGTCCGTCCCAGCCATTTGCATGATCAGCGCGTGTTCGATTTCGCCGGGCTCGCCCCGGGCGGCCAGGGTGATCCCGATGATGGTGTGCCGTTCTAGACTATGGTCGACGAGCGGTTCAGACAGTCGATCAAATTGAAAACTCCGCTTTAGCGGCGTCTTGACCCCGCATTCCTAGCTTTGGGGCATGCGGGCGTTCTCATCATTCCTACGACACACGGGCGGCAACACGCTGATGATGTTCGGGCTGTTCCTGGTCCCGGTGACGGCGGTGATCGGTATTTCTGTCGATGGCCAGCGTGCGTTCAATAACAAGGCGCAGCTGCAGCACTCGCTGGACGCCGCGGTCCTGATGGCCGCGAAGGAATATTACGCCGATCCATCCCTGACCCAATCTGAGCGCGAGGACGCGGCCCGCGCGGCCGGTGATCGCATCTTCCAGCGCAACCAGCAGGAATTCGGACTGGGCGATACCCAGCCGAGCATCTCGTTTGTGTTCGACGAAGTGGGGGGCACCGTTGATGCCACTGCAACCAGCGTCATGACCAATTTCTTCGGCGGGGTGCTCAATCGCAACACGACAACGATTGGCGCCACGGCCCAGGCCGCGATTGGCGGCAACAAGCAGCTCGAGATCGCGCTGATCCTGGATAATTCCACATCGATGTTCAATTCCAACCGGATGAACCTGATGCGCGAGGCAGCGATCAATTTCACCGACACGCTGTTCGAGCGTTATGGACACGAAGACATCAAGATCTCGGTCGTGCCATGGGCAACCACGGTCAATATTCTGAGCGAACCCATCGCGACGCCAAGCTCGACGCCGTCGACCGCCCCCATGCCGCCCTCCTATGGCTCGCGCGCGGTCCCCGCAGCGCCCGCGGTGCATCCCTGGGCGCACACGCAGAACCCGTTCACCGGTCAGGCCGCGACCCGGCAAAGCGACACCGATGATCTGTTTACCCCGACCAATTGGCGCGGCTGTATCCGCGCGGCGGATGGCGAGCGCGAAGTCAGCCTGACCGGCACGGTGAAAGCGCCGCTCACAGATGCGTTTCCGAGCCAGAAATGGCCGCTGGCCATCGTACCGCCAAAGCTGCAATCCTTCTCTTACCGGCGTCCGAGCTGTTCCCGAAACTGCTGGGTGACGGACACCACGCAGCTGCGCCCCGATCCGTGGTGGTCTGGCGGTGCCGCCAACAATTACCAACCGAAAGCCGTGCGCGCAGGCGTCAGCCCGTATCAGTCGGCGCAGAGCCAATACAACACCTATCACAGTTATGGCTGGACCGATCCGAACGGCTATATCGAGCCGTGCCTCGCCGACCCGAACGAGTTCGCCTACCTGAATGGCGGCGGCAAGGTTTGCGACTATCGTCCGACCGATTCCGGCTCGTCTGACATCTTTCCGTGGGACCGCCAGAAAGCGATCAATGGGCCGAACCTGAACTGTCCGTCGCCGATCCTCGCGGCCTCGGCCAACCGCGCGCAAGTCGTCGACAAGTTGAAACAGCTTTATCCGGCGCCTGGTGGGACTCATGCCGATATCGGTCTGATGTGGGGCCTGCGCACGCTGTCGCCGCGATCAAACTGGACCAGTTTCTTCTCTTATCCCGTCGACGAGGAACCGTCAGACTGGGACGATCCGGACGTGATCAAGATTGCCATCCTGCTGACCGACGGCATCAATGTCCCGCCTGGCAATTTCGAAGGCTATTATGGCTGCACCAACCGAACCCAGCAGTCTTATGATGTCGGCCATCCGGAAGATCATGATGACAGTGTCGGGTGCTGGCGCCATCCCGATATCCAGCGCCTCGACAAGACGGCGCTCGACAATCTGATGCTGGATTCCTGCGAGCAGATGAAGTCTGCCTATGGTATTCAGCTCTACACAATTGCCGTCGACATCAATGATCCGACTGCCATCAACTATCTGACACAGTGCGCCAGCACACCATCTGATTTCTACAACATCTCGTCGGCCGAGATCGGTATTGCCTTCAATTCCCTGCTCACCACCCTGGTGCGGATCAGCAAGTAGATCAGCCGAGTATTCGCCAGTATTTGGTGAAATTTGATCACGAATTCATGCAAATGGCATACAATATGCTTATAGTTTCCCTAGCGTAACAAGCGCCGTTCCGACGGAATGCTGTCAGGGGGACACTTGGCCTATCCGAAGCATGTCTTCGATCAGATCTACGAGACTGACCTTGTCTTTGTGTCGGACTGCTGGAAACTGTGCGGCGACGCCCATTGTTGCAATTTCAGTCGTTACAAGTCGAACTTCAAGCTGTTGGCGCGAACGCACTTTCAGGAATTGCCGTTGCTGCCGGGCGAGTTCGAATACATGAAGGACCATGGTCGGCTCGATCAGTTTGGTGATTACGAACTGAAAACCGTCGAATTCGACATTGGCGATTATGTGTTTCGCGCCGAGTCGATCATCAGCCGAAAACAGGGGTGCGCTTGCGACCACAATATCCGCCCGACAATCTGTCGATTGTATCCACTCCTGCCGTGTTACGAGCCGAATGGTCGCCTGATCGGGACCGAACGGGTTGGCATCTATGAAGAGATCGAACAGCTGGCCGGCATGTCGCCAGCCTGTCAGCTGTCCGCCATCCCGTTCGATCAGCTTCAGTCTTTCCTGTCGATTGCCAATGTCATTGCTGCGTCGCCGCTGCAGCTGTTTTACATCATGGCCTACCGGCTGACGAAAAATCATGTGGCGCGGCAACTCGGACGGCGATTTGAGGACAGCGAACGCGACATCTTCTCGGTATTTGAGGCCGGGCTGTTTCGCAACAAGCTGGTCCGGCCAGCGCGGCTGCGGCGCGAGCTACAAACCCTGTTCCGCACCTTTCAGGCCGAGTATGGCGAGGACTTCCATCAGGCATGAAAAAAGGCCTGGCGCGATACGCAGCCAGGCCTTGTAAGTTTGGTTCCGTCTGGGGGAGGAAACACCCAATCGGAGGAATGATCGGGTCGTGTCCGGAACCTCAACACGAGGGGTATATGGGCTCGTTGGTTGTAATTGCAACATGCATGTCCGCAATATCGTCATGCAATTTTGCATACATTACAGAAAGATAACATTCGCTACCGCAAGGGTGACGATCGGAACGCCTCGACCTGTGCTGTCAGGAAGTCACGGAAGGCGCCAATGCGCTTCGACCGCTTCAGATCGCTGGGATAGATGAAATAGAGATCGAAGCTCGGGCCGGTATAATCTTCCAGTACGGGCACCAGGCGCGGCACAGCGCTCGCCATATAGTCCGGCAGGTCGGCAATGCCGAGCCCGGCTTCGGCGGCGCGCAACATGGCTGAGACATTGTTCACGGTCAGTGCCGCCTTGCGCGGCCCGGCATCATCCCGGCCAACGCGTTCGGCGAAGCTCATCGCCGTGATCGGACTGTCGGCGGCGCCATAGGTGATGATGCGGTGATTATCGAGATCCTGCGGCGTGCGCGGCATGCCATTCTGTTTGATATATTCCGGCGAGGCGTAGAGATTGGTCGCCACCGTCGCCAGCTTGCGCTGGATCAGGTCAGCCTTGTCCGCCGCCCACAACCGGATCGCGCATTCGGCTTCCAGCTTCAACAGATCATAATGCTCGCCATCGTCCAGGCGCAGATCGATCCGCATTTCCGGATGCTTGCTGACAAAATCGCCAAGCCGCGGCACCAGCCAGGTGGAGCCGAACGCAACCGGCGCCGTGACGATGAGCTCGCCTTGCGCGACATCCTGTTGATCGCGCAGCGCCGCGCTCGCGCCCTGGGCTGCGGTGGCCATGTCGACCGTAGAGCGATGCAGCGTGTGCCCGGCATCCGTCAGCACCAACCCGCGCGCATGGCGCTGGAACAGCGACACGCCAAGCTGTTCTTCCAGGGCAGCAATCTGACGGGACACGGCAGACTGCGAAATTCCAAGTCGCTCGCCGGCTGCGGTGAGACTGCCCGCTTCTGCGGCCGCGTGGAAAGATTTCAGCTTATCCCAATCCATGACGCGCAGTCCTTCCACAAGACGGGCCCACGGCGCAAGCCCATAGTCTAAAAGAAATCTGGAATTCCCAGAATCTGCGCAATCTGCCTACTGGCTGAGCCACAAAATGCGTACGAACCAGTCAATTTCATCTCTGGCAATGGTCTTCGCGTGGGCGGGTTCAGACACCGAAGAGAGCTTGAGATGGTCCGGCGCGTGGGCAACAAATTCACCGACCTCGAAGGCCCCCGATTTGCGCTTGATCAAGAGACGCTTCCCCGGTTCCAGCGGCGCCGCCGCAGAGACCACAAGCCGTGCGCCAACCTTGTAGACTGGATCAAATTCGTCCGACGCGATTTCGATCATGAACAGCTCTGGTTCGCCGGCAAACTCGACGTTTTGGGCTGACTTCGCCTGGTGCAGGACAGGATCTGTATGCGGGTAGAGCGGCAGCGTCTGCCCGCGTGTTTCGGTGACGAGCGCCGCGAACGCATCGAAACCGACATCAACCGCATCAAGCGCCAGCGCGATGCTCTCTGTCGAAGGCCAGCGCGGTCGGCCATTCTTCTGCCAACGCTTGGATTTGTTGAACGCGGTGGCATCCAGACCGGCCAGTTTCGCCAGTCCGGATGGCGACAAACCGTGATTTTGCGCCAGCAGATCCAAGCCGCGCCAAATGTCCCCATGTTGCATGATCGCCCGCCTCGATGGTGGTGGAATACAAGCGAGCCTCGGTTAACATAGGAATAAAATCTCATCAATCCAACGCCGCTATGGCCTTGCTTTCTTCGGAAAAAACGGGTCAAGACGCGGGCATGGTGATGCTGCACAGAACCCGCGTCTACAAAATCCTCAGCCAGGAAGACTGGGACGTCTCGCAGCGTTTGGGTCATACCCAGACCGCGCTCGACGAAGGCGATGGATACGTCCACCTGTCGACCCGAGAACAGGTCCAGGAAACCCTGTCCCTGCACTATCACGGACGCGACAAGGTTCGCTTGCTGGAATATATCGTGGAGGAGATGGGGATGCCGGTACGCTGGGAGGCAAGCCGCGGCGGTCAGCTGTTTCCGCACCTCTATGCGACCCTGAACCTGGATGGGGCCAAGCGCGTCTGGGTGCTGGCGCTCGCCCCGGATGGAACCCCGGAGCTGCCCGCCGACATCGACTCATGAGCCTGCCTGATCTCGCCCTGCCCTTTGTCAAAAAGCTGTCGCCAGAAGCGGCGCACACGGCGACTGTGAACGGACTCAAACTCGGCATCGGGCTGCCCCGGATCGCTCCGGACCGGTGGCAAACTCCGGTGACACTGCCCAAGGCGGGCCTGCACCTGCACAACCCGGTCGGCCTTGCCGCCGGCTTTGACAAGAATGCGGACGTGCATGCGCCGATGGCGCGGTTCGGCTTCGGGTTTCTCGAATGCGGCACCGTCACGCCACAGCCCCAGCCCGGCAATCCGAAACCGCGACTGTTTCGCCTCAGCGAAGATCAAGGCGTCATCAACCGGATGGGCTTCAACAATCACGGCCTCGACTATTTCGTCCGACGCCTGCGCCGCTCCGCCCCGACCACGCATTGTCCCGTCGGGGCCAATGTCGGCGCCAACAAGACCAGCGCAGATTTCATTGCCGACTATGAGACGGGGATCAAAGCCGTCTCTCCGGTCTGTTCCTACATCACCATCAACATTTCGAGCCCCAACACGCCCGGGCTGCGCGGCTTGCAGGGACAGGCCGCGCTGCAGGACTTGCTCAGCCGCTGCCGGATTGCCCACGCCGAAGCCAGCGGCGGCTCTGAGGCGCCACCTGTGTTTCTGAAAATCGCTCCGGACCTCAGCGAAACCGAATTGAGCGACATCATCGCCACCGTGCGCAGTTACGGCGACTGGCTGTCCGGCCTGATCATTTCCAACACCACGCTCGACCGACCCGACAGCTTGCGCGGTCGTCAGGCGAGCGAAGCGGGCGGCCTGTCCGGCGCACCACTGTTCGAGAAATCGACCCGGGTCCTGACCGATGTGGCCAGCGAAATGTTCGGTGAGTTTGACCTGATCGGATGCGGCGGCATCAGCAGCGGCGCTGACGCCTATGCCAAGATCCGCGCCGGCGCGCACGCGGTGCAGCTCTATTCAGCCCTCGTCTATCACGGGCCAGGCCTGGTCGCGAAGATCAATGCCGACCTTGCCGAGCGGCTGAAAGCAGACGGGTTCAGCTCTGTGTCGGAAGCGGTTGGGGCCGATCTGCCGTCGCGCGCATGAGGCTCGGCACATAATAACCAAGTGCTCCTGCGCGCAGGACATACATCCCCAGAAAGGCCAGCCAGACGCCAGTATTGCCGTGAAGTGGCCGCAGGATCATATCCAGGCCGACATAGGCCACGGTGACGAAGACCGCGGCATTGCGCATCGCCCGCCCCTGCGTCGCGCCGAGGAAGAACCCGTCCAGCTGGAACGCCGCGACGCCGATCAGTGGTACCGCGGCGCAATAAGGCAGGAAGGCAAGCGCCGCATTGCGCGCCTCAACATCGCTGACAAAGCTCTGAATGATCACAGCGCCGCCGACCAGATAGGCGAGGCTGATCACCGCGCCGAACGCCAAGGCCAGTTCCGTCGTCACCCGCATCGCGCGCCGCAGGCGATCGACACTGCGCGCGCCATAGGCTTCACCAACTTCCTTTTCCGCCACGAACGCAAAGCCATCCAGGACAAATGCGGCGACGGTGATGAATTGCAGCAGGACTTCATTCCCGGCCAGCTGCGCCGTTCCCATTTGCGCGCCGGAGCGGACAAACCAGGCAAAGGCGAACAGCAAGGCAAGGGTCCGGATCAAAATATCGCGATTGGCGTTGAACAGGGCGAGCAAGGCGGCGCGATCGAGCAGCCCTGCCTCCCGCTTGAGGCTGCGCCAGACCAGCACCAGCCCGAACACAAGCGACACCCATTCGGCGATGGCCGTCCCTGCCCCGATCCCCGCCGGGCCCCAGCCGAGGCCGGCCACGAACCAGACATCCAGCACGATGTTGACGCCGTTCATGACAATCTGCATGGCCAGTAACGCCCCGGTGCGTCCGGTGCCGAGCAGCCAGCCGGTGATCGCATACTGGGTGAGCAGCGCCGGGGCGCCCCAGACCCGGGCGGCGAAGTAACCATCAGCCAGTGCGACCACGTCCGGCTCGGCTCCAAACGGCGCAAACACGCCGAGCCGGAGCAGCGGCGAAATGACGAAGATCGTCGACCCAAATGCGGCGCCGAGCAGCAGCCCGCGTTGCAAGGTGGCTCGCGCTTCAGCTGCATCTCCCCGGCCCATGGCCTGAGCGACCAGGCCCGTGGTCGACATGCGCAGGAAGCCAAAGCCCCAATAGATAAAGCTGAAGGCCACACTGGCGACCGCCACGGCCGCGAGGTCCGACTTGTCGCCATACAACCCCATGACGGCCGTATCGACCACGCCGGTGGCCGCAATTGCCGCCTGTGCCAGCATCACCGGCACAGCCAGGCGCAAGACGCGCAAACGGGAGAGGTCGAGGTCGGCCATCCGGGCCGCTTAGACCGATGCCCGGCGCTTGTCAGCCAGCAAGTTCGAAAATCGCCGCGCCCAAACTCTGAGCATGGGCGCACAAGTTTTGGACAGAGGCGGCAAAAACGCATGCCTCTTGCCCTCGTCACACTTGTTCTTGCCCCTGAAATCCCGCTTGCCTCCCCGCATCGCTTCGGGAGGGCGAACATATGAAACTCACCAAGTCTCGAGCAGCCGCGGCGGCTCGCTCCTTATCTCTACTCGCACTTTTTTCTGCCTTTGCAGCCCCCGCCTTTGCCGATACTGGCGACACGGCCTGGATGCTGACATCGACCGCGCTCGTGCTGTTCATGACACTGCCCGGCCTGGCATTGTTCTATGGCGGCCTGGTTCAGGGCAAGAACGTCCTGTCAGTCCTGATGCAATGTCTGGTCCTGGCCTGCCTGATGTCGCTGGTCTGGGTCGCGGTTGGTTATTCGATCGCGTTTGGCGATGGCAACGGCGCCGCAGACGGCGCAGGCGCGCTCTGGGGCGGCCTGTCCAATGCCTTTCTTGGCGGTCTGACAACGGACGCCATGTCCGGCACGATCCCTGAATCGGTCTTTGTCATGTTCCAGATGACCTTCGCCATCATCACCCCGGCGCTGATTGTCGGGGCCTATGTTGAGCGCGTGAACTTCGCGGCTGTCCTGCTGTTCTCGGTTCTCTGGCTGGTCCTGGTCTATGCACCGGTCTGTCACTGGGTCTGGGGCGGCGGCTGGCTCGCCGACCAGGGCGTTGCGGATTTCGCTGGCGGCCTCGTGGTGCATGCCACCGCTGGCATCAGTTCGCTGGTCTTCGTGATGATGCTGGGCAAGCGCACTGGCTTCCCGCAGGAAATGAAACCACCGCACAACCCGGCCTTTGTCATGCTCGGTGCGTCGATGCTCTGGGTGGGCTGGTTCGGCTTCAATGCCGGCTCCGCGGTTGGCGCGAATGCGGGCGCAGGTCAGGCCATGCTCGTCACCCACCTGTCCGCCGCCACGGCGTCGCTCGTCTGGATGGCGGTCGAATGGATCAAGTTCGGCAAACCCACCCTGGTCGGCACCGCGACCGGGACAATTGCTGGCCTGGCAACGATCACGCCTGCAGCCGGATCAGTCGGACCGCTGGCAGCGATCATCATCGGCACCCTGGCGGCCCTGCTCTGCTATTATGCTGTGACGCTGATCCGCACCAAGCTGAAAATCGATGACAGCCTCGATGTGTTCGCGGTTCACGGTGTTGGCGGCATTCTCGGCACCTTGCTGATCCCGTTCCTGGCCGGTCTCGGTCCAATGGCCCCGGGACTCGGTGAGGCAACCCTGGTCGGGCAGTTCTCGGTTCAGTTCACCGGCGTGGTCGCCGTGTGTGCCTGGTCAGCCATTGCCAGCGCGATCATCCTGTTCGGCGTCAAACTGATCACGCCGCTGCGGGTGTCTGCCGACGCCGAAGAAACCGGTCTCGACACGGCCAGCCACGGCGAGTCCGCTTACGGGCACTAAGGCCAGCCGAAATCATCATGGAAAAGGGCCAGAGCCATCTGGCCCTTTTTTGTCAGGCTGCATCGCGCACGATGCGCGCAATGTCTTCGCCATAACGGTTGGCCTTCTTCTCGCCGACGCCCGAGATCTGCAACAGCTCGGTCAGATCCGCCGGTCGTTCCGTGGCAATCGTCGCCAGCGTTTTGTCATGGAAGATGACATAAGGCGGAACGCCTTTCGACTTGGCCAGGTCAACGCGCCAGTTGCGCAACAGATCAAACAGTTCGCGATCACGGGTCGACAGGTCAGCAAAGGCAGCGCTCGCCACCTTGCTGCCGCGACTGCGGATGCGCCGCACCGTTGGATCGGATCTCAACATGACCTCGCGGTCGCCCTTGAACAGGGCCTTGGCGACGTCATGGTCGGGGACAAAGATGAACGGACGCGTGACTTCCCCGCCTTCGGCCAGCAAGCCGGTGAACAGGAGTTCGTCGAACACTGCATTCCAGCCCGATTTCGGCAGCTCGGCGCCGATGCCATAGGTCGACTGTTGTGACAGGTCTTCATCAAAGCCATCCTTGGCCTGGCCCATCAAGTGAATAACCAGGCGTCCGCGACCGATCTTCTGGCCGCATCGCAACACCGCCGACACCGCCATCTGTGCCCAGCGCGTCGCATCGTAGAGGTCAGCCACCTCGGCGACGCAATTGTCACAAGTGCCACACGGCTTGGCATCGCTTTCACCAAAATAGTGCCGCACCGCCTGGCGACGGCAGGCATCGCCGTTGAGCAGAGCGAACAATTGCCGTGTCTTGTTGATCTGCACCCGCTTGATCGCCTCGGCAGCGTCGCTTTCATGGCTCCACATCAGGCTGCGCCGGAGGTCTGCCGGCCCGAACAGGGCATAGCCTTCAGCCGGTTCGCCATCGCGCCCGGCGCGCCCGACTTCCTGCCAGTAGGCCTCGATGGTCTTGGGCGGATCGGCATGGATCACGAAACGCACATCCGGTTTGTCGACGCCCATTCCGAACGCCACGGTCGCACACATGACCAGGCCATCCTCAAGCAGGAATCGCCGCTGCCGCTCAGCCCGGTCAGCGGGTTCCAGGCCGGCATGATAGGCCAGCGCCGAGATGCCATGTCGCTCCAGCGCCTCGGCGAGCTGCTCAGTCCCTTTCCGCGTCGCCGCATAGACAATGCCGCTTTCGCCCTTATGGGCGCGGATCAAGCTGACCAGCCGGTCGGTCTTGTTGCCGGCCTTTGGTTCGGCGCCAAGTGTCAGATTGGGGCGATCAAAGCTGGCCACGTGAACGGCGGGATCGGTCAGGTCCAACTGGTCGAGAATGTCGGTCCGCGTGCGCTCATCCGCTGTCGCTGTCACGGCCAGGCGCGGCACGTTCGGAAACACCGTCTTGAGCCGGCCAAGCGCGCGATAGTCCGGGCGAAAATCATGCCCCCACTGACTGACGCAGTGCGCTTCATCGACAGCGATCAGCGACACCTCGAGTTGCGACAGCGCGTTCAGCAAACCGCCCGACAGACCCTCTGGCGAGACATAGAGCATGTCCATCTTGCCTGACCGCGCCGCCTGCAAGGCGGCAAGTCGGTCTTCATGCAACATCGAGGAGTCGAGTCGCTCAGCGCGGATTCCGAGCGCCTTCAGCGCATCGACCTGATCCGCCATCAACGCAATCAAGGGTGAAACGATCAGACCAACCCCGTGCCTGAGAATGGATGGGATCTGATAGCAGAGTGACTTGCCGCCGCCGGTTGGCAACACAGCCAGCGCATCGCGCCCGGCCATCACGTCGGTGATGACATCTGCCTGCAAGCCGCGAAAGTCGGCATAACCATAGATCCGCTGGAGCAGGTCGCGCGCAGGTTGCAGGGATGTCTCATCAACTTTCATCATGCTGGGATCTGTTTCTGGAATCGCGTCGCGAAACAAGCGACCAGAACGGGCATTCAGACAATTTCCTGCAGCGCATCAACCAGATAGGTGTGGCGTCTGGCAACGGCGGTCGCATCCTTGCTGTAGCCGCCACCAAGCACGCCGACGACCGGCAAGCGCTGGTCTGCGCAGGCCTTTGCCACCAGCCGGTCGCGGGCCTGCAAGCCGTCATCGCTCAGGCTCAGTCGCCCGAGCCGGTCATCGGCGTGCGGGTCGACCCCGGCATTGTAGAAAACCAGATCCGGCCGCGCCCAGGCCAGGGTCTCATCGACCAGCTGCCGCGCCGCGCGCAAGTAAGCCGTATCGCCGGTCCCACGCGCCAGCCCGAGATCGAAGTTCGACGGCGGCTTCTGTCTCGGCCAGTTGTCATCGCAGTGCAGCGACGCCGTGACGACACGTGGATCTTCGGCAAAGATCAGCGCCGTGCCATCGCCGTGATGGACGTCGAGATCAATCACCGCGATCTTGCGCACCCGCGCTTCGGCCAGCAGGCTGAGTGCGGCGACAGCGACATCATTGAACACGCAAAACCCGGCGCCGCCGGCATAATCGGCATGATGACTGCCACCGGCAAGATTGACGGCAGCGCCGATCTCCAATGCGCGTCGCGCCGCAAGCTCGGTCCCGCCAACCGAGGCGCGGGTGCGCGCTGCGATCGCCGGTGTCATCTCAAATCCGACACGCCGCGCCGTCCTGGCGTCCAGGGATGAGGTCAGGACGCCCTGGACATAAGCCGGGTCATGGGCCCGCTCGAGCGCCGCCTGCGAGGCATGATCAGGCGTTTCGAACGCCTCGCCGCGCGCTTCCAGCAACTCGGCCACCAAGGAGTATTTTCGCATCGGGAAGCGGTGGTCATCGGCAACGCTGCGCGCGTCATAATCCGGATGATGGATGATCGGCAGACCGCTCATGCGCGACGTCGGGCTTATGTGGTTCGATTGAGCAGGAAATGGCCATGCAGCGCCGCGACAGGCTTGTCCCGCTCGCTCTGCCACGCCTCGGCCGTCACCGAGGCCATGCGTCGTCCGAGCTTGATGACGCGGGCGCGCGCGAACAGGTCTTCTGCGCGGCCCTGCCGCAAATAGTCGACGGTGATGTTGATCGTTCGTGCCGGACGCTCAACATCCGAGACGAGGAATAGTTGCGCCATGGCAGTCATTTCAAGGAAGGTTCCGATCGCGCCGCCGTGCAGCGCCTTGATGGTGAAATTGCCGATCAGCTTGTCCTGGAACGGCAGCACGGTGGTCATGTCGTCGCCCTTGATGTCGCAGCGCATGCCCAGCGTCTGCACGATTGGCACGCGTGTCAGGAAGGCTTCAAGCTGCTGCCCGCGCGTCAGTGTCTCGCTCATTCCGGCACTCCCAGGCTGGCTTTCGGTCGCGGCTTGTTGATCGCAAAGGCGCCCTGCGCGGTGGCGATCACCTTGTCGCGATTGTCGTGATAGGCCCAGGCCCGGCAGAAGGCGACAGACTTGGTGACGTGATAGCACTCAGCCTCGCCAATCACATCGCGGCCACTGTCGGCGGGTCGCATATAGTCGATGCGCAGGTCCAGGGTCGCCACGAAGCGGAATTCCTCCAATGCGGCCGCACAGGCCATGCCGCTGAGATTGTCGAGCAATGTCGTGATGGCGCCGCCATGGATGACCTGGGCATCAATGTCGCCAACCAAGTGTTCGGCAAACGGTTGCACGCCCCAAACGTGACCGCGCTCGACTTGCGTGACCTTGAATCCTGTCTCTCGCGCCCATGGCACGATCTGCGTCATGCCATCCATATGCTGGCGCATCAGTTCGATTCTCTTGTCGAGACTGGCTATGCTCTCATCCATGACGCCCTCGCTGGTTGACGCGCCGTCGCAAATTGACGCCGGCGTTCGCAGATATACCATCTCCGTCAGCAATTAAACCGATCACCTTAGGAAAGGAGCCAAGATGGCGTCTGAACGGTCAGCAAAGGGGAAAGCCTGCATTATTGGCGCGGGGTGCAGCGGTTTCACCATGGCCAAGCGGCTCAAGGATTTCGGCATTCCCTATGATTGCTTCGAGACCTCGGACGACATAGGCGGCAACTGGTATTACAAGAATCCGAACGGCATGTCGTCGTGCTATCAGAGCCTGCATATCGACACGTCGAAATGGCGCCTCGCCTTCGAGGATTACCCGGTTCCAGACAATTGGCCCGACTTTCCCCACCACAGTCAGTTGCTGCAATATTTCCATGATTATGTGGACCATTTCGGGCTTCGCGACACGATCACGTTCAAGACCAGCGTCGACAAGGCCGTGCGCCGGAGCGATGGCGATTGGGATGTGACGCTGTCGACCGGCGAAACCCGCACCTATCAGTGGCTGTTCGTCGGCAATGGACATCATTGGGATCCGCGCACGCCGGACGAGTATCCTGGTCAGGAAGACTTTGCGGGCTATCAGATTCACAGCCACCATTATGAGGACCCTTTCGACCCTTACGATTTTCGCGGCAAGAAGATCCTGATCGTCGGCGCCGGAAACTCGGCCATGGACATTTCGTCCGAGCTGTCACAGCGCCCGATCGCCGAGAAGCTGATTATCTCAATGCGCCGCGGGGTCTGGGTCCTGCCGAAATATCTCGGCGGGCAACCGGCTGACAAGGCGGTGCTGCCGAGCTGGATGCCGATGAGCCTCGGACGCGCGCTCGCCCGCTCGCGGATCAAGAAGGAAATCGGCAATCCGGAAGATTACGGTCTGCCCAAGCCCGACCATGAACCACTGGATGCGCACCCATCCGTGTCCGGAGAGTTTCTGACCCGGGTCGGATGCGGGGACATTACCGCAAAAGGCGCGATCAAGCGCTTCGAGGCAGATGCCGTCGTGTTCCAGGACGGCACCAGCGAAAAGATCGACGCCATCGTCTGGGCCACCGGCTACAAGGTCTCATTCCCGTTCTTCGAGGACCCGAACCTGACCCCGACGGACAACCGGTTCCCGCTGTTCAAGCGGATGATCAAGCCTGGCTATGAGAACCTGTTTTTCCTCGCCCTGGCGCAACCGCTTCCAACTTTGGTCAATTTTGCCGAGCAACAATCAAAACTTGCAGCAGCCATGGTCGCGGGCGAGTATGCGCTTCCGAGCGCGGCCGAAATGGACCGGATCACAGCCGCTGATGAACAGACCCATCTCGGGCATTTTTACCAGGCTGCACGCCACACGATGCAGGTAGATTTCCAGACTTATGTAAGAGATCTGAAACAAGAATTGGATAAAGGACGTAAACGCGCGCGTGTAACTGCGTAGGACGTTAGGAGTAGAGTGATGCGAACAATGATGTCGGGGCTGGCAGCTGCTGGCCTGTGCGCATGCGCATCGACTCCGCCGCCTGTGACCTATCCACAAGCGCCTGTTGAAGCCTCAATTCCCGCGCCGCAGCCGCAACCGCAACAGCCGGTCTCGCGGGCACAACAAGGTCCGTTCTATCCCGATTTTGAACTCTATGCCTGTATGCGATCGTTCAGCAATCGCCCGGACACCGATCTCAGCGGACGCATCTTGAACTACAATGCGCTGATTGAGGTCAACGGCATCGTGCTGGCAGCGTCGCCGGCAAATGGTGCCTGCATGACGTCCGGGTTCGGTCCGCGTTCAGGCCGCATGCACAAAGGCATCGACCTGCAAGCAAAACCTGCGGTCACGATTTACTCGGCCGCGCCAGGCCGGGTTCTGGAAGTCAGTCATCTTTCCGGCTTTGGCCAACAGGTTCTGATCAGCCATGGGCGCGGCGTTTACACTCGGTACGCCCACCTCGCGAATTTTGCCGACGGCCTGTCGCCCGGGCAAAAGATCGGCTTCGGACAACCCCTCGGCATGATGGGGCGCACAGGCAATGCCACGGCGATCCATGTCCACTACGAAATCCTGACCGGCAATTACAACACGTCGAAGAAATCGTGGGGCCTGACCGCTCACAACCCGCTGGACTTTCCGAAATGGAGCGGCTTGGATAATGTCAGCTGATCTTCAGGGATCGTTGATGTGCTGAATTTTCTAGACCCAAATACGCTGGCGCGGACCTATCGCGACCCGGTGGCCATCGTGATCCTGGCGGTCGATCTGTTTCCGATCTGGGCGGTGTTGACCCTCGGCTGGGGCGCGGCGCCACTGGTCTTCCTGTACTGGCTCGAAAACGTCATCATTGGTGCGGTCACACTCGCCAAGATGATCGCCACCAGTGTGAAGGAAAGCCTGATCGGACTGGTCGGCATCCTGTTCATCGGCCCGTTCTTTGTCGTCCATTATGGCATGTTCTGTTTTGTGCATGGCGTCTTCGTCAGCGGCTTTGTCAAAATGAGCACAGGCGCCGATGATCATGGCTTTCCAACGCCATGGGGCCTGATCGAGGAAGCGTTGGCGTCTGGTGCCAGCATGCCGACCTTTGTCCTCGCCATTCTGGCTGTGCAGGCCTTCTTGTTCATTCAGGACTTCCTGCTCAAAGGCGAGTATCGAGAGACCACCGTCAATGCCGAGATGATGAAACCCTATGGCCGGGTCATCGTCTTGCACATTGGCATCTTCGCGGGCGCGTTCGCCATGATCGCGCTGGGCGAACCGATGTGGGGAATCCTGGCCTTGATCTTGTTGCGCGCGGCCTGGGGAATCTTCCTGACGGTTCGCCGCCGGCTGCGAATTGACGGTGCGCTGCAACTTAAAAGTTGACGGTCCGTCACCAATCTGGGCACACTGCGTCTGGAGAGGGATGTAAGAACACATGACGGTGACAGCTGAACCTGCAGTACGCATGGGCAAACGCGCCCGGGCCAAGGAAGCCAATCGCCGCGCGATTCTGGATGCGGCGCGCGTCGTTTTCGCGCGAATTGGTTATGAGGCGGCCAACATTCGCGACATCATTCGCGAGACCAACCTCGCCAGTGGAACCTTCTACAATTATTTCAAGTCGAAAGAGGAAGTCTTCGAGGCGATCGCCAATGACAGCGTCAAGCGCTTTCGGCCGCTGCTCCAGAAGGTGCGCGAGGAAGCCAGCGATCTCGAATCCTATCTCCGCGCGGCCTATGGCGCGTATTTCAACTTCCTGGCGGAAGAAAACAATGACGCGATCAAACAGGGCATGCCGCACATGACCTTGATCGGCGTCCGGGTCGATACCCCTGAAATGCAGACCGTCTCCGAGGAAATCCGAAACGATCTGGAAATTGTCCTCGACAAGATTGGTCTCGGTAACCTCGACAGCGATTATCTGACCGCCGCCGCCATCGGCGTGGCCCGCGAAATGGGCGATCACATGTTGCAACGCCGCCCGGTTGACGTGGGGGGAGCAACAGAATTTGCCACAAAACTGATCCTGGCGGGGATTGAAACGCTTGCCAAATCTGAGGGCTAGGTCAGATTAGCGCCCAAGAAAAATAGATTTTGGGAGGGCTGGCAAATGAGTTTGCAGGCAACGATTGCAAAGCTGCTTTTGAAGCTACCAGCGAGCTGGAAAATCAAGATGGCTGGCGGTGAACCCGTCGTGCTCGGCGGACGGACACTCGATCCCAACCTGCAATTCATCGCTCATGGCGCCGCCAAGCAACCCCCCATGTCGTCACTTGAGCCGGAAGTCGCACAAGCCGCAGCGATTGAAGGCTTGGCGATGTTTGCGGCCAAGCCGGAACCCGGCGTACAGTTTGAAGACACCACCATCCCGGGCAAGGACGGGCATGACATTCCCGTCCGCCTGTATCGTCCGGATGATCAGGACCCGGCAGCCCCGATGCTGGCCTATTGGCACATGGGGGGCGGTGTCATCCTGAATGTCGATGCCTGTCACGCCTTCTGCTCGATGATATCAAAGATTGCAAAGTGCCCGGTTGTATCGGTGGATTATCGCCTGGCGCCACAGCACAAGTTTCCAGCGGGCCTGGAAGACTGCATTTCCGCCTATGAATGGACCTTGAAAAATGCCGAGAGCTTCGGCGCGCCAGCCGGGCGTGCGGCGATTGGCGGCGACAGTATGGGCGGTAATTTCAGTGCCATCATCGCGCAGGAATCGACCCGGCGCGGCATGCCGAAACCCGAGCTACAATTGCTGATCTATCCAGCCACGGATCTCGTCACCGAGTTCCCGTCTGCGCAGACCTATGGCGAAACCTACCCGCTTTCGACCGATACGATGCAGTGGTTCATGGAGCAGTACCTGCCGGCGGAGTTTGACCGCCAGAGTCCCCTGTTATCGCCCGCGCAGGAAACCCGTCTGGAGGGTTTGCCACCCGCAGTGATCGCAACCGCTGGATTTGATCCGCTGGTCGATGATGGTGCCGAATATGCCAAGAAGCTGGAATCCGCAGGCGTTGATGTGACGTTCAAATGCTATGACAGCTTGGCGCACGGCTTCACGGCCTTCACGGCGGTTGTTCCGGCCGCCCGTGACGCCTGTTTGGAAGTCGCTGGAATGGTACGAGACGCTTACGACAAGCTCTGATGCGCGCGCTCGTCTGCCATAAGATCACCGATGACTTGTCCGGCGTGGAGGTCCGCGATGTCGATCGCCCGGCCCCGGGTGATGGCGACGTCCTGATCAAGGTTCACGCCACCAGCATAAACTTCCCGGATATCCTGCTGTGCCAGGGCAAATACCAGCTGAAGCTCGAGCCGCCATTCACCCCCGGCATGGACGTCGCCGGCACGATCGAAGCGGTCGGCGCGAATGTTGAAGGATTTTCGGTTGGGGACGCGGTTTGCGGGGGTGCGCGGTTCGGAGGATTTGCCGAATATGCCCTGCTCCAGGCAGACGGGCTGCAGCACAAACCCGACCGCCTGTCATTCGAGGAAGCGGCGTCCTACTCAGCCGCGTATCTGACCGCTTATGTTTCGCTGGTCCGGCGCGGCCGGTTGCAGGCCGGGGAGACGCTGCTCGTCCATGGGGCGAGTGGCGGCGTCGGAATGGCGGCAGTCGATGTCGGCAAGCTGCTGGGCGCGACCGTCATTGCGACCGGCGGATCGGACGAAAAGCTGGCAAAGGTCAAAGCCTATGGCGCTGATCACGTGATCAATACGTCGGGCGGGTTTCGTGATCAGGTCAAGGCGCTCACGAATGGGCGCGGCGCCGACGTCATCTATGACCCGGTTGGCGGTGACGTGTTTGACGAAAGCGTGCGGTGCATCGCCTTTGACGGCCGATTGCTGGTGATCGGCTTCACATCTGGCCGGATCGCAAAGGTCGCGACCAATATGCCTTTGATCAAGGGTTTTTCTGTCGTCGGCGTACGGGCCGGCGAATATGGCCGTCAGTTTCCCGAGCGCGGGCGCGAGAATGTCGAACAGATCTGGGCCTGGGCGCGCGACGGTAAGACCAGACCATATGTTCACGACCGTCTGCCGCTGGCACGGACAGTCGAAGGTTTTCGCATGCTGCAAGAACGTCAGGTCGTCGGCAAACTGATCATTCAGCCCTGAGCGCTGTCTCAGACTCTGAAACGCAACCATTTGATTAGATTAAATATTGTTCAAGGTCACGGCGAATTCGTCTTGTTTAACAGGGCCTTGACCGGACGTCCCAAAACCCGCCGACTCGTCTTACGAAGACTTAGGTGTTTGCGGCGCAGAAATCAGGTCATACGGGCTGGACTGCGTATGAGAGGGACAACGGCATGCGTACATCGCCGAACAATCGACTAATCGCCATCCTGGCCGCGGGACTGGTTCTGGCCGCGTGTGGCGGCGGCGGAGGTGGCTCTTCGGTCCCACCCGGCACGCCCGGCGGCGGCAGCGGCTCAGGCGGCGGCACGCCACCGCAAACCGACCCCGCTTCCAAGATCAACACCGACCTGGAAGCGACGCGCTTTCTGGCGCGGGCCACGTTTGGCGGGTCGAAATCCGAGATTACGGCTTTGACCGGCCAGGATGCAGCTGACTGGGTCGCCAATGAGTTTGCGAAATCTGTCTCGCTGACGCTGCCAACCTTGCTGGCGCAACCCCGCGACAGCGAAGGGCGTCTGCCGTCGCGGCGGATCAATACTCTGTACTGGGACCATATTATCAGCGCCGATGACCAGCTGCGACAACGCATGGCCTTCGCCCTGTCACAAATCCTGGTCTATTCCGACGCTGCCGATTCCGACCAGCCGATGCGCGGGTTTTATCAGGACATTCTGATCAGAAACGCGTTTGGAAACTTCCGCGACTTGCTGGAGGACGTGACTTATTCGCCAGCCATGGGCGAGTGGTTGACCTATCGCGGCAATCGCAAGGGCGATCCGAACAAGGGCCGGATGCCAGACGAGAATTATGCCCGCGAAGTCCTGCAACTGTTTTCAATCGGTCTGGTCGAGCTGAACATGGACGGTTCCGCCAAGCTCGACGGTCAGGGCCAGCAGATCGAAACCTATTCCAATCAGGATATTGAAGGCCTGGCGCGCGTGTTCACGGGCCTGTCCTGGGCCGGCGGCGAGTTCTGGAAAGAACCGCAAGACGGCGGCATCCGCGCCATGGAGATGTATCCGGAACAGCACTCAGAGCTCGAGAAGGTGTTTCTCGGCACGACGATTCCGGCCGGAACGTCAGGTGAGGAAAGCATCCAGATCGCGCTCGATGCCATTTTCGAGCATCCCAATGTCGCGCCGTTCATGGCGCGTCAGCTGATCCAGCGCTTCACGCAATCAAATCCGTCACCGGCCTATATTGAGAACGTCGCCACGGCGTTTGAAACCGGTCGCTTCACGGCCGAAGGCGGACGCCGGTTCGGCACCGGCCAACGCGGCGATTTGCAGGCGACTCTGGCCGCAGTTCTGCTTGAGCCAACGCTGTTTGCAGACGCCCCGGCCAACGGCACCATCACCAGCGGCAAGGTGCGTGAACCGATCCTTCGCTTTACCAATTGGGCGCGGGCGTTCGACGTGTCCGGCCTGGATGCCAACAATGAGTACAAGCTGTCAGACACGCGCAGCTCCGAAAACGCACTCGGTCAGCAGGCTTTCAGGGCGCCGTCTGTGTTCAACTTCTATCGTCCCGGCTACATCGCGCCGGGAACCAATGCAGGGGCGCAGAAGCTGACCGTCCCGGAGTTTCAGATCGTCAATGAGAGCAGCTCGGTCGGATATCTCAATTTCATGACTGATTTCGCCTTCGATCGCGGCGGTCAGCGCAACAAGGACATCGAGACCTACAAGCCTGATTACAGCGATGAACTCGCGCTGGTGAATGATCCGGCGGCGCTGGTTGATCATCTCGACGACTTGCTCACCGGCAGGCGCATGAGCGCGGCCGAGAAAACCGATATTGTCGACATTCTCAGCACCGTCGAGATCCGCACCAATTCCGCCGAGAACACGGCGGCAGACGAAGAAGACGTGGTCCAGACTGCGGTCGCACTGGTGCTCAATTCACCGTCCTATGCGGTCACCTGGTAAGTCAGAAGGAGTCACAACAATGGCGAACATTTCACGACGACACGTTCTGGCCGGCCTCGGCACAGCAGGATTCGCGAGCAGCCTCGGGGCGATGACCACGCTCGGGCTGAACAATGCCTGGGCTGCCGATACGGGCGGCTACAAGGCCATGGTCTGCATCTTCCTGAAAGGCGGGATGGACGGCGCTGACACGATCCTGCCTTATGACCAGACCTCGTACAATCAATTGCAGAGTGTCCGCAGCGGCCTGTTCGGGGCGTACAATTTCAACTCCGCTGCCTCGACCCGCAACCGGGCGAACCTGTTGCAGATGAATCTGGACAATGCCGGCCAGTTTGGTGGACGCCAGTTCGCGATGCCGCCAGAGCTGGCACCGCTGCATGCCATGTTCGAAGGTGGGGACCTGGCCGTGGTCGGCAATGTTGGGCCACTGATCGAGCCGACCACGCGGGCCCAGATGGACGCGCATTCGGCGATCCTGCCCAAGCGCCTATTCTCGCACAATGACCAGCAATCGACCTGGATGTCGTTTGGCGTTGAAGGCGTCAGTCGCGGCTGGGGCGGACGATTCATGGACCGTGTGGTTGCGTCGGCGCCGAACCAGAACCGCATATTTTCGGCGATCTCGACGAGCTCGAACGATGTCTTCCTCGCAGGCGAGGATGTCACGCAATTCAAGGTCGGGACCAGCGGCATTGCCGAACCGAGCCTGTACGCCAAGCGCAGCCTGCTCGGCTACAATGACGGTGATGACGCCGCCCGCGACAAAATCCGGACCTTCCTGGCCAAGCGCGACTTCCAGAGCCGCAATGTCCTGGAACAGGACATCACCACATCCACCGCCAAGGCGGTCGAGAATACTGAGCAGTTTGCCGCCGCGCAGGCCAATGCAACCCCGTTTTCGACCGTGTTCGCCGGCGACCGGGTCTCACGCCAGATGCAATCGGTGGCCGAGACCATCAAGATCCGGCAATTCCTCAACGTGTCGCGCCAGATGTTCTATGTCTCGACTGGCGGCTATGACACCCATAGCGGTCAGGCCAATACAATTGGTGGACTGCATAGCCAGCTGGCGGCGGCGATCGCCTCGTTCCGCGAGGCGATGATCGAGATTGGTGAGTGGAACAATGTTGTCGTCTTCACAGCGTCCGACTTCGGCCGCACGGTGATCGACAATGGCAACGGCACAGATCATGGCTGGGGCGGACACCACTTCGTTGCGGGTGGCGGTGTGCAAGGCAAGCGCCTGTACGGCGAAGTGCCGTTCGCAGACGTCAACAGCGCCTCTTACACCCAGTCGCGCGGCCGCCTGATCCCGACCACCTCGGTCGAACAATATGCGGCGACGATGGGATCCTGGTTCGGATTGAGTTCGTCAGAACTGCGCACGTCGATGCCCAACCTGACCAATTTCAACAGCGCCGATCTCGGCTTCATGGGCGGCGCGTCGAGTTAGCGTGCCGCATTGCGGATCGCGGTCAGGCCCTCACGATAGGTCGGATAGGCTGGCCGCCAGCCCGTCGCGGCCTTGAGCCGGGCGTTCGATACGCGTTTGCACTCGCTGTAAAAGCTCCGGCCCATCGGCGACAGGTCCGCGGCCTCGAACGGGATTTCGGGAGGCGGCTGCAGGCCCAACAGATTTGCCGCATAGGCGATGACATCCTGCGGCGGCGCCGCCAGGTCGTCACAGAGATTGAAGGCGCCGTAAGCGGTCGAGCTCAGCAGCGCCCGAAGGCCACGCGCAATGTCGTCAACATGGATACGCGAGAACACGTGGCCAGGCTTGATGATTCGCCTCGCCTTGCCGCGCGCCAGTCGATCAAATGCGGATCGACCCGGGCCATAGATACCGGGCAGCCGCACCAGGCGCACACGATCGGACGTGCTGCGCCAGGCCTGCTCAGCCCGCCAGCGTCGGCGCGCCCGCTCGGATTGCGGATGCGGCGGCGACCAGTCCATCGCCCAGCCGCCGGCCAGATCGCCATAGACGCCAGTGGTCGAAAGATAGGTGATGCTCGCTGCGTCTGACGCGACATCTCCGACACCCTGGAAGGCCGGGCAGCCTGCCTCGTCGGGCGGCGCGCTGATGAGCAGGTGCGCCCCTGCGGTCGCGGCGTGCAGCGCCTCGGGGTCGGTCACAGGCACAGGATCGATTGCGGATTGCGCCAGCGCTTGCCTGCCCTGCTCGGAGCGAAATGTGCCCGCAACTGTGCCTGGCCATATCCTTGCCAGCGCGCGTGCACTATAGCCCGGTCCATACAAAAAGAGACGTTGTGACGTATCTGTCATTTGCGCTCGGCGGTTGCTGTCCTTACTGCAGTAGATATTGGCTCTTTCAAGGGGTTGTCCATGTTTGTTTCCGTGATGATGTCCGGGCTGCTGCCCATTTCGCAAACTGCGCTTGCAGATATTGCCCGCGCGGAACAGGAACGCCTCGAGATCTGTGTCGAAAAAGTCGAGTCCGCGCCCGAAGAGGCGTTTGAAGATTCTCTTGCTTGGCTCGGCAATGGCAACCGCCCGAAGGCGCGCTATTGCAACGCGATTTCATTATTGGCGCTGGACCGTCTGGAAGAAGGTGCGGCACGCCTCGAAGCGCTCGCCACAGCACCCGACCCGATCGAGCTGGAAGACCGAATTCTCTACCTGGCACAAGCCGGCAATGCCTGGCTGGCCGGGAATTATCCGGAAGCCGCGATCACAGCTCTCTCTGAAGCACTGAAACTGAAACGCGATGATGCGAGCATCTTCAAGGACCGCGCGGCGGCCTATCTGGCTCTGGAACGCTGGCTTGAGGGCATGGACGATCTCAACGCAGCACTGGATCTCTCGCCAAATGACGCAGAAGCGCTGTCGATGCGGGCGCGGGCGCACCTCGCGACCGAAAACCTGCCGGCGGCGAAGGCCGACATGGAAGAAGCCTTGATGTACGATCCAGAAAATCTGACCATTCTGGTGTTGCGCGGTGAAATCCGCGAAGCGATCCGTCTGGCCGAGCTGAACTAGTCCAACACGCAGGCATCAAGCCCGTCACGGGCAACCACATCCATGCGCGCGAGAATGGTGCCGGTCCGCTTGCGCACATACGGCCCGGCAGGGGTCACCCGCCACTTGTTCGGGCTCGGAAGCACCGCAGCGAGGCGCGCGGCTTCGAACTTGGTAAGATCGCGTGCGGGTTTTCCAAACCGGCCATAAGCCGCCGCTTCCGCACCGTACAGCCCATCCCCCCACTCGGCCACGTTGAGATAGGTTTCCAGCACACGTTCCTTGCCCCAGAAGCCATCGATAAACACCGCCATCCAGGCTTCGCCCGCCTTGCGGACATAGCCGCCGCCATTCCACAGAAACACATTCTTGGCCGTCTGCTGTGTCAGCGTCGACGCGCCGCGCACGCGGCCGCTTTCCTGGCGTTCATTTAGCGCCGTCTTGATGGCGTCCAGATCGACACCGGAATGGCCGCAAAACCGTGTGTCCTCAGCCGCGATCACCGCGCGAACAAGATGCGGCGACATCTCTTCGATCGGCACCCAAGTATAATAGATATCGGTCCCCTGCAGAAATCGGCCCGTCATGTTCAAGGTGCCAGGTACGGGTGCGAAGAACAGGATCAGCGCATAAACATGGACGCTGACGACCAGCCCGCCGAGGAATTTTGCAAACCACCAGAGCCAGCGGATCGGGGTCATTCCATCTTGTGTTGAGGTCTCGCCCATTCCGCTTTCACCTGCTCATCCGGCTCATCGTCAAATCGCGCGGCCTTTTCATCGGCAAACCGGGCCAAATCAAGGCATGCCAGCGCCCACACTGCAGCGCCGCGAATAACCGGGTCTGGATCCTCCAGGTGCGGCACGACGCTGTCTTCAAGCAATCGCTCATCCTGTGAATTGCCAATCGCGATCAGCACGTTGCGAATGAAGCGATTGCGCCCGATCCGTTTGATCGGAGATCCTGAAAACACATCGCGAAATGACGCGTCATCAAGCGCGGAAAGCTCATCCAAGCCGGGGCCTTTGAGCTCCGCGCGCGCCCAGAACGCCCCGTCCTGGGCGGCTGCGGCAAACTTGTTCCAGGGGCATACGGCGAGGCAATCGTCGCAGCCATAGATCCTGTTCCCCATGGCGGCGCGAAACTCGTGCGCAATCGGGCCCTTGTGTTCGATTGTCAGATAGGAAATGCAGCGCCGTGCATCGAGCTGAAACGGTCGTGGAAACGCCTCGGTCGGACAGATGTCGAGGCAGGCCTGGCACGAGCCGCAATGATCGATCTCAGGATCGTCTGGCATCAACGCAGCATCCGTAAGCATCACGCCGAGGAACAGCCACGAGCCATGGTCTCGGGAGACGAGATTTGTGTGTTTGCCCTGCCAGCCGAGCCCGGCCTTGTGGGCCAGAGGTTTTTCCATCAATGGCGCGGTGTCGACGAAGACTTTCACCTCAGCACCCGTTTCCTGGACAAAGCTGCGCGCCAGCTGCTTCAGGCGCTTCTTCAGGACATCGTGATAGTCCTTGCCGCGGGCATACACCGAGATATTGCCCTCGCGACGGCGCTCCAGCGTGCGCATGGGGTCATGATCCGGTCCATAATTCAGCGCCACGACAACAGCGGACTTCGCGTCCGCCCACATTGCCGTTGGTGCCTTGCGCCGATCCAGCGTGGTTTCCATCCAGTCCATGGACCCGTGATGGCCAGCGCCGACAAAAGCTTCCAGTCGCTGCGCAGCCGCCCACGGCTCATCCGCGCGACAAATCTGGCAGGCGTCGAAACCGAGCCCCTTTGCTGTGGTCTTCAGGAAGGATTCTTGCGACATTGCGATTGCCCCGGACCGGGCGCTAAAAGTCTAGATCGGTATAGTGCTTCACGGGCTTGGCATTGCCAACCCGGTCTTCCAGCAAACTGCGAAAACTCGGCCGTGATTTCATCCGCGCATACCAGGCTTTGAGGTCTGGCGTCAGGTCCCAGGGCACATCGCCGAAATAATCGTAGGAGGACAAATGTGCGGCCACGCTCAAATCGGCAATGCTGAGATTACGGCCCGCAATATAGGCCCGCTCCCCTGCCAGGGCGTTGAGGAAGGTCATTCGGTTCTTCAGCGCGTGTGCCCCCTGGCGCAGCGCCAGACTGTCAGGCGAGCGGTCACGCTTGACCCATTGCGTCACCCGTTCAGCCAGCAGCGTATTGTTGATCCCGGCGAAACTCTCTTCCGCCCATTGCCACAGGCGGCGCGCCTCGGCTTTCTCCATCGCCGTGAACGGCAATAGTCGTGGATTTTGCTGGGCTTCTTCGACATATTCGCAGATGGCCAGTGAGCCGACCGCTGATGTTTTCACCTCTGCATCGGTATCCAGCAGCGCGGGCGCAGACGCGCCGGGAGCCAGCGCCGCGAGTTCCAGATCCGAAACCCACGGTCGAATCTCAATCGATTCAAATGACCAGCCCTTTTCGCCCATAATCAGGCGGACCGTCCGTGCCAGCGGATCGATAGGCCAGTGCCACAGCCGTTTCATGGCAACCGCCCTACTGTTATTCGGCGCACACGCAAAGGTGAAGACAGCGAAACCTTTGCGCCCCCTATCAACCTATGCTTCAAGCCGTTCGACATGGGACGCATAGGATCGCAAAATGCTGACGAAAACCTTTCAATCCTTCTTATTCGCTGGAATTGCCAGTGGCCTTGTATTGAGCGCTTGCACGCGCAGCGGCGACGATGAGGTCACGTTTGATCAAGTGCCCCCGGTCCTGCAGGAAGTGCCTCCGGCAGGTCAGTTGCCAGACGGCATCATTCCGTCAGCTTACCGGCTGGACCTGTACACAGATCCTGCCAAGGATGAGTTTACCGGCACGGTCGAAATCGACATCACGGCGAGCGAACCACATGCCCGCATCTGGCTGCACAGCATCGACCATTCGATCCTGTCAGCGAAAGCCATGCTCGAGGATGGCAGCGAGCTGGCGGCGACGTTCACCCGGTCGACTGCAGATGGCGGCGTCTCTCGCCTCGACTTTGCGACCCCTGTCCCGCAGGGCAATTCAACCCTCATTATCGAATACTCTGCGCCTTACAATTTCGGCCTCGCCGGTCTCTACAAGGCGGAACAGAAGGACCGCCCATATCTCGCCACGCAAATGGAGCCGATCGACGCGCGCCGCCTGGTCCCGAGTTTCGACGAGCCGCGCTTCAAGACCTCCTGGACGCTGACTGTCGCAACGCCAGCGGGCAATCAGGTCATCACCAATGGTGCCCTGAAAGCACAAACCACGCTGGATGATGGCAGCATTCAATTCCAGTTCGCGACCACGCGTGAGATTCAATCCTACCTCGTCGCCCTGGCTGTTGGCCCGTACGATTTGCGCGATGGCGGGGTTCTGCCACCGAATGAAATCCGCGCGCGCGCGGTGCCGTTTCGCGGCTTTGCCCCAGCTGGGAAAGGCGACCAGCTGGAAGAAGCCATGGCCATCACTGATGAAATGGTGACGTGGCAGGAAGCCTATTTCAACTACCCCTATCCGTATGGAAAACTCGATCTGATCGCCGCCCCGGATTTTGCCTATGGCGCGATGGAGAATGCCGGCGCGATTATCTATCGCGAAAGCCGCCTTCTCATGGATGACCGAACCAGCCTGGCGGTCAAACGCCGGGCCATGACCACACATGCGCACGAGCTTGGCCATCAATGGTTCGGCAATCTGGTGACCCCGCGCTGGTGGGACGATATCTGGCTCAACGAGGCGTTTGCAACCTGGCTCAGCTACAAGACGATGAATGCGGTCTATCCGAATTCCGGGTTTGACCTGTCCGCTCAGCGCGCCGCGATCGGCGCGATGTCGAATGACAGCCTGGCCTCGGCACGGCAGATCCGGAATCCGATTTCGCGCAATGCCGACATTCTGGATGCCTTTGACAGCATCACCTACCGCAAGGGCGGCGGCGTCTTGTCCATGTTCGAGAATTATCTCGGCGAAGATGGATTCCGAGACGGCATGCGCCTGCACATGCGGCGATATGAGGACGGCGTCGCCGACGTCAATGACTTTATGACCTCGCTGTCAGACGGTGCGAAGGATCCGGACGTGGTCGAGAGCTTCACCTCCTTCATCATGCAACCGGGAATCCCGTATCTGGAGGTTGAGTTCACCTGTCCGGCCATCGATGCCGGACTGATCCGGGTGTCACAGTCGCGATATGCGCCCCTCGGATCGACCATTGATCCAACGGCGCAGTCATGGGTCATTCCGCTGGCGATCAAGATGAATGGCGCCAATGGCGAACGGACTGTGCGAGAGATGTTTACCGGCGACGCGCTGGAGATCCCGCTCGATGGAGGCTGCCCGGACTGGGTGCTGCCAAATGCGGACGGCGCCGGATACTGGCGCTTCAATCTCAACGAGACCGCCTGGCAAAGTCTGGTGCAGAACTACACAGCTTTGACGGCTGGCGAACAGCTGAGCTTTGCCGACAGTCTGACCGCAGCGTTCGCGGCCGGCGACATCAGCGCTGAAACCTTGTTGAACGGTCTGCGCATCAACGCCACTGGAAACTGGAGCGCGGCGCAGGATCCACTGCCGAACCTGGAATACTATCTTGACGCCCTGCCCGACGATGCGGCGCGCGAGGCGCTGCAGAGTTACGTGATGGACACCTATGGGCCGCGTTGGGAGCAGCTTTCATCCGCAGCGCAGGAAACCCTCAGCGACGGCGAGAAGTTGCTGAAATCCTCGCTCAATGATCGCCTGCTCACGATTGGTCGCCTGCCAGAGGAGCGGGCGCGCCTGGCCGATGCGGCGGCGGCCTATGTCGGTGTGATCAACGATCCAGACGCGTCAGCCCTGTCTCCGGATATCGTCCAGACAGCGATCGCGATTGCCGCAGAAACCGGCGATCCGGCCTTCTTCCAGGCCGCACTCTCTTATGCGCAAGGCGCCAGCAGCCAGCGGGAACGACGCCTGACCCTTTACACCCTCGCGGCCCACGGAAGCGAAGCGGATGTCCTGGGCCTGATGGACCTGGTTCGTTCGGACGCGTTCCAGGGGCAGGAAACGTGGAGCGTCTACATGTCCGCCCTGGGGAACACCGCAGCGCGCGCCGCTGTCTGGGACAAGTTCAAAGCCGATTTCGATACGGTGATCGCCACCACGCCGGAAATTCGAAAACCTCAAACCGCCGGACTGGTCGCGAATTTCTGCACGACCGCGGACATTGACGACGCCATCGCGTTTGTCGAGAGCAAAGCGGACCTGATCCCGGGCTTTGAGCGGCGACTGGCACAAGCCTCAGAATCGGCGCGCTTGTGTGCCGCATTCCGGGCCGAAAAAGGCAATGAGCTGGCGGCTGCCCTGCTGAACCCATGACCCGTCTTCGCAGCTGACACCGCAGTCAGCAGCGATTGCGAAAAAATCGCTCACCTATCGATTGAGACCGGTGGAGATTTCCCTTAAGGAATACGTTCCTTCCAGGGGAAATCCTTCATGGCTGATAATTCTCAAGCTTCCGAAAAACACAGCACAACTAACCCACTAGAATCCTGTATCGCGCAAATGCTTTCCGAGGTTCCAACAGATTCGCGGAAATCTATCCCCAAAGGGAATATTGAGTCGCTGGGCAAATCCTTATGGGAATGGTTCACTCAGACCGACGGTGTTTCGGTTCGTATTCGCGCCACGGAAGGTCCGCGTGCCGACCAGCTCGGGCACCACTTGCTTGAGGCCGTCGGGCCCGATCGTCCGTTCCTCGTCGACTCGCTGCTCGGTGCATGCAGCGATCTTGGATTTGAAGTCCTGACCCTGTTCCACCCGATCGTCGAAACCGAGGACGGGCGCTTCTCGCTGATCCAGATCCACCTACCGGAGCTCAGCGCGAGCGAACAGGACCTGTTGCGCGATGAAGCCGAAGCGACCCTGGCAGACGTCCACGCCGCGACTTCGGACTATCAGGAAATGCGTGCCCGCATGGCAGCGGAAATCGAGCGTCTCGATTCCAACACCCACGTCTCGGCCCGCTACAAGGAAGAAGCGGTCGAATTCCTGAAATGGCTGGGACAGGAGCGCTTCGTCTTCCTGGGCGCGCGCAGTTACACCTTCCAGACCGGGCCAGATGGCAATGTGTTGCCGGAAGAGCCGGACACCGTGCCGGGATCAAATCTCGGCCTGCTGCGCGATGATGCACGCAACGTGCTGAACCGGGGCGCCGAACCGCTTCTGCTGACCGAGGAAATCGGTGCCTTCCTGGCCGAACCAGAAACCCTGATCATGGCGAAAGCCACGCTGCAAAGCCGTGTCCACCGCCGCGTCGCGTGTGACTATGTCGGCGTGAAACATTTCGGCGACAAAGGCGAAGTCATCGGCGAGACGCGCTTTCTCGGCCTGTACACCGCGGAAGCGTACAATGAATCGGTCCGCAACATTCCGCTTCTGCGCCGCCGTATGGAACGCGTGCTGGACATCCTCAACGTGCTGCCGGGCAGTCACAATGAAAAGACACTTTCGAACATTATCGAAGGCTGGCCGCGCGACGAGCTGATCCAGACCAAGTCGGAAGCGCTCGCACCGATCATGCAGGGCGTGCTTGATCTCGTGGCGCGTCCACGCGTCAGCATGTTCACCCGCCCGGACCGGTTCAATCGCTTTGTCAGCACCATCGTGTTTGTGCCGCGCGAGGCTTACGACACAGATCTTCGTCGCCATATCGCCGATGCGATCGAGCTGGCCTGGGGTGGTCGCATGACCAGTTTCCAGCCGAGCTTTGACGGCGCGACCATGGTCCGCGTCCTGTTCGAAACGGCCTTGCCGACGGACGGACCAGACCCCGACCTGGACGCGCTTGAACGAACCATCACCGAAATGTCGCGCAGCTGGAATGACCGTTTCCATGATGCCGTCATGGACAGTGATCTGGATTCCGGCGCGCAATCGCTGGCGACGCTGTTCTCGGGTGCATTTAATGCGGCCTATCGCGAAGCTTTCCCACCGGAAGAAGCGATGCTCGATGTCGAGATGCTGGCCCGCCTGCACCATGATCATCCGATTTGCCTGCGCGCCTACCGCAATGCCAAGGACGAATCCGGCAAGATCCGCGCAAAGATCTATTCGCGCAATGGCGCCATCGCCTTGTCCAACTGCGTGCCAGTGTTCGAACGCATGGGCTTGTTCGTGGCATTCGAAACCGGATATCCGGTGGTCCCCACCCAGCGCCCGGTGCCAGATGCGCCTGACGAATACTGGGTCCACTCGCTGTCAATGCGCCGCGTCGACGGCCGTGATATCGATCTCGATGAAGTCGGCGCTGCATTCGAAGATGCCTTCGTCGCAGTCTGGAGCGACCAGGCCGAGAATGACGGTTTTAACGCGCTCGTCTTCAATGCTGGATTGACCTGGCGCCAGGCCGCATTGTGCCGGGCTTTGTGCGCCTATCGCCACCAGACCGGCCTCGACCCGGCCCGCCAGACGCAAATCGCGGCACTGAACGGCAATGCCGAGCTGACCAAATACCTCACAAGTCTGTTCGAGGCCCGCTTCGATCCGGATTTCGATGGCAATCGCGATGCGACGATGGTGACGATTGGCGACGCGATTGAGGACGCCCTGAAACTGGTGGCCTCGCTCGATCATGACCGGGTCATTCGCCGCCTCGCTGACCTGATCATGTCGATCCAGCGGACGAACTTTTATCAGCACGGCGCAGACGGCACGTCCCTGCCCTATATCAGTTTCAAGATTGCCAGCCGCCAGCTGGAAGACCTGCCGGAGCCGAAACCGTACCGCGAGATTTTTGTCGACTCGCCCATGGTCGAAGGCGTGCACTGTCGCTTCGGTCCGGTTGCGCGTGGTGGTCTGCGCTGGTCAGACCGTCGCGACGATTTCCGCACTGAAGTCCTGGGCCTCGTCAAGGCGCAGCAAGTGAAGAATGCGGTGATCGTTCCAGTCGGATCAAAAGGCGGGTTCTTCCCGAAGCAACTGCCGCTCGGCGGCAGCCGCGAAGCGGTCCGTGATGCGGGCATTGATGCCTACAAGTCGTTTATCACCAGCCTGCTCGGATTGACCGATAATCTGATCGATGGCGCCGTTCAATCGCCGGAACGAACCATTATTCATGACGGTGATGACCCCTACCTCGTCGTCGCCGCAGACAAGGGCACCGCGACCTTCTCTGATATCGCCAACGAGATCAGCGTGGCGCACGGATTTTGGCTGGGTGACGCCTTCGCATCTGGTGGGTCAGCCGGTTATGACCACAAGAAAATGGGCATCACCGCCCGTGGTGCTTGGGAAGCGGTCAAACGCCACTTCCGCGAAATGGGCAAGGACATCCAGAACGAGCCCTTCACCGTTATCGGTTGCGGCGACATGAGCGGCGATGTGTTCGGCAATGGCATGTTGTTGTCCAAACAGATCCGCCTGCAGGCCGCGTTCAATCACATGCATATCTTTGTCGATCCCGATCCGCAGGATCCGGAACGCCTGTGGGAAGAGCGCAAGCGCATGTTCGACCTGCCGCGCTCAAGTTGGATGGATTATGATCAGGACTTGATCAGCAACGGCGGCGGCATCTTTGAACGCAGCGCCAAATCGATCCAGTTGACCCCGGAGATCAAGGCCCTGACCGGCCTCGCGTCTGACAGCGTGACCCCGGATGAGCTGATCCACGCCCTACTGAAATCGGACTGCGAACTGCTTTGGTTCGGCGGTATTGGCACCTATATCAAAGCCAGCGATGAGTCGCAGGCAGATGCGGGTGATCGCGCCAATGACTCGCTGCGCATCAATGGCAAGGATCTGAAAGCCAAAGTGGTTGGCGAAGGCGCCAATCTCGGCCTGACCCAGGCCGGGCGCATCGAAGCCGCGCTGAACGGCGTTCGCGCCAATACAGATGCGATCGACAATTCGGCCGGCGTCGACAGCTCGGATCACGAGGTCAATATCAAGATCCTGTGTACCGAAGCGATGCGCCGCGGCGCGCTCCCGTCCGGCGAACGCAACACATTGCTGGCCTCGATGACAGACGATGTCGCCGATCACGTGCTGGCCCACAATTATTCGCAAACCGGCGCACTGACCCTGGCTGAGGAACGCGCCAAACGCGATCATGTCGCATTCGAACGCCTGATGGTCCGACTGGAAGAGCGCGGTGTCCTCAATCGCGAAGTCGAAGGCTTGCCGAGCACGGCGGCAATGACCCAGTTCGAAGCCGACGGCCGTTTCCTGACGCGCCCGGAAATTGCGGTGCTGATGGCGTGGACCAAGATCATCCTGTTCGATGACCTGGTTGAATCAACCATCCCTGACGATCCATATTTCCAGACCACGCTGCATGGCTATTTCCCGAAGGCGTTGCTGCAGTATCAGGACGTGATGGCCGCGCACCGGCTGAAGCGAGAAATCATCTGCACCGTACTGGCCAACCGACTGGTGGATACGGCAGGCCCGGTCTTCCTGCTGCGCCTGCGTGAGCAGTCCGGCGCTTCGAACGCCGATATTGTCGGCGCCTTCGAAGTGGCGCGGGCGCTTCTCAATGTGTCCGAACTCAAAACCCGGATCGACGCCCTCGACAATCAGGTGCCGACACAACGCCAGAACAATCTGCTGGCAGGACTTGCCGCCTCCTTGCGACGACTGACCCACAGCATCCTGACCGAGAAATCGGCGGACACGATCGATGCGCAGATTGCGCAGTTTGATGGCGCACGCGATGCACTTGCGGGGCACGCGATCGACGACCTTCCGGCCTATGAGCGCGCAGTCTACCAACGTCGCGTGAAACATCTTGCGCGCGACGGTGTGCCAACCGAACTTGCCGAAGCGGTGGCGCTGACGCAACTGACCGCCGATGCGCCGCTAATCACGCAGCTTGCAGAGAAGAGCAAAGGCACTGCCGTCGCCGCGAAAGACGCCTATCTTAGCGTCGGAGATGCTTTGTCGCTGGACCGACTGCGCGCCGCTGCATCGCTGGCCATTGCCGATATGCCGCATTGGGACCGGCTGGCGACGCGCGGCCTGATCCGAGAGCTCGAACATTTGCAGTCCGATGCGGCGCAATTGTCACTCGGGTCTGGCGACACGCAGGGCTGGCTCGATCAGCATCAGACACCACGCGAGACGCTGCTCTCGGAGATCAAAACCTATACAGGTACGAAGCCGACCTTTGCGCAATTTGCACTCGCTGCGGATGCAATGCGCAAATTCATGCAGACCGTTTCCTGATCGAAGCATTCCCCAGAAACAAGCGGACCCACCGAACGGGGACTTGTCCGGTGGGTCCTACTGGCCTCATCCGCAGGCTGGGTGGGGGGACGCACGCGGAGGCCAGATTTCTGTATAGTGTATGATATGTCCCTACAGCCGTTGTATATGTAATGAACTTTACATAAAGCCAAGTGAAAAATTCACGGCATTCTGTAACAATCATTAGGTTTCAGCGGTTTGCGCCGAATCTTCCACTGCAATTGTCGTCCTTTCGTGTGACAATGGTTCACCGTTTGCGGACAGTAGAATCGCGATCCAGCGGGTCGAGTCGGATTGGGCAAACAAGATCATCATCAGCACGGTCAGAGGGGCCGAGAGGAACATTCCTGGTATGCCCCAGATCGCGCCCCAGATCGCGAGCGAAAGCAAGACCACTAACGCGGATAGGTTGAGTGTGTCGCCCATGATTCGCGGTTGCACGAAGTTGCCGATCGAGAATTGCCAGAAGCTGACGCCAAGAAAAACCAGCGCTGCAAAGATGTAACTATTGCTGGGCGCCTCTCCCGGAATCCAGCCGGCAATTTCCGGCTGCACAAGTGCAAAAAGAGGGGGGACCAGTGCTGCCACGATCGAGCCGATGGTCGGAATATAGTTGAGCACGAAAATCAGCGTCGACAGGAACAGCGCGTTATCGACGCCCAGCAGCAGCAGGGTCGCATAGGTCAACGTCGTGATCAGGGCACTGATCACCGTCTGGGTCCACAAATAGGTTTCAATTCCACGCCGGGCAGCGTCGCCAACTTCCTTCACTTGCAGGCGGCGTCCCTTGTTCTGGAAGATCCGGTCAAGCTTCACCGGCCATGCTGACTGGGCGAGGAAAAGAAACGCCACGTAGATCAGGATCAGGACGAGATCGCCGGTAAGTCCGCTGGTCGCGCTGGCTATGGTTCCAAGAAAAGCTTGCCCCGTATCATTGAACACAAGTTGCGTGAGCGTCGGCGCGTCACCGAGTTGTAGCCAGCCATAGGCATCCTCGATCAGGCCGTTGATCCGCGCGAGATAGGCATCACCCTGACTGCCGAACTCAGCAATGCCGCGCGCCATCATGGCCAGAAAACCAACGAAGCCGCCAATGACGACCAATATGGCCATCGCGCGCGACCATCCGCGCTTCAGGAGTTCTGAGCGCTCATCAATGACCCGTGCAAAGCCTTCTATGATCAGGAACAGGAATACGGCAAGCGCGAACGGGGCCAGAATATCACGGCCGAGATACAGCATGAGGATAATGACGCCGGCCGCAATCACCCAAATCCCGGACACACCCGCTCGGTTCGTCATCAGCCTGCTCCCTTAAATCGAGAGTCTCTTACGCTGATTTGCAGCGGCGTCGAATAGGCAGCTAATCGTCTTTTTTCTCGCTGGCGCCTCGCACCGCATCGGCCAGGCTGTGTTGTCCGCTTCCCGGTTTCAGCGGTTGTGGCTGACTCGCATGTGGCGCCCAGCCCGACAGCCAGATGATTTCGAACGAAGCTCGCACCCGTCCGTCGGCGTCACTGAAGCGTTCCGCATAAATTTCCGACATGCGCGCCAGGATCCGGCGCGATAAGGGACGGCGCGGTTGATCCGGTCTCTGGGCGAAAGCTGCCTGTTCGCCCATGCCCTTCAGATCCTGCAACAATTTCATCGGGTGGGTGTAGCGCACCGTGACATGATCAAGATCTGCGACGGGCAGCGCAAACCCGGCGCGTTGCAGCAGCGCCGCCATGTCCTGCAATTGCGGCAATGGAGACAAACGCGGGCTGACACCACCTGTCAGCTCGCTTTCTGCCTCGATCAGCGCGGTTCGCAGCTCGGTCAGCGTCCCGCCACCGAACAAGCAGCCAAGAAACAGGCCATCGGGGCTCAACACGTTGCGGATCTGCGTCAGCAAGCCAGGCAAGTCATTCACCCAGTGCATGGCCAGGACGCTAGTCACCAGATCGAAGGATTGTGGCTCAAACGGCAACGAGTCGGCGTCCCATTGCCGCGGATTGAACCCGGATTGCAGCAGTTTGGCCTGCATTTTCGGCGCGTCTTCAAGCGCAGTGATTTCCGCAACTTTTCCGCTGTCTCGAAGCGCTTCGCAGGCCTGGCCATCATGCGCACCAATGTCCAGTGCGCGGGCAAATGACCGCGACGTGTCAGCCAACCTTTCCAATAATTGATTCGACTCCCTGCCCTTGAGGAAGGCATACTCGCGAAAACCAGAAGACGCGCGGTCCCGATTACGGGAGACGTGCGCACGATCAAACAGAATGGGAGATGGACCGGGCAACATGAGCTCCGATATGCACTGGACGACGCGATCTGCAAGGGCAGGACTCCGTTCGCTCGCCAATTTCGTATGGCCTCATCGCTCGATTATCTCTGGAAAACGCCATAGCGGCGATGCCCCTCTGACGCCGGACGAATTTGCCCAACTCAACTTCTTGAACGGCATGGGATGCCGGAAATGTGCGCTGCCGCTAGAGGTCGATCTCGGGTCCGACAGTCTGTGCGGCGCCTGTGCGGCAAAGGCCCCCGCCTGGGATCGGGCGTGTGCGGCGATTGCATATGATGACGTATCACGGGCCGCGATCCTGGAACTGAAGCATGCCGGACGCCGCGATGGCCTGAATGCGATGTGCAACTGGATGGCCCTGGCCGGGCGCGACATTTTGCCGAATACGGACTGGCTGATCCCCGTCCCCCTTCACTATCAGCGTCTGGCCACACGCGGCTTCAATCAATCTGCCTGGCTGGCCCAGGGCGTCGCCAGGAAGACCGGGACGTTGGCGCTGGTTGATGGTTTGTCGCGCAAACGCAACACACCAAGCCAGGCCGGGCTGTCCGCACGCCAGCGACAGCGCAACGTCTCTGGCGCCTTCGAAGTGCGAAAATCGCGCCTCGCACGGATCAAGGAGACAACGGTCACTCTGGTGGATGATGTGTTGACGACCGGCGCCACACTTTCCGCTTGCGCAACAGCGCTCAAGAAAGCCGGAGCCGCCCGCGTCAATGTGTTGGTGCTTGCCCGCGTTGTCAGAGAAGCCGACGTTACCATATAAGGAGCGAACCAAAGAAAAGGATTGCTCCGCCAATGGCTGAAGTCACCATCTATACGCGCGCATTTTGCCCGTTCTGCACCCGCGCGCTGAGCCTGCTGAAACAAAAAGGCGTCAAGATGAATCACATCGATGCCGGCATGGATTCCAAGAAAAAGGCAGAGATGATCCAGAAGTCTGGTGGGGCCCGGACATTTCCGCAGATCTTTGTTGGCGACCTGCACATTGGCGGTTGCGATGAAATGATGGCGTTGGAGCGCGCCGGCAAGCTGGATGGTTTGCTGGCGGCCTAGATGATCAAGTACGCGCTCATCTGTTCTGATTGCGATACCGAGTTCGAAGCCTGGTTCGCCTCATCGGATGCTTATGACAAACAGTCAGAGCGCGGGCTGGTCGAATGCATCACATGTCATGGCGTGAATGTCGGCAAGGCAGTGATGGCGCCAGCCGTGTCCGGAACCAAGAAGTCCGGGCCGCCTGATCCACAGAAAGTGTTCGGAAAGCTGGCCGCAAAAGCACGCCAGCATGTGGCCGAAAATTTTGACTATGTCGGCGACGGCTTCGCGACCGAAGCCCGCGCCATGCATTATGGCGAAACCGAGCACAAGCCGATCTGGGGCGAAACCACCTCCGATGAGCGCGAGGCGCTAAAAGAAGAAGGCGTGCCAGCCGAACCACTGCATCCCGCCTTCACACCTGCCAAACCGCGCGATGACGACGACCTGAACTAGTCGGTTCGCGAGACCGCTGGCATCGCCGCCCAAGCGCAAAATTCTCGTCTCACGAGAAACTGGCACGTGACTTGCTCAGTAGTGTCCCATGTTTGGAAAGACCAGAGTCATACGATTCCCAGTGGACCGCACGGTGGCTGAGCGCGAACGTCAGATGCAGGCTGACATCGAAAAACGCGTGTCTGCCCTTCCGGAATCGATCCGCGCGCTCGACGTGGCCTGGATTTTCAAAGAAGCGGAGACCCGCAAATTGAAGGCACGCGCGCGAACCTGATGTTCGCAGGGCGAGTGGGGGACAGGAAAGCCTCGGCGAGTTTCGTCGAGGCTTTTCTTATTCCGGTTTAACCACGAGCACGCATCGCTCATCCAAGCTTGGACGGGCCAGCGCCACTTGCTTCAGTCCCGGCAGTTTGAGCTTGAGATCATTCGCCGCCCACAGCGCGATGCGTTCGAGAGTCGGAACGCTGAGCCCGTCAATCTCGTTCAACAAACGATGGTCGAGCTTATTCGCCGTTTCGGTCAGGATGGCGGTCAAATCGGAAAAATCCTGCACCCATTCTTCACCTGGTTTGACGGTGCCAGCCACCGTCGCTTCGAGACGGAAAGAATGACCATGCACATTGCGATACGGGTGCCCTTCTGGCTTGCCGCCCATATAATGGGCCGCCTCGAAGGTCACCGCCTTGGTGATTTCAAAGACCTGACCGTCGACTGCTAAGGCAGTCCGATCAGTTTGTGGGTTTGTAAGCTCAGTCGCCATTTTGGGTGCTTCATACAATATGCAGCTGTCGCCGCGATGTTCTGGGCCTGCGCAGTATCATCTTTGGGTTGCAGAAAAAAGTGCTGGAACTGCAAGCCCTCGAACCGTTCCGGCTGAGCTTCGGGCTCGTCCTGTGGATAAACCAGTTTCAGTTCGTTTCCAGATTTTTGTTTCAGCACGGCATTGGCCTTCGGGCTGACGCAAATCCAGTCCAGACCGTCTGGTGCTTCTAGGGTCCCGTTCGTTTCCACTCCGATCTGGAATCCGACCTGTTTCAGCGCTGCGATTGCAGCCGCGTCGAGTTGCAACAAAGGCTCGCCGCCGGTGCATATCACGTAAGGGGCGCCGCCGTCGGGTGCGCCAGCATCCCACACAGCGCGAACATGCGTCGCCAGGGCGTCAGGCCCTTCGAACTTGCCGCCATTGTCGCCATCGGTTCCGACGAAATCAGTGTCACAAAAATTGCAGACCGCACGCGCGCGGTCGCGCTCGAGTCCCGACCAAAGGTTGCATCCAGCAAATCGCAGGAACACAGCGGCCCGCCCGGTCTGAGCACCTTCGCCTTGCAGCGTCACGTAGGATTCCTTGACCGAGTAGACCTTCATGCGCTGACCTTTTCACGCCATTTCAGATACCCTTTGGCGCGCAACTCGCACGCCGGGCACGTCCCGCACCCATAGCCCCAGGCGTGGCGATGCTCCCGGTCGCCGAGATAGCAAGTGTGCGATTCCTCGACGACAAGCTCGACCAGCGTTTCGCCGCCGAGCGACGCAGCCAGGTCCCAGGTCTCAGCCTTGTCGAGCCACATCAAAGGCGTCTCAATGCTGTATGGGCGATCCATGCCGCGGGCCAGCGTCAGTTCCTGCGCGTCCATGGTTTCGCGTCGACAATCCGGATAGCCCGAATAATCGGTTTCGCACATTCCCCCGACCAGGGTTGTCATCCCGCGGCGCCACGCGATGGCACCTGCGAGTGTCAGAAATAGCAGGTTCCGTCCGGGAACAAATGTGTTGGGCAAACCATTCTCGGCGATTTCGATCTCGGTTTCCGTCGTCATCGCGGTTTCGCTGATATCCGAAAGCACCGACACGTCACAGCGGTGATCGTCACCGATCTTGTCCGCCCATTGCGGAAATTGCGCCTTCACAGCAGCGAGAATTTTCGGGCGGCACTCGAGCTCGACCGCATGCCTTTGTCCATAGTCAAAACCGACGGTTTCGACGCGATCAAACTTGTCGAGCGCATAGGCCAGACAAATGGTCGAATCTTGACCGCCAGAGAACAGGACAAGCGCAGACGTTTCAGTCATGACATGATTGCTTTCTCAACTAGCCCCACTCTTTCCGGCGGCAACTAACGCATCCGCCAAGTGGAGTAAATGTCACAGGCCTCGATCACAATTAGATCAACTGTCGCGTATTCTGTTGACAAGTTGACCTCACGTAACTGTCATGCCCGTCGAGGTATCCCCGGACAACATGGGGAGCCCGCGAGGAAACGCAAATTGAACGTGTGCCGAACAACAGGGCACCGTCGGAGGAGTCAACACCATGAAAGTCACAAGACGGTCGAACTGTATCTTGTTCGCAGGCGCATCCGCGCTCGCTTTATCTCTGGCCGCCCCAGCGGCCGTTGCGCAGGATGAGGAAGATAGTCAGCGCACATTATCCACGATCACCGTGACCGCGACACAGCGTGCGGAGAGTGTTCAGGATGTCCCGATCGCGGTGACCGCGCTCGATCCAGAAATCCTCGACCGCGCCGGCGTTGCTGACGTCACGTCCCTGGACAGCGTTGCGCCGAGCTTCAACATGAACAGCTCCGACACTGCCACCGGCGGTACGACGCTTCGCATACGCGGCGTCGGAACGACGGGAAACAATATCGGTCTGGAAAGTTCGGTCGGTGTCTTCCTTGATGGCGTTTACCTGTCACGGCCCGGTGTGGCGCTGGGCGACCTTCTGGATCTTGAACAGATCGAGGTTCTACGCGGTCCACAAGGTACGCTGTTCGGCCGCAACACCTCAGCCGGTGCGTTGAACATCAAGACCAAGAAGCCAAATCTCGAAGCTTATGAAGGCTTCGCAAACCTGACCTTTGGCAACTACAATCTGGTCAATGTCCAGGGCGGTGTGAACATCCCACTGGTCAAGGATAAGTTCGCCATCAGACTTTCCGGCGCCTCACGCGATCGCGACGGCTATGTCGAAGGTTTCAACGGCTCTGAAAGCCATGATCGCAACCGATATACCCTGCGCGCGCAAGCCTTGTGGGATATGGGCGAAGGCGGCACATTACGCGCCATCGCGGATTACTCGGAAGCAGAAGAGAATTGCTGTCACGCCGTGTGGTTCCAGGATACGGCGTTTGCCGCCGTTTTTGGTCCAGCGGGCTTCCCGGCTGACGGAGGCGCGCCAAACACCGGCGAGGCCGCACTCGACAGCCTGGTGTCCAACGACGACAATTTCTTCAACCCGTTCGAACAAACCGGCTTTTCGGTCGAATACAATAACGACACCCCATTTGGTGATCTGACCTATATTGGATCGTATCGCGATTATTCTGCGGCCTCTTTCCGGAACACGGATTACACGGCACTGCGGATCTTCACGGTCGGGGCGTCTCCAGAAGCACAAACGCTCGGCGGCGGCCGGTTCAACCCGGACAATAATCCAACCGACATCAAGACCACCACGCACGAACTGCGCCTGCAGGACACCGCGTTCAATGATCGGCTGGATTGGTTGATCGGGGCCTATTACTCTGACGAGAAGATTGATGCGAGCGGGTCGCTTACCTTGCTGGATCAATACCAGGCCGCAGTTAGCGCCGGTCTGCTTGGGTCGACCAGCAATCTGCTTCTGGCCTTCGCAGGGGGAGTTGATGCAACGGGTGACTATGCGGACAACGCATTTGAGCAGGACGGAGAATCCTTCTCGCTGTTTACCCACAATATCCTGTCCATCACTGACAAACTCGATTTGACCGTCGGTGTGCGATACGTCGAAGAAACCAAGGATGGCAGCTTCACCCAGATCAGCGGGCAGCATAATGCCTGTCTCGGCACCTTCGGAAACCTGGCCAATATCCCGGCATCCCTTACCGGGGCCTCGGTGGCGCTCAACTGCTTCATCTTCGCTGCGCCCGCTTATGATCCAGCCAATCCTGGACCGCTGTTCGGGGCAATCGGCGCCTCGCCAGCGGCTGGACTGCTGGGGCTCTTGCCTCAGGAATTCGACGAGAAGTTCAAGGACGACGAAATCGTCTACACAATCAAAGGCAGCTATGCCCTGAACGATGACGTCAACGTCTATGGTGGCTTCACGCACGGCTTCAAGTCGGGCGGGTTTAACCTCGATGCGTCCGCGGGGGCGGGCGGCGCCGACCCTCGGTTCCGCTCGGAGCTGATCGACGTCTGGGAATTTGGTGTGAAGGCAGACCTGTTCGACGGACGTGCCCGCGCCAATTTGGCCGTGTTCCAGCAAGATCTGGAAGACTTCCAGGTGCTCGAATTTACCGGCGTGCAATTCCAGACCTTCAATGTTGGCAAGGCGGAAGCCCGAGGCTTCGAGCTTGAAACGCAAGCCGCACTGACGGACACAATTCTGGGCAACCTGTCGGTGACCTATTCCGACGCCAAATATCCGGACGATTGCGATAATCTGTCTCCGGGCACACCTGGATTCCTGCCAAATGCAGCAAATCTCTGCGGCAATGATCTGACCAATGCGCCACAATGGGTCGTGGTCGGCGGCGCCACTTACGAAAACAATTTCGATGGCTTCAATTTCTTCGCCAATGCCAATTTCCGGTACGAAGATGACCGCAGAACCAGCACCCAGCCGAATGAAATCGGTAACCCCGCCTTGCCGCTACCGGGCGATATTCAGGACGCTCACACGAAAGTGAACCTGCGGATCGGCCTGTCCCCCGAGAACGAACGCTGGGCCATCGAGCTTTGGGGCCGCAACATCACCGACGAGCAAACCAAGAATGTGACCTTCAACATTCCGCTCCGTGGTGGCTCGGGCAACCGCGCACGCGGGCAGTTCACGCAAGCGCCAGCCACGTATGGCGTCACCCTGAGGACCAAGTTCTAAACCGTTACACCACAAGGGGCCCCGCGCTGCGCGGGGAGAGAGGGGAAGGGCGATCTGATCGGGTCGCCCTTCTTTCTTTTGCGGGCAAACGGCCTATGATCCCGAGTCAATCGCTTCAGGAGATTCGCAATGATCCGAACCAGCATTTTTGCTCTGTCCTTCGCCCTTCTCTCTGCCTGCTCTGGACAAGCGGCCGCGCCTGAACCAGCGGAGGATGGATCCCTCGTCTCGAAGGATGGACTCAAACTGGTGCCAATTGCGCAGGATCTCGAGTTTCCTTGGGGCATGGCCGCATTGCCAAATGGCGACTTACTCGTGACTGAACGCGAAGGACGCCTCAGAAGGATTTCCAAAAACGACCTGGTCGCAGAGCCACTTTCAGGTTTGCCCGATGACATTCTGGTCGAGGGACAGGGCGGACTCCTGGGCATCCTCCTGGACCCGGACTTCAGCAACAACCGCAAGCTTTATCTCAGTTACTCCAAGGATATGGGCGACACCAACACGACCGCCGTTATCTCGGCCACATTGTCAGATGACGCCCGTGATCTCATGAACGTAACAGAGATTTTTCAAGGCGAGGCCCGCGAAACCGGCTACCATTTCGGGTCGCGGATGGCATTTTTGCCGGATGGCTCGCTGATCATCACACTCGGTGATGGCTACAGATACATGAAGGATGCGCAGGATCCGAACCAGCTACACGGCAAGATCGCGCGGGTCATGCCAGATGGATCGGTGCCTTCGGATAACCCATTCGCGTCCGGCGGCGGCAATCCAGCGGTCTGGTCTTACGGACACCGAAATGTTCAGGGACTGGTCTATCATGACGCAAGTGACACCCTGTTCGCACATGAGCATGGCCCGAAAGGCGGAGATGAGCTGAACGTGATCCAGCCCGGCAACAATTATGGCTGGCCGACCATCACCTACGGCATCAACTATGATGGCACGATCATCACCGACCAGACCGAAGCAGCCGGCATGGAACAACCTGCGGTCAAATGGGTGCCGTCCATCGCGCCGTCAGGCATGACCGTGGTCGACAGCGCTGGGTTCGAAGACTGGTCTGGCGATCTGCTGATCGGCGCCATGGACGGACCTCGCGGACAGAAACTGGTGCGAGTTGAAATTGGTGAAGATGGCAGCGTCGGCGAAACGGAAGACTTGCTGAGTGATCTGCAAACCGGGTTTCGCGATGTCATCTCGACGCCAAATGCAATCTACGTCGCAACCAACATGTTGGACGGAATCGTCTACCGCGTAGAAAAGGTCGAATAGACCTTAGACCTCGCGGCGTGATCGCAAGGCGGTTGCCAACGTCCCATCATCGAGATGATCGAGCTCGCCGCCAACCGGCACGCCGTGGGCGAGTCGTGTCACGTCGGCACCCAGCCCGTCCAGCTGTTCGGCGATGTAGTGGGCCGTGGTTTGCCCATCGACGGTCGCGTTCAGCGCCAGGATGACTTCCCGCACATCACCAGTTTTGATGCGATCGATTAAAAGTCCGATTGTCAGGTCTTCCGGGCCCACACCGTCCAGCGCGCTCATCACGCCGCCGAGCACATGATAACGCCCACGAAACGCGCCAGCCCGTTCCAGCGCCCACAGATCCGGGACATCCTCGACGACGCAGATCAGGCCATCATCCCGGCCCGTTGCCTGGCACACGGCGCAGGGCTGCAGCGTGTCGTAGTTCCCGCACGTTTTGCATTGTTCGATCTTGTCTGCGGCGTCCGCGAGCGCTTGCGCCATAGGTCGCAGCAAAGCGTCCTGGCGCTTGAGCAGGAACAGGGCAGCCCGCCGCGCCGAGCGCGGTCCCAGACCGGGCAGGCGCGCGATCAGATCGATCATGCGTTGAATTTCAGGGCCTGCGGAAGACTTGCTCATGGCGGGTAATGTGCGGGACTCGGGAAGAGAGGCAAGAGCCGCCGGTCAGATCCGGTGGAAATCCTTGGCAGACTCCTCGTTTAGGGTTATTACCCTAGAAAAGATAAGATCGGAGGAACTCTTGGCTGACACTGTACACAAAATCGACGAATCCGGCGTGCCGGATCCATATAGTCTACCGCTGGAGACGCTGGACGTCTCCAAGGCTGAGATCTTTGAAGCCAATGCCCAGGGCGAGTATTTCCGCCGCCTCCGCAATGAAGATCCAGTGCATTTCTGCCCGGACAGTCCGTTTGGACCTTATTGGTCAATCACCAAGTACAATGACATTATTGCCGTCGACTCCAACCACAAGGTTTTCTCGTCGCAGGACAATATTGTCATTGGCGACGCGCCGGAGGGCATGGAAACCCCGATGTTCATCGCCATGGACGGCCCGAAGCACGTCGTTCAGCGCAAAACCGTTAGCCCAGCCGTGGCCCCTTCGCAGCTGACTGAGATCGAAGCGCTCATCCGCCAGCGCGTGTGCAATATTCTAGATGGCCTACCTGTCAATGAAGAAATCAATTGGGTCGAACACGTCTCGAAAGAGCTGACGACGCAAATGCTCGCGACACTGTTCGATTTTCCGTTCGAAGACCGCCACCTCCTGCCCTATTGGTCTGACGTCGCCACGACATCGGAAACCGTCGGCATCGAAGTTGACATGGATCAGCGTATGAAGACGCTGGAAGAGTGCTATGCCTACTTCGCCAGGCTTTGGCACGAGCGAGCGGCACAGCCAAAGAAGTTCGATTTCATCTCGCTCCTGGCGCACAATCCGGAAACGGCCGAGATGGTCAACGATCCACAAGAATTCCTCGGTAACCTGATCCTGCTGATTGTCGGGGGCAATGACACCACCCGTAATTCGATCAGCGCCGGCGTCGTCGAACTCAACCGAAACCCGGATGAGTTTGACAAACTGAAAGCCGACCCGTCACTCATTCCGAACATGGTTTCTGAGATCATTCGATTTCAGACGCCGCTGGGTCATATGCGTCGCAATGCGCTGGAAGACATCGAGATTGGTGGCAAGCAGATCAAGAAAGGCGACAAGGTGATCATGTGGTACATCTCCGGGAACCGGGATGAGACTGTGATTGAAGATCCTGATCGGTTCTGGATCGACCGCCCGAACGCCCGTCGTCACCTCTCGTTCGGTTTCGGTGTGCATCGCTGCATGGGCAATCGTGTCGGCGAGATGCAGCTTCGCATTCTTTGGGAGGAAATCCTAAATCGGTTCGACCGGGTTGAACTGGTCGGCGAGCCTGAGCGCGTGCTGTCGAATTTCGTGATGGGTTACACAAACGTGCCTGTCATTGTTCGCCCGAAGGCAGGATGAAGACCCGCGACCGCATCTTGAGGACGGCGCGCGAATTGTTCAATGCGCGCCGCTTCGGCAATGTCACAACCGCCGATCTTGCGGCTGAGTGCGGCATCGCGGAAGGCAATTTGTGGTATCATTTCAAGAACAAGCGCGAGTTGCTTGAAGCGCTGTCGGACAGTTTTCTAGACGAAGTAGAGCCACGCCTCGCTATGCTGCCCAGCGATGAAGCCAGCATTTTGGAAGACTATGCCAGCATGCTGGCCATGCTCGTCACAGAAATCCGGCGGTATCGATTTTTGTACCGTGACCAGGCCGATTATGGCGAACACACAGATCGATTGTTGCAGCGGCTGCCCGGGATCTACCGCGACACGCTCGCGCAATTTCAAACCTATCTGCATGGCATGATGAAAGCAGGGCATCTGGACGTTCGAAAAGACCGCCTGGCGAACCTCGCGACCAACAGCGTGATTATCCTGCGCTATCACCTCGAATTCCTGCGCGAAAGCGGTGCCGACAGCGACGCGGGATCGGGTGCGGTCAGTCGCGCCGTGCAGCAGCATTTGACCCTGTTCGAGGATGCGCTGACCCCCACAGCGCGGCAAACTCTGGAACTGGCGCTAACCGACCGGTTCGTAGACGCATGAACAAGTCGCCTTTGGCACAAGATGTCATCTTCCGCTTCACGCCGAACGCGTTACACAGAGTTTAGGAGGCTCGAGAAAACGGAAGAACATCATGGGACATGAAGGCCAAGAAGTCCTGATCAAAGATGTCTTGGTATTTTTGCTGGCGGCGGGTCTCGTCGTACCTTTGCTTCGCGCGTTCAGGCTTCCGGCCGTCGTCTGCTTCATTTTGGCCGGGATTGCACTGGGTCCGAGCGGATTCAGCGCCTTCAGCGATCAAGTGCCATTGCTCGAGTACCTGACCATCTCAGACCCTGAAGCCGCCGCTCCATTCGCCGAGCTCGGCGTCCTGTTTCTGCTATTCCTGCTCGGTCTTGAGCTGTCCTTTGAGAAACTATGGGCCCTGAAACGCACGGTGTTTGGGGCCGGCACAATGCAAGCCTTGCTGAGCGCGGTGGTGATCGCCTATGTCGCTTACCTGTTCGGTCAACCACCTGCTGCCGCTGCGATCATCGGTCTCGCGCTGGCCCTCTCCTCGACCGCCATCGTGATGCAAGTTCTGATCGAGAAGAAGCGCGCGGCAGGCCCGGTTGGACGTACCGCACTCGGGGTCTTGCTGTTTCAGGACATTCTGGTTGCGCCGATCCTGATCTTTGTCGGCTTCACGGCGAGCCAGAGTGATGCCGGACTGGTCGCCGTAATGGGGCAAGCCTTGCTGAATGGTCTCATCGCATTGGCTGTGATCTTCTTTATCGGCCGTTTTCTGTTGCGACACTTATTCAGGTTGGCCGCGCATGCGGGCGGGCGCGATTTTCTGATGGCGATCACACTGCTGACGGTGGTCGGCGCATCAGTGATTACGGCAAATGCCGGACTTTCGCTGGCACTGGGTGCGTTCCTGGCGGGTTTGCTGCTTGGTGAAACCGAGTTCAAGCATCAGACCGAGATTGATCTGGAACCGTTCAAGGGCTTGTTGCTCGGACTGTTCTTCCTGACCGTGGGACTGGCCATCGATCTCAGCGTCGTGGTCGAGAATTGGCCCATCGTGTTTGGCGGCTTGATCGCGTTATTGGTCGTCAAAGCACTCATCGCGCTTGTTGCCGTTCGGATATTCTCGGGCAATTGGTCCGTCGCGGCAGAGTCCGCGTCTCTGCTCGCGCCAGCGGGCGAATTTGCCTTTGTCATTCTGGGCGCGGGTCTCGCGGCAGGCACGCTGCTCGCAGAAACAACCACGGTGCTAACGGCAATTGTCGCATTGAGCATGCTCATCGTCACGCTTAGCTGGCGCGGCGGGATCTGGCTGTCCGGGCTGCTGGCACCTAGAGGCGAAACGCACCCATTGCCCGATGATTTCAGTGACGCTGAAGGCCACGTCATCGTCGCTGGCTTCGGTCGGGTGGGACGAGCCGTAGCGCACATTCTCGACCGCGAACAAGCCGAGATTGTCGGCCTCGAAACCAATCCCAACACGGTCGCCAAGCATCGACAGAATGGATGGCACGTCTATTTCGGCGATGGCGGGCGTGAAGAAGTGCTGCAAAAGGCCGGACTCGCGCATGCCGGCCTCGTCGTTGTCACGCTTGACGATGCGTCGCGCGCCGAAACGATGGTGAAAACCGCGCGACGCGGACGCCCTGATGTGCCGATCCTCGCGCGAGCACGCGATGCGGATCACGCGCGATCATTGTACACCGCGGGCGCGACATACGTCATTCCGGACGCCATCGAAGCTGGCCTGCAAATGTCGGCGCGAGCCCTGGAAGAGATGGGTTATGAGACGGATACGGTGCGCACGTTGATCGCTTCAGAGCGGGAAACAGAATATCAGATGGCGGACGAGAATGTGTCTGATAAAGAAGACGACTAGAAGGGCATCTTGAAGCCTGGCATCATGCCGCCAATACCCGCTGTCGCTTCTTTCATTGCCGCTTCCATCGCTTGATCAAGATTTTTGCGCGCTTCTCGATGTGCGGCTTTGACCAGATCTTCGATAATCTCTGCTTCGTCTGACAATAGAGATGGATCGATCTTGATCGCGACCAGTTCGCCCTTGCCCTTCAGCGTCACAGCAACGAGCCCTGCACCTGCGATGCCTTCGGCTTCGGTTTCTTCGATCTTGGCTTGCGCTTCCTGCATTTTGGATTGCATTTCCTGCGCTTGTTGCATGATCTTGGTGAGGTCTGTCATCGGTCTTCCGTTCTAGCCTTTTGAGCTGCGTTTCAGGGGCACGACATTGTCAGTCAGTGTCGCAGGATCAAGAGGCGCGCTGTTTTCAACATCGACCACTTGCGCGCCTGGCATGGCCTGCAGAGCGGCCGCAATGTCCGGATGCTCTGCCGCATCTGCGAGCAGTTCGCCGCGCTCTCGCGTCTCGGTTTCCTTTTGTGTTTCCACCGAGGAGTCCGACAGGGCGACATCCCAATCCATGTCCGTTTCATATTCGAGAAAATCCGTCAGCCGGCGCAACAAGTCGCGCGGCGCGCCGGGATCAACGGCGCAGACCAGGCGCCCGGGCTTGAAATTCTCGGCGCGAATGTATTTTCGGGCTTCACCCCAAAGGCGCGCTTCCTTGCGTGAGTCGAGATGATCTAGGACGTCTCTGAAGCTTTTCAGCTTGGCGTCCGTTGGCGGCACAAGTTGCACCACGGCCTGTGCGCCTCCTGAAGGCGACGCGCCCGGCGCATCAGGCTTTCCCGTCGCGCCCGAGGCCCCTCCCCCATTCAGCATCCGCGCTGCCTCTTCCGGGCTCGGCAGACGCGCCGCAGCGACCAGTCTCAGAACCACCATGCGCAAGGCTGTGTCAGCTTCCGGCGCCGTTTGCGTGTCGCGATAGCCGGACAATAATATTTGCCAATTGCGTTGCGCTTGCGCCGGCGTCAGCTTCGCCGCGATGTCATGTGTTCGACGGGTCCAATCGGCAGGTCCTGGCAGCTGATAGTTGTTTCCAGCAGCCTGAACTGTCGCAATGTCAGCCGCAATTTCCAACATGTCCTTGAGAATGACCAAGGGGTCTGCGCCAGCCCGCACCTGATCCGCAACTTCGTCAACGGCTTTCTGCGCCTCGCCCTGGATCGCGAATTCGAACGCATCAAGCAGGCGCAATCGGTCACCCAGACCGAGCATGTCCCGAACCCGTTCACCGGTCACTTCATCGCCGTCCAGCGCCTGAACGATGGCTTGATCCAGGATCGACAACCCATCCCGTACCGACCCCTCCGCCGCACGTGCAATCAGGGCAAGTCCCTCTTCGGAAACATTGGCGCTTTCGCGGCTGGCAATCTTCGCCAGGTGCTGGGATAGCGCGTCGCTTTCGAGACGCTTCAGGTCGAACCGCTGACAGCGAGACAGTACCGTAATCGGTACTTTGCGAATTTCCGTGGTTGCAAATATGAACTTCACGTGCGCCGGGGGTTCTTCCAGCGTTTTCAGCAAGGCATTGAACGACGCCGTCGACAACATGTGGACTTCGTCGATGATGTAGACCTTGTGGCGCGCCGAGACTGGAGAGTAGCGCACCCCGTCCAGGAGATCGCGCATATCGGCAACACCCGTCCGCGATGCCGCGTCCAGTTCGAGGACATCCGGATGATTTCCCGCCATGATTGCAGCGCAAAAATCGCCTGGCGGATCCAGTTCCATGCTTGGCTGGTCATGCCCGTCACGAGAATAGTTAAGCGCGCGCGCCAATAGCCGCGCAGTTGTCGTTTTTCCGACTCCGCGCACGCCAGTCAGCATGAACGCGTGCGCGACACGGCCAGTTTCGAACGCGTTCTTCAGCGTTCGTACCATCGCCTCCTGACCAATCAGGTCCGAAAACAAGCGAGGGCGATACTTGCGGGCGAGGACTTGATATCCTTGGTCCTCGGGGACGCCCATTTCGGCGTCTCCAAACATCGAGAACGTGGCATCGTCGCGTTCGATCTCGTCTGGGGTATCAGGCGTCTCGCTCATGGTTAATGCTTATGGCAGGGACTCGGGGGTGGCGGCAAGCGATCTGCGCTTCAGAGATGAACCTGACCACAGATTTCACGCATCACCGCTGCGCTCTCGTCCTTGTGTGGCGTCATTAAACGAACCAAAGGCCCTTTCCCGTCGCACAAAATAGAATATAAAATAATTATATTACAAAGATCTAGACAAGACCAAACGGATCTGCGACTTGGGGACATCGTCCTCATCGCGCCGAATTGAGCTGCCCCCACGGCTCCACGCAGCGGCGAGATGTACAGGGCCGTCCCATCTCGGGGCGGCCTTGTTGCTTTTCCCAAATAGATGAGAGTGGAGACTGGACAGCGACCCGAACCGAAAAACTCGTTAGGGCTGCTTCGTTCCCGACCTGACCCGGTTGGCGAGGAGCTCGTCCGCCGCCAGCCTCCGAGGGGGTATATCGCGACTCCTCGCGCGTTTGACAAGACAGGAACCGCCAATAGGGTGCAGAAATGGCTGAACCCGGGCACGCTTCCAATCTGATTTCTTGTGCAGCCGTTTTCATTGTTTCCGATATTCATCGTTCGGTGAACTTCTACCGAGATCAGCTCGGCTTCGAAATCGAACAGATCTGGGGCGAACCGCCCAGTTTTGCGATCGCGGAAACGCCGAACGCTTCGATCATGTTGAAACAGGGTATCGATCCGGCGCGTCGCGCACCTCCAGCTCCCAATACGGACCGCGTTGGCGGCGTCTGGGATGTCTATGTCTGGGTTCGAAACCTGGATCAGATTTGCGCCGAGCTGGAGCAGCGCGGCACGCCCTATTCTGGTCCGGACCGGCAACCCTACGATTGTTCAGAAATAATAGTGACGGACCCCGACGGTTACCTTATCTGCTTCGGGTTCTGTCCGTAGGAAGAGAAGCATTGACCACCTCGAATGATATCCCACTCGCCAGTCACCCAATTGATCGAGCGGCGCACCGCCGCACAGATGCGGCCTGGCTCGACGCCGCGATGAAGCGCGATGACGTATTGGTCTTTCTAATGCAGAAAGGGTTGCCACTGGTCGAATTCAGTGGCCAGGGACTGGTCTGGCTCGGGCCTGAGGTCGCGCGCCTCGCGCCCCAGGAAGAAAGCGTGTTCCTGGGCGAAGACAAGGCAGGCGCGCCAATCTTTGCCATCAATATGGGAACCGGGTTCAATCTTGATGGATCTCTGATCGAAGGCACCGGCGAATTTACCGACATGCGGTCCGCCGCCAGCAGCCTGAATCCGATGCAGTCCAATCTCGCCGCCACCGCGCGAAGTCTGCTGGAGTGGCATCGCTCACATCGTTTCTGCTCCAAATGCGGCGCACAAAGCGAACTCGCAGAAGCCGGTTGGAAACGCGTTTGCCCATCATGTGGCACAGAACACTTCCCGCGCACCGACCCCGTCGCGATCATGTTGGCGGTCAAGGATGACAAATGCCTGCTCGGTCGCCAGGCTTCCTGGCCTGCGGGCTTCTGGTCGTCTCTGGCCGGGTTCGTCGAGCCGGGGGAAACCGTCGAGCAAGCCGCAGCACGCGAGCTTGAGGAAGAGGCCGGCATCAAAGCGGATCCCGCCAACGCCGAATACCTGTTCTGCCAGCCCTGGCCATTCCCGTCTTCGCTGATGGTGGGTATCATTATCGAGGCCGATACGACAGAGATTTCGGTCGAGCAGGATGAGCTCGAAGCCGCGCGCTGGATCACTCGCGAGGAAGCGCGCCAGGTTCTGGCTGGCACGCACCCGGATATCTATGCACCGCCGCCAATGGCAGTCGCACATCACATTCTGAAAACCTGGGCGGAACGCGACTAGTCGAATGTACGTAGTTCAATTCTGCGACGGGTGTCATTCAGCGCGGCGCAGACGACTGCGAAAAAGCAGAGAACCGACAAGAACGACGCGACACCGGAAACCACTGAGAGCCATAACCAACCAGACACGTCGAACCGCTCAATTGTCGCAACGGCCTGCATTCGCTCAAACTGGAGTATGCTGCCAGTCCCCCGGTTTATGATTTGCAATCCGAGATGGATCCAGCCGAGCCAGAACACGAGTGGACGCAAGACCACCCGATTGAAAATCGCATAGACGAGCGCGAACGACAGGGTCACGAGCACCGACGCGATGATGGATGGGCCATGCGCAATCATCGGGACTTTGACCTCGGCATTGAGCAATGGCGACAGAACGATCACTTCGAGCAGTGCGACAAAAAAGGACCAGACGATCCAAGCAGCTGGAAGATATCGATTCACTCGATCGCGATGACAGCAATTCGGTGCAATGACAACTCAAATGCGCCGGGCGGATGAACACGTTATGTAATGGAACCCAACGGCTCGGAGATTTGGTTCGAGATGCCGAACATCCGCATGTTGAAACATGTCTTTCCGGTCGCGTCTCAATCAAAAAAAGCCCCAAGCCACGTGGGCTCGGGGCATGATTGTTCGATGACAATCGCGCCGCTAGCGCACGTCTCCGAACTTGTACACTCCGGCAATCGCGAACTTGTCGATGCCGCCATCAAAGGCATCATCTTCGGCTTCGATCCGCGTATAATCGGCGCGCAGGCCCCATTGCTCGGTCAGCATGTATTCGCCGCCGACGCCGAAGGCAAAGCCGTCCACATCAACGTCTCCCGAAACGCCATTGTTTGATGTTTGATACTCACCCGTAGCGTATCCCAGCCGGACATGGACATCGAATTGCGGTGCAACCGGATAGCTCCCGATCAGATACGCACCGAACTGGTTTTCCAGTTCAGCCTGCGCGCCTGGAGCACCGTCCACGTCCTTCGCGCCCAATCCGAATGAGGTTTCCAGTTCAGCCCCGAGGATTTCGTGAAAGGCGATGCCGCCGCGCAAGGTGAGCGCGTTGAGCGTGGCGCCCTCTCCGTCGAATGCGGAATACCCGCCCGTGACATAAAGATCTGTCTCAGCGAACGCGGCCGGCGCGAGCGAAAGGCCCGCCACGGCTGCTGCAACTGCTATCTTACTCATAGTCTACTCCTAACTTGCGCTCATTCAGAACGCGCAGTGGTTGAAGCAGGTTTTGGCTTTCGTGAGTGTGAAGTCTTCGTCATCAATTCGCGCTGTCGATTAACTGTGACGCTGAAGAGACAAGGCGGGCTTTGCTCAAGGAAAACCCCGCATGGGAGGGAATCCATGCGGGGTTCATTGACCGCCTTACGACAATGAAGGGGGCTCCACGGAGGGGGAGAGTAAGCCCTTAGTCTTGCAGCACCGTCGGCCAATTCGCATCGGCGCTGGTGATGAAACCGGAGCGATCCTTATCCCATTTTTTCTGAATGCCTTTATTGTAGTTCAGGTAGAGCTTGCCATCGACCACGGCCCAGCGGCGCGCGTCGCCTTTGGCCGTTTTCCCCTGAGCCACAGCCCAGGCGCAATAGCCACCATATTGAGGGGCGTACTTCTGTGGATCACCAAGGAACAGATTGAGGTTTTCTTCACTCACGAACCGGAATTCGGCGCCGTTATACGTGGTCGAGAAATCGGCGCTGCCTTTTGTCGGCTCGCCAATCGTGAAATAGGCGACCGTGTCATAGCCTTGCAGCGCAATGTTGGACCGCTTGGCCGTGTAGATTGGATCCTTGTCCGCAAAAGCGGCTGGGGCGGTAATGGCGATCGGGCCAGCGGCGACGATGGCTGCGACGGCGAGTGTACGGAGTTTCATGAGGTCATCCTTGGTGAAAAAAAATTTCTGGGAGGAAACCGGCGCTTATGAGCGCGCCGGAAAGAGCGTGTTTTTCAGGCCTGCTGCGATGGCAGCGAGTTCTTTTCGCCGAACAATGATCAGGCCGAATGAAGTCAGCCATACGATGACGGCCATGAAGAACAGTCCGCCGCCATCATTGTTGGGATCAATGCCGAGCGGCGTCCAGAGATGGAAATTGACTGCGCCGCTCATGACAGCGAACGCGATCACGGCCCCAACCGCTTGCAGGCGCCGGAGCGCCGGGTGAATGCCGATCAGCAATAATGCAGAAGCAAAGAGTTCGGCCGTGCCAATCACATACTGACTGAACAGACCGGTTTGCGCGAACAATCCGTCGGCGCCAAAGCTCGCAGCCCAGTCATTCAATTTGCCGAAAATCGTCTGCGTTTCAGGCGCATTGGTGAACTTGAACCGCAAGCTGTCCAAAAAGACCAGGGATGCGATTCCAGCGACGATGTGAGGAGCATACGTCTTGATGCGCGAGAGAAGGCCTGGAGCCTCGGTTTCCGGCGTGAGTGTGTCTGAAAGTGTTGTCATGGATCCCTCCTTGCTTGCGATTACAGATACTGGTCCTCGCGCTCACTTGCGAACCACGTCTGTGTGAGCGCAGGTCACGTCGCTGTGAGCGCGGTGTGAGTCGGCCAGCGCCGCCAAAAGAAAAGGGCTGCAGGTCGACCTGCAGCCCCGTCCTTGCGGAGGGATTTAAGCTCAAGCGTGAGCGGTTTCCCGGACCGATTGCGGCGTCCATGCGTGCTTCTGAAAAGCCTCATTCACGGGGGTTTCTGCGACATGGTTGGTGTAATTCGAGATCACCTTCAGCGCGACGCCAAGCACAACTGCGAGAACTGCGGCCTGATCATATCCAGCCGCAAGAAATGCGTTCACGTCAGTGTCCGAAACAAATCCGCGGTCAATGACCATTTTCTTGGTGAACACACGCAGGGCTTCGAGTTTCGGATCAGCGATGGGACGATCTTCGCGCACCGCGGCGATGACGCCAAGGTCGAGGCCAGCGCCTTCCGCGATCGTGGTGTGCGCGGCGACACAGAAGTGACATTCGTTCTCAACACTCGCCGTGATGGTAACAATCTGCTGTTCCAGCGGCGAGAGCCCGGTCTTCCCGAGCTGATCCGCGAGCTGCGTATAGGCATGCAGAACAGCCGGGTTTTCCGCGAACACCGCGTACAGGCTGGGTACGAAGCCCATTTTCTTTTCCACGCCAGCGATGAAATCGTGCGCGCCGTCTGGGGCGGTGCTGGAATCGTGCAAAGTGAACTTGGCCATGATTGGCTCCTTTAGGTTGATGATCGGCGGTCATCTCGCCGTCGATAACGCCTAAATGAGTGATCCCCCCCTTTTTCAGAAGCGAGACAGGTTCCATATAGCCCATGCATTTTTCGCATAGGAGCGGGGCAAATGGATCGAATTGATGCGATGCGGCTGTTTTTGAGAGTCGCCGATGCTGGGAGTTTTTCACGGGCGGCAGCCGACCTTTCTATCGGTCAACCAACGGTGTCGCGGCGGATTCAGGACCTCGAGCATCAGCTCGGGGCGGAATTGTTTCACCGCACCACCCGCGCGCTCTCCTTGACCGAAGCCGGACAGCGTTTCTATGGCCGCGCCCAAGATATTCTGGCGGAGTTCGAGGAGGCAGAAGCAGAAGCGCGCGGCCTTGATCAGGAACCGGTCGGCATGCTGCGTGTCAGCGCGCCGCACTCCTTTGCGCAACTGGTGATCACGCCAACAATCGCCGATTTCCTCGACAAGTATCCGCACGTTCGAATGGATCTGATGACGGACGACACGTATACGGACCTGGTCACGGAAGGCGTCGATCTTGCGTTCAGGCTGGGCGAACTCACCGACAGCGCGCTGATGGCGAAACGCCTGCTGGTCGCCTATCGCGGTATCTGGGCGGCACCGTCTTATCTTGAACGACATGGCGCGCCGGACTGCCCAGACAGCTTGAAAGATCACCAGGGGCTCGTCTTCCGCCAATCCCTGCAAGGTCAGCAATGGGTGTTGAAACATTCAGACACCGGTGAAGAACGACGGATCATGATGGATGGCCGCTTCCGAGGCTCGTCCGGCGACACCTTGCTGCAGGCAGCCATTGATGGTCTTGGCATCTTTATCGGGCCGGACTGGCTCGTTTGCCCGCACGTGAAATCTGGCGCTTTGGTTCGCGTCATGCCGGACTGGCGCGGCGCTGACCTGCCATTGTCAGTGGTCTGGACCGGCGGAAAGCTGCGCGGCAAAGCGCGCCTGTTCGTCGAACACTTGCAAGGCGCGCTCAGCCAATTGGAGAATGTGGGGCGCTAGGGCCCCACACGCGTTCGTTTCTAGCCCGCTTTGACGCTGGCAATCCATTCGTCGACACGACGCTCGAGGATGGCGAGTGGCATTGCACCGCCGCCCAGAATGGTGTCGTGGAAGGCACGGATGTCGAAATCGTCGCCAAGTTCGGCTTCCGCCTTGCGACGCAATTCCTGGATCTTCAACATGCCGATCTTGTAACTGGTCGCCTGCCCTGGCAGCACGATATAGCGGCGCACTTCGGAACGCGCCTGACCTTCTGGTGCCGCGGTATTGGCGAGGAAATAATCAATCGCTTCCTGCTCGGTCCATCCCTTGGCGTGGAGCCCGGTATCGACGACCAGGCGAACCGCGCGCCAGATTTCCGAGCCGAGGCGACCGAAGTCTGACAGCGGATCCTGGAACGTGCCTGGCATCTCTTTCGACAGCCATTCTGAGTAAAGTCCCCAGCCTTCACTATACGCTGTGAAGCCGGCCTGGGTCCGGAAGGTTGGCACGCCTTCCAACTCCTGCTGAATGGCGATCTGCATGTGGTGCCCCGGCAAGCCTTCGTGATAGGCGATGACTTCCAGCTCGCGCTTCGGCATCTGGTTCATGTCGAGCAGGTGGGCATAATAGACGCCGGGGCGCGACCCATCCGGGGTGGAGGGGAAATAGTGCTGCGCAGCGCCGGCTTGTTCCCGGAATGGCTCCACACGCTTCACGACCATGTCGGCTTTCGGCAGGATGCCGAAATAATCTGGCAGAACCGCCTTGATTCCATCAATCGCCGCGGTGGCATCATCGATATAGCCCTGACGGCCTTCATCCGTGTTCGGGTAGTACAGGCGCTCGTCATCCTTGGTATCGCGCAGGAAGGCGAAAAATTCCGGCAGCGTGCCTTCGAATCCGAATTCTTCCTTGATCAACTCCATCTCGCCGCGCAGTCGTGCCACCTCGGACAAGCCGATCTCGTGAATTTCGTCGGCGGTCAGCGCGGTCGTCGTCTGATTGGCGAGGCGTTCATTGTAGAACGCCAGGCCATTCGGCAAGGCACTGACGCCCTCAGCGTCCGGGCTGACATTGACACGGTCTTCTTCCTGCCAGGCAATCAGGCGTTCATAGGCAGGCTTCAATTCGTCGACCAGCGCGGCGCGAATGTCTGCGGTCAATTGATCGGCCTTGGCCTGATCGATTTGCTCTTGCTCAAGAAGGTTAGCGATCTTCGCCTGAGCATCGGCCCAAAGCGCGCTGTCTTCACCGCTGTCATCGAATGGCGCGCCGGTGATGATCTTGTTGGCTTCATCAATCACGGACTCAAACGCGAAATATGGCGGGCGGACGCCCTCGGCGGCAACGGCCTTTGAAATCTCGATCAACTGATCAAGTGCCCGGGCGCTGCCCGAGATGCGCAGCAAATAGTTGTCCATGTCTTCGCCATCGACGACCTTGTGAAACGCAATCAACAGCTGCGGGAAGAATGAATGTACCGACTGCATCTGTTCGAACACGTACGTGTTGTTGCGAAACTCGTCGGCTGCTTCAGCGCGTTCGGCTTGGTAGACCCAGATATCATAGGAAATCTTCGCATCCGGCGTCAGCTTGTTGTAGTCGAAGTTCGCTTTCAGCTCGGCAACATTGGCGCGCGAGCGCTCGAGCTGCGCGTCGATCGCCGCAATCGAGAAATCATCGATCTCACCCTGGCGCTCATCACGCCCGAGGAAAGTGAGCTGAATTGGGCTCTCGAGGACTTCGGCTTCGAACTTCTCTTCGAACCAGGCATTGAGACGCTCAGTCTCTGCCGCGATCTCTTCAGCCGTCGGCTCCGCGGCCACCTCGACCGGTGGGGTTTCCGCCTCGATGGTTGGCGATGTGTTGGACGTCTGACCACAAGCTGTCAGAGCTAGAACCGTGGCCAGTGCGGTAAATGTTGTGCGCATAAGTAAGGCCTCCCAAAACCTTGATTTATCGATATTCGGCAAAGAGCAGGTTTTGGATCAGGCTGCAAGGGCGCGTGTCACATATGTGAAGCGCTGCCGCCGTAACTTTTCTCCCCGATCAGAACCAGTACAGTTGAATGTAGACGCGGCAGTCATGAAGGAGTCGCCATGCGTTTGGCATTCATCGTCGGTCCGGCTGTGGCGCTCGCATTCCCGGGATGCGTCGTTACTTCAACAGCAGGCCTGTTGTACAATGGCGCCAAGCTCGCGGGAAAGACGGTCTATTACACCGGCAAGGGCGTGTATCAGGTCGGCAAGCTGACCGTGCGCGCCGCCGACGGCGTGCTGGATGGCACCGAGCGCATGCTGCGGCTAACCATCCTAACGGCCGATGCCAGCGGCGCGGTGGCCAGATCGACCCGCGAAATCCACTCCACTGCCCTGGCGGCTGAACTCGCTGCGCTGGAGCGAACCGACGGCGTCATTGAAGTAATTGTCGAGCCACTGGACTAGGCTCTTTTATCTTAACCAAAGCAGGATTATATTGATCATGTTCCTTGTGAACTATGGTGATAAATGCGCGTGTAATAAGCGGTTCGGACCCGGGGGCGGTACCCGGCGCCTCCACCAACAGACCTCGATCTTCAGCCGAGGTTGCTTGGGGGCGAAATAGGATCGACGGACGTGTAAAAGCGATGCTTTCACCCGCTTGAGCTGCGTTAGAAGCTCAATCAACAATAGTTGCAAATGACAACTTTGCTGAAGGTGAACTGCTCGCTGCGTAACGCAGTGCGTACTAACCGCTTTAACTCCTAAGGCATCAGCGCCTTAGGCGGGGCCCGGAGGCGCCTGGCAACAGAAGCCTCCACTTAAGCCCAGTAAAGTGGCCGGTTCTGCAATAACCATTACAGACCGAGCAGATTTTCAGTTCCAGACACCCCCGCTGGGGAAGTCGCAGTTTCGGGTTCGCCTATCGCATGAACATCGTTGCGAGAACGAATTCCAGGCGCTATCCAAGGCGCCAGAGCAGGAGAGGTTGATGACCGACTATATAGGCTATGAGGCCCTGACCCAGGCGGCCATGCGTGGCGTGGTTCGCGAAGCCTTACGTCAGGCTGAGAAGGGTTCAGCCCCTCCCGGCGATCATCATTTTTACATCACCTTTCGGACCAAAGCGCCCGGCGTGAAGATTCCTGATCACCTGATCGAGCAGTTTCCGGACGAGATGACGATCGTCGTTCAACACCAGTATTGGGACCTGGAAGTGTTCGACGGACACTTCGAGATCGTTCTGAAATTCAACCGCGTCCCACAGCATCTTTCCATTCCTTATGTGGCATTGACCCGTTTCGTGGATCCAGCCGTGAATTTCGGTGTGAGTTTTGAGAAACCGGGCGCCAGCGAAGAGAACGGCGTCGTCGCTCCCGCACTCGACTCGGGCGAGCCGGAAGCGCCGACGGACGAGGCAGCTCCGGACGGATCGGGCGAGACTGTCGTCAACCTTGACGCGTTCCGCCGCAAGTAAGCATGACCAAACAACCCTCGGACGAGAACCCTCGCGTCTCCGATGCTGAGATGTTGGCGCGGTTTCAAAACAGCAAGAAACGCCCGCCCTGTTCCGATACGCTCGGCATGCGCCTGGCTGAGGTCAATCAGGACGCTCAAACCATCCGCATGGACTTTGACGTGTCTCCCAGTTTCGCAAACCCGACCGGCGCCGTACAAGGCGGCTTCATTGCAGCAATGATGGATGAAGCAATGAGCACATGTGTGATCATCGCTTCCAATGTCACCATGACCGCCCCGACTTTGGAGATGAAATCCTCCTATCTGCGGCGCCTGATGCCTGGTCCCGCGCAGGTCGAGGCGCGCATCCTCAAAATGGGCCGCTCAGCTGCGTTCATGGAAGCGGATTGTTTTGACGCCGACGGCAAGTTGGTTGCAAAGGCGACCGCGACAGCGATCCCGATGTTGTTCAAGCGCCTCGACTGAGCTTAGAACAGCGACCCCGCCACGACGAAGCCCAGCAAAACGATTCCGGTCAGCGATACGGCCCAGGCGAGCGACCTGAGATACGGTACGCCCATCAAGTAGAGCGGCGCATAGGCGACCCGGCCGACCAGATAGAGCACAGCAGCGACGGCAGTGAGCGAAGATGCCAGATTGGACATCTCGATGATGACAACCAATGGAATAAACAGCATCATGCCTTCAATGTGGTTGGCCACGGTGCGCGCTGCACGGCCTTGCATCGCGGTATGATCCTGCTTGGCATCGCGACTTCCCAAACCCCATGCAAAACCCTGATTCAACGGCACCAGCGACCCTTGGTACATCAGCAACAAAAACAGCACGCCGACCGTCCCAACCACCATTTGCAACTCAACACCCATGACACTCTCCTGATTTTAAGTTACTACATTTTTCGTAGTTAGTAGATTTCGTCAAGTGAATTGTCTAAGCAGGGCCATGAGCCAGAAGAATCTCCCCCTCTGCCCAGTGTCTCGCACGGCATTCATTATTGGATCGCGCTGGACCAGCGAGATAATACGCGAGCTCGTGGACAATGGGCCACGCCGGTTCTCCGATTTCGAGGCAGCCTTACCCGGAATCGCGCCGAATACACTGTCCAACCGCCTGAAAATGCTGGAAGATCACAGCGTTGTTCGACGAAAGATCTATGACACGCATCCGCCACGATCCGAGTACCACTTAACGGATAAAGGCCTCAAAATGAGACCCATCATAGATGCGATGCGTCTCTGGGGACAGCAAAGCTCTTAATCTTCGGTGTTTTTGCCGTTATGGTATGTTTCGTGCTCGAAACGACACTTGAATAGAGTAAGCGGGACTGACAATGCAGAACGCATTTCGTGGACTGATGTTCGCGGCGATGGCCGCAACGTTTCCAGTGGGAGCGCTGGCCGATTGTCCGCCGCGAGACTCAATTGATCGCTATGCGGAAACCACGCGCGACGCGCTGTCAGCGCTGGATGGACAAGTTCCGGACTCACTTCAACGCTCGCTCGAAGACCGTTACGCTGCCATTTCTGTCCTGCGTTGGCATTGGCAGGGCGTTGAGGCAATGCGATCTGACGCCGCCGGACGCACGCAAATCGCGGCCTGCCTGACCTCTGGCAGATGCGCCAGCGACGCCACGGATCAGGTCCAGGCCAGCACACGTGACATCGCACGCGCGCCCAGCGATCGCCTGATTGCCTGGGCTGAAGCCACACTTGAATGCGCGCCAACGACTGATGTTTCGCTGGACGATGACGCTGCGGCGGATGAAACGCCGGACGACGATGTTCTTGAAGAACTGCCAGCAGACCTCGACGCGCCGGCACCGGAACCGACACTGCGCGCCCGAACGGACCTGCCTGTCGAAGATACCGTGACGCTGGAATCCCTCAATGCCGATCTCGATCGAGCAGAAGCTGAGATGCTGGCGGCGCAAGGCAACGCACCAGCGGATCCCGTCGAAAGCCGCGATGCGGTCCTGCATCGAGCGATTGCCGCGATGGCGCTTGGACGTCTCTCCTCGGCGATTTCGACATTGAACGCCTCTTGCCTGATGGAGGTGACGACGCCAGACCAATCGCCCGCTTGCGAGATTCTGATCGACCTTTACGAAGCGCCCGGCGCGCGCATTGATCCGACTCGCATTCTGGCGTTCACAGACCGGCTGTGTTCGCTCAATTATGCACGCGGATGTGAGAGCCTGGCGCGCTATTTCGGCGTCAGCACGATAGAAGACGCACATCAGGCGGCCATGGATCACTATGTACGAGCTTGCAAGCGGGGCGATGCCGAGGCCTGTGCTTCCGCATCTAGCTATCACCTTGCCGGTCGGGTCAGCGCGCCCAACCCCGTCCTTGCCCGAGACGAATTGACGAGATCCTGTGACCTCGGACGGCTGGAATCCTGCCAGTCGCTGGCGGACTTTAACTTGCGCGGTGTCGGCGGTGCGATCGATATTGATCGCGCGCTCGAATTGATCGAGTCGTCCTGTCCCATCGTTCGGGCACAAAACGCCGAAGCGTGCGTCGCTGCGGCTGATTTCATCCTGCTCAATATGGAGATCACGTCCGACCCCGCCGCATTGGTGCGCGCCTACACCAAACGCGCCTGCGACATCGGCCATGATATTGGATGCGCCTGGTATGCCGAGGACCTCGAATTCGGGATTGGCGGGGACGTTGATCTCATTGGCGCCAAGCAAGCCCGCCTGACGGCCTGCGACCTCGGACACGAAAAAAGCTGCCGCGTCCGGTCCTAAGTTCAAGGAAGCTCGCGCACCCGCATGTAAATGCCTTCGCGGTCGCCCACGCGGCGTTCGACCAGTAAGCGCGCAACCTGGTGATCATCCTCGAACGCATTGCCGGTGAGGCTGTCGAGCAAGGCCTTGGCCAGATTGTCCAGGTCCATCCACGGTGCGTCGCCCGTATATTCCATGACGATGTGGACGTCATAGTCGCCAAAGCCCGGGCGCAGGCGCTGAAAGTCCTTGCGGAAGAATTCGCGAAACAACTGCTTGTAGTACTTTGCCTGCGTGGTCAGGCCGAAACAGCGCACTTCCAGTGCGCCATCAGCCGTAATCCGACCGCGGACTTTGCCATTCTTGACCCAGTCATCCACGCTTACACCGCCCAGCCTGCGGTCTCGCGGCGCACCACGTCTTCGATGACATCTATCGCCGCCTCGCTGTCGTTCAGACACGGCACCACTGTATAGGCTTCACCCCCCGCCTGCAGGAACGTCTCCCGGCCTTCCATGGCCAGCTCCTCGAGGGTTTCGAGACAATCTGAAATAAAAGCCGGTGAAACAATAGCAACTTTGCGAACGCCCTGCCCTGGCAGGGTTTCCAGCGTTTTGTCCGTATACGGTTGCAACCATTCAGTCGGTCCAAAACGGCTTTGAAACGTGGTCGCGACAAAGCCGTCTTCCCAACCGAGCTGCGCCGCAACCAGGCGTGTCGTCTTGTGGCATTGGCAATGATAGGGATCGCCTTTGTCGAGATAGGCTTTCGGGATGCCGTGATATGACATCAGCACCTTGTCCGGTGTGAAATCGAGGGTCTCCAAATGCTGCGAAATGCTGCGAGCGAGAGCTGAAATGTAAGTCGGCTGGTCGCAAAACGCTGCCGCCGTGCGCACGGCCGGTTGCCAGCGCAACTTCGAAAGCGCCCTGAAGGTGCGATCACAAACGCTCGCCGTTGTCGTTGCTGAATATTGCGGATAGAGCGGCACAACGCAGATCCGGTCACAGCCCTGATCCTTCAACGCTGAGATCTTGGAAGCGATGCTCGGATTGCCGTAATTCATGGCGAAATCGACGATCAGTTGGTCGCTGCCGATCCGGGCATTCAACTTCTCGGCCTGACGCTTTGTGTAGACGAGAAGCGGCGAGCCCTCATCGGTCCAGATCTTTTTGTAAGCGCGTCCAGACTTGCTCGGCCGGAAGGTCAGAATCGGTCCCTGCAAGATCAATTGCCAGATCGGCTGCGGCACTTCGATGACACGCGGATCTGACAAAAACTCTGACAGATAACGCCGCATCGACCAGTAATCGGTGCCGTCCGGTGTACCGAGATTGACGAGCAAAACGCCAATCTTGCCCTGCAGCACCGCAGGATGGCCGTCCGGCAGCGGGCCAATCTTTCCGGGTACAGATCCAGTCGAACTCATCGTGTCAGGCATCCAATCATCCTCCGCCCGCTTATTTAAGCCGGAGACGAGAATGGCAAGTGGGAGAGTCTGTTTTGCGTGGTACCGGTGGTCGGGCTCGAACCGACACTTTCCAAGGAAAACGGGATTTTGAATCCCGCGCGTCTACCAATTCCGCCACACCGGCCTGTGCGATCAGGCCGCCTAAGTGCCGCAGCTTCGCAGCGTCGTCAATCTCCGCTTTGCGGTTGGCACGAACCTCGCTAGGGACCGGCCATGACCGAGACGACAAAGCCGCAACGTACCTTCCTGCAATCGTTAGAAGCGATGGCCGCTGACGCGCCGGAAGAAGGTTTCAGCCTGCACGATATCCTGGATCGACTGGAAGAGCGCGCATTCGGTGCGATGTTGTTCATTCTGGCTTTGCCATGCGCAATCCCGTTTCTCTATGGTGTTCCGCAAGTTGTCTCATTGCCAATGATGGCGCTGACTCTGCAGATGCTGGCTGGTCGCGAAGAGCCCTGGTTGCCGGAGAAATTTGGCCAACGGATGATCAACAAAGCCGGGCTGACGCGGACCTCGAGCTTTGGTCGCAAATGGTTTGGCTGGCTGGAAGTCATCTCGCATCCGCGTCTGACGTTCCTGACCGGCAAGACGATGGAGCGCGTCGTGGCGTTGTTCCTGACCGCCTTCTGTGCCTCAATCCTTGTGCCATTACCGCTCACAAACTCGACCCCAGCCATCGCCGTGGCGATAGTTGCATTCGGCCTGATGGCCCGGGACGGGATTCTGGTTCTGCTTGGCGCCATTCTTGGCACGGTGTGGATCGGCATTCTGGTCACCGGATCAACCTGGATCATCACCTCGCTGAAGACGATGATCCTGGGCTAGGCGCAATCGTGACAGAACTGTAACGCCCCGTGCGTGGTTGCCGCATGGACTCCGCCCGCCAGAGGTAGGATTCTAGGGCCATGCTGCAGCGAATAGATCCTTTCCTCAAAACTTGGCGGTGGCCAGCGCTGGCGCTTGCGGCGGCGGTGTTCATGCTCGGTGCTGCGCATGCGTTTGAAACGTTCGCCTTGCTCCTGCCTTGTCCGCTTTGCTTGCGTCAGCGGGAGGTCTATTGGGCGGTCGCGGCCATATCGGTCACAGCCTTGCTTCTGTGGCAGGTGCGCCAGAATCCGCGCTTCATCCTTGCCGTCAATATCATGCTCGGCCTGGTCTTCCTGACCGGCGCCATCGTCGCCGCCTATCATGCCGGCGTCGAATACAGGTTCTGGCCGGCGCCCAGCGGCTGTCTGACCAGTGTCGTCGACATGGATGCGATAGATCTCAGCAACCTGAACCAGCGCCAGGGTGCGCCTTCTTGCCTGGATGACCCATGGGGCGGTCGTTATGGCCTGTCCATGGCAGGCTGGAACGCGCTCGTGTCGCTTGGATTGTCGGTGTTGAGCTTCCGCGCTGCTGGCATCAGCCTGCCGCGGCCACGTAGCCTAAGTCCCGCTGAGTAAGAACCAGGCCAGGCCAAGAGAGGCGACGGCGCCAAGGGTCGGCCACAGGCGCATGCGCCGATACCAGAGCGGCAGTTCCGGTGAAATGCTGTCATAGACATAGTGCAGCAGCAGTGCCCCGCCCATGCCCGCCATGATCCAGGTCTGCATGCCATAGCGAAACCCGGCCATGACCAGGCCCCAGCCAGCCAACGCGCCCAGGGTTGCCGGGCCAAGTTCAGCGAAACGTGGCCGTTCGCGCTTGGCCACTTCCGCGCCCCAGCGCACACCGCCAAGAAAACTCAGAATGATCGCCGAATAGACCAGAAGCCACAGGGCAGCCGTGTTCATCAACGCCAGATCATCGCGCCAGACGAACATCGCGCCGGCCGCAGATGCAAACGGAATAACGCCACCAAACATCAGCGCCATGGGCACTTGGGGGGGTGCAGAACGGAACATAGCTCAAATCCCTTCGATCATATTCATCGCATATCAATTTTACGGGTCTATTAATTTGTTATGCCAAGACGACTGATCGCTCTTTTGATTGCATTATACGCAATCGCCTTCGCTTTTGGAGCGATGGCGGCCATCCGTTGGCCGAGCCTGATGATGGTCGCGAATGTCATGCTTGAGGATGAAGCCGCCATGGCCGGAATTGCCGGCATCGATTGGCGTCAACTCGGCATTGTCTATGGTGCGCCCTATTTCCTCGCTGCACTCTGCCTCTACGCTGCCGCCCTATCGCTCGGCAACAAGAAACGCTCAGCGCGGGTCTGGTATTTCATGGGCGTCGTCGCCGGATTTCCGTGTGTCTTCCTGGTCGATTTCGAACCGGGCTGGTGGCAGGATCCAAGCGCTGGCGAAGGCGCAGTTGCCGGCGCTGCCGCCGGTGCCGTCCTGCTGGGCATTGCCGTCTGGGAGCTTTGCCGCAAGCCGAAGCCGCTGCCCCAGCAACCGCTTCAGCCAACTGAAAACGCGCAAGTCGTCTATGTCCAGGCCCCGGCGCAAGAGCCGGCAAAGGCGGACAAGAAAAAGGTCCGCAAGCCGATCCCGGCCGCCATTGCGCGACAGCGCGCACACTTCGCGGCAGAGGGTCGAAGAATGATGGCACGTCAGCGCCGCCACTAGTCTGCCACAAAGCCGCCCGCAAATGGCCTGCGGGATTTTCCCCTTTGTTTGCAAATCCCTGTCAAATCCGTCACAAAGAAATTCTCTGGGAGGAGACCTGTGATGTTAAGACGTGTGGCTGGATTGGTCATGCTCGGTTTGGGCCTGTGGCTCGGTTGGGGCGCGCTGGAAGCGATTCTCGCTTTCACCAGTCGCGGCGGCGACGTTGCGAGCGCCCTGTTTGAACCTCCGACCGGAATCATTCGCGTCGTGGCGACGTTGTTAATGACGCTTGGCGGCCTGCTGGCTGTGATCAATACCCGCTATGGCGCCACGCTGGCGACGGTGGGTTCCATCCTGTTTGGCGTGCTCGGCGCCTTGATGGCGGCATCCGGCGCAGATTCAGGCTTGTGGATGGACGAAGTCCTGTACGGCCTGGGCGCAATCGCGCTCTCTGTGCTGATCCTGACATTACGCCGCGCTTGAGGCATTTCTGACATTGCATTTGCCGCGCGCCGCACTAGGTTGCCGCCACATCTTTTGGCGAGCTGAAACAGGCAAAGAATTCCCATGGCAGAGACCTATGACGTCGTGATCATCGGCGGTGGCCCCGGCGGCTACAATTGTGCAATTCGCGCAGGACAATTGGGGCTGAAAGCGGCCTGTATCGAAATGCGCGATACGCTTGGCGGCACGTGCCTGAATGTCGGCTGCATCCCTTCAAAGGCGCTGCTTCACGCATCGGAATTCTACGCGGCAGCCAAGAATGATTTTGCCAGCATGGGCATCAAGACCGGCAAGCTGGATGTCGATCTGGAGCAGATGATGGCGCAGAAGGCCGAGGCCGTCGATGGCCTGACCAAGGGCGTCGCCTTCCTGCTCAAGAAGAACAAGGTCGACCATTATCACGGCAAGGGCACGATCAAGGGACCGGGCCAGGTCGAAGTCACCGGCCCAGACGGCAAGACGCAGATGCTGTCCGCCAGGAACATCGTCATCGCGACGGGATCCGAGCCGTCCACCTTGCCAGGCATCGAGATCGATGAGGAGCGCGTGGTCACGAATACCGGTGCCCTGTCGCTGAAAGCGATCCCGAAAAAGCTCGTCCTGATCGGCGCAGGTGTGATCGGCCTGGAAATGGGGTGCGTCTGGGCGCGCCTGGGCTCCGACGTCACGGTAATTGAATATCTCGACCGCATCCTGCCCGGCACGGACAATGAGATCGCCAAGGAAGCCCAACGCACGTTCAAGAAGCAGGGTCTGACCTTCAAGCTCGGCACCAAGGTGACCAGCGTCGACAAGCTGAAAACCAAGCTGAAGCTGAGCATGGAACCGGCCAAGGGCGGCGACAGCGAGACGCTCGACGCCGACATCGTCATCGTCGCGGTCGGACGTCGGCCATACACCGAAGGCCTTGGCCTCGAATCGGTTGGCGGCAAGACCGACAAGCGCGGCGTGATCGAAACCACCGATCACTTCAAGGTCGCGCCAGGCGTCTGGGCGATTGGAGATTGTATTGATGGACCGATGCTGGCGCACAAGGCGGAAGATGACGGCGCCGCCGTCGCCGAACTGATCGCCGGAAAGGCCGGTCATGTGAATTACGACCTCGTCCCAGGCGTGGTCTATACCAACCCGGAAATCGCGACGATCGGAAAGACGGAAGAACAGCTGAAAGAAGCGGGCATCAAGTACAAGAAGGGCAAGTTCCCCTTCATGGCCAATTCCCGCGCCCGCACCAATCACGAGACCACCGGCTTCGTCAAAATCCTCGCTGAAGAAGGCACTGACAGGATTCTCGGCGCGCACATGATTGGCGTCGGGGTTGGCGAGATGATCCACGAAGTCGCGATCGCGATGGAGTTCGGCGCCTCCTCAGAAGACATTGCCCGCACCTGTCACGCCCACCCGACCATGTCCGAAGCGGTCCGTCAGGCCGCCATGGGCGTTGAAGGCTGGACCATGCAGATGTGATCTGAACGGGTTTGCATCGCCAGCAGTTTTGATCTGGGGATAAAGCCGTCTGGCGATCAGCCGCGACAGCCGCTGCCCTGTTCAACAACCAACCAAGGCGCAAATCGTCTTTGCGCTGCGTTGCCCCATGGCGCTGAGCGCTGTTTTCGTGGCACCGGATTTTGCCCGCGCCGAAAAGGCGATCAACGTGTTGGCGCCGATCTCGACGGCAGTCTGCAGCTGATCCTCGCTGGCCTCAGGCGCCGCTTGCCGGATTCGGCCGCGCATCAATTCATCCAGCTGCTTGATACCGTCATCCAGTCGCGCCTGGATCTGCGCCTCTTCTGCGGCCGAGGGCGCGGTGCCGAAAACCAGACACCCAGGTGCAATATCGCTGTCACGATAATAGATGGACAGCATCGCATCGAAGAAACCAGACACGGCCTGTTCCAGCGGCCCATCGGCCAGCATCGCCGGCACGGCGGACTCAGCGACCTGGTCACCAAACGCATCCATCGCACCGATATACATGGACAGCTTGTTGCCAAATGCGCGGTACAGGCTCGGACGGCTGAGGCCGGTGGCATCTGACAGATCGTCCAGCGATACGGCCGCATAGCCTTTCGACCGAAACAGTTCGACCAGGGACCGCATTGCCGCAGACGTATCGATCGTCGCCGGGCGCCCGCGCTTGCGTTTCGTTTCGTTCATTTTGTACCGTTTCGCATTTAATTCTTGACGTCTCACTAAAAATGTTCGAAACGGTACGAAATTGCAAGCCCAAGGAGCAAGCCATGCTGATTCAATCTCTCGTCTATCCCGGTTTCACCACGCTCGACCTGATCGGCGCGCTGCAGCCACTGGCCCAGATCCCCGGCTCAACGACCGAGATTGTCGCCCGTGAACCCGGCGCCAATCCGACTGATTCCGGCGCCGCCATCATGGCCGATGCCACCTTTGACACGGCGGCCAGCGCGCCGGACGTGATCCTCGTCCCCGGCGGCGGCACGCCGTCGATTGATGTACTGGAAGACGCTGCGACGATGGATTTCCTGGCCAGACAGGGTGAGACCGCAAAATGGGTGGTCGCGGTCTGTACGGGCTCCTTGCTGCTTGGCAAGGCCGGCCTGCTCAAGGGCTACAAGGCGGCGAGCCATTGGTCGGTGATTGACACGCTGGAAGCGTTCGGCGCCACGCCTGTGCATGAGCGTGTGGTAATTGACCGCAATCGCTGCACAGGCGGCGGGGTAACTGCCGGGGTTGATATCGGGCTGACCATTGCCGGCAAGCTGGCTGGCGAAGACATGGCCAAAGTGATCGAGCTGGTGCTGGAATACAATCCGGCCCCGCCATTCGGCACGGGTCATCCCAGCATTGCCGATCCGGCGACGCTGCAAATGGCCCGCGCCGGCGTCGAAGCGACCATGCAACCAGACCGCATTCACCAGATCGCGTCAGCCTAGCAACCTGAACCATCGCCTGGAGGTCATGATGACATTTTTCAAGGATATCTGGATCTGGTTCAACGCCATGGGCACCCTGCCCTGGACGATCCGGCTCTGGGCGACGGTCTATCCATTGCCGCAGATCATTGGCGGCCTGGTCTTCATTCAGACCGCGCCGGGCCTGGTCATTTTTCTCGGCCGTGTCCTGTCCGGCATCATTGCCAGCCAGATCCACAAGCGGGCGCCATTCTCGAAACTGATGGGCCCGGTGGGGCATGCGCATTGGTTGCTGATTACGCCCTATCTGATCCATCAACTGGCGACGCAGGACCTGTCGCCGCCACTCTTCTGGTTCATCACCTACGTTATCGCCACGACCCTGATCAGCCTGGTCATCGACGTGTTCGAGCTGCGCACGTACCTGAAACGAGGCCATGTCGAGTATCAGCGTTGATGCTGTTCAGCATTCCGGGATAGTCTGGCGCGAGCTGAAGCACCGGAGAGACCACCATGACGCTGTTGCAAATCCTGTTCGCGCTGAATGCCATCTGGTTCGCGATGGCATTCGATGCGTTCTATCGCCGCCGCAGGATTTTCGGCAAAGTCATGGTTCCGAAACAGGAGGACCGGGTCAATACCGCCTATGAGGCTCTGGTGGAATCAGGTCGGTTCATGGGCGGCTTCAATCTTGCCCTGTCCGCGTTCAATCTGCTTCTGGTGTTCAATATCGGCGGCTTTGACAGCGACGCGCAATGGGCGACTTTGCTGATCTTCAATGCCCTGGCGCATGGCTCTCAATTCTGCGGCAATGTCCCAATGGCGCTGCAAAACAGACGCGGCGAAGGTCTTTGGAATGTGTTCAAAGGCGTCATGCTGCGCATCTTTGTGATCGATTTCACGCTGATGGTCGCGAATGCTGCCTTGTCGATCTGGCTTCTGGTCTGATCCAACCGAACCCGCGCACGGATCCACGGGACGTAAATTGTCAAGTTGACAGTTTTCAGATTTCGATTATTGTCAACTTGACAATTTATAAGAAAGCCCGTGCCCATGCCGCGCCCGAAGCTGGATCGAGAACCACAAATCATGAAAGCGCTGGAAGCTTGCGTCCTGCGCCAGGGCCTCGCCAAGACGTCGCTCAAAGACGTGGCCGAGGAAGCCGGCCTGCCGCGGCCACTTGTCCGGCACTTTGTCGGCAATCGCGATGAGATGATCAGCAAATTGTTCGACGGCATGATCAGCCGCGGCGAGGAACAGCTGGAACGCGTCCAGGGCAGCGATGCCGCCCTGTCGCTGGAAAAATGCCTCGACCTCCTGTTCGAAGGTGTGTTCGCAAACGAAACCTCCAACGCGTTGATTGGCGAACTCTGGTATCTGGCAGACCGTGATGCGGCGATCCGGGCGCGCCTGGCGGCGCTTTACCAGCGGGTCTACGATCTCATCACGGATGCGCTTGGCGCCGAGGGATTGGGGGTCAGCGATGAGGAACGCCGCGATGTCGCGTTCGCGCTGGTCTCGCTTTCCTATGGCGATGCCACGTTCCGCGAGATCGGCCTGCAAGGCCCCAGCCGCAGCGCCATTCGCGCCCAGGCACGCGCCATCCTCGACACATTACCCAAATCAGACCCAACCCCCTGAAGGACGAGACGATGAAAAAGTATATATTCGGCGGACTTGCCGTGCTCGTGATCGGCGTCGCGCTGGTCGCTTTCCTCAACAAGACCCGCATTGACCGGGCTGCAACCGTCGCCAGTCTGTTTTCTGGCGCGGAGCAATACGAGAATTTCAACCGCCTGCACACGTTGTTCCCGAATGCAGAAATGAAGGCGTCAGCGACACCATTCGAATTCGCCACCGGCCCGGCCCTCACACTGCCGACGACGTTCGAATTTGAAGGCAACAGTGTCGACGTCCCGACCTTCCTGACTGAAACCGACACTGCCGCCCTCCTAGTCATCGAGGACGGAGCAATCGTGTTCGAGGACTATTGGCTGACCGGCGGCGAAGACGTGACCTGGCTGTCCATGTCCGTGGCCAAGAGCTTCGTCTCGGCGCTGGTCGGCATCGCGGTTGGCGAAGGCAAGATAGATAGCATCCAGGACCCAGTGACGAAATATGTGCCTGAGCTCGCGGGCTCAGCTTATGACGGGGTGTCGATCAAGGACATTCTGCAAATGTCGTCCGGTGCCCGCTGGAACGAGGATTATTCGGATCCGGAGTCCGACATCAACCGGTTCGGCCGCATCTTCGCGCTCGGTGGTTCCTTGAACGAATTTGCCGCGACCCTGGAAAACCAGCGCCCGGCTGGCACCTATAATCTCTACAATTCGACCGATACCCAGGTGCTTGGCATGCTGCTGGTCAACACCACTGGCCAACCCATTGCCGATTATATGAGTGAAAGGCTGTGGCAGCCGCTCGGAGCCGAGACTCAGGCCTATTGGCTGCTCGACAGCGAAGGCATGGAAATGGCGTTTGGCGGCATGAATGCCTCGGCGCGCGATTATGCCAAGATCGGCGAGCTGTATCGTCTCGGAGGGCGACTGAACGACCAGCAGATCGTGCCGGCGGACTGGGTCAGTGCCTCTGTCACCCCGGATGCGCCGCACCTGATGCCCGGCAAGGACAATCCAGCCTCGGATTTCGAGCTGGGCTATGGCTATCAGTGGTGGATCCCCGAGGGCGAGGAAGGTGAATTCTCGGCGATCGGCGTCTACAACCAGTTTGTGTTCGTGAACCCGACCCGCGGCACCGTTATCGTGAAACTGTCAGCCAATAGCGACTATGGCACGTCGGCGGAGCAAAGCAGCTATCGCGAGATCGAGACGATCGAACTCTTCCGCGCCATTAATGCGGCGCTGGCGGACTGATTCATCCAAGACCGGCAGGACGGTGATCCCGAACGGGATGACCGTCCTGGACGAGACTAGCTCAAGCCTTCCTGGAAGTTGGCAATTGGCTGGCTGCGCACGCGCACACCGGTCGCGGCGAAGACGGCGTTGGCCAGCGCTGGCGCGATTGGCGGTGTGCCTGGTTCACCGCCGCCGCCAACCTTGGCCCCGCTATTGATCAGCTCGACCGTAATCGCTGGCGCATCCGGCATGCGCAGCATCGGATAATCGTGGAAGTTCGATTGCACCACGGCGCCGTCCTCGATCGTGATGTCCCCATAAAGCGCTGCGGTCAGGCCATAAATGATGCCGCTTTCAATCTGGGCGGTGAAGCCGTCAGGATTCATGACATATCCCGGGTCAGCGGCGCACCAGACATGCACGACTTTTGGCTCTGGCCCGGTCACATCGACCTCGACCACTTGCGCTACCACGGTACCGAACGAGTCGACCAGAGCAATGCCGAGGCCGCGGCCCTCGGGCACGTCACGCCCCCAGTCTGCGGCTTCTGCGGCGGCGTCCAGGACGGCAAGATAGCGCGGCGCATGCTCGACCAGTTTGCGGCGATAGGCATAGCCATCCATGCCTGCCTGGTCAGCAAGCTCGTCGACAAAGCTCTCGATGAAAAACCCATGCTGGGTATGATCAACTGAGCGCCACGGGCCGAAGCGCATATGGTGCGCAGCTTCGGTATATTGGATCAGCTGATTGTCGATCTTGTAGGGAATATGCGAGGCCTCAGGCGGATCATGCTTCTGCACGAACATGTTCTCCCATGAGACCGGCATGCCATCCTCGTCGAGGCCAGCTTTGAAGCGACTGATCGAGGCCGGGCGATACCAGTCCTGCTGGGTGTCCTGCTCGCGCGACCAGATCATCTTCACCGGATGATCGAATTCACTCGCAATCGCCACCGCCATTAGCGGATAATCCGGATTGGACCGACGCCCGAAACCGCCGCCCAGCATGACATTGTGGATGGTGACATCCTGCTTTTTCACGCCGGACGCAGCGGCGATCTCGTCGCGCACGGCGAGCGGGTTTTGCAGGCCCGACCAGAGATCCACCTTGCCGTCACGCACCCAGGCCGTGGCATTGATCGGCTCCATGGCGGCGTGGGCCAGGAACGGGACGCGGTATTCGGCCTCATAAACACGCGCAGCGCCTTCCGTGGCTCGGCGGGCATTGCCGACAGAGACGTCTTTCTTGCCTTTGCCATCCGCCGCATCGATCGCCTCTCCCAACATGGCATAGATGCGGGCCTGATCGAGTGTGTCTGCATCGGTTTTCGTCCACGTCACATCAAGCTGGCGCACGGCATTTTCGGCTTGCCAATAGCCATCAGCAACGACTGCAACAAAGGTGCCCTTGTTCAAAACCTTGATCACACCGGGCATATCGATCGCGTAAGTGTCATCAACACGTTCGACCTCAGCGCCCAGCACTGGCGGGCCAATGACAGCGGCATACTTCAAATCTGGCAGATCGACATCGATACCGAATTCGGCGGTGCCGTCTGTCTTCGCGGGAATATCAAACCGCTGCAGCGGTTTGCCCATCAGCTTGAACTCATCCGGCGTTTTCAGCTTCGGCTGCGTCGGTGGCGCGTACTTTCCAGCCTGCTCTGCAAACGCGGAGTAAGGCTCGGAACGGCCGCTGGCATCGTGATGGACATAACTCTTTTCCGTGCGCAGCTCTCTGGCTGGAACATTCCAGGCCTTGGCGGCCGCCTTGACGATCATCTCGCGCGCCGCGGCGCCAGCGATGCGCATGCCGCCCATGCCGGTGAAACGTACCGCGGTGCTGCCGCCGGTAATCTGCAGGCCCATTGACTGGGCGATGCGCAGGAAACCGCCATTCAGCGAATCCTGCACAAAGCCCGGCACTTTGGTATCGCCCATCAGGAACTCGCGACCGAGCGGGTAATTGGCATAGCCTTCATGCGCAGGTGCCTGTTCATAAGTGACCAGATCCCAATCAGCGTCCATTTCGTCGGCCAGCATCTGTGTCATCGACGTGAACACGCCCTGCCCCATTTCACTGTGTGGAACGATCGCGGTGACGGTGTTGTCAGCGCCCAGCTTGACCCAGACATTGACCAGGGTCTCGCCGTCCTCGGTCATCATATCGGCAAGTTTCGGGGCGCGATGCCCCTCGCGAATGCCGACGCCGACCATCAGCGCTCCTCCGGAAACGACGCCTGCTGCGATGAAGCCTCTACGTGTCCATTTTCCCATAGCTCGGCCCTCCCTTAAGCGCTGGCAGCAGATTTGATTGCCGCGCGAATGCGACCGTAAGCGCCGCAGCGGCAAATGTTGCCCCGCATCGCCGCGTCGATATCGTCATCCGTGGGGTTCGGATTGTCGCGCAGCAGGGCCACCGCCGACATGATCTGACCTGACTGGCAGTATCCACATTGCGGCACCTGATGCTCGATCCATGCGGCTTGCACCGCGTGGCGCGTGCCGTCCGCATCTGCGACACCTTCAATCGTGGTAATCTCGGCCCCGTCGACCGCGGCCAGCGGGGTCGAACATGAGCGCACGGGCTGGCCATCGACATGTACGGTGCAGGCGCCGCACTGGGCGATGCCACAGCCGAACTTGGTGCCCGTCATCTTCAATTGTTCGCGCAACACCCAGAGCAAGGGCGTGCCAGGATCGACATCGACCGATCGCTCTTCTCCGTTCACGACAAGTTTCGTCTCGGGCATTGCACACCTCTTAAGCCTGAATGAATTGTATAATGTTCAATACACACAAGCCCGGCTTCCGCAAAGTAAATTCTTCGGGACCGCAAGATTCACCGTCTGATTCCCGCGTTTGTGCCTGACTTGCCACGCGGATTTGTCCCGGTAAGAGGGAGGCATGTCGACGACCACATTATTTCCCACGCTGTTGCAGCAACGCCCATTGGCCAATGACGCCTTGCTGTCTGACCTCGAACAGGCTTGCTGGATGCTCGAGGACGGTGATCAGGCCGGACATGACTGGTGCGAGCGTGAAGGTTATCCAGGCTATACATCCTATGCGTCGCTCGATGATCTGCCGCATCGTGCTCCGGCCTTTGCCGATCTGGTGACAAAACTGGACGAACACGCGCAGGCTTTTGCCGATGCGCTGCACTGGGATCTCGGCTCAGCGCGTCTGAAATGCGATAGCCTTTGGGTGAATATTCTCGGCGAGGGTGGCCACCATAGTGGTCATATCCATCCCAATAGCGTGATTTCAGGCACTTGCTACATCGCCATGCCTGCCGGCGCTGGACGGATCAAGTTCGAGGATCCACGCCTGCCAATGATGATGGCGGTGCCGAGGCTCAAGCCGGACGCCCCCGAAGCTGCGACCCGATTCCATTATGTCTCACCCGAGGTCGGCGATGTCCTGATGTGGGAGAGCTGGCTGCGCCACGAAGTGATGACCAGTCAGAGCGACGACCCTCGCATTTCGATCAGTTTCAATTACGCCCTATAGCGCACTCCGGATCACTCAATCCGGCTGACGCCATAGATGCGATTTGTTTCGACGATTTTCAGTTGAAGACCGCCAGCAATGTTCTGATAAAGAACGACTTCGGCTGGCAGCGTTTTCGGCGCCCGAATCCGCGATGGCGACTTCTGCTTCCAGACGTGTCCGTCTGAGGTCGTGAAGAAGTGCCGTCCGAGGCGATTGACCTGGATCTTGGTGATTTCAGTGCGATACTCATCGGGCTCTTTCTCGACATCCCGCCCATTGCCGAACGTGATGCGCGGAATCCAGCTTGGCAGCCCCGAGTCCGGCGCGTCGGTTTCGACGCTCGCAGTTTGCGTGGCCGCTGGTTGCTCGACGGCGTTCGGGCTGACTGCGGCTGTCGTCACCGGCGTCGATGCGGCCGCCTGGCTGGCGGCTGGCGTCTCGGGCGACGGTGTCACGGCGGCCTGTTGCACTGGTGCGGCCAGAACGGCAGCGAGATCCGACGCAGCGGCTTCGAAGCAGGCCAGCCGGGCCTCAGCATCGGCCTCGGACTGACACGCGACCACACGCTCGGACGCTGCGCGGACATCCTGGGCCAGCGCTGGAACGGACAAACTCAGTGCCGCGACGGCCAAAATTCCGTATTTCGAACTCAGTTTCATCGTGGGCCTCACTCGACTAATCAATGCGCTGACTAAAGCACTGCAATACGCGCAGGCCAAGGCGAAATGTCTGCTTGACGTGACCGCCCTGATCCTGCACGGGGCACCTCGAAAACGGAACGCATAAGGCCTCCTCCCATGGACATTACAAAAATCATTGCCGGTCAGAACCCACCGGATGACCTTAACGTGATCATCGAGGTCCCGCTTGGCGGCGACCCAATCAAATACGAGATCGACAAGGCGTCTGGCGCGATGTTCGTGGATCGCTATCTCTACACCGAGATGCGGTATCCTTGTAATTACGGATTTGTCCCGCACACGCTGAGCCTCGATGGTGACCCGATCGATGTGATGGTTGTCGGCAATCGTCCGCTGGTGCCAGGCAGCGTGGTGCGCGCACGCCCGGTTGGCGTCCTGATGATGACTGATGACAAGGGCCCGGACGAGAAGATCCTGGCAGTTCCACACCCAAAACTGACTGCCTATTACGACAAGATCGCAACCTATCACGATCTGCCGGACATTCTGGTCCAGAAGATCACGCACTTTTTCACCCACTATAAAGACCTGGAACAAGGCAAGTGGAGCCAGGTCGAAGGTTGGTCCGGAGTCGAGAAAGCCCGCGAGTTGATCGCACAATCGGTCGAGCGCGGCAGCAAGGCCGGCTAGCGACTAGGCCTCGATGGCCGCAAACGCCCCAGTATCCGGGTCGCGCCAATGCAGCTCGGCTGGACCGATCTTGAACCACGCCCCGTGCAGCTGCAGGTTGCCGTCCTCGACCGCTTCGCGGACGAAGGAATAGCTCATCAGATTGTCCAGCGAGGTGCCAATCCCGGCATGCTCAAGTGCGGTCTGGGAATCGTCCGGATTGGCGGCCAGCACCTGGTCGCGTGTGTGATCAAGCGCCTCGACCCAAGGTGCGATGAAGGTGCCAATGGGTTGACCATTGGCGGCTGACAGGCAGGCTTTGACCCCTCCGCATGAGGCATGGCCCAGCACGACAATGTGTTTCACCTTCAGGGCCGTCACTGCAAACTCGACAGCTGACGCGACCGAGTGCGCGACATCAGACGCGCCGCAATCGTGAACCAGATTGGCGACATTGCGAACGACAAACAGCTCTCCGGGTTGCGCGGCAAAGATTTCGGCGGGTTCAACCCGGCTGTCAGCGCACGCAATCACCATCACGTCCGGGTCTTGACCCGTGCCGAGTTCATCATAGTGACCTGCTTGCTGCGGATAGGTTCCGGCACGAAACTTGCGATATCCTGCCTTGAGGTCTTCAACTGTGTGCACGAGAGGCCTCCTTGTATTGATGCTGACGCTGCACTTAGCGCAGCCGTACAAGCCTGCAAGTGTGAAAAGACAAACGGATCGTTCCGTGTTAACGGAATCTGCAGTAAAATGGCCGATGAAACGCTTATGACGGACCAGAAATCCAAGCCCAGGAAGGGCCAGAGAACCAGCGAAGAATCGCGCGCTGCGATCTTGCAAGCAACCCGCGAGGAAATGGCTGAAAGCGGTTGGCGCAAGTTCAGCGTCGACAAGGTTTCGCGCCGTGCCAAAGCCTCAAAGCAAACCATTTACCGTTGGTGGCCTGCGATCGGCAACATGTGCATCGAAGCCACGGTGGAGCTGATTCCGGAACGCTCCAAACTGGGACGCGACCCGGTCGAGCGCATCGCCGCTCTGCTCCAGCCCCTGGAAGAGACGACGCGCCACGGCTCCGGCCACGCCGTCCTGCGCACAGCGATGATCGCTGCCAGTGACGACAAGGATGCTGGCGAAACCTGGCGCAACTGGATGAAAGACAATATTCGCGCGCCGCTGCGCCTTGTTCTCGCCGAGATCGCCGCGAAGAAAGTGGTGCGCCGGGATTTTGATCTCGATGCCTGCGTCGATTCCCTGACCGGCCAGCTGTGGGCCCGCGTCATGATCATGCGCGCACCATTGCCAGAAGGCTTTAGCGAAGCTCAGGCCAGTGATTTGCTGGCATCGCTCGCGCCCTAAACAGCACAGTTCACAAAATTTGTCCGCGATCGACACTCCGCGTCTTGTGAGCGCGGTGGCAAACCGTTATCGCTGGCCGGCACTCTTGGAGCCGGTCGAGTATGTCAGAAATCCGCATCGCTGTGATCGGCGCCAACCACCTCGATCTCGATCATCGCCACGCCCTGAACGCGTTGTCTGATCGCGGCCGAATTGCGGTCTATGCCCTGGATACAGACACGCTCGATGAGGGCCGTGAAGCGCTGCAGCGCGCGGTCGACCTGAAAGCGATTGACGCTGCCATTATCGCCGGACGCCGCGCCAATCTTGCCGCCTGGATTGCGTTCGCGCTGGAAACCGGCTGGCCGGTCTATACGCCTTATGCGGTTCCGGCCTCGATTGAGGAAATGATCGAAATTCGCCGCAACGAGCAGACCCAGACACCCTCTCAGTTGCAGTTCGGCCTGACCGCACGGTTCCACGACTCAGTGAGCTCAGCGCAATCCAAGGCCGCCTCCGGCGAATTTGGCCAGCTACTCACCATGCGCGGGACTTGCGGCGTTGCCGGGGTCGAGCCCGGCGAGAGCGTGCTGTATGGGCCGGCCGCCCAAATGATTGATATCATGCAGGTTTTTGCCGGACCATTTCAGGATGTGACCGGCTTTGCTGATCTCGATCGCAGCGCCGAAGCGGGCAGTGAAACCAATGTCCTGGCAACCTTGCGCACGCACTCCGGCGTGCTGGCCAATCTGCACGCATCGGCGACGCAATGGCGTCCGACTTTCCGGCTCGAGCTCGGGTACGAGCGTGGCTATCTCTGGCTCGAAGGTTTGAATGTGGAAGAGTATGGATTCGGCCAGGAAGTCCTGGTTTCTGCCCGTCTGGATGGTGCCAACACGCAGCACGAGACCGTTGATCAGTTTGAGTCCAGCAATGGCGTCCAGGGCGCGCTGGAACACTTCCTGAACCGAATCACCGATCGTTCGTTGCCCCCCGTCGGCACCAGCCAGGAGGCGTTTGACACGCTCAACACGATCGAACGCATCCTCGCCGCCGATCCCATCTATGCCCCGCTGCAGGAGAGACAGGTTTCATGACCCTGACCGGAGACACACTCGCACAAATCGCACTCGACGCAGGCCAGCTGATCATGGAGGTCTATGCCAGCGACTTTGACGTCTCACGCAAGGATGACAGCTCACCCGTCACCGAAGCTGATGAAAAGGCTGAAGCGCTGATCCTTGCGGCCCTGGCTGAGATCGCCCCAGATCTGCCGGTGATCGCCGAAGAATCCGTCGCGGCCGGCAACATTCCCGAACATGGCGATCGGCTTGCCTTGGTCGACCCGCTGGATGGCACCAAGGAGTTCATCAACAAGCGCGGCGAGTTTACGGTCAATATTGGCATCATAGAAAATGGCGTCCCAGTCATGGGCGTGGTCTATGCGCCAGCGCTCAATCGCCTGTTCGTCGCTGACAACCGGTTCTCGGCCTGGCAGGCAAGCGCTGAACCCGGCAGCACCGTACCCGCACCGGAAAACCGATCCAAACTCAGCATCCGCCGGGCACCCGACGCCGGCGTCACCGCCATCGCTTCGAAATCGCACCGGTCTGACGAGACCAATGCCTTTCTCGACACACAGAACGTGGCGGACATCATCTCTGCCGGCTCGTCACTCAAATTCTGCCTGATCGCGGCTGGCGAGGCGGATCTCTATCCGCGCCACGGGCGCACCATGGAATGGGACACCGCTGCCGGTCAGGCCGTGGCTGAAGCCGCAGGCGCCCGCGTCACCGAGACTGACGGCGCGCCGCTGCTCTATGGCAAACGCGACCGCGGCTACGACAATCCGCACTTCATCGTCTGGGGCGATGTCACACCGCCTGTGCCCTCAACCCGCTGATTCCTGACAGAGAGTTCACGCTTCCAAGGCTCGACAAAGTCTGTGTTTTTTCGTGAATTGTCGCCGATGCGCTGCGGGGGCGCCGCGTTGGGAATTGTAGAATGACCCCTGTTAAAGCCGTTTCCCTGGCTGCTGGGCTGAGCGTAATCGCCGCCTGCGCCAGCACCCCACTGACTCTCAATGATGACCGGATCGTTCCCGGCGAGCGCGTCGGCGATGTCGAGATCGGCATGCCGCTCGATCAACTGCTCGCCCTGAAAGGTGTGCCACGCCAGACGATTCCAATCCGCGGATCTGCCGCCACCACCTATGTCTTTGACGGCCTCACGGTGGGCGCGCATGACCAGGTTTACTGGATCATCGTGCAGGATGGTCGTTTCAAGACCAGCGAGGGGATCGCCAAGGGCGCCCAGCAGATCACGACTCGCGCCACGTTTGGCGTACCGGATTGCGTCGTCTCGAAACTCGACACCACTGTCTACGATTACGGCAACATCTATTTCGACGTCGATAACAGCTCTGGTCGCGTCAATCTGATCGGCGTCATGGATGAAACACAGAATTGCCAGAGCTGAGGGCGTTCGCCGCAGGTGCCATCAGATCGAGAGCGTGATCTTTCCGAAATGTTGCTGGCTGGCCTGATGCGCAAACGCGTCTGCGATGCGGTCTAATGGGAAATCCTGATCGAGCACAGGCTTGATGCCGTTTGCGTCGATCGCGTCGATCATAGCGTCCTGATGTTCGCGTGACCCGACCGTGATCCCAGAGACTGTAATGTTTTTCGAGAACAATGCCGCGGTCGGCACTTCGCCAGAAACCCCGGTCAGCACACCGATCAAGGAGATGTGTCCGCCGACGCGACACGCCGCGATGGATTGTGCCATGGTCCCTGGGCCGCCAATCTCGACGACTTCGTCAACGCCGCGACCGCCGGTGAGTTCAAACGCCTTTCGTCCCCACTCCGGCGTGTCCTTGTAGTTGATGACATGGTCGGCGCCGAGGGTTTTCAATCGTTCCAGCTTGGCGTCCGAGGATGAGGTCGCGATCACTCGGGCGCCCGCCGCCTTGGCGAACTGGATCGCAAAAATCGAGACACCGCCCGTGCCCTGGGTCAGGACCCAATCGCCAGGCTGAACCGTGTTTTCGACGAACATGCCCCGCCACGCGGTGAGCGCCGCACACGGCAAGGTCGCGGCTTCCGTGTAGGAATAGCCATCCGGCATGCGGGTGAAGGCGTCGGCAGGCATGGCCACCAGTTCTGCGGCGAAACCGTCGATGCCATCGCCAGGAACGGAGAAGAACCCCGCCGATTGCGGACCGCCATAATGCCAGTCGGGAAAAAAGGTCGACAGAACTTTATCGCCGACCTGAAACCGCGACACGCCTTCGCCAATCGCAACGACGTCGCCGGCGCCATCGGACATCGGAATACGTCCGTCATCGGTCGGAATACCGCCCATCACGACGACAAAGTCGTGATAGTTCAGAGAGGATGCGCGCATCCGCACCAGGACCTCTCCAGGTCCGGCGACGGGATCAGGGCGGTCCTCGATGACAAGGTTTCCGGGACCACCCGGTTTCTTCACTGCAGCGACTTTCATGGAGCTCTCCGATATTGATTGCTTGCAGCAAGGTCGTGCGCTCCTCGCGGAAGTCAAGCGTAGGGTCGAACCGGCAAAGGGCCGTCGAGCTGGTTCTTTTGGTCACGACTCATCGACTCCGCATGTAATAGATTTACATACCATCATAATGTGTTATTTTATGACATACGAAGCGGGAGTGGAGGGAGAGATTTCATGCCGCGCCTCAGACGCAGCCTTTCAGATCAGGCCTCGGTCGATCTTACGCCCATGCTCGATGTGGTCTTCATCTTGCTGATCTTCTTCATCGTCACTTCTACCTTTCTCGAGGAGGAGGCCATCGGCATGGAACCTCCGCCTCCGGCTTGCACGGCGTGTCCAAAACCGGTCACGCCCGCCATTCTGGTATTCATCGACGAGCGCAACGCCATCCGCATCGGCCAGCAACTTGTCGACATGTCTTCCGTGCGGTCGAGCATCGAACGCCGGCGCGCGGAATCGCCAGATGCGGCGGTGATTATCCAGGCTGATCCGATCGCGCGAACCGCCACCATCATCCGCGTGCGCGACATCATTTATGATGCCAAAGTGGAACGCGTGAACATCCTTCGTTCATCATAGATCCATTGAGTCGGTTTGCACGCGATCAAACGTCCGACCAGCCGATCGGAAGAAATGTCCAGACGGCCTGTAAGCCGGGTTCTGTTCCCCCTTGCGGGTTCAGCAGTCATTCCTCTGCGACGCCGGTTGCCAGGCGCCTGATGCGACACACCCGGGGCGCGGGCTGAAGACGGCCCATGCGCACCCCCTATTCGGTCTTGCTCCGGGCGGGGTTTACCATGCGGGCCGCGTCGCCGAAGCCCCGGTGAGCTCTTACCTCACCCTTTCACCCTTACCGCGGACCTGCGTCCGTGGCGGTTTGCTTTCTGTGGCACTTTCCCTCGGCTTGCGCCGGGTGGACGTTATCCACCGCCTTGTCTCCATGGAGCCCGGACTTTCCTCCAGCAAGCGAGCTTGCCAGCGACTGCCCAGCCGTCTGGAGCGGCGGATATAGGCCATGCGCGCCAGAATCACCAGCCCCTGCCCCGACGGCGCGTGTTGTTGGGGTCGCGCGTCTATGCTCCGATGCCCGCCAGACTTGGACAATCAGGAGCATGAATCGATGGACTTGAACCTCAGCGGAAAGAAATGCGTCGTCCTGGGCGGCACGCGCGGCATCGGCCGAGCGATTGCTGACACGCTCGCAGGCGAGGGCGCAGACGTGGCAATCTGTGCGCGCAATGCTCAGCAGATTGCTGCCGCAGTCGAAGACCTGAAAGCGAAAGGCGTCAACGCCACCGGTGGGTCGGTCGACGTGACAGATGGCGCGGCGCTCAAAGCCTGGATCAAATCGGCCGGTGAGGAACTCGGCGGGATCGATATCCTGGTCTCGAACGCGGGTGCCATGGCGCAGGGCCATGATGAGGCCTCCTGGAAGCAGAATTTCGATCTTGATGTTCTCGGTGCCGTCAATGCGTTTGAAGCGGCTGAGCCATTCCTCGCCAAGGGGGCCGAGGCCAACGGCGATGCGTCATTCGTGATCATCGCTTCGGTGTCCGCCGCCGTCGCCGATCAGGCCAGTTCCTACGGCCCGATCAAGGCAGCCCTGATCCATATGGCCAAGGGTCTGGCACGCCAGCATGCCAAACACGGGATCCGCACCAATGTCGTGTCGCCCGGCATGGTCTATTTCGAAGGCGGGATCTGGCACCAGGTCGAGCAGAACATGCCTGACTTCTTCAAGCAGGCGATTTCGCGCAATCCGACCGGGCGTTGCGCCACGCCGCAGGAAATCGCCAATGCCGCAGTGTTCCTGGCCAGCCCTGCTTCTTCCTTCACAACTGGCTCCAATCTGATTGTTGATGGCGCGGTATCCAACCGGGTCAATTTTTAACCAAGGAAGCGCGACATGAAACTCTACAATTCCGTCGGCCCCAATCCACAAGTCGTCCGCACCTTCATGGCCGAGCGCGGCATTTCCGTGCCGCTCGAAGAGGTCGACATCATGGGCGGTGCCAACCGTCAGGCCGAGTATCTCAAGGTCAATCCGGCTGGCCAGCTGCCAGCGCTGGAACTCGATGATGGGTCCATCCTGACCGAGATCACGGTGATCTGCGAATACCTGGATGAAAGCCATCCCGGCGACACGCTGAAGGGAGACACGGCCGAGGAACGCGCCAAGATTCGCAGTTGGACCCGCTGGGCTGACCTGAATGTCTGTGAACCGCTGGCCAATGGGTTCCGCTTTTCCGAAGGCTTGCCGCTATTCCAGGATCGGATGCGCTGCGTCCCGGAAGCCGCTGATGGCTTGAAAGCGTGTGCCCAGGACAAGCTGGAATGGCTGGATGGCCAGCTTGGCGACCGCGCCTTTCTCGCCGGTGACCGCTACACACTGGCCGACATTCTGCTGTCCTCTTTCCTCGCCTTTGGCGAACAGGTGGGCCAGCCGCTCAATCGTGATCTGAAAACGCTGAGCGCCTGGTTCGATCGCTGCCAGGCGAGAGAGAGCAGCAAGGCATAGGGCCGGCAGACGCGCCTGCGTCCACCGGCCGTCTCCAGCCTCTCCCCTTGCCTGCTTAACCGCCAAACTGCCAGGAGGCGGCAATCTTGAAATTCGTACCCGGCTCGATCACGCCTGCGAATGTGCGCTCGTATGTCTCGTCAAAGACGTTATCGACGCCCAGATCGAGACGCAGACCGTCGATGACGTCCGGACGCCAGGTGGCGTAGACGTCAAGCACGACATAGGCGCCGCGCTCGTCCTGCACCGTAAACCCGCCATTGCCATTTGAGACGCGTTGCTCGAAGCTCGCTGCGTGCTGCACGCGCGCGCCGACCCGCGCGTTGTATTCAGGCAATTTCAGGCCAAGCGTCAGCGCCAGTCGGTCGGGTGTCAGGCTGCCAAGATCAGAGCCATCGCTGAGATCGGTGCCGTCAATGCTCGAGAAGCTGGCACGCGCGAAGACTCGATCCGAGTCATAATGCAGCTCGCCTTCCCAACCTTCCAGCTCTGCCTTGTCGACGTTCGCCGACTCCGATGTGCCGAATGTGCATGGCTGGAAGAAGGGCGGCGCGAAACAGGTCGCATCAGGGGCAACATTGACCGACAGGTTGATCAACTGATCCGCATCTGTTTCGAAGTAGGAAAGCTTGGCCTGGAAGCGGTCGTCCTCGCTGAAGATGTTCTTGAAATCGATTCCTGCTCCGAATTCCAGTGTCTCGGTTTCTTCTGGCACCAGGTCTGGGTTCGGGATGAAATTGTTCGGAGCCATCACAAATGATCCGATTGCGGGATTGAACAGGACCGGATGCGGGATCGAGAAGTGAACACCATCCAGATACAACTCATTGATCGATGGCGCACGGAAGCCTTCCGAGTAGGATCCAAAGAGGCGCAACCATTCTGCATTCAAAGGCGCATAGCTCACCGCCAAACGCGGCGAGATCGCGTCGTCGGAATTCTCATCGCCTGGCGCGATCGATGATGAGCTTTCAAACGCGTCGAACCGAATGCCTGGAATAAAGATGAACTGTCCGACTGGTGTGTCGGATACCGCTTCCAATTGTGCAAACACGCCAATGAATTCGCTATCGCCATTCGGAACGCCGCCACGTGTTCCGTCAGTGGTCTGGTCGTCGGTTCCGACTTGTTCATCCTTGTACCAGTCGCCGCCAATGGTCAGCGTGGTATCGACGCCGCCAAAGTCAAAGCGAGCGGCATTGCGCGCGCTGAAACCGGTTGTCTCGATATCGCGAACCGTGGTCCGCGGAACCGTGGCATCAAACTCATCGACCTCACTTGAGGTCTGGTAAGCGGTCAACGACACATCCACCCAATCATTCGCGGCTGGATTGTAATTGAGTGCCGCGCGGAACGTGTCGGTGGTAATGTCTTTCTCGACATTGCGGTCGAGGACACCATCGCCCGTCCCGAGCGTCCCCTGGCCGTTATTTGGCTCAATTGCTGTATTGGAGAAACGCTGCCATGAGCCGCCAATCGTCAGGTCATCAGTCAGCGCATAAGAGCCTTTGAGCAGCGCCGTCTGGATATCGTCATCGGAGGCGAGGTCGGCATCTGACGCAAGCTTGATGTCGCCCGATTGGCGAATGCCGAAACTGGCCAAACCATCAAAGTCGCCTTGTTGTGTAAACGCTGTGATCGAGGCCAGTGTCTCTTCATTCACGCTTTGATAGCCGACGCGCGCACGCGCCCCCCATGTATCGCCGTCGCGCAGGAGGTCAGCTGCATCGACGCTTTCAAACGCAAGGACCCCGCCCACTGCGCCTGACCCGTACAGCGCCGATGCAGGACCACGCACGACTTCGGCCGTGCCGATCAATTCGGGATCAACAAAGAACCGGCCATCGTGTGCAGACGTAAAACTCTGTCGCGCGCCGTCGAGCAGGATCAGTACATTCTGGCCGGACAGGCCGCGAATAGAAGGCAGCTCGCCGGTTCGGCGCGGGCCACCGGAAAAATCGAGCCCAGGCACATCGCGCAGCACGTCTGAAATCGCCGATGGGGCCGGTGTTTCCAGGGCATCGCGATCGACCACCGTGACCTGCCCCGGATACTCGAACACAGGCAGCGGGTTGGACGTGCCATAGACTGTGACGGTCTCTTCGACACGTTCATCATCGGCGCCGCCTTGGGCCGACAGACCCGGAGAAAGGGCAATCAGCGTGGTCAATAGAAGGCAGGCTTTGTAGCTGCGCTGGCGGCGAGTTGCGGTGTTGTGTTTGGTCATAACAGTCCCTGTGGCTTTCTTGAGAATGGTTCGCAAAAACGCCTATGACAGGTAACTTTCTTTATTGCAAATGATTCTTACTTTCATTATCAGAAGTCCACTCTCTTCACCCATTCACGCATTCTGAGGACCCCAAATGCTGACCAAGAAATCCTGGCTTCTTGCCGCCGCCAGCCTCGCCATCATCGCCGCCGCACCGGCTTGCACGACCGCGTCGTTCACCGTTGCGGACTCTGGTTCAATGACGCTGGCTGAGACGCAGTTCGAACAGGACCGGCAATCGATTCTCGCCATGACTGGCGACTATAAGGTGACCTTCGACTTCACCGAGACCGTGTCGTTCATTGAGGGCTACGAGCTGAAGGACCCGAAACTCTCCGGCGGTCATGAATCTGTTCGTGTGATCGAAGACCGTGGCGAGTTCATCAGCCTGCAGCACCTATTGGTCGTCGGCCCGGATTCGGCGCCATTTGTGGTCAAGCACTGGCGCCAGGACTGGCAGTATCAGCCGGCTCGTGTGCTCGTCTTTGTCGGCGGCAATGCCTGGGAATGGCGTGACGTCCCAGCGTCCGAGCGCGCCGGCACCTGGTCGCAAACCGTTTATCAGGTCGATGATGCGCCGCGTTATGGCGCCGTCGGCACCTGGACCTATGAAGACGGCATCGCGCAATGGACGCCGCCCCAGGAATGGCGTCCCCTGCCGCGCCGCGACATGACCACACGTGATGACTATCACGCTGTGGACGCTGTCAATCGCCACGTCATCACGCCGTGGGGCTGGGTTCACGAACAGGACAATTCGAAGCTGGTGCTGACCGATGCCCCGCAGGCATTGGTGCGCGAGGTTGGCATCAACACGTACCGCGCTTTTGACGACTACCCGGTCGAGGCGGCCGAAGAATATTGGGATGGCACCTCGGACTTCTGGGCCGGCGTGCGCGCCGAATGGGCCCGGATCGAAGCCGAGCATGAGCGCTTCGCCATCACGATCAAAGGCGAAACCGAGGATCTCTACACTCCGCTTCTGGCCCTCGCGAATGCGGTGAAAGATGGAGAAAAAGCGCTGGCGCCAGCACTCGCGGAAGCGCGCGCGGTGATCAATGGTTTTGTGACGCCGGACATTGGTCAACTGGCCGACCGCTTGCGCCCGACCACCACGTTGGCGAGCCTGGGCGAATGAGGGTGCGCCTCATCCCTCCTCTGGTCGCAGCGGCCTTCACCAGCGCCGCTGCGATGGCCGACACGGCCTATGTGAAGCCGTCTACATTCGCGCCGGTCCTCGATCAGACCCTATCGGTCGAGGCGTCGTTCAGCGATGATTGCTGCGAACCACGCTACCCGGTGCGCTCTGACACGTTTCAACTGATCCACCCCGATGGCACACGCGCTGCGATCGAAGGGGTTGAGCACTTCGCCAATGCAACCGTGTTCGACGTCACGGTCGCCGCCCCCGGCACAACCCGGATCACCACAGGTGAGCGCCTTGGCCGCAAAGGGGAATATGTCCAGATCGATGGCACGTACCACCTGATCAACAGTCCCGATGCCGAGCCCATCGACATCCCGGATGGTACCCCAATCCTCTCCTCCCAGACTGCGACAGTGACAGACGCTTATGTCACTGTCGGCTTGCAGGATTGGGGTGCTATCCGGATCTCTGTCGGTCGACTGGCCATGACGCCCATGCAGCACCCGAATACGGTCAAAGTCGGCGACGTGTTTTCAGGCCAGGTCACACTGGACGGCGCGCCGGTTGCTGGCACGACGGTCGCACTGACAACGGAATACCAGCGCCTGCTCGACGCGGATGCTCTGACAGTCGACACCGATGCGGACGGGCAGTTTTCGGTCACGTTCGCCGATCCCGGTGCGCACGTGCTGATGGTCCGGCTGCAAGCGCCTGCGCCAGCGGGGGCTGAAACCGACATACGCAGTTACACGACCGCGCTGACGCTTGATGTCTCGCCTGAGTGAGGCCGGTCAATCAGGCCAGATCAGCGGCGTCGCCTTGTCCCGGATCAAGGTGATCAGGTCCGGATCCATATACCGGTAGAGATCCGGAATATCGAGCGTGTGGACCGTCTTGTAACGCACCTCGTCACGAAACTGCGCGCGCAGACGGGCCTTGTGCTTGTCTTCCATGACCAGGATCACATCGGCCCAGCGAATGTCAGCGATGCTGATTGCGTGCCGCGCACTGCGCGCCGTGCCAGCAGAGCGCGCGACGATGCCGGGTGCGTCCCTGAACACGGCTTCGCCTGTCGGGCTCCGCCACTGGTTCTTGGAACAGACAAACAGGACCTTGATCGGGTCTGCGTCACGCATCAGCGACTCCCATTCGCGATGTGGCCAGAATCGGCCCAGCTGCTGGGCACGTTTCAACTTGGCGCTGCGAAAGTAAAGCAGTCGCCAGGGCTTTTCCTGCCAGCAAGCAGGTGGCTCGGACTTGTGTGCACGTGTGCCATGCTTGCGCGCCTGCGCGCGCCGCCAGGCTCTGCTGCGGTGTGTCATGGATCTGATCCTCGTTTGAATTGCGGGTCAGCAGCCGCAGCAATACGAGGAGGCGTTCGTCCTTAATCGACGAACAGGGAATGCACAAGCGCGATCTTGGCTTGCGTCTGGGCGTCGGCGGCGCCGGTTACGCCCTCCGGTGTCCAGCGTCGCTGGAAAGCCGTCACGCAGGCTTGCATCGTATCTTCGTCCGGATCAGACGGCGAGATCGCATACCCAATTTGCGCGAGCATTTCCCGCAGCGCACGCATTGTGAAACTCTGGTTTTCGAGCGCCTCTGCCTCTGGCCAGAGCCCGATCCCGGCCTCGGCCAGGCGTTGCCAGGGGAAGTGCTCACCCGGATCTGCCTTGCGCGCCGGCGCAATGTCGGAATGCCCGACAATCCTGGTGGCCGGGATCTCGAACCGTTTGAGGATGCCCTGACACAGTTCGATCAGCGCCGCGACCTGGGCCTCCGGGAACGGTGGCAGGGTGCCATCCGCCTGCGGCCAGTCATGTCCGCCATTAACGATCTCGATTCCGATCGAGCGCGAATTGAGATCCTCGTCGCCCTGCCAACTGGACACGCCTGCATGCCAGGCGCGTTTATCCTCGCCAACCAGTTGCGCAATATTGCCGTCTTCCCAGATCATGTAATGGGCCGAGACCGACGCCGCCTCGTCCTGCATCCGCGCCAGGGCGGCTTCACCCGTCTCCATGCCGGTATAATGCAAGACCAGCATGTCGACTGGATGCTTGCGATCGTTGAAGTTTGGGCTGGGCTGCGCCTCGACCTTCATTCCTTGATGCCTCTCACTTTGTCGCCGAGCGCGGCCTCCGGCATGGCGCGGTTTGGCCGGACCAGGATGACGAAAACGCCTCCCAGAGATATCGCCGCGCCAACGACCAGTTGCAAGGTCAGCACCTCGCCGAGCAGCACGACGCTCAACACCACGCCCCAAATTGGTGTCATCAATGTCAGCGGCGAGAGCAGCGAGATGTCATACTTCTTGATCAGCGTATAAAAGCCGCCATGGCCGAACACACTGACGCCAAGGATCGCAAATGCGGTCGCCGCCCAGACCAGCCAACCGCCCTCTACAAAGGCGCCCCAGCCATTCTGGTCGCCTTCCAGAAGGCCCGAAACCGCGAACAGGGGCGCAAAGCTGAACAGTCCGATCCAGGCCTGCATCTGCAATGCGCTGATCGATGGCATACGTTTCATCAGGATGCCGGCGCCGGAAGCGACCAGCGCCGCGAACACGACGTAGAGCAAGCCAAAGGTGAGCTGGAAGGTCTGCGGATCCACGGCAATCAGGATCGCTCCGGCAAAGGCCAGCATGATGCCGAGGCCGCGCCGCCAGCCGACTTTCTCGCCGAGGAAGGCCATGCTCATCAGGGTCGAGAACGGCACACCGAGCTGTCCGACGACCGACACGGCGCTGGCTTCGGCATTGGCGAGGCCAAGGAACAGGAAGGCGAAGTGGACGGCGCCGATGCCCATGGCGATCAGGAACAACGTGCCGAGATGCTTGGGGATCGGGCGCAGGAACCAGAACAGGACGAGCGCAATTCCGGCAAACCGCATGCCGGCGAAGAAGACCGGCGGCACACCGGCATCCGCCACGACCCAACGTGTCACCACCAGATTGAGGCCCCAGACGAAACAGACAGCAGCGAGCAGGACGAAATCGCGAAAGCTCATCGCTCCGCCCTATCAGGCTTCGAGAACAAGTCCATCACGCATTCTCGGGCAACAGGGCTTCCAGGGTTTCGAGCCGGTCCGCTTCCGCCGCAGGCTTGTCCCAGCGGATGCGATGAATGCGCGGGAAGCGCATGGCAAGGCCAGACTTGTGGCGCGGGCTGCGCTGCAGGCCTTCGAACGCAACTTCCAGCACCAGGCCGTGATCCTTGGTGGCGGTAACCGAGCGAACCGGGCCAAAACGCTCAATCGTGTTTTCGCGCACGAACTTGTCGAGCAGTTTCAGCTCGTCATCGGTAAAGCCGAAATAGGCCTTGCCGACAGGGGTCAGCTGATCGACGCCATCGACGGTGCGCCAAACCCCGAACGTGAAGTCGGAATAGAAGCTCGAACGCTTGCCATGCCCGCGTTGCGCATAGAGCATGACGGCATCGACCAGGAATGGATCGCGCTTCCATTTGAACCATTTGCCTTTTGGCCGACCAGCTTCGTAGAGACTGTCCCATCGTTTCAGCATCAGGCCTTCAATTTCGGGCGCCGGTGGCGCGTTGCGGGCAGCATCGAGCGCCGAAATGCTGGTCACGGCGACCAGCGGCGACAAATCGATGCGATCGGTCTGCAGGCCGGCGACAATGGCCTCCAGACGAGCGCGGCGCTGGCGAAAGCTCAAGCCGCGCAAATCCTCGTCACCGTCAACCAAAAGGTCATAGGCGCGAATGAAAGCGGGTCGATCCTGCATCTGTTTCTTCGACACGGTCTTGCGATTGAGGCGTTGCTGCAACGCGTTAAACGGCGCGACCCCACCATCGGCCGCGCGCACCAGCAGCTCACCATCGAGCGATGCGTCAAAGTCCATCGCTGCCAACACGTCTGGAAAGGTGTGACTGACATCATCGCCGTTGCGCGTGTAGAGACGGCGAGTCTCTCCTTCGACCACAGCCTGGACGCGGATGCCGTCATACTTCCACTCCGCCGCAAAATGTTCTGCCGTGATCAGGTCAGGGTCGATTGCATCCGGCGCGTCGCGGTCTTTCTTGGCCACCAATGGATGCGCCAGCATGACGGGCCGGAACGGCGCGGCGACGTCGGGTTCGGGCTTGTCTGCGGCGCCATCGAGCCAGGCAAACAAGCTGAGATAAGGCGGCTCGAGGCCATGCCAGATCTCCTCGACCTCGGTGACAGCGACGCCTCCCGCCTGCGCGGCAGCAATCTTCGCCAGCCGCGACGAGACGCCAATCCGCATTCCGCCAGTGACCAGTTTCAGCAGCGCCCAGCGTCCGCGTGAATCAAGCGCGCTGAGCCAGGCTTCGATCAGGCGTTCGCCTTCGGCCCTGGTCGCCGCGGACAGTTGTGCGATCACTTCGCTGAGCTGCGGGACATAATTGGCCCCATGTTCGACCGGCCAGATCAGGCTGACCGTGTCTGCCAGGTCCCCGACATAGTCATAGGACATCCGGAACAGTTCCGGATCGACCTTGCGTTCGGCCAGGCGCCGCACCAGGCCGGCTTTGACGCCGGGCAACTCAACCTCACCGGTCAGCGCGGCCAGCGCCCAGCCGCGCTCAGGATCCGGCTGTGTGGTGAAATAGTCCGCCATCAAAGCCAGCTTGCTGTTGCGCGACGGCGTCAGCAGCAGGCGTTCCAGCAGGTTGGAGAAGGCTTCCATACGAGGAGGTATACGCGAGCGCGCCGCGGGTTCCAATGCGGACGCGCGCGCCTCAAATTGCCGTAACGTCAAGTTTGTGCTACGATCTCTCTTGATGGAAGCGGCTTTGCCAGTCCGCGCAAGCTTTCAAAGCCACGTATAGTGTTTACACGAGACCAAGATTTGTCCGCGGACTGGCCGCTTTCACCCCTGATAAAAAAGCCCTAATAACCGTCCGCGTTGCCATCTTTGCGCATTTCCGTGGCCGCGATCCAGGCGCCGCTCTCAAAGTCGCGCATGATCGCCTGGTAGCCGCCACCATTGGCGCGGCAGCATTCCACCGTGTGGCCCCGACGTTCAAGCTCCAGTCGCGCCTCGACCGGGATCCCGCTTTCCAGGTGCACGACCCCCATATCGGCCTCGCAGTCACCGCCATTCAGGTCATGCGTCGGTTCACAGCCGCCACGATGTTCCCAGCGCGCTGCATCGCCCGCTTCCTGCAGACCCATGTCAAAGTCGATCAGGTTCAGGATCACCTGGACGTGGCCCTGCGGCTGCATACCGCCGCCCATCAGCCCGAAGCTGAGCCACGGCTCATACGGGCAGGCGATCTCCGCTGCCACCGCGCGGACCTGACACCCCGGCATGTCTTTCTTGAACGCAAAGGCCGGGATGATCGTGTGGAACGGACGCTTGGCGGGTTCGAACACATTCGGATGCTCTGGATCGAGACTGAACAATTGCCCGCGATCCTGGAACATGAAGCCCAGTCCATCGGCAACAAGGCCAGACCCCATGCCGCGATAATTGGACTGGATCAGCGACACCATCATGCCATCCTTGTCGGTGACGGTGAGATAGGTCGTGTCGCCATCTTCGAGCCGCGCATCCGCTTCGGCATAGCCGGGCGCTGGCGGTGCCATGGCCTGATCGAGATCAATCGCTTCGGCCCGCTGGGCATTGTAGCCCGGGCGTACAAAGACGTTTGGATCGATGCCGCTGAACGCCGGATCGGCATAGCCAGCCGCGCGATCCGCAAAGGCCAGGCGCTTGGCCTCAATCTGCGCCATCAAACTGTCGGCGGAGCCATACCCCATCTCGCGCAGGTCGAAGCCTTCCAGCATTTGCAGCATTTGCAACGCCGCCACGCCTTGTGTGTTGGGGCCGAGTTCGCAGAGCTGGACGAGCGCTCGATATTCAACACAGATCGGCTCCACCCATTCGCCATCATGCGCGGCGAAGTCTTCAAATCTCAGATAGCCACCAATGCGCTCGAAATAGTCGCCCATGGTCTGGGCAATTTCGCCGGTGTAGAAATCGTCCGGCCCGGCATAAGCGATGCGCTCCAGCGTGTCAGCGAGATCCGGATTGCGGAACAACGAGCCTTCCTCGGGTGCCGGCGAGAAATAGGTCTTCCTGGCATTGTCATATTCTTCAAGCATGCCGCTTTCATGCGCTGGACCAAACCGGCTGGGTCCGAAATTCCAGTAGAAGGCGATCACTTCCGGGATTGGTGCACCATCGCGGGCATAGCGGATGGTCGGCTCCATCAAAGTGTTGAATGGCAGGCGCCCGAACCGTTCGTGCAATGCGCCCCAGGCTTCAACCGTGCCCGGAACCGTCACCGGCGCCGCGCCGAATGGCGGGATCTCCTCGCCGTCCATGAATTCATCGGCCTTGGCCTGCATGTCATCCAGGGTCGCACCCATCGGTGAGCGACCAGACCCATTATAACCATAGAGTCGGCGCGATTGCGGATCCCAGACGATCGCGAACAGGTCGCCGCCAATACCATTGCCGGTTGGTTCGACCAGGCCGAGCATGGCGTTGGCTGCGATCGCCGCGTCCATCGCTGTGCCACCGCGCTTCATTATGTCGAGCGCGGTTTGAGTGGCCAGCGGGTGAGCCGTGGCGGCGGCGGCGTTCGGGGCGACGACTGCCGAACGCGTGCCGAGGTCGCGTCCGGATGGCATTCGGTCACCGGGTCCGATGATCGGTTCCGGCGGGGGCGCCACCGTTGCGGCGACGGGCAGTTCCGGTTTCACAGACGGCGCTTCGACCGCCTCAATATCAACACTCACGCAGGCGGAAAGGCCGACCGCGAGCACGCCGGTCATAAGTGTTTGTCTCAACATGTCTCGTCTCACCCTCTATTGCTTTGGGTGAACTTAACGTGGTTCGGCGGCTTTGCGAGTCACGAACCCGTGGGCCGGGCTCGCAACGCGGCACCCAGCTGTGGCCCAACGTCTCGAGATAGCTGTGAATCAATCCTTCAAGCATAGGAAACCACCTCATATTCGATGCCATCATGGTCATGGAAATAGAAACGGCTGCCCGGCTCATAGGTCTGGTGACTATGAGTCTTGATGCCATAGTCCAGGATACGTTTCTCGGCGGCGTCGAGATCATCGACCAGAACCCCGAGATGATTGACCGCCCCGGCAAGGCGATAGTTTTCATTCTCGCCCAGCGCCCGCGGCTTGCCGACGGCATAGAGCGCGACATAATCGTCATCATTGCCGACATGGACCGACCGCCCGCCATGGATAGAGTCGCCGCTCCAGCGGACGCGCCACCCGAACAGCTCGCTGAGCATCTGCGCGGTCTTGTCGGGGTCGGTGACCGTCATGTTGATGTGTTCAAGGATCGCTTTTGACATGGGATTCTCCGTCGATTGATTATCTGGAGATCCTCGTGTAATTCCTGAACCTAAGTTTAGGTCAAGGTATTTTTTCACACTTTCCTGGAGACGCTCTATGGCAATGAAACGTGGACTTTCAATCGGCGACCTCGCTGGTCGCACCGGCCTGTCAGTCTCGGCCATTCGCTTTTATGAAAAGAAGGGTCTGATCACGCCTGACCGCAATGCGGGCAATCAAAGGCGCTATGAAGGCTCCGACATTCGTCGCCTGTCTTTCATCCTGATCGCGCAACAGATTGGCCTCACCATCGAACAGATCAGGGAGGTCATGGCGGGCCTGCCGGACGGCCGCACGCCGACCAAGGCCGACTGGTCCAAGATATCGCGTACATTTTGCAAAACGCTCAACAACCGCATCGCCATGATGGAGCGGATGCGCGACAAGCTCGACGGCTGCATTGGCTGCGGCTGCCTGTCCCTGAAAGCCTGCACTCTGTACAATCCCGACGACAAGGCTCGGCGGCTGGGCGTCGGGCCGCGCTACGTGGTCAGCGACGAACGTTAGGAGTAACGCGCCCGGACGGTTTCCCACATCGCGCGTAGCCCGCAGGCGGCGCCGCCGGCCGGACGGCCATATTTGCCCTCTCGCCAGGCCCAAACGTCGAGATGGACCCAGGATTTTGCATCGACAAACTGCTTGAGGAAAATCGCTGCCGTGATCGATCCGGCCATGCCGCCTGAAGCGCTGTTGACCAGGTCGGCAATCGGACTCTTCAGCATCGATTTGTACGGCGCCCAGAGCGGCATGCGCCAGGCCGGGTCACCGCTGGCAGCGGCGCCGGATGCGATCTCAGCAGCCAGGGTTTCGTCATCTGTGTAATACGGGGCCAGTTCGGGCCCGAGCGCCACCCGGGCAGCGCCGGTCAGTGTCGCAAAATCGATCAATAGATCCGGGTCTTCCTCGCTGGCGCGAGTCAGTGCGTCGCCCAGGATCAGGCGGCCTTCCGCATCGGTATTGTCGATCTCGACACTCAACCCCTTGCGACTGGCCAAGACATCCCCGGGACGGAAAGCGTCGCCGGCAATCGCATTCTCGACCGCTGGAATATACAACTTCAGATGCACGGGCAGGTTTGCGCCCATGACCAGCTCGGCCAGCGCAATCGCATGCGCAGCCCCGCCCATGTCCTTCTTCATCAGGCGCATATAATTGCCGGTCTTGAGATTGAGCCCGCCTGTATCGAAGGCGACGCCCTTGCCGACCAGGGCCAATTGCGGATGCGATTCATCGCCCCAGCTCAGCTCCATGATGCGCGGCGCTTCCGGTCCGGCACGTCCAACCGCGTGGACCATGGGGTAATTCTGCTCCAGCAAGGCGTCGCCGATTATCGTTTGCACGGTTGCACCATGGCGTTCGGCAAGATCACTAATCGTGCCCTGGATCTCGGGCGGCCCCATGTCTTCGGCCGGCGTGTTGACCAGATCGCGGAGGCGATCAATGGCAATTGCCTCGCGCACCAAAGCCTCGCCATCCGGCCCGTCGCCGACGACCAGTCGGGGCGGATCGGCCTTGTCAGAGAGATATCGATCGAAGCGATAGGCGCCGTCGGCCCAACCAGCGGCAATCTGCGCCATCGGATAATCGCCACCACGCGCAACCTGGTAGTCGGCGGTGGGCAATTTGGATGACAAGGCTGCAACCGCCAGGCCGTCCGTCGCAGCGCCGAGCCCGCCAAGCACGTCGACAATCTTGCCGTCAGCGTCCGCGCTGACAACGGTCTGACCGCTGCTGGCCTTGAAGTCGTTGGCTTTGGCAAGGGCGACCAGCGCGGCCGGAAGACCGGCGTCACTATCCGCATCGCGCCAATCATCCGCGGAAAACAGGTAGAGATTGGCGGCCGAGGTGGCCGCATCGATGAGAGCTTTGTGTTCTGGCATGTGTTTTTCCGCACAAGTTAATAACCGCACCAGTTTTGTTAACCTGATCTTGACCAGGACGCTGGCATGTTCGCTCCACTTACAGCCTCGGAGCTTGCAAAATGTCCAGAGCCAATACTGTCAAACGCGCCCTACCCGGCCTTGCCCTTATCGCAATGGCAGGATGCGCGACCACGGAGGCAGCCGAGCCGGCCTCGGCGGAAGAGCAAGCCTACAAGGACGCCATCGAACAGGCGCTGGTGCCCGCCACAGCGGAGGAAATCGCGCAAGCCGAACGCTCTGATCCGATCACGCGGGCAAATTTCTGGGCCAACGAGTATCAGAAGAATGCCGCTGACCTGCCGACCACAATTTCCTTCATGCGCGCGCTGCGCCGGATTGGCAGCCACGAGCGCGTGCTCGACGTGGCCACAGCCAGCCTGCCCATGCACCCGAACAGTTATGAGCTCTATCTCGAGCTCGGACGCTCTTTCCTGGCCAGCAATCAGCCGACCGAGGCGGCGCAGGCTTTTGTCCGCAGTGCTGACCTCGCCCCCGAGACGGAAGCGGCACCACTGGCAGGCCTGGGCCTCGCCTTCGATCGTCTGGAGAGCCACGCACAGGCTCAGGAAGCCTATTCAATTGCGCTGGAGCGCGAACCGACGCGTGTCTCGACCCTGTCTAATTACGGCTTGTCGCTGGCCCTGACCGGACAGCTTTACGAGGCCGAGACCGCGCTGCGCAAAGCCGTCGCTCAGCCAGGCGCAGATGTTCGTGTGCGTCAGAACCTGGCACTCATTCTGGGCCTGCAGGGCCGATTCGATGAAATGGTCGAGGTCGATCCAACCGCACCGGCGCGGAGCGTCGAGGCCAATCAGAACGTGCTCCGTGAAATGGTCACACCCGCCCGCAATTATGAGAGCCTGCAAAGCCTGGACGATGTCATCTCTGACGTACAACGCGCGCCAGGATCCGTGCAGGAGATGCCGGAGATTCGCGAAGCGAAAATCGCCTCCGAAGCCATGTCAGAGCCGGTACAGTCCGAACTCGAAGGCGGCACCCAGACGCAACCCAAAGTGACTTTGCGTCCGAAACTGCGCGGCGCGCAGGACGGTTGATTTCATACTGAATTCACAAGAGGTCAAGCGCGGCGGGTGCCGTGCGCCTAGCCGTTTTCGGCCTGCATCCGCATCACTTTGATCACCGCCGGTCCAAGCACCACCAGGAACAGAACGGGCAGGAAGAACAGGATCATCGGGACAGTCAGCTGAGCGGGCAGCGCGGCGGCTTTCTTCTCAGCCGCCTGCATCCGCATCTCGCGGTTTTCCTTGGACATCACGCGCAAGGCATCGCCCAGCGGCGTCCCGTAACGTTCGGCCTGGACCAGCGCCATGGTCACCGCCTTGACGCCTTCATGGCCGGTGCGGCGAGCGAGGTTTTCGTACGCCATGCGGCGCTCTTGCAGATAGGACAGTTCGGCCGTGGTCAGCTGCAGCTCTTCCGCCAGCTCGGCCGACGCCGTGCCTACCTCCGCGCCGACCTTGGCAAACGCCATCTCGATCGACATGCCCGACTCGACGCAGATCAGCATCATGTCGAGTGCGTCCGGAAAGGCCTGCATGATCGATTGCTGGCGTTTCTGCGCGATATTGCCAACATACAGGTTCGGTGCATAGAAGCCGATCGCGGCGCCAAAGATGATCGAACCATATTTCATCGCCGGCGACAGATTGTGGTCGTTGACGAAGAAGATGTAGATGAACGCACTGACCGCCCCGATAAAGGGCAGCATGAATCGGCAGAAATAGAAGATCACCAGCGGACGCGGTCCCCGCAGGCCAGCTTGCTCGAGCTTGCTGGCAATGTTCGGATCTTCCAGCATGGTCTGAAGATCAAGTTTCTTGGTGATCTCACTGATCGCACCCTTGGCTTCGCGCTTGATGCCTTTTTGCTCCAGCTGGGCGCGGCTGGCGCGGCGTAGCTTTTCGCGTTGGGAAGACACCTGCTTCAGGCGCGTTTCGAGCTTGTCGCCTTTCAGGGCTGGCAGCATGACGCCGACCACGGTCATGAACATGGCGACGGCAACCACCATGGACAGCAAGGTGGCCGGATCACTCAGGGATGCTGCAAATTCGCCCAACGCGCTCTCCTAGAAATCGAAATTGATCATCTTGCGCATCACGGTGATGCCGATGGCGTACAGGCAGAAACCGACGAAAAGAACGGTGTGACCGCCAGAGCTGGTGAACAGCTCCATGATGTAGGTCGGTGTGGTCAGATAGACCATGAACCCAACCGCAAAAGGCAGGACGCCGATGATCCCGGCAGACGCCTTGGCTTCGGCCGACAGCGCCTTGATCTTCTCGCGCATCATCTTGCGCGAGCGAATGACCAGCGACAGGTTGCCGAGCGCTTCGGACAGGTTACCGCCCGCCTTGGCCTGGATGGACAGCACAATGACGAAGAAGTTCACTTCGGCCAGTGGCACGCGCTTGTAGAATTGTTGCAGGGCGCGCTCTGTGGTCATGCCCATTTGCAGATTGTCGCACAGGAGCTGGAATTCTGGTCCCAGCGGCGCCGGGCTTTCGCGGGCAATGATGCGCAAACACTCATTCAGCGGCAGCCCTGATTTCACACCACGGACGATGATGTCGATACCGTCGGCAAACTGGTTCATCAATTTCTTGTTGCGCCCCTTCATCAGGAAATTGAGCACGAAGCGCGGCAGACCGATGCCGCCGACAAACCCCGCTGCCGCGATGGTCAGCGGACGCGACTTGAATTCATAACCGAGGATCATTGGCGGACCGTCTGCACCGGAATACCAGGCACCGAAAGCGGCCATGGCACCGAGCACGATCGAAATGATCCAGAACACTTGTGCTGGCATTTCCAGGCCAGCCTGGTCGATCTTTGACTGGATGTCGTTGGCCATCAGCGACTTGCGGCGCTTTTCGTCCTGCTCCCGCAGCTTTTTCAGCATTTGCTGAGTCTGTTTCTTGCGCGCGGCATTCGGGTCATTGCGGTCGCCGCGGCGCGAATTGCCGGTTTCACCAGAGGCCAGCTGTCGAGCGCGTTTTGAGGCTTTCTCAGCGCCAGCATTGCCGGTGAAGGCAAGACCAAGGCCGGCGATGCAGAAGAATGCAAGCGCGCCGATCACATAGATCAGGGTGTCACCGCTGAGATCCATACCCTACTCCAGCTGGTCCAGGGCAGTCGCGAGGTCCTGCTCCAGATTGTAATATTGTGCGCGTTCCCAGAATTTTGGACGACCAATCCCCGTACCCCGGTGACGCCCGACAATCTTGCCATTGTCGTCTTCGCCATCGATTTCATATTTCAGGATGTCCTGCAGGACGATGGTGTCGCCTTCCAGGCCCATCACTTCGGTCACACACATGATCCGGCGCGAGCCATCGCGCAGGCGTGAGGCTTGAACCACGACATCGACCGAGCCGACAATCATTTCGCGAATGGTCTTCGCAGGCAGGCTGAAGCCGCCCATGGTGATCATCGATTCAACCCGTCACAGGGCTTCCCGCGGGCTATTCGCGTGCAATGTGCCCATTGAACCATCGTGGCCGGTGTTCATGGCCTGCAGCAGGTCAAACGCTTCTGGCCCACGAACCTCACCGACGATGATCCGTTCCGGGCGCATACGCAGACAGTTCTTGACCAGGTCGCGCATCGAAATCTCACCCGAGCCTTCAATGTTTGGCGGACGGGTCTCGAGACGAACCACGTGCGGCTGTTGTAATTGAAGTTCGGCGGAGTCTTCGCAGGTGATGACCCGTTCGCTCGGTTCGATGAAGCCGGTCAAACAGTTGAGCAGCGTGGTCTTACCGGAACCGGTACCCCCGGAGATCAGGACATTGCAGCGTGAGTGGCCAACAATGCGAAGGATCTCGGCGCCAGCTTCGGAAATCGACTTGAAGTTCACCAGGTCCTGGAGCTTCAGCTTGTCCTTCTTAAACTTACGAATGGTCAGCGCCGGTCCGTCAATCGAAAGCGGCGGCGCGATCACGTTGACACGAGAGCCATCGAGCAGGCGCGCGTCGCAGATCGGACTCGCGTCATCGACACGGCGCCCCACCTGACTCACAATGCGCTGACAGATATTCATCAGCTGAGCATTGTCTCGGAAACGGATATTGGTGCGCTCAATCTTGCCGTCGACTTCGATATAGCAAGTGTCGGCCCCGTTCACCATGATGTCGGCAATGTCGTCACGGGCCAGAAGCGGCTCGAGCGGGCCATAGCCAAGCACATCATTACAGATATCGTCGAGCAGGTGTTCCTGCTCGGAAATCGACATCACGACATTCTTGATCGCGATGATCTCGACCACGATGTCGCGGATCTCTTCGCGCGCGCTTTCCTGGTCCAGCTGGGCCAGCTGGCCGAGATCAATGGTGTCGATCAGCGCGTTGAAGATGGTCGTCTTGGTCGCGTAATACTCTTCAGAACGATCATTCACATTGGTGATCGTTTCCTGGTGATCGGCCGCAGCAGGTGGCTTCAGCGCAGCCGGTGTTGGCTTTTCTTTCGGCACCGGTGGCGGTGCCGGGGCCGCCTTGGCGACCGGTTTTGGCTCAGCCGGCTTTGGCGCAGCAGGCATTGTCGGCCGTGCGGCTGGAGGTGCCTTCGCGGTTGCGCCTGTACGTTTGCCAAATGCCATGATCTGTTTCTCTTCTCAGTCCCTATTTTCCGAGCAGTTTGCTCAGGAATGACTTCTGCTGCGGGACAATTTCGCGTCCAGTCAGTTCGCTGGCGAGTTCATCAATCGCCACGGACGCTTCGGCTTGCGCATTGGTTTCAGACACCATCTGGCCATTGTTTGACGCGGTTCCGAACAGTTGCGGGTCAAATGGCAGGACAATCGACGGATCGACATCGATGGCCGCAGCGAAATCCTTGGCCGGAATTTCCGGACGTTTTGGAACGCCCATCATGTTCAAGACCAGCTTTGGCGGCGCATCGTTTGGACGCTGGGCTTTCAGCTCATCAATCATGTTCTTGCCATTGCGCAGCGACGCGAGGTCGGGTTGGCAGACAAGGATCACTTCATCCGAGCCAAGCAGGGTCTGATACGTCCACTCATTCCAGGCGTGCGGCAGATCGAGCACGACATATGGCATGACGCGGCGCACCGTATCGACAATGGTCGAATAGGAGTGGGCCGGAATGTCCATGATCTGCGAGACGCTGGCCGGCGCAGTGAACAGGGACAGGCGGTCGGTCACTTTCGACAGCAGTTTCGAAACCACCGCATCGTCGACGCGCTCCGGCGCCAGCAAGGCGTCGGCGACGGTCTGCTGGTTCTCGTGATTGAAGTCGAGGGCCGTGGTGCCGAAAGACAGGTCGAGGTCGATCAGCGCCGTATTAACGTGCGTGCTTTCGGACAGAGCCCAGGCCAGGTTGTGTGAAATCGTCGAAGCGCCGACGCCGCCTTTGGCACCAATCACCGAGATTGACTTGCCGACAAATGGCGCATCAGGATCCGCAAACAACTGGCTGATCGAGCGTACGATCTGAACAGGCGCCACCGGTGGCACGAGATATTCACTGACGCCGCGCGACATGAGCTGGCGATACAGGCCGATATCATTGGTCGTGCCGATCACCATGACCTGAACGCCTTCATCACAATGCGATGCAAGCTCATCAATCTGGGCGATCATCGTTGCGTTTGGCGCAGATGACTCGAGCACCAGGAGGTTCGGGGTCGTGTTTTCGGAGAGATATTCAATCGCCGCTTCCAGACCACCTTCCATGGTCGCCAGGCTGGCCTGGCTCATCCGCCGGTCATTGGCGACGGCTTCCATCAGCTGGGCCGTGCGAGAGGTTTCACAGAAGGCAATTGCGGCAATCGCCGGAATGGCGCGATACCCGCCCTCCTCGCGATCGGAATAGGTGATCGGAGCGACTTCGGAAAACGGCTCGTCGTCATCGTCGAATGCTTCGACGTCTTTCATCGGCGCATCGAGATCGACCTCTTCGACCTCGGCGCTTTCTTCAAGAACGTTCGCCAATGCAGTGTCAAAATCGTCTTCGAAGTCCATGTCGAAGTCGTCTTCGAAAAGTGCATTATCGTTAGACATCCTACTTCACTCCCCGTGCAGTCTCACACGCTTAGTTCACTGCATTCGAAACAACGGCCGACTCGGCCTCGCTTCGTGCAGCTGCTGTTGTTTCTCCGGCGCGCCACAGTTCGAGCTGGCGGCTGCGGCGGGTCAAATCGCCTTCATCAAGATCGCGCTCGCCGAGCAGGTCGGCTGGTTCTGCGATCATCGCTGCCATATTGGTCCGGACGGCGCATCCAAGCGATGGCAGGTCACTGTTCGAAATCGCGTTAGAGACATCGATCTCGGCCAGCGACTTACATTTAGGCGCGACGGCCTGATAGGTCTTGTACGCCATGACGATCGGCGTGCTGCTGCGGCCGCTGGCATCATAGGCAGCGCCGAGCAGATGGTCGTAATCAACGCCGGCTTCCCAGGCCAGCTGACGCACTTCGGCGACGGCGCCAACCGCGAGTTGCGGATTGTCGGCATGCTTCGGCATCGACACAATCAGCGGCCCGTGACCAACATCGGTATAGGCGTCCAGGAAGGCTCGAACTTTCATCAGTTCCGCGACCCTCAATTGCGTGTCGCGTTCGTCGAGTTGGACTTCGAGATATTCGGTGCGTTGCGTGACGCCAATCGCATTGCGATCGAGTGTTGTTCCGGTGAAATATTCAGCCGGAACATTGCTTGGAGGGCCGCTCGACTGGCAACCGGCAATCAACATCGCTCCGCCGAGCGCCGCGCCAATCAAAAGGTGTTTCTTGGTCGACATAAACTCACCTATTCCTCAATAAATCCAACGGGCGCAGAGTAATTGTCCTTGGACAGACCTTTTCCTGCTTCCGCATACTGAGCATTCAATTTTCCGAAGAAGATGGTCTTTGGATCGGATGCGTTGACGAACCCGTCCGCAGGGGTCTTCAGCTCGTCCTTTTTCGCCGGGTCGACCAGGTATGGCGTGATGATCACGACCATTTCGGTCTCTTCGTTGATGAAGTCGCGCGACTGGAACAACGCCCCCAGGATTGGCAGCTTCTTGATCCCTGGCAACTGATCGATGGTCTGGCGAGACCGCGACTGGATCAGGCCGGCGAGCATTGTCGACCCGCCAGACGGAAGCTCTACCACGCTCTCTGCGCGACGCACGGTCAGCGATGGAATGGTCAGCGTTTGCGCGGTGACGACCTGGCCATCCTGAGTCACACCGGCGACCGACTGCCCCTGGAACGCGCCTTGATTGGACAGTTCGGAAATCTCGGTCGAGACTTTCAGCGAGATGCGGCCCTCGGACAGCACGACCGGCGTGAAAGCGAGGCCGACGCCGAACGGTTTGAACTCAATGCCGATATTGCCTTCATCATCCTGGCTGACCGGGACGGGAAACTCGCCGCCGGCGAGGAATTTTGCACTCTCGCCAGACACTGCCATGATGTTCGGCTCGGCCAGCGTGCGGACGATGCCGACGCGCTCAAGCGCATCAAACTGGGCGCCCAGAGACGATTGCGGAATTCCCCCGACAAAGTTGGTATAGCCAACTTCAGACGACAATCCGCCCAGCGAACCGCCGGCAATGTTGAACGTGTTCGAGCTCGAAATCTGGAACCGATTCGAGAATGGCGTCGTCGGTTGCAGGCCCTGCAACGCGGCACCCTGCTGGTTGGTGTTCACACCAAGGTCCGGATCGAAATAGAGTGGACGACCGGCCGCGTCGAACAATTGCGACAGCGACTGGCTGGCAAGATCGCCAAAGCTGGTCATGCCAGTCAGATTGATGCCCAGCTGTTTGACCACGGTGCGCTGCATCTCGACGATGCGCACTTCCAGCATGACCTGGTCCTTGGCACGGACGGTCATCATGTTGACGATGCCGGTGGCATCTCCAGTGGGTGAATAGGTTGTGACCAGGCGCATGACCTGATCCGATTGGACCAGGCTGTCGACGACACCGGAGACGACGAGGTTGCCATTGGCCGCTTCAACGCTGACCCGAGCGTCCGGGACATAGCGCTTGATCATGTCGTCAATGACCGTGGTGTCCTGATCAACGGTGATCTCGAGATTGACCAGTGGACGGCCATCAGCGCCAAACACGAACGCGTTGGTCTGGCCAACCTGAACGCCGCGGAAAATGATTCGGCGCGCAGTCTGGACCGTGGCATCGGCAATCAGCGGATTGGTAATGATCACGTCAGAGGCAGGCCGATCGAGATCGATCACGATCGACTTGTTCGTGCCCAACTTCACGACGCGAGTAACCCCGGTCTCGCCGGGGTCAAGTGAGCTCACGCCCATTGGATTCTCAGTGACCTGGCTGTGCGCAAGTCCCCCGAATGGCGCGGCCCCCATGGCGAGGGTCAGTGTCGCCCCCTTCAGGAATGGCGATAGTCGCTTCATTATGTGCCCCCAGCCTCCACTTTGTTGCTGCGGTAGATCATCACCTTGCTGGATCCGGAGCGCACTTGGTCGAGTGAATCGACATTGGCCAGCGCCTCTCCTTCATTGAAGCCAGCGTCCGCAGCACTGCGGAGTGTTAAAGAGAGTTCGCCAACGCGGGCGGCGCGGGCGAGCAGTTCGGCCTGGTTCTGGGTCAACTCCATGGTTGCCGTTGACCCGGTCAGGGTTGGAATGCCGTCCACATCGCCAAAGGTCTGGTCAATCGCGAGGATGCGGCCATTCTCGAGAATGGTGGTTGTGACAGTGATCGGCGGTGCGTCTTCGTCGGTGCCGACCTGCTGCACGACTTCGGTCAGAATGATGTCGACACGGTCGTCAGGAAGGATGAAGCCGGCCGAGGCTGACTCAGGCGAGATCTCGACCGTGACAGCGCGCTTACCCGGTGCCAGCAGCGCGGCCATGAACCCGGTCTCACCCTTCTGGACAATCTTCTGCGGCATGATCGGTTCGTCGACATACATCGCGACGCGGACAACACTGCCGGTCAGCGTCTCCATCGCATCGGGCGCAAAGTCCTGCGTGAAATAGGCCGGGTTGACGGTTTCTTCCGGCCAGTTGGCCCACTTGAAATCATCCGGGGTCAGCAATGTGCCGACACGCAAGTCGCCCTTGGCGACCAGAACCTTTTGCTGGGAAACTTCGACTTCAACAATCTTCTCGACCGTCTGGGTCGGCCCTGTGACAACCGTGGGTTGTTGATTGGCCATGTTGCGAACAAGGAATGCAGCGGCGACTGCAGCGATGAGCGCAACTGCGAGAATGATGAGTCGCATCGGAGACATGAACTTGCCCTTTTTTCCCTACCCGACCCCGAAAAACGGAGGGGTCACTAGGGGGCAATATTTCACGCTGATGCTAAAGCATGGTTAACTGAATCAGGCGATTTGACTTAAGAAATCAGTAAGAAGTGGCGACGCTGGAGCGGCGTAAAATGCCCCCGCGGCGATCGCGACTCCATACGGAATTCCCTTCCGGTCTTCGAACGTCGCGACCCCGAATCCAGGGGTCACACCTTGCGGCATCAGAGCGCGCATGATCACGATCAGGATGGTCAGAACACCGCCTGCCATCGCAGTTGCAACTAGAAATGGAGCGACGCCTGCCGGTCCGACCCAGAGCAGCACGGCCGGGATGAATTTCGCATCACCGCCGCCATAGACGCCGAGGAAGAACAAGGCGACTGAAGCAATGAAGGCAATCACGCCAACCAGGGCATGCAAGCCGACCACGTCCCAGCCCGGCATCGCCACGATCGCGGTCGGCACACACAGGAAGGCGAGCCAGCCATTCAGCCAGTTCGGAATGGTCAGGGTTTCAATATCGATCAGAGCCGCAAACAGGCAGAGCGCGAAAAAACTAGATGCGAACAAGGCAAGGATCATTGGGTCGGCTCCAGATTATTTTGTTTCCGACCTCTGATACGACAAAGGATTTAAGGATCACTTGACGGCGCTCGGGTCCCGCCCTCACCCAAACGAAAGAAGCCGCTGGGCGAACCCAGCGGCTTCCGGCCAACGAATTGGCGTACCTTACGGTAAGTCTTATGCCATTTGAGTGGCGACTTTGTTGAAGGTAGCAGAGGTGTTAGAACCGAGAGCGGTCACAGCACCGATGATCGCAACAGCGATCAGAGCAGCGATAAGACCATACTCAATGGCGGTTGCACCTGATTCATTCTTCAAAAACGTACGCATTGGAAACTCCCACTATGCAGGTTATAGAAGTCCCGAGTTATTTTTGGGTTTGCCCCGGAACGAGTCTGGTTCTACGGCAACACGCTGAAAATCTAGTGAATCAAAAAAGAAACTTTCTGAAGATTCGGCAAGCTCACGTTAACCCGCCAAACCACCGCCGAACGCGTCCCTATATATAAGGACAAGCAGGCGCCAAGTTGCGCCCCAGGGTTGAGCTTTAGGATTCGAATAACCTCTTTGCGGCAAGGATGATCAAAGCCACTGGAGTGTTGCCATGATTTCCATGTCCAAGATCGCCGTGTCCGGCCTTGCCGCTGCGCTTGTCGCCTGCGTCGCACATGCCGGACAAATCACCGTCGAAGCCGGCAAGGCCAAGGCGGTCAAGCTGAAGGCCAATGCTGACAGCGTCATTATCGGCAACCCCAATGTTGCCGACGTCGCCGTCCATGACGACACGCTCCTGTTTGTGACAGGAAAGTCGTTCGGGACCACCAACCTGATGATTTTTGACAAGGACGGTAACACGCTGCACTCGTCTGACGTCGTCGTCACGGCCAATACGAATACTTGGGTCAGCGTCAAACGCGCCGGCGCCAATTACACTTATGACTGCGCCCCTTCGTGCCGCCCGACCCTCGCTGCGGGAGATGAGCAAGAGCATTATGCCAATGTCGGTGAACAGCTGTTGCTGCAGAAGGAACTGAACAGCGCAGACGAATAGTCTGACCGCCTGATCTGATTTGGGAGAGCCGGCTTTGCGAAGAGCCGGCTTTTCTTATCGGCGTTGGTCCGAGGCAGCGGAGGCTTCGGCCAGGGCTGCGGTCTGTGCCGCGATGGCTGTCTCAAGGACATTATCCACACTCAGCGAGTAAAGCGCCTGTGCATCTTCACCGACCGTCGCATAGACATCGTCGCCGAGGTGCCATTCGAACGCGCCCGCGTCGCGGACGGTAATTGTCCAGCCAGCACCGGTGCGTGGGAAATAGGTTTCGCCGCGGCTCATGTTGCGGCTGCGGAACACCGTGCCGTCGGACCCACGCACTTCAATCCAGGCGGCTTTCGTTGCTCGCAACGACAATTCCTGCCGCGCGTCCGCGCGCAGGGTCGCGAAATTCACTTCTTCAACCTGATTGGGCGCCAGGCGAGCCGAGATCGCAAGCTGATCTTCGGTCGGTGCTCCGGAGGGCTGCATGACCAGGCTGATGCCGGTTGCAATCGCAGCGATCGCGAAGACCAGACCGGAAGCTGCCACAATCATCTTGGTCGGCACCGGCTTGCGCGTCACCTCGTTCGGCATTGCCGAAACATTGGTCGAGCCGCGCTGCTCGGCATAGGCGCTGGCCACTTCCTCTTCCGGCAAGCCGAGGAAGCGCGCATAATTGCGGGCCTGCAGGCGCAGAATACTGTCCGGGATGTGCGCCGTTTCCATGTCTTCCAGGGCTGCCAATGTGTCCTGGGATTGGCGCGTCTGGCTGGCAACGTCACGCAAATCGAGATCGCGCGCCTCGCGCGCTTCGCGCAGGCGTTCACCAATCGTTTGCACGATTTCAGGTTCGCTCAGATCGGCTTCTTCACTCAGCGGCGCGTTGATCAATTTTGTATTCTCGCCTTCAGACATCGTTCAGTATGATACCTTGTATATCAGCAAGCTCTAACACTCCGTTACGCAATGCTGGGTCCCTCTCCTGCAACAACCCTGCAAATGCCGGGCCGAATTTGGACAGATCCAGCGAGCGCAGCATTCTTTTGACCGGCCCGATACCGCCACCCGGCATCGACAGGCTGCGATACCCTAAGCCAATCAGACAGAGCGCTTCCAGCGGGCGCCCGGCCCCTTCCCCGCAAATTGCCACCGGTACGTTCAAGCGCGCGCAGGTTTCCTGAACCTGCTGCAGGAAGCGCATCACCGGACGGCTGACAAACGGATATCGCTCCGAAACCAGCGGGGTCATGCGATCAGCCGCGTGGAAGAATTGCAGCATGTCATTGGTTCCAACCGACACGAAGTCGACCTCGCTGGCAATATCTTCCAGCGCATAGGCAAAGGCTGGCGTTTCCAGCATCGCGCCAATCTTGATCTCGCTAGGCCCAGCAAAGCCGCGGCGTTTGCCCCATTCGATCTCTTCCAGAAGCAACGCCTTGGCTTCGCGGAACTCATGCGCGCTGGTCACCATCGGGAACATCACTGACAGCGGCCGATCATCTGCGGCGCGCAACAGGGCCCTCAATTGCCGGCGGAACAGCCCCGGGCGATCCAGCGCAAAACGGATCGATCGCCAGCCCAGCGCCGGATTTTCTTCTCGCGCATCGTTCAGATTGGGCAACAGTTTGTCGCCACCGAGATCCAGCGTTCGGAAATGTACGGGCCGTCCATCTGCCGCGTCGAGGATCTGCCGATAGAGATCGATCTGATCGTTCACGCTTGGCAGTTTTTCCGACATCAGGAACTGAAACTCGGTCCGGAACAGGCCAATGCCGTCAGCGCCAGTGCTGTTGAGGTGTTCGGTATCGAGACCGAGGCCGGCATTCAGCATCAGTTTGACGGGCACGCCATCTTTCGATTCCGATGGTTCATCGCGCAACGCTGCAAACATGGCCTGGCGCTCGCTGAGAATAGCACGACGGCCTTCAAAGGCGGTGATCAGCTGCTCGTCAGGGCGCAGGTGCACTCGCCCATCCTCGCCATCGACAATGATCTGGTCGCCGCGAGAGACATGGGTCAGCAGGCCATCAATGCCGCCAACCGTCGGAATGCCCAGTCCGCGCGCGACAATTGCGGCGTGGCTGGACGTGGCAACTTCTTCCAGGATGATCGCGGCATAGCCCGACTTGCCATAATCCAGCAGCTCGGCCGGACCCAGGCGGCGCGCAATCAGGACTTGCGGTTCGCCTTTTTTGAGCGCCCCATTGGTTTTTGCGTCCTCGCCGCCCGCCAGCATTCTCAGCAAGCGGTTGTCGAGGTCTTCCAGGTCATGCAGGCGCTCGCGCAGATACGGGTCTTTGACTTTCTCGAAACGGGCCCGGTGTTCGCGTCGCAAACGATCGATCGAGGCTTCCGCCGACAAGCCGCCGCGCACACCTTCTCGTAGCTTCTCGGCCCAGGACGGATCCGAAGCCAACAACTTGTAGGCTTCGATGACTTCGCGCGGCTCGCCCCACAGGCCACCAATCTCGGCCGCCAACAGGCGATCAATCGACAGATGCAGCTCTTCAAGCGCAGTTTCGAGCCGGTGTTCCTCAATCGAAGGATCTTCGGCAAAGAATCGAGCCGCCGGAATGACCGGATCATGCAGGCGCACGCGTCCCATGCCGAGCCCGCCGCACAGGCTGCGGCCCTGCAGGTTGACTGGTCGCCCTTCGCGGGCGGCATCGGTCTGCTCGGGCCCGGATTCGTCGGTCGGAACGATTTCCGCCAACACCATGGCAATCGTCTGCAGGCTATCGATCTCGTCGTCCTGATAAATCCGTTCAGTGCGGTTCTGTACGGTCAGTACACCTATGACGCGGCCACCTTTCAGGATCGGCACACCAAGGAAGGCATGGTACGGGTCTTCGCCGGTTTCCGGGCGATAGGAAAAGTTCGGATGGCGCGGCGCATCCTGGATCGAGATCGGTTGCGCGGTCTGGGCGATCTGTCCGACCAGGCCTTCATCAATCGCCAGGAATGTGCGGTGAATGGCGTCTTCGCGCAGCCCTTCGGTGGCGATCAGCTCCATGCGATCGTCTTCGGTGCGACGATACACCGAACACACATCTGCGACCATCGTCCCGGCAATCAGGCGCACAACCTTCATCAGCCGCGCTTCGGTGTCGGCTTCTGCGGCCATGACCGACCGCAGGCGGTTCATCAATAACCGGGGGATGGAAAAGCTATCAGGCATGCAAGAGCCCAGATGGGGCCTTCACTTAGGCTGCGTCAAGGTCAAACGCGGTATGAAGGGCGCGAACAGCAAGTTCGGTGTAATCTGCATCAATCAGGACCGAAATCTTGATTTCAGAGGTCGAAATAACGTCAATGTTGATGTTCTTTGATGCCAACGCCTCGAACATGGTTTCCGCCACACCGGTGTGAGACTTCATGCCGACGCCGACCACGGACACTTTCGCCACATCACGGGCCACATCCATCTTGTCGAACGAGATCAGTTCGCCATTGGCTTCCAGCACGCGCTGAGCCTTCTCGCTGTCGCCGCTGGTGCAGGTGAACACCATGTTGGCGCGGTCTTCGCCGCGGGCATTGGCCTGCACGATCATGTCGACATTCACGCCTTCTCGCGCCAGCAGGGCGAACAGGTTGGCTGAGGTGCCCGGCTTGTCTTCCATGCCGTACAGCGTGATTTTCGCCTCATCGCGCGAGTAAGTGACCCCGTTTACGACCTGTTTTTCCACGATCTCATCCTCATTACAGATCCAGGTCCCGGGATTTTCTTCCTCAGGCCCAGAAAAACTAGACAGCACCCGCAAGGGCACCTGATGGTTCATTGCCAGCTCAACCGAGCGGGTTTGTAGCACTTTCGCACCGAGAGACGCCATTTCCAGCATCTCTTCATAGGACACACGCTCCAGGCGCCGCGCTTGCGGCACGATGCGCGGGTCGGTGGTGTAAACGCCGTCCACATCGGTATAGATATCGCACGGCACAGACCCGAGCGCTGCCGCCACCGCCACCGCCGTCGTGTCTGAGCCGCCGCGACCCAGCGTCGACACACGGCCTTCTTCGGTGACGCCCTGGAACCCGGCAATCACCGCGACCTGGCCGCCATCAATCGCCGCGCCAAGTCCGCTATCTTCGTCAAATCCGTCAATCCGCGCCGCGCCGTGGCCTTCGCGCGTTTTCATCCGCATCTGCCAGCCGAGCCAGCTGCGTGCATCGAGGCCGCGCTTGCGCAATGAAAGCGCCAGCAGACCCGACGTAACCTGCTCACCGGAGGCGACGACGACATCATATTCATCATCGAACTTGTCGCCATTCACGGCGTCGCCCGCCGCCCCTTTGGCGAGGCCGACCAGCTTGTTGGTTTCCCCGGCCATGGCCGAGACAATGACCGCGAGCTTTTCGCCCTTGGAGGCCCGGTGCGCAACAATATCAGCGACGTGCGAGATCCGCTCCAGATCCGCAACCGAGGTGCCGCCGAATTTCAATACAGTGCGCGCCATTGCCGCCTCGCCAAAATTTACCATTTAAGCTCAATTGAACAGGCGCTTCCTTATAGGGCTGAACGCGAAACCGCAATCAGGATTGCTAAACTCATGACAGAGACCGCTGAAACCGTTTCAAATACAACGTCTCGGCCGAGCATTGATCCCGATGAAGTGGCCAAATTTACCGCCATGGCGGCGGAATGGTGGGACCCGAAAGGCAAGTTCCGCCCGCTGCACAAGTTCAATCCGGTTCGGCTCGGCTTCATCCGCGATACGATCGAAGCGCATTTCGGGCTGAGCCCGTCAGCGCGGCGTCCGTTCGATGGCCTGCGCGTGCTCGATATTGGTTGCGGCGGCGGCCTGGTCAGCGAGCCGATGACCCGGCTCGGCGCCGCGGTGACTGCAGTGGATGCCAGCGAGGCGAACATCAAGACCGCCATGACCCATGCTGAACAAGGCGGACTCGACATCGATTTTCGCGCCGGTACGGTTGAAGCGCTGATCGAGGCAGACGAAGCCCCGTTCGACGTTGTTCTGAATCTGGAAGTGGTCGAGCATGTCGCCGACCCGGCGCAATTCCTGAAAGACTGCGCAAGTCTGGTCAAACCGGGCGGACTGATGATCGTGGCAACGCTGAATCGGACGGCCAAGGCCTTCGCGCTGGCCATTGTCGGCGCCGAATACGTGCTTGGCTGGCTGCCACGTGGCACGCATGAGTTTGAGAAATTCCTGCGCCCGGACGAAATCGAGCGCCCGATGTCAGCTGCCGGCCTGACGGTGCAGCCCCCGCAAGGGGTCAGCTTCAATCCAATCACCGACCAGTGGCGTCTGTCTGATGACACCAAGGTGAATTACCTGATGGTCGCGGCCCGGCCGAATGCCTGATCTGGCGACATCCCTGCCGACGCCAGGCGCGGTTCTGGATTACTGGATCAATGCCGCCGGTGAGGATCATCTCTTCGCTGATCGCCAGCACAAATTGTGGTTCACCAAATCTGCCGCCACGGACGCGTTCATCACTCGGCAGTTCGCGCCGCTGCATGCCGCCTTGCAGGACGGATTGGCCGACAGCTGGGCCGAAGCTGGCCCGCGGTCCCGCCTGGCGGCCATTATCGTCCTCGATCAGTTCAGTCGAAACATGTTTCGCGGCACACCCGCAGCCTTCGCCAGCGACGCGCTGGCCCTGCGTCTCGCCAGGGCGGGTGTTGGTGCCGGGGACGATTTGGCCCTGACCGAGATTGAACGCTCATTCTTTTATCTGCCGTTCGAGCATTCGGAATCACTGCCGGATCAGGTCGATAGCGTGTCCATGTTTGAGCAACTCCAGATCAACGCACGTCCAGTCTTCATCCGCATCTGCGCAAGCTCATTGGAGTATGCAAAACGCCACAAGGACGTGATCGAACGATTTGGCCGTTTCCCGCACCGCAACGCCATTCTCGGGCGCGAAAACACGCCCGAGGAGGCTGACTACCTGTCAAAACCGGGCGCCGGTTTCTGACGGATCGCCTTATTTCACCGGCACAATATCCATCAGCTCAACTTCGAAATTGAGCGCCGCATTTGGCGGGATCGGACCATTTCCGCGTGGGCCATAAGCGAGATTGCCCGGCACATGCACCAGCCAGCGATCGCCGGGCTTCATCAGCTGCAGCGCCTCGACCCAACCCGGAATCACCCGGTTGGCCGGAAACATCGCTGCCTCGCCGCGCTGGAAAGCGCTGTCGAAGACACCGCCACCTTCATTGAAGCGTCCCTCATAATAGACCACGACATTGTCACCGCCTTCAGGGCTCGCACCGGCTTCATCGCCGCTTTCCAGGATCACATATTCCAGGCCTGAACCGGTTTTCTGCACCTCCGGCAAGTCCGAGTTCCATGGCGTGTACTTGTCCCAGGCGTCGGTGTCTGTGGCGCGCGGTTCAGGCGCTTTCACGACCTGTTTCAGCTCGACCCGGAAAATCAGGTCATCGCCTGGCTTGATCACGCCGCCCGGGCGCGGTCGATCTCCATAACCGAGCTCGGTTGGGATGTAGAAAATGAACTCGTCCCCCACCGACATCAGCTGCAGGCCTTCGGTCCAGCCGGAAATCACCTGGTTGACGCCGAAAGTTGACGTCGATCCGCGCTCATAGGAGCTGTCAAACACGGTGCCATCGGTCAGACGGCCATCATACATGACGCTGACGCGGTCACGTGGGCCCGGTGTTTCGCCGCCTTCATCGCCTTCGCGAATGACGACATATTGCAGGCCGCTTTCCGTGGTTTGAACTTCCTTGGCCTCTGGATCCCAGGGAATATAGGTCGCTAATGGGTCATTCGGGTCCATGGTTTCTCCACCACATGCTGCGAGTAAAAGGCCACCAAGGGCCGCGAACAGATTGCGCAAGATTGCTACTCCTGAGACGTTTCAGGCGCTATCTAGGCCGGAACGCCGCCCCTGTCACCTAACGAAGGCTGAAGGATTGCGGTCCGCCATGCCCTGTGAAGACCAGCGTCGTCACCTCGCCCTGGAATTTCACGTTCACGCGATTGGTCTGGCGAGAGATCGCGTCCATCAAAACGCTTTGTGAAATCGCCAGCGCGTCAATACCGACAGGCGCCGCGGCTTCCTGATAGACCCAGTAATACCCGCGTTCGACTTCGCCGCCGAGCAGGGTCAAGGCAATCTCCTGGCCTGTGTCCGCGTCAGCAAGCGAGAAACGTCCGGCCACATAAGTCGCGAATTTCGCCTGCGCGGCCGCATCGCCAACCAGATCTGCACGCGCACCGAGCACCGACATCAGCGTGCTCTCGGCGTCGTGGATGCTCAGCCGGTGCGCGATCTCGAGTCGGCAGGCGTCGACCTTGCACGCTTCAGCCGCATCGTCCGCCTCCGAAATGACAGAAATCTCGGTCAGGCCGACCGCCTGTTCATGCGCCATGACGGGTGCGGCGGAGGCAACCAGGACGACCAGTCCCAATGCGAATTTGATCATGTTCACTGGCAAGATCTATTCCCGCGCGGCGGCCTTGTTCTCAGAATCTTCAGTGACTTCATCACCTTCATCGGTTTCCAGCTCGGTCTTGATGTCCTGCATGATGTCGCGGCGATCGAACGAGAACGGGTTGCGGAACTTGAATGCTTCTACGCGCGAGGGAGTGATCCGGCGCGGATAGTAATTGTTCTCGACATCCGCATCCGCGGTTTCCCAGTTCGGATCGACAATGATCTGCTTCAGCTCACGTCCCTTCTCGAACACCAGAAGCTTGCTGACCCGATGCGGATTGCGGCGCCAGATCTCGGCCGGGATGTACATCCGCTCGGTCGATCCATCGACGAATTCCAGCCCAAGGATGATCGGCATGACCAGGCCGCCCACATTCGAGAATTCCAGCGCATAATATTCTGCATCCTCAGCCACGGCGCGGTCGAAGACCTGGCGTTCAATCGGGTCAAGGTCGTCCAGGAAGGCCTTGTAATCGTTCCGTTCCTTGTTCGTGACGGTGTAAATGTCATTGTCGTCATAAAAGTCGCGAATGTCCGGATGGCGCTCGACCCAGGTCTGCATGCCCTCAGCCTCATTGGCGGTGACCCCGACCTTTTCCGGCTGATTTTGCACATCATTGCGCAAGCGCGACAGGTCGATGTCTGGATCCTCGGTGTCCATTTCCATGTGGAACACCCGGTCCAGCGAGATGTCGACATGATCGGTCGTGTAGAACCAGCCACGCCAGAACCAGTCCAGATCCACGCCAGAGGCCTCTTCCATCGTACGGAAGAAATCACTCGGCGTCGGACGCTTGAACTTCCAGCGGCGCGAATATTCGCGGAAGGCAAAGTCGAATTTTTCGCGACCGAGAATGGTCTCGCGCAGAATATGAAGCGCTGCAGACGGCTTGCCATATGCGTTTGGCCCAAGCTGCAGCACGCTGTCCGATTGGGTCATGATCGGCACCTGCTCGTCCGACACCATGTAATAGACCAGGTCGCGTGGCAGTGACCGCGTCCACGGAATCTCCGGATCCCACTCATAGCCCGCGACGCTGTCGAGGAAGCTGTTCAAGCCTTCATCCATCCAGGTCCATTGACGCTCATCGGAATTGACCACCATGGGGAAATAGATGTGCCCGATCTCGTGAATGACGACGCCGATGAGGAAGCGTTTCTCGGCCATCGTATAGGTCCGGCTGCCATCATCCTGAAGCGTCGTGCGCGGCCCGTTGAAGGTGATCATCGGGTATTCCATCCCGCCGACCGGTCCATTGACTGATTGCGAGGTCGGGTACGGATAGTCGAAGGCGAAACGGTTATAGACGTCCATCGTGTGAATGACCGCCGTGGTCGAATATTTCTGCCACAGCTCGCCACCTTCTTTCGGATAGAAAGACATGGCCATCACATTCTCAAACTCGGCCCCCGGCTGATTGAAGCCCTGGGCGTCCCAGGCGAACTTGCGCGAGGTCGCCCAAGCGAAATCGCGGACATTATCTGCTTCGAATTTCCAGGTCTTGGTTCCGGTTGGAGATGAGCTTTCATTCGCTTCGGCTTCTTCCGGCGTCACCACGAAGACGGGGCGATCGGCATTGCGCGCATCGTCCAGACGCCCGCGCTGCGTGGCTGACAAGACCTGACGTGGATTCTGCAGCACACCGGTGGATGAAACGATGTGATCGTTCGGGACGGTAATCTCGACATCATAGTCGCCGAATTCGAGCGTGAACTCTCCGCTGCCGAGGAATTCCTTGTTGTGCCAGCCTTCATAGTCGGAATAGGCGACCATGCGTGGGAACCATTGGGCAACAAGGAAAATGTCATTGCCGCCGTCTTTCGGATCGTCCGGGAAATGTTCATATCCTGCGCGTCCGCCCATGGCGTCCTGTTCGACCAGATTGTAAGCCCAGTCGATCTGGAACTGTGTCGACTGTCCGGGCCGCAACGGTTGCGGCAGGTCGATGCGCATCAGGGTGCCGACAATCGTGTGTGACAGATCGCGGCCACGGGCATCGGCTACGCGGGTGATGTCATAACCATAAGCTGTGTCGGCTTGTGACTGCATGCGGCGCAGCGAGTTCAGCGTGACCTGCGGCTTGAGCGCAGACCCGGCATCGACGGAACCCGGCACCTTTGCAGTGAATGTGCGGGTCATCTCGGCGATCGAATCTTCGCGGAACCGGTTCTGGTCGAGCTGCAGCCAGAGGTAGCGAAGCGTGTCCGGCGAGTTGTTGGAATAGGTCACTGCTTGCGTGGCCGTCAGTCGCCGCGCGTCTTCATCCAGGCTGACGCGGATGGTGTAATCGGCTTCCTGTTGCCAATATTCGTGGCCGGGCTCGCCGGCAGCGTTGCGATAGACGTTCGGGCTGGGCAACACTTCATCGAGTTGCCGGAACTTGTCTTCAAAGTCGCCCTTCGTTTGTTGAATTCCCTGAGCAGTCGCTCCCGAGACGGTGAGTACAGCCCCAAACGCCACTAACAAATATCGCATTTCTCGCCCTGATGATTAGTCCATAGTCTGGGCGTAGTTTGACCCTCGATTCTCTAACCAAGGTTTAATTTCTTAACCACGACTGCAGATAAATTTACCAATTGCAGAGGCGCGCACTAATTGGTCCGTGGCGGGTACCCGGCCTGGCCCAATGCATCAATGACCTCTTGCGTGTGCTGCGCGTCACGAGTCTCCATCAGGATGTCGAATTCGGCGCCTTTGGCCGGGACATCCAGCGCGATTCGATTATGCGCCACTTCCATGATGTTTGCGCCAGCATCACCGATCACCTTGGACACCAGGGCCAGCAGCCCCGGGCGGTCGTCGCCGATGATCCGGATATTGACCAGGCGATTGTCGCGGACCAGAGACCGCGTCAGCACGGACGCGAGCAAGCGCGAGTCGATGTTTCCGCCGCACAGGATCAAGCCGACTTTCCGCCCGGCAAACTTTGCGGGATGCGCCAGCATGGCCGCCAGCCCAGCTGCGCCGGCGCCCTCAGACACCGTTTTTTCGATATCCACGAACAGCGTGATGGCGCGCTCAATGTGTTCTTCCTCGACCAGAACAACATCGTCCACCAGCTCGCGTACGACCCGTTCCGTCAGGTCGCCCACGTCCTTGACTGCGATGCCTTCAGCGATGCTGGCCCCGCCGGTCTTGGGCTCACGCCCTTCCAGGCGTGCGCGCATCCCCGCATACATCGAGGCCTCGACCCCGACCACACGCAGGAAACGATTGTGCGCCTTGGCAGCCGTCGCCATGCCCGAAATCAATCCGCCCCCACCGATCGGCACGATCAAAGTGTCGAGATCCGGCTGGACGTCTAGCATTTCCAGCGCCGCAGTGCCCTGCCCCGCCATGATTTCCGGATCATCGAACGGATGGATCCAGGTCAAGCCTTCGCGTTGACGGACGCTTTGAGCGTGAGCATTGGCCTCGTCGAAACTTTGACCTTCCAGAAGCACGCGAGCCCCAAACGCGCGCGTGTGCTCGACTTTGTTGAACGGCGTCGTCACCGGCATCACGATCGTCACAGGAATGCCAAGCCGCCGCCCGTGATAGGCCACGCCCTGGGCGTGGTTGCCCGCCGACGCGGCAATCACGCCCGCTTTCTTCTGTTCGTCGGACAGGCGCGCCAGCTTGTTCAGTGCCCCTCGCTCCTTGAACGCGCCGGTGAATTGCAGGTTCTCGAATTTCACCCACACTTCGGCACCGGTAATCTCGGACAGGGTCCGCGAGTGACGCATCGGCGTGCGCTCAATCTGTCCATCAAGGACAGAGGCGGCTTCACGGACATCTTCAATCGAGATCGGTAATTTCTTGCTCATGGGACTTCTTCATCGACACATCAGCGCGCACTCCTAGTGTGCAAGTCCGCAAAATGGAAGCTTTCAATCGATAAAGACTAGGTTTAGCAGAGCGCAAATGAGCAAGTCTTCTTCAGATCTGGTGGTTGTTGGCGTGATTTTGGGCGCACATGGTGTCCGCGGCGATGTGCGTGTGAAAAGCTTCACCGCCGAGCCCGAGAGCGTCTTCGACTATGCCCCCTTCCTATCAGAAACAGGCACGCCCTTGATTACGCCAACGCGCGCACGGCCAGCCAAGGACCATTTCATCGTATCGCCTGAACAGTCCAGGCAGAAGGAAGAATGGGATGCCCTAAAAGGCACAAAGCTCTATGTGCCGCGCGACGTGCTACCGGCACCAGAAGACGATGAGTTTTACATCGAAGATCTGGTTGGCCTGGATGTCTACACGGGCGGTGACGAAGCCATCGGTCGGGTCAAGGCCGTGCTCAATCATGGGGCAGGCGATCTGATCGAGGTGCAGCGCAACGCGGCTGGCAAACCCGTCCTCATCCCGTTCACCCTGGAAGATGTCCCTGTCATTGATCTCGACCGGCGGCGGATCGTGGTCGCAAGCTTCGAAATCTGGGCGGATGACACGCCGCCTGACGAAGATCGTTAAGCGAACACGTCGGCGGCGTTTGCCTGATCGAGGAATGCTTGCAAGCCGTCCGCTGACGTCGCACCGGCAACCACCTTGTGAACGGACTTGAATGCCCGCGCCGCGTAATGCTGCGTCACTTGCTCATAGACTTTGCCGTCCAGCTTCAGCGAGGTGCGCTCGTCCTTGGCCTCGGCCGCGTCCATATTGGCTTTGGCCCAGGGCAGATAGGTCACAGCCACTTCATCACGGAACAGCGGCAAAAGAGTCTCTTCAAGCTCGTTCAGCGGCTTGAACGGGCCACCGGCCTTCGGCGTTTCCATGAACTCGCTCCACGCGGTTACGAACGGCGCCTGAGCCCGCAGCCAGTCCCGTGGCGTCGGATCCATCAGCAGCTGTGCAACCTGACCGGCGAGCGCAAAGTCCGCCGCAGACGGTCGACCACCGAACAGGAACAGGCTTTTTTCAAGATGCGCGTTGAGCAGCGTGAAGAACCGTTCGAAACTCGGCTTCAGCGTTTTCTCGTTTTTCTTTTCAACCCCGACCAGCGGCAGGCGCTCGCGCATCCGCTTCACGATCTGATCGCGCGTCTTTTTCTTGGCCCGCGGCAGATTTCCATCCAGCAATTGCTCCATGGTGCGTTCGCCCGCCAGCTCACGATCCGGCTTTTGCCCCCATCGATTGAAGAACATCAACTTGTTGAGCCACTCGTCAGCATAGTCTTCCAGCAACAGCGCCAGCGCCGCGCAGGCTGGATCATCAGGCACCGCTGACGGATCGGCGTGATCAGCCTCGACGGTGGCGAGAATGCTGGTTGAATCCTGATTGGCCGGACGGTTCGGGGACAGGAGCAGCGGCACGGTCGGCACTTTGGCCAGCGCGGCAAACTCTTCTTCCGTCTCTTTGCTGCGTCCAATCCACTCGAAGTCCACGCCTTTGTAACGCAGGAACGAGCGAACCTTCACGGAGTAAGGCGAGGTTTCGGCCCCGAATAAGCGATAAGCGGTCATGGCAAGTCTCTTTCGATTCAAGCGCGTCATCTAGGACATGCTTCCCCGACTGCCAAGACCGATTAAGCGGTGACGCGGCAAGGGGAGACCGCGCCACCCATTTCGCAAACCTTGTTTACGCAGGTTTACGGAATTTCAGCGTCATCCGATTGGATTCGCCGATGGCCGCATTGGCATCGCGCTCGGGCGTCCCTTCTTCTGTGCCCGCGAGGGTCGGTGGCAAGCGCCAGACGAAGTCTTCCTCACTCGGCACATCCGCCGGATTGGCGTTGACGTCGCTTGACGCTTCAAGCTCGAATCCGGCCGCTTCGAAGGCGGCGACGACAGCCGACGTCTTCAGATACCCATTGGACCCGTTCGCCCAGTCATCATTGTTTGCGTCCGGGGCGCTGTGCTGGACGACACCAACAATGCCGCCTGGCTTCAGGATCCGATAGGTCTCGGCCAGCGTATCGCCCATATAGTCGGTTTCACCGGCGCTGAAGCGATTGAGATTGTGCAAGGCGCGAATGAACAGGACCGCATCCAGTTTGCCATCCGCTTCAGCCGGAATTTTCGTGAGCTGCACGGATTTGATCTTGGCTGCACCTTCAATCCCCCACTCGGCCGCTTGCGTTGGCCAGTTGGCGGTGCCTTCGACCCGCGCCGCAGCCCACTCATCGCCGAAACCGAACTGAGGCCAGAGTGAATCCGGATAGTGCGCGCCAACCATGACCCCGTCCTCGCCCAGATAAGGCAGCAGGATTTTCGTGTACCAGCCGCCCCCCGGCAGCGCTTCTGCGACTTTCATACCCGGCTCGATGCCGAAGAATGCGAGCGTTTCAGCTGGATTGCGCGCGCCGTAACGGGCTTTCACGTCGTCCGGCTGCGCGTCAAGAATCGCTGCCAGCTTGTCGGCCGACGACATTTCAACGACCTCTTGAACCGGTTCCACAACTTCTTCGACCACCTCGACGGTCTCTTCGACCACCACTTCAGTGTCTTCGACCACGGCGGGCTCGTCCGTCGTCGTTGTGTCTTCCAAGGCCACACAACCGCCCAGCACCAGCGCCAGTGCAGCGCTCGCACCAGCGAGAGAATACTTCGATTTCAGCACAGGTTTCATCATCAACGCCTCCCTTTCTGCGTTATGTCAGGAGTCTTAACTCAGAAAAAATCGCGTGTCGCGTGTTTATCGAGAAACAATACAAGAAAGCTGCTCACAGTTCCGTGAAGTCAAGCGCGGATTGCCCCAGAGGGACGGGTTTTCACGGCGGGAATTGACCTCTAGCCTGATCGATCAAGGAGGCATGTCATGGACCCGCTCGCACAAATTGCTGAAGCTCAGCCATATTCGAAGCTGCTCGGGATCAAACTGCTCGAAGCGACCAGGGATCGCGTCGTCGGTGAGCTCCTGGTGCGTGAGGAATTGTGCACCGCCGGCGGCACCATGCATGGTGGCTGCATGATGAGTTTTTGCGACGTGCTCGGCGCCACCGGTGCGTGGCTTGCAATCCCGGACGGGGCCAAGGGAACGACCACGATCGAGAGCAATACTGCCTTCCTCAGCGGACCGCCTGCGGGAACCCTCGTCACCGGCGTCTCGACGCCCATCCGAATCGGACGCCGGTTGTCCGTCTGGCAAACCGAAGTGACCGACCCGGACGGCAAGAAAGTCTGCCTGGTCACGCAAACGCAACTGGTGCTGTGACCCACGCTGTCGCCAGCGTTTGACCCACCCAGACCGGGCAGTTACCCACGCAGGTAAGCTGGACTGGAGCGCGCTTCAAAATGTCGAAAACCGTATTTGTGACTGGCGGCGCTGGCTATGTCGGCAGCCATTGCGCAAAAGCCTTCGCGCAAGCCGGCTGGACTGTGGTCACTTATGACAATCTCTCGCGTGGGCATCGCGACCTGGTCAAATGGGGTGACCTGATCGAAGGCGACATTCTCGATCAACAGGCACTCACCGCAGCCATTCAGCGCGTTCAACCAGATGCAGTCGCCCATTTTGCCGCGCTCGCCTATGTCGCCGAATCCGTGGCGCAGCCGGACATCTATTATCGCAACAATGTCACTGGCACGATGAACCTGCTGGACGCGATGGTGGCTGGCGGCGTGAACCGCATGGTGTTTTCCTCGTCCTGCGCCACATACGGCATCAGCAATGACCTGATAACCGAAGACACGCCGCAAAAGCCGATCAATCCGTATGGCGAAACCAAGAAGATCTGCGAACACATGATCCGCGATTATGGCCAGGCGCATGATATTCGTTCGGTCATCCTGCGCTATTTCAATGCTGCCGGTTGTGACCCCGATGGTGACACGGGCGAGCGACATGATCCGGAACCGCATGTCATCCCTCTGGCCATTCGCGGCGCCATGGACGGGACGTTCACGTTCAACATTCTCGGCGGTGACTATGACACACCAGACGGCACCTGCGTGCGTGATTATGTGCATGTCAGCGATCTCGGAGAGGCCCATGCTCTGGCGCTGAAATACCTGTCCGATGGCGGCGCCAGCGAGATCCTGAACCTTGGCACTGGCCACGGATCCAGTGTGATGCAACTCGCGGATGCCGTCTCTCGCGTCGCCGGCAAGGAGGTCCCGCGTGTGATCGCTGATCGCCGCCCGGGGGACCCTCCAAGCCTCGTTGCCAGCGCCGACAAGGCAAAACGGATGCTCGGCTGGGAACCCCGGCAATCCGACCTCGACACGATCCTGACCACGGCCTGGGCCTGGTTCCAGCAGGAAGCCGCGCGATAAACGGCGCCGCCGCGCATTCCGCTTGACGTCGCCGCGTCGTGTTCGCTTGAATGCGAACCAGTCAAAGACGCGATGGATTGGAGGGCGCGAACATGCAGATATCAGATCAAACACCCGTCATTGTCACGGGCGGCGCATCCGGGCTTGGCAAGGCCACCGCTGAGGCGTTCGCGGCCGCTGGCGCCCCTGTCACCATATTCGACATCAATGATGAGGCGGGCGAGGCCGCTGCAAAATCGATTGGCGGCAAATTCTGTCACGTCAATATCCTTGAGGAAGATTCGGTTGTTGCTGGCTTCGAAGCCGCGCGCGCGGCCCATGGCCAGGAGCGGGTCTGCGTCCACTGCGCCATGGCCTCGAAAGGCGGCAAGACGCTGGGCTTCGACAAGCAGACGGGTGGCTATAAGCGCCTCTCCACCGAAGACTATGAATGGGGCGTCAAAGGGGTTCTGGTCGCCTCTTACCGCATCGCCTCGCATGCCGCACTCGGCATGGCCGGGCTCGAGCCGCTTGAAGATGGCGAACGCGGCGCGATTACGCTGACCGCTTCCGTCGCCGCACAGGATGCCCAGATCGGGCAGATCGTCTATGGCTCCGCCAAGGCCGGTGTAAATGGCCTGGTCCTGCCCATGGCGCGCGACCTGATGAATATTGGCATTCGCGTCAATTCGATCATGCCCGGCATTTTCGCGACGCCGCTGATGCTCGGGGCACCGCAGCCTGTGCTCGACAGTCTCGCTGCCTCGGTGCCGTTTCCGAAACGGCTTGGAAAACCGGAAGAGTTTGGCTCGTTGGCCCTGGAGCTGGCGCGCAACACCTACTTCAATGGGCAGAACATTCGCCTCGATGGCGCGATCCGGATGGCCCCGCGCTGATCCAGACCCGATCGCAGACCCTTGCTTGCCCAGACCCGGGCGTCTCGCTATGCCGCCAGCATGTCCCAGCCTCAGACCATTCTCGCCTATTGCGACAAGATGTTTACCCCGTCGGAAAGTTTCATTCCGCGCGGTTACTCGGCCTTCAGCCGCCTGCGGCCCGTCTATATCGGCCACACCATAAACGGTCCTGTGCCGGACGGGGCCGAGGCGATCGACATCACGCCACTGCACGGCCGCACCGGGGCAGCAGGATTCAAGCAGTTCGGCCTGGTCTCGTCGGCGCTCGAGCAACGCCTGCGCGCGCTCAACCCGATCGCCATTCATGCCAGTTTCGGCAAATCCGGCGCCTACGCCCTGCCGCTTGCCAGAAAACTCGGCCTGCCGCTTGCGGTGACCTATTATGGCGGCGACGCGACCAAGACCTCGAACACCAAGACCTCGGTCGTGCGGGTCTATAATCGCCGCCGGCAACAGCTCTGGGACACCGCCGACCTGATTTTGCCCTGCTCCGACTTCATCCGCCGTGAATTGCTGGCCAAGGGCGCGCCGGATGACAAGATGGTGGTTCATCACAACACGGCCGACCCGGCAAAGTTCCAACCGGGCGAGAAGCAGAACCTGCTGGTCTTCGCTGGCCGCTGGTCGCCGAAGAAAGGCATCGACACGCTGATCGACGCGCTGACCCGGCTTGGCCCGCAGCTGGATGGCTGGACCGTGCGCCTGTGCGGCAACAAGCCGGAAGGCCAGCGCGACGCGTTCGAACAAGGCCTGCACGACAAGCTCGCCGCCTCTGGCGTCGCCGTCGAGCTGGCAGGCTGGGTCCCGGCAGACGACATGCCCGGGCACTGGGCCGAAGCCAAAATTGCCTGTGTACCATCGAAACGCGCCCCCTCTGGCGATGCCGAAGGCCTGCCCCTGGTCTGTATCGAAGCGATGCTGTCCGGTTGCGCGCTGGCGGCGACAAAGCATTCCGGCATCGTCGAGTGCGTCTCTGATGGCGAAACCGGCTATCTCTGCGACGAAGGCGATGCCGACGCCCTCGCGACAAACCTCGCCAAGATGCTCGCTGACCCCGGCAAGACGGCGGCGATGGGCAACGCCGGCCGCGCGCGGGCGCTGGAACAGTTCAACCTGCAAACCCAGAGCCGCAAGCTGGAAGACCATCTGCTCAGGATTGCCGGTCAGAGCTAACAAGTCCGTGAGGCCTCTCGACTTCCTCTGTGGCGGCGATACCCACAGGGACCAGGAGCGAGCGCATGCAGTCTATCTATTGGGTCCTGACCTGGGCCTGCCACCGCAAATGCAAGCATTGTTATGATGACCGTTTCCGGCCGTATGTCCGCGACGCGCTGACAGACGTCGTTTCCGAGGGGCAGACCGCCTACCAGGCGATCATCGATCATCTTCCTGACGACATGAGCTGGCACAATGCCGAAACCGGCCAGCGCGAGCGCACGCTGCTGGTCATGGCTGGCGGCGAGCTGCTGATCGATGGTGTCCGTGAAGAGCTGTTCTACCCGGCGCTTGAGGCGATCCAGGCGCGCTGGGGCGCGACGGCGCCAAAGATCTCGATCCAGACCACGGGCGATGTCCTGACCGGGCAGATCCTCGATGACTGCCTCGCGCGCGGGGTTGAATCGATCGCGATTGCGTCGATCGATGATTATCATGTCGGCATGCAGGGCGAGAAGAAATTCCGGTTCATGGACCAGATCCGCACCTTGATGGCCGAACGAAATGTGCGTGAGGTTTCGCTGGGCGGCGAGAAGAACGCGCGCCTCAAGGCCCCGGACCTCAGCCGCCAGCCAAAGCCTGGCGAACCGACCTTCCTGTTCTTCGGGGCACAGGAAGACCTCTGGATCGGCGAACTCTGGCCGCGTGGCCGGGCCTGGAGCAATGGCCTGTCCAATGCCGGCTATGAAGTCAATTTCTGCAGCCGCTGGTCGGGCGCGAAAAACTTCCTGAAGATCGGTGAAGCCGGCTCCGAAATCGCCATTGAACCAGACGGATCGATCTATCCCTGCTGCCTGAAAACCAAAGCGCCGCTTGGCTCGTTGGCCGAGGAACGCCTCGAGGACATCCTGACCTCGGTGGCGCAGCTGCCCGCCATCCAGGCGCTGAACGCTGGCGATCCTGAGCGCATGGGTGAACATGACGGGCTCTCGAGACAAGATTTCAAACAGCTTTCCATCGCCACAGACGGCAAGGGCCGCGAGATCGCCAATCCCTGCCTCGGCTGTGACCGCTATTTCGAGGCCAGATTGGGCAAGCAGCTTCAGGCGCTGCGAGCCGACCGAATGCGGATCGCCGCGGAGGCGTGAGGCGTTGCGGTCCCGCGCGACGACGGCGCGCGTGCGTTGACCATCATGACATCTGATCAGCGTCCAGTTTGAGCCTCCTTTCGAGTGTAGTGGACAGGCGAAAAGAGCTCACAGCGTTTCCGCTTGAGGGATGGAAAGGCTAGGCGCGTCTGAACCAAACGCGAAACGAACTGCCGCTCTCTCGAGACGGCGTATAGCGCCTGAGTGAGACGCGCCTGCGGCGGCTTTTTTTCATGCGTTAGGCCTTGGCCACCTGGACCAAGCACCACCTGGGGGGCCTTCTGATCTTACGTCTTTCGTAGCCTGACCGTGGGGGACAGGATTTATGAGCACCGGCCAGGCGCGCTACCGAGCAAGGGGTACAGCTCCCACACGCCAAGCGACGCGACCACCGCTCTCCTCCCCTGCCAAGCCGTTCCGGACAAGCCTTCCATCAGGAGGAGATGGCGACAAGATTACCACGGAATCCGCGGGTGGGGATTGAGGGGGGGACAGGGTGTTGGATTGACCCGCCCGCAGGCCAGCCTCTGTCGCATCCGCCGCGTGGACAAGGGGTTGGACAAGGGGTTGGATAGAGGGGGATTTCCTTTCACGTTTCCCACGGCGAACGCAGTGAGACCGTGGGACCCATCTCCCCAGCCGCCCCCATGACAAGCGGCAACGGCCCGTGATGGACCCCACGGGCAAGCCGTGGGGAGCGCCTGGAGGAAAAGGGCGGGGATTCACGTCCGCTCCGCATCAAAAGCGGACATTGTCACATTAGGCCCTCATCCTGAGCGACGTCGAAGGATAAAGGGCCGGGCTTTCAGGAAGCCCGCCTCGTCCTTCGACCCCCGATCGGATCGGGGGCAAGCTTCGCTCAGGATGAGGCTTCGAGAGAGGGTCTCGATCCAGATGCCTCCTCCGACGGCGGAAGCCGACATTGGATCTGGTGCAGGAGCAGACGCTAGCGAATCCAAAAAAGCCCCGGATCCTTGGATCCGGGGCGCAGAAAGGTATGCAAGCTCGTCGCGTCGCCTAGGCGGCGTCGGCGCTGCCTTCGATCAGTTTCGGCTTTCCGCCCTTGGCTGGGGCGCCAATCTCGATCTTGCGGGGTTTCTTGGCTTCCGGCAGCTCGCGTACGAGTTCGACGCGGAGCAGGCCATTGCGCAATTCAGCGCCCGTGACGATGACATGATCGGCCAGCTGGAACCGGCGCAGGAAGCCGCGCTCGGCGATGCCGCGATGCAGGAATTCGCGCTCTACCTCGCCTTCTTCCGGCGGGGTCTTGCGACCAGCAATGGTCAGCAGGCCATCCTTGGTCTCAATATCGAGGTCATCTTCGCCGAAACCGGCGACGGCAATTTCGATCGCGAACTCATCATCCGCAACGCGTTCAATATTGTAGGGAGGATAGCCTTGCGCGCCATCAAGACGAGCGGCGCTGTCAATCATGTTGGCCATGCGGTCAAAGCCAACCATGGTGCGATAAAGGGGGGTCAGATCAATCGTACTCATTGTTACAGTCCTTTCTCTAGCAACTGTGATCTGCGGCGATCTTGAAAAGCCGCGAGAATTGAGGTTCGAAACAGTCTGTCATCCCAGCCCGGTCATCGGCGCTGGCAGAAATTTCGGTCGTGGCCCGCTTGGCGGCACCGCGACACAGCCTATGTGGAAACGCACAAGACGCGATTCAAGCCCTTATTCAGACCCTTTTTCAGGAGTGATAAAATGAAGACTCAATTCTTGCTCAGCGCCGCCGTGATCGCGCTTGGTGCCTGTTCCGGCGGCAACGAAACGCCGGCCACGGACCTCGAGGCCGAAACGCCGCCCGCGGTCGAAGCGGTCGAAACCGGCCCGCTCTCGCTCGCAGACGCCGTCGCCGGCGACTGGCGCAGCGATGATGAAAAGGCCCGCGACATGTGGCGTAACCCGGCCGAGACGCTGGCCTTTTTCGAAGTCGAGCCGAATGAGACCGTGATCGAGATCTGGCCCGGCGGCGGCTGGTACAGCAATGTCCTGGCGCCATATCTCGCCTCCGGCGATGGCACTTTGATCGCCGCGGTCTGGGACACGAATGTGTTTGAAGGCGAACGCCTGGCCCGCATTGAACAGCGCATTGCCGACTACAAGGCTGTCTATGACGCCGATCCGGACCTGTTCGGGACGCTCGAATATAGCGCCTTTTCAGCCGAGTCCGGCCCGCTCGCCGCAGCCGGTAGCGTCGACACCGTCCTGACCTTCCGCAATGTCCACAACTGGATGGGCGGCGATTACACAGCGAAATTCTTCACCGATGCCTATGCGGCGCTGAAGCCGGGGGGTGTGCTCGGCGTGGTTGAGCACCGCCTGCCCTCAAGCGCCGAGCAGAACCCGAGAGCCAATACCGGCTATGTCCACGAAGATTTCGTCAAGGCGCTCGCCGCTGCGGCCGGGTTCGACTATGCTGGCTCAAGCGAAATCAACGCCAATCCGCGCGATCTGACCGATCACCCGTTCGGGGTCTGGACGCTGCCACCGGTCAGCCGCACATCCGATCGAGACGGCAATACGCCGGACGGGTTCAATCCAGGCGTCTACACCGCGATCGGCGAGTCCGACCGGATGACCCTGATGTTCAGAAAACCGATGCCTGAAGACTCAGAAACGGTCGAGTAGTCGCTGCAAGTATTCCCGTTCGTCTTCGTCGACCGCTTCATCATAGCGGCGGCGAAGCTCGTCGAGAATGTCCTTGGCGCGCTGGCGTTCGGCTTCGTCTGGAATGTCGACGCTGTTGCTGTCATCGACGGCACCGGACATGTTGTTGCCGAATGGATCAGCGGCGCCGTCGCCCTGGAGGTTCTGTTCACCAAGGCGCTCGGCCCGGGCTTCGTCGAGTTCTTCGGCAAGCCCCTCCGCAAGCTCTCGGAGCTGCCGCGTGGCCTGTTCCTGATTGCGGATGGCCCGGGCTTCATTGCCGTCATCGAGCGCGTTCCCGGCGCGGCGCTGTGAGCGCTCGATGGCGTCCAGGGTCTCTTCATCGAGCTGACCGGCGCCAGCCCCTTCGCCGTCGCCCTCTTCGCCGCTGCCCATCTGGTTTTCAGCAAGTTCCTCAATCTGATCGGCAAGGTCACGCTGGCGCTGGGCCAGTGACTCGCCGTCTTCGCCTTCGGAGAAGGTCTCGCGATCACCGCCATCGGATAAGCCGTCGCTTTCTCCGAAGGGTCGCTGGCCCGATTGCCCGCGCTCGCCGCGCTGCTCGGCCAGGGTTTCATCATTCAGCTCGCGCTGCTCCCGCAACAGGTCCGACAGCTCGCGCATGGTCTCGGTCATTTCCCGCTCTTCTTCGGGCAGGTTTTCGTCGTCTTCACTCTCGCCCTGCTCACCCGGCATGCCGGGAAAGCCCTCACCAGAGCCGTTCTGGCCTTGCTGGAATTCCAGATTCTCGAGCATGTTGGTGATATCGGCCAGCAATTGCCGCGCCTGATCCGTGGCCCCCGTTTCGGTCAGATCCTCCAGCGCATCGAGCATATCGGAGAAGCCCTGACCGCCGAGCCCTGACCCGGACGGGCCTTCGGCGCTGTCTTCATTGCTCGGCGGCGATTCCAGTCCATTGGCGAGCGCCTCAGCCATCTTGGCCGCGATGTAGCGCTGGGCTGCGTCCTTGAACGCCTCGACCAGGCGCGCGATCTCTTCCTCGCTGGCGCCATCGCGCAAAGCGTCTTCAAGCGCTTTCTTCGCCGCCATCAGCGCCGCGTAAGCATCCGCAGCCGACCCGTATTCGGCACGCAGGGCCAGGGACCAGAGCAACGGCTCGGTCGCCTTGGCTTCGTCAGTCGTGGTCGACGCTTCAAGCGCGTAACGGGCCGTCGTGAGCCCCGAATAGACCAACACGTCACGGAAGTATCGCGGCGCTTCATAGGTCACCGCCTCAAGCATGATGGCGCCGCGCTGAACGCCTTGCGGCGCATTCGCCAGGCGCTGCGATGCCGACAGGTAATAGGCGCCCGCCTCGGTCGAATCCGGTTGATAATCCGCGACCAGATACGGATCATCCTCGCGCAGGACGGTCACACGCACATCCTGGATCGCTTTCGCCAGCGGTTGCAGCAGCAATTTCTCCGGCAGCTTGAAATAATGCGGCTCGCTATAGCCGACCTGACCCGCGCCGTCCGTTGCCTTGAGGCGGATCTCGACCCGTGCGCCGGCCCAGCGATTGCGGGTCAGGTCAATCTTCGACTCGTCTTCGGCCTCGCGCGGGCTGATGCCGCCAATTTCCACCGGCACCAGGTCTGGCTCCCGGTCCGTACCTTCCGGTTTGATTGCGAGTTCGAGCTTGGCCACGCCGTAATCGTCGCTGATCTTCCAGCTGAATTCGGTGCGATCGCCAGCGCCGAGCACCGGCAATTCAACGAATTGCGCCGCCGGCGGGGAATCTGGCGACGTGCGCACGGTCCAGGCCTTGCGCTCGCCCCACCAGCGCACCGAGATCGTGCTGTCAGAGGTCACCGTCACGGTCGCCTCGAACGCATTGTCCGGCGTCGCCGCGAACCGCAGCGTCTTGCGCCCGTCGCGCGCCTTGATGCGCAGTTTCGGGATCGACGGGGCCTGCACCCGCAGTGTCATGACAGACCCTTGCGGGACGCGGATCTGATCCTGGTCCTCTTTCAGGAAGATCGGGGCACGGCCCGTATGTTCCGGCGGTGTGACCCAGGCCTCGATGCGAATGTTCTCGGCCCCGAACAGGCTGCCATAATCCGGATCCAGCGCGCTCGACAGGCGTGAATAGGTGTTGCCCCAGCTGAGGACGAACAAACCGACCACGGCCAGCGGCAACACGAACCGCAGACGCAATGGGTCAATGCGTGCCCAGACGTCGGCAAAGCCGGGAATGTTCAAACGCCGCGCCGCGTCGGTCAGACGGTCTTCATGTGCGCGCCACAGCTGCACACCAACGGTCTCCGGGCGGGCAGGACGGTCCATGAGCGACGTCAGCGGGCGCATTTCTGATTGTTGGTCGAGCGCATCAATGGCGGCGCGGCGCTCCGGCCGGCGATAGCGGCGAATGCCGCGCAGCAGGGCGATCAGCGATCCAGCCAGGAAGATCAGGGTTGCCAGCGCCCCAAGGCGGGCCGGCGAGCGCTCAAACACGCCCAACAGGGCGGCACAGACAAACACGCTGAGCAGCGCAATAAACGGCCACCAGGCTTTCCACAGCGCAATGTCCCGAAGCCGCCGGAAAGTCCGGTTGATCAGGCTTTTGGTGCCGGGAATGCGGTTCAGGTCAGCCAATCGGGCATCTGCTCCAGTTGTATCATTTCATCAAAGCTCGGACGGCGGCGAACCAGGGCGAATTGATCCCCATCGACCAGAACTTCCGCGGTGAGCGGTCTGGCATTGTACTGACTTGAGAGCACAGCGCCATAGGCGCCAGATGACATAAACGCAATCCGGCTGCCAGCGGCCGTTTCGGGCATTTGCCGCTCGGCTGCGAACTTGTCGGTCGACTCGCAAATCGGACCGACAATGTCATACCTGGTTGTGGCGGTTTCGGGGCCGGGCTCGGCCAGCGGCAGGATATCATGGTGGGCCTGGTACAGCGCCGGTCGCATCAAGTCGTTCATGCCAGCATCGATGATCAGGAAGGTCCGGTCCGGCGCGGGTTTTTGGTACAGCACTTCGCTGACCATCACCCCGGCATTGCCAGCGATCACGCGGCCAGGTTCGAGAATGACCTGCAGCCCGAGGCCTTCGGTGACTTCGCGGATCATTTGCGCATAATCGGAGGGCGGTGCCGGCGTATCGCTTTCCCGATACGGAATGCCGAGCCCGCCACCGAGATCGACGCGTTGCAGATCATGCCCCGCATCGCGCAGCGCCTTGACCAGACCAATGGTTTTCTCGAATGCCGCGCGCATTGGCGCCAGCTCACCGATCTGCGAGCCGATATGGACGTCGACACCGACAGCCGCGACGCCGGGCAGTGCCTTGATCTGTTCGTACAAGCCGGCCGCATCACCCCAAGGCACACCAAACTTGTCGCCCGCCTTGCCTGTCGAGATGTTCGGATGACCGCCCGCCGCCACGTCCGGATTGACGCGCACAGCCACCGGCGCGGTCTTGCCCAGGCGGTCTGCCACCTCTGACAGGGCGATCAGCTCGGCGCCGCTCTCAACATTGAACTGGTGAATGCCGGTCTCGAGACCGAACGCCATTTCCTCGCGGGTCTTGCCGACGCCCGAGAACACGATGCGGTCGGCCGGAATGCCCGCGGCCAGGGCCCGTTTCAACTCGCCGCCGCTAACCACGTCGGCACCACACCCCTCGCTGGCCAGCGTCTTCAGCACGGCCAGATTGCCATTGGCCTTGACCGAATACGCGATCAGGCAATCCATGCCGTCAAACGCCGCTGCAATCACGCGTGCATGACGACGCAGCGTGGCGGTTGAGTAGACATAGACGGGAGTACCGACCTGATCCGCAATCGCGTTCAGATCGACGCCTTCGCAATGAAGGCGGCCATCGACATAGTTAAAGTGATGCAAGGGCGCCTATCAGCCGGGGCTGACCTCCCCCATGCTTTCTTCCTCAACATCGACATCAGGGGCGGGTTTCGGGATCTCGCCGCCGAGCGTGTTGTAATAAGTCGTGCCCTCATTGATCTCGTTGCCTGCAAACAAGGCAGCTGAATCGACCGGGCGCTGGGTTTCCTCCGTCGCCGGCTCATTCAGGATTGGCGGTGGACGTTTCAGGTCGCCGCGCAGTCCGCAACTGGCGAGACTGGCAAGCGCCGAGACGGTCAAGACGGTCTTGATCAAGAGTTTCATATTGCAGCGCTCCTATCCGAGGCGTTGTGTCCATTGTTCGACCTGTTCGGCGACTCGGACAGGCGAGGTTCCCCCATAGCTTTGCCTGCTCATCGCCGAGGCTTCAACAGTCAGCACGGAAAATACGTCATTTGTTAGCCGCGCTTCGACGGCCTGCATCTCTTCCAGGCTGAGCTCTGGCAAGTCACACCCCTTCGCTTCCGCCTTGGCCACCAGCGCGCCGGTGACATGGTGGGCATCGCGGAACGGCATTTTCAGCTCGCGCACCAGCCAGTCAGCGAGATCAGTCGCCGTCGAGAACCCCTTGGCGGCCGCCGCGCGCATGTTTTCGCGATTGAACGTGATGCTTTCCATCATCCCGGTCATCGACGCGGCGCACAGGCCAAACGTGTCAAACGCCGAGAATGTCAGCTGCTTGTCATCCTGCAGGTCCTTGGCATAGGCCAGCGGCAAGGCCTTCACCGCGCCTTGCAACGCCGCAAACTGGCCGGTGATCAGGCTGGCCTTGGCACGAACCAGTTCAGCCGCGTCCGGGTTGCGCTTTTGCGGCATGATCGACGACCCGGTCGACCACGCATCCGACAGCTTGGCGAACGCAAATTGCGCGCTGGTCCACAACACAATCTCTTCGGCGAGACGCGACAAGTGCGTCGCCGCAATCGACAGTGCCGACAGGGCTTCCAGCGCGAAGTCGCGCGCCGACACGGCATCCAGCGAGTTCGCCATCGGCCGATAGAAGCCCAGCGCTTCAGCGGTGGCGTCACGGTCGATTGTGAAGCCCGTGCCAGCAAGGGCTGCAGAACCGAGTGGGCTCTCGTTCAGGCGGCGGGCACAATCGTCGAGGCGCGCGCGGTCGCGTTCAATCATCTCGACATAGGCCAAGAGATGGTGGCCGAGCGTCACCGGTTGAGCGGTCTGCAAGTGCGTGAAACCGGGCATCACCGCATCGGTATTCTCAGCCGCGCGTGCGACCAGCGCGCGCTGCAGGTTTTTCAGGCCGCGTCTGGCCTCGGTCAGCGCTCCGCGCGTCCAAAGACGGAAATCGGTCACGACCTGATCATTGCGTGATCGGGCAGTGTGCAGGCGCCCCGCCGGTTCGCCGATCAGTTCCTTCAGGCGGGCTTCGACATTCATGTGAATGTCTTCCAGCTCGACGCGATACGGGAAACTGCCATCCTGGACCTCGGTGACGATCTGATCGAGTCCGTCCTGGATCGCGTTATTATCGTCTTCTGAGATGATGCCCTGTTCGGCCAGCATGTCGGCATGGGCCCGCGATCCGGCAATGTCCTCGCGCACCATGCGGCGGTCGACATCGATGGATGCGTTGATCGACTGCATGATATCGCTGGGCTGTGCGGCGAAGCGTCCACCCCACATTTGCTGGCCTTTTTTGCTGTCACTCGCCATATCGCTATCTCGTCCTTGTCATCATCTGGAGGGCCGCACGCCCATGGATCGTTTTCTGCGCATCGCCATCCCAACCATGTTCGCCGGAATCGCCTTGGCGCTGCTTTACTGGGTCTTTAACGCCAGTTCAAAGGGAAGTAACCGCGACCCTGTGGCAAAACTCGCGATTGGGGCCCTGGCCAAGCTGGATGTGAGCGACAAAGGCACCCCGGCGCCAGCCACGCCATTTCTTGACGTGAACGGAAATCCCGTGACCTATCAAGACTTTGAGGGTCAGGCGATCCTGGTCAATTTCTGGGCGACCTGGTGCGCGCCGTGCGAAAAGGAGATGCCGTCTCTTGGCGCGCTGCAAACCTCACGCGGCAGCGATCGCTTCAAAGTCATCGCGATCAGCGTCGATGAACCCTCTGATCGTGCCTATGCCCAACAACGTCTGCGGGAATTGTCTGGCGGCGTCCTGGAGTTCTACACCCTCGCTGACGGACCCGATGGCTGGAACGTGGTCTATGATAGCGGCGCCGGCGGCGGCTTTCCGACGACGATCTTGTATGACGCATCTGGTCTCAAGGTCGCGAAGCTCGAAGGTGACACGGACTGGGCCAGCTATGAAGCCGTGGCGCTGGTCGATCTGATCACGCAGGACTAGGTCAGACCGTCCCAGAGCAATTTCAGCCCGACAGCAAAGATCAATCCGTACAGGATGCGATAGAACAATGCCTGGTCGATGCGCGTCACCAGCCAGGCACCGAACAGGACGCCAAATGGCGCAATCGGGATCAGGATCAAGGACGTCGTCAGATTGGTCTGATCGAACTGACCTAGCAGCGCATAGGGCAACACTTTCACGAAATTGACGACGAAGAAGAACATCACCGCGGTCCCGGCATAGATGCGTTTGTCGAGGTTCTGCGGGATCGTGTAGGCCTGAAACGGTGGACCGCCCGCATGCGCGATGAAGCTGGTAAACCCGGCAACCGTGCCGGAGATGAACCCCAAAGGGCGATTGCCAGCGATAAACGCGTCCCCGCCGCGCGGCTTGAAGATCGCATAAAGCGGGAACAGAACGGCGATCAGGCCAACAAAGATCCGCACCACACGATCATCAACATAGCCAGCGAGCAAGCCGCCAGCGGCGATGCCGAGAATGGCCCCGGGCAGCAACAGGACGAGCACCTTGCGGTCCCAGTGTTTGCGATAGGTCCAGACCCCGACCCAATCCATGACGATCAGGATCGGCAACATGATCCCGGCGGCCTGCAACGGGGATATCACCAAGGCCATGAGCGGCACTGCCAGCAAGGCAAGGCCGCCAAAGCCGCCTTTCGAGACACCTGTGATCAGAACTGAAAAGACCGCGACCGCCCAGAAGACCGGATCATGCCCCATGCCGAACGCGGCCCGTTAAGGCTGCAGGTCCAGCGCCAGCAACAGCGTCCGCTGGTCGGGATTGAAATTGTCATCGGAAATGATCCAGACCCGCACCTGCCCATTCGGGCTTTCACCAATGGCGACGCCTTCAAAATTATCCACCGGAAGCGGTTGTTTCAGGATCGCGTCAGCGATGCGCTGATCGCCGCGATCGACTTGCACGATCGCACGCGGCCCGCGCACCGGGTCATACGCGCGGAACAAATGCGCCGTCAGCGCGCCTTCGGCGTCCATGCCGGTGGCCACAAACGGATCAGCCTGGGTCGTGTAAGTCAGGTCTGCGAGGGTGCCATCCCGATTGAGGGTCCCCACCGGCGATCCGCCAGACTTGCGAAACTCGAACCCGGCGCGCAGCGCGTCATCGTGCAGCGCAAGCGCCTCTGGTCCGCCATTGCTGGAGAGGATTTTGCCGCCAACAACCGGCGCCAAGTTGACGACAGGTGCCGCACGCGCTGCGGAGCCGCAGCGTTCCAGATTGAACGCGGCGACCCGATGGTCCTGCTCAAAACTGACAAAGGCGAGCCCATCGCGCAGGCTGAGCCCCTCTGAATCCGCATCGCGCTTATTGGCGAAATAATCGCCATCCATGTCGCGCATATAGGCAATCGAGCCCAGCCCGTCTGGCGTTCCGGTGTCGGGATCGACGCCGATCCAGACAAATGCGCCAGCATCCGTGATGGCCAGCAATGATCCAGAGGGCAATACGTCCAGGCCCGACAAGCCGCCAAAATTCGACTCGTTCGATTCAAGCTGCCACGCGCCTGCCAGCGTGAGTCCGGTCAATTGACGTTCGCGGGCGCTGCTGGACCCGCGTTCGGCCTCGATAACGCGAACATCGATGGCTTGCGCGCGCAGATAACTGACCGATTCCGGACACGAGGCGGCGCGCAATCCATCCGATTGCTCCGAATAGGCCCAGGCGGCAGTCACGTCCGCAGAATCGCCTGGATGCGGTGCTTGCACATCGGACGCAGCACATCCGGCAAGAGCGGCGAGTGCGAGGCTGAGTTGAATACGCATGACGTCCTTCTTTCAGATCAAGACCGCGCTGTGCCTAGGCGAACCGGCGACGAGGATCACATTCTCTTGCGGCGCACGTCGCGGCCGGACCCGACCTTGGGTCCGCCATAACGCGGCGCCCCTGCCCCAGCCCCCGTCGTGGCGCCGCCTGGGCGAACGGTTTCGCGGGTGAGCGGTGGCACAGCCATGGCTTCGGGCTTCGGCGCTTCGCCATTTTCATCGAACAGGCTGGCCAATTGCTCGGTCATCGCGCCGCCAAGCTGTTCCGCATCGACGATGGTGACCGCTTTCTTGTAGTAACGCGTGACATCATGCCCGATCCCGATCGCGATCAGCTCGACCGGGCTACGGGTTTCCAGCTCTTCGATGACCTGGCGCAAGTGGCGTTCCAGGTAGTTGCCGACATTGACCGACAAGGTCGAGTCATCGACCGGCGCGCCGTCCGAGATCACCATCATGATCTTGCGCTGCTCAGCGCGCGCCATCAGGCGATCGTGAGCCCATAACAGCGCCTCGCCATCAATGTTCTCTTTCAGCAGGCCTTCGCGCATCATCAGGCCAAGATTCTTGCGCGCCCGGCGCCATGGCGCATCGGCCGACTTGTAGATGATGTGGCGCAGATCGTTCAGTCGCCCGGGCCCCGCCGGCTTGCCGGCCTTGACCCAATCCTCTCGGCTCAGCCCGCCTTTCCAGGCCTTGGTGGTGAAACCGAGGATTTCGACCTTCACACCGCACCGTTCCAGCGTGCGGGCAAGAATATCCGCGCACAGCGCCGCCACCATGATCGGACGTCCGCGCATGGAACCAGAATTGTCCAGCAGCAGCGTCACCACCGTGTCGCGGAAATTGCTGTCATCTTCCTGCTTGAAGCTGAGCGGCGCAGTCGGGTCGGTGATCACACGGGTCAGCCGCGCGGTGTCGAGGACGCCTTCTTCCAGATCAAACGACCAGGACCGGTTCTGCTGCGCCATCAGGCGGCGTTGCAGCTTGTTGGCGAGCTTGGACACTGCCCCTTGCAGGCTTTCGAGCTGATGATCGAGATAAGCGCGCAGGCGGGTCAGTTCTTCCGGGTCGCACAGGTCCGGAGCTTGGGCGACTTCATCATTGGCCTGGGTGAAGGCCTTGTATTGGAAGCGCTCGGTTTCATCGCCATCGCGAAAATTCGGACGCAAGGGCTTGGTGCCTTCGTCCGTCTCTTCCGGATTGTCCTCGGCGTCGATATCGACATCAGAATCGACCGAGACATTGGTCTCCTCGCCGTCCATGTCTTCAGTGTCGCCGGCTTCCATCTCTTCCATCGTGGCGCCCTGGGTCTCCTCCCCGGATTCGCCATCTTCGGCCGAGTTTTCCTGATCATTCTGATTCGACTCGTCCTCGGAGTCCTGATCCTGCTCGCCCTGGTCGTCGCCAATCTCGTCGCCCTTGGTCAGGTTGCGTATCAGGTCCTGGATGGTTTTCGCGAACTGTTCCTGATCGTGCATCTGATCGATCAGCTTATCCAGCGTGTCCGCACCGCGGGCATTAACCTCATCGCGCCACAGCGCCGCGATGCCTTCCGCTTCCTTGGGCAGCGGACGCCCGGTCAGGCGTTCGCGCAGAAGAAACTCCACAGCCGGCGCGAGTGGCGCTTCCTGACGGTCTTCCATGCGCGCATAGCCCGCCTTTTCACAACGCGAGACCAGGGCGGCTTCCAAATTCTCGGCGGTGCCGTCCATGGCCCGCGCGCCAATGCTTTCGATGCGGGCACGTTCGGCGGCTTCGTAGACCTGCCGCCCGACTTCGCCATCCGGGCGGGAATTGGCATGCGCGATCGGGTCATGATGCGCCATGCGCAAGGCTGTGGCATCGGCTTCGCCGCGAATGCGCGCGGCCACGTCCGGGGCGAGGTCTCGTGGCGGCGGCGGCAGGATCAGCCGCTCGGCCTCCGCACGCGGGCCGTCACCGGAAAACGAAACTTCGACGTCACGCGTCTGACTCATCGCTTTTGCGGTGGTCGCCAGCGCCTGCTTGAACAGTTCGAACGGAGCGTCGTCGGTTTTACTCATGCGGCTGACTTAGCGCGCGCAGACAGATTTGCGAAGAGGCATTTCGGCACCTGACGTGAGGTCATGACAGCCTAGGCGCGCGCCATTGATCCGCCGTCTCTGGCCTCCATCCGCAAGCGCCGATAGAGCACCAATGCGACAAGTGCGCTGACAAGGAAGCAGAGCGAGGCGCCAACTTGCGTGGCCGGACCTGGAACAACCAGCGTCAGCAGCATCAGCCCCGCGATCATTTCGCGCTCGAACGCTCCCCATCCCGCCTGATGACCGCGTTCGACCACGAACCAGATGGCCGGCACCAGCAGCACCAGTTCGTAATACATCGAATATGGCGCAGTCAGGAGCGTGGCGCTGGCGACGACGCCATACTGCCATTTCGGATTGTCGCTGCGCCGGCCAACCCAGATGACGGCGAGGATGGCGGCGAGATAGCCGATGCCTGCGAGGAGGGCCGCGGCGATCTCCGGGACCCAGGCGAGGCGCGCGGCGGCGTAGATATTGACCATCTTGTAGAGCGGCATGTCGCCCTCCGAGACGGATCCGGAGACGACCCCGAGAAACTCGAAAAACGCGGTCCAGCTGTCGCGGCCCAGCGCAAACACGGATCCCCCCCAGATCAGCAGGCTGCCGATGGCCGCAGCCGCAAAGGCGCGCCAATGCCCGCCCGCGATGAACAGGAACGGCAGCAGGATGCCGAGCTGCGGCTTGACCGTGAGAACCGCGGCCGCCAATCCGGCCAGCACCGGCTTCGATTTGGCATTGAACACGGCCAATAACAGCAATCCGGCTGTGAACAGCGCGTTCTGGCCGGTATTCAGCACGATCAGGACGGGGATGGTGGCCAGGACCGCGATCAAGGCGCGTCCGCGCACGCCGAGCGTCGACATGACCCAGGCAAAGAAACCGAGGCCGAGGCCGGACCACACCGCATAGGCCGCCTCATATGGCAGATACCCAATCGGGCTGAACAGCAGGCTGGCATGCGGCGGATATTGCCAGGTCAGGCCTTCCACGGCGGCGTCAGGGCGGTGCTTCAGGAAAGCGTCATACAGGCCGTCAGGCGTATAGAGCGCGGTCAGGTTGCCCGCCAGCGTTTCGCGCGCGGCCGACCAGAATGCCACGAAATCGCCGCCAAGCACGTATTCCGGGGACCCGCCAAACATGTAGAGCACCAGGATCGCGTATTGCGACACGGCAAGTGCGAGCACGATCATGAAGGCGATATTGGGCTGAAAATAGCGTTCAAGCATAAGCGTGGCCAACCGAATAACAGGCCGACAGCTAGTAGACTGAACCCGATAAAAATTGATGAAAGCTGGACGCGGAGTGGTTTGAACGCGCTAAGCGACCTTCACCATCAGCGCACTTTCCGGCAATTCCTCTGCAAAACAGCGCTGATACATTTCTGCGACCAGCGGACGCTCCAGCTCGTCACACTTGTTGAGGAAGGTCATACGGAAAGCGTGCCCGAGGTCGCCGAAAATGGCATAGTTCTCAGCCCAGGTGATCACCGTCCGCGGACTCATGACGGTCGACAGGTCGCCATTCATGAACGCATTCCGCGTCAGGTCCGCCAGCGTCACCATACGACTCAGCGTTTCGGTGTCGACATCGCCGGCCTTGGTGGCGACGATCTCAACCTCTGCATCATGCTCCAGATAGTTCAGCGTGGTGACGATGCTCCAGCGGTCCATCTGGCCCTGGTTGAGCTGCTGGGTGCCGTGATAGAGGCCCGTCGTGTCGCCAAGCCCGACTGTATTGGTCGTGGCAAACAGGCGGAAATGCGGGTTTGGCTCGATGACGCGGTTCTGGTCGAGCAAGGTCAGCTTGCCGCTGGCTTCGAGGACACGCTGGATCACGAACATCACGTCCGGCCGGCCAGCATCATATTCGTCAAACGTGATCGCGACCGGGCGCTGCAGGGCCCAGGGCAGGATGCCTTCGCGAAATTCCGTGACCTGTGCACCATCCTTGAGGACAATCGCGTCCTTGCCGACCATGTCGATGCGCGAGACGTGGCTGTCCAGGTTGACCCGAATCATCGGCCAGTTGAGGCGCGCTGCGATCTGTTCAATGTGTGTGGACTTACCGGTGCCGTGATAGCCCTGCACCATGACACGGCGATTGTGTTCGAAACCCGCCAGCAGGGCGATCGTCGTCTGCGGGTCGAACCGATACGCCTCGTCAATCGCCGGCACATATTCTGTCCGTTCCTTGAACCCGTGCACGATCAGATCGGTGTCGAGGCCGAACACCTTGCGAACATTGATCTTTTCCGTCGGCTCCATGCCCTGCAGGGCGTCGCTATCGCTCATCACGGTCATGCGAATGGTCTTTCATCAAGTCTCTTCAACGCTCACCTATCACAACCGGCGCGCGCGCCAAGTGTGACATTGGGGGAAGTCGTGCGATTGTTTGTTTTGCACTGGCATTGTGATCACGCCCGCCCTAAGTCGAAATGCGAGAACCAACAGCGCGAAGGGCCCCGCAGATGCCGCACGTTACTGCCAACAATATCCGCATTGCCTACGAAGAGCATGGCAATCCGAGCGATCCGGTTGCCTTGCTGGTCATGGGGCTTGGCGGCCAGCTGACCATGTGGCCAGATGCGCTCATTCATGACCTGGTCGCCGATGGCTATCGGGTCATCACCTTTGACAATCGCGACATTGGCCTGTCGCATCAGCATAACGGGGAAAAGTCACCCAACATCTTGCGACAGATCCTTCTGCGTCGCCTCGGAATCCGCGTAAAGACGCCCTACGCGCTGATCGACATGGCGCACGACACGATCGGCCTGATGGATGCGCTCAAGCTCGAGTCGGCGCACCTGGTCGGCATCTCCATGGGCGGCATGATCGCCCAGCATGTTGCGTCGCTGGCGCCTGATCGCGTGACCAGCCTGACGGCGATCATGACCACGACGGGCAACCCAAAGCTGCCGCGCCCATCGGGCAAGGTGATGAAAGCCATGGTCCGTCGCGGGCCGCCGCCGACGGAGCGCAGCGACATCATCGATCTTTCAGTGGCCACGTTCGGCGTCATCGGCACGCCCGGCGAGGACCACAATACAAACGGCATGCGCGACCGCATCACGCGATCCTATGACCGCAATTACAATCCGGCTGGCGTCGCCCGCCAGATGTCGGCCATCGTTTCGGCCGGTGACTTCCGCAAGCATACACGCAGTGTCAAAGCCCCAACCCTGGTCATTCATGGATCGGAAGATCCGCTGGTTCCGATTGAAGGCGGGCGTGACATCGCCAAGCTGGTCCACGGGGCCCGTATGGAAGTGATCGAAGGCATGGGCCACGATGTTCCACCACGGTTCCTGCCAGAAATCACCAAACACATGCTCGAGCATTTTGCTGCGACCAAGGTTTACGCCTGATCGGGTTTTTCCTCGCGGCACCGGTTACGCGGGCGCGAACTTCTGCTTTTATTTCGGCCAAACGCGCCGACGGGCGAAGAACAGGAGGAAACGCAGATGGCTGAGTATCAGGAGATCCTCACGGATCTGGAAGACGGCATCCTGACCATCACACTGAACCGGGCAGACCGGCTGAATGCCTGGACGAGCGTGATGGAACAGGAAACCCGCGATGTCATCACCCGCGCTGGCGACGATGATGCGGTGCGCTGTATTCTGGTGACCGGTGCCGGTCGCGGCTTTTGCGCTGGCGCGGATATGAGCGGACTGCAACAAATCGGGGATGATGGCGGTGAAGCCGCCCCCGCTGCTGTGACAGAAACCGCTCAAACAACGACCGATGTGGCCGATCTCAAGGCGCTCTATCCGGGGCGATTTGGATACATGTATCGCTGCCCGAAGCCGATCATCGCTGCCATCAATGGCCCATGCGCCGGCATCGGGCTGATCTTCACGCTGTATGCCGATCTGAGATTTGCCAATCAGGACGCAAAATTCACCACAGCCTTCGCCCAGCGCGGACTGATTGCTGAGCATGGCATTGCCTGGCTGTTGCCCCGCCTTGTCGGTGAAGCTCATGCGCTCGACCTGCTGTTCACCGCGCGCGTATTCAAGGGCGACGAAGCCGAACGCGTCGGTCTGGTCAACCGGGCCCTGCCCGCCAATGAACTCGTGCCGCACGCGATGGAAACCGCCAAACACCTGGCCACACAGGTGTCCCCGCGCTCACTGGCGATCATGAAACGCCAGATCCGCGAAAGCTATTTCCAGAGCTTCGCGCAATCGCTCGACATCGCCAATCGCGAAATGGAACAGAGCTTTACGAGCTTTGACTTCAAGGAAGGCGTCGACAGTTTTGTCGAAAAGCGCGCGCCTGCCTTTCAAGGTCGCTGAGGCCTACTCCTGATCGAACACGATCTCGCCATGCACGACGGTCATGACGGTTTCAGCTTGCAGGATCTCGGCTTCCGGAATCATCATCAGATCGCGGTCAAACACGGTGAAGTCGGCCAGTTTGCCGAGTTCGATCGTGCCGAGGTCATCCTCCATGAAGGCCGCATAAGCCGGCGCCGACGTGAACAGGGTCAGGGCCTGTTCGCGCGAAAGCGCCTCGTCAGCGTTCCAGTCATCGGTGCTGAATCCTTCCAGATCCTTGCGCGCCACAGCGGCATAGAACTCGATCTGGGGCGTTCCAATCTCGACCGGCGCGTCAGAGCCACCAACAATGACCGCATCGGTGTCGAGCAGGCTCTGCCAGGCATAGGCTCCGGCCAGGCGTCCCGACCCAAGCCGGTCCGGGGCAAACTTCAGATCACCAATGGCATGGCTTGGCTGCATGGACGCAATCAGGCCCAGCGACCCGACGCGGGCAATGTCATCTGGGTGCAGGATCTGCGTGTGCTCGATGCGCCAGCGATCACTCGCATCGTGCGCCCCAGCTTCGAACACATCCATGATCCGGCGGTTGGCAAGATCGCCGATCGCGTGGATCGCCAGCTGCACATTGTCTTCATCCGCGCGGGCCATCAGCGTCCCGAGGCGATCAGGATCCAGCAAAGAGAGCCCACTCGTATCCGGACGGTCTGAATAGGGTTCGATCAGCAGCGCCCCACGCGACCCCAGCGCGCCATCCATGTACAGTTTCACCGAGCGATTGGTAATCGTATCGGTCTGGTGCGCCCGACCAGCAGCGATATCAAATCCGGCCTCGTCATAGGCATTGTGCAGGCGCAGCGGCATTTGCCCGGCCTGGTCGAGGCGTTCCAGCACCGGTGCATGTGCCGGATCCACGCTCATATTGTGCACGCCGGTCCAGCCGCGCGACGAATAGGCTTTGCCGCCAACGACGAAGGCGCGATCAATGTCCTCGGCACTGGGGCTGGCGATCAGGGCATAGACCTGGTTCATGGCATTATCGATCAGGATGCCCGTGGCCTTGCCATCAGCGTCGCGTTCGATCTTGCCGCCTGAGACATCTGGGGTGTCATCGGTGATTCCAGCGGCGGCCAGGGCGGCGCTGTTGGCGACCAGGGCATGACCATCGGCGCGGCCGAGAATGACAGGATTGTCCGGGCTGACCGCGTCAAGATCCGCGGCGCTTGGCATCCGCCCTTCTGGCCAGCCGGTCTCGATCCAGCCACGTCCGGCGACGACCTGCCCGGCCGGCACACCATCCACTTCTGCTGCGATCCGCGCGACCAGCTCGGCGACCGATCCTGTGCCTTCCAGATTGAGCGTCAATTCGCGCTGTCCAATGCCGAACAAGTGCGCATGACCGTCCACAAAGCCGGGAAACATCACTCCATTGCCGAGATCAATCAGCGTCACTTCGCTGTCGTCCCAATCAGATGAACCGGGCGGGCTGGTGGCGATAATCCGCCCGTCTGCATCGACGGCGACGGCGTCGACTGTCTCGGTCCCGATTCCGGTATAAATGGTTCCGCCCGTGAACACCGTGACGGCGCTGCCAGACGATTCAGCGGCATCCGTCGGCGGCGCAGGTTCCGCGGAATCGTCCTGGGCGGCTTGGCAGCCCATCAGTGAAAGGCCCATCAGGCCGGCCAGAATCATCCGCATTTGCTCTCTCCGTCTACAGATCAAAATCAGTCTAGACAGCTTTTGCGGCCACGCAAACTCGCAAAGAAAAACGCGCCCCCTTCTGGGGACGCGTTTCATCTTTATCAGAAGCTGTTGGGGTTAGGCTTCTTCGGCAGCGCGTTTTGCGATGTTCTTTTTGATCTTGAGCGCCTTGTCAGAGAGGACTTCGTCCTTGGCCTTGGCCAGGTAGGCGTCCAGACCGCCGAGCTTGTCGACGGTGCGCAGGGCTTTCGCCGCGACGCGCATCGAGAAACGCTGGTCGAGCGCTTCGGAATGCAGCGTGACATTCACCAGGTTTGGCATAAACCGGCGCTTGGTTTTGATATTCGAGTGGCTGACATTGTGTCCGACCATAGGGCCTGTGCCAGTAAGTTCACATACGCGGGACATGGGTCGCTCGCTCATTGTCTAGATTGAAACCGAAGCGCGGCTATTACGCCCCAAGATCGGGCGCGTCAAGCGTAGAGATGAGTCCTTCTGACAGGCGAAGATATTTGCCGCTGCGACGAATCTCAATCGCGGCAAAACAGTGGCGAGCCTGTTCAGCCTAGCTTTTGACACACACATATATATCAAGTGGATTGTTCTTCGTACGAGGCCCCCACCATGTTCAAAAAACTGCTCGCTTCTGCCGCCCTGGCATCGCTCACGGTTGCCAGTGTTTCCGGCGCCGACACAGCCTTGGCAGAGCCGCACATCCTGTCCCAGATCGAAGCCGGCCAGCCAATGCAGATGGACTATACCATCAAGGCCAGCGCCTGGGTGCTGATCATCCCGATTACCGGGAAAGCCAATTTCCAGGTGCAGATGAACAAGGACACCTATTCGATCAAGAGCCAGGTCAAGACGACAGGCCTCGCTGATATCCTGGTCAATTATGATATGGAACTCGCCGCCTCCGGTTACACAACGCCTGACGGCCTCAACACGTATGCCTACATTTCCCAGAACAAGGACGGAAAGAAGAATCGCCGCGTCGACCTGAAATATCTCGGCGATGATTTCGAAATGGTCGCCAATCCGACATTCGGAAACCTGGGTGATCCGGCGGCGACGGCCGACCAGGTGCTGGAAGCCAAGGACCCGATCACGGCGCTGATCTCCTTCGCGCTCGAACCGCGCGCCGAGGGCGAAGACCCGTGCGGCGGCCCCTTGAAGATCTTCGATGGCCGGCAACTGACCCATTTGCACCTGACCAATCACGGCATGACGGAAGTCAAGTCCGACGCCTGGCGCGGGCAGGCCTATGAGTGTCACATCGAGATGGACAAGGTCGCCGGTTACAAGCCGGGTGAAGCCAACAAGGACACGTTGACCGGCATCGATGGCCCCTTGCGCATGTGGCTCGCCCCGTTGCCGAACGGGGCCCATGTTCCGGTGCGGATCGAAGCCGAGACCGACGACATTGGAACCGTGACCCTGCAAGCATCCAAATTGCAGTTCACACCGCTCGAAGACTAAGTTTCACAGATCACTGAACGCGCCCGGTTGCTGATCGCATCCGGGCGCGTTGACGAGTCAGGGGCGCGTGCCTAAGCGGGACACTATGACAAAGAACGCACTCAAGATCGTCAGCTGGAACATCAATTCGGTGCGGCTCCGGCTGCCCAATATCGAGGACTTCGTCGCGGCAGAGCAGCCAGACGTCATCTGTTTCCAGGAAATCAAATGCCAGAATGCTGAATTCCCGGAAAAGGCGTTCAAGCAAATGGGATTGCCGCATCTTGCCATTAACGGACAGCGCGGCGGTCATCACGGCGTCGCGATTGCCAGTAAGGCACCAATCGAAATCCTCGACGTGCCGCCGCTGTGTCGCGAAGGACATGCGCGCGTCAACGCCGTCAATGTCGAAGGCATCGAGCTGCACAATATTTACCTGCCGGCCGGCGGCGATGTGCCGGATCCGGACGCGAATCCGAAGTTCGCGCACAAGCTCGATTTCGTGAAACGCCTGGGTCGCCATTATGGCAAGTCGGCCAAGGATGGTGCGGCGCGGGTGCTGGTCGGTGATCTCAACATTGCGCCCCATCCCAGCGATGTGTGGTCGCACAAGCAGCTGCTCAAGATCGTTTCACACACGCCTGTCGAGACGGAAAGCCTTGAAAAAGCACGCAAAAAAGGTGGATTCACCGATCTCGCACGGCACATTCATGATGACGAGCAGCGACTGTATTCGTGGTGGAGCTATCGGGCGCGCGACTGGGCCGCATCGAACAAGGGCCGCCGCCTCGATCATATCTGGACGACCGACGCTGCCACGGCCCTGACAGATCTTGAGAGTTATCGGGTTCACCTGGCCTGGCGCGGCGGCTGGAAACCGTCAGATCACGCGCCGATCAGTATCGAAATCGCGCGCCCCTAGGCAGCGCGCACATCAGCCTGCTGCTCATTCGACAATATGCGGTCGACCATGTCGCCGACGGTGACGACCTCGGCGCCGCTGGCCCGGACGGCCGTCAGCACATGCTCGAGGTCTTCCGGGGTCACGCCCCAGGGTGACGGGTCCGGACTGACATCATGGGTGAAGATGATCATCCAGCCATCGCTGGCACAGAGCATTTCCAGTTCCTCAAGCGCGCGCAGAATTCCGCCCTGGCTCGCCTGCAACCCGTTGGCTTTCAGGATGTTGAAATCAGCGACACTGCGATTGATGCCGGGTTTGACGCCGCGCAGCGCCAGATTGTCTTCGGTGAGCGCTTTCTTGGCTGCCAGATCAGCCGCACCGAACGGGTAGGCAAAGGATCTGACGCGCTCGATGCCGTGCGACCGGAAAAACGCGCGATTCTTGCGCCTCTGATCGTAAATCTCGATCGGTCTCGCCTTGGCGCAATTGAGATTGTCGAACGTATGACAGCCAAAATCATGCCCCTGCCGGGCGAGACGGCGCAGGTCGCCTTCATCGAACATCTCACCGAAATGCTCGCGCTCGACGCCCAGATAGCTGCCAGCGACATAGAATGTCGCATTCCAGCCCATCGCCTCGACCATTGGCGCGCCGACCGTCGCAGCCGATTTCGAGAAGTCGTCGAAACACAGGCTGATATAGCGTCCTGGTGGCAAGGGAAATACCCGCTTGACCATAGATCGGCACAAGACCCCGTCGATCCCGCTCCGGATCTTCTGAGAAAGGGGTTTTTGTTCGCTCATGGACCTGTCTCGCTACACAACATGTACGCGAGTCACCCTGCAAAATACGCGCCAAACGCGAATTTATCCCCCCTAAAGTGCATACTTGGCGCTGATTCAGCGCTGACGCGAATTTCGCTGACCGTCGCCCCGGACACAAAAACGGGCGATGATCCGATCATCGCCCGTTTCGAAATGTCAGATTGAAACGACGATCCTAGGCGATCCGCTCAACCATCATGTGCTTGATCTTGGCAATCGCCTTGGCCGGGTTCAGGCCTTTCGGACAGACCTGCGCACAATTCATGATCGTATGGCAACGATACAGCTTGAACGGGTCTTCCAGGTCATCCAGGCGTTCACCGGTTGCTTCATCGCGACTGTCGATTAACCACCGATATGCCTGCAGCAACGCGGCTGGACCGAGATACTTGTCGCCATTCCACCAATAGCTCGGGCACGAGGTCGAACACGAGGCGCACAGGATGCACTCATACAGACCGTCGAGGTGCTCGCGCTCTTCTTCGGTCTGGTTCCACTCTTTTTCCGGCTCCGGCGTGTCTGTTTTCAGATAGGGCTGCACATAGGCGTGCTGGGCGTAGAAATTGGTCAGGTCCGGGATCAGGTCCTTGACCACGGGCTGGTGCGGCAGCGGCGCGATGGTGATGTGCGGTCCGGCAATCTCGTCCCAGCCACGCGTACACGCGATGGTGTTGTGCCCGCCAATATTCATGGCGCAGGATCCGCAGACCCCTTCGCGACAGGAGCGGCGAAAGGCCAGCGTCGAATCAATGTTGTTTTTGATATAGATCAGGACATCCAGGATCATCGGTCCGCACTTGTCTGTATCGACAAAATACGTGTCCCAGCGAGGATTGCCGCCTTCTTCGGGACTGTAGCGATAGATCTTGAATTTCTTGACCTTTTTGGCGCGCTCCGGCTTTGGCCAGGTCTTGCCTTTCTTCGGCGCGGAGCCTTTGGGTAGTGTCAGCTGTACCATGCTAGCTCCTAGTAAACCCGCTCTTTGGGTTTGATATATTCGATCTCGTTCGACATCGTGTAATTGTGGACCGGACGGTAATCGATGGTCACTTCCCCGGCCTGATTGGCCCAGGCCAGCGTGTGCTTCATCCAGTTTTCGTCATCGCGCTTGTCGAAATCCTCGCGGGCATGGGCGCCGCGGCTTTCCTTGCGGTTGGCGGCAGAATTCACCGTCACCGCCGCCTGGCCGATCAGATTGTCGAACTCGAGCGCTTCCATCAGATCGGTGTTCCAGATCAGGCCGCGATCATCGACGCGCATGCCGGCCGCTTTCTTGGAAACCGCATCGATCTTCTGGACGCCCTCTTCCAATACTTCGCCGGTGCGGAACACAGCACAGTTTTCCTGCATCGCCTTCTGCATTTCGAGGCGTAGATCCGCAATCGAATGATCGCCATCCGCATTGCGAATGCGATCGAACCGGGCGACGTGCGCATCGGTCTGAGCGTCCTTGATCTCGGGCTGGCTGGCGCCTGCTTCCAGGGTCGCGCCGCAGCGCAGGCCCGCGGCCCGGCCGAACACGACCAGGTCGATCAGCGAGTTGGAACCGAGGCGATTGGCACCGTGAACCGACACGCAGGCCGCTTCACCGACCGCCATCAGGCCGGGCACAACCGCATCCGGGTTGCTGTCCTTCTTGGTCAGCACTTCGCCATGATAATTGGTCGGGATGCCGCCCATATTGTAGTGCACCGTCGGCAGAACCGGGATCGGCTCGCGGGTCACATCGACGCCAGAGAAGACTTTCGCTGTCTCCGAAATCCCCGGCAGTCGCGCCGCCAGCGTTTCGGCGGGCAGGTGTTCCAGGTGCAGGAAGATATGGTCCTTGCCTTCACCGACACCACGGCCTTCGCGAATCTCGATGGTCATCGAGCGCGAGACCATGTCACGCGGGGCGAGGTCCTTCACGCTTGGCGCATAGCGCTCCATGAAGCGTTCGCCCTCGGAATTGGTCAGGTATCCGCCTTCGCCGCGGGCCCCTTCGGTGATCAGGCAGCCAGCGCCGTAAATTCCGGTCGGGTGGAACTGAATGAACTCCATGTCCTGCAGCGGCAGGCCAGCGCGCAACACCATGGCATTGCCGTCGCCCGTGCAGGTATGCGCAGAGGTACAGCTGAAGAAGGCGCGGCCATAGCCGCCCGTCGCCAGAATGACTTTCTGGGCCCGGAAGCGGTGCAGCGTGCCATCGTCCAGTTTCCAGGCGGTGACACCCCGGCAGGCGCCTTCATCATCCATGATCAGATCCAGCGCGAAATACTCAATGAAGAACTCGGTATCGTTCTTCACGCACTGACCATACAGCGTGTGCAGCATGGCGTGGCCGGTGCGGTCCGCCGCGGCGCACGTGCGCTGAACTGGCGGTCCCTGTCCCATTTCAGTGGTGTGGCCACCGAACGGGCGCTGATAGATCTTGCCGTCTTCATTGCGGCTGAACGGCATGCCCCAATGCTCAAGTTCGTAGACCGCGGCTGGCGCTTCACGCGCGAGATATTCAATCGCGTCCTGGTCGCCGAGCCAGTCAGACCCTTTGACCGTGTCATACATGTGCCACTGCCAGCTGTCCGGGCCCATATTGCCCAGCGAGGCCGCGATCCCGCCTTGGGCCGCCACGGTGTGCGAGCGGGTCGGGAAGACTTTGGTGATACAAGCGGTTTTGAGGCCAGCTTGCGCCGCGCCCAGGGCAGCGCGAAGCCCGGATCCACCGGCGCCGACCACGACGACATCATAGGTATGATCGATGAATTTATAGTCGCTCATCATTTATCCTCTTTAGGCTCACGCGCTTATGCGCCGGCCGTGAACCAGATTTTCAGCACCGACAGGATCGTCGCTGTCGCCAGGGCGAAAACCGCAAACGTGTTCAGAATGAGCAAGGCTTGGCGGCTGCCGCTCTTGGCAATGTAGTCTTCAATGACGACCTGCATACCGAGGCGCATGTGGTAGAGCGCCGCACACAGGGTCAAAATCAGCAAGATTGCATTCAGGGGTTGCGCGACCCAGACCAGCGCACCCTCATACCCTGCCTTGCAGGCATGGACGATGGAATACAGGAACCATGGCACCAGGAAGAGCAGGGCAAGCGCCGTTACGCGCTGGCGGATATGATGCTGGGTGCCGCTTCCGGCAGAGCCCAGGCCTCGAACGTTTTTGGCACTCGTCGTCATCGCGGCCCCCTAATAGAAAGATGCCAGCGACCAGATGACCGCTGCACCAATGATCGCGAACGCGAAGTTGAACATCGACCAGAGGCTGGCGAGGCCCGGATTGAAGCCGACCATCGGGCCGTCCCAGATCAGGTGACGCAGCCCGTTGGCAAAGTGATAGAGCACGGCCATCGACCACAGGAAGAGCAGGATCTGACCAGGGAGGCTGAAGGCAATCCCCTCGACCAACGCATAGGCCTCTGGCCCGATCGCCAGCGAAATCAGCCAGGCGCCGATGAGAAAGGCCCCGCCATAAAGGCCAACCCCGGATACGCGGTGAAATATTGAGCCTGCCATGGTCCAGTGCCATTTCCAGACCTGCAGATGCGGCGAAAGGGGGCGTGAATCAGCCCGTCCTTGTCCAGCCATATAGTCGCTCCCATGCGAATGCACTTCGATGCGGCATCTCTTAAGCGCGTCGAATGGCGTGTCAACGCGTCCACACGTCATGACGCGGTCACTTTCAGGGTACCGCAACGTGAACGTGTGGCGCGCACCAAGTGGCTTTTCAGAGACCGCGCAACGGCCTAGCGTGGCGGTCACGTAGTCTTTGGTGGATCCATGTCATTTGCATTCCTTCGCGCTGCTGCGCTCGCCTGTTCTCTCGCGCTCGCCTCGCCATTGGCGGTTGCACAAAGTCTCGACGACTTGATCGGTCAGTATGAAGCCTTCAATCGCGACGGCGATCCGGATGAAGCGGCTAAGGCGCGGGGCGAAGATGCTCGTGTCTGGCCGACTGTGACGCCTGAATTCGTCGCCGCCCGCGCCGAAACAGCGAGCGTGATGCTGGACGCACTGGATGCATTGGAAGCGCCGGGTGCTGGCCCGGAAGCTGCCATCCTTCGCCACTTGCTGCAGGGCAGTGTCGAGGCCCACCAATACGACTTGGCGCGGATCCCGTTCACCGGCGATTGGGGCTTTTTTGCTGCGCCGCCCTATACCGCCATGCGAACACGGTTGACGACCCGCGCCGGCGCCGAGGCATGGATTGCCCGGGTGAATGACCTGCCCCGCTTTTTCGACGAGCAGATTGCGAATATGCAACGGGGCATCGAAACGGGCTGGACACAGCATGCTGACCCGCTGGCGACCTCGATCGCGCAGATCCGGGCTCAGATTGTCGACGACCCAACTGACAGCACCTTGTACCTGCCATTTGAATCGCTCGATGCATCCGAGCTCAGCGAGATGGACATCCTCTCCCTCCGGACCGATGGCAAGGCCGCTGTCGAGCGCGCCATCCAGGCATATGAAAAGCTCCTGACCTTCATGGAAGAAGACTATGCGGCGGCGGCCCGCACGGAACCGGGACTGGCAACACTGGATGGCGGACAGACCGTCTATGCCACGGCGGTCGGTTTCCACACAGCAGGTGCAGGCTATACGCCCGAAGACATTCACCAGCTCGGCCAGACCGAAGTTGCGCGCATTCGCGCCGAGATGGACAAGATCATCGAGGAAGTCGACTTTGACGGCGACTTTGAAGCCTTCATCGCGTTCTTGCGCACCGATCCGCAATTCTACGCATCGACGCCAGAAGAGCTGCTCGAAAAGGCCTCAGAGATGAGCAAGCGCCTGGATGCGATCCTGCCGCGTTATTTCGGCAAGCTGCCGCGCCTGCCTTACGGTGTCGAAGCTGTCCCGCCTGCCATCGCCCCTGGATATACGACGGGTCGATATTCGGGCGGAGACGCTGAAAAGGGGATTGCCGGCACGTATCTGGTCAACACCTATGCGCTCGACCAGCGTCCCTTGTACGAACTGCCGGCGCTGTCTGCGCACGAAGCCGTGCCGGGACACCATTTGCAGATCGCGCTGGCGCAGGAACTGGAAGACGTGCCGGAGTTTCGCAAGTCCTATTACGCCACAGCGTTTGGCGAAGGCTGGGGATTGTATGCCGAAAAACTTGCCGGCGAGGCCGGTTTCTATCGCACGCCCTATGAGCGGTTCGGCCAATTGTCGTACGAGATGTGGCGCGCCTGTCGCCTCGTCGCCGATACCGGGCTGCATCACTATGGCTGGAGCCGCGAGCAGGCCGAGGCCTGCTTCAATGACAATACCGCCCTCGCCCCGCTCAACATCCAGACCGAAGTCACGCGCTACATTGGCTGGCCGGGGCAGGCAACAGCGTACAAGGTCGGCGAGTTGAAGATCCTGGAATTACGCGCCAAGGCGAAAACGGCGCTTGGCGAGGCATTCGACATTCGTGCCTATCATGATGTGGTGCTCGGCGCCGGTGCGATGCCCCTCGACGCTCTCGAACGCCGTGTTGATGACTGGATCGAGGAGCAACGCGCCGAGGCGATGTAGCCGTCTTGTTTTTGCTTTGGCTGATCCTGCTGATCTTTCCGCTCGTCACGCTGGTTATCCTGGCCGCTGGGATCGGTTCGCTATTCCACCTGCTGCGCAAGTCGGTCTTGAAACGAAGGCGCGCTCAGCGTCGCTATCTCTTCGCATCCGGCGCGACAATTCTCACGCTGGCGATCGCTGCAGTGGTGTTTCGCATTACGTACGTGGCGCATGAGCCATCCATCGAGGATGCTCTGATCTGGCCAAACCTGGCGGGCCTGTTCGCGGGTTGGCTCTCTGGCGTTTTTTGGTATCTCGGTCAGGCGCGGCAATCCGATCACCACACTACAAGCGCGTCCGCGCAGGACTATTGGAGACAGTAACGTCTGCGCGCTCCTGACGGTGTCCCGTTGTTAGCGCCTCTCGCAGTCAGCGGCCCATTGGCGTCGCGTGAGGGATTACCTGCAGCCATTGGCGGGCCTAGGGTGACAGTGTGCCAGCGGACCAGTCTCCTTCCCCCGACCCCCATCCAACGTCACAGCGATTAAGCCAGCGGCAGGTCTGGATCCTGACGCTTGCGGCCGCCGTGGTCACCGCGAATGCCTATTACATTCACCCGATCATCGCCCGCGTGGCGGACGATTTTGGCGTCAGTGCCGCGATGATCGGCATCGTGCCGGCGTTCAACCAGATTGCGCTGGCGCTCGGCATCTTTCTGCTTTTGCCGCTGGGTGATCGGTTTTCCAATCGAACGCTGTCGACGATTTTCGTTTGGGGGCAGTTCTTTTCAATCGCGCTGATGGCCATCTCTGGCGGGTTTGTCTGGTTCGTCATCGGATCAACCTTGCTCGGATTCGCGACCATCGTTCCGTATTTGCTACCGACTTATGTCTCCAAACGCGTGGAGCCGGGTGAACTCGGACGCGTCACGGCGGTGCTGACCACCGGGATCATCGCCGGCATCCTGGTCGCGCGCGCTGGCGCCGGTGTGGTCGGCGAACACCTCGGCTGGCGGTCGGTGTATTATATTGCCTCGGCGCTGATGCTGCTGGTCGCAATCCTGTTGCCCATGACCATGGATCGGCGTGAAGCGAGTGCAGCGACGGAAACCGAAGACACGTCCTATTTTGCCTTGCTCGGATCGATGCTGCCACTGATCGGCAAGTATCCCGAAATCCTGCTGTCCGGGACCATCCAGGCGCTGAGTTTCGGCACCTTCCTGTCGATCTGGATGGGACTTGGCCTGCATCTGACCAGTCCAGACATGGGCTATGGCGTTGATGTCGTGGGCTATCTTGCGCTGCTGGCCATTGTGAATGTGTTCACCACCCCGCGGTTCGGGGCGTTTGCAGATCGATTTGGACCGCGTCGAACCCGCCTGATCGCGGCCGGGTTCCGGTTGTTCGGGGTGACCCTGTTCCTGTTCTTCGGTCACAGTCTCTGGCTGCTGATCATCCCGATCGTGATCACCAATATTTTTGGACCGGTCATGGACGTCACGACACGCATGACCTTCCTGAAGGAATCACCGCAGATTCGAACCCGGCTGATGACAATCTATATCGTGTTCATGTTCGTCGGTGGCGGATTGGCGAGCTGGGCAGGGACCGCCGTGTACGACCTTTATGGCTGGGCCGGAAACGCGGTACTGGCGCTTGTGCTGACACTGGTTGTCAGCCTGCTCTGCCTGTTTTCCTTCAGCCGCTATGAACGGCGATAATCTAAAACAGCCCGTCCCGCATGCGAGACGGGCTGAATTCCAACAAGCCTGAATGGACGCGTGTTGGGCTATCCGCCAAATCTGAATCGCGCCCCGACCGAAAATACGTTCTGCGTGTTCTCGATGTCGAGTGTGCCCGGGAACAGTTGATTGTCGAACTCAAGGTCTTCGGTCGCGCGGTAGGCATACTCGCCGAAGACTTCCCATTGTTCATTGACACGCCAGGTTGCGCCCGCCTTCACCTGGTAGGCAAGTTTGGTGTCGCTGTCGTCGATGACCGAAATACCGGATGGTTGGTAAGATACATCAACACTCGCCAGGCCAATCCCGGCCCCGAGATATGGCTGGATCGCTCCGTCCGGATTGAAGTCATAATAACCATTGATGAACACACCGGTATTGCTGATGTCGCCCTGACCGTCCGCGACGACCGCCGCAACCGAAGCACCAAGGGGCGTGGGCGAACCGGCGATCGCGGCGGCATCAACTGCATCGATGCTTCCGCCGCCAAGCGTGACATCCGTATGGGTGTCGACGTCAGCTTCCGAGAACGCCAGTTCGACGCCCGCGCGCCAGCCCCCCTGAAAGCGCGCACCAAACTCAGCTGCAAAGGCTGTCCCGCTATCGAATTCAGTGTTCCATCCATACGGCGTGCCCGCAACAACGTCCAAAGTGGTGCCGTCGCCAAGATTTCCTGTCGTGAACGCGCCGGTGTTGCCGGTATTGTCGCTGTCATTTTGTTGCGCGAAGCCAATCGCACCGCTGACATAATATTCCTGCGCTGCTGCCGCGCTCGCCATGATCGCGCTGGTGGCTGCGATCGAAGCGAATGTGATGAGGTTCATACCCAATCTCCATGTTTTCTGTGCACAGCATTCTTCGTGCACCGCGACGCGATTTAGTATTGTATATGCGATAGACAATAAGAAAAATCATTTGGCTTGCCAATTGCGTCACAGTCTGCACAAGGCCCGTCTGGGGAAATAATGGATCAGGACGTAACAATGCTGCCAAAACCGCTGGCTCAGATCGCACCAAACACACTCGAATTCGAAATCCTGCCGCTGGTCAAACCAACCGGGTTCCGGGAGTATGATGCGCGCTGGTGGTTCAACGGGATCGGACACGAGAAAGCACCTGAGTTGAATCTGACCGGCGTTCAGGCACTGGGCCTCGGCATGGCGACGCTGTTCCACGAACTGGGCGTCGACCCGAAGGTCGTGACCGGACACGATTACCGCTCAATCAGCCAGCCGATCAAGAACGCCCTGATCCTTGGCATGGTCCAGGGTGGCTGCGAGGTCCTGGACATTGGCCTGGCCCTGTCACCGATGGTCTATTGGAGCCAGTTCGAGCTTGATTGCGCTTGCTGCGCCATGGTCACCGCGTCGCATAATGAGAATGGCTGGACCGGCGTCAAAATGGGCGCCAATCGGCCGCTCACCTTCGGCCCGGACGAAATGGGCCGCCTCAAGGAAATCGTCCTCAATGGCGACTTCCAGCCCCGCGCTGGCGGCGGTCATTTCCGCGTCGACGGCATGCGCGAGCGCTATATTGAAAGCGTTGCCGAAGGGGTGTCGATCAAACGTCCGCTGAAAGTCATCGCCGCCTGCGGCAACGGCACAGCCGGCGCGTTCGCGCCAGACGCGCTGCGCAAGATGGGGGTCGACGTGATCGAGATGGACTGCAATCTCGACATGACCTTCCCGAAATACAATCCCAACCCCGAAGATGCTGCTATGCTGCACGCCATGTCCGATGCCGTGAAAGCGCACGGCGCCGACATTGCCCTCGGCTTTGATGGCGACGGCGACCGTTGCGGCGTCATCGACAATACGGGTGATGAGATTTTTGCCGACAAGATCGGCCTCATGCTGGCCCGCGACCTGTCGAAAGAATATCCCGGCGCGAAATTCGTCGTCGATGTAAAATCGACCGGTCTCTACAAGACAGACCCGGTGCTCGAAGCCAACGGATCGACGGTCGACTACTACAAGACCGGACACTCCTACATCAAACGTCGTACCACCGACCTGGACGCGCTTGCGGGATTTGAGAAATCCGGTCACTTCTTCTTCCGCCCGCCGATCGGCCTCGGCTATGATGACGGCCTGATCGCAGCCAAGGCGATCCTGGAAATGCTCGACCGCAACCCGGACAAGTCCATGGCGGACCTGAAAGGCGAACTTGGCATCGCCTTCACCTCGCTGACCATGTCACCGCACTGCGCCGATGAAGTGAAGTATGAGGTGATTGCGCGCATCGTCGAAGAGTATAAGGGACTGCTCGGAACGGAAATTCTCGGCCGAAAAGTCGTTGATGTGAACACCGTCAACGGGGCCCGAGTCACGCTCGAAGATGGTTCCTGGGTGCTGGCGCGTGCCAGCTCCAACAAGCCGGAATTCGCAGTCGTGGTCGAGAGCATGCGCTCTGAGGAAGACATGATCGCGCTGTTCCGGGAAGAGGTGAAGCCGCGACTCGCAAAGTATCCGGAAATCGGCGCGTACAACCAGGAAATCTAAGAGATATTCTCCACTTAGTTTGTCCGTGCGTCTCGATGTTCGCGCCGCCTTCGAATTGTGACAGAAGTTTCATTCCGCCGCTGCGACGGACTGCCTAAAGCTCTTCGTTACAGGGGTGCCAGTCGCATCCGCGACCGAAAGGGAGGCTTCCTGAATGTACCAAAAATCGAGTTTGATCATCGCCGCATTTGTCCTGACGGCGTGCGGCGGTGGAGGCGGCTCAACGCCGGGCACGCCAGTGACCCCGGTCACCAATCAGGCACCGGTGGTTGACGCAGCCGTTTCAGATCAGGTCGCGCAGGTCGGCTATGCCTTCTCGCTGGATCTGGCCGGCACATTCTCGGACCCCGACAATGACGCGCTGACGGTCAGCGCCGATTTTGGCGCGGATAATAAAGGGCTTAGCCTGAATGGAACGACGATTTCCGGCACGCCGGATTCAGACGGAACCATTACCATTACCTGCACGGCGACAGATCCCAGTGGGGCCACGGCCAGCGACACGTTCGAAATTGTCGTCACCATTGACCAGAGTGCCATCACCACAGTGTTTGCCGGCAGCATCGATCTCGACAATCTCGATAATTACGCAAACCAGACCGTTCCGGACTACATCACCAAGATCAATGATGGCGGCAATCCGATCACGGACGCGGGCGCGACGTTGGGACGGGTCTTGTTCTATGACACATCACTATCGATCGACGGCACCGTCTCTTGCGCCTCGTGCCACCAGCAAAGCCTCGGCTTCAGCGATTCCGATATTGTCAGCACAGGCGTCCAGGGTGGTCAGACAGGTCGCCACTCCATGCGCCTGATCAATACGATGTTCGCCGATGAGGAAGATTTCTTCTGGGACGAACGGGCGCCAAGCCATGAAGCCCAGGAAAGCCAACCGATCCAGGATCACAATGAAATGGGATTTAGCGGTCAAAACGGTCGCCCTGACCTTGATGACCTGATCGCGCAGATGGAATCGACAGAGTATTATGAGGAATTGTTCCGCTTCGTGTTCCTCGATCCGAACATCACCGAGGAACGGATCCAGCTCGCGCTGGCGCAATTCACCAAGTCGATCCAGTCATTTGATTCCCGTTATGACGAAGGTCGCGCGCAGGTCGGCAATAATGGCGCCCCGTTCCCGAACTTCACCGCCGCCGAAAACGCTGGCAAGACCCTGTTCATGCAGAACCCGGACAATGGCGGCGCCGGCTGCAATCGCTGCCACCGCGCGCCGGAATTCGATATCGCTCCCAATTCCGATCAGAACGGCATCTTCCGAGTCGCCGGCTCGACGACGGAATTTGACCTGACCAATGAGCGCTCGCCCAGCCTGCGCGACATGGTCGGGCCAGGCGGCAGCTCGAACGGCCCGTTCATGCACGATGGCTCACTCGCCACCCTCCGTGCGGTGATCGATCATTATGATGACATCCAGGCCCCGACCTCGGAACCGCCTCTGACCGATTTCCTGAACACGCTGGACAATCGTCTGACCCAGAACGGCAACCCGCAGAACCTCAATCTGACGGACACGGAAAAGGATCAGCTCGAAGCATTCATGCTGACTCTGACTGGCGTCAGCATCTATACGGACGAAAAACTATCGGATCCGTTCTAGCCCATCTCGAACACGGTTGGACCCGCTGAAAGGTGGGTCCGACGGCGCTTAGCGCACATCCTCATAATGCGCGGCCAGCCGCTTCGCATTTGCGCCGAAGCCCCACATCAGGCCGACATAGAGATAGGTCAGGTTGGCCCGCCAGAAGCCCCACTCTGCGACCCGCCGGTCCGAAGACCAGACTTTGCGCGGAACCTGCCGGACACATCCCCGGCCCGCGCGCACCATGCGCAGGCACAAATCGGCCTCTTCCATGATTGCCTGATCGGCATTCCAGCCCCCGACGGCTTCAAAATCGCGGCGGCGGCAGATCATCACCTGGTCGCCAAACAACAAGCGGCAGCCGCGAAAGAAGGATATCGGCCGAAACAGCAATGGCGCATACCATGTCTTGATGAAATTATGCGCGCTCGTCACGCGTCGGACTCCGCCTGGTCCGCGCATGACCGAGACGAAGCCGGCCAGAGCTGTGCGCGAGTCAGATAACACGCGCTCGGTCTCGGCGATGAAGTCAACGGGGATGCACGTATCTGCGTGCAGGAAGCAGAGCACATCGCCGGTGCTCGCCGCAACGCCAGCGTTCATCTGGCCAGCGCGACCCCGGGGTAGGTCGCTCAAGACCATAACACCAGCGTCGCGCGCAATATCTGTGGTTCCATCCTCGCTGCCGGCATCGGCGACAATCACATCCACCGGTCCTGGCTGCAGGTCCTTCAACTGAGAGAGCGTCTCCGGCAGCGCTTCGGCCTCGTTCAAGGTCGGGATGATGATGGAAACCGCCATGCCTTGAGGCTAGTGATTTTCAGCGCGTGGTGAAATCACGATCGGTTCAACGTGGATCTTACCGATAATTAAGCGCGTCGTCGGCCGTTCGGCGCTAAGACACTGAAATGAACGCGCAAAAGGGGGATAGGTTGTTTACACGACCGGCAATCGTTGCCGGCGTGACCTTGGTTCACCTGGCCGTAGGGGCCGCGTTGCTGATGCTCCCTGCACCAGTCTTGCCGCCGTCCGGCGTCACCGCGATCGACGTTCAGTTTGCCGAGACAGCGCTGCCCCCTCCGCCACCACTCGAGCGCGATCCGGCGCCGATCATCGAGCCGCCCTCAACGCAGCCGATCCCGTCTAATTCATCTGCAGCAGAACCCGACTCTCCTCTGATCGCCGCATCCAACGAGCTAGAAATCCTGATGCAGAATCAAGCTGACCGCGCGCCAGCTCAGCTTGCAGAGCCGTCGTCGCAACGGCCTGCTAGCGGCCTCGATCAAGCGCAGATCGCAGCGGTTCTCAACCAGATAACATGCTCGAGACTCACGCGACGACGCCATGAGGATTGCCCCAAAACCAACCCGTTTGATGTGGCGGAGGCCGTTGCAGCGCGGGCCGATCCGGAAGACATGGTGTCGCTTGCCCGTCCAGACCTGCCGATGAGCGCGATGGAGCAATTCCTGGCCAAGCAGGACGGGCCTGGTCACATGTTTCCCGGCATGGATACGGACATGTTTGCCGATACAATGGTGCCGGGCGCCTATGACGCCGCGCGAATCCGCGATGGCGACGCTCCGCGATGGAGCGACAAGATGAAACGCGGCTTTACCAGGACGTCGGATTAGCGCGTCTTACTCGGCCAGTCCTGCCGCGATGCCTTCCCGGCGCGGATCAGCGGCGCCATCAAGATCGTCTCCGTCGACCACAATCACGTGCAGTCCACTGTTTTCGCCGCGCCGCTCATCGACATCATAGCCAAGCTCGACAAGCGTATTCGCGACCGCCTCGCCGCCTTGTACATCGACTTCGACGCCGACTGTCTCGCCGCGTGCGATGATGTTCGGCACTCTGATTGCGGCGTCTGCATCAAATCCCCAGTCCAGCACCGCGATGATCGTCTTGGACACGTAGGCGACAATGGAGTTTCCACCGGGCGATCCGGTCACCATCTTCACATCGCCATTGCCATCAAAAATAATCGTAGGAGACATTGAGCTGCGTGGCCGCTTTCCCGGCCCCGGCGCGTTTGCGACCGGCAGGTTGGCCTTTCGGGGTTCGCGCGAAAAATCAGTCAGCTCATTGTTCAGCAGAAAGCCATTCACCATGCGCGAATTTCCAAAAGCAGCCTCGACGGTGGCTGTCATCGACACAACGTTTCCTTGCCTGTCGATGATCGAAAAGTGCGTGGTGCCCGGTGCATCCTCGGTCGCGTCCTGTCCCCACATACCAATCATCGGCGTTACGCCCAGCGCCACACCTGGATCACCTGGCGTCGGCACGGCGTCCGGCGCAAACACTTCGGTCGCCCGAGCATCGAGGTAAACCGGATTGATCAGATCCTGCGCCGGGACCTGAACAAAATCGCTATCAGCGACATAGTGATCCCGATCCGCATAGGCCAGACGCTGCGCATCGACGAAGGTTCGCACCCGTTCCATCGGCGCGGCCTCTGGCGAAGGCAGAAGGCGATCGTACAGACCGACAATCGCGTTTTGTGTCACTCCACCCGAGCTTGGCGGCGGCGCCGAGCAGATCTTGTAGTCCCGCCATGTGCCACACAGCGGCGGGCGAACCTTGACCTCATAAGCGGCGAGATCTTCCATCGACATGGTGCCCGGCCGCGGCGCTTCGCCGACTGTGGCAATGATGGCTTCAGCGATGTCACCGGTGTAGAAAGCGTCGATCCCCTCGACCGCGATCCGCTGCAAGGTGGCGGCATAATCGGGATTATCCCGCATCGACCCGGCCGCCAGTGGTTCTCCCTCCGGATAGAAATAGGCGGCGCTCACAGGATGCTGGTCCAGGCGCGTGAATTGCCGTAGGCGCTCATTGGCAAGCATGTCCGCCAGGCGCGGCGTGACTTCAAATCCATTCTGGGCGAGCTGGATCGCGGCATCGAAATTGCGCGCCCAGTCCAGTGTTCCGTGCGCATCGTGAGCGGTCTTGTAGAGCGCGATTGCGCCGGGCACACCCGTCGACTTACCGGACTGCCAGGCGTCGAGGAATCCGAGCACTTCGCCGTCTTCGACGAACAGGTTTTCATCAATCGCCATTGGCGCCGTTTCGCGGCCATCATAGATAATCGTTTCGTCCGCCTCGAAATCATAGACCACCATGAACGCACCGCCACCAATGCCGGACGATTGCGGCTCGACAAGTCCCAAGACTGTGTGAACGGCAATCGCTGCGTCGACCGCGTGCCCGCCGTCGCGAAGAACCGCCAGGCCTGCATCTACAGCACGCGAATCCGCCGCCGCGACCATGGCGCCTTTATCCCAGAGCCGCTCCTCAAGCGTGACCTCGGTCGGTTCAGTGGCCGACGATGTATTGTCTGCAGGTTGGCAAGCGACGACGAGAAGCGCCGCGGTACCGGCGGACAACAGAAATTTGACTGACATTCAATAACGCTCCGACTTGGCGAATTTCGATCCGCACCGTAGAGCGGTTATCCAGCACAGGAAAGTCATCTTATGTCTCAACCCGGGCAAAACAATTTGATCACGGACGTCGCCGGTTTGCGGGTCGGAAACGCGCATGATGAGCAGGCGATGACGGGCACGACGGTGATCCACTGTCCGACGCCTTGTGTCGCCGCCGTCGCCGTCGCGGGAGGCGGGCCTGGAACCCGCGAGACGGATCTCCTGTCGGCGGACAAGCTGGTCGAAACGGTCAATAGCATTGTCCTGTCCGGCGGCAGCGCATACGGCCTGGCTGCGGCTGACGGGGTGGCCGCAGCGCTCGGCGCGCGCGGCGAAGGATTCGCCATGGTCGACCGTCCGGGCGTGCCGAAAACGCCAATCGTCCCGGCTGCAATTCTCTATGATCTCGCCAATGGCGGCGACAAGGACTGGCAGGAGACGCCGCCCTATCCAAGCCTCGGGCGCGCGGCGCTGGACGCCGCGAGCGCGGTGTTCGGGCTCGGGCGCGCTGGGGCTGGCTTCGGGGCCCGCGCCGGACAGCATCGCGGCGGGCTCGGTTCGGCGTCTATTGTCACCGATGACCAGATGACCGTCGGCGCGCTGGCCGCCGTGAACAGTTTCGGATCCGTCTACATGCCCGGAACTGATGCCTTCTGGGCCTGGCCGTTCGAGTTGAACAATGAGTTTGGCGGCAGGAAACCTCCCCCAGGTTATGCCGCAGGTCCCGAAGACTGGGGCGCGGCGAAACAGGCCCCGCAGCCGCGAGAAAACACGACCATTGCCTGTGTCGCCACCGATGTCGCGCTGACACAAGGACAAGCGCGACGAGTCGCGCAAATGGCCCTGTCGGGATTTTCGCGCGCCATTCGACCCGTTTTCGCGCCATTTGACGGCGATGTCGTGTTCGTTCTCTCGACCGCGCGACGCCCGCTGCCCGGCCCGGAACCACTGGCCCTCACCCGGATCGGCGAACTCGCCGCAGGAACGCTCGCGCGCGCAATTGCCCGCGGGGTGTACGAAGCGCAGTAATTTCCTGAATTCAGGTGTTGCTTTCGCGGAAACCCGAGAGTATGTGACCTCTTCCGCGCTTCGGTAGCTCAGTTGGATAGAGTACTTGGCTACGAACCAAGGGGTCGGGGGTTCGAATCCTCCCCGAAGCGCCATTTTCCTTTGACTTAGATCTCCAGCCGCCGGTTAGCCCGGGGGATCGGTCTTTAGCCGGATGGGCGGGCAGGCCTTGCGAGCCGCGAAGATCTTGCGCGAGTCGATGGCGATTCCGGCTTCGCTGAGCATGTTGCGGCCGATCAGGAGCGGGTAGTTGAATCCGGTGCGATCGGCGAGATTGACCTCGCCATTGACTCGAATGCCGCCAATGCACAGGTCCATGTTGACGACCGGGCGCACGATCGTGCCGCCACCGCGACGACGGATCGACACCCAGCGCACCACAGGTTCTGTGAAGATGACTTCCTTGCCGCGTCGGCTGGTCAACTTGAAGGTGATGGTTTCCGGCATCGGGTCATCCATCGACATGTCGAAGATCGGGGCGATCTCGCCTTCCGGCGGATCATCCGGTGCATCGCCGCTGAGCATGGCCAGCGCGTCCGGATCGAGATCACTGAGCAGTTCCAGCATCACTTCCGGCGGCGCCGCTTCGAACGCGCGGGCCGCCGGCAGGATTTCGGCATGAATCGAGGTCGTCTTGGCGCCGCTGTCGAGCTTGGCACGCATCAACAGCCCGTTCGGCATGACGCGGGCGTGCTCAAGCCAGCCACGCGTATGCACGTCTGGCGCATCAGACGCGCTGGTCAGGCCAAGGGCAATGGATAAGAGAATCGTTTGTCCAAACATCGGAGCCCCTATATCGCCAGCTTTGCGGCATTACTTAGGCAGGCATTGCGATCCGTCGATACACGAGGTCGGCATAGTCATTGACCAGCGCTTCGGAGGTCTGACCCGGGGTGTATCTGAACTCGCCAATCTCTGAGACCGGCGTGATCTCTGCCGCCGACCCGGTGATGAAACACTCATCAAACGTGCCCAGCTCATCCGGCATGATGGCGCGTTCGATGACTTCGATCTGACGCGCCTTGGCCAGCTTGATCGCGGTCTGGCGGGTAATGCCGTTCAGGAAGCAATCCGGCGTCGGTGTGTGGATCGCGCCATCGCGCATGAAGAAGATGTTCGCACCGGTCGCTTCCGCCACCTGGCCGCGATAATCCAGCATCAATGCGTCCGCATACCCTTCATTCTCCGCCGCGTGCTTGGACAAGGTGCAGATCATGTACAGCCCCGCCGCTTTTGCGTGACAGGGAGCTGTCAACGGATCTGGTCGACGGTACATCGCATGAGTCATGCGAATGCCCTTCATCTTGTCGGCAAAATAATCACCCCAGGCCCAGACGGCGACAGCGAGGTGAATCGTGTTGCTCTGCGCCGAGACGCCCATCATTTCGCTGCCGCGCCAGGCAAAGGCGCGGACATAGGCGTTCTCGAGGCCTGACTTGGCCAGGGTTTCTTCCTTGATCTTTTCCAGCTCGTCGACCGACACAGGCAACTCGAAACCCATGATCTTGGCCGAATTTGCCAGACGCTCCGAATGGCGCCGCGACGCATAGATCACGCCGCCATAGGCACGCTCTCCTTCGAACACGCAGGACGCATAGTGCATGGCGTGCGTCAGCACATGCACTTTCGTATCCCGCCAAGGAACGAATTGGCCATCCATCCAGATATAGCCATCGCGATCATCATAGGCTTGGTCTGCCATTGGCTGTTTCCTGTCTTGCACTTTTACTCGTTTCACGGGCATTCTCAGATCACCATGGTGAATGTCAACCACATACGGGCGAACGCGCCCGGTTTCGATCCGCGACTTTTTCTCCGCGACGAGGAATTGGATTACGGAATTGCGCTTCTGCTTGCCGGGGAACGCGCCTTGATGAAGGCCGCAGCGGAGATTGCGGATGCATTCGAACTGCCGCAACTGGCCGCGCGCGTGCTGATCACGATCCGATTCCAGCCCGGGCAAACGGTGACACAATTGCGTGAGCAGCTACATGCGACGACGCCCACTCTGGCCCGCATTCTCAGCGATCTGGATCGCCGGGGATTGATCGAACGTCGACGCAGCGAAATCGGCGATCGACGGACGCGCTGCCTGTTCCTGAGCCACGAAGGCAAACGCGTGACAGATCCAGCGACCCTGTCCATGCGCGCTCATTTGCGTGCCGCATATCGGTCTGCCGGATCCGGCGCTGTCAGTGGGGTGCGAGCTGTGTTAGAGGCGCTGATATGAGCGCAGACACGCATCTCCTGATTGTTGATGATGATGACCGCATTCGCGACCTGTTGAAGCAGTATCTGACCCGAGAAGGGCATAGCGTGACGACGGCTTCCGATGCCGGGGCGGCGCGAAAACTGTTTCAGACCTTCAGCTTCGATCTTGCCGTGCTCGACATCATGATGCCTGGCGAGGATGGGCTCAGCTTGTTGAAAGCCTTGCGCGCCGAAGGCAATGAAACGCCGGTCATGCTGCTCACCGCCCGCGGACAGGCATCAGATCGAATCGAAGGCTTGCGGCTGGGCGCGGATGACTACCTGCCCAAGCCGTTCGAGCCTGAAGAGCTGGCGCTTCGCGCCGCCGCGATCCTGAAGCGCAGTCACGTGCCACCGCCCCCGGACGAGATTGAGATGTCGGGCCTCGTTTTTGACCCAAACCGCGGCCTCCTCCAGGGCCCGGATGGTCACATCCGCCTGACCGATAGCGAGCTCCAATTGTTGAGTTTGCTCGCCCAAAAACCGGGCGAGCCGATCTCTCGAGAAGACCTTGCCGCTCAAGCCTCCAATGGCACGGAGCGAAGCATCGATGTGCAGGTCACCCGCTTGCGCAAGAAGATCGAGCCGGACCCGCGCAATCCCATTCATATCCAGACCGTTCGCGGCATCGGATATCGTCTGATGCCGGATTAGCAGGATGCGCCCGACATGAGCACGTTCCGACTGCGCGATTACACCCCGAAAAGCCTCTATGCCCGCCTGGCCGCGCTGGTCATGCTTCCGGTCATCGCCATCTTCGCCATTTTTGCGATCTATTATTATCAGGAACATATTCGCGACGTGAACGAAAAGCTGTCGCAATCGATCGCGCGAGAAGTTGGCCTGATCGTCGACATATGTGCCACGCCTGATCACGGTTTGGAAACTGAACTGGCAATCGAGACACAGCTCGGTCTGCGTTATGATTGTGCGCATGAGCGCGGCATGGAATGGGCTGACAACGCCCGGGGGCGGTTCAGCTATGACGACGTCTTGCGCGGCCAGCTGACCGCTGTGTCCAGGCATGACATCAGCGTGCGCATGATTGAAGGCAGCCGTGTCCTCGATTTTCGAAGCCAGACCGGTACGGGCGTCGTGCGCGTGCTGATCGACAGAAAGCGCGCGCTGGCCGCAAACACCCACTTCACCATCGTCTGGGTTCTGCTTGGGGCGCTGTTCATGCTGGCCCTCGCCTTTGCGTTCCTGCGCAATCAGGTGCGCTCCATTCTGCGCCTCACGGAAGCCGCAAAGGCATTTGGGCGCGGGCGGGACTTGCCGGGATTTCGGCCCAGTGGCGCGACCGAAATCCGCGACGCCGCGCGCGCCGTGACCGACATGCGTGCGCGGTTGACGGCATTCACAGATCAGCGCACGGCCATGCTGGCCGGGGTCAGTCACGACCTGCGCACCCCGTTGACCCGCCTGAAACTGCAATTGGCAATGATGGAGCAATCCGAAGAGATATCGGGTGCGCGCTCCGACCTCGATGACATGTCCAAGATGCTGGATGAATACCTCGCCTTTGCCAGCGGTGAGGAAGGCGAACGACCGGAAGAGTTACGACTCGATCACGTCACGCAAACGGTGACCGAGCGCATCGACGGCGCGACCATCGAGGCGTCCGACCCGATTCACGTGACCGTGCGTCCGCTGGCTTTGACCCGCACCTTGTCCAACTTGATTTCAAACGGCGTTGGCTATGGTGACCGATGCGAGGTGAGCCTGATCAAGGGCCCGCGCATGGCAGAGATCCTGATCGATGATGATGGACCAGGCATCCCGGCGGATAAACGCGAAGATGCGTTCCGGCCATTCCACCGGCTGGACGATGGCCGCTCCCAGAACGTCGCAGGGACGGGACTCGGGCTGACGCTGGCACGCGACTTTGCCCGAGCACATGGCGGGGACATTCGTCTCGAAGACAGTCCGCTGGGCGGATTGCGGGTGAGACTGCGGCTGCCTTATTGATCGGATGGGTCTTCGGCGGATCGCGTCTTGCGGCGGCGGGCGTTCAGCCATTCGAGGCGTTCCTCGATCTTGATCAGTTCTGCGTCCAGCGCTGCCATGGTCTGGCTGAGGTCTTCGCTGGCATCCTGGCGCCAGGCGCGCTCAGCCTGTGCGATCGCCCAGGCCAGAGCCGTAAGCTGGACGCCTCGCGGTATCCGGCTCGCGCCGTCCAGGCCGGCGCAGGCAAGCGCCCACTTCGCGGTTTCGGCGCGTGCCTTGATCCGCATCGTCAGTCCGTCGAGCGAGCGATCGCGCCAACGGAAATAGGACAACGCCCCATCGCGCACCTCCTCCATGGCCTCGAACCGCATCATGATGACATCAAACAAGCGGGTTCGAGCCGTCTCGTCTGCGTCGAATGAGCCTTCGCTCATCGCGGCATCAAACTGCGCCTCGACACCTGCCGTCAGGTCATCCTTATCGGCAAGCCCATGGAAATCTTTCAGCGACAGTCCCGCCTCCGCAGCAATGTCGTTCAAGCTCAGTCGTGACCATTTCTCCGTTGCAGCGAGGCTCAGAGCCGCACGGATGCCCTTTTTGATGACCTTGTTCCGATTCATTCGGACTCCCTGGACAGCTCATGATCGCGCCGGATCGATGCGCCGATCGCTTTCTCGAAAAGAGATGGCATTGCTCCGTCTGACATCAAGACTTCCAACGCGGCCTGCGTCACACCGTTTGGCGATGTGACATTGCGCCGGAGCGTGGCGGCGTCTTCGTCTGATGCTTCCATGAGCGCCCCTGCCCCTTCGACGGTCTTGCGCGCCAGACGCATCGCCAAGTCGGGCTCCAGGCCATGCGCAATCCCGGCCGCCGCCATGACTTCCGCGAGCAGGAACGCATAGGCCGGTCCGGCGCCTGACACGGCGGTAATCGCCGGCAACAAGGCCTCGTCTACCGGACCTTCGACAGCGCCAATGGGAGTGAGCAGGGATTTGTAGGCGTCGATCTGTTGGGTGGTCGTGCCCGATTGCGTACACAGAGCGGTGATGCCTTTTCCGATCAGGCCGGGCGTGTTCGGCATCGCCCGCGCGACGTGCTTGGTGCCGAGTTTTGCCGCGATGGTCGCCAGGGACACCCCGGCCATGACCGAGAGCACCTTGGTGTTCGGATCAACCCATTTCGAGATCTGCGGGGCCAGGTCACTGAACATTTGTGGCTTCACCGCGACGACCAGCCATTCCGCCGCCTGCGGCTTCGGGTTGATGACGACATCCTTGGTCATTCCCCAAGCCTGGACGATTGGCGATGGATGTGGCTCTACGATCTCGATCAGGCGGGCCAGCTCAGCGTTCAACCAGCCTCCCGCCAGGGCCGAGCCCATGCGTCCGGCTCCGAACAATGTAATCTTATGAATCTTCATCGCGCCGTGTCCGTCGATAGGTGTCCAAGTCTTTTGCCAGTTGCGATCGCCTTAGCCCTTTTCCGGCGACAAGTCGCTTGAAATCAGGACCATGGTCAAAATGCTGCAGCTGACGATGGTAATAGTTGATATATTCGAGCACCGATAAAATTGCCGCGAAGGTTGCGACGCCCTGATCGGCCCAGCCATTGAACAACGCCGGTTCGCGCCAGCCATACATGACCACGCCCGTCGCCAGCAGCGTCAGTGCCAATGCTGGTACCTGGCAGAGCGAGAGAACGCCTAATACGGGTTCTGGATCGTATGTGCGCGACTCGAGTTGCTTGAGCTTGCTGCGCCAATACAGGGCGCCAATCGCCAGTAGGAAGATCATCGGCGCGAAACTGAGCCAGGACACCCAGCTGGGCGCCCATCCCGTCAGCATCGACAGGAAGACCGGCATCAACACGACATTGCCGGCTTCGAGTTTCCAGTATCCGGACAGGCGCTGCTTCAGCTTCGCCGCGTGCGTTGGCATTGAGCCTAGGCTTCGCCTGCCGTTTCGAACAAGGCAGCCTCAAGCGCTTCGCCCGGAGTCTTTCCGGCCCAAATGACGAAATTGAAGGCGGGCACGAACATGTTCACGGCGTCCAGTCCGGCCGCCAGAACCGCGCGCACCTCGCCCGGATCCGGTTCAACCCGGTCCAGCATTGGCAGGGCATGACGAAAGATGATCACGCCCTCTTCCGCCCAATAGTCGAAATGTCCGAGCCACAGGCGCTCATTTGCCATCATTACCAGTTCGGCAATTGCGGTGCGGCGGGATTCGGTCGGCTTGACGTCCAGCGTAATCGAGAAATGCAGCGCGGGCGGTTCCATGCGATTGGCAAACATGCCGCCCATATCGCCCCATTTCGACGCGGTGATGCACTGAATCGTTTCGTCTTCTTCGTCGCGCTGGAAATCCCAGCCCGCCTCTGTCAGGCAGCTTTCAACCAGCTCGAGTGCATCGCTCTCAATTGTCTGGGAACGGTCTAAGGATAGGCTCATGGGCTCCCCCTTCCGAATCAGTCAGGCCTTCTTGCCTGCGGGTGAAGCTAATCATGCCCGACTCAGCGCGCAAGAGTCTTGGTTAAAAAGCAGTGGATTGCCTTATTTCTCGAGCTTATCCAGGCGTTTCTCGAGGGCTTCGACGCGTTCCAGCGCCTGCACCGCAATCGCCTTTAGCGCCTCGACTTCTTCACGACTCGCCAGGTCCATATCGGCGATCATCGCGCGGACACGTGCTTGGCTAGCAGTCTTGACTTCTTCGCCAGCGGCGCGCGCGGCCCCCATCGCGCCAGTCATCAAACCAGCAAGATCATCCAGCATCGGGCTTTTTGCAGACATGTCGCGGACTCCTATGCGCGTCTTGAACCTGTATCCATTTGTGCCTAGCAGATGGGGATGCAAAAGCCGACAGGAAAGACCGCCGCATGAGTCTTCTCGCCATTACCGCCCAGCAGGCGGCCATGAGCTTTCCGGAAATGTCTCCGGCGCTCTTCCAGATTGATCTCGGATTTCTCGGCCTCGGCAAGTTTCCGATCCGCTGGTATGCGCTGGCCTATATTGGTGGACTGATCATCGGTTGGCGCTATGCGCTGTCGCTGGTTCAGAGATCCGCACTCTGGGGCGGCACCAGTCCGGCCACGCGCGACGACATTGACGACCTTCTCTTCTACGTGACCCTGGGTGTCATCCTCGGCGGTAGGATTGGCTATATCCTGTTCTATCAGCTGCCTTATCAGTGGGATCAGACCATGGCTGACCCGGTGAGCCTGCTCCGAATCTGGGAAGGTGGGATGAGCTTCCATGGCGGATTGTTGGGAGTCGCCATCGCGATCTGGCTGGTGGCCCGGCAGCGCAATGTGCCCTTGCTGTCGATAGGCGATATTGCCGGCGTGGTCACGCCGATTGGCCTGTTCCTTGGCCGGATGGCGAACTTTATCAACGCAGAACTCTATGGTCGGCCAACGCCTGAAGGCAGTTCCTGGGGCATGGTGTTCCCGGAGGGCTATGTGCCCGGATCGACGCCCAGCGCTTATAATTGGCAATCGGGCGAATGGGTCTATCGCGGTGACGAGGTCGCCCGTTATCCGAGCCAGGTCTATGAAGCCGTGCTGGAAGGTCTGATCCCGGCCATCATCCTGTCGATCATGGTATGGCGCTTCAAAGCCTTGCAGCGCCCGGGCCTGGTGGCCGGACTGTTCCTGCTTTTCTACGCATTCGGTCGCACCGTGTCAGAACAGTTCCGCGAACCCGACGCGTTCGTTCGCGGCCTGCCAGAATGGATCACGATGGGCCAGATCCTGTCTCTGCCAATGTGGTTTGGCGGCGCCTGGCTCGTCTGGAACGCGCTCAAGGCGACGGGCGCGACGTCCAAGGCGTGAACAATCTCAAGGATCGACTGATCGCGATGATCGAGGCGAGTGGCCCGATTTCGGTCGCAGCTTACATGGACCTGTGCCTGCACGATCGGCGGCATGGCTATTACGCCACCCGCCCAGGCATCGGTACGGATTTCATCACCGCACCCGAAACCAGCCAGGTGTTCGGTGAATTGGTCGGCTTGTGGGCGGCGCACGAATGGCAGCAACTCGGCGCCCCGGCGCAGTTCAGCCTGATCGAAATCGGCCCCGGCCGCGGCACGTTGATGGCCGATGCGCTGCGCGCGGCACAGTCCGTTCCGGGTTTCCTGGACGCTGCGCGGTTGCACTTTGTCGAACCCAGCCCCGTATTGCGCGATCATCTGGCAATGCAGTTTCAGACACACGCACCAGCGTTTCTGGATGATCTGGGACAATCGCCGACACACCAGCCGGTTCTGATTCTCGCGAATGAATGGCTCGATTGCCTGCCGGTGCAGCAATATGTGCGGGCCGGAAACACCTGGCATGAACGTGTGGTTGGACTGGACGAAACCGGCGCGCTCGCGTTCGGTCTGCAGGACCAGACAGCGCCCTTCGAACCGGACGTTCCGGATGAGCAGTCCGAGATCGAAGTTCAGCCCGGTCTCAAGACCGTGATCGCGGTTGCTGACGAAATATTGAAGGTCGCCCGCGGGCGCGCTCTTTTCATCGACTATGGTGAGACATCGATCGCCCCTGCCGATACCCTGCGATCGTATCAACGAGGCCAGCAGATCCATCCACTGGCCGCACCCGGCGCCAGCGACCTGACGTGTGACGTCGATTTTGGGCGCTTGTCCCGTCTCGCCAGTGCAAGCGAACTAAGTGTCCATGGCCCCGTCTCGCAAAGCCAGTTCCTGCTGACCCTCGGCGCCGAGGCGCGCCTCAATCAATTGGCGAAGCAACACCCCATGCGGGCCGACGATCTTTACGACGAGGTCAAACGACTGGTCGATCCGCAAGCCATGGGAGAGCGGTTTCAGGCCCTGTGCCTGTCATCCCCTGACCTCGCGGCCCCTGCGGCATTTTAGAATGCTCTTACAAATTACACGCGGTATATTGACCTTCACGTTAAGGTAAGCCTTGTGTTTCTTGAGCGTCCTGCTACCTGCGGGGCACGAAAAACCAAGCCAACTCTAGGAGTCGCCGATGAAGGTCCTCGTGCCTGTCAAACGGGTCATCGACTATAATGTGAAGGTCCGCGTGAAATCGGACCAGACCGGTGTCGATCTGGCCAATGTCAAAATGTCCATGAACCCGTTCGACGAAATTTCCGTCGAAGAAGCCGTTCGCATGAAAGAGGCCGGGACTGCGACCGAAGTCGTCGCTGTTTCGATCGGGCCTCAGCAGGCGCAGGAAACCATCCGGACCGCCCTCGCCATGGGCGCGGATCGCGGCATCCTGATCAAGACCGACGATGATGTCGAGCCGCTCGGCGTGGCCAAGCTGCTTGCCAAAGTGGTCGAAGAAGAAAGCCCGGACCTGGTCATCCTCGGCAAGCAAGCCATTGACGACGACAGCAACCAGACCGGCCAGATGCTGGGCGCCCTGCTGGGCTGGCCGCAAGGCACATTCGCGTCTGAAGTCAAAGCTGAAGGCGGCAAGGTCAGCGTGACCCGCGAAGTTGATGGCGGTCTGCAGACGGTCTCGCTCGATGGCCCGGCCATCGTCACCACTGACCTGCGCCTGAACGAGCCGCGCTACGCGTCTCTTCCAAACATCATGAAGGCCAAGAAAAAGCCGATCGATATGAAAGAGCCTGGCGATTATGGCGTCGACATCTCGCCGCGCCTGACGGTCGTAAAAGTCACCGAGCCGCCAGTGCGCGAAGCCGGTGAGAAGGTCGAAGACGTCGCCACTCTGGTTGAGAAACTCAAATCTGCGGGAGCTGTATAATGGCTGTTCTTGTAATTGCTGATCACGATAATGCGTCTCTGAGCGACGCAACCGCAAAGACCGTTACCGCAGCGAAAGCGTTTGGCGGTGATGTCGACGTGCTGGTCGCCGGCAAAGGCGCTGGCGACGTCGCCGCTGCTGCTGCAGGCATTGATGGCGTCCGCAAGGTTCTGCACGCCGATGGCGATGCTTATGAAAAGCAGCTCGCAGAAGCGATGGAAGCCCTCATCGTCCCTCTGATGGACGGCTATGACGCCCTGTTCGCGCCGGCCACCACAATGGGCAAGAACGTCACCCCGCGCATCGCGGCCAAGCTCGACGTCATGCAACTGTCTGACATTATCGGCATTGAAGGTCAGGACACGTTCGTGCGCCCGATCTACGCCGGTAACGCGATCATGACCGTCAAGTCTGCGGACGCCAAGAAAGTCGTCACCGTACGTGGCACCGCATTCGACGCGGCGGGCACCGGTGGCTCAGCCGCGGTTGAAACCGTTGACGCGCCAGCTGGCCCGTTCAAGTCGGCATTCGTGTCTGAAGAGATTGTCGCAAGCGATCGCCCGGAACTCACAGCCGCGAAACGCATCGTCTCTGGCGGACGCGCGCTTGGCTCTGCAGAAGAGTTCGAGCGTCTGATGAACCCGCTGGCAGACAAGCTGGGTGCTGCGGTTGGGGCTTCACGCGCCGCTGTCGACGCTGGCTATGCGCCGAACGATTATCAGGTCGGCCAGACCGGCAAAATCGTTGCTCCCGAGCTCTACATCGCGGTCGGTATCTCCGGCGCCATCCAGCACCTCGCGGGCATGAAAGACTCCAAAATCATTGTTGCCATCAACAAGGACGAGGAAGCGCCCATTTTCCAGGTCGCTGACTATGGCCTGGTCGCGGACCTGTTTAACGCCGTTCCCGAGCTGACGGACGCGCTCTAGCGCCGCAAGCCCGCAATCCTGATAAAAGCCCGCGCCGATTGGTGCGGGCTTTTCTTATGCGCGTTGTTTTTTTGAGGCCGGTTTGTCAGGATCGCGCTGGCTCAATCGTCTGGGAAGAGGCGGACGTGTTCGTTGCGGTCGCCATCGGAAGAGATCAGGAGAAAACCATGCACAGATTCATCGCTGCGGGCGCATTTGCAGTTGCGCTCGCCTCAACCGCACTGGCGGAGGCTGACCTGATATCCAGCCAGCTCATCGGAGACTGGAGCAGCCCGTGCGATGCCTGGGGCGTGGCGGCGACTTGTTCATCCGAATGGCGCGTCGGCAAGCATCACAGCCATCTGGTGCAAGAATACGCCATTCGGCGTGCAGAGGATGGGACATTGATTTTCTCCGGCCGCGGGCTGTACCGATTCACAGGCGAAGACGTCGACGGCATGTGGGAAGATTCCCAAGGCTCAGTTCACGCCCTGACCGGGCGCGCTGCGGATGGCACGCTGCGCATCATCTGGGGATCAGCCACGACGGAAATCGGGCGCTCTGTCTACACCCGCCACGAAGATGGCCTCAGCGTGCGCGACAGTGTTCTGACCGACGATGGATGGCGCGAGTTCATGGCGGTTGACTACGCAGCACCCGAAGCGCTGCAAGAGTAAGAGAACCGGCCGACGAAACGCAGCTCGGCTTCCCCTTTGCTGCAAACGCGGTAGTCTCGGCGCAAAGGGGGTGCGGCATGCGCAGTGAAATTGCCAAACATCTGGATCATGACCCGGATTTCGAGTGGCGCGGTCAAAACGTAACGCGCATCGAGAACCTGTCAGACATCGTCTTCGCACTGGCGCTCGGCATGCTGCTGCTGACTGGCGCGCCGCCACAGACCTTTTCGGAGCTGGTACACTTCCTGATGTCGATCATCCCGGTGACGGCGAGCTTCCTGATCCTGTTCCTGATCTGGAATTCGCACTTTGTGTTTTTCCGCCGCTATGGCCTCGCTGACAATACGATCGTCGTGATCAACTCAGCCCTGTTGCTGATGGTCCTGTTCACCGCCTACCCGCTCCGATTCATTTTCGACAGCCTGTTCTGGTTCATCTACGGAATGTCAACGGGCGACTATACGCAGCTGTTGGACACGGAAATGAATTTCACCAATTCCGGATACAGCATGGCCTTCTTCGGAGCCGGATATTCGGTCATCTACGCCCTGTTGAGCCTGATGTACGGACACGCCAACCGCAAAGCCGACCCCATCGGCCTGTCGCCACACGAGGTGCTGATGACCCGTCGATCCGTCTGGCGCTTCCGCGGCGAGGTGATCATCGGAATCGCGGTCGCCTTGACCGCCGGGTTTACGGTTATCGGCCCGTTTGCCGGCTTCCTGCTGTGCCTGAACTGGCCGTTTGCTTACCTGGTTGAGTGGGGCGTGAAAGATCACTCGGACGCCAAACGGTAACCATCCTCGGTCCCTCAGTGTCCGAGATGCGCCACAACGCGGCGGGTATGCGGCTGTGCCCGATGCTCGAACAAATAGATACCCTGCCAGGTGCCGAGAGCGAGGCGGCTGTCAGAAACAGGAATGGCTATCGAGGTTTGGGTCAGCGCCGCCTTGATATGAGCTGGCATATCATCAGGGCCTTCAGCCCGGTGGCGCAGATAGCTCATGGACGGATCATTTGCGTCCGGAACCAGACGCTTGAAAAACGCATCGAGGTCGCTTTGCACATCCGGATCGGCGTTTTCCTGAATCACCAGCGAGCATGATGTGTGTTGACAGAACAGGGTCAGAAGCCCGGTGGCGGCTTGTTCGGAACGGACGAAGGCTTGCACCTCGCTGGTAAACTCATACAGCCCGGCGCCGCTGGTCGAGAGTTCGAATGTCGCCTGCATGGCGGCCTCAATTGCCTAACAAAAAAGCGGCCCGAGAGCCGCTTTTCAAATTGTCCTATGTATCCAGGAAGCTTCGCAGCTTCCGGCTGCGGCTTGGATGCTTCAGTTTGCGCAGCGCCTTCGCCTCAATCTGACGAATCCGTTCGCGGGTGACCGAGAATTGCTGACCGACTTCTTCCAGCGTGTGATCGGTGTTCATGCCGATGCCGAAACGCATCCGCAGCACCCGTTCTTCACGCGGTGTCAGGGACGCCAGGACCCGGGTCGTGGTTTCACGCAGGTTGGACTGGATCGCCGCATCTACCGGCAGCAGCGCCGCCTTGTCTTCGATAAAGTCGCCAAGGTTTGAATCCTCATCATCGCCAATCGGCGTTTCCAGTGAGATCGGTTCCTTGGCAATCTTCAGAACCTTGCGAATCTTCTCGAGCGGCAGACCGAGTTTTTCCGCCAGCTCTTCCGGCGTCGGCTCGCGACCGATCTCGTGCAGCATCTGACGCTGAGAGCGGACAATCTTGTTGATCGTCTCAATCATGTGCACCGGAATCCGGATCGTGCGGGCCTGGTCAGCAATCGAGCGAGTGATGGCCTGACGAATCCACCAGGTCGCATAGGTCGAGAACTTGTAGCCACGGCGATATTCGAACTTGTCCACGGCCTTCATCAAACCAATGTTGCCTTCCTGGATCAGATCCAGGAATTGCAGGCCGCGATTGGTGTACTTCTTGGCAATCGAGATCACTAGGCGAAGGTTGGCCTCGACCATTTCCTTCTTGGCGATGCGCGCTTCGCGCTCGCCCTTCTGAACGCGCTGGACGATCTTGCGATAATCATCAATCGGAATGCCGATTTCTTGCGCGACCATCTGGATCTCGCCGCGAATGTCGCCGATCTTTTCTTCTTCGCGTGTCGTGAAGCGTTCCCACTTCTTGGACAGCGCAGAGACGTCTTCAATCCACTTCGGATCCAGCTCGCGGCCAAAATAGTTCTTCAGGAATTCAGACCGTGGGACGCCATGCGCATCCGCCAGACGCATCAGCTGGCCTTCCAGGCCCATCAGCTTCTTGTTGATCGCGTAGAGCTGCTCAACCAGCGCTTCGATCCGCGCATTGTTGATGTGCATGGTTTTCAGCGCGTCCACGATGTTCGCGGAAATGCTGTCATAGTTTTCCTGGTCTTTTGGTGTCAGGCCCTTGCCTTCCATCCGGCGGCCAACCAGTTTTTCCTGCAGCTTGCGGAACTTGACGAAACCAGACGCCATTTCGTCGAGCTTTTCCAGAACACCATCGCGGAGTTCGGCTTCCATGCCGGACATGGACATCGCGGCGCCTTCTTCCTCATCCTCGCGCTCTTCGCGGGCATGGCGCTCTTCGACGGTTTCATTCTCGCGCGCTTCGGCTTCTTCCTCGTCGAGCTCTTCTTCCTCCGGCGGCGGGTTTTCCGCGCCATAGGTGGCTTCGAGATCGATCAGGTCGCGCAGAAGAATGCGCTCATTTACCAGCTCGTCGCGCCAGACCATCATCGCTTCGAAGGTCAGGGGCGACTCGCACAGACCGCGGATCATCGCGTCGCGGCCAGCTTCGATGCGCTTGGCAATCGCAATCTCGCCTTCGCGAGACAGGAGTTCCACCGCGCCCATTTCACGCAGATACATGCGCACCGGATCATCGGTCCGATCAGAGCCGCGAGCATTGCCCTTCTTGGCCACCGCCCCGGCAGCTGTCGTGGTCGCGACAGCCGTCGACTTGGCCGCAGCCTCGCCTTCTTCTTCATTGTCGACCACGGTGATGCCCTGCTCGGATAACATTGCCATCGTGTCTTCAATGCGATCGGATGACAGCTCGTCTTCCGGCAGAACCTTGTTCAGCTGCTCAAGCGTGACATAGCCCTTGGCTTTGGCATCCTTGAGGAACTTTTTGACTTTGGTGTTGCTGAGGTCGAGGACCGGACGGTCTTCGCCTTCTTCGAGTACTTCCGCTTTGGCTTTCGCCATCTATTGCTCCTGTCCGCTGCGAGCCGCATCGCAGCATACACTTTTTATCTCGTTAAAGCTCAATCATTCCTGATCTGCTTTTTCCGCTGCCTCATTGAGACGCGCTGTGCGAGCCCTTCTTTCCGATACAAGCCGGTGCCGGTAACGCGCGTCCTCCGGCGTGGCAAAAGCCTCACCAGAATTGCGGCCGGACCCATCCGTACCTTCCGGGCGTGCATACTGTTCCAGGGCGATTAGCCATTCCCGTTCCTCTGGCCCTCCACGGGCAATCTCTGGGGTGTCGGGATAAGTTGTTAGCAGTTCTGCAGCGCGCGATTTTCCAAGGCCTTCTAAATGGTCGCAGAGTCCTTTGCGGTCAACACCTGAATCTGCAGTATTTTGGCTGATCAACGCGTCGCGGATGGCGGAAACGTCCGGATCTGGCAAATCTGCAACAGCCAGGGCCTCAAACCCGATCTCGGCCAGGTGGTGATGGTCGACAGCTCGCACAATCAGACCGAGCCCTCGCGTCTTGGCTGGCGCGCCACCGCGAAGCGACGCATCGAGGCGTTTGCCGCCACGTGCTGGCGGGCTGTTCGGGCTGCGCCCCGCGGCGCGCATTTGCCAGAGATAATCCCGCATCCGGGCCTTCAGCTCGCGCTCATACGCGCCTTTGACGGCGCCATGCTGAATCGCACTCGACGCCTGCATCAGTCTTTGCTCGAGGCCAGCCTGACGCTCGGGAGTATCGACGGCTTCGGCATCGCGCTCGCGCCGCCACAGGACTTCCACCAGTGGCAGCGAGTTCTCCAGCAGCTTGCCCATCGCTGCGGGACCTCGCTCACGAATGAAATCGTCCGGGTCCATGCCATCCGACAGCAGGCAGAAGAATACGCTGCGCCCGGGTTGCAGCCCGGGCAAGGCCCGCTCAATCGATCTGTACGCCGCCCCAAGACCCGCACGGTCGCCATCAAAACAGAGGATCGGCTCGGGGCCGGCGCGCCACAACAGGTCGATCTGCTCTTCGGTCAGTGCCGTGCCGAGGGGCGCCACAGCATGGCCAAACCCCGCCTCGCACATCGCGATGACGTCCATATAGCCTTCACAGACAATCAGCCCGCCCTCATCGGTGCCCCCAAACGCTTCGCGTGCGGCCTTGTAGCGATACAGCACGCGCGACTTGTGAAAGAGCGGTGTGTCTGAGGAATTGAGATATTTCGGCTTGGCATCCGGTTGCAGGGCGCGACCACCAAAGGCGATGACCTGCCCGCGCGCATCCTCGATCGGAAACATCAACCGGCCACGGAAGCGATCGTAGGGCTCGCCGCCGCCATCTTTCTCAACGGCGAGCCCGGCTTCGATAATCTCGCTTAGCGAGAAGCCTTTGGATTTCAGATGTTCGATGGTCTGGCGCCAGTCATCCGGGCTATAGCCGAGCCGGTACTTGCCCCACGTATTCGGTTTCAGACCCCGCCCTTCAAGATAAGTCCGTGCCTCGGTCCCTTCGCTCGCTCGCAAGCGTTCCTCGTAGAATGCGGCCGCCGCTTCGCACGCCGCAATCAGGCGCAGGCGGCGATCATATTGTTCCTGGCTTTCCGCGGTCGCTTTGGGCAATTGCATCCCGGCTTCGTCCGCGAGCTTCTCGACCGCCTCCATGAAGGACAGGCGCTCGGTCTCCATGACAAAGGAGATCACATCACCGCCAATGCCAGAAGAGAAGCATTTGAAGATCTTCTTCTGGTCGTTGACGTAAAAGCTGGGTGTCTTCTCGTTGGTGAATGGCGACAGGCCGACCCATTCCTTGCCCTGCTTTTTCAGCTTCACCTTGCGCCCGATCACATCAGACGGACGAATGCGTGCTTTCAGCTCGTCAACGAAGCCGTCTGGGATACGAATGGGGCCGCTCATGCGACTCATATAGCGCGTGTGTCCCCGGTCGCGAAGCGAACAGGTTAAGATTTACCAGCAGAAATTTACGCCGCGGTTGGCCTGACAAGCGCGTAACAGTGCGGACTGTCCCTCAAAACTACCACAAAAACCGCGAGATGCGTGAAATTTCAAAGACCCCGGCAACCCTATTCTAGTGGGATTGGGATACCGTCAGGGAAGGTGGACGAGTCTTTGAAACGAAACAGCGAAATCACATCAGTTCCGTCGGAACGCGAATTTGCAACCAACATGATCCTTGTCGGATTGGTGATGTTGGTAATCGCGGTGTCGATTGCTGTCTCGATCACTTGGTATACGACCAAGGATTACGAACCATATATTCACTATAAGGCATTGCGGTCGGCGACGTTCATTCCGCTGATCATTGTGCCCATGTGTACGTCAATTGTCGGCTTCCAGGGCTTCATGAATCACCGCCGCATGCTCGAGATCTTCCGCCTTGCGCATACGGATGAGATGACCAATCTCGCCAATCGCCGCGCCTTTATGCAGGAAGCCCGGGCCCAGTTTGATCAGGCTGACCTCGACTATCAGGGTTTGTCGATTTTCATTGTCGACCTCGATCATTTCAAGAAGGTCAATGATGCCTATGGCCACGAAGCCGGGGATGAAGTCCTGATTCATGCCGCGGCACAGATTGTCGAGGCGCTGCCGGATTATGCACTGGTTGCCCGTCTGGGAGGGGAAGAATTCGGCGTCCTCCTACCCTATTCCGACATCACAGAGATTCACCGTTCTGCGGAGGCGATCCGACATCATGTTTCGTCCACGCCGTGCGCCTATCGCGAACACCGCATCTCCATCTCAGCCAGCGTCGGGGTCGGCATTGCGCATCCGCGCGATACGGTCAGATCTGTCATGACCCGCGCCGACGACGCGCTCTATGACGCCAAGGATGAAGGCCGCAACCGGTTTGTCATCGCGGCTTAAGGCGCTTCCGCTGCGCTGATTTCGGGTTCTGCACTGCCGGCCTCTTCACGCGCGAACCAGTCCGCAAGCGCCTTGTACATGGCGTAGCTCTGATCATCGTGTTCACGCACATAGCCCTCAGGCCAGGCGCTGGCGCGGGCGACGACAATGTCGTTTTCGCGATCGACATAAAGCGTCTGGCCATTGGCACCCGAGGCGGTGAACGTGCCGTCGGCATAGGTCCACCAGTGCCAGGCATAGCCGCGATTGGGGTTAGGATGCACCACACCTGGTTTCAGGTGATCTTCATCAGACACCGTCGCACGATCGACCCAATCGGCGGGCAAGATCTGCTCATCATTCCAGACACCACCCTGTTCGATGAATAACCCGAACCGCGCCCAGTCCCGCAGCGACGCATTGAACATCGCCCCGCCAATCTCCGCACCGTCCGAACCGGCCGCGTCGATGATCCAGCCAGCATCGTGCTCCATGCCGAGCGGACGCCAGATTTTTTGCTCAAGGTAATCAGATGCCGACATGCCACTGACTCGTCGCACCAGCTCGAGCAGGACCTGGCTCTCGGCAGTATTGTAATTGAACACCGTCCCGGGTTCGTTCTCGCGCTTGAATTTGATCGCCAGATCAAATGAAGGCTTCTGCCCCGTGACGACACTTTTCGTCATGAACGCAATGGTGTCGTCCATGTTACCATCCCACAGGTTCGGATCGTAGCGCACGCCTGACGACATTTGCAGCGCCTGCTTGACGGTCACACCTTCATAGGCCGTGCCGACGACGTCTGGCAGGTACATCTCCAGCGGATCGTCGACGCTGGCGATCAGACCGTCGGCCACAGCAATTCCGACCAATGTCGAAGTGATCGATTTGACCAGTGACCAGGTGGTGAACCGCGTTCCGGCATCGGCGCCGCGCCCATAGCTTTCGTGGACAATCTGCCCGTCATGGATGATCAGCAGGCCAGACGTCTCCATCACGGTGTAGAGATCCGCAAGTTGTCGCGTTGCGCCGTCATGTTCATAAGTGAATCCGTCCAACAATCCGTCGGCTTGAGGCAATGGCTGCGCGGTCTCGGAGCGCGCCACGGTCCGGGTCGGGTAGAGCTCGCTTGCGTTCTGGAAAAAGTAATCTGCATCACCCTCAAACGCTTGCGCGCGGGCGATGACATCATTTGGCGGGGGAACGATGCGCGTATACAGGAACACGCCTGCAACGGCACCCAGAACCAGTGCCACAATGGCGATCAATGTTGATTTCATGCTCCACCTCCCGCGATGTTCGCGAGAGAATTGCACTCATTTTGACTGTTTCGTCTAGCCTATCGCCGCGCGAACGGCCTTGCTGGCTGGCCCGCACTCAATCCGGCCCGGGTATCTCGCCCGCAAGGCAGACATGCAACGCCCGACATCTTTCAGTTTGCGCGCCTGCAATTCGGTCACAACCGCAGCCGCGGCTGTTTGCAGGTCTTCACCCGCGAGAGGCTTTGGCAGGAATTGCAGGATAACGTCGAGTTCCTCGCGTTCACGCTCGGCATCTGCGATGCGCCCAGCATCATCAAATTGCTTGATCGACTTTTCGCGCTGAGCCGCCATGGTCTCGAGCAAGTCCTCGATCACTTCATTGTCACAACCGGAGCATTCGCCGCGCTTGCGCGCAATCACATCGCGGTCATCCATCGCACATTTGACCAACCGCAACGTTTGCGCCTGGACGCTGCAGGCGTCCTCGGCCTCAGCCTCGTTCAAAGCCGCATCAATGCGATTACGAAGTGTGATTTGGATGGCTTGATCCATCTGACCCATTTTGACGCCTCTAAAGCCTCATCTTTATACGCCGAAACCGCTTGACGGTTCGACCCGCAACACTTTATCAGCCACCCGTTTGCCCAAAAAACATTAAGGCAAAGTGGACCTCAAGAGTCCAGCGAAGCGACGGAGATAAGCGTTAGATGGACAAAAATCAATCTAACTTCACCAGTCAGGCGAGTGGAGCGCTCGCCTTGTCAGACGGCACAATCTTCCTGGGAATCGGCTCCGGGGCCGAAGGAACAGCGGTCGGCGAGCTTTGCTTCAACACTGCGATGACCGGCTATCAGGAGATCCTGACCGACCCCTCTTACGCCCAACAGGTGGTCCTTTTTACCTTCCCGCACATTGGAAATGTGGGCGCGAATCCGCAAGATCACGAAGAATCGAGCGAACAAGCCGCGCGCGCCACGGTCGGCACGGTGTTTCGCGAAGCCATCACGCCCCCGTCAAACTGGCGCGCTGACGACCATTTTGACGCCTGGCTGGCCAAAAAGGGCATTGTCGGCCTGTCTGGGGTCGACACGCGCGCGCTGACTCGTCTGATCCGCGAAAACGGCATGCAAAAGTGCGCCATCCAGTACGCGCCCGACGGCAATATCGACACCGCAGCCCTGATCGAGGCCGCGCGCGCATGGGACGGACTCGAAGCCGCAGATCTGGCGGCAGATGTGGTGGCCGACGCGCCTTTCGACCACTCCGAACGACTCTGGAGCATTGACGATGGTTTTGGTGGCGACAGCAGCGGAGAGAAGCATGTTGTCGTGGTCGATTTTGGCGTGAAAAAGAACATCCTGCGCAATCTGTCTGAAGTCGGCATGCGTGCAACCGTGGTCAACGGCGACACCAGTTTCGAAACCATCGCTGCGCTTAATCCGGACGGTGTGGTTCTGTCGAACGGACCCGGCGACCCAGCCGCCACCTTTGAGCGCGCCGGGCCGATGCTACGCGCGCTTTTGGCCAGCGACTTGCCCGTCCTCGGCATTTGTCTCGGGCATCAATTGCTGGCGCTGACGCTTGGCGCGAAGACCAAGAAAATGGATCAGGGCCACCATGGCGCGAACCATCCAGTCAAGGATCTGGCCACCGGAAAAGTCGAAATTGTTTCCATGAATCATGGCTTTACGGTCGATGTCGCCACGCTTCCGGACGGTGTCGAAGAGAGTCACCGCTCTCTGTTCGATGGCACCAATTCGGGCCTGAAAGTCGCTGGGAAACCGATTATCTCCGTGCAGCACCACCCGGAAGCCAGCCCCGGCCCGCAAGACAGTTTCTACCTGTTCCAGCGTTTCGCTGATCTGATCGCAGGCTAGCGCATCGTTTTCACAAGCGTTTCGAACGCCTTGTGAAATTCATCCGCAGACACGCCGCTCGGGTCACGCGCGAGCGCAAAGCCCGCCCCGTTGAGCGCGCCCATAAGCATGATCGCCAGGGGCGCGACCTTTTCCGGTGCGATGATTCCCTTGCGGCAAAAGTATTGCAGGCCAGCAGTGACATTCTGGATTCCGAGATCATGATCATTCTCATGCCAATCCTCGATGCCGAGCACTGATGGCCCATCGATCAGCACAATTTGCTGAAAATCCCGCCGCGCCGCGTAATTCAAATAGGTGCGGCAGCCCGCCAGAAACGCCGCATATGGATCATCGTGGCGGCGGGCCTCGATGGCGGCATCGCGCGCCGCGGCATCCATCTCGACCTGGAGCCGCGTCCAGACTTCTCGAAACAGGTCGTCTTTTGACGAGAAATGATGAAACAGCGCGCCTTTGGTGATCTCGAGCTCGCCGCAAACATCGCTCAGCGAGGTTGCCGAAAACCCGCGCGATCCGAACATGACCGTCGCCGTTTCCAGCAACTGCTCACGTGTTTTTTCTGCATCAGCTTTAGATCGACGCGCCATAATCTGCTCAACCAGACATTGACCTTTAACATACCCTGGGTATGTATAGTATGAACGAGGCCAAGATCAAACCGGATTCCGGAGATTGATGGCGGCGAGAAAGAAACAGATTTCGTGGGTCGTGGGGACGTTACACGGACCTGAAGAGAAGCCAGATTGGGTCTCCAATCTGGCTTTTTCTGTCTGGTCTGTGGCTGAACGCTACCGTTCGTCTTCTTCGTCTTCAGCGTCGTCGAGGCGGAACAGGCGTGGATCGACGCGAACATTGGTCTCCACATCCAGCAGATCGACGACCGTGGTTTGCAGGTTGCCATCCGTCGCGAGCCAGCCCAGCAAGTTGTAACTGACCTTGTCGAACACCATGGTCAATGTGCCGTCGAGTTCTCCGGAACTGTCGCTGACGCGGACACCGACACGCTCTTCATTTTGAATAATACTCAAGACTTCCACGTCTTCATCGACATTCAGGTCCGTCGACAAGATCAGGGCCAGAGGTGTCGAGCCGATCGGCACGCGGTCAATGGTCTCCAGCTCGCTGTCTTCCATCGCAACCGTCGTGCCATTCGAAACGATCAGGATCGGAGTCGGATCATCATAGTCAAACCGCATCCGCCCAGGACGGTTCAGCGCAAAGGTCCCTGTCGTGATCGTCCCGTCAGCATTCGTCTGGATGAATTTTCCGGTCGCCGTGTTTGCGGCCGTAAGCGCGGCGCTGGCAGCATCGAGAATGGCTGGCCACTGTGCGGGATCGACTGCACCGGAAGCGGGCTGAGGGGTCACATCAGTATCGGCTGCATCCTCGGCCAGAGCCGGCTCAGAAGCGGCGGGAACCGTGTCGACAGCCAATGTCGTCGCCGTCGCATCTGCGGGGTCGTCTACTGTCGGTTCGGGCGATGTATCCTGACCTGGATTCTCCTCACCGGTTGCAGATTCGGTGACGTCTTCGACGACGGGTTGTGATTGATCGATCGCGGCTTGCAGGCTGGTTTGCAGTTGCGGACCAACCGCCAGCACAAGAGCAATTGCGGACACGGCGACAGTAAACATCGGGACACTCCTATTCGAGCCCCAGACATAAGCCGTGTTAGCCAACAAAAACAGGGCTGAATCTAGGCATTTTGGCCCGCTTTCGTTGCTCCCTGTTCAGGTGCCTGCGCGTCAGCGGACCTCGGCCAGGCGCTCGACTTCGGTCACGACATATGTGAGCGGGTCTTCGCCATGAGACGCGATGGTGACGTATTCGCCAGGTCGGAAGACATGATCACCAAGGCGATAGCCACCTTCATCTGGACCTTCCTCGTCCTCATCATAGTGAAACCGCCACTGATTGCCGCGATGCGTGAGCACGCCATCCGCCTTTTCAGACGGGTCGGGGTGAAAGCGATCCACGGTGCATTTCGTGCGCAACGCCCGCCACAGTTCGAGGTCGATTTTTCCCGCAGGCGTCAGCGGTGCAACGACCACGTATCCCTGCTGATCATCGCCCTCTGGCATCCCCGGATTTCGCGCCAATCTCAGTACAATGCGTTTCAATGGCATGAGCTTTTTCTCCTGTCTTAGTGGGCCAGGGCCAGGGCTGGGCCGTCTTCAGCCTGCAGCAAGGCGCGACTGGTGCCGCCGAACAGCATCTGACCAATGCGGCTGTGCCCGTAAGCGCCCATGACGACCACGCCTGCCTTATGAGCCGCTGCCAGTTCCAGCAGACCGTCCGCGACGTTTCCGTCAAAGGCTTCGACCCTGGTTTTCACGCGTTCATCATGCAACCAGTCGGCAAGTGCATTCGGTGTCGCGATGGCCGATGTGCCGACCACGCCGCGATCCTTGTCTGGATTGAATGCGATCACGACCTCTCCCAGAGACTGAATCAAGGGCAAATGCGATCGCACCGCCCTCATGGCGCGCGGGCTGCCGTCCCAGGCAATCAGCGCGGGGCCAGAGATCTTACCCGCGGAGGATGCCAGCACGGTGGGCAACCGTTCTTCCATCAGGACATATTCGAACACCGGATTGAGCGGATGCCCCGCGCGTCCGGCTTCGCGTGGAAACACCGTGGCGTCGCTCAGGATGGCATGCGCGGCGACAATCGAGTGCATATGCCCGGTGGCGTGCATGAGCTCAGCTTTCAGCCAGCTACCCGCATCCGCTGTCGTCGTGTCGAACGCATCATCGAACCGCTCGCGCGCATTGTTCTGGGCCTCTGTCACCGCCGAAACTCCCGACCCGCCCGCCATCACGGATTCTGCGGATACAAAATACATGGCCGTATTCGCGGGATCAGGCATCGCCAACAAACCATCGAGATCGCTGCCGAGTTGCTTGGCCAGGGCAATCGACGTCTCGATTTGCGGGGTGCAGCGATCAACGTCGCCGCCAAGTACGCACAAGACTGTCATGGGAACGGTCTCCTTCTCTGCTCTTGCATTGAGGTAGGAAGCGTGGCGGCGCTGCGGGATACGGGAATCTACGTGGACACTGATTTTCATTGGTCAGGTGACCAGGGTTGCAAAAGGTTCACTAGGAAAAATGGCCCGCTCGGGGTGTGATGCTAAGGAAGCTGGGAGACCCTATTCATGAAAACAACATTGATCGTCCTCGCCGCGTCCGCGACCCTGATGGCCGGGTGCCAGAACGTCTCAAACCGAACGCTGGGCACAGCCGCGGGCGGCGCCATTCTTGGCGCCGGAGTCGGCATGATGGCGGGAGGCGATGACAAGAGAAATGCCGCGATTGGCGCCGCCCTAGGCGGGCTCGCAGGGGCTGCTGTCGGCGTCTACATGGACAAGCAGGAAGAAAAACTACGACAGCAGACCGCAGGCACGGGTATCGAAGTGGAACGCGTCGGTGACCAGATCGCGCTATCCATGCCATCCGGGCTGACCTTTGACGTCAACAGCTCCGCAATCAAGAACGACTTCTATGCACCGCTCAATGAAGTCAGCGCGACGCTGATCGAGTATCCGAAAACGGCAGTCGACGTTGTCGGACACGCCAGTTCAGACGGCGATGATGCCTATAATCAGCAATTGTCCGAGCAGCGCGCCGCCTCGGTGCAGACCTATCTGGCCAATAGCGGCGTTCAGCCGGTGCGATTGCATGCGATCGGAATGGGAGAAACGCAGCCCATCGCCGATAACGCAACTCAGGAAGGCCGAGCGGCGAACCGACGCGTTGAGATCCTTCTCACGCCCATCGTCGAAGACGGCGCCTGACGAGAAAAGGCCGGAGCGATCGCTCCGGCCTTTTTTTGATTCGTATCCGATAGCGAGCCGCGACGTTTACGCTGCGGCTTTCTCTTTCACACCTCCAGGCGGGAACCGTGAATAGAACGTCTCGCCATTCGCTGCCATGTCGCGCAGCAGCTGTGGAACCTTGAACCGGTCGCCATACTTCTCGGCCAGCGCATCAGCCTCGGCGACGAATTCCGGGATGCCCCAGATCAGGTCCATGTAGGACGCGCAGCCACCAGTATAAGGCGCAAAGCCCCAGGCCAGAATGGAACCAATATCGGCGTCACGTGCATCCGTGATCACGCCTTCCTCGAAACAGCGCGCGACTTCAACCGCCTGGCGCACGAGGAAACGGTTGATCAGGTGCTTCTTCAGCTCCGGCGGGCACTCATCGACAGTGACGTCGATGCGGCTGTTCAGGTCCGGCCACAGACGAGACGGTTTGCCCTTCTCATTATAGTCGTAGAAGCCTTTGCCAGCCTTGCGGCCGACCCGGCCCTGGTCTTCCACCAGCCAGGCCATCATCTGTCCGAGCTCATTCGCATTGTAATCAACCCCTGCAGCCTGAGCCATTTGGCGACCGACTTTCAAGGCTGTATCCAAGCCAACGGAATCGGATACTTCCAGCGCGCCCATCGGCATGCCCGACTGGCGACCAACATTCTCGATGATGGCGGGCTTGATGCCTTCTGCCAGCATCGCCATGCCTTCCTGGGTATAGGTTCCGAAGCAGCGCGAGGTATAGAAACCGCGACTGTCATTGACGACGATCGGCGTCTTGCGGATCGCAAGCACATAATCGACCGACTTGGCGAGGGTTTCTTCGCTGGTCTTTTCGCCGGTGATGATCTCGACCAGCCCCATCCGCTCGACGGGCGAGAAGAAGTGGATGCCGATAAAGTTCTCCGGACGCTGGGAGGCTTCCGCAAGACCCGTAATTGGCAGAGTTGACGTGTTGGACCCGAACACGGCGTCGGCACTGATCACGTCTTCCGCCATCTTGGTAATCTTGGCTTTCAATTCAGGGTTCTCGAACACCGCTTCAACAACCAGATCAGCGCCTTTGACGTCATCATAATTGTCGGTTGTGGTGATCAGGTCGAGCAGCGCATCGCCCTTCTCCTGAGTCGACTTGCCGCGCGAAATGGCTTTCTCGACCAGACGGCGAGAATAATCCTTGCCCTTTTCGGCATTCTCTTTCGAGACATCGACCAGAACGGTCGGGATGCCCGCCTTGGCTTGGACGTAAGCAATCCCCGCGCCCATCAGGCCTGCGCCGATCACGGCGATCTTCTTGAACTCCGTCTTCGGGTAGCCGGTTGGGCGGTTCCCGCCTTTGGACAGCTCTTGCATCGACAGGAAGAGCGAGCGGATCATGGCTTTCGCTTCCGGGCGTTGCTGGGTGTTGATGAAGTAACGCGTTTCGATCCGCAGACCGGCATCGATCGGCACCTGGGTGCCTTCATAAACGCACGACAAAATGTTCTTCTGGGCCGGATAGTTGCCATAGGTCTTGGCGTGCAGCATCGCATTGGACACGGTCGCCACCTGGCCTGCGCCAGGACTGCGATGGACAACGCCGCCTGGCATCTTGAAGCCTTTTTCGTCCCATGGCGCTTTCGCGTCAGGATTGGCTTTGATCCATTCCTTACACTTCGCGACGGTGTCAGACGCCGGCGCAAGCTCGTTCACGACGCCCATCTTGTGCGCTTTCTCGGCTTTGATGCTGGTGCCCTGCAAGATCATAGACAGCGCTTCCTGCACACCGATCAGACGTGGCAGGCGTTGCGTGCCGCCAGCGCCCGGCAATAAGCCGATTTTGGCTTCTGGAAGGCCAAACTGGATCTTCGGGTTATCGTTTGCAGCGACGCGGTAATGCCCCGCCAGGGCCACTTCGAGGCCACCGCCCAACGCCAGACCATTGAGTGCGACGGCGACAGGCTTTCCGCAGGTCTCCAATTCGCGCAGAGTCTTGTTGAGCGAGAAGCCACGTTCAAACTGTGCGGCTTTGAGTTCAGCTTCGGACATTTCTGTCGCCGATTTTTCGCCACCGCCTGCGCTTTCGTTCATTTCGCCAAGATCAGCACCGGCGCAGAAGCCAGAAGGCTTGCCCGAGGAAATGACCAGCCCGGTAATCTTGTCGTTTTCGCTGACTTCCTTGGTGATCGCGATGATGTCGGCAATGGCTTTGCCGGTCAGCGTGTTCATGCTGCGGCCTGGCACATCGAACACTGCGTGTGCGATGCCATCACCATCAATGTCGAAAGAGAATGTTTCGAGGTTCATTGTACTTGTTCCTTATGGGGCTATTCGCCCTCATCCGTGTTGTCTTCGTCTGAATTGGAGCCGGCCGCCATGAAGGTCGTCCCGAGGGCCGCGCCGATGGCGATGCCGATTGGCAGCCAGATGGCAATATTGTCCGTCGCGACACCGACGCCTGCGCCAATCGCGACGCCGACGCCAATCCCGACCGGAAGGGCAGATTCCTTTTTCACGCCTAAACGCGCTCGATAATGGTCGCTGTGCCCATTCCGGCACCGACACAAAGCGTGACCAAAGCGGTTTCCTTGTCGGCCCGCTCGAGCTCATCAACCATGGTGCCAAGCAGCATGCCGCCGGTCGCGCCGAGCGGATGACCCATCGCGATGGCACCGCCATTCACGTTCATCTTGTCGTGCGGAATATCGAGCAAATGCATCATCAGCATCGGCACGGATGCGAAGGCTTCATTCAGCTCGTACAGGTCAATGTCGCTGACATCCATGCCGGCTTTTTTCAGCGCTTTCAGGGTCACATCAGTTGGGCCGGTCAGCATGATGCCTGGTTCGGATCCGATGGACGCCATCTGCTTCACGCGTGCGCGTGGCTTCAGGCCGAGCTTCTCGCCCATTTCCTTGGAGCCGAACAGAACCGCAGACGCGCCATCGACAATGCCGGACGAGTTGCCGGCATGGTGGACGTGATTGATCGCTTCCAACTCGGGATAGCGCTGCTTGATGATATCATCAAAGCCCATCGCGCCCATGCCTGCGAAGCTCGGGTTGAGTGCGGCGAGGCTCTGCATGTCTGCGTCAGGGCGCATATGCTCGTCATGATCGAGGCGAATGCCGCCCATCTGGTCTTTCACAGCGACGATCGACTTGGAGAAGCGATTTTCTTTCCAGGCTTGCGCGGCGCGTTTCTGGGATTCGACGGCGTACGCGTCGACATCATCACGGGAAAAGCCCCACTTGGTGGCAATCGTATCCGCGCCGACCCCTTGCGGTGAGAAATAGGATTTCAGCGCAATTTGCGGGTCCGACGACCAAGCCCCGCCAGCTGCGCCCATCGGCACGCGGCTCATGCTTTCGATGCCGCCACCGATCGCCATGTCAGCTTCACCCGTCATGACCTTGGCTGCCGCCATGTTGCAGGCCTCGAGGCCAGAGGCGCAGAAGCGATCGACCTGAACGCCAGCCGTTGTTTCGGCATAATCGGCATTCAGCACCGCGATACGGGCAATGTCGCCGCCCTGTTCGCCGACTGGTGAGACGCAACCAAGCACGACATCGTCGACATATTTGGTGTCGAGATCGTTGCGATCGCGGATCGCTTCCAGCGTCTGCGTCGACAGTTCGAGCGCAGTGATCTCGTGCAAGCTGCCTGATTTTTTGCCTTTGCCGCGCGGGGTGCGCACTGCGTCATAAATATAGGCTTCAGTCATGGGAGGGGTCTCCTGTTCTTAACTTATGTGGCGGGCGCCTTCATGGGGTTGATGGCGAGCGATGCGGTGGCTCTGGCGGCTTCCTTGCCGCGAGAGTCATAGAGATCGGCCTGGGCGAAAATCACCTGACGGCCAATGTTGCGAAGGCGAGCGACGACTTCAATCGCGCCAACTCTCACGGGGCGTAAAAATGTCGTGTGCAAGTCGATCGTCGACGGGAAGGCACGCGTGCCCGTCTTGATCGTGGCGAGCATGCCGATCGTATCATCAAGCATGGCCGAGAGGTAGCCGCCCTGAATGTAACCTGCGGGATTGGTGAAGGCTGCCTTGCCGTCAAACCTTACGCGAGTCTCCATCTTGCTCATGTCGAGCGAAACAAGCTCAAAACCGAGAGACTTGGAGCTCTCGGCTGGCTTGGGAAAGGTTTCCGTAAGAAGGTGGCGATCAGGCAAGCTTACAGAGTCCTCGCGATCAGCATTTTCATCACCTCATTGGCGCCGCCATAGATGCGCTGCACGCGGGCATCCTGGTACATCTGACCAATCGGATATTCGTCCATGTAGCCCCAGCCGCCATGCAGCTGCAGGCATTCATCGATGATTTTGCACTGCAGGTCCGAGATCCAATATTTCGACATCGAGGCCGTGGCAGCGTCGAGTTCGCCCTTCAAGAGCAACTCCGTGCAATGATCGGCAAACACCTTGGCGACAGTTGCTTCGGTCTTGCATTCAGCCAGTTTGAACTGGGTGTTCTGAAAATCGAAAATCGTGCCGCCAAATGCCTTGCGCTGTTTGACATATTCGACCGTCTCCTTGATCGCGCGTTCGATCATGCCGATGCCTTGAATGCCGATAATGTGGCGCTCTTGCGGGAGCTGCTGCATCAGCTGGATGAAGCCCTGACCTTCTTCGGGACCGAGCAGCGCCGAGGCCGGAACTTTGACGTCGTTGAAAAAGAGCTCGGATGTGTCGGCGGCGGGCTGACCGATTTTTTTCAGGTTGCGGCCACGTTCGAAGCCTTCAACTTCATCCGTCTCGACCATCAGGATGGAAATGCCTTTGGCGCCTTTGCTGGGATCCGTCTTGGCGCAGACCAGGATCAAATTGGCCGTCTGGCCGTTGGTGATGAAGGTCTTGGAGCCATTGATGACATAGCCATTGCCGTCTTTCTTGGCCGTGGTCTTGATGTTCTGCAGGTCTGAACCGGTGCCCGGCTCTGTCATCGCGATGGCGCAAACCATTTCGCCTGTCGCAAGTTTGGGGAGGAGTCGCTGTTTTTGTTCTTCTGAGCCGTAATGGATGATGTAAGGCGCGACGATCGCGTTGTGCAGCCCGATGCCGAACCCGGCAATGCCCTGCTTTTCGAGTTGCTCGATGATCACCGCATCGTGGCGGAAGTCACCGCCAGCGCCGCCATACTCTTCTGGAGCCGACACCAGCAGCAAGCCTTGTTCGCCCGCCTGTTTCCAGACGTCTCGGGGAACCGCTCCGGCTTCACGCCAGCTCTCAACTTGGGGTTTCAGTTCTTTCTCGAAGAATTGCGAAACCGCATCGTCGAAGATCTTAATTTCCTCATCCTGACGCCATTGCGCCGGAGGGACGTTGAGGACATCAGCCATGAGCAAACTCCGAAAACAGGATTATGACGTTTACGTTCACGTCAATGTAAGCGCAAAGCGCCGTTTTGACCAGCGGTGACGCAACGGGAGGTGACTGTGAAAACAGCCAATCCGGGCGGATTGGCTGCTTCCACAAATCAGGTGACGTGGCTTAGAACCGATCGGCAGGCAGCGCCATCATCAGTTCGGCGCCGGTTTTCAGTTTCGCCAGGTGTGACGCTGTTTCCGGAAGGACCCGCGAAACATAGTATTTTCCGGTCAGGATCTTGTCGTCATAGAATGGATCGTTGCCACGTTTTTCGAGCGCAACTTTCGCCATCTGTGCCCACATGTAGGCCAGCGCAGTCAGCCCGAACAATTGCAGGTAATCGGTCGATGCCGCGCCCGCATTGTTGAAATCGGTCATGCCATTTTGCATGAGCCAGGTCGTTCCTTCCTGCAATTGCGCCTTGGCCGACGCCAGCCCCTCAAGGAATGGAGCGAGTTCCGCATTGCCCTCATTGCTGCCAATGAAGTCATCGATTTCAGCGAAGTAACTGAACACGGCGCGGCCGCCATTCGCAGCCAGTTTACGGCCCACCAGGTCGAGCGCCTGAATGCCGTTGGTGCCTTCATAGATCAGCGTGATCCGGCAATCCCGAACGAATTGTTCCAATCCCCATTCCTGGGTGAAGCCCGAACCACCGTGAATCTGCAGCGCTTCATTGGCCATCTTGAAGCCGCGATCGGTCAGAAAGGCTTTGATCACTGGCGTCAGCAAGGCCATGTAATCACCCGACTTTTCGCGCACTTTCTCGTCCGGAGACTTGTGGTGCAGATCACCGTGCAACGCTGTCCAGTATGTGAATGCTCGGGCGCCTTCAATGAACGATTTTTGATCCATCAGCATGCGGCGCACATCGGGATGCACGATTACCGGATCCGCCGGTTTTTCAGGCGCTTGTGCGCCTTTCAGCGAACGGCCTTGCAAGCGATCATTGGCGAAATCGACCGCATTTTGATAAGCGACTTCGGCCTGGCTGAGGCCCTGCATGCCGACGCCGAGACGCGCTTCGTTCATCATCACGAACATGGTGCGCATACCCTTGTGCTCTTCCCCGACGAGCCAGCCGGTTGCGCCATCATAGTTCATGACGCAGGTGGCATTGCCGTGGATGCCCATCTTTTCTTCCAGGCCACCGCAAGAACAATCATTGCGCGCGCCCAGAGATCCATCTTCATTGACGATATATTTCGGCACCACGAACAGCGAGATACCCTTGATGCCTTCCGGTCCGCCCTCAATGCGTGCGAGCACGAGGTGAATGATGTTTTCGGTCAGGTCCTGCTCACCGCCCGAGATCCAGATTTTCTGTCCCGTGATTTTGTATGAGCCGTCGGGTTGTGGCACGGCCTTGGTCTTGATCAGGCCAAGATCAGTGCCGCACTGTGGTTCGGTGAGGTTCATGGTCCCGGCCCATTTGCCCGATGCCATATTGGGTCCGTACATCGCTTTTTGCTCGTCTGAACCGCCTGCCATCAGCGCTTCGAAAGCCCCGGAGGTCAGCCCCGGGTACATGGCAAAGGCCATGTTTGCCGAAGACGTCATTTCACTGGTCGCAATGTTCACGACATGTGGGAGCCCCTGCCCGCCCATTTCGGGCGATTTTCCGAGCAGTGGCCAACCATTGTCGACCATATGTTGATAGGCTTCCGGAAACCCGTCAGGTGTCTTCACGCTGGCATCGGCGTTGCGGATACAGCCCTGCTCGTCGCCAACCTTGTTCAGCGGAAACAAAACCTCTTTCGCGAACTTGCCGGATTCTTCAAGGATCGCATCGATCAGGTCTGGCGTGGCTTCTTCAAAGCCCGGCAAGTTGGAATAATTCTGCAGCGACAACACATCGTGCAGGATGAACTGCATATCGCGAACAGGTGCATCATAGCGTGGCATCTGGATTTCCCTCAGTCATATTTATTAAAACCGTGACGCTTGCTGTAGCGCCACGGTTTGGAAAGGTCATTCAACTCTTACGGGTCGAGCTGCAAACAATCACGCGTCGTCCAATTGGCGACGGGCCACAGCTTCATAGGCTTTCAGGTTTTCAGCTTCCGCCGCACCCGGTCCAATCTTTTCAAGCTGCTCTTCGAGCCACTCGATGCCGCGATGCAGTTCCTGCAGCGCCATTTCAATGTCCTCGCGTTGGCTTTCCAGTTCCTTGATCTGGTTCTGGAACTTGACCAGCGACATCCGCATTTGCGCACGCTGACCATCTTCCAGGCCATAAAGATCGAGAATTTCGCGGATATCCGCGAGCGGAAGACCAAGGCGTTTCAGCCGTACGATGATCTTTACCCGACCGCGATCGCGGTGCGAGTAAACGCGGGTCATGCCGTCCCGAGCGGGGTGGAGCATGTCCTTGTCTTCGTAGAAGCGAAGCGCGCGAGGGGTGATTCCAAACTCTCGGGCCAGTTCCGAAATGGAGAAGGTTCGAGAGTCAGCGATAGAAAGAGAAGGTACGGTATCAGGCATGTGCTGATTATGCATTGTCTTTACGCGAACGTCAACGTCACCCATTTCTCGTTGACGTAAAGGGTATGAACAAATCTTACGAAATTGCCGCGAAACGTTTACCTTTTTAACTCGGAATTAAGGCCACTCACGTCATCTCAAGGTTGAAAATGGGTAAATCTGCCCGCCTGACGAATCAGGCTGGCCAGAGCTGGAGTACCGGGAATGAGCCAATTCGGATCCTGGAGCGTTAAGGGGGTGGATGACCGCGCCCGCGCCGTCGCCAAAGAAAAAGCGCGCCTGAAAGGCGTGACGCTGGGCGACTATATCAACAACCTGCTGCTCGACGGTCACAGTGAGGCCGGTCCGCGCGATCTGCAACACGCGCTGTATCAACAGTATCCGGGCGGGCACGCACAGTCGATGCACCACAATCCGCCGCCGACCGTGCATCATAATCCGCTGGATTCGCTTGCCCAGCGCATCGAAGCCGTTGAGGCCCGATCGACACTCGCCATTACCGGCATTGATCAGTCCGTGCTTGGCATGCTTGCCCGGCTCGAAGGAACAGAAAATTCGACCGCGGCAATGGCCGCGGAAGTTGAGGCGATGATCGACCAGCTGCGTGAGACCCATGAATCGCTGCACGAGAAAGTCGACGCGCTCGAATCAGACAATAGCGGCGCCAAAAGTCTGGAGGCCATGAAAGCGCTCGAAGATGCGCTCGGCAAACTGGCCGCTCACGTTTACGAAGAAAGCCGCCTCACCCAAGATGAATCGGCGGCCGTAAAAGGTCGCGTCGAAGCCGGCTTCAACGACCTCAATGACCGGGTTGAAGGCGTTGAGATTCAGGTTGAGTCGACCCTGGCCAGCGCCGCACAACGCGTCGAAAAGGCAGTTGAGCAAGCGGAACTGCGCGCCGAAGGGACATCTCGTCACCTGTCCGAGCGCTTCTCGGCAATTGAATCCTCAGTTGCCGCGAAACTGTCCAAAGTGGACCAGGTCGATAGCCGGATGAAAGCCGTCGAGGGCGATGTCTCCGGTGCCATCACCTCCATGGAAAGCACATTGTCGCGCATTCAGGAGCGTTTGAATCGCGCTGAAACGACAACGGATACAGCTCTGAAGGCGCTCGAACAAACCTTCGCCAATCTCGACGAGCGCATCGACACGGTCGCAGAATTCGCCAGCCCGGAAAAAGCCGATGCGCTGAGGCAAGAGCTGGAACAGCGATTTGACGAACTGGCCGCAGACCTGCGCGCCAGTGTGGATCTGACGCGACAGAAACTCGCCAGCGAAATCGAAACAGCAGCCGCCCGCGCGAACCCGGAACTGGTGGGTGAACTGGAATCCCGGATCAGCTCGCTTGAGGCTGAGAACCCGGCTGAATTGGTTGAAGGCCTGGGCGATCAGATGGCGCGTCTGTCCAGCAGTCTGGATCAGCGCATCGTCGAGAGCGAAAGCCGCAGCGCCGCCGCGATCGAACAGGTCGGCGAGCAGGTTGCGAGCGCAATCAAACACGTTCAGGCGCGACAGGAGCAAGGCCAGCGCGAGCTGAATGAGAAAATCGACGCCGTGGAAGAGCGGCAATCGACCAGCCTTTCGGATGCCCTGAACAACGTTTCGGATCGCTTGTCCGAAATGCAGGCGCAAACCAACACGGCCGTGTCGCCGGTTCAAAAAGCCATCGTCTCACTTGCTGCGCGTCTTGAGGCTCTGGAAGATTTCAATGCGCCGCCTTTGACGGCGGCTGACGATGAAGCTCTGGCTGACGTTTCCGAGCAGGACGAGACGGTAGATCCTTTTGTGGCAGACCCGATCGAAGAGCCGGAGCTCATTCCCGATCTGGCGGCATTTGCGAACGCGGCAGAGGACACGCTCGAATCAGACACGTTCGGAGAAGTCGACCAGATCACCGAGCCTGAGGGGGCGGCAGACGAAGAGAGCCTGATCGAGGCGTTCGCTGATGACGCTGACACAAGTTCTGACTTCACCGAACCGACGATGGCGGACGAGGAAATCGAAGACTATGATTTCATTGCCGGTTTGCCAGACTTTGACGACGAACCAGATGTTGTCGGGACCGATGAGACCGCATTTGAGACGCCGCCAACCGAAGACTGGCCTGGCGCCGCCCCAGACGAAGACGCAGCTTTCCCCGACGAGGCTGCAATCGACGAAACATTTGAACCATTCGATCAGGTTGCCGAGATCGACGCCGATGCCGACCCTGTGGAAGCAACCGATCCGCTAGCCGAGCTCGGCAGCTGGGATGACACCCAGCATGAAACGCGAGACTCCGATATTTTCGCGGAGTCAGACGAAGTCGAGGCCTTGACCGCAGCGGAACCAGAGATGCCGGAAGAGGAGCTGGCCCAAACTCTCGACGAGGAGCTGATCGAAGACGATACGACTGTTCTAGAGCCCGATGACGAGGCCACGGACTACCTTAGCCGAGCGCGCAAGGCTGCCATCGCCGCGGCGAATGATCCGTCTGGCGAGTCCAAGTTGCTGGGCCGGCGCTCTGCCGCGACCAGCGCCGCGCGCGGCGGCGCTGGAGGACGCAAGATTCCAGTCATCGCAGCTGCGTCAGCATTTGCCATCGCCGCAGCAGGCGCAGGCGGTTGGGTTGCTCTGCGCGGAAAAACCAATGTCAGCGGCAATGACGCTCAGACGATCGCATCCGCCAGTGACGTCGATACAGCGACCGCTGAACAAACTGCCGCAGAACCTACCCTGGGCGGAATTGAATTCGCCGAAGCCGCATCTCCAATAGAGGAAACGCTATTCGAAGCGGAAGGCAGCGTCGCGGGACTATCAGAGACGCTCGCAGAACAGCCAAGCTCGCCCGAGGTCACCGTCGATCTTCCGGAAATCCCGAAGGCGCTGACCCTCGAACGCGCCGCCATTGATGGCGACCCAGTGGCTCAGTTCAAATGGGGCGAGGACCGTCTCGCGGCCCAAGACCTTTCGACCGGGGCTGACTTCATTCGCCGGTCCGCGCGTCAGGGTTTGCCCGTCGCACAATATCGACTGGCTAAATTGCACGAGCGTGGTCTCGGCGTTCCGCGCGACTTCATCGAAGCACGCAACTGGACCGAAAAAGCCGCGGTTGGAGGCAATACCAAAGCCATGCATGATCTGGCCGTGTTCTATGCGGACGGTGAAGGCGGCCCGCAATCCTACGCTGCGGCCGCTGAATGGTTCCGAATGGCGGCGGATTTTGGCGTCGTCGACAGCCAGTACAATCTCGCTGTTCTGTACGAAAACGGGCTGGGAATCTCACCAAGTCAGGCGGAGGCTCTGTATTGGTATGAAGTCGCCGCGGCCAATGGCGATGCCAGCGCTCCGGGCAATGTTGCCACCTTGCGAGAAGCTCTGCCGCTTGAACAAGCCCAACAGGCCCAACGTCGCGCGGCGAACTGGACGGCCGGACGCGAAAATGCCACCGCAAATGGCAAGTTTGAGCTGCAAACCTGGGAGCTGTCGACCCAAAATCAGGTCGCGACCCTGCAAACCGTGCTGAACGGTCTTGGCTATGAGGCTGGCACGCCAGATGGCATCGCTGGTCCAGGGACGCGCACGGCGATTGAGGCCTATCAGGCCGACAATGGTCTGGAACCAAGCGGAGTCATTGACGAGTTTCTGATCGAGACGCTCAACCGTCAAACTCAGTCCTTGGCCGGGTAACTCCCGCTGGCGCCGAACCGAACTCGGCGGAAAATGACATAAGCGCCGACCACCGCGGTCGCAAGCGCGAGCGCGTGTGTGCCGAGACGCGACCAATTGTTGACGATGATTCCGAGCAGCCCCCACGCCAGCGCGACGAAATACCAGCCATTGCGACTGACATAGTTGGCAAACACGATCGCCAGCATCACCGCCGGAACCAGGGCCATCCACAGCGACTGCCAGACCGCATCGGACGGCCCACGACCGAGCAGCGCGCGGCCGGCATCCGGTAAGCTGATCGATATGGCGACCGATAGCCACCCAGCGAGCAACCCGACGGTGAGGCCGCATACAATGCTCCGCATGGTCCCGTCATAGGCGCCGGTCCGGTCCAGCCGATACGCCGCTTCCCAGGCAAAAAAGCCGATTGGAAACAGCAGCGCCAGGTCAAGCCAGACAGAGCCAATGCTCTGTGCGCTCACCATCCACAACACGTTGCCAGATCCTGCCAGCGTCAGCGGTGCTGCCAGTTGACGTGTAACATGATCCGGTTTGCGCCAATGCCTAACCGCAACCACGAGAAACCCGATAAAAATCACACTCCAAATCGAGAAAAACACACCGACTGGCAATTCTGGCGGAATGCCATCCGCGACCGCTCGCGCGCCAATCGACTGACCAAATCCCAACACTGGCAACAGTGGCGCGACAAACTGGGCCAGCGCGACGAGCAATAATAAGAACCTGAATCGTGAAATCATGAAGAGCCCCTACACTCTCCTTGGCAAAGCTTCGACAAAACTTCTAGTCATCAATTTGTGATCGTTTCACGCGGCTTTCGACGCCGCCTTGTAGAGTGCGATGAACAGCTCACGCGTCGCGGGCTCGGCAAGTCCCGCCCCCCCGGGTGACTTCGCCATCAGCTCCAGATCGTGCAGCCGCTCGATCAGGCGGGTCAGGCGCGGTGTCGGCCATTTGCGCAAGCGAGACTGAAACGCTGGCCAATCTGATTTCCAGACCGGTGGTTTAAGCTTCATTCCGACATTTGCCGCGCCGCCTTCGCCCTGCAGGGCCTGCGCTTCGATCATCCGGCTGGCTTCCATTTCGAACATTCGAACCAGACTGATCGGAGACAGCCCGGCGTCGAGAACACGATCCATTTCCGCTTGCGCCAACTGCGCGTCGCCATTGAGCGCCAAGAGCACGGCGCGGCGGGCATTCTCGTCGGCATTGGTTTCGCACAGTGCGCGGACGTCTGTCACGGTCACCGGACGACCAAGATCGTGCGCGAAGACCGCAAGCTTTTCCATCTCGGCATTGGCAAGGCTGCGATGCCCGGGAAGGCCACCAACGAATTCGGACAGCGCTTCTGCCTCGATCTCGACGTCGTTTTTCTGCAAATAGTTGCGCACCAGATCAGACATATCCGCATCGCTATCGGCGAACAGGTGCAACGCCGCCGCATGGCCGGATGTTTCGAATGCCGTGCGAAGTTTTGAACGCGTATTGAGACTGCCATTTTGAAGCACCAGCTTCGCGGCCACACGCTCCACCGGAAGCTCCAACACCTCCTTGATCAGGGAAAACAGCTTCTCACCCTTGGTGCGAATGCGCACGATTGTGCCCTCACCGAGCAAGGACACGGCTTCCAGCGCATCAAACAGCTTCGCAGGCTCTCGTTTGACTTCGTCTTCATCGAGCGTCAGCACGGTCGCAGGATCGTCCGCAGTCCACGACTTGATCAGCGTGTTGGCCGCGTCGGCAACCACGCCTTCATCTTCCCCGAAGATCAGGACAAAAGGACAGGCAGGATCAGGCTTTTTGGCAAATCGTTCCGCGCCGTTGCCCTGCAGCTTCATTCGGCGCTCGCGGTCTTGATGCGCAAATCATCCGCAATACGCCGCGCCAGGATCAGCATGGCGCGATCAGTAGCATCGATCTGAGCCGCGATATCGGAGAACGGGGCGTCTGGCACCAGGAAGCTGGTTTCGGCACTGGATCGACCGGCAATGGCTGATTCACCATATGCGAACACATAATCCGCGCTGACCACGATATCGGTTCGCGTCGCCGCTTCATCTGGCTGCAGGGCCAGGCGTCCAATTTGTTCGTTCAGCTCGATTTGCAGGACGCCGCGACCATCGACGCCTGGCAATCCGGGCGCGAGTTCTTGCAGCAGTGCCTTGCGCAGCGCGTGACCGGCGCGGCCCTCAATCGTCGCGATGTCGATGTTTCCGGCGCTGACGCCATTGGCATAAAGCGGCGTGAACCCGCAAGCTGAGATGGCCAGAGCCAGAAGAGCGATCGCAAACTGTTTCATCACACCACGATATTCACGATCCGGCCGGGAACCACAATCACTTTCTTGATGTCTTTGTCAGCGATGAAGTTCTGAAGCGCGGGGAGAGCCAGCGCCGCAGCTTCGACCTCATCTTTGCTCGCGGTCTTGGCGACGGAGATTTCAGCGCGGCGTTTTCCGTTCACCTGAATCGGCAAAGTGACGCTGTCCTCGACCAGCAATGACGCGTCGATGTCCGGCCAGGCGGACGCGGAACATAGCCCATCGCCACCCATCATTTGCCAGCACTCTTCTGCCAGGTGCGGCATGAATGGTGGCAGGCAGCGCGCCAGCATGCCGGCGCCTTCGAAGCGCGCATGGATCAGATCGTCGCCGCCTTGCTCTGCTTTTTTCAAGGTACTGACCCATTCATGCACCGTCGCGATGGCCGAGTTGAAGCGAAACTCCTCAATCGCCTTGTCGATCGCATGCACCGCCTTGTGAGACGCCCGGCGCAACGCCGTCGCAGCATCGCTCTGGCTTGGCGGCGCGTCGCGCGGTGCATCTTTCAGCGCGTTGAACACGCCCCACACCCGCTGCACGAAACGGCCGGCACCTTCGGCCCCAGACTGCGTCCATTCGACATCGCGCTCGGGCGGACTGTCGGACAGGACAAACCACCGCGCCGTATCGGCGCCAAACGTGGCGATGATATTGTCCGGGTCGACGGTGTTCTTTTTCGACTTGGACATCTTTTCGATGGCGCCGACGATAACGGGCGCGCCGGTACCAATCTCGACCCAGGCATCACCTTTCTGCTCGATTTCGGATGGTTGCAACCAGCGCCCGTCTTCCGACTTGTAGGTCTCGTGCGTGACCATGCCCTGCGTGAACAAGCCGGCAAACGGCTCTCCGCTCGGCAAATCCAGTTCGGCGACATCGCGCATGGCGCGCGTAAAGAAGCGTGCATACAGCAAGTGCAGGACCGCATGCTCGACACCACCGACATATTGATCCACCGGCAACCAGTACGCGCGCTCAGCCGGATCATCGATGCTGGCAAAGCGAGCAAAATACCAGCTCGAATCATTGAATGTGTCCAACGTGTCGGTCTCGCGTCGCGCCGCTTTTCCGCAGCTCGGGCAATCGACGTCTTTCCAGGTCGCGTGGTGTTCCAGAGGATTGCCGGGTTTGTCGAAACTGACATCGTCCGGAAGGCGCACAGGCAGGTCCGCGCCTGGCACCGGAACGATCCCGCACCCATCGCAGTGAATGACCGGGATCGGGCACCCCCAATAGCGCTGGCGAGACACCCCCCAATCGCGCAGGCGATAATTCACCGTGCCCTCACCCAGCCCCATACCCTCGATCTTGGAGATTGCGAGCGAGATGGCTTCGTCCACATCTTTGCCATCCAGGAAGCCTGAATTCATGATCGCGCCGGGTCCGGTATAAGCGGATTCCATGTCGGCACCGCTGCCCGAACTGACCCAGGCACCAGAGGCCGCGTCCTTGTCTGACGGTTTCACCACCGGCAGGATTGGCAGGTCATATTTTCGCGCAAAGTCGAAGTCGCGCTGATCATGCGCCGGACAGGCGAAGATCGCGCCGGTGCCGTAGCCCATCAGAACAAAGTTCGCGACATAGACCGGCAGGGACTGCCCTTCGACGAAAGGATGGTTAACCGTGAGCCCTGTGTCGAAGCCCATTTTCGGGGCCTTTTCGATGTCGGCTTCGGACGTCCCGACCTTTGCGCATTCGGCGCGGAACGCGGCGAGATCCGCGTTCGTTTCGGCCATGGCAATGGTTAAGGGATGATCTGGTGACAAGGCCACAAAGCTCGCGCCGAACAGCGTGTCGGGGCGGGTGGTGAAGATCTCGATCCCGCTCTCGTGACCGGCCGGGGCATTGCCGGCCCACTCGAAGCGCATCTGCAGGCCTTCGGACCGCCCGATCCAGTTGGCCTGCATCGTACGCACCTTTTCCGGCCAGCGTTCGAGTTTCTGGACCTCGTCCAGCAGGTCTTCGGCATAGTCTGTGATCCGGAAAAACCACTGCACCAGTTCACGCTGCTCGACTGGTGCACCGGAGCGCCAGCCCTTGCCATCGATCACCTGCTCATTGGCCAGCACGGTATTATCGACTGGGTCCCAGTTCACCTTGGCCTTCTTTTGATAGACGAGGCCCTTGTCCATGAATTTCAGGAACAGGCGTTGTTGCTCGCCATAATAGTCAGGATCGCAAGTGGCGAATTCGCGCGACCAGTCGAGCGACAGGCCAAGCTTTTCGAACTGCGCTTTCATCGCGGCGATGTTCTGATAAGTCCAGTCGCCCGGATGGACGTTTTTCTCCATTGCGGCATTCTCTGCCGGCATTCCGAACGCGTCCCAGCCCATGGGGTGCAGGACATTGTATCCTTTGGCTTTTTTATGCCTCGCCACGACATCGCCCATGGCATAATTGCGGACATGGCCCATGTGCAGGCGCCCTGACGGATATGGAAACATCTCGAGCACATAGGCTTTCGGCATGTCACCCGCCTCGGCCGGAGTCTTCGCCTTGAACAGCTCAGCCTTCGCCCAAGCTTCACGCCATTTGGGTTCCGCTTCCTGCGGATTGTATCTTGAGGCCATCGCCTCCCCCATATTTCAAAAAATTAGTCTAGCTCGGACGCTTTCAGGTTTCGCGCACGTACGAGGATCGCGTTTTCCAGCTGAATGCCGGTTTCCGGATCTGCGTCAGCGTCGACCCAAGTGCCGTCCTGATTGACCTGACGGAACACAGAAACTTTCACGCCATCTGCGCGTAGTCGCGAATCAAGAATGTAAACCGTCGCCTTGATCCGCTCGTCCGGAGCGTTGTCGTAGGATCGCCAGTCGTAAATGATTGTCCCGCCATGCGGATCCGCCGCGACGAGCGGGAGTGAATCCAGCGTATCCAGGCTTGCCCGCCACAGGTATGGATTGGATCCACCAGCAATTTCTTCAACCACACGACGCTCGACATTGCTGCCGCCACCGAAGACGCAGCCTGAGAGCGCCACTGCGCCAATTGCTGCTGTAATCAGGGTTGAAACTGCCTTCATATCGTCATTTCCCGTTGGCAAGATCTTGTAGAACAAGCATCTCTATAGCACCTGAAACTCAGCCTGCCAGTGCCGATATGTTATCGGAGTCGTCCACGTGAAAAGGAACTCACCGAATATGCGACATGCCTGCCTCGTGCCCACTTGTTTGTTGCTGGCTTACCCGACCTTTGCACAAGGCGGTGCACCAATCGAAACCGAGGTCGAGATCGAGTCAATTGTCGCTGTGACCCCCGTATCTGATGCGGATTCAGACATTGAGACCGAGTCGGTGGTCGGCGAACTTTCTCTCACCGGACAATCGGAAAAAGTGTTTGAGAACGGACTCAGAGTGCGGGCCAGAGGCGCGCTAAGATTACAAAAAGATCATCCCAACCGCCCCGGATCTATTGGCGGATTTGGCGACACGCTGCTCGCGCCGGTTGGAGCCTTCTCGGGATTGTCAGCTGCTCCGGCACTGGGTGAGAGCGACATGCGCATCCGTCTGGAAACGGCCTATTTACAGATTGACGGAGGCTATGGCGAAGTGCGGGTCGGCAAGGATCGCGGCGTTGCTACGCGGTTTCATGAAGGTGCGAAATCGGTGCTCTCGCATACCAGACTCGACAGCCCATTGCTGGATCCAACAGGTCTGACAACGACGAGATCGAAGCACGATCTCACCGGCCCCAGCCCCAAGGTCTCCTACACGACGCCGCGACTGATCGGGATTCGCGCCGGCGCGAGCTTCACACCGCACGCCGATGCGGATGGGCTCGACCGACGACCCGCCGCCGGAACCGGCGGAATTTCGCCGGAAACCGAAAACGCGATAGAGCTCGCGCTGAACGCGACACGCCGATTCCGGGACTCCGGTTGGCGATTCGATGTCGGACTTGGATGGTCAAGCGCAGACGTGTCGACAAACGGATTGACGTCTCAATATGAAACGGTGGAGTCATGGTCGGCGGGCACGCGAATTGAGAAGGATGACTGGACCTTCGGCACCTCCTGGTTGAGCTCTGATAACGGCCTTCAGGATGCGGATTATGAAGCCTGGAGCGCAGGCCTGCACAGGGAAGCATACAACACTGAATTTGCTTTGGAATATGGAGAATCCAGGGACGATGCTGCACGCTTGGAATCGACCGGCTGGCGGCTCGGCGCGGCGCGCGCATTTGGACCGGATACCAAGGTCGCGATCGCCTATGTTCGCGATGAAATCGAATCGCCGACTCGAACGTGGGATTCTCAGGGTGTTGTTGTCGAAATCACACTCTCACAAAAAATTGTCGAACTAACTGGAAATTAAGGTTCTATTAACCTGCTCGACTGCTATCTATTGCGCAGGAGTAACTGAAATGCGTGCACTCGTTGCATCTCTTGTAATCACAGGTGGTCTCGCCCTTCCGGCGATGGCCCAGCAAGACGTGCCCGAAATGCCTGCACCAACCATCTCCGAAACCGAGCAAGCTGAGCCGGACTGGTTCCAGAAATTCAGCCTGAACGGTGCCAGCCTTGACTCTCCTGTCTGGCAAGTCAGCCCATCGCAGACCTTCAACCTCGCCTGGATCAAGGGTGATCGCTGGAGTCTCAGCCTGGATCTGACGTCTCGTGGCGAGGGGTCTCCTCTGGCCCGTGAGGAAATGATGGCGGAAGCAGAGTTCCAGATCACACCACGCATCTCTGTTGGTGGTGAACTGACCATCGGCGCCGAAGAGCTCGACGACACCGCGCAATGGGAAGAGCAAGAGATTGAAGCGGGTATCCGCCTGAGATCTGCCTTCAAATTCTAGGCTTTCGCGCCTTTCTTACCCCCACCATAAGCAGGATCTGCCAACGCCGCCTCTGTATCTAGTGGCCAGCGCGGTCGCGCTGCAAATTCAAGCCCCGCCGCATCGAATTCACCGGCGACGAACCGCTCCGCCCCTGCCAGCGCAATCATCGCTGCATTGTCGGTACAATGGCGCAGCGGTGGTGCGATCAAGGATGCACCAACCTCCCTCGCCACACGCTCAAGCGCGCTGCGAATGGTCTTGTTTGCCGCCACACCGCCTGCGACAACGAGACGGATCGGACCAGCATGGCGCGACCCGAACGCCTGTAGCGCCCGTTCGGTTTTCCCTGACAGGCAATCCGTGACTGCCAGCTGGAAGGATGCGCACAGGTCGGCCTGCGCCTGAACGTCTATATGTGTGCTTTCAGCGGCGCGGGCTGCGGCGGTCTTCAACCCTGCGAAGCTCATGTCCAGTCCGTCGCGATTCATGAGTGGCCGGGGCAAGTCGAAGCGTGTCGGATCGCCGCTGAGGGCCAGGCGCTCGACTGCAGGGCCGCCGGGAAACCCGATGCCGAGCGTCTTGGCAAGCTTGTCAAAGGCTTCGCCCGCGGCGTCGTCAATTGTGGATCCAAGGCGGCGATAGCGCCCCAGTCCCGTCACCTCCAGGAATTGGCAATGTCCGCCGCTGACCAACAGCAGCAGATACGGGAACGGGCAGTCTGCCGCGAGGCGCGGCGACAAGGCATGGCCTTCGAGATGATTGATCGGGATGAAGGGCGTTCCGGTCGCCAGGGCGATGGCCTTGCCGGTCATCATGCCGACCATGACACCGCCGATCAGGCCTGGTCCGGAGGTGGCGGCGATTGCATCGAGATCGGCCATGTCGAGGCCGCTTTCCCGGATCGTCCGCGCCACGGTCGCGTCGGCGATATCAGCGTGGGCGCGGGCTGCGATCTCCGGCACGACGCCGCCATATGGTGCATGCTCTTCGATCTGGCTATGCACCGTCTCGGCGAGGATCTCGATCCCCCCCGCGCCATCGCGGCGCACGATCGCCGCCGCGGTTTCATCGCAACTGGTTTCGATCCCGAGAACTGTGACGTGAGCAGACATGGAGTGGATATAAGCCGATCAGCGCTGACTTGGAACCGACTCGCACCAGTCCGTCCGGCGCCACAGTCATGGCGGCGCGCGCACTGTCGCGCCTGCCCGGTCTGGCTTGCGCCGAACCGGGATCAACCTTAGCTGAAATCCACGACATTTGTGGAGCAAGAATGGCCCAAGCACACCCTGTTCGTATCGGCACAAGAGGCTCGCCGCTGGCCCTGTATCAGGCGCGTTTGATTGCGTCTGAAATCGAGCGCGTCAGTGACGGGGCTTTGCGTGGCGAAATCGTCACCTTCACCACCAAGGGGGACCAGCTGACGTCGGAACGATTGATCAATTCAGGCGGCAAGGGCCTGTTCACGCGCGAGATCGATCGCGCGGTTGACGCCGGCGAGGTCGATATTGGCGTACACAGCCTGAAGGATGTGCCCAGCGTCCTGCCGGACGGCCAGACGCTGGTCGCTTATCCTCAGCGCGCGGATCCGCGCGATGGGTTCCTGACCACGAACGGAATCAGCAGATTGCAGGACTTGCCGGACGGCGCGGTGCTTGGCACGGCCAGTCTGCGGCGCGAGTCGCAAGCCTTGTCATTACGGCCAGACTTGAACGTGGTGCCATTCCGGGGCCGGGTCGAAACGCGGATCGAGAAACTCGAGCGCGGCGAAGCCGATGCGACTTTCCTGGCCATGGCTGGCCTCAATCGGCTGGGCCTGGATCATTTGGCGCACCCGGTTTCGGTCGACGACCTGCTGCCAGCGGCAGGACAAGGGATCATCGCCGTCGCGGCGCGCGTTGACCAGCTTTCAGAGACACTCGCCGCCATCCTGCCAACGCTTGATCATGCTGCCACGCGCGCTATGGCAACGGCTGAGCGCGCCTTCCTGGCGGAGCTCGATGGCTCGTGCCGAACGGCAATGGCAGCGCATTTGCGCAACATTGACGGCGCCTGGCGCTTGCGCGGCGAAGTCCTCACGCCGGATGGCCAGACCAAATGGAGCGCTCATGGCGAAGCGCTCTTGTCCGCCAGCCTGGATGACCTTGCAGCCCTCGGGCGCGCCATTGCCGTGGATATTCGCGATCAGGCCGGCGGCGACCTGCCAGTGTTTACTGACTAGGCTGGCGGCATGAAACACGCCCGCCTTCCTGTTCTGATCACACGCGCCGAGCCAGGCGCGAGTGAGACCGCGGCGCGCGTGGGAGCCCTGGGCGGCGCGCCGATTGTGTCTCCGACCCTGGCGTTCAAATCGCTTGATCAATCCTTGTCTGCGACCGCCGACACCTATGCTGGACTGGTTTTCACCAGCGCAAATGGCGTGCGCGCCTTCGCTGCAGTCAGCGACGATCGCGACCTTCGTGCCTGGTGCGTTGGCCCTGCGACCGCCCGCGCGGCGCGGGAACACGGCTTCGAGCAGGTTCGAGAATCATCCGGCAATGCCATTGATTTGGCCCACTATATTGCCGATGACAGCCGGTCTGAGACATTGCCGCTCTTGCATGTTGCCAACGCGGCAGCGAAAGGCGACCTGAAGGCCAAACTGGTCGATCTGGGTTTTTCGGTCGAGTTTGCTCCCCTGTATGAAATGGTACCTGCCGATGCGTTCTCTGCCGAAGCACTGGCGGCGATCACCGCAGACGCACCGGCACTGGTGCTGATCCATTCCGCCAAAGGCGCGCAGAGTTTCGTCCGTCTGTGCGGTGAACGGTCGGTGGCACATCTGAGCGCCGTGGCCATTTCCGAACCGGCATCACGTCCGCTCTTGCCGCTCGAACTCGAGGCGCTGCACATTTCCAGACGACCAAATGAAGACGGATTGATGCTGGCGCTGCAGTCCGCAATTGCCACACTTTCGGCCTGAACCGACACCATATAGACTGCGTTCACCAACCGGATTCGGAGAGCCGCCATGTCCTCATCATCCCTGCCGCCAGATTCTGGGGATGAGCTTCCAATCGACGCAGAGTTTGAACCGGCCGAACCGAAACAGTCTCCGAGGTCATTCGGCACGAGTGGCCCGGGTTGGCCAGCATTTAGTTTGGTCACGTTGATCGCAGTCAGCAGCCTGTTCTTCGCCTTGGCGAGCGTCGGCTATGTTCTCGGATTTCATCCTGGCTCGGGCAAGGTGAATACGCTCGAATCAGAGCTTGCCGCACTGAAGGCGTCGCAAACGACAGGCGCCAGCCAGGCCACGGACTTGAATGCCGAGATTGTCGCCCTGAAAGGTCGCGCCGACAGCTTGCGCGCGGACCGCACGCGCACGGTAACGGACCTGCGTGCCATTCGCGACGAGCTCAACACAATGCAGGAAGACGTCTCTGCCCTGCAACGCGCGCGGGTGGCCACCTTGGCTGACGCCGACGACTTGGACAGTGACGGTGCGTCGGCGCTTGGTTTGAGCGCGCTCGATACGCGCGTGACCGCGCTGGAAGACGCGCTGGTCTCGCAACTTGATGGCTACACACTGGCAATTGACCTGCTGAAATCGCGCCTCGACGCGCTAGAAGACCGCGCTGGATCGGAAACCCTGACTGCCGCCACCGCGACCAATAACAGAACGGAAGCGGCGCTTGCCCTGTCGGCAATCGAAGCCGCGGCGCGCAGAGGCCGTCCTTTCCTGTCTGCTTATCAGCGGCTCAACACCGCCATGCCGGGCAATGCCGCGGTGCAGACCCTGTCACCATTGGCGAGCAAGGCGGTACCAACACAATCGGATCTGATTGCCGACTTCCCCGCGTTGAAAAATCGCGCGCTTGATGAAGAAGCGCAGACCGCACCGGGCGCAACGGGCTGGATGCGCGGCCTGTTTGGCGATGGAATTCAGGTGCGCCGCAAAGACGCTGTGACGACGAGTGATCATCTGGCGCACGCGAACGATGCCTTGCAGTCTGGCGAACTCGCTGAATCAATTGAACATATTCGCGCGATTGACGGCAATCTTCAGCCTGTCTTCACAGATTGGCTGCAAAATGCCGAGGATCGACACCAATTGGAAGAGACCCTGGAGGCCTTGCGCCTCGCCATGATTGCGGAAGAGCGCCCATGATCATCTTGTTCCTGATCATCCTCCTGATTGTGATCGCAGGCGTGTTCGTCATGTGGGCTTCACGCCTGCCTGGCGGCCTGACGCTCGATCTCGGAAACGGCACACTTTATGAATTCGAGCTCGTCTGGGCGCTGCTTGCCATCTTGTTGATCGGGGCGGCGATGGCACTGATCTGGTCGTTGCTGACGGGTTTGGTAACGCTGCCCAGCCGGTTCAGCCGCTCGCGCAAAGCGTCCAAGGTCAAAGCCGCCAATCGCGCCCTAGCGGATGGCCTGCTCGCCGCAGAAGCCGGCGATGCCTTAATGGCGAAAAAGCTCTCGAAGAAAGCCGCACAACACGCGGATGATGATCGCCTGAAACTGCTTCTCGAAGCCCGCGCTGCAGAAATCTCCGACGACTGGTCGGGTGCCGAACGGGCCTGGGGCCAGCTTGCGCGCCTGCCTGGCGGTCAACTGGCTGGCCTGCGCGGTGCCGCCTCAGCTGCGAGCGCACGCGGCGACGCCATCTCCGCCGAAGCACGGACCCGTGAAGCCCTGGAAATGAAATCTGGCGCCGACTGGCCGTTCAACGCCTTGTTCGACAGTCAGGTCGCTGCCGGAAAGTGGAATGAAGCCCTGACCACGCTTTCGATCGGTGAGAAACGCGCGCAGATCAGCGGCGAGAGCCTGCGGCGCCGGCGCGCCGTCCTCTATACAGCTCGCGCCGCAGCGCTGCAGCACAGTGAACGCAAGGAAGCCCAACGCCTGCTCGCCGATGCCATCCGATCTGCCCCGTCCTTTCCGCCGGCCGCCTGGCATGGTGCCCGGCAGTTGATGATCGACGGCAAGATCAAACCCGCCCAAGGCGTGTTGGAGCTTGGCTGGAAGGCACGCCCGCATCCGGCCCTGGCGCAATTGATGCGGCGCCTCGACACCAGCGCAAGCCCGACGCATATCGCCCAGCGCCTGCAATCCCTGATCGACGTCAATCCAGACCATCGAGAAAGCCGCATCCTGACCGCCGAACTCGCGATGCAGGATCGCGACTGGCTGAACGCCGTCAAAACGTTGGCATTGCTCGTCGAGGAGAAACCTACCGCGCGCCTTTGCCTGCTGCTTGAGAAGGCCTTGCGCGGGTATGGCGACCTGACCGAGGCCGAACGTTGGGGCCGCATGGCCGTGACAGCAGCACGTGAACCGGAATGGTCCGACATCGATCCCCGCGGCAGCGCGTTCCAGTATGCCCAGCGCGACTGGTCGCGGATGGTCTATGCGTTTGGCGATGCGGCGACGCTTGTACATCCGCGCTATGAGTCGTCCGAGCGCGAACTCGACGCCAGCCGCCCGATCGCTCTGCCGGCACCGGGAACTGCCCAATCGGCCCCCAAGACGCCGCGCACCGAAGTGGTCACCCCGCCCCTCGATTACGTTCCCAGCAAAGACTGACGTCGAACTTGCGGAGTAAACCGGGATGGTCCCGACACTTTTCGTGTCGCTCACGCCTTCCATAACGGCATTGTCATCCCCATCTATGCAAATTCGCGATAGGGACTATTCGCGAAAGAGGGAAAGACGCTGCCGATGATCGGGGCTATGACCCTCACCAACGATAGAACCGGAACGGGTGCCTCAACGTAGAGGGTCTGTGAAGGGGACATAAGGAGGACCAGGAATGGCCAATACAACAGCGAGCCGTGCGCTCACGCTGAGCCCGGAACAGGGACTTAGCCGCTACCTCTCAGAAATCAGAAAATTCCCGATGCTGGCCAAGGACGAAGAGTTCATGCTGGCCAAACGCTGGCAGGAGCATGAAGATTCCGACGCCGCCGAAAAGATGGTGACGTCGCACCTGCGCCTGGTGGCCAAGATCGCCATGGGCTATCGCGGCTACGGCCTGCCAATGGCCGAGGTGATCTCGGAAGGCAATGTCGGCCTGATGCAATCGGTGAAAAAATTCGACCCAGACAAAGGCTTTCGCCTGGCGACCTATGCCATGTGGTGGATCCGCGCCAGCATTCAGGAATATATCCTACGCTCGTGGAGCCTGGTGAAACTCGGTACAACGGCCGCGCAGAAGAAGCTGTTCTTCAACCTGCGCCGGATGAAAGGCGAGATCGATGCGCTCGACAATGCACAGCTGAAGCCGGATCAGGTCAAACACATTGCCGACAAGCTCAACGTCTCGGAAAAGGACGTCATCTCTATGAACGGCCGGATGAGCGGCTCTGACGCGTCACTCAACGCCCCGATGGGCGCGGAAGGCGACATGGAGTGGCAGGACTGGCTCGAAGATGATGAACCGAACCAGGCCGAAGAGTTCGCCCGCAATCAGGAATTCGATGCCCGGATGGAGTTGCTCCAGACGGCGATGGCCGACCTGTCAGAGCGCGAACAGCACATCCTGCAGGAGCGCCGCCTGACCGACGAGCCAAAGACGCTGGAACAGCTGTCTGAGGTCTATAATGTCAGCCGCGAGCGGATTCGCCAGATCGAAGTCCGTGCATTTGAAAAACTGCAAAAAGCGATGCAGAAAATGGCCAAGGAAGAAGGCCTGCCAATGGGAGCGTAAGACGCTTGGCGCATCCAAACATCATTCAATTGACCGAGAGGGGCGATCCACGGATCGCCCCTTTTGTCAGTGTCCGCGAGCGTGACCTGACCGGCGGCGCCGATGGCCGCTTCATTGTCGAAGGCAAGGTGCCGCTGGACATCCTGCTGACGCGCTCAAGGTTTGCCGTGGAGAGCCTGTTTCTGTGCGAAACGCGACTTGCTCCGCTGGCGGAGCTGCTGGACCAGGTTCCGGACGGCATCCCGGTCTATTCGGCGCCGCAGGCGCTGATGGACGAGGTCGTTGGATTCCCGATTCACCGGGGCGTTTTGGCCTGTGCACGCAAAGGCGGTGAAGCGCCGCTCGCCTCCCTGCTGGAGGCGGACCGCCTACTCGTGCTCAATCAGATCTCAAATCATGACAATGTCGGCGCGGCGTTTCGCAATGCGGCCGCGTTTGGTGCCGACGGGGTGGTGCTTGATGGCAGCTGCTGCGATCCGCTCTATCGCAAGGCCATTCGCGTCTCGTCCGGCAGCACGCTGTGGCTGCCTTATCATCGCGGCGGCCAGGGTGAGGATCAGATCGCGGCCCTGCAGGCGGCCGGGTTCACGGTCTGGGCAATGACGCCGCGATCGGATGCCGCAGCGCTTCCTGACCTGCCCAAACCGGCCAAAGTCGCAATCCTGCTCGGTGCCGAGGGGCCGGGCCTGCCAGACGCCCTGATCGAGACCTGCCAGCCGGTGCGAATTCCAATGCGAGCAGGCTTTGACAGCGTTAATGTTGCAACCGCTGGCGCGATCGCACTTTCGCATGTATTCAGGCCCGACTAGGGGGCACGACGAACAGGAGTTTCGATGCGATATATCGTGACCGGTGGCTATGGGTTTATTGGATCTGCCGTAGTCCGCCAGCTTTGCGAAGCCGGACATGAAGTGTTCAATCTGGACAACAAGACCTATGCCGCCAATCCAGACGCGATTGCGGGATATGATGTCCAGAACGTTCATGCCTGCATTACGGATCGCCAGGCTGTCAGCGCCCTGTTCAAGGCGGCGCGACCGAACGCTGTCATCCACCTCGCTGCCGAGACCCATGTCGATCGCTCGATTGATGGCCCCAGCGCGTTCATGAAGACCAATGTCGATGGCACGTTCAACCTGCTGGAAGCGGCCCTGGCGCACTGGCGCGAGGCGGGCGAGCCGAGCGACTTTCGCTTCGTTCACGTCTCCACCGACGAAGTGTTTGGCGATCTTGGCCCGAATGATCCGCTGTTTGACGAGCATACGTCCTACAAGCCGTCATCCCCCTATTCCGCCAGCAAGGCCGCGAGTGACCACCTGGCCCGGGCCTGGGAGCGCACTTATGGCCTGCCCACCGTGATCACCAATTGCACCAATAATTACGGCCCCTGGCAGAATGGCGAGAAGCTGATCCCGACAGTGATCCGCAAAGCTGTCCTGGGCGCCCCGATCCCGATCTATGGCGATGGCCAGAATGTCCGCGACTGGCTGTATGTCGAAGACCATGCCCGCGGCCTGATCGATGCCTGCCGAGCTGCTTCGAGCGCGACCCTGTTGTTTGGCGCCCGCGCCGAGCGCAGCAATCTCGACCTTGTCAAATCCATTTGTGCCCTGCTCGACGAGCTGCGTCCCAAACCCGGCAATTATGCCGATCAGATCGAATTCGTGACCGATCGCAAAGGGCATGACCGCCGCTATGGTATCGACCCGACCAGCGCTGAGCGGGAGATCAATTGGTCACCCGATTTCAGCCTCGATGAAGGCCTGAAAGCCACCGTGCGCTGGTATCTCGACGCGCTGCCGTCCGACCTGACCGATACGGATGACCGGCTGGGCCTGGCCCGCGTCTAGTCGACTGCGTCTGCGGGTGACACACTCATCCGCCGGATGGCGTCTGCAACATCGCCCCCGAACGCATGATGCGGCATGTGCCCGCCATCGGCGAGCTTGACCAGCTGCAGTCCGTCAATCTGGTGTTTCAGCCGGCCGACATGCAATTGCGGGCTGATCACGGTGTCGAGTGCGCCGGAAAACACCACAGTCGGCACCGTGATCTCGTCATAGCGGTCTTGTTGCGCCGCAAGTTCGGCGCGCAGGCCGTTCACGTCCCTGGCATTGGCGGTGAAGTTTGACGGCCGGAACAACAGGCCGATGGCCGAGTTCTCGAAATAGCCCGCTGGTGCCGGCTTCGGCGAGAATACATTGTTGATGCCAGCCCGTACTTGCGACGGGCCGACAATCGGCACCAGCTGGGTGAAGGCGGGACCAATCAGCGGATGCGAGGCGTACTTGTTGTACCAGGCCTCTCCGCCGCCACCCCAGTCGTGCGTGACCGGCGCAAGCAGGACCAGGCCGTCGACCAGTTCAGGGTGATCGAGCGCCAGGCGCAGCGAGACAGCGCCGCCAAAGCTGTGCCCGACAAGGATTGCCTTCCGGCCCGGCGCCAGCGCCTTCAGTGCGCCGGCCACTTGCGACGCTTGGACGGCCAATGTGTCAGCCTCGTCCGGCCGCTCTGAATGGCCATGCCCGGGACGGTCGACCATCAGCACTTGATGCGTCTCTGCCAGACGCGGGGCCAGCGACCAGCTGAACTCGCGGGCATTGGCCGAGGCACCATGGATCATCAGCACGACAGGGCCGGATTCGCCTTGCCGCAGGACGTGCACCTCAGACCCTTCAACTTCAACCAGCTGCCCCGAGGGTGGGTGCGCCTGGTTGATGCGGCTGGCATAAAGCACGCTGTTCGCGTAGGCACCCAGCCCCGCCACGATCAGGATCCCGAGCGCAATTGTCAGCATTTTCAAACAGGCCGGCCTTCGCGTTCACGCCGGATGCGGCTTATGCCGCGTTTGGCGGACGGGAAGAGCGGATATATTTCGAGTGCCTTTTCATAGGCGTTGACCGCTTCATCAGTCGAGCCAAGTCGTTCCAGGACCGCTCCCAGACCGCCCCAGGCGCCGAAGTGCCGGGGCTCCAGGCGCAGCGCCTCGTTCACATCGCGCAGGGCTTCCGAATAATTCTCCTGGGCCAGAAACACAGTCGCACGGCGATTCCAGGCTTCGGCATAATCCGGCTGGATGGCGATGACGCGATCGTAAAGCGCGCGGGCATGGTCAAGATCGCCAAAGGCCTGGGCCTGAACCGCCCGTTCCATCACCAGGTCTGCCGCATGCGAACCGGACTCCATCCACGACGCCCAGATATCAAGCGCGATATCATTCGCCTCTTCTTCGGTCGGCGCGGTTTTCAATTCGTCAAACATCTTTTCAGACGGCCCAAAGTCCGGGCTGCTGACGAAGATGAGACCTGCAAAGGCGAGCGCTTTGAACATGGATCAGAGTATGGTCCGTTGAGGTGAGAGTGCCAAGATGATTCCTGTATCCCCCACTTCTTACAGCGAAATGGGGCTAAAATCCGAGTGATTGAGCGATCGCCCTGACCTTGGCTTCGCGATCCGGCGCGGCGTTCTCGACCATCTTGTAATAGCGTTCGAGAATCTCTGGCGGCACTTTGTCCGGGCTGCCGGCATCAAACGGCGGATGGGGATCGTATTCGATGCTGAGCTGGATGAAGCGAGCGAAGTCTTCATTGCGAATCCGCGCCGCGAGGGCGAGCGCGAAATCGATACCGGATGTGACGCCGCCGCCGGAAAACCGATTGCGATCCTCGACGATGCGCTCGCGCACGGGCGTCGCACCAAAGAAAGCCAGCTGGTCCACCGAGGCCCAGTGACACGCCGAACGATAGCCTTTCAGCAGGCCCGCGGCACCGAGCACCAGAGACCCGGTACAGACACTGGTCACCCAGTCGGCGTCCGCGGCGATCTTGCGCAACCAGGCGTGCACGTCGGTGTCCTGCATCATCTCCATCGTGCCGAAACCGCCGGGCACGCAAAGAATGTCCGCCTGTTCAACCTCCTCAAACGTGGCGGTCGGCAGCAGCGGGAATCCCGCATCGGTCGGCACCGGGTGCGTGTCCTTCCAGACCAGGTTGAGCGTAACATTGCCGAGCCGCGACAAGACCTGCGCCGGCCCGGTCAGGTCGAGCTGAGTGACATTCGGAAACACGAGAAACGCGACTGAAACGGGCGATAAATTGGACATGGCCATCTCCTCTAGAGTGAATGGCCCAGGCGAACGGCTCTGTTGACAATCCGCGACACTCCCCGGTGGTGCTCCACCTTGATCTCGCCAGTTGCGTCACGAAGGGCAATGTAGCTGTATCCCCACGCATCGTCCACGCCTTTCGCGTTCCGGCTCGTCCGCTCAGCCTCGGTTTGCGAACGCAAGTTTCCCCCAGACGACCGGCTGGTTCGGTCCTCTGCCGCGAGGGAAAATTGCCGTATCGCGATATGTGCTGACAGCCTGGACGTCATCAATCATACTCACTGAATCTCAACGACACAAAGAAATGCGGACCAAGTTGAAATGAACAGCTCTGAAATGATGAACGCCATTAGCCGTGGCCGTACCGATTTGATCTTTGAGTTTATGCAACGCGCGGACTGGCAAGAAACAGCCCGTCAAGGGCCCGTGGCGCTGCACAGTTGGCTCGTTTACTTCGACGACGTCACCGCGTTCCGCGCATTAATTCGGGGTCAATACGAACTGTCTCAAGATGAGTTGGACGCCGAGCTCGGACACGCAGCCTTTTTCGGGCATTGGAAAGTTTGCGACTTCTTATTGGACCTCGGCGCGAACGCGAAAGCGGCGTTGAAAGGAACCGGCGAGACTCCTCTTCACAATGCGTTGTGCAAAGCCGGGCGCCCTCATTTTGCTTTCACCGTGAAATTGTTGTTGGCACATGGCGCCGACCCAAACGCAAGAACTAACCCAAATGTTGAAACGGGCGCGTTCATGCGTGACGTGCGCACCAAAGGCGAGACGCCATTGCACCGCGCCGCCGCTTTTGCGCCGCCCGAAATCGTCGAATTGTTGCTTGAGCACGGTGCTGATCGAGAGGCTCGAGACTGCAATGGTGACACGCCGCTATCCTGGGCAAGTTGGCACCTCAGACCTGGTCGCGTCCTGCAGCTTCTTGCATTCCCTCCACATCACATCTCCGACAAACACGTGGCGCAGAACACAAGTGACCACGGGGCGGGTTGGGGAAACGCGATGGAACGAAACTTCTTGGGTGAGTACTTGCCGTTCAGCACGGATGGTTCGAGTTGGTGACACAGACGCCGACAATCGGCCGGTGCTCAAGTTACCAATCCCTCTATGCTTCTGCCTGGCGTGGCGCAGACGGTGACGGAGGTCTTGGTGTGTTGATGGAGGTCATCACCCAGTGTATCGCTGCGACCCACAAGAGGTCGCCATGCAGTTCCATCTGGTGACTGAAATACAGCCCGCCTATGCCTGCGCCGACGCACCAGTGCCATTTCCAGCGCAATGTGAAATAGTGAACAGCGCCGAATAGAATGGCACTGAGGACCGAGGCCATCCAAACCGAGCTTCCGATGCCCTCCAGCAGGTGCGGCAGCGCGAGCCGGAACAGCCATTCTTCCCAAACCGACAACGCCCCGAGATAGACGATCCAGCCGAGCTGTGCGACGCCCCATTTCCGATCGAGGAACCAGTTATAGGCATTCAGCGCGATCAGGATGGTGATTCCGATCATCGCATAAAGGGCGATATGTTCCGACGCACGCGTCAGGCTGCGGATAAACACGGTCTGCAGGTCAGGGATCAACAAGACGCTGGCGCCCAGGCCCAGGCCCGGCAATCCATGACGCAGGAACACTTCGCGAAACGAAGACAGACGCTCGCCAGTGAAATCCTTGTCTCGTTGCAGGCGCCGTTTTCGGGGACGCTGGAAGAGTGTGGTCACGTCTATCGCTGCCTAAAGAAGCCCTTCCGCTATCAAACGTGATTCGAATCCGGCGGCGCCCTGGAAATGGTGGGCCTTGAAGCCGAGCGCCTCGGCGGCTGCACAATTTTTCTCGCGATCATCGGTGAACAGGACATGGCCGGGATCGGGGTCGCCCATGCGAGCGAGGGCGATTTCGTAGATCTTCGGATCCGGCTTCACGACTTTTTCGGCGCCGGAGACGACGACATCACGCAGCAATTTGATCATTGGGAAAGCGTCAAACGTCTCCTGTGCGACTTCGTCCGGGATGTTGGACAGGCCATAGAGCGGCACACGGGCCTCCTCCAGCCGCGCCATCAGCGCCGGCATCCCGGGAACATAGCCTTCAAACATGTCGAGCCAGCGACCGCGCCAGGCGTTGATCGCGGTTTCATAGTGCGGAAACTCGGCAATCAGGCGCGCCGCATTCTCGGCCATTGGCACGCCGAGATCATGCTGGAGATGCCAGTCCATTGTACAGACGGTGTCCAGAAAAGACCGGGCGTCGGCTTCGGTCTCAAAAAAGTCGCGATACAGACGTATCGGTTGCCAGTCGACAACCACGTGACCCAAATCGAAAAGGACGATACGAGCGCTCAAGGGAGGCTCATCTGTTCATTTAAGGCTCAGCCCTGCTTTGCTTTAAAGCGTGGGTCAGTCTTGTTGATAACATAGGTCCGGCCACGGCGACGTACGACCTTGCAGTCACGGTGGCGCGACTTGAGTGCTTTGATCGAGGATTTCACTTTCATGGCTTTGGCCCAAACGTTAGAACAGTTTTTACGAAAGCGCGGGACATACACATCGGGTCCAGCCGAGTCAATCGTGGCTTGCAGGCAAATGCGCAAAGGGGTGCGTATGATGAGCGATTTTATCTTGAAGCGACCATTATACGGTCTCGTGGCGGCGGCCGCGCTGATGACAGCATGTGCAGCCTCACCACAATCACAGCAGCCGGTGATCAACCCATCCGGCCCTGTCGGCGGCGGCAGTAGCGGCGTCCTCGCCCCCTTCGCGGCCTCCGGAAATGCCAGCATGGACGCCTGGCGCGACGATTTTGCCTCCCGCGCTGTCGCCGCCGGGCGCGATCCGGTCGTGGTTCACGCGACGCTGTCCGGGATCTCCCCGCTCGCGCTTTATCTCGGCGATGATGCCAGCATCGCCAAGACCGATGTCGCCAGCCAGGCCGAATTCGCCAAGCCGATCTGGGAGTATGTCGGATCCGCAGTAACAGACGGTCGCAAGACGCGCGGCGCCGAAAAGATTCGCGACCTGGCCCCAATCTTTGATCGAATCGAAGCCGCTTATGGTGTCGATCGCGAGGCGATCACGGCAATCTGGGCGATGGAAACCAATCTTGGCTCCTATATCGGTGACTTTGACGCCGCCAACACGCTGTCCAACATGGCCGTGGAAGGCCGCCGTCAGAGCTTCGCCGAAAGTGAATTGATCGCGCTGATGAAAATGCAGGAGACGGGCCAGGTATCGCGCGATCAGCTGACCTCGGGCTGGGCCGGCGCCATGGGGCAGACCCAGTTCATGCCGTCAACTTTCCTGACTTATGCCGTCGATTTTGATGGCGATGGCAAGAAGGACCTGTGGAACAGCGCCCCGGACGCGCTAGCATCAGCCGCGAACTATCTGAATGCCGCGGGCTATCGCAAGGACCTGCCCTGGGGCGTCGAAGTGCTGTCGCCGAGCGGATTTGACTGGTCGCTGGCCGATGGCGAGGACCGGCGATTGTCGACCTGGACCAGCTATGGCCTGTCACCGATGGCCGGCGGCGCCTTTGCGGCCCCAGAAACAGCCTATGCCGAACTCTGGCTGCCGACCGGCGCGACTGGGCCGAAATACCTGTTGTTCAAGAATTTCGACGTCTACAAGACCTATAACCGATCCGACAGCTATGCATTTTCGGTCGGACTTTTGACAGATGGCGTTGCAGGAAAACATGGTCCTGTGGCGATCTGGCCGACCGAGCTGGAATTGCTCTCGCGCCGGGACATCATGGTGCTGCAAGACACGCTCAACCGTCTGGGCTTCGATGCCGGGCCGGTTGATGGAATTGCGGGTCGCGGCACCAAGGGCGCGCTGCGCCGGTTCCAGAAGGCCAATGGCATCGTGCCGGCCGACGGCTATCCAACCACGGTCGCTCTTGAACAGGTCCTGGCCGCAAACTAGACTGTTTCGTCGGCCTCCCCGACGCCGGGCTCGATCGCTTTCCAGGCGAACAGCGCCATGGCGATCAGCAGGCCGACGCAGATCCAGAAAGGCAGCGCCGGGTCGACAAATTCGTACAGGAACAAGCCGAACAGCGGCGTGATGATATAGCCCATGCCATTGGCCGAGATGACGAGACCGGCGACATTGCCCTGTAATTGCGGTGACACAGCCAGGGATGCGCCGCTGGAGAAGCCGGGCCGGGTCAGTCCCTGACCAATGCCGAGGAAGAACTGGGCCAGGATCAGCGTCGCGAAATCCTGTGCCGGGATCAGGATCAGCGCCCCGATCAGCAGCGGAAAACAGCCGGTAATCATCAGCGTCTTGTTCTTCAGCTTCAATCGCGGGATCAGCACCAGCTGCGCCGTCATCACCGCCATCGCTCCGACCATGAAGGCCGGGCCCGTATATTTCGCGGCATCTGCGCCGGTGACGCCAAGCTTGTCCATGACCGCAAACACGAACACCTGGGTCAGGATCCCGGTCACCAGGGACAGGGTTACAGCGTAGGTCAGGAAGGGCAGGACATTCTTTGACCGCCACAGGCCGATGGCGCCGGGAATGGCTTCGATCTTGGTCGCATCCTGAATCGGTTCACGATTCTCGGGCAGGAAGTTCCACAGCAGGATCGACATCATTCCGGCCAGGATACAGGTAATCAGCATTGGGCTGAGAATGCCGAAGTTCGCCACCAGCACGGCCGCGAAGGCGGGGCCGACAATGGTCCCGAAGCTGAAACCGGAGGTGACGAAGGCGATCTCGCTCTGGCGCTCGGCCGGATCGGTGCGATCGGCGACATAGGCTTGCGCCGCCGGGCTCGCGCCAGACCCGATCAGTCCGAACACTGACCGCGACAGGGCGAGGCAGGCAAAGATCGCCAGCGGCGCTGTGATCATTTCCGAGACCGCCGCCCAGGAAGACAGCAGCAACAAGAACATAGACACGGAATAGCCAGCCAGCCCGAACGAGGCGATGCGGCGGCGGCCATATCGGTTCGAGCGCTTGCCCCAGAATGGCGAGGACATCGACCAGCACAGCGCCGATAGCGAGAAGATCGCTCCCGCCATCCAGTCTGGCAGCGCCAGGGTCCGGGTCAGCGGCGGAATCACCGCGGCGATCAGCATCGTGTTCCCGGCCCCGATCGCCATCAGCGAGAAGAACAGAATGAAAAACGCCCCGCGCCGATTTGGCTGAGGCGTTTGATCAGTTGGGTTCGATGACTCGCTCATGCGCCCTGTTTGATCTCATCGGCGACAAAATCAAGACCATCCGCCCCTTGTCGTCGCGGACATAGTGAAGCGTCCTCAAGGCGAAACCGGATCGAAAGGAAATTGCGCGAAGCTGGCTCCACGACATAGGACTCTCCCGCAGATGATTCAACTAATCGGCTTCGTCATCGTTCTCTTCATCGTCTCTGGCGCCTTGCTGGTCAGCGGCGGCCCGGCGGTCCTGTCTGCGTTGCCGTTCGAACTGGCGCTGATCGGCGGCGCTGCGTTCGGAACAATCCTGATCGGTAATTCCACGCCGGTCGCGATCAGCGCGATGAAAGGCTTCGGTCAGGCCCTGCGGGGCGCGAAATGGACCAAGGCGGATTATGCTGGTCTGTTAACGATGATGCACGAATTGCTACGCCGGGCCCGTCGCGGCGGCATCGTCGCGATTGAGCAGGACATCGAGTCACCGGAAACATCCGACCTGTTTGCGACCCAGCCACGCCTGCAGGCCGACCCGCACGCCGCTGGCCTGATCTGTGACAGCTTCCGCCTGATCGCGCTGGATCCGGCCATGCGCACGCAGACCGCGAACTACCTTCAGGACCGTGTCGGCGAGATTGTCGAAGAGCGCCAACGGGCCGTCGGCGCCCTGCAGACTCTGGCCGATGCCCTGCCTGCCCTGGGCATTGTCGCGGCAGTACTCGGTATCATCAAGACCATGGCGATGATCGATCAGTCGACTGCCGTGCTTGGCGAAATGATCGCGTCCGCCCTGCTCGGGACATTTCTGGGCGTTTTCCTTGCCTATGGCCTCGTCGGTCCCATCGCCAATCGCTTCGGCCAAATCGTCGAGGAAGAGGCGATATACCTCGACACCATTGCCCGCATCATCACCGCCTATACGCAAGACACCGCACCGCGCACGGCGATCGAATTGTCACGCGCGGCGCTGCCGAGCCAGGTGCGCCCGGACATGACGGCGATTGATGAAAACCTCAAAGTCATCCGCCTCAGCGCGGCGCGACAGGCCGCTTAAACGCTAAGCGTTTGCTACTCAATGACCCGGAAATTTGCAGCTTCGGCTTAAATCGATGGCAAATCTCAGACGCGATAATCGCCCCAGATCGGCCCCTCAGCGACAGGAGCGTCAAATGAGCGAATTGATCCGGCAGTCCGAACTGTCATTCGCCCGCAAATACTGGGCAAAGGGCCTGCCTGGCCAACTGGCGATGGGCTTGTGCGGCATCATCGCCATCTTGGTTGCGCTGAAGACAATGACTTATGAGCCGGGCGTGACAACGGCGATCCCGTATCAGGACCATTTCTTTCGGGTTCTATCGTTTGCCGCGTTGACGGTCTGGACCACTTTCGCCATCGGCCTGCGTCGCCGCGGCCCCGCCGCCATGATCACGCTGGGCTTTGCGGTCTTTGTCGAACTGATATTCGCACCGCTAAATCAAACGGCGTCGATGACTTTGGTGTCAACCAACTTCGGAATCGTCCTCGCCTATTGCGGACTGCAGCTTTACTGGCTGGATCTGGTGAAACAGAGAATGCAAAAGTAACTGCAGGCAATGCGATCTAAACACTAGCAATCACACGTATACCGCCCTACTCTTTAATCAGTTCAACGGGGAGATTGGGCTTGTCTCGTTTCGAAGATTTGATCTCGACGGTCGCACATTATCAGGCATTGGCGGCGGAAAATTATTCGCGTGTCCGGACCCTGGCCGAAGAAATACGCGAAGGTCTGTGCGCCTATATCGGATCAATTGATGGCGTCTGCGTGCGTCTGGTGCCGCCTGCCGGACCGTTCGAACCCAAGGATTATGGCGATCAGGCATTTTCAGTCCCACCCAAGGGATTCCGCCCGCTCGGCGCGATCATGTTTGGTCTGGCGGTGCGCGTTTCGGTTGGGACCGACTGGATGCGGGTGACGATGGAATGCCAGAAAATAGGCGACGATTTCATCGCCCGCATTGTCGGCGGCGAAGACTATCGCCTGGCGCTTCCGCTGAAGGACAATGACCCTCAGCCCTTCTACGACCATATCTACAATCACGTTCTCGACTGGTTCAAAACCCAGATCGAACGTTATGAAGCCGGCGATTATGGCAGTCGCGAGATCGGATTCGACATTTCACGCACAGAAGAAGAGGCAATGGCCTGATCGGGCCGGAGCGGGGCTGGTAAATGGAACCTGGTATTCTCCTCGCCGGCGGCGCTGGCAGCGATGTGATCTTTGCCTGCGCATTGATCGGCGCCCTGGGCCTCGGCGCGCAGTGGCTGGCCTGGCGTCTGCAAGCCCCGGCAATTGTGCTGATGTCGCTCGCCGGCTTGGCCGTAGGGCCACTCTGGTCGGTTCTGTTTGGCGATCCACTGCTCAGCCCACAAGCGACGTTCGGCGATGTGTTCCGCCCAATCGTGTCGCTCGCAGTGGCGGTAATCCTGTTTGAAGGCGGACTGGTCCTGAAATTCGAAAACCTTCGGGAAGCCGGCGCCGCTGTGCGCAGGATGATTTTTATTGGCGGCCCACTGGCCTGGGTTCTGGGTACCATTGCAGCGCATTATGCCGCCGGGCTCGACTGGGCCAGCGCCGTTGTCTTTGCTGGCGTCATGGTGGTGACCGGACCGACTGTGATCATGCCACTGATGCGTCAATCCAAGCTTGGCGGCCGCCCGGCCCAATTCCTGAAATGGGAAGGCATCGTCAATGACCCGATCGGCGCTTTGTTCGCGGTCGCCTCGTTCGAGATCATTCGCGTCGCCTCGCAGGGCGAGAGCATTATTGGCGCCGGCATCTGGATCATCGCCGCTGCAGCGCTCGGCACCCTGCTTGGTGTTGCCTTTGGCTGGATCATGTCAAAGGCCTTCCGCGAAGGCTGGACGCCCGAGTACCTGAAAGCGCCGCTGATCCTCGCCTCAATCGTCCTGTGTTACGCGCTGGCCGAGCTGATCGAAAAGGAAATCGGCCTGGTTGCGGTGACCGCATACGGCATGACGTTGGCCAACTCGAAGCTCGCTGGCCTCACCGAGTTGCAGAAGTTCAAGGAAGACATCGCGGTCCTGCTGGTTTCCGGCGTGTTCGTGATGCTGACCGCGGACCTGACGCCAGCGATTATCAGCCAGGCGATCAACTGGAACACATTGGCCTTCCTGATGTGCATGCTGTTCATCGTGCGGCCACTATCGGTCTGGATTTCGACCTATGGCACGCTCGACCGGAAGGAAGCCATCCTGCTCGGCTGGATTGCCCCACGCGGGATCGTCGCGGTGGCGGTTTCAGGCCTGTTTGGCTCGCTGCTGGTCGATCTGTCGCGTGAAGGTCGGTTCTTCTTCGAGGGGGCAGACCAAATCACACCGTTGGCCTTCGCCATGGTGTTCACCACGGTTGTCATGCATGGCTTCACGATCGGGCCGCTGTCACGCGCGCTTGGCCTCGCTCGCAAGGAAAAGCCGGGTGTGCTGATCGTCGGCGCCAATGCCTGGAGTGTGCAATTCGCCAACGCCCTGGAGCGCAGCGGTATCGATGTAATTGTCGCCGATAGCAATTATCGCCGCCTGAAATCCTCGCGCGATGCGGGGCTTGAGATCTTCATGGGCGAGGTTCTGTCCGAGGACGCAGAAATCAAGCTCGATCACGCCCGCTTTTCGACCGTCATCGCCCTATCCACCAATGATTCGTATAATGCGTTGGTTTGCAGTCACTTCGCGCCGGAGGTCGGGCGCCACATGGTCTATCAGCTTTCCATTAGTGACGATGACGAGAATGATGAGCGCGGCGTCAGCTCGAATGCGCGTGGGCGCACATTGATCCGGCGCGGGCGCACCTATGACAGCCTGATCCGGGATCAGTATCGTGGCTGGGAATTCGCCCGCACGCGCTTGACCGATCAATACTCGCTGGATCAGTTCCGCAAGGATCGCCCGAATGCCGACATCGTTGCCGAGTTACGCGCCGACGGCACGCTGGTCCTGCTTGGTCCAAATCGCGAAGCACGCGGCGGGGATGGTGCTGTGCTGATCAGCTTTGCGCCGGAGCTGAAGGACGATCCGCAATCCGAACCGGTCCCGCAGCCAGCCTAGGCGGCGCGAACCGCGTGCAGATCACGTCCATGCTTGCGCAACCAGGCCCGCTCCTGCTTCCAGGTCGGACGGCAAGTTTCGACATGGGCCCAGAAGGCCGGGCTATGGTTCATTTCCAGCAAATGCGCGCATTCGTGCGCCGCGACGTACTGCAACACGTCTGGCGGGGCCATGACCAGGCGCCAGGAAAAGGCCAGGCGGCCGTCAGAGGTGCATGAGCCCCAGCGAGAACGCGTGTCCTTGACGGTCACACGGCGCGCTTCGACGCCAAGACGGTCGCAATAGCGAATCACCGCGTCGCTCAGATCGCTACGGGCTGCTTTTTTTAGATACCGTTCTGCACGACGCCCGATGGTGTCACTTTGACCAGGCAGAGATAGAATATGCGGCGTCCCAATGATCAGCTTGGGCAGGCGTCCTTCGCCTGTCAGACTGATCCGGCAGTCCTCGCCCCGGAGTTTGATTTTGGCCCCATCTTCAAGCAAGACATGCTCCGGAAGTGCTTGTAAATGCTCAGCAATCCAATCGAGGCGGTCGCGCGCAAACTCAGCTGCTTCACCGATCTTGCGCTTGCTGGGGGCGACCGCAACGGCTTCGCGATTGCGCTCGTCCAGACGCAGAATCAAGCGCCGCGCTTTCGGGTTCACTTCGAGGCGAACATGAACGGTTTGGCCACATTTCGTAACCAACGCCATCTTGTCGCCTTTATCGATAATCATTAAATACGCCTCGACAGAAATGTGCGATATGTCTAATGGAAACCGCCTAATTGGGGAATCGACTATGAAGAAATTAATGTTTGGTGCAGCAGCACTGGCTCTGGTGACGGCTTGTAACCAGGGTGACAAGCCAACCGAAGTGAATATCGAAGAGCCGACGCTGAAAGAGCTGACCGTTCGTTCAGGTGACGCCTCCGAGGCGGCCGCCGCACTCGACGCCATGTCGCTGACTGATAGCGGCGGCATCCTGTCTTTCGCCGGCAGCACGACCGATGGAGCATCGGCGACGTTCACCGACCTGACCATCACCGGCGAAGACGCCGTGAAAGTCGGTTCTCTGGTCTTTGAAGGCCTCGATATGGAAGACGGCAAAGCCAATTTCGGCAAGATGAGCCTGAACGACATCACAATTTCCGAGGAAGGCGAGGACGCTGAGGTCAAGCTCGGCTCGATCGAACTGATCAACCCATCGCCTGAACTCGCAGCCTGGCTGGCGGCTGGCCTGAACGGTCAGGAAGCGCCCTTCCCGGCGGCCGAGAACATTGTCTTTGACAGCTGGTCGATCAGTGGCCTGACCGGCGAGTTTTCGGATGACGAAGCCGACGGCACGTTTGGCATCGACAAAATCGAAATCCGTGACATGGCGGACCTGAAAGCGGCGAAAGCCGTGATTAGCGGCCTCAGCCTGAACGGCACTGATACGTCTGAAGGCGTTGATTTCGACATCAGCCTGGGCGGCGTATCTGCCACCAATATCGATGCGAAATTCGTCAAGGCGATCCAGGAAAATGTCGGCGACGAAGAGGCGCTGATGGCCGCTGTTATGGATGCTGCCTACGAAAATCCGATGGAACCGGGCTATGACAGCTTCACGCTGGACAACCTGTCAATCGACGTGGCCGGCGCCTCATTCGCGATACCAAGCGTGGTCGCTGGCGTTGAGCGCAATGCCGCTGGCCAGCCGGTCAAATACGTGACCCAGCCATACTCCATGACGCTGAAAGCGGACGGTGAAGGCGGTGAAGTCGGTGAAGCGCTGCTTCAGGGCCTCAGCGTGGTTGGCTACGAAGAGCTGGAACTGAAAGGCGCCAGCGTCGCCACATATGACCCGGACAAGGACATTGTCTCCTTCGACGCCGGAGAGAACTATATCGAGCTCGTCGATGGTGCGAAATTCAGCATGGGCGGCAAGATCGAAGGCTACAGCACATATGCCCGCGAAGCGGCCAATGCGTTCAACTTCGAAGACCTGGCCGCTGGTGCTGAGCCTGACCCAATGGCGATGACCAATGCGATGGGTCAGCTGACCATTCACGGCTTTGAGCTCTCAATTGATGACAATTCGCTGCTCGACCGTGCCTTCAACGCTGCTGCGACGGCACAGGGCGCTGATCCAGCTGAGCTGAAATCCCAGATCGGCATGGGCCTCGCCATGGCACCGATGATGGCTCAAGGCTCTGGCGTCGACATGGCGCTGGTTTCGGAAGCGACAGGCGCGCTGTCCAAATTCATCAGTGATGGTGGCACGCTGACCATCAAACTGGCACCTGAGACGCCTCTGTCGGTCGCATCGATCATGGAAAACCCTGATCCATCGGCCTACACCAAGGACGCGCTTGGATTTACGGCGACCCAGAAATAGTCGCTGACGGTCCAGGGCCACAACAAACGGAAGGCGCGCGGTGCTCAGCATCGCGCGCTTTTCATTTGACCATCAAACCCGCATAAGAGACGCCATGAAAATCGCATTCTTTGGAGATGTTGTCGGCAAACCCGGTCGACAGGCCGTGCTTGACCATTTGCCGTCCGTGCGCGCAGAGCTCGAGCTCGATTTTGTTGTCGTGAACGCCGAGAACGCCGCTGGCGGATTCGGCCTGACCGAGAAGATCGCCAATGAATTCTTCGATGCCGGCGCCGATTGCCTGACATTGGGCGATCATGCCTGGGACCAGCGCGAAGCCCTGACCTATATCGAGCGCGAGCCGCGGCTGTTGCGCCCGATCAATTATCCCGATGCGGCGAACGCTCCCGGACAGGGTGCGCACCTGTTCATCCTGCCTGATGGCCGCCGCGTCGGCGTGGTGCAGGCGCAGGGCATCGTGTTCATGAAACAGCTGCTGGACAATCCGTTCAGCGCTGTCGACCAGGCGCTCGATGCGATGCCGCTCGGCACCGTCGCCGACGCCGTCATCGTCGACATGCATTGCGAGGCAACATCCGAGAAAATGGCCATGGGACATCATTGTGATGGCCGCGCCAGCGTCGTCGTCGGCAGCCACACGCATGTGCCGACCGCCGATCACATGATCCTCGCCGATGGCACCGCCTATCAGAGCGATGCCGGAATGTGCGGCGACTATGACAGCGTCATCGGCATGCAGAAGGACAATTCCCTCCGCCGCTTCCAGACCCAGTTGCCGGGACAACGTTATGAACCCGCCCTCGGACAGGGCACACTGTGCGGCCTGTTCGTCGAGACCGATGATGCCACGGGCCTGGCGAAACGCTGCGAGCCGATCAGGGTTGGCGGACGATTGAGCGAAATGTTGCCGCGCGTCTAAACTTAAACTTGATAATAAAAACGGCACCTCTATTCACACAGATAAGCAATCTGGGGGAATAGATGGAATTCGGGGAAAATGGAGCGGTTGTAAAACCGCAACGTGGAACGGAAGAAAATAATTACTCTCCGCAAGTTTCTGCGCATGGCTACGCGGACGGCCCGCGATCCCTCAAGGATCTGTACAACGCCATGCGGCTCTCCATGTGGGGCTTTATCGCTAGCGGAATCGTCTTTCTGTTTGTTCTGGCTGGTTATCTTCTGTTTGCCGACTATCTCCCGATATTCATGATGCCACAATCAGAGGCAAATCTCGACGTCCTCACCTTCGTCGGTTTGGTTTGGGGATTATCATCCGTGGTGGCATTTTTCTTCGCTTGCCGGTTCACTTATCGAGCGATGCGCAATTTGCACACGATCAATTCGCCGGCTGCAAAGATCTCGCCCGGTTGGGCGGTCGGTTACTATTTCGTGCCTTTCGCCAACCTGGTTATGCCCGCAAATGCCATGAGCCAGATTTATCATGGCACGCATGAATCAATCGGAGAAAAGTCGCGCCATGCCTCCCCCATTCCGCTTTGGTGGACGTGTTGGTTGCTCTCAAATGTTCCGGAGACAATCGCTGACAGCTCAGGCGCAACAGGTGTGACCGCCTTTATGTTTTACTTGGCCTCGGGCATCCTAACCTTGATTGCGTCGATCAGTTTGATCCGGATGGGGCGCATAATTGCCGACAAGCAGGAACTCCTCAAACATGGCGGGGTCGCACACGTGTTCGACTGATTTCACCGTGGCCTTTGATCTCTGAGGCGAGCTGGGGTATGCAGCGCCGTCACCGGAATTGAACCGCAGGAGCCGACATGGCTGGCCACAGTAAATGGGCAAATATTCAGCATCGTAAAGGTGCTCAGGACAAAAAGCGCGCGGCCCTGTTTTCGCGCCTGTCCAAGGAAATCACAATCGCGTCGAAAATGGGCGGCCCGGACCCGGACGGGAACCCGCGTCTGCGCCTGGCCATCGCCAATGCACGCGGTCAGTCCATGCCCAAGGACAATATCAAGCGCGCCGTCGACAAGGGCCAGGGCGGCGGCGGCGAAGATTATGTCGACATCCGCTATGAAGGCTTCGGCCCGGGCGGCGTCGGTGTCATCGTCGAGGCCTCCACCGACAACAAGAACCGCGCCGCGAGTGAAATCCGGACCGCATTCTCGAAGAATGGCGGCAATCTCGGTGAAACCGGGTCGGTGTCGTTCGGGTTTGAAAATGTCGGCGAAATCCAGTTCCCGCCGGCAGCCGGCGATGAAGACACCATCATGGAAGCGGCGTTGGACGCCGGTGCCAGCGATGTCGTCACCGACGAGGACGGCCATTTCATCTATACCGAGCGCGAAGACCTGTCAGACGTCGCCGCGGCACTGGAAGGCAAGTTTGGTGAAGTCGAAGCGACGTCGACGAAACTGATCTGGAAGCCTCAGAACATGGTGCCGATCGCTGGCGACGATGCCGAAAAACTGATGCGCTTGCTCGACGTCCTCGATGACCTGGATGACGTCGCCAACATTTATGACAATTCAGACATCTCCGCCGAGGAATTGGAGCGACTGGCCGAATAAGTGACCGATTCCGGTCACGCGCGAACAAAAACACGTGAAATCTGAAAAATGCCCTCGCAATTTTTGGCGCGACTCGTCATATGCGGTTCAGGTTCAACCCCCTACGATTCGAGACGATGAAGATGAAACTGACTCATCCCCTTACCATCAGTTTGCTTGCCGGTGGCCTGGCTGCAGCTGCGACCTTCGTCATGAGCGCAGGGGCCGAAAACGGATCCGGCTCGATTGCTGCAAACGAAAACCTCGAGACGGCAATCTTTGCGGGCGGGTGCTTCTGGTGCGTCGAAAGTGATTTTGACAAGCTGGACGGTGTCGTCGAGACCGTCTCTGGCTATACCGGCGGAAATTCGACCAATCCGACTTACAAGACCCACACCAAGCAAGGCCATCTCGAAGCTGTGCGCGTGGTCTATGACAGCTCGAAAGTCGAGTATGGCGAACTGGTCGATTATTTCATCCGGCACATCGACCCGACTGATGATGGCGGTCAGTTCTGTGACCGTGGAAACTCCTATCGTAGCGCAGTGTTTGTCGGCAATGCTGACGAGCGGGCAGAAGTTGAATCGCAGTTCTCCGCGATTGATGCGTCCGGCATCCTGCCCGTGCCAATCGTGACTCGCGTGCTGGACGAGGCGACCTTCTACGAAGCCGAAACCTATCACCAGAATTACTATGAAAAGAACCCGGCACGCTACAAGCTGTACCGGGTCGGCTGCGGTCGCGATAAGCGCGTCGCGCAAGTCTGGTCCGGCGAAGGCAAGAGCTAATCCCGAAGCGCGTGCGCCGCGCCGGCAACAGGTCTGATGCTTGCAGACTCTGATCGAAACGCCCAAATAGGCGGCGAACGAATTATTGGACGCATGACATGACCGACACAGCCGCAACCGCGCATATCAAAGACTCCACTGACCAGGACTTCATGGCCGACGTTATCGAAGCGTCGAACACACAGCCGGTTCTGGTCGACTTCTGGGCCCCCTGGTGCGGACCGTGCCGGACCCTGACGCCAACGCTGGAAAAAGTCGTCAATGACCAAGGCGGCAAGATCAAGCTGGTCAAGATCAATACTGAGGACCACCCAGGTGTCGCCGGACAAATGGGTGTTCGCTCGATTCCGTCCGTGTTCGCCTTTGACAAGGGCCGCCCCGTGAACGGGTTCCAGGGCGCCCTCCCGGAAAGCCAGGTCCGCCAGTTTGTTCAGAGCATTCTTGGTGGTACCGACGATGCCAAGCAGCTGCAGGCAGCGCTGGAGCAGGCTGAAGCAGCGGCACAATCCGGTGATGTCGGCACAGCCGCTCAGCTGTACGGCGCGGTTATGGAAGCTGACCCGACCAATCCCGTCGCAATTGCGGGACTAGCACGCTGTTATCTGGCCAACGGTGACATGGATCGCGCCGGACAGATCCTCGACATGGCGCCCGAGGACAAGGCCAACGATCCTGCGATCAAGTCCGTGCGGACCGCGCTCGACCTGATGGCCGACACCCCGCTCGACGAGGACATGGCGAGCGCCAAGGAAACCGTCGCGGCGGAACCGGAGAATCATGAAGCGCGGTTTGAACTCGCCGAAAAGCTCGTCGCCCAAGGCAAGAATGGCGCGGCCGCCGACCACTTGCTGACCATTCTAAGCGACGACCTGGAATGGGGAGACGGCAAGGCCAAGGCGAAACTGCTGGAAATCTTCGAAGCCGCCGGCCCGAAAGATCCTGTCACCGTGGACGGTCGTCGCCGTCTCGGCTCGCTCATGTTTGCGTGATCTCGCAGGTTCGCACTGGTCAGTTCGCGGCTTGCGCCCGATATGTGTTATGAAGGCCGCAAACGAGAAAAACGCCGTGACCATGGATTCCTATCGTAGACTGTCGGACTTGCCGGAAACCATTCCGGTGTTTCCGCTGGCGGGCGTACTCCTGTTTCCGCGCTGGTCCCTGCCCCTCAATATCTTTGAACCACGCTATCTCAACATGATCGATGACGCGATGAGCGGGCCGCGCATTGTCGGCATGATTCAGTCTCAAGGCGGCAACAAGACAGCCCCAGCGCTCGCCACCACTGGCTGCGCCGGGCGGATCACGTCCTATTCGGAAACCGACGACGGTCGATACCTGATTTCCCTGACCGGCATATGCCGCTTCGGCGTCGACGAAGAACTGGCCGTTCAGACCCCATACCGACAGGTTCGCGCCGACTGGCAAAGCTATATTGGCGACCTGACGCCTCCGGGCGAGCCGGGATTGCCCGCCCGCGCCGATCTCGTCCGTGCGCTGAAGCGATACACGCAAATCAACTCCATGGAAGTCGATTGGGAAGCCGTCGACCATGCACCCATGGAAACGCTGATCAATGCCCTGTGCGCCGGGTGTCCGTTTGGGACGTTGGAAAAACAGGCGCTCCTCGAAGCGCCCGGGGTCGCGGAACGGGCCGACACGCTGATTGCGCTGCTTGACATGGACATGCCCGGAGACGACAGCTCGACCTTGCAATGACTGAACCAAAAGACGATACCTCTGCCGCGCCATGCGGCGTCAGCCCGCGCTTGCTCGAGTTGCTGGTCTGCCCAGTCACAGGCGGCCCCCTGGTGTTTGATCGCGATGCCTGCGAATTGATCTCCACGAAAGCGAAGCTGGCCTTTCCAATCAGGGACGGGCTGCCAATCATGCTGGAGAGCGAGGCCCGCGATCTGGAGGTGCCGCAATGAGCCTGCGCGCCTGGCCGACGGAACTTCGATTCTCCGAGAGCAAACGGACGCTGGCGATCGCGTTCGACGATGGCGCCGCTTTTTCAATCCCCTACAAGACCCTGCGCCTGGAAAGTCCGTCTGCCGAGACCCAGGGGCATGGCAATGGTCCGAAACCGCCGCCCCCGGTCATCAGTGACGATCTGACAGTTGAAAAGGCCGATCCCGTCGGGCGATATGCGGTCCGGATCTTTTTCAGCGACGGGCATTCGAGTGGCCTGTTCACCTGGGCGTATCTGCGTGATTTGGGCGAAGCCGCGCCCGCCGCTTAAGCCCCCTTATCGTCGCCCTCAAACGTGCCTATATGGATTCAGCACAGAGGCTGGGGCGTTCGAGGACGGTCAGCTATCCGCCGACCTTAAGTTCCGTCAGGGAGCTGGCTCTGGACTGGACCGTGGTCCTATCTAACCGGCGCCCACCTAGTCTCTAGGTCGACGGGATACGAGTACCAAATCCGGCGTCTTCGGTCCTGTGCGCTTCTCCCAAGCCGTCACATAGATGCCTGCAGCGAGGACAGGGATTGACGCATGTCGAACACGGAATCGATCAGACATGCCGCGTCAGCGTCGCCCGCATCGGAGAGTTTGTTCAAGCGTTTGATTTCGGCAATGCTGGCTTTTTCCTCCCGAGGGAAATCACCGGTCGTGCCGGACTTGGTAAAATCGATCAATGCAGCGAATAGCCACGGCGCCCGCGTCTGTTCAAAAGCGTTATCAAAGTACGGGCGCCATATTCCATCGAGCCCAAGCCCTTTCGATTTGCGTGCGTGCAACAAATGGTCGAACGCCGCGGCCTGGCGGCACGCCGTGGACATTCCCTGGCTATACCCCGGATTGATCTGGCAAATCGCATCGCCGATGAGCAGAAAGCCTTCCGGGAAGCGACTGAGCATGTGGTAGTTTCTACGCACACTCTTTGGGAACAGATAGCGCGTCGGACCGGACACCAACATCGCGTCTTTGAGGAGATCACCGAGCATCGAGTGGTGAAGGGTCGATATGAACTCGAAAAAACCGTCGACAGAACGAGGTGGATGATCTCCCAGGCGTCCGGCCAGCGTGACCAGCCAGTTGCCGCCTTCGACCCGCGCCAAAGCGCCGCCGCGTTTCGTATAGGGGCCGTCACGCGTAGATGTGGTTAGAAATCCGCCATCTGTGAACTGGGTCGGGTCGGTCGGCTTGAACATCGCGGTGCAATACGAAAAATCGCAATTCACGACGCTTTCGCTGGGACGCAAATAGCCGAGCTGATCCAGCCAGTCGAGCGACAGACTGCGCCGACCGCTTGCATCTAGGACCAGGTCAGCCGGCACGCGCTCGCCATTGCTCAGTTCAACGCCGGTGATTCTGTCGCTCTTATACAAGGGACCGATCACCTTGACGCCGTCTTTGATCGACACGTTTGGCGATTGTGCGAGCTCGGTCCGAACACAGTGTTCCAACAGGGCCCGGGTTTGCAGGCGGATCACGGACCCGCCAGCGACGGGTTCAATTGGCGTGGGCTGAAACCGCGACAGGCGATAGGTCTTGCCATGCGGGGTCAGCGCATACCACTGTTGCGGCGCCGCCGCGATGCCGCCGCCCTCGTTCAAACGCGTCTCCAGGCCCGGGAACAGCGATTGCAGGATCTCCCACCCACCGGGCAGGAGATTGTGCGTATGGCTGCCCTGAGCGACCCCTGGACGCGTTTCCGCAGTCTCCGGAAGAACATCAGCTTCGATCAGAGTAACACGCTTGAAATGGCCGCCAAGCACACGAGCACTGGCCAAACCAGCGATGCCCCCGCCGATCACGATTGCTGTGCCAAGATTCACCGCACCCTCCCAATGTCAGAAGTTTCGGCGAGAAAACAGCCGGGAACAAGTCATCGCGCTGCGTCAGGCAGCGGGTTAAGCGCGCAACCGATGGACGGCGAGCTGATCGTAAATCATCAGCGCATCATCATAGATCCCGCGCAGTTCGGACGGGACCTCTGGCCGGTCTGCAGGCGCGGGACCGAACCCGGTTGATTGCCACACCGCATCATACCAGTGCGGCGCCCAGACACCGTCTTCCGGGCGTTGACCCGCGGGCCAGGATAACATCGCCTCGGTCCAATCCAGCTCCAGCGCCGCGCACAGCGCGTGCAGCATCTTGGCCGGGTCGCGAAGGATATCTGAACTATCGATCACCACGGGCGTGCCCGGCTCGAGCGCCTGCGCGTCTTCGAACAGGCCAAACTGCTGCGGGAAGCCGATCGCCTCGAGGCTGACATGCTTCATCTTGCGGGCATAAGACGAGATCACCCGAGCTGGATGGCGGATCAGGAACACGTTGCGGCACGCCGCCATCCAGTCGCGTGGCACGCCGTCGACCATGTGATGCGTCATGTGCTTCTGATAGAACACTCTGGCGTCTGGATTCGGACTGGACGCCATGTCCCGGGCGACATTTGCAGGATCTCGGCTCTGTGCCGCAAAGATCTCGTCAGACATGGGGTGTCGCAAGCCGGTCAGGTCGAGATAGGCGGCGTAGAACGGTTCATCCACACAGACCGTATCGGGACGTGCGCCGAAACTGCGCATCATCGTCGTCGACATGTTGCGCGGGCCGGACCACATCGCAATACGCAGCGGCGCGCTCATGCGATCGCCGTAAGATTGTCGTCGACCAATTGTCTGTAGAGCCCGGACAGGCGCTGCGTGACCGGGCCGTTCATCGTCGCCAGGACGCGGCCATCCACTTCACGCACAGGCGTTGTCCCGGCAAACGTACCGGTGATGAAGGCCTCGTCAGCGGAGTAAACGTCGAACAGCGAGAACCGTTTTTCGAACACCGGAATATCGTTCTCGCGGCAGACACGGATAATGTTGCCGCGCGTGATCCCGCCGAGGCAGTACTCCGGCGGACTGGTCCATACCTCGCCATCGCGCACGATGAAGAAATGCGTCGAATTGCAAGTGGCAACGAAGCCGTCGGGGTCCAGCATCAGGGCCTCATCTGCCCCCGCCTTGTCAGCCTGGATGCAGGCAAGAATGCAGTTCAGCTTGGAATGTGAATTCAGCTTCTGATCCTGCTCGGCCGGCCCGGTCCGGCGGACATATGCGGTGAACAGAGATACGCCCTTGTCCTGAATCTCGGGAACCGGCGACTTGTATTCCGGGATGATCACGATGGTCGGCGGCGTAATCGTGAAACGCGGTCCTTGATAAGGCGTCTTCTTGACCCCGCGTGTGACCATCAGGCGGATATGCACCCCTTCGGTCATATCCTGCGCATTCAAGCAATCGAACAATTGCTGCGTCAGTTCGGCCTTGGTCAGGCCAATGTCCATGTCGATCGTCTTGGCACCGGCGTAAAGCCGCTTCAGGTGCTCCTCCAGAAAGGCAACACCGCCAGCATGCACGCGCAAGCCTTCCCAGACCCCATCACCGAGCAGGTAGCCGCTCTCGAACACGGAAACCGTGGCCTCATCGCGATGCTTCAGCTCACCATTGATCGAGACAAGTATGTCCCTATTGCGAGCGTCGTAGACATAGTCGTGGACGCCGTGAGGATCGTCACTCATGCCACTATCCGCCAACGCGTCGTTCCTGTCCTTCCCAGTACGGTTCACGCAGATCCTTGCGCAGGATCTTGCCGGACGGATTGCGCGGCATTTCCTGGATGTAATCGACCGATTTCGGGCACTTGTAGCCGGCAATCCGTTCCCGCGCCCAGGCAATGATGCTGTCTGGGGAAGGATCGGTGCCTTCTTTCGGGACGATGATCGCCTTGACGGCCTCGCCCCACTTCTCGTCCGGGATACCGATCACGGCGACATCAGCCACATCCGGATGCCCGAAGATCGCGTTCTCGACTTCTGCCGGATAGACGTTTTCGCCGCCCGACACGATCATGTCCTTGACCCGGTCATGGATGAACAGGAATCCGTCCTCGTCGAAATAGCCGGCGTCGCCGGTGTGGAAAAATCCGTCCCGGATGGCGTCCTCGGTGGCTTCAGGGCGATTCCAGTAGCCTTTCATCACGAAACCGGACTGAATGACAATCTCGCCAACTTCTCCCGTCGGCACAGGCTCGCCATTGCCGTCAACGCAACGAATGATCGTGGTCGGATATGGGACACCGCACGAACGCAGCTTGCCCCAGCTCGGCTCGTGCGCTTCCGGTGGCAGATAGGTGCCACCACCTGTGGTCTCGGTCAGGCCGTAAACCTGCGTGAACCGGGCGCCCATAACCTCGACGGCAGTGGTCAGGAGGTCCTCGGTGATCGGCGAGGCACCATAGAAAACCTGTTTCAGCTTGGAATAGTCGCGTTCCCTGAAGTCGGGCATTTGCGTCAGCATCAGGATCACTGCCGGCACCCAGAAGGCATGATTGATGTCCTTCGTCTCGATGAGATCGAGGATTTCCACGGGATTGATTTCCGGCAAGACCACGGTTTGTGCGCCTTGGGCGGTGGCGAGAATACCGACATTGACCCCTGCCACGTGGAACAAGGGCATGGCGTTCATGACATTGTCGCCGACCGGGTAGCTGGCCCATTCCAGCATGCCGGCCTGATCCATGAACGATTTGTAGTTGGCATTGGTCAGCATCACGCCCTTGGGCAGGCCGGTAGTTCCCGACGTATATAGCTGGATCACGTCATCATCATCACGCGTCTCCATCCCGGGCGCGGACGCCGACTGCTCGTCGCGCCAGGCCGTGTACTCAGGCCAGCCGTCGCGTGTCCCTTCAACGGTGATGATGTGCTGCAGATGCGGACAGTCGTCCTTGATTGCATCGATCATGTCGAACCATTCCGGTCCGACAAAGAGTATCGAGACCTGCGCATCGGAGAGAATGAATTGTACTTCCGGCGCTGCGAGACGCGTGTTGACCGCGTTCATCACCGCACGGACCTTGGTCGCGCCGAACATCATTTCATAATAATACGCCGTGTTCTTCGCCAGATATCCGATCCGCTGATCCGGCATCGCGCCGAGCGCCGACAGCCCATTTCCGACCTGATTGGAGCGCGCGTCGAGCTGGGCGAACGTGGTCTCTTCGCCCTTGCACCAAAACGCCACCGCGTCCGGCCGGATTTCGGCTTGCACGCGCGGAATATCCGCGATGTGCGGCATGGATTTCGTGTCCAACATCCCTATCAACCTCCCAATAGTGTGTTCTACGATGTCCGGCGCTTTGCGCGCTTCTTGTCAATTACGCTAGGCAAATCCAGCGCGAGGTCCAGTGCTAAGTCCAGCTATCCAGGTGGGTTTCTGGATTTTGTGGGTCAGTCGTCCGGCCAGCATCCTTGCAAGCCCGATCGCGCAGCAACGGTCGAGACGAAAATCACCTGCGCTAATCTGCTCTTCCCTTCATCGCGAAATCCCGCAAAGATAGCGTTTCATTTGTCTGGGGAGGCATGTTCGAATGGCGAACGCGCAAAGCATCATTCTTCATCAATTCGAGCGCTCACCCTTTTCCGAGAAAATCCGGCTGGCCTTGCGGATGAAGAATCTCGGCTGGACGTCGGTCGAGATCCCGTCAATCATGCCCAAACCGGATCTGACGCCGCTCACCGGAGGATATCGACGTACGCCGGTGATGCAGATCGGTGCGGACATTTTTTGCGACACAACCATCATGCTGGCCGAATTGGAAAAGCGGTTCCAGATCCCGGCGCTCAACCTGCCCGGTCATGAAGGTCTCGCCCGCATGGTCGCGGGCTGGACCGACGGCAAATGGTTCCAGACGAGTGTCGGCGTGATCTTCGGCGCGATCGGCGACCAGATGCCGAAGGAGTTCATTGAAGATCGCACCAAGATGTCGGGCCGACCGTTTGACGTCGACGGCATGAAAGCCGCAGCGCCGATCATGCGCGATCAATGGCGCAGCCAGCTTTTGTGGATCGAGGAACGCCTAGCCGGTGGACGATTGGCGGGCACCGGCGACTGGCTGGTCGGAACCAAGCCGGGCATGATCGATGTGCACGCCTTCATGAACCCGTGGTTCGTCGAAAAGAACGTGCCGGACTTCCTGGAGCAGTGTTTTGACTCCGCGCCGTTGACCAAGGACTGGTATGCGCGCCTGAAAGAGTTCAAGGGCCAGGCGCCTGAGGAGATCAGTGGCGCAGAAGCGGTCGACATCGCGCATCACGCCGCCCCGCGCCTGAAACCTGCGTCAACGGCTGGTGACCTGCGCGACCTGCAACCTGGAGACCGCGTCGCCATCGCCCCGGACGATTACGCCAAGGATTGGGTTGAAGGCGACCTGGTGATCGCTAATGCCGAACGCGTCATCCTTGCCCGCCAGGACGAACGAGCCGACAATCTGCACATTCATTTCCCGCGGGTTGGCTACGTCCTACGCCGGGCGTAAAGGCCGTCCGGCTCCGGTTCGTCGCCACGAATGAGCGCGTCGGCGAAATAGTGATTGCGGTCCCGGTGACCTGCTTCGTCTTCACGCACGACAATCACCACGTCGCGCAGACGCGCATTGGCCGGCAGGTTCCAATAATCGATGGCGATTTGCGGCGCCGGGCCATTCTCGAGCCGTCCTTCGTCAATCTCGCGTAGATAATGGGTGTAGCTGGTGACCGCCTCTTCCTCGAAATAGCCGATCACACGGTGAGCAGTCTTTGGCGCGAACAGGTACAGGAAGAAATAGAAATTATAGAAAATCGCCTGCGCGATCATGATCAGGCCGCGTTCGAACAGGCTTGGCTGTGCGACCTGAATGAACGTCATCAGGTGCATCCGCTCATTTTCTGCCTCGTCGAGCAATTCCTTGATCCAGCCTTGATCATCCCGCATTCGCCGTATCGCGCGCAGATGTTGGAGCAGCCCCGCCACCATACCGGGTACCGCGGCGACGGTTTCCAGCACCACGGCCCGGTGGCCATAGCGTTTGCGGAAGAACAAGTCGGCAAAAAAGCGCAGGAATTTCACGAAGGCAAACGCGATCCGGTCGCGCAATCCTTCGGGTTTTCTGTGGGGTTCAACATAATCCATTGGCGGCCTCCATGGCGTCTGAGATGGAGGTATGGTCTGGTTCCGCACGCGCGATTGGCAGAAATGACGCGCGACAGAATGTGCCAGTTGGTCAACAGCCGTCCGCCTCGAAACGATACGCCACGAAATGTACCGGATCACCGTTCGAATAGTTCAGTGCATAGACCGGGCGCGAGGCGGTCACGCACCGTGCCGCTCCGCTCGCCTGCGCCAACAAGTCATCGCGAATCTCGGTCGCAGGCGGGATGCAGGCCTCGCCCAACGCCTCGCACTGGGCCTGTGAACTGCCAGTCCCTTCAAGGTTGATCAAATAGACCACGGGATAAGCATCCGCCTCTGCCGGCAATGTCATTGGTGTTTCAGGCGGGTGAAGATTCTGCGTGCCCAGAGTCAGCACGTAGGACGGCTCGGAATAACCAACCGCCAATACGCGCGCGGGGCTCTCGCGGCCATCTGCGCACGTCTCGCTTGGCACTCCACATATATCCTGCAAGGCAACCCGGGCACTTTCCGTCGGTTGGACCCAGAGCTGCGCGGGAATGAAATAGGTGCGCACATGCCATCCAAGCAGCAGGCTCGCAAAAACGCCCAAGGCCGCGGCGCGGATGATCCGTCCGCCCAAGAACAGGATCAGCGACCCAACAAAGACAGCGCCGCCCGCCCACCAGAACCACATCGGAAATTCCAACGCGCTCGCCCATTGCGTCAGCGCTGTTTCTGCTGAGACCGTTTTGAAATCGCCGGCTGCCTCGGACTTGATCAGTTTCGCGGCGAGAGGCGAACTGGCAAACACCAGCAAAATGCCCCCGGACGCGAAAATGGCAAAGCTCAACCACTTCGAAGCTGGGACTTTTGCTCCGGCGCCAAGCTTCAGCGCCGCCCAGCCGCATAGCAAGCCAAACGCCGGATAGGCTGGCAGGATATAGTGACTTAGCCGCGTCGGCATCAGTTCGAAGAACAAGGTCGTCAGCACGGCCCAGGCGACGACAAACCGGATCGCCTTGGTTTCCTTCGACACCGGTGCGGTGTCACGGATGACCCAGCGTTCACGCCAGGCCGGTTGTGTGGAAAGCCACCAGAATCCGAAAATGATCGCAGCCGGATAGGCGGAGGGCGCACCGTTGCCAAGCTCAGCAGGGAGGATCCAAGTCGCCAGCGCCGTGAGTGCGCCAAGCGCGAGGAATACCAGCAGTGCATCGGTGCTGCGTTTCTGCGCCGCATCGCCGGTCCCTCGCAGATGTTTCCATGCCAATGCCGCCCCTGGCACCAGGAGCATGACCGCCGGGAAGAACCAGACAGGGATATGACTGAGATGATAGAGCGGCCAGCCTGCATGCCCCTCCGACGCCCCCGCAAACTTGTCTTTCAGGTCTTTTCCGACCGCTCCTTCGAGGAAAGTGCCATCGGTCGCGAATTGAATGGCGATCAGCCAGGGCAGGAACATCGCGGCGGCCAACACCGGTCCTGGCCACCAAGTGAGAGGACGCCACCAGTCGCCGCCATTGCCCTCGCCGGACTTTGCCCAAACCCAGGCGCCGAAACCGGCATAAGCGGCCACCATTGGCGTCACTGGTCCCTTGATCAAAAGCCCGCAGCCCATGGTGAACCAGAACAATAGCGCCATCCGCCTCGGCCGCCGGGATTGGCCCATATATAGCCGCGCCAACGCGCCGATGCCCCAAGTCGTCAGAAAAACCAGCACGCCGTCCGTCTTGGAGATATGCGCTTCGCTGGTCAGCAGCAGCGTCGCTCCGAACAGCGCCGCGCCGACGAAGGCCGCCCGCCGCCCGATCAGCACGATCCCACACCAGAAGGTCGCAAGCGTAGCCAGCGCCGCCCCGAGCCAGCTCGGCACCCGATAGGTCCAGACATCGAGCCTGTCCTCATCGCCAAGCACATGGGTGGCGCCGGATTGCAGCCAGTGAATGCCGGCTGGTTTCTTGTTCCGGTACTCGTCCTGATACCGGATGATCAGGTAGTCGCCGGTCTCGATATATTGCTTGGAGGCCTGCGCAAAGCGGCTCTCATCACGGTCGAGAGCGGGCAGGTTAAAAACCCCTGGCGCCGCCGCGGTAAACGTGATCGCGAACAGGATGAGCCAGGCTTTCCAACCGGCCGAAATTCGATCGAGCATATCCATGTCTTGCCTCATAGCTTTTGCATTGCCCGTTGAACAGCGCCACAATGCGCTCTAGCACTATCGGAAACATGAAAACGGGAGCGGGCATGACCTGGTGGTTCAAGATTGATCTTTGGAAGCGCGTGATCGCAGCTCTGGTGCTCGGCATGGCGCTGGGCCTCGGCCTGCGATACGGATTGGGTGCTGACGCCGGAGGCGCGTTTGCAGAGCGCTGGGTCAGCTGGGCCGGGGACTTGTTCCTGCGCCTGATCAGAATGCTAATCGTGCCGCTGATTTTCTTCACACTCGTATCCGGCATTATCGCCATGGGCGACCCGAAACGGCTGGGCAGCCTAGGTGTACGGACGCTGGCAACCTATTTCGGGACGACCGCAATCGCGGTGACCCTGGGCCTGATCATGGCGACGATTTTCCGCCCCGGCGCCAGCCTGACACCGGAGACATTCGCCAATGCCGATACCAGCCGCATGCAATCGGTTTCCGAAAGCGCGGCGCAGGCTGGTGGTATAGTCGACCGCCTGCTGAATATTGTGCCAACCAATCCGGTCGAAGCACTGGCCACGGGCAACATCCTGCAGATCATCTTCTTCGCCATCATGTTCGGCGTCGGGATCCTGATGGCCGGCAAGATCGCCCAGCCCGTCGCAAAGTGGTTTGACGGTGCGTCTGAAGCGATGATGAAGGTCACCATCATTGTCATGGAAACCGCGCCGATTGGCGTCTTCGCGCTGATGACGACGGTGATGGCGACACAAGGGCTTGGCGTCCTGCAAAGCCTCGGGACCCTGGCCATAGCGCTCTACCTCGCCTGTGTGATCCACATCATCGTGACCTATGGCGGGATCATTGTGAAAAGCGTTCTCGGCCTGCCCTTCATTCCGTTCCTGCGCGGTATCACCGATGCCCAGGCGGTGGCCTATTCGACTGCGAGTTCGTCGGCCACGCTGCCGGTTACGATCACCTGTGCTGAAGAAAACCTCGGCGTCGACAAGGCCGTTGCTGGCTCGGTATTGCCGCTCGGTGCAACCATCAATATGGACGGCACAGCGATCTATATCGGCATGGTCGCGCTGTTCGGGGCGCAGGCCATGGGGATCGATGTCAGCCTGACGCAATATGTGCTGATCGCAGTGATGGCGACACTCGTCTCAATCGGCGCCGCTGGGATCCCCAGTGCAGGCCTGTTTCTGTCTGGCCTCGCCCTTGCGCAGGTCGGCATCCCGGAAGAACAAGCCTTCCTCATCATCGGCTTCATCCTGCCCTTCGATCGCTTGCTCGACATGATGCGGACGCTCACGAATGTGACCGGAGACGCGGCTGTCGCAACAGCGGTCGCGAAATGGGAGGGCGAACTCGACGAAGAGGTTTTCCGTGCCGCCGACAACCTGTCGGCACATGTCGATGACCGGGAAAAACCGCTGCCGACCTAAAGCGCGCTGCGGACGATCTCGCCAATCATCTGGGCCTCGCCCTCACGCGGTGAGCCCTGGCGCCAGGCAATGCCAATCCGTCGACCAATCATCGGCGTGTTGAACGCCTTCAACTCAACGTCTGCGCCTGAGGTCACACCAGCATCAATGGCAAGCTTCGGCAGCAAGGATACGCCAAGACCGCCCGCCACCATATGAACCAGGGTCGGCAGGCTGGTTGCCGTCACATCGGCGCCACCGCGCTTGCTTGGCAAGCGGCAGACCGAGAGCGCGTGATCGCGCAGACAGTGCCCATCTTCCAGCAACAGCACGTCCTCATCGGCGAGATCCGCAGATTGCAAGGCCTCTTGATGGATCAAATCATGATCCGTCGGCGCAACCAGCATGAACTCATCATCTCCGAGCTCCATTGTAACAATCCCTGGCGCGTCCCAGGGCAGCGCGATCAGCGCGGCGTCGAGCTTGCGCGCCTTCAGCGCGGCAAGCAGACGCTCCGTCTGATCCTCACGCAGATAGAGCTTCAGCTGCGGATGCGCCTTGCGCAGCGCCTTGAGAGTTCGCGGCAGCAAGAACGGAGCGATGGTCGGGATGGCGCCTAATCGGAACGATCCGGACAGCGGGGCTCCAGCCTGTCGCGCCGCTGAAACCAGATCGGCCGTGTCCGAAAGAATGACACGCGCCCGCTCCACCGCCGTTTCCCCGGCCTGGGTCAGCGACGCGCCTCGCGCCTCGCGCTCGATCAACTGCACACCCAACAGGCCTTCCACCTCCTTGATCGCGGCCGAAAGCGTAGGCTGGGTCACATGGCAGGTGGCGGCGGCTTTGGAAAACGAGCCTTGATCGGCAATCGCACACAAGAACTCGAGCTGGCGGAGCGTTGGCAAGTGCATAGGCAAAATCTATCCCATTTTGCCCCAATATCAATTTTTCTTCTGAGGAAAATTCGTTGATATCACAACCAATTGAAGCGGAATGCAGTTCGTCTGCCTTGAAGCTGCCAATATTTATCCCATTTAGTGGATCGCGGGCTGCACTCGTACCGGCCCGCCCACGTAACGCGCTGATGGCTTCCGATCCCAAATCCCTCAAGCCATCGGAATCGCGTAGCCCTGCCGGCGCCCTTTCCTCCCCCTTATTAAGGATATCCGGCAGGGCAGCCGATCTCGAAACTATTCGCGCCGGACGAGATTGTACTTGCGTCGTCGCGATACTCTGGCAACCTAGACCCCCATGGAACTCTCCGCACCGGGCCTTGAAAACGACTTGATCAAATTGGAACCGCTCAACGAGCGTTTCAGGGAAAGTCTGCGTTCAAGTGGGGCGACAGAATATATGTGGCTGTCCCTACCCGCCATCCATCGCGGAGCTGGCTTTGACGCCTATTACGATCACGTCCTCAAACAACGCGCCGCCGGCGAGATGCACAGTTTCGCCCTGCTGGATCCGAATGACCGCAATCGCTTTGTCGGCGTCACCGCGCTGATGAACCCAAACAAGATGCACCGCCGGGTACGTCTCGGATATACGTGGTTGGAACCACATTTGCGCGGACGCGGTGTCTATGCCGCGATCCAGAAACTGTTGATCCAGCGGGCGCTGGATTGGGGCGCCAAGCGACTGGAATGGTTTGTCGAGGAACGAAACACGCGCGCGGTGCGCGCCATCGAATCGATTGGTGCGATGAAGGAAGGTGTTCTGCGTGACTACGAGAAGTTCGCCGACGGCGAATGGGTCGATGTGACCGTGCTCTCGATGCTGCGTGACGAAGCCAAAAACGCCGTGCATCGCCTCGACGCGATCATGGCCGCGCCAGAGACTTGATTCTTCCGCCCACACGTGCTTTACGCGCGCAACATTCACCGCACTGACAGTACGTGCGCGTTGACCGGGACATGCTTTTTGCGGGAGCCCGGCGATGTCCCCCACTCGGCGAAGGCTCGCTCGGTGGGGCGCTACTGCTTTGTGTTGAACTTGAGAGCGCCTATCTTGAACCAAGATCGGCAAAAGGAGTGACGCGATGTTTGACGCGCTAACAGACCGCCTCGGCGGGGTATTTGACGGATTGCTCGGGCGCGGTGCGCTGACCGAGAAAGACGTCTCGGCAGCGCTGCGCGAAATCCGTGTCGCCTTGCTCGAAGCCGACGTCGCGCTTCCTGTGGTCAAGGATTTCATCGCCTCGATCAAGGACAAGGCGGTTGGCGAAGACGTCATCCGCTCGGTCAAGCCAGGCCAGCAAGTCGTCAAGATTGTTCATGATGGCCTGGTCGAGCTGCTCGGCGGCGAAGAGGCCGAGACCGGCTTGCGCGTCGACAATCCGCCCGCCGTAGTGATGATGGCGGGTCTGCAAGGCTCTGGTAAGACCACCACGACCGGAAAGCTCGCCAAGCGCCTGGCCGAACGCGACAAGAAGAAAGTCCTCCTTGCCTCGCTCGACACCCGTCGCCCGGCGGCGATGGAACAGCTCGCCATCCTCGCCGACCAGTGCAATGACAATGTCTCCGCCCTGCCGATCATCAAGGACCAGAGCCCGGCCGAAATCGCCCGCCGCGCGCTTCAGGCGGCCAAGCTAGGCGGCTATGATGTGGTCTTCCTCGATACGGCTGGCCGCACCTCGATTGACGAGCAGATGATGGCTGAAGCGAGCGAAATCGCCAAGATCGCCACGCCGAACGAGACGCTTCTGGTCGCCGACTCCCTGACCGGTCAGGACGCCGTTGAAACCGCCAAACGCTTCCATGAACGCCTGCCACTGACCGGCCTCATTCTGACCCGAATGGATGGTGATGGCCGCGGCGGTGCAGCGCTTTCAATGCGCGCGGTTACCGGCCTGCCGATCAAGTTCCTGGGTACGGGTGAAAAGCTGGATGGCCTCGACGCCTTTGACGCCAAACGCCTCGCCGGCCGGATTCTCGGCCAGGGCGACATTGTCTCGCTGGTGGAAAAGGCCGGCGACCAGATGGACGCTGAAAAAGCCGAGAAGATGGCCAAGAAAATGGCCAAGGGTCAGTTCGACCTGGACGATCTCGCACAGCAACTCCAGCAAATGCAGAAAATGGGCGGCCTTGGCGGCATCATGGGCCTTCTGCCCGGCGCCAAGAAAGCCAAGCAGGCGCTCGACGCGTCGGGCATGGATGACAAGGTCATCGCCCGACAGGCCGCGATCATCTCGTCCATGACCAAGAAAGAACGAGCCAAGCCCGCCCTGCTCAACGCCTCGCGCCGCAAACGCATTGCCGCAGGCGCCGGTGTCACCGTGCAGGACGTCAACCGCGTCCTCAAGATGCACAAGCAGATGGCTGGCATGATGAAGAAAATGTCCAAAGGCGGCATGCGCGGCATGATGAACATGATGGGTCAGGCGGGCGTGTCGCCGGCCGATTTGGCCAAGATGGGCGGCGGCGCGGCGATGCCAGGCGGCATGCCCGGCGCAGGCGGCGTGCCGAACATTCCTGGGCTGACCGGAGGCAAGAAATGACCTCCCCAATCGACCAACTCGCGCAATTCCGCGCCAGCATCGACAATCTCGATGCGATCCTGCTGCACACGTTGGCCGAGCGTTTCAAGGTCACCCAGGCCGTCGGTAAGCTGAAGGCCGAGAATGACATGCCGCCCGCTGACAAAGCGCGTGAGGCGCGACAGATCGAGCGCCTGCGCCGTCTGGCCGAAGAGAGCAATCTCGACCCGGTTTTTGCTGAGAAGTTTCTGAATTTCATCGTCGCGGAAGTCATCCGCCACCACGAAAAACTAAGGGGTTCTGCCCCGAACCCCGAGACGCCGAACACTTAGGAGTACACCATGGCCCTCAAAATCAGACTCGCACGAGGCGGGTCAAAAAAACGCCCATTCTATAGCGTTGTCGTCGCTGACAGCCGTATGCCACGCGACGGCCGTTTCATCGAAAAGATCGGCACTTACGACCCGCGCCTGCCAAAGGACAGCGAAAATCGCGTTCAGATCGATGGCCAAAAGGCCGCAGACTGGATCAAGAAAGGCGCCAAGCCGACCGATCGCGTCGCCCGTTTCCTGAGCCACATCACGCTCGAAGGCGAAAAGGCTCCAGTCTATACTTGGAAAGCGGGCAACAACCCGCAAAAAGGTGAGCCTGGCGCGAAAGCGAAAGAGCGCATCGAAGAGAAAGCGGAAAAAGAAGCCGCTCGCAAGGAAGCTGAAGCCGAAGCCAAAGCTGCTGCGAAAGCTGAAAAAGAGGCTGCGAAGGCGGAGAAAGAGGCCGCTGAGGCCGCTGCTGAGGAAGCCCCAGCCGAAGAAGCTGCTGCAGAAGAGAAACCGGCTGAAGAAGCTGCCGAAGAAGAGAAAGCTGAATAGACTTTTTCGCAGCCCTTTCGAGCCCTGTCGGAAGGAAGAGTCTTCATTCAATTTGACAAAGGCCGGACCCGGAATGGGATCCGGCCTTTTCTTCACGTCCAATCCTCGATGGACGCGCAAACAGGTTTCGATTGTTCGAGCCAGCACATTATGTTAGCGCTAACACTTGATCTGTTAGAAGGTGCTGTGGAGGCAGGAGTGACATCCAGGACGGCGTGTACGGTCGCAATTCTTATCCTGATGAGTGCCGGAGCGTGTGGTGGCGGTGGCGGCACGACCATGCCCGGTGCACTGACTGCGACCGTGTCGCCTCCACCTCCTCCGCCACCGCCGGTTCAGACCGATCCAGATCCCGCCCCGGCCGGACCGGATTTTCTGCCGGTTGGCAAGGGGTGGCAGCTGGCCTGGAGCGATGAGTTCGACGGGACGGAGCTCGATCGTACCAAATGGGCACCAGAGGAGAGTTGCTGGGGCGGCGGCAATCAGGAGCGGCAATGCTACACAGACCGCACGGATAACATTCAAGTCGTGAACGGTCTTCTGCGCTTGATTGCGCAGGAAGAGACTTTTACCGGGCCGGAGTTTCCCCCAGAGTTCAATCAATCATCGACGGCAACGCAGCCATACACATCTGGGAAAGTTCGAACGCGCGGTCTGGCGGACTGGACTTATGGGCGCGTTTCGGCGCGGATGAAACTGCCTGTCGGACAAGGGACGTGGCCAGCTTTCTGGATGCTGCCGACAGAAAATCACTATGGCAACTGGCCGCTGTCTGGCGAAATCGATGTGATGGAGGCGGTCAATCTCGGCGCCAATTGCGATGACTGTTCCGGCGCCTTTGAAGACCGCGTCTATGGCACGCTGCACTTTGGCGATCCGTTTCCGGACAACAAGCAATTCGGCGATCGAACCATCTTGCCGAATGGGGCGCTGCCGCAGGACGGCTATCACGTTTACTCCGTCGAATGGGGTGAGGGCCAATTCGATTGGTATGTCGACGATGTGCACTATCACAGCGCCATCTCATCCGACTGGTACACCAGCGCTGCGACTGCCTACGGTAATCCGTTCGCGCCATTCGATCGAGCATTCTACCTGATGTTCAACCTCGCGGCAGGCGGAACTTGGCCAGAAAACGCCAACGAAAACACATTCGATCCCGCCGCCTTCCCGTCCGAGCTTTTGGTCGATTGGGTACGGGTATATGAATGCGCCCCCGACCCAGGCACCAGTCGAGCCTGTATGTCTCAGTGAAGCCGGTATTCAGGCGTCGCTGAGAAACGCCGCGAACGCATCGATCGCTTGCAGGCTCGATTGCAAGTCTTCTTGCTCGGCAGCTGAGACCAGATCGTTCACGACAGGTTGCGTCAGGATCAGATGTCGAACCGCTGCCGCCGCCACCAACATTCCCCGCGCGAGGGTTTCGGTGCTGACTATCCAGGTCTGCCCGCGTGGATGCATGAACATGTTGCGGGCCTCGACCAGGCGATCAAAGCTCTGACGCGTCGTGGCGCTGAACGGCAGTGTGAATGGGGCTGGCAAGCGATCCTTCGAGGCTGCGCGCAACAGCAATTCAGTGCCGCCAGCCTGCGCGGGTATACTGTCCCCTGCTGCGCGCAGCGCGATCACAGCGGCTTGCTGCGCCATCAGGACCCCGCCAACGACCACCCATGGATCAATCTCGGGCTCAGTGACGCACATCCCGAACCGCGACATCGTCGTCGCAGCGGTATCGATGAGCTGCACCTCGGGCGTCATTGCGTGGCAGCGGAGTCCGGCTCTGGCTGTTTGCGGAAATCCCATCCGGTCTCAGCGGCGATATAGGCAAAGGCCGCATAGACGGCGACATTCTGGCGGAACTCGTCCGGTTTGATTTTATCGAACGTGTCGTCTGGCGTGTGGTGATAATCGAAATAGTCCATGCCGTTCTGGCCAGGGGTCACGACCGGAACACCGCTGCGGGCCAGAATGCCAATGTCCGGGCCACCAAAAGCGCGGTTGTCATCTGGCGTGACGCCCAGCGGCATGAGTATGTTCTGCAAGGTCCGCGCATATGGCAGCGCCGCATCACCGAACCGTGTCTGGAAGCGCCAAATCGGCCCCGCGCCAAAATCACTTTCCGCGGCCAGCACGTGCTTGTCGAGATCATCGCCATGCTCCCGTGCATACGCCGTCGCCCCGAACAGGCCGACTTCCTCGGCGCCATAGAGCACTACGCGAATGGTCCGGCGCGGGCGTTCGGGCAGCTGCGCAATCAGGTGTGCCGCGCCTACGACGATGCCGCATCCGGCGCCGTCGTCGAGCGCGCCCGTGCCAAGGTCCCAGCTATCGAGATGGCAGCCTAGGAGGATGATTTCGTCGGCGAGATCTGTTCCCGATATCTCAGCCAGCACATTGCCCGAGGGCGCATTGGTCTTGATCTCGGTTTGAATGTTGACCGCGACCGTGACCGGACCGCGGTCCATGAGGCGCGTCAGCTGATCAGCATCCGGCCCGGAAATCGCCGCCACCGCGCCGGCACCTTCGGCGCCATCACGCGCCATGATGCCGGTGTGCGGCATGCGGTGCGGCTGCGTCCCGACCGAGCGGATCAGGCAGGCCAGGGCGCCCTTGTCCGACGCCGCCTTGGCGCACCCGCTGCGCTTGCGCACGGCCATGCCATAACCCGATCCGTCCATGGTCTTGATCATCGTCTCGTCGATGAAGACAATCCGGCCATCGACTTTCGAAATCGGCGCTGCCTGCAGCTCCGCCAGGCTTTCAAACCGGACGACCTCCGCCGTGACGCCGTCTTTCGGGGTTGCCGCAGACCCGCCAAGCGCCGTCGCGATCAGAGGCTGCGGACTCGGCGACACAACCGCAACCGACTCAGACGTGCGTGACCAGAACGGGATTTCGAACGCTTCAACGCGCGGATTGTCAAAACCGAGCTCGGTCAACTCGTTCACCGCCCAGGTGCGGGCGCGTTGTTCGGCGTCGGACCCGGCCAGGCGTTGACCAACTTCAGTGGTGAGATCCTCGACAAAGCCCAGCCCGACCTCATCGCTAAGCGCTTGTTCGATCAACACATTCGTGGTCGCCGCAATCTCCGCGTCGAGCTCGGCAGCATCTTGCGCGAATGCGCCGCTGACCAGAAGTCCGGTCGCCAGGGCCGCAGAAAGTACAGGCTTAAACATGGTAAATCTCTCCCATCACTGACGGGAGAGATTAATTGTATTTGCAACAGGGTCCAGCGTTAATGCGCGCGATTCCTATGCAGCGAGCGCATCAATCGCAGCCTCACTGGCAGCGACCTTTTCGACGCCCGTCGCCATCAGCTGATCCGCCGCAATAATCGTGACGTCGCGAATGCCGAGGAAACCGAGCACGTGGCGCACATAAGGGGTCGCGAAGTCGATGTCCGAACCGGATGCAGTGCCACCCGAGGCCAGCACGACAAAGGCTTTCTTGCCCTCAAGCAATCCGACCGGGCCAGCGTCGGTATACTTGAACGTCTTGCGCGCCCGGGCAACGAGATCGATCCATGCCTTGAACGCCGCCGGCACACCGAAATTGTAGACCGGAACGCCGAGCACCAGCGTCTCCGCCGCCTCGAGTTCGGCGATCAAAGCGTCGGACAGCGCCAGCGTCTCCCTTTGCGCCTCGGTGCGGGCGTCGTCGGGGGTGAAATTGGCGCCAACCCAGGCTTCGGTCAGCAAAGGCAGCGGCGATGCGCCAACATCGCGGGAAATGAGCGTCGTTTCAGCGTCGGACAATTGCTCGACCAGGCGCTGGCTGAGCGTACGGGTCACCGACCCGTCGAGACGCGCCGAAGCATTGAGGTGAAAAAGTGTGCGGGCCATGAGTGCCTCCAATCTTGCAACAACGGCGAGATGGAGACGCGGCCCGCGCCTGAACAGGATCAGGCTTTGACAAACAGTTATGTCAAAATCGAATATTAAGGCGCTGCGGGGGCACCCTGGCTGACCAGTGCGGCAAATTCCGGAATGCCGTCGGTGGCCGGGCGGTCTTTATAGCCCTCTTCCTTTTGCACGCCGGCGACTTCGCCGTTCGCCTTGATGTAGATGATGGCCGGATGAGGAATGCCGTCAAACCGGCTGCCAGCGGTCACATCCGTGTTGCGCAATCCGAAGGCGTCGATCATTGCCGAATCGGTATCCGACAGGAAGGTGTAGGTCAGTCCGCGATCCGTGGCAAAGCCTGCCAGCGTTTCAGGCGCGTCGTAAGTAATCAGGTTCAGTGACCAGCCGACGGCTTCAAGATCGGCTTTGACGGTCTCGAGTTCCAGCGCCTGCGCCTTGCAGTATGGGCACCAGTCGAGCGACCGGCTGAACACGATGACAGCACCGTTTTCACCGCTAATGCTGGCAAGGTCGACGGCCTCGCCCGCCGCTGTCACGGCCGCGAAGTCAGGCGCCATCGTGCCGGCTTCGACGCAAATCATGGACGAAGTCTCGTCGCTTTGATTATCCGCCATCGCGGCAGTGCCAGACATCGCCAGAACGGAGGCTGTCAGTAGTGCTCGGATCATTGAATCTCTCCCAATTCGTCTCTCAATCGGGAGCTATTTAGAGGGGCCCTTCCGCGCGTGATAGGCCCCTCACAGGGACGTGATAAGAGTTTGATCCAGCGCGAGAAAAAACGCCGCCGCTAAGCTGCGACGGCGTTTCCGATAGCGGGTCGCTGTGATCAGCTTAGGCCAGCGCTGGCTCGAGCTTCTTGCAGTCCTCGACCAGGCCTTTCACGGCATTGACAGAGGCCATGAACATATCGCGCTCAGTGTCATTGAAATCGAATTCGACGACTTTTTCTGCGCCATTGGCGCCGATCAGGGTCGGAACGCCGACATACAGCCCATTGAGACCATATTGACCGTCGCACCAGGCGGCGGATGGCATTACGCGCTTCTGGTCTTTCAGGTAGGATTTCGCCATGGCGATCGCCGATTCAGCCGGCGCATAATAGGCAGAGCCGGTTTTCAGCAGGGCCACAATCTCGCCGCCGCCCTTGCGGGTGCGGTCAACGATGGCATCCAGTTTCTCCTGGCTGATCCAGCCTTGATTGACCAGTTCAGTCAGCGGCAATCCGCCAACGGTTGAGTGACGCACCATCGGCACCATGGAATCGCCGTGGCCAGCGAGCGTCCAGGCATGGATGTCGGCAACCGACACGCCCGTCGCTTCCGACAGGAAGTAGGCAAAGCGGCTGGAATCGAGCACGCCCGCCATGCCGACCACCTTGTTGGTTGGCAAGCCAGAAAATTGCTGCAGCGCCCAGACCATGGCGTCGAGCGGGTTGGTGATACAGATGACGAATGCGTTCGGCGCATGCGCCTTGATGCCTTCGCCAACCGCTTTCATCACTTTCAGGTTGATGCCGAGAAGATCATCGCGGCTCATGCCTGGCTTGCGCGGCACGCCAGCGGTGACGATGCAGACGTCGGCCCCGGCAATGTCGGCATAGTCATTTGCGCCCTTGAGCGCGACCGAGCTGTTATAAACGGGAGTCGACTCGGCCAGGTCCAGCGCTTTGCCCTGTGGCAGGCCTTCGGCGATGTCGAACAGGACCACGTCGCCCAGTTCTTCGCGTGCCGCAACATGCGCCAGTGTTCCACCAATCATGCCCGATCCGATAAGGGCGATCTTTTTGCGAGCCATCACGGCCTCCTGTCTGAAATAAAGCGATCTCGCGCCTCCCCTAGCCGAGCCGGGCCGCTCGCGCAATGTAGCCATGGTCGCAGGCAAAAAATGGGGCTGGATTTGAACTGCGAACTCAGCCACAGAATTCGTATGGTCCCTCGCGCTACAAAATCCCCCGTCCCGTTAGACATTTGCCATCTGGTCAAGGCGATCAACACGATCGGTGATCGGTGGTCGCTTCTTATCCTGCGCGCATCGCTGTTCGGCGTGCGTCGGTTTGATGATTATCAAAAGGAAATGGGCATCCCGCGCACCGTCTTGTCTGGGCGCTTGTCCAAGCTGGTCGATGCCGGCGTCATGGCGCGCCAAACGTACAAGGAAACAGGCAAGCGCTCGCGCCCGGAATATGTTCTAACCGATGCCGGTGAAGCGCTGCGCCCCGTCCTGATGGCGTTGACCCAATGGGGCGATGACTGGCTCAGCGACGGCGCCACGCCGCCGATCAGCTTCACACACGCCCAATCGAGACAACGGGTGAAGCCGGCTTTCGTAGATGAAGACGGGAAAGAGACGCCCATCAGCGCGATGCGCGTATCGCTGCGGCGCTAGCGGATTTTGCCCCAGACGCGCAGCGGATCAAACGCGCCCGTTTCAGCCGCCTTTTGCAATTGTGCCAGCTGGTCACCAACCGGACTTGGGCTGTCAATCACGCCGCCGCCATAGATCGCGGCATCAAGCCGACAAATCCGTTCAAACAGGTTTTCCGAGCGCTCGACCAGATCGAGGAAAATGTCCGGCAAGCCTCGCCCGCGTTGCGCGCTGGCGTCCAGCGCCGGGTCTTCGCGGGAAATTCGGTACTTTGACTGCATCGCATCTTCAGAGCGCATGTCGCCATCGCGGACAGCCTTCTGCATGACCAGCCAACTCGCCGCCTGCATCAGGCGCGTGGTCAATTCCATGCTCCAGGCAGCATAGGTCAAGCTCGCTTCACGCTGCAGGCTGGACGACAATTTCCGACCAGGGCCGTCGAGATAAGAGGCGGTTTCTTCCACCAGAGCCATGCCATCAACGAACACTTTTTCGAACACTTTGCCTTCCGTGAAAGACAGATCCGTGAGCGGTGTCGGCGGTGATTTTGACTGTTCGGCCATGAATATTGCTGCTTCCGGAATAGACAGTATCCACTCCACCCTACCCTGACGCTTCCTTAGAAGACCTTAATCGCCGCCACCAAAAAGCGCATCTGCAGCAGATTTATGCGATTGCTTTTTGTTGAGTTCGGCTTCGCAAGCGGTGATTTCGGCTTTCAGTTCCTCGATCCGCTCCTGCAGCTCTTCAACCGACAGGCGTTCGAGATCGAGCTTTTTCTCCGGAATTGGTTCGTCTTCAAACATGCTTTGCCCTTTTCCACTTGGACACCGTAGCTCTATGTGGTGAGGAAGACAAAATTTTCAGGAGAGTCAAATGGCGGAAACGATGTGGGCTGTGGTGGCAGAGGACGATGCGCCGCTGAAGCTGGCCGATGTGGAAAAACCCAGCTGCGGCGCAAATGACGTGCTGGTCGAAATTGTCACTGCCGGCCTCAATCGCGCCGATCTGGTGCAGCGGCGCGGCATGTACCCGCCGCCGCCGGGCGCGTCGGAGATTATGGGCCTCGAGTGCTCCGGAACGGTTGTCGCGGTCGGCGCGGACGTCACCGGCTGGGCGCCTGGCGACCGGGTTTGCGGCCTGATGGCTGGCGGGGGATACGCCGAATTTGCCGTCGTCGACCAAGGGTCCCTGTTCAAGATTCCGGACGGGATGAGTTTTGAACAAGCCGGTGCGCTGCCGGAAGTGATGATGACGGTATGGGCGAACATTTTTGACCGCTGCCAGTTCAAGGCCGGCGAAAGCCTGCTCATCCATGGCGGCACCAGCGGCATCGGCACAATGGCGATCCAGATGGCCAAACATGCCGGGGCGGAGAAGATCATGATCACCGCTGGAACCAGCGACAAATGCAAGTATGCCGAGCAACTCGGCGCCGATGTCGCGATCAATTACCGCGAGCAGGATTTCGAAGACATCGTGCGCTCGGAAGGCGGCGCAGACGTTATTCTCGACATGGTTGGCGGCGACTATGTCCAGAAGAACATCTCTGCCGCCAGGATTGGCGGCCGGATTGTCAACATCGCCTATATGCAAGGCCCACAGGTGCAGCTGAATCTGATGCCTCTGATGCTGAAGCGGCTGATCCTGACTGGCACGACGCTGAGGGCACGCCCGAACGCGGAGAAACAGCGCATTCGCGACGCGGTGCTGTCTGATTTCTGGCCAGCCATCATCTCTGGCGGCATCCGGCCTGTCATCGATACGGTCTACGCCTTCGATCAGGCCGAAGACGCACAGGCGCACATGGCCAAGGGCGGACATATTGGCAAAATCCTGCTCTCGCGACAGCAGAGTTAGGGTTCCAATCTATGCCGGCGCGCTGTATATAGAGCGGGTTAGGTAATTTCATGCCAGAAGCCTGACCGCCCGAGACCCCAGTCTCGGGCGGCTGCATTTCTGGCCTTTGGTCCAAAGGAGCTTCCCATGGCCGATATCTTGATGCCCAAGGCAACCGCGGTCTGGCTGATCGACAACACGACGCTGACCTTTGATCAGATCGCTGACCTGTGCGGCCTGCACCATCTGGAAGTCAAAGGCATCGCCGACGGCGATGTCGCCGAGAACATGCGCGGCGTCGATCCGATTTCCGGCGGTGAACTGACCCGCGAAGAGATCCAGAAAGGCGAGGAAGATCCAGATTATCGCCTCAAGACGGCGCCATCCAAGATCGCCCACATTCCGCAGCCGAAGCGCAAAGGCGCGCGCTATACGCCAGTCGCCCGCCGCGGCGACAAGCCGGATGCGATTGCCTGGTTCATTCGTAACCACCCTGAGGTCACTGATCCGCAAATCTCCAAGCTGATCGGCACCACCAAGGCGACGATCACCAATGTGCGCGACAAGACCCACTGGAACAGTCAGAACATCAAGCCGGTTGACCCGGTGACGCTCGGCCTGTGCTCACAGATCGAGCTTGATGAAGTGATCGCCAAGGCGTCCAGCCGTCGCCGCAAGATGGATGCCGAGAAGGCCGCTCAGGAGGAAGGCCCAGGCCTCGCACCGGCGGAAGATGTCGAGCAAGCAGAGCCGCTCGACATGGCGTCTCCTGCGCCTGAGAGTGACACCAGCGAACCGTCCGCTGACGACGTCTTCAGCGCGTTCAAAAACTAAGTTCTCGCGCCACTCAAGCGCGCCATCCCAAGCTCGTTCCGACTGCGTCCGATCCGCAGCGGCCACGTATGGAGACCCGTATGGGCAGACAACGCAAACGCAAAGGCGATCCAGTTCATGGCTGGCTCGCCGTCGACAAGCCTGTCGACATCTCGTCGACCAAGGTCGTGGGCATCCTGAAACGCTTGTACAACGCGCAGAAAGCGGGCCATGGCGGCACCCTTGATCCGTTGGCCGATGGCATCCTGCCCATCGCCTTTGGCGAAGCCACCAAGACGGCGCAATGGGCGATGGATTGCGACAAGGAATATGTCTTCACCATTGAATGGGGCAGCTCGACCGCAAGCCAGGACAAGGAAGGCGAGGTGATTGCGACGTCCGATGTGCGCCCAACCAGGGCCCAGATTGAAGCCGCCTTGCCCGACTTTGTCGGCGATATTCAGCAGATTCCTCCGAAATATTCGGCCATCAAAGTCGCCGGAGAGCGCGCTTATGATCTCGCTCGTGATGGCGAGGAGTTCGAAATCCCGTCGCGCGAAGTGACCGTCTACGACGCCGAGTTGATCGCGTATCCGGACGCGGATCATGCCACGTTCCGGGTCGTGTCTGGCAAAGGGTTCTACATTCGCGCCCTGGCCCGCGATCTGGCGCAGGCGCTGGGGGCTGAAGGTCATGTCAGCCAGCTGCGCCGCACCCGCGTGGGCGCGCTCGATGAAGCCGCCTCGGTGTCGCTGTCCGAGCTTGAGGCGCTCGCCGGCGATCCCGAACAATTGAAAGCGAAGCTGCTGGCGCTGGAAACCGTACTGGATGATGTGCCGGTGCTCGAGATCGAGACCAGCGACGCCGCGGCGCTCAGGCAAGGCCGCGAAATTGTCCTGCTGCCGCACACGGTCGAGCACTGGCGCGCCGCGGCGGCGGATTTCGATTCCGGCCGCCTCGCGCTTGCCCGTTGCGACGAGACGGCGATCGCGCTGGGCGACGTTCGCGCCGGTCGCTTCCAGCCCAAGAAAGTGTTTCAACTTTAGCCCATTATGCCCCGGCAGGCTTGACCCATCGGGGCAAAACTTGCACCAGTCGCGTCAGCTCAGGGGCGCGAGTAATCGAGAGGTAATTCCATGCGTGTCGCAATGATTGGTACAGGTTATGTCGGCCTGGTCAGCGGAGCCTGTTTTGCAGATTTTGGCCACGTCGTGACCTGCGTTGACAAGGACGCCAGCAAGATTGAGCGTCTGCACCAGAACATCATGCCGATTTACGAGCCTGGCCTCGACAGCCTGGTCGAAAAGAACGTCAAGGAAGAACGCCTGTTCTTCACCACGGATGCCAAGGAAGCAATTGCCGAGGCCGACGCCGTGTTCATCGCGGTCGGCACCCCTTCCCGCCGCGGGGATGGCCACGCAGACCTGTCCTATGTCTATGCTGCGGCCGAGGAAATTGCCGAGCTGATGGATGGTTTCACCGTCGTTGTGACCAAGTCGACTGTGCCGGTCGGCACCGGGGACGAGGTTGAGGACATCATCCGCAAGAAACGCCCGGAGGCAGATTTCGCGGTCGTCTCCAACCCTGAATTCCTGCGCGAAGGCGCGGCGATCAAGGACTTCAAGATCCCGGATCGCGTCGTCGTCGGCACCGATAGCGAGCGCGCCCGCGAGGTCATGGAAGAGCTGTATCGCCCGCTATTCCTGAACCAGACGCCCATCGTGTTCACCGCACGCCGGACATCCGAGCTGATCAAGTATGCCGCAAACGCCTTCCTGGCGGTGAAGATCACGTTCATCAATGAAATGGCCGATCTCTGCGAAGCGGTCGGCGCCAATGTCCAGGAAGTCTCGCGCGGCATCGGCCTGGATGGTCGCATCGGCAAGAAATTCCTGAATGCCGGCCCCGGTTATGGCGGCTCCTGCTTCCCGAAAGACACGCTGGCCCTGACCAAGACCGCCAATGATCACGACTCGCCGGTGCGGATTGTCGACACCGTGGTTGAAGTCAACGCGGCGCGCAAGAAAGCGATGGCCGGCAAGGTGATCAAGGCCATGGGCGGCGATGTTTCGGGCAAGACCATTGGCGTGCTTGGCCTCGCCTTCAAACAGAACACGGACGACATGCGCGACGCACCAAGTCTCGACATCGTCCCGGCGCTGATCGAAGCCGGCGCCACGATCAAGGCGTTTGATCCGGAAGCCATGGGCGAAGCCGCCAAGCTGATGGATGGCCTCAACTATGCCGAAAACGCCTATGAAGCCGTCGACGGCGCTGACGCGATGATCATTCTCACCGAATGGGACCAATTCCGTGCCCTCGATCTCGACCGAATCAAGGCATCACTGAACAGCGATGTCGTCGTCGATCTTCGCAACATTTACACCCCAGAGGACATGGCCAAACGAGGGTTCGAATACACCTCGATCGGTCGCCCTGTCTGATCCAAATCCTGCCTTGGGAGCCAAGCCATGAAATTCTTTGTCGACACTGCTGACACGGCCGAGATCAAGGACCTCGCCGCAACCGGCCTGATCGACGGCGTCACCACCAACCCGTCGCTGATCACCAAGTCCGGCCGCGACTTCAAGGAAGTCATCGCCGAAATCTGTGACCTGACCGACGGCCATGTCAGTGCCGAAGTGGTCGCGACCGAATGGGAGGCGATGGTCGCCGAGGGCAAGAAACTGCAAGCCATTGCACCGAATGTTGCGGTCAAGCTGCCGCTGACCATGGACGGGCTGCGGGCTTGCCGCGAGCTCTCCGACATGGGCACCGCGGTCAATGTCACCCTGTGTTTCTCGGCCAATCAGGCCCTGCTCGCGGCGAAGGCCGGGGCGGCTTACATCTCGCCTTTCATCGGCCGGCTCGATGACATCAACATTGATGGCATGGAGCTGATCGAGGACATCCGTCTGATCTATGACAATTACATGTTCGAGACCGAGATCCTCGCTGCGTCGATCCGCAGCGCCAACCATGTCCGCCTGTCAGCCCTGGCCGGTGCCGATGTCGCGACTGTGCCGCCAAACGTGCTCAAGAGCCTCGCCAATCACCCGCTCACCGACAAGGGGCTCGCAGCCTTCCTGGCGGATGCAGAAAAAGGCGGCGTGAAAGTCTAACCACCTGAATAAAAACCATAAAAAGAGGCGCCGGACCCCGGCGCCTCTTTTTTTTGTCCGGTCCGGTGCCAGCCTAGTTGGCCAGCACGGTTTGCGGCTTGCGTTTGTCGAACATCGCCCAGACGCCGCTGTCGCCATGCCAGTCACCCTGCGTCGCACCCTTGGAATATTCCGTCGCGCGCGCTTCGAAGAAGTTGGCATGCTCGACGCCGTTCAGGATCTCGGTCAGCCACGGGATCGGATGCTTGTCGACACCGAAGATCGGATCCAGCTTCAACTGCCCCATGCGCCAGTCGGCGATGTAGCGAATGTACTGTTTGATGTCTTGCGGCGTCATGCCTTCAACCTCGCCGGCCTCAAAGGCCAGTTCGATGAACTTGTCTTCCAGCTGGACCACGGTCTCGCAGCACTCGCGAATGCGATTCTTGACCGGCGTCGTCAGCGCGCCGGTTTCAGCGGCAAACGTGTGGAACATCTTCATCATGCCTTCACAGTGCAGCGACTCATCGCGCACCGACCAGGACACGATCTGGCCCATGCCCTTCATCTTGTTGAAGCGCGGGAAATTCATCAGCATCGCGAACGAGGCGAACAGTTGCAGGCCTTCGGTGAAGCCGCCAAACACCGCCATCGAGGTCAGGATGTCCTCTTCCGTGTCGGTGCCGAACTGGCCGAGATAATCGTGCTTCGCCGCCATCTCCTCATATTCCATGAAGGCAGAGAATTCAGAATCCGGCATGCCGATGGTCTCGAGCAGCAGCGCATAAGCCGCGATGTGGACGGTCTCCATGTTCGAGAACGCGGCCAGCATCATGCGCACCTCAACCGGTTTGAACAGCGGCATATAGTGTTCCATGTAATTGGCGCCGACTTCGACATCCGACTGCGTGAAGAAGCGGAAAATCTGAGTCAGCAGATTGCGCTCCTTGTCATTCAGCTTGTTGACCCAGTCCTTGCAGTCCTCGCCGAGCGGCACCTCTTCCGGCAGCCAGTGCACCTGCTGTTGCAGCTTCCAGAAATCATATGCCCACGCATACCGGAACGGTTTGTAGGACTTGGATGGTGTCATCAATCCAGGAAGCTTCAATTTGCTGTCGGCCATAGGTTACCCCGTCATTTCTCATCAACACCATATATAGTGTCTGTAGTCGCACCTGCACGCAAGATATATCCTGCGCCCCCGTGTCATTTCTCCACAGCCTGCCCACAGGAAATCAGATATTAACTTCGAATCAGGCGATTGCGGGTGAGGGATTGCACGCTCCGCTCACGGGCATTTGCTGTTACGCCGAGAGCCGACAGTGGCCCCCTGCATCCTCGCGGGATTACAGCCGCAGACCCATTCGGTACTCGACCGGCACGCCTGCTGCGAACGGTTTCGGGGCCTTGGTTTCGGCCAGCAATTCAAACCCCAGGGCGCGGTAGAATCCAACAGCCGGATTGTCAGACAGGACGTCGAGTTCGACCGAACCATATCCCAGCGCCCGAGCCGTTTCGATTGCGGTGTGGATCAGGCGGACTCCGACCCGCTTGCCGCGATAGGCCGGGCGGGTGGCAATGGCGTGGATGTAATAGATGCCGGGCCGCGTCACCGGGTTCAGCCAGCTGGCATAACCGACCCGTTCCAGAAACGCGCTGAACTCCGCCGGGCTGATTGTGCCTGCGTCGATCATGTCTTTCCAGACCGGTGCCAGATTGGCGCCGCGCGAGCGAAATTCCGGGGCGTGGAAAGACAAGAGAAACCCGGCCACCGCATCGCCATCGAGCGCCAGGTGACACGCATCATGGCTGAACAAGGTCTCCGGCATGTGCCAGGAGGCCCTGACCACCGGATCGAGCAGGTCCCGTCCACCAAACTGGTAATCATAAGAGCTCGGTCCGGTGGAATGAACGAGCTCCGGGATGAGACCTTCATGGGTCCTTGCCAGGGCGGTGTCGACTTTCACGATGTTCATCGGATCCTCCGTGCCGGTCAGGGCGTGAGTTCGCGCTGCGCTTGCGCGGTATCCCAGGCGGCCTTGTGGTCGGCCACATAGGTTTCGAGCGATCGCGGAGGCCGCCCGAGCAGGAATTCGATGTCATTTGACGGGCTGAACGACATGCCCATGCGGATGGCGAATGTCATTTCAGCATTCATCTCGGCGTACCAGGTCTCGGCGCCGTTGGCGATCAGGCCGTCGCGCAATTGCTCTGGCGTCAGGCCGACAAACGGAAGGTCGCGTCCCAGCACGGCGCTGATCCGGGCGGCCGCCCCTGCGAACGTCATCGCATCCGGCCCGGTCAGGCGATAAGTCCGATGCGTATGGCCCGGCTCCGTCAGCGCCTTGATCGCCACGTCGGCAACGTCGCGCACATCAACGAAGCTGGTCTTTCCGGGTCCGTCCGCAAATGCCACCATGCCCATCGCGACATAGCCGGCAAAATTCTGCATGAACCAGTCCGGACGCAAGAAGGTCCAGGGCAGTTCGGCCTCACGAATGATGGTTTCCAGCTCTCCAGTACGACGGACGAAAAAAATCTCGCTGTCCGGATCGCCTTCCGCCGACAACATCACGAACCGGTCGATGCCTGCCTGTTTGACCTGCCCGGCTATGCGGCCGAGGTCCGTCTTGAACGCGTCGCTCTGATTGGTGACCATGTAGACGGCATCGATCCCTTCGAGCGCCGCAGCGAAGGCCGCCTCGTCCGAAAAGTCCCCGAGCGCCGTTTCATATCCCTCCGCACCGATCAGGCTGGCGGCCTTGTCGGCATCGCGCACATAGATCCTGAACCGGATGCCGCGCGCCAGCAATTGGCGGGCGATCTCGCTGCCAACGTTCCCTGTTGCGCCTGTGACCAATATCATCGCTGTCTCCTCTATGATGTCTGGGGGCGTGCGAACGGGCTGAGACTCGTCACCAGCAGGTGAGTCAGCGTGTCGATCGCCATTTTGGTAGTGATCTTGTCCCGGGTCCGGTCATCGCAGATGGCATTGGCCGCGGCGACGAGGCCCTTCATCAGGAGCGGGAGATGGTCGGCCCTGCCGTCGAGCACCGGCGCGAAGGCCTGCTCGAAGCTCGCGGCATGGTCCTTTTGCATCGCCCGTCCGGCGGCGCGGGCTTCGGTATCCGCTTCCGCTGCCGCAGCCAGGACGGTCATCGCAGGTCCCGCCTCGACGGAACAGTGCACATAAGCCGTGGCCACAATGTCGGCGATCGCCGGGATCGTCGCTGGCGCCACGGCGATTTTCGCTTCGGCGTCCAGTTCGTAATAGCGGCCTGTATCGTCCAGCATGGCGATCAGCAATCCCGACCGGGAGCCGAAATGATCATAGGCGATGGGTTTGCTGACCCCTGCGCGCTGCGCCAGGACGGCCAGGGTCAGCTCATCCGCACCAACCTCCTCAAGGATCGCTTTGGCCACGTCGAGAAGTTGTCGCCGACGGCCGGATTTTGAGAGTCGTTTGGACCCAGACGCGGGCGCGCATTCGGAGGACATTACAAACCTACCAATCGTAACTTACTAATCGTAGGTAATGCCTATTTTGCGGACGTCAAGGCAATGTGAAGGATCAACGCGCGTTGAACGCTGAGACGTCAAGCGTCATGCCAGAGATGTTCTCGTGTCGGAGTCTGGTGCCGATTTGGGTCAGCTGCGATGTGCAACGGAGGACGAAGCTCCGATCGATTCTGCATCTCCAATGGCCGCGAGGCTTTGCAGCAAGGTTTCGATGTCAGAGGATTTCGTCCGATGATTTGTGATGTTCACGCGGATGCAAAGCTGGCCATCAATTCTAGTCGTGGATGGAGCCGCGATGCCCTCAAGCTGGATGCGCTCGACGATCCGCGCATTCAATTGATCGCGCTCGGTCGGGCTGATGTCGGCTCCGATATAGCGAAAACAGCAAATGTTGAGCGACACTGGTGCAGCTCTTTCAAACCGCGGGTGCGCATCAATCATCGTCGCCAAATGCGCAGCCTGCTCACAGTTGGTTTCCACTGCCTGCGCGATTTTTTCTGTCCCATGCTCGAGAAAGTGCGCCCACACCTTCAAGGCGCGAAAGCCGCGCGACAATTCCGGACCGAAATCGACCGGCCACGGCGCGCCGCCGGCGAGCGCCCCCTGGCTTGATGCCAGATAGTCCGGACGGTTTTCAAACGCACGCCGGTGAAGGTCGCCATCGCGAACCAGAATGCACCCGGCATCGTAATTGACGTGCATCCATTTATGGAAATCGAAGGCGAGGGAGTCGGCCTGTTCAAGTCCTTTCAGCCGCGGCGCCAGGCGCGGGCTCAATGCGGCACTCGCACCAAAGGCACCATCGACGTGAAACCACAGGCTTTCGCGTTGTGCAAAGACGGCGAGCTCATCGAGAGCGTCAATCGCGCCCGTGTTCACGGTGCCGGCCGTCCCGGCGATGAAGAAGGGCTGATGACCCGCGGCGCGATCCGCTTTTACCTGCGCCGCCAAGTCGCCCAGGTCCATCCGAAAATCCTCGGTCACGGCCACGGTTCGAAGCGCCGCCGTGCCGAGCCCGAGCATGTCGAAGGCGCGCGCGAGACAATTGTGCGCCTGTTGCGAGGTGTATCCAGTCAGCCGCGTCCCGCCGAGCCCCAACGCCCGGTTTGAAAACGACAATGCCGCATCGCGGGCGGTCTTGACGGCAATAATGCTGGCGAGCGACGTGCCGCTGACGATCAGGCCGCTGGCGGCTTCCGGAAATCCCATCAGATCCTTGCACCAGCGGACGACCTGGCGTTCGATGTAAAGCCCGATGTGATCACGCCCGCCACAATTCGCGTTCATCGCGGAGGCAGCCATATCCGCCAGGAGATTTCCGGGTGATCCAGAGCCATGCACCCACCCAAAAAACCGCGGATGCGTGTTGCCAACGCCGTAAGGCAGCAGTTCAATCAAGCGACTGACCAGTTCGTCGGGGTCTATACCCGTCGCGGGTGCCGGGGCCTGCAAGTCGTGCCTCAGCGCGTCCGGTGTCGGGGTCCAGACGCGCCCGCGAGCGGCACGTTTCATTTTGTCGGTCGCCGCTGACAAAATTTGCCGAGCGGCTTGATCGAATGCGGTCCAGTCGGCGGGGTCCAGACTCCCGTGATCCGCCAGCTCGCTTGTGTTTTCGTCGTCTTTCGATCGCATCATCGGGCCTCGCAGCGTCACGCGTTCGAGCTCCTCTAGCAGACAGAACAAAGACCTCGCAATGTCTGCGCCGATGCGGCGATCACACGCCCGTCGGTTTACTTAAATCCCGCACTATCCTAGGCACGAGTCCTGCCGAATTTACTTGCGTAACATCTAACATCCGATCGGCGACGGACAGGAAGGGGACGACCATGCTTCGCATTGCGATCGCAGCCATCGTACTGGGCTCGATGTCGAGCCTGCCAGCGCACAGCTGGGGAAAGACCGGACACCGTGTGACCGGCGAGATTGCACAATCTTATCTCAGTGACGAAGCGCAAGCCAAAGTCAGCGAGATCCTCGGCGTCGAGGATCTGGCCGAGGCCTCGACCTGGCCGGACTTCATGCGCTCGAACGAGACCGAGTATTGGCGCCGCACGGCCAATCCCTGGCACTATGTCACCGTACCGAAGGGCGAACGCTATCCAGATGTCGAGATTCCCGAATGGGGCGATGCTGCAACCGCGCTTGCATCGTTTCGCGAAACATTGCTGAGCGACACGGCGACACAGGAGGACAAGGCGCTGGCGCTTCGCTTTGCCGTACACATTATCGGCGACCTGCACCAACCGCTACATGCCGGAAATGGCGAGGATCGTGGCGGCAACACCTATACAGTGACCTTTTTCGACAAGATGACCAATCTGCATTCCGTCTGGGATTCAGACCTGATCGATCATGAGCAACTATCTTATACCGAAATGAGCACCTGGCTTGGTCGCACCATTACACCTGATGAGGTCGCCACCTGGTCAGTGACCGATCCGTCGGTCTGGATCAATGAGAGCACCGCCATTCGCGACACGATTTATCCGGAAGAGCGTGATCTGCGCTGGGGTTATGTCTACGATCATCGCGCCATCTATCGCCAGCGCCTGAAACAGGCCGGGGTGCGGATCGCCGCCTACCTGAACGAGACGTTTGATTCAACCGAAACAGACGACTAACGGGCAATCGAGATCGACACCGCGCCGAAGCGCTGCGGCCCGGACTGGGCGACAAATTCTTCGGTGCGGTGGACATAGGTGAACGCAACCTGGACATCGCCTTGATGCAAGGCGACCCCGAATTGCAGGTCGCCGCCATAGTCTCGCCGATCTTCCACGCGGGCGCTGTCGCGCCAGAGATTTCCATCCAGGAACATGTCGCGGGCGATGGCCCGGCCTTCAACGCCGGCAAAGACATAGCCACCAAAGGGCTGCCCCGGCTTGAACACGCCAGCACCAGCCAGGGCCGGGCGAATACGCGGCGGCCCGAAATCCGCCGACAGGTCCCAGCCGATGCGCGCCATGCCCCCTGCTGCAATATAAGTGCGGACATTGCCAAGCGTTGCCCCGCCGTGCAGCGCGTAGTCGGTCTCGAGTCCAAATGGCAGATCCGGACCTTCGAACTGGCGCAGTCGCTGCGCGGTGATCTCGATGCCGATCTCGTCCTTCAATTGATGGTCCCAGCCTCGTGGCTCAACGGCATGAATGAGGTCGTGCCAGTTCTCCTGCACGAAACTGCCCCCCGCGGACGGTCCGACCACGCCCAGGTTCACTTGCAGCACGTCCTGAACCATGTCGCTCGGCCCGAGGCGTGTGGTCCCGACCACCGTGCCTGACGCATAGAGCCAGCCAGCATATGGGCGATCGGTCGGGTCGGGCACGGGCGCTTCAATGTCTTCCGGCGTGAAAATGGTGTGCGACAGCGCAAAACCCTGCCGCAGCTCAGTGCGTTTCAGGTCCAGCAGAGGAATGCGGTCGGCCACCCATTTCAAGCCTGGCGTGATCTCGTTGGCAGGTCGCACGCGCTCAATGCGCAAACCATTGGAATAGTTGCGATCGGTGCCGCCGAACAAGTCATTCTCTGAGGTCAGTGACCAGACGCCAGCTGCCTGTTCAGCAGGTTCGGTTTCCTCCGCCATCGCGACGCCGGAAACAAAAAAAGCCGCCAGGACGGCGGCTCTGATTGAAGATTGAACGACCATGCGGTCAGCGTTTAATCGTAAAGCTCACGCCCGCAAAGTCTTCGTTTTCACTGGCGCCCATGTTTCGGTCGCGATACTCGACTTCGCGACGAATATAGCTGAGCGAAATCTGTCCTAGGCCACGCTGGATGGACACGCCCGCCTGAATATCTCCGACGGTTACCTTGTCCCGCAGCGCCATATCGCCCGTGGTGACACTTCCAACCGCGTCAGGCTCCCAGACCAGGGCTTCGCCATCGGCGCCGGCGAACAGGTACCAGCCTGATTCCGGATCGGCTTCACCGCGCTTGTCAAAGTTCTGACCGATACGAACTTCACCCCCGAACCGGCGAGACGCGAAGCGGCCATCACGGGTAATCTCGACCCGCGGCGCGATCCCGACATCAAAGCCAAGACCGGTTTGCTCGGCGCTGGCCAGAAGTGCCAGCTCGGCCTTGATCTGTTTCTGCTCGCGCGGCACTGGCGAAAAGCTTGCACCAACGCGATCCGCGGCAAGATCAGTCATGATCGAACTGGCATATAGCCGGCGGCTGTTCAGCAATTTGGATGAATCAGCAGCAAAGTTCAGATCCGTCCCTTTCGGGACCTGGAAACCGAAGTGACGGGACGTTTCCGCATCTGATTGCGTAAACGACCCGGAATAAACAAGATTTACACGAGAACGATACTTCTCGCCCAGGGATCGGCTCGCCGCGATAATCGTGGCATTATCGATCTCGATGCCCACGTTTTCCTGTGCGTGGACACACGTCTGGCATGACATAGCAGCTATCAATGATGCGCCTGCAACAATCATCTTCCCAACGCCTCTCATAGGTCAGCTCCACTCTACTCCCCCGAGGCTGACCGGAGATCCTTACCTTAGCATGAACGATTCCACTCCGACCCGTCGCTCTTTGTTTCCCTTGTTAATCTTTTGACCCGCTCAATTCCTCGAGTTGGCCCGTCATTATTATCAATCCAAAGACTGACACACCCGTGAAACAAAGTTAACTCAGCCTCTATTAATTTTCATATTTTCCGGCTTTTTGGGTCTTTTTTGGGGCGGATTCGGCGTTTGTTCGGGTGATTTCCGCAAAATTTCGTCCAAATTTGAGACAGTTAGGACAGCGCGTTTGGCGTATTCGCGCACAAAAAACCCCGCTTTACTTAGCGGGGTTTCCTGAATTCTATCGGGGGACTTGCCTTACTGACAGGCGAGACACTCATCATAGTCCGTGTTCGGGACTTCCATGCCGGCCATGGCGGCATCCTTGTCCTCTGCACCGGCAAAGCTGGCGCGCTGAACGGACTTTGAGCGGCAATAGTAAAGCGACTTCACGCCTTTCTCCCATGCCGTCCAGTGCAGCATGTGCAGGTCCCACTTGTCGATATCGGCCGGCAGGAACACATTCAGCGACTGCGCCTGACAGATGTAAGGGGTGCGGTCTGCGGCATGCTCGATGATCCAGCGCTGGTCGATTTCAAACGCGGTCTTGAACGTCGATTTTTCGTGATCGTCCAGGCAATCGAGGTGCTGGACGGAGCCTTCATGTTCGAGAATCGAAGTCCAGACTTCGTCGGTGTTCTCGCCCTTCTGCTCAAGCAGGTTTTCAAGATGCTTGTTCTTGACCGTGAACGACCCAGACAGCGTCTTGTGCGTATAGACATTGGCCGGGATCGGCTCGATGCCGGCGCTGGTGCCGCCGCAAATGATCGAGATCGACGCGGTAGGCGCCACTGCCATCTTGTGGCTGAAGCGGGCCATCATGCCGGCTTCTGCAGCGTCTTCACAGGCACCGCGTTCTTTTGCCAATTTCACCGAAGCGGCATCTGCGCCCTGGCGAATGTGCTTGAACATCTTCTCGTTCCAGACCTTCGCCATCGCGCTTTCCATGGGCAGGTTCAGAGATTGCAGGAAGGAATGGTATCCCATCAGACCCAGGCCGACCGAGCGCTCACGCTTGGCCGAGTAGACGGCGCGGGCCATTTCCGGCGGCGCACGGTCGATGAAATCCTGCAGGACATTGTCGAGGAAGCGATAAACGTCTTCGAGGAAGGTCTCGTGCTTGCTCCACTCGAGGAATTTCTCTGCATTCAGCGAGGACAGGCAGCACACGGCGGTGCGGTCTTCGCCGTTATGGTCGAGGCCCGTCGGCAGCGTGATCTCGGAACACAGGTTCGACTGGGTCACTTTCAGGCCGAGCTGGCGCTGGTGCGCTGGCATCGCATTGTTCACCGTGTCGGTGAACAGCAGGTACGGCTCGCCGGTCTGGATGCGCAGCTCAAGGATCTTCTGCCAGATCTTGCGGGCATTGACCTTGCGCAGCGGCTCGCCGGATTTCGGTGAGATCAACTCGAACTCGTCGTCATTCTTGACCGCTTCCATGAACGCATCGGTGATATTGATGCCATGGTGCAGGTTCAGGGACTTGCGGTTGAAGTCGCCGGATGGCTTGCGCACTTCCAGGAATTCTTCGATTTCCGGGTGGTGGACATCGAGATAGCAGGCGGCGGAACCACGACGCAGCGAGCCCTGGCTGATGGCCAGTGTCAGGCTGTCCATCACGCGGATGAACGGAATGATGCCGCTGGTCTGGCCGCTCTTGCCGACTTTCTCGCCGATCGAGCGGACATTGCCCCAATAGGTGCCGATGCCGCCGCCATTGGAGGCAAGCCAGACATTCTCGGTCCAGGTGTTGACGATGTCGTCGAGGCTGTCGCCGACCTGGTTCAGGAAGCACGAGATTGGCAGGCCGCGATCGGCACCGCCATTTGACAGGACCGGCGTCGCTGGCATGAACCAGAGTTTCGACATGTAGTCATACAGGCGCTGGGCATGGTCGGCATCGTCGGCGAAAGCTTCTGAGACACGCGCGAACATATCCTGGTAGGACTCACCTGGCAGAAGATAGCGATCTTCCAGCGTGACTTTGCCGAATTCGGTCAGCAAAGCGTCGCGCGATCGATCGACCTCGACACTGGGGACGACTCGCAAGTCCGGCGCGCCGGTTTGCGCGTCCTTTTTTCCTACCTCTTTTGCGAGTGTTGCGTTGCCAGTGCCTGCCATATCTTTCCTACCCTTTGCAAAAGGCCCGTCTTATATAGGGATTTTCCTGAAAACCGCCATATACGGTGTTTCAATTCAGCCCTCACACAACATATAGTGCCTATAAGGTTAATGCGAGGTCAACAGGAACCGTCTCAAAAACGTCATTTTGACGGTGGATAAGTGGTTAACAACTGGTTAATTCGTCGCCTCCAACCCCGTCGCAATTAGGGGTTTGCTTGTACTGCATTTTTCCAAAAAATTTTTGTGCTGAGACGGCTTGATAATTTTCCCGAATAGAGCGTCCCGGAGTACGGTTTCGAAACGAATCAACGAGCCCTAGAATTTGTGAGTCGGACACAAGATATAGGCACAAGATATAGTGGGTCTGAACCCGCTTGCGAACATGGCGCACGACTCATGGATTGCGTTTCGCGCGCGTTGTCAGGATAATCGCGCGTCGCGCCTCAGACCTGCCCCATACCGGACCGATCATGATTCATCGCCTCTCCTGCGCCTTCGCCGTCGCCGCGCTTGCTGCCCCTGTCGTCCATGCCGAGGACGCCGACCACAATCGCCTCGACTGGCTCACCGGCTGCTGGCAAGGCGAGGATGGCGTGACCCGCGAGATCTGGTCACCGTCACAGGGCGGTTATTATTTTGGCCATTCGGTGGTGATGAAGGACGATCGCGTCATCTTTTTCGAGCAGATGCGCGTGGATCCAGCGCCGACGCGCGCTGACTCTGCGCCGATCCCGGCAGACCCGGCGCCGATGCCGGTCTTCAACGCCTATCCGCGCGGCGACGGCCCGTTCCCGTTTGCGGCGATCGAGATCACCGATCATAGCGTGACCTTTGCCAACCCGGATCATGACTATCCGCAAAAGATCAAATACTGGCGTGACGGTGATCAGCTGAACGCCACCATTTCGATCATGGATGACAGCCGCCAGGGGCAGTTTCGCTTCACCCCGTGCAGCGCCGACTGAGCCGCGACTTACACAGTTTCCATCACTCGCGTGCTTTACGCCTCTGACGGTGAACTCTACAACTCTGCCCTGTTGCCAATGGGGGCGATACAGTGGGGCGATGAGGAGCTGCGCATGCGCATCATGATTGTCACCGACGCCTGGGAACCACAGGTGAACGGCGTTGTGCGCACAATGCAGCGGGTGATAGCGGAACTCTCGGCGGAGGGCCATGAGTTTTGCGTCGTGCACCCGGGCGATGGATTCAACACCATGCCGCTGCCGACCTATCCCGAAATCAAGCTGGCGCTCTTTGCCGAGCGCAAGATCAAGGAACGGTTCGAGGAATTTGAACCGCACGCCGTCCACATTGTCACCGAAGGCACGCTCGGCATGGCCGGCCGGAAAATGTGCCTGAAGATGAAACACCCGTTCTCGACCGCCTATCACACGCGCTTTCCGGAATATGTCTCGGCCCGGATGCCGATCCCGACCAGCGCCGGTTACAGCTTCGTGCGCTGGTTCCACAAATATTCCGGCAAGGTCATGGTGCCGACACCCAGCATGGTCGATGAATTGAAAGCCAAGCGCTTCATCAATCTTGTCGCCTGGACACGCGGGGTCGACACCGAGACCTTCCATCCGGATCGCCGGATTGAGGCCGGGGACGCGCTTGATCCGTTCGACGGACTGCCGCGACCAATCTTCCTGAATGTCGGCCGCGTCGCCGTCGAGAAGAATATCGAAGCCTTTGTCGAGCTCGACCTGCCGGGCTCGAAAGTGGTGATCGGGGATGGCCCGGCGCTGGAGAGTCTGAAAAAGAAATATCCGGAGGTTCACTTCCTCGGTGCCCGTTTCAACGAAGAACTGGCAACCTGTTATGCCAGCGCCGATGTCTTCGTCTTCCCGAGCCTGACGGACACGTTCGGGCTGGTCGTCCTGGAAGCGATGTCGTCCGGCACACCAGTCGCGGCCTATGAAGCGACCGGACCGAAAGATGTCATCCCGGGGTCTGATGCTGGCACGATCACGCCAATTGGCGGCGACCTGGCAGCTGGCGCCAAGGCCTGCCTTGCGCTCAATCGCGCAACCTGCCGGACCTATGCCGAAGGCTATAGCTGGAAATCAGTGGCGCACGCATTCCTTGAAAACCTGCAGCCGCTGCCGACACCGGAACGACGCCGGTTCTGGCAAAAGCTGCGGCGCAAGAAGAAAACCTGGATCGACTGGGAACAGTTCACCGACTGGATGACCCCGGACGACAAACAGAAAGAGGACAAATCATGAGCTGGTCTCTGGGCTTCACCCTGATCAATGCCCTGGTCATTCCGGCCTGGGCGCTGCTTCTGGTCCTTCCCAAATCGCCGATCACCAAGGCGCTGGTCCATTCCATGTTCTGGCCGGTTCTGATGGGATCGATCTATGGCGCACTGTTGGTCGCGGCGATAGGCTTCGGCGTCTCTCACCCGGAGGCCGGGTTCTCGTTCGAGGGTGTCCAGGCCCTGTTCGATCACCCCAATGGCGTGCTGATCGGATGGTCGCACTATCTGGTCTTCGACCTGTTCGTCGGCGCCTGGATTGCACGCGATGCCCAGCGTCGCGAGATTTCACATATTGTTACAGTCCCTTGCCTGCTCGGTGCATTCCTGTTCGGACCGGTCGGTCTGCTGCTTTACGCGATGATACGGTTCTTTTCGGGCAAAGGATTCTCTCTCGACGAGCGCTGATCGCGCAGGAAATCTCTCCGATCGGATAGTGCCACTGATCTGACAGCGTAATCAGATGTCCTGCGCGCCTGCGCCACGCTGGACTGGCCCCAAACTTGCGTCTAAAGACGCGACGAAATCAGCACTCAGGCATACGAGGTTTTTTCATGGCTCTTCGCGTCGCAATCAATGGCTTTGGCCGTATTGGCCGTTTGGTCCTTCGCTCCATTATCGAACATGACCGCACGGACATCGAAGTCGTGGCGATCAACGACCTTGGACCGGTCGAAACAAACGCCCACCTGCTTCAGTACGACACCGTCCACGGCAAGTTGAACGAAGAGGTTTCCGTCGATGGCGACATGATCCGCGTCGGCAATCGCGCGTTCAAATGCACCGCGATCCGCAATCCGGCAGAACTGCCACATGGCGACATGGGCATCGACATCGCATTCGAATGCACCGGCATCTTCGCGTCCAAGGAAAAAGCCGCAGCCCACCTCGAAGCGGGCGCCAAGCGCGTGCTTGTCTCTGCGCCGGCCGGCGGCGCCGACAAGACCATCGTTTATGGCGTCAACCACGACACCCTGACTGCAGATGATCTGGTTGTCTCGAACGCATCGTGCACCACCAACTGCCTGTCACCGGTCGCCAAGGTCCTGAACGACACGGTTGGCATCGAGCGCGGCTACATGACCACGGTCCACGCGTATACAGGCGACCAGCCAACGCTCGATCGCATGCACAAGGATCTCTACCGCGCCCGCGCCGCAGCGAGCTCGATGATCCCGACCTCGACGGGCGCTGCCAAGGCCGTGGGTCTGGTACTGCCAGAACTCGCTGGCAAGCTGAACGGCTCTGCGGTTCGCGTTCCGACCCCGAACGTCTCGATGATCGACCTGGTCTTTGACGCGGGCCGTGAAACCACGGTTGAAGAAGTCAACGCTGCAATCAAGGCGGCCGCAGATGGTCCGATGAAAGGCGTGCTTGGCTATTCCGACCAACCGCTGGTGTCGGCCGACTTCAACCATGACCCGCACAGCTCGACCTTCGCCGCTGACGGCACCAATGTCACCGAAGGCACCCTGGTTCGTGTCCTCAGCTGGTACGACAATGAGTGGGGCTTCGCGACCCGCATGAGCGATACCGCTCTGCACATGGCGAAATTCCTGTAAGCGAAGATCGCAATGGGACGCTTCAACACGCTCGATGATTTGGACCTCTCGGGACGAGTGGTCCTGACACGCGTCGACATCAATGTCCCGGTCGAGAATGGCCGGGTCACCGATGCGACGCGGATCGACAAAGTCGCGCCGACCATCCTGAAAATCCTGGAAAAGGGCGGCAAGCCGGTCTTGCTCGCCCATTTCGGACGACCCAAGGGCCAGCCCAACCCGGACATGTCCTTGCGCGTCACGGTTCCGGCGCTGGAAGCCGCGCTCGGGAAAACGGTGACATTCGTTGAACGGCCGGATCGCAGCGCGATTGACGCGGCGCCGGCGGACGCGGTGATCCTGGTCGAGAACACACGCTTTTCGTCCATGGAAACAGAGAACGATCCGAAAATGGCAGGCTTCCTGGCCACGCTCGGAGACGTCTATTGCAATGACGCCTTCTCGGCGGCGCACCGCGCCCACGCTTCGACGGAGGGTGTGGCCCGGTTGTTGCCGAATTGTGCAGGCCTGTTGATGCAAGCTGAACTGGACGCGCTGGACGCCGCGCTTGGCACGCCGAACCGTCCGGTTCTGGCAGTGGTCGGCGGCGCCAAGGTCAGCTCCAAGATCGACTTGCTCAAGAACCTGGTCTCGAAAGTCGATGCGCTCGCGATTGGCGGCGGCATGGCCAACACGTTCCTTGCCGCGCGCGGGTACAGTGTCGGCAAGTCGCTGTGCGAGCATGACCTGACAGACACGGCCAAGCAGATTGAAGCCAACGCCAAGGCGGCGGGCTGCGAGATCCTGCTGCCGACGGATGTTGTCGTGGCCAAGGAGTTCGCTGCAAATGCTCCAAACCGGACGTGCGGCCTGGACCAGGTGGCAGGCGACGAAATGATCCTCGATGCGGGGCCGCAAACCGTCGCCCAGCTCGCCGCGGCGCTCGATCAAGCCAACACGCTGGTCTGGAATGGCCCGCTCGGCGCGTTCGAGATTGAACCATTCGATGCGGCGACCGTTCAGGCGGCGCAAGCAGCGGCGGCGAAGTGCAAGGCCGGCGCCCTGATTGCGGTCGCGGGCGGCGGCGATACCGTTGCCGCGCTCAACCACGCCAAGGCCGCGCAGGACTTTACGCACATCTCGACCGCAGGTGGCGCGTTTCTTGAATGGATGGAGGGCAAACCCCTTCCCGGTGTCGAGGCACTAAAAGGCAGTTAAATGACACAGAGTTTCTTCTTCCGCTGGCCAGGATCGACCACGGAAGCAGAAGCCAGCAAAAAGACAGCGGTGTCAGTTACAATTTCAACTATCAATTCTGGGCTGGGTGCATCACGCACCCGGCCCGTTTTCTTTCTTGAGAGGGATCTTTAGATGGCAAATCAACAAATGACCGAACAAGCGGCCCAGAAGGCCGGTTTTGTTGCCGCGCTGGACCAGTCTGGCGGGTCGACCCCAAAAGCTCTGAAGCTCTATGGCATCGAAGGCGATGCCTGGTCGAGCGATGAGGAAATGTTCGGCCTGATCCACGAAATGCGAGCCCGCATCGTCAAGTCACCGGCCTTTACTGGCGACAAGGTGATGGGCGCAATCCTGTTCGAACGCACGATGGATGGCGAAATCGACGGCGTTCCGACGGCGCAGTACCTGTGGGAAAAACGCGGCGTTGTGCCGTTTCTGAAAGTCGACAAGGGCCTGGCCGAGGAAGCCAATGGCGTCCAGCTGATGAACCCGATGCCCGAGCTCGACGCTCTGCTCGAGCGCGCCGCGGGCAAAGGTATTTTCGGAACCAAGATGCGCTCCGTCATCCACGCTGCCAATGCGGAAGGCATCGCCGCCAATGTCGCGCAGCAATTCGAAGTCGGTCGGCAGATCCTCGGGCATGGCCTGGTGCCGATCATCGAGCCGGAAGTGAACATCACCATCGCTGACAAGGCCGCAGCGGAAGACCTGCTGCTGGCTGAAATCACCAAGCAGCTGGACACTGTTCCGGCCGACAAGCAAGTGATGCTGAAACTGTCGCTGCCGGAAAACGCCAATCAGTACAAGACCCTGGTCGATCATCCGCGTGTCATGCGCGTGGTCGCCCTGTCGGGCGGCTACAGCCGTGAAGAGGCCAATCACCGCCTGTGTCAGAATACAGGGATGATTGCGAGCTTCTCACGCGCGCTGACCGAGGGTCTGTCCGCCCAGCAAAGCGATGCCGATTTCGACACGCTGCTGGCGAGCACGATTGACAGCATCTTTGATGCGTCATGCGCGGGCTAGATCCCGTAGCTCTCCGTGAACAGGAAGGCGGCCCTCCGGGTCGCCTTTTTCGTCTCTGGCGCAATCGTCGTGAACGTGCCAGTCTCGGGGCATGGCTTTAGACATGAGACCTGGCTGCGAGCGCTGCGACCGCGACTTGCCAGCCGATCAGCCCGGCGCGCTGATCTGTTCCTTCGAATGCACCTTTTGCACCGATTGCAATGACCGTGACTTGCATGGGACCTGCCCCAATTGCGGCGGCGAATTGATCCCGCGCCCGACTCGCATGGGTGCCGCCCTCACCCGGTTTCCGGCCAGCACCGTACGGGTTTTCAAACCGGTTGAATGAGAGTGCTGATTGCGGCGCGAACTTGACGACTCAGTCCTGATCAGCGCAAACCCTGCTGATCATGAGCGACCCGACCCGCGAACGCCCGCGCCTCTACCTGATCACGCCGCCGCAAATCGACGACGTGCCGGCTTTTGTCGATCAGTTTCGCGCCGCGATCCAGGGCGGCGACATTGCCAGCCTGCAGATCCGCCTCAAGAAAGGCGATGAGATCGACCTCGCCGCGACGCGTGAGGTGGCCCAGGCGGTCAAGCGGATCTGTACGGCGGAACACATCGCCCTGTTCATCAATGACAGCCCACAACTGGCGCGCGCGCTACAGGTTGATGGCGTGCATCTTGGCATGGATGACATGGAGATTGCCGAGGCGCGCGAGCTGATCGGCCCCGACATGATCATCGGCGCAACCTGCAAGAATTCGAAGCATCAGGCGATGATCGCCGGTGAAGCCGGTGCTGACTATGTCGCCTTTGGCGCCTTTCATCCGACAGCGACCAAAGCCGACACGACCCAGGCTGAACCTGAAATTCTGACCTGGTGCCAGATGTTCCTGACCCTGCCCTGTGTCGCGATCGGCGGCATCACTGTGTCGAACGCCAAGCCAATTCTGGACGCCGGCGCAGATTTCCTGGCCGTCTCCAGCGGAGTCTGGGACCATCATGACGGCCCCGCATCTGCGGTGGCCATGTTCAATCGCTTGATCGACGAGTCGATGACCTCGTCTTGATCTAGCCTGCCTTGGGCGGTGCCGCCCGGCCTGTCACCTGGTCATGCAGCGACTTGTCCATGCGGAAATGCGCCCGCACGAACTCTGCAACCACGCGCAGGACCATGATCGCGATGATCGCCCCGAACGGGGTCTTGATCATGCCCCACAAGGCGGTGTCCCAGTCATTGTCGAGATAGGTCAGCCAGAACCAGAACCGGCGCGCGGCATGCCAGATGATGCCGAAGATGCCGAGATAATAGAGGATCTGTACGAGAAGCGGGCCGATCGGCCGCTCGAAACTCAGAAATCTAGAAAATATGCTCATACGGCCTTCCCTATCTGCCAGGGCTGAAGGATTACTTACCTTCCTCTTTCATCTTGCGCAGCGCCGCAAGATTATCGCTGATCCGGAAGATCACGATGTACATTTCGCTGATGATGCGCAGGAACAGGATTCCCAGCAATGTCCCGATCGGTGCCAGCAGAAACCGGCCAAATGCACCTGCCATCAGGGCCTGGATCATTGCCAATACTCCGCCGATAATGATCAGCGCCAGCAAGATGTAATATACCACTTTGATGATGGATCCTGCCATCATCTTATCGAAGCTAAGAAAGCGCCCAACTATTCCTTCCATATCATCCCCCATGTTTGATTGGATACTTTGACACCTAACACAAAGCTCGTATCTGCGTAAGTACGCGGCCAAGCACAGCCTGAATGCTTGACCAAACCCGCCGTCACCGCTACGCCGCGCGCTCTACTGATGAGGACGTCTCACATGGCCAAAATCAACGGCAACGAAATCAAGCCCAACATGGTGATCGAATATAATGGCAGCGTCTGGCGCGCCATGAAGTGCAACCATGTAAAGCCTGGCAAAGGCGGTGCGTTCAACCAGGTCGAGATGCGAAACCTGTTCAACGGCTCGAAGGCGAATGAGCGTTTCCGCGCCAATGAAACTGTCGAGCGCGTGCGCCTCGAACAGAAAGACTTCCAGTTCCTCTATGATGCCGGTGAAGCGTTCGCGTTCATGGATCAGGAATCGTTCGAACAGATCGAGCTGCAGAAGGATTTTGTCGGCGACGATGGCGACTTCCTGCAAGATGGCATGACCGTCGAGATCGAGTTCTATGGCGACAAGCCGATCGGGGTTGCCCTGCCGCAGCAAGTGACGCTGACGGTCGAGGAAACCGAACCAGTGGTCAAAGGCCAGACCGCGGCCAACAGTTTCAAGCCTGCAACCTGCGAGAATGGCATTCGCGTCACCGTACCGCCTTTCATCGGCGTCGGCGAACGCATCGTGGTTCAGACCGAAGACCGCACCTATCTGCGCCGCGCTGACTAGGACGAACTGAGACATGTCGAAACCATCCGCGCTTGGAAATGTGATGATCGAAGCGGCCCGCAAGGCTGGCCGCTCGCTGGCCCGCGATTTTGGCGAGGTCGAGTTTCTGCAAGTCGAAAAGAAGGGACCGGCAGACTTCGTCTCAAATGCCGATCACCGCGCCGAGGAAACCATCTACGAATATCTGAGCAAGGCCCGTCCCGGCTATGGCTTCATGATGGAAGAGCGCGGCATCGTCGAAGGCACGGACAAGACCAACCGTTTCATCGTCGATCCGCTGGACGGCACCCTGAACTTTCTGCACGGCCAGCCGCATTATGCCGTCTCCATTGCGCTTGAGCGCGAAGGACAATTGTTTGCGGGTGTCGTCTATGACGTCGCCAAGAACGAGATTTTCTGGGGTGAGACGGGCCGCGGGGCCTGGCTCGGCCAGCGCAAGCTGAAAGTTGGCGGGCGCAAGCATCTCGACCAGTCCGTGATTGCCACCGGCACGCCCTGGGTTGGCAAATCCGAAGAATATCACAGCCGCTTTGCAGCCGAGATCAACGTGATGACCCGCTCCGCCGCTGGCATCCGGCGCTATGGCTCGGCCGCGCTCGACCTCGCCTGGGTTGCCGCCGGTCGATTTGATGGTTTCTGGGAAAGCGACCTGAAAGCCTGGGACATCGCTGCCGGAATGGTGCTTGTTCGCGAAGCTGGCGGCGTCACCACAGAGATGAAGGGCGGCAACGCGCTCGAAACCGGTTCGATCATCTCCAGCAATGCAGACCTGCACCCGCAACTGGAAAAGCGCCTGCGCCAAGCTGGGGCCAACACCCCGAATGTCGACTGAACCGGCCCCTGACCTGAACCAAAAACCCGGCCCGATCGGACGCCTGCGATCGGGCATCCGCTGGCTGAATGCCAACAAGCAGCGTTTCTTCTGGTGGTGGGTGGCCTATCAGGCCGTCAAAGGCATGATCACGCTGTCGCTGATCTGGATTCCGCTGCTATTGTTGTGGCTGCGCAGCCGCGGCGAAGCCTAGGCTCCGAACACCGAGGCATAAGCCGTCGACAGCAATGCCAGACCGACCGCGGACCCCGCCGCAATGGCCACACGCTTCAGCAACTTGTTCACCGACAATCGCTTGAAGAAGAACACAAAGATCGAAATCAGCGGCAAGATGATGACCAGGTAAACCATGGCCAGAATGAAGCTGATACCGGTTGAGTCATCTCCTGCGTCCGTCGGCGGTGGCGGCGGATCGACAGCCGGGTCGGCGTCGGCGGGTGTCGATTCAGCGGGCACAGAATTGGAGCTGTCCCAGAAACTCAGCTGGCGCGTCATTTCCTGGCAGGTGCTGCCATAGAAGGTCACTTCGGCCGCCTCGGACTTGCAGCTATTGTTGAACGTGTTCAATTCGACGATCGGCGTCGTCACCTGCACAATGATGGCGATCAGGATCACCAGAAACGCATACGGGATCATGAAGAAGCGAAAGATGTAGCGCGTGCCCATCGCTTCTTCCCGCGCCACGGACGACCAGACAATCAGAGACCCCGACATGGCAATACAGATCGCCATGACGTCGAGCCCGTTAACCGACCATCCGAACGTGATCTTGAAAAATCCGGCGATCAGCGGGAACAAGCCGGCAAACAGGCTGGAGACAAATTTCAGCGGTCCGACCAGCGTGAACACCATGCCGATCAGCTTGATCAGCTGCATCATCAGAAAGCCCACGCCAAGCGTGTCTGATACAGATCGCCAGAACTGCAACATCTCTACTGTCCCTCTCTCGAACCGGAGGGTGGCAAAGATGAACGCGGTTCACAAGGGGTTAGCCGGAACGGATCAGCTGTTCAGCTCGACATCCCAATAGAGGTAATCCATCCACGTCTCGTGCAGATGGTGCGGCGGAAACCTCCGTCCCATTTCCTGCAAATAGTAATTGCTGGGCCGGTCCGGCTTGCGCTGCGGATGCATGTTGCAATCGTTTGGCATGCGTCCGCCCTTGCGCAGATTGCACGGCGAACAGGCGGCAACGATGTTCTCCCACGTCGTCCGCCCCCCTTTGGAGCGCGGGATGACGTGATCAAAGGTCAGATCTTCCGGCGACCCGCAATAGGCGCATTTGAAGCCGTCGCGCAGAAATACGTTGAAACGCGTAAATGCCGGGACCCGGTCCTGACGCACGAATTCACGCAGCGCGATGACCGATGGCAGGCGCATTTCAAAGCTTGGAGAGCGGACGCACTGATCATATTCGGCAATGATATCGACACGGTCCAGGAACACGGCCTTGACCACGTCCTGCCAGGGCCAGAGAGACAACGGATAATATGAAAGCGGGCGATAGTCCGCGTTTAAGACCAGAGCTGGCCGACCGTTTGGAGGAGTTGAAAGGACCTCAGCCACGACGCGTCTCCGCCATCATGAGGGTCCTGCTATGTCGTCCTTTGGTCTTGAAAGCGAGCTCTCCTTTTCGTTCCAGCGCATCACTACTGATTCGCTATGTCGAGAGTATGACAATCCTTCCCGCTGTCCAGAGATTCCGGGGGCGATCTGATAATCCCCTGAGAATGCTAGGAATTTCGTGTGAGATTGTACCAATCATAGAGCAGATGAGCGGCCACTGCGCGGTAGGGGCGCCAGGTTTCAGCGTGATTGAAAAACGCTTTTGCGGCCAATCTCTCGTCCAGATCAGCGAGGCGTTTGTGCGCCTCCATCAAGCCGACATCGCCAGCGGGAAATGCATCCAGATGCCCGATCGCGTTCATCAGGAAGGTGTCTGCACTCCAGGGACCAATTCCTTTCACCGCAAGCAGGGATTTTCGGGCCTCCTCGATCGGGTCAATTGCGAGTCGCTGCAAGTCCAGCGCACCCGTCTCAACCGCGCGCGCAATGGAATTGAGATGCGAGAGTTTGGGGCCGGACAGGCCACAGGCCCGGAGCGCCTCCTGGTCATCTTCGATCACAGCGGTGGCCGTCATCTTTTCATATCGTCTCAGGACACGCGCCCAGATCGCATCCGCCGCCTTGGTCGAGATGAGCTGATAGACCACAATCCGCGCCAGAGTCTGATAGGTGGCTTCGGTCGACCGCCAGGTTGGCAATCCGACCGCCTGGTACGCGCGCGCAAGGGCGGGGTCTCGTTCAGCCAGAATCTCGCAGGCAAGTCTCAGACGGTTGGCGTTCGGTGCCATTGCTAGAGATCCGCGCGGGTGCGCCCCTGCGCAGCAAGCCCTTCATCCAGCAACCGGTCGCAGGCCGATTCTAGCGTCGTTTCGAGCTCGCCGAGCATGGCTTTGGGCGGCAGATCGGCAGACAATGGCGGCAGCACTTCATACACGACCTTTCCCGGCCGCCGGAGGATGCCGCGCGCCGGCCAGCACAAGCCAGCATTGGTCGCCAGCGGCACCAATGGCACTTTCAGGCTCTTGTAGAAGGCGCGCGTTCCGGCTGGTTTGTAGTCCGGCGCGGCGCCGGGCGCAGCGCGCGTTCCCTCAGGATAGATCAGCATTTGCCGCCCTTCCTTGGTGACGCGGTCAGCCGCCGCGGCGAGCATTTTCTTCATCGTCTTGGCCCCGCCATCCCGATCGATGGCCAGCATGCGCAGTTTCAGCGAATACCAACCAAGCACCGGATACCAGAGCAGCTCGCGTTTCATCACCAGAACCGGATCGCGGAAAATCAGGAAGGGCAGAAACACATCCAGCATGGCCTGATGTTTCCCGGCAATCAGCACCGGTCCACCCGGAACATGCTCCCGCCCGCGGAATTCGACCTGTATGCCGCAAATCCAGCGCAATCCGAACATGGTCGTTCGCGCGAACGCCCGAATGAACCAGAGCATGGCCGCCCGGGGAAGTAACAAAGCCGGCAACGCGACAACCCCCAGGATCGCCATCCAGCCATACAACCAGATCACAAAAATTACGGAACGGATGGATCTCACAGCGTATCCTTCAAGGAAGCAAGCACGGTCAGGCGCGCGGCGATGCGCGCCGCCAATCCGGCCATTAGCGGCGTCACCAGCAAGATGACAATATCCCAGAAGTCGAGACTGAGCCGTGGCAACAGCTGGGCCTCAACCCCTTGCGATCCGCTACCTGTGAATACGATCAGGGCGGTAATCATCAAGGCCGCCACTGCCCCGCCAAGGCCGGCCTGCAGGGCAAGGATCCAGAACCGGCGCTCGAACAGGCCGGCAATGTAGCGGTCCTCGGCGCCTGACAGGTGCAGCACATCGACAATGTCTCGCCTTGCCAGCAGCGCTGCATGGGTCGCAAAGGCGATCACCGCGACCGCTGTTGCCGACAATAGCGCCACGATCGACAGGGCGACGAGCCGCAACACGCCAAGCGCGCCATGCACATTTTCGGCGTAGCCGGCATTGCCGGCGACATCCGCTTCGATCCCCATATCCGAAAGGACTCGCTCGATCGACGGACCAGGATCGCCGACGCTGGTATCGGCCTGGACAACCATCAGCATGGGCACTGGCAAGCCGTCCGGCATACCGCCAGGGCCGAGGCTGGGTTCAAGCAGGGTTTCGACCTCTTCGCGGCTGAGCACGCGCGCTTCAAACACGCTGGCCAGTTCCGACACCTGATCGGCGGCGCGCTCGGCCGTCCGGCGGTCGGTGTCGCGCATGACGACAGTAATGTCGCCCTCGATCTGAGCGCCCCAGGCTTCGGCCGCCTTGTACGTGCCGCGCGTCGTCAGCGCCGCCAACGCAGCCAGAAAACAGAGCGCGCCGACAACGAAAAACAGGGCCGCCTCACGTGCGTCGCTGACGGGCAAGAGTGGGGTTTCGCGTTTGCTCATCCGGCCCCTCCATATTCGGCGTCGCGCACCAGCAAGCCATTGCTCAGGCGCAGGACGGGTGCATCAAATTCGCGAATGAGGTCAAGGTCGTGCGTGGCGATCAGGATCGTGGTTCCGACGCGTTTGTTGAGTTCGGCGAACAAGCGGAGAATTTTCTGCCCCATCTCCGGATCGACATTTCCTGTCGGTTCGTCCGCGATCAGCAGGTCCGGCTTGTTGATCAGCGCCCGCGCAATTGCAACACGTTGCTGTTCTCCACCTGACAGGGACGGGGTCGGGGCATCTACACGCTCGCCAAGACCCACCCAGCGCAGCAGATCGATCACTTCGTTCTGGTAGGACTCAGATTTCTGGCCAGCCACCCGCAGCGGCAAGGCAACATTTTCGAACGCAGTCAGGTGGTCCAGCAGTCGAAATTCCTGGAACACGACCCCGACGCGGCGTCTCAGCGCGGCCAGCTGCTTGCGCTTCAATTCAAAAGTCTGACGTCCGAACAGGCGTATGCCGCCACGCGTGGGCGCGTGTGCGAGATACATCAGCTTGAGAAGCGAGGACTTTCCGGCGCCAGAGGGGCCGGTCAGGAAGGTGAAACTGCCTTGCTTCAGAACAAGGTCGATTTCACTGAGTACCTCGCCTGTCCGTTCATAGGTCAGACTCACCCCGTCCAGGCGCACCGCAGGTTCATCGCTCAAATCTGGCCGAAAACGCGACATGTAAATCCTTCAGCAATAGGAAGCCGGGCATATCGACTATTCCTAAAAATTGAGCGAATGTCCAAACCATGATCCTCACGTGCCCTGAATGCGAGACTCAATACTTCGCCGATGATTCCACGATCGGAGATAGTGGGCGCACGGTGAAATGCGCAACATGCGGACATTCCTGGTTTGTCGGCCCTGAAGGCGCCAAGCAGGGCGAAGCCTCTCTCGGCGCGCATGAGACGTATCGTCTGAAAGTGCGCGAGCGCCGCCGTCGCAAGAGCCGCAACGCCGCGTTCACCGCCTGGACTGCAACAGCAGCCGCCTTGCTTGTCATTCTTGCCGGCCTCGTCTTGTTCCGGGGAGAAGTGGTCAAAAGGTGGCCTGAATCGGCGACGACTTATGCGGCCATTGGGATGCCGGTGAATCGCTTTGGCCTCGAGTTTCTCGAGACCGAAGCCGAACGTTTCTTTGACGGCACGACGCCCATCCTGGAAGTGCGCGGCGCGGTCCGCAACAGCTCTGGTTCGACCGTCTCGGCTCCGGATGTTCGGGTCATCTTACTTGACGATCAGGGGCAGCAGGTCGCCGAGGCGTACGCGCCGGTGACCCCCCAATCCATCCCGGATGATGCGACGGCAATATTCACCGCGCGCATAGAGAATCCACCTTTTGAATCCTTTGAGCTTGAACTCGACTTCGTTCCAGCCGATACCGCTCTCGCAGCGACCGGATCTCCCAGCCAATGAGCCTTCCAAAAATTGATACCGTATTGCCAGAGTCAGAGCTCATGGCACGAATTGACGATCTTGCCGGGCGGCTTGCGCCGCGCCTGACCGGGGAATGGTCAGCGATCAACATCCTGATCGGCGCCACGCCGTTTACCAGTGACCTGATGAAGGCCCTGGCGCGGCGGGATGTTCACCCGGTGCTTGATGCCCTGTGGCTGGAAAGTTACCGCGATGCGCGCGAAAGCTCGGGCCGCGTCGTTGTTCGGGCCGACATTGCTCGACAGGTCAAGGATCGCGGCGTGCTGATCATTGACGACGTGTTCGATACCGGTCGAACCCTGGCCTTTGCACGCAAGCACCTGCTGGCGAAGGGAGCACGTGAGGTGATCACCTGTGCGCTCGCCCGCAAGCCCTGGGCTCCGAAAGGCGACGAGGATGTCGATTTTCACGCCTTCGATGCCCCACCGCGTTATCTCGTCGGCTATGGCATGGACGATGCCGGGCTGTATCGCGGCCTGCCTTATATCGGCGCGCTGGACTAGGTCAGCTTCCGGTCCATCCATTCCAGAATATCGACGCTGACTTGCTCGGTTCCGGGCTCATCGACGATCCAGTGCGCGTGATTGGGATATTCCAGGTAATCGCCAGGGGTCGCGGCCTTGGCGTACTTTTTGCCCACCCTGCGGACCGCTTTGATGACCGTGGCGCGGTCCTTCTTGGCCCCAATTGTCAGGGTCGGGACCGCAATCTTGGATTCGTCGATGATTCCAGGGTTCATCAGGTCATCATAGACGCGGCCGCTATCATATAGCGCCGCCTCGTAAATCTCGTCGTGACGCTCTTTCTCCACGGCGTTGAGAACGCCCCAGCGAAACCCTTTCGGACCCACCTTGAACACCCGGCCCGGAATGTTTCGCTGTCCGACTTTCAGGATGCTCCAGAATGTCCGCAACACTTGCAGGTCGACGACTGTGCAACCCATTGGCTGTGCCGGGGTGAGGAAGATTCCGCCGCGCACAATGCCTCGCTCAGCCAGCTTTTGAGCGATCAGGCCGCCCATGGAATGTCCGATCACGACGGGTGTCTGACCATCGCGCTCAGCCAGCTCTCGCGCCATCGTGTCCGCCGCGTCGAAATAGTCCGACAAGGTCAGGTCCGCCAGCGCTTCCGGCGGGTCTTCGCGGGTTCTGAGGTCGGGATACAGTGTTGGCGTTTCGCAGGTCCAGCCCGCCATGCCGAAATCGCGCTTCATCCGATCCCAGACTTCGCCGCCGCAGCCAACGCCATGAATCATAAGAAGCGTTTTCCCCATGACTGCAGCCCTCTCGTCAATTGCTCTGTGTCAGCATAGTCAGAGATAGGGGCGCTTGAAAAGGGGGCGCTCGATTATGCCTGAACCGGCTCGCTCCAACGCTGGAATCGCGTCGCAACCTCTTCATAGACCGGCCGCTTGAATGGGACGATCAGGGCCGGAATCTCGTCCAGCCTGGCCCACCTCCAGGCATCAAATTCGGGCTTGTGCTTGTCCAGCCGCACATCGCTGTCAGAACCCTTGAACCGCAAGGCGTACCATTTCTGGCGCTGTCCAAGATACGGTCCGCCCATGCGGCGCAGCAGATCCGGCGGGAAATCGTAATACAGCCAGTCCTCGGTTTCCTCGAGAATATCGACCAGCTTTGCAGCGACGCCGATTTCCTCGTCCATTTCCCGTAACGCTGCTTCGACCGGCTCCTCGCCCTGATCAACGCCGCCTTGTGGCATTTGCCACTGAAACGCACCGCGCCCGTTCACCCGGCGACCGACAAAGACGTGCCCCGCCTTGGAAAACAGGGCGAGACCGACATTGGCGCGGTACAGCGCGGGATCGCGTTTCTTAGAACTCACCCTTGCGGGTCTAGACTAGGCGGTGGAGTCTGGCCAGCGCGCAAAGACTGCTTGGCATAATAGGATGCGGGAGCCAGGGCGATGCCCTTCTCGTCCAGCGTTGGCAGCCATTCTTTCAGGAGGTCGATGGTGACCGGAAACGGCATGCTGCTGCCGAGTGCATGTCCGCGCTCAAGCGCCGTGGTTTCGAGCACTAGCAGCTTTTGCGAAATCTCATCCGCAACTGGCCGGGCATCGATCCAGGCTGTCGTCTTGCCGAACGCGAGCCCGGAGGTTCTGGCGCTCGCTTCAAATTCGGAACGGATCAGGCTGCCATCTTCAAAGAAGGCGAGGCCCTTGGCGCTCAGCTCGTCGACGATTGGCGAGACCGCGCCGGCTTCAGTGGCGAATTTCGCGCCCTGGTAGTTCATCACGCCGACATAGCCCGGCGTCCGCGCCAGCAGCTTGGCCAGGCGCTCCTTATTGGTGTCGGCAGAAACCCCCACCTGCATGACCTGCGGGTGCGGTCGCTGGCGACCATAATCATACGGCTCCATCGGCAGTTCGATCAGAACTTCATGCCCAGCGCGGCGGGCGCGGCGGACCCAGGTCCGCAAATTGTCTGATGTCGGTGCGAACGAGAGCGTCACTTCCGGCGGCAATTCATCAATCGCGGCACGCGTGCGTGTGGCATTGGTGCCCAGTCCGCTGACAATCAGCGATACCGTCGGCTTGCCGTCAGTGTTGGCGAATGGGCGGGCATTCCGCGCCAGCGGGGAATCATCGGCCACTGCGGGTTCGATCTGCACCATTTTTGAGGTGATATCGGCGGCGTCTCCGGCGTCCGCAATTGTGCTGATCTGGCTGTATGTCTGCCCAGGCAGTACCGTTTTGCCATTAATGCGAATGCCTTTCGGCTGGGCGCCCGACTGCGCCGACGCCGATACTCTCATCGCGCCATCGTATTCGACCCCGAGATTGGGTTCTGAATCGGTCGCTGCCGGTGTTGCCGACGCAGAATCATTCTGCGCAAATCCGATTGCTTCCTGATAGCCCGGCAGGCGAGGATTGAGCTGCGGCGCGTCACTTGGAGCATCGTCGAACAGCGCCATGCGAACGGTCGGACCGGCCGCATCCGGGTCGCCCATCATATGCATGGCAAGACCGCCCGTGCCGAGCACAAACGTCAACGTGAATGCGCCAAGTGCACTATGCACCAAGCCGCTTCGAAACGGTGATGGATCACGCGCGATGCGAGCTGACATTGAGGCTCCTGAGAACACTTTAAAAATCCGAGTGATCAACTTGCCGTCCAAATGGTTAAGAAGAGGCAAACCCGAATTAACCTTTGAGGTGATTTGCACAGGAGCGCGAGCCGAATTGCATTACAATTCGGTCAGTCGCTTCGTGTATATGGTACCGAGGATTGCGGTTGATCAGCCGGCGCGCGTGTCCGTGCTGGCCAGTACGCCGCCGGCCTTAAGGAATTCGATCGCTTTTTCGAGCTGATAGTCGTCGCCGTCATAATCTTCCGGCGGCATGTCGTCCGGCAGATGCGGTATATCCCGGGCCGTGCCATCTTCATTGTCCAGGGCGTTTGGCAGGTCTGCTTCCGAATAACGGCGGATGCGCGCGAGGTCTTCTTCGCTGACGCGGCGGTTTGCAACCTCGATATCCGGCTCGATGCCCGTGGCCTGGATGGAACGTCCGGACGGTGTGTAATAGCGCGCGGTGGTCAGTCGGATCGCACCGCGTTCTGCGCCCAGCGGCATCACGGTTTGCACAGAACCCTTGCCGAAGCTGGTCATGCCGAGCACCGTTGCACGGTCGCGGTCCTGCAAGGCGCCAGCGACAATCTCCGATGCCGATGCAGAGCCATTATTGATCAGGACGACAATCGGGACGCCCTTGAAGACTTCGCCTTTCTGAGCGTTCGAACGCATGACGTCGCCCGGCCGGCGACCAATCGTGGAGACAACTTCGCCGCCTGACAGGAATTGGTCACTGACAGAGACGGCTTCGTCCAGAAGACCGCCGCCATTGTTGCGCAGATCGATGATCAGACCGCGCGGATTGCGGCCGATCTCGTCGCGGATCTGGTCGAACGCTTCCACCAGCTTGGTGGTCGTCTTCTTGTTGTTGAACGTCGCGATGCGGATATAGGCGATGTCATCACCCTTATCGACAAACTCGACATATTTCGGCTCGATCACTTCGCGGACCAGGGTGACGTCAAACGGATCCTGACCTTCGCGATAGACCGTCACCGCCAATTCGGTGCCCGGTTCGCCGCGCATGTCGCGCACCGCATCATCCAGGCTGAGGCCAACAATCGCCTGGCCGTTAATGTGGGTCAGCAGATCTCCGGGCTCGAGACCTGCGCGGCTGGCTGGCGTATCGTCCATCGGGGTCACGACCTTCACGAACCCGTCTTCCATGGTGACTTCGATACCAAGTCCGCCATATTCGCCGGACGTCGTGACTTGCAGCGCCGCAAATTCTTCGGGTGACATGTAGCCCGAGTGTGGGTCGAGCGACCCGAGCATGCCGTCAATGGCCGCTTCCAGGGCCGCAACTTCGTCAATTTCTTCGACATAGTCAGCTTTGGCACGCGCCATCACCTCAGTGAAAAGCGAAAGCTGTTCAAACGCCGCCTCATACCGTGGCGCCTTATATTCCGAATCTGGCCAGGCAACAGCGGAAACCCCGACGGCGGTAGCACCCAGTACGACCCCAAGTGCGGCTCCTGTCAGCATGGCTTTCATTGACGTTTCTCCTACTTGCGGCGTTAGCCGCGTTTCATCCATTTTGCCGGGTTCATTGGCTTGCCGGACTTGCGAACCTCCAGATAGAGCTCCGGCTCACCATTGACCCGTTCGGCCATCCGCGCCACCGGCTCGCCCTGTTTTACCGATTGACCAACAGCGACATAGCTCGACGACATTCCCGACAACAGTACATGGTAACCATCACTTGTCGAGAGGATCAGTAACTGTCCGTAACTGCGGAACGGGCCGGAAAATTCGACCACACCGTCGACAGGCGCCGCAACCTGCGCACCGCTGCGAGTCTGGTACGTCACGCCTTCAGACTTGCTGCCGCCCGGCATCTTGTCACCCCAGACCCGGACCATTCGGCCCATGGCCGGCGCCGCGAGCACGCCCAGCGGCTGCGACACCGTGGGACGCGGCAGGCTGGCACTTTGCGTCGCGCGCGACCGCGACTGTTCGGCGAAAGCGAGGCGCGGTTTCAACCGCGGCGCACCGGGTGCAGCGGCCTCTAGCGCGGCGATGAGTTCGCGGATCCCACTGGCTTTTTCCCCCAAGGATTCAGCACGTTGACGCAGTTTTTCAGCATCGACGGTGACATCTTCGAAGGCCGACCGCTTGGCCGCGGTCAGGCGGGTGATCTCTTCCTGTTTGAGCAGCAGCGCCGCCTCGGCAGCGGCCAGTGATTTCTGCTCACGCAGAACCTGGCGCTCGAGTTTGCGCAAGCTTGTTATTTCGTCGCCGAGCGCGGTTGTGCGCGCGCGCACTTGCGGCGCCACCTCACCCATCAGGATCGCGGCGCGAATGGCCTGATTGGCGTCCTGCGGTTGGGTCAGCAGTGCCGGTGGTCTGTGGCGTCCGGACAAGGCCAGGGATGCCATCAAATCTTCGAGAGCCGATTCGCCATTGACCAGCTCAGTGCGCGCCGATCCCAGTCGGGTGCGCAAGGAAACCAGCTTGAACTCCGCCGAGGTCGCCTGTTCTTCGCGGCGCTGGCTTTCCATCGCTGCCGAAATCAGGTCGCGCTCAAGGCCTTCGAGATCACCGGCAACGACGCTTCCGGCCTGCTCCAGCGCTGCCAATTGCTGCAAGGTCTGTTCGCGTTCAGCTTCCAGCGCATCGAGCTCGGCCCGGGAGACATCGCCTTGTCCGACAGCTGGCGCGCCGGCAATGCCGATCACGGCAACGCAGGCAGCCAGACGGCGAAAGGACAGAGACGGCGCGACTCGCATGTCATGATTATGCCATGCGCAGAGTGATCAGGACATTAACGAGGTCGGTGCAGGTTAAAACGCCCTGATGACCCGAAAATTAGCCATCTTTCGCGGCGATCTGATCTGCCAGATCAACGATCACCTTGGCCTGTTTCCAGGTCGCGTCATCCTGCATCTTTCCGTCCAGCATGGCGACGCCAGCGCCGTCCGGGATCGCTTCGAGCACGCGGCGCGCAAATGCGACTTCATCCGGGTCCGGGCTGAACACGCGCTTGGCGACCTCGATCTGGCTCGGATGCAGCGTCCAGGTACCGACACAGCCCATCAGGAAGGCATTGCGGAATTGTTGTTCGCACGCCTCCAGATCGGCAATATCGCCGAACGGACCATAGAAGGGTTTGATCCCGGCCATGCCGCAGGCATCGACCATCTTGCCGAGCGTGTAGTGCCACGGATCCTGCTGGGCGCTGGCACGCGGGCTGCCATCTTCATTCGGGTCCTCGATGACGCGGTAGAAAGGATGGCCGCCGCCGACGCGGGTCGTCTTCATCTTACGCGACGCGGCCAGGTCTGCCGGCCCCAGTGAGATGCCCTGCATGCGCGGCGAGGCCAGCGCGATGTCTTCGACCCGCGCCACGCCTTCGGCGGTTTCGAGAATCGCATGCAACAGGATTGGACGGGACAGGCCTGCTTTCGCTTCAAGTTGCGCGACCAGCTGGTCGACATAATGAATGTCCCAGGGGCCTTCGACTTTGGGGATCATCAGGACATCGATCTGCTGTCCGGCCCTGGTCACTAGCTCGGTGACATCGTCCAGAAACCAAGGCGAGTTGAGGCAATTGACCCGGCTCCACAGGCCCGTGCCCTTGGCTTGCCAGTCCAGCATGCTGGCCATTTCGATGACGCCAGCCCGCGCCGCCTCCTTGGCATCCGCCGGAATGGCGTCTTCGAGATTGCCCAAAACCACATCGCAGGTATCGGCCATGCCCGGCACTTTGGCGCGCACCTTGTCGAGATGCGGTGGCACGAACTGGATCATCCGTTCGACCCGCACGGGCAGCTCGCGCATCGGCGCCGGCGCTCCGGCCGCAAGCGGTTGGAAAAACTGGCGCGGCGCTTTCTGGCTCATTCGGGATCCTCCATTGTGCAGCGCAACCTAACGGTCCGTCGCGGACTGGCAATGGCGGTATGGTCGCAGTTAATGCGCGAGCGGGTGGGAGGTCTCGAGCAATTCGGCCAGCTCGTCGGTGAGCACATGCGTATAGATCTGCGTCGTCGCGATATCGGCATGGCCAAGCAGGGTCTGCACGCTGCGCAAATCGGCGCCGCCCTGCAGCAAATGCGTGGCATAGGCATGGCGCAGCGCATGCGGATGGACCCGTGCTGGATCGAGGCCCGCCTTGTGCGCCAGCGTTTCCAGCATCTGCGCCAGCCGGCGCCGGGTGAGATGCCCAGACTTGCCGCGCGACGGGAACAGGAAGTCGCCGCTACCCGTGCCATACTTGTCGCCATCGCGCGTCTCGAGCCAATTGCGCAGGGCAAGCAAGGCCGGCGCCCCGAGCGGGCAGAGCCGCTCCTTGCCGCCTTTGCCGCGAATGATCATTTCGCGGGTTTCCCACAGGCCGAGGCGGCGACGTGGCAGGCTGCCGAGGCGCAGGCTGACCAGCTCGCTGACCCGCAGCCCGGCACCGTAGAGCAATTCCAGCAAGCAGGTTGTTCGCGGGTCTGCGTCGCACGCCCGCAACAGGGCATCGACCTCTTCGCGAGACAGCACATCCGGCACGTCGCGCGTGACCTTCGGCGCATCAAGCCTGGAGGTCGGATCGTCGGTGCGATCACGCTCTTCGAACAGAAACCGGAAGAAGCGTTTCAGCGATGACAGCTTGCGCGCCTGCGTCGAGGCTGCGAGCCCGTCCTTGGCGAGGCTTTGGAGCCAGCCGGAAAGGTCATGCCCGTCGGCGCTGCAAAGATCACCGCCGAGATAGCCGGACGCGTCGAGGAGATCGCGGCCATAGGCATCAAGCGTGTTCGCAGATGCGCCGCGCTCGGCGGACATCATCTCCAGAAAGGCTTCGATACGGGCAAGATCGGACATGGCGCGGAGCCTAGCGCCGAGACCTTAACGGCAAACGAAAACGGGCGCCCGGTGAGGAGCGCCCGCTTGGATTAGGATGCAGCGAACCGTCTATTCGACGCCTTCGCCTTTCAGCATGACGGAATTGCCGTCTTCCGTGTCCGGATCGCCATTCTTCTTGTGCATGGCGACAACGACGCCGGACAGAAGCAGGATCGCGATCAGGTTCGGGAACGCCATCGACGCATTCGCGAGATCGCCGAACTTCCAGACGAATTCCACTTGCAGCAGCGCGCCGATGAAGATCACGATCACCCAGAGATAGCGGAATGGCTTGGTCGCCCATTCGCCAACCAGGTAGGTCAGGGCCTGCTCGGCATAATAGGACCAGCCAATGATCGTGGTGAACGCAAACAGGGCCAGACAGATCGTCACGATCCAGCCACCACCCGTGAATGCAGCTTCATAGGCAGCATTGGTGATCGCCGAAGCTTCCAGGTCTGCGGCCATCCAGATGTACTGGGTTTCGCCGCCATCGGCGGTGACCCAGGTGCCGGTCGTCGTCAGGATGACGAGTGCGGTCATGGTACAGATCACCAGCGTGTCGATGAACACGCCGATCATGGCGATTTCGCCTTGCTTGACCGGGTTGCGGGTCTGCGCGGCGGCGTGTGCGATCGGCGCCGACCCTTGTCCGGCTTCGTTCGAGAACAGGCCGCGGGCAACACCGGCCCGCACCGCTGCGGCCATGCCGTAACCGGCCAGACCACCTGCCGCTTGCTCCAGACCGAAGGCTGACTTGACGATCAGCGACAGGGCAGCCGGGATTTGCGGGGCGTTGAAGACCAGGACCACAAAGGCGGCCAGGACATAGAACAGCGCCATGAACGGCACCACTTTACCAGCGACACTCCCGATTGACTTGATGCCGCCAATGATCACCGCGAACGTCAGGACCGAGAGCACCAGTCCGACCGACCAGGTCGGGATAGCGAGGCCGATTTCGGCGCCGCTGCGGACCACGGTCTGGGTGATCGAGTTGGCCTGGACCATGCCGCCCGTCGCGGTCGCGGAAAACAGCGTACCGATACAGAAGAAGACGGCGAGCCAGCCCCAATTCTTACCGAGCGCGTTCTTGATGTAATACATCGGGCCACCATTGATGCGGCCATGCTTGTCGCGCTCACGATACTTGATGGCCAGCGAACTCTCGGCGAAGGCCAGCGCCATGCCGAACAGGGCGGTCAGCCACATCCAGAAGATCGCGCCCGGCCCGCCCAGCGTGATCGCGGTGGCAACACCGGCCAGGTTCCCCGTTCCGACCTGGCCCGACAGCGCCGTCGACAGGGCTTGCCAGGCAGTAATCGTGTTCGGGTCATCGTCGCCCTTGCGACCACCCCAGACCTCTGCCAAGGCCGGTCCAAACCGGCGCAGCGGTCGTCCGCCTAGGCGAATCATGAAGAACAGGCCTGATCCCAGCAGGAAGACGGCCAAAGGTGCGAATGGCAAGATCTGTTCGCTGCCCCAAGAGCCGCCCCAGATAAACCCACTCAGATTGTCTACGAATCCGTAAAACGCTTCCATAATGCCTCCCCGGCAAAGCTGTTATTTTTACTGAGCGGCACCCTAGAACAGAAACGGGCGCTGTGAAGCGCCCGTGACCAGATTTTTGCACATGTGAGACGATTGCAGGGGATATTTATCCGACAAAACCCTCGCTGACGCCGAAATCTCGCCGCGCTGAAACAATTGTCACCACAACGCCTGCAAGCACATCGAGCAAAGCCATCACCGTCAGGATGAAGAACACGGACGTGGCAAAGTTCGGATTGAGCAGGAACAGCATCAGGCAGACGATGAAGACGATCATCGACAGCGCGTGATTCATGATGGTTGCAGTCCCGGTACTGGTCGATTTCAGAATTTCCATGAACAAGACGGCAATCGACAGCACCAGCAGCGCATCACCCTTGGTCAGTACCCATTCAACCTCGCCGCCAATCATCCCGATCGAGAAGAATTTCTGCCCGAGAATGCCCATCAGTGGCGACGCATTCGCGGTCAGCTCGACCCCGCCATGCGTCAATGGAACCGGATCGCCGGTCGTCGTAAACGCAATCAGGCAGTAGATGCCGACTGGAATGATAAAAAGCGGAAACGCGCTCAAAATGATCCGCATTGCACTACCCCTTCTAGGCGGGCCGTCGCCATTCGAGCGTTTGGCCCTTTGCTGCTTATCGTCGAGACGGGCGGCGGCAGCGGCCGGAAAGATCACTGACATGCGCGTCTCCTCGCCGTTCCAGTTAACCCTATTGAACCTTAATGCAAAGTGAGGATGTGAGACATCACCTCGCCACACCAGCGCTTTGACTGCCTTCAGAGCGGTCGGATGCGCTAAAGCTCATCAGCCCCTTCAGGATTACGGCGGCGGCGGATCAACCACATCACGCCGCGCAAATCCGAGAACGCGTCCGCCAGGCGACCGAAATTGGTGTATTTCGAAGCGCCAGCGCTGCGTTCTCGGTGATTGACGTTCAGGAATTCGACTTTCAGCCCCTCGGCATTCATCAGCGCCGGCATGTAGCGGTGCATGTGATCAAAATAGGGAAGCGCCAGAAAGACGTCGCGATTCATCACCTTGATGCCGCAACCACTATCGTCGCAATCATCGCGCAGCAGGCGCTTGCGAAAGGCGTTGGCGAAGCGTGACCCAAACCGTTTCCAAGCTGTGTCCTTGCGGCTGGCTCGACGTCCCATGACCATGCTGAGCCCTTCGGGCGCATCGGCGCGAGTCAGGCTGCGATACAGGGCTGGCAGGTCGGCCGGATCATTCTGCCCATCGCCATCCAGCGTGCCAATGATCGGCGCCCGCGCATGCTGAATCGCGGTGCGTAACGCCCGCGACTGACCGGCATTCTTGCGATGCGACAACACCCGCAATTGCGGGTACTTGCCCTTCAGTCCAACCAGGATTGCTCGCGTGTCGTCGGTCGACGCATCGTCGGTGATCACCATTTCATACGCCCGCCCGTCCAGCGCCGCCGCGATCTCGTCGATCAATTGCGCGGCATTGCCGGATTCATTGTGCATCGGAACGCAAATCGAGAATTCGGGGGACTGGGTCATGAGCAAGATCCACAAAAAACGGGGAGGCCTGCCTTTAGTTGAAAACGCCCAATTGCGAAACCTCAAGACTGACGACAAGAATGTAACAATGAGCGATTTGCCGATCGAATCCCTACTGCCAGACATCGCACAGACTCTGCGCGAGAAGAGTCGGCTGATCCTTGGCGCGCCACCCGGCGCGGGCAAGACGACGCGCGTGCCGCTGGCCCTGGCCGGACTGATTGCCGGGTTCGACGCCTTTCCCGGCAAAGTGCTGGTGCTGGAGCCCCGACGCATCGCCGCGCGCATGGCTGCCACCCGAATGGCACAGACTCTCGGCGAGCGCTTGGGTCAACGCGTGGGTCTGTCGACGCGGATCGATCGCGCTGTGTCAAACGACACTGTGGTTGAGGTCATCACCGACGGCCTGTTCACACGCCGCCTGCTCAATGACCCGGAGCTGGCCGGCGTCAGCGTCGTCATCTTCGACGAGATCCACGAGCGCAGCCTGAACGCCGATCTCGGCCTGGCGCTGGCGCAGGAGGCGCAATCGGCGCTGCGGGACGACCTGCACCTGCTGGCGATGTCAGCGACGCTGGACACCGAGACCACAGCGCGCCGCCTGGCCGCACCGGTGCTGACCAGTGATGGCCGGCAATTCCCGGTTGAAACGCGATATCTGGGCCGAACACGGGATCGACTTGAAGACCAGATGGCCGCCGCAATCACACGCGCTGTGCGCGAGACCGATGGCTCAATCCTCGCATTCTTGCCCGGGGCAGGTGAGATCAGACGCGTCGCAGAACGGGTCAGTTCGCTGCGCCAGGTGATCATATCGCCACTTTTTGGCGCGCTCGGTCCGAAAGAACAGGACGCGGCAATCCGGCCCGCACCGGCCGGTCAGCGTAAAGTCGTGCTGGCCACGGACATCGCCGAGAGCGCGCTGACGATTGAGGGCGTGTCGGTCGTTATCGACAGCGGCTATGCGCGGGTGCCGCGCTATGTTCCCGGCGGATCGTCGACGCAATTGCAGACGGTGCGGGCCGCCCGCGCCAATGTCGATCAGCGCCGCGGTCGGGCTGGTCGCCTTGGTCCGGGAATTTGTTACCGGCTATGGGACGAGGCCGAGACACGCGGCCTGACGCCGGCACCAGAGCCAGAAATCCAGAATGCGGATCTGTCCGGCCTGGTGCTGACCCTGGCCGACTGGGGCGAAAATGATCCCAGCCGCCTGAACTGGCTGACCCCGCCGCCAAGCGGCCGCATCACGGCGGCGCAGCGCGATCTGAACGCGCTCGGTGCCATTGACGCGGCGGGTCGCCTGACCGCGAAAGGGCGCGCGATGACAACGCTGCCGCTGCCTCCCCGCCTTGCCAGCCTGATTGTCAGCGCTAAATCAGCTGCGGAAAAGGCGCTCGCAGCGCACATTGCGGCTTTGATCAGCGAGCGCGGGATCGGTGGCAGCAGCTCTGATCTCGGCGACCGCCTGGCGCGGTTTCTGAGCGAGTCGAGCCCGCGTGCCAAGAAACTCAAGGCGCAAGCCGCACGCTGGGGCGGGCGCGCCGCGGCGGTGGGCTCGGCCGCTTCCGTCCTGGCCGCTGGCTGGCCAGACATGATCGCGCGACGACGGGGCGTCGGCAGCACGCAATACCTGCTCGCCAATGGCCGCGCCGGCCAGGTTGAGGACACTTCACCCCTGGCCAAGTCAGACTGGCTGGTCGTCGCCGATATGGTCGGCAGCGCCAGTTCAGCTCGCATCACGCTCGCCGCACCACTTGATGAAGCAGCCGCGTTGAAACATGGCGACGTCGAGACGCGGGATGAGGCCACGTTCAATCCGGCCAATGGTACGTTCAAGGCCCGACGCGTATCGGCCATGGGCGCGATCATCCTGTCTGAACAGCCCCTGCCCCGCCCGTCGGACGACGCCGCGCGCGCCGCATTCCTGGATCACGTTCGGCGGGATGGCTTCGCCGCGACCGGACTGGATCAGCCCGTCAAGGCCATGCTCGCGCGCCTGCACGCGCTAAACGCGGCGTTTGGGGATCCCTGGCCAACCTGGACAGAAATCGAGCTCCAGGACAGCGTGAATGACTGGCTCGAACCCGCCCTTGGTCATAAATCGTTTACCTTGCCCAAGCCCGCCATCATTGCGGATGCCCTCAAGGCGCAGCTCGATTGGCCGCTTCCGCGCGACCTCGACGAAAAAGCGCCGCGCAAGATCAGGCTTCCGTCCGGACGCGAAGCGCCGATCGACTGGCTCAGCGATCGCGCGCCCCTGATCGAATGCAAGGCCCAGGAACTTTATGGTGCCAATCGCCATTTAAACATCGCGGAAGAACGCCTGCCGATCACCGTGCAGATCCTGTCCCCCGGCGGTAAACCCGTCGCCACCACGCGCGATCTGCCGGGCTTCTGGACCGGCGGTTATCTCGACATGGCCAAAGACATGCGCGGTCGATACCCGAAGCATGACTGGCCGGACGACCCGGCAACCGCCAAACCACATGCCGGAATGACAAAAGCCCGTCTCGCCCGAGATTAGCCGTCACGCCAGGTCCCGGTTTCGAGGTCGTCCAGCGTCCATTTGCCGACCGCGTAACGGATCAGGCGCAGCGTCGGGTGTCCGACCGCAGCGGTCATCCGGCGCACCTGACGATTGCGTCCTTCAGTAATGGTCAACTCGAGCCAGCAATCGGGAACGGACTTGCGCACGCGGATCGGCGGTGTGCGCGACCAAAGGTCGGGCGGCTCATCGATCAGTCTGGCCTGCGCCGGGGCGGTTTTACCATCTTTCAGGGACACGCCCTGCCGCAACTGTTCCAGAGCCTCCGCATCCGGAATCCGCTCGACTTGCGCCCAATAGGTCTTTGGCGTCCGGTGCTTCGGATTGGTCAGCTGGCTTTGCAGGCGGCCATTATCGGTCAACACCATCAGACCCTCGCTGTCGCGGTCCAGACGTCCGGCCGGATAGACGTTCGGCACGGCGATATAGTCTGACAGAGTCTCGCGACCCGCCGCCCGCTGATCGGTGTCGGTGAATTGCGAAAGCACGTTGAACGGCTTGTTGAAAAGGATGATACGGGTCATTTTTTCGTGATATCGTGGAATATATTGCAGTTTCATGACAGAGGGCCAAAACCACCAAAAACATTGCAGTTTGACGTGATTTTTTGTCCGATCATGGATCGATTTTAATCCGTGTTACTACATATAATTTGTCCGTAACCGTTGTTTAATCCAAAAACACTGATACTATGTCTTCCCATCAGTAGCATAAGCGCGAAAGGAGATAGATATGAACACACTTCTCGTGCACAAAGACGCCGACTCCCGGCTGGATAAGTTTAACGGTCCGATCCTGGACCATGAAAAGCTGCGCGAAGGCACATATGTCGCCCTTGCAACAGCGGCGGCATCGATCGTTTTGGTCCTCGCCGTGAAAGTCGTTTATCTGATTTTCTGAGCCCCCAAAAAACTGAGGCGCGATGTGGCTTTTTGAGCGGTTTTCCGTCATAAGCCGCCGGATGAGTAATTCCGGCCCAGAAACACCGAACAAAACCGTGTTCATCAAGACCTATGGTTGTCAGATGAACGTCTATGACAGCGAGCGCATGAAAGATGTGCTCGCGCCCATAGGCTATGCCCCTGTCGAGAGCCCTGATGGCGCAGACCTGGTGGTGCTGAACACCTGCCACATCCGCGAAAAGGCGACGGAAAAGGTCTATTCCGAACTTGGTCAGATGAAGAAGCTGAAATCTGCGCAAGGTGGCAAGATGACGATCGCCGTCGCCGGTTGCGTGGCGCAGGCAGAGGGCGCTGAAATCATGCGGCGCCAGCCGGCTGTCGATCTGGTGCTCGGCCCGCAGGCCTATCACAAGCTGCCGGAAATGATCGCCCGCGTGCACCGCTCGACCGGTGAGCGCCTGGAGACCGAATTCGAAACACTGGCAAAGTTTGACGCCTTGCCCAAGTCGCGGACGGCTGACGGCCCGACCGCCTTCCTGTCGGTGCAGGAAGGCTGTGACAAGTTCTGCACCTTCTGCGTCGTCCCGTACACGCGCGGCGCCGAGCTGTCGCGCCCGGTCGATGATATCACGCTGGAGGCCCGCAACCTGGCCAGCCAGGGCGTGCGCGAGGTCCAGCTGCTGGGTCAGAACGTCAACGCTTATCATGGCGCCGCACCGGCGATCGAAGGCGGCGATGAGTGGACATTGGCGCAATTGGTGCGCCACCTTTCCAAGATTGGCGGGTTTGACCGCATTCGCTACACGACCAGCCATCCGCGCGACATGGAGGATGACCTGATCGCGGCGCATGCAGACACGCCGGAGCTGATGCCCTTCCTGCACCTGCCCGTGCAATCGGGGTCGAACAACATCCTGAAAGCGATGAATCGCGGCCATACGCGCGAGCATTATCTCGACATCATGCGCCGGATGAAAGAGGCGCGGCCGGACATCGCGCTGGCCTCTGACTTCATTGTCGGCTTCCCAGGCGAGAGCGACAAGGATTTCGAAGACACCATGGATCTGGTGCGCGAAGTCAATTACGCGATCGCCTATTCGTTCAAGTATTCCGAACGTCCAGGCACGCCCGCGGCGGAAATGTTCGGCCAGGTGCCGGAAGACGTGAAGAATGAGCGCCTGCAGGCCCTGCAGGCGTTGCTGCGCGAGCAACAGACGGCGTTCAATGCCTCGAAGATCGGCCAAACCATCCCGGTCCTGGTCACCGGCACGGGCCGCAATGAAGGCCAGATGCATGGGCGTTCGCCATGGCTGCAAGCGGTGCACTTTGACGGCGCGGCGGACCTCGCTGGGCAGATCACCCAAGTCGAAATTGTCGGCTCGAGCCTCAACTCCTTGACCGGTCAATTGCCGGTCAAAACCAAAGAGGTGGCCGCTTGAGTCGGATCTGGGAACCGCGGGACGCGTCGCTGCTTCAGCTGATCTGCGGCCCCAATCACAAGAACCTGTTATTGCTGGAAACCGAGCTTGCTGACGGCAATTTGAAAGCCGAAAGTCAGGGCGGCGGTATTCGGCTGGAAGGATCCGCCGATGCAGTCGCGACGGCAGAGATTGCATTGTCCGCGTTTGAAGCGACCCTTGCCAACAATCCTGAAGCCGGCCTGCCCGCGTTGGAAGGTGCGATCGAACAAGCCCGCTCGCCGGACCAGAGCTATCAGACCCTGACCGGCCTGAAAGTGCCGATCAAGCCGCAGACCAACGCTCAGGCGAAATATCTCGATCTGCTGACCGGATCCAAGAATGACCTGATCTTCGGCGTCGGTCCGGCCGGGACCGGCAAGACCTTTCTGGCGGTCGCTGCCGGTGCGGCGGCGCTGAAGCACAAATCAGCGGCAAAATTGATCATCACCCGCCCCGCGGTCGAAGCCGGCGAAAATCTCGGCTTCCTGCCGGGCGATCTCGAAGAAAAGGTCGAGCCTTATCTGCGTCCGATCTGGGATGCGCTGGATGAAACCCTCGGTGCCGATCAGGCCGGACGCCTGCGCGAAAAACGCGTGATCGAGGTTGCCCCTCTGGCCTTCATGCGTGGACGCACGCTGAAGAATGCGTTTGTGATCATGGACGAAGCCCAGAACGCGACCATCGCCCAGATGAAAATGGTGCTGACGCGCCTCGGCCGGGACAGCCGGATGGTGGTGACGGGTGATCCGGGGCAGGTGGACTTGCCACGCAGCCAGCCCTCGGGCCTGGCCCATGCACTGAAAATCCTGCGCGGCGTTGACGGCGTTGGGCGTGTCACCTTCTCAGCCAATGATGTCCGTCGGCATGCACTCGTGAGCCGGATCATCATGGCCTACGACAAGGACGCCGAGCACAGACGCGATGATTGAGCTTGATCTGCGCATCGCCGACGCGGACTGGACCGCAGCAATCGAACATCTGCCGGACATCTGCAGCGCTGCCGTCAATGCAGGCGCCGCGCAGAAACAGGTTGCAGGCGAAATCAGCGTGTTGCTCACCGGCGACGACGAAATCCAGACCCTCAACCGCGACTGGCGCGGCAAGGACAAGCCGACCGACGTCCTGTCATTTCCCGCAAGCGAGGTGGACGCACCATTTCTCGGCGACATTGCCGTGGCACTGGGCGTGACCGCCAGAGATGCGAAGGCGCGCGGGATCGGGCTCGACCAGCATCTCTCGCATTTGCTCATTCATGGCGTGATGCATCTGCTTGGTCATGACCACAAAGATGACACAGAGGCAGCCGAGATGGAGGCCCTGGAGATCGCGGCGCTTGCATCACTGGGCTGGCCTGATCCATATACATAGGACGCGATTCGCGCGCGCAGGATCATTGAGACAGATGTCGGAAGGACGAAAAGGCTTGTTCAGCCTGTTTAAGAAAAGTGACGAGGCAGCTGCCGAACCGGTCCCCGATGACCCGGTCGCGCCGTCACAGACTGAAATGCGGCTGCGCATCGAAGAGTTTGAGCGTGCCCGCGTCGACGATGTGATGATCCCACGTGCAGAAATTATCGGTGTCGAGCTGTCGACGCCACTGGATGAGTTGATCCAGCTCTATGCAACTGAAGCCCATTCGCGCTTGCCCGTGTATCGAGAGACGCTCGATGACCCAGTGGGTGTCGTCCACATTCGAGATGTGATGACCGAAATCGCCCGCGCCAATGGCGAAGACAGCGCACCGGAAGACTCGCCGCTGGAGCGCCTCCGCCGCGATATCCTGTTCGTTCCACCGTCGATGCCATTGCCGGACTTGCTGGTCAAAATGCAGGCCTCACGCACACACCTGGCCCTGGTGGTGGATGAGTATGGCGGCACGGATGGCCTGGTCAGTCTTGAAGACCTGGTCGAGGAAATCGTCGGCGACATTGAAGACGAACATGACGAAGAAGTGGCTATGCTGGTCCGCCGCGGCCGCCTCGCCTGGGAAGTCGACGCGCGTATGGAAACCGAAGATTTCGAGGAAGAAACCGGCCTTCAGCTGGAGCTGGAAGACCATGATGTCGATACGCTCGGCGGAGTCGCCTTCGCGCTGGCTGGACGCGTGCCGCTGCGCGGCGAAGTGCTGCCGCATCCAATCGGCGTCGATATCGAAATATTGGACTCTGACGCGCGACGTATTCATCGACTGGTCGTGCGCCAACCCGCTTCGGAGCTGAAAGCATGATCGAACAGAACCAAGCGCGGAGCCATGGGCTGCGCGTGTTTACGGCTTTGCATGAAGCCATTGCGCGCGTACGCGGATGGACCGCCACCGGGTTTGCGATCCTGCTTGGCGCCTTTTGCGCGCTTGGATTTGCGCCGTTTCACTTGACGCCGGCGCTGATCGTGGCGTTTGCCGGCCTGGTCTGGATGCTGGATGGCGCTCGCAGCCAGAAACGCTGGGGCCGCGCCATGTTCGCGCGCGGCTGGGCCTTTGCGTTCGGTTATTTTCTGGTCGGCATGTACTGGACCGCGCTGCCATTCCTGGTCGAGCCAGAGAAGCACGCCATCTTCCTGTGGATGCCGTTGATCGCGCTGCCGGGCGGCATGGCACTGATCTGGGGCGCGGCTTGCGCGCTTGGCGGCGCGTTCTGGTCGGCCTCGCCGTCGCGCGTGTTCATTTTCGCCCTGTCCCTCAGTCTCGCCGAACTGGTGCGTGGCACCCTGTTTGGCGGGTTTCCGTGGAACTTGCCGGGAACAACCTGGGTGCCGGGCGGCGCCCTGTCGCAAGTTGCTTCGCTCGGCGGCATCTATTGGCTGACCCTGATGACCCTGTTCATCGCTGCAGCTCCGGCCGCGCTGGTCGACACGCGCGACAGCAACAGCGTCGTTGGCCGCGCCCTGCCCGTGGTCATGGCCGTGGCGTTGACCGGCTTCTCATGGGCCTGGGGCTCGCAGCGCCTTGCCAATGACACCGTGATGACCGAGCGGACCGTCCTGCTGATGGACGCTGGCGTGCCACAAGCGGTCAAGTTTGAAGATCGCGGGGAACCTGTGGTCGCGCGCTATGTCGAATTGCTGCGCGAAGTGCCGAGCGAGGCCGGCGACATCATCATTTGGCCGGAAGGGGCCCTGCCCTACGGACTGATGGGCGACACCAATGCGCTGGACCTTGTGTCAGCGTTTCTCGGCCGCCGGGCCCTGATTGCTGGCTCTGCCAGGTTCACCACGGAAGACGACAAGCCGGTCGCCTATAACAGCTTGGTCATGTTCACGGCCGGGCCGAACACGGCAACTCTGTCGGCACTGTATGACAAGCATCGACTGGTCCCATTCGGCGAGCTGCCGGCGACCAAGATTGTGCCATTTGGCGAGAGCCTGTCCGGCATCCTGCCATCGGCCATGCAAAGGATGGCGAGCAATGGGTTTGAACCCGGCGCCGAAGCAACGGTGCTGCTGCCGCAAACCGTTGCACCGCCCTTCATCCCATTGATCTGTTATGAGGGGCTGTTTCCGGAAATCGTTCGCAAGGCCTCGCCGCAACGCGACGCAGCCGAATGGATCGTCGTGATCTCGAATGATGCCTGGTTTGGCGCCGGCCTGGGTCCGGCGCAGCACTATGCACAGAACCGTTATCGCGCCATTGAGAGCGGCTTACCCATAGCCCGGGTGGCAACCCGCGGCATGACCGCCATGGTCGACGGTTATGGCCGCGAAGTTGCGCGAGGGAATCCGGCTGAGGGCGACCCGACTGGGTGGCGGTCCGCGGTTGTACGGACCGGATTGCCAGCAAGGCTAGAAAACACGCCCTATCAGCGCTTTGGCGAGACGTTTTACTGGTTGACTCTTGTCCTGTTTGGTGGGCTAGCCTTTGTAAGCTGGCGGCGTTAGAATCAATACGGAAGTATACGCAAGAAGAGTGGCGGATGTCGGAAAACAAAACACCCAGCGGAATTGACCGAATTGTTGGACAGAGGCTGAGATGGCGTCGCCGCGAGTTGAAACTGACTCAGGAACAGCTTGGTGAGAAACTTGGTCTGACGTTTCAGCAGGTTCAGAAATATGAAAAAGGTGTGAACCGGATCTCGGCTGGTCGATTGTTTGAAATCGCGCACGCGCTCGGGATCACCATCACTTACTTCTATGAAGGGGTCGACGAATTGATGGAGACCTCACCTGCCGTCAGCGTGCATGAAGACGATCATCCGCCGAGCCTACCGGTGATCGATACCGAAGCGATGGAACTGGTCACCGCATTTCAGAAGATTGGTGACAAGTCGTTGCGGCGATCGCTTCTGGAAACCATCCGCGCCGCCGCAGCGACCTCTGACGCCGTTCAGAATCCCTAGTCATCACCCCGGCTGTGGCCGCGAAGCGACAGGGTGATTGTATTCGCACGTGCAACAAATAATCAGTGGTTGCTTTGCCGCACTGCACAAGCAAGCTATCTGACATAGAATTAAGTGCTGCTGACGGGAGAACAGGTGTGGCCGATATCAAGACGATTGGCGTCGTGGGCGCAGGTCAGATGGGGAACGGGATTGCACATGTTTGCGCCCTCGCCGGATATGATGTGATCCTCAACGACGTCTCCCAGGATGCCCTTGAGAATGGCCTGTCGACGATCGAGAAAAACATGACGCGTCAGGTCTCGCGTGACGTCATCAGCCTTGATGACATGAAAGCCGCGCAAGGCCGGATCAAGACCAGTGTCGAGCTGGTGCCCTTCGCTGGCGTCGACCTCGCCATCGAAGCAGCGACTGAGAACCGTGACGTCAAAGAGCAGATCTTCGCCGCCCTCTGCAATGTGGTGCCAAAGCATACGTATCTCGCGACCAATACGTCTTCAATCTCCGTCACGCGCCTGGCATCGACGACAGACCGGCCGGAAAAATTCATCGGCCTGCACTTCATGAACCCGGTTCCTCTGATGCAGTTGATGGAGATCATCCGCGGCCTGGCCACTGATCAGGACACGTATGACATGGCGACCGGCTTCGCCGACAGGCTCGGCAAGACGACAACCAATGCCGAAGATTACCCGGCTTTCATTGTGAACCGTATTCTGGTGCCGATGATCAACGAAGCGGTTTATGCGCTCTATGAGGGCGTTGGCACAGTCGAGAGCATCGACACCGCCATGCGCCTCGGCGCCAATCATCCAATGGGGCCGTTGACCCTGGCAGACTTCATCGGTCTTGATACCTGCCTGTCGATCATGCAGGTGCTGCATGACGGTCTGGCCGACACCAAGTATCGCCCATGCCCGTTGCTGGTAAAATATGTCGAAGCCGGTTGGGTCGGTCGCAAGGCTGGGCGCGGCTTCTACGATTATAGTGGCGACGCACCGGTACCGACGCGGTAGCGCTTAGCTCCGCCAGCGCAGGACTGTCGGCTTGATCTTGTTCTTGAATGCGCGACCGTCTGCGCGGCAGGCAGCCCATTCCTTCTTGAGCATCTGATACCATTTGGCCTGCACATCGATATCGTCGATCCACATCATCGCCTTTTGATGCTCCATACCGAGGTTTTGCAGGTCGACCATGTCGCCATCCTGGCGCAGGAATTTGCGCGCCATCGGTTTGGCAATCGGGATGGCGAGGTGCAAGAGCGGCGCCCCGGTCCACCAGGTGAACTGGGTGATCCGCGTCCGTTTTGGCGCTTCCGGCGTCAGGCAGGTCAGCGTCAGCAACCGGGCCTTGTCGTTGGAGATAATCTCCCACCGAAACCCCGGCAGCTGGAAGTGGATCTCGGTTTCGACGTCAGCACCAAACACCCATTTGTAAAGCTTGGAATTTGAACTCGGCCTGTGGCGATCAATGGCCCATCCGCGATCGGCCGGGACAAACGGTTTTTCCTTGAGTTTCAGGCCGACCGAAGGCGGCCGCCACCACCATTGATTGTGCACGAAGGGCACATGCGCCGGGTCCATCAGGCCGACAACAGCATCATCCATATGCGCGTTGAAGACATCCTCGATGACAAATTTCGGTTTTTCCGGCAGGGGCCCGAATTGCGGGACTGGCACATCCGGCACACCGGTGAAGCGCGGATCATCGGCAATGAAGACATAGATCGCGCCATGCGCCTCATGCACCGGATAGCGGCGCACCTTGACCTTGGCCGGATCATACGGCTCGGACCCGGTCAGGCTGGGCATATGCTTGCACACGCCGTCACTGCCAAAACGCCAGCCATGGTACGGACACTCGATCGTCGCCTCGCCATCCGTGTCGACCTGGCGCCCGGCGCTAAGCGGGACCAGGCGATGCGGGCAGATATCGCGCAGCGCGAACACTTCGCCCTTGTCAGTGCGCGCCACGACCAGCGGTTGACCGAGCACGATGCGACGGACCTGCTGGCCTGGTTTCAGCTCAGATGAGACACAGGCCAGATACCAGCTGTCGGTCAGCCAGCCTTCGGGTGTGAGGCCCGTTTGCGCCTTGGATTTGCTGTCGATGAGCGTCGTGGTGTCGGCCATGCACAACCTATAACTATTCCTGGTAGATGCGGGAATAGTCCGCAAACTCCGTGCCTGCCATTTGTTCGGCAATACGGGATTCTGCGAGGTCCGGATCCAGCACCCGGCACGTCAGTTCGATCGTCTCGTCCGTGATCGTCTCGCCGTCGCACGTGCCGAGGCCGGTCCAACCCAGCACCTCTGTAAGTGCGTCTTCCGCCTCGCGAATTTTCAGCGCGTCGTCGCGCCGCCAGACCTCTGACAGGCGGTATTCAACGATCAGCGTCCTGTAGTCGCCGGGCTCTAGCTCCGTGAATCCGAGCGCCCGGGCGGGATCAAGCAGATCATCGACCTGTTTCTCCAGCGATCTGAGCAGCTTGATCCGGTGCGCATCGGTCTCACCGCGGGTCCCGATCATGCCCCAATGCTCGACGATCCGGCGCGGCTTCAGCTCGACCCAGACCTCGTGATAGGCCGCGACCTTGCCGGTCTCATCGCGTTTGAAAAGTCTGAACATTGTCGTTGGCTCGTTGCGGTCGGTTGGCGGGAAAGGGCTAAGCGCGCTGCACGACTGATCGTGTGCTGAGCAGCAGCGCTGCGGCGATCATGAACCCGCCACCGGCCCGTTCGATCCAGAGCCGCGCAGTCCCCGCGAAGCGTTTGGCAATCCAGCTCGCGCCGACGCCATAGATCGACAGGAACGTGCCGTCCATGGCGAGATAAGTCACCGACAGGAGGATGAATTGCGGCCAGAAGGCAAGGTCAGCAGAAATGAATTGCGGGAACAGCGCAGCGAAAAACACGACCGCCTTGGGGTTCGCGGCAGACGTCAGAAATCCTTGCATCCAGAGGCTACGCAGCGACGCCTTCGAAGCGGCTCCATTCGCATTCGCTGCACTCGATTTCGCGTTCCGGATCATCCGGATGCCGAGCCAGATTAGGTAGGCAACGCCGAGCCATTTGATCACGGAAAGTGCCGCTCCCGACGCCGTGATCAGCGCCGCCAGGCCAAGGCCGGCCGCAAGCATCTGCAGGAAGTTTGCCGTCAGGTCGCCTGCCGCAGTGGCGAGGCTGCGGCCGAAGCCGTGCGCGCCGCTATTGGACAGCATCAGCAAGTGGCTCGGTCCCGGCGTGCTCATCAGCGCGAGCACGGTGGCGACATATATTGCCCAGGTTTCAAATGGCATTTGGTCTCTCCGCAAATTGGCGATCTCTGCCATTGATCGGCGCCCGCTCCAGAAATCAAGCGAATCCTGTGCCCGTTCCCGATTCAGTCATGACACACAAACCCGCTAGGCGAGCGCTACGCATGTCGCTATATGCCCGCGTATGACACCACGTGATAAAATCCGGAATTTCTCCATTGTTGCGCATATCGACCATGGCAAGTCGACGCTGGCCGATCGCCTGATCCAGCAGACCGGCACACTGACCGAGCGGGAAATGTCGGACCAGGTGCTCGACTCGATGGATATCGAGAAAGAGCGCGGGATTACGATCAAGGCGCAGACCGTGCGGCTCGATTACAAGGCCCAGGATGGCGAGACCTATGCGCTGAACCTGATGGACACACCCGGCCATGTGGACTTTTCCTATGAAGTCAGCCGCTGCCTCGCCGCCTGCGAAGGCTCGCTGCTGGTCGTCGATGCGAGCCAGGGCGTCGAAGCCCAGACGCTCGCCAATGTCTATCAGGCGATCGAGCAGGATCACGAGATCGTGCCGGTGCTGAACAAGATCGACCTGCCGGCGGCGGACGTGCCGGCCGTGAAAGAGCAGATCGAGGACGTCATCGGCCTCGATGCGTCAGATGCAGTCGAAATCTCGGCCAAGACCGGGCTTGGCATTGAGGACGTGCTGGAAGCCATCGTCACCCGCCTGCCCGCCCCGAGCCATGGCGAGGCAGATGCGCCGCTCAAGGCGGCGCTCGTCGACGCCTATTATGACCCCTATCTCGGCGTCGTCGTCATCGTGCGCATGCATGATGGTGTTCTGAAAAAGAAAATGAAGATCAAGATGATGAAGACTGGCGCGACGTATGAAGTCGACAAGGTCGGGGTCTTCAAGCCGAATCCCACCGATGTCGATGAACTCGGCCCAGGCGAGGTTGGTTTCCTCATCGCGTCGATCAAGGAAGTCGCCGATTGTGCAATCGGTGACACCATCACCACGGACAAGCACGGCACCGATGAGGCCCTGCCGGGCTATAAGGACGTCCAGCCCGTGGTCTTTTGCGGCCTGTTCCCGATGGATGCGGGCGACTTTGACGACCTGCGCGCGGCGATGGGCAAGCTGCGCCTGAACGATGCCTCCTTCACCTGGGAAATGGAAACGTCCGCCGCGCTCGGCATGGGCTTTCGCTGCGGCTTCCTCGGCCTGCTGCACCTCGAGATCATCCAGGAACGCCTCAGCCGTGAGTTTGACCTCGACCTAATCGCGACGGCCCCCAGCGTGGTCTATGAAATGACCATGACCGACGGCACCGAGATCGAGTTGCACAACCCGGCCGACATGCCTGATGTCGTCAAGATTGCCGAAGTTCGCGAACCGTGGATCAAGGCGACCATCTATACGCCGGACGAATATCTCGGCTCGATCCTGAAACTGTGCCAGGACCGCCGCGGCATCCAGACTGAACTGTCTTATGTCGGTGGCCGGGCCATGGTGCAGTATGAGCTGCCGCTCAACGAGGTGGTGTTCGACTTCTATGATCGCCTGAAATCGATCTCGCGCGGCTATGCCAGCTTTGATTATGAGATTGTCGGCCACCGCGCCGAGAATCTCGTGAAGATGAACATTCTGGTCAATGACGAGCCGGTCGACGCGCTCGCCATGCTGGTTCACCGCGACCGCGCCGAGAGCCGCGGGCGCCAGATGTGTGAACGGCTGAAAGACCTGATCCCGCGCCAGATGTTCAAGATCCCGATCCAAGCAGCGATTGGCGGCCGTATCATCGCGCGCGAGACCATCTCGGCCCTGCGCAAGGATGTGACGGCGAAATGCTATGGCGGTGACGCGACTCGGAAACGCAAACTGCTCGACAAGCAGAAAGCCGGTAAGCAGCGCATGCGCCAGTTCGGCAAGGTCGAGATTCCGCAGGAAGCCTTTGTCGCGGCGCTTCGCATGGATGGCGACTAGGCGCTAGTCTGCGGCGATCGCCAGTGCGTGAATCTCGAACGAGACCGCGCCGCCAATCGGACCAAGAGCGGTTGAAACACCGAAGTCCGCGCGATCGAATGATCCAGTGGCAACAAATCCCGCAGCCTGGGCTTTCGTCACGGGGTCCGTGCCGATCTTGTTGAGCTCAACCGACAGAGTGAGCGGCGCCGTCGCGCCCTTGAGCGTCATTTCACCGACCACATGCGCACACCGACTTGAGCAACGCTCGCCGTCTCGCAAGTGCACGTCGGTCGAGCGAAACTGAATGACCGGATGCTGTTCGGCGTCCAGCCAGAACGGACCACGGATAATCTCTTCGCGTCCAGCGTGATCAGACCGCAGTCCACTCAGGGCAATCTCTGCCGTGACCGAACTCGCCGCCGGATCATCTTCATCCAGGATCAACGAACCGGAGATCTCAGTGAACGAGCCGACTGTTTTGGCGAAGCCGAACCGATCGACCTTCCATACGATATGCGTGTGTTCGCCGTCCAGCGTGTACGATTGCGGCTCAGCAGACACGGGGGTCGAGGAACAGGCGCCGAGCGCCGATATGGCAATCGCGGCTCTGGTCAGAATGTGGGGCATTTGGATCTCCTGAATAGATTGCGCGTTCGGGCGCATGATTGGCGATGGATCTGCGGCATAAATTCCTCTACAATGTAGAATATGTATTAGTTCTACATTGTAAAGAAAATAATCCCTGATGCGCGACTCAAAAAATCTCGGCGAGTTTGAAATCCTGGTTCTGGCCGCACTGCTGCATGCCGGTGACAATGCCTATGGGGCGCGCGTGCGGTCCGAGATCGAAACCCGGGCCAACCGCGCCGTCTCGGTTGGCGCGCTCTACTCGACACTGTCCCGGCTCGAGAACAAAGGCTATGTCACATCCAGCCTGGGCGAAGCGACCGCGGTGCGCGGGGGGCGCGCCAAACGCTTCTATCAATTGACAGGACTGGGCCGAGACAAGCTGGATCAGGCCATTTCCGGCTTGAACGCGATGCTCAAGGGAGTGGCCGGATGGCAAGACCTTCCGATCCGCTAGGGTCGCCAGACCTACCGCCGCGCCTGGCCGAAAGGATCATCACCGTGCTGGCCCCAGCGCAAGACCGGTCGGTCATGCTTGGAGACCTGTCAGAGGAATACGCAAACCGACGCGCGGCATCTCACGCGGACGCGGACCGATGGTATTGGCGGCAAGTGGTCCGGTCCTCGCCCCACCTGCTGCTCAGCCGTGCCCGATCCTCTTCCGCACAACAGCTCGCATTGGTCTTGCTCACCATCATCCTGTCGGTTCTGTTTCTGATCGGCTGGGACGTGTTCGTCTCGCGAACGTCGGCCCGCGTCGTGGCCGCGTCCGGTCAAGCGCCACCACTCGTGATCGCTCGCACCGTATATTTCTCGGTTCAAATGATCGGCGCCGCTTTGTGTGGGGTGGTGATCGCACGTCTGTTGTTTTCTCGGCAGCGTTCCTTCTGGCCGAATGCCACCCGCTATCTCGGTCCGATCCTATTGGTCTTGATCGTGACGTCGATGGTCACCGCGTTCGAGCGCGGACTCATTCGATCATCTGCTTATCTGCTTCTGCGCAATGGCCTGACCATCTTCGCCATGGTCGGCGCGGCCTTCCTGATCTCGCGACTCACACGCGAGCGCTGACTTGCGATTCTTGCCGCTCTGTCTACAAATGTAACACAAATGCGTCAGGAGACATCTCATGCGAAGCCTGTTCTTTGCCCTCGCCGCCGGCACCGCCGTGTCGGCGTGCGCACACATCACCAACCCGACGATCCAAGCCTCAATGCCGTCGACGTTCGACGTGACGGCAGTGGCCGAAGATGGCGTCACCGTGTTTGGTTCGGCCAGTTTTGACGCATTACCGGACACCGCGCCGCTCATCGTCCTGTTTCACCAGGGCGGTTCAAACGCCAGGGCTGAATACGGACCGTTGGTGCCCTGGCTCAATCAAAGCGGCTTCCGCACCATAGCCTGGGATCTGCGCGTTGGCGGTGACATTTACGGCCAGACCAATCGCACCGCTGACGCCCGGCTACCGGTGGAGCCTGACTCCTATTGCGAAGGCTATCCAGACATGCGCGCGGCCCTCGATCACTCCCTGACCTATGCGAGCTCTGGCGATGCCATCATCTGGGGCAGTTCCTATTCGGCGGCGCTGGTCTTCCATCTCGCCGGCGACGAAGCCGACAAGGTGAGTCATGTCATCGCCGCGTCGCCTGCTTCGGGACCACCCATGGTCGATTGCCTGGCGCGGGCGCGGCTGGAGGATTTGAAAAGCCCGGCCTTCGTGCTTCGCCCAGCATCGGAAATGCGCAGCCCGAATGCACAGGAGCAGAAATCCCTGTTCGAAGCAGCGGGCGTCAGCGTTTTGGTGCTCGAAGACGGAATCCACGGTTCATCCATGCTGGTTGACGCGCGCACAGAGTCCGACATGTCAGACGCACGCAACGCTGTCGTGGATTGGCTGAAATCAGGCGAGGACGCGTCCTAGACGAACAAGTCCAGCGGATCCTGTCCGGCTTCGCTTTCAAGGAATCCAAGCGTTTCGAACGTCTGCTTCATTGTTCCGGAAAGGGGCGCCTGGACCAAAAGAGGACGGCCAGATCTACGCGGGATCTGAAGTGCCCGCGCATGCAAATGCAGCCCTTTGCCCACGCCTTGCGGTACTTCGCGACGGGTCTCGTACTTGTCATCACCGAGAATGCTGGTGCCGAGTTCGTGCATGTGGAAGCGCAATTGATGCATGCGCCCGGTTGAGGGCTTCAGCGCCACCCAGGCGGCACGCCGCGCTGCGGTCGAGACGGTGACATAGTCAGTGATCGCGTGCTTGGAGACCTTGTCGCCATGTGCGCCAAGAATCATCCGTTCGCGGCCCTCCTCATCCTTGCCCTTGCGCATCCACGAGCGCAGCTGCCCGGCCGGTGGATGCGGGACTCCCACCGTGACGGCCCAGTAGACCTTGTCCATGTCGCGTGAATGGAACAGGTCACCCAGACGGGACGCCGCCGCCGGATGCTTGGCGATGACCAGCAATCCGGACGTCGCCTTGTCCAATCGATGCACCAGGCGGGGACGATGTTCGCCGTCAGACAGCGCGTCTAGCATCCCGTCAATGTGACGACCACCCTGCTTCGTTCCGCCCTGCACCGCGATGCCCGCCGGTTTGTTGAGCACGAACATCTCGTCATCTTCGTGCACGATGAGCGGCTTGAGGAAGGCAAGCGCCTTGGCGTTGGGTTTTCGAGGCGCGCTCCACGGCGTGTCGGCATCCTTGGAGATTTTCGAGGTAAAGGGCGGCAACCGAACGGTCATGCCCGCCTCAAGGCGCGTGTTCGCTTTCGCGCGCGCGCCATCAACACGGATCTGGCCCGTGCGGAGCAGCTTTTCGAGCTCGCCCTGGGTCATTGGCATGCGGCGCTTGACCCAACGATCCAGGCGCACGCCGCCTTCTTTTTCGCTGACGGTTTCGGTGATGACTTGCCGGCTCATGCAAACAGCCTCTTCAATGCCACCAGGCCAATGGCGAAAGCCGCAAGAGCCCCGGACAGGTTGAGCGCCACGAACAGCAATCCCTTCACCGTTTCGCCGGTCATGAACATGTCGATCGTGTCGCGGGAGAAGGCCGAGAAAGTCGTGAACGCACCCATCATGCCGACGCCGACAAACAGCCAGAGTGTGTTCTCCAGCGCCAGCTCGCGATTGGCGAACCAGCCGAGCAAAGCCCCGAGGACGAAGCTGCCAACGACATTCACACACAGCGTCGCCCAGGCGCCGGAAACACCCCCGTGCGCGGTGAAGGCGAGGCCAACGCCATAGCGCATACAAGCGCCGATCGCGCCGCCAAGAGCGACCAAGAAAAATCCATTCATGCGCGCCTCTTAGGCCACGCCGCAAGGTTGCGCCAGTCGTCGCCGCCGTTGACGCTGATCATTTCCGCTCGCATCATCTGTCTGGGAGGAAATCAAGCATGTTCATTGGACACTATGGTGCAGCCTTGGCGGCGCGCGCAGTCAAACCAGCGATTCCGCTGTGGCAGCTCTTCGTAGCGGTGCAGCTGGTCGACTTTGCCTGGGCCGGCCTGGTGCTGGCGGGAATCGAAAAATTCGATGTCACGCCGGGATTCATGGAAGCCTCGATCCTCGACCTGCACCATATGCCTTACACGCATTCGCTTGTGGCCGCGGTGATCTGGGCGATTGCCGCCGGCGTGCTGTATGCGGCGCTGCGACGCGGCGCCAAGGCTGTGACGGCGGGCGTGATCATTGGCCTCGCCGTGTTCTCGCACTGGATCACTGACCTGATCGCCCATGGCCCTGACCTAGCGCTGTGGTTTGGCGGTCCGAAAGTCGGGCTGGGGCTTTGGAACAGCCTGCTTTGGACGCAAGTGGTCGAGATCGGCCTGCTGCTGGTCGGCGGCGCGCTTTATCTGGCGCACACCAAGCCAAAAGGACCGGTCGGCCGGGTCGCGCCGCTGCTACTTTTGGGCTTCATGTTGGCCTTGCAGGTCTACAATCACCTGCCCGTCGATCACCCGCCGGCGATTCCGCAATTTGCGATCATGGCGCTCGTTGCGTTCAGCCTGCTGGCCGTGCTGGCCTGGGCAGCCGACCGGACGCGAGAACCGGCTTAGCGCTGTCGCTTGAGGCGGTTCAGCGCTTCGTCCAACGCCGACAGGTAACGTGAGCGGTCCGCCTTGGAGAATGGGGCGGCGCCACCTACCTGATCCCCGCCAGCGCGCAAGTCGGCCATGATGGCGCGGGTCGCAATCGCCCCGCCAATCGAATTCTCGGTGAACGGCTTTCCGTTCGGCCCAAGCACGATCGCCCCGGCCTTGAGCGCGCGCTCGGCCAGCAAGATATCTGCAGTAACGACAACGCTGGCCGCATGTGACAGCTCGACGACCTTGTCATCAGCGGCATCGAACCCGTCACTCACGGTCAGGTGTTTGATCAGCGGGTGAGGCGGCACGCGCAGAAAGCTGTTGCTGACCAGTGTCACCGGCACCTGGTGGCGCAACGCGACCTTGTACGTCTCATCCTTGACCGGACAGGCGTCGGCATCGATCAGGATCTCGATGTCGCTCATGGTTACTTGTTCAGGCACCAGCGCATGATCGCCTTCTGGGCGTGCAGGCGGTTTTCAGCTTCGTCCCAGACCAGCGAGGCCGGGCCATCAATGATTTCGGCATCGACTTCCTCGCCGCGGTGAGCGGGCAGACAGTGCAGGAACTTGGCGCCGCCCTGCGCCATGTCCATCAGGTCCTCCGTCACCGCAAACGGGTCGAGTTCAGCCAGGCGCGCATCGCCGTCCTTGTCGCCCATCGAGACGAACGTGTCCGTGATCACGACATCTGCCCCGGCGACTGCCTCTTCGGCGGTGTCGTACAGATCGATGCGGCCCTGCATTTCGCGAGACAGCGCGACGTCTTCTTCGTCTGGGGCATAGCGATCCGGCGTCCCGACGGCGAACGAGAAGCCGAATTTCGGCGCCGCGTGCAGGAAGCTCGAGCAGACATTATTGCCGTCACCGACCCAGGCCAGACGAGCCCCCTGAAGGGTGACCCCGTTCTCTTCCAGCGTCATCAGGTCGGCCATGATCTGGCACGGATGCGACCGGTCGGTCAGGCCATTGATGACCGGAACAGAGGCGGCTTCGGCAAACACTTCCAGGTCACTGTGGCTGTTGGCGCGCAGCATCACCATGTCGACATAGCGGCTGAGGACGCGCGCCGTGTCTTCCACGGTTTCCCCGCGGCCAAGCTGCATGTCATTTGCCGTGGCAATGATCGAGTCACCGCCCAGCTGGCGCATCGCGGCTTCAAAGCTGAACCGGGTCCGGGTCGAGTTCTTCTCGAAGATCATCGCCATCGTATGGCCTTCAAGCGGGGCATCCGCGTCGACGCGGCCTTTCGGCCAGCCCTGGCGAGCACGTTTCATCGCATGCGCTTGATCCAGGATGGCGCGCAGCTCGCTCGCCTCAAGCTGCCACAGATCGATGAAATGCCGATAGGTCATGGACCCCTCCGGATCAAAAGGAAGCGCGGCTCATACCTCATTTCCTCGCGGAAAGCTACTCACACAAGAATTATGCGCGATGTGTTGTCGGCGCAGCAGGATGATGCCGCAATCCGACTGAAATTGAACTGGCGCACCGCCGACAAGTTGAGTAGAGGCAGAGACATTCGTTCGAGATCGATAAGCGTTGATGAGGATTGATGAATGATGGATCGAGTTCTGATTATCGGTGCCGGCGCAGCCGGCTCTGTCGTGGCCCAGAAATGCGCCATGGACCGCGACACGTTCAAACATATTACGCTGGCCTCGCGGCGACTGGTCTCCTGCGAGAAAGTGGCCGCCTTGTGCGCGACGCCGATCGAGATCGCGCAGGTTGACGCGGACAATGTCGACGAGACCATCGCGCTAATCGAGAAGGTCAAACCGGACCTGGTGATCAATATGGCGCTGCCCTATCAGGACCTGCCAATCATGGATGCCTGCCTGGCCACCGGCACCCATTACATGGACACCGCCAATTACGAACCGCGCGATGTCGCCAAGTTCGAATATCACTGGCAATGGGCCTATCAGGACCGCTTCGAACAGGCTGGCCTGACCGCCATTCTCGGCTGCGGGTTTGATCCGGGCTGCACCAATATCTATTGCGCCTATGCCCAGCAGGAAGGCCTGCTGGACGAGATCGAATATATCGACATTGTCGACTGCAATGCCGGCGATCACGGCAAGACGTTCGCGACCAATTTCAATCCGGAAATCAATCTGCGCGAAGTGACCCAGGATGGGCGTTACTGGAAAGACGGGGAATGGATCGAGATCCCGGCCCTCTCGATCCGCACAATGATCGATTATCCCGAAGTCGGCCCGAAAATGTCCTACCTGATCTATCACGAGGAAGAGGAAAGCTTGGTCAAGCACATCAAGGGCCTGAAACAGATCCGCTTCTGGATGACCTTTGGCGACGAATATATCAAGCATCTCGACGTGTTCAAATCGATCGGCCTGATCGGGCTCGAGCCGATCAAGCACAAGGGCATGGACGTGATCCCGATGGAATTCCTGAAAGACCTGCTGCCTGTGCCAAGCACGCTGGCAGAGGGCTATACCGGCAAGACCAGTATCGGCGTCATCCTGCGTGGCACCAAGGACGGCCAGCCGGTGACCAAGATGATCTATAATGTCAGCGACCATGCCGCGACCAATCAGGAAGTCTCGGCCCAGGCGGTCAGCTATACGACCGGCGTCCCGCCCGTCTCAGGCGCAGCCATGTTCTTCAAGGGCGAATGGTCCGGCGCAGGCGTGTTCAATGTCGAACAATTCCCGGCCAGACCTTTCCTGGAAGACGTCGCCCGTCGCGGCCTGCCCTGGCACGTGATCGATGTGCCGGCGGGCAAACAGGACGATTTGTTCGCGGTCGCGACCTAGCAGCACCCGCCCACGGACGCCGCTTTCGGCTGGTGCGGGATCGGCTCGCGCAGGTCTTCGCCATAAGTCGGGGCTTGTTCCATCGTGTGGAACATTTCCCAGACCACGCCTTGCGGATCGCGGGCCCAGTGCTTGTTGGAGCTGGCATAACAGCACTGCGCATCCGGCTCCGCCAAGGTCGATTGCTCCGCCGCCTTCAAGGCGTCATTGACCGCTTCAAGCTCTGAATCGCTGTCGACCTGGATGCCGACATGATCAACGCCGCGTGTGGCGCCATCGCGCTGGCTGACGGCCAGGTTGATGCGCGGTTCGTCGAGCATCCATTTCATGTAATCTGGTTTTTCGACTGTCGGTGACTGGCCGAACAGGGCTGAATAGAAGCGTTTGGTGGCGTCGAGATCTTCGGCGCTGATATGGATGTGGATCCGTTTCATGAGGTCTCCAATTCTACAGTTTCGGGAGGCGTGAGCACGCCGCGACAGCAATCTTCCATCAGGAACACGTTCAGCGCGCGCAGCGCTGAATAGTCGGCGCGCGAGATCAGCGATCGCCCCTGCCGGCTCTGGGACACCAGTCCGGCCTCAGCCATCGCTTTCAAGTGATGACCGAACGTCGTGGCGGGCACATCCAGATGCGTCCGCATTTGCGACACACTGAGCCCGCCTGCCCCGGCCTGCACCAGCAGACGCAGGATCGCGACCCGGTTCGGATGTCCGAGCGCAGCAAAGGCGAGGGCGGCTTTTTCATCAGTCATAATATCTATATATCTAGATTTTTAGATATTTCAAGAGACCTCAATCCGTTTGCCGGGAACAGGCGACTTCGGCGTCGGAGCGGACAGTCGCGCGCGCCCGCTATCCGGGCGCGGCCTGCGCGATCAGCGCATCGCGGGTGAAGACGCGCAAATCCTTCAATGCGGCATAGGCTTCGGGTCGCGCCCGTTTCTCCTTGGCGCTCTGGCCCCAGGGGCGCGCGAGGCGTAGCGGGAACGGGCCCAGCCCGCTGAGGCTCTTGGCCAGGAAGCGGCGCATCCGGGCAATATGCTTGTCTGGCTCGCGCATCGCCCCGAGCAGCGCGTTCGCGCGCTCCCACAGCCGGAGGTCGGCGCGCCAAGGTGTCGGAAATGGGGTGGGGAAAGACGGAAGGGAATCCGCGGAAATGCAGACCGGCGCGTCAGGCACTTGAATTGGCACCTGCACTGGCGCTGGCACGGGCACGGGCGGAGCGTCCTGCAAGGCGAGGATCCGAAACGGTTCGGCGGGCCTGTCAGCGCCCGGCGCGGCCTTGGATTTGGGCGCCGGATCAGCGAGGCGGAAGAGCGGCAGGCTGAGCCCGCTCGGCATCCCCATATCAATGCCGGAAAAGCCGCCGCCGGCACGGCCCGGGCGGGGCTCTGGCAGCGGCCGGGCACAGGCGCTCAGCACCAGCCAGCGCCGCATCAGGCCCTCGGCCAGGCGCACCAGGCGAAGCATCTCGAGATGCTCCGCCCGCGCCAGAGGTTTGATCAGGGTGACGATCAGGCCGATCTCGATCACCAGCCGCTCAATCAGCGGCCAGGTCTTTTGCAGGCAAACGCGAGCATCCGGGGTCATTGGCTGGAGTGTAGACCGGCGCGAACCCGGTCGGATTGAGAGGGGGATTGGGGGTGTTATATCCGCTCCTGACCCAGAGCGGCGCGTTCAATCCCCGCCTCTATCCAACCCCTTTTCCCCACGTTCCCCACGGCTTGACCGTGGGGTCCATCACGGGCCGTTGCCGCTTGTCATGGGGGCGGCTGGGAGAGATGGGTCCCACGGTCTCACTGCGTTCGCCGTGGGAAGCGTGGGATAGTTGCGGGTCAACAGAGTTCCCTGTCATCCCGGCCGATGACAGCAGGACGCGGCCAATGTGTGCGGCCGCGTGATCGCACGGTTCGACTTCGGCGGATTAGGCGCCTAATGTGCCCGCCATGTTCGATACGATCCTCTACGAAATTGAAAATGGCCGCGCGCGGATCACTCTAAACCGGCCGGACAAACTCAATGCGATGAGCCTGAAGATGCAGGCTGAGCTGTCTGAAGCGCTGTGGGATGCCGATGCGCGCACGGATGTCCATTGCGCCATCATCAAGGGCGCCGGCCGCGCCTTTACGGCGGGCTATGACCTCGCTGGCGGCGACGGCGTGCCTGTGTCGCGGATGCAGGCGGAAAATCCCGAAGCGCCTTATCGCGGTTTTCGCAGCATCGACGATGACATCTGGCAACTGGAACGCGCGCAGCGTTATCGCATGGCAGCGTTCGACATGCACAAGCCGGTGATCGCGCAAGTGCACGGCCATTGCAAAGCTGGCGGGACCGATCTGGCGCTGCTGTGCGACATTGTCATTGTCGCCGATGATGCCGAGATCGGCTTCCCGGCGGGCCGCGACCTCGGCGCCCTGCCGAACCAGTTCTGGCTGCACAATCTTGGCCCGCAATGGACCAAGCGTCTGTTGTTGACCGGCGATACGATTTCCGGGTCACAGGCCGCCGAGATCGGGTTTGCACTGAAATCAGTGCCAGCCGATTTGCTGGACGCCGAAGTCGAAGGCCTGGCCGACCGCTTTGCCTTGATCGATCCGGATATCCTCGCCGCCAACAAGCGCGCCGTGAACATGGGGCTCGAACTGATGGGCGCGCGGACCCTGCAGCGCTATGCCACCGAGAATGATGCCCGCGGCCATCAAGCCGCGAGCGCGCGTGCCTTTGTCAAACATGCGGGCGAGGTTGGGCTGAAACAGGCGCTGACCGATCGCGATGCACCATTTGGCGACGGACGCGTGCGGATCAAAGGAGCGGAACGACGCGACGAGAATGGCAATCTCATCGACGAGGCATAGTGCCTAGACCAGCGCTTTTCGCATGCGCAGGATCGGCACCACTGTGCCATCGTCACTTGGCTGTGACAGGTCTTCAATGAACTCATAGCCGCAGGCTTCATAGAGCGGACGGCCAGGCGCGGTCGAGCCCATTTCCATGGTCTTGAAGCCTTCCGCCCGCGCTGCCGCTTCGCCGACCTCGAGCAGGAAACGACCGATGCCGCGTCGGGTGAATTCGGGATGGGTGTACATCGCGCGGATCTTGGCCGGCTCCGTTGCCGGATCCGCGAGATCGTCATCGCGCCCCGTCGTGTGACTGCCGCCATACAGCGTCCGTCGCCGCGACCACCCTCCGCACCCGGCGAGCTGGTCGTCGATATAGACCAGGAAGTAAGTGCCATCATCGACCAACAAAGTGTCAACGCCCATGCTCTCACTCGAGCGTTCGACCTGTTTCTGGTCGAGAAATTTCGGCAACAGCGCCGCCATTGAGGCCGCCATCAGGGATTCGATGGCGGGAATGTCTTCCCGGGTTGCAGTTCTTAGGTGCATTTTTGGTCACGATCCTTATTTCAGGTCGTCTAGCCCAAACAGGCGACACTCAAAAGGTCAGACTTTCGTGCCCACCGAATTTCCCACGCCCACCTTCGTGCTCGACATGGCACGGCTGCGTCGAAATCTCGAAGTCGCGCAGCATGTGCGTGAGCAGGCGGGATGCAAGATCCTGCTCGCGACCAAGGCGTTCGCCCTGCCCGCCATATTCCCGATGATGCGCGACTATCTCGATGGCACGACGGGCAGCGGCGAACAGGAAGCGCGCCTGGGCGCCGATGCATTTGGCAAGGAAGTGCATGTCTACTCCCCGGCTTATGCCCCGGGCGAGGTTGAGCGTCTGTCTGGATATGCACAGCACATTTATTTCAATTCGGCGGCGCAACTGGCGCAGTATGGCAAGGTCGCGACAGCGGCGGGCGCGCAGATCGGGCTACGGATCAATCCCGGCTATTCGAACGCGACGTTGGGCGGCGACCTGTACGATCCGTGTGCCCCGATGTCCCGGTTCGGCGAAGTTGCCAGCAAGCTGGATCAGGTCGACTGGTCCAGCGTCGATATCTTTCACGTGCATACACTGTGCGAAAGCCTGGCCGACGGGTCTGTCGGCTTGATCGAGCATGTCGCCGAGCGGTTCGCGCCGTATTTGAAACAGGTGCGCGCAGTGAATTTTGGCGGCGGACATTTCCTGGGGAAGGCCGACTATGACATTGACGCGCTGGTGACCGCCATCAAGACGTTCCGGTCCAGGTTTGGCAGCGAGGTCATCCTGGAACCCGGCGGCGGCCTTGTCGTCGACACCGGCGAGCTGCATGCCAGCGTCATCGACCTGCACTGGAATGAGGGTGACATCGCGCTGCTTGATGCCAGTGCCTCGACACATATGCCGGACGTGCTGGAAGTGCCGTATCGGCCGGGTGTGGTCGGGGCTGGCGATGCCGGGGCGCTGCCCCACACGTATCGCCTGGCCGGGCGCACCTGCATGACCGGCGACATTATCGGCGATTATTCCTTCACCGCCCCCCTGAAGCCTGGCGACCGGGTCGTGTTCACGGATCAGATGCATTACTCGTTCGTGAAGACCAACACGTTCAATGGCAATCCGCTCGCCAACCTCGCGGTGCGCCATGAAGACGGCACGATCGAAAGACTCAGCGATTTTGGGTATGACGCATTCCGAGCACGCTTAGGTCGCTAATTTTTCATAACTGTCGCGCACATTCGAGGCATGACGCGCACGATGGATTCCCGCGTAGACGAAACCCTGGCGCGTGTATTGCCAAGGCTCGAGCGATGGCTGGACCGGATCGTCCCCGAACGGGTGACGCAGGCCGTGGTCGAATTTCTCGTCTTCGGGATCAAACAGGCCTGGGCCTGCCTGTTCGGCGGCTTGCTGCTGCTCGGCATGATCGCGACGCGCTATGTCTATCCCGATGACCCCGTTCTGGCGCGGTATGATTTCCTCGTTCTCTATGCCGTCGCCATCCAGGCCCTGTTTCTGATCACCCGGCTCGAACGGCCGAGTGAAGCGCTGGTTATCCTGATTTTTCACGCTGTCGGCACGGCCATGGAAGTGTTCAAGACCGAGGCCGGGTCGTGGACCTATCCGGAAGACAACCTGCTGCGCATTGGCGGCGTCCCGCTGTTCTCGGGCTTCATGTACGCCGCTGTCGGGTCCTATTTTGCCCGCGCGGCACGCGTGTTCGAGTTTCGCTGGCAGGCCTATCCAGCGATCTCAATGACGGGCCTGCTGGCCATCGGCATCTATCTGAATTTCTTCTCGCACCATTTCACCTGGGACCTGCGCTACGGCCTGTTTGCTGTGACCGCGCTTCTGTTCTGGCGCACGCAGGTGCATTACCGGGTCTGGCGCTGGCGCCATCAGATGCCGCTCCTGCTCGGCTTTTTCCTGGTCAGCGTGTTCATCTGGATCGCCGAGAACATCGCCACGTTCACGGCGATCTGGCTGTATCCGGGACAAGAGGCCGGCTGGCACATGGTGTCGCTGCAGAAGCTCGGCAGCTGGTACCTGCTGATGATCATATCCTGGGTGCTGGTGACGCTGGTGCATCGCCCGCAAGCGACCGACTAGCGGTCAAGACGGATTGTGCTGCGGCTCCCACAGCTCGATCGGGTTACCTTCCGGATCATAGACCCGTGCAAACACGCCATTCGGATGCGGATTGTCCGGATCCTCGGTCACCTGGTTTCCATTGGCGCGCAGCTGCGCCACCATTTTCTCGAGATTCTCGACCCGCATGTTGAGCATGAACATTTTCGACTTGTCCTCGCCGAAATAGCCCGTGTCCTGATTGAACGGCGCGAACACGGTCGGACCTTCATTCTGGTGCCAGGGCTCGGTGTCATAATCGCTGGGCACCAGATCGATGCCGAGATTTTCCTCATACCAGGCCGCCAATGCACCAGGATCCTTGGCGCGGAAGAAGAACCCGCCAATGCCCGTGACCCGTTGTTTGTCTGTCATCCATGCCTCCCGCAGCAGCGTGTCGCGCAAGTATGATCGAAAAAACCGTTGACGCAATGCAGCCGTGGATTATGTGAGATCCACTTCTCAAGGAGCTTTCGACGAGACGATGATCTAGCGGCACCGGATTTCCGGATATCAGACACGGCCCTGCCACGCGCCCAAGCCGCGCGTGTTTTCATTATTTTGCGAAAGATCCAACATGCCCAACCTGAACAATAAAACCGCCCTGGTCACCGGGGCTGCGCGCGGTATTGGCGCCGCCATTGCCCGCACCTTCGCCGCCGCAGGCGCGCACGTCATCGTCACCGACATCAATGAAGAGGACGGCCAAAAAACCGCGGCCGCGATTGGCGCCGAGTATCATCCTCTGGATGTCAGCAGGCCCGACGACTGGGACCAGGTGCTCAGCGCCCACCCGGCGCTGGACATCCTGGTCAACAATGCCGGGATCACCGGTTTTGAATCCGGACCGGCGCCACATGACCCTGAACATGTCTCACTGGCCGACTGGCACGCCGTCCACGCCGTCAATCTCGACGGCACATTGCTCGGATGCCGCGCCGCGATCAAGGCGATGAAGGGCAAGGCAGCGGGCAGCATTATCAATATCGCGTCGCGATCCGGCCTGGTCGGCATTCCGGGCGCGGCGGCTTATGCCAGCTCGAAAGCCGCGATCATCAATCACACGCGCAGCGTCGCGCTCTATTGCGCACAACAAGGCTGGGCCATCCGCTGCAATGCGATCGCACCGGCTGCCATCCTGACGCCGATCTGGGAGCCGATGCTGGGCGATGGACCGGACCGGGAAGACCGTATGGCCGCCCTGGTCGCAGACACGCCAATGAAGCGGTTCGGCACACCAGAGGAAGTCGCGGCTGTGGCCCTGATGCTGGCCGGCGACGACGCCGCCTATATGACCGGCGAGACCCTGACCCTGGACGGCGGCCTGCTCGCCGGGTCGGCTGCGAGCCCGGGTTGAGCCTTTGCGTGCAGCTTTGGCTTGCCGAAAATGCCCGGCGCTTGTATGTCAGCGCCTTCGAAATGGTTCGCCGCGTTAGCTCAGCTGGTAGAGCATCGCATTCGTAATGCGGAGGTCGGGTGTTCAAGTCACCTACGCGGCACCATTTCGAAGCGTTTCCGTGCGTCCAGATCCGCGCCTACCGCCCCGTGTCGACGATCAGCCGCGTCAATCCGCGAAACAGCGGGAGGGCGCGAAATTCGACCGCGTTCGGCTGATCCGGAAAGCGTCCGTCGAGGCGGGCCCGGTTTCGATTCAGGTCCACTACCTGCAATAGGGAACCGCTCTGCGCCCATGCCCCGGTTGGTCACGATCCGACAAGAAGCAAGGAGATCTGCGGAATATAGGTCACCAGGATCAAGCACAGGATGAGCGCCAGGTAGAAGGGCCACATGGTCTTGACAGTGTCTTCCATGCGGATCTTGCCGACAGCCGAGCCAACGAAGAGGACGGTGCCAACTGGCGGCGTGATGGTACCGATGCCGAGCGCCAGCATCATGATGATGCCGAAATGGACCGGATCGACGCCAATCGATTGAACCACTGGAAGGAAAATAGGCGTCACGATGATGATCAGCGGGGCCATATCCATGAACGTGCCGAGCACGAGAAGACACAGCAGCACCAAAGCCAGGATGATGATCGGTGAGTCTGTTGCGCCGAGGATCAGTTGAGACATCATCAAGGGCGCCTCGAGCAGCGCCAGCAACCAACCAAACGCAGCCGCAGCCCCGATGATCAACATGATCATCGCTGTGGTCTTGGCAGAATTGACCACCGCCGCCTTAAATTCCTTCAGGCCAAGCGAACGGTAAAGGAAAACGCCAATCACCAGCGTGTAGACGATCGCCACGGCTGAACTCTCGGTCGGGGTGAACACCCCGCCCAGAATGCCAACAACGATTATCACCGCGGTCAGCAAGCCCGGCAGTGCCCCGATGGCTGACAGGATCAGAGCCTTGAAACCCGGGAACACGCCTTTCGAATACCCCTTGATCCGCGCCAGGATCGAAACGGCGACCATCAATGCGAACCCGCATAATAGGCCGGGCAGAATGCCCGCGACAAACAGGTCGCCGATTGAGATCGAGACACCCGCGGCGGCGGCATAGATGATCATGTTGTGGCTTGGTGGAATAATCAGGCCGAGGACAGCGGCTGAACACGTCACGTTGACCGAGAAATCGCGATCATAGCCCTTCTCTTCCATGATCGGGATCATGGTGGAACCAATCGCCGAGACGCTCGCGACGGCCGACCCCGACACCGCGCCAAACATCATCGAGGCGCCGACATTGACGTGGCCCAGTCCGCCGCGGACACGACCGAACAAGCCTTCGGCGACCCGGATCAGGCGGGCCGCAATTCCGGTTTGCGTCATCAGATCTCCAGCGAACACAAAGAACGGGATCGCCATGAGCGTGAACACGTCAATTCCGGCCGAAAGTCTCTGCACCGCAATCAATGGATTCAGTCCCAGCAGGGCAAAGACGAGCATGGACGAGATCAACAGCGCGAAAGCGACCGGAACGCGGATGGCGAGCAGGCCGAGCAAGCTGAGCAGAAGCACGATGAGTTCCATTACGCGGCCTCCTCATCTGCGTTGCGAAACAGGTCGATCAGCTGCGCCGCGGAAAAGAGTGTGATCAACACGCCGGAGACGGGCAGCGGCAACAGCGCCAATCCGCGCGGTAGTCCAAGCGACGGAATATCGAAGGCCCATAACGTGGTGGTGAGCTGGAACCCTGCAATCAGCATCACCAGTCCGGCACCAGCGACGGCAACATTGGCGACGATGTCAAACACGCGCGCCCACATTTCGGGAACCGCGTTTCGGATCGCATCGATGCGAATGTGGAATCGCTCATGCACACCGACCGCGGCACCGAAGAAGACGAGATAGGCCAGCAAGACCAGCGACAATCGCTCTGACCAGGCTGGGCTTGAATTGAAGAAGTAACGGGCAACCACCTGATACGAGATGATGGCCGTCATAACGACCAGGCACGACGCGCTGATAAACAGCGATGCCTTGCTTAAAGCGTCCAGAACCTTCTTCATGCGCCGGCCTCCCCAATGCGATCAATTTCCGCCAGGTACGGCGCCAGCTCAGGAGTCACGAACTGCTCATAAACCGGCCCCATCAATGCGCGGAACGGATCGGTGTCGATGCCGGACAGGATTTCACCACCGCTTTCGAGCAATGTGCGCTTGGAATCCGCGACACGCGCGTCCCACAGGCTACGCATGACGCCGACCGACTGGCGCGCCGCTTCCTTGACCAGCGACTGATCCTCCGGCGAGAAATTCTCCCAGGTTCTGAGACTCATGATCAACATGTCCGGCGTCCGGAAATGACCCGTCTCCGAGAAATAGGGAGCGACTTCATAATGCCGCGTACTGATATAACTTGGCCAGTTGTTCTCGGCCCCTTCGATCACGTTCTGAACCAGGCCCTGATAGACTTCGCTGAAGTTCATCGGCGTTGGATTGGCGCCGAGCGCCCGCATCGTAGCCAGGAATATGTCTGAGTTCGGAACGCGTATTTTCATTCCATCCAGAGCTGAAGGATGCGGAATAGTGCGTTCCGTGGTGTAGAATCCGCGCCCGCCTGTGTCGTAGATCGCCAGCCCTCTCAGCCCGAAATCCTCAAGTGATTCAAGAATGGCTTCACCGATCTCACCGTCCGCAACCTCACGCTGATGGGCGGTGGAGCGGAACAGAAAGGGCAAACTGAACAATTTGGTCAGTGGCGCAATATTGTTCAGCGCGGCGGCGAATGTGCGGGTCATATCGAGCCCGCCAAACATCGCGATCTCGAGCGTGCTGCCTTCCGATCCGAGCTGTCCGCCTGGATAGGATTTCACGCTCAGCCGGCCATCCGTTTTTTCTGACAGATAGTTCCCCATGAATTTTACGGCCTCGACCGTTGGGTAACCATCAGGTTGTGAGTCAGTCGAGTACAAGACACGTGCGCCACCGCTGGATGTGTCGCTGCAACCAGCAACAGCAAGCGATCCACCAAGCAACAGCCCGCCAAGTTCTCTACGGCTCGGCCGCAGGTTGAGTGTGTCAGTCTTCATTGTTGAACCTCTCGCTCCAACCATCGCGCTCTACCGACGCAGCCGCGCCGTGCCGTCGCTCTCCATCAGAGCTTTCACTTCCGCGACCGTGACCATGTTTGTGTCGCCCACGATGGTGTGCTTCAGCGCATTGGCGGCAGCGCCGAACTGCAGGGCGGTTTCATCGGGCATATTCGTGGCCAAGCCGTAGATCAGGCCAGCGGCGAACGCATCTCCGGTCCCAACCCGATCGACCACATTGTGAAGATGGTAAGTCCTCGAAAAGAACGCCCCGTCGCTGGAACGCAGATGCGCTGCCCATTTATGGCATTCCGCAGAGCTCGAGTTCCGGATCGTGACAGCGACCCGCGACAGATTCGGGAACCGTTTCAAAACGTCGTCCGAAAGCGCTTCGTACCATTCGTTCGTACTGCCATCGCCTTTCGGTGAAAAACCAAGGCAGGCATCGCAGTCGCCTCGCCCCGCAATCAAAGTGTCTGCATAGCGTGCAAGCCTCGGCATGACCTCCGTCGCATCTTGCCCGTATTGCCACAAACGAAGGCGATGATTGAGATCGAGCGAAACGTGGATATTGCGCGCTTTCGCCTGTTTCAGGGCTGCTTCGCAAAGGTCCTGTGCGGAGGCAGAGATTGCCGGTGTAATTCCGCTCACATGAAACCAGGACACGCCATTGAACGCTGCGTCCCAATCAACCTGGTCTGCCGTCAGTGCGCAAAAGGCCGTGTCCTGTCGATCATAGATCACGCAGCCGGAGCGGATATCTGCGCCATCCTCCAAAAAGTAGATTCCCATGCGGCCGCGCAAGCGCGACACATGCTTCACATCGACCCCGCTGGCCCGCACAGACATCAGGGCTTGCTCCCCCAATTCGCCCGTCGGCAATGCCGAGATCAAACGACTCTCAAGACCAAACTGGGCAAGGCTTCCGGCAACGTTTGCTTCGGCGCCGCCATGACAAACATCGAAGCTCTGCGCCTGACGCAGCCTGACTTTCCCTGGCGGCTTCAACCGCAAGATCAGCTCACCGAGCGTCGCAATTGTTGGCTGTGTCGTCACCGTCTGCTCCCTCTTCATACTGTGGCCAGTCAAGCATCGACCAGCCCGCCCCAGCCTCAGCTACTTCTTCAACCCAACGAAATAATCATAAATCTCCGGAACGTTGCCATCCCCCATGCCAGCGTCAACCGCGGCCTGAAGACTGGTCGACGTGCCTTCCGCGACGAGCGATCGGGTGCCTAAATCCTCCATCATCTTGACGAAGTAGCGAAGGTCCTTGTTCGCATTGTTCATCGAAAACCCGAGATCGCTGACGCCATCCACCGCATAATTCTTGCAGAATTTCATGAATGGTGAATTGGATGGACCTGCGGACATGATGTCAAACAATTGAGCCCGATCAACACCCGCCAGCTCCGCCGCTGCGAAGGCCTGCGACATCGCCGTCACCGTGGTCATGCCCATGAAGTTGTTGATCAGCTTGGTCACGTGACCGGAGCCCAGCTTGCCGAGATAGAAGACATTCTCGCCCTGTTCTTTCAGGACCGGTTCGTATGCGTCAAAGGTCGCTCTGTCGCCGGCCGCCATGATGTTGAGCAGACCGTCTTTCGCGTGCGCCGGTGTCCGCCCCAGAGGCGCGTCCAGCATGCCCGCCCCCTTCTTGGCCAAATCCGCCCCGATTTTCTGGGTCGAAGTCGGAATCGACGTCCCGAAATCGATCAGGACGGAGCCGTTCTTGATGCCCGCCAAAATGCCATCACCGCCATAAACCAGCTTCTCGACCACCTCAGATGTCGTGACACATAGCTGAACGATATCACTGTTTTCGGCGAGCTCCTTTGGCGAGCTGGCTTCGGTGGCGTTGCCGCGCGCAAGGACCGCCGCGACCGCGTCCTTGTTCAGGTCCATGACATTGACGTGGTATCCTCGCTTCTGGAGGTTTTCCACCATATTCCCCCCCATCAGCCCGAGGCCGATGAAACCGATGACTGGTTTTGACATTTCTTGTGGCTCCTGAATTCAGTCGAATTGTGTTGACGAGGTCGTGCGCGACACGCAGTCACGACCGTGAATTGGTTTTGATGTGGCATTCAATGCGCATCCGCGTGCGTCGGACGGGCTCGATTCGGACGCGAAAACGCCGAGCAGGATCCCATCTTCCAGACACTTGATCTCGTGATCCGTACCCGATGGCACAATGAAGGATCCGCTCGGTCCCAGCACTTGCGTCTTTCCGGCAACCTGGATTTCGAAGAATCCGTCCAGCACGTAGCTGACCACGGTTTTCGGCTTCGCGGACGCAGCCTTTCTTGCGCCTCGCTGATACCAGGACTTGGATTGAACAAGCTGCCCGTTGGTGCCCAGCACGACTTGCTTGATGCCCGCCGCGACGGGCTCGGCTTCGGACTCGGGTCCATATCGGAACAAGTCATTATGTTCGAGGGCCGCGCTCATTTGAAATCCCCCGACTTCGACCGAGCAACCTGTAATGCCTCGGGCGCGTGGCGGCTGTCTGCCAGTTTGAAACCGATCGTCTCACCGTTTTCTGACGCGATCTCGATCGAGGTCACGTCTCCGTCACGGACAATATCAATTGACTCGACCGAGGTGCCATCGAAGACAGTGACTTCATTGTCAGAATCGTACCGGCCGTGACGTTCATAGACCGACACAAGATTGACGGTTTCGCCTGCGCCGCGCAGGATCAGAGCCTGCTCGCGGCGCAAGTTGTGGTTTGGATCATTGGCCCCCAGCTCGGCAAAATAGGCCGTCGTCTCGAGATCTGACGCGAAGGTGAGGGTATAGAACTGATCGCGCAGCAACCACGAAACTGCCTGCGCCCCGGATAGCGGCGCCGACTGACTGCGTTTCCACAAATGCTGGTAGCCGTTCGCGGATCCCAGTGGTTCAAGTTTCGAGGTCTCGTGAGTCATCTCGAAACTCGTTTCGATGAGCTGGCCCTTGAAATGCACGGGCAGGTCGAACGTATGCGACTCACCACTGATGGCGCGGACGATGTCGATGACATAATCACGGTCGCCCACCTGCGGCATGATTGCGATCAGGCGTTGCAGATTGACGCCCTCATAGGCGCTGTCGATTTCAGCAAACGCAACTTGAACGCCGTCTGCTTCTTCAAAGGCAATGACACTTGGCGCGTGCTTCTGTCCCTCGCGCCAATCGCCATTGAAGTGACTGGTCTGGTCAACGACCAATGCATTATGCGCCACGGTCTGTTTTGCCCAGGTTTCATTCTCAGGCAGATACCTGCCGCCGAACTTGGGCTCGACATTGAGGAAACGGGCAGCGCCATAATCGGCGACAACTTCATCGCCATTATCATAATAGAGAAAGCCAAGCTTATCATGGTGACCATGCCCCAGCCCCTGGGTCGTGGCCTTCATGATCGCCGCAGCGTCGTCACCTTTCGGACCGGATCGGAGCACCATGAGCGCACCCTGGTCACCATTCGGGCCATCACGGAACTGCTGTGACCGAAACGCGAATGGCTCCGCCCTTCCAGCCTCGATCGCCGCGAGGGCCATACGCCCGCTTGCGGTTGGAACCACACCGTTTTGCAGCTGGATCGCGCCCAGCAATGTCGGGTCCCTGGTGCGCTCATAGGCAATCGCAAGACCATATTTCAGCTCGACCGTATTGATGCCCTTCTCGCGAATGGCATCATTGATCGGGAAGAACAGTCCGGCATAACTCTGCTCCATTGTCGAGCGAATGGCCTTCAGGACGATTTCATCACGATACTCGAAGATACCGCGCTCAGGCTCATTGCGGTCAATGGCCTGACTGAACAGCACGAACGGCATCAGGGCATAGCGCTGGTAGTATGGTCCTTCTGCATAATAACCGTCCGGAGAGAACAGCTCGTCCAGCTGTTTCAGGAAACCGGCCTCACCGCTTCTGTCCAAACCGTATAGGGCCATCTCGACGCGTTCGGGTTGATCCAGGACGTACCCTGTCATACCGACCGCCGTGGTCGCCCATGTCGCGTGATTATGGATGCGGTCAAAGGTCTGAGGCGATCCCGTCGACAGGAAGTCCGCCATTGGGTTGAGCACGCCGGCTTCGATGGTTTCGCGCTCCGCGACGGAGAGGTCAGCGCGAACGGTTTCGTAGCCCTGAATGACATAGACCAGCCACCAGGCTTCATTCAGTCCCTGCCAGAACAGCTTGCCCTTGTTCGAGCTGCGCTGCTCAGGGTGAATTCCCAGCGTTGGATACAGGGCGGCATAGTCGAACAGAATGTCCCGGATCGCGGTCCGGTACGCGGCGTTGCCCGTCTGCTGGTACAACATTCCGGCTTCGTAAATCGTCTTCGCATTCTGCTTATGCTGCTCGTGCGTATACCCTCCGCCAGCGTCCACTGGAACCGGAACCGGTATGCCCGCCTGTAACCTCGCATCAACCTGCGCTGCCAGCGTGATCATCATTTGATCGAATGCCGCACTTGCCAGCACCACCTCGCCTGCCTCGGGCAGGTGCTCGGATTCCGGCGCCGCGGCACATGCCGCGGCGAGGCCGAGGCTTGTGCTCAAAACAAGCAAAGAAGAGGCGATCGCCGATTTCATCGCCGCAAATCCTCGGTCACGACCATGGCAATGGGGGCGCCCGCGGAATCAGTGTTGCTGGCGATCGTTGTTTTCGGGATTCCCGTCGTGATGACAAACCGAATCGGCTGCGATGCTTCAACGGTATTGCCTTCGATTTTGATGTTCTGTGCCCCGTGCAAGATCGCGAGCGGCGCGTCGCCAGAGCCAACATTGGCAAATGTGGACCCGGAAATGAACGCGTGCGGCCCGAAGGTGCTTTCGTCGCGCCCACCGCGATAAATCGAGGCAACCGAGCTGCGCAGGTTTGAGAAAGTGCTATTCTCGATGATCAGGTATTCGACATTATAGATCCCGAAATCGTCGCCTTCCGCGTCAAACTTGAACGGGATGCCGGAAATGTTGTCGAACCTGGAATTGGTCACGTGAACGCGATCAAAAAACGTTCCCTTGGCGGCAGACAGGATTGAAAAGGCACGATTGACCACGAATTCATCAAACACCATTTCCGACAATTCAACCACGTGATTGCCGGGTCCGCCGCGCGTCGTTGATGCGATGAAACTGTTGCCCACATTGTCCGGTGCCGAGGCACCGGTCACCGCGATTCCCGACATGCGTAGCGCGCCATTTGACGACAGCAGGAACAGGTTTCGGCGCTCGAAACTGAGAGTCACTGAGCCGGGTTGTGCCGCTCGAATGCTGACCGGGATCTGCAGATTGACTGATTTCTCTTCATTATAATGCCCGGGCGCCAGGACCAGCTCATCGCCCGGCTCAGCCATTGCCAGCGCTTCGGACAGCTGATTGTTTCCCGGGGTCACCTCGATTGACTTACCCCCCGCAAACGGAGAGGCGGCGCTAGGTTTTGGGTACCACGGCACACCCGTTTCAGACTTGTTGACGCCAAATTCGCCATTCGCACCAGCCGTATCGGGGGCCGTTTTCATGTCTTCAAGCACGGCAAAGCCAGCTGAGAGATCCGCCGGTGGCTGCAGATTGGAAAAATTCTCAGCGAATGCGATGCCGCTCATGTCGTCATAGAGATTGAAAGGAGTCTGATCTCGGCTACCGATGACGACATTGTTCTTGAACGTGGAATTGATCGGGACGGCGCTGCGCTCGCTGTCAGACCCTTCCCCGAGCTCGATCGTGCTGACGCGATCGAACGTGTTGTTCTCGATCACGGCACCATCGACCTGATGATAGCGGTTGATGGGTGAGTTGGGGACGCCATTCATGACCACCAGGGCGCCGGAAAAACGTGTCCCGGTCAGGTTTCGAAACATGTTGTTGCTGACTGTTTGCTGCGCGTTGATGACCCGCACACCGCCAGTATACGGCGCTGCGTTGCCATCAAAGAGATTGTGCGTCACCAGCGTTCCGTTGCCGTGACGCAATGTCAGCGTGCCGCGCGACTCATAAAACGTGTTCCCGCGATAGGTGTTTCCTCCCGACTTGTTCGAAATGATCTCGACTTCGCCGCTGCAGCGGTCGAAAAAATTGTTCTCGACCAGCGTGTTCGAAGTCGTCAGGGAATAATGGCTGGTCCCGATCCGCAGAGTTTCGCCGCCATTCGATCCGAAAACCGGCCGTGGCCCGAAATAGTTGTGGTGGATATGGTGCCCATTGTTCTGACTGTCTTCGGAGTTCAGTCGAACCGTCATGGTGGGACCGGAATTCAGCTTTCCGGACATGTGATTGTGGTCGAACTCATTGTTCTGTCCATACATCACGACCCAGGTGTCCCGCTGGGCTCGGTCCGGATTGTTGTAGTTCTCGACAACAGTTCTCGTCACCCGCGAGTTGAACGCCAGAGTCTCGCTGTCCCGCCGGAAGCTGATGACTTCGTTGCGGGGGGTATAACCGTCGCGAAAAACGAGGCCCGAGACGATCAAATACTCACCGCCGAGACGCAGGCTCGATTGCCCCGTCAGCACCACGCTCCCCGGCTCTTCCGCGACCAGGTAGATCGGGTGTTCGGCCGTCCCTTCGGCCTCCAGCACCAGGTCGAAATCGCGCCACTCCCCATTTGCCAGAACGATCACGTCCCCCGGCTGCAAGACGGATTGGGCGGCCTCATATTCTTCCTGATTGGCGACAAGGAGACGGCGAAGGGGCTCTCCCGACAATCCATCCGCTTCCGCGAACGCCGCAGGCGCATTCGAGCAGGCGCTGCTTGACAACACCACTGTGACTAAAGCGAGTGCAATCGCCCTCATAGACTCCTCCCAGACGCATCCAATCTCGTGGACTTTCACCATACGCTATTGGGGTCCATCTATTTGTCAACCACTATTGCATACCAATTATGTCTTTTTTTCCTTTCAACACAACAACGGCTCGCCGGATTGTGCCAAATAGGTCACCCAAACGCCCTAAAAAGGCGGTCATCCTACCAATTTATGTAATATTTCTAGCCCAATTGGTTGACACATTGGATTTCTTCGATAGCTGTGCAGGCAAAGCTTTGCCCACGCAAAGTTCAAAAATGCCTTGAGGGAGGACACCAATGGCTAGACTGAACGGCACTCGTTGCGCCGGACTCGCACACATGAAATTTTCGCGCGCATTGCTCTTGAGCGCCGCTGTGCTGCCGCTCGCGTGCGTGGCGACCGCGCAGGAAACCGACGCCCCGGAGTCGATTGAATCCGAAACCGAAGAGGTTCGCGAACTCGACCTGATTACAGTCACCGGCTCACGCCAGGTGATCCAGAACGCGATTGGCATCAAACGCGAGAACACGCAAATTGTTGACGGCATCTCAGCCGATGAAATTGGCGACCTGCCTGCGCTCTCAATCGGGGAAGCGCTAGAGTCGATCACTGGCGCCGCCTCCCACCGGGAAAATGGAGGTGCCACGGAGGTCTCCATTCGCGGACTAGGCCCCTACCTCTCGTCGACCGTCGTCAATGGCCGCGCGGCCACCAATGGCTCTGGCGATCGATCGGTCAATTTTTCACAGTTTCCATCCGAGCTGGTCAACAAACTGGCCATCTTCAAAACCCAGGATGCCAGCCAGATTGAAGGCGGTGTTGCCGGCCAGATCCAGATCGAAACACTGAAGCCACTCGATTTCGGAGAGCGCCGAATCAATGGCGAATTCAAGCTCAACGTGAACCCCGACCAACTCAACCAAGATGACACAGAAGCCGGCGACTTTGGCTATCGCGGAACTTTGTCCTATGTCGATCAGTTCCAGCTGGATGAGCTCGGCAAGGTCGGAATCTCGCTTGGCTTTCAGCGCAGCGACATTTCGCAACCGGAAGCCGAGAGCCGCGAAACCGGACCGACAAGTAATTCACGCGCAGCCTGTTTGATCACCGATGGCCTGGCGCAATACACTGACCAGACCAATGGCGGCACGTTCACCGGTTTCTCAAACAATCCCGAAACGACAGACCGGGGCGATGATGATTGCGATGATTTCAACGATCGCCGCAACCCGGCCAATTTGGCCACGCGCGGTTCGGATACGGAAGGGTTTGACACATCGATCGACCCGGCGACGGGGCAGGCGATTGACGCTGGCACACCATTCGTTTTCGCGCCGTCTCAGCGTCACTATCGGCAAAACGACACCCGCGACGAACGAGATGCGATATTCGGCGCCCTTCAATGGCAACCGAACGATCGTTTCGATATTAACCTGGATGTTCAGTACTCTGAGCGGGTTCAATCCGAACAGCGAAACGACCTGACATTCAATGGCGGTCGCCGCAACGACACGTCTCTGAACGTGTTGGGCAATTCAGTGACCACTCTGGACACACTGCAGTACACAGATAGTGGCGCAATCCTGTATCAGATCACTGATAATACGATCGAAGTTCAGGGCGGGGACTATCAGCGCGTCGAGGAATATTTCGGCGGCGGCCTGAACCTGTCCTATGATGTTTCGGATCGCCTGACTGTGTCGGCTGATTTCGCCCACTCGAACACGAAACGAACAGAACAGGCGAAGGAATTTCGAATTCAGTCAAACATTTCGCCCGTGATCGTTTACGACCGCACGAATTCGGATGTGCCCGTTTACACGCTTTATGATGAAGTGTTCGACGTCACGGATCACAGCAATTTCGTCGATCGTCTACGTGTGCGCATCGATAATGACGTCATGCGCGACAACACCATCGAGTCGGCACGCTTCGACCTGGCGTATGATCTTGAGAGCGATTTCTTCACGACGTTCGAAGCTGGCGTTCGCTTGGCGCGGCAAGACTATCTTGAATTGCCCGGCGGCACTGATTCCGGTGATCCATACAACGCCGGACTAGGGCGCTTCTCGTTCGAGATCGAAGACAATACCGACCTCAACATCAACAACCGCCAGGTTGTCGATGGATCCGGCTCTGCGGCGACAGGGGATGCCGATCTCTGGGTCGATATCATCGCCGCGACCAATGAAGCTTGTCGCACCGAGTTTCCGGAAGACGACTTCCTGAGCAGCGTGCGAAACGGAGACCTCGTGACCAATGTCGCAGATGACGGCACGATCATCAGCACAGCCAATTCATGGGCAACGTTCGACGCGGCTTGCGTCGCGGATTCAGCGGTGAGTTCGTTGAACGGAATTCTGTCCGCGATCAATCTGGCGATTGCCGATCGCGGCGATGTCGATGACCCATTGGGCATGTTCAGCAGTGCCATTCCAGGTCTGGTTCGCGAGAGCAGCCGCACGATCGATGTCGAGGAAACGACCACCGCATTTTACGCGATGACCGGGTACGAAACTCAGCTCAACGATCTGCCTGTTTCCGGTAATATCGGTGTCCGTGTCGTAAAGACCGAAGTCGACTCAACCGGGTATCGTCCGGAGCTTACCGTGACCGAGACCGACGGGGTGTTCACAATTTCTCAAGGGGCCCTCACCGCCGTTTCGACGTCGCACGATTACACTGAAGTGTTGCCAAGCGCGAACGCAATCATCGAACTCTCAGAAGACAAACTCCTGCGCTTCGGTGTGTTCAAGGCGCTGTCACGGCCCGATCCTGCTGACATGGGGTACGGTCGCACCATCAATGTGATCGGAGAAGACGAGGACGCCACCTCCGCTGACGCCCTGATCACCAGCATCAGCGCTTCGGGCAACCCTAGCTTCGATCCACTGACGTCTTGGAACTATGATGCCGGGTTCGAATGGTACCCGAACGACGATTCGATTTTTGCCGTGAGCGCCTATTACAAGCGCTTCCAGGGTGGGTTTGACAATGTCGTCTCGAACGAAACCTTCAATCTGAATGGCGCCGATGTGGTCTTCCCGGTCAGCGTTCAACAAGTTAGCGAGCGCAAGAGCAATCTCTACGGCTTCGAATTCACGGGCAGCCACAACTTCAGCTACCTGCCAGGATACTGGAGCGGGCTGGGTGCCAAGGTTAGCTACAATTATGCCGACTCCAACTTCGAGTTCGAAGACAGCCGATATGGCAACATCTCGCAAGTTCAACTTGATGGCAGTGTGGTTCAAACCAATCAGGGCATCATTGCGCCAGCAAGCCTGCCGGGTCTATCGAAGCACACTTTGAGCGCGCAGGTCTATTACCAGATCGGCGACTGGGACCTGCAGGCGAACTACAAGTATCGCGATAGCTACTTCCAGCCATTCATTAGCGACGGCACACGCCTGCGCTATGTCGGCGATGTCGGGGTCTGGGAGGCGCGCGCGTCCTACGAGATCAACGACCATTTCCGTCTTCAGGTGGATGCGATCAACTTGTTCAGCGAACCAAAGGAGCAGTTCGCCTATGTCCAGGACGACCTTTACGAAGTCAACGACTACGGTCCGCGCATCTTCTTTGGCATCAGAGGACGCTTCTAATGAATAGGATTCAATGCGAGCAAATCGACCTTGAATTGGTAGGACAATTTGGTAAGATTTGCTCGCAACGATTCTTCTATTTGCTGACTGAGAACACATCATGGCCGAAAAGCGCTTATATCAAACGGTGGCCACTCGGATCCTGGAGATGATTACTTCAGGTGCCTATCCGCCCGGAACGCGCTTACCTGGTGAACGCGAACTCGCGGAAAGGTTTGAAGTCAGTCGCGTGGTCGTGCGCGAAGCAGAAATTTCTCTGGAAGCGTTGGGCCACGTCGAAATCAAGGTGGGGTCAGGCGTCTACGTTCGTGAACCCCAGGCCGCTAATCACGGTCATTTGCCGCAAGTCTCCGCCTTTGAACTGACGCAGACCCGACTCTTGTTTGAATCCGAATCCGCTGCGCTCGCCGCAACAGAGATTTCAGACGAGCAGATTGCTCAACTGGAAGAGACGATTGAGCGGATGGAGAAATATCCCCAGGATTCCGAAGAAGCCGACGAAGCTGACCGCGTGTTTCACATGACCATCGCCAAGGCGAGTGGGAACACGGCCAATTACTTCATCATGGAGAACCTGTGGCGGATGCGCGTGGAGTTGCCAGACGTCCGCGATATGTATGCTGCCGTCTGTGACGAGGATTCCTACAAGCGTGTCGATGAACACGCTGCCATCCTCACCGCCCTGAAAGAGCACAATCCGGACAAGGCGCGCAAGGCAATGCGGGCGCACTTCTCCCGACTGATTGAGAACCTGCTGGTCGCCTCCGAACAGCACGCCATCGAAGAAGCACGGCGACGCTCTTCTGCGAACCGAGAGAAATATCTCAAGTCTGTGCTCGCAGGCTAAATCGGCCTCCCCCCAATCGTCACGCACGCCCCGCCATATCGGCGGCGCTGGCGCTCGACATGTTGCTGTCGCGGCCGCGTTGCCCCGGCCACGACCCGGTCCGACCGCGCTGTCACATTATCGCAACACATTTTGTCATACCGCAAATTGGTCCTACCACTTGGTACTGATTTTGAGCTTAAATTGGTTGACACATTGATTGGCATGCGTATGCCTGTTTTCACTTCGAGTTGATACGAAGACATATCTACCGGGAGGAAATTGGTATGCACGGTAATAGACAGGACAAATCCATCCGCGCGCGCGGTGGCACAATTTGGAAGGCCGCCCTGCTCGCGGGCGTCGCCCTGCCCCTGGGATCGATGGCGTTCGCACAGGATGCGACGGACGCTGGCGATGAAGAGGAAGCGCGACAGGACGTTGTCGTTGTCCAAGGCATTCGCGGATCGCTCGCGAACGCACTGGAAGAAAAACGCAATGCTGCGAACCTGAAGGAAATCATTCAGGCCGAAGATATTGGTAAATTGCCTGATCAGAACCTCGCAGAGGTCCTCGAGAATATTACCGGCGTACAAATCACCCGGACAGCTGGCGTCGGTACCGGTGTGCAGATTCGCGGCACGAATGCCAACCGCGTCGAGTTCAACGGCGTTTCGACGGTCGGATCGGGCGCGGGCCGCAGCGGGATCAATTTCGAAGACGTCAACGCGGCCATCATCTCGTCAGTCGAAGTGACAAAAGCACCAGAAGCCAAGACCATCGAAGGATCGGTGGGTGGCACCGTGAATCTGCGCACGATTCGCCCATTGCAATTGAGCGACATGCTGGCGAGCGTTCGCCTCCAGGGGGAGGATAGCAGCCTCAGCACCGAGGGGATCCAACCCCGTTTGTCCGGTGCTTTCGGCAATAAGTGGGACACCGATATCGGTGAGTTCGGGTTCGTGATCAGTGGCAGCTATGCCGAACAGGAATCCGTGTCATTCCGCCCACGCACCGACCGCGACAATGTCGCGTCGCCGGCTGGCGCGGATCCAGCTGAATTCCTCGGCATTCAGTTCCTGGTTCAGGAACAGGAGAACTTCGATTACGAAACAACCAACATTGCTTCGACGTTCGAATGGGCGCCGAATGACGAATTGACGTTCAGCCTCGACTATATCCTGAACGAGCAGGAACGGAGCCAGGACTCCTATCGCCTGCAAGCGTCCGGCGTCAGCACGCTGCGACAACTGAGCATTCCGAGCCAGTTCGAGATCGTCGATTTTGGCGTCACGTCGAACAATGGCCGCAACCTTCGTGCCTTCCCAGCGGCCCTGGTTGGCACATTGGAGCCAGACCTGTCGAATGATGATGATGACCCGAACCTGCGCTTTTCCAGCGACACAGGTTCACGGGTGACCGACAGCGAAATATTCGCCCTCGCGGGAGAGTGGTCGCGTGACAATTGGACGGTTCGCGCCGAACTGGCCTCGACCAGTTCAGACACGGTCAATCCGAACTTGAGCACCACGCTCAATTTCATCAACCCGAACTGTCCGCTGGATGGCGCCGCATCCGGTGATCCGAGCACCAGCAACGATAACTGCGTTCCGTTCCGCTATGACTTGCGTGGCGACTCGCTCGCCTGGGGGATCAATTTCGACTCTCCATTCGCGCCGAGTGTGGCAGACCTGACCAACCCGGCCAATGTTGTGCTGGATCAAGTCGACATCGGCCGCAACACGACGGAAAACAAGGAAGACGCATTCCGTATCGATGTTTCTTACGACTTCACGGACAATGCGCTTTTGGGAGATTACCTGACCTCTGTTGATGTCGGGTATCGCTATAATGAATCATCCAGCGTGTTCGATCGCGTCAACGATCGCATTGGCGGCTTCAGCCGCCTCGAGGACAGCCCGAATGGCGCCTTGTTCTCTGAGCTCCTGGTTCCAGGACCATCCAATTACGGCGATGCCGATGGCCGCGACCTGTTCATTGCCAACTTCCTGCTGATTGATCCGGACCGCGCATTCTCTGATCCGGAAGGGGTCCTCAGCGTGCTTGAAAACGCGCTGGCGCAACAACGCGCCCTCGAACCTCAGGCGGATGGCGACCTCGTTGCTGTTCTTTCTTCAGACCAGAACTCGTTCTATGACGTCACCGAAGAAACCAGTGCGCTTTACGCTCAGGCGAATTTCGAACACGGAATTTTCCGCGGCAATGTCGGTGTGCGCTATCTCGAAACGGAAGTGACCTCGATCGGCTTCGGACCGGCTGACGGCAACGGCACCCGATCGCTGGAAGCCACGACAGGCAAGTATGACTTTGTGCTGCCTCGGTTCAATCTGGTCGCACAGCCAACCGACGACCTGCTGTTGCGCTTTGCCTATGGCTCAGACATCCGTCGACCGAACTTCAGCGATCTGAACACCGCATTCACGTTCGGACCACAGGAAAACACGGCGGTAGCGCTCGGAAACCCAGGGCTGCTGCCTGAAGAAGTCGACTCGATCGACATTTCGGCCGAATGGTATTTCGCGCCAGGCGCCGTTGTCAGCCTCGGCTACTTCACCAAGGATCGCACGAACATCTTTGGCGTTGATTTCGAAGGCGCAGCGCTGATCCCGGATCCGAACAACACGACCGGCGGACTGTCTCGCGAGACAGATCCGAACTGCCCCGGCGGCGGAATCTTCAACCCTGAAGTCATTCCAAACGTGTTGGGCGACCCGAACACAATGGGCTTGTGCGTGGACTTCACTCGTCCAGGCAACGACCCCGACACAACAACCCAATCGGGTTGGGAGTTTGCTTTCCAGTATGACCTTTCAAGCTGGGAAGATCGTCTCGGTTGGGCATCTGGCTTCGGCGTCATTGCCAACTACACGATCCAGGACTTCTCTGGAGGATCAGTCGTCGACTCGACCTCGGGTCGCGGCGCCAACGTTCTGGGCGATGTCAGCATCCCACGCGGACTGCTCGACTTCTCCGAGAACGCCTACAACCTCACCGCCTATTACGAGAAGTACGGCCTGTCGGCCCGCGCCCGATACACATGGCGTGAAGGGTTCCGCACCCAGGACTTTGGCGGCGGCGCGAACACCAGTGGTAGCTCAACTTTCAGCTTCCCGGTTCACACGCTTGATCGGGGTCAGCTCAATGCCAGCATCAGCTATGCTGTGACCGACAATTTCAATATCGGAATTGAGGCAGTGAACCTGACCGAAGAGCGAATTATTCAGAAATGTGTCAGCGAAACCGGACCGACCTGCTTTGTCGGATACCCTGACCGACGCATCACGTTCGGTGGCAGCTACACTTTCTGATAATAAAGTCCACGAACTCTGTTCGTGGCATTCCTCCGACCGAAAACGCCTCACATATGTGAGGCGTTTTTTTTGCGAACCAAATACAAAAACGAAGCTCAGCGGGACAGCCAACCACCATCGACAGGTAGCGTGATACCATGAACATAATCAGAGGCGTCTGAAGCGAGGAACACAGCGGCGCCGCCAAGCTCTGCCGGCGTTCCCCAGCGACCAGCTGGAATACGCCCCAGGATTTCGGCATTGCGCTTTTCGTCCGCCTGCAAGGCAGCCGTATTGTTTGTCGCAAAATAGCCTGGCGCGATCGCGTTGACGTTCACGCCCTGCCCGGCCCATTCATTGGCCAAGGCCCGGGTCAAACCCATCAGGCCAGACTTGGACGCGGTGTAGGATGGGACGCGAATTCCGCCCTGATAGGACAACATGGACGCAATATTGATGATCTTGCCGCCGTCCCCGGCGGCGATACAACTGCGCGCGAATGCCTGGCTCAAGAAGAACACTGTGCGCAAGTTGACGTTCAAGACGCTGTCCCATTCTTCGATCGAAAAATCGATCGCTTCGTTTCGCTGAATGATCCCGGCATTGTTGACCAGGATATCCAAACACCCAAAGTGCGCACTCGCTTCTGAGACGATGTCCGCAACGCGATCTACTTCGGAAAGATCAGCGCCGATCACGAGAGACTTTCGACCAAGCGAAGCGATCGCGTTGACCGTATCAGCAGGCGAGGATCGGCCGACCAGGCATAGGTCAGCGCCAGCGCCAGCCAGCGCGACAGCAATCCCTCGACCCAACCCGGTATTGGCGCCGGTGACCAGGGCGGTCTTGCCTTCAAGACTAAACGGATGGCTCATCAATTTCTCGCGCTGTATGTGTTTGATCGATCCCGATGGTAGCAGCACTAGGACGCCAGGACACCCTTCAAAAAGTCGGCGATCTCGTCGTCCTGACAGTTGGCAAAGAAGTATTCGCTGAAACGTTCTCCTGAGATCGCGGCTTTCAGGAGGTCTTGATCGACGGCTTTCAGAACCGTCAGCATATCGTGGCACGCGGCCGCTTTAACGGTGCTCAGAATGCCCCGGTTCTTGGCCATGACCGCTGCGCGCTCCTTGGGATATCCAACCCCGCGCTCAACCTCGAACAGCTTGCGATAACAGTCTTGAAGATTGAGTTCCGCGGCCCAGCCAAAGCCTTTGGCATAAGGCATCGATATCGCATTGCCATCATTGATCTGGCCAAACAGGAAGGCATCGGTTGGATCGATCACCAAACCACAAATGACGCCTGGCATCGCATTGCAACCGAGCATGGACCCCATCCCCGTGCCGCAGCCCGTGACGACAAAGTCGGCGGCCTGCGAATTCAGCAGAATCCCGGCCAGCAAGCCGTTCATGATATACGTCAGCGACGCATCGTCATCCGGTCCATACATGCCGTAATGGAACACGGAATGCCCAAGTGGCTCGGTGACAGTGGTCAGCGCTTCATGCACGATTTCACTTTTTGCGGCCTGGCTATTCTCGATGATGAGGGCGATCTTCATGTGCGCATTCCTTGAGCGTCTTTCGCAGGCAGCGACGATATGCGGCCGGCGATTGCAGTGATTTTGGTAACCGGTGTCATAACACTATAGACTAGACCGTTCAACCGCCAAACCTAAGCGGGTGGTCGGGTCGAACGCCTGACAATGATTTCGGGCCTGAAGCTCTTGTTCTCCGACGGTTCTGCGCCAGAAATGATCGCCATCAGTCCACGCGCTGCCTCGCTCCCCATGTCCCGGATCGGTAATTTGACCGTGGTCAGGGCCGGCGAAATTCGTGCGGCCATCGGCGTATCATCGAAGCCGACAATTGACAGGTCTTCGGGCACGGACAATCCAAATTTGCGGGCAGACGTGTAGATACCGATCGCCATTTCATCATTGCCTGCGAAAAGCGCGGTCGGTCGGTTGGCGCGCGAGAGCAGATTGTCCGCCGCGCGGACGCCAGATTCAAATGTGTAGCCGGCTTCGAAGGTCAGATCCGGGTCGAGCTCCAGGGAAAATTCCGCCAATCCCTCCCGGAAACCGCGCAAGCGCTCGTGCGCGGAGCGAAACGATTTCGGACCATGGATATGGGCAATCTTGGTGTGACCGAGGCTGGCCAGATGACGCGCCGCCTGGGCGGCACCATCGGCATCATGGGTGCGCACCAAATTGGATTTAGCGTCCAGCTCGACGGATGCGATGCGGACATATTTGCAGTCCTGGCGACGCAACATTTCGCACAGCGCCTCATCCTCCGAGACGGATGGCGGCATGATCACGCCAGCAGGGCGATGCCGCTCTACGAACAACTCCAATCGGTTTAGATAGTCCGGCTTCGTCCGATCGACCGGATGCAAGACCAGTTGATAGTCCGTGCCCTCGAGGCGATCGAGAATGCCACGCTGCATGTTCACGACATATTGCGGACTAGGATTGTCGTAGGCGAGCGCGATCAGGAAGGAGCGGCGAAAAGCCAGGGCGCGCGCCTGTGGATCGGGCACATAGTCTTGCTCGAGCATAATTTTCTTGACCCGTGCACGCGTCTCGTCACGCACCAGCGGATGATCGTTCAAGACCCGAGAAACCGTTTTCTTGGAGACCTCGGCCAGGCGCGCAATATCATTGATCGTGACCTTGCCACGTGCCGTCCCGCCATGTTCGCGCACCGGTAACTGGTTCTTTTTTTCTAGTTTTTCAGTCATTCACCGCTCCACCCTGGCGCGAAACCATATCGGTATCTAGTCCAATGAAACGGATTCAATGTCAAAATCAGAGATGGGTGGCTTGCGCTGTGACAGCCCTAATCCTGCAACCCGACGATTTCGATATCGATGGTGCCGATCCCCGCAAAGCTGACGCGCGAGGATTGCCCGACTGTCACGTCATGAATGCCGGTCAATGCTCCTGACGATATTTTCAGACCGGACGGGATCGCGACCCCGCGCCGGTTCAGATTGGCGACAAGAAATGCGGCCGCACCCAAGGGCCCTGCTGGCGGTGCTGGTGGGCGCGCCCGTCCAACCGACTTACCATCCACTTCGGTCTCAACTTCAATCGCAGACAGCAGGTCCGGGCCCCAGTCCGGAATCTCGCGACCGATGATCATGCCATTATTGTTGCCAAAATCGCTGATCACCGCCAGCGGTCCAATGACGTTGATGTCGGGCATCGGACTGCTGGCGATCTCAACCCCGATATAGCACGCGCGAATATGCTCGATCATGTCCAGGGCGCTTGGCGCAGCGCCCCGCAATCTGTCTGTGTCGCCGAGCTCGACAATGATCTCGGCCTCGACGGCCGCGAATCCGCCTTCAAAGACCGCCATCTTCACAGGCGCTGGGCCGGCGACTTCCTGGCGGCGTCGATAAATCGGCCCTGTGACCCAATCCTGTCCCAGGACCGGGCGCAAGTGCGGAGGAATCCCGCCAACCTTCCAACCGACCACTTGATCATCCCACGCGCCAATGGACCGATCCTGAACGGCGTAAGCCTCATCGAGACTGGCAGGCAAATCCCCGGGGAACGCCGGTAAGATGGTACACGACCGTCGCGCGCCAACCAGCGTGTCCGATATGTGTGCAACGCGCGCCGCATTCACGACACAGGACGGGTTGTTGTCAGGCATGCGCTTACCTATCGGTTGTTTCGACTGAAATGACACCGGTTTCTTAACATTGCCACACCAATAGACAACCCGAACATGCTCAGATTGACAGCATTTTGGGCAAATTTTTTTGAATTCGATCCAAAGAAATAAGAACGCGCATTGCCAAAATGACACCGGTATCTTAACAATAGGCATGCACTTGAACGGCGAACGGAGCCAACAATCGTGACAGACACAAGCTCCAGCTCAAACCTGAAACACACATCGAACCGCGCGTCTGTGGGCAGGGCGGCTGGTCTCGCCAGCCTCGCAATTCTTGTCACGTCCGCCTGCACAAACCTGCATCAGGCACACAGCGATGAGCCTCTTCGGAACGGCCCCGGTGCGGCAGAGCTGCCGGATTATTCCTATGCGGGTTACCAGTTCGGCACCGGGCAAATCCCGGACGCTTCCGGCGAAATCATCGACGCGACAGACTTTGGCGTGATTGCGGATGATGGCCTGGATGATTCTGCCGCCTTGCTGGACACCCTGCGCGCCGCCCACGCGGTGACGGGTCCGGTGACCGTGCAACTTCCCGCTGGCCGCCTCGTGATCTCTGAAGTTTTGCCGATCGAGCGCAGCCATATCGTCCTACGCGGCGCTGGCGCAGGCGTCGGCGGCACTGAATTGCACTTTCCGCGGCCGCTCGCCGCGATTGATCAAACCCCGCGCCTGGACGAGCTACGCACCTATTTGCGCAAGTATGACAAGCGCCAGCGTGAACCTGAGCGCAACATAGACGCGCTGTTTTCAGAATACTCCTGGACGGGCGGATTCATCTGGATCCAGAAACCCGGCACGCGCGCCGCGTCCTATTTGGAGGAATTCGACCCACCCATCGAGCGCCTCACGACAATCATTGGCGGCAGTCGCGGCGAGAAGCAGCTGCAGGTGGACTCGACTGACAAGTTGCGCGTCGGCGATGCTGTGCAGATTCACTGGTTCAATCGCGACGGCGAAGACGGCGCGTTGCTGTCTGAAATCTATGGCGAGACGGACCTCGCCATCGGGTCACATCACTGGACCTTTGCTGATCGCCCATTGGTTCGCCAGACAACGCGCATCCTCGCCATCGATGGCGCCACAGTCGAGATTGGCGACCCGCTGCTTCACTCCATATCGGTCGCGGTTCCGGCGCAGATTTCGCAATGGGATCATCTCGAGCAAGTGGGATTGGAAGACTTCTCGATCTCCTTCCCTGACAGCCCTTATTTCGGTCACCATCTGGAACGCGGCTATAACGGCATATACGTCACCAGCACGATAGATGGCTGGGTGCGAGATATACAGTTCAAGAACGCCGACAGTGGCATATTGAGCTATAACAGCGCCAACCTGACGATTGAGAACATTCGTTCGACGGGAGAGCGGCCGGGGCATTACGCGATCCATCTCGGCAACGTCCACAACGTCTTGGTTCGCGATGTCACCATCGAGAACCCGGTGCTCCACTCACTGACCTTCAACACCCAGTCGACCAAGAGCGTGTATCAACGCGCCACCGTGCTGAACGCTGCGGTGCTCGATCAGCATGCTGGCGCCAATCATCAAAACCTGTTCGACAATGTCACCCTGCATGTGAAAGCTGACCGCAAAGATGGTCGCCCGTTCTATTCCGTCTGGGATGGCAGCGGGGCGGGCTACTGGCAACCCGGACACGGCCGTTTCAACACGACATGGAATCTCAACGTCATCGTGCAATCCGGCGCGCAACGCGACGAGACTGTAAGGCTGGAAGGCCTCGCAGAGGGGCCGGACGCGTTCATACTCGGCATCCATGGCAATCGCACATTCGAAGTGGATTACCGCCCTGAACCGCGTGCCCTAAGCGTCAATCGCGAACCGGAAATCCGGTCGCTCTACGACTGGCAATTGCGGCAGAGGACAGATCGATAAACCGACATCATGGGACGCCAGCAACCGCAGCAGATCGCCGCGCTGGCACGGTCGCGATGATCAAGCCCGGTTCAGCGAAATCACCTGGTCATTGTGCAGGGCAGGGATACGGGCACGGGCCTTGGCCACGTCCTGCAGGTCCAGATCGGCGAGGATGAAGCCCGGCGCCTGGCCCGCGGCTTCTGCCAGGACCTCGCCCCAGGGCGAAACGATCAGCGAATGACCAAAGGTTTCGCGGCCATCATCATGGCGCCCGCCCTGGGCTGGCGCCAGTATGAAACTGCCGGTTTCGATCGCCCTGGCGCGCACCAGGACATGCCAGTGTGCTGCACCGGTCACCTGCGTGAACGCAGCCGGAATGGTGACAATGTCAGCGCCAGCCTGCCCGAGCTGCCGATACAAGTGCGGGAAGCGCACATCATAACAGATTGTCAGGCCGATTTGACCGAACGGCGTCTTGACCAGGGCCGCCGTCTGCCCGGCGCGATAGGCCCGGGATTCGCGATAGCTCTGGCCATCGCCGACCTCGACATCGAACATGTGGATCTTGTCATAGGAGGACAGAACATTGCCGTCCGGGCCGATCAGATAGGAGCGATTGGCATAGCGCCGCTCGTCCGGCAGGGCTACGGCGAGCGAGCCGATCAGCAGCGTGACGCTGAGATCCTTTGCCAGGCGTGACAACGCCTTCAGGCAAGCATCATCTGCTTCCAGGGCGATTTTCGACCGCGCCTGACCGGGGCGAATGTCGAGAAGATTGGTCATCTCGGGCGTCGCGATAAACGTCGCCCCCTGGGCCGCGGCGTCGCGGATCAGCTCAGAAGCGGCCGCGATGTTTGGCGCCACCTCCGTGGTTGACCGCATCTGGATACAGGCGGCGCGGATCGTCATCATCGGGCTTCGGCTCTACCAGCTTTCCTTGAACGGGCGCAGATCCATTTCGTGCGTCCAGGCCGAGCGATGCTGGCTGTGCACATGCCAGTACGCATCGGCGATCGCATCAGGCGACAGGCCGCCGTCTTCGCCCAGTCCATCGAGATAGTCGCCAAAACGGCTCCGCACCATCTCGCCATCAATCACACCATCAATGATGAAGTGCGCCACGTGGACACCTTTCGGGCCATAATCACGGGCCAGCGACTGGGCCAGCATGCGCAGGCCAGCTTTCATCATGGTAAAATGCGCAAAATTCGGTTTGCCGCGCATCGAGCCCGATGCACCGGTGAAGAACAGGCTGCCACGGCCCTGCTCTTCGAGTCTCGGGATCGCCCGCTTGGCGGTCAGAAACGCGCCAAAACATCCAACCCGCCAGAATTGTTCGACGGTGTCAGGCTCGAGCTGTTCGAACGGGATGATCGCATTGTTGCCGGCATTGTAGAGCACAGCGGCAATCGGCCCGCGATTGTCGGCATGTGCAAACAGCGCGTCGAGATCAGCCTCCGACGTCACGTCGACGGTGAGGCTTTCGGCCGAGCCACCAGCACCTGTTATCTCTGCCGCCAGCGCTTCGACCTTCGATGCGGTCCGCCCGGTCATGATCACGTGGTGCCCCTGCTCAGCAAACCGCCGCCCCAGAGCCCCACCAACCCCTTTCGACGCACCCGCGCCCAAGACAATAACCGTTTCAGACATGTTCAGCCTCTCCAGATCCATAAACAGACCGGCAGACCCTAGACCACGATGAGGAGAGAGGAAATGGTGGTCGATACTAGGTTCGAACTAGTGACCCCTGCAATGTCAATGCAGTGCTCTACCACTGAGCTAATCGACCATCCGTTTTTAAATTCAATAAAATCAGTTGACTAGAGCATTCTACAGGAAGTCTGTTTTGCGTCAAGAAACCCGTTTTTGGGTTTGAACTGACCTTGGTTGTGACGTGAGTGTGACAAGAATCGCAGCCAAATTGCGGCTCGTGGAATGCATTCCTACGCTCTCGGATCGATGACTTTTCTCCTCACAAGTGAATCCGATTGTCGGCGATTGGCATTGTTCTACCAAATAAACGCCATGGCGGAGGACAGCACAGATACAATAGTAGAGCGCGCGATCAATCGCGGCACCGCTTGTTCATTCTACGATGACTTCGTCTCATTTGACGAAAAACATCGCTCCATACTTGAAGAGGGCCACAGTCCCGTATTGCAGTCTTCGTTTCAAACAGACGAAACAAGTGTCTTCTGGAAGAACATCGCCTCATTTGAACGAATGAATTTGGAGCTTCGCGCGCGCGTATTGGGTCTCGCTCCGCCCAAAAACGAACCACTGCAAGCGATTGAAGGGCACGTTTTGGCAGCGCTGATCAAAGCAGCGGTCCGTAAGTTCGAGAATTCGCGAGAACGGGGAAACTCGATTGTTGAGCCGAAGTTTCATTTCGAGGGCTTGAAGATCGACGGTCAGCTCGACTTGTCAGGGTTGAGTTTTCCGGGCTCGCTCAGGCTCATAAACTGCTTCTGCACTGGTGCATTAAACATCACCAGAGCCTCACTCGAAACGCTCGATATCTCTGGCTCCATTTTCGCTCAAGGCGTGAGCGCGCCGCATATTCAAATCTCTGGCGCTCTGAGACTCAGAAGAACGCTCTCGATGGGAATCTTGGACTTTGGTGCCGCACCGATCATGGGCCCGCTTGACGCAGCTGACTCGATTGTCGTTCCCATAAACATGCCCCCAAGCAGCATCAAATGGGTCGCAGACCGGGGCGTGGTAAATTTTGGCCTTGCGCGCGTAGGCAAAGAGATGCGCCTAAACCGCGTGCGCTGGTTTGGCGGCGTGAACATGAGAGGCATGACCGCAGAAGGCTCATTGTTTCTCACCGACGCGATACTTCGCAGCCCAATGGCGGTAGCCGAAAAGGTCGCCGTGGATGCGTTGGGCACGGACAAAAGGAAATGCCTTCCGCAGCAGCTGTCAGCTGCGACCGCCGAGATCGATCTCGCCCTTCTCCTTCATTCGAAACTGAAAACGAAGCGTAAGTGGAGCCTGGATGTCGAAGTACTTGATGGTCTCTGGATCCCAGGTTGTCCCACTAAGAATGCCGGGTTCGATCGATCCGCGTTCGAACGCACATTGCTCGCTCGGCTTTTGTTTGAACGCATTCCTGTTCAAACGAATGCCTTGCGGGCTGATGGCGCAAATATCCATGGAGTCTTTAGCGCAGAAGGTATGCGAGTAGGCGGCCGAGTCCGACTGAAGAAAGTTACCGTCAAATCCGCGCTCACTTTGAGCGGTGGGCATTTTCGAACGTTTCGCTCCCTTAGGATAACGCTTTCAGATTTCGGCACGCATCACAGAGCAAAAAGGCACGCCGCCGCGAGAGATTTCTGCGAGTTTCTGATAGATCGCTTGGACGAAGCCGAAGCGAGCGAACCTGATGCAAGGCGACAGTATGCGATTGATTTGAGGAGAGCGCAGATCGGCGCATCTTTAGAGATGCGACGAGACAGCCGGAAAATCAGGCGTGTTAATGCGACCGGCGCAGGTGCCAGGGCGAGAAAAGCCGTGTCAGATAGCAATCGGAGGGTTGCTGAGCAGATCGCGCGGACATTGTGCGAAACCGGGGAAGACCCAGCCAAGTTCTTGCAAGTATTTTTTGACCGACCGGGCGAAGTAAACGAGTTTCTCGATAACCCAAAAAACGCTCGAAAAGATGGTTTCGATAAGTTCTTCGATGCCCGGAAACAGCTACGCGAAATCGGAGCTCGTTTGGATCCGAAGATGTATGAGCTTCTAAATTTTGAGCGGGAGTTTGAAGAACAACAAAACAACGCTCCACCTGCCGGCGCACCCGCGATTGAAGAAAAAGATCGCCCTGATCAACCAGAAGCTCGAATATACAATCAATTGGATCAGGAAGAAATTGATGAAGTGGTCGATGTTTGTGGAGACTTGGCGAGGATTAAGTCGACACTTTTGATCGGAGAGATTTCACTCTCCGGCGCGCATATTGGAGGGTCGCTCAGTCTGCTTGGATTCATTGCCAACGTCTTTGGCGAGGACGATCAAACTCGGACAACGCTGCTTTTGGACAACGCTACCGTACAAGACGATTTCGATTTGAGAGACTCCGTCGGCATTACCGGTTTGTCAGCTGAGCAAGCTAGTATCGGCGGCTCCATAAGAATGGCAGACGCTCCGAAATTCTTGCTGACGCATGATCGGTTCGGCCCTGCGAGGCGCCGCGCGCTATGTGTTGGAACCCCGGAGCCTGAAAAGAAGGACAAAAAATGGACGCCGCCCAAATATAACTTCGAGCGCGCCACTGTCGGAGGCAATGCGACCCTGATATTTGATCGAGAGTCTGGCCCGATGCTCGACTTGGCATTGGCTAAGATATCAGGAGAGCTCATAATTTTGCCGGCAATAGGCGGTTTGGAGCTCAACAAGTTTGAGTACGCAAATGACGCCTTCATCGCATTGCAAAAAATGCAAGGAGGGGCGTTTTCAGTTCATAAGATCTATCAATGGCTCGCTTGCAAGACCGCCAGGCTCGCATACCGCTTCTTTCGAACAGAGAATCTAAAGGTGCTTGCCGAACGCATCAGCGAAATTGAGTTCTCGTCAGCGGATTCTAAACGCATTGTTCGCGCGCACAAACCGACGATTGATCTTCGTCATCTTGAAACCACGGTCGTTGGTCACCCTGCGGCTTCATGGCCGCAATTTGATGGCCTATTAATTGAGGGTCTCCGATATGAACGCACCAAGGACTATGGCCCGCTATTGTCTCGCAGGAGAACTTGGCGCGACGTGGAGTTGCAAACTGAATCGAACAGAAGCCGGACCATACTAACATTCATCATCGCTTTTTTGACGTCGTTCATCGTGCCTGCATTCGGTAATTTCTTCGCGCACATGATGATGGACGTTAGCCAACTTGAATCTGATCTGTCGCACGCATACGAGGCTCTGGGCCCATGGAACATTCGGGTGTTTCAGGTTTTTGTCGGGCTATCGATCTGGATCGTTTTGTTAAAGTTCTTCACGCACCCTCGCGCAAGTGAAGCCACTCCTGTGGCGATCGACTATCTGAAAAGGCAACGAAGAAAGTTTAACGTCAGGCGAGTTTCAGCCGCAATTCATCCATACGAACCTTACATCCACGCTGCGAAAACCCTTCGAGCGAGCGGCTATATGTTGTCAGCTGACAAGGTAGAGCTGGAAAGGCTGCGCATGCGTCGGTTGGCGCTCTCTTGGCGAACTGCTGGGCCCTTGAGAATTCTGCTAAAATTGACTGACCTGACGATGAACTACGGGTTCGCACCGATCCGATTGATCGGATTGACCGTTGTTCTCATCGCAGCTGGCTCGTTTCTCACAACGGCGGGAAAAGAATCCAAAATCGTCGAAGACTTGTACATCCAAACCGTTTCGGCATCCACAGAAGCGGACGCTCAAACGGCATCAGACGATCTATTGCAACAAATCAATAAGCAAAAACAAAATTCGTTCTCGCGAACACGACCGCGCGTTGGGGGAGACTTCACGCCCGCCCGAGGTGGACCGAACCAAACGAATAACGATCGAATCGACACCAAACCCGGCCCGGACGATACGCAGGATGATCAGGACAAGCAAAGACTAAACGCCCACATCGAAGGCGATGACGGCGCGGGTAATCATGATGGGGAAACAGACGATGGTTCTGAAGTACGGCCGCAAATGATCCCATTTGTTTATGTCTTGGACGTCGTCGTTCCATTTCTCGACCTCGGTCAAGAGAGTCGTTTTCGCTTCATGCGCCCCCGCCAGGAAGACACCGCCATGCGCGAGTGGTGGGTGCAAAACTACTGGGTTGTTCCAGTCCTCTTGAAATTGTTCGGTTGGATCCTGACCAGCTTGATCGCGATTTCCATCGCTGCCAGGCTTGAAACGATCATGGCACGCAATGAAGAAGCTTGAAGCTAGGCAATAACACCATTGCGATACCAATTCAGAACTGAATCCAAGCTCGCAGGCTAAACTGGAGCCAAATTCGAATCGAATAAGTCCAATAAATTCTGATATGTAACGGCCGGATCCAACAATGCGACCGGCCCCTCAACTCGGCCCAGATATTTCATTCGTCATCTCAACCAAAAAAGGAGAAATGAGATGACAGAAATCATTCTTCGGCGAGACGCCGTCGAACGCATGACAGGCCTTAGCCGATCAACGATCTATGATTGGATTGCCAAGGGCGCCTTCCCAAAGCCCATCAAACTCGGGGTTCGCGCTGTCGGTTGGCGCGAAAGAGATATTCAGTTCTGGCTGGCTCTGCGATGCCCTGAAGGATATCGAAATGACAAGTAGTACATTCTGTTTCGCTAAAGAAGCGACCGCACTCATCCGACTTGGCTTTCACCCAGTTCCGATCAAACCAAGAGATAAGTTTCCCGCGCAATATCTCGCAGGCACCTGGTACGGACTTAGAAACTGGCATAAATTTCGAGATCGAAAACTCAATGTGTCAGAGTGTGAGTACATTTCGAATTGGCCCGACGTTAACATAGGCATGGTTCTCGGCACTAAAGTAGGCGATCATCACGTAATCGCCATTGATATCGACGCGCAGTCCTCTGCAGAGGTCGAAGAATTGATTTCGGCCCTTCCGAGTTCGCCGATGGCCAAAGTCGGAGCAAAAGGAGTTACTCTTTTTTTTCGCGGCGATTTCGCCTTCAAAACAACCAACTATGCGAGGCAATCGGGTCAGGCTCGGGAAATGCTCTGTGAGATACTGACAGGAAACAAGACTCGGCAAACGGTCATCCCCCCTTCCGTTCACCCAAAAGGCATGACTTATCGGTGGGTCCGAGGCCCAGTCCACGCGCATCTCCTACCGATTCTTAGTATCGACCACATAAAGGTCCTCGAAGAAACGCTGGAGCGTCTTGGGTGTGACCCTATTGGCCCTAAAGGCGCTATTGCGAAACCAAACACGTGGGAGCAATCGTCGGCACGCAAGGACACGTGTAGTCCATTTGCAGAACTAAACTTTGAGGCGCTTCAAGATCTAGATGCTTGGGTGCCCAAACTTGGCTTGTATAAACTCCAACCCAAGGTCGGAGGAAACGGCTACAAAGCGGTAGCAACTTGGCGAGCGAGTTCAACCAACAGGCCAGTCGATCATCGCAATAGAAATCTGCACTTCACGCCGAAGGGAATTCGTGATTTCGGTGCCGATACCGGGTATTCGCCAATTGACATTACGATAAAGGCATTTGGGTTCTCAATCGACGACGCGTACCTTTGGCTCGCCAATCAAATCTACGGAGAATCAAAGGCGACTAATGGAGCACTCCTCAAACCGTCTGGGGAGAGCTTGAAGCGATGACTACCTGGAGTTCGAACTGCGCGCTTGACTGGCCAGAACCTGATTTATCCATCCTCAACGACGACCTACCTGAAGCTCCGAAGTTGCCGCTTAGCAGCTTTGGCCGAGTTGGAGACTTGATTTCGCATTTGGCTGAAGATGCGTGTGCGCCAGTAGACTATGCGGCCTTTGCGATGTTAACGGTCAGCGCCGCGCTGGTGGGTGGATGCCGGAAAGTTTTACCCGACCCGAAGTATTCGAGTTGGAAGGAACCTCTTGCGATCTGGACTGCCCTCATCGGTCCGCCCTCCTCTGGAAAAACTCCGTCTCTCGTCCCTTTCGCCGATGCGTTAACACGCCTAGAACGTGACATCAGGTTGAAATTTGCGCCAATGGTCGACAAGAGAGAACGCGAACGCGAAGTCGCGAAAGTTCACCACGCGAACTGGAAAACTGAAACCAAGAAATCGATCGCTCAAGGAAGAGATTTGCCAGCCAAACCTTCTGAAGCTCACATCCCAGAAAAAATTGAACCTCCCGAAATTCGAATAATGGACGCAACCATCGAAAGCGTTGCGCGAAGCCTTCGGCACTCACCCAAAGGGATATTGCAGTGGCGAGACGAAATGTTCGCGTGGATTTCAGGAATGATGAGATATTCTCATGGCGACGATCGACCGCATTGGCTAGAGATGTTCAGTGGGGGGGCAGTAAAGGTCGATCGAGTGACGCGAGAACCGATTTTCGTGGACAACGCGCTGGCATCCGTACTTGGCGGCATCCAACCTGACAGGTTTACTGAACTTTTAAATAGTGCGGATGACGGTTTTATTGCTCGATTCTTGCCAATCTACCCGCAGCCGGTGCCTCGAAGACGGTCGCGAAGTCCAGCAAACCGAGAGCGCCTCTATCTTATTCTAAAACGTTTGCACGCTTTGGAGTTCGACAACCAAACGGTCGACCAAAACTCTCCGGTCGATATCGCCTTTTGTCCCGCAGGTGCGGACAGTTTCTTCGAGTTTCAAAAGAGAATCGATTGCGAATGCAAAAAAGCATCGGGTGTTCTTTCTGGCTGGATTGGGAAAGCTCCAAGCATGGTTGCTAGAATCTCAGCAACGCTAAGCTTGTTGGATTGGGCGGACAGTGAAGGATCCCAATGCGTGAGAGAGGTTGAGCAGAGTTATGTGAATCGCGCCATCAGGTTGTGGTATGATTATCTCCTTCCAATGGCGACCCGTTCTCTGACCTCGCGCGATTTTAAACACGAGAGAATTGCCACACGTGTGTTCCGGGCACTGATGGATCGAAAGTCCGATAGAATAAATTGGCGGGACGTCAGAAGGACCTGGGGGATCGCCGAAATAAAAAGCAATTTGGAGGAGTCCAATCGTGCCCTCGATGTACTGATCAACGCCGGTGTGCTGCGCCAGTGCGGCGAGCGCAAAGGACCTACCAAAGGTCGCAAAAAGAAAGACTTTGACGTGAACCCAAAGGCTCTGAACAACTATTGGAGGTCTCAAGCTATTAGCGGGGCACAACCCTGAAAAACGCCAGGATGCGGAGAAATGCGCCGAAATTTGTGACTTCCGTGACTGTGCCGCGCCACACTTTTCCGGGGTTTCAGCTGCACAGCAAAGAACACAATTCTGGCCACGTTCGAACGCGTGTCACATCCAGGTCGGCTGGCGGTTGTTTTACGCCCGTTCCGTCAACAAAAGTGAAGTGAAAGCACTCAGTTCCCGGGGCATGTTTCTTGACGTTTTCGATCTGCCGCAATGAATCATCAACGAAGCAAACCCGTTGATCGGTGAACTTGGATATAAGCTTCACTGCTCGCCCTTTGCCACCGCCGTTTCGAAAAAACGGATAATTCAAACCGAGAGAAATCAAACGCGCCTCGCGCGCCGAAGCAGAATGCTCTGGTACATTCGAAAGGAACAAAATTTCATATCGAGTTCCCAGCTGATTTATGATCTTCACGCTATCTGGAATTGGTTCTTGCAAATGCACAAAGTGCTTGAAGCCTTCCGACAGTATTCGGTCTTTTTGATTCTCAGAGATCAATCGGCCTGTTACGTCATCCCTCAACTCACCTTTTAGTTCGTGCACGAAATCTGTCATAGTGATGTTTAATTTCGACAAATATTCTATCAAGTGCTTGCTGTGATGCAGTACGACTTCGTCTATATCAATGATCAGAATGGAACGCGACCGATCGTCAACAAGCAATTGCGTATCGTCTTTAAGCGTGTATCGTGACATTTGTTTCTGATCTATATTAAATTGTTCAGCGCAACTCTATACCTGCACTCTACCATTCAAGCGGACAAACAAAAAAGCCTCAAAGATGATTAAGATCAAGATTTGCAATGTGAAGCAAAGCGTGGAGGTCGAGTCTCTTGCGACGGCCGGAGTGGACATTGCGGGATTCAGGATGCTTGAAGCCGAAATCGTCAATTCAGAATTCAAAAGTAAAATTGACGTCATGCAACATGCCTCGTCCAAAGGATTGCAAACCTCTGTGGTGACCGATTGTGCAGACCTGACTGCTTTGGCCGCAGCTTTGAGCGAAACGAGCCCAAATTACTTGCAGCTTCATCGCCGGCTTTCGCCAGATGACGTTCAGAGCCTAAGGGCAGCATTTCCCAATACAGAACTTGTCGGGCTCAGGACCTACGAAGACCTGTTGCAAGGCCAGTTGGACCCTTTCGTGACCGACACGGACTTAACGGTGTTAGATTGGGCCGCCGGCGGAACTGGAAGATTTCCAAGTTTAGATTTCTTCGAGAGAATTGACGGCAACGAAGCGGCCGAAAGATTGATTGTCGCGGGTGGTCTTAACCACGTCAACGTTACGCGATTACTGGAGAAAATAACGCCATTCGGAGTGGATTTGGATAGCGGCGTAAAAGACCCATACACGCGCGAAATATGCCCTTGGAAAACCACTTGTTTCGTCGAAGCAGTGAGAAAATTCGAACAAAATCACCCTGCGGATATTTTACCCGGGTTTTCTGCGGTGAATAAGCAACCATGGAGCACGATATCCTCTGAAAAAGTCGATCATAGTGAGCTTGTCGCGCGCAGCAGGCTGCTTTCGATCATCGAAGATACCGACAAATACAACAATTCCCACGCCTCAATTAGCCAGCGAATTCGCGAGGCCTTGGAGAACCTTCAAGCACACCCGGAGGTGAAATCGGAATGGCTGGATGCCGCATTAATCGCATTCGGATCCACGATATACTTCCCTACAAAAATGCTGCGTGCGACCCTTCAATATTTATTCTTGAAGCTCGAAGAGGAAATTGGCTCTGATCGTGCACCAAACCAAAACATTATTGAGAAGTTTCACCTTTTTACAAACGACCCCGGCGCGCTGAACGAAGAGTTCTTTCGTCGAAACGGCGTTCACGGCAGGCTCGACCAAGACAAGCATGCGCGAGTTGGCGGTGTTGCTGATCTTGGGTCCAGAGTCGCTGACCTGCTGCATAAACTGCCAACCAAAATCGAAAACGCTCGCGCCGAGCTGGGCATGATATTCGATAGGAATGTTTGGGTATTGTTGGCGGATCAGTCGCTAAGTGGACACTCCTTGGAAGGAGATCTGGAAAAACTTCTTTGGATAATGAACATTGTCGAGGAGATCGATCCACGGCAGCGGAAAATTGTCGCTCTTTGTCAAGTGATGACGAACACCGCCCATCGAAACCTCATGAAAAATGGGGAGATAAAACGGGCGATCAGGTCTGGCGTTGTTACTTTGCATTCCGCCATTTTTCTAGGAGAAGAGCATAACGTGCTATCTTCAGAGTGCATCCAAACAATGAATGAAAATACTCGCAGCTCTTTGTTGGAGCTGTGCCGCTGGTTCGCACAAGAGTACATTGTTGAAGATAAACGATACGGCAGAATGCTACGGAAAAGTGGTGACAATCTGGAATATGGGTACCGCCGTGCGGGATTGCTGATTGCGCGTCAGGAGAATTGCCCGACGGATTCGCTACCCATTCTTTGGTACGAAGGAACAGGAAAGGCCGGTATCTCCTATCAAGGACCTTATCCCAGGGTGAACTCTCGGATCGATGAACAAAAAAACGAGCGTACTGGAAATCAATGGGACGAAATTCGCCAGAACGCGCAAATTCTCTCCGAACTCCAAACGCTAGCCAGAATAGGTGCATCAGATGGATGAATCGTTCGTTTCGGTTGCGAACTGGCAGCAAGTAAATTCCATCTTGATGGACGAAACCAAGAGTGTGAGCGTGATTTCGGCACCAAACTTTGAAGATCGCTCAAACAGTCTGGTCGAAGAGTACTGCCTTCATAAACCCGAACACGATACACAAACGCGTTGGCACCTCGTTACTTTGCAGGGACCGAACGAGCGAGATATTCGCGATTTAGTGAAAGCGCGAAACACTAATCGAGCTCGCTCGGCGCTTCTTGCCGTTGGGTGCACCCTAAAAAACGATTTATTTTGCTCAGAAATCCAAAATCCAGCTAGCGATGTCAATTTACGTGCGTTGCTGACCGACGCCACCGACCACTGGCCCAACGAATTCGATTTGGTCATCGATGGCTCTGCTCTCCCTAGATCATTCCTATGGTCTCTGCTCCGAATGGTCTCTCCAATGCGGGATGGCTCTGCAGGCTTTAATATGCCGAGACGGGTGTTCCTCACCTATTCTTGGGCAAAATCGTACCCGCATTCTTTGGAGCACGAAACCACAGGTCGCCTGATTGATACCGTGACAGCCGCATTGGCGGATGATGTCATTGAGAAAGCCAAATCGTTCGACGCAATCGTATTCGCAAACGGCAGCACTAGAAATGCATTCATGACGGTGGAGGCGCTATTGCGAGATTCTCACCGAAAAGAGTGTGCCATTGAAGTCCTTCATTTCGTTCGACCAAATGGATTCGGTAGGTCTTGGCGCCACCTCATGCTCCATCAAAAATTACTTACTAAGACGAACTCAAACGATCGCGTCGCCAACAGTTACGTTTTCCACGTGGGACATGCACTAAAGAGTCTTCGGACAATCGCAGAAAGAGCACTTTCGAATCTCGAGCGCAATCCGTTCCATCGTCTGATCATCGCTCCTAACGGGCCAAAACCCATAAGTATGATTTCACAATTCGTCGCTGACGAATTTCTCGCAGCCATCCGAGCTAACGACAATCTCGCGGCATCCCTGAAAACACATAATCTAACCCCGAAAGACTGCGTTAGCGTACTAGGGGTCGATGGATCTCAGTTTCTGTCAGTTTATTCCTTAGGTCGCGACCCTGAGATCTCGTGCTTAGAAATCTTGAATCGAAGCAGATAGAAAAGTGACAATTCCTCGAAAACCAATTGCGCGTCCCGTTCGCGATAATCGTGTTCAGACCAGTTTTGTCGCATATACCCAGGGGTTTCACGAGAACTGCAGAAGTGTGCATCGCTTAACCTCAATCCAGCGTTTCGATGTCAACAACGACAGTTAGTTCAATTGAAAGAGGCTCAGACTTGTGGATCAACGATGGACACTCGAGTAAGTATACTTTTCAGCGGTGGTATAGATTCGATGGTTTGCGCGCATTATTTTCAACAGCGCGGATTTACTGACATCGATTTGTTTTTTGTAGCCTACGGACAACCTGCAGAAGAATCCGAACACCAAGCCGCAAATGCCATCGCAAAAAATTTGACCACCTTTCACTGTCGTTTGGGGATTGGGAGAGCGCCGAGTTTATCGCCTGCAATCGCGACATGTGCGTTCAAGCCGCAATGGATGGCTTCTCCAATCGCCGCAAGCTCCTGGCGATGGCCGACATCGCCTGCATCGTGCATGAACGGGGGTTTGAAAAAATTAGGCAAAAATTGTCCGATGTTCCGCTCGATTTTTTGGCTCAATTGCCATTCATCGGGCCAGTTACCGTTTGGCACTTGGCGAAAAACCTAGGACTAGATGTGGCAAAGCCAGACCGGCATTTAGTGAAAATTGCACGAGATTTTGGATACTCTTGCGTTCAGAAATTTTGTGCGGAGATCGCTAACTCCACCGGCGATCGTCTGGCCGTAGTTGACTTGATTCTTTGGCGGTTCTCGGCAGAAAAAATGCACACAGTCCAACACCCAGAGTTCGTCGGGAAAATCTACTAAATTTATTAAGCTCGGGCGATGCAATACATTCTCGTTTCATTGCAATTGTTGTTCGACATGTAAGAATGTAGATTGCGATCATAGGTGACATTTACTCGAAGAGGGGCAGTTATGGTTACGTGCAGAGCCGGCGAGACTAATCGGTGCACATATGAATGCGCGGGAGATTTTTGTCGGGCATACTATTCACATGAAGACGATCTTTGTTTTGGCACCTGCGACCCGGAGGAATCCATTAGCTTTCTCGCTAGTCGATTTTCATACCAGATAGGAGGAACGGGCTGGGAATCGCGATCTTCTGCTGATTTAAAGGGCGTATTGGGTGCCGAAGTTGTCGAGGCCGCGACATCCGTGCGTTCACTAGGGCGTGTTCACCTTTCGAGAGAATTTTCCAGTCCAACGCCGATCAATCGAGCATTGCAATATGCTGATAATATTTCATCGCTGGTTTCAGCTCGAGATCTCTTTCTCAGGCGCTTCAACTTCAAATGGGAGCGGCTCGACATTGGTTGGTCTTTATCCTCAATTTTAGATACTATGAATAGCGATGTCGATTAGATCTAGGGTGAACGAAGCGTTCTATACTCATTCGACTTGGCGAAATCTGAAAATAGCGACCAATACGGTTTTTGGCTTAACTGCAGCTGGCTTCTTGATGATCAACAGTCTTGTTGCGTCATTCCCCGAAGAAGGATGGGAGTGGATAAAACCCAATGCCTGGAGGCTGGTATTCCATTGGGTAGGTTTTGTGATTTTCGGCATAGGGTGGTTTTTGGTCTATCGTAAACAACCCGAGGAACTAAAGTCCGGCGCGAACGGCCGCCAACGAGCCAAAGAGTTTATGGACGAACTCGATTGGATTCGATTCTCATCGACGCAAACAATGCTCTCGAATACGCTTTCTGATCCAATGATAAATCGAATTCCTGGGTTAAAAGAACACCATCGAGTACGAGCAAACCAAGCGCTGGAAGCTTCTCGCGCATTTAGCAAATCGTCGTCATGCGAAGCGCTCAAGCCAGCTTACACTAGAATGATGGTCGCGAGATTTCAGATTTTGTCATTCATTCAACCTAACGATCGGTTAGTTTGTGGTCGTTGGGTGCTCATCGGTGTTTTCTTGATGGCAGCGCCACACGTAGTTAACTTCCTCATGGTGCCATTTCGATTGGCATGAGTGTCAAAACTGGTTGAAATGATGCAATTTCCTGATTCTGCGGGTCGATACGACGAGTGACTGGGAATTGTTATTGGGCGAGTGTCAGTAGCGCCGATAGTGCCAACAATGGGCTTATTGCAAAATTTGCGCTTACGCTTTTCTGGTCAAACCTATTTGAGAACCGCGTTGAGACTAACCGAATTTATATTCGAGATGGTCGACCGGAGGGGTGGTATCGTTTTCGGTGACTCAGCAATGCGGAACCGGTGTTAGAATGTCTGCGCGCGTTCACGCAAAAATCGAAACTGTTTTTAGAGGAGGCGTGGATGCCGCGAAAAGGACGACCCAGAAAATCGCCGGAATTAAAGCTCATTGAGGGAAATCGAGGAAAAAGGCCGATCCCGCGCGCCGACTCAAGCGACTTTTCGCCTTTGGGAAAACCATCGGAGTTTCTCTCGGCGTCCGGTCTTCGATACTGGGAGGTGCTTAAATCTACCGTTGAAGCGAATGGAATAGCCCGTGCATCGGATGCCGCGTTCTTAGAACTTATGTGCGAGTTGTATGCTGACTACCGCGCCTCGATATCAGAGCTCGAGACACACGGCGCTTACTATGAAACGACCTCAGCAAATGGGAACAAGATCAAGCGTCGTCATCCCGCGCTGGACATGAAGCGACAGACGGAAAAGGCGCTGATCTCAATGTTTCACGAATTGGGGATGACGCCATCTTCACGGATGCGCTTGATAGCACCACCCTCGCCTCCCAATCCTAACGATCGCTTTTTCGAGTGACAGCAAAATTGTTGAAATCGCTAGGTAAGCTGCTGAAAGGACGAAAAGGGCGAGCCACGATCGCATGTGGCTCGCCCTCTATAACGCAGCAACAAAAATTCAGAGTCGTCGCTTAATTGAGTCCAAAAATATTGAGCTTCGACGGCTCGCTAAATTTCACAGTCACCTTCAGAGTCTCACCGTCCAATGCGTCGATGCTACCCGCGGCCTCTCCATAAGAAACACTGACCCATGTTGTTTCAGTGACTCTATAGTCCGCGGATAGCAACCACTTCTCTCCGGATTTGGAAAACTGCTCTGCCTCAGCCTTGTTGAACTCAGTGTCGCTGTACCCAAAACGAGCAGCAGCACGCAATCTATCGGAATAGTACTCGACACCTGCCCAAGCCTGCCAATTATCAGACTCGGATTCTTTGAGATCATCGTTACCCGTCGAGACGGTTTCATCGAATCCCATTCGTCCAGAAAGACCAACCAGGACGTAAGGTTCTTTCCCCGTGCAAGGCTTATCACTGTTCGTTACGTAGCCGTTGCGGCCGCACCTCGACCAAAGCCCTTTCTTGGCCGATAGCCAGACGGCCGCTCCGTCATTTTCCAAGTCAGAAAGCCCACTAGGATCACCGCGCCACAGGGTAGCCGCACCGAAGTCCAACGCTTTGCCCATTCGAAGTGAATGCTTGATGCTGTTTTGGCATTGGCCCCATGCATCTAGCACTTTCTTTGGCACCTTTGGAAGCTCTGCGAGGGCCTCAACATCTCCTTCCAAACCTCCCGCTTCTTGTCGCAACAATACTGCGTTCGCAGCCAACCGCTTCGCACGTGCGTCTGCATTTTCCCCATCAACAGGTCCGTTAAGTTCGGCCGGTTTCGTGAGTTTTGGAAGTTTGTCTGGATCGTCGCTCGCGGCTCGGATTGCCACCAAGGCGGCTCGATCTTTGTTGATCGTATCTTTAGCTGATGCCAGAGCCGCGACCACATCTCCTTCATAGATACCAGAAGCAATAAGATTGAGCGTAATTTGCACGTCACCCAAGGATGTACGTAAGTCTGTCAGATCTTGCGAAAACACGGTTTGCCCGACATACGCAGCGGCTTGTTTTTCCATTATGTCGATGCAGACTTCCTGAGATCCATCACGACCAGTAATCTGTGTTCGTTCAGCGAGCGCCATCAACGGGTCGCTGTCATCAAAGAATGACGTCGACGCGCCTAGTGCGACTAACGATTTAATGGATTTGTCTGCATCGTCCTCGTTTTCGGTTCCATCTCGCACCACAACGCTAACTTTGGAGCGACGCGCCAAGCGTTCCGCTTTTGAGGACGAAACCGCATATTGCTTCAACGTCTGACGCTGACCATCGATGGGAAAAAAGATTGCCGCTGGGCTCATATCGAGAGCCAGCGCGTTCTTGTTTTCGCCATCAAATGTGGAAGGCAGTGAGAGTGCGAATTTTCTTAACTCACCAACGGACGTGGTGTTGCTCACGTCTATACCGCTGAGCGCGAGCGCCGGGCTATCGGGAAAATCTGAGGAAAACGAGAACAGTTCTTCGTTCTTGCTTTCATCATAAAGTGTCCAATCCTTTTTCTCATCCTTATCATCTTCTGCGAAGGCGGCGCTGGAAAGTCCTTGCGCGGCGAGAAACGACGAAATCGCGAGTTTCAAAAAAATGTTCGTCATGATGTCACTGCCACTCCAAATGTTTCGATTGCGAAGACTGCGCCCTTCTCCAATTTGGGCGCCTTCATGATCAGAACAGACGTGTAGGGATCACCTGGCGTCTCTGGTTTATTAATCGTGCTTCCGTCTTTGATCGCGGGCACGATCGAACCGTCCTGTTTCACCTCAATGTGAATGGGTGCCGTTTCTCCGTCTGATGCGCTTATCCCTCGGATACTCAGCGGGAAACCATCATTCACATCTGCATCATCGACGAAATCCAAGTCGGCCGACGCTTCTGAGAAAACTTCAATATCGATTACCGGCTCGATCCAAGTTTCCTGCCCCCTCCGCAATCGTGCAATTCCAGCGATTGCTAGCTTCTGGTCATCCACAAACATTTCTAGAACTACCGGGCCGCCATCCTTTTTTACGACCCATGTATGGTGTGACATCGCTTGTCCTCCATCCCCAAGTAAAAACCGAAGACTTTTGTCTTCTTCAGGCTGAAGTAAGATATATTTTATTACTGAATGAGTGCGATTCAGAATTCCCGCACCATAAATCCACACCCAACCCAACTAAGATGAAATCATACTTATAATATTGAGTCTAGGCTGAATCTAAACATACCAAATACCACCATAGGTTGCGTATAGTGGTTATATATTCTTGCATAGTTTTTCGCCCGGGCTTTGCCAATGTGCATAGCGCGCGAGCATTCGATAGTCCGCATGACCGCTAATTGATGCGATTTGTGGCAAGGTCATCCCTCGCTCGAAAAATCGGGAAATAGCTTCGTGACGAAGGTCGTGAAACCGAAAGCCCGGGAGCTCGGAACGCACTCGTGTCCGCGCCCAACATTGCTTGAATGCGTTGCGCGACGGACGATTTTTCGAAAATGCAATCATCAAATCGCGAATTGCAAATATCGCTCGGTCAGACAAAGGAACGGTTCGCGGACGATGAGTTTTCGTCTGGGGGATACGTAGAGTTCGGTGCGCTTCGCTGAGATGGCTATGTTCAATTCGCAGGATCTCACTGCGACGCATAGCCGTCTCCAGCGCAATGATGATTGCAGGAAACATATAACCCGAAACCGCATCCTCTGCAGCACTCAACAATCGCTGCTCCTCTCCTGCTAGCAAGCGCCGCTCTCGGCCAGGATTGTTTCTCGGTCGTCTCACGGATTTGAGCGGATTTCCGGTAATCGGGAGACCCCATTCCTCTACTGCGACTTGAAACATGTGTTGGAGCGGCGCGAGCTCTCGGTTCACGGTTGAACCTGAAACCGATTGAAGACGTAAGTCGCGATACTCGGCGAAATCTCGGGCCTCAATCGCAGACAAGCAGAGCTTCGCAACAGGGAGCTCGGAAAACCGCGACAGTCGGTCCATCTCAATCTTTGCGTCTCTCTTTCTAACCGAAATCGTATCGCGGTATCTAAGCACCAAATCGGCGACACTCATCTGGTCCAAAATCCTGGGATCATGCCTGAGCAGTCTTCTATCAGCTTCGACTTCCATCTCTCTGTTCCAAGCTTCTGCGTCCGTTTTCCTTGCAAATGAACGTGAAAGCGCTGGAGCATGTTTCCGCCGAATCTGGGCCTGCCATTTAGATCCACGTTTTCTGATTGTAGCCATGCTTGTCTCCCTGGCTGTGACACCATTGTGACAACTGACTTATTGTGAGAGATCGCTCACGAATCCGATGCGTTTATGCTTTGAATTCGTTGAAGAAAAATGGTGGTCGATACTAGGTTCGAACTAGTGACCCCTGCAATGTCAATGCAGTGCTCTACCACTGAGCTAATCGACCATCCGTTTCAGAAGGACGGGTCATCCACTTTTGGGGGCGTCAAGTCAAGCCTGAACTGCAACCGAATTCAGGTGAGTTGCATCAGGCCGCCATGACGCGTTCGACTTCATCGACGAGCTCGCGCAGATGAAATGGCTTGGACAGCACTTTTGCCCCCGCTGGCGTCGGCGCGCCGCCGGACAGCGCGACTGCGGCAAAGCCGGTGATGAAGACGATTTTCATCGCCGGATCGAGTTCGGCGCCGCGCCGCGCCAGTTCAATGCCATCGATCCCAGGCATCACAATATCGGTCAGCAACAGATCGAACACTTCCCGCTCGAGCGCTTCCAGGGCGCCTTCGCCGTCCTCGAAATCCTGAACATCGTGTCCGGCACGGCGAAGGGACGCGCTCAAGAATGTGCGCATCGCGTCATCGTCTTCTGCCAGTAGTATTTTACTCATGAGAGGCCTGTCCCTGATCGATAATCATGCCATATAGGCCAGAAATCCGTAAACCCTCAGTGAACAGGGCGATGGATTCACACCTGCGCGGGTCCAGATGGCGTGGCAATCGGGTCAAGACTGACCGGATCGGTCGCCCGCTCTGAACGCACGGTACAGGAATTTTGTCTTGACCTGAGACGCAGAACACAGACCTTACCCCTCATGCGTGCAACCCTTGATCTACCGACAGGCAGCGACCATGCCATTCCGGCGTTCAACATTCGCCGTGGGGATCCACTAAAGGCACCGGTCATCTTTGCGTCGCCGCATAGCGGCACGCATTATCCCAGCGCCATGGTCAACAACCTGGCGGTGCCGTTGCTGGACCTTCGTCGCACCGAAGACGCTTTTGTCGATGAGTTGTACGCGCCGTCTGTCGCTCAGGGCGCGGTCCTGATCCATGCCGCCTATGCGCGGACCTATGTCGATCTCAATCGCGATGCGCGTGAACTGGACGCGAGCATGTTTGAAGATGGATTGCCGCGCACTGCCGGCATGCCGAGCGCGCGCGTGAAGGCTGGCCTTGGCTGCCTGCCGCGGGTCGGTGCAAGTGGTCGGAGCATCTATTCCAGACCGATCTCGTGCGCAGAAGGTGCGCTGCGCCTCGACATGGTTCACGACACCTACCATCAGGCGCTGCAGGACGAGATCGATGCGCTCAAACCGCATTGGTCAGACATATTCGTGATCGACTGTCACTCCATGCCCTCTCGCCAGCCAGGTCGATCGAACCTGCCGGACATTGTGCTCGGAGATCGCTTCGGATCGAGTTGTTCGGCCCGGCTGACATCGCTGGTCGAGCGCTGTTTTCGACGCGAAGGGTTGAGCGTCGCCCGAAACGCCCCTTATGCCGGCGGCTATACAACCCGGCGCTATGGCCGTCCGCGCCGCGGCGTTCATGCCCTGCAGATCGAGATCAACCGGTCGCTGTACATGAACGAGGACCAGATCGAGAAAACGCGCGGCTTCGATCGACTGCAGGAACAGCTGACCGCCCTGATATCGGAAATCCTGACGCTCGCCGAACTGGAAAACGGATAAAAAAAAGCCGCGCAATCGCTGCGCGGCCGTATCAGGTAAGGGAGGAAACGCCCTAAGGCGTCAGCACCACAGTGCTGGAAGTCAATCTATTGTGCGGCGCACAAAACTCAACACACAAATTGCCGCGCCTGTGCATAACTCCATTGCAAGAGAGGGATACGGCATTCACGCTCGCCACAGTGAGAATCCTATAACACACTGTATTTAAGCCATTTTACTTTCCGGCACGCGTTTTGCTGATGTAGGTCCAAGTATTCAAATCGGCACACCTGACGGCGTGCTCGATCAGTCCGGAGGATGGAATGACGGATAGAACGGATCTTCATGTGGGCAAGCGGCTGCGCCGTCGGCGACGTTTGCTGGGCATGACACAACAAGATCTCGCCGGCATGGTGGGTGTCCGCTTTCAGCAGATTCAAAAGTATGAGTGTGGTGCCAATCGCGTGACGTCGTCGCGCCTGTATGATCTGTCCCGCGCCTTGAACGTTTCGGTTCAGTACTTCTTTGACGGGCTGGAACTGGAAGACATGCAAGGCATGGCCGCGAATGACGCTGAACGCATGGATGCCGACATTCTCAGCCAGAAGGAAACGCTGGAGCTGGTGCGGGCCTATTACCGTCTTGGCGAGCGTCCGCGGCGCCGCCTCCTGGAACTGGCGAAAGCGCTGGAAGCGGAAGCCTCTGAATCAGGCGCTGCTTGACCGCAGCCGTGCAGTGCCGCTAAGCGCGGCGCATGACCCAATCTCTCGATTTTGATGCCATCGGCGTCGCTCAGTCCCTGGCGGATGCGGCGCGAATAGCGATTCTCCCACATTATCGCGCACTGAGCGCTGTCGAAAACAAGGAAGCCGGCGCCCAGTTTGACCCCGTCACGGAAGCGGACAAGGCCGGCGAGCGGGCGATGCGCGCCGCTTTGCAGGCGCTCCGCCCGGATGACGCAATCTTTGGCGAAGAATATGGGCGCAGCGACGGCTCGACCGGTTGGACCTGGGTCCTCGATCCGATTGACGGCACGCGCGCCTTTGTGGCCGGTTTGCCGGTCTGGACCACACTGATCGGACTGGTGGACGCAAACGGCGATGCGGTCGTTGGCATCATCGATCAACCGAACCTGGATGAGCGCTATATTGGCGGACCAGATGGCAGCCTGCTGGTCACACAACAGGGCACCTCGCAAATCCACGTCTCTACCTGCGCCACCTTGAGCGATGCCGTCATCGCGACCACCGATCCGTTCATTCTCAAGCCGATGGAGCAGCCATCCTGGTCGCAATTGCGACAGACCGCGAAGATCGTTCGCTATGGCCTCGACGCCTATGCGTATGCGCGGCTTGCCGCCGGAACCATTGATCTTGTCGCTGAATCCGGCCTCGCGCCTTATGATGCCGCGGCGTTGATCCCTGTGGTGCGCGGCGCGGGCGGCGTCGCGGCCGATTGGCATGGCAATCCTGCCAAGCCTGGCGGTCAGCTGGTCTGTGCTGCCAATCAAGGCATGCTTGACCAAGGTTTGATCGCCCTCTCCCCGGCTGCCGAATAGCGACAGATGCGCTAGCCAGAGCCGCGGGAATTGCGTTACACGTGCGGTCATGGCGAACGAAGTCGAACTCGTGGAAAAAAGAATGCCGGTCCGGCGTGCGCCGGGCAAATGGCAGCTGAGTTCGATCATTGATGGCGTCGCCCTGCGCACCAAGCTGACCACGGCGGCGCTCAGTCACGATGGTGACGCGAAAGCGGCGCGCAAGGAAGCACTGGATATCCTGCACGGCGCCTTGTTCCGCGGCCGCCTCATTGCCCAAGAACGCCTGCAGCAGGGCGCCGATGGTCTCGACACGGCACGCCTGCTGGCCGCGGTCCAGGATGAAGTTCTGCACGCGCTCTACGACTTTACGACGACACACGTGTTTCGCGCCCGCAACCCGACGGAGGGCGAACGCCTCGCCGTGTTTGCGACCGGCGGATATGGGCGCTCTGTCCTCGCACCGTCATCCGACATCGATCTGCTATTCATCCGCGCCTACAAGGCCAGCCCGCATGCCGAGAGCGTCATCGAATACATGCTGTATGCGCTGTGGGATATGGGTTTGAAGGTCGGACACGCGTTTCGCACGCCGCAGGAATGCGTGCGCCTGTCGAAGGAAGACGTGACCATCAAGACCAGTTTGCTGGATGCGCGCTTCCTGTTCGGCGACCGCGAACTGGCCGACGAGACGGCCGAGCTGTTCAACAAGCAGGCAGTTGACGGGCAGGACGCCCAGTTCATCGCCGACAAGCTGGAAGAACGCGACAATCGGCACGCGCGACAAGGCAATGCCCGTTACCTGGTCGAACCGAATGTGAAAGAGAGCAAAGGCGGCTTGCGCGATCTGCAAACGCTGTACTGGATCGTCAAGCACATGCATCCGGAAGAGACGGTGTCGCTCGAGGATGTGATGAAGTCGAACGTGTTCACCGAGCACGAATATCATGTTTTCTTGCGCGCGGCGCGGTTTCTCTGGACCGTCAGGTGCCACCTGCATTACATCACCGGCCGGCCGGAAGAACGGCTGAGTTTTGATCTGCAACCGGAAATCGCCGCGCGCATGGGCTATCAGGATCGCGGCGAACAACTCGGTGTTGAACGCTTCATGAAGCGCTACTTTCTGGCGGCCAAGGATATTGGCGGCCTGACACGGATTCTGGCGGCGAAGCTGGAAGCTCAACAAAAGGCACGCCCGGAAGGCTGGCGACGCTTTCTGCCTGGCGGCAGCCAAACCAAGTCACTGGACGACCCGAATTTCAAGCTGCTCGGAAATCGCGTCGATTTCGCCGATCGAGAGGCCGCACTGCGCGATCCCAAGTCCTTCCTGCAACTGTTTCAGATTGCCGATCAGCTGGGCGTCGATGTCCATCCGGACGCACTCACGCTGGCGACTCGCAACAACAAGCTGATCCATGCCAGAAACCGGGTCGACCCGGACATGATCGCGGTCTTCCTCGCCATCCTGCTGGACAGTGCCAATCTGGGCCTGGCGCTCAATCGGTTGAATGAAGCCGGGGTGCTGGGACGGTTTCTGCCGGAATTTGGCGGCATCGTCGCGCAGACCCAGTTCAACATGTACCACCACTATACGGTGGACGAGCATACGATCCGCGCCATGGATCACATTGCCAGCATGGATCGCGGCGAAGACGGTTTTGGGCTCGCCAAGCAGCTTTATGAGAAAATCGAAAACCGCCGCGCGCTGTACCTTGCCATGCTGTTGCATGATACCGGGAAAGGGCTTGGCGACCAACAGATCGAGGGCATGAAAACGGCCAGACGCGCCTGCAAGCGCCTTGGCCTGGACACTGCCGAAACCGAACTCGTGGCATGGCTGGTGGGCAATCACCTGGAAATGAGCGAGACCGCACAAAAGCGCGATATTTCCGACCCGCGGACAATTGTGACCTTCGCCGAAAAGGTGATGGATCTGGAGCATTTGCGACTGCTCTACATCCTGACCGTGGCGGATATTCGCGCCGTCGGCCCAAATGTCTGGAATGCGTGGAAAGGGCAGCTGCTCAGCGACCTGTTCCACAATACCGAAGCCGCGCTTCGTGGTGGCCGCACCGACGAGTCGAGCGTGACCGCCGAGCTGAAGGCGCGCGCCGAAGCCAATCGCGGACTGGTGCAGGATCAAGTCGGAGACTTGCCGCAGATCATGCTCGAAATGGATGAGGCCTATTGGACCGGGTTCGACGCCGAGACCCTGACCGAACATGCGGTGCGCCTGTCCAATCGTGACGATGTGATTGTCAGCGCCGAGACCCGCGGCGATGAGCGCACGGTCCTGTTTGTCTCTGCACCAGACCGGGTCGGCCTGTTTGCCCGTCTGACGCAGGCCATTGGCGCGCTGGATGCGCACACCGTTGCCGCGCAGGTCTTCACGGGACCATCCGGGCGGATCGTCGACGTGTTCGTGCTCGAGGATGGCGACGGCAACCCGTTTGCCAAGAATGATCGCGGGCGCCTCGATCGACTCGAGAATATGGTTCTCAAGGCCATCGATGCCGAGGCGGATCTGCCAGAAGTCAGCCTGCGCCAGAACCAGCGCAAGGCGGCGTTTATCGTTCAACCACGCGTCACCATCTCGGAAGACGCGTCGCAAGCCCATACGGTGATCGATGTGTCAGGCCGCGATCGCCCTGGCCTGCTCAGCGATGTCAGCGCTGTTCTGGCCGCAGCCGGAATCTCCATCGTGTCCGCGCATGTTGGCTCTTACGGCGAACGCGTCTTTGATGCGTTTTATGTCAAACTGCCAAAGGGATTTGATGAGGACATGAAATCGTCATTGCGCGACCAACTCCTCGCCGCGCTTGGCCGTGAAGAACCTGACGGCCCTCGTTCGCCAGCGCGCAAGCTGAAACGCGCCAGCGCCGCGGACAGTTTCTAACGCCGAAGGATCTGAATGAGCCTGCTGCGCAACACACTGACCCAATCCTCGCTGACCATGAGCAGCCGGATCCTGGGCTTCGCCAGAGACATTCTGATCGCCGCGAAAGTCGGGGCGGGTCCGATTGGGGATGCGTTTGTCACCGCGCTGATGTTCCCCAACCTGTTCCGGCGGATTTTCGCCGAAGGAGCCTTCGCACAAGCTTTCGTCCCGGCTTATGCGCGCACACTTGAGGCCGAAGGCCCGGACGCAGCCGCAGAGGTCGCGCGCGAAACCATGCGCGGCCTGTTTGCCGCCACGGCGGCTCTGGTCATCGTCGCGCAACTCGCCATGCCATGGATCATGAAGGTCATTCATGGCGGGTATGAAGAAAGCAGCGAAAGTTTCCAGCTCGCCATTCTGCTGACGCAGATCACCATGCCCTATCTTGCCTGCATGGCGCTGGCCGCCTTGCTTTCCGGTGTGTTGAATTCGTCCGGGCGCTTCATCCTGTCGGCCGGGGCACCGACCCTGCTGAATATATTCCTGATCACCGCCGCGCTGCTGGGCGATGACAATCGCCATACCGCCTTTCTCGCCGCCATTGCCGTTTCGGCGGCGGGAGTCGCGCAAGCGGCGCTGCTGTGGTGGGGGGTGAGCCGTCAAAAGGTCTCGCTCTCGCTGGGTTGGCCGAAAATCACGCCCGCGGTCAAAAAGGTCATCGCGCTTGCCATTCCGGGAACGATTGCCGCGAGCGGTGTCCAGATCAACATCCTGGTCAGCCAGGCCCTGGCCAGTTTCGAACAGGGCGCGAAATCGTGGCTGTTCTATGCCGACCGTCTGTACCAATTGCCACTTGGCATTGTCGGTGTCGCCGTCGGCGTTGCCATCCTGCCGCGTTTGGCCCGCGCCGCGCGCGGCGACGACACCAAGAGCGCATTTGGCCTGATGGATGACGGCATTGGCCTGGCCATGGCGCTGACGGTTCCAGCCGCCATCGCGCTGATGGTGGCACCCGCCTATTTGATTGAAGGGCTATATGCGCGCGGCGCCTTTACGCTGCAGGATGCCAGTCAGTCCGGCCTGGCCCTCGTTCATTATGGCTGGGGCGTACCGGCTTTCGTCCTCATCAAAGTATTGGCCCCCGGCTACTTCGCCCGCGAGGACACCAAGACGCCAATGCGATTTGCGCTGATCACAGTGGCCTTGAACACGGTGCTCGGCGCCGGCTTGTTCTTCTGGTTCAAGTCGCAAGGCTGGGATGGATTCCCAGGGCTCGCCATCGCCACCAGCGTCGCCGCCTGGGTCAATGCCGCGATGTTGTTCGTCGGATTGCAGGCGCGTGGCTGGTACCGGCCAGGGCGTCGTCTGATCTCTCGCCTGTTCTCTGTGACGTTGGCCAGCCTCGCCATGGGCGGCGGCCTGATCTACCTCTTGAAGCACCCGCAATTGCTGCAGGATCAGATCCGTTACGGCAAATTTGTCGAGGTCCTCGCCTTCATCGCCGTCGGCGCCGCAATCTATGCCATGGCCGCGTTGCTGTTCGGGGCTGTGCGCCTGAGCGATCTCAAAGGCATGCGCCGTGGCGGCGCAGCGTGATTTTCCTCTAGCCAGCCCGGTAAAATCCGCTAAACCCCGCTGCCATGACTGAGCACGCGACCTATACTGGCCCGGACCGAATCTTTTCCGGCATCCAACCGACGGGAAACCTCCATCTTGGAAATTATCTCGGCGCCCTGAAGAAGTTCACAGATCTTCAGAATGATGGTTGGGAAGGGATCTATTGCGTTGTCGACCTGCACGCCATCACCATGCCCGTGGAACCCGGCGCGCTGAAGGACCAGACACGCCAGATCGCAGCGGCGATGATGGCGGCCGGGCTCGACCCGGATACGTCGACCATTTTCGTACAATCCTCGGTGCTCGCGCACACGGAACTGACCTGGATCTTTAACTGCGTCACCCGCATGGGCTGGCTCGAAAAGATGACCCAGTTCAAGGACAAATCAGGCAAGGACTCAGAACGCGCCAGCGTCGGTCTGTTCGATTACCCGGTGCTGCAAGCCGCCGACATTCTGGCCTATAAAGCCACGCACGTTCCAGTTGGCGAAGACCAGAAACAGCATCTGGAACTCAGCCGAAACATCGCTGCCCGCTTCAACCAACAATTCGACGCACCAGGCTTCTTTCCATTGCCCGAAGGCCTGATCGAGGGTCCGGGCGCGCGGATCATGAGCTTGAAGGATGGCACCAAGAAAATGTCGAAATCCGATCCGGCCGAAAATTCCCGGATCAACCTGATCGACGACGCCGACACAATCGCACGCAAAATCAAGAAATCGAAAACCGATACATTGGGTGACATGCCCGATTCCGTTGACGGTCTCGAGGGACGCCCGGAAGTGGCAAATCTCGTCGGAATCTACGCGGCCTTGGCGGGCCAGACCGATGAACAGGTTCTGTCGGAGTTTGGCGGCAAGGGCTTTGGCACATTCAAACCGGCGCTGGCGGACCTTGCCGTGTCGCACCTGTCTCCAATTACCGAAGACATGCGGCGCCTGCTGGACGATCCGGCCGAGATCGACGCGGCACTGGCCAAGGGCACCGAGAAAGCCAATGCGGTCGCCGCACCCATCATTGAAGAGGTGCGGCGCGTTGTGGGCTTCTGGCAAGTCTGATCCTGCGCTAGACGGGTGGGAGATAGATAAGGAATTCCGCTCATGACTCGTTTGTTCGCTTCGGCTGCTCTTGTCGCGCTGATTGGCGCCTGCTCGCCGTCAGATGCGCCGACCCCCGGCGCGACTGAGACCGGCCCAGTCCTGTCCTACACAGATGCGTTTGTGATGGAACCAATTGGCGGCCGCGACATGACCATGGGCGGCATTTCGCTCAGCGTTGACGGGGGTGACGTTACCCTGACAAGCGCGTCTTCGCCAAGCATCGGCACGATCGAACTGCACACGATGGCGATGAATGATGGTAGAATGCAGATGCGTCAGGTCGACTCTTTCGAACTTGCCGATGGCCAGACGCTTGAGCTGAAACGCGGCGGCAATCACTTCATGATGTTTGATGTCGGTGAAGATGTGGTCGGCGGCGAAACCATCGATATCACCTTGAATTTTGACTCTGCGGGCGCACCGATGACATTGGTCGTCGAAGCAGACGTCCGCGTCGTCGGGGAGTAAGCCATGACAGATCGGACCCAGGCTCAACAGGACAAGCTGGATGCCGCGGCCTTTCGACGGCTCCTGTCTCACCTCGACAATCGCAAGGACGTCCAGAACATCGATCTGATGATCCTCGCCGATTTCTGTCGCAACTGCCTTGGCGACTGGTATCGCGACGCGGCCGCGAGCGAGGGCATCGAAATGTCCAAGGACGCAGCGCGCGAGCGGGTTTACGGGATGCCTTACGCGGAGTGGAAAGCAAACCACCAGACAGAGGCGTCACCAGAACAAATGGCCGCGTTCAACGCGCGCAAATCGTCCAAGACCTAAGGCCCGATCACAAAAAAAGCATGGCTCACGCCATGCTTTTTCAACTCGGAGTGGGAGCTTGGTTTATTCGTCGTCTGACGTCTCTTCCATGATTTTCTCGACGATCACATCGACTTCGACGTCATGATGTTCGCCAACACCGGATTCGCTCAGCGCTTCCTCAAGCAAGCGTGACAGTTCTTCTTCCGAGAGCTCGTCACCGCCTTCAATGCGTTTTACGACGACGTGCTTTTCGGTCTTGGTGCTGACTTCGCCGTGAATCTCACCATCCTTGTCATCGCTGAATTCGAGGATCTTCACCGTCTTCTTGGTAACCGTTTTGCCACCCTCTTCGCCGTCTTCATGGGTCTTCTTGATGACGATGCGATTGCCGGCAGCTTCCAGTTCGGCCTGGCTGACGCCGCCAGAGCCATCTGTGTCGAGCTTGGCGATGATGTCGGCATCCTGACCCGGCAGGATTTCACCTTCGGTAATCATGCCATCCTTGTTCTTGTCCAGGGCATCAAACGCTGTGGAGTCAGCGGCTGATGGCAGCGCTGAAACGGAGAAAACCCCGAGCGCAGCGCCAGCAGCCGTGGCAATTGTCTTAAATCTATGTCGAGCGAGGGTCATGGTAATCTCCTGGACCGTGTTGGGTTGTTCGGCCAGTCGCGCCTCTTCGATATAGGCAGCAATGTAACGACGCAGAGCTTGAGACGCGGTCTCACCTTGTTTTCGCGTGGCTTCCATAAACTCGCGTTTCTGCTCAAATGGCAGGCGAATATCGAGGCTTTCGCTTTTTTTCTCTTTGCGGCGTTTCATGACTCACCTGATCGGATTGGCAGGACCAGTGGCCCGCACTCTTCGGGAAATTCTACATAATAAAAGGATGATTGCGCCAAGACACCACTAAAAAAGTGTCCGGACACAATTTTCGCTGCTAAATCAATCCCATAATTGGGGCCGCCAAAAGCAGGCCGACCCCCAGAATCAAACGGTAAATGACAAAAGGCAGGAAACTCATTCGTTTCAGCAGCGTCATCAGGACATGAATTGATGCGAGGCCGGAGACGAACGCCAACACCGCAACGATGAGGCCATCCTGAAGCGAGACAACACTTCCGGCCGTCTCTGCATCGACAAGCCCGTACGCGCCGTACAATCCGGCAGCGGCCAGAATCGGGGCGCCAATCAGCATCGAGAATCGCGCCGCCTCGGTGCGCTCATAGCCGAGCGCGCGCGCGGCCGTCATCGTGATCCCTGAACGGCTCGTGCCCGGGATTAACGCGGCGATGGCTTGCGTCGCACCGATCAACACCGCGTGTCGCACCGTCATGTCGGCTTCGGTTCGGTCCGTTCCGCCCTTGAGATCCGCCCACCATAGCAGAAGACCAAATCCGATCGTTGCGCCGGCCACCGTCCAGACACTGCGCAATCGCGCCTGCACCGTTTCCGGCATCAGTGCCTCATAGGCCACAGCGGCGATCAGTGCGATCGGCGTGGCCGCGATGATGCAGAGCGCCAAATTCGCGCCTCGTGAGAGCGACCCGGATCGAAAGCCAGCGCCAATCAACTCGAACCCGCCCGCGATCGCGGCGACCACGTCCTTGCGAAAGTAGATCAACATCGCCGCCAGCGTCCCGAGATTGGAAACCGCGTTGATCAGCAACTCGTCACGGCCTTCCAGCGTGAAATAATTGGCGGCAAGCAGAACATGCCCGGATGAAGAAATGGGCAGCCACTCGGTCAGGCCTTGGACAATCGCGATGATGAAAAGCTGCAGCAGAGACATGTGGGATCCGGAAATCTGATCGATGCGTCTGGCAATCGCACAATTCGCGAGTTCATGCACTTAAATGATAAAGTATCAAAATGATCTATTGTAATGCGAAAGATACTGAGCAACTGTCAAAATGCGACACCAACCGAAGAAATAAATCTTATATTGATATATATTGGATAAATTCCCCCTTGCCGGGCCAATAAGTGCGCCGCATAAGCAAGTCTCTTTCCTCTGGAGGCGATAATGGCAGAAAAAATGCTGCAATTCATCAAAGTTGACCGCGCCATGCCAAAAAAACGGTCGGCCAAGTCGCGCAAAGGGGACTTCAAGGAGATTTACGGCAATTATGCCGTCAAAAGCGCCAAATCGCAGGCCGCGCGCTGTTCGCAGTGCGGAGTTCCATTCTGCCAGCAGGGCTGCCCGCTGTCGAACAATATCCCGGACTGGCTGAAACTCGCTGCCGAGGACCGGCTGGAGGAAGCCTACGCGGTTTCCAGCGCGACCAATAACATGCCGGAGATTTGCGGCCGCATCTGCCCACAGGATCGCCTGTGCGAAGGCATCTGCACGATCGAGCAATCTGGCCACGGCACAGTCACGATCGGCTCCATCGAGCGCTACATCACTGACACAGCCTGGGACAAGGGCTGGATCAAACCGATCAAGCCACCACGCGAGCGCACGCAGTCGGCGGGTATTATCGGCGCGGGCCCTGGCGGTCTGGCCGCGGCCGAGCAATTGCGCCGCAAGGGCTATCAGGTCACCGTTTATGACCGATATGATCGCGGCGGCGGTTTGCTGGTCTATGGTATTCCGGGGTTCAAGCTCGAAAAGGACATTGTCGAACGGCGGATCAAGCATCTTGAAGACAGTGGCATCGCGTTCAGGTTCGATTGTGATGTCGGCGCCGACATTTCCCTGAATGAGATCCGCGATACGCATGATACGGTGCTGATCGCCACCGGGGTTTACAAAGCCCGTGACCTGAAAGTGCCGGGCGTTGGTGCCGCCGGTGTCTATCCGGCGCTCGACTATCTGACAGCCTCGAACCGTGTCGGATTTGGAGACACGATCGCAGACTTTGACGACGGTTCGCTGAACGCGGCCGAAAAGCGCGTGATCGTGATTGGCGGCGGCGACACCGCAATGGACTGCGTGCGCACCGCTGTCCGCCAGGGCGCATCCTCCGTGACCTGCCTGTATCGCCGCGACCGCGCCAACATGCCAGGCTCGCAACGCGAAGTCGCAAACGCGGAAGAGGAAGGCGTCAATTTCGAATGGCTGTCCGGGCCGGAGGCGGTGTTGCACACCAAAGCCAACAAGGTGAAGGGCGTTAAGGTGCGCCGCATGCGCCTAGGCGCCCCCGATGCCTCTGGCCGCCAGTCACCGGAAAAGACCGACGAAACCGTCGACATGAAAGCCGACATGGTGATCAAGGCGCTGGGTTTCGATCCTGAGGATCTGCCGGTCCTATTCGATGAACCAGCCCTGCGGGTGAACCGCTGGGGCGCCATCCAGGTCGACTTTGGCAGTATGGAAACCAGTTTGCCGGGCGTTTATGCCGCCGGCGACATCGTGCGTGGCGCATCGCTCGTCGTCTGGGCAATCGTCGATGGCCGCGAAGCCGCAGAGCATATGCACAAGGCGATGCGAGCGGCAGCGAAGCATGAAAAAGCAGCAGCGGAGTAGATCATGGCAATCGAAGGAAAATGCCTTTGCGGCGCCGTCCGCTTTGAAGTCGCGGACATTCACGAGATCGATGTCTGTCACTGCAATATGTGTCGCAACTGGAATGGTGGGCCATTTGTTGGCGCCGACATTCGCGGGCAGGTAAAATTCCAGTCGGACGAGACACTGACCTGGTTTGCCAGCTCCGACTGGGCGAAACGCGGCTTCTGCAATCAGTGTGGCAGCTCGCTGTTCTACAAGCTCAACGAACAGGACGATTTCTGGTCGATCAGCGCTGGCGTGTTCGAACTGCCGGCCGGGCTCAGCATCGGCAAGGAGATCTTCGTCGATGAAAAGCCGGACTATTACAATTTTTCAGGAGACCAGCCGCGTTATACCGGGCCGGAATTCCTCGCGATGATCCAAGGACAAAGCGATGAGTAAATTTGTCGATACCTACCTCGCCAATCGTGATCGTCTGATCGACGCACATGCCTACAACCCGGAAGACGAACACAGCGCTTGCGGGGTCGGCCTGGTCGCTGCACTGGACGGAAAACCGCGACGGGAAATCGTCGAAATGGGCATCAAGGCCCTGAAAAACGTCTGGCACCGCGGAGCGGTGGACGCCGATGGCAAGACCGGCGACGGTGCCGGCATCCGGGTGGAAGTGCCTCAGGAGTTCTTCCGTTACCAGGTCAGTCGCTGCGGGCACCACCCGACCGATGATCCGATCTGCGTTGGACAGATCTTCCTGCCGCGCACAGATCTCGGGCAGCAGGAAGCGGCCCGTGCGATCGTCGAGACCGAGATTCTGCACTTCGGATTCTACATTTACGGTTGGCGCCAGCCTCCGGTCGATGTCTCGATCATCGGTCAGAAAGCGCAGGACACGCGGCCCGAAATTGAACAGATCATGTTCCGAGACGATCAGAACCGGGATCCGGACGCGCTGGAGCGCGCTTTGTATATCTGCCGCCGGCGGATTGAGCGCCGCGCCCGCGAGGCCGGCATCCCCAGCTTCTATGTCTGCTCGCTCAGCCACAAATCGCTGATCTATAAAGGCATGTTCCTGGCCGAGGATATCGACAATTTCTATCTCGACCTTCGGGATGAGCGGTTCGAGTCTTCTATTGCCATCTACCATCAGCGCTATTCCACCAACACGTTCCCGCAATGGGCGCTGGCTCAGCCGTTCCGGATGCTCGCACACAATGGCGAGATCAATACGCTGCGCGGCAACCTGAACTGGATGAAGAGCCACGAGATCAAGATGGTATCGGGGACATTCGGCGATTATGTCGACGACGTGAAACCGGTGGCCCCGCAAGGCAGTTCCGACTCCGGTGCCCTCGACGCCGTGTTCGAGATCCTGTGCAAGGCCGGACGCACCGCGCCGATGACCAAAGCGCTGCTGATACCCGAAGCCTGGTCGAAGCGCGCCTCCATCATGCCTGAAAAGCATGCGGCCCTGTATGCCTATTGCAACTCCGTGATGGAGCCATGGGATGGCCCGGCGGCGGTCTGTGCTTATGATGGGCGTTGGGCCGTTGCGGGTCTCGACCGCAACGGGTTGAGGCCGCTTCGTTATGCCTTGACCGGTGATGGCATCCTGGCCGTCGGATCGGAAACCGGCATGTGCCCGCTGTCGGGTCACGACGTCGTGCGCCGCGGCCATGTTCAGGCTGGCGGCATGATCGCAGCCGATCTGGAAACCGGAAAATTCTACGAACACGAGGAAATCGTCGACGAGCTTGCCGCCGAACATCCATATGAGACGTGGCTCGAAAATGTCCGCGATCTCGACCCTGAAATCGGGCCGGGTGCGGAACCACGCCTGTTCGAAACCGAGCAATTGCTGCGTCGACAGAAAGTCTCGGGCTTCACGCTCGAAACGCTCGAGCTGATCCTCGCGCCAATGGCCGAAAGCGGCAAGGAAGCGATCGGGTCGATGGGCGATGACAGTCCCGTCGCTGTTCTCGCCGAACAATTTCGCCCGCTCAGCCATTTCTTCCGTCAGAATTTCAGCCAGGTCACCAACCCGCCGGTCGATCCATTGCGCGAAGATCGCGTGATGAGCCTCAAGACCCGGTTCAAGAACCTCGGAAATGTCCTGGTCACCGACAAGACGCAGCAAGATGTGTTCGTGCTCGAAAGCCCGGTGCTGTCGACGGGCATGTATGAGCGCCTGAACAAGATGCTGGGTGACAGCGTTCAAGTGATCGATTGCACGTTCGAACTCGATATCGCGAATGGCGATGGACGCGCGCTCAAACAGGCCCTGGCGCGCATTCGTCAGGAAGCCGAAGATGCGGTCCGCGCTGGCCGCGAACACATTGTTCTGACCGACGAGAACCAGGGCGATACGCATGTCGCGATCCCGATGATTCTGGCAACCGGTGCGGTTCACTCGCATCTGGTGGCGCAAGGGCTACGGACATTTTGTTCCCTTACCGTGCGTTCCGCCGAGTGTATCGATACGCACTATTTCGCGGTGCTCATTGGCGTCGGGGCGACCTGTGTGAACGCGTATCTCGCCCAGGATGCCATCGCCGACCGTCACGCACGCGGATTGCTTGGCGACATCACGCTCGGCGAAGCGGTGCTGAACTTCAAGAAAGCCATCGAAGCCGGTCTGTTGAAGATCATGTCGAAGATGGGAATCTCGGTGATCTCGTCCTATCGCGGCGGATACAATTTCGAGGCGCTCGGCCTGTCCCGCGCCCTCGTCGCTGACTATTTTCCGGGCCTGTCGAGCCGGATCTCCGGTCTCGGCCTTGCCGGTCTGGAAGAGAATGCCGTTACCCGGCATGAGGAAGCGTTTGATGAAGACGTGATCGCCCTCCCCGTCGGCGGTTTCTATCGCTTGCGCGCGCGTTCCGAACCGCACGCCCTGGATGGAAATCTCATTCATATGCTGCAAGCCGCCTGTGATCGCGGCGAGTATGATCTGTTCGCCAAATATGCCGCCGCGGTGCACAATCGTGAGCAACCCATTCAGCTGCGTGACCTGCTAGACTTCAAACCCGCAGGCGCCGAGGAAGCACTCGAGCGGGTGCAATCGGTCAACGAGATCCGCAAGCGGTTCGTGACGCCGGGCATGTCGCTTGGCGCGCTCAGCCCGGAAGCGCATGGAACGCTCAACGTCGCCATGAACCGGATTGGCGCCAAGTCTGTTTCCGGCGAAGGCGGCGAAGTGCGCGAGCGCTATCGCCCGCTGCCAAATGGCGACAATATGAATTCCGCCGTGAAACAAGTCGCATCCGGTCGGTTCGGTGTGACGGCTGAGTATTTGAACGAATGCCGTGAGGTTGAAATCAAGGTCGCTCAGGGCGCCAAGCCCGGCGAAGGTGGGCAATTGCCGGGCTTCAAGGTTACTGAATTCATTGCCAAGAACCGACACGCGACGCCCGGCGTGACCCTGATCAGCCCGCCACCGCACCACGATATCTATTCGATCGAGGACCTGGCGCAGCTGATCTATGATCTGAAACAGATCAACCCCGATTGCCGCGTGTGCGTGAAACTGGTTGCCCAGTCAGGCGTCGGAACGGTGGCAGCCGGGGTGGCAAAAGCCAAGGCTGACGTGATCCTGATCGCAGGCGGTGTCGGCGGCACCGGTGCGTCGCCGCAGACCAGTATCAAATATGCCGGCCTGCCCTGGGAAATGGGCCTTGCCGAGGCACATCAGGTGCTCAGCCTGAACAATTTGCGCGACAAGGTCACGCTGCGCACGGATGGCGGATTGCGGACCGGGCGTGACATTGTCATCGCCGCCATGCTCGGGGCTGAAGAGTACGGCATCGGAACGGCAAGCCTGGTCGCGATGGGATGCATCATGGTGCGTCAGTGCCATTCCAATACCTGCCCGGTCGGCGTTTGCACGCAAGACGAGTCGCTGCGCGCAAAGTTCACCGGCACGGCCGACAAGGTCATCAACCTGATGAGCTTCATTGCCGAAGACGTCCGCCGCATCCTCGCGTCCCTCGGCCTGAACTCGCTGGATGAGGCGATTGGCCGGACCGATCTCCTGGCACAGGTCTCACGCGGCGCGCCGCACCTTGATGACCTCGACCTCAACCCGCTGCTGGTTCAAGTCGATACTGGTGCCGCGATCACTTATGAGCCAGACCGTCGCGAAGAAGTTCCAGACACACTGGACGCCCAGATCCTGCGCGATGGCGACCCCTTCTTCACGCGCGGCGAGAAAATGCAGCTGACCTATGAAGTGCAGAACGTTCAGCGTTCCATCGGCGCCCGCTCCAGCTCTGCCATTGTCCGCAAGTTTGGCGAGCACGCCTTGCCAGAAGGGCGACTGCATATTCGCCTGACCGGCAGCGCCGGTCAGTCACTCGGCGCGTTCTCGGTCCAGGGCTTGTTGCTGGATGTTATCGGCGACGCCAATGACTATGTCGGCAAAGGCCTGTCGGGCGCGACCGTGCAGCTCAGACCGCCCGCGAATGCGTCCTATAGCAGCGGCGATAACACGATCATTGGCAACACCTGCCTGTATGGCGCAACCAGCGGAAAGCTCTACGCTGCCGGTCAGGCGGGCGTGCGATTTGCCGTTCGAAATTCAGGTGCCGACGCGGTGGTCGAAGGCTGCGGGGCGAATGGCTGCGAATACATGACCGGCGGTCACGTGGCGATCCTCGGATCTGTTGGCGACAATTTCGGTGCCGGCATGACCGGCGGGATTGCCTATGTCTGGGATCCTCAGGCCCGGTTCGCGGAAGTTGCGAATCCTGACGCCATCGACTGGTATGCGCTGGCGGATATGGATCAAAAGCAGATCGACCGTTTCCAGATGATGCTCGAGATTCACCGGGATCGCACAAACTCGCAAAGAGCCGCTGATCTTCTCAACAATTGGCAACAGACGCTCAGCGAGACTCTGATGATCGTTCCGAAAGAGATTGCCGATCGTGTCTTCGGTGAAACAGGGCAGAAAAAGGCGGGTTAGCAGCGCAGCTTAAGGACTTGCACTTCGCTGCGGACCTCCCCACCTTGGCGGGCGAGAGAGTGAGATAACAGGTACCCGTCTTTATGAGCAAACGCGATTATTATGACGTGCTCGGCGTTGACCGAAATGCAGACGAAAAGGCGCTGAAAAGCGCCTATCGCAAACTTGCGATGAAATACCACCCGGACCAGAATCCGGATGATGCTGAAGCCGAAGCCCTGTTCAAGGAAGTCGGCGAGGCGTACGCCGTGCTGTCCGACCCTGAGAAGAAGGCCGCTTATGATCGCTTTGGACATGCCGCGTTTGAAAACGGCATGGGCGGCGCTGGTGGCGGCAACCCGTTCGGCGGTGGTGATCCCAACGATATCTTCCAGGACATTTTCAGTCAGGTCTTTGGTGGCAATCCATTTGGCGGCGGTCGCCGTCGTGGCGGGCCACAGCGCGGGGCCGATCTGCGTTATGACATGGACATCACGCTGGAAGAATCCTTCGCTGGCAAAGAGACCCAGATCAATGTGCCGTCTGCCGTCGATTGCGGCACTTGCGATGGCTCCGGCGCCGAACCCGGCACCAGCCCAGAGACCTGCTCGACGTGCCAGGGCGCGGGCCGCGTCCGTGCCCAGCAGGGTTTCTTCACCATGGAGCGCACATGTGGCCGTTGCCATGGCAAGGGCCAGGTCATCGCCAAGCCATGCAAGACCTGCCGCGGCGCCGGTCAGGTTCAGGAAGATCGTCAACTCTCAGTGAAAATCCCGGCCGGAGTCGAATCCGGCATGCGCATCCGACTGTCTGGCGAAGGCGAACCGGGCACACAAGGCGGCCCAAAAGGCGACTTGTATATTTTCGTGAATGTCGAAGAGCACGACATTTTCGAGCGCGATGGACCGAACCTGTATTGCCGCACGCCTGTCTCCATGGTCTGCGCGGCGCTTGGCGGTGAAGTCGAGATCCCGACCATTGATGGCGGCCGCGCCCGCGTCACCGTGCCGGAAGGGGCACAGACGGGACGCAAACTGCGCCTGCGCGGCAAAGGCATGCCAAGCCTGCGCGGCAATCACCAGACCGGCGACCTGTATATCGAGATGTTCGTCGAAACCCCGCGCAACCTGTCGACCCGCCAGAAAGAGATCCTGCGCGAGTTCTGCGATTGCTCCGGCAAGGACTGCAACCCTGAATCAGAAGGCTTTATCGGCCGCGTGAAGAAGTTCTGGGACGGCATGGGCGGCGAAGACGAAGCGACAAAGCACTAGGCTAGGCGGCAACGACAAAGGTCGAGATGACCTTCTTCAACCCGGCCTTCTCGAACGCCACGGTCAGCTTGGTGCCATTCGCGTCCATGACTTTGCCATAGCCGAATTTCTCGTGAAAGACGCGCTGGTTGAGCTTGAAGCCCGAATGGCCCGTTTCTGACGCCATCAGCGTCGCCTTGCCATCGATCACCGGCCCTGAATCATAGGTCCCGGCATTCTCTTTCAGACGTTTCCAGCCGGGCGAGTTGTAGGAACTGCGATCGCCCAGGTCCTCGACTGTGCCCGTAAAACCGTCTTCTGCGCCCGGAATCGAGGAATAGCCGGTCTCGGCTTCTGCCTCGACATGCTCGTGCGGCAGTTCATCGACAAAGCGGCTGGGCAGGACCGATTGCCAGCGCCCGAAAATCTGGCGATTAGCGACGAAGGAAATGCGGCAGACCTCACGCGCCCGCGTGATCCCGACATAAGCAAGGCGGCGCTCTTCCTCGAGGCCTTTCATGCCGCTCTCATCCAGGCTGCGGCGGGACGGAAACACTTCCTCCTCCCATCCCGGCAGGAAGACTTGCGGCCATTCCAGGCCCTTGGCGCCGTGAAGGGTGAGGATCTGAACCTCATCGCCATCCGAATTGCCGCCGGCATCCATGACTAGTTCGACATGCTCCAGGAAGCCGGTCAGATTATCGAACTCGCCCATCGCATTGATCAGCTCTTTCAAATTGTCGAGCCGGGTCTGGGCCTGCGGGCTGCGATCCTTTTGCAGCATGTCCGTATAACCGGACTCATCCAGGATTACCTGCGCCAGTTCGGTGTGGCTCATGCCATTATTGTGGCGATCGCGCCAAAGATTGATCTGGTCGATGAACGTGTTGAGGCCGCGCTTGCCCGGGCCCTTGATCTCATCGGTCTGCAGCACCATAGGGGTCAGCGTGAACAGGCTGCGCCCATCATCGCGGGCATAGCGCTGCAGCTTCTGCACCGTGGTGTTCCCGACCCCGCGTTTCGGCAGATTGACCACGCGCTCGAAAGCCAGATCATCGTCGGTCGACCGGATCAGTCGAAGATAGGCCATGGCATCACGGATTTCGGCGCGTTCGAAGAACCGCGGGCCGCCAATCACGCGATATGGAATGCCGAGAATGATCAGGCGCTCTTCAAACAGGCGCATCTGCCACGAGGCGCGAACCAGGATGGCGCAGTCTTCATAGCGGTTCTTGCCGCCGCGCGCCGCCCAGGCTTCGATTTCGTCACAGATCATGCGGGCTTCGGCTTCGCCGTCCCAGAGACCGCGCACCTGGACCTTTTTGGCGTCAGGGTCGCCGGCCCAGTCGCCGCCGACAAACAAGGTTTTGCCAAGCCGGCCCTTATTATGAGAGATCACCGCAGAGGCCGCTGCCAGGATCGGTTCGGTCGAGCGGTAATTGCGCTCCAGCCGGATCACCTTGGCGCCGGGAAAATCCTTTTCGAAGCGCAGGATGTTATCCACCTCCGCCCCGCGCCAGCCATAGATGGACTGGTCATCATCGCCGACGCAGCAAATGTTCGAATTGCCCTGGGCAAGCAGGCGCAGCCAGAGATACTGGGCCACGTTCGTGTCCTGATACTCGTCGACCAGGATGTATTTGAACTTGCGGTGGAAATCGGCCAGCAGGTCGGGATTGTCCTGGAACAGGGTAATATTGTGGATCAGCAGATCGCCGAAATCGCAGGCATTCAGCACCTTGAGCCGGTTCTGATAGGTCTCGTAACACTTGATGCCTTTGCCATCAGCGAACTGATACGCCTCGTCCGCTGGCACCCGGTCCGGCAACAAGGCCCGGTTCTTCCAGCCATCAATCAGCCCGGCAAGATAGCGCGGAGTCCAACGTTTCGGGTCGATGTCCTCGGCTTCGATGATCTGCTTGCACAGGCGAACCTGGTCGTCTGTGTCGATAATGGTGAAGCTGGACTTCAGGCCGACCAGCTCGGCATGCCGCCGCAGGATTTGCGCCGAGATCGAGTGAAACGTGCCGAGCCAGCGCAGGCCTTCGCCTGCCTCGCCGGTCAATTTCAGCGCCCGCTCGCGCATTTCACGGGCCGCCTTGTTGGTGAACGTCACGGTCAGTGTCTGGCTCGGATAGGCGAGCCCGGAGGCAATGATATGGGCCAGCCGCGTCGTCAGCACCCGCGTCTTGCCGGTTCCCGCTCCGGCCAGAACCAGCAGCGGACCTTCGGTGGTGAGGACCGCTTCTTTCTGTTCCGGGTTCAGCCCTTCAAGGTAATCGGCATCGGTCTTGGCCACCGGCGCTTTCGCGGCGGCCATCTGGCTGATCGAAGGGCGATTCGTTTGGGACATAAGGGGAATATAGACACGTTCTGCGTGCGCCGCGACTCCTTCTCCCCTTCGCGACTGAGCTTTCTGCACTATGTTGAATGAAGTCCGATTGGAAGGTGCCATGAGCGAGACCCCAGACCGTTCGAAAGACCCGGAACGCAACCGCTTGTCCGCCCGATTGGGGCGGACCATGAAAGTCGGCACCAATCTGTCCGGCGCGGGTCTGACGTTCGCGGCAAACGCGATGTTTGGCGGCGAGAAAGGCGACGAGCGGATTGCCAAGGCGCTGGCGGCCGCGCTCGGCAAATCCAAGGGTCCGTTGATGAAAGTCGCGCAAATGGTCTCGACCATTCCGGACTTTCTGCCGGCTGAATATGCCGAGGAACTCAGCCAGCTCCAGGCCCAGGCCCCGGCCATGGGGTGGCCGTTCGTGCGGCGCCGCATGCGGGCCGAGCTCGGCGCAGACTGGCAGAGCAAGTTTGCGACGTTCGGTAAGGACGCGGCCCATGCGGCAAGCCTCGGCCAGGTCCACCGCGCGACCTTGCCGGATGGCCGCGAGGTCGCGTGCAAGCTGCAATATCCGGACATGGCCTCTGCGGTGGAAAGTGATGTCGGCCAGTTGAAATTGCTGCTCGGCACCTTCAAGCGCCTCGATGGCTCCATTGATCCGAGCGAGATGGTCGACGAGATCACGGACCGGCTGCGCGAGGAACTCGATTATGCCCGCGAGGCCAGGCACATGGCGCTGTACCAGCACCTGCTGCGCGATGCCGACTATGTCACCGTACCAGAACTTGTGCCGGAGCTCAGCACCGACCGCTTGCTGACCATGAGCTGGGTGTCCGGGGATCGCCTCAGTCAGTACGAGGCCGCACCACAGGAGATCCGCAACCATATCGCCCAAAACCTGTTCTGGACCTGGTGGCGCCCTTTTACCGGTGCGGCGGTCATTCACGGCGATCCGCACCTTGGCAATTACCAGGTGACGCAGGATGGCGCCGCGCTGAATTTGCTGGATTTTGGCTGTATCCGCATCTTCCCGCCCGGGTTTGTTGCCGGCGTGGTGGATCTTTATCGCGGCCTGCTCGCGGATGATTTCGACGCCGTCTACGCGGCATTTGAAAAATGGGGCTTCAAGGGCCTGAACACCGAGCTTGTCGAAGTGCTCAGCATCTGGGCGAAATTCATCTATGGCCCGCTGCTCGATGACCGCGTCCGCAGCGTCGCAGATGGCATCAAGCCAGGCGAATATGGCCGCAAGGAAGCCTTCGCCGTCCGCAAGCTTCTGAAAGAGAAAGGGCCGGTGATCATTCCGCGCGAATTCGTGTTCATGGACCGCGCCGCCATCGGCCTCGGGGCGGCTTATTTACGGCTCGGCGCGGAACTGAACTATCACCAGCTATTCGAGCAGAGCTTGGACGGCTTCAGCGAAGCGGCGCTGGGCACGGCACAGCAGGAAGCACTGACGGCCGCAGGACTTTGAGATTCTCATGCTGTTGAGCGCCTGCCACCGGCCTGCGATCGCGTGTGTTCACAGCCAACTAGCTCTTTCCAAATGCAACTAAATGTGCCACATGCCCGCTTTGTTGCGAGCTAAGCGCTCCTCTAGCCCGTCTGGACGACATCCCGGACGCGGCTGAACCGGCGCCGCCCTCCCACAAATCTCCGGCCAGAACGGCCATATCTGTAACCCGCCGCAAGGCGATAAATGAAAGTATGCCGATGTCGATCACCGCAGAGCGTAAAGCTGAACTGATCAAGAAATTTGCCCGCACCAAAGGTGACACGGGTAGCCCTGAAGTCCAGGTCGCGATCCTGACCGAACGGATCAACAATCTGACCGACCACTTCAAGGACAATAAAAAAGATAACCACTCGCGCCGCGGACTTCTGGCGATGGTCGCCACCCGACGCAAACTTCTCGACTATGTGAAGAGAAAAAATGAAGAGCGTTACCAAACGCTCATCGGGGAGCTCGGCATTCGCCGCTAGGCTCTCAAAAACAGCCCGCCCGGCATTCGGCTGAGGCGGGCTTTTCGTATGTATGAAAGAAAGCAAAACGTATGTTTGATAAGCAATCAGTCTCGCTGGAATGGGCCGGCCGGACACTGAAAATCGAAACGGGCCAAGTGGCTCGCCAGGCCGACGGCGCTGTGATGGTGTCTTACGGCGACAGCACGGTCCTCGCGACAGCGACATTCGCAAAATCCGCGAAGCCAGGGCAAGACTTCTTTCCGCTGACCGTCAACTATATGGAAAAATACTACGCATCGGGCCGCATTCCAGGTGGCTTCTTCAAGCGTGAAGGACGTCCGACCGAAAAAGAGACTTTGACGTCTCGCCTGATCGACCGTCCGATCCGTCCGCTGTTTGTAGATGGTTTCAAGAACGAGGTTCAGGTCGTCCTGACCGCGATTTCCTATGACCTGGAAAACGATCCGGACATTCTCGGCATGATTGGCGCCTCTGCCGCTCTGGTCCTGTCCGGGGCCCCATTCATGGGCCCGATCGGCGCAGCGCGCGTCGGTTACAAGGATGGCGACTATGTCATCAACCCGACCGTCGAAGAACTGGAAGAGTCTGAACTCGACCTCGTCGTCGCTGGCACGGCCGACGCGGTGATGATGGTGGAATCTGAAGCCAAAGAGCTGTCAGAAGACGTCATGCTGGGCGCGGTCATGGCTGGCCACGACGCGATGCAGCCTGTGATCGATGCGATCATCAAGCTGGCAGAAGCGGCGGCAAAAGAACCGTTCGAATTCGAAGCCGAGGACCTGTCTGAGGAGCTCGCTGCGATCGAAAAACTGGTCGGCAAGGATCTCTCCAAAGCCTACCAGATCACTGAAAAGCTGGACCGCCAGGCCGCTGTTGGCGAGGCCCGCGAAAAAGCGGCAGCCGAACTGGTGGCGACCGAGGAAGATGAAGACGGCATGGACGCCAATGTGTTCAAGTCGGCCTTCAAGAAAGCCGAAGCGAAAGTCGTTCGCGGCGACATCATCAAGACCGGTAAGCGGATTGATGGTCGGTCTCTCGATCAGGTTCGCCCGATCCTGGCGGAAGCTGGCTTCCTGCCGCGTACGCACGGCTCGGCCCTGTTCACCCGTGGTGAAACCCAGGCCATCTGTGTGGCGACGCTTGGCACCAGTGATGATGAGCAATTCATCGATGGTCTCGACGGCACCCGCAAAGAGAAGTTCCTGCTGCACTATAACTTCCCGCCATACTCTGTTGGTGAAACCGGACGCATGGGCGGCACCAGCCGCCGCGAAACCGGGCACGGCAAGCTCGCCTGGCGCGCGCTGCGTGCAGTTCTGCCAGAGCACGAGGACTTCCCTTACACGATCCGCATGGTCTCAGAGATCACCGAATCCAACGGCTCGTCTTCAATGGCGACCGTTTGTGGTTGTTCCCTGGCGATGATGGATGCGGGTGTGCCGCTGAAGCGTCCGGTGTCCGGGATCGCCATGGGCCTGATCAAGGATGATGAAGGCATCGCCGTTCTGTCTGATATTCTTGGCGACGAGGATCACCTCGGCGACATGGACTTCAAGGTGGCGGGCACTGAAAAGGGCCTGACCAGCTTGCAGATGGACATCAAGATCGCTGGTATCACCAAAGAGATCATGGAAACCGCGCTGGAGCAGGCCAAAGGCGGCCGCGCTCACATTCTCGGCGAAATGGCCAAGGGTCTCGACACCGTGCGTGAACAGCTGGCTGACAACGCCCCGCAAATGGAAATCATCAAGGTTCCAGAAGACAAGATCCGCGAAGTCATCGGCTCTGGCGGCAAAGTCATCCGCGGCATCGTTGATGAGTCCGGCGCCAAGGTGAACATCGATGATGATGGCACCGTTCAGGTCTCGGCCACCGATCGCGACAGCATCGACAAGGCGCTGCAGATGATCAAGGAGATCGTTGCCGAGCCGGAAGTTGGCGAGATCTATGAAGGCAAGGTCGTCTCGATCAAGGACTTCGGCGCGTTCGTGAACTTCTTCGGCCCGAAAGATGGCCTGGTGCACGTCTCTCAAATGGCGAACGAGCGCGTTGGTCACCCGAAAGACGTCGTCTCCGAAGGTCAGCAAGTCTATGTCAAACTCATGGGCTTTGACGATCGCGGCAAGGTTCGCCTGTCGATGAAAAACATCGATCAGGAAACCGGCAAAGAAGTCGAGAAAGAAGCGAGCGAGTAAGCACGCGCGTCAACAAAACGACCAAAAACAGCGAAGCCGCCCCCATGGGGGCGGCTTTCCTTTTGGAGAAATGTCCGGTTCAGGATAAAAGTTAATCCGGATCCGGACAAATAATCATTGACACAGAACTGTCACATACCGTAAATGACAGTTATGCTACAAAAATATGACAAACTAAAATCCTCCCTGCTGTTGGCCGTCGCGGCGGCTGGAGGAGCAGCGCTTTCACTTTCCGCCTCTGCTGAAGAGGCAATTTGCAGTCCCGAGAACGGCTATGCGCAGGACCTTGCGACCTACGTGTCAGAAGCATCGACTTGCGTGAATTCTGCAGAAAACTTCGACACCAATTTCGCTGACCGTCTGGTCGACGAAATCAACGCAGAACGCGTCGCCAATGGGCTGGCACCGCTGAACCGCCGGGCCTCGCTCGACATGGCCGCCAAGGTCCATGCCCTGGACATGTCGGAACGCATCTATGCCGCGCATGCCGACCTGGAAGGCCGTGACCACTTGCATCGCATTCGCGCCTTCGATCGCACCATGCTGGTCGGCGCGTCCGGATCGAACGTGACGGTTGGGCGGTCTGCGGACAGCGCTCCGGACATTCACAACAAGATCAAGCTCGATCAGCTGAACGCTGACAACATCCTGCGCGCGAGTTTCACCGATGTCGGTGTCGGCGTCGTGGAGGAGGCCGGGCAGTATTATGTTGTCCAGGTGTTCGCAGCGGCCGAGGGTGATCTCGAGCAAGCCATCCCGGTTAGCGCCAGGGGCGCGCAGCCGCTGAATGCCAGCCTGTCTCATCGCGACCGCCAGGTTGTGGCCTGGGGCCTGACGGATGCCGCCTCCGGCGAAATGCTGGCCCGCAGCAGCGTCCCGCGCGTCCGGTTCGGTGACATTCGCGGCTCGGATGCTGCGACGCTGGATATTCTGGTGGCGGTGCGCGACAACATGTACGTGCTCAAGGGCCCACTGGTCAGCGGACGCTAGGCCGGCGTCTGTCCGAAACTAAAAAAAGGCGCTGGTCACTGACCGCGCCTTTTTTCATGTCTGCGGCCTGTCTCGGGCCTGAGCGAGTGGCTCAGCTGCCCCACTCCATGCCCATGGTCTTTTTCATCCAGTCGGCGAACGTTGCCGGCTTCTGCAGGGCCTGCGGGTCCAGGGTCCCGTAGGAGACGATGGGACCGTCCTTCGATTCCAGCCGAATGCCGCTGATGCGCTGGCCAGCATGGCCCCAATTGCCTTGTTCGGTGCTTGGATCCAGCAGCAACATCACGCGCGCGCCACCCTCGCCTTCGGAATCCGCGCCAAAGACAAGACCATAGACTTTTTCGCGGCCCATCATGCCAGAGGAATGCGCCTGGCGCTTGCCATCCAGGAGCACTTCGTCCCAGAGCAGGTTTCGCCGCCACTGCAAGACATGCATGTTCTCGCCATTGACGACTTTGATGTCGACCTGATGCAGGCCGAGACGAACGATTTCTGCGTGCATATGATGTATCCTTCTTATCGAAAAACAATAATACACGCGGCACCGGCCGTCAATAAAAAAGCCCGGGCATTTCGGCCCGGGCTTCAGTAGATCGCTGATTTGCAGCTTTATTCTTCCATCGCGGTGATCGTCGCGGTCCCCGTGCCACCGGTTGAAAGCGTGTAGCCAGCGCTTTCGCCAACGGCGTCAGCAACGGCGTCGAAGGTCGCGCAAACCTCACCCTGCTCAGGGATTTCGGCGCACAGTTTCATCGCTTCTTCGTCAAACGTGTAGGGCACGGAAATATCGCCCGTGGTCGCGGTTTCACCGTCAAAGGTCCACTCTTGCGTGGTGCCGTCATCATTGGCGAAGGAGACAGTAATCGTCGCAGCAAATGCGGGTGCGGCGACAAAACCTGCGGCCAAAGCGACGGTCAAAAACTTCTTCATTCTGGAGTCCTCCCAAAAAATTACCGCCGACGGGAAGCCCCGGCGGCGGCAATATGGTTAACGGCGCATTCTGATGCTGCCAAGGGCAGAGCCGGATTTACTGTCCTGCGAGTCGCAGGAAACGATTGCGCAAATCCTTGTCGGTCTTGAACGAGCCGGTGAATTGGGTGGTGACAGTGGTGACATCCTTGTGATGCACACCGCGGGTCGACATGCACTGATGTTCGGCGTCGATGAGAACCGCCACACCCATCGGGGCGAGGCTCTCGGTAATCGCGTCACAAATCTGGGCGGTCATGGTTTCCTGGGTCTGCAGGCGCTTCGAGAATATCTCGACAACGCGCGCCAGTTTCGAAATCCCGACCACGGCCTGGGTCGGCATGTACGCCACGAATGCCTTGCCCAGGAAGGGCGCCATGTGGTGCTCACAATGGCTTTCCACATCGATGTTCTTCAGCATGACGATGTCATCATAACCCTGCACATCATCGAACGTGCGGGACAGATATTTGACCGGGTCTTCCTTGTATCCGGAGAACCATTCTTCATAGGCTTTGACCACGCGTTTCGGCGTGTCGATCAAGCCTTCGCGGCGCGGGTCGTCACCGGCCCACGCGATAAGGGTGCGAACGGCCTCCATGGCCTCTTCCATGCTGGGGCGCTCGACGTCGTCGAGTCCCATCATCTGATCTTCTGGTGTGATGGCGTCCATGGCCATGTTTCATTTCCTTAGTCTGAGGGACGGAGGTCGAGCCGTATCCAGAGCGAACCATTCAAGGACCCTGCCAGATAAGGACTTAACGCCCGCCCGGAGTTTGTACCCTCAGGGCGATGCTGGGAACATAGTGGCGAATTCCACATGTTACCAGTGTCTCTTTACGGCAGGCTGCGCCGAACGGATGTCACGAATTGGTGAAAAATTGGCCGAACGGTCGATTCTCCAGGCATCTCGTCGGCATCACGCTCGGAGACCCCTTCTCAGCGCAACGGGTTGCAGTAAGTTGGCGTTATGGATTTGACCCCCAATCCCGCCCTGGAGCCGTTTCGAAACGCCGTGCGCACCTTTTTCGAAACCGAGTACCCACAGGACATTCGCCAGAAAGTGGCCACGGGCGCCAGTCTGACCACAGCTGAAGTCCGCAAGTCGGAAATGGCGCTTGGCGCCAAAGGCTGGCTGGCCAGTGCCTGGCCGACCGATCATGGCGGGCCGGGCTGGAGCCTCGAGGAGCAGTATATTTTCGATGAGGAGCTTGAGCGCGCTGGCGTGACGACAGTGACACCGATGGGGGTGATTTATGTCGGACCGATCATCTACACGTTCGGTTCGCAGGCCCAAAAGGAAAAATGGCTGCCGGGCACCCGCGACGGCTCGCTTGGCTGGGCTCAGGGATATAGCGAGCCTGACAGCGGCTCCGATCTCGCGTCCTTGCAGTTTTCGGCACAAAGAGACGGTGACGAGTACATCCTCAACGGCACCAAGATCTGGACCAGCGCAGCGCAACACGCCGACTGGATCTTCCTGCTCGCGCGCACCTCCAAGGAAGCCAAGAAACAGCTCGGGATCAGCTTCATCTGCTGCGAAATGGACCGGGCGGGCGTGACGCTGCAGCCGATCATCACGATTGATGGCAAGCACGTCCTCAACATGGTCATCTTTGAAGACGTTCGGGTGCCTGCGGATTACCTGATTGGCGAGGAAGGCAAAGGCTGGACCTATAGCCAGTATCTGCTCGGGTTTGAGCGCACCTCCTATGCTCGCATCGGCGGCAAGCGCAAGCAATTGAGCCACATTCGCGCGCTCGCCGCAGCGGAACCGACCGGGGGCAATACCCGCCTGATCGACGATGAGGCGTTCGCCCGGAAACTGACCGACGCGGACATGGCCGTCGACGGACTGGAAATGACCGTCCTGCGGGTTCTGTCGGCGGTGAAAGACGGTGGAAGTCCTGGCAAGGAAGCCTCGATCATCAAGATCCTGGCGACCGAGACGGCACAGCAGCTCACGACCTTGTATCTCGACGTGGCGGCCGCGCATGGCCTGCGAAAATTCTCAGACAGCGTGAGCCCGGATTGGGCCGGACACGCCCGCGACGCCGCGCCGGGAGTGTCGACCTATTTTGGTGCTCGGGCGCAGAGCATCTATGGCGGCACCAATGAGATTCAGAAAAATATTATCGCCAAGCGGGTTCTCGGGCTTTGATTCCACCGCCATTTTGGTCGATGGCGCATGATCATTCCCCGAACACGGACAAGGCTTGGGTTTTATGCCCCAAATCGGGGCGGAAGGCATTGATTCTGTAATATTTTTGCAACTGTGAGACACGGATCGCAGCGATTGACCGGGGAACGCATCGTTCTCGGTCCAATTCCGATTGACAATACCGGGTGTAAATTAGTTGTCTTTGGTGTCTCCTGCGGACCTGCACGCGAATAGTGCGCCGCTAGAGGCAAGTAAAAACACGGAGGACTAAAGTGGCTAAACACAAAACGCGAAATAATTTACTATATAGCGCGGCTTTGTCTTGGGCGTTGGTGGCATTTGCTCCCGCAGCAATGGCACAAGATCAAACAGATGCAGACCCAGAAGCGAGCGAAGACCTGGAACTCGATACGATCGTCTCGATCGGGTCGCGCGTTCCGTCGCGCTCCGCGCTGGACACGCCTGCACCGGTGGATGTCTTGCCTGGTGACGAATTCGTAAACCAGGGCACGAACGATATTTCGGACATTCTTCGAACCGCCGTTCCATCCTACAACGTCAACACACAGCCGATTTCAGACGCGGCAACCATCATTCGACCAGCCAACGTCCGCGGCCTGTCGCCTGATAACACTCTGGTGCTCCTGAACGGAAAACGTCGTCACCGCGGGTCGGTTATCTCGTTCCTTGGCGGCGGTATTGCTGACGGTGCGCAAGGCGCAGATGTCAGCGTCATCCCGTCACTGGCGCTCAGCCGGGTCGAGATCCTGCGCGATGGTGCATCGTCGCAGTACGGCTCTGACGCGATCGCTGGCGTGATCAACTTCCAGCTGCGCGAAGATAGCAGCGGTGGCACGATCGAAGCCGTTTACGGGTCAACCTATGAAGGCGACGGCGACAATTACCGCATCGCCGGGAACATTGGCCTGCCACTGGGCGAGAATGGCTTCCTCAACCTGACCGGTGAGATCTCGGACACGGACGGCACTGTCCGCTCGATCGTTCGTGGTGACGTCGAAGCCCTGATCGCAGCCGGCAACACAGCCGTCGCTGATTTCCAAACGATCAACAGCTACACCGATGAAGTGCCTCAGTACTGGGGTCAGCCGGACGTCAAAGACAATTTCAAGCTGTTCTTCAATTCAGGCATCGACCTGAACGAGAACACCGAAATCTATGCCTTTGGTAACTACGCACAAAGAACCGTCGAAGGCGGCTTCTTCTTCCGGAACCCAACCAATCGTGGCGGCGTCTATGCCGGTCCGCTGGTCGATCCGGTCACCGGTGCGCTTGATCCGAACGGTGTGTCCTCGATCCGCGTCGGTGACCTCGATGGTCTCGGCGTTGGCGGTGCTTGCCCAGCAGGTATTCCGCTGACCCAAGGCGGCGGTCTGATCGCCGACCCTGCGGTTCTGGCGCAAGTCACCAATGATCCAAACTGTTTCTCTTTCGTAGAGACCATTCCAAGCGGCTTCGTGCCTCGCTTTGGTGGTGACAACACGGACTACTCCCTTGCAGGTGGTGTCCGCGGTGTCTTTGATATCGGGTCTGGCCTGAACTATGACTTCAGCGTCGTTCACGGCTCGAGCAAGTCGGAATTCTTTATCCGCAACACCATCAACGCGTCGCTCGGCCCGAACACGCCACGTGACTTCACGCCAGGTGCGTACCAGCAAACCGAGACCATTTTCGACGCTGATTTCAGCTATGCGATTCCCGTCTCAGGGTTTGCCTCTGACCTGAACATTGCGTTCGGTGGTCAGTATCGTGAAGAAGAGTTCGAGATCACAGCTGGTGATCCGGCCTCATTCGCGCTCGGACCGCTCGCCGATCAAGGCTTCTCTTCCAGTTCGAACGGCTTTGGTGGCTTCACCGCTTCAAGCACGTCGACCCAGGAAGCCTTTGCCGGTTATGTCGACCTCGAAGCCGACATCACGGACCAGCTCACCATGCAGGGCGCGATCCGTTTCGAGAGCTATGACGAGTTTGGCGACACGACCGACTTCAAGATCGGTGCTCTGTACCGTGTAACCGATGCCTTCCGTCTTCGTGGTACGGTTTCGACCGGCTTCCACGCGCCAACGGCTGGACAAGCGAACGTCACCAATGTGACGACGCAAAACGTCGGTGGTGTTCTGGTTGACCAGGGCACTCTGCCGCTGTCATCCGCTGCTGGTCAGCTGGCTGCGGACTTCATTGAAGCCCGCGACGGTGGCCGTCCAACCCTGGGCACGGAATCGGCCGAGAACTTCACGCTTGGTGCCGCGTTCGACGTCGGCAACATGACCTGGACAGTCGACTACTTCAACATCTCGGTTGAAGATCGAATTGCCTTGTCGGCAAACGTGGACTTCCTGGCAGCGCTTGATTTCCTCGGCGGCCAAAACAGCCTTGGGCCCTTCGCCAGCGTTAGCGATGGCCTGACCCAACTGGGCAATGCCGGTGTGATTGACCGCAACGCCTTTGTCGGGTTCGAGGACCTCAACGAGTTCCGTTACTTCTCCAACAGCTTTGACACCACAACATCCGGTGTGGAAGTCGTCGGTACGATGCCACTGGACATCACCGATAGCGGAGACACGGACCTGTCCCTGTCGTTCGCCTATATCGACACCGAGGTGGATGATCGTGGTACGATCAACCCGATCAGCGCTGGCCGCGTCGACTCGCTGGAAGAGCTTCTTCCTGAGTTGAAAGGCTCGCTGACCATGTCTCACGTCGACACCAAGTGGCGGGCGCTCGCACGCGCCAACTACTTCGGCAAGTGGGAAGACACGGGTAACGGCACCGGAACACAGGGCGCCGAGCTCAACTTTGATGCTGAGTTTGCCTACTTCCTGAATGATCAGGTCGAACTGATCATTGGTGCGAACAACATCTTCGACAACTATCCGGATGAGAACCCGAATGCGGCGTCTCTCGGTCAGCTGTATCCTGAAGCCTCTCCAAGCGGCTTCAACGGCGGATCATACTACCTGAAAGCACGTTACACGTGGTAATCGGATAGACGCTCGCGTCCCCGTCAAAGGGACGTGAACGCCTCAAACAGAAAGAGCCGTCCCGTTGAGGACGGCTCTTTTTTTCTGCCCACCCTGACCTCGCGTCCCTGCTGGACCCCCATTCCACCTGGCGATAGCTTGAAAACGCACCGTCACGCTGGAGCCGACATGTATACGCCAAGTCAGCAAGTCCTGTCCCAGAAAGAACGCGTTCCGGAAATCTATGGCAACGTCGATTTCACGGTCACACCGGAACGGTTCGCCGGCACTGCCGAAGATGAGTCAGAGCTCGGCGGCAGCGCCGGCGAGCTTCGCGGCGGTCTGCTTGAGAATGCAACCCGCATGGCCAAGATCCGCGAATACACCATGATGGGCGACGCGGTTGCCGACGCCTATGCGACACTGATCCCGGAATACGGGTTTCGCAAGCTGGTCAGCATGCTTGAAACCGCCTGTGATCAGGGGCTGGACGCCGTCACAGACGCGCCTCCGCAACTGGTCGATTTGATTCAGTCGATGGCGCATGCGCCGGACTGGCTGGATATGAACATGGTACAGCGCGGGGCGCAGCTTGAACGCAACGAGTTCGCCAACTTTGTCCCCTATGCGATCCGCGGCACCTTTCTTGCCACCTTCATGAATGCCTATGCCGCACTGCCAATGGCAATGACCGGCACCTTGTCCAACGCCTCGTCGGCGGGCCGGGTCAAGGAAACCGCAAACTTCTTCACGACGACGGTCATGCCCGGCGCGCTTGAGCGTTTCGGGGCCGGCTTCAAGGCGGCGGCCAAGGTGCGCTTGATGCATTCCATGGTTCGCTTCAACATCATGCGGACAAATCGCTGGGATGTCAGTGTCTATGGCACGCCGATCCCGCAGGTCGATCAGATGCCAGCCGGCATGGTCGGCATGTTCTTCGTCTCGGCCAAATTGCTCAAGCAGGGCCGGACCACGTTCAATGCGGATGAACGGGCCAAGGTCGAGCTGGCCAGGTATCGTTGCTTCCTGCTCGGCCTGCCGGAAGATCTGCTGGCCGACGACCCGCAGGAAATTGTCGACCTGATGCTGACCCGGCAAGCGACATTGCGCAAAGCCTGGGATGATGACACCTGCGGCGAGCTGGTTCGCTCGACGGTGACGGCCAAGGTCGCGAATGACAAATTGCTCCGCGGCGCCCTACGGCAACGCATGGAGCTCAGTCTCTCGAAGTTGCTTCTGGTGCGCAATCATTGCGGCGGCGATTATGCCATCGCGCGCGATATGGGGGTCAACATCACGGCCAGTGACAAAGTGATCGGGTCGCTGACGGCGCTGCTGATGTTCTCGCGCCTGTACGCCTATCGGATGGCGATGAAAGTTCCGGGTCTGTCGGGTCTGGTCGATCGACACCTGATCAGGAAGCTGGGCCGCCTGCTCGAGGGCTATGGCCATGCCAGGTTCGAGAGCAATGCAGCAGATTACAAGCCCGCTTCAGGCACTCCTGAGTCGGTTTGAAACCAGCGCAGATCGGTTCCTGTCCACGTCAAATCTGCGCCCAAATCCTGGCCCATCACGCGTGTTTTCTGACCAAAGCGGAGCTTTTCCGCAACGACAGCGCCCATTTCCCAACCATTCCCCGCATTTCCCCTTGCCGGACAGACCGACTCCCCGCTATACGCCACCCGTTTGCCTACGCAGCGAGACAAGAAGGACACCAAGATGCCCAAACGCACCGATATCCAATCCATTCTTGTTATCGGTGCCGGCCCCATCATTATTGGCCAGGCGTGCGAGTTTGACTATTCCGGCGTGCAGGCGATCAAGGCCCTGAAGGATGAGGGTTATCGGGTCATTCTGGTGAATTCGAACCCGGCGACGATCATGACCGATCCAGGGCTCGCCGACGCGACTTATATCGAGCCGATCACGCCGGATTTCGTCGAGAAGATCATCGCCATCGAGAAACCGGACGCCTTGCTTCCGACAATGGGTGGTCAGACCGCTTTGAATTGTGCCCTCGCCCTTGAACAGGCGGGGGTTCTTTCTAAGCACGGTGTGGAACTCATCGGCGCGCGCGCAGACGCCATTGAAATGGCTGAAGACCGCAAACTGTTTCGCGAAGCGATGGACCGGATCAGGCTCGAAAACCCAAAAGCGGAGATCGTATCCTCGCCCAAGAACCCAGATGGCTCTTATGACCGCATTTCCGGCCTCAAGAACGCCCTGGATGTGCTCGACCATGTCGGCCTGCCAGCGATCATCCGTCCCGCGTTCACACTCGGCGGCACAGGCGGCGGTGTCGCTTATAATCGCGCCGAATATGAAGAGATCTGCCGGGCCGGAATCGCAGCCTCGCCTGTCGCCCAAATTCTCGTCGATGAAAGCCTGCTTGGCTGGAAAGAATACGAGATGGAAGTCGTTCGCGACAAAGCCGACAACGCCATCATCATTTGCGCCATCGAGAATATCGACCCAATGGGCGTGCACACGGGCGACTCGATCACCGTCGCCCCTGCCCTGACCCTCACCGACCGTGAGTATCAGGTCATGCGCAATGCTTCACTGGCGGTTCTGCGTGAAATCGGCGTCGAAACGGGCGGATCGAACGTTCAGTTCGCAGTCAACCCAGCCGACGGTCGACTGGTTGTGATCGAAATGAACCCAAGGGTGTCACGCTCTTCGGCGCTGGCGTCGAAGGCGACCGGATTCCCGATCGCGAAAGTCGCGGCCAAGCTCGCCGTCGGATACACGCTCGATGAACTCGACAATGATATTACCGGCGTCACGCCTGCCTCGTTCGAACCGACCATCGATTATGTCGTCACCAAAATCCCGCGATTTGCGTTCGAGAAATTCGAAGGCGCCGAGCCGCTGCTGACCACCGCGATGAAATCGGTCGGCGAAGCGATGGCGATTGGCCGGAATTTCCAGGAGAGCCTGCAGAAGGCGCTATGTTCACTCGAGACCGGTCTGAATGGCCTGAATGAAATCCAATTCAGCGGCGAAGGGGCCTTGCGCGAGGCGCTCAGCAAACAAACCCCTGAGCGTTTGCGCGTCGTCGCTCAGGCGTTTCGTGCGGGCATCTCGGTCGAAGATGTGCACGCCACGACCAGCATTGATCTATGGTTCCTGCGCCAGATCGCGCAGATCGTCGCGGTCGAAGACAATGTTCGCAGAGACGGACTGCCGCAAACCCAGCGCGCGTTTACCGACCTGAAGGCAATGGGCTTCTCCGATGCGCGCCTTGGCGAATTGACCGATAAAACTGAACATGAAGTCCGCACCGCGCGTCACGCGCTGTCCGTGCGACCGGTTTACAAACGGATTGACACTTGCGCCGCCGAATTTGCGGCGAAAACACCGTACCTCTATTCGACCTACGAACACCCGGCCTTCGGCGCCGACGCCGCCGACTGCGAAGCGCTGCCGTCGGACCGCAAAAAGGCCATCATCCTTGGTGGCGGTCCGAACCGGATCGGGCAAGGCATTGAGTTCGACTATTGCTGCTGTCATGCGGCCTTCGCCATGGCCGACATCGGCATTGAGAGCGTCATGGTGAACTGCAACCCAGAAACCGTGTCGACAGACTATGACACTTCCGACCGCCTGTACTTCGAGCCACTGACCGAGGAACACGTTTCGGAAATCATCCACAAGGAACAGAGCGCGGGCGAGCTTTCAGGCGTTATCGTCCAGTTCGGCGGTCAAACACCGTTGAAGCTAGCGCAACCACTGAATCAGGCTGGAGTGCCGATCCTGGGCACAAGCCCGGACAGCATCGACCTGGCCGAGGATCGCAAGGCATGGTCGGCCTTGTTGTCCGATCTAGGCATTCAGCAACCGCCGTCCGCGACGGCACGCTCGCTTGAGGAAACCCTCGAGAAAGCCGGCGAGCTTGGCTATCCAGTGATGCTGCGCCCGTCCTTCGTTCTGTCCGGCACAGCCATGCGGATTTGTCATTCGGACGAGGATGTTCGCGAGTATGCCGGATATGCGCTGTCCGTGGCAGGCGATGGATCCTTGTTCCTCGACCGCTATCTATCCGACGCCATCGAGGTCGATGTTGACGCATTGTGCGATGGCGAAAACGTCCATGTCGCGGGTATCATGGAACATATCGAAGAGGCCGGTGTGCATTCCGGAGACAGCGCTTGTGCCTTGCCGCCCTACACCCTGTCCCCGAGCATTATCGGGCGCCTCAGCGAACAGACGATCGCGCTCGCCAAGGCGCTCAACGTGTCGGGCCTGATCAATATCCAATACGCCGTGAAAGATGATCAAATCTACGTGCTGGAGGCCAATCCCCGGGCCAGTCGAACGGTTCCCTTCGTGGCCAAGGCAGTCGGTGCACCGATTGCTAGCATCGCGGCCAAGATCATGGGCGGCAAGTCGCTGACCGAGTTCGACCTGCGTCACGCCAAAGCCAGTCGCGTGGCTGTGAAGGAAGCGGTGTTCCCGTTCGCGCGCTTCGCCAATGTCGATCCGATCCTCGGCCCTGAAATGCGTTCAACGGGCGAGGTCATGGGTTGGGACGACGATTTCGGTACGGCATTTCTGAAATCTCAGATCGGCGCTGGCGTCACCCTGCCGACCAGCGGACGCGCCTTCATCTCGCTGCGGGACTCCGACAAGGAAGACATCGTCGAAGCCGCCAGAAGCTTGATCGAAATGGGCTTCGAGCTCGTCGCCACGTCCGGCACGGCGGTGTTCCTGCAAGAGCATGGAATCGAGACCGAGACGGTCAAGAAAGTACTCGAAGGCAAGCCAAACATCGAAGATGAAATCCTCAACGGCACCATCGATCTCGTCCTCAACACGACCGAAGGGGCGCAGTCGCGCAAGGACTCCAAATCGATCCGGCGCACGGCACTCATTCAGAACATTCCGTACTTCACGACGCTGGCCGCCTCGCGCGCAGCGGTAAAAGCAATTCGCGCGATACGCGAAAAGCCGCTGAGCGTTCGTTCATTGCAGAAAGCATAACTTGCGAATCCGGTCGTTTTGCACTACTTGACGCGCCTGTCTTTTGATTGGACGCTGTCTTTCAGACCCAAGAACGGTACATATTCATGCAACGCACACCCATGACCGCCGGGGGCTATGACGCCCTCGACGCAGAATTGAAAAATCTCAAGTCAGTTGAGCGCCCGGCAGTGATTCAGGCAATCGCTGAGGCGCGGGAGCACGGTGATTTGTCCGAAAACGCCGAGTATCACGCTGCCAAGGAAAAGCAGTCCTTCATCGAGGGACGGATTGTCGAACTTGAAGACAAGCTCTCGCGCGCCGATGTCATCGATCTGACCAAGGTCAAAGGCGACAAGATCGTGTTTGGCGCCACGGTGACGATTATTGATGTCGATACCGAAGACGAGTCGACCTATCAGATCGTCGGTGAGGACGAGGCCGATATCGCGCAAGGCAAGGTCTCCAACACGTCTCCGATCGCGCGTGCGCTGATCGGCAAGGGCGAAGGTGACGAAGCCGAAGTGGCCGCGCCTGGAGGCGCCCGCGTGTACGAAATCGCTGAAGTAAAGTTCGTCTAACCGAATATTCTTCAACTCACAGGCGAATTCTGGCAGGTGACCCATATGACATCGCCTGATTCTTCTCTTGGTCCGTCCGTCTGGGCGGTGAGTGACGGGCGCGTCGGCAATGCCGCGCAAGTGCGAGCGGTTGTCGCGGCCTTGTCTGAAACGCGGCGCTGGCTGCAGATTGGACATATTGGTGGGCAGGGTCACCGGGCCGACCCGATCACATTGACGCCTCGCGCGCCGTGGACGTGGTTGCCTGGGGCAAACTGGCCGGCGCCGTTGCACGCGCTACCCAAAGCGCAACGCCAGTTGCTCAAGGCGCCGTGGCCAACATTGTGGATTGCTGCCGGGCGCCGCAGTGCGCCTTATACCGCTGCGGTCAGGGACTGGAGCGAGCAGCAGACGATGACGGTTCAGATTCTCGACCCGAAGACGGATCCTGACACGTTCGACCTCGTGGTCGTGCCGGAGCATGACGCGCTCGACGGCCCGAATGTGATCCGCACCACTGGGTCGCCCACCCATTTTTCCGAGGATATGATCGAGGACGCCGGGCAGGCCTTTGCCGATCTTGCTGATGAACGTGGAAAGAGCGCGGTCGTGGTGCTGGGCGGGGACTCGAAAGCACATAAATTCAGCCAAAGCGCGGCTGAGGCCTTGTCGCGTCAGCTGGAGGTCCTGGCCAGCCAGGGATGGCGATTGCGCATCACCTGTTCGCGCCGAACGCCGGTAAACGTCGTCACCGATATGCGTGCGCTGGCCGATCGGATCGGTGCCGGGTTCTGGGCTGGCGAGCAGGATGGACCCAACCCCTATCTCGCCTGGCTGCTCTATTCCGATGCCGCAATTGTCACCGAGGACAGCGCCAATATGCTGTCAGATGCAGCCTGGCACGGCCTGCCGGTGCACATTGCCCGCCTATCCGGTCGCGCGGCCAAGTTTGACCGCTTGCATCAGAGCCTCATCAATCGCGACTGTGCGCGTTGGTTCGAAGGACGCCTGGAAAGCTGGGACTATACGCCATTGCGCGAAGCCGGGCGCGTCGCTGATGCAATAATTGAACGTCTGCTCGACCGTTATCCGCAACCGGAAATGGTCGAAGGCGATCCCACAAAGACCGCGGCTCCCGACTGGCTTTAGAGCGACGCCGCTTCCCGCGCAGCGTCTGATTCGAGCGCATCAGCATCCGTTTCCCAGCACCAGGATTGCGGTTGCTCAAGCAGCGCGCGGACAAGCTTGTTGTTCATGGCGTGACCGGGCTGACGGGCTTCATATCGTCCGGCGATCGGCGCTCCAGCCAGCATCAGGTCACCGACGGCATCCAGCAATTTATGACGGATGAACTCATCGTCGCTGCGCAGGCCTTCCGGATTGACCACCGTATCACCGTCAATCACCACGGCATTGTCGAGCGATCCGCCGCGGGCAAGGCCCATGGCTTTCAGCGCTTCGACGTCGCGGGCGAACCCAAACGTACGGGCGAAGGCGATGTCACGGGCAAACAGGCCTGGCATCAGCCGCATCGCCATTTGCTGTGTCCCGATCGCTTTCGATTCAAACTCAATCTTGGCTTTCAGGGTCAGGACATTGTCGGCGCTTGGAGACAGCTTTGCCCATTTGATCCCGTCGCGGACTTCAATGTCGTCGAGAATCCGTATCCGGCGTCGCAGCGCCGATTGCGTGATCAGGCCGGCATTGTGGAACAGTTCGCAGAACACAGCTGACGAGCCATCCATGATCGGCGTTTCGGGGCCATCGATCTCGACCAGGACATTGTCCAGGCCCATTCCGGCGCAGGCCGCGAGGAAATGCTCGACGGTGGCAATGCTGGCGCCGTCCTCATTGGTCAAGGTGGTGCCAAGCTGGACCTCGGAAACGTGATCCCCCCGGGCGCAGATATCGCTATCCGCATCGAGATCGGTGCGTCGAAACCGGATTCCAGTGTTTATCGGTGCAGGCTTTATCACCATTTTGGCGCGAGCGCCGGTGTGAACGCCGACGCCAGCGCAAATAACCGGCGTGTTCAAGGTGGTCTGATACTCTACTCGTCCCAAGCCTACTCTCCCTGCAGACGCGTCATAAACACTGACGAGGCGGGGAACCTCAACACAAGCATTGTTGCGTAATGTTGCAGTCACCACAAAAACGAACGCCGCCCGGGCTCGAGCGGCGTTTTGTGACAAATATGTAAGATCTAGTTGTTGGCGGAACGGCGCAGGAAGGCCGGAATCTCGAGATCGGCATCATCAAACGGCGCCGCTTTCGGATGGTCTTCAGGCGTCGAGACGATCGATTCCTGATCCGCGTCATCATCGTTGTCGCCGACCGCATCTTCCCGGCGCCAGCCGAACAGATTGGAGAATCCGGCCGGACTGTCTGCGACAGGCTTGGCGAAGGCAGCATCGGCACTCACCGTATCGGTGCCCTGCTGACCTTCAACATGAGCCGCCGGCAAGGCACGGCCGTGAAAGTCTGGACGCGGGTCCACTTCCGGCGTGGCAGGCGGGGTTGGTGCCACGACGACAGGCGCGGCGTCGGCAGGTTCCGGGCGCACCGGCATCGTAACGGCGGCTTCTTCAGCAGCAACGCCGGCCGCAACAACTGACACGCGAATACGGCCTTCGAGCTCGGCATCGAACGTTGAACCGAGAATGATATTCGCATCGGCGTCGACTTCGCGCCGGATCTCGTTCGCTGCTTCATCAAGCTCGAACAAGGTCATGTCGTAGCCGCCGGTAATGTTGATCAACACGCCCTTGGCACCGCGCATCGAGACATCATCCAGCAGTGGGTTATCAATGGCACAGCGGGCCGCTTCGAGCGCCCGGCCTTCGCCTTCGCCCTCGCCCATGCCCATCATCGCGGTTCCCATGCCCTTCATGATTGTGCGGACATCGGCAAAGTCGAGATTGATCAGGCCAGGCATGATCATCAGGTCGGTGATCCCGCGAACACCGGAATAGAGCACATCATCGGCCATCCGGAAGGCTTCGGCAAACGTGGTGCGCTCATTGGCGATGCGAAACAGATTCTGGTTGGGAACGACGATCAGCGTATCGACCGCTTCGCGCATGCGCTGCAGGCCCTGTTCCGCTGTCGACATCCGGTGCGCGCCTTCAAACCCGAACGGCTTGGTGACGACGCCAATGGTGAGAATGCCTTTGTCGTGTGCCGCCTTGGCGATGACGGGTGCCGCGCCGGTACCGGTGCCGCCGCCCATGCCAGCGGCGACGAACACCATGTGCGCGTCTTCCAAGGCGTCCATGATGTCAGTCATCGATTCTTCAGCTGACGCTTCGCCAACCTCAGGGCGCGCGCCGGCGCCGAGCCCGGCCGTCGTCTCGGGGCCAAGCTGAATTCGGTTTTCGGTTTTGGAACGACGCATCGCTTGCGCGTCGGTATTGGCGACATAGAACTCAACGCCCTGAAGGTTTGCCTCGATCATGTTGTCGACGGCATTGCCACCAGCACCACCAACGCCAATAACGACAATTCGTGGTTTGAGTTCTTTCGTCATGGCCTATTCCCGATCATTATATTCTGCGCACCAAACGCCTTGTACGGGAATAGAATGACGGGCTTCGCCTAAAAGTTCCTTAAATGACTGTCATCTCGCTCAAAAATTTTCGCGGATCCAGTTTAAGGCCTTCGAAATCACTCCACGCCCGGCGGGACCTCCGGTAAGCGCCGCTGCTCCCCCTGCCCGTGAAGCGTCGGCAAACCCCTTCAACTCGTAGCTTATCAGACCTGCTGCGGTGGAAAAGGCCGGATTGCCATAATTGTCACCTAAAATGTCAGCGTCGATCGGTCGTCCGAGGCGTACTGGTTGTTTCAGAACCTGTGCCGCCAGTTCACGCACGCCCGCCAGCTGGCTGGCGCCGCCAGTGAGGACGGTTCGTCTCGGCAAGATCGGACGCAGCGGACTGGCCGTCAAATGCGCCTGGACCATTTCAAACAATTCCTCGATGCGCGGCGCGATGATGGCGGTCAGGTCACCGCGGGTCATGCGCCCGGCCTTGAGACGACCATCATCGCCCAGGCGCGGCGCTTCAATACGTTCGGCCATGCCCGGCCCGTCGACATCCGCCGTCCCATGCAGCGTCTTCAATCGCTCGGCCGCCGCAAACGTCGTGCCGATGCCATGGGCGATATCGCCTGTGACGCGCGCACCGCCGACCTTGACCAGATCGAGCCAGGCTGGCGCGCCGTTCATGAACACCGACACCGAAGTGACACCGCCGCCGAAATCGATGCAGACCGCACCATTTTCGATCTCGTCATCAATCAATGTCCCGGACCCGCTGGCGAGGGCAGACGGAACGATTCGTTCGACGCCAAGATGCGCGCGCTGCACGCACTCCTTCAAATTCTTGACCAGGGACTTCGGCGCAGTGACAACATTCAGGAGCACGCGGATGCGGTCGCCAATCATCCCAACCGGATCGCGGATGTCATCCTGATCGTCGACGCCATACATGACTGGATAGGCGCCAAGCAAATCGCGGTCTTTCGGAATGATCTTTCCAAGCGCTTGCGCCCACACTTTCTGGACATCCCGCGCCGAGATCTCTCTTTGACCGAGCTCGATTTCCGCTTCTGCCAGCTGACTGTCGACCTTCGGGCCGGTAATTCCAAGGATGACGCGATCGATGCGTTCGCCGGCTTCGCGTTCGGCATCTTCGACGGCCAGACGGATGGACCGCTCGAGCGCTTCGATGTCGCTGATCGCCCCGCCATTGAATCCGCGGCTCTGTTGGCGGCCACCGCCCATGAAGGCAAACCCGGCACGACTGCCTGGATCCACGCGACCGATCAGACACGCAATCTTGGAGCAGCCAATATCAAGCGCCGCAACAACCGTTCCAGCTTTGCCAACCTGACGTGGTTTCAGTCTCTGCGTGCTGGTCGCCATCAGGCAGCCCCTCCCATCTGTTCTTGTGCGGGCGTCAGGAACACCCGGCCAGCGACGCGCAAATCGATCGAGATCAATGGGCGCCGTGTCAGCTCACCTGCTTTTTCCATGCGCGCGAAACTAACGATGCTTGGCGTGATCTGCTCATCGTTAGGAAGCTTGACCAAAGCGCCAGACTTCAGAACCAGATCCCAGCGTCGCCCAGCAACGCGGCGAGCGTGATCCACTTCGGCGCGCAAATCGGGCATGACCAGAAAAGCTGTTTCCAGAGAAGGCACTGCTTCGGGTCCACCCTCGCCGACGGTTTTGACCAAATCCAGGTGATCCTGCGGGCGCACCTTGGTCATCAATCGTCCGAGGCTGTCGACGACGCTCCACGTGTCGCCATCATTCCAAAGCGCCGTTGGTTCGGCCGCATCGGCATAGATCATGACTGTGTCTGGCCACAGGCGATAGACCCGCACATTGGTTACCAGACGCGTGTCTTCCACGCGCCGCCGAATGATATGAGGATCGGCACGAAACATATTCTCGCCGGGCTCAATCATGGCCGAGGCTTTGATTTGTCGGGCGACGGCTGGCACGTGCTCCAGGCCGATGACTTCAATCGTATCGACGGACAACCCGACCGAACGCGACGCACCATCCATGGCACTGCCCCAACGCTGTCCGACCTGGGACAGCGACCCGCCGAGCATCGCGGCGCCAGCGACAATCATCGCAACAACCATGACGAGTCCAAAAATCACCGAGGAAATCTGGGTGTTTTCCAGATAGATCTCCGGTTCGGGAGCTTTCTTTTTGCCTTTCGCGCGCGGCATGCGGCTTCCCTTATCCTCGTCAACTCACGCGGTTGGACGACGACACGTCTTTTCACCCCAACGCCTGATGCGCCTTGCCTGCCACAAATTGTGTAGCCCTTTGAACACCATCAGGCAGATCGGCTGTCAGCACGTGGCGCGATCCACCAGCTCATGAATTTTGCATCAAAGTCGTAAAACTCTCTTAAGGCGCGCCGCATCTCGCCAGAGATTAATTTTTTGAAACCACGAGACTAAATGTGACAGTTGTCACAAGTCTGCCCAATTTGTCTGATTACTACCCTTTCCGGGGCCTGATTCTCTAAATTGGTTGCCCGTGAATCGGCTGTTCGCGCAACGATTTTGCAGCTGGAAAAGAATTTCGAAAAAAAATTTCCATAGGGGTTGCGGAAGCTCGTTACACATGTAACACACCAAGTCGAAATTCATGTGGACGTGTAAAATGAAACTCTATTTTCTCGCCGGGCTCGCGGTCAGTCTTCCCCTCTCTACCCTCGCACAGACCCTTGCGACGCCCGGCGAGGAAACCCGAACTTATACAATAGACGACTTCCAGCAGTTCGCACCGCGCACCGCACTGGACATGGTTCAGCAGATCCCCGGCTTCAGCGTTTCCAACAATAATGACGGACAACGCGGATTCGGGCAGGCACAGGAAAACGTGCTGATCAACGGCCAGCGCATTTCGTCCAAGTCGACCAGCCCACGCGAAGCGCTGGCCCGCATTCCGGCATCGAATGTCGAAAAAATTGAAATTGTCGAAGGCGCCGACCTCGACATTCCAGGCCTCAGCGGACAGGTGGCAAACATCACTGCCAAGGCGAACGGGATTACCGGTACCTGGAATTATCATGCGCGTTTTCGCGAGCGCCTGCAGCCCGCCTATCGTTGGGGCGAACTCACGGTCAATGGACAGAACGGCACTCTCGGCTGGTCACTTGGAGTATCGGCACAACCCGGTCGCGGCACCGCCAGTGGTCGCGAGAACGTCTTCGACGGCAATGGTGTGCTGACGGAATATCGCGAAGAGCATGTCCGCTTCATCGGTGAAAACATCGGCTTCAACGGCAGTCTGAACTGGACCCCGGCCAATGGACATATCGCCAACCTGAACGCTGAGTATCAGGAGTGGGAACCGGATGAGCTGGAAACCAGCTCTATCTTTTCGCCGGACGGCGAGTTGCTGCGGCTGACCGAGTTCACGTTTGAAGAAAATGAATGGAACAGCGAGATCGGCGGCGACTATGAGTTCGGTCTCGGCCCTGGACGTTTGAAACTGATCGGTCTGCAGCGCAACGAACACAGTCCTGTCACGGTGCGCTTCCTCGGCGGCGACACGGACGGCACCGACATCACGCACGAAATCTTTGATCGTGTCACCGATGAGAGCGAGAGCATCCTGCGCGGCGAATATAGCTGGTCCGGCGCCAACAATTCCGACTGGCAGATTTCCCTCGAAGGGGCGTTCAACTCTCTGGAGAATGAAGCCAATCTCTTCAATGGCGACAGCTTGCAATCGGCCCCGAACATGACGGTGATTGATCCCGGCACGCGGGTTGAGGAGAAACGCGCCGAGACGTTCATCACGCACGGTCGCCAGCTCAATCCGAAGATGCGTCTGCAAGTGTCCCTCGGCGCCGAACAGTCTGAAATTTCCTCGGACGGTGCGAACGGCCAGACGCGGTCTTTCACCCGCCCCAAGGGCAGCGCCTCTCTGGCCTGGGACGTTGATGACAATCTCAAGCTCAATGCCTCAATCGCGCGTCAGGTCGGCCAGCTCAATTTCTTCGACTTCGTTTCCAATGTTGACCTCAACAATGGCGACGATGATGCCGGCAATGTCGAGATCGTCCCGGATCAGCGCTGGCGCTTTGCGCTGGAAGCCGAGCGCGACTTTGGCAGCTGGGGCGCTCTGACCGCCGAGATTCTCTATGATGATATCGAAGACCTGGTCGATCAGGTGCCGCTGTTCAGCACCACTGATCCCAATCTGATCATCGGCGAAGGGCCGGGTAACCTGGAATCAGCGTCACGCATTGCGCTCGAAATCGAGGGCACGCTGAAGCTTGACAATTTTGGCTGGAAAGGCGCGCAGCTGGAGTATGAGACCTTCCTGCAGGATACTTTCCTGGATGACCCGCTCACCGGCGAGACACGCGATTTCAACGACAACACAATTCACTATTACGAACTGAACCTTCGGCACGATGTCCCGAACACGGATTGGGCCTGGGGCGTGAACTACGAGACCTTCCTGCGCTCGCCGCGATTCCGCAGCAATGCGCGCATCAACTTCTCCGAGCCGCAAGGCTTTGCCTGGGCCTTTGTCGAGCACAAGGACATTTTTGGAATGACCGGCACGGTGTTCTTCGCCAACCTGCTGGACACGGACGCCAAGCTGACGCGCCTGGTCTATTCCCCAGACCGCCGGGGTCAGATCGATCGGGTCGAGGACCGGATCCGCAATTTCGGAAACATCGTCACGGTGCGCCTGAAAGGCACGTTCTAGGCTTCCGATTGGTCAGTCGTCGTTCAGACGTCCGATCCGTCGAATCTCCCAACGCAGGTCGACGCCGGAATGATCCAGCACCCGCGCGCGGACGAGTTCGCCCAGGGCTTCGATATCAGCAGCGCTCGCGTCGCCCGTATTGATCAGGAAGTTGCAATGCTTTTCGCTGACCATGGCGCCGCCAACGCGCAGCCCACGGCAGCCCGCAGCATCGATCAATTTCCAGCTCGAACGCGCGTCCGGCGTGCCTGGCGGATCGGGATTGGCGAACGTAGACCCACCGGTCTTGTCCTTGATCGGCTGCGTCTCGGCACGGCGCGCCTGGTGCGCAGCGATTTCCTCGGACAGGCTGTTCGGATTACCGCCTGATCTCCCCGCGAGGTGCAGCCGTGTCACCACAATGTTGGGTGCGAAATCCGTGTGGCGATACGAGAATCCAATATCCTTGCGGTCAAGCCGGACAGGGTCGCCGGAGCGACTGATACCTTCCACGGCGGTGACGACATCACTGAGCTCGCGGCCATAGCAACCCGCATTGGTACGGACGGCGCCGCCAATGGATCCTGGAATGCCCGACAGGAAGGACAAACCCGCCACCCCTGCCTTGGCCGCCACCTTGGCAACGCTCAAATCGAGCGCACCGGCGCGCGCGCTGACCCGGTCACCATCGACCGAGATTTCGCCCCAATATCCGCCCATCAGGCGAATGACGACGCCTTCGATCCCGCCATCACGGACAATCGTGTTGGATCCAACGCCCAGCACCGTCACCGGAACGTCTTCTGGAAGAGCGTTCAGGAAGGTCGCGAGATCCTCCTCATCAGCGGGCAGGAACAGGGCATCTGCTGCGCCGCCGACGCGAAACCAGGTATAAGGTGCAAGCGGCGCTTGCTGGCGCAATTTCCCGCGAACCTCGGGCCATGTATTGGGTGTCGCGCTCATTTGATGCCTTGCGCGTTGCCGTGAATGCAGGATGCCACGCCGCCGATCATGTGTTCAATCTCTCGATCAAGTCATTGGCATGCGAGGAGATGCTACCCGCGCCCATACAGACAACCATGTCACCGGGCGCGGCAATCTCGCGGATCAGGTCTGGCAGCGAGTCGAGGTCGTCCAGAACCTGTGCCTGCTTGTGACCGTGACCGCGCATGCTCGACACCAGGCTGACATGATCAATGCCGTCAATCGGCGCCTCGCCAGCGGCGAAAACCGGTGTGATGACGGCAATATCGGCTTCGCGATAGCACTGGGCAAACTCTTCGAACAGGTCTTCCAGGCGCGAGTATCGATGGGGCTGTGAAATCGCAATGACGCGCCCCTGCCCCTGAATCGCGCGGGCGGCTTTCAGGCAGGCCATGATCTCGACCGGGTGGTGAGCATAATCATCAATCACCTTCACGCCGTTCCATTCCCCGACCGGTGTGAAGCGTCGCTTGACCCCGCCAAACGCCTTCAAGCTGTCGCGCACCTGGTCCGCGCTGGCGCCGAGCTCGACCGCAACCGCAATCGCCGCGAGGGCGTTGGACACATTGTGCTCTCCAGCCATGGGCAGGAAGACGTTTTCGATCGTCGTTCCGCGCAGCATGACGTCAAACATGACGCCTTCCGCACTTGGAGTCAGGTTCACCGCGCGGACATCGGCCTGACGGTTATAGCCATAAGTGATGATGCGGCGATCCGAAACGCGCGCCACCATGGCGGCGACTTCCGGATGATCCGTGCACAGCACGCCGAAGCCATAGAATGGAATATTACCGACATAGGTGTCGAACGCCGCGCGCAAGGCATCCATGGAGCCGTAATGTTCCATGTGTTCAGGATCCATATTTGTCACGACAGCAATGGTCGGGCGGATCTTCATGAACGTGCCGTCCGACTCGTCGGCTTCGAGGACGATCCAGTCACCATCGCCAGCTTTGGCATTCGATCCATATGCGTTGATGATGCCGCCATTGATCACCGTCGGGTCGATGCCTGCGCCGTCCAGCAGCGCCGCGACCATGGTCGTGGTCGTCGTCTTGCCATGCGTCCCGGCGACCGCGACGGTCCATTTCAGGCGAATGATCTCGGCCAGCATATCGGCGCGGCGAACGACTGGAATGCCGGCGGCACGGGCGGCCTGAACCTCGACATTGTCATCCTTGATCGCGCTCGAGATGATCACCGCGCTGGTGCCGGCGACATTCTCGGCCACGTGGCCGATATGCACGACCGCGCCCTTTTCCCGCAGGCGCTCAACATTGGCGCTGTCCTTCATGTCCGAGCCCTGCACCTGATAGCCCAGGTTCATCATGATCTCTGCGATCCCGGACATGCCGATGCCGCCAATGCCGACAAGATGCGCGGGGCCGAGAGGAAAAGGCGTCGGAGAGGGTTTCATGGTCTGTCAAAGTCCCGAGTGTTGTCAGAATGCGATTAGCCTGTTCCGCCGGTCTGAGGCAAGCGCGCCGCTGCCCGGCCAGTTTCGGCTGGATTCGCAATCATGAGTGTGCATGTGTAAATGTCGAAAACATGGACCTGGAGAGGCGAATGCAGCTTGCCGAATTAAACATTGCCCGACTGATCGCCCCGACCGACGACCCGCGTGTAAAAGAGTTTATGGATAATCTCGAGCTGGTGAATGGGCTTGGGAAGCGGATGCCGGGCTTTGTCTGGCTGATGGAGGGGCTGGCGGAGCCGGGGGCGATCAATACAGACATCATCATCGGCGATGACCCGCAACTGGTGCCCAACCTGTCCGTCTGGGAAGACGTTGAAAGCCTCGAGAAATTTGTCTGGGGCACCGTGCACAAGAAATTCTATGAACGCCGCTCGGAATGGTTCGACGTCCTCGGCGAGATGCATTTCGTCATGTGGTGGGTGCCGGATGGACACCGCCCCAGCCTGGATGAAGCGTTGATGAAGCTTGATCTGCGCCGGACGAAAGGCGACTCAGACGACGCCTTCGGCTGGGACTGGCTGGCGGCCGCCAAGTTACATCGCACGCACAGATGTGAGGCCGTCTAGGCGTTCGATTTCTGTTCGGCCAGGTCCGCCAGGTCCTGCGCTGCCCGGACATTGCCCAGCGCCTTGGCCGCCGCCGCACGCACGGCCAGGTCATTGGCATCACCGAGCCGCAGCGCGATCAACTCACCCAACAGGTTGGGATAGAGATTGTCTTCCAGCAGCATGTCGGCCCCGCCGGCTTCGACCAGACCTTCGGCATTTGCCTCCTGGTGGTTGTCCATGGCAATCTTGAGCGGGATCAGGATGGACGGCCGGCCAATCGCGGCGATTTCGGAGACTGTCCCGGCGCCAGAGCGTGCGATGACCAGATGCGCCGCTGCGAGACGGTCCGGCATGTCGGAAAAGAACGGTTGCAGCGTGGTCTTGACCTGCACCTTGTCATAGATGGCACGGACCTGATCCAGCTGCTCTTCGCGCACCTGCTGGACCACGTGCAGCCGCACGCGCAGCGGCGCCGGAATGTGATTGGCAATCGCCAGCGGGATGGCTTCCCCAAGAATGCGCGCACCTTGCGATCCGCCGGTGATAAATATGGTCAGCTCGCCATCCATGCTCGGGAATGGCACATCGCGGACGGCGGCAATCGGCGCCCGGACCGGGTTGCCGATTGGCTGATGGTTGGCCCCGCCCGGCAACCGGTCCAGCCGTTCAAACCCGGACGCGACCACAGCCGCATGTCTGGAGAACGCCCTGTTCACCCGGCCGAGCACCGCGTTCTGTTCATGGATCAGCAGCGGAATACCCAGCCGCCGCCCAGCGGACAGGGCCGGATAGGCCGGATATCCGCCAAACCCGGCGACCAGGGCGGGTTTCTGCGTCTGCTTGAACCGCCGCACAGCGGCGTTGACGCCGGCGCGCAATTTCAAGGCTGTTCCAGGCAGCGTCCACGGCTTGCGCAAGTTCGGGCTCGCCGCCTTCACTTCCATCTTCCAGTCAGCCGGAAATGCGTCGGCATAACGCAGGCCGCGGCTGTCACTGATCAAGCCGACGTCCCAGCCTCGAGACGCCATTTCTTCGGCAAAGGCGGCGGCGGGGAACATGTGTCCGCCGGTGCCGCCAGCGCCGATCACAACAAGGGGTTTTTCGCTCATGTCAGCCCTTCACACTTGTATGTCCACGCCGGATCAGGGCGAGCGCCAGGCCCAGGGTCAGGGCCGTGCCGATCATTGATGAGCCACCATATGAAACAAATGGCAGCGTCATCCCCTTTGGCGGGATCAGGCTGACATTAACGGCGATGTTTATGGCGGCCTGAAGACCAAAAAGCGCAAACAATCCGCTCGCAGCGGCACGCGGATACGGGTCGTGCAATCGGGCCGCAGCGCGCAGGCCTTTCCAGACGATAAACCCGAAGATGAAGATCAGGCCGACCGCTGCGATATAACCGAACTCCTCGCCCAGAACAGCATAGATGAAGTCCGTATGGGCATCGGGAAGCGCTGTCTTGATCTTGCCTTCGCCCGGGCCGACGCCGAACAGGCCGCCGCGGCCAATGGCCTCTGACGCCTTGTCGATCTGATAGGTGTCATACTCGGTCGGGTTGATGAAGGAATTGATGCGAAAGCGGACATGAGGAAGCGTCGCATAAAGCAGGCTGGACAAGGCGGCGCCGCCGCCCGCAAAGATCGCCGCCCAGCGCCAGGGCAGGCCAGACACGAAGAAGGTGACAATGAAGGCAGCGCTGAGCAGGGCCGATTGTCCGACGTCCGGCTGCAACAACAAGAATCCCAGCGTGACGCAAAAGAACACCAGTGTGATCGCCGCCCATGGCCCTTTCGGATACAGACCGCGCTGCGCCAGCAGCCAGCCGGTCAGCACGATCAGGGCCGGCTTCACAAATTCCGATGGTTGCAGACTGAAACCGCCGAAACGGATCCAGCGCTGCGCCCCCTTGGCTTCGTAGCCGGACACCAGAATGAAGGCGAGCAAGGCCAGCGAGCCGACGAAGACCAACGCTGCAAATCGCCGCGCCCAGACCCGTTCGAGCAGGCTGGTTCCGATCATGATGATCACCGCCGCGCCGACAAACATGGCCTGGCGTTTCACAAAATAGAAACTGTCGCCATAGCCGAGACGTTCAGCCGCGGGTGGTCCGGCTGCGAGCGACATGAGCAACCCGGCACAGAGCAGCAGGATGGCGGACATCAGGATCGTCCAGTCCAACCCGCGATGCCATTCCAGAAGCCGGCCGGTTGCAGAGCGCGGGCGAAGGGCGACTTCGACCATCGGGCGCCCCTACACCGCCTCTTTTCGCGGTGTGACCTGTGCCATCAGCGATTGCACGATGGTCCGGAAAGCATCGCCGCGCGCTTCAAAATCCTTGTACTGATCAAAGCTCGCACAGGCCGGCGACAGCAGGACAATCGGATTTGGGTCGTCGGAAGCCTTGGCGGCATCAAAGGCAGCCTGCGTCGCTGCTTCCAGCGTGCCGCATTTGACCGGCTCAACCGATCCTTTCAGCGTCTTGGCAAATGCCGCTTCGCTTTCGCCAATCAGGTAGGCCTGCTCGATCCGGTCGAACCAGGGCTTGAGCGGTTCGATGCCTTCCGCCTTTGCAACGCCGCCGGCAATCCAGTGGACCTTCGGCCAGGTTTTCAGCGCCTGTTCGGCGGCCTGCGCATTGGTCGCCTTGCTGTCATTGACGAAGCGAACACCGTCGACCTCGCCGACAAATTCCATCCGGTGCGGTAGCCCCGGGAACGACCGGATCGCCGCCATGATACGACCGGGTGCGACGCCGAGCTCGTGACAGGCAGCATAGGCCGCTGCGGCGTTCTGATGGTTGTGACGACCCGGCAGTGCCTCAGCTTCGGCCAGGTTGCCGACGCGTATTGCCTGGCCACCTGTGCTGTCGAAGAGATGGCCATCCACGGCGCTGACGCCGCGCGCCAGACCAAATTCAGAACTGATCTGGACGACATGACCCATACCCGGGCGCTGACGCCCCATTGCCATGGCCTGGCTGTGCGGATCATCAATCCCGATAATCGCCGCGTCGCGCACACGCTGATTGGCGAATATCCGTTTCTTGGCATCGACATAGCCTTCCATGCCGCCATGACGGTCGAGATGGTCGGGCGAAATGTTCAGGAACACGGCCACATCGCAGCGCAGGCTCTCGACCAGGTCGAGCTGGTAGGACGACAGTTCCAGCACATAGATGGCATTGGCATTCAGCCCGGCCATGTCGAGCACGCCCTGGCCAATATTTCCGCCGACTCGGACATCACGGCCTGCTTCTTTCAGGATATGCCCGATCAGGGCGGTGGTCGTCGACTTGCCGTTGGTGCCGGTAATGCCGACGACTTTCGGGCGGCCTTTCTCTGGCAACGCCTGCACAGCGCGAGCGAACAGCTCCATGTCGCCAACGACCGGCACATTCATCATCTCGGCCATGCGCACCAGGCGATGCGGCTGCGGGAACCGGTACGGGATGCCGGGTGACAGGACGAGTGCGGCGAATTTCTGCCAATCGCGCTTGTTGATGTCGCTGACATTGACACCTTCGGCTTCGGCCTTGGCGCGCGCCGCTTCCCCATCATCCCATGCGTGCACGCGTGCACCGCCCGCAGCCAGGGCTTTCGCAGCGGACAATCCGGTGCGGCCGAGGCCATAGACGGCGACATCGCGCCCTGCATATTCGGTGATGGGGATCATCTGTCTCGCGTTACCTCAGCTTCAACGTGGCCAGGCCCGCCAGGGCGAACAGGATGGACAGAATCCAGAACCGGACCACCACGCGGGTTTCAGGCCAATTCTTCTTCTGGAAATGGTGATGCAGTGGCGCCATCAGGAAGATGCGCTTGCCTTCGCCGGTGAGTTTCCGTGTGATCTTGAACCAGCTCACCTGCAGGACGACGGACAACACTTCCAGCACGAACAGGCCGCCAATCACGGCCAGCGCAAACTCGTGCTTGATCGCCACCGCGACAACGCCGATCAGGCCACCCAGGCCCAGCGATCCGGTATCACCCATGAACACTTTTGCCGGATAGGCATTGTACCAGAGGAAGCCCATGCCCGCGCCCATCATCGCGCCCATCAGGACCGCCATCTCACCGGCGCCCGGCGTGAACTGGATGCCAAGGTATCCGGCAAACACAAAGTTCCCGGTCAGGTAGGCAATCAGCGCGAAGGCTGCACCTGTGAACATAATCGGGACAATGGCCAGGCCATCGAGGCCGTCGGTGAAATTCACGGCATTGGCGAAGCCGACAATGACAATACAGGCGAAGACCACGAAGAACCCGCCCAGCGGTAGGAAATAATCATTCACGAACGGGATCGCGACACCGCCGGAGAAAGAGGCTTCATTGCGCTCCACCGAAGTTTCCGGCGCAAACTGAGCCACCCATTCGGCCAGCGGATTGAGCGCGCCCCAGTCGGCATGACCGAGCGGGGTGTGAGCGCCATGCAAGCCCATGATGAAGGCGCCGGCCAGCGCCGCGACCAGGAATTCCGTGCCCAGGCGCAGGCGCGCCGAGACACCATCCGTGCTCTGTTTGGTCACCTTGGCATAATCATCAAGAAACCCGAGAAAGGCGTAAGACAAGGACACGGCCAGCACGACCCAGATGTACGGGTTGCGCAGGTCGGCAAACAGCAAGGTTCCGAGCAGCAATCCGACCCAGATCAGGAACCCGCCCATGGTGGGCGTGCCTTGTTTGGACAATTGCGCTTCCAGTGAAAGGTCACGGATCGGCTGGCCTTTGCCCTGGCGCGCGCGCAGGACATTGATCAGCCAGCCTCCGGTCAGCACGGTGAACATGAACGCCGTGATCAGCGCCAGTCCTGTCCGGAAGGTCAGGTAGTTTAAAAGTCGAAGTGGCCCTTCATCAGTGGCCAGCCATTCATACAGCATCACAACCCCTTGCGACACGTTCTGCGCCGCGGTCCATCACCTGTCCGTCTGCAGCATCGCTCCATTGGCAATACTCGTCTGCGAACCCCGCCATTCGGCAGGCATTCGGCATGATTAACAAGAGTCCCGACCCGCCCAGGCGTCTATCTTTTCCGTTAGAATGCGTGATCACACGCGCCCCAGCGAATCCGGACTCGTTTCGTTCTGTCCCCGGATGACAGGACAGGTCTCGTCCGTGAAAAATCCGGTCCGTCGCGGAACCTCCTGTGAACACAGAGACTTCTGCGGGATCAGTCGAATCGCGACCGGTCACTTGCCGTTTGGTCAGGTCGCCCAGAGCCGCCCTGACGTGAATTCCTGTGGAAGAAATTTCGTCACGCGCATAATTTCGCACCGGGCGCAGGTCAGCATAAACAAGTTTACGCATTTTCAGCCTCCCGCAGGGCGGCCAGGGCCGTTTCCTGATCGCTGAAGGGAATGACGGTGTCGCCAATAATCTGACCGGTTTCGTGCCCCTTGCCGGCAATCAGCAAGGTGTCGCCTTTGCGCAAATCCCTGATCGCGCGATGGATCGCTTCGCCGCGATCGCCAATCTCGAGCCCGCCAGGGACGCCAGCCATCACTTCTGAGCGAATGAAGCCCGGGTCTTCGCTGCGTGGATTGTCATCGGTGACGATGACCACGTCTGCGTGTTTGGCCGCCACCTCGCCCATCAGCGGGCGCTTGCCGCGATCGCGATCGCCGCCGCACCCGAACACCACCACCAGTCGGCCAGCGGTGTGCGGACGCGCGGCGCGGATCAGCACATCGAGGCCCGCGGGCGTATGCGCATAATCGACGAAGATACCAGCGCCATCACGGGTTTCACCGACATATTCGAGGCGACCCTTGACCGGCTTGAGCGCCGACATCCCGGTCGCCACCGCCTGCAAGTCGATCCCGCCGGCCAGCGCAAGCCCGGCCGCGGTCAATGCGTTGAGGGCCTGGAACTCGCCGATCAATGGCAGGTCGATGGCGGCTTTCTCGCCGCGCCAATCAACAAACAGCCTTTGGCCCGTTGCCTTCGGCATCAGTTCCTCAATCTTGAGATCGACGCCGCGCCATCCCACCGAAACCACGGACAGCCCGGCATCCTGAGCTGCGGTTTCAAAGAACAGCCGCTGGTCACTGTCAGCGTTGACCACGGCCGGGCAGCCTTTGGGCGCAAGATCCGAGAACAGACGCAACTTGGCGGCGCGGTATTCGTCCATCGTCTCGTGATAATCGAGATGGTCCTGGGTCAGGTTGGTAAAGGCGACGCCGGCCAGCTCGACCGCGTCGAGCCGGTATTGCGCCAGGCCGTGCGAGGAGGCTTCCATCGCCACATGCGAGACGCCATCGGTGGCCAGGGCCTGCAAGGTTGCGTGAATGGCGACGGGGTCAGGCGTGGTGTGCCCGAGATCGATATGGCCGCTCGGCCCGATCGCCCCGAGGGTGCCCATGCTGGCCGATTTCAGGCCGGCGCTCTGCCAGATCTGGCGCAGGAAATCGACCGTGGAGCTTTTGCCGTTGGTCCCGGTCACTGCAACCATTGTCGCCGGCTGCTGTGGATAGAACCTGGCTGAGGCCTGGGCCAGGGCGAGACGGGCATTCTCGACATTGACCGCGGTCGCGCCCGACATCGCAGGCAGGCCCTCACCCATGACCGCGACGGCGCCTGCCTCAATCGCGCCGGGGATAAACTTGCGCCCATCGGTGACAACGCCCTGCATGGCCGCGAACACGTAGCCGGGTTTCACTTGTCGGCTGTCAGCGGTCAGTCCAGTGACCTCGACGTCGCCGTCAGCACCGCTCAAATGCGGGAACATATCTCTCAAAATCATAGCGTCGTACCTCTCCTGTCTGAGACGGAGCGGACACGCGGTGACGAGCGGGCGGGCTCGTCAAATCTTGGCTCCACTCCGAGAATCGGAGCGATGCGTTCGATCACACGCCCAGCTGTCGGCGCAGCATTCCAGGCTGCGGTACGCCCGCGGTCGGTTCCGGCCTTGGGAGAGTCCAGCACGATCAATACGACATATTCAGGGCTATCGGCGGGGAAAATCGCGGCGAAGCTGCAAATGTTCTCATCCTCGGAATAGCCGCCGGGAATGGGCTTCTCGGCGGTTCCGGTCTTGCCGGCGACGCGGTAGCCGCCAACTTCGGCGCGCTCGCCGGTGCCATCGACCACGGCCTGGCGCAGCATGCGGACGACAAGATCAGCGGTCGGCGCCGCCATCACCCGCTTCGGATTGCGCTTGCGCTCGGGGTTGAGCAACAGGGTCGGCGTCACCGTCTCGCCGGAATTCGCCAATGACGCAAAAGCGCTGGCAAAGGCAATCGGCGATACGGCAATGCCATGCCCGTAGCTGGCCGTAGCGCTGTGGAGATCGTCGAACTGGGCCGGGATCAACGGCCGCGCGCTGCCCGCCAGCTCGATGCCGGAGCGCGAGAACAGGCCGAGCGACGAAAAGAATTCCTGCTGCCGCCGCACGCCAAGTTGCCAGGCGATCTTGACCGTGCCGATATTCGAGCTGTCGGCAATGATCTCGAACGGCGTCGGACGGCCGATAATCGGGTGGTCATCATTGATCTGCCGGCCGCGAATGGTGATTGGCTCGCGCACATCGAACGTATCGCTGGGGCGAACGGCGCCGGCATCCAAGGCGCCAGCAACGGTGAGTGGCTTGAAGATCGAGCCGAGCTCGAACACCGCTCCAGAGGCACGATCCATCAACGCCGGGTCCTCGCGATCGAGCTCCGTGGCCTTGTGTGGATCAAGCGGTGGCCAGCTGGCCATGCCGAGCACCTGGCCGGTCTGCGCCGCCATGACAATGCCGGCGCCAGCCTCGGCTTCATAAGTGCCGACAGCAGCCGCAATCTCGGCCTCGAGGCTGAACTGGACATTGGCATCTATGCTGAGATGAAGCGGGTCCGGATTGCTGGTCAGGCGATCGTCCAATGCATACTCGATGCCGCCCAAGCCTTGCCCATCTGCGCCCGCATAGCCGAGCACATGGCCAGCGAGCGTGCCGCGCGGATAGGCGCGGCGGGTTTCTTCGCGAAAGCCAATTCCTTCCAGTCCCAGATCAAACACAGCCTGACGCTGGCGCGGCGTGATCCCGCGCTCGATCCAGGCAAACGCGCGTTCATTGTTCGACAGACGCTGGGTAATCGTCTCGAGATCGAGATCCGGCAGAACCGTGGCCAGTTCGCGCGCGATCAGGTCGGCATCGCCAATCGCGCGCGGATCCGCAAACACGGAATAGACGGTGACCGAGGTCGCCAGCAGATCGCCATTGCGATCGACAATGTCGGCGCGGCGGGGTGTTTCGGCGAAGGGCGCCGTCGTCGCGGCGATGGTGGCCGGCCCATTCAGCGCCACGGTCAGCCCCTTGACCGCAATCGCGGCAAACACGGCCAACAGACTGATCGAGACCAGTCGCGTCCGCATCCCGCCGCCGCGCATCGTGGCTTCTGATCCAAAGTCATAACTCATTGCGGCGCCTCCCGATCGACCGGGGCGTCCTGGTCGCGCAGTTCGATGGGCGGCCCGACACGGCCATCCAGATCCACCGTGCGGACAAACTGTTCGGCCCGCGCCGGCACCATGCCAAGCTCGCGGCGCGCGAATTCCTCGATCCATTCCTGGCGGGAGCGATGGGCGAATTCCGCCAGCAATTCAGCCTGCTCGGCTTCTGCGGCTTCAATCTGTGCCTCGACAGTCTTGATTTCGACCACGGTTTCCTGCGCCCCATACTTGGCGCGATACAGGCTGAAGATCAGCACCGCGACGACAGCCAGTCCGAACAGGAATGCGCGCTTGCTCATAGCACCGCCTCCAGCGCCTTGAGTGGTGGCAGCGACTTGCCCGTCTCAACCGGTGCGGTCCAGGCCGGCGCGTCGGTGCGTTCGACAACACGCAACCGTGCGGACCGCGCGCGTGGATTGTCCCGGGTCTCGTCTTCGCTCGGTTCGATCGCCTTGCGCCGGATCAGATCAAAGGACGGCTCAGGCCCTTTCTTGACCTCCGGCATGTAGCGAGACCCCCCGCCCAGCGCGCCCGCCCGGGCCCGCATGAACTGCTTCACCAGCCGATCTTCCAATGAGTGGAACGTGACCACAACCAGGCGTCCGCCGGGTGCCAGAATACGCTCTGCCGCGGCCAGCCCGCGCGCCAGCTCGCCAAGCTCATCGTTCACGTACATGCGGATGGCCTGGAAGGTCAGTGTAGCCGGATGGGTTTTCTTACCGCGCCGACCGCCAACCGCCTCCTCGACGCAGTCGGCAAGCTCCAGCGTCGTCGTGAACGGCGCCGTTTTTCGATGCGCGGCAATTGCTGAGGCGATCCGCCTGGCCTGACGCTCTTCGCCGAGCTGGCGGATCACCGAGGCAAGGTCGGCCGCGGACATGTGATTGACGACATCGCTGGCGCTCGGACCGGTCTGTCCCATGCGCATGTCGAGCGGACCGTCGCGCATGAAGGAGAAACCGCGCGCACCCTCATCGATCTGAAACGACGAGACGCCGATGTCGAGCATCACACCATTAACCTGGTTCAGTCCGGCATTCAGCAACAGCACATCCATGTCGCCAAATCGCCCGAGCAGGGGTGTCAGTCGCGGCTCATCCTCGGCCAGGGCTTCGGCGCGAGAAATGGCATCAAAATCGCGATCGATGCCGTACAGCTCGCAGCGGGCCGCGTTCAGCACGCGCAACGCATATCCGCCGCCGCCAAACGTGCCGTCGACATAGGTTTCGCCATCACGTGGCTGCAAGGCCTCAAGGACCTCGTCGAGCATGACCGGGACGTGACCCATCAGCCATCCTCCCCGACAATGCCACGAATGCCGCCAGTCGCCATGACCGCGTTATAGGAGCCTTCGAAATCGGTCTGGACATCCTCCAGCTTCGACTCCATTTCAGAGTCGAACGCCGCATAGCGCTCGGGCTCCCAGACATAGAACCGGTCCATGGCACCAACGAAGACCAGGTCCCTGGCAATGCCCGCCAGTCCGAGATGTTTCTCCGGGATCTTGATCCGCCCCGTATCATCCAGTTTCAACTCGACCGCTTTCGAGACGGTGCGATTGAGAAACACCTTGCGCGCGGTGGAGTTGGGGCTCATCCGCAACAGTGTTCTTTGGTTGAGCGTCATCAAGGCTTCACCGCCGCCTTCCAGGCATGGTGAACCATCGAGTGCAGGGTAAAGGAAAATGCGGGTTCCACCTTCCAGCGCGTGTCGAAACGGCGCCGGAACGGATACCCGTCCTTTCGTATCCAGCGATGTCTCAAACGTCGAGACAAACACGTGCAACTCCCATCACTAGCCCCGGCCGGTTGCTCCTGGTCCCGGCCTGTTCAGCTCTGGGATAACATGGGACAGCTTGGATTCAAATGGGCGGCATGGTGATTCTTTCGTGTCCACACGACCCACCAACGAAAACCAATGCAGAACAAACCGAAAATAGACCGGAACACGGCATTGTGGAACCTGGTTAACCATTACAAAAGCTTTTATTTACAGCTGGTTAACCAAAGGCAGAGACTCGGAAAAAAATTCACATAATCACTGAAATTTTTCCACACCTGACCCAATATAGAGCGCTTCGAGCGTCTGAACGTTGCGAAAAGTACACGCCTTCTCAGCATTTGCCGTTTAAGCCCCCAGCAACATGCAACTCCGCGTCGTCATCTTTGCCCTCGGCATCATGACCGCCCTTCTGGGCGCGGCCATGATCCCGTGTTGGTTGCTCGATGTTGCCGACGGCCGCGCCGAATGGCCGGTCTTTGCCGCAAGCGCGACCATGCTCTTACTGTTCGGCGGCGGACTGGTTGTCTTGTCGGGTGGACGCACCGCGCGCACCGGGTCTCGCGAGGCCTTCCTGCTGACCGTCCTGGTCTGGGTCGTGCTGCCCGCCCTAGCCGCCATTCCGTTCATGGGCATCGGCATGAGTTTCACCGACGCCATGTTCGAAAGCATTTCCGGCCTGACCACGACTGGGTCGACGGTGATGAGCGGGCTCGACCACCAGCCGCGCGGCATCCTGCTCTGGCGCGCCATCCTGCAATGGTTTGGCGGCATCGGCATTATCGTGACGGCGATCGCCATCCTGCCAATGCTGCGGGTTGGCGGGATGCAGTTGTTCCAACTGGAAAGCTCTGATGTGGCGGGCAAGTTCATGCCGCGTATCGGCGAGATTTCGGCGCAGATCGGCATGATCTACCTATTCATCTCGATCAGCTGTGCGCTGGCCTATATGCTGACCGGGATGACCGCGTTTGATGCGGTCGCCCATGCCATGACCACTGTCGCGGCCGGCGGTTATTCCACTTATGACGCCTCGTTCGGGGCTTTTTATGAAACCGCAGCCGTGCCCGCCGCGATCTTCTTCATGATCATTGCCGGCCTGCCGTTCAGCCTGTTGGCGCTGGCAATGATCCACGGCCGGGTCAAACCGCTCTTTTCCGATCCGCAATTGCGCCTGTTCCTCAGCCTGATCGTCGGCATCACAACGCTGGTCTTCTTCCTGCGGGTCATCGCGGACCAGGATTATGTCATCATCAGTCCGTTGAACGGCTATATCGAAACATTGTTCAATGTCGTCTCGGTGATGACCGGAACCGGCTATGCCACGGCGCCGTATGATGGCTGGGGAGAGCCGATCGTGATGGTCTTCCTGATCACGATCTTTCTCGGCGGCTGCGCTGGGTCTGCGGCGTGCGGCATCAAGATGTTCCGGCTCGAGATCACCTTTCGCGCCGTGCTGGCCCACGCCCAGCAAATGGTCAGCCCCAACCGGGTCGTGAGGATCCGCTATGGCGGCAAGATCATCGACAATGACACGCTGCAATCGGTGATGGTCTTCGTGTTCCTGTATCTGGCAACCTTCGTGACCGCCGCCATCCTGCTCAGCCTGACCGGCGAGTCGCCGCTGACAGCGATTTCCGGCGCGGCGACCAGCGTGTCCAATGTCGGCCCCGGACTTGGTCCCGAAATCGGCCCGGCGGGCACATTCGAAGGCCTGACCGATCGAGGCAAATGGATCTGCGCCACCGCGATGCTGCTTGGCCGCCTCGAATTCACCGCGGTGTTCGTTCTGATGACCCGCCGTTTCTGGCGCGGATAATTTAGATTCTCTCATTGCTCGCGCGGGCTAAATCCGGCAGAAGCACGCCATGGCCGATACATTGCACACACCGACCGAAGACCTGCATCAGACGCTGCTCGACATGGGCACACGGGCACGCGCCGCATCCGCAGCCCTGGCGAAAGCCGGTCCGGACGCACGGACCAAGGCGATTGGCGCCATGGCCGACGCCCTCGTTGCAGCGGAGCGCAGCATTCTTGCCGCGAATGTACGCGACCTGGCTGGCGGCAAAGACAAAGGCCTGTCAGCTGCGATGATGGACCGCCTGGCACTCGACCCGGACCGGGTCGCCGGCATTGCCGACGCCTTGCGCGCCGTCGCAGAACTGCCCGACCCTGTGGGCACCGAAATCGCCCGCTGGACCGTCCCCTCCGGACTCGACATTGCGCGGGTGCGCACGCCGCTCGGCGTCATCGGGATCATCTATGAAGCGCGTCCGAATGTGACCGCAGACGCGGCGGCCCTGTGCATCCGCTCGGGCAATGCCGCAATCCTGCGCGCTGGCAGCGAAAGCCTGCAATCCTCGATTGCCATCGCCGATGCCTTGCGCACTGGCCTTGCCGCGATTGGCCTGCCGGAAGACGCGGTCCAGCTGGTTCAGACCACAGATCGCGCCGCCGTCGGGCACATGCTGACAGGCCTGGACGGCAATATCGACGTGATTGTCCCGCGCGGCGGCAAGGGCCTGGTCGGACGGGTTCAGAAAGAAGCGCGAGTGCCGGTCATCGGTCATCTCGAAGGCCTCTGCCACACCTATGTCGACGCGGGCGCGGATCCGCAAAAGGCGATCGATATTGTCGTCAACGCGAAGATGCGGCGCACCGGCATTTGCGGCGCCACGGAAACATTGCTGATCGACCAGGCCGTCGCAGGCCATCTTCTTCCTGCCATCGCGGCGGCGTTGACCGAGGCTGGCTGTACCCTGAAAGGCGATGCAGCGGCGCAGGCCCTGGTCGCCAATATGGAGGCGGCCACCGAGGAAGACTGGCGCACCGAATATCTCGACACGATCATCGCTGTGCGCGTGGTCGACGGTATTGACGGCGCAATGGCGCATATCGAGACCTATGGCACCAGCCACACCGAATGCATCATCACCGAGGACCAGGCGACCGCAGAGCGATTCCTGGCTGAGGTCGATTCCGGCATCGTCATTCACAATGCGTCGACGCAGTTCGCCGATGGCGGTCAGTTCGGCATGGGCGCCGAGATCGGCATTGCCACCGGACGGATCCATGCCCGCGGCCCGGTGGGCGCGGAGCAGCTGACCATTTTCAAATACCTGGTCCGCGGCACCGGCCAGACCCGGCCCTGAAGCAAGACCGCAGACTGATGGCTCACCTACGACCTGCCGCGCACCTGCCGCCGACCAGCACACGCGCGCGAATTGGTCTGTTTGGCGGCAGTTTCGATCCACCGCATAGCGGCCACCTGCATGTCGCAGAAACCGCGATGCGCCGGCTCAACCTGGATCAGGTCTGGTGGTTCCCAACCCCGGGCAATCCGCTCAAGGAAGCGCCCAGCGATTATGAAGCGCGGCTGGGGGCGGTCCGGATCCTGACTGAGAACAATCGACGGTTCGAGGTCAGCGACATCGAGCATCGGGCACACCTGCGCTACACGATCGACCTGGTCCGATTGCTGCGCAAACATTGCCCGCACGCGAAGCTGGCCTGGATCATGGGCGGCGACAGCCTGATGACGTTTCACTTCTGGAAGGAGTGGAAGGCGCTCGCCCATCAGGTTCCGGTCGCCGTGATCGCGCGCCCCAGTTCCGAGCTGGCAGCGCGGGTCAGCCCCTTCGCCAAGGCGTTTCGTCAAAACCGGCTACCCGATCGCGCCGCGCGTCTCCTGCCCGGTCACAAGACTCCGGCCTGGGTGTATCTGCCGGCACCGCTCAATCCCGTATCCTCAACTGCTCTCAGGAATGCTCGCGCATGAACAGACTGCACATATTCACCACTGGCGGCACCATCGACAAAGTCTATTTCGACGCCTTGTCCGAGTTTCAGGTGGGCGAGTCGCCGCTTGATGCGATCCTGAGAGAGGCCAATGTCGGCATCGATTATGAGCTCACCTCGCTGATGCGGAAAGACAGTCTGGAACTGACCGACGCCGACCGCGACGCGATCCACGCGGCGGTCTCGGCCAGTTCGGCGCGGCATGTCCTGATCACGCATGGCACAGACACGATGGCGCAAACCGCCGAACGGCTCCGCGACATCACCGACAAGACCATCATCCTGACCGGCGCCATGCAGCCGGCGCGGCTGCGTTCAACCGATGCCATCTTCAATGTCGGCTTCGCCCTCGCCGCAGCGCAATTGCAGTCGCCAGGCGTCTATATCGCGATGAGCGGCCGCGTGTTCCCGGCCGGCCATGTGCGCAAGGATCGGGCGGCTGGCCAGTTCGTGGACGCGGATGAATAGGCTTGAAATCGCGTGACAGTGCGCGTTGCGGATAGGCTCTAGGCCGCGCTGGCAACGCATGTTAAGTTCGCGTCAGAAACAACTTTATGGAGCTGCACCCTGCCCGCTGCAAAAACTGAGACAAATTCGGCCCGCGCGACAAGCATTGAAGACATTCGCGCCTTCTCAGACACGATCATCGCCTCGCTCGAGGATGACAAAGCCGAAGACTTGACCGTTATCGATCTGACGGAAAAATCCTCCCTCGCAGACATCATGATCATCGCTTCGGGCCGTTCGGCGCGTCATGTGAGCTCGATTGCCGATCACCTGGCCAAGAAGGTCAAGGAAAAGACCGGACAGTCGCCAAAGCTGGAAGGCCTGCCAAATGCGGACTGGGTGCTGATCGATCTTGGCGATGTCATCGTCCATCTGTTCCGCCCGGAAGTGCGGGCCTTCTACAACCTGGAGAAGATCTGGGCCGGCGATAGCGGGCATCGACCAGATGATGTCTGACGCCAGCTGATGCACATCACCCTGATCAGCGTGGGCAAGCTCAAAAAAGGCCCCGAAAAAGAGCTGGTCGACGACTATGTTTCGCGATTCAACAAGTCCGGACCGAACATCGGCCTGCGGTCGCTGAAGCTGGTCGACCTGGCCAGCGGCGGCGGGCGCGAGGCGGAAGGCAAGGCGATCCTCAACGCCGTCCCGGCCGGGGCCAAGGTCTTGCGCCTCGATGAACACGGCCCGGCCCTGACCTCGGTCGAGTTTTCCCAGCAGATCGCGGCGCTGCGCGACGCCGGCACCTCAGAGTTTTGTGTCCTGATTGGCGGCGCCGAAGGCTATAGCGAACCGGTCCGCGAGGCGTTTCCGCAAACCCTCGCCCTGGGTCCACAGACCTGGCCGCACCGACTGGTCAAGGCGATGATTACGGAACAGCTATATCGCGCCGTCAGCCTGCTCGCGGGGCTGCCCTATCACAAGGCCTAGGCCTGTTTCCGCGCCATGCCGAACCGCTTCCAGAACACGCCATCGACAGTGCGTTTGGGCAGCAGCATAGGCAGCGTGAAATTGGTCAGCTTGTTCGGCACAGGTGCGTAGCGCGCCTTCGGCTTTCTGGCCGTCAGCGCGGTTTCAATCGTGGTCGCAATTACCGATGGATCAAGGCCCGTGCGACCGCCCTCAAGCATGGTTTCGCTGAACTTTTCAATCGGCTCGGCCCACGGCGAATTGGCATAGGGGTTTGCACGATTGGCGTCCTCGGCCTTGTCCCAGATCGGTGTCTTGACCGCACCAGGCCCGACCGCGATGGCGTCAATCCCGAACAGGACCAGCTCACGGCGCAGGCTGTCCGTCATGCTCTCGACGGCGTGCTTGGTCGCCGTATAGGCCCCCAGGAATGGCGCTGAGAGGCGACCGCCGACGCTGGTAATGTTGACGATGCGGCCCGGCCCGCCGGCCAGGGTCTTGTCCATGCCGAGCAGCGGCGCAAACGCCTGGCTGGCCCGCAGCAAGCCAAACACATTGACCGAAAAGTGCGCTTCGAACTGGTCCATGGGCTGCAGCGCCAACGGGCCCATATTGGCGATTCCGGCATTGTTGACGAGACCTGCCAGCTTCTGCCCTTCGAGCGCGGCTCTCACCGTCTCGACCGCGGTCGCAACCTGGTCCGGCTGGGTCACGTCGAGCAGGATTGGCTTGATATTCGAATGGGCCTGTGCGAGCGCGGCGCCGTCTGCCTGCTTGCGAATACCTGCGAACACCTGCCAGCCCTTGCCGGCAAGATGTTCAGCCGTCGCACGGCCAATGCCGGTGGAGGCTCCGGTGATAACAACAGTCTTCATTGCGCCTGATCCTGCGTGATGTGTTTTGTATACGAAGCTCTATACAAATAGGATCAGCTTTTGTCTGCACCGCCATCAATGACCCGCAGCCGCGGCGGCCGCTTCGGCTTCGCCCGTTCCGAAATCGATGGCGGCGCCGGCGCGTCCATCTCGCTGGCGCGGACCAATGTCGGGGTCGAGGGGTTTGGCGGCGCATCCGCCTCGTCCATGTCTTCATCGATCTGACGGACCCGCGGCGCCGTCTTACGCTTGAAGCCACCTTTCGATCCAAAACCCGATTTTGACTTGCCGCGTGCCTTCTTGTCGATCTCGCGCAGTTTGACGTGCTGCAGTGCCGACAGCGCCTCGTCTGATCCGCCCTTGTCGAGATCGTGAAAGGCCGAGCCGAATTTTTCGATGCGTTCCTCGACCTCTTCGAGAAATTGTTTTTCCCAATCGGACAGTGGCGGGCCAAGCCCCTGCTCAGCGAGCATCGCCGCCTTGCGCAATTTGCGCAGCGCCTTGCGCTTTTTTCGTTCGTCGACGTCGCGGGGCATGGCGCCAAGACTAGTGCGATCTGGCCACCGCGTGCAAGTTAGCTGTCGAGTTCACCCAGGGCATCGAGATAGACTTCCAGGATCGCTTCCTGTTCCTGCCGTTCTTGACGGTCTTGCTTGCGCAGCTTGACCACCGTGCGCAGGGCCTTGGTGTCATAACCCATCGCCTTGGCTTCGCCGTAGACTTCCTTGATCTGCTCGGCGATTTCCTTTTTTTCCTCTTCGAGACGCTCAATCCGCTCAACCGTCAGACGCAGTTTATCGCGTGCGGCTTCGGTCAGGTGATCATTCATCGGTTCGGTCATGGCGTCTCTCGTCTCAAACGGTTTTCTAAAAGGAACCCCGGCTCCCTAATCGCAAAATCAAGCGAAGGCGAGGGGCAATTGAAGGCGATGTGCAGCCTCAAAGCCTAACGGGAAGTTGAAACATCTGTGAGTGGACGCTGTTCGCCGGCGCGCTATTTAAAGGGACATGAAAAGCAACAGACTTTCCTCCCTCCGACGCCGGACCTTTCTGGCCGCCGCGCCCGCCGCGCTGGTCGCCGCCTGTTCTGGCGCCGGTAATTCCAGCCAGGCGTTCGCCGCCACCCCGAGCCCTGACTTTGCCGATAGCGACTGGCGACGGCTGAGCGAAGCCGAATGGCAAGCGCGTCTCGAGCCCCTGGCCTTTCGCGTGCTGCGTGAAGAAGCCACCGAGCGCGCCTTTACCTCGCCGCTCAATGACGAGAAACGCAATGGCGTGTTTCATTGTGCGGGCTGCGATCTCGCCATTTTTGAAAGCCGCACGAAATATGACAGCGGCACCGGTTGGCCGAGCTTCTATGATTACATTCCCGGCACGCTAGGCTTCAAGGAAGACAACAAATTGTGGATGAAGCGGACCGAATATCACTGCGCGCGTTGCGGCGGACACCATGGCCATGTGTTCAAAGACGGCCCGGCACCAACCGGCCTCAGATATTGCAATAATGGCGTCGCGCTGACCTTCAAGGCGGCCTAGTCCACTTTCTTTTCACCAAACAGATCCATCTGGTTCGGATCGACAAACCGCTTGCGCCGGCTCTTCTTGGTGCGCCCGGATTTGAAGTAGAGATCGTCGGTGTGATCTTCCTGTTCGGCGTCTGGCGCGGGCGTGGGGTCGGGCTTCGGTTTCGGTTTTTTCTTCGCCTTGGCGAGCTTCCAATAGGTCACTGCCAGCACCGTGTTGCCGGACCCGTCCTCATAGTGCTGGACAAAGCCATGCCCGGGATTGGCGTCCGCCTGTTCCAGGATTTTCGGCAAATCCTTCTCTGCTGGAGTCAGCCATTCGGTCTCGAGCGCAGCGACCGCCACTTCATCGGCGAGGTCTTCGGCCTCGTAGCGCGTTCGTGCCGCCGCGCTCGCATTCTTCAATGCGTCACGGGCGGTTTTGCCGAGAGGATAAGCGTGGCTCATAAGGGCGCAGCTAGGAGTGAAGTTGCAAAGAGTCCATAGGGCATTTTACGCGATCACCGGCTGGCACAGGCGTGTCGCGGCCAGACGCGCAAATCTGAGCGTCACCGCCTTGCGGCGGGCCGCCACCAGTTTCTCGCATTCCGGCTCGCGCAGGATTGCACCGCCAAAGGCGTCGGCGATGATCAGGCCGGTCTCTTCCGGGATCAGGTCCTGCGGGAAATCCTCCTTCACGGCGAAATAAAAACGGTCGCAGAAGGGGCGGTATTCCGGCCATTTCTGATCGCTGCGAAAGTCGGCCACCGAGGATTTGATCTCGACAATGGTGATCTCGCCGGTCGGACCGATGGCCGCGACATCGGCGCGGCGGCCATTGGCCAGCGTCATCTCGGTGACACCCGCATAACCATGATCCGTGAGGAGACGCAGAACACCGCGGGCAATTTGCTGAGCGACCGGGCTCAATGCCTCGTTCAGTGGCTCATCCTGCATGTTGCCCTCCCAGCATGTTCTCAAGATGTTCCAGAATACGAGTCTCGCCTGCGAGGTCAAATGAAAAAGCCCCGGCACGGGCCGGGGCTTCCAATTCGGATGAAATGATCCTTAGTCGCGCGAGGCGAGCAGCATCAACACGAAACGGAACATGTTGACGAACATGATGAAGAAGTTGAGCGCGCCCCAATTGGTCATCACAGCCATGCCGCGCTGGTCGCCTGCAAAGGCATAATAGCCTTCTTTCAGCTCCTGGGTCTGCCAGGCCACGAGGACCGCAGAGAGCAGCGCAAAGCCGCCGGAGATGATCCACTCCATCGGGCCAGAATGCTCAATCAGGCCGATCGCCGGCAGGATCATGTAAATGATTGCGACGGCAAACAGGGCCCAGATCGCCATGATCGCAAAGCTGCCAATGGCGCTGAGGTCACGCTTGGTCGTATAGCCCCATAAAGACAGGGCTGCGAACGCCGAAGCGGTGATGAAGAAAGCTTTGGCAATCGTCATATAGGTGAAGGATTGCGAAATGCCGCCCGCTGTCGTGACACTCATATTGGCTTGCGCCATGGCAAAATAGACGCCGAGGCCGAGGCCCACTGTGGCGACGATCGCCCAGTATAGAATGGCCGAGCCGGTCGGGCTCGGATTCTTCATAAAGAACATCGATCCGATGATCAGCACGGGCGGTGCAAACATCACCACATAATATAGCGGTGTTCCGAACACGAGGTCGCGCAGAGCAGGCACTGTGCCCGCTGCAAAGGCGAGAATACCCGCGATCGCGATTCCGATGGTCAGCTTGGAATAGACGCCGAGCATGAAGCTGCGAAGGCCAGCGTCCACGCTGGCATCCATCGTCCGACCTCGGGCGATAGACGTGTTGAAGTCGTTCATGGCTTCCTCTTTTCAAAGGCCCGCGCACAAGCGCGCGGATTGCCATTATTATGTGGTTGTTTTTATCGCTTTTCAAGAAGAACCGGACTGGTCAGCATCGGAATCGACACCTATCTTTTCGCCCGAAACCTGAACGGGGAAACATTCATGACAATTGAGAAACGGCAACTGGGGCGGACAGATCTAATGGTCAGCTCTTGTTGTCTCGGCACAATGACCTGGGGCCAGCAGAACAGCGAGGCGGACGGTCACGCCCAGATGGATTATGCGCTCGAACGTGGTGTGGATTTCTGGGACACGGCGGAGATGTATTCGGTGCCGCCATCGGCTGAAACGCAAGGCTCGACCGAGCGGATCATCGGCACCTGGTTCCAGAAGACCGGGCGGCGCCAGGATGTCATCCTGGCGACCAAGGTTTCCGGATTATCGAAACAGGTCTGGGCGCGTGACGGTGATGTCGAATGGACCCGCCACACCAAGGAACAGGTGGATGAAGCCGTCTTCAAGAGCCTGAAACGATTGCAGACCGACTATATCGACCTCTATCAGCTGCACTGGCCAGACCGCCCGGTCGGCCTGTTCGGCAACAAGATGGATGCGCGGGCCTATGGCTATCCCTACGAACCGTTCGAGGACATTCTGGCTCATCTCGACACGCATGTGAAAGCGGGACGCATCCGCCATATCGGTGTGTCCAACGAAACCCCGTTCGGGGTGATGCGCTTCCTCGCCGAAAGCGACGCCCGGGGCCTGCCGCGCATCGCGTCGATCCAGAACGCCTACAATCTCGTCAATCGCCAGTTCGAAGATGGCGGTCTGGAAGAAGTCTGTGTGCGCGAACAGGTCAGCCTGCTCGCCTATTCGCCGCTGGCACAGGGATATCTCACAGGCAAGTATCGCAATGGCGCCTTGCCAAAGGGCTCGCGAAAGGCGTTGTTCAATCGGCTGCAACGCTATGAAAGTCCGCAAGGCCTTAAAGCAATCGAATCCTACCTTGCCCTGGCCGACGAAACCGGCCTCGATCCGGCGCAGCTCGCCCTCAAATTCTGCGACACGCGGACCTTCATGGGATCGACCATTATCGGGGCCACAACTCTGGATCAGCTCAAGACCTGTATCGATGCGTTCGACCTCGACTGGACTGACGAACTGGAAGCCTCGGTGAACGGCTTGCACGCCGACCAACCCTCCCCCTGTCCTTAACCATCAGAGCGCTTGATTTGGTTTGACTTTACCTGCCGCTGCGGGCAGATTTGGCGATGGCTGCAACGGTCACAACAGATCGCAGCATAGTAAAGGGGATACAAGATGGCTGACGCCTCAAAATACGAAGACAACATCAAAAAATACGCAAACGGCTACAATCAGGCTGCGGCGGAGAAAATTGTGGGACATCTCGGCATTGCATTGCGCAATCGCGACAGCTCACTGGTTTCTTGCTCAGATGATACCGAGCTTCAGCGTGTGCGCGAGAAATGGTGCCGTGGGAAACTGTCACTCGCTCACACCAATGACGAGCTGGACGCTGCGATTGGCGCGGTTTGTGAAAAACTGTCGCCGGAAGGTGGGAACAAGTCGCGTGTGACATTCTATTACCTGCTCGCTGAGCATTTCGGGAAACTGGGGGATCTCGCAAGTTAGGCGAAGTCCATCTATATGACTTCAGAAGCCCGGCCGCTGGTCGGGCTTCTTTCGTTCCAAAGCGCCAATCTCAAAACAGTCCAACTGCCTCATGCACCGATTATTCGCCGCCCTGCCCGTCCCCGATCTGATTGCCGACCGGCTGGAGCCCCTCTCCGTCGAGATTCAGGGCGCGCGCTGGCGCCGTCGCGAGCATTATCACATCACGCTCTGCTTCTATGGCGAGGTCGATGGCGAAACCGCCAATGCGATTGCCGATGCACTGGAAGCGGTCCGCGCCCCGTCGCTGCAATTGAAAGTCGAAGGGGTCGGCTGGTTTGGTCGCCGCGAACCGCGCGCGCTGTATGCCAGGATTGCCGAGAACGAGGACTTGTCCACGCTGGCCGCCTCGTGTCGCAAGATCGCACGAAAATTTGATGTGAAGCTTGGGCAGGACCCGTTTCAGCCACACATCACGCTGGCCTATTGCAATCAGACCCCGATCGAGGCCGCGCGGGCATGGAGTGAAGATTTCCAGATTCTCAATAGCGACCGCTTCCTCGTCGACAGGTTTCACCTGTACGAGAGCTTTACCGGTCACAAGCGCCGCAGTCAGTATGTTCCACAAGCGGATATTGGCTTGGGCGTGACCTCCTGACCAAACCTGTCAGCAGGGCCGGTTGACGTAACCCGCTCAGGGCCAAACATAGCGGCGATGTCAAATCCCGCACCCCGACCTGAGTCCGCGCCCGAACTTGCCGCCAAGTTCCACTCGGTGCGCCGCCAATCCGAAGCGCTTGCCGCGACTTTGAGCGATGCCGATGCCACCGCGCAGTCCATGGACGATGCCAGTCCGGCCAAATGGCACCTGGCGCACACGACCTGGTTCTTTGAAGAGTTCATGCTGGCCCCTGTATATGGCGACGCGGTGCGCTATCGCGAGCCGTTCAGCTACCTGTTCAACTCTTATTATGACGCCGTCGGCGCGCGCCACGCACGCCCCAAGCGCGGGCTGCTGACGCGGCCGTCCCTGGTCGAGGTGCTGGACTATCGTGCCCATGTCGATGGCCAGATGGCGAAACTGTTGGCGGACCGTCCCGACGCGTGCGATCTGCTGGCGCTCGGATTGGCTCACGAACAGCAGCACCAGGAATTGCTGCTCACCGACATCCTGCACCTGTTCGCACAGAACCCGTTGCAACCGGCACTGAAGCCGGATGTGAACCTGCAAACCGCCAACCTCGAGGCGGCACCGCAATCCTGGGACCGGTTTGACGGCGGGCGGATCGAGATTGGCCATTCCGGACAAGGCTTCGCGTTCGATAGCGAGACGCCGCGGCACGAAACGATTGTTCGCCCGTTCCAGCTGGCCCGTCGGGTGGTCACCAATCGCGAATGGATCGCGTTCATCGAAGATGGCGGCTACACCAATGCGCGGGTCTGGTTGTCGGACGGCTTTGCGATGGCGCAGGCGGCTGGCTGGCAAGCGCCGCTATACTGGTCTCACGCCGATGATGGCTGGCACACGATGACGCTGTCCGGCCGGCAACGCGTCAATCTGGAAGCACCAGTGACGCATATCAGTTATTATGAAGCCGACGCATTCGCGACTTGGGCCGGGGCGCGGCTGCCGACCGAACAGGAATGGGAGCACGCGGCAAGCGCGGACCGAGCGTCCGGCACATTTGCCGGATCCGGCTATTTCCAGCCGCAAGTCCAGACTGACGCGACCCAGCGCTATTATTTCGGCGACGTCTGGGAGTGGACCGCCAGCCCGTTCACGCCTTATCCCGGCTTTCGCGTCGCCGACGGCGCCGTCGGCGAATATAATGGCAAGTTCATGAGCGGGCAGATGGTCTTGCGGGGCGGTTCGTGCGCGACGCCCGATGACCATATCCGCGCCACCTATCGCAATTTCTTTCACCCTGACAAACGCTGGCAATTCAACGGCCTCCGACTGGCCAAGGATCTCGACTAATGGATGATATTTTCGATCTCGCCCCCGCCGACGAGCGGGCGGTTTTCATGCGCGACGTCCTCAACGGGCTGTCGCGCGCGCAGAAAACCCTGCCATGCCAGTATTTCTATGATGAGGCCGGCTCGCAGCTGTTTGAGCAGATCACCGAATTGCCGGAATATTACCCGACCCGCACCGAGACGGCGATCCTGACCGCAAACGCCGCCGAGATTGCGCAAGCGCTCGGACCAAACGCATTGCTGGTCGAATATGGGGCGGGGGCGTCGACGAAAACGCGCATCTTGCTGGAAGCGCTGTCATCACCGGCCGGATATGTCCCCATCGATGTCTCCGAGACATTTCTCCTGAACACGGCCGATCGACTGCGCGGTGACTATCCCTGGCTGGCTGTGCACCCGGTGGTCGGAGACTTCATGATCCGCCGGGGCCTGCCGCGCGAGAGCGACGGGCGGCCGGTCGGTTTCTTTCCGGGCTCGACGATCGGCAATTTGAGCGATACCGAGATTGTCCAGTTCATGAGCGCGGCGCGTGACCTGCTGGGAGCGGCCGCGAAATTTGTCATCGGTGTCGACTTGCGCAAGAGCGCGGAAATTCTGGTGCCGGCCTATAATGATGCCGCCGGGGTGACGGCAAAGTTCAACCTCAACTTGCTGACCCGGATCAATCGCGAGCTCGGAGCCGATTTTGATCTCGCGAGCTTCAGCCATGTCGCGCTCTGGAATGCGCGCGCCTCGCGCATCGAAATGCACCTGGAAAGCACGCAAGAACAGACGGTTTCCATCGGCGATCAGACCATCTCGTTCGCGCTTGGCGAGACCATCCACACCGAAAATTCGCGCAAGTTCTCAATTGACAGCCTCCTGCCACTGTTCGAACAAACAGGCTGGAACCTGAACACTCAATGGCTGGACGAGAAGCGCTATTTTGCCGTGCTCTTGCTGTCAGCCGCATAAGGCTGGGAGAAGACACGCATGAGAGATTTGGAAGGCCGCAAGGCATTGGTCACAGGATCGGCCACCGGGCTTGGCCGGTCGCTGGCAGTGATGCTGGCAGAGCGCGGCGCTGACGTGATCGTCAATTGCACACGCTCGATCGAGGACGCCGAACAAACCGTCGCGATCTGTAACGAGCACGGCGCGCAAACCCAGCTCGTGGCCGCCGACGTCTCGACCGACGATGGCTGTGCAAAACTGGCCGAAGCGGCCGGGCGCTGGGGTCATCTCGATATTGTCGTCAATAATGCCGGGATCACGCGGCATGCCCGCGACCATAGCGACCTTGATGCGCTCAGCCGCGAAGACTTCCTCGATACCTATGCGGTCAATGTCGCCGGCCCCTTCCTGATGATGCAGGCGTGCAAGGACCTGATGGTGAAGGCCTATGAAACCACGGGCCGCGCCAGCGCGGTGCTGAACGTGTCGTCGATTGCCGGCGTCACCGGCATTGGATCATCGGTGGCGTATGCCGCGACCAAGGGCGCCCTCAACACAATGACCCTGTCACTGGCCCGCGCCCTGGCCCCGGCGATCCGCGTCAATGCGGTCTGCCCCGGCTTCATTGGAACGCGCTGGTTCAAGGATGAGATGGACGCGGACAGTTTCGCGCGCCTGGAGGAGGGCGTGGCGAAATCGGTGCCACTCAATGCCGCCAGTGGCCCGGATGATATCGCCGCCTCAGCCGTTTTCTTCCTAACCGACGCCTCCCGTCATGTCACAGGGGAGACCTTGCTGGTCGATGCCGGGATGCATCTTGGATACGCCCCGCTGGCCGCCCGATAATTCCACCCTTCGGCCGGAGAACGACGCCATAACGGGCGCATTTTGAGCAATTTGCTCAAATTTCGTGCGCTTACCCAGAAATCACGCCTCTAACTGACCGCCTGAGTGGCTAATTCTCGGGCAAACCGCTCTTTGGGATCATCGATCGCAGTTTTAGAAGGAGCGGAACGATGGGAAAAGTGATTTCAAGGGGCCTGGCGCTCGCAATGATGGCAGGTGCATTCACGGCGCCGGCGGCACTCGCAGAAGGTGAGTTCTCCGGCAATGTGGCCCTGACCTCTGACTATGTCTGGCGCGGTTTCTCTCAGAACGATGAGAACCTCGCCATTCAGGGTGGTTTTGACTACGCCAATGGGTCTTTCTACGCCGGCACATGGGCGTCGATTGTCGACTTTGGTGGCGCCAATATGGAACTCGACCTTTACGGCGGCTTCGCCGGCGAGACCGAGGAAGGTATCTCCTGGGATGTCGGCGTCATCGGATACATCTATCCAGACACTGACGATCTGGATTTCCTCGAAGTCTATGGTGGCCTCGGCTACTCGTTCGATGTCTTCAACATTGGCGGCTATGTTTATTACGACCCGGACAATGAGACCGTTTATGCAGACGCCTCAGCCGGCTTCAGCGCGACCGAAAATCTCTCGATCGACGTCACCGCCGGCAAATATCTCGATGGGTTCGACGAGTATGCCAATTTCTCGATTGGCGGCACGTTCAGCACTGAATATGCCGATTTCGATCTTCGCGTGTGGGGAACGGACGTGGATGGAGATGCCCTCGCCGAAGAGCGCATCGTTCTGACCGTGAGCCGCTCTCTGTAGGCGACCTCACGACATAAACCCGCCTCTTGCCCTCCTGTCAGGGCGGGTTTGCCTGGGCCGCTGCTTCCTTTGTTTTGCCCTGGAAGCAGCGGCTTTTTCCTGGTCCAGGCACACACCCCAAAGAAAAGGCCGGAGCAACTGCCCCGGCCTTTCATGTTGCGCTTGGTGAAGGTCTTGTGCCTTAACCGGCAATCTTGCGGACATAATCATATTCCGCCTTTTTCTTCTCGCGTTTCTTGGCAGGCTGGAATGCCACCTTGCCGTGTTCGGCGCAGTACGGTCCGTTGACGGACTTGCGCCCGCAGAAGGCGAATTTCGGATCGGCTGGATCGCCAATCGGCCATTTGCACATGCTGTCGCGCAGCGTCAGAATGGTGGCAGCTTCGCCGTCGGCCAAGGGTTGCGGCGGAAGCGCCGCCAGCATGGCAACTTTCTCGTTCGGCTTGAGCACGGTCTCGGCCACAACCCGTTGTGGTTTTGGCGTGATGACCGTTCCGTCCGGCTGCACCCGCGGCTTCGGACGCGCCAGGCGCGGCGGTCGTTTGACCGGACGTGACGGTGTCGCCCGTCCTGACAATCCCAATCGATGCACTTTGCCGATCACGGCGTTTCGCGTCACCCCGCCAAGCTCCTTGGCAATTTGGCTGGCAGAGTGTCCTTCTGCCCAAAGCTTTTTCAAAACTTCTACGCGATCTTCAGTCCAAGCCATGCGTTATACCCCGCTTAGTGGCAGCCCCTAGATATTGATTTGAGCGATGCCTCCAGCCCCGCTCTAACGCTATATATCGTATCAGGAGCAAAACGAAACACAAGATACTGAGCCCCTCTATCCACAGCCAATCAATATATAGTAGCAGTTGTGGATAGTTTTTAACCTATCGCCAAACCCCGAGTCAGCTCTTAAGTGATGGGTTATGGCTGATACTTCCCGTTCTATGATTTCACCTCCGAAACCGCGCACTTATGGTGCCGTAAACTGGCTTGGACTTTGGACGCTTTATAAGCGCGAAGTGGGCCGTTTTATGAAGGTTTGGATGCAAACCCTGTTGGCGCCGGTCGTGTCGACGCTCTTGTTCATGACCGTGTTCAAGCTGGCCTTCGGCAATCGCGGCGAGCTCAGCGGTGATTTTTCCGGTCTCGACTATAACAACTTCCTCGCACCCGGCCTGATCGTCATGTCAATGCTGCAGAACGCGTTTCAGAATTCGTCGAGCTCGCTGACCATTGCCAAGGTGCAGGGCAGCCAGGTCGATTTCCTGATGCCCCCCCTGTCACCGCTGGAGCTGACGATCGGTTTCATCTTCGGCGCCGCGACGCGCGGTGTCATGGTCGGTGTCATTGCCGCCATCGGCATTCATTTCAGCGGACTGGCAGACCTGTCCGTCGTGCATGTCTGGCCGGTGATCTGGTTCGGCCTGATGGCGACCATCTTCCTGGCGGCGATCGGTGCCATGGGCGGGATCTGGGCCGACAAGTTTGACCATCTCGCTGCGGTGTCAAATTTCGTCATCGTGCCGCTGACCTTCCTGTCGGGCACATTCTACGACATCAATGTTCTGGTTGAACCATTCAAATCGCTGGCTTTCTTCGATCCGATCTTCTTCCTGATTGACGGCTTCCGTTTCGGATTTCTCGACGCCGCCAATTCAGACATCATGACCGGTGCCCTGGTCAGCGGGTCGGTCGCGTTCGCGGCCTCGGCAGGCGTCTGGTGGATGCTGCGCTCTGGATACAAGTTGAAGGCATGACCGAGGCTGATTTCCTCGCCACCGGATATTACGGGCTGCAAACCGGCATTCTCGGCGTTACCGCCCTGTTCACGCTGGTCTTCGCCTATATTGGCGGCCTGCACCTGTTCCTGCGAAAGGAACCCCTGATCACGCGCCTGGCGGTCTACATTCTGTTCCTGTTCGCCTTCGCTTTCCTGATGATGTTCCTGTATTCCGCCTCCCTGTTCGGCGAAGAATGGCAGGACCTCCGACGCGCCAGCGGCATTGGCGATGGCCTGCAAGGTTATTCCGGTCAGAGCGTGTTCCTGATGCGCCTGTTCGGCGCGATCATCGGTTTGGCCACGATTGCCTTTGTCAGCATTGAGACTTTTCGTCCGCGCAAGTAAGTCTCGATCATGTCCATGCCCATCCTCATCCTGACCGATGTCCGGCTCGCCTTTGGCGGCAAGCCGTTATTCGAGGGCGTCGCGTTTACCCTGGCCAAGGGCGAACGCGCAGCGCTGGTGGGCCGAAACGGCGCCGGAAAATCGACCTTGATGCGTCTGATCACCGGCCGACATGAACCAGATGATGGCGACCTCTGGCTGCACCCGGGCACAGTCATCACAACTGTTGAGCAAGAGCCGGACCTGTCGGCCTTCGAAACGGTTCTGGAGTATGCCACATCCAGTGGCGCAGAGGCTTGGCGCGCGGAAGCCGAGCTTGGGCATTTCGGCGTCGACCCTGGCGCCAGTCCGGCGGTACTGTCAGGCGGTCAGACGCGGCGCGCAGCGCTGGCCAAAGCGTTTGCACTGGATCCGGACATACTGCTGCTGGACGAGCCGACCAACCATCTCGACGTGCCGATGATCGAGACGCTGGAGGCACGGCTGATCGGCTTCAACGGCGCCGTCCTTCTGGTCAGTCACGATCGCCGATTCATGGAAAATGTCACCACCAACACTTTGTGGTTGCGCGATGGTGTGGTCCTGAAAAGTCCAAAAGGCTATGGCGATTTCGATCGCTGGGCCGAAGAAGTCGAACAGGCTGAAATCCGCCAGCTTGAAAAGATCAAGACGCAATTGAAGGCCGAAGAGCACTGGCTGCATCGCGGCGTCACGGGTCGGCGCGCGCGGAACATGGGCCGCCTGCACAAATTGAAGGCGATGCGGGCCGATGCGGCGCGTCGCAAGGCCGCGATGTCGGCGCACAAGGCCAAGGCTGGCATCAGCGCCGAGGAGGCCGGTCATCAATCGCGCAAGGTGATCGAGACGTTCGGCCTCAGCAAGGCCTATGGCGATCTCGTCCTGGTCGATGGCCTCGACCTGAAGATCCTGCGTGGTGACCGCCTTGGCCTGATTGGTCCGAACGGTGTCGGCAAGACGACCCTGTTGAAACTGATGCTGGACGAGATCGAGCGTGACAGCGGCAATGTCAAAGTGAACCCGGCCTTGCGCATCACCTATCTCGACCAGACCCGGGAAACGCTGCGCCCCAGGGATACGCTCTGGGAAGCGCTCGCTCCGCAGGGCGGTGACAGCATCATGGTGCAGGGCAAGCAGCGCCATGTCGCGGCCTATGCCAAGGACTTCCTGTTCAAGCCGGAACAGTTGCGACAGGCAGTGTCGGCGCTGTCGGGCGGCGAGCGCAACCGCCTGACGCTGGCCATCGCACTGGCCCAGTCGACCGACGTGCTGGTGCTCGACGAACCGACCAATGATCTCGACATGCAAACCCTCGATCTGCTCGAGGACATGTTGCTCAATTTCGAAGGCACTTTGATCCTGGTCAGTCATGACCGCGCCTTTCTCGATGCAACCGTGACCTCCTGCCTGGTGCCGGTCGGAAATGGCAAATGGATCGAAACCGCGGGCGGCTGGAGCGATGCGCAATCGCAAACCAAGCGCGGCGCGAGTAAAGACAAGCCTGCGGCACCGAAACCGAAGAACGGCAAACCGAAATCAGCCCCCCCGAAGAAGCAGACCAAGCTCAGCTTCAAGGATGAGCACCGTCTGAAAGAAGTTGAAACGCTGATGCCGCAGCTCGAGGCCGAGATTGCCGAGCTTGAGCAAAAACTGTCCGACCCGAACCTGTTCAATGCGCAACCGGACGTGTTCGCGCAGATCAATACACGACTGGAAGCGGCGCGCGGCGAGCTCGAGCAGGCCGAGTCGGACTGGCTGGCGATTGAAGAAAAGAAAGAAGCACTGGCCTCCTGAGCCCGGCGCGCAGGCGTTGAGCTTGCCAGCAAGTATGCTAGCGTTCCGACATCATGAGTGGGGACCCAAGTCATGCGAACAGCCATTAGTCTAATCGCCATATTCCTGGCCGCGTGCACGACACCGCCGCCACCGCCCCCTCCTCCTCCGCCGCCGCCGGCTGAAGTGGAACCGGAAGAGCCAGTCGTTGCCGGCGCCCGCCCGCGCAGCATCGAGGTCACCATCGCCGCTGCGGCCCCGCCCAAGACCAATTGTGACCTCTACGCGGAAAGCGACGGCGCCGGAAAGATGACCTGTGTCAGCGTCCTCTATGGCACCAATCGGACCCTGTCGGATGATCGTCCGGACGTCATCGTGTCCGACTCGACCGACCGCAAGCGCAACTTCTATGATCAGGGCGACCTGTTCAGCATTCGCCCGGACAGCCGCGAGAATTGCGAACCGAACGCTGTCGCCTGGGCCGAAACACCAACGCGTCGCGATGTCTGTCACCTTGGCGAAGTGGTGGTCTCGATTCCGGCCAAGCGCGACAAGAAGCTGGAGCGCGGCGGCGGCGTGTTTCGCGCCGCTGCCTCGCGCAGCAAGATTTCATCTCGCTCGGTGGAGAAGTATTTCACCCTGTTCGATCACCGTTCGTTTGATGGCGACCCGGACGGGTTTACCGATCGCGTGCAGCAGATCCTGGCTCAGTCCGACAGCGCCGAGGGGCACGCCTTTGTCTACATTCACGGCTTCAATGTGCCGTTCCGGAGCGCCGTGTTCCGCACCGCACAGCTCAAATATGACATGGACTTCGATGGCCCGGCCTTCGTTTTTTCCTGGCCCTCCAATGGCGCCTTGCTGGATTATCTGAGCGATCAGGAGGACGCGGATCTCAGCGTCGATGCGCTGGTGCGTTTTCTTCGCTTCACCCATGATGCGGTCAATGACGACCCGGACAATCCGGTCAAGCTGCACATCATCGCGCATTCCATGGGCACCCGCGTCACCGCACAGGCCCTGGCCCGCCTGAGCGATTTCGATGACAGTCCGAAATTCGGTCATGTCGTGTTCGCCGCCGGCGACCTCGACACCAACCTGTTCGAGGAATGGATGGGGGCGTCCAGCCGTCTGTATGAGGGTATCACCATCTACACATCCCGCCAGGATCGCGCCGTCGGGTTCAGCCGCTGGCTCAGAAACCTGTCGCGCAAGCTGGCCTTCTGGGGTGCCAACAATGATGTCAAGCACCGGATCGGCTTCTATGAAAAGAAATCGGCCCCGAGCACGTTCGATCTGCCGACGGACACGGGCGAGCATTTCGCCAAGACCATTGATATTTCCGACGCCGCCAAGAACAGTTTCCTGTTCAAGGTACGCCATTCGGTCTACGCGGAATCGAAAGCGATCACGGATGATATCCGCTTCCTGTTCGATCATCCGTTCAGTCTGCCCGATGCCCGGTCGACGCTGCTCAAACGTCTGTGTTCAGACGATCAGCACTGGACCTATATGAGCGACAAGAAAGCCGCGCGCCATCGCGAGAAAACCTGTCCTGGCGACTCTGTCGCGGCATCCAACTAGGCGTCGAACAACCCGCGTTCACGCATCCAGGCAAGGATCTGGTCGGCCGCGTCTTCGGCGCTCATCTCAACCGTATTGATGCGGATTTCAGGATCATCCGGCGCCTCATACGGACTATCGAGACCCGTAAAGTTCTTGATCTCGCCAGCGCGGGCCCGCTTGTAGAGCCCTTTGACATCGCGCGCTTCGGCGACGTCCAGCGGCGTGTCGACAAAGACTTCGACAAACTCGCCCTCGGCCATCATGTTGCGCGCCATGCGGCGCTCTGACCGGAACGGCGAAATGAAGCTGACCAGCGTGATCAGGCCCGCATCGCTCATCAGCTTGGCGACATTCGACACGCGGCGAATGTTTTCCACCCGGTCGGCATCGGTAAAGCCGAGATCGCGGTTCAGGCCGTGACGGACATTGTCGCCATCGAGCACGAAAGTGTGCTTGCCCATGGCGAACAGTTTCTGTTGCAAGGCATTGGCGATGGTTGATTTCCCGGAGCCAGACAGGCCGGTGAACCAGAGCACGGCCGGTTTCTGCTCCTTCTGGGTCGCCAGCGCTTCGCGGTCGACATCAAGTGCCTGCCAGTGAATGTTGCCGGCCCGGCGCAAGGCGAAGTCGAGCAGACCAAGACCCACCGTATTGTTGGACAGCCGGTCGATCAGGATGAACCCGCCAGTCTCGCGATTGACATCATAAGGATCAAACGCAATCGGCTGGTCGAGACCGAGCGTGACCACGCCGAAATCATTCAGGCCCAGTGTTTTGGCCGGCTTGTCCTGCAACGTGTTCACGTCGATGCCGAATTTCAGGTCCAGGATGGTCGCGGTCACCGTCTTAGCGCCGATCTTCAGCAGGTAACGCCGCCCCGGCAGCATGTCGGTATTCGCCATCCACAGGACGCGCGCCTGGAACTGGTCCGCGACTTCGGCCGGATCGCTGGCAATGCAGATGACATCACCGCGCGAGGTGTCAACTTCATCGGCAAAGGTCAGCGTCACCGATTGACCGGCGATGGCTTCTGGCAGGTCGCCGCCATGCGCAACGATGCGCTCAATCGTGGTTTCCTTGGCGCTCGGCAGGGTCTTGATCTTGTCGCCCGGCTTGATCGAACCAGAGGCGATCTGGCCGGAAAAACCGCGAAAATCGAGATTTGGCCGATTGACCCATTGCACGGGCATCCGAAACGGCGCTGACAGGCGGGCATCATCGACCGGAACGGTTTCGAGATATTCCATCAGGCTCGGACCATCATACCAGGGCGTGTTGCTCGAAGGTCCGGTGATGTTGTCGCCTTCAAGCGCCGACATGGGAATGGCCTGGATCTCGATGCCGGAGGCCAGCTCTTCGGAAAATTCGAAGAAGTCGCGGCGGATCTTGTCGAAGACAGCCTGATCATAATCGACCAGGTCCATCTTGTTGATCGCCAGGACCAGCTTGCGAATGCCGAGCGACGAGGCGATGAAGCTGTGGCGTCGGGTCTGAGTGAGCACGCCCTTGCGCGCATCAATCAGCAGGATGGCAAGATCCGCAGTCGAGGCCCCGGTCGCCATATTGCGCGTGTACTGCTCGTGCCCGGGTGTATCGGCAACAATGAACTTGCGCTTGTCGGTTGAGAAAAAGCGATAGGCGACATCGATGGTGATGCCTTGCTCGCGCTCGGCCGCGAGGCCATCCACCAGCAGGGCAAAGTCGATATTTTCGCCTTGCGTGCCCTGTTTCTTGGAATCGCGCTCGAGTGCATCAAGCTGGTCCTCGAAGATCATCTTTGAATCGTAGAGCAGCCGTCCGATCAAGGTCGACTTGCCATCATCGACGCTGCCGCAGGTGATGAATCGCAGCAGAGACTTGTTCTCATGCGCTTCAAGGTAAGCCGTGATGTCTTCGCCAATCAGGGAGTCGATATGGGACATTAAAAGTATCCCTCTTGTTTCTTTTTCTCCATCGATGCGGCCTGGTCGCGATCAATCGTGCGCCCTTGTCGCTCCGAGGATTTGGTCAGCAGCATTTCCTGGATGATGTCTTCCAGCGTGTCAGCGGTGCTCTCGACCGCGCCGGTCAGCGGGTAGCAGCCGAGGGTCCGAAAGCGGACAGATTTGGTCACCGCGGTCTTGCGCAACGCTTCGGGCATGCGCTCATCATCGACCATGATCTGGCTGCCTTCCCACTCCACGACCGGGCGTTCGGCGGCGTAATAGAGGGGTACGATCTCGATCTGCTCGCGGCGGATATATTGCCAGATGTCGAGCTCGGTCCAGTTCGAGATCGGAAAACAGCGAATGCTCTCGCCTTTCTGGATTCGGGCATTGTAGAGGTTCCACAATTCCGGGCGCTGGTTCTTCGGATCCCAGCGATGTTCTGCCGTGCGGAAGGAAAACACCCGCTCCTTGGCCCGGGACTTTTCCTCATCACGACGGGCGCCGCCAAAGGCGACATCGAACTTGTGCTTGTCCAGCGCCTGTTTCAGGGCCTGGGTCTTCATGATGTCTGTATGCGTGGCAGAGCCATGTGTGAACGGACCGACCCCGGCATCGATGCCTTCCTGATTGGTATGAACGATCAGGTCCATGCCAATCTCAGCAGCCTTGCGATCACGAAATTCGATCATCTCGCGAAACTTCCAGGTCGTATCGACATGCATTAGCGGAAAAGGCGGCACGCTGGGGTAGAAGGCCTTCATCGCGAGATGCAGCATCACGGCACTGTCTTTCCCGACCGAGTAGAGCATGACCGGGTTTTCGGCCTCTGCCGCGACTTCTCGCATGATATGGATGGACTCGGCTTCGAGCCGATCAAGGTGGGTCAGGGAGGTCACTAATATAGCCTGTTTCTTTAGTCCGACTTCAATTCAGCGCCTCACCTAGGAGCGGCTAGGCTTGCAGACAACTGCGCGCAATCGTTAGCATCACTCAACAATCAAGCCTAGGCAGACTTGCCGCAACGTCGACACTGGTCTTGTCGGCGCGAAAGTGATCCAAGGGGGAAAATTCCCAGGTGCAAGGAGATGATCCGTTGAGTGATCAAATGCAGCAAATCGTATTGAAACAATATTGTCAGGGCGCCCCCAAACCCGATGATTTCGAACTGGTCAGCAAAGATGCGCCTGTCCCGAATGAAGGACAGTTCCGGGTCCGCCACATCTGGAACTCTGTCGATCCGGGAACGCGCTCTCGCCTGTCGGGTGGAGACAGCTATGCCGCGGCGCTGCCACTCGGCAAACCCATCGACGGCTTCAGCGTCGGCATCGTCGATGCGTCCGAAAACGCCGACTATCCGATTGGCACCAAAGTCTTCTGCGCCGGCGGCTGGCGCACGCACACCATCCAGTCAGGCAAGGGCTTTATTGGCAAGATCCCGGACGCCGTGCCGCTGCCTTTGTCGCTCTGGATCGGCGTGCTTGGCGTGCCCGGCCTGACCGCCTGGTTCGGCTTGAAATCCGTGGCCAGGTTCCAGGCTGGTGACCGCGTGCTTGTCACCTCTGCGGCTGGTCCCGTCGGAGCCACTGCCGGCCAACTCGCGAAGGCGGGCGGCGCAGAGCAAGTCGTCGGCATTGCTGGCAGTGACACCAAATGCCAGTGGCTGGTCGAAAAAGCCGGTTTCGACGCGGCAATCAACTACAAGACCATTCCGGATCTCGATGCGGCCATTGCCGAAGCGATGCCGGATGGCGTCGATCTGTTATTCGACAATGTCGGCAATGAAATGGTCAATCGCGTGCTGCCCAAAATGCGCATGAATGGGCGGATCTGCATCTCGGGCCAGGTCGCCGATTACAACCTGACCCCGGAACAAACGCCGGGCATCGTCAACACCAAGCCGTTCATCACGCACCGCGTCCTGATGCAAGGCCTGGTCGTGTTCGATTTTGCCCGCGAATTCCCGGTGGCGCTCAACGAAATGGCGACGCTGATCGGAAAGGGTGAGCTCAAGCTCAAGGAAGAACGGTTCGAAGGTATCGAGACAATGCCCGAGGCGTTTTGTGGTCTGTTCCGCGGCGAGAATTTTGGTCGCCGCGTTGTGCAAGTCGGAAACGAAGCGTAGGGTTCCCGCCGGACGGGGCGCCATCGAGACTTCCGGCGACCGATCGCTGGGAGATGGATATGCATTACTTCGTCAAGGTCGCGGCGCTGTTGTGGGCCGCCATCAGTTTCGCTCACATCGCCGTCGCGCAGGATGATCCGGACCTTCCGGCCCTGCCTGTGTTCGAGACCGAAAGCGTGCATCCCGCCTGGCAGGACTTCCAGCCGGAATTCACGCCGCATGTCTGCCCGTTCCATTCGGCCGCGCCAACTTATGATCCGGACGAGTTCATCTGTGGCTATGTGCTGGTCCCCGAGGACCGGACCAATCCTGACAGTCGGCTGATCAAACTGTCAGTGCTGCGCATTGTCTCAACCCGCGAGAACCCGGAGCGCCGTGCCGTCATCAGACTGACCGGTGGCCCTGGCGGTCCATCGCTGGGCGCCGGACGCATCGCTGCTTATCAGCGCACCGGGACGCAAAAGTTCCGCGAAGCTGCCGACCTGATCTTCTTCGACCAGCGCGGCATCGGCTATTCCGAGGCGCATTTCTGCCGCGCCGTCCCGCGCAATTTCCAATATGGTGTCAGCACCACGGAAGGTGCCGAGCGCTTGAAGCAGGCCTTCGCGAAATGCCTCTCCGAAGCACAGGCCGAAGGGGTCGCAATTGACGCTTACTCGACCTGGCAGAACGCGCTCGATGTTCGCGATATCCGCATCGCGCTTGGCTATGAGCAATGGACGCTGTTTGGCGTGTCCTATGGCACTGAGCTGGGCCAGGCCGTGATCCAGGTCGACGCGCCCGGCGTGCGCGCTGCGATCCTCGACAGCGTGGTCCCGGCTGTGCCGCTGGAAACCGGTGGCTGGGGGGCGATTGCCTATGGCTTCCGATCGGCGCTCGACGCGATCAGCGCCGATTGCCAGGCCAACACAGCCTGTGCGCGCGATGTCGGTAGCTTCAGCGACCGATTTATCGCCGCCTTCAAGACCTATGACGAAGAGCCGCTGATCATCGAGGATCTGAACCATGGCTCCTTCCTGACCGGAAAACTGGTCATGGATGGCGATCTCGCCGCGGGCGCGGTGTTCCAGGCGCTTTATATCCACGCCATCTATGCCGACTTTCCGAGCCTGCTGCGCGCGCTCGAAACCCGCGACACCGAAGCGCTGGCCGCCTATGTTGAAGTGCTCGGCCGTGCTATCGATCACAGCGCCGGAAACGGCATGGAACTGGTTGCCAATTGCCGCGGTGCCGTCGTCGTCACGGACGCGCAATATGCCGCCATGATCGCCGCCGAGCCCGATCTTTCCAACTGGACGAGCACGCTGGAATGGGAAGACCTGTGTGAAGCCGCCTACCGGATTGACCCAGACCCGGCGGTCGAGCGCCTGGTCACCGATGTGCCGGTTCTGGTCGCGGCTGGCACGGTCGACCCGATCACGCCGCCAAATTATTCGCGCTCGATTCTGCCTGGCCTCGCCAATGGCCAATATGTCGAGTTTCCCTATACCGGCCATGGCGCCCTGTTCAGCCACTCGGCCGGCTGTGGCGGCGATCTCTGGGTCGCATTCGTGAATGATCCGATGGCGCCGCTCGATACGTCCTGCATCGACAACGTTCAGGCACCGCAATTCCTGACCCGGCTGAAAGCAACCAAGGGCCCGTATCGGTTCGCACGCAAACTGCAGGCCGGGACTTATCCCGTGTCGGTCATGCTCCTGGTCGGGCTGCTTGCGCTCTCGGTCATCATGTTCCCGCTCGGCTGGATCGCGCGCAAGGTCCAGGGTTCGGGCACGGCCAGTTTCGCCAAGGCGCGGGCCATTGCCTGGGCCGGTGCGACGATGACGCTGGCCGGACTCGCCTGGGCGATCGCGCAAATCCTGAGTGCGGCCACCCATCATCCCATGGCCTTGCCGCTCGGGGTACCGAGCGCTGCGGGTCTGACCTTCTGGGTTGCGTTGATCGGGTTCGGATTGACCGGCTTTGCCCTCTATCGCGGCGCCACCAGTCCCGGATTTGGACGCCGCCACATTGGCGCATCGATCGGTCTGGTGCTGACCAGCCTGGCGTCGCTCGGCATTCTCGCCTTCCTGTGGCGTCTTGGTCTCGGCCCGTTCTAGGCCACAGATTTCGCCGCCTGGTGGCGCGCCGTCAGGGCTGTTCAATGCGGTGATTTCAAACCAAGGTGGCGGGCAAAGGAGACGCTGCCATGACCACGCCGTTCGACATCACCAAAGAGACCTATACGCGCTTCACGTTCACACGTGACGGTCGCGTTTTGACCGCTGCCATCACCTCGGATCATCCGGTCAATGGTGTCGACGCGGCGATGCATGAGGAGCTCGGCCGGGTGTTTACCGACCTGCAGCGTGACAGTGGATCGGACATCATCATCCTGACCGGCAAGGGCCGCGCCTTCTGCGCCGGAGGTGACTTTGACTGGTTCGAGGAACAAATCTCCGACCCGAGCAAGTTTCGCGACATTGCCTGGGAAGCCAAGCGCATCGTCACCTCGGTCCTGGACATGGAAAAGCCGATGATCTGCCGCCTCAATGGTGCCGCCGCCGGGCTCGGCGCGACGATCGCCCTGCTCTGCGACATGATCGTGTCGGATGAAAAGGCGTTGATTGGCGATCCGCATGTGAAGGTCGGCCTTGTCGCCGGTGATGGCGGCGCGGTGATCTGGCCGCAACTGGTCGGCTTTGCCAAGGCCAAGGAATTGCTGATGACGGGCGATCTTCTGACAGCGCCGGAAGCGCAGGCGCTCGGCCTGATCAATTATGCCGTGCCGACCGATCAGCTCGACGCGAAGGTCGGCGAACTGGTGGCCAAACTGCAAGGCAATCCGAAATGGGCGGTGCGCTGGACCAAGACCGTGACCAATATCCCCCTGCGCGCCCTCGCGGCACAGATGATGGATGCCTCCGTCGGCTGGGAGAGCGTCTCGAACTATATGGATGACCGCAAGGAAGCCGTCGACGCCTTCCGCGAGAAGCGCAAGCCAGATCTCACCGGCAATTGATCACATCAGTGACTGATAAGTCGCTTGCAGCAGATTGAAACCGCGAACATCGCCAACCAGGCCGGCCTCCATCCGGTTCATGACGTACGAGAAGCACAGCCGCGCGTCCTGATCGATCAGTACAACCGAGCCGCCATAACCGCCCCAATAGGCAATGTTCTCGTTCGGGCCGAGCGGCATCGGGTCGGCCGAGATGCCGTAGCCCATGCCGAACACGACCGGGATCCCCAGGGCCAGATCCATGCCTTCGGTCTGTTTGTCGAACACCCGCCGCGTGCCCTCGCGTGACAGGATCGACTTGCCAAAAGCGCTGCCTTCACAGGCCATGGGCGTCTGCGCACGCACGATCGAGCGGGCATTGCCCTGCCCATTCGCAGCTGGAATCTCCGCGGCCCGCCAGGCCCGGGTATTGGCCGCCTTGGCGTCGACCGCCGGATTGCGGAAGGTGCGCGAGGCGATGGTGTCGGTCTGCTCAATCTCGACTGGCGATTCCGGCGGAAACAGGTCGGCGACGCGCTGGTCGATCTCTTCCGTGGTGCCGATATGAAAGTCCGCGCCCAGCGGTTCGGCAATTTCCTGACGGTAGAAATTGCCCAGCGACTGCCCGGTGACACGGCGCACGATCTCGCCAATCAAATGGCCCTGGGTCAGCGCATGATAGCCAGACTGCGTGCCCGGTTCCCACCAGGGCGCTTGCTTGGCCAATGCGTTTGTCATCCACGCCCAGTCATACAAGGCATCGCCGGAAACCGGCTCATCCATGCCGGACAGGCCAGCTGAATGGCTGAGAAAGGTCCGCACCTCGACCCCGTCTTTTCCGTTCTGCGCGAATTCGGGCCAGTATTTCGCGGCTGGCGCATAAAGATCGACTTCACCGCGATCGGCGAGCAGAAGCAGGGACATGGCGGCCATGGTCTTGGTGCTGGACCAGACATTGACCAGCGTGTCTTCCTGCCAGGGGTCGGTCTTGGCGCTGTCGAGATGACCGCCCCACAGGTCAACGACAAACTCGCCATCCACCGTGATCGCCACCGACGCGCCAATGTCGTTGAACTCTTTGAAATTCATCTCGAACGCCGCTTTCACCGCCTGGAACCGGTCGGTGCAGAGCCCCTGAATGGGTACGCCCATATGTTGTTTCCTCTCTCGAATGCGCTGTCAGAGCACCGCCTTTTGTCATTGTTTGCGCTGATATGAATTCGAAAGGTCGGGCTTGTCACCGATGCCGTCGGGACAATTGAACGCAAGCGCGCGCGGCGGAGCGGCCGCGCGCGGGTTTGGGAGGAAATCGGGCGGCCGGTTCACTGAACCGCGCGGTCGCCTGATTCGACCAACCGGATCGCTTCGAACTGCCTGAGCTGTTCCATGGCATCGGCGACAACCTGTTTCTGGCAGTCGCGTCGAAGCCGATTGCGCGCCGAGGCATAGGTGCTGCCAAGCTTTGGCTTGCAAACGATCCAGGCCTGTTCGCGAACCCGGTCATAATTCTCGGCAGCGCTGACCGTCAGATCGACCTCGATCTCGACCTGCTGCGTGGTCGCGGGTTGGTTGGCAAATGCGGACGGCACGGCAAACAGGCTGAAGCTGGCGAGCATCGCGGTGAAGAGTTTGGGAGGACGCATGGTGTTTTCCTTTTTTGTGACGCAACCTTGCCGGCTGCGAGACCAAAAAACCTGAAAATCGCCGGCAAGGCTCCGCATGCGCGAAAATGAAAACGCTTTTTCGAAATTGAGGATGGATTTGCAAAAATGGACGCGCTCACGTCCCGCCGGAGTCACCAAGCCAGATTGTCAGGATCACGGCGCCAATAAATAACAGGGCGAAGATGGAGAGAGCATATCGACCATATCTGAACTGGCTGATCAGACCTGCGAAAAACCCGAACACGACGAAGCCGAGAAAGGCGGCGATTGGCCACCACAAGTCCCAAGGAGTCGAGAATCCCCCAAACAATGCCCCCAGTGGGGCGTAGAACCAGACGAACGGATTGAATTCGCCTGACACAGCATCGCCTGGTGGACGCCCGCCATTCGGCAATTGCGATTCATGAATATATTTCTTGCCGTTGCCATTGCATGACGGACAGACATTCCGGCCCATGCCCGCCGAGCGGGTATAACCTTGATTCAAATAGTCTGGAATTGTCCCTAATCCCTGACAATTGGAGCACTTTTTGTAAGGCATCGTCCCCTCGCTTTCCCGCTGATATGTAAACAAAGGTAACCCTGGACGGCAAATCCAGCGTTTGACGCAGCCCCGCTTCTCGCTTATCTCCCTGTCTCCACGTGGTGATTTGGCCGGTCGGCTTGCAGCCACGATAAACAAGTCGCTAAAAGGCCGCGCGGAACAAGACAGAGGGTACGCCCGCTTCCGCCTTCCTGACAGCGACGATTTGAATGCGGAGAACGGCCCATGCCGATCAAGATTCCTGACACTTTGCCGGCGCGCGAAACGCTTGTCCGCGAGGGTGTGGCGGTGATGTCGGACTCCGACGCCATCCGTCAGGACATCCGACCGCTGCAGATCGGTCTGCTCAATCTGATGCCGAACAAGATCCGCACCGAGACGCAGATCGCCCGCCTGATCGGGGCCAGCCCACTGCAGATCGAAATGACTCTGGTCATGGTTGGCGGCCACACCCCCAAGAACACCTCTCAGGATCACCTGATCAGTTTTTATCAGAACTGGGAGACGGTGAAGGATCGCAAGTTCGACGGGTTCATCATTACCGGGGCGCCGATTGAGACCCTGCCCTTCGAAGACGTCACCTACTGGCCGGAGCTGACCGAAATTTTCGAATGGACCCGCACGCATGTGCATTCAAACTTCTTCATCTGCTGGGGCGCGATGGCGGCGGCCTATCACTTTCACGGTGTTCCCAAGCATGCGCTGGGCGAAAAGGCGTTTGGTGTCTTCCGCCACCGCAATCTTGATCCGGCCTCGCCCTACCTTTCAGGCTTCAGCGACGATTTCCAGATTCCGGTCAGCCGCTGGACCGAGGTGCGCGCAGCAGACATTGCCCAGGCGCCTGACCTGCGGATCCTGATGGACAGCGACTTTACCGGGCCGTGCCTGCTTGCGGACCGCAATGCGCGAAGCCTCTATTGCTTCAATCATATCGAATATGATTCCACCTCCCTGAAGGAAGAATATGATCGCGACATGGCTGCCGGAAAACTGATCCGGCCGCCGCACGGCTACTTCCCGAATGATGATGTGTCTGCACAACCGCAAAACAGATGGCGCAGCCATGCCCATCTTTTGTTCGGCAACTGGATCAATCAGGTCTATCAGACGGTTCCGTATGACATCCGTGAGATCGGCGCCTAATCTGGCTGCATGATCAAGATCCGACGCGCGACCCATTCGGACGCGCCATTCATCGCCGAAACCTATCGCCCGTTTGTCGAGGACAGCTGGGCGTCATTTGAACAGACCGCCCCTGATGCGGACGAGATCGCGTCGCGGCTCGATGCGGCGGGCGATCTCTATCCCTGGCTCATCGCCGAGGATGACGCGCCACGGGCCTATGCCTATGCCTCGCCGCACAGACGCCGCGCAGCCTATGTCAGCTCTGTCGACACGACGATCTATTGCGCGGAGGGCGCCCGCGGTCGCGGCGTCGGCAAGCAGCTCTATGCGGCGCTGATCGCACTTCTCACCCGCCAGAATTACATCATGGCCTTTGCCGGGATCGCGCTGCCCAACGCCGCCAGTGTCGCGCTGCACAAGGCGGTGGGTTTCGCGCTGATCGGTCAGTATCCGACGGTCGGATACAAAGCGGGGTCCTGGCGCGATACGCAATGGTGGGGCAGAGCGTTGGCCGAGCCCATGACTCCGCCAGAACCGGTAGTGCCCCTGTCTGACATTGCGGACGCCCCTTAGCGCTCTAATTTAAAGGAATGGATCACAAACTGCGCCGCGCCCGGAATGAAGAGCTATCTGACCTGTCAGCCCTCTGCCTGCGATCGAAAGCCTATTGGGGCTATGATGATGCGTTCCTGGCGGCGTGCGCCGCTGAGCTGACCCTGACCGCGCAGGATCTGGAGGATCCGGTCATCGTGCTCGAAGATGAAGGCGGGCTGGCGGGCATTGCGCATGTCTGCCTCGAAGGGCCGGACTGTTATCTCGACAAACTGTTCGTCGACACCGACCGAATCGGGCGCGGTTATGGTGCGATCCTGTTTGACTGGGCGGTCGCCGCCGCCCGAAAACTGGGCGCGCACGAGATGATCATTGAGGCCGATCCCGGGGCCGCACCCTTTTATGAGCGGATGGGATCGAGGCGGGCCGGTGAGGTTCCTTCAGGGTCTGTCGCAGGGAGAGTGCTTCCACGTTACCGGCATCCGCTCTAAAGGTCCGGCATGACCTATTTTGCCAATGAACCTGACCACGTTACCGAAATCCGCCGCCAGCTGCAGCGCTATGTCGCCGAGCACGCTCCACGTGAGCAGCGCCGCGCGTGGGATCGCAACTCGACCTGGCCGCGAGACGTGTTCAAGGGCATCGCCGAAATGGGCCTGATCGGCCTGACCATTCCAGAAGAATATGGCGGCATGGGCCAGGACATTGTCGGTGCTACGGCGGTGATCGACGAGCTCTGCCAGGCCGGGGCCTTCCTGGCCGGGCCATACATTCACGCCGCTTTCTATGGCGGCATGAACCTGTCGGAGAATGGCTCCGAGCAACAAAAATCGGAATTGCTGCCGAAGCTCGCGCGCGGCGACATGTTCCTCTGCTATGGCCTGTCCGAACCGAATGTCGGTGGCGACCTGGCCAGCGTTGAAACCCGCAGCGAAATGGATGGCGACGAGATTGTCGTCAATGGCGCCAAACGGTGGTGCACCGGCGCGGATTGGTCGGACTATATTTATTGCCTGACCCGGTCCGGCCCGGCAGATGCGCGCTACAAGAACCTGACCTTCCTGCTGATCCCGACCAATGCCGAAGGGGTCTCGATGCAGGCGATCGAACATTCCAATCTGCGCTACACCAAATCGATGGACGTCTATTTCGACAATGTTCGCCTGCCCAAGTCGGCGATTGTCGGCGGCGAGGACAATTGGAACAAGGGCTGGAAGCTTCTGGCCGGTCGGGCGCTGGATGTCGAGAAGATCGAGATCACGGCTGTCGCCTATGGCATCGCCCGCGCCGCCGTCGAGGAAGCCTGGCAATATGCCCAGGAACGCGAACAATTCGGCAAACCGATTGCCCAGCACCAGGCCATCCGCCACAAACTGGTGACGGCCCGAACCAAGCTCCAGGCGGCGCGTCACATGCTCTATCATGGCGCTTATCTGGCCAGCACAGATCAGCCCTGCAGCATTGAAACCTCGATGGCCAAGCTGTTCGTTGCCGACACCGCGGTCGAGATTGCCACAACCTGCCAACAGGTCATGGGGGCCTACGCCCTGTCTGACGCCTATGACATGGAGCGCCATGTGCGTGACTTGCTCGGCATGCCGATTGTTGGTGGTTCGTCGGACATGCAGAAGAACAATCTTGCCAGCCTGATGCGTCTCTAGCGCTTTTGCGCAAAATTTTGCCCGTGACCTTGAGCCCGGCGGCTCTGCATGCTCATACTGAGTCAGGCAGAGCGAGCAGGACATGGACCTCTCAGCCCCTGGATACGAAACCGATCACTTGCGGTTCGACCCCCTCCGCGAGAGCCATCGGGCACTGCTTCGCTCGGACGACGTGGAAAAGGCTGTCTGGCGATACATGCCGGCGCTGAGCGGCGGGACCAATCTTCCAAAATACCTGCAATCGATATTGCAGCAGGTAAAAGCGGGCGAGGCCGCATATTATGTCCTGTTTCGAAAATCCGACGACGCCTTTGTCGGCGTGTCCGGGTTCAACGAGATCAACCGGGTTCATCGCCGCCTGCGCAATCATATTTCCTGGCATCCGCCAGCGATGGACGCCCAGTATCTCTACCGCGCCACACAGCATGGAATGATGAAGCGCGCATATGACTGGCGCGCCAAACGCATGGAATGGCAGATCAATCCGCAGAACGATTTCCTGATGCAGAACCTGCAAACGCTGAACCCGACACGAGAAGCCCATTTCCGGAGTTTTGAACGCACCGCAGACGGCGTCTGGATCGACAAGATTGTGTTCTCGATGACGCGCCCGGAACTGGCCGCCGCGATCGACAGGCTGGACGCCATGCTGGTCGACTAGACCTCGACGTCGAGCCGCTCGATTCCCCGAAAGAACGGCAAGGATCGCCAGACAATGTCCTGATCTGCCAGTTTCATGTCTGGATAACGCTGGAACAGTTTCTGATACACGCGCCGCGCTTCGATCCGCGCCAGTGGCGCGCCAATGCAGATATGGGCGCCGCCGCCAAACGAGACATGTGATGACCGCTTCGCGGTGATGTCGAACGCGTCAGGATCATCAAACTTGGATGGATCGCGATTGGCTGCCGCCAGCGACATGAAAACAGGCTGGCTTTTCTTCATCGGACAACCTGCCACCTCGCGGTCTTCTGAGACAATCCGGGAGGTGGCCTGCACCGGCGCCTCATAGCGCAGGACTTCCTCGACCGCCGCGGCGCCGAGCGATGGATTGGCCTTCAGCGCCGCCAACTGCTCCGGATGTTGCAGGAACAACCAGACACCATTGCCGATCAGGTCGGTGGTGGTCAGGTTTCCACCCACCAGCAGGGCCTGCAAATTGATGCGCAGCTCGTCATCATCGAAATCGCCGCCAGCGGCCTGGGCCTGGACCATGTCGCTGATCAGGTCGTCCTTGGGCGCTTTTCGGCGGGCTTCCATCAATTCGGCAAAATAGGCTTCAAGTTTCTCGCCGCTGGCTTCCATGTAAGCCGTTTGCTCCGCAGTCCGCATCGGATTGAGGCTGAGGATCACGCCTTCCGACCAATCCCTGAATTCCGGTAGACGGCTCTCATCAACCCCCAGAATGTGCGCGATGATCAGAATCGGGATCGGCACCGCAATGTGTTCCATCAGATCAAACCGGCCAGTGTCCGGTGCGCTTTCAATGATGCCATCAATCATCGCCTCGATTTCCGGCTCCATCTTCTTGATCCGGGCATAGAAGGCCTTGACCAGCGGCAGGCGATTGCGGGCATGGTCCGGGTCATCCTGGAACAGGATGCTGGAGCGGCGCCCATTCGGATCGTCCGGATCCGCAAACATGCGCGACATCGACCCTTCCTCGGCCTTGCTCGGCTGGCGGTCGAAGGTGCGGTCGTTCACCGTCGCGCGAATGTCGTCATAGCGGGTGAGCAGCCAGGTCTTCACCGTTTCGTCGCGCATCACCGGGCAGGCTTCTCTAAGCGCCTTGAGCCGGGGATGCGGATTGTCACGCGCATCTGGATCAAATGCCGAGATCTGAATGATGCTGGTCGGGGCGTCGATCGTGTCGGACTCGTCACTCATGTTCATTCCTCCAGGGCCACCGAAATCCGCGCGTGCCGGGTGACCCGTCTCTGTCTGCGCGGCGGCTATTCGGCGGAGAGAATATCGAAAAATTGCCCCTTCGCACAGGCTGACCTCAGGGCACCCACCCTTGGCTTCCGCCCGGGAAACGTTGAAAAACAGGGGTTCGAAGGAGTTCATCATGACCGTTGCCACGCTCGACAAAGACGCCCTGAAACAGAAATATGCGGAGGAGCGAGACAAGCGCGTACGCGCCGATGGCAATGCGCAGTACCAACGTCTGGAAGGGTCGTTCGATGACCTCGCTGCCGATCCATATACGCCCTGGACAGAGCGCGCGCCGGTGACCGACCATGTCACCTTCGCCTTCATCGGCGGCGGCTTCGCTGGCCTCGTCGTCGGCGCGCGCCTGAAACAGGCCGGACTTGACAGTGTGCGCATCATCGAAAAGGGCGGCGACTTTGGCGGCACCTGGTACTGGAACCGCTACCCGGGTGCACAATGCGACACAGCGGCAATGATCTATCTGCCCCTGCTCGAGGAAACCGGGCACATGCCGAGCCAGAAATATGTCTTCGCGCCAGAGATCCGCGAACATTGCGGCAATATCGGCAAGCAGTTCGACCTCTATGAACACGCCCTGTTCCACACCGAAGTGACGGCGCTCGAATGGCAGGCGGACACATCACGGTGGTTGATCAAGACCTCGCGCGGCGATGCCTTCACCGCCAAATATGTCGGCATGGGCACCGGGCCGCTGCATGTCGCCAAGCTGCCCGGCATCGAGGGCATCGAAACGTTCAAGGGCAAGTCCTTCCACACCAGCCGTTGGGATTATGCCTATACAGGTGGAACGCCGGACGGCGCCCCGATGGACAAGCTGAAAGACAAGCGCGTCGCAATCATCGGCACCGGCGCAACCGCGGTGCAGTGCGTGCCGCACCTGGCGCGGTCAGCCAAGCAGCTGCTGGTGTTCCAGCGCACGCCATCATCAGTCGATGTCCGCAACAACGCCCCGATCGATCCGGACTGGTTCGAATCGATTGCCACGCCGGGCTGGCAACAGCGCTGGTACGAGAATTTTGTCGAGAACCAGTCCCAGGGCTTTCCGGCAGAGGATTATGTCATGGATGGCTGGACCGAATTGTCCCGCCGCATTCGCGAAAAGGTCCGCCAGCTGCCGCCGGACAAGTGGACGCCGGAAAACATGCTCGGCGCCTTCGAGGATGCCGACTTCGAGAAAATGGAAGAGATCCGACAACGCTGCAATGAAGTGGTCGGCGATCAGGACACGGCGGAGAAGCTGAAAGCCTGGTATCGCCAATTGTGCAAACGCCCCTGCTTCCATGACGAATACTTGCAGGCCTTCAATGAGCCGAGCACGACGCTCATTCACACCGATGGCCAGGGGGTCGAGAAAATCACCGAGACCGGCCTCGTCGCCAATGGCGAGCATTATGAGGTGGATTGCATTGTCTATGCCTCGGGCTTCGAAGTCGGATCCGACTATACGGCGCGAGCCGGGTTTGACCTGACCGGACGCGATGGCGTGAAACTGTCAGAAGCCTGGGCCGACGGCATGAAAACGCTGCACGGGTTGAATTCGCACGGCTTTCCGAATGCGTTCATCGTCCAGCCGAGCCAGGCCGCCAATCTGATCTCGAATGTGCCGCACAATATTGTCGATCATGCCAAGACCATTGCCGGGATTGTCGGACACGCGGAGCGCGAAGGCTTCGCCACGGTCGAACCGGATGCGGCCGCGCAAGAGGCCTGGGTCAACCTGATCCTGTCCGGCCAGGGCATGCTGATCGGCACCACCGAATGCACGCCGGGATATTACAATAATGAAGGTGCAGGCCTGACCGATCGCAACCGCCATCAACTCGGTCATCCGGCCGGGGCCAAGGCGTTTTTTGCGCACATTGCGGCCTGGCGTGATAAAGGCACATTTGACGGACTCAATTTCTCCTGAGCCCGCGCCGGGAGATCGCCGCATGGACCTGAAAACCACGCTCTATTCTGTCGATGACCGCATCGCCACGATCACGCTGAACCGCCCGCATCGCGGCAATGCGTGGACGGGCCGGATGCACACCGAATACCGATACCTGCTCGACCAGGCCGATCGAGACCCGGCGGTGCGCGCGATCATCCTGACCGGGTCTGGCGAGCGCTTTTGTGTCGGCGGCGACTCACAGGCCCTCGACGGACATTCCAAGAAGGGCAGCTATGATGCCGGCACGCCGGTCGACATCGTCACGCCAGGCCGCGACGAATTCGCGCCGTTCGCCGAGGACTTCGCCTATCAGTTCGCCTTGTCCAAGCCGGTCATCGCCGCGATCAATGGCGCCGCCGCCGGCGTGGGTCTGGTCATGGCCTGTTATGCCGACATCCGCTTCGCCGTGCCGGGCGCCAAGCTGACCACCGCGCATGGCCCGCTCAACCTGCCCGCCGAATATGGCCTGTCCTGGCTGCTGCCGCGCCTGATCGGCGGCGCGCGAGCGCTTGAACTTCTATTATCGAGTCGCAAGTTCCTGACCGACGAAGCGCACCAGATCGGGCTCATTCACCAACTCTTCGCGCCGGACGACCTGATGCACGAGACCAGAGCCTATACGGCGGACCTGGTTGCGCGAGTGTCGCCGGAAGCCTTGCGCCAGTCGAAGCGCCAGACCTATCTCGATTTCCATCGCGACATTGGCATGTCGGTGCGCGAGGCCAATGACCTGCTCAGCGCGATGGTGAAGCAGCCGGATTACAAGGAAGCGATCCGCGCCTTCCTGGACAAACGCCCTGCCAATTGGGGCGAGGCGTCCACCGCGACGACCGAAGATCAGGACTAAGCCGCGGCACGCCTGGTTTCGCAAACGGGTCTGTCCGCAATTACGAGATACGAGGATAATTATTCGGCGGCGGATCTGCGCTAGTTTATCAAAGTGAGTCGCGCCGCTTGGCTGGCGTCTTGGGGGCCATCAGGGCGGACCGAATGCATGGCGGGACGGCACACACCCCTATTCTCCCTGCGCCGGAGACGGTTTCGAACGCCGCTGCACGAACCGGACGAGCGGCTTGGTGGCGGGGTATCGCGCCCGATCGATGCGGCGGATTTCGACGCTGACTCGGCCTTTCTATCAGAGCGCGGACTGATCCTGATTGGCAGCGCTGTGTTTTGCGCATTGGTGTGGAGCACGGTCTTCCTGTGGATCTTCGGCTAGGCCACGGCCACCCGACGTGAACAAAACACGAAAACAGCAAGACGTTTTTAACCATACGCGCTAATACAAATCGTATGAGCGAAGCGATTCGAATTCTCGGCATCGATCCGGGCCTGCGTCACACCGGCTGGGGGGTCATAGATCTGGTCGGCTCGCGCCTGAGCCATGTCGGACATGGCGTCATCAATATTGATCCGGATTTGCCCATGGCTGATCGCCTGGCGGGCATCTTCCATGCCGTTGGCGAGCTGGTGAAAACCTATGCCCCGGATCATAGCGGCTGCGAAGAGACGATCGTCAACGCCAACCCGCGCTCCGCCCTGAAACTGGGCCAGGCGCGCGGCGCTGCGATGACCTCTCTGTCATTCCACGGCCTGGAAGTGTCGGAATTCGCGCCGACCGCGATCAAGCGGGCCATTGTCGGCACCGGCAAGGCCGACAAGGACCAGATCCAGTTCATGATCGCGCGGCTGCTGCCACGCGCCGGAAAGATGAAGGCCGACGCTGCCGACGCCCTGGCATGCGCCATCTGTACGGCGCACAATCTACCTCCGAAACAACTCAAAGGGGCCGCAGCATGATTATTGGACGCCTTCGCGGCACCGTCGCGGCGCTCGGCACCGACTCGATCATGATTGACGTGAACGGTGTCGGATATGTCGCGCTCGCCGGATCGCGCCTGCTGTCTCGATTGACCGTCGGCGCTGAAGCGGAAGTGTTCATCGAAACCCGCGTCACCGAAAACTCGATCACCCTGTTCGCCTTCGCCACGGACGAAGAGCGCGCCTGGTTCGTGCGGCTGCAGGATGTCCCCGGCGTTGCCGGCAAATCGGCCATGGCGATCATGGACGCGATCAGTGCCAGTGAATTGATGGACGCCCTGGCCTTGGGCGACACCGCCACGATCACGCGCGCCAAAGGCGTCGGCAAGAAGCTTGCGGAGCGGATTGTCGGCGAGCTGTCGGGCAAGCCGCCGCCAATGGGCCGTTTCGGCAAGTTCGTCGCCGATCCGACGGGAAGTGTCGCCGCGGCTTCCGAGTTGAAAACCGGCGCGCGTGGCGAAGCGGTCTCGGCCCTGGTCAATCTTGGTTACTCGCAATCTGAAGCCGCCCGCGCCGTCGCCGCCGGTGCGCGGGACGCCCCGGATGCAGACACGGGCACCTTGATCAAGGCTGCGTTGAAAGAGCTTAGCCCGGCATGAGAGACGGCACCCTCACCGATCCGGAGATGCAGGCCGGCGAAGCCCTCGACCGGGCACTCAGGCCGCAAAGTTTCGATGATTATGTCGGGCAGGACGAGATCAAGTCCAACTTGCGTGTTTATGTCGAAGCCGCTCGCCGCCGCGGCGAAGCGCTGGACCATACGCTATTGTTCGGACCACCTGGGCTCGGCAAGACCACACTGGCGCAAATCCTCGCCAAGGAACTTGGCGTTGGCTTTCGCGCGACCTCCGGCCCGGTCATCGCCAAGGCAGGCGACCTGGTCGCCATCCTGACCAATCTCGAAGCCAATGATGTTCTGTTCATTGACGAGATCCACCGCCTGCCGCCGGCGGTTGAGGAAGTGCTTTATCCGGCCATGGAAGACTATGCCGTCGATATCGTCATCGGCGAAGGCCCGGCAGCGCGATCGGTGCGACTTGATCTTTCACCCTTCACGCTGGTCGGCGCGACGACCCGGGCCGGCTTGCTGGCGACGCCGCTGCGGGACCGGTTTGGCATTCCGCTGCGACTGGAATTTTACACGCCGGAAACCCTGTCCACCATCGTCATGGCGGCGGCGCGAAAGCTCGGCGCGCCGACGACAGAGGATGGTGCCGTGGAGATTGCCAAACGGGCGCGAGGCACGCCGCGAATTGCCTTGCGCCTGTTGCGCCGGGTGCGCGACTTTGCCGAAGCTGACGGCGCGCAGATCGACCGGACATCAGCCGCCAAGGCGCTTGCGCGCCTGCAAATCGATGATGATGGTCTCGATGCCCTGGATCGCCGCTATCTCGATGCCCTGGTTCGCACCTATGCGGGCGGACCGGTTGGCGCAGACACGCTGGCCGCCGCCCTGTCGGAAGCCCGCGATGCAGTTGAAGACGTGATCGAACCGTATCTGATGCAAAAGGGCTATGTTGCCCGCACGCCGCGCGGACGCGTCGCCGCACCGCTCGCCTATAAGCGCCTCGGCCTGCCGGCCCCGCAAAATGGCAGCCAGGGCGGCTTGTTTGGCGAGGACTAGGGCCGAGCCGAGACGGATTGGGGATGAACAACCAGAATGGCGCTCGACCGCATCGATGTGATCAATCAGCGCCGTTTGTTCCTGGCGGACAAGCGTTTCGAAGAGGCGTATGCAATCGAGCGTCAATTCCTGCAGGAAAACCCGGATGATATCCAGTTTCTCTATCTGGCGTCCCTGACCGCAAAGAAACTTGGTCAGGGCGAGGAGAGCCGCCGACTGCGCGCCGCATCCGATGAACGCTACCGGCTGCGCCAGGTCCATTCCCAGAACAAGAACAAGCGGCGCGTGAAGGCGCTGGTTGAAGATGCAACCCGCGACCATGACCTGTATCAGGTGTCGTCTGCGTTCGATCATCTCGACCTGATCGACGCTTATGATCTCGATGACGTTCCGCTCTGGCCGATCCACAATGACCTGTCGGCGCAAAACGGTGACATCGCTGAGCTGCACGGCTTTGGCCGCTTTCGGGTGGGCGATATTGAGCACGTTTTGAACAAACGGCTGTCGCGTGGATTGCCCTGGGAGGCGCCGATTGCGGTCGCGCTGATGGAACTCGCCAGCCGCTTGTCGGAACAGGCCGTGATCCTCGATATCGGCGCAAACATCGGCACCATTACCATTCCCACCGCACGCACGTTCAACGGACGGGTCTTTGCGTTTGAGCCATTTGCCGCCAATGCCGATGTGCTCGCCGACAATCTCGAATTGAACAAGCTGAGCAATGTCGAGTTGCGGCGCACAGCCTGCGGCGCGCAGCCCGGCCGGGTGAGTCTGGACAATCCCGATCCCAACAATCCGGGCATGGTCCACGTCTCGAGCCTGAGCGGTGGAGATGTGGCGATGACCACGATCGACGCCGAGATGGGCGATCACGATGTCGGCCTGGTCAAGATGGACGTCGAAGGCCACGAGTTCGAGGTCCTGAAAGGCATGACCGAGACGGTCGAACGATGTGCGCCGATTCTGATCTGCGAAATGATCCAGGGCCAGTCGCGGCCAGTGCGCGATCTGCTGGCGGCATGGAATTATACCGGCGGCACCCTGTTCCGGTCCGACTGGTTGTTCTTCAAGGCGTCCAGCTAGGCCGCGTGCGGAGCGGTTACCGCGTCAGCACATCGGTGATCCAAGGGCCGACCGGCGTGTTGCCGAGGAATTGCAGCTGTGCGTCGGCCATCGCCTCATTCACCCCTTCCTGCGGGCGATAGGATGGATGCACGGCACGGCGCAATGGGCGAGTGCCGCGAGGCATTGAGATCAAGTCGACAATTGCGCGCGGAACGTCCATCGGATCCGCGCTGCGACCGGACCCATCCTCCTCACCCATTTGCGGCGCGAATTCGGGATAGCCTTCCAGTCGCTCTGCATCGCTGCGATCTTTCAGGTCGCGTGTGTAGATGTTGCGATTGACCCAGACCTTGGTCGGGTAGCCGCCCGGCTGGACAATGGTTACATCGATGCCGCGCGGCACGAGCTCGTAAGCCAATTGTTCGCTCATCGATTCCAGCGCAAACTTGGTCGCTGAATAATGTCCGATCCCGGGCACGATCAGCCGCCCGAGCTGCGACGAAATCGGGATGATCAAGCCGCGTCCGGCCGCACGCATGGCCGGCAAGACGGCGCGAACCATGCGGTGGCAGCCAAAGACATTGGTCTCAAAGGCGAGGCGCGTGGCTTCCATGTCCTGCAGCTCGACCGGCCCGGAGATTCCGATCCCGGCATTGTTGACCAGAACATCAAGCTTGCCATCGGCGGCCGCCAGCGCTTGCGCGACCCCTGCCTCGACTTGGGTGTCGGAAGTGACATCGATTTCGATCACGGTGAGGTCGAGATTTTCCGTGTTCGCCAGGTCTCGCAGCTGATCGGCCTCGTCCCGCGGCAAATTGCGCATCGTTGCGAACACCTTGGCTCCGAGACGGGCATAATGCTCGGCGCCAATGCGGCCAAATCCGGATGAGCAGCCCGTGATCAGGATCGAGGTGCCAGTGAGATCCGGGTCACTGTCCGCAGCGACACTGGTTTGTGCGCATGCGGCCTGGCTGGCCAGCGCCGCGGCGCCGGCGCCAAGTGCCAGGGCCTGTCGGCGATCGAGTTTCATTGGGTCTGACATATCAAGCTCCTGACAAAGATCGTGGTGGCGTCGGCATGAATGTAGCTGTGCCAGCGCATTTGGCAAAAACCTTGGTCGGCCAAACCCAGTTTTGCCTTGCATCCGCCAAAAATCTCACGGCACATCGCGCCATGGACATTCAACGACGACACTTCCTGACCGGCGCAACAAGTGTGCTTGCGGGCGCCTGTGTGCAGAGGCCTGCCCCCGTTCCGGCCCCCATCCGACCGCTTGCGAGACCGCGCCTGCCGGCCGCGCCTTTACGGATCTCCGAAGACCGCCTGATGCGGATCACCGTATGTACAAGACCCTTTCGCCCGGCTGGCCCTCGCATCGAGGCCGAGCGGTTCGACGAAGCGAAAGTCATCCACAATTATGGCCATGGTGGATCAGGCTGGTCATTGTCCTGGGCGTGCGCCGAAGAAGCCGTCTCGCTGGCAGGACCAGTCGCCGGCACGCCCGTGGCTGTGATCGGTGCCGGCGTCATCGGCCTGACCACTGCGCTGCGCCTGGCGCAATCCGGCGCGGCGGTGACGATCTACGCGGCCCAGTTGCCACACGAAACGCGCTCTGCCCGGGCCACAGGGGTCTGGTCCCCGAGCAGCCGTATCGGCCTCGGCTCGGCCGTGGCGGACGGGTTTGGCGCCCGCTGGGAACACTGGGCGCGCTCGGCCTATGCGACGCACCAACAATTTATCGGAACCGTCGGGTCGCCGGTGTCCTTCGTGCCGTTTTACAATTTGCGCAGCCATGACCCGTCGCCGCGCGTGCCGGAGCAACACGACTTCCTGCATCTCGGTCATCGTCTCGGCGATCTGTGGCCAGGCCGTCAGCGGCTCGACGATGGAACACATGCCTTCCCGGTGGCCGCGGCCTCGCGCACGCTGGACCTGTCATTCAACATTGCCGCTTATACCGACCGGCTGGTGCGCGACGTCCTGGCCCTGGGCGGACGCATGATCCGCAAGACGTTCGAGACCCGCGCCGAGGTGTTGAGCCTGCCGCAGCCAATCCTCATGAATTGCACCGGCTACGGCGCTAAGAAGCTGTGGGGCGCCGACGAGCTGGTTCCGGTGCGCGGCCAGATCAACTGGATGCCACCGCAGCCCGAAGCGCTGTACGGCCTGTATTATGACCAGGTCTATGTCCTCTCGCGCGGCGACGGGATCGTCGTGCAATATACCGGACCGAATGACGATTATGGCTATGGCGTCGAGGACGAAACGCCGGATCGCGACGAGATGCGTCAAGCCGTGGCCAAGGTGGGGTCGCTGTTCACGGGCTGGGGCGCCTAGGCCTCGCCATACGCCACGCGTTCAAGAAACAACCCATCGGCCGGTGCAACCGGGCCGCAGGCCGCGCGGTCACGCGCCTCAAGGATCTCTGCGATCCAGTCTTCGCCGCGCGCGCCGCGACCAACCTCGACCAGCGAGCCGACAATCGAGCGCACCTGTCGATGCAGGAAGCTCTTCGCCTCGACGGTCACTTCCAGGCCGTCGCCATAGCGGGCGACATCGATCTTGTCGAGCGTGCGGACCGGGTGCCTGGCCTGGCATTCGGCGTCGCGGAAAGTCGAGAAATCATGCTGCCCGATCAGGGCCTTGGCCGCGCCGTCCATGGCCGCGGCATCGAGCTTATAGGGCACCCGCCAGGCCAGGCCCTTGTCGACGGTCAGATCGGCACGTCGATTGATGATGACATAGCGATAGGCGCGCAGCGTCGCGTTGAACCGGGCGCTCCAGTCCGGGTCGACTTCCTCGGCCGCAAGCACAGCGACCGGCTGCGGCCGCAAATGGAAATTGAAGGCGTCCGCGATCTTGCGAATGGGACGCGGTTTCTGCAGGTCGAAATGCGCCACCTGCCCGGTCGCGTGGACGCCGCGATCCGTCCGCCCGGCGCCCTGGACCAGAACCGGCGCACCGTCGAGCATCGCAGCAGCGTCTTCCAGCGCCTGCTGGACCGTCGGTTGCCCGTCCTGACGCTGCCAGCCAAAGAAAGGCCGCCCGTCATATTCCACCGTGATCTTGTAACGCTGCATGGCTCAGGCTCCGAACGCGGCCGGATAGGTCAGCTCGCCGCGGGTCGGGCCGCCATCATTGAGCTGGATCGCCATGAAATGCGGACCGGACCATGGCCCGCCAAAATCAGCGGCAAGCTCTGCCGAAAACCCGAAGCGGGGATAATATTCCTTGTGACCCAGCAAGAAGCAATGCGACCGCCCTGCCCCCTCCATCAGCGTCAGGCCAAAGCGAATGAGGCCGGCCCCAATGCCGCGCTTCTGCACATCCGGATGTGCGGACACGGGGCCGAGACCACAGGCCACGTCCTGGCCATCGATCCAGATCCTGAAAAACTGGATATGCCCAAGGATGTCGCGGTCATTGTGCGCGACGAGTGACGCCAGGCTGTCACCATCCCTGGCCAGTTGGGTGATGATCTGCGCTTCTTCCGGCGTGCCGAAGGCAGCATCCGTCAACGCCGTGATGAGGTCGGCATCGTCGTCCGTTGCCGGGCGGATCCAGATCTGACTCATTCGAACCTCGCGCCTGCTGGGACCGGAAGCCCGCGCAACAGGTCACTGGCCTGCATCGCTTTCGATCCGGGTTTCTGTGCCGTGAGCAGGCGCACCGCGCGGCCATCACCGCACTGGATCAGCAAACGGTCATCGAGCACCTCGCCCGCCGCGCGCCCGCTCTCGCCGTCATCGAGCTGACTCAAGAGTGCCTTCATCCGCAGCGGCGCTGCCTCGCCCGGCGGGGTGTAATGAAACCAGGCGCCTGGAAATGGCGACAGGCCGCGGATCTGGCAGTCGACCTCCGCGGCCGGGCGCGTCCAGTCAATGCGCTGGTCTTCTGCCGTCACCTTGTGGGCATAGGTCACGCCGTCTTCCGCCTGCGGCTGCGGTGTCAGCGTCCCGTCTGCCAGCCCGGCGAGCGCAGACACGGCAAGCTCTGCCGCCATCGCCGCAAGGCGGTCATGCACGGTTCCGGTGGTATCGGTGGGCAAGATTCGGGTGTCCTCGGTCGCCAGCACGGGCCCGGTATCCAGCCCGGCTTCCATCATCATCGCCTGCACGCCCGTGACCGCGTCTCCGGCAATGATCGCGCGGTGGATCGGTGCGGCGCCGCGCCAACGTGGCAGCAGCGACGCGTGCATGTTCATGCAGCCAAGCCGCGGCGCATCAAGCACCGCTTGCGGCAGGATCAGGCCATAGGCGACGACCACTGCCGCATCGAGACCAAGCGCATCAAATGCCGATTGTTCCGGATCGGTCTTGAGCGAACGCGGCGTGCGCACGTCTAGCCCGCGCGCCTCGGCCCATTGATGCACAGGTGTCGGGCGCAGTTTCTTGCCGCGACCGGCTGGGCGTGGGGGTTGAGAATAAACGCAAGCAAGCTCGTGGCCGGCGTCGACCAGAGCAGCGAGGACGGAAACAGCGAAGTCAGGGCTTCCCATGAAAGCGATGCGCAGCGGCTCAGTCATGCGCGCGCTCTAACCTGAGATCGAGCAAGGATAAAGTGCGCTGCGAATTTAAGCTGCACTCTTTTCTTTTTCGGCGAGGCGCTTGGCCTTCTTCACCTTGTCGACGGCGCGCTGACGCTTGAGGCGCGACAGGTGATCGATGAACAGCGTGCCTTCAAGGTGATCCATTTCATGCTGGATGCAGACCGCGAACAGGCCGGTCGCGACCTCTTCAACTTCCTTGCCGTCATAATCGAGATAGCGGATCCGACACTCCGTCGGGCGTTCAACTTCCTCGAACACGTCCGGCACCGACAGGCAGCCTTCTTCATAAGGCGCCGTGTCTTCCGTCAGAGGCAGGATTTCCGGGTTCACGAAAAAGCGCGGGTTCTTCTCGTCATCTTCCTGCAGGTCCATGACGATGACGCGCAGCGGCTCACCAATCTGAATCGCCGCCAGGCCAATGCCCGGCGCGTCATACATGGTTTCCAGCATGTCATCCATGAGCGCACGGATCTCGTCCGTGACGCCACCTTCGACCGGTTTCGACACTTGCTTCAGCCGGGAATCCGGCACGGTGAGGATCTCTCTAATCGCCATGGCCCTCAAGTATGAGCGCGAAGCCAGAAGGTCAATGATTGAAGTTCAATTGGCGGGCTGAGTGACAATCGCGCCGAAGCGCCCAATCGGATGCGCCGGAGACGGAATTGGCGTTCCCATGCCGCATTGACGGGAACAGCGCGGTGTCCGGATACTGTCAGGTGTTTGTCGCCTCATTGTCGTGGCACATCTCGATGACGACGCTCTATTTGGGCCGGACCCAATCTCGGGATAATCTCCCGATCAGACAGTAAGGAAGCATCGAATGGCGATCAAACCAGACGCGGCAAAGATCAAGAGGTGGCGCGAGGAACGACACTGGTCGCAGGAACATTTGGCCGAGCTTGCGGGGATCGCCGTGCGAACCCTTCAGAGGATCGAGAATGGTGATGGCGCGTCTCAGGAATCGCTGATGGCACTGGCCGCCGCCTATGGCGTCGACACCATCGCTCTATCAGTCGATCCGCAACAGGAAGCGCAACGTCTTGCCGATCTGAAAGCGGCAGAGGCCGAAGCGAGCATGCGCCTCGGATTCTATGCGCACCTGGCCAGCTTCGGATTGGCGATCGCAATCTTCGGGACCTTGGCGCTCGCGTCCGGCGACGTCGACCTTCTGAAAGTTGTGATCTGGTGGATTGCGCCGCTGACCGTGCATGGCCTCGTCGTTTTCCTGACCCAGCTGAATGCCCGACATGACCGCAAATTCGGGAAAGATGGGCTGTGACGGGCGCACTTGAGGGTCATATCTGAACCGATCAACACCGCGAAGATCTGGAGACGATTGCGGCGCGGCCGTCGATGCGTCGCACATCCGGGTTGTTTCGGATTGACGGCGCACGCAGATTGCCGCCACAGAGATGGAGACATTGGCAAACTCGTATCGTTCAGGAGATCGCAATGGCAAATGACAGAACAGTCCTGTCACCCGGAAAATCTCCGTCCGACTGGAGCGTTGTCGCGCAGTTTGACGAGAAACAACGCCTCGTCGTCAATGAAGGCAATCTCGATGATGATTTCTACATCATCGTCACGGCCGGCGAGATCTCGGCCCTCAAACGTGTGTTGGACCGGACCTGCGAGCCGCGCGCAAAATCCGGGGACCTGAGGTCAGATGTCCTGCAAATGCTGGCTCAATTGTATGGCGGACGGACCAGTGCATTTTCAGATATCAAATCATTCTTCAATGAAAACGGCATCGATTTTCAGACGTCGCACTGGATCGGCTCCCACATCGATGACGATTAGCGCCGGCCCGATCCGGCGCGGGTGCGGAAACGACCTGAATCCCCGCCTCTTTCCCCACCTTTTCCCAACGCTCCCCACGGCTTGCCCGCGGGGTCCAGCACGGATGATTGCCCCTTGTCATGGGGGCGAGCGGGAGAGATGGGTCCCACGGTCTCACTGCGTTCGCCGTGGGACGCGTGGATGTGAATCCCCCCCTCAATCCCCACCCGCGGATTCCGTGGTAATCTTGTCGCCATCTCCTCCTGATGGAAGGCTTGTCCGGAACGGCTTGGCAGGGGAGGAGAGCGGTGGTCGCGTCGCTTGGCGTGTGGGAGCTGTACCCCTTGCTCGGTAGCGCGCCTGGCCGGTGCTCATAAATCCTGTCCCCCACGGTCAGGCTACGAAAGACGTAAGATCAGAAGGCCCCCCAGGTGGTGCTTGGTCCAGGTGGCCAAGGCCTAACGCATGAAAAAAAGCCGCCGCAGGCGCGCCTCACTCAGGCGCTATTATCGCCGTCTCGAGAGAGCGGCAGTTCGCTTCGCTCCTGTGTCAGGCGCGCCTAGCCTTTCTATCCCTCAAGCGGAAACGCTGTGAGCGGGTTTATGCTGCGCGGGGGCCTCATTTTGGGCGTGGAGGACCGAACAATCTCGACGGACTTATCACCCGCACAAGAGAGACCGACTCGCGGTTATGCGATCGCGTTTCGCGCCTCAGGCCTTGGCCTTGGATTTGCTCTTGGAAATCAACTCCAGTTGCGCGCCGGTGCCGGCGTCAGCCGTGGTTTCAATCCGCTTCGGTTCGGGCATCGGCTTGTCCGGCGGCGCGATGGAGAGGTCCTGGAACTTGCGCATGGTCGGCATCACCCGCTTGTCGAGGGAGCTGTTCATGGCGTTGAAATGGCCGACCGAGGTGTTCAGGGACTTGCCGAGCTTCTCGATGTGCTCGGCCATCTTGGCGATGCGCTCATACAATTCCTGGCCCAGCTGCGCCGCTTCGCGCGCATTCTCGGTCATCTTTTCCTGACGCCAGACATAGGCAACAGTCTTGGCCAGGCCGATCAGGGTCGATGGCGTCGTGACGATGACATTCTTGGAATAGGCCCGCTCGAGCAGGTCCGGCGAATGTTCCAGCGCGGCAGCGAAGAAATTCTCGCCTGGAATGAACATGGCAACAAAATCGACCCGTTCGTCGAGATTGGCCTGGTAACGTTTCGAAGCCAGCGTATCGACATGACGCTGCACGTTCGTCGCGTGGCTTTTCAGATGCACATTGCGCTGGGTCGGATCCTCTGCCGAGGCCGCGGCCATATAAGCTTCAAGCGAGACTTTCGAGTCGACCACAATCTGGCGGCCGCCCGGCAGGTGAATCACCGCGTCGGGACGCTGGCGGCCTTCCTCTGTCTCGTCATTGACCTGCTCGTTAAAGTCACAATGTCCAGACAGGCCCGCCTGCTCCATGACATTGCGAAGCGTCATCTCGCCCCAGCGGCCACCACCTTTCGGCGCTGTCAGTGCATTGACCAGCTTGCCCGTCTCGGCGGTGTTGCGGTGCAGGCTTTCACCAATCGCCTTCACTTGCTGCTGGATCGCCGATTTGTCTTCGGCGCGCACCTTTTCGATGTCAGCGACGCGCTTCTTGAACTCATCGAAATTCTTGCCAATCGGCTTCATCAGTTCAGACAGTTCGCCTTTGGCGCCTTCACGATGTTTCTTGAACGTCTCATCAGCCATTTCGACAAATTGGGCCTGCGCCTGTTTCATCACCTGCTGCGCCAGCGTGGTGAACTCTTCTCGTTGCTTGTCCGTCTGTCCGCGAAGCTGTGCCAGCGCCAGCTGCGATTCCTCGGCCTTCATGCGCTGCGTTTTCAGTTCCTGTTCGGTGTGGGCAAGATCGGCTTCCAGCTCGTTCGCCCTGGCGCGTTCCTGCGTGTGCTGCTCGTTCAGGCGATAGAAGGCCGCGCCGAGCCCGAGCGCCACGACAATGACGATCAGGTGGATGAGGTCGAGCCCGGTCGAGCCGATTTGAATGAGAGGTTCCATGATTTCTCGTCTTGCACGATTCTTCTGGAACATAACATGAACTGATGAAAAGTCACGTGACCATTTCGGGGCGCACGTGCGGTGAATTGAAACACGCGGAAATCCCGTATTGACCAGGCCGCGAAGTCTTATAGAAGCCGCGGTAAATCAACCCAGTAAGGACCCTCCCATGCTTGCACCTGACGTCACATTCAAAACCCGCGTTCGCGATGAATCCGTTGCCGGCCCTAACCCGTTTCGCTGGCAGGACGTGACCAGCAACGAGATCTTCAAAGGCAAGAAAGTGATCCTGTTCGCGCTGCCCGGGGCGTTCACACCGACCTGTTCGTCGACCCACCTGCCGCGGTTTGAAGAGCTCTATGACGCGTTCAAGGCGCAAGGCATTGACGAGATTTACTGCCTGTCCGTGAACGACGCCTTCGTGATGTATCAGTGGGGCCAGCACCAGGGCGTCAAGAACGTCAAACTGCTGCCGGACGGATCTGGCGAATTTACCCGCAAAATGGGCATGCTCGTCCACAAGGACAATCTTGGCTTTGGCCTGCGGTCGTGGCGCTACTCTGCCCTGATCGACAATGGCGAGATCAAGAAACTGTTCTCTGAAGCCGGATATAGCGACAATTGCGAAAGCGACCCGTTCGAGGTTTCTGACGCCGACACCATGCTGAACTTCGTCAAGGAAGCGTTCGCACCGGCTTAACCGCTGCGACATTGCCGTAAATGGAAAACCCGGTCGCCAGGCGGCCGGGTTTTTTGTCAGACGTTGAACCGGAACAGCATGACGTCGCCATCCTGGACAATATAGTCCTTGCCTTCGGCGCGCATCTTGCCGGCCTCTTTCGCACCCGCCTCGCCATCATGGGCGAGGTAATCGTCAAAGGCGATGGTTTCGGCCCGGATGAAGCCTTTTTCGAAATCGCCATGAATGACGCCAGCGGCTTGCGGCGCTGTCCAGCCCCTGCGGATGGTCCAGGCGCGCGATTCCTTCGGACCCGCGGTGAAATAGGTCTGCAAGCCGAGCAGGGTGTAGCCCGCATGGATCAACCGGGTCAGGCCAGGCTCGTCGAGGCCAAGCGTTTCCAGGAATTCAGCCTGTTCATCGTCTTCGAGCTGCGAGATTTCAGCTTCGATCTGGGCGGAAATCACCACCGCTTCCGAGCCTTCTTCGGCCGCGAAGTCGACCACGCGCTGCGAATAGGCGTTGCCCGTCGCGGCGCTGTCTTCGTCAACATTGGCCACATACAGGACTGGTTTTGCGGTCAGCAATTGCAGCATGTTCCAGGCCTTGCGATCGTCCTCCTCCACCTTGGCCCGGCGTGCCGGCCGGCCTTCATTCAGTTCGGCCAGCGCCAGGTCGATCAGCGCCACCTGGGCTTTCGCTTCCTTGTCGCCGGAATTGGCCTTCTTGACCCAGTTCACCTTGCGTTTCTCCAGGCTTTCCAGGTCTGCCAGCATCAACTCGGTCTCGACCACGGCCTGATCGGCCAATGGATCAATCTTGCCCGAGACATGGGTGATGTCGTCGTCTTCAAAACAGCGCAGCACATAGATGATTGCGTCGGTTTCGCGAATATTGGCCAGGAATTGGTTGCCCAGGCCTTCGCCTTTCGACGCGCCCTCGACCAGGCCAGCAATGTCGACAAAGTTCATTCGCGCCGGAATGATCTCTTTCGAGCCCGCAATTGCCGCGAGTTTGCCGAGGCGCTGTTCGGGTACCGCAACCTCCCCGACATTCGGTTCGATCGTGCAAAACGGGTAATTCGCCGCCTGCGCGGCCGCGGTTTGAGTCAACGCGTTGAACAAGGTCGACTTTCCGACATTTGGAAGTCCGACAATTCCACATTTGAAGCCCATGTGTGCCTCCGAAATTCTGCTGGCCGGGGCTTAACGCATTTTCGTCGGAAGAACAGGGCCTTTTGTGCGGTCAGGCTGCGAGATTGCGGAATTATCCTGCTGGCCAACTGGCCCAGTCTTTGCCAGACAGAACAGATAAGGAGTTGGGCATGGCCCGATATGACGTCTTTCTTGCCAATGCGCTCGCCGATCGCGAGACAGCCGAACTGATCGTTCGGCGTTTGCGCGCCCTCAAGTTCAAGGTGCGCTACGACAAGAAACGCGAACACACGACGCCAACCCCGAAAGACTATCGCGACGCCGACCAGTCAGGAGCCGTGCTCGTCCTGTGGTCGAAAGAGTCATGCAACACTGACAGCCGCGACAGTGACTGGGTCCACGCCATCGCGCATCACGCGCGCTCGAAAGACGATGCCTTGATCCAGGCGGCGCTCGACGCATCTGTGCCAGATGAACCGTTTGGCGATGATGACCGTTATGCGCTGACGGGGTTGGGGCCACGCAAATTGGTGTCCGGCTATTTCGCCCTGGTGGATGATCTCGGTGCGCGCGGTGAACGCACCGGCTTGCGGGACTGGCTCAAGCTGAAAGCAAGCGACAAGGACGGCAAAGAGGCATGGAAACAGGCCCATCCCTCCGATCCACTGGCGCAGGCGCCGAAACGGAAAACCACGACGACGGGCAAAACGCAATCTGCCGCCGCGCCCGCCGCTCCCGTTCAGGAGACCGTATCGCCCAGTTTCGCGGCGAACCTGGAGCAGGCGCCTGCGACGCCGGCCTTCGACATCAGCGACCGGGTGGGAACGATCATGCTGGCTGCCGTCGGCGCGATCATTGTTGGTATGTTGATGCTGAGTGCATCACTACGGTCTTCGGTCATCGAGCCCGTGCCGCTGGATGCGGATGGCAACCCGCTGGTGGCGCAATGCCCGGCCGGACAAATGCCAGCTTACCTGCTGAACGAGGGCGCACCGCGACCGCTCGAGCCCGGACCGATCATCGACGACACGGACGAGTAGATCGGCAATCAGGCCTGTTTTGGATCGTGTTTCGGGGCCGGCGCCAGGCGCATGACTTCGGTCTGAAACCGCTCTCCGCCATCAGAGAACAAGAGCGGCAAGGCGCGTGTGCAAGCTGAAATCAAAGCATCCCGCCACGCCTCATCCGCCTTGGCGAAATCGGCCAGCACGTATGGCATTACGCGCGACTTATCGCCCGGATGCCCAATGCCCATGCGCACGCGCCGCACTTCTGCGCCGACATGCGCGATCATCGAACGGATGCCATTATTGCCCGAATGACCACCGCCGCGTTTCACCCGCATGCGTCCGGGTGCCAGGTCGATCTCATCATGGAATACGGTCACGTCCTCGGCTGAGAGCTTGTAGAATTGCAAGGCGGCTTGCGCCGCGCGGCCGGTTTCATTGTAAAATGTCTCCGGCTTCATGAGCAGGACTTTCTCGCCGCCAATCTTGCCTTCGCTGACCAGGCTCTGGAACTTGTTGCGCCATGGGCCAAAACCATGCTCGGCTGCGATCGCGTCCATGACCATGAACCCGAGATTGTGCCGATTACGCAAGTATTTCGGCGCCGCATTGCCTTGTCCGACAAGAATTTGCATCACCGGGTCCTCATGAGTGTCATCCTCAGAATCAATAATGGCGGGACGGCCGCGAAGCCACCCCGCCATCGAATTGATCAGAGTTTTGATCACTCTTCAGCTTCGTCTTCGCCGCTCTGCTTCGTGGCTTCGACTTCGTCCGCTTCTGGAGCTTCGTCCTCGGTTTCTTCGACGTCGGCAGAGATACCGCGACCAACAACCGATGCGATGGTAAAGTCACGGTCGGTAATGGTCGGCTCAGCGCCACCCGGCAGGTTGATGTCAGAGATTTTGACATTGTCACCAATGTCGAGGCCGGTGAGATCAGCGTCCAGCGAATCAGGAATGCTGTCGGCACGAACGTTCAGCTCGACCGCGTGACGAACAACGTTCAGCGCGCCACCCTTCTTGAGGCCTGGAGAGGCTTCTTCGTTGAAGAAGTTCACGGTAACTTCAACCGTAATGATCTGGTCTTTCTTGACGCGGAACAGATCTACGTGCTGCGGCTTGTCGCTGACCGGGTGCATCTGGATGGCTTGTGGAATCACCAGCTGCTTCTTGCCGTCATGGATCAGCGTCGCTGTCGATGACAGGAACTGGCCGGTATTGATCGCTTTGACCACTTCGTTCTGCTTCAGATTGATCGCGACTGGATCTTCGCCGCCGCCATAAAGCACACCTGGGACAAAGCCGAGACGACGAGCTTCGCGCGCGCCGCCCTTACCCGTGCGCTCGCGCACATCAACGTTAAATACGATATCTTTGGACATGTTGTTTCCTTTCGCCCTGAAGTCCGCCCGCGCTCTCGCATGAGCCCTGCGGGTGACAGCCTGACAGGTACGGCCTCGCGCCGCCCTTTCTTCAAGGCGCTGCCCTTACAGGAAAGATGCTGCTCCTGCAACCGAGAAGCCGCAGACAGCTTGACTTATTGGCCTTTACAGCCGTAGATTTACACATGTAGCGAAAGCGAGGCAGCCCCTATGGCCAATCCGAACCCTTCAGAACTTGTGATCCTGAAATTCCTCTGGAACAGCGGCCCGAAAACCGCGCGGCAATTGCACGAAGCGGTTGGCCCGTCACAAGATTGGCAACTCTCGACGACGCGCACCGTGCTTGGCCGGATGGAGTCCAAGGGCTGGGTACAGCGTAACGGGTCGGTTGACCCGGTGACGTTCGAGCCGCTTCTGGACCGCGTCGAAACGCTGGGTAGCCTGGTGCGTCACCTGGCACGCAAGGTTCTGGACATGGATGGTCCGATCCCGGCGACCATGTTCGCCGAAAGCCCGCACCTATCGAATGACGAGCTTGACGAGCTCGACGCCATCATCAACGCGGCGGAAGCCCTGAAAAGCGGAGAGTAGAGTATGTCAGCCCTCTGGTTCATTGCGTTTTCGCTGATCTGGACGGGGTTACTTGCGGGGGGTGCTCATTATCTGAGCCGCGAGCCCGTGCCAGCCCGGTTCGCACACACAATCTGGCGCGGCGCCGCCTTTCTCACCTTCCTGCCCTGGATCATTGCAGGCGTGTATGCCCTGATCCCGGCGCCGATCGCGACGCCAATCCCGGACCTGCCTTATGTTGCCGGCGCGGCGGAAGCCCTGTCGACCAATCCAGCGCTGCAGGTCGCAACCGGCTCCAACGCTGCGACGATCATCGGGACGGCCTTGCTGGTTTTGCTGGTCGGCGGATGGCTCGCCCGGCTCGGTATCAATGCCCTGTGCCAGATGCGCCTGCAAAACATCAAGAAGATGGCAACGCCGCACGATCAGGTACGCTCTGACACCTGGGCCAACAAGCTCGGCCTGAAATCCGCGCCCGCGACGGCCAGCATTCCGCAGGGCTCGCCCTTCCTCGCCGGCATCCGCGAGCGCACGATCTACCTGCCAGCAGCGATTTCAGATCAACGCGATGCTGACATCATCCTGGCCCACGAATGCACGCACATTTCACGCGGCGACCTGATGACCCGCCCGATCGAGCGTCTCGTCGCCGACGTGTTCTGGTTCTCTCCCTTTGCCTGGGTGATGCGCCGTCAACTCGATTATTGGCGCGAAGCCGCTTGCGACGAACAGACCGCGGCTCTCACCGGTGACAATTTCGCTTATGCCCGGGCGCTGGCCAATACGGCGCGCGTGACCCGCCCGCATCCCACCCAGGCGCTGCCGGTTGCCGCATTCATTCTGCCGCGTCACGAAACGCTCAAGAAACGCCTGACGCAGCTGCTCGAACGCGACGCGCGCAAGCCGCGCCAACGGCTCGCCGGCCTCGCCCTGATCGCTGGCCTGTTGCTGGCACCGTTGTCTCTCGCACAGGCCGCATCTGTGGTTGGAGGCAATGTCTTCACCCATGCCGTGTTCGTCGACTCGCACGTCAAGATCAGCCAACCCTTCGGCAAGGTCTACAGCAAGGATGGCGCACAAAACTGGTGGCACAGCGGCATCGACGTGAAAGCCAAGATGCACACGCCGATCTACGCCCCGACTGACGCCAAAGTCATCATGGCCGGCAAGAAGGATGATTACGGCTACACGGTCGACATCCTGCTCGAAGACGGTCGCAAGATGCGCTTCTCGCAAATGTCGAAAGTGCTGGTTGAAAAGGGCCAGAAGATTCCGGCTGGAACCGTGATCGGTAAAGTCGGCGACAGCGGGCGCGTGTCCTATCCGCACCTGCATCTGGAAGTCTACAAGGATGGCGAACACGTCGACCCGCTGACCGTCAAAGGCCTGACGCTTTACAAAGGCTGCTGCGAGGCACGCACCTAGACAAAGTCGGACAAGACTAGTCGAACAGTTTCGATACGCTCTCATTGTTGGCGATGCGACGGATGGCTTCGCCGAGCAGGGGCGCGACCGAGAGCACACGCAACTTCTTGGATTTCAGATCTGCATCGGATGGCTGGATCGTGTTGCAGATCACGAGCTCATCCATTTCTGATTTCTCGACCCGGCCAACCGCATTGTTCGACAGCACACCGTGGGTGATGTAAGCGCTGACCGAAGTCGCACCCTGTTCCTTCAGAGCTGCCGCGGCATTGCACAGCGTGCCACCGGAGTCACAGATATCGTCAACCAGGATACATTTGCGACCGCTGACATCGCCGATAATGTTCATCACTTCCGACTTGCCGGCTTCCGGACGACGCTTGTCGACAATCGCGAGGTCGGCGCCAATCCGCTTCGCGAAGGAGCGCGCCCGGACAACTCCGCCAACATCTGGCGACACAACCATGACATTGTTCTGATCCATCCGGCGTTTCACGTCATCGACCATGACCGGAAGCGCGACCATGTTGTCGGTCGGAATGTCGAAGAAACCCTGGATCTGGCCGGCGTGCAAATCCATGGTCAGGACCCGGTCCGCACCGGCGGCTGAAATCAGGTTGGCGACAAGCTTGGCCGAGATCGGCGTCCGTCCGTCGGTTTTCCGATCCTGGCGCGCATAACCATAGTAAGGAATGACCGCCGTGATCCGCGCCGCAGACGCCCGTCGCAGCGCATCGATGCAGATCAGCAGCTCCATCAGATTGTCGTTGGCAGGCTTGGATGTGGACTGGATGATGAAGACATCTTCGCCGCGCACATTTTCATTGATCCGGACGAAAATCTCATTGTCAGCGAAGTTTTTCACTTCTGCGTCGGTCAGCGGACAGTCGAGATGGTCCGCGATCGCTTCAGACAAAGCTCGGTTCGCATTACAGGAGATGAGTTTCATGAGTCAGCCGCCTTTGCCCGTATCCCTGTCTAGGGCTTAAAGACGAAGGTTTGCTGAGTCGCAAGCTGACTCTTCTGCGATCACCCGCGTTTTGGCAGCGAGTGTGGCCTAAGTGCCGAGGACTCGCCCGGCCACTGCATCAAGTTGGGACAGAAGCGCCGGATCACGCGCGTCTGGCGCCGTGATCATCGCATAATCGAGGCAGGTTTCGATGCCCTGCGGCGACAGCGTTCGTGCCTGACCTTGCAGACGCTCGGCGAGTTGGTTGATGGCTGATTTTGCTTTTGCCGTGTTCGCCGCCATCACGTCCAGCACATTGGTGACCTCGACCGCTGCCTCGTTCTCGCGCCAGCAATCATAATCCGTGACCATGGCAATGGTCGCATATGGCAGTTCAGCTTCGCGTGCGAGCTTGGCTTCCGGCATGTTTGTCATGCCAATCACATCGCAGCCCCAGGCGCGATACATGTGGCTTTCAGCGCGCGAGGAAAACTGCGGCCCCTCCATGGCGAGATAGGTGCCGCCGCGATGCACTTTCGCGCCTGCGGCCTCTGCCGCGTCGCCAGCGAGCTGTGACAGGCGCGAACAGACTGGATCTGCGACGGAAACGTGCGCCACCATGCCGGGGCCGAAGAACGTCTTCTCGCGCGCAAATGTGCGATCGATGAACTGATCGACCATGACAAACTCGCCCGGCGCATACTGCTCTTGCAATGATCCGCAGGCAGAGATGGACAGCACATCCGTGCAGCCGAGTCGTTTCAGCGCATCGATATTGGCTCGGTAAGGTACAGTGGTCGGGGTCAACCGATGTCCCTTGCCGTGCCGCGGCAGAAAAACGAACGAAACATCGCCGACCTGGCCTTTGATCAATGTGTCAGAAGGTGCACCCCAGGGTGTCTCAACGTCGACTTCAGTCATGTGCTCCAGCCCGTCAATTTCATACAAGCCCGACCCGCCGATGACACCGATCACCCATTTGGACATGTCTTTCCTCCAGATGCGAAAACCCCGCCCTTGGAGCAATCCAGCGCGGGGTCGTCAATTCACTAGACTGTGTTGGACTTATCTGGATGGGTCTTGATCGCACATGATCAAGAGCTTTCCGCCATTTCCACTGTCTGTGAGGCCCTGATATTCCATTTTGCAAACGTCACGATAGTTTCCATAAACGAGCTCACCGAGCCTTGCACCATAGCCAGCTCCATTGAACCTGAATGATGCATAGCCGTTCGAGTGCTCTCCCAGAAACACAACGCTGACGCGATCCCCTGTGGCAAGCTGTAATGGGACGAGTTCGTTCAGCGGAAACTCCATCGCATCTTCCGTAAGCACCACTGCGCTGAGGCCTTTGAGATCGATATCTCGCGATTGATTCAGCAACGTTACACCGATCTCGCTCAAACTGGTCAAGATGGCTTCAGCCTGCTCTGAATCTTCGGCTTTCAAGGCGTTGCCTTCTTCCAGTGTCGTCGCGATGTCGGCCAAAGTTTCTGCCATTCCATCTAGCGATCTCGGCGCGGAGCTCGCCATTGATTGGCATGTACTCAATCCTGCAAACCCTGCGGCTGCGAGCCCCGCTGCGGCCGTGGTCATTTTATATGTTCGTTCAGACACTTTCCCCCCCTTCTGCGCCGCCAATTAAAAAAGGCGGTCTGCAAAGACCGCCTTTTTCATAAACCAATATTTGAAATCGCCAAATCCTAGTGGGCCACGTCGCGCCAGATGCGCTTGTATGAGAACCATAGTAGCAGCGCCAGCAGGACCAGATAGATCATCACCGGCAGCGCCAGGGACTTGCGTTGACCCTGTTTTGGATCACCGGCCCATTGCAGGAATTGAGCGACGTCTTTCGCCATTTGCTCGGTCGTCGCTTCAGTGCCGTCAATGTACTCGACACGGCCTTCCGGCAGTTGCGGTGCCATGGCTAGGAAGCCACCATATGGCGCGTGGCGTGGGTCACCATCCCATTGCGGTGTGGTGTCACCCGCAAAATATGGGTTGTAGTAGAGGCCGGTTGGCTGGGTCAGGGTGCCAACCGTCTCGCCCTTGTCGAACTCGAGATAATTGACGTTCAGGCCGTCTTCGCCCTGCTTCGTCTTGATCTTGTCCGTTTCAGGATAGCCAGACAGCAGCGAGTAGACATACGAGGCGCCGTCGCCTTCATTGCCGTGACCGCGTGCTTTCGAAATAACCGAAAGGTCAGGTGGCATTGCACCGCCATTGGCCGCCATTGCGGCCTGGTCGTTCGGGTATGGGCTGCGGAACTGATCGGACGGACGCGCCGGGCGATAGACGGGATCGCCATTCTCATCCGGCACAGGATCAAGAATCTCGATCTCAGCCGCAATCGCTTTCACCAGCGGATTGTCGTTCGCGTTCGGATAGTCCGAACTATAGAACGGGCCGCCTTTCTCACCGAGATTACGGTAAGACAGGAGCTTCATGCTGTGACACGAGGCACAGACTTCCTGATAGACCTGGAAGCCGCGCTGGACGCTGTCCTTGTCGAGTTGCCCGGCAGGCACCTTGGCAAAGTCCCAGCCACCTTCCGGCGCGTGCGCATGCTTGGCACCGCCAGCGGCATTAGCAGACAGGCCGAGTGCGAGCGCGCCAAGACCTGCGAGGAGAGGACGGAAAAGTTTCATATCCGTGATTCCTTATTCGGCTGGCGCCGCTGCCGGCGCGTCATGTCCAAGTACGGACTGGTGAATGGAGTCCGGCTCACCCTTTGGACGTTCTCTCAGACCCAGGAACGGCAGGATGATCAGGAAGAAGGCGAAATAGTAAGCGGTCAGGATCTGCGACAGGATCTTGAACGTGAAGGCCGGTGCCTTCTCGATCGCGATCGAGGCAACCCCGCCACTGTCGCGCTGTTCGTCGCGGAACTGGGCCGCTGGCGCATATTCTTCGAACACGCGTGTGCCTTCGAGACCGGCAGTGTCGGTGTAGCTGACAACCAGCTTGTCTTCGCCCATCGAGATGATCGGGTCATCCGGGTTCGACGCGCCGCACCAGCCGAGCAGCAGGCAGACGACGACGAACAGCATGAAGAACTGCTTCGCAACCGGACGGTAGCGCATGGACTTGACTCTCGACGTGTCGAGCCATGGCAGGAGGAACATCACGGCAATCGAACCGAACATGGCGATGACACCGAGAAGTTTCGCGTCCATTGGACCGATATTGAACGTGATCGCCCGCAGGATGGCGTAGAACGGCAATAGATACCATTCCGGCACAATATGGGCCGGTGTCACCAGCGGGTTGGCTTCGATATAGTTGTCGGCATGGCCAAGAACGTTCGGCGCATAGAACACGAAGACCGCAAAGATGATCAGGAAAACGATAATCGCGAAGCCGTCTTTCACCGTGTAATACGGGTGGAACGGAACCGTGTCTTTCTCGACGTCCTGGACCTCAACACCAGTCGGGTTGTTATTGCCCGGCACGTGCAGCGCCCAGATGTGCAGGATCACCACACCGGCAATCATGAACGGCAACAGGTAGTGCAGCGAGAAGAAGCGTTGCAGCGTCTGGTTGCCGACGGAAGGCCCGCCCATCAACCAGCTCTGGATGCTTTCGCCAACCAGCGGGACGGCCCCGAACAGGTTGATGATCACGTTGGCACCGTGCAGCGACATCTGGCCCCAAGGCAACATATAACCGAGGAAGGCGGTCGCCATCATCAGCAGGTAGATCACACAGCCGAGCAGCCACAGCACTTCGCGTGGCGCCTTGTACGAGCCGTAATAAAGGCCACGGAACATGTGGATATAGACGGCCAGGAAGAACATTGACGCGCCAACCATGTGGATGTTGCGGATCAGCCAGCCATAAGGCACATCGCGCATGATCCGTTCAACCGACCCGAAGGCCTGGTTGATGTCAGCGGTATAGTGCATCGCCAGGACGACGCCGGTGATGATCTGAATGGCCAGGCAGACGGACAGGATGCCGCCAAACGTGTACCAATAGTTCAGATTCTTCGGGGTTGGAAAATCGACAAAGCTGTCATGCGCCAACCGGATAATCGGCAGGCGGCTATCCAGCCATTTGGTGAAGCCTGTTTCCGGCTTATAGGTGGACTCGTGTCCGCTCATCGGTCTCTTGTCCTTCCTTTAAAGTGAAATCTTGACCAGAGCAGGGGTCACCCACTCATAATCTGGAACCGGCAGGTTCTTTGGCGCAGGACCCTTCCGGATCCGTCCAGACGTATCATAGTGCGAGCCGTGGCACGGGCAGTACCAGCCGCCATAGTCGCCGACGCTGCCTTGGGCCGGGCCAACTGGCACACAGCCAAGGTGTGTACACGCCCCGGAGGTCACCAGGATGGCCGGATTGTAGGTCCCGTCCGGCAGCGCCACCAGACGCTCTTCATCGGTTTCCGGGTCCGGCATTTTCGACGCATCGGTGTTCACGGCTGCAGCGATTTCTTCCGGTGTTCGGTGACGCAGGAAGAACGGCTTGCCGCCGATCAACACGCGAATTTCGCCGCCCAGAGGGATCTTCGAAATGTCGACTTCAAGGCTTGACGCCGCCTTGGTATCGCCTGCGGCATTCATTTGGTCGATGAAGGGATAGGCCACCAGGCCTGCACCGCCTGCTGTCGCAGCTATCGCAGCAATGTGGATGAAATCCCGGCGTTCTTCGTCGACATGATCCGGGGCCGTCTCGTTGGATGCGCTCACGTCTTCTCTTCCTTCGGCATGACTTTGCAGCCTAAATACACAGATTGGGGAAAAGCATCATTGCGGCGCAGCGCCGCAATCCTCCCCGCTTAATCTCGCTCGCCTAGCCTGCCTCGCGGATGATTTCAAGCAGCAGCAACCGCTGAACGTGCGACACAATTTCCACCTCGGCTAAGGAGAATTACCGATACTGTCGCTGCAAATGCATATTTAGCGCTGGCGCTGGTTAAGTTACAGGACCCGACATGACAGAGATCGAAACTCAGAAACAGCGCGCCGCGACATGGTTCAAATCGCTGCAGGATGACATCATCGCGCGATTCGAAGCCCTGGAAGATGAAGCCGACCGTCCGCTCTATACCGGCGAGCCCGGGCGATTCGAGAAAACCGATTGGTCGCGTGGTGATGGCAGCGAAGACCTTGGCGGTGGACGCATGGCGATCATGCGCGGCAAGTTCTTCGAAAAGGTCGGTGTACACTTTTCCGAAGTCTATGGCGAATTTTCTGAAGCTTTCCGGGCGCAGATCCCGGGCGCCGACAAATCAGACGGGCGGTTCTGGGCCTCTGGTATTTCCCTGATCGCACACTTGCACAATCCGCGCGTTCCGGCGGTACACATGAACACGCGCATGCTGGTGACGTCGGAAAGCTGGTTTGGCGGTGGCGGCGATCTGACGCCGTTGCTGGACTATCAACGCGCCGACGACTTTCCGGACACGATCGACTTTCATGGCGCCATGCAGGCTGCTTGCGATCCGTACGACACGGCCTGGTATCCTGACTTCAAGCAGCGCTGCGATGCGTATTTCCACCTCGCCCACCGCGAAGAACCGCGCGGCACGGGCGGCATCTTCTATGACCGTCACAATACCGGCGACTGGGAGCGCGATTTCGCCTTCACCCAGGATGTCGGAAAACAGTTTGCAGACATCTACCCGAAACTCGCCCGTCGCAGAATGAATGAAGGCTGGACGCCGGAAGAGCGGGAAGAACAGCTGATCCGACGCGGGCGTTATGTCGAGTTCAACCTGCTCTACGATCGCGGCACGACGTTCGGCCTCAAGACCGGCGGCAATGTTACCAGCATCCTGTCATCGATGCCGCCCGTGGTAAAATGGCCCTAGGCCGGTGACGAATCTCGAGTGAGCTGTTACGGCTCGCTCATGTCCGAACACAAGCCAGCGATGATGATCACTTTCGTGATCGCAACCTTGACCGCCGCAACAGCCGGCCTCGGGGCGGCGGTTTCGGGCAGCGCCGCCGATTTCTGGTACCTGACCATTGACCGACCCGAATTGAGGCCACCCGATTTTGTCTATTCGATCGTCTGGCCGATTCTGTTCGTTCTGATCGCATTTGGCGCGATCCTGGTGCGGGTCAAAGCCGGCAGCTTTGCGGCCTGTTCGGGCGCGCTTGGGCTGTATTTCGTGCAGCTTGCTGTGAACCTGTCCTGGAACTGGTTGTTTTTCGCGTTCCAGGAAATCTTGCTGGCAATGCTGGCAATGATCGCCCTGTGGATCTTGATCATCGCCACCATGCGCGCGTTCGCAAAATACTCGACGACAGCCGTGTTCCTGCTTGTGCCTTATCTGATCTGGGCCAGTTTTTCCGCCTATTTGAACGCCTCAATTCTGCTCGCCGGCCAATAGGCCCAGCAGCGCCTCGCGCTCCAGCTCGAAATCGCTGTCGACCCAGACCTTTGCGACCCGGCTGAGTGCCTGTCCGATTTCGCGACCCTGCAGGCCAAGCGCCAGGGCATCTTCGCCTTTGATCGGAAACTCCGGACGCCGCCAGGCACGAATAGCCGCCAACAGGTCGCGTACGTCCGCCGCCGCCAGCATCGCCCGGTCGACCACGGCCTGCTTGCCATGCCAGTACAGAGTCGCCCGCAATTCGCGTGCCTTCATGCCAACCGGGTTTGGCAGATTGTCCGCCGCCCACATGGTCAGGCGATCCGAGTCCTGGTTGGACAGGCGCAAGGATTGCTGGGTCTGTTGCACCGCCAGTGCGGAGCGCGGCAACAGGGCCATCAGGCGCAACATCGGATCTGGCTGGACCCCGGTCAGTTGTTCAGTCAGCTCAAGGTCGTGCAGCGTGGTTGCACCATGATGCTCCGGCAGGACCTGATCGAGCACGCCGCTTTCGCCCATCGCTTCGACCGCCACGCGCGGCGAGGGTGCCGTCAGCAGCTTGCTCAGCTCCTTCCAGATTCGCTCGCGGGCGATCTTGGCCAACCCGGATGCCTGTCTCGCGCAGGCGGCCAGGCCATCGCCGTCTATGCCCGCGCCATACCAGGCATTGAACCGGAAAAAGCGCAGAATGCGCAGGTAATCTTCCTCGAGCCTCTGATCCGCATCGCCGATGAACATCACCCGGCCCGCGCAGGCATCGTCGTATCCGCCGCCAGTCGGGTCAAACAGCTCACCATTGGGCGCCGCGTACAAGGCATTCAGCCGAAAGTCTCGCCGTTGGGCATCCTCGGCCCAATCTTCGGTAAATGACACCACCGCGCGCCGGCCATCGGTTTCCACATCGCGGCGCAGGCTGGTGATTTCAAATGGCTGACCAGCGGCCACAGCGGTCACCGTGCCATGCTCGATCCCGGTCGGGATGGCCCTGATGTCGGCGAGTTCGAGCGCCGCCAGCGTTTGTTCTGGACGTAGCTGGGTGGCGATGTCGATATCATCAACCGCCCGACCCATGATCGTATTGCGCACACATCCGCCGACAAAGCGGGCGCTTCCCGGTCGCGTCGCTTCCAGCGCCGAAATCACTTGTCGCGTCGGCGCCGCTTCGAGCCAGTCAGCGGTCAGGGTCTTCAAGGGTCTCTGCCGTGTCTTCGTCAATTTCGACAGGTGATCCGTCAAAATTCTGGCGCTCGCCAACGCCATCTGCCTGCCCACCTGGATCTTCGGTCTTGGGAATACCGATTGAACCCAGGTCTTTCTCGCACGGATACCGCTCGCCCGGAACGACCACGCCATCGACGATCTGTGTCGGGCGATAGCATTCCTCACGGCCGCCGCGATCGATGAAAATGAACACCAGCCAGGACCCAACCGCCAAGGCAAGTCCAACCCCGAACAAGAGCCGGATTGGCCACGGCTTGCGCCCTTCCTGTTCCGCTTCGGTGATGGCTAGCCGGTACACGCCGAACAAGATGAAAGGCAGCGTGAACAGCACCAGCTGAAATAAGATACGTGCACCCAAACCGAACGCTCCTCAGGTTTCATACAGATTTGCATATAGATCACGAATGATCCCAGCCGTCACACCCCAGATGCGAAAGCCCTGCCAGGGCATCTCGACATAGCGCCGGTTCTTGCCTTTCCAAAAGGCGTGGCCGGTCTGGTGATTGGCGGTATTGAACAGGAAATTCAGCGGCGCTTCGAAGACGTCGGCGACCTCTGTCGGATCGGGACGGGCTTCAAAGTCTGACGGTAGCACCCCGATCACGGGGGTGATGCGAAATGCCGTACCGGTGACATAAGGTGCGGAGCGCGCGATCAGATCCACACGGTCTGGATCAACTCCAACCTCTTCTTCGGCTTCCCGCAGCGCCGCAGCGACTTCATCGGCATCATGCTGGTCGACTTTTCCGCCCGGAAACGCCACTTGACCCGGATGAGAGGCCATCGTGTCAGGACGCTGAGTAAGCAGCGCCGTCGGCCCTTCAGGACGTGGAATCACGGGGATCAGCACCGCCGCCGGGCGAATGGACTGCAAACTGTCTGCATCGACAAAATCGAGGTCGCCGACTTCGGCCATACGCGACGCGCCCGAGATCGGATCCAGGCGTTCGCTCGCCCGTGTCAGGAAATCGTCCAGGGTGGTAAAACTCATCAGGCGGCAGGCCCCAATTCAAAAAACTCGCCCTGCGACCAGACGCCAAGCTGTCCGGCAGAGCCTTCATAGGCTTCGGCAAGATCTGCAAGTTCATAAAATACCGGGCGGGAAATCTTCGCTTCCAGGCCATCGCGGACCAGCACATAGGGACTCGGTTCCAGGGACACAGGATCGGTCTCGACCCGGATCGGCAAATCCGATCCGGCGACGGCCACGTCGCCAAGATTGGTCGTGAAGGCGAGCCCCTGCTGGTGTCCTGCCTCGCCAATTCGATCCACGCGCACGGCCACGAACGGCGCGTCCGCGACATGAACGATCACTTTCTCGTAAGGCGTGACCAGGTAAATCAGCCCATCAGCGTCCTTGCGCAGGATGCGGGAGAACAGCTTGACCAGCCGCTCGCGCTTGATCTTTCCGCCGTCATGCCACCAGCTGCCATCGGCACGAATTTCCATTCTGATGTCGGTCGAACGCTCCGGATTCCACAGGTGAACCGGCGGCAGCGGTCCGTCGATTCCGTCCGGCGCGATCGCCGCCAAAACGTCGTCGAGGGAAATGACTGATTTTCCATCCGATTCCATGTGGTACTCCGCCATGTTCTCGCCTAGACCTAGTGCGACTAGTGTAGATAGTGAAGACGGAGTGCTCATGGCAGACGACAATCCGGCCATTGTGGCGCAGGCGGAAGCGGCAGGCGAAACGCTCGCAAAAGTGAAGTCCGAGATCGGCAAGGCCGTGTTTGGACAGGAACGCGTGATCGAGCTCGCGCTCTCCGCCATTCTGGCCGGTGGGCATGCGCTGTTGATTGGCGCGCCGGGCCTGGCCAAGACGCGACTGGTCGAAGCCATCGGTACCGCGCTCGGCCTCAACAATGCGCGCATTCAATTTACGCCGGACCTGATGCCGGGTGATATTCTGGGTTCTGAAGTACTGGATGAAGGCGCCGATGGAAGCCGCGCCTTTCGCTTCATCAAGGGTCCGATCTTTACCTCGCTGCTGATGGCAGACGAGATCAACCGCGCGTCGCCGCGAACCCAGTCGGCGCTGCTGCAGGCGATGCAGGAAAAGCATGTCACCGTGGCCGGGGTCCGTTACGATCTGCCGCCGCCATTCCACGTCCTGGCGACACAAAACCCGATCGAGCAGGAAGGCACCTATCCGTTGCCGGAAGCCCAGCTCGACCGCTTCCTGCTCAAGATTGACGTGACGTATCCGGATCTCGACACGGAACGCAGGATTCTGATCGAAACGACAGGCGGAGAAGAGCAGGTCGTCGAGACCGCGCTGTCGGCCGAAGCGCTGATCGAGTTGCAGGCGCTGGTGCGCAAGATGCCGGTCGGCGAAAGCGTGCTGAATGCCATCCTGGCGCTGGTCCGCGACGCGCGCCCTGAACAGAGTGAAGACGACCGGGTTCGCCGTTTTGTCGACTGGGGTCCAAGCCCGCGTGCGGGTCAGGCCCTGATGCTTGCGTGCCGCGCCCGGGCCCTGCTTCGCGGCCGTCTGGCGCCCAGCATCGAGGATGTTGAAGCCCTGGCCGAACCATGTCTCGCGCACCGTATGGGTATGCGGTACGATCCAACTGGCGAGGCACCGGGCCTGAACACCCTGATCGACGAACTGGTAAGGAAGGCAGCCTGACCCCGTATGCGCGCGTATCTTGTCGCTTCCACTGTCATTCTCGCATCGGCGTGCAGCCAGGTCGATCCGTTCACCGCAGAAGAGCGCGCCGACATTGACTGTCTGGCTGCGATCACCGTCGTCGAGATCACCAATGCCATCCGGGACGGCACCGAAAACGGTTTGGGTGACGCCGAACTCGCAGCCATCCGGCCGGCGAAGATTGCCGACGCGATCGCCAGGCTTGATGAGAAATATCCGAACCGGATGGACGAGGCCTATCTCGAATATGACATCAACAACCGGCTGGGAAAAATCGAGGAGGCCATTCGCTCGGACGATCCTTTGTCGGTGGAGTCGTTGATCATGACGGACACGCTGGAGCTCGGCAGAACCTGCGCGTTTGGGGGCGTCGAGTAAGGTGATCTCTCTCTCCACACTCCGTGCCGATGCTGAGGCGCTCGCACGCCAATTGCCGGATGTTACCTTGCAGGCGGCAGCCGCGGACCTGGTCCACCCGGGCGCTGCGGGGCGCAAGCGGGCTGGATCAGGCGAACAATTCTGGCAGTATCGCCGCTATGCGCAAACCGATGCGGCCGACCGGATCGATTGGCGCCGTAGCGCCCGCGGCGACGAATATTTCGTCCGCGAGACCGAACTTGAAACTGCGCGCACGATTCTGTTCTGGGCCGATCCTCATGCCGGCTTTGACTGGGCTGGTGATCCGGGGCGTGAAACCAAGGCGGATCGCGCCAGGACGATCATGCTGGCGCTTGGCATCACGCTCGCCAAGGACGGCGAGCGCATTGGCTTAATTTCTGGCACGCGCGCGCCCAGCCTGGGCAAATCTGCGCCTGACAAACTGGCCGAAGACCTGCTGGCCGAACCGTCGACCCAGCTCGAGCCGCCCCGCTCACAGGCTTTTGCGATCATTGCCAGCGACTTCTATGATGGCGCCGAAGTCTGGCGCGCGCGCCTTGCCCCCCCGGCCAGCACCTGCCGGGACGGCGTCCTGCTGGCGGTCAGCGATCCAATTGAACACGAATTTCCGTTCAGCGGTCGCACCCGCTTCAACCGGCCCGGCTCGACCCTGGACCGCCTGTTCGGACGCGCCGAGACTGTCCGTGACGAATATCTCGAAAAACTCGCGGAACATGAAGCCGAGCTGCAAAAGCTCGCGGTCAGCATGGGCTGGGCGCTGATCCGTCATCGCACCGATCAATCTGCCTTGCGCGGAGCGGCGGCCTTGTATGCCGCGTTGGAGCAGTTCGGAGGCAAGGCATGACGCTCGGCCCATTCCTGTTCATGGCCCCGCTGACGCTGATCGGCCTCATTGCCTTACCGGTCATCTGGTACATCCTGCGGGCAACGCCGCCGACGCCCAAGCAGGCGCAATTGCCCAGCCTGCGCCTGCTGGATGAGGTTCAACCCAGAGAAGAAACGCCCGCGCGCACCCCCTGGTGGGTCTTGCTCCTGCGCCTCGGAGCTGCGGCGCTTGCCATTCTGGGATTGTCCATGCCGATCTATGCGCCAGGGGCTCAGTCCGGCACAGAAGCCAGCGGTCCGGTTCTGGTCATCGTCGATGATGGCTGGACCAGTGCCTCACGCTGGAGCGAGATCAGGTCCGCCGCGTTGTCAGCGCTCGACGGTGAAGCGCGGGACACCCCGGCGCATGTCCTGTTGACGGCGCCGCGCGCGATCGCAGCAGACCCGGCCGAGCGACTGGATCGATCGGCGTTCGAAGCGCGCATCCGGTCGCTGCAACCGCAAGCCTGGGGCGTTGACCGGGCCAGTGCCCTGGAACGGCTGAATGCCAGCCGCCTGCGACCAGGTCGAATCCTGTGGTTGACCGACGGCCTGGATCCGGAAACAGCAGCGCCATTCGCCCAGGCCCTGATCGAGAAAGCGCCGCTCAGCATCTATGCCGCGCGCGCGCGCGGCCCCTTGGCAATCACGCGTCTGCGATCCGACGCGGGCGGCGTCAGCCTGACCGCCGTGCGCGCCGACGAGACGGCAGCGTCGACACATTTCTTGTCGGCGCTCACGCTCGACGGTGCCGCGCTGGCCACCACGGACCTGAATTTCGAGGCCGGTGCCTCGGCGGCGACAGCAAGTTTTGCCTTGCCACCTGCAGCGCTGTCCCGGATCGCGCGTTTCCAGGTCACCGGTGCCTCGACCGCAGGCAGCGTCTGGCTCTGGGACAGCGCTGATCGCACCCGCCGCGTCGGTCTGGTTAGCGGCGACAGCACGGCCCAGCCGCTGCTTTCGGATGTACATTATGTGCGCAAGGCGCTGGAACCGTTTGCCACCATCTCGGAAGGCGAACTTGTCGATCTCATTGACGAGAACCCGGATGCCATCATCCTCACCGATATCGGTCAGATTGACGGCACAACGAAGACGGCGCTGTCCGACTGGATCGAGGAAGGTGGCGCATTGATCCGGTTTGCCGGTCCACGCATGGCAGGCCCGCAAGCGCGCGCATCCGATGATGACCTGGTCCCGGCCCCGTTGCGGCGGTCGTCACGTGCCATTGGCGGCACCCTCACCTGGGAAGAGCCGCAGCCGCTCGGCGTGTTTCCTGAGGCGTCGCCATTTGCCGGGCTGCTGCCACCCGAGAACATTCGCGTGCGCCAGCAGGTGTTGGCCCGTCCTGGGCCTGAGCTGGCGCGTCGAACCTGGGCCCGCCTGGCGGATGGCAGCCCGCTGGTGACCGCCGATCGCCGCGGCGAAGGCACCTTGGTCCTGTTCCATGTCACCGCCGGACCGGACTGGTCCGACCTGCCCTATGCCGGCGTTTTCGTTGACATGCTGCGCCGCTCGATTGCCGCCGGCCGCGGCGAGGCGATCAGCGACGAAGAAGGGCTCTATTCGCCGAGCCTGACGCTGAACGGTGCCGGACGCCTGACCCAGCCAAGCGCCGGCGCAACGCCCTTGCGCGCTGGTGATTTCGGCGCCGTCATCCCGTCTGAAGAACATCCGCCCGGCCTGTATCAAGGCCCCGCCGGGACGCGGGCGCTGAATGTTGCCTCGGACTATCGCGCCGTACCCGTGAATGCCTGGCCGGCGGCGGCCACCTTGCTCGGGGATACGGACGCACGTTCGATCCGATTGGGCGGGATCCTGCTGGCTGTAGCGCTGACCCTGCTGTGTCTGGACCTGATTGTTGCCCTGGCCCTGGCCGGACGTTTGCCGGCTTTGCGCCGTGGCACGGCAGCCATCGGCATGATGTTGATTGGCGGCGCACTGATGCTGCCGCCGGACGCGGCCGCACAGTTCGGGATCTTTGGTGATGACAGCAATCTCGACAAGGAAACAGCTGCCGCCCTGAATATGCGTCTTGCCTATATCGAGACGGGCGACGATCGAACCGATCGCGCCACCGCCGCCGGATTAACCGGGCTGAGCGGCATTCTGTACCGTCGCTCGAGCGTTGAGCCGGCGCGGCCGCATGCAGTCGATCCGGAAACCGACGCGCTGGATGTTTACCCCGTCCTGTTCCTGTCCTTGCCCGATACGCCGGAGCCGTTCAGCGAAACCGCTGTCGCCCGACTGAACGCCTATATGCGAAATGGCGGTGCCTTGTTCATCGACACCCGCCGCGGCGGCATTGTCGGGACCGGCAACAGTTTTGACGGCCTCGACCGGATCCTGTCCGGACTGGACACGCCGCCTTTGTCGCCGGTGCCGGAAGATCATGTGCTGACCCGGTCCTATTATCTTCTGCAATCCTTTCCGGGTCGGTATTCGAACCGCAACTTGTGGATTGAATCGACGGGTGGGGCGGACAAATCCGAACGCCGTGGAGACGGCGTCAGCCGCCTCTTTGTCGGCGATGCTGACTATATGGCAGCCTGGGCCGTCGATGAGCGCGGGCGGCCGATTTATTCGGTTGATGGCGGAGACGTTGAGCGCGAGATGTCGAAACGGTTCGGCGTCAATCTGGTGATCTACATCCTGACTGGCAATTACAAGGAAGATCAGGTTCATATCCCGGCCTTGCTGGAACGCCTGGGACAGGATGAAGGCGTCGGTGACTTTGATCAGGAAGACGAGACTGACGGGGAGATCGTGCCATGATGCAGGTGTCCCGATTGTCGTTCGATCCGTTGATTGGCTGGCCCTTGTTCTGGGCCCTCGCCGCGCTGTCAGTGATCTGCCTCGGCATCTATATCTTTGCCTTTCATCGCGCCTGGTTGACGCGCAGTCTCGGCGCGGCACTCGGCCTGCTGGCTTTGTCAAATCCCGCCATCATCGAAGAAGAACGCGAACCCTTGCCATCGGTGGCCGCGCTTGTCGTGGATCGCTCTGACAGTATGGGGTTCGGCGATCGCAGCGACATCGCGACGAGTGCCTACGAGTCCTTGCGCGAGGAGCTGGACGCCAATCCGGCAATTGACTTGAGGGTCGTCGAAACTGAATCCAATGGCGACGGCACGCGGCTGATCGGGGCGCTCGATGGCTTGATGGCAGATGTGCCGCGTGATCGCATCGCCGGCGCCATCCTGATCACCGACGGCCAGATCCACGACATGCCGGAAAATCTCGCCCGCGTCAGGGAGCTTGGACCGGTGCACGGCTTGATCACCGGCAACCCGAACGCCAGCGATCGCCGCATTACGCTTGTCCAGGCACCCAATTTCGACATTGTCGGCGATGAAGCCGAGTTCGTCATTCGCATTGATGATCCCGAGGGGGGCACCGTGCCGGTGACCTATGCGATGAATGGCGGTCGCACCGAGGCGGCCTATATCGAAGCGGGCGAGGATACCAGTCTGTACATCGAGGTGGAGCGGCGCGGCGACAATATCGTGGTGTTTGAAACGCCGGCCGGCCCACAGGAACTGACACTGGCCAACAATCGCACGGCGGCAACGATTTCAGGCGTCCGTGACGGGCTGAGAGTTCTGCTGGTCACCGGTCGCCCAAACGCCTCTGGCCGGGTCTGGCGTGATCTGTTGAAGTCTGATCCGTCCGTCGATCTGGTTCACTTCACCATTCTGCGTCCGCCTTACAAGCAGGACATCACGCCGCTTGAGGAAATGGCGCTGATCGCTTTCCCGACCGAGGAATTGTTCGAGGATAAGCTCGATGGCTTTGATCTGATTATTTTCGATCAGTACGAGCGTCGCGGCGTCATCACCATGGGCTATCTGGCCGACGTGGCGCGCTATGTCGAAGAAGGCGGCGCCTTGTTACTGATTGCGGGCGAAAGTTTTGCCGAACCGACCAGCCTGGCGCGAACCCCTCTGGCTGGCATTCTGCCGGCCCTGCCCTCTGGCGAAATCATTACCCGCGAGATCGTACCGGAGCTTTCCGAAGAAGGCATGCGTCACACCATCACCGAAGACTTTACCGGTCAGACCTGGGGCAAGTGGTTGCGATTCATCGAAGCCTTCGATGATGCCGGCGACGTGCTGATGCGCACGCCTGGCGGCGACCCGCTCTTCGTGGTCGACCGGGTCGGCGATGGCCGCGTGGCCCAGCTTCTGTCTGATCAGATCTGGCTTTGGGCCCGCGGTTATGATGGTGGTGGTCCGTTTGCCGATCTAATCCGGCGGTCTGTCCACTGGCTGATGAAGGAACCCGAGCTCGACGAACGGCAATTGCAGCTGATCACACAAGGCGACACGGTGCGCGCCAACCTGCGGACGTTGGCCGACCGCGCGGCGCCGCTGCTGATTGAGACGCCGGATGGCAGTTTCCTCGAGCCGGCCTGGCGCGAAGAAGGTCCTGGCAGTTACAGCGCAGAGGTTCCGGTTGATCAACTCGGTCTGTATCGCGCGCAATCGGGCGGGCTGGAGGCGGTCGCACTGAACGGGCCGGCCAATCCGCGCGAGTTCGCGGCGCTGGAGGCGACCGGTGACGTCCTGCAGTCGCTCAGCGACGCGTCGGGGGGCGGCCTGTATCCGCTCTCACGGGTTGGCCAGGTGCCGAATGTTCGCATTGTCGGTCGACGGGCTGATGCGAGCGGGAATAACTGGCTCGGCTTGCGAGAGCGCGGGGCCTATGCCGTGCGAAGCTCGACCAGCCTGCCCTTGCTGCCGGGCCTGCTGGCCGTTGTCATGATCCTGCTCGTCATCCTCGCCGCGTGGCGGCGCGAGGGGCGCTAGAAGGCGCGGACCAATCCCGAAAGCGTGCTGGCATCACCGGCAAGATTGCGGACCATGACCCGCGCCATATCCTGCGGTCCAGGGAATCGGAATCGATCCGGTGACACTGGCTCGAACCCAAGCTCACCGAAATATCTTGGCGATCCGATGATGATCGCGGCCTTGCATCCGACCGCCGTCGAGGCTTCCAGCGCCTCGCCGGTAATGCTCAGTCCGAGGCGCTGCCCCTGAAATCCGGGCTCGACGGCCACAGGTCCGACGAACAGCGCGGGCAGACGATCAACCCCGACCACGACCGGCCACATCCGGCAGACTCCGATGACCGCACCATCCTTCACGGCAATCCGTGTCAGGTCGGGACGTGACTGATTGCCTTCTCGCAGGCGTTCCGCGGTTTTCGCAAAGTGTCCGGGACCGAACGTTCGATCGTACAGGGCTTCGATCGCGTCGGCGTGCAGTTCCGGGGATTCAGGAATGATTTCGATCATGGCGCGCGGTGTTTAACCGCTCGCCCCTAAAACGCAACGCGAAATTTAGTAAGCCCAGGCCCGGAGCTGGTCTTTGACCGCCTGAACAAATGCCAATGGCTGGTCGAGCATGACATGATGCTGCGCACCGGGAATAGAAACCGTTTCCAGGTCATCGCGCAGGCTGCGCATGTAATCCCAGATCCGATCCGAGACGAGAACAGAGTCTTCGCCGCGCATGAAGCTCAGTTTGCAGGTGATGTTGTCGATCAGATTTGACCGCGTTCTGTCGAAATCGAATTTGACGAATACGCCTGGGTCGAACTTCCAAGTCCAGCCCGATTGACCAGCGGTGTTTTCAACCTGTTTCAAACTGTGCCGGCCAATGTAATCCACGATATAATGGTTTTCGCAGGGCTGCGGCGGTGCCAATCGGAATCGGGCAAGGCCCGCCTCGAGATTAGCATAGACCCGGTTTCGCGTGGACCGGACCGGCGGGCCATCCCATTCGTCCTCCGGCGGCCGTATCGGGCTGTCCACGATGATTACGCCGGCAAATTTTTGTGAATGCCGCGAGGCCATGTTCATGGTGATTAAGCCACCAAAAGAATGCGCCACGATCACCGGCTTGCGGCCATCGTCGAACAGGCCAGCCTGCTCGCAGACCGCGATCTGTTCGGCGCTGAACTTGTCCATGTCATAGCTGTCACGCCAGTCACTGTCGCCCATGCCAGAAAAGGTCATGGCAATGACATGATACTCAGCGGCCATGGCCGGTCCGATGAAATCGTACCAGTGCGCGTGCGCGCCATTGCCGTGGCACAGCATCAAACCAGGCTTCGACCGGTCACCCCAGCGCTGATAGCGGATACGGACACCGTCCACGTCCGCAAAATGTTCCGAATATGGCGTGTTGACCGCCGTTTCAAACCACGCTGGCGCTTCCGGTTTGGCGCCGCGATAGCGAGCCAGAAAGTTCGCGTCCTGCGCGTTGAATTCCTTGATGTCGTCGGGCACTGATCAAACTCGTCTCTGGATGACTTTGAAGATTCCGGTGCCGGTCATCAGGGTCTTGCCCCCGGTCCAGATCCGGCCTTCGACCGTGTGGATCCCGTCGACGACGGACAGGACCTCGCCGCGGCCTTCGATCCAGGAGCCGTGACTGGCGCCTGACAGGAAATCGCAGACCAGGCGAATCGTGACCCACCAGGTGTCTTCGTCTTTCTCGACCGCCGCGCCCCAGGCCATGTCGGCAAAGGTCATCAGCATGCCGCCATGCGCATTCATCATGCCATTGGTATGATGTTCTCCGACGCGAAAGGCTCGCGTCAGTCCATCGGCGTCGCGCTTTTCGAACAGCGGCCCAACCTGACGCCCAAAGCCGCGATGCCATGGCAACAGCTCATAGCCGTCGGGAACGTCATAGATTTGTTCTCTGGTTAAATCATCGCTCATAGCGCACGACATGGCCGCTCTCAGCCAATCCCGCAACCCCTCACGTGGCGGGACTGGCCGCCAGCCAGTTCAGAACCAGGACATCGGCATTGGCCACGGAATGGGCGACAATCGGAACAATCACGGTGCCGCTGAGCAGACGAAGGATCGCGAACCCGACCCCACTCAGGAACACGACCAGCATGGCGGCAGGTGAATATTGCAGGTGGCTGATGGCAAAGGCGGCGCTGGACAGGACCACGGCCGCAACCGGGCCCAGCCCGCGGGCGATCAAGGCTCCGAACGCGATGCCGCGAAACGTCACTTCCTCGACCACGGGCGCCATCACGACGGCGATAAAGATATAGGCCAGCGACCAATTGTTCGGCGCAAAAATGGCTTCATTGATGTCTTGCCGATACTGCCAGCCGTCTTCAGTCATGAAGCTGCCGACGATCAGGCTCGGCAGGATCAGCAGGACCGGGCCGACCATGACGCCGATGATCAGCCAGCGGGCTTCGACGCGCACCCGCCCGGCAAACGCGCCTGCGCCAATCCATTCGGTCCACAGACTCATTAACAGGAACCACACCGCCATCATGATACAGGTGGTCCGCCATAGCGTGTGATACGCCGCGATCTCGGCCTCAGTGCCGGTTTCGAAGGGCGGGATGAACAGGGTCGCGATCATGGCGCCGCCGGTCAGGAACACAACCGGGGCGAGGATCACCCAGAAGAACCCAAACAAGGGGTCGCGGGCCAGCGCCAGCGGTGTGTCATACGGTGCCATCATGGCGCGCCGCCAACATTCAAATCGCATCGCGAGATCGGTTCATGGATGGACACGGAGAGCGGGCTCGATAAAGACATTGCGACTTTATTGGATAAACACCATGCGCCAGACCGCAATCGGAAATTCAGATGTCCTCGTTGGCGCCATCGCCTATGGTTGCTGGCGGTTTGCGGAATCGTCGGTGGAGGCCGCCGATACCAAGATCCGGACCGCGCTTGATGTTGGCATGACCCTGATCGATACGGCCGACATTTACGGCCTGGGCGAACCGAAGGGATTCGGCGGTGCAGAATCCGTTCTGGGCGACGTGTTCGCGCGCGATGGCGGCCTTCGCCAACGCCTGTTCCTGGCCACCAAAGGCGGGATCATTCCGCCCCGGCCGTATGACAGCTCTTATGCCTACCTGATGTCGGCAATGGATGCGTCCCTTGCACGCCTGCACGTCGACAGCGTCGACCTGTATCAGATCCACCGCCCTGATCTGACCACCCCATTTGAGGAAACGGCGCGCGCCCTGAATGAAATGGTCGCCACCGGGCGAACGCGGTTTGTCGGGGTTTCGAACTTTACCGTCTCCCAGACCCGGGCGCTGCAGGTCCATCTCGACCATCCGCTGGTCACGACGCAGCCCGAATTCTCGGTCTTGCAGCAAGACCCGGTAACCGACGGCACGTTTGACTGGTGCAGCGAAACCGGCGCTGCGGCACTGGCCTGGTCGCCGCTGGCGCGCGGCGCGGTGCCCACAGGACAGACCGACCATCCGCGCGCCGCAGCCGTGTTCGAGGCCCTCGACACGATCGCGGATCAATACCAGGTCGACAGAACGACCATCGCGCTCGCCTTCACAATGGCGCATCAGGCCAAGATCATTCCGATCATCGGCACGCAGACACCGTCGCGCATCATCGAGTCAGCACGGGCCGCCGACATCCGTCTGTCGGCGCGCGAATTCTATGATTTGATTGAGGCCTATCGCGGCGAAGCGATGCCGTGACCTAGCTGACGTCAGCCGGGCGCTGGGCGATCAGCTCGTCGGTCATGCTCTCGATCTTGGCAATCAGCGCATCGACCGAGCCATTGTTCTGATCGAGAATTGACAGGAACTGCGCCTGCTGCTCGATCGCCAACCAGATCAGGTTTCCTTCCGCGTTCAACGCAACATCAACCACCTGGTATTTGCCGCCGCGATTCAGCACGCGCCAGCGCACCTCGAGTTCCTGACCATCGGCGCGGACAATTTCCGTGTCGACGATTGAATCGCGGGCATTGCGATCGGTCGAGCCAGTCACTTTGACATCGCGGCCGCGATATTCATGGAAATAGAATTCATAGACGACCAGCGCATAAGTCCGGAACGTCGTCAGGTAGGCGTCCATTTCCTCGGGCGTGAATCGCTTGGCATATTTGCCGATGACGAACTTGGCGACGGCATCGAGATTGGTGAATTCGTCCATATAGGCCTGAAACTTGGCCCGGCGCGCATCGGCATCCAGGTCCGGCTCGTTGAGCGAGGCCAGCACGTCATTGGCATTGGTGCGCACATAGTCTTCGGTCTTGGCATCTGCGAAAGCCGGGGCGGCCGTGAAGGCCAGCATCGCGGCGGACAGGATCCACTTCTGAGGGGTCATGATCATTCTTCCTGTGACTCGAAATCTTCATCGCCGAAATCATAATCATCGAATTCGGGCAAATCTTTGAACGGGTCTTCTTGCTCTCGCCCGTCGCGGATCGCGGCGGCGCGTTGTTGGGTATAATTGCGGCGCAGCGCGATGTACGGCTCGGGCTGGTCACGCAGCACGTCGATCTGTTCGTCGAGCGACTCGCGCACAGAAATGACGCGCGCGGCCTGGGTGCCGATCCGGAATTCCGTGTCGCCTTCGAAGCGGGCATAATTGATCGGGTTCATGGCGATGTCGCCGCCGAAGCCGACTGTGTCGCGCAGGTTGGACGGTCCCATCAGCGGCAGCATCAGGAAGGGTCCATTGGGAACACCCCAGATACCGAGCGTTTGCCCAAAATCTTCGCGGTGCTCCGGAATGTCGATTTCCGAGGCCAGGTCGAACACCCCACCGACACCCGCTGTCGAGTTGAGGACGAAGCGCGCCGCCGTGTCCACGGCCGCAATCGGCTTGCCTTGCAGCACCGTATTGGCGAACACAACAGGCTGGTTGAGATTGGTCAGAAAATTCGAAACGCCCTCGCGAACCGGCTCATTGGTCACGGCCCGGTAGCCATCTGCCACGGGTCCGAGCACGGCTTTGTCGACGCCTTCATTGAACGCGTACACGCCGCGATTCCAGTCTTCGAGTGGATCATACACTGTCGCCGTCGTCTCTTGCTCCACGGATGTGGCGCACGCCGAGAGAGCGATGATGGAACCAGCTAGTAAAAGACCTATTCTCATTATTTTTTGTCCTTCTTCGCGCGCAGCGATATGTGGATTCCTATGGCTGAAATCAAATAAACCTAATGTGAATATTCAGACAGGCGGCAAAATTGTGGCGGCAGGGCCACATTGGCGATCACAAAACAACGCTTGCATATCATATAAAAGATCGTTTATATGATTTATGGCTCATGATCCAGACACCCTTGTTGATGCGCTGAAGGCGGCTGGCGAACCGACGCGGTTGCGCATTCTGGCGCTGCTCCGGCGTGGCGACCTCGCCGTTGGCGAGCTGGTGCAAATCCTCGATCAAAGCCAGCCCCGCTTATCGCACCATCTCAAGACATTGACCAATGCCGGCCTGGTCGAACGCCTGCCTGAAGGGGCCTGGGTGTTCTATCGCGCCCGATCGAAAGACTGGGCAGGGCGCATCCTGCAGGCTGTGTTCGACGAGATCGATCTCGACCGCGAACCATTCTTGGCCGACCGGGAAGCGTTACAAACCGTGCGACAGAGCCGCGCCCGATCCGCCGAATCCTACTTCTCCGAAATCGCCGGGACCTGGGACCAGCTCCGTGCCCTGCACTATCCGGAAGCCGATATCGAGCAAGCCATCCTCGGCCAGGTCGACGGCCAGCAATTCGACCGCATCGTCGATCTTGGCACCGGAACCGGCCGCATGCTGACCCTGCTGGCACCGCTGGCCAAGGAAGCCGAGGGCCTTGACCTGTCGCATCACATGTTGACCGTGGCGCGGGCCAATCTCAATCGCGCCGATGTGCGCAATGCACGCGTTCGGCAGGGCGATGTCACCGATACGCCGTTCGAGTCCAGCAGTGCTGACCTGGTCATCGTTCATCAGGTGCTGCACTATCTGGAAAACCCGGAAACGGTCCTCGCCGAGGCGGCACGCATCCTGCGCCCCGGTGGCCGCCTTCTGCTTGTCGATTTCGCCCCGCACGACCTCGAATTCCTGCGTGAGACCCAAGGTCACCGCCGTCTTGGCATTCGCCACGAAGATGTCAGCGAATGGGCTGACGCGGCCGGTCTCGCCCTGCAAGCGCCGCTGGTCTTCGATCCGCCCGCCTCCCTCGATCAAGGCCTCAGCGTTCTCATCTGGAACGCCACACGGCCCGCCAACCAGCAAGTTGTTGCCGCATGAACACCCTCGCCGCCGCCGCCCAGCAAACCTCCGACGCCCCGAACGTCTCGTTTGAGTTCTTTCCGCCCAAGACGGACAAGATGGAGGCGAAGCTATGGGAATCCGTCGCCCGTCTGTCGCCCATGGCCCCGAAATTCGTGTCGGTCACTTATGGCGCGGGTGGCTCGACCCGCGACCGCACGCAGAAAACCGTCGCCAAGATCGCACAAGACACACCGCTCGACCCGGCGGCGCACCTGACCTGTGTCAGTGCCACCAAGCAGGATGTGCTTGGCGTGGCCGAAGACTTCTGGAGCGCCGGCGTGCGCCATCTCGTGGTCCTGCGCGGCGACCCAACCGAAGGCATGGGCGCGAAATTCCAGCAGCATCCCGGCGGCTTCCGCGACAGTATCGACCTGATTGAAGGCATCCGCGCGCATGACATTGCGCCAGGCGCCCGGTTTGAGATCAGCGTCGCCTGCTACCCTGAGCGCCACCCTGAATCGCTCGGTTGGGACGAAGACATCGCCTTCTTGAAAGCCAAGCAGGATGCCGGCGCCGACCGCGCCATCACCCAGTTCTTTTTCGAGCCCGACACGTATCTGTCCTTCCTGGAGCGGGCCCGCGCGGGCGGCGTCACCATGCCGATCGTGCCGGGCGTGATGCTGCAACCGAACTTCAATGGGCTGAAGCGCATTTCCACGCTATGCGGCGCGCACCTGCCGCGATGGCTGCATGACCTTTATGAGGGCACGGAAGACGATCCTGAGACCCGCGAACTGATCACCGCCAATGTCGCCGCCGAGCTCTGTCACAAACTGTCAGACCATGGCGTCAACGACTTCCATTTCTACACCCTGAACCGGGCAAGCCTTGCCCTTTCCACCTGCCGCCTCCTCGGCCTGAAACCGAAAGCCCAAGCCGCATGACCAACAGACAAGACCGCATCGCCCAACTGCACGCCGCTGCGAAAGAGCGTGTTCTGATGCTCGACGGGTCCTGGGGCGCGATGTTCCAGCGCATGGGCCTGGACGAAGAGGATTATCGTGGCAGCCGGTTCACGCCGGACAAGTACAAAGTGCCGATGAAGGGCAATAATGACATTCTGTGCCTGACCCGCCCGGACCGGGTGAGCGAGCTGCATGATGCCTACTTCGCCGCCGGCGCCGACATCTCCGAATCGAACACGTTCACCGCGACCACAATCGCGCAGGACGATTACGCGCTGGATCGGCAATCGGTGATCGACATCAATTTCGAAGGCGCCACCCTGGCCCGAGAAGCCGCTGACCGCTGGACCGAAAACGAGCCGCACAAGCCGCGCTTTGCGGCGGGCTCCATCGGACCGCTCAACAAGATGCTGTCAATGAGTTCCGACGTGAACGATCCGGGCGCTCGCGAAGTGACATTCGACCAGGTCTACCAGGCCTATCGCGAACAGATCGAAGCGCTGAACAAGGGCGGGGTGCATCTCTACATGATCGAAACCATCACCGACACGCTGAACTGCAAGGCGGCGATCAAGGCGATCATGGATTTGGAAGCGGACGGGCTGGAAAAGCTGCCAATCTGGATTTCCGGCACGATCACCGACCGCTCGGGCCGCACCCTGTCGGGTCAGACGGTCGAAGCGTTCTGGAACTCGGTCCGCCATGCCAAGCCGTTTGCAGTCGGCTTCAATTGCGCCCTCGGTGCCGACTTGATGCGTCCGCACATTGCTGCCATCTCGCGCGTCGCTGACACGCTGGTGGCGGCCTATCCGAATGCCGGCCTGCCAAACGAGATGGGCGATTATGACGAGCAACCGCATGAGACCGCCGGCGAAGTCGGCCAGTGGGCGCAGGATGGCATCGTCAACATTCTGGGAGGCTGCTGCGGCACCACGCCAGAGCATATTGCCGCCATCGCCAAAGCGGTCGAAGGGCTGAAACCCCGCATTCCTGCGGCGAGCGAAACAACCATGCGTCTGGCTGGCCTCGAACCATTCGAACTGGCATCATAAAGGCCCGCAGACAGCGCCAAGGAGACCGCCATGAAAGTCTATGACAAACTCGACGATCGCATCGTGAAATTCATCAAGAAGCAGAAGATGTTCTTCGTTGCCTCGGCGCCGCTCGCGGCTGAAGGTCACATCAATCTCAGCCCCAAGGGCTATGATGCCTTTAAGGTGATCGATGACACAACCGTGGCCTGGCTCGACCTTGGCGGCTCAGGCATCGAGACGCAGGCGCATGTCCAGGAGAATGGCCGCATCACCATCATGTTCTGCGCCTTTGAAGGCCCGGCCAATATCCTGCGCCTGTTCGGCACCGGTGAAATCGTCAATCCGCATCATGCCGAATGGGACGAGATGCTGGGCCTGTTCCCGGGCTTCGAACGCGCGCGCGGGATCTTCAAGGTCAAGCTGAAACGGATCCAGGACAGCTGCGGCTGGGGCGTGCCCTTCTATGAATTCAAGGGCGAACGCGACCAGCTCACCCGCTATGTCGACAACAAGTCGACCGAAGAGTGGATCGAGAGCCGTTACGAAAAGAATGGCGAGAGCATTGATGGCCTCAAAGGCCTCGTCCGGGAGGCAAGCTGATGACCTATATTGATGGATTTGTCGCCGCTGTCCCGGCGGAAAACAAAGAGGCTTACCTGGAACACGCCCGGGTCACGGGCCCGGTGTTCAAGAAATATGGCGCCTTGCGCGTCATGGACAATTGGGGCGACGAGGTCCCGGATGGCGAAGTGACCTCCTTCCCGATGGCGGTGAAAGCCGAACCCGGCGAGGTCATCGTGTTTTCCTGGATCGAATGGCCGTCCAAAGAAGCGCGCGACAAGGGCATGGAACAATGCATGGCCGACCCGATTTTCAACAGCGACCTGCCAATGCCGTTTGACGGCCAACGCATGCTGATCGGTGGATTTGAGACAATCTGGGACGAGTAAGTGAGCACTAAAATAGACTCCGTCGAGGACTTCGGGTTCTCCGATGCTGAGAATGCGCGCAACTACGCCGAGATCGGACCGGCGAGTTTTGTGCCGGGTTTCGCGGATATGCATCGATCAACCATTCAACTGCTGACTGAAACCGCGGGCATGAATGGAAGTGTGCTTGTGCTGGGGGCTGGCGGTGGCCACGAACTGAAAGCTTTTTCCGAGGCCCGGCCTGAATGGTCCCTGATCGCAGTCGACCCAGCCCCAGCCATGCTTGCTGAAGCGAAGCGAAAACTTGGTGATGTTGCCGAACAGGCCCAATGGGTCGAGGGGTATATTCATGAGGCACCCGCAATGCAGGCGGACGCCGCAACCTGCCTTCTGACCCTGCACCTTATCCCCGACGATGAAACCAAGATCGAAACGCTGAAACACGTGCGCAACCGGCTCAAGCCAGGTGGCCATTTCGCACTGCTCGACAATTGTATCGACGTTGACAATCCGAACGCCGAACGATGGTTCGATCGGTACATCCAATACGGAGTCGAGTCCGGGGTTCCGCGAGAACAAGCGGAACAATTTCGGTCCAAAATGGAAGCCATGCGAACCACGCGTTCCCCAGCGCAGGAAGAGCAACTGCTGCGCGAAGCAGGGTTTTCAGACCTCGAATTGTACTATGTCGGCCTGTCCTGGCGCGGTTGGATATCGAAAGCATAAGACATGACCCTTTCTGCCTCCCAGAATTTCGTCAATATTGGCGAACGTACCAACGTGACCGGCTCTGCCAGGTTTCGGAAGCTGATCGTCAATGGCGATTATGCGACTGCCATCGAAGTGGCGCGCCAGCAGGTCGAGAATGGCGCCCAGATCATCGATGTGAACATGGATGAGGGGATGCTGGACGGCGCCGAGGCGATGACCACCTTCCTCAACCTGCTCGCCGCCGAACCGGACATTGCCCGCGTGCCTGTGATGATCGACTCGTCGAAATGGGAGGTCATCGAAGCGGGCCTCAAATGCGTGCAGGGCAAGGCCGTGGTCAACTCGATCTCGATGAAAGAAGGCCTCGACCCATTCCGCGAACAGGCGCGCAAATGCCTCTCCTATGGCGCCGCGGTCGTGGTCATGGCGTTTGACGAAGTGGGCCAGGCCGACACCGCGCCGCGCAAGATCGAGATCTGCCAGCGCGCCTTCAAGATCCTGACCGAGGAGGTCGGGTTCCCGGCCGAGGATATCATTTTCGACCCGAACATTTTCGCCGTCGCGACCGGGATTGAGGAACATAATAATTACGCTGTCGACTTCATCGAAGCGACGAAAGTGATCCGCGAGACCTGCCCTGGCTGTCATATCTCGGGCGGGCTCTCGAATGTCTCTTTCTCGTTCCGCGGCAATGAACCGGTGCGCCGGGCCATGCATTCGGTCTTCCTGTACCATGCGATTCCAGCCGGCATGGATATGGGCATCGTCAATGCCGGCCAGCTCGACATTTATGATGATATTGAGCCGAAGCTGCGTGAACTGGTCGAGGATGTCATCCTCAACCGCAATGACGGGGCGACCGAAGCCCTCGTCGATTATGCCGAACAGTTCCGAGGCCAGAAGGGCAAGACCGCCGAGAAGGACCTGTCCTGGCGCGAGCTTCCGGTTGAGAAGCGACTCGAACATGCGCTCGTGCACGGCATTACCGAGTTCATTGACGAAGACACAGAAGACGCGCGCGCCGCTGCTGCGCGTCCGCTGCACGTCATCGAAGGCCCGTTGATGGATGGCATGAACGTGGTCGGCGACCTGTTCGGGTCGGGCAAGATGTTCCTGCCGCAAGTGGTGAAATCGGCCCGTGTGATGAAGGCCGCAGTGGCCTATCTCGACCCGTTCATGGAAGCAGAAAAGGAAGCGCTGGGCACTGTCGACGTCTCCAATGGAAAAGTGCTGATGGCCACCGTGAAAGGCGATGTCCATGATATCGGCAAGAACATTGTCGGCGTCGTGCTGGCCTGTAATGGCTATGAAATTGTCGACATGGGCGTGATGGTGCCGTGCGAGGACATCCTGGCCAAGGCCAAGGAAGAGAATGTCGATATTATCGGCCTGTCCGGCCTGATCACGCCGAGCCTGGACGAGATGGTCTATGTCGCGCGCGAGATGCAGCGCACGGACATGAAACAGCCACTTCTGATTGGCGGCGCGACCACCTCGCCGGCGCACACAGCCGTCAAGATCGACCCGGCCCGCGACAATGGCCCGACCATTCATGTCACCGATGCCAGCCGCGCCGTCGGCGTCGTCTCCTCGCTGCTGTCTGAGGATGAGCGCGACCTGTTCGTCGAAACGGCGCAGGCCAAGTATCAGCGCATGCGCGACAGCCGCGCCGGCGGGCCACCAAAGCCGCGACATCCGATCGACGTCGCCCGCCGCCATGCGCATGAACTGGGCGCGCCAGCCCCGCAGGCACCGAGCTTTACCGGCACCAAAGTGTTTGAGGATTTCGACCTCTCCGTGCTCGCTCGTTATATTGACTGGACGCCTTATTTCTCGAGCTGGAACCTGGCCGGGCGGTTCCCGCAAATCCTCGAGGATGAAATTGTCGGCGAGGCCGCTCGCGACCTGTGGCGCGATACCGAGAACATGATGCAGCAAATCCTCGGTCAGGACTGGTTCAAGCCCAAGGCCGTGATCGGCTTCTGGGGCGCCGCGCGCAAGGGCGACGATATCCAGCTCGACACAGGCGACACGCTGCACACGCTGCGCCAGCAAATGGTCAAGGACAATGAACGCGCGAACTTTGCGCTGTCGGACTTCATCGCCGAGGCCGGTGACCATGTCGGCGCCTTTGCTGTCACGGCTGGCCCGGAGGCTGAAGAAATCGCCAAGAAGTTCGAAGCTGACGCCGACGATTATTCGGCCATCATGGTCAAGGCGCTGGCCGACCGCTTCGCCGAAGCCATGGCCGAATACATGCACGAACAAGTGCGCAAGACCCATTGGGGCTATGCCGCCGACGAAGCGCTCGACAATGCCGCGCTGATCAAGGAAGCCTATTCCGGCATCCGCCCGGCGCCGGGCTATCCGTGCCAGCCAGACCATACCGAGAAACAGACCCTGTTCCGCCTGCTCGATGCGGGCCGGATCGGCATGGAGCTGACCTCCAGCTGCGCAATGACGCCGGCGGCCTCGGTCTCAGGCCTGTATATGGCGCATCCGGAAAGCGTCTATTTCGCGGTTGGACGGATCGAGCGGGACCAGGTTGCGGACTATGCCCAACGCAAAGGCATGAGCCTGCGCGAGGCCGAACGCTGGCTCGGTCCGATCCTGAACTATGATCCGGCAGAAGCGGAAGCGGCGTGACCCAAACCATCGCCATCTTCACCATCGTCGTGCCTGACTATGATGCGGGCATCGATTTCTACGTGAACGCGCTCGGCTTCGAGCTGCTCGAGGACACGCCGCGCAGCCCGACCAAGCGCTGGGTCCGTGTCGCGCCGAAAGGTGCCGAGACGGCGATCCTGCTGGCCAAAGCGGATGGGCCGGCACAGGACGCCGCGATCGGCAACCAGACGGGCGGGCGCGTCGGCTTCTTCCTGCACACCGATGATTTCGAGCGCGACTATCAAGCGATGAAGGCCAAGGGCGTGACCTTCAAGGAAGCGCCGCGCCACGAGGCCTATGGCAGCGTCGTCGTGTTTCAGGACCCGTGGGGCAATCTCTGGGACCTGATCGAACCGAAGTCGATGTAGTCCTCATCCCGCAACCGCCATCGAATGTCGTAACGCAGGTCAAAGTTGGGGACGAGCACCGTATACGGATTGGCGTCAACCTGTTCGTGCGAGGGGCGCTTCCAGATGACACCATAGCTGATCTTGTGCCAGCCACTTTGCTCCGCGGTGTACGTCGCCGAGCCTCGATGATCGCCGCCGCGTTCCCAGAAGATGAGCTGATGATCCTCGACCATCGCGCCCTGCAGGGCGACGCTCAGCCGGGTGCGATAGACGGAGATGCTCATACCGCCGCGCTCGGCGAGCATTTCATAATCGATTTCAAGCGTCTGACCTGCATCAAGCCAAACCTTGTGATGATTGAAGGGTGCGCCCATGGCCGCGCGAACCCCGGCCCAGCCATGCCAACGCGGCGTCTTGAGGCCGAAATTCGTTCCGACCCCGCCGCGGGCCCAGCCGAGGCTGTGATAGCCGAACACGGATGGCGCTTTGGCCTTCGCATACGGGCCAAGCACCCATCCGAACCCGATGGTCATGATGGCGGAAACCAGAATGCAGGCGAGCTTGTTCATCGCTTCTACCTAGCAAAATCAGGTAAAATCCCGGGTGACAGGACCGCCAAAATTTCACCAATCGCCCTAAGAAAAAGGCGGCGCCCGAACGATTGCGCGCCGCGGGCCTGGCCCTTCTCCCGGATGCGGGAGAGGGATTGGGGTGAGGGAAACAAAGTTTGCGAGGATGAGAGTCTGGTGCGTCACAGCAACTCCGGCGCCCTCCTCCCCGGCTCTTCTCCCGCGTTCGGGAGAAGGGGGCGCGTGGGGCGCAGCCTGGACCAAACAAAAAAAAGGCGACGCTCGGGAGCGCCGCCTTGCTTGGTTTGGTCGATCCGAAACGTTTTACACGTCGAACCGGTCGAGCATCATCACCTTGTCCCAGGCCTTGATGAAGTCGCGCGTGAAGCGGTCTTTCGAGTCGCTCTGGGCATAGATCTCGGCCACCGAGCGCAGGATCGAGTTCGACCCGAAGACCAGGTCGGCACGGGTGCCGGTATATTTCGCGGCGCCGGATGCGCGGTCCTTGCCCTCGAACAGCTCGTCATTGGCATCCGCAGACCATTCCGTCGCCATGTCGAGCAGGTTGACGAAATAATCATTGCTGAGCGTGCCGACATTGTCGGTGAGCACGCCATGCGTCGAGCCTCCAGCATTCGCGCCAAGCACACGAAGGCCGCCGACCAGCACCGTCATTTCCGGGGCAGACAGGGTCAGCAATGCCGCCTTGTCGACCAGCAGCGCTTCAGTTGAACGCGGATCATCGGTGTTCTTGTAATTGCGGAAGCCATCAAATTTTGGCTCCAGCACACCGAACGAGTCGACGTCGGTGGCGTCCTGGGTCGCGTCGGTGCGGCCCGGCGTGAACGGCACGGACGCGCCAGATGCCTTTTCGATGGCAGCGCAGCCGCCGAGCACGATCAGGTCGGCGAGCGAGACTTGCGTGCCGCTGGCATTGAAGTCTGCCTGGATCGCTTCCAGCCTGGCCACGACGGCCGGGACACCCGACGAGACATTGACGTCCCAGTTCTTTTGCGGCGCCAGGCGGATGCGCGCCCCATTGGCGCCGCCGCGTTTGTCAGAGTCGCGATAGGTCGAGGCCGAGGCCCAGGCCGTGCTGACCAGTTGCGACACGGTCAAGCCAGAGGCGAGGATCTGATCCTTCAGCGCAGCGATGTCAGCCTGATTGATGACCGCGCCTTCATGCGCAGGGATCGGGTCTTGCCAGATCAGGTCTTCAGCCGGCACTTCCGGACCGACATAGCGGCTCTTCGGGCCCATATCGCGGTGGGTCAGCTTGAACCAGGCGCGGGCATAGGCGTCAGCGAACTTGTCTGGATTGGCCAGGAAGTCGGCAGAGATCTTGGCATAATCCGGGAACAGCTTCAGCGCCATGTCAGCCGTGGTCATCATCAGCGGCTGGGTCTTCGAGGCGTCGTGCGCCATCGGCGCTTCTGGCGCGCCCTGGCCCGGCTTCGGTGACCACTGGACGTGACCGGACGGGCTGGTCACCTGTTCCCATTCATATTTGAGCAGGTTCTCGAAGTAGGACATGTCCCACTTGTCCGGGGTCGGTGTCCATGCGCCTTCGAAGCCGGCCGTGGTCGTGTCATTGCCCTTGCCGGACCCATGGCTGTTGATCCAGCCAAAGCCCATATTCTCCATCGCAGCGCCTTCCGGCTCGCGGCCAACCTTGTCTTCAGGGCCGGCGCCATGGCCTTTCCCGAATGTGTGACCACCGGCAACGAGCGCCACGGTCTCTTCATCATTCATCGCCATGCGGCTGAATGTGTCGCGAATGTCAAAGGCGGATTTCAGCGGATCTGGATTGCCGTTCGGGCCTTCCGGATTGACGTAGATCAGGCCCATCTGCACGGCGCCGAGCGGCGTCGCCAGCTCACGCTCGCCAGAATAGCGCTTGTCATCGAGCCAGTCGGTTTCCGGACCCCAATAAATGTCTTCTTCCGGCTCGAACCAGTCGGCGCGACCGCCCGAGAAGCCGAACGTCTGCAGGCCGCATGTCTCCATGCCGACATTCGCGGCGAGGATCATCAGGTCGGCCCAGGAGATGTTGTTGCCGTATTTCTGCTTGATCGGCCACAGCAGGCGTCGCGCCTTGTCGAGATTGCCATTGTCCGGCCAGCTGTTCAGAGGGGCAAAGCGCTGCGAGCCGGAATTGGCGCCGCCGCGGCCATCATACGTGCGATAGGTGCCGGCGCTGTGCCAGGCCATGCGGACGAACAGGCCGGTATAGTTGCCATAATCGGCTGGCCACCAGTCCTGGCTGTCCGTCATCAGGGCGGCGAGATCTTTTTTCAGCGCGTCATAGTCGAGCGCATTGAACGCTTCAGCATAATCAAACTCATCTTCCAGCGGGCTCACCTGCGGCGCGTTCTGGTTGAGCATTTTGAGGTTGAGCTGCTCAGGCCACCAGCCCTTGTTGGCGAGGTCGCCCGTCAAGAAGCCACCAGCGACGGGGCATTTCATGTCATCAGCCATAAGATCTCCTGTTGTGAATTGGGTTTTCGGCCCGACGGATTCGGGCCTATGCGTCAGGGATACCGCGCCATGCTTCATTAATCCAATTGATAATAGCGCTACCGCCTAAAGGTTTTAGCTATATCAAGGCCTGGCCTGAATGTTGGATTGTGCCGGTCGAGGCGCAGCTGCTGGCGCACATTAAGGCAATCCGACGGGTCGCGCGCCTGTCGGGTGCGACAGGTCGTGGTGGACCAGACCTTAGTCCAGCGCCCCGCAGCGGCTTTCATAAAGCTCGATTGCGGCTGGCATCCACTGGCGGAAATTGTTGGCGCGGGTTTCCGAGGCGGGGTGGGTGCTCATCCATTCCGGCGGGCGCTGGCCGCCGCCAATCTGGCCCATGCGCTGCCACAGTTCCGGCGCCTCGCGCGGGTCGTAACAGGCGCGGACCAGCAGTTCGAGACCGATCTTGTCGGCCTCGGTCTCATGCTCGCGAGAGAAAGCCATCAGGCCGCCTTGCGCCGCCATGCCCATCGCCTGTTGCGCCATCCGGGCCTGGCCGGGATCCATGTCACCGAGGCCGAGGCTGACGGCAACCGTGCCGAGCTGGGCCAGCTGCGTATTGCTCATCCGCTTGGCGCCATGATGGGCGAGCGCGTGGCCGATCTCGTGCCCCATCACCACGGCCAGCTTGTCGACATCGGCAATGTCGTCCAGCGTCACCCGCTGATCGTAATTGCCGGTTATGTCGAGGATGCCGGTATAGACAGCGACATAGCCACCCGGCAGGCAAAAGGCATTCGGCTGTTCGGACTGGATGACATTGAAGGTCCAGTCGAATTTCTCGGCCACCGGTTCGAATTCATAGCCGGCGGCCCGATAGTCGCGCTCCATCTCGATCGCCGCGACGCGCAGGCGCTCGCCAATTTCGTTGACCGTGTTGTAGACCTGCCGCCCGGCAAGGTCGCAGCTCGCCGCGCCGCTGCCACAGATCACATTGGCGCCTTCCTGACGCAGCATCTGGACATAGGATTGCGCCCCGAGCTTGGTCGCCTGGTCAATCGAGACGGTGTTGAACTCGCGCTTGCCGGAATACGGGTTCACCTCCTGATTGGCCATATAATACAGGGCAAGCCCGATCAGGCCGATAATGATGATCCCAAAGCGTCCACCCGGCATGCGGCGTCCTCCATATCCCTCAAGTCCTTCGCTTTAACCCAGAGCCCGGGCGCAGGAAAGACGTTGACCCCAGCAAACGCACCCGGCAACACTGCCGCCATGACCGAGACCGCATCGCCCCCAGAGACCGGCAAGCCAGAGGCCACGTCATTATGGGATGTGCTCAGCGAAATGGCGCTCTATGCCTCGACGGCGCTGATCATTACCGGCCTGATCCTGCCCTCGATCTGGAAGCCGAACAGTTTCGGCTTTGGTGGCCAGGAATACAATCTCTATGGCATCGTCCAGACCCTGTTCGAGGCCGGCCTGCCCTTTCTTGGCCTGGTCGTGATCTTCTTTTCCGGCATCTTCCCGCTGGCCAAGACAATCACGGCGGCAATCATTTTCCGCCAGGGCGCTGCGCCGAGCCCGAAACTCGCCGCCTGGCTCAACCTGCTCGGCAAGTGGTCAATGCTCGACGTGTTCCTCGCCGCGCTGCTGATCGGGATCAGCCAGATCAGCATCTATATCGGCTTCGAGACCCGCGCCGGCCTGTACTATTTCGCCCTTGGCGTGCTGCTCAACAATGCCGCCACCATGCGGCTCACCTTTACCCGTTTCAAATAAGCCTTATCTGACCTGCCATGACTGAACAGACCAACGCTCAAACCGCGCCCGAGCCCAAGCTCGACATTCGCATCATCCCGGTGACGCCGCTGCAGCAGAACACCTCGCTGATCTGGCACCGCGAAACCATGGAAGGCGTGTTTGTCGATCCCGGCGGCGAGACCGATCGCCTGATGGCCGCGGCCGAACAGTTCGGCGTCAAGATTGTCGCCGTCTGGCTGACCCATGGCCATCTCGACCATGCCGGCGCCGCCACCGCCGTGTCAGAGCGCACCGGCTGCCCGATCATCGGCCCGCACAAGGATGATCAGTGGCTGCTCGACGAGATCGAGGCCCAGGGCGCCAAATATGGCATTGCCGACGGCAAGAATGTCGTCCCGACCCGCTACCTGGAAGACGGCGACACGCTGACCCTCGGCGACCAGACCTTCGGCGTCACTCACTGCCCCGGCCACACACCAGGCCATGTCGTCATCTATCACCAGACCGGCCAACTCGCCTTTGTCGGCGACGTCCTGTTCCGCGGCTCCATCGGCCGCACCGACTTCCCGAAAGGCAATCACCAGCAGCTGATCGACTCCATCGTCAACAATCTCTGGCCCCTCGGGGATGGGATGCGCTTCGTGCCTGGGCATGGGCCGATGAGCACATTCGGCCAGGAACGGAAGGACAATCCGTTTGTGGCGGATGCGGTGTTGGGGTGAGGGGCCCCACTTCTTTGTAGCATTTTCTTCGATGGATGATCTGCGGTTGTCCCGGTAGACTCGGATCATTCGAGAGATTGTAGAGCTATCAACGGTCAAGGCATCTGTTTGTGCGGGAACAACGCAGAACTTAGAACAGTCCATCGAAGCTTCCGCATAGCGCAAGCTCAGCCATAGCCCCCTCACCCCCGAAACGGCCAGATCCCGCGCTTGCTGCGTGCGCCGACTTCCGTCTCCGCCTCTTTTGCCAGGGCGCTCGGGGTGACGTCTTCCGGTTCGATGCGGTCGTCGCGGATCTTTGGCGCGGCGGGTTTCCAGGGGCGGAGTTCGGCGCCGATGCGGCGGTAGAAATCCGGGACCAGGTCTTCGAGATCTTCGACGAAGCCGCGCAGCTGCAGGAAGCGCGGCCCGGGCGTGCGCACCAGAACGACTTCCAGTGCGTGCGGGACACGGTCGGCATAGGCCTCGGCAGCGTGGTCGACAGACACGCGCAGCTCGTCGAGGCCATATTGTTCATAGCCGCAACGGGGCCAGTGGACCCGGACATACAAGTCGCGGGCATCGTGCGCCTTGACCTGACGCAGCAGCCAGTTGATCCGCGCCGCGGCGGTCTTGCGATCCTCTGGCGCGGGCAGCTTCATCCCAGCCGAAATGTTGCGCGCGCGCACATCGACATTGACCTCCAGCGTCGCCGCTGCTTCCGGCACATCCATGCTGGCGCTGAGGCAGGAACAATCGACAAATTGTTCGATATCCTGCTGCAGGCGCGCCTCCGGGTCGCACGTGTGGGCGCGCGGCAGCCGGGCGCTGACACCAACGCCGATCTGGCGCGACAGGATCAAGCCGAGATCGCGCACTTCCTGATGCCAGGCGAGGACCACATCGCGCAGCTCGCGCGAGCGCGGACGCACACGCTCGCCGGTGGCCAGCCCGCGCACCAGGTCCGGCCAGGCGTTCGGCATCCGTTCGAACCCTTTCACGCCGGTGCTGTCATGGCTGAGAAAGCGGCGCAGCTCGTTGAGGATCAGGCGCTGCTCGGCGTCGACCACGCCATCATTGGTCAGCAGCAGGTCTGCAACGGTCAGGATGTGCATCCATGACCAGTGATAGAGCTGCACGCTGCTCTGCCCATTGGTCTTGAGGTTGACCGGATGGTGCGAGGGTGATGACGCGAACTGGTTCGAGATCGTGATCACCGCCTCGACCCCATTCGCCCGCGCCGCTTTCAGATAACGCTCGATCTGTTCACGCCCGAGGCCGGCATTGCCGATCTTGGCTTCGACCATGGCATACCAGGTCGCGCGTCCGGTGCGCACTTCGATCAACCCGTCTGGGCGACCGCGCATCTGTTCGCCTTCAAACGCGAAGCAGACCTCGGTATAGGTCCGCACCCGCGACAGTTTCCCGATTGGTCGTCCGACCGAGCTCAGCAGCGCGTCGGCAAACTCATCGACATTGGCCAGGCAGGCGAGGAAAATCGACGTGGCCCGCCCCTCCTTGGAACTGTCGGACAGCACCGGAAACAGCCTGGCGCGCTCGCCCTGTGCCAAAAACTCTGGAGCCCCCTGCACCTGATCACTCATCTTCGCCTTTTCTGAATTTATGGAATGGTTGCTGAAATATTTGAATTTAGACCCCTATTATACAGTTTCTACATGTATTCAATATCGAATACTTATTTTTACTATTGTTGATTGTTTTGCCGACTCGATGACGCGGGTGATGGCAGCGCGCTCAATCCCTGCCTCTATCCTCGGCAGTCTCTCCACGTTCGCCTTGGGACGCGTGACGGATTGGCGTTTCCCACACGACAAAGCCCCTCTCCCGATTGCGGGAGAGGGGTTGGGGTGAGGGCAAGAGGGTGGGCGCGTATGAGGGTGAGGCGCGGCATGAACCACTGGTGCCCTCATCCCCGGCCCTTCTCCCGCGTCCGGGAGAAGGGGGCGCGTGGGGCAAGTCCACATCTCAATCCCCACCTCTATCCAACCCCTTGTCCAACCGCTTATCCACGCGGCGGGTGCGACAGTGGCTGGCCTGCGGGCAGGTCGATCCAACACCTTGTCCCCCCCTCAATCCCCGCCCTCTATTTCCGTGGTAATCTTGTCGCCATCTCCTCCTGATGGAAGGCTTGTCCGGAACGGCTTGGCAGGGGAGGAGAGCGGTGGTCGCGTCGCTTGGCGTGTGGGAGCTGTACCCCTTGCTCGGTAGCGCGCCTGGCCGGTGCTCATAAATCCTGTCCCCCACGGTCAGGCTACGAAAGACGTAAGATCAGAAGGCCCCCCAGGTGGTGCTTGGTCCAGGTGGCCAAGGCCTAACGCATGAAAAAAAGCCGCCGCAGGCGCGCCTCACTCAGGCGCTATTATCGCCGTCTCGAGAGAGCGGCAGTTCGCTTCGCTCCTGTGTCAGGCGCGCCTAGCCTTTCTATAACTCAAGCGGAAACGCTGTGAGCGGGTTTATGCTGCGCGGGCCAATCCTAGCGCAGCACGCCGCGTTTCTGCAGCCAGTAGAAATAGGCCAGGATGGACAGGCTGATCAGCAGGATGAGCCCGGCAAACAGGGCATTGCCGCCGCCCGGCACAGGATTGACCAGGGTATAGCCGACCGCCACCACCGAGGCGGCCCAGGCCAACGCGAAGACCGGGACCGCGATTGCGCGGCGCATCAGGAGCAGCACAGTCGCGACCAGGCCGCCAATCATCGAGACGCCCCACATCACATACATCCAGAGCGGCGCGGCGGTGTAATAGGCGAGCGTTTCCGCCGGCAAGCGCGACAGGTAAGGCTCGTAGCGGATGACCGTCATCACATAGTCGATCGCCGCCATGGCATGCCATAACAGCAACAACACGCCGAGCCCCCACATGTGCCACGGCGCGGAAACATCTGATTTGTCTTCCTCCATTCGACCCTCTCCCTGATCGCTTTAAACCTGTGCTCGTTGATCGTGCTTGCAACCTGACGCGGAACCGCCGGGTTGGCAAATTCGGCGGGCTGGGCGCGGCGTCGCCGCCGGGTCCCGGATGACAAAACCGTAACCGCTCGCTACAGGTTAACCATGCCGCCTTTTCATCTTGCCTTCCCGGTCCATGACCTCAGCGCTGCGCGCCGGTTCTATGGCGAGCTGCTCGGTTGCCGCGAAGGGCGATCGAGCGCCGACTGGGTCGATTTCAACTTTTTCGGGCATCAGATCGTCGCCCATCTGTCGCCGGAGGAATGCGGCGCCGCGGCGCGCTCTGACGTTGATGGCAAACAGGTGCCGGTGCGCCATTTCGGGCTGGTGCTGGACATGTCGACCTGGACCGCGCTGGCCGAGAAACTGACCGGGCAGGTCGACTTCGTGATCGCACCATACACGCGGTTTGAAGGTGAGCCCGGCGAGCAGGCGACGATGTTCTTTCGCGATCCGTCGGGCAATGCGATCGAACTCAAGGCGTTCGCCGATATCGGGCAATTGTTTGCCGTCTAGACATCCGCCGGGGAGGACGGGATGGAGTATATTGAGAGCTTTCGCGCCGACATCATGGCCAGCAGCCCCGACTGGATGCTGCTGTGGATGCAGGGCATGGTCGGTGTGCTGGCGGTGACCTTGCTGTTCGGGCTGATCCGGCATGAGGCGCGGCATATCCTGTTCGGGATCGCCCTCGGGCTCGCCATGATGTTGCTGATTTATGGCCAGTTCGGCTATTCGCGCATTCTCGGCGTCGGGCCGATCCTGTTCTGGACCCCGACCCTGTTCTACATGTACTCGCTGCAGGGTACCTCGACCGTGGCGCGGACCTGGTTCGGACGCTGGTTATGGATCGCCACGGCGGCGATGACGGTGTCGCTGGCCTGGGAATATATGGAACTGGTGCGCTACCTGTTCGGCGACCGCGACCCGCTCGACCTGTAGCCTAATTGTACATTTCCCAGTGGACCAGCCAGACCCCGTCCACACGCTTCCAGACGATCACTGACTGGCCGCCGCCAATCACTTCGCCGTCCTGGAAAGTCTGGTAGAAATCATGCGAGATGATCGTCTCCGGCCCGGCAAAGGAGACCGTCTTCTCGTCGACGCTGAGGCCGTTCATGTTTTCGAAGGCGGCGACCCAGTAGGCGCGCAGATTGTCAGTGCCGGCGACATTGTTCTGGCCCGGCTGGAAGATCTGGAAATCCCGGGTGTGCAGGGCGACCAGGCCCTCGACATCCTCGGCCGCGACCAGTTCTTCATAAACGGTGTTGCGGGCCTGCACGATGGCGAGCGCGTCGAGGTCGCTGAGTTGCAGGGTGGTCGGCGCGCTGGCGCTGGTCACCGAGACACAACCGCTGAGGGCGACAAAGGCAAAAAGGGCGATAAGGCGTTGCATAAGGGTCCCCGCGAAAGATTGATCACACCTCCGTGATCACCGCTCCATACGCGAAGGTCAACGCCTTTCAGGGACGCGACAGGCGGCTAGTCGCCGTCCCCGGGATTGGGCGAGAAGAACTCGGCCAGCTTGTTGGTCTTTTGCGCGAATTCCTCGCGATCGGCCGGCGGTTCCTTCATCCGCGTGATGTTCGGCCACACTTTCGAATACTCGGTGTTGAGCTTCAGCCACTTGGCATCCGGGTCGTCCTCGGTGTCCGGCTTGATCGCCTCGACCGGGCATTCCGGCTCACAGACGCCGCAATCGATGCACTCATCGGGGTGGATGACCAGCATGTTCTCACCCTCGTAGAAACAGTCCACGGGGCAAACTTCGACACAGTCCATGTATTTGCAGCGGATGCAGGCATCCAACACGATATAGGTCATTGATGAGCTCTGTATTCTCTAATGCAGCGCAGCACATGGCTTCGCGGACGGCACAAGTCAATGCACCGGACTGTCACGGTGCGTTTAGTTCTGCTCTCTTCCGCGCATGGGCACGGGTCACATCATCGACATGCAACAGGCTGGCGACGTGGCGAATGAAAGATTCTTCGTATTTACAAGCCTCTCCATCGGCCAGCGAAACCCGGTACAGGCCTTCAATCACGCCAGCCCGTTCGGCTTGCGGCAGGGTTTTCACATGCCGGGTCAGAGCGTGCGTGTCGGTGGCTTCCTCGGCAATCAGCTCGCCGCGCTGCAACACGTCATCGGCGCGGTCTGCGCCCATGTTGAAGCTGGTCACCAGGATCTCGGCGATCATGTCGCTTTCCAGATTGGCATACACGCCATCGACCAGCGCGGCCTCGACCAGGAGCGCCGCTGCGGCTTCATATGGATCCAAATCGCGCACTGGCGGTTCTGGCCGGTCGCTGCCGAACAAACGAGAAAAAAGTCCCAACATGGCAAGCCTTATGCGCTGGCCTCTAGGCGTCTGTAAAGAGTCTGCGCTTCCGTTGCGGGACCTCGTCGCTCGCCAATCTGAAGAATCTCAACGGTTTCAATGGCTTTTGCCTTGTAAAAGGTCAGCACATCACCGGGGCCGACTTTCGCGCCTGGCTTGCTGGATTTGCGCGTCTGGCCATGCCGCGTGATGCGAATGCCCTTGCGGCTGACATAATCGGTGGCCAATGCCCGGGTCTTGAAGAACCGCGCCCGCCACAACCAGATGTCGACGCGGACGCCGTCCGCCTGCGACTCACTCATTCGTCGTGTCAGCACCGGGCTCTGGCGACGCAGGCGCAGGCGCTGTGGTTGCGTCTGTCTCTGGCGTCGCCTCGGGCTTCGGTTTTTTGGGCTTGCGCTTTTTCGGCTTGGGTTTCGGCTTATCAGGCAGCAGCGCGGCAAGCGCAGCAAAAGGGCTGTCCGGATCCGGTTCACGGCGCGCCGGGCGGCGATTGTGCGCGTGCTGGGGTTTTGCCTTGCCAGAATGACGCTCCGATTTCCTGCGCGGACCGGATTTACGCGGCTGGTTCTGGTTCGACTTGCGCGCGGCGCGGCGTTGTTCCTGCGCCTCGATATGCGCCTTGGACTGGAATCGCCACAATTTCACAGCGCCGGTCTCAGGATCCTTTTCAGCCGGCGCGATGCGGAATCCCTTCAGGACATTGTGGAAATCATCCAGCGGGCAAGACACCATCGACGCCAGTTCGGGTGGAATCTCGAACTTGGCCTGATCGGCCTCCTTGCGCCGCTTCGATAGTTCCCAGCCGAGTCGCTCCGCCAGATCCGCACGCACGGCGCGCTTGCCAAATCGCAAATAGCCTTGCGCCGCCAGGTCTTCATCCGGCCACGACCCGTCCAGCTCGAAGCTGCCCGCACCTTCAGGCGCGGTCTGTCGGGCGCGACCGTCAAACAGGGTCAGCAGGAGTGAGATCATCTTCTGCGCCGCCGGTTTCTGCGCGTCGGGAACGTGAGCGGCGATACGACCAGAGCGGACGCCCGCTTCTTTCAGCTTGTTCCGATCTTCCGGCCCTGGCAGCAGGGCGCGATCTTCGCCGCGCAGATCACACGCTGCGCCGGTTTCAACCAGGCGGAATGCCAGACCCCGTGCGAGGCCATCAAGAGCCGCCTCGTCGGTCGAGAATTTCAACTTGAAATGCGTCGGAAGCCGTTTCTGGATCTCGGCGCCCAGCCACTCATTGAGGCGCGCACTGGCCGCCTCTTGCTGATGTTGTTCAGCGTCCTGACCGCCAATCAGCTTCGCGCTCGGTGCCAGCCAGTGCGGACCGGCGTTCAGCTGTGCGACAGGGGCGTCGTTCCAGACGATCTGCGCTGTGCCATTGATGGAAAACCCGGACTCAGGTGTGCCCGAGATTGCCTTGAGCCGTTCGGCGATCACCGGCTCCAGAGCCTGCATGGCGGCACTTCGCAGTGTCTTTCCTTCCAGCGCAGATCCGCTTTCATCCGGAATAAAAGTCAGCCCTGCGAGCCTACCCACCACGTGACCTTCGATGGTCACTTCTCCCGTCTCGGATACGTCGGTGCTCAAGAGATCTTCCCTTTTCAGGCCCGCAATCAGGGCAGTTGTTCTGCGATCGACAAACCGCTGAGTCAGCGCGTCGTGTAGCGCATCCGACAGGCGATCTTCAATATCCCGCGTTCTTTCGCGCCAATAAGCCGGATTTTCAAGCCAGTCACCACTGAAACTCGCATAGGTCCAAGTTCGGATCATCGCGAGGCGTTGCTGCAACAGCCCGATATCGCCAATCATGTTGTCCAGCACCTTCAAGCGTTCATCCATCGCCTGATCACCCAGACGGGCATCCGGGTCGGAGAGCGTTTCAGCCAAACCCAGCACCAGGCGTCCATGACCTTCGTGACCGGCTTTGCGGAAATCTGGCAGCCGCGCCAGGTCCCACAATCGGCGGACGCGCCGCTCGCCGCGCACGTCGGGACCAACCACACTGTCCTCAGCCATGCGGCGCAAGACCCATTCATCCAATCCATGCGGGTTCTGCCGCAAGCATTGCCGCGGGCTCGGACGGGCGAGACTTGCGATGAGGGTCTTGATCGAGCGGTAATCCAAATCACTGTTGCGCCACATCAGATCGGCGACGGGTTCGTAGCGGTGATCCTCGATTGCCCGGATGACGTCATCTTCAAAGGGCGGGCAATCATTGGTCTCGCCAAACTCGCCATTGTCGCGGAAGCGACCGGCGCGGCCGGCGATCTGGCCCAGTTCGGCATTGCTCAGCCAACGGTGGCGGCGTCCATCAAATTTGGCGCGACCGGCAAAGGCGACGCGGTCAACGTCCAGGTTGAGCCCCATACCGATCGCATCGGTCGCAACCAGGTAATCGACTTCGCGAGATTGGTAGAGTTCGACCTGCGCATTGCGGGTCCGCGGACTGAGGCCACCCATGACGACCGCACAACCGCCTTTCTGTCGGCGCAGCACTTCAGCGATCGCATAAACCTTGTCAGCGCTAAAACCAACGATCGCGGTCCGTTTTGGGAGTTTGGTGATCTTCTTCTGCCCGGCATAGGACAGGGTTGAAAACCGTTCGCGAATGTCGGTCGAAATGTCGAAATCAAGCTCGCGGAGAACTTCCCGCATCGTTTCAGCCCCGAGCAGGAGCGTCTCCTGCGTGCCACGCGCGTTCAGGATACGGTCGGTGAAGACGTGCCCGCGATCATGATCTTCTGCGATCTGAATTTCATCCACCGCCAGAAACTCGACCGACACATCCGTCGGCATCGACTCGACCGTGCACACCCAATACCGCGCCTTGTCGGGAATGATGCGTTCTTCGCCGGTGACCAGCGCAACGGCGCGGTCACCCTTCACCGCGACGACCCGGTCATAAACTTCACGGGCCAGCAGCCTGAGCGGCAGTCCGATCATGCCCGTCGTATGCCCCATCATACGCTCCAGGGCGTAATGGGTCTTGCCGGTATTGGTGGGGCCGAGAATGGCTTTCAGGATGGCCATGATGGACGTCTAACTGGGATCAGATTCGTAGGATTGCTAGCCCGCGGCGCAGCGTTCAGGTTGGTCAATGTGGCTATCGACGAGATTGCCGTCTGCATCCTCGACCTTGAATTGCTGGGTCCACGCCTGCGTGCGTTCGAGGGGGGCGTAGCCCGTCACCAGATACAGGCGCAGTTCGCGCTGCAGCGGGCACCCGTTGGAACGATGGCCGAGGTCGACCGAGATCGCCCCTTCTGGCTGCCAGGTGGCAAAGTCGCTCTTGATTGGCGGACGGAAGTGCGAGCGATAGCTCGCGACCAGAACACGGCTGTGATCGACATCGCCGAGGTCCACGGCTTCAGAGAAGCTCTTCGGTCCGGGATGATACCGCCACATGATCAAGGGCGGGAGATTGGTATCCTTGAGATAATAATCGAACCCGTGCCAGATCTCGCGCTCGTCCACGAGAATTGCCGTCGGTTGCAGGCGCTCCACTTCGCGCTCGAGCTGGATGGAAAGGTCCTGCCAGCCGCGGACACGCTTCAAATCATTGTCACGGCCGATGCTTGCCGACCAGCTCGGCGGCCCCAGCGCAAAGATGCTGGCAAGCAGCCCAACCGTGCCTTGAAAGATGAGCCCGGACCAGAAGGGAACCCGCCATCCAGACGCGCGCATCAAAAAACCGCCAATCCAGACGCTGGCAGCTGGATATGCGGTCGCGGCCCAATTCGCATGTGCGCGTGACAACACCGCCTGAAAGGCGATGATCAGCAGAACCGGCACAATGAAACAGGCAAGCCAGACTTCCTTGGTGCGTTGGGCATGCGGAGCGTCGCCGAGGTCGGCGAGGTTTTGGTTCGGGCGCACAAGGGTCAGTCCGGCGATCAAGGCGACAAAACTGACTGGACCAAAGACCCCCATCTGGTCGCCGATAAATCTCGGCAGATGATCGAGGTTGAACAGTGGGCCGCCAAGATTGGCATTATCCACCGTGTGACTCACGGTCTGGAAGCCATTGAGTGCATTCCAGATCGCATGTGGCGCGACAACCAGAACGGCGATGCAAGCCATCGCCGCCCCTCTTCTCGACAGCACGGCGCGGCGCGTCGTCGGATCGAACAGAGCCGTCAGCGCAACGCCGACGACAAAATAGACCATCGCATACTTTGACAAGACTCCGGCGCCGACCGCCACTCCCAACACCACAATTCCAGGCCAGGGCAGATCATTCTCTCTCAGGCGCCAGAACAGATACAGCGCGACGCACCAGAACGGGAACAGGACTCCGTCTGTCGAAATCACACCAGACGACAGTACGATGCCTGGCATGAACATATAGGCCATCACCGTGAACACGGCTGCGAGACTCCCAAACATGCGGCGCGACAGCAGCATCAGGAACAGCGCGGAAATGGCGTGAAAGACGGGGGCCAGAATGCGAATCGCCGATTCCGAATCGCCGAACAAGCTGGTCGACAACTGGATCATCCAGGCAATCATCGGCGGTTTCGAGTAATAGCCCCAATCCAGAGCCTGACCCCAGCGCCAATATTGCGCTTCATCAGCATACAGTTCGAGCGGAGAGATGAGGACAAAGACCACCCGCATCGCCAGCAAGCCGCCAATGACAGCAATACAGAGCCTCGAGAGACGATCCGGGAAAAGCGATTTGTGCGCCATTCTCACCCCCTTACGCGCCTTGTGGAGTAACATAAACCCTTCGGCGCAGGTGTGGCTTATTTGCAATGCCAACCATCCGATTCAGCAATGTCACAGGAGTCTTACAGCACTGTCACATTACTGTAATGTGCCACAAATATGGCCACGCTCAGTAGTTCCCTGAGTATCTCAGCTCAGGCCTACTTTGGTGACAATCGGCAGTCTGCCAAAAAACGATGCGCGGGCTGCTTCAGTGACAAATTGAGGGGATACTCATGTCCAACTGGAAACTCCTGTCTGGGGTCGCCGCCGCCTCCATAATGACCGCAGCGATCGTCGCTCCGGCCGAGGCGCAGGTAACGACCTCAAGCATCCGCGGTAACGTGACGACCGATGCCGGCGCCGCGGTGCCAAACGCTTCGGTTACAATTACCCACACGCCATCAGGCACCGTGTCCGTAGCATCGACGAATGCAAGCGGCGCTTTCTCTGCACGCGGCCTTCGTGTTGGTGGACCCTACACCGTTTCGGTCAGCGGCGGCGAATTCGCACCTGTCGAAATTACTGATCTGTACCTGACGCTCGATAACACGCTGACCCTGCCTGTCACCGTCACCGGCGCTCGCACGATGGACACAGTTGTTGTCACCGGCACGCGCGCGCTCGCAGGCTTCTCCAATGAAGGCCTGGCAACCAGCCTCGGTCTCGAAGCCCTGAACGAAGTCACCTCGATCGACCGTGACATCACAGATGCTGCTCAACTCGACCCATTTGCCAGCGTCAACGTTCAATCTGGCGGCGCGAAAGAGCTGACCATTGCTGGCGCCAATAACCGCTTCAACTCTCTGACGATTGACGGTGTTGCTCTGAACGACCGCTTTGGTCTCAACGCCAACGGCTTCCCAACTCAGCGTTCGCCGATCTCTTACGACGCAATCGAATCCCTCTCGATCCAGACCGCACCATATGACGTTGAGTTCAACGGCTTCACTGGCGGTACGATCAACGCTGTTACCAAGTCTGGTACCAACGAATTCCACGGCTCGCTCGCCTATTACATGACCGACGACTCGCTCATCGGTGACAAGAGCGGCGATGACGATTTCGACTTCACTTTCGAAGAAGAAACCTTCGTTGCGACGCTTGGCGGTCCAATCATCAAAGACAAGCTGTTCTTCTTCGTCGCTTACGACAAATACGAAGAAACGGCGCCTCTGATCACCGGCCCAGCTGGATCAGGCGCTCTGAATACGTTTGACGACATCCTTCAGTCTGACGTCGACCAGGTCTCTCAAATTGTTTCCAGCGTTTGGGGCTTCGACATTGGCGGGTTCGACAAAGGACCAGCCGAAGATGAGAAAATCCTCGCCAACATCGACTGGAACATCAACGACAACCATCGTGCGAAATTCACCTATATCCGCACCGACGGTAACACCATTCGTGAGCAGAACGGCAACAACTTCCTGGCTTCAGACAACCGCCTCGGCGCGTCTTCAGCCTGGTATGATCGCTCTGAGAAAGTCGAAAGCTATATCGGTCACCTGTTCTCTGACTGGACGCCGAACTTCTCGACTCAGTTCAAGATTGCCAGCACGTCTCAAGCCACCGGTCAGGATTCTCTGAACGGCGCTGAGTTCCCATCTTTCGCTGTGTTCCTGCGCACAGGTGCTGATGGCGACGACAACTACCTGGTCATCGGCCCAGACCGTTTCCGTCACGGGAACCAGCTGGATCAGGACTTCTTCCAAATCAAAGGTGTCGCCGAGTACGCCACCGGCGATCACGTGTTCAAAGTTGGCTTTGAGCGCGAAGAAGTTGATGTCGACAACCTGTTCGCTCAGAACTCTGAAGGTTCTTATGTCTTTGACAGCGTTGCAGATCTGCAGAACGCAACCGCGTCAGGCCTGCTTTACAACAACGCCGTGACCAACGACGAGAACGACCTGCGTGCGATCTGGGGCTACGACTACAACGCCCTGTACGTTCAGGATACATGGAACGTGAAGCCAAACCTGACTGTTGATCTCGGTCTGCGTTATGACTTCTACGGCTCTGACGGCCAGATTCGTGAGAACCAAAACTTCATCAACCGTTACGGTTACTCGAACACGGGCGACATTGATGGCCTCGACGTCATCCTGCCACGTATCTCGTTTGACTGGCAGCCAACCGATGACCTCACCGTTCGCGGTGGCTTCGGTCGCTTCTCTGGTGGTTCTCCAGGCGTCTGGATTTCCAACAGCTACTCGAACGATGGTGTGATCTCAGACAGCTCGAACGCATTTGGAACCGTCATCGTTCCAACCATGCCTGATGCTGCGACGGGTCAGTACATCCCCGCTGATGTTCTCGCCTCCCTGGCCAACGAAGCACCAGACGGTTCGGTCAATGCTCTGTCTCCAGACTTCGGCATTCCAACCACTTGGAAGCTGAGCCTCGGCGCCGCGTATCAGACCGACGTTCCTTACCTGGGTGAAGATTGGTTGTTCTCGATCGACTTCCTGCACAACCAACTCGACAACGCTTCTTTCTGGTTCAACCAGAACTGTGAAGAGCCTGTGAACGTCGCGCCAGACGGTCGCGGTGTGTACGACTGTGGTGGCGCTCCTGAAGCCATTATTGTCGGATCTGTCGACAAGGGTAACAGCACCCTGCTGGCCTTCTCTGCATCGAAAGATTGGGAAACCAACTGGGGTGACTTCGATATGTTCGCCAGCTACACCCACGCTGACGTGAACGATATCGGTTACGGCACATCGTCGACGGCAACGTCAAACTACTCTGACTTTGCTGCCTTCGATCGCCAGAAGCCACGCACCGGAACCTCTAACTTCCAGACCGAGCACCTGTTCAAGTTGCGTGCGAACTGGGAAAAAGAGTTCTTCGAAGGCTATGCCACGAAAGCGTCGATCTTCGCGACACGTCGCTCAGGTCAGCCGTACAGCTACACCTTTAGCGAGAACAATAACTGTGTTCTCGACGTAGGTGGCGGTCGTTGCGCTCGTGAGAGCCGGAACGATGATGCAGGTCACCTGCTCTACGTTCCATCTGGCCCGAACGATCCACTGTTTGCACCAACTTCGTTTGGTGGTGACGCAGCGGCTCAGCAAGCGTTCTTCGATTACATCAACAACTCTGAGCTGTCTCAGTACGCTGGTAGCATCGCAGACCGTAACGGTGATAACTCTCGTTGGTCGACCATCGTTGATCTGCGCCTGCAACAAGAACTGCCAGGCGTCCTTGAAGATCACCGTACTTTCCTGTTCCTCGACATCGAGAACCTCGGGAACTTCATCGACAGCGACTGGGGCCGCATCGAGCGCACCCGCTACGAGTATGAGCGTGATGTTGTGGCAGCCCGCATCGTCAACGGTCAGTACGAGTACTTCAACCTGAACAGCGACAGCAGCATCAAGAACCTCGAAGTTCTGCAGCAGTCTGTCTGGCAGGTTCAGTTCGGTGTGAAATACGAATTCTAATTCGGTCCGAACACGCAATTCGAAAGGGCGGTGCAGAACGCACCGCCCTTTTTCTTTGTGGAATTGCCGTAGCTATGGCAAAGGCGCGGCAATGACCGCACCGATCTCCTCTTACGTCCCTCCCGAATGGGCACCTCAGGCGGCTGTTTGGGTCGGCTGGCCCCATATTCGCAGTGAATGGGGCGAGGCCTTTGACGGCGCACGTCGAGAGATAACCGCGTTCGTCCAAGCGCTGGCACAGACAACACGCGTTCGCATCGCGTGCGGATCGCAGGACGCGCTTACAAGCGCGGAAAATGCCCTGAGCCATCTGATTGCGACCGATCGGGTCGAACTCAAAGCGGTCCCGGCAGGCGACATCTGGCTACGAGACACTGGTCCGGTCATCGGCCGCAATGCCGGGGTCGAAGAAGCCGCAAGATTCCGGTTCAATGGTTGGGGCGAGAAATTCGTCATACCCGGAGACACCGAGACAGCGAGTGCCATCGCCAAGCTTGAAGGCCTGCCGATCCGGACCCATCCGTTCGTGCTGGAAGGCGGTGCAGTCGAGTTTGATGGCGCCGGCCGGATGTTGACCACGCGCCAATGCGTCCTGAACCGGAATCGCAACCCCGAATGGACCCAGGAGCTCGCCGAAGGCGCGCTGCGCGCGGCATTTGGAGTCACCCAGATCATCTGGCTCAATGACGGTTTGTTGAATGATCATACCGATGGACACATCGATAATATCGCGCGTTTCATCGGCCCGGGTCGCGTCATCTGCCAGACGCCGTCCGGCGCGACCGACCCCAACGCGTCCCAGCTGACAGACATCTATGAGACATTGACGGAGGCGGGTTTGGATGTCGTGACCATTCCTTCGCCGGGGCTGATCTGTGACGAATCCGGTCACCCGGTTCCCGCCAGCCACATGAATTTCCTAATCAGCAATCGGCGAGTTTTCCTTCCTGTTTACGAAGCAGACCATTCAACCAATGCGACCCGCGCTCTTGCACTGGCCATGCCTGAATTCGACATTATTCCGTTACCGGCGCGACATATTCTGAGCGGCGGCGGCGCGTTCCATTGCATGACGCAACAAGTGCCAGACTCTGAGGATGTAGACAGATGAGCCGATCAATCACCGTTGCCGCATTGCAATTGTCGTTCGCACGCGGCGACATGGCCGCAAACATCTCTCATGTCGGAAAGTTCGTTCGCCAGGCCGCTGCTGATGGCGCAGAAGTGATCCTGCCGTCAGAGCTGTTCTGCGATCACTATTTCTGCAAGACGCAGGAAGAGCATCACTTTTCAACGGCCTATGCGTGGAACGAGCATCCTGCGGTTTCGATCATGCAAGATCTCGCGCGCGAGCTGAACGTCGTGATCCCGGTCTCAATCTTCGAAAAGGATGGCCCCGAATACTACAACTCCGTGGTCATGATTGATGCCGACGGCGAGGCGCTCGGCGTTTATCGAAAAACCCACATCCCCGATGGTCCCGGCTATCAGGAGAAATTCTATTTTCGGCCTGGAAATACCGGATTCAAGGTATGGCAGACCCAGAAGGGCAGGATCGGAGTGGGAATCTGCTGGGATCAGTGGTTTCCGGAAGCCGCGCGCGCGATGGCTTTGCAGGGCGCGGACATCCTGCTCTATCCCACCGCCATCGGCGCAGAGCCGCAGGACGCAGACCTCGACACCGCTGCGCGTTGGCGCCGCGCGATGCAGGGTCATGCGGTCAGCAATGTCATTCCGGTCGTCGCCGCAAATCGCGTCGGCGACGAAGACGGGCAGCTATTCTACGGAACGAGTTTCATTTGCGATCATGTCGGCGAAGTGACCGCCGAGCTCAACCGCACCGAGGAGGGCGTCATCAACGCTCGCTTTGATCTCGACGAAATTGATCGGGAACGGGCGGCCTGGGGGTTTTTCCGCGATCGCCGCCCTGAAGTGTATGACGATCTGGTGTGACTTAAAAAAACCGGTGCATCACCCGGCGGGATAGACTAGGGCGGTGATATGGAACAGTTTCTCCAGACTCCGGTGACGTCCTTGCTGATCACGGGCAACGTGATTGCCAGCCTGATTGCCTTGTCCCATCCACCCTTCATGGCGCGCAATCTCTTTCACGTGTCGCCAATTCTGGCGCGCCGAGAATGGCACCGGATGGTGACGAGCGGGTTCTTGCACGGCGGCCTCCTGCACTTATTCGTCAACATGTACGTGCTATGGATGTTCGGTGGCTTCATCGAACGTGTGGTTGGGCCGGTCTCTTACATCATCATCTATTTTGCGGCCTTGCTCGGCGGGAATGCCTGGGCTTTGCTCGAAAACAAGAACAAACCGGACTATCGTGCGCTCGGTGCATCCGGGGCAACTTCGGGGATCGTGATGAGCTTCATTCTGTTCCGGCCGTTTGAGCCGCTGATGATCTTCCCTATCCCGTTTTTCATGCCGGCTGTGGTTCTGGGCATTGTCTTCCTGATCGGGAGCGCCCTTCTGGCGCAGAGAGAAAATAAGGCGATTGGACACGAGGCTCATCTGGGTGGAGCATTGGCGGGCATCTTGGCGACAATCGCGGTCCAACCTGGGGCACTGTCCAACTTTTCGAGCGAAGTCGCCAGAGCGCTTGGAGGGGCCTGAGTTTGAAGGCGGTTTCCGACACCCTTCATGCCCGCATCGAGGCTGGGACGCTGAGCCGCGATCCGGCGCAGATCGAGGCAGCCGAAAAACTGGATGCCCTGCTGGACCGATTGAAACATGGCGGCAAGGGCGGCTGGTTCTCCAAGCCGAAAGCGGTGCCGGGCCTGTATCTGTGGGGGGGAGTTGGGCGCGGCAAATCCATGCTGATGGACCTGTTCTATGCCGAAGCGCCCGTCAAGGCGATGCGGGTTCACTTTCACGAATTCATGGGGCGCGTCCAGGATCGCCTGAACTCGGCGCGCAAACGCAAGGATGTGTCCAATCCGATTTTCCCGGTGGCCAAGCAGTTTGCCGCCGAGGCCAGGTTGATTTGCTTCGATGAGTTCCAGGTCACCCAAATCGCCGACGCAATGATCCTTGCCGGCTTGTTCGGCGAGCTGTTCAAACGCGGCGTGACCGTCGTCGCGACATCGAATCGACACCCGGACGAGCTGTACAAGGATGGTCTCAACCGGCACTTGTTCGAGCCATTCATCGATCTGCTGAAAGATCAGAATGAGGTCTTCGAGCTGGCCTCTGATCGCGATTACCGGCTCGAGCGCCTGACCGAGGCACCGGTCTGGTACGCTCACCATGACAAATCACAGCCGCTCGACAAGGCTTTCGAGCGTCTCACCCTCGGGGCGACCCCTCAAAGCTGCATGTTGACCGTGAAAGGCCGCAAACTGCCGATCACACGCGAGGCGGCGGGCGTGGCGCGATTTACCTTCAATGAACTGTGCGCTCGCCCCTTGTGGGCCGAAGATTATCGCGCCATCGCGGCGATGTTTCATACCATCTTGCTGGAAGACATTCCTGTCCTCAGCCCAGCCAAGCGCAACGAGGCGGCGCGGTTCGTAACGTTGATCGACACGCTCTATGAAGCCAAGGTAAAACTAGTGGCGAGCGCCGAGGCAGAGCCAGAAGCACTGTACCCTAGTGGCGATGGCAGCTTCGAGTTTCAGCGCACCGCAAGTCGTCTGCACGAAATGCGGTCCGTCGAATACATGGCTGAAGCCCACATCATCCCAGTGGACCAGAAATAGGTCGCAGAGGCCAACATGTACTGAGAGGGAAGAAACGTCGTGTCGGCGCTCTGCGACGAGAGGCAATGCTCTCTGGTATCGCTTACGCATGTTTAACGCGATCGGATCAAACTTTTGTGCTGGCGAAATCGACCATCAGTTCCAATCTGCCAATGGTCCTCGCACAAGGAGATCGAATATGGGCGACACAGTTTCTTTCATGTTGAAATCGGCGACGGCGCAGATCCTGCCGGCAATGGCCAGTACATTGCGAAAGGGCCGGGAATCGGCAATCGATCGCAGCGTTGCAGAAGACGTCATTCTTTCGGCGCGACTGGCTCCAGACATGTTGCCCTTGCTCAACCAGTATCAATTGGCGGCAGATACTGCGGCGCGCGGCGCCGCTCGCCTCGCAGGACACGACATGCCCAGCTTTCCGGATGAAGAAACATCCGTGGACGAGCTGCTGGAGCGTCTGGATAAGACCAATGCATATGTCCAGGGCTTCGAGGATGCAGACCTCGATGCGAACGAACGTACGGTGCTCGAGATCCCACTTGGTCCGATGACTGTGCATTGGGAAGGCCGCCAGTACCTGTCGACCTTTGTTCTGCCAAACCTGCATTTTCATGCCACAATCGCCTTTGCCTTGTTGCGTCATCAGGGCGTTGAGATTGGCAAACGTGATTTTCTGATGGCATAGTCCGATACCATTCGATCATGGCACTGAAGCTGTGATCAGAGAAACTCCAAAGGGGATCGAATGATCAACATGAAAGTGGCTGCCAGCGCAGCGCTGGCAGTGGCATTGGTGGCCTGTGCGACGGACACCGCGTCTGAGTCAGACCTGTTTGAAGCCGAATCGGCAATCGCGCTTCTGCAAGCACTCAGCGCCGATGATATGCAGGGCCGCAAGGTCGGGACGCCGGAGAATGCCCGTGCCCGCGCGATGATCATTGATAGGCTGGAAACACTGGGCGTGGCGCCGCAAGGCGACAGCTTCGAGCATCCATTCACCTATGGCACATTTGCCGATCCTCAATCTGGTTCGGATGCCCAGCCGGAAAAGCAAGGCGTCAATATTGTTGGGCGCATCGAAGGATCAGGTGACCGTGATGTCGCGATGATCATCACCGCGCATTATGATCATGTCGGCGTGATAGACGGCGCCGTCTATAACGGTGCGGACGACAATGCGTCGGGCATCGTTGGCCTGATCGCCACAGCTGAGTATTTCAGCGAAAACCCGCCCGCACATGATATCATCTTCGTCGCTTTTGATGCGGAAGAGGATCGTCTCGGGGGTTCGATTGCGTTTGTCGCGGATCCAGCGATCTCGCTCGACACACTGGCGCTCAACGTCAATTTTGACATGCTTGCACGCGGCGACAATGGCAAACTTTGGGCGTCTGGGACGTCACACTGGCCGGACATGAAGCCGCTGGTTGCTGCGGTTGCAGCCGAAGCACCGGTCGATATCGAAATGGGGTTTGACGAAGGCAATGGCCGCGAGGACTGGACGCTGCTCTCTGACCACGCAGCTTTCCATCGCGCTGGCATTCCGCATATCTATTTTGGTGTCGAGGACCATGTCGACTATCACAAGCCAAGCGACGATTTCGAGAAGATCAATCAAGATTGGTTTTTGAGGTCTATCGAAAGCGTTGTGTTGATGGCGATTAAGATGGATGCGCATCTCTTGGAGATTCATCAGATGCGAACCGCCGCCGGCGAATAGGTCGACCGCAAATCAGTCTGACCGACCGCGGAGACGCGGAGGTATCTCTGCAACTGATTTTCAGTCGCCCTGCAAATGCTTCGCACTATCATACTCAACTGTTTTTATTGGATTTTTTCTTGAAAATCCAGGAATTGATGCTATCTTTGGCATCTAGGTATTTTTACGGAGTGAAGCCGATGAAAGGCGACCAAAAAGTTATCGAGTATCTCAATCAGGCGCTCAAGAATGAACTAACGGCGATCAACCAGTACTTCCTGCATTCTCGGATGCTGAAGGATTGGGGCGTCAGTAAGCTGGGCGAATATGAGTACAAGGAATCCATTGAAGAGATGAATCACGCCGACTGGTTGATTGAACGGATCCTGTTCCTCGGTGGTCTGCCGAACCTGCAGGATCTTGGCAAGCTTCGTATCGGCGAGAATGTCGAAGAGATTCTCAAATGCGACCTGGCCCTGGAGGAGGATGCCATTCCGCTGCTCCGGGACGCCATGGAACACTGCGAGAAGCAGCGCGACTATGTCAGCCGCGATTTGTTCGGTAAGATCCTGCACAATGAGGAAGAGCATGTCGATTACATCGAAACGCAATTCGATTTGATCGCGCGCGTGGGAATCGAAAACTACATCACCCTGCAATCGGAGGCGAACGCCCACTAGCCGCCCAAACCTTGGAGCCATGTCATGTCGAAAACCACGATCTTTGAGTACAAAGGCGACGCGCAAACCGTCACGTGGGATCGACGATTGTGCATCCATGTCGGGGAGTGTGGTCGCGCCAAAGGCGACCTGTTCGTCACCGGTCGCGATCCTTGGTGTGACCCCAACCTGTCAGATCAAGAAAATATAGCCAGCATCGTCGCGCGCTGCCCGACCGGAGCACTGGCGATCCGGGATGAAGGCGGCGCAAATGTGACCGAGCAGGCACCTGCCGACAATGAAGTGCACGTGTCAAATGATGGCCCGCTCTATGTCTCGGGCGAGCTTAACGTCGATGGCGCCTCCGCAGACATGCATTCGGTGTATCGTCGGGCGGCACTGTGTCGATGCGGCGCGTCGAACAACAAGCCGTTTTGCGATAATTCGCATCGGGATGCGGGATTTCAGGATGCAGGCGCGGTTGGCGACACCGGCATTATCGACATTGAACACGGCGGCCTCCTGGAGGTCAAACGCATTCCGGACGGACCTCTGGAAGTCACCGGTAATTTTTCGCTCCGAGCCGGTTCGGGGCGTCGGGCCTGGTCGGGGCGCAAGGCCTATCTTTGTCGCTGTGGTCAATCGAAGAACAAGCCGTTCTGCGACGGCGCTCATAAGGACGCTGGCTTCAAGGCTGACTAGATTCCAGCGCGCTCCAGCATCCGGTCGAATCCAGCCCAGTATTCGGCACGCTTGTCCGGTTTTTCCATCAGGATTTCGTGCATCGCCCCGTCGACTGTGACGTGCTCGCAATTCGGCAGATGGCTGGCGACGTGGGCATGCGATCGATTGTCGACGAGCTTTTCATCGGCAGCACTCGCAACGAAGACCGGAATATCGATCGCACGCAGCGTTTCTGGCTTGTTCATGCGCCCGAAAATGTCCAGCGACGCGCCCAGCCACCCCCAGGTCACAGGCCCAAGCGAGAGTTCAGGGGCCGCGTCGGTGAGATCCTTGTTCATCTGCCAATGCGGCTGATCATATGTAACGACATTGTCTTCAAATCGTTCCGGTGGACCGGGCTTCTGCGCGAAGTCGTCTGACCGACCCATCACCCGCATGGCCCAGATGAAATACCGCTGGACGCGGCCGAGCGGCAGGCCCCACATTGGAGCACAGAACGCCGCGGCATCTACCTTGACCAGGCCCTGCCCGATCGCCGCGAGCGCGATTGCGCCGCCCATGGAATGGGCCAGAGACACATAGGGCCGCGGCAATTCATCAATCGCATCGAGACCATTGCGCAGCGCGCCCATAAACGTCTCGAACCGGTCAATGTGCCCTTTTTGCGGATCCTCCAATAGGCGTTGAGACAGCCCTTGCCCTGGCCAATCTATAATCAGAACCGCAAAGCCGCGATCCTGCAACTCGCGCGCGACTTCAAAATACTTCTCGATGAATTCGGTACGACCCGGACAGACAATACAGGTGCCACGCGGCGACTCCGCCGTGGACGGGGCGAGGCAGGCGCGCAGCTTGCGACCGCCAACCCCCTCAAACCAGACAATTCGCGCGCCATCCGGACGCGGGTTGCCAGGGACATCCACGATGCGATTTGTTTTTTGTTCGTCCATGTTCCTGTCCGCGCCTAAAGAGAAAGCCTCATCCCGCGTGTAGGCCGGATGAGGCTTTCAATCAATTCAATGAAGCGTCAAGCTTAAGACAGCTTGCTCATGATGCTTTGCAGCTGCATCGCAACAGACATGTCACCGAGCACTTTCAGTTTGCCCTGCATGAATGCCATGGTTGGATCCATCTGACCGGCAGCCAGCTTACCGAAGTCTTCCCAATCAACTTTGACCGTCGCGTCAGCTTCGGCATCGTCATTGTTTGCAACGCCAGCCGCGCCATCGATAAACAGTTTGCCAACGTCGCCGAAGTCAAACTTAACTTTCTTTGCGAAACCACTGTCACCCCCAGCAACGGCTGCTGCGGCTTTGGTTGTGAGTTCTGCGAGATCCATGAGGAAGCCTCCCTGTGTAATGCTCCTGGCCGTTGATAAAGCAGGCCGAACGGCTTCCCGCAAGGGTGCCGCTTACGTAAACTGCTGCAACTTCATTCGCGACCAGAAATTCGTGGTCGATTTTTGCCTTGACCCGCCGCCGCGTAAGGTTTCGAAACAGAGCCATGTCCTGGGAAAAATCAATTGAAGAATTGCGCCGGCGCGAACGACTGGCTGAGGAAATGGGCGGCGATGAGCCTGTCTCGCGCCAGAAAGGGCGCGGTAAACTCACGGTTCGCGAACGGGTGGCGTTTCTCGCCGATCCAGGCAGCTTTCACGAGATCGGCAAAATTGCTGGCGTCGCCCGCTATGACGAGAATGAAGAGCTTGAGCACTTCATGGCCTCGAACTCCGTCATGGGACGCGCGACTCTGAACGGTCGCCCAGCGTTCCTGCTTGGCGATGATTTCACGGTGCGCGGCGGGGCCGCCGATGCTTCCATTCGCGGAAAACTGCTGCAAGCGCTGAAGCAAAGTCAGGAATACCGCATGCCGCTGGTCCAACTGATTGATGGCACCGGAGGCGGCGGTTCGATCAAGATGTTCGAGAAAGACCCGCGCACCTACATTCCGGAAACGCCGGGATGGGAATATATCGTCTCGGGCATGGCAGCAGTGCCGTATGTGTCACTCGGGCTGGGTCCGTGCGCCGGCATGGGCGCCGGGCGATTGGCTGCCAGCCACTTCTCTGTTTTGGTCAAAGAGCTGTCGCAAGTTTTCGTGGCTGGGCCACCCGTGACGCGAGCACTTGGCGAAGATGTCACCAAGGAAGAATTAGGCGGCTGGGAGATTCAGGCGCGCAACGGCACCGTGGATGCTGTCGTCGACAGCGAGGCCGATGCCTTCGAGGCGGCGCGCAAATTCCTGTCCTACCTGCCGTCGTCTGTGCATGAACTACCGCCCGTGGCGCCCACGACGGACGATCCGGCTCGCAAGGAAGAAGCGCTGCTTTCCATCGTCCCGACCGATGGCAAAACGCCATACAAGCCGCGCAAGATCATCGCAGCCGCCGTCGATACGGACAGTTTCTTTGAGATTGGCGAACAATGGGGCCGCGGTATTGTCACCGGGTTTGCACGCATTGATGGCCATCCCGTAGGCGTTTTGGCCGGTGACCCGTTCTTTCTCGATGGCGCCTGGACCGCCGATGTCTGCGACAAGGTCACTCGTCATATGGACCTGTGCTCGACCTTCCATTTGCCGGTCGTGCATTTTGTTGATTGCCCCGGCTTTGCTTGCGGCGTGAAGCACGAAACCGCTGGCGTGACGCGCAAGGGCGTCCGCGCAATGGCCGCGGTCTACCAGGCCACCGTCCCAATCTGCGCCGTCGTCATCCGCAAGGCCTATGGTCTTGCCGGTTCGGCCATGTTCAACCCGTCCAAGGCGAAATGGCGCTATTGCTGGCCGAGCGGGGACTGGGGCAGCTTGCCGATGGCCGGTGGCATAGAGGCCGCATATCGCAAGGAAATCCTGGAAGCGGAAGACAAGGAGGCCTACCTGAAGAGCCTGTACAAGCGCTTTGACGCGATCGCTTCGCCCTTCCGGACGGCTGAGGCCTTCTTCGCCGAAGAGATCATCGATCCACGCGACACGCGCCCTTTGCTGGTCGACTTCGTTCATCACGCCTGGCGTGTTCTGGAGACCGGCACGACGCAATTCGGACCGCGACCTTAACCCGTCCGACGCGCGATCTTCTTGGTTTCGCCCCACCCTCGACACAAGCTTGGACGAGCATGACGCCTGCCCGGCTAACCTGCCGGGCCGCTTTACGACTTCGGTTGGAGGACCTGTCATGTTGAACCCGAGCCATCTCGCAATTGCGGCGCTTTTGTCCGTCGCAGCTTGTCATTCCGTCGATCCGATCACCCAGGATCAGACGCTTCCATCGATTGATGACGAGGTAGGCGCCTCGATCAACATCATGCAGGATCAGGACCTGACGCATTGGAATAGCTTGGCCGGAACCTATGAAGTCGTCGCCGTCCGGCGCGCCTCTTTCACCGCCGCGCCCTTAGATCTGGACGCAGTCGAGGAAGATCCCCGTGGCAAGACGCTGACCTTTGGCGAAGGCGCGTTGATCACCGATGGCCTGTCCTGCGATGCCTGGACTTTGGTCGCTGTAACCGGGCCGGATGTCATGGACGACGACCCAATTCTCGACGATCTGCGCTTGCCGCGCTTAGGATCAGAGCAGGTGCAGAGTGGACGCGCATATGATCTGGGCTGTGAAGGCGAACATGTGTTCACGCTTTACCAGGCCGACCCGAATGCGCTGGCCATTCCCTGGGATAATGGCGCCTCCTACCTGATCGCAGAAAAACCGCTCAGCGCGGTTCAGATTCATGGATTTCAGAAACAACTTGTCGACATGAAGTTCCAATCCGGCGACCCGGGAACAAGCTGGTCCGGCCCGGGACTGATCGGGCTGCGCAGTTACTATTCCTATCGCACAAGATCCAAGGATGCATATATATTCGACCGCCCGGCCATTACCGCGAGCCTGGTGCAGGACCTGGGACTTGGTGAAATCGACTGATCCGTTTCGGGGCGGTGTTCAGGCGCGCCCCTGTTCGACGGCCCAGGCGACGAGCGGCAATTGATCATTGCCGAAATATAAGCGCTCGCCGTCTCTGAACGGCACAAAAATGCTCGGTGACCCATACGCGCCGCGGGCGATGGCTTCATCCGTGTTGGCGCGAAGATGATCCTTGCACGACTGCTCTTGAGAGCGCGTCCACATATCCGCGCCATCAAATCCGGTTTCATTGGCGAGTGTGACCAGGGTGTCCGGGTCATCAAGATTGCGCTGATCGGTGAAATAGGCGTCAAACCCAGCCTGGGCGAAGCGCAGCAAGGCTGGCTGGTCCGCTTCCAGCAGGCAGCAAAACCGCATCAGATGAACAGAGCGCAAGGGGTGGTGTGCAGACGGAAAATTCATCGCAATCCCAGCCAGCGCAGCCCAGTCATATAAAGACCGACCAACCTGGCGCCATTTCGGGTTTTCAGGGCCGCTTGCCCGCGCTTCAGCGACCGTCGGATTGACCTGATTATGGACGCCGCCAACCAGGAATGGTCGCCAGCGCACTGAAAAGGCATGGGTCTGCATCATCGGCTGAATGTTGTGAAAGGCGAGACATGTCCAGGGAGAGGAGACGTCAAAGAAGAACTCGACCTGGTCGCTCATTATTTTCTCTCAATCCGGCCGGGCGAAATGTTTCGACAGTTTCAGGCCCTGACCCTGGTAATTGCTGGTTTTGCCGCCATAGAGCGCCTTCGGTCTTGACGCCATTGGCTCATAGATCAGTTTCGCCACCGGCTGCCCATGTTCAAGCACGAAGGGCACATCGCGCGACCGAACTTCCAGAACCGCGCGGCTGCCACCTTCATTGGTGCCGAACCCGGGATCGAAGAAGCCAGCATAATGGGCCCGAAACTCGCCGAGTTCAGGCGCAATCGGCGCCATCTCGGCGGCCTTGCCAGCTGCGACTTTCACTGTCTCGCGACTGGCCAGGATGTAGAATTCTTCGGGATCCAGGATCAAACGTCCGCGACGCGCATAAAGCGGCTCCCAGAATTCGTGCACGTCATGAGCACCAATCCCGCGCAGATCGATCAAGCCACCATGGCGCTTGGCTCGCCATCCGACCGGGGCGCCGTCCGGGCCATCCAGATCAATCGAAACCGTCTTCTCTGTCGCCTGGTCCGAGCGACCCCTGCGAAGCCGCAATTGTGCAAGCCGATCGCCTGGCCGCACCAGGATTGGGAAAGTACGCGGACTGATTTCCAGCCAGAGCGGCCCGGAATAGCCGGTTGGGACATCGTCAAAGGCCTTGGATCGGTTGGTCACCACACGCGTGAAGACATCGATCCGGCCCGTTGAACTCTTGGGATTGGCGCGTCCGGATACCCCTTTCGGCAGTTTCAGGTTTTCCTGCAGCGGCACCAGGTACACACATCCCGTTTCCAGAACCGCACCATCCTCGGTCAATTCGATCCGGTGAAGCTCGGTGCCTGGATCGGCCAGGACATCGTCGACCTTGCGCCGATCGCCGGGCAAGAAACTGGCGCGGATGCGACGCGCTTCAAAGCCGAGACGCAAATCGAGGCTCGCAGGCTGAATCTGATCGACATCAAGGGCGCTTTGCGAGGCGATGGCATTGTCTTCGAACAGAGCTGCCAGCTCTCGATCCGCTAAAACACCAACTTTTCCATCAGCCATGGCTTGATCCCTTTACACGCTAAGGCTTATGACGATGCGCTTCGAATGCAAAGGATTTCGCCATGACAAAGCGCAGCGACACTTGGGCCCCAGCCACCAAATTGGTGCGCGGCGGCACGATGCGTTCCAATTTTGGGGAAACCGCGGAAGCCATGTTCCTGACCTCTGGCTATGCCTATGACAGCGCCGAGCAAGCCGCCGCACGCATGTCGGGTGATGAAGAGGGCTATGTCTATTCCCGTTATGGCAACCCGACCAACCAGATGTTGGCCGAACGCCTGGCGCTCTTGGAAGGCGCTGAGACTTGCCGGGTGACAGCGTCCGGCATGGGCGCGATTTCATCTGCCATGATCGCCCCGTGCAGCGCTGGCGACCGCGTCGTCGCGGCGAGCGCACTGTTCGGATCCTGCCGGCACATCTGCTCCACCATCCTGCCCCGCTACGGGGTCGAGACCGAATTCGTCGATGGCGCGGATCTCGACGCGTGGAAGAAGGCGCTGTCCAAACCGACACGTCTGGTGCTGATCGAAAGCCCATCCAATCCACTGCTCGAAGCGGTCGATATCGAAGCCGTGGCGAAGCTCGCCCATGCGGTCGGTGCCTTGCTGGTCGTCGATAATGTGTTTGCGACGCCGATCCTGCAACGACCACTGGAACTCGGTGCTGACATTGTCTGCTATTCCGCGACCAAACACATGGACGGCCAAGGGCGTGTCCTGCTGGGCGCAATTTTGGGTCAAAGCGAGTTCATTGAAGAGCATATCGATCCATGGCTGCGCCACACTGGCCCAGCGGCGTCGCCTTTCAATGCCTGGGTAGTATTGAAAGGACTGGAGACTCTCGATCTCCGCGTCCGCCAGGCCAGCGCCAATGCGGCACGTATCGCTGACCTAATCGCGGATCATCCAGGCGTGCAGGCAGTGCGCTATCCTGGGCGCGCCGACCATCCGCACCATGCCGTGCACCAGAAGCAGATGTCATCCGGCGGCACGCTTGTGGCCTTCTCGATCAAGGGCGCGCGCGACGAGGCCTTCAAGGTGCTCAACGCGCTTCAGCTGATCGACATTTCCAACAATCTCGGCGACACTAAATCGCTCGCCTGCCATCCTTGTTCAACCACGCACCGCGCGTTGACAGAAGAGGAACAGGCACAAATGGGACTGGATGAAAGCTGGATACGCCTATCCGTCGGTCTGGAAGATCCGGACGATCTAGGCCGCGACCTGACCCAGGCGCTCAGTGTGCTTTAAACTGAACCTCGCCGGCGCAGGATAAACACGTCTCGATGGCCGGGTTCTGGTCCAGGCGCGTGACGCTTATGTCTGATCCGCAGGACAAACATTGCCCATAGGTACCAGCCGACAAACGGACCAGCGCGCGCTCGATCAAGGCAAGGGTTTCAGTCCCGCTCCGTTCGCATTGCGGCAAAGGCAGCTTGCAAGCCGACTCAGCCCTCGCAATGAGGCGTGTCTCTGCACGTTTTCTACGTGAGGATTTCCCCGTGGCGACGGCTAAATCCTTGCTGAGAGGATCAAGCGGCGTCTTCATGGGAAGTATCCTGTGGACTCTTTAAGAGCTTGGCAAGCCTAGCAGGGCAAAAGAGTTGTCCTACATATCGATAATCGGAAGATTCTGCGCGGGAGATGGGCTTATGGGCGAAGAAATGCCCTTGAAAATGAATGGCGTCAGCAAGTGGTTTGGGAGTTTCCAAGCCGTCCGCGATCTCGATTTTGATGTCCCGAGAGGGTCCATTGTCGGTTTCCTGGGGCCCAATGGCGCTGGAAAATCCACCAGTCTGCGCATGGCGCTTGGCGTGCTGTCCCCGGATCGCGGTGAGGTCAGCCTGTTCGATGAGCGGCCCAATCTGGAATCCCTGAAACGGGTTGGCTTCCTTCCTGAAGAGCGCGGCCTCTACAAGAAAATGAGCGCGCGACAGATCATTACCTATTTTGCGCGTTTGAAGGGCCTGACCAGCAGTGATGCCAAGGCCCGTGCCGACGAATTGCTCGAGATGATGGGGCTCGGTGAGTTTGCCCGCAGCCGCGTCACGAAGCTTTCCAAAGGCATGGCGCAAAAGGTCCAGATCCTGTCTGCCCTCGCCCACCGCCCGGAATTTCTCATCCTCGACGAGCCCTTTTCCGGGCTCGATCCGGTGAACCAGCAGACCCTGGAAGACCTGATCGTCGCCGAACACAAGCGCGGCGCGACGATTATTTTCTCGACCCATGTCATGGAACATGCAGAGCGCCTATGCGAAAAAATCGTGATGATGGCTCGTGGTCGAAAAGTGTTTGACGGCACGCTGGACGATGCCTTCACAGCGCTCGGACGGGCAGTTCACATTGGTGTCGCAAACGGCTTCGACCTGGCCTCTGTCATGACCCCCGCCGGCTTTGAGGCGACCAGCGATGGTGATCACTGGCGAATTGGCCTCAAACAGGATCAGACCTCGCAAGACGCCCTGCGCGCCGCGATAGATGCTGGCGCACCCATTACCAGTTTCACCCCGGAAGAAGCGCGCCTGCGTGATGTGTTCGTGTCTCTGGTCAGCGATGCCGAAGCACAGGACCTGACTGATACACTCGCCGCTGACGCCGCCAAGGAAGGAGCCGACGCATGATCCGCTCGACTTATCTCGTCGCCCGCCGCGACTATCTCGGCTACGTGTCCGCCTGGGGCTTCTGGCTTGGCCTGTTGTTTACACCGGTCATTCTCGCCGTGTTCATTCTGGCCCCGACCTTCGCACAAAACGCGCAGCCGACCCGCTATTATACGGTGATCGAACAGGGCAGCGCCTTTACCGAGGCCATGCGCGCCGAGATGTCGGGAGCAGACGCCCGCGCGGCCCGGGTCATGCTCGATCCCATGGCGGCGGCAGAGCAACGCACCAGCGAGCAGGTCGACGCCTTCGACCAGGCGCTGGCCGACGGGGCCAGCGTCGCCGATGCGTTCGCGGCCGCGGGCGGAAACCCGGCGCTGCTGCCGAAACGCGATTTTGTCGAAGTCGCGCCGCCGGTCATGACCGGCGAGGCACTTGCACCCTATCTGCTAGGTGAAACGCTGATCGACACGGAGGACGGCCCGCAGCCCTTGTTTGCTGCCCTCCTGGTCAATGAGGAAACCCAGGAAATCGAATACTGGTCGGAAAACCTGCAAGCGCGGACGCTGATCTCGGCGGCGCGCCAAGCCGAACAGGACTTGCAACTCGATCGCGCCCTGGCGGCGGTGAACGTCAATCGCGATGTCCTCACACAGGCGCGGGAAGCGCGTCGTTCGGTCAAGCAACAACGCGTCCGCACCGGCGCCGACGCGGACACCGGGTCCGAGGTAACCCAGGCCGATCAAGCGCCATTCGTGGTGTCGATCATGATGGCGTTTTCACTGTGGTTCCTGATCTTCTCGGTCATCAATTACCTGTTGATGGGTACGATTGAAGAGCGCTCGAACAAGATTTTTGACAGCTTGCTGACGTCTGTAAAGCTGCCCCACCTGCTGGCCGGAAAGCTGATTGCGGTCTTGTTGCTGGCGCTGACACTGATGGCGTTCTGGGGCTTTGGTTCTGCCCTCCTGACCTGGTTCATGCGCGACAGCATTGACGCCGAAGTCAGCAGTTTCCTGGCAACGATGATCACGGCCGCGGCCAATCCGGCCCTGTTCGTTCCGGCCATTCTCAGCTTCGTGCTGGGATACTTGATGTATGGTTCCATGTTTCTGGCCCTCGGGTCGTTGTGCGACACCATCCAGGAAGCGCAGACCTTGATGACCCCGCTCTTCGTGACGCTCATGGCACCGCTCGCCATGCTCGCCTTCGCGGTCCAGGATGCGGAATCGGCCTTGATCGAAATCATGGCCTGGGTGCCGTTCTTTACGCCTTTCCTGCTGATCCTGCGCATGCCGACCGAGCCACCGGTCTGGGAAGTCCTGTCGCAGCTCGGCCTGATGGCACTGACCACGTTCATCATCCTGCAACTGGCCACACGGGTGTATCGCGCCGGCGCCGTCCATGGCGCAGGGGTCAATGATGTGCTCGCATTCTTCGGCAAACTGGTGCCTGGCAAGAAATCAGCCGCCTAGACCGATTGTTCCTCAACCCCTTCAAAGGAATCGGCATTGGCGAGGTCGGGGAACAGACGCGTCCATAGCAGCGCCACGGCGATGGCCACAGAGCCGCCAAGGATCACCGCGCCGACCGGTCCGAGGAAGCGGGCGGCAACCCCGCTTTCGAACTCGCCGAGCTCGTTCGAGGCCGAGATGAAAATGAACGAGACCGAGGTGACGCGCCCTTTCATTTCGTCCGGCGTGGCCAATTGTATCAGCGACGCGCGCACATAGACTGATATTTCGTCGGCGGCACCGGTCACGACGAGCGCGACCAGACTGAGCCAGAACACCGTCGACAATCCGAACACCAGGGTCGCCGCACCGAAGATGCCGACAGCCCAGAACATCCAGGTGCCCACCCGCCGGGTCAGCGGACGGCGCGCCAGCAGGAAGGCGACGGAGAGCGCACCAATCGCCGGCGCCGCTGCGAGGAAGCCCAGCCCCACTTCGCCAACTTTCAAGATGTCGCGCGCGAACACTGGTAGCAGCGCGACAACGCCGCCAAAGAAGACGACAAACAGGTCGAGCGAGATCGCGCCCAGCACAATCTTGTTGCGGCCAATATAGCGAATACCCTCAAACACCATGGACAGGCCTTTGGCATTGTTGAGCTTTTCATGCGCCGGGGTGGCGGCCGTCGCGATTGAAACGATGCCGAATGCGATCAGGACGAAGGCGGCGCTGTAGACGAAGGTCAGTCCTCCCGCCGCCAGGAACAGTCCGCCGAGCGCCGGCCCGACAATTTTCGCCGTCTGGAAGCCGAGCGAGTTGAACGCAATCGCCGTCGGCAGGTCGCTGCGCGGAACAAGCTGCGGATACAAGGCGCTCGCGGCGGCCGGTGTAAACGCATTCACGAAGCCAAGCAGCACCGCCACCGAGAAGATGATCGGCAGGGCCTGGGCCGCGGGCAGGAAAATGGTCGACAACAGCGCAACCGTGCCGCCCAGACGAAACAGGTTGCTGACAACAAGGATCATCTTGCGATTGAGACGATCAGCGGCCTGCCCCCCGACCAGCGAGAACAGCAGCACCGGAATGAACTGCGCCAGGCCGACAAGGCCGATCATGAAGGCAGCTTGCGGGATATCCAGCGCCAGGCCGCCCTCCGAGATCGGATCGCGCGCCAGTTCATAGACCTGCCAACCAATCGCGACGGCTTCCATTTGGCGCGCCGCAGCAACCGCCACACGCATCAGCCAGAACTGGAGATAGGCGCGATGTCGAAAAATGGTGAGGGAGGGAGCAAGCGCCATGCGAGCCTCCTAAACACCTCTCGAAACAAGGCAATGAGAAAAGTTGTCAATGACACTTGACATGTCAAGCACGCTTGTCTAAATGACAAGCTCACTTGACACATGAGGGACACATGTTCGCGTTCAGACACTCACTTTCACCCGTGATCATCACGGTCATTATCAGCCTGCTCATGCAAGTTGGATTCGCGCTCGGTGTGTTCGGACCGGCCTGGCTCAGTCCCGTCCTGTCCTTGCCCGCATTGGCGTTGATCACAGTCCTGTGGCGGCGTGCAGAGCGGGAAAATCAACACAGCCGGGCCTTCACCGAGCTGGTCATCTAATCCTCCTGGAGACTTCACCCATGTCACAACAAACCTTCAAATCCGCGTCGAAGCGTTATTGGCGCGCCTTCGTCCCGATCATGATTGTGTATCTGATCGCGACGCTCGCCGGTTCGTTCTATCTCAAGACCTTCGAGGTTGAACCGACCTGGTTGCAGGCAACCGTCGCCGTGGCCTGTACGCTGCCCATGGTCTTGTTCCTGTTCATTCAGATCCGCTATTTCCTCGAGACCGATGAGTACAATCGGCTGATCCAGTTGAAAGGCTTCGCCATCGGCGCTGCGATCACGGTCAGCGGCATCTTCCTGATCGGGTTCCTGCAGATGTTCCACGTCATCGACCATGTGGAAGTGTTCTGGTTCGGTCCGGCCTTCTTCATCGCCTATGGCATTTCCACTTATCTGCTGGGCGGGAGGCATCTGCTGTGAAGAATATCATCAAGGCCCTGCGCACCGAGCGCGGCTGGAGTCAGGCCGCCCTGGCCGATCATCTCGGCGTTTCGCGGCAGTCGGTGAATGCCATCGAGACCGGCAAGTACGATCCGTCCCTGCCTCTCGCTTTCGCCATCGCTCGCCTGTTCGGAAAATCAATAGAAGAGGTGTTCGAAGACGAAACCGACGCGCAACTGGCGGCGGAATAACCCCCAAACACCAAGAGGGGTGCGGACCTTGCGGCTCGCACCCCATTTTGGCGTCATTTGTGTCGCTAGTGACAAGTTCCGCTAAGTCCCTGCCTTCGCGCCTCAATTGAGGCCTGAAACTTCCCGTTCTGCTTGCGCAGTTTTGTTAAGTCCCACCATCCAGATCCCCGTTGCCGGTGTTCTTTCTGGCCCACGTTGCGGCTCGTGCCCCGTTCGTGGATATGGCCCTGCGTCACCCCTCTAGTTGGGGCTCGACAGACACCGCGTTGCCTTTCCCTTCGTCTCCGCCGGTTTCCTTCGCTAGCCCCATTTCGGAGGGTCGCTCGTGATCCGGTGTCGTCCGGGCGCGATGTTCTTTCGGCGGCGGGCCCCGGTGGCTTCCCGGTCTTCGCTGCCGACGGGTGTAGAATGACTCAGATCGGAAAAGAGTCGATAGCCGACGGCGAAGATTCATCACGAATCAGCGAAACGCTCCACAAAAAGCGCGCTTCTGTGGACAACTTGAGTCTTTCGTTCCGGATTCGAACCAAACCTGTTCGCAAACATGGTTGGTCTTGCCGCCTCATATCACTTTCGGATTGCGTGTCCAGAGGTGAGGTGTCGGTCGCGCAGAGGATCAATCGACGAATTCGACCCCGACATCAGTGCGCGTGCGCCACCGCATCCGGCTGCGACGTTTGACGCCATATCGGGCAATATTCACGATCATGCCGTCGAGCAAGCTATCGCCGTTTTCAAATCGAAGGCGTGCGCCACTCGCAGAAAGATCGAGGACAATGCCACGCTTCAACACACGGCCCTTGTTCGATTTCGCGACAACATCCGCATAGGTGTCGTTTCGCTCCGCGCGGCGTCGCTCAACGGTTTCCGGTTCCGGATCTATCTCGATTACAGGGTTCTTACGCCCGTTCAGCCAACCAAACACGTCCTTACTCCATTTGTGCCGTATGAATAGGAGCAAGCGGCGTGCCAGATTAATCTTTCCAGAGTTGACGCGTTTCAGGATCGACCTGACGATAGAAGCAGGACAGCCGCCCTGTGTGACAGGCGCCGCCGGTCTGGCGGACTTTCAGCAGAACCGCATCCTGATCGCAATCAACCAGGATCTCGACTACATCCTGCACGTGGCCGGAGGATTCTCCCTTCACCCAAAGGGCTTGTCGCGACCGGCTCCAATAGGTGGCGCGCCCGGTGTCCAGCGTCGCGGTCAGGGCCTCGGCATTCATCCACGCCAGCATCAGGATGTCGCCGCTTTCGGCGTCCTGCGCGATGGCTGCGATCAAGCCGTCCTGGTTGAATTTCGGGCGAAGCTCGGTGGTTTCGTCCTGCTCGGCTTTGGCAAAAGGGGGCTCAAATAACATTGTTGCCTCTCAAGTCTTCGCGGTCTTTGGCGCTGAAACCCAGCACCTCCAATATTGTATCCGTGTCCTGTCCCAGCGCCGGGCCGGTCGAACGCACGCTTCCGGGCGTGTCGCTGAGGCCAGGAAATACGGATTGCATTGGTACATCCTGACCAAGCAAGGGTGAGAAGACTTGCACGATCGCCTGGCGTGCCTTGATGTGCGCATCCTCCAACATGTCTTTCGCCTGATTGACCGGCCCGCACGGCACTGCATGCGCCTCGCAGCTGCGCAGGACGTTCTCCATGGTCCGGATACAGGTCCATTTTGCGATCAGTGCATCGAGCTCGGCCTGGTTTTCGCCGCGCGCATCATGCGTGGCATATCGTGGATCACTGGCCCAATCCGTGCCGACCATGTCCGACAAGCGCTGGAACAGCGTATCCTGGTTGGCGCCAATCACGACCATGCCATCGCTGCAGGGATAAACGCCGGACGGGGCGATCCGTGGCAGGACCGCACCGCTTCGTTCGCGCGTGTGGCCGGCCAGGGCATATTCAGGGATCAAGCTTTCCATGAAGGCCATGACGCTTTCATAGATCGCCGCATCGACGATTTGCCCGCGACCTGATTTTTCGCGGTGGTACAGCGCCATCATCGTGCCAAGCGCCGCAAATGTGCCGGTCATCGAGTCGCCAAGGCTGACGCCGGCGCGCGCAGGCGCGCGGTCCGGTTCGCCGATTAGATAGCGCAATCCACCTTTTGCTTCACCGACAGCGGCATAACCGGGCTTGTGGCTTTCCGGTCCACTCTGACCGTAACCAGACACGCGTGTGATGACCAGGCGTGGATTGATCGCGTGCAGAACCTCCGGTCCAAGGCCCCATTTTTCCAGCGTGCCGGGGCGAAAATTCTCGACCAAAACGTCGGCGGTACTGACCAGGCGCTTCAGGATGTCCTGGCCTTGCGAGAGACGAAGATTGAGCGTCAGTGACTTCTTGTTGCGCGCGATAATCGCCCAGAACACGCTTTCCTCGTTTACCTTCACCGCGCCCCAGTCTCTTGCGGGATCCGGGCGATCAGGCGCTTCAATCTTGATCACTTCGGCGCCGAAATCACCCAGGAGCTGACCACAAAATGGTCCGGCGATGAGCTGGCCAAGTTCAAGCACGCGCAAGCCCGCGAGCGGCGGTTCTACAATCGGGTCTGTCATTCGCTCTCAATGCCCATTAAATGAACGGCATGACAAGACGTATTGATATCGTGGAAGTCGGTCCGCGCGATGGGCTGCAAAATGATCCCAGTGATCTGACCACCGAACAGAAGCTCGAATTCATCGCCCGACTGGAAGCCTGCGGCGTGACCCGTATGGAGTCCGGATCGTTCGTGTCTCCGAAGGCGGTGCCGAAAATGGCCGATAGCAGCGAGGTTTTCCGTGGCCTCAATCGCACCGGCAGCACCCGCCATATCGCTCTGGCCCTGAACGAGAAAGGCGTTCGCCGCGCAATTGATGCGGCCGCCGACGAAATCAACTTTGTGCTGGTCGCCGGCGAAGGGTTTGGCGAGCGCAACCAGCGCATGACGCCGCAACAGAGTGCCGACATGCTGGCCGCTTGCGCGCCGCTGGTGCATGAAGCGGAAATCCCGCTATCAGCGACCATCTCGGTGGCGTTCGGTGATCCATATTCCGGAGAAGTCGATCCGGGTATCGTCGCCAACCTCGCCGCCCAGGCGCAGCGCGCAGGGGCGGCCGAGGTCGGTCTGGGCGACACGATCGGCGTGGCCACGCCGTGGAATGTCCGAACCGTGATCGAGCGCGTCCGCATGGAAGCGCCAGATGTCTATCTACGCCTCCATTTCCACGATACGCGCGGCGCCGGTCTCGCCAATGTCGCCGCCGCCGTCGAGGCTGGGATCGATGTCATTGACGCCAGCTGCGGCGGCATCGGAGGCTGTCCATTTGCCCCTGCCGCCACCGGCAATGTCGCGACCGAGGACGTTGTCTACATGCTGGAACGGGCCGGATTCGAAACCGGGCTCGACCTTGGCAAGCTGATCGAAACCGCAAAGTGGCTGGAAACCGCGCTCGGACATCCGGTTAGTTCCAGCCTCAGCAAAGCGGGCGGCTTTCCGGCCTAATTCAGCGCGTTGCTGACCTCAACAAGGTTCCCATCCGGATCATGAAAATAGACGGACAAGATCGGTCCGTTGGCGCCATCGCGCTCGCCCGGACCGTCCAGGATCTTGACGTTGCCTGCGTTCAACCGTGCCACCACGTCGGCAATGGGGGTTTCTGTCAGCAAACAGAAATTTGCCGTTCCGGGTAACGTGTTTCGAGCGATATAAGGGACCGTCTCAGCCGCTTGGACGCTGATCTTGTGAACGCCGAAATGGAGCGACCATTTTCCAGGCCGCTCCGCGCGCCGCGTCATGCCGAGGACCGATTCATAGAAGTCGAGTGTGCGACCGACATCATCGACGCAAATCACGATGTGATCGAACCCGGACACTTTCATTGCATCGTCCGCGAGGCCTTACGCCTCGTGCTCCAGCCGGTAGCGCATCGCCAGTTCGACGATCACGACGGTCAGGCCAAACCCGGCAATACCCACCGTCCACCAGATCGCCGGGGCGAGCATTTCATAATGGCCATCGCCATCGCTCAGGCTGATGCCGGCGAAGACGATCATGCCGAAGACCCAGCAAGCGAGATTGATGAAAAAGCCAAGCCGCAAGCCAGCCAGCGATTTGCGCGCGCGTTGCTCGCTTTCAACGGCGGCTTCCGTTTCAGCGTTCACCGTCAGCGCGGCAGCGTCCACGTTGAACGCGGCGGCGATCGCCATGACCGAGTCACGGGAGGCAGAATCGCCATTCTCGATTCTCTGCACGGTGCGCAGGCCGAGACCGGCCAGCTCCGCCAGATGTTCCTGTGACCAGAGGCGCTCCTCGCGCCAGCGTTTGATCTTTTCAGCGTCAGGTCGAAATTGCATAGTGGGCTCCTGTTGCGTTCAGTTTCGATACGCCCATTTTGCGCCGAGACCACGTTTGATTACCACGCCAGAGCTATGTCAGGAAGCCGCCAGCAAGCCGCCAGATGCACGTCATGGCTGCCAAACAACCGCAATCCACGCGACGACAGGGATTGCTTCAATCGCAATGAATGCCGATAGTTCAGGCATCGGGAGGCAATCAGAATGTACAAAGTCGATCTAACAGAATCATACTTTCCAGCGCAGGGTGGTGACGAGCCGGCGCCAATGACCATCGGCGACATGCTCCGGCGATCGACCGCTGAAGCCCCCGACGCCATGGCACTCAAGGAATTGTCGTATGAAGGCGACGTCCTGCGTACCTGGACCTATGCTGAATTGCTGGCCGACAGCGAACGACTGGCCCGCGCGCTCGCCAGTCGTCATGCCGAAGGGGCGCGCATTGCCGTCTATGCAAACAATATCCCCGAATGGGTGATCCTGGAGCTCGCCTGCGGCCTCGCCGGCGTGATCCTGGTTACGGTGAATCCCGCCTATCAAAAGCGCGAGCTCAAATACGTGCTCGAACAATCGCGATCGGAAGGGATCTATTATGTTGCCGACTTTCGCGGCAATCCGATGCAGGAAATCGCGGATTCCGTTTGTGACGAGATCCCAGCCATCAAGCATCGCATCCTGTTGACCGACCATGATGCGCTTTATGCCGGCACTGAAGACGGTGCCTTGCGTGACCCGAAACCGAGCGATCCGGTCCAGATCCAGTACACATCTGGCACGACGGGGTTCCCGAAAGGCGCGTTGCTGCATCATCACGGCCTGGTGCGCAACGGCGTCGACACCATGCACCGCGCCGGTGTGAACCCGGGTGATGCCTTCGTTCACAACATGCCGCTTTTCCATACGACAGGATGTGCGATCCTGGTGCTTGGCGGGCTTGGCACGCGCGGCACGATGCTGCTGGCACCCATGTTCGATCCGGAAATGATCGTGCGCGTGATCGAACGAGAGAAGACCCGGTTCATTCTCGGCGTGCCGACCATGCTGGTGGCGCTGATTCACGAAGTTCGCCAATCCGGTCGCGACGTGTCATCGGTCGAGCGGATCATGTCGGGCGGCTCAATGGTGCCGCCGCAGCTGTGCCGCGATGCACTGGAAACGCTCGGCGCGCCGATCCAGATCGTCTATGGGCAGACCGAAACCTCGCCGGTGCTGACGCAGGCCTGGCACGAGGACACGGAAGTCGACCTCACTCAGACCATCGGCCAGCCGGTGGCTTACACTGAAATCTCGATCCGGGATCCGCAGAACAACGCAGTGCTGCCAATCGGCACGCAGGGCGAGATCTGCGCGCGCGCCTACAGCGTCATGCTGGGTTACAATGACAATCCGGATGCCACCGCGGCGACGATTGATACAGAAGGCTGGCTGCACACTGGCGATCTCGGCACCATGGATGCGCGTGGTTATGTGAAGATCACCGGTCGCGTGAAGGAAATGATCATTCGCGGCGGCGAGAACCTGTTCCCGGCCGAGATCGAGAATGCAATGCTGGAACATGATGCCATTGATGAAGTGGCGGTCGTTGGCGTGGCCGATGAAAAATGGGGCGAGCAGGTCGCCTGTTTCATTCGCAGCGAATCCGACCATCCGTTCAGCCCGGGCGAGCTGAAGGCGTTCGTGCGAGAGCGTTTGTCACCGCAAAAGACCCCGGCCTACTGGATTCAGGTCAGCGAATGGCCGCTGACCGGATCGGGCAAGATCCGCAAGTTCAAGCTGGCGGAAGAGTTCGAGGCCGGGCAGCACACGCCGATGGACTAGTCGGCAAAACGGTAGTCCATGCGCATCCGCGTGCAAATACGTCCGTTCTGACGCACCACGGCATGAATGCTGGGCTCTGACGATGGCCGCTTCACCTGGTCGATCAGAAAATGACGTCCGAGTTCGACATAATGTTCAAACACCATTTGTCCGCCCGTATTGATCAGCGGGCGGCCTGTAAGCAGCTGGCAGAACTGGCGCCCTATCTCACCCATATGGGTTGAATTCACATGATCACCTGACCCGGCAATATAGGGATGCCCGGGCATCAGGCCGCGCTCGGAGGTGATCTTGCCCATGCACCGCACCGGCGGCCCGTTCAGGGCCTCGGAGAGGAAACACTGGGCCGGGTCTTCCACGCCGACCTGGTCAGCATCTGCGAACGGGAACGTGGAGACGTCATGGTCCGGCTTGGCTTGCTTCTTGGCTGCGTCGCGCCAGCCTTCGAAATTGCGAGTCCGAAACACGACACCCTTGCCGCGCAGCTCGACACTTTGCCGATCCTCAGCATCAAAGAAGGCGAGCACGTATTGCATCTCGTCGCCGTCTCTGTCGGTCCGGTAAGTGCCGCGCACCGCATGCCCAACATCCGGATCGTCACACGTCCAGTCGACATGGGTGAGCGCGCTCCATTTCTCCGGATCAAATGTGCCCAGTGCAATGCCCGATTCGACCGAGGCCCAGAAATTGATCGTCTGGACGACAATCGGGTGCAAGGGCGACAAATTCAGCCAGGGCCAGATGGAGATATTATTCGAGCATTCGAAGGCCACGGACCCGTCATCCAGCACCTTGTGATTATGGGTATAAGCGTGTGGATATGGGCTCGGCATGGCGATAAAGTCGCAGAATGAGAACAGGCTCGCAAGCGTTTGAAATTCCGACTGACGCAGCGACCGCGCGATTCGGTCGCAGGCTGGGCTGATCCGACGTGTTGTCAGCCCCCAAACAAGGTGCTAGGTGCCCGCACAAGTTTCAGGACTAGGGTGCATCTGCGCCTTCGATTCCTATTGGTTCAGACCCTGGGCGATTTTGCCCTACAGCTTACGGACGACGCCTTGGCCGCAGCATCTGCTACCACTGCCAGTGAAGCCGCCCGCCGCTATGCCGGCGCGCTGTTTGATCTTGCTAAAGAAAAAGGGGAACTCGCAGCGATTGCGGGAGACCTGAAAACCGTCGAAGCCCTCGCGGCCGACAGCGAAGACCTGACCCGTCTGCTCGAAAGCCCGGCTTTTGCGCGTGAAGACAAGGTCAAGGCGTTGGTCGCTGTTGCTGAGGCCTTCGGGCTGTCAAAAACCGCCACCGGTTTCATCGGCACCATGGCCCAGAATGGCCGGGCCCGCGACCTGATCGGGGCGGCGACGCATTTTGACGAACTCTACGCGAAAGAGCGCGGCGTTAAACGCGCCATCGCACGAACCGCAAAAGACATGAGCGCTGACCAGCGCGCCCGGCTTGAGCAAGTGCTCGCCAAGGCGGTCGGCAGCGACGTAGAACTCGAGACGGAGGTCGACCCGGCCCTCGTCGGTGGCATTCAGCTGCGCATTGGATCAACCCTGATCGATGCCAGCGTGGCCGCAAAACTGGATCGTATGAACACCGCCATGAAGGGAGCGTAAGACGCATATGTCTATCAGCGCAGCAGAAATCTCCGGCATTCTTAAGTCGCAGATCGAAAATTTCGGCGTCGAGGCGGAAGTCTCTGACGTAGGTCAAGTCCTCTCCGTTGGCGACGGTATTGCCCGCGTCTACGGCCTCGACAGTGTCCAGGCCGGTGAGATGGTCGAATTTGACGGCGGCATCAAAGGCATGGCGCTGAACCTGGAAAGCGACAATGTTGGTGTCGTTATCTTCGGTGATGACCGTGGCATTAAGGAAGGCGACACCGTCAAGCGCCTCGACGAGATTGTGGCCGCCCCGGTTGGCAAAGGCCTGCTCGGCCGCGTCGTTGACCCACTCGGCAACCCAATCGACGGCAAGGGTCCGATTGCGGACGTCGCCTCTCGGAACCGCGTGGACGTAAAAGCGCCGGGCATCATCCCGCGTAAATCCGTACACGAGCCAATGATGACCGGCATCAAGGCCATTGACGGCATGATCCCGGTTGGCCGAGGCCAGCGCGAACTGATCATTGGTGACCGACAGACCGGTAAGACCGCTGTTTGTGTCGACACCATCCTGAACCAGAAAGAAACCAACGCCGCTGCGAAAGACGATAGCGAGAAGCTGTTCTGTATCTATGTGGCTGTTGGTCAGAAACGTTCAACGGTGGCGCAGGTTGTTAAGACCCTCGAAGAGCGCGGCGCGCTGGATTACACCGTGGTTGTGTCCGCAACCGCGTCTGAGCCGGCTCCGCTGCAATATCTCGCACCGTTTACCGGTTGTACGATTGGTGAGTATTTCCGCGACAATGGCATGCACGCCCTGATCATCTATGATGACCTGTCCAAGCAAGCTGTTGCCTATCGCCAGATGTCCCTGTTGCTGCGCCGCCCACCAGGCCGCGAAGCTTACCCAGGTGACGTGTTCTACCTTCACTCCCGCCTGCTCGAGCGTGCGGCGAAGATGAATGAAGACAATGGCGCTGGCTCTCTGACCGCTTTGCCAATCATTGAAACGCAGGCCAACGACGTGTCGGCCTATATTCCAACCAACGTGATCTCGATCACGGATGGTCAGATCTTCCTCGAGACCGACCTGTTCTATCAGGGCATCCGTCCAGCGGTGAACGTCGGTCTGTCCGTGTCGCGTGTGGGCTCTGCCGCCCAGACAAAGGCGATGAAGAAGGTTGCTGGCTCGATGAAGGGTGAACTCGCCCAGTATCGTGAGATGGCGGCATTTGCGAAGTTCGGCTCGGATCTCGACGCCGCAACGCAGAAGCTTCTCAATCGCGGTGAGCGCCTGACCGAGCTGCTCAAGCAGCCTCAGTACAGCCCGCTTCTGATGGAAGAGCAGGTTGTCGTGATCTATGCCGGTACCCGTGGCTATCTCGACGATGTCGCAACCAAGGATGTCACGCGTTATGAAGCAGAACTCCTGTCATTCCTCCGCAATGACAAGAAAGACCTGCTGAAGCAGATCCGTGACGAGAAAGCGCTTTCTGATGGTGTCGAAGCCGGCATCAAGGACGCGCTGGAAGCCTTCGGAAAGACCTTCGGTTAAGTTTGAACCTCACGACCAGGAGCCGGTGACCGCATGTCAGGCCTCAAGGAACTGAAAAATCGGATCGGAAGTGTGAAATCCACACAGAAGATCACCAAGGCGAAGCAGATGGTGGCTGCTGCGAAACTGCGCCGTGCGCAGGAAGCAGCGGAAGCCTCCAAGCCATATGCCAGCCGTATGGCGAATGTCGTGGCCAACCTGACCGCCTCGATGGGCGAAGGATCGGGCGGTCCGAAACTTCTGGCTGGCTCTGGCGACGATAAAGTGCACCTGCTGGTCGTCATGACCGCCGAACGCGGCCTGTGTGGCGGCTTCAACGCCAACACCGCGAAAGCCGCTCGCCTGAAGATCGAAGAGCTCAAGGCCGCCGGCAAAGAGGTCAAGATCATCACTGTCGGCAAGAAAGGCCGCGAGGTTCTGAAAGCCGGTTATGCCAACCTGTTCATCGACCATGTCGACCTGTCTGACGCCAAGGACCAGTTCACACCGTTCGCCATCGGCCTCGGTCACGACCTGACCAAGCGCTTCGAAGACGGAGAGTTCGATGTGGCAACTTTGATCTTCTCCGAGTTCAAAAATGTTCTGACGCAGACCCCGGTGTCGAAACAGCTGATTCCAGCGGAAGCTCCGGATGATGCCGAGACGATTGATCTCAGCGGCGCAATTTACGCCTATGAGCCATCGGAGCCGGAAATTCTGGAAGCCCTGCTGCCGCGCTATCTGAACACGCAGATCCTGTCTGCGATGCTGGAAAACGCAGCCGGCGAACAAGCCGCTTCGATGACCGCCATGGACAATGCAACGCGCAATGCGGGCGAGCTGATTGATAGCCTCACCCTGCAATATAACCGCGCTCGCCAGGCCCAGATCACCAAGGAGCTGATCGAGATCATCTCCGGTGCGGAGGCACTGTAGAAAATGTCGTTCTGGATTTACGAACATTTCAGCAAGAAGCGCGCGCGGCTGCACAAGGGCACCTGCCGTTATTGCAATGATGGCCAAGGCGTCGGCGGCGACCAGACCAATGACGATGATAAGTGGCATGGCCCTTTCGCCACGTATGCCGAAGCCGAAGCAGCAATGCAGGCGCTTGGGCATAAGGACGCGCGCGCTTGTGGCACGTGCAAGCCAGGCCAAGAAGATTCTAAACCGGCTGCAGCACCCGCTGCGGCTGCCCCTAAAACAGTGGCGGCTCCGAAAGCCGCTCCGAAACCTAAAACCGCTCCTAAGGAGACGCCTCGCATGGACCTTTCAAAAGCGACTGGCCGCGTTAGCCAGGTTATCGGCGCTGTTGTCGACGTTGAGTTCGATGGCGCCCTTCCGGACATTCTGAACGCCCTGGAATGTGAAAACAACGGCAACCGCCTCGTGCTCGAAGTTGCTCAGCACCTCGGTGAGAACGCGGTTCGCACCATCGCGATGGACTCCACCGAGGGTCTCGTTCGCGGACAAGCGGTCGCCGACACGGGCGGCCCAATTCAGGTCCCTGTTGGACCTGGAACGCTCGGCCGCATCATGAATGTTGTCGGTGAACCAATCGATGAACGCGGCCCGGTCGCGTCTGACATTCTGGCACCCATTCACGCGCCAGCGCCTGACTTCGTTGACCAGTCAACCGAAGCTGAAGTTCTGGTCACCGGGATCAAGGTGATCGACCTGCTCTGCCCTTACACCAAAGGCGGTAAGATCGGCCTGTTTGGCGGTGCGGGTGTTGGGAAGACCGTTCTTATTCAGGAACTGATCAACAATATCGCGAAACTGTTCGGTGGTTACTCTGTGTTTGCTGGCGTTGGCGAGCGGACGCGAGAGGGCAACGATCTCTATTACGAGATGCAGGACGCGAACGTGATCGATCTCGAAGGCGAAAGCCGTGCGACGCTGGTCTATGGCCAGATGAACGAGCCTCCAGGAGCCCGCGCACGTGTGGCTCTGACCGGCCTTGCACAAGCGGAATATTTCCGCGACCAGGAAGGCAAGGACGTTCTGTTCTTCGTCGACAATATCTTCCGCTTCACTCAGGCGGGTTCCGAGGTGTCCGCGCTGCTCGGCCGGATCCCATCTGCTGTGGGGTATCAGCCAACGCTGGCCACCGACATGGGCGCCCTGCAAGAGCGGATTACGACGACAACCAAAGGCTCGATTACCTCTGTACAAGCGGTTTACGTGCCTGCGGATGACCTGACCGACCCGGCGCCAGCGACCTCGTTTGCGCACCTTGATGCGACGACCGTTCTGAACCGCTCAATCGCGGAAAAAGGCATCTACCCAGCTGTGGATCCACTCGACTCGACGTCGCGTATTCTGGATCCACTGATCATTGGTCAGGACCACTATGAAGTGGCACGCGGCGTTCAGGAAATCCTGCAGCGCTACAAGGAATTGCAAGATATTATCGCGATCCTCGGCATGGACGAACTGTCTGAAGAAGACAAACTCGTTGTTGCTCGTGCGCGTAAGGTTGAGCGCTTCCTGTCACAGCCATTCGACGTCGCTGAAGTCTTCACCGGCTCACCAGGTGTCCAGGTCAAGCTGGAAGACACTGTGGCCGGCTTCAAAGGCCTCATCGAAGGTGAATATGACCACCTGCCAGAGCAAGCCTTCTACATGGTTGGCTCAATCGATGAAGCGAAAGCCAAAGCAGAGAAAATGCTGGCTGACGCCGCCTAAGCAAACTGAATTTGGCCCGCTTCGGCGGGCCGAACCCTTTCGAAGAAAGCACGTCTCATGACTGACAAACTGCACTTCTCACTCGTTTCACCGGCTCGGGAACTGTTCTCCGGCGAAGTGGATCACGTCATCGCCCCTGGCTCTGACGGCGAGTTCGGCGTGCTGGTAAACCATGCGCCGTTCATGACCACGCTCAAGAATGGTGTTGTCCGTGTCGAAGACAATGGCGAAACCACGATGCGCCTGTTCGTGCGCGGCGGGTTTGCTGACGTGACACCTGCTGGTCTCACGATTCTCGCCGAAGAAGCGGTCAATCTGGACAGCGTTTCGGTTGAAAGCGTCCAGAAAGACTATGACGAGGCCCACCGCGCTCTGCTGGCACTCGGCAAGGATGGAAATCCTGCACTCGAAGAGCAGGTCGCCTATCTCGAAGACCTCAAGGCCGCACTCGTCAATTAAGCTCTTCGCTTACCCGAACACCGCAATTGTCTGTCGCCCGACCAGGATCGGTTCGCCGTCGCGATTCCACAAACGCATGGACTGGCTGGAATAACCGTCCTTTGCAAGCTGGGCGGTGTGTTGAGCAAAATACCAACCATTTGCATCGGTTGATATTTCGTCAGTCATGAATTCGGCCATCCAGGTCATCGAACTGATCCGGGACGGGACGGCGAGCATCGACATGGCCGCAGGCGGCGGGGCGTCGCCGATCGCCAGGATTGCTGTGGCGTCTTGCGGGGCTTCCGGGTCGACATGGCGCATCCACAAGCCGACTGATTTTTCCTTCGATCCGGATATCGGCCGACCGCCCGTGGCCAGCAGCATGTCAAAGTTCTGAGAGAAGCCAGGGCGCGGCATGCCAGAGGCGAAGAACGACTCGATCTCTTCCGGTGCCCGTGAGTCCGGCTTCGGCATATCGTCAAAGTGCAACGAGCTTTCCCGGCGGGCGCCGAAGGCAAAAATCGACTGCGCAGCAATCCCGGTTTCGCCGACTATATCGACACTGACAAATGCAGTGTTCTTGCCGCGGCGAAGCAGTTTCGGGACAATTTTCACGTCGCCGCCCACAGGTCCGACAAATGCCACCTGAGCGGAACGGATCGGGATGTCGTCGACCAGCCCGAGTGCCCCCTGAAAGGACAAGGCCGCAGTCAGACCGCCATAGGTCGTACGCCCCTGCATCCAGCTTTCGGGGATATGCGCGTCAATGCTCTGATCGGACTGCCGGCTCAGGCTCGCGAGCAATTCAGTGTAGCTGGTCATGGAAGGCTCCGGAACGATCTGTTTGCGCAGACATAGGTAGTCGCTGGGCATGGACCAAGGCGTCACGCCACGTGAACCAATAGCAGACGCCCCCGCCTTTGGCAGGGGCGCGCAATTGGTTGCGAGGATCGCTTAGTGCTGGCTTTCCGGCGTCACGACGCGCAAGCCATCAAGCTCGTCGCTGACGCTGATCTGGCAAGACAGTCGCGACGTTGCTTTCACGTTCTCTGCGAAATCCAACATGGACTGTTCCATGTCTTCCGGAGCACCAACCTTGTCCATGAAGGCTTCGTCGACATAAACATGGCATGTGGCGCAAGCGCAGGCCCCACCGCAATCAGCGTCGATCCCGGGGATCGAATTCTTGATTGCAGCTTCCATCACGCTTTCGCCATTCGTGGCTTCAATCGCACGTTCGGTGCCTTCGTGATCGACATAGATAATTTTTGCCATTGGTCTGACGTCTCCTTATGCGGCCGATGCCGCGATCTCTTTCATGGATTGGGATGTATCGCTTAACGTTTCAGGCGCAAGGCGCGCGCCTGTCATTATTAGTTTCTTCGACGCCAGGAATTCTGGCGGGCTATTGATCGCGTCTACCGCGATGAGCTTGCCATTTTGCAAATAAAAGACCGCGAACTTGCGCGCCTCGATATCGCCGCGGACGACGGTTTGGTCATAGTCCTGGCTAAGCCCGGCAATCTGTAGTTTCAGGTCATACTGATCCGACCAGAACCATGGGCAGTCTTCTGGCGGACGCGGCTTGCCCATGATCGCGGCGGCGGCAAGCTTGCCTTGCTCGATCGCATTGTGAACGCTTTCCAGGCGCCCGTCGCGGTCATAGTGAACCAGTGGGCGCGCCGCGCAATCTCCAGCTGCGAACACACGGGGATCGCTGGTGCGCGCATCGCGATCGGTGACGATGCCATTGGCACAGTCAATGCCGACCTCCTCTGCCAGTTCGACGTTCGGCAAGATGCCGATGCCGACAAGGACAATATCTGCGTCGAGCGCGGCGCCATCGGCGAGGATCGCGGTCGTCACCTTGCCCTCTGAACCGGCCAGCGACGCCAGGCGGGCGCCGGTGCGGACACTGACGCCCTGGCGGGTGTGCTCGGCCTCGAAGAACTCGCTCATGACCGGGCTGGTGACCCGGGCGAGGACGCGGTCTTCCATTTCCAGGACCGTCACGTCCAGTCCCATTTGTCGCGCCACGGCTGCGGCCTCAAGGCCGATATAGCCAGCGCCGACAATGACCAGTTTCTGACCGGCAATCATTCGCGGCCGAATGCGTTCAACATCCGCGAGATCGCGCAAATCAAACACACCGTCTAGGTCAGCGCCCTCGACGGGCAAGGCGCGTGGGCGCGATCCCGTTGCAATGATCAAGGCGTCATACGCCACGGAACCGCCATGTTCGAGCGAAACGGTGCGGGCGTCACGGTCGATCCTTGTCGCCCGTGTTGACAGAATGGTGTCGATGTTTTGGTCCTGATACCAGGCTTCCAGTTTGAAATAGAGCCGCTCTTCAGCTAGCTCGCCTTTCATATAGGCCTTGGACAATGGCGGGCGCTGATACGGCAGCGCCGATTCATCGCCGATCAGCGTGATATCGCCGTCAAACCCGAACAGGCGCAAGGATGCACAGGCCTGCGCTGCAGCCTGACCGCCGCCGATAATGACAATGCTCTTTGAAGACGACAGATCCACGTCCTTCGAGCCTCCCTTCATCCCGTTTCATGACGCATGCGTCAACTTTTTGCAAGACGCGACGCTGCGTCATATTTCCCGTCCTTTTCGCGCTTTCCAGAGTGTGCCACAAGCCCCTGATGAACAAAGACTCCCCAGATCTGGTCATGAACATGATTCATGCCCGTTCCGCCCAGCTCTCGAACGGCGATCCGATCAGTCCGCCGATCGTGACCACAGCCAAGTACAAGCTGTCTGGAACGCCGGATACGCCGTACACTTATGGCCGCGATATCAACCCCACGGTCGAAGCTGCCGAAGCCGCCATCCGAGCGCTCGAACAGGCCTCTATTGTCGCCTTCCCGTCTGGCATGGCGGCGATCACCGCCGGGCTGATGGCGACTGCCAAAGCCGGCGACCGGATACTGGTCCCGTCCGACGGCTATTATGTGACACGCGTCATGCTGGAAGAGATACTGAGCGGTCACGATATTTACTTCGATGCCATTCCGACCAGAGAGTTTGCGAGCGCGGATCTCGGTCCTTACGCCGTCATCTGGCTGGAGACGCCGTCAAACCCAGGCCTCGACTTGTGTTCAATCCGCTCTATTGCCGAAAGCGCTCATGAAAGTGGCGGCGTGGTGGTTGTCGACAATACAACGCTGACGCCGCTGCTGCAGCGCCCGCTCGATCTTGGCGCCGACCTCGCAGTCAGCTCTGATACAAAAGCCATGGCGGGCCATTCCGATTGTCTGTTCGGCCATGTCGCCACCCGCGACGAGGCGCTGTTTCAGAAAGTTGCAAAATGGCGCAAGGTCTCTGGCTCTATTCCAGACCCATTCGCCGCGTTTCTTCTGCATCGCGGCTTGATGACCCTGGAGCTTCGCCTGCAGCGTATGTGCGACACAGCTGCGGCGCTTGTCGATCGACTGGAGGGTCACGACGCGATCAAGGCGCTGAAATATCCCGGTGTCGGATTTGTCATTGGCCTGACTTTTGACGATGAAGCGACGGCTGAGCGGTTTATCGATGACTGTCCCGTGATTTTCGCATCGACCAGCTTTGGTGGCATCCATACCAGCGCCGAGCGGCGGGCGCGTTGGGGTGACCATGTTCCAGACGGATTCGTGCGACTGTCGGTTGGCTGCGAGCCGACTGCACCGCTTCTGGCCAGCATCGAGGCAACGCTTGCGACTCTTTAAGCTCTCCACGCTCGACGACACGGTTTCCCTGGCGGGCCGTCTGGCGCCGAGGCTGAAACCGGGCGATGTGATCGCGCTTCGCGGCGGACTGGGCGTTGGCAAGACGACGTTTTCGCGAGCCTTGATCGAAGCCCTACTGGGCCGGGCGACCGATGTTCCGAGCCCAACCTACACGCTCGTCCAGACGTATGACGGACCGGATTTTCCGATCTTCCACATGGATCTGTATCGACTGAACGCGCCGGAAGAGGTTTTCGAGCTGGGTTGGGACGAAACCCAGGCTGGGCTGGCATTGATCGAATGGCCCGACAATGCCGGTCCTCACTTGCCGGGCTGGCGGCTCGACCTGACCCTCGCGATTGACGGTGAAACTCGCAACGCGACACTAGAACCGCAGGGCGAAGACTGGCAGACACGGCTGCATGGGTTCTGACAAAGATCGAAATCAGCAAATCGAGACGTTTCTCGGCAACGCGGGCTGGGGGACGTCTGCGGTGGAATGGCTCGGACAGGATGCCTCGACGCGGCGATATGCCAGGCTGACGGCGAAGGACGGTGCCACGGCCATCCTGATGGATGCGCCGCGCATTGAAGACGACCCTTGTACCCCGGATATGAGCGAAGGCGAGCGACGTCAGCTCGGCTGGAATGCGATGACGCGCCTCGCCTCGAGCCGCGTGGATGCCTTCGTGCTGATCGCCGCTCACCTGCGCCATGCCGGCCTTCGTGCTCCGCAAATCTATGGCCATGACAGCACGCTGGGATTTGCTTTACTCGAAGATTTCGGGTCTCAACGCGAGTTCGCCCGCCTGATCGAACAGGGAATGTCTGAAGTCCCGCTTTATGAGCGCGCCGCCCGCGAACTCGCCAGACTGCATCGACACCCAAAGCCGGATGTGTTGACGAACGGAACCGAGCACTGGCCCATCCTGCCATTCGACGACGTAGCGCTGCGCGCGAATGCGGATCTATACGCGGATTGGCTGCACCGATACGACACGCGCGCGCGCATGTCCGACGCTGATCGCAACCGCTGGGAAACGGCGAGAGACAGCCTGATCGAACTTGCTGGGACCTTCCCGCGGGAGTTCACACTGCGCGATTACCACGCGGAAAACCTGCTCTGGTTGCCTGACGGTGAAATTGGATTGCTTGATTTTCAGGACGCGGTGATCGGCTGGGACGCGTGGGACCTGGCGATGCTGACCCAGGACGCGCGCCGTGAAGTCACAGCGGACGCGACGGATGCCGCACTGACAGCATATCTCGACGAGAGCGGAAAATCTGACACCGACCTGCGCGAACGCCTTGCTGTCATCGGCACCCTCAACGCGTTGCGCATTACCGGCGTGTTTGCGCGCCTGGTGAAGCGCGATGGAAAACCGCGCTATAATCAGTTCATGGCACGCCAGCAATTGATGCTGGCGCGCAATCTCGCCCACCCTGCGGCGGCCGATATGCGGGCCTTCATATCCGAGACGGCGCCGTTTATTCTGGAGGCCAATGAATGAGCAAGATGCCGCACACGGCCATGGTTCTCGCTGCAGGGCTCGGCACCCGCATGCGTCCGCTGACCGACGCCACGGCGAAACCCCTGCTCGATGTCGCCGGGCGCTCGATGATCGATCGCTTGCTCGACAATCTCGTCGTGGCCGGCGTCGAACGGGCAATCGTCAATGTCCATTGGTGCGCTGACCTGGTGGAGTCACATCTGCAGGACCGTCACGATCTGCAAATCGTCATTTCCGACGAACGAGAGGCCGTCCTCGAAACCGGCGGCGGGCTGGCCAAGGCGCGTCCCTTGCTCGGCGATGATCCGGTCTTTGTGGTCAACACGGATGCCTTTTGGGAACCCACTGGGCCGGGACCGCTAAAATTGTTGGCAGAAAGTTTCAATTCGGAACTCATGGATGAGAATTTGCTGCTCGCCGACACAAAACGCTGTCTCGGATTCCCGGGTGCTGGCGATTTCTTCCGCCGGGATGACGGCCAACTTTCCCGCCGCGGCGACGCAGCCTCAGCGCCCTGGGCCTATGCCGGCGTGCGCATCCTCAAACCTTCGCTTTACGATGATGCTCCGGTCGAGCCGTTTTCGGCCAACCGAATCTGGGATGAGCGCCTGCCGCAAGGCCGGATCCATGGTCAGCCACTTGATCGGTTCTGGTTGCATGTCGGTGACCCGCAAGCGCTGAAGGACGCAGAGTTTTGGCTGCGCTGCCACGGCGCATGAATCAGCTCTTCGTTCCAGGCCGATCAAGTATTTTCTCGATCCCGCCAGGGGCGAACTTCCTAGACGAGCTGGCGACTGCACTGGCCGCCGAAACGGGATTGAAGGACAATCCGGAAGCTCTGGCGGATGCCTTGATCTATGTTCCCAATCGGCGCTCCGAGCGGGCGCTGGCATTTGCGCTGCACAAGGCTGGCGGGCGACGCGCAAGCTTGCTGCCTGACATTCGCGCCCTCGGCGATCTCGAAACAGACGAGCCGCCGCCAAGCGCCGAAACGGCTCTCGCCGACCTGCCGCCCACCATGTCTCCCGCCAAGCGGCTGGGGGGGCTCACCCGACTGGTCATGCAGTATTATCAGGCGCAGGGCATCGACATGCCAGCTGTCTCTTGCCTTTCTGCCGCCCGGGAGCTGGCGCGGCTGCTGGATCAAGCAGCGCTGTCGGGCGATGTCGCATGGGACAAGCTCGAAGACCTGGTGCCCGACGCCGAACTGGCTCGGCACTGGAAGCAATCGCTCGACTTCCTGACCATCATCACCCAGCACTGGCCGGCGCAGTTGGAAGAAGCGACGGCGATGGATCCGTATGCGCGTCGGTACGCAGCGGCTCAGGCGATGGTGGCGGAATGGCAAGCGCGGCCTCCACAGACACCTGTAATCATCGCTGGGTCGACAGGGGCAACACCCGCCAGCCGTCTGTTGATGCGCGCTGCACTGGACCTGCCGCAAGGCCTGGTCGTCCTGCCTGGCCTCGATCGCGGCCTCGACGCAGCCGCATTGCAGTCCATCTCTCAATCGCCATCACACCCGCAATTTACCCTGTCGCGTGCGCTGGCTGAGCTCGAGATACATCCGTCACAGGTCGATCCGTGGCCGACAATGACCAACAATCCGGATCAATCTGCGCGTCAGCGGCTCATCCACGAAGCGCTGGCGCCCGCGCAGCGGACGGCTGATTGGACCGCGCGCCTCTCGGCGATTTCCGAGAATGGCGATGTACCGACATTTGTCGCCAGCGCGCTGAGTGGGCTACAAGTCATCACTGCGGACCACGAGACCGACGAGGCCCTGATCGCCGCATTGCTGCTACGCGAAACGCTTGAGCATGAGGGCCGGACCGCAGCGCTGATTACCGCGGATGCCAGCCTGGCCCGACACGTCAGCGCCATGCTGAAGCGCTGGAGCATCGACGTACCGCCTTCAGCGGGCCAGTTATTGGCACAAACCAATGCAGGAAGCCTCGCCCTGCTGGTCGCCGATTGGATCCATGACCCCTCGCACCCGGTTGCACTCATGGCAGTGCTCAACCATCCTGATTGCCGGTTCGAGCAAACCGCTGTGCAAGCGCTTGATCGTCTGGCCCTGCGCGGCCCCCGGGCCTGGCAGGACTGGGACGGGTTGGTAGATCACACGGCGCGACTGGCGCGCACAGACGGTGGGCCACGTTTGCAGGGTGGGCTGGACGACCTGGCCGCTGCGCAAGCTTTGGTGACCGAACTTTCATCGATCGTCGCGGGCATTGACGTCGCATCGGGCACGCCGATCTCGGGTCAGGGTTGGCTTGAAACAATCAGCGCGATAGTCACCGCGGTCAGCCATGTCCCACGGCCCTGGTCTGGCGAAGATGGGGCTGCCCTCTCGCGCCTGTTCCGGCAACTCGCCGACCTCACCGCTCCACTCGCAGCACAGGCGCCAGCCATCTGGGCCGAGCTGCTCGGCGCAGAAGCAGCCATGGTCAGCGTTCACGACGGCATGTCGCATCCGCGTCTCGCCATCTGGGGACCGCTTGAAGCGCGTCTGCAAACTGCAGATCGGATCATCCTCGCTGGATTGAACGAAGGGGTGTGGCCGGCGCAGCCACCCGCAGACGCCTTCTTGCCACGCGTGCTTCGCAAGAAAATCGGTTTGTCTGATCCGGATGAGCGGATTGGCCTCTCAGCGCACGATTTTGCGCAATTGGCGGCCGCCCCCAATGTCACCCTCTTGTCGAGCAAACGTCGCGACGACAAACCCGCTGTCGCATCACGCTGGTTGTGGCGCTTGCAGACGCTGGCGCGCGGGGCGCTTGGAGATGCAGCCGATCAGACTCTGGCGCCGCGCGCCGGGTCGAACGTGATGGAATGGTTGCGGCTGCTGGAAGCGGCGCCGAGCCTGCCATCCGGTTTTACCGCTGAACCGCGTCCAACGCCGCCGCTCGAGGCCCGCCCGAGCAAGCTTTCCGTCACCCGAATTGAGCAGCTGGTTCGTGATCCGTACGCAATCTATTGCGAATATGTGCTGCGGATTCGCCGCCTCGATCCGCTGAACTTGCCACCGGATGTGCGCGTGCGCGGAACGGCCGTGCACAAGGCGCTGGAACGGTTTGAAGCCGGCGAGGTCAATGCCGACGCAGACGGGTTGATGTTCCTGCTTGAGTTCGAGCTGCGTCAGGGCGGTGAACCCGAGGCAGACCTGATCGCCTTGCGTGAGCGGCGGCGTGAGGTCTGCGAGGACTATCTGACCTGGCGTGCCGATCGTCAGCAGGGCCTTGACGGCGATCCCCTGACGGAAATTTACGGTGAGACGACGCTGCAGATCGGCGGCGAACGTTTCACGCTGTCTGGCACGGCGGATCGGATCGAACGCCGGGCCGGGGGCGGCGTCGCGATCCTTGACTTCAAATCCGGCAAGCCGCCCACCGAGAAACAGGTGCGGGCCGGCCTCAGTCCGCAGATGCCATTGCAAGGCCTGATCGCCCGCGATGGCGGATACGCAGCCTTGGGCGCACACTCGGTCGATGCGTTGACTTATCTGCGCTTCGGCACAGCGTTCGAGGTGCGCGAGATCGGCGAGGAAAATCGCTACGCCAAACTCGAAGCGGTTGCGATCGCCGATATTGTTGCGGATGCAGAAGCAGGCGTCGTCCGTTTGTTGACGGCGTTTGCGGACCCGCAGCATCCTTATCTCAGCGCCCCGCGTCCGGAGCGGGTGAGATTTGAAAGTGATTATGTGCGGCTGGCGCGCCGCGATGAATGGACGAGCCTCGCAACCCATGACTGAGGCGATATTCTCCCCGGATAGCGCCGCGTTCACGCAGGCCAAGACCGCGCAAGCCGAGGCTGCCGACCCAGCTCTTTCGGCCTGGGTCGAGGCCAATGCCGGCTCCGGAAAAACCAAGGTGCTGATCGATCGCGTGGCCAGGCTGCTCCTGCAGCGTCCCGACGGACGACCCGGCGCCAAGCCAAATTCCATCTTGTGCATCACTTACACCAAGGCCGCGGCCAACGAGATGCTATCGCGCCTGTTCTCGCGCCTGGGGGACTGGTCCGTGGCAAGCGACCAGCAATTGCGTGAAAAGCTCGCAGAGCTCGAGAACCGCCCCGCCTCGACGTACAAGACCGAGGATCTCAGACAGGCCCGCGCCCTGTTCGCGCGTGCGCTGGAAACACCGGGCGGGCTGAGGATCGAAACCATTCACGCGTTTTGCGCGCGGGTCTTGCGCCGGTTCCCGCTGGAAGCTGGTATTTCGCCCGGGTTCAGCGAAATTGAAGACGATGAAGCCAATGCCTTGTGGCAGGCCGTGCTGGCCGATCGACTGGAATCCGCGGCCGCGGCTCATCCGGATGATATGCGCATCCTGGCACGGACAACGGGCGGACTTGGCGTTGGGGCCGCCCTCGATGCCTTGCGATTCAAGCGCCAGGACTTGCGAACCTTCTGGCAGTCGATCGGATCCGATTCAGATCTGACGGCGAGCATTCGCACCGCATGTGAGGCCGGATCCGCGTCCCCGGAGGACGTTCTACAGGACGCAATGGTAGACGCGCTTCCATGCGACCAGATTCGCCGCGCGATTGACGATCTGGCCGCGCTCGAGAAGCCGGGCTCCTCCGATCGAAAACTGCGCGATGCGCTGACAGACATGCTGGCAACCGATACGCCACGCATGCGCTTTGATATCTACATGGCCGCCCTGTCCGGCGCGAAACGCGACTTTCCCAACGGTTCCAATCCGTTCACCGCCAAGGCCGGACCCGTGGTCGCCGACCTGTTTACGCGAAAGCCCAAAGGCGAGACCGCAGAGGGGCGCGAAATCACACGCATGAAGGCGGTGCAATCAGAGCTGTCTGCTGCTGAAGCCGCCGCCCGGACCCTGGCGCTGATGCGGCTCGGACTGCCCATGATCGACGCCTATGAGCGCGAGAAGCGCGTGCGCGGCGCGCTCGATTTCGATGACCTGATCGCGCACACGCGACAGCTGCTGACCCAGTCGAACGCTGCCGCATGGGTCCTCTACAAGCTGGATGGCGGCCTGTCTCATCTTTTGCTCGACGAAGCGCAAGACACCAGTCCGGCGCAATGGGCCCTGATCAATGCCATCGTCGAAGAGTTCCAGTCGGGGCTCGGACGAGACCATGATGTCGACGCGCGCACGCAATTTGTGGTCGGCGATCCAAAACAGTCCATCTATTCGTTCCAGGGGGCCAATCAGGAGCAGTTCCAGACCGAAAAGCAGACGTTCGTGCGCCGCGAGGAGATTGTCGCCGAAGCCGAGGACCGCAAAGTCAATCAGCCTGAAATGGCGATGTCGTTTCGTTCCACTCCGGAGGTGCTTCGCTTTGTCGATGAAGAGCGCGCCCGCGTTCCGCTGAAAGGGGCAACGACCGACGCGCTGCCGCCCATTGACGCGGACCTCAAACCACACACCGCCCGGCGCGCCAATCAACCCGGCCGGGTCGAACTGTGGCCGCTCGAAGCCGCGAGCGAGCAAGCCGCAGAAGATGACGCCTGGACCACGCCGACTGATCACGTCCCGGCCGACGCCCCGCGCCGACGTCTGGCCCGCAGCATTGCCCGCGAGATTCGCCAGATGCTGGATCGTGGCGACAGTGTCTGGTCCGAAGGCAAGGACCGCGGCTGGACGCGCCGCGCCGTATGCGCCGAGGACATCCTGATCCTGGTCCGCAGCCGCAATGAACTGTTCGACGCCTTGATCGAGTCCCTGAAACAGGAGGGCGTCGCCGTTGCCGGCGCAGATCGTCTGCGTCTGCTCGACAATCTTGGCGTGCAGGATTGCCTGAACCTGATCCGGTTCACCTTGCAACCAGGGGATGACCTGGCCTTGGCCGAAATCTTGCGCGGACCGTTCTGCAACCTGGTCGACGATGACAAACACTTGTTCGAACTGGCGCATGGACGCGGTAAAACACAATCTTTGTGGGATCGGCTGCAGGCGAACGAAGCTGCCGAGTTCCAACCCGCCAGGGAGTTCTGCGCGCGCCTTATCGCGCACCGCGATTTGCCCGCCTTCGAGTTTCTGACGCGCGCCCTGACCGAGCGCGACGGCGAGACACTTAGCGGTTGGGACAAGCTGATTCAGCGGCTTGGTGAGCCCGTGCGCGATCCGATCCAGGCCTTGCTGTCTGGCGCACTGAGTTTTGACATGAACGAACCGAAAGGCCTGCAGGCCTATCTTGCCGAGGTCGAGTCGCGCGACACCGTTCTGAAACGGGAGCTTGGCGAACCGAACGGGGCGGTTCGTGTGATGACGGTGCATGGTGCGAAAGGGCTGCAATCGCCGGTGGTCATCCTGCCAGATACGACGGGCGCAACCAAATCGGTTTCCGATGCCTTGTTCTTCACGCCGGGCGGAACACCAATCTACAGCCCCTCCTCGCGGTTTGACTGCAACACATCGCGCCGACTGCGCGAGGCCGCAAACGAGGCGGCTGAACGGGAATCGCGTCGTTTGCTTTATGTCGCGCTGACGCGCGCCTCCGACCGCCTGATCATTGCTGGCGCCGGGCTGGGATCGATGAAAGCCGGTTTCGCAAAATCATCCTGGTATCGCTGGTGCCTGACCGCGATGCGTGGATTGCTGGGCGACGACCCGGAGGATGCAGAGGTTGAGGATCGCCTGGTGTTCGGGGCACCGGTCACGTGCCAGGAACAGGCATCGTCGACAACGGACGGCAGCGCCATGCCGCCCGACTGGCTCACGCGTCCGGCCGCAAAGCCGGCCCCGCCAGTTCGACTGGCCGCGCCCTCGCGGCTGCTCGAAGATACCAGCGCCGTCCTCGCCCCGTTTGGGCCTGATCGCTCTGCAGCGCTGCATCGCGGTCGTCTGATCCACGCGCTGCTGCAAACCTTGCCGACCCTGCCTAAAAGCGACTGGCAGGCGGCGGGCAGCCGATTTTTATCGCGCGACCCAGACGTCACTGAAACGGCGGCGGACGAAATGCTCGCAGTCACCCTGCGCACCCTGCGCGACCCCGCCTTTGCTGAAATCTTCGCGCCGGGCGGACGCAATGAAGCGGCGATCGCCGGGACGCTTCCCGGCGGCCAGCTGGTCAATGGCCGGGTCGACCGATTAATTATCCGGCCCGAACAGATCCTGATCATCGACTACAAGACCGATCGACCCGCACCGACTGACGCCGCCCAGATTGATGCATCCTATATTGTCCAGATGGCCGCATATCGCGCTGTGTTGTCAGACCTGTATCCGGACCGTCCGGTCAGATGTGCGCTCTTATACACGGATGGACCGCACCTGATCGAACTCGATGGCCACGCCATGTCAGAATCACTAAACCGTGTGGAGAGACCGGTTTGACGCGCGCAAAGAGTCCCTATCTTATGCCGCGTTACAGAATTTGAAGGAGGTCCTGATGGCCGCTGAACATATTACCGACGACAATTTCGACGATGCCGTTGCCAGCGACACACCTGTCGTGGTGGATTTCTGGGCGGAGTGGTGCGGCCCCTGTAAGGCGATGGCACCTCACCTGGATGCAGTTGCCGACGAAATGAGCGGCGACATCAAGGTTGCCAAGATCAATGTCGACGACAACCCGATGGCGGCGTCGAAATACGGCATCCGCGGCCTGCCCACATTGATGATCTTCAAGGAAGGCAAGGTCACCGCCACGCATCCGGGCGCGATGTCGAAACAGAAGATCACCGAATGGATCAAGGAAAACACCTGATCTCGAACCGGTTGAGACAACCCGATCTGAAAGGCCCGCAGCCACCTGTGCGGGCCTTTTTTCTTGTTTCCAAACCGTCCTAGTCGCCAGCTGGAAATCTCGGGCATTCGACGGCGCAAGTCGCCGACGTCGAACGCAGGCAACTGCCATCAAAAAAACCGTCCGATACTGACGGGCAGCGCGGATAGCTCCAAGTATCTGGCGAGCCGTTACAGACCCCGCCGTCCCAATCAGAAGGTCGCACTGGACTACAAGCCCCGTCTCCAGTGCGGCTGAGAAACACACCGAATCCTTCCGACGCAACTTCAACCGTATTCCTTCCGCGCGTTCTAACTTCGACGGAAGACAGTTCCTGATAGTTGCACGTCAACGTTCGACCGTCGTTCTCCAAGCTCGCACCGGTCATGAAAAAGCTCGGGCTTGCTGCGAACTCGGTGCCGCCGCTGACGCCGTATTTTTGGTAGCGTGTGTGCCAACCCGCATCGTTCTGACCTTGATTGTAAGCCGGATCATTCATGACCAGGCTCGCGCTCGGGCATTCCAGTATCTCTGTCAGAGTCCCGACATGCGTCTCCACGTCCGGCAGTTCAGGCGCCGGCTCATCCGGTTCGACCGGTGTTGCCACCATGCCTGGCATGGCCATGCCATTGAAGCGAATGTCCGGCGTTTTGACCACGCCGCCACGATTGTTCACGGCATTTTCCGCATCGAGTTCGATCAGGCTCAAGCGCCATGGCGCATCGTCCGCATCCTCGCCGCGATAACCACGCCACGGTTCCACGCCGTTTCCGACCACTTCAGATTGTGGCACCGGGCGCCCGCTATCATTGTATCCGATGAACAGAATGAGCGCGCAATTGTAATAGAGCGCAGCGTCGAGATCATAGCCGGGCGGCAAATCGATCTCTGTTTCAACTGTGGTGGCCGAATTTCGTCGCGCCTCCTCCGACAATGCAAAGATTTCGGAGTAACCGTTCATGCCACTCGATACCGCAACGCCGTTTGCCGTGGCGTCACCTGCAATCGAGCACGTCAGACGGGCGCTCTCGACCTCGGGCATGACGTTTGAAAGAACGATGCGGGTCTGGAATGTCAGAGATTGATCAGTCGCCTGCGTGGCAACCGGCGAGGGCTCATCATCCCCGTCAACCGGCCTCAATTTGTAGACAATCCGGTTTTGATCGGCTGCCGGCGGCGTCTCAGAATTGTTGCCTACCGGATTATACTGAGAAATGGTCAGGCCGGTTCCGGATTTGTCACCGAGCGTGAAAATATAGGCTTCGTCATCCGAGGTCCGTAGACAAAGCTGGGTGCCTTTTTCCGGTGTGCTTGCATTGATCCGCGAGGCGCGCAGACCGGCTTTACCAGACTTGCACGTCGCCGCGGCTTTCTCAGAGGTTTCGAGATATCCGATCCCGGCACCGTTCAGAGGTTCAAGGAAGAAGGTACCGTCCTGGCTCTTGTTGAGGCGCAGGTCGGCACTCTGCCGGTCGCCTTCCTGGCCGTCGTCAAAGTCAAACAAACCCTTGTCGACCATTTGAACGGTTTTCGGGCCCGGTGACGGCGCTTGCGCCCAGCTGGCGCTTGCAAGCAAGGTGGCAGCAATGACTCCGCCGGCGAGTTTGGGTGTGAGCATGATGTCCCCTCCATCATCTTGCGGGCAAGCATACAACAGCATGACCTAAGGTAAAGCTGGACCATGGTCGACGAAGCGCCAGGCCGCACAATTCACTGAAATTCCGCGATATTCATCTGGCATTCCTGTCAGTCACCGACATTCCTGCCCTCAGAAATTCACTTGAAACCATCCAATCAATGAGGAAACACGGGATATGCGTTTTGGCGATTATATCAGACAGCAACGGCGAACCTTTAACTGGACCCAACCGGAAGCCGCACAGAAGATCGGGATCGAACAGTCCTATCTCTCAAAGCTGGAATCCGGAAAATCCTACCCGTCCGAGGATGTGTTCGCGTCGATCCGGCAAACCTACAAATTCGACCTTGCCGACCTGCAGGCCCAGCTGTTTGCTGGCGAGCTGGATCAATTGAGAGAGATCGACGCGGTCAGATCGGTTATTCTCGACACATCTCGTAGTGCACAGAAGCTGGCGCAGACCTGGCTCATTAGCGGGGTCGCAGCGCTGGCACTGGGCGGCGGGATGCTGGGGCTGACACAGCTGGCGCAGGACACCACGGTCACGACATTCCAGTATCGCTCGGAAGGCGTCATCCTCGAGGGCGAGGCGTTTGATGCCTTCAACATTGTGCGCCGCGGATCATTCGACCAGCACCCCGATGCCGAAGCGCTGTCCAAGCGCCAGCAGGAGATGATCTCGCGGCTGGACCAGAAGTTTCAGACAATCACCGACTTCCGCGGCGACTCCTTTGTCGAGCCCGTAGAGGGCGGCAAACGCTATTGGCGGTTCAGCACCAATCAGACGGACGTGCTGAAATCACCGTTGCGCTGGTTCCTGCCGCCGGCCGTCATGCTGATCTTTGGCGCGTTCGGATGCTTCTTCGCCAGTTATCGCTCCGGATCAGGCGTCAAGCAGCGCGGCTAGCGCGGATCACGCATCGGCGAGAAGGCCGTTCACAGTCTGGTTGAAATGGTCCAGCGCCCCTTCGAATCGTCCGAACAGCATGTCCTGATTGGCGCCCGAATTCAGCGTCGACTGGATACTCTCGCCGATGTCGAAATCTTCATCGAGCGTGGTCATGGTGATGGCATGGTTGTCCCGCCAGTGTTCGATTTTGTCGGCGTCCGCCGCCGGTGCCAGCGTGACCAGACGCAGGCGTGATTGTCCGGGCGACATCGGCTCTTCTTTGACCCAGGCAATATGATCCTGCTGGACCAATAGCTGTGTTGACGGGAACAGCGTGTACAGTACTTGCGCATGGTCGCGCAGACGCCAGGTCTCGCGGGTATCTGGCACCAGTTTCGCCATACTGGTGCGCGGGAGGATAGATCGAATGTGCGGCCCGAATGGTCGATAAGATGACAGATTGTCTTCGAAATGCGGTCCGATCGTGGTCCGGTGCGCAACTTTGAAATGATAGCTTTCAATGCCACCTTCGACCAGGATCTTCCAGTTCGCCTGACGAATGGTCACATCCTGATGCGCAACGAACATCTCATCAATGCGGAGCTGGTCAAGCTCATCCGCAAGCGCACCGAAATGCGCGTCCAGGTCGACCCGGCCATTGCTTTCGGTGGTCACCCAAACGAACCCGAATCGAACCTGGCAGTCCAGCTGCTTGAGCCCCAACTGCGCACGATCGACCTCACCAAATCCGGCTTCTAGGTGTGGCGCCGCGATCAGTTCACCCGAATTGGCATAGGTCCAGGCATGATACGGGCACGAAAAGCGATGTTTGCAACCAGCTTCATCGTCGACCAGGCGCGTACCGCGATGCCGGCACGCATTCAGGAACGCATTGACGTTTCCAGCCTTGTCACGGGTCAGCAGGACCGGCAGGCCAGCAACGTCCCGGCGCAGGAAATCACCCGAATTGGCGAGCTCGCTGATGTGCGCGACGGCCACGGGCAGGCGACGGAAAATGCGGTCGCGCTCCTCGGAGAAGCGGTGGTCGCTGACATAGTGATCGACAGGATTTCGCGTGACGGTGTCATCAAGATAAGGCGTCTTTTGCGCTTTCAATGCCAGAAGCTCATCGATCAATTCCAGTTCTGTTTCGCGATCCATACGGACCTCCTGTGGTTGCGCACACGATTGAAAAACTTACCGCTTGGTAAGTATCCATACTTACCGTATGGTAGGTTGTCAAGAGTCGAGGAAAATCAACATGGCGCGGGTCTCCCGGGAAGAATATCTGGATGCGGCGGAAGCCTTGTTTGCCGAACGCGGGTTTTACGGGGTCTCCATCGCCGCGATCGCAGAGCAACTAGGCCTGACAAAGCAGGCACTGCTGCACCATTTCAAGAGTAAGGCCCAACTTTATGGTGACGTCCTGCATCGCATATCGACGCAATATGACAGCTTCACCGTCACGTCCGATCTGAACGAGACGGAAGCCGAAACGACGCTGCGCAATTTTTTCGATCGCCTTTACGACGCAGCGCGCACGCAGCCCGCTCAGACCAGGTTACTGATGCGCGAACTGCTCGACAATAATCAGCGCGCCCAATCGGCGGGTAAATGGTACATGACCTCGTTCCTGAAAAACCTCACTGCGATGATTCAGGCCCTACCCAACTGGCGCGACGCCAGCGATGCGAGGGCTCTGGCCGCAGGCTATCAGATCCTTGGCGCGATCAATTATTATGCCGTGTCGGAACCAACCCTGAACGGGATTTTCGGCGCGGCCCCGTTCCAGCGGCTCGACGCGGCTTATCCGGCGCAGCTCAATGCAATGATCAATGCGGTGATCGAAATGCCGCCGAATGACATCTCGAAATAGGGGGTCGCCCGACGGTGGGGCTTTTTTTGTCGGCTGGACTCGCTAGCCTTTGAGCCAAACTCAGGAGCGCCCAGAATGATCCCCTATCAACACCTCGATCGGTCCGTCGCCGGGAAAACCGTTTTCATCACCGGCGCCGCCAGCGGCATGGGACGCGCGACCGCCCACCTGTTCGCCCGTGAAGGCGCCAAGGTGATGGCCACGGACATGAATGCGGACGGGGTCAATGCCGTTGCCGACGAGATCCGTGCGGCGGGCCATGAAGCGGTTGCGACCTTTCCCCTGGACGTCGTTGATCATGACGCGATCAAGGCGGCTGTCGCGGCGACGGTGGAACAGTTCGGTGCGCTCGACATCCTGATCAACAATGCCGGCTTTGCCCGCCTCGCGCATCCGTCCGAGGATCAATATGAGGACATCTGGCATGACAGCGTCAACGTCATGCTGACGGCGCAGCAGCGCCTGATCCGCGCCGCCCTGCCCTATCTGATGAAGACCGAGACCGGTGGCCGGATCGTCAACATCGCCTCGACCGAAGGCCTTGGCGCGACGCCTGGCAACGGCCCTTATGTTGCGGCCAAGCACGGCGTCATCGGCCTGACACGGGCCATGGCGACAGACCTTGGTCGTGATGGCATCACCTGCAACTGCATCTGCCCCGGGCCGATCCTGACCAATATCAATGCCGAGATCCCGGATGAGCACAAGACCATCTTCGCCAAGCGCCGGGTGCCGATCCGCCGTTATGGCATCCCGGAAGAAGTCGCCAATATCACCCTGTCTTGCTGTCTGCCGGCCGCGTCTTATCTGAACGGGGTCGCCATTCCCGTGGATGGCGGCCTGACAATCAAGAACGCCTGAGGAGGCACACCGACATGATCCGGCGCGGGCTGATGCTGTTCACCGATATCGGGATGTTGCTCTATTGGGCGATCACCGCAGCGATGGCACTGAAGCTGCTCGATATTCCTGGTGATTGGTTGTTCAAAGATTATCATGATCCCCGTGTCATGGCCTGGAACTGGTCGTTCTTTCCATTGGACATTCTGTTATCCGTCACAGGTCTTGCCGCCCTGCGGATGGAATCCGCCGGTCATCCGAACTGGCGGATCATGGCGGCGATATCGCTGACGCTGACCTTTTGCGCCGGACTGATGGCGATCGCATACTGGTTGATTGTCCAGGATTTCGATCCGAGCTGGTGGATACCGAACCTGTTCCTGATGCTGTGGCCCCTGCCCTTTTTGTTCCGACTGATGCGCCAGTTAGACATCTGATCAGGTTGGAATTTCCTGGTTTTTCTCAAGCACCTCACCGGCCAGATAGAGTGAGCCGCAAATCAGAATTCGATCGGGTGCTTGCGCCGCTGCTGCCTGCATCGCGGCTTCCAGCGAGGCGTGTGGATGCGTTTCCGGAAGGTAGCGCTTCGCGGTCGCAGCGAGGTCTGCGGGATCGACACTGGCATGGCCAGGCGCATTTGGCAGCGTGTGCACGGTATCGACGGTGCCCTTGAACGAATGGAAGAACCCGCCATGATCCTTGCTCGCCAGCATCCCCACGACCATCACCGTCCGACCGCCCATTTCACGCAGCAGTTCCGCAATCGCTGTCGCCGCATGCGGATTGTGCCCGCCATCCAGCCAGACATCCGCGCCTTGTCCGAGGCGCGCAATCGGGCCGTCAGAGAGCTTCTGCATGCGCGCTGGCCAGACCGCGGTTTGCGCGCCCTTCCAGATCGCCGCATCGCTGATCTCGGGAGACGTCAAGATCCGCATGGCCAGACCCGCCAAAGCTGCATTGTAGCGTTGGTGGGTTCCCGGCAGCGCAACTTCCTCGGGCACGCGCTCAATGTCCTCGATGCTAAGCGGCGATAGCGGCGCATTGAGGTCGGCGGCCTGTGCCCGGATCACGTCACCGCAGATCCGCGCCTGCATGGCGGACACGACCGGACGCCCGTGCTTGATGATGCCGGCTTTCTCACCCGCGATGTACGCAAGATCCGAGCCGAGGAATTGCTTGTGGTCAAAGTCGACCGGCGTGATCACGCTCAGTGCCGGCGTGTCGATGACATTGGTGGCGTCAAACCGACCACCGAGCCCGACCTCGAGGACCAGAAGATCCGCCGGCACTTCGCTGAAGGCCAGGATCGCCGTCGCTGTCGTCGCCTCGAATCGGGTGATCTCGCGTCCTTGCAAAGCATCATACACGCGGTCGAGCCAGGCCATCAGCGCCGCGTCCTCGATCAGCGATCCGGCGAGTCGAATGCGTTCATTGAAGCGCACCAGGTGCGGCGACGAATAGACATGCACGCTGAGGCCTGCGGCTTCGGCCATGGCCCGCAAATAAGCGCAGGTTGATCCTTTGCCATTGGTTCCGGCGACGTGGATGGTCGGGGGCAGTTTGTCCTGAGGCCGCCCAAGGGTTTCCAGCACAGCCTCGATCCGGCCGAGCGAGAGTTCGATTGTTTCAGGATAAAGGCCTTCGAAACGCCTCAGGGCCGCTTCGACATCGGCCGCGTCGGCACTCAATCTTTTTTGGCGCGCGGCGCCGGTGCATCGGCCGATGGCGCTTCGACCGGAAGGATCGAGACATCTTTCTCGGCGGCGCTGCGGCTCGGCATCAAATGCCCGAGAATTCGGGACAAGGTGCTCTTCAGCTCACGGCGGTCGACAACGATATCCACGGCGCCTTTTTCGCGCAGGAATTCGGACCGCTGGAAGCCTTCCGGCAGCTTCTCACGAATGGTCTGCTCGATCACGCGCGGACCGGAAAACGCGATCATCGCGCCAGGTTCCGCCATGTGAACGTCGCCGAGCATAGCATAGGATGCCGAAACCCCACCCGAGGTTGGGTCACACAGAATGACGATATATGGCAGGCCCGCTTCTTTCACTTCCTGGATAGCCAGCGTCGAGCGCGGCATCTGCATCAGCGACAGCGTGCCCTCCTGCATCCGTGCGCCGCCCGAAGCGGTGCAGATCACGAAGGCGGCCTTGCGCGCCACGGCCATTTGCGCCGCAGCGATGAAGGCTTCGCCAGCAGCCATGCCGAGCGATCCACCCATGAAGGCGAAATCCTGGACCAGAACCACGGTCGGCACGCCGTTCACTTTGCCGAAGGCGGCAGCCATGCAGTCATCCTGCGCAATCGGAGACACCGCGCCAGTATCTGGCGCCTCTTCTTTGTCGCGCTTGGAAATCTTGCTCTTCGCGCCCTTGATCCGGGAAGGATAGGCCTTGTCATCCTTGAATTTGAGCGGATCAGCAGGAACCGGCGGCAGTGGAATGGGCTCCCAGCGTTCCTGATCGAAAAACAGGCGGAAGCGGCGGCGCGGCGAAATCCGCAGATGCGCACCGGCTGGCGTCACATACCAGCTTTCTTCCAGGTCAGAGCGATACACCAGTTCGCCCGAGATCGGACACTTCACCCAGAGATTATCTGGCGTGTCCTTCTTGTTGCCCGAAAGCAGGCCTTTGAGGCCTGGTGTACGAAAATTTGTCAGCCAGTTCATCGATTCACGATCCCTCTGTCCGTATTCGGACCTTATTTGGCTGGCACTCCACCCGTCAGCGCCGTACTTAACTCAAGGGCCAGCTGGCCCATCTTCTCTGCTGTAACTTGTGGCGTTTTGGCCACACTTGCAAGTCTTGCTTGTTCCACAAAAGCAGACCCAACGACAACCCCGTCAGCGATTTTTGCCATCGCAGCCGCCTGTTCGCCTGATTTTATTCCGAATCCGACACAAACCGGCAATCCGGAAACCCGCTGCGCCATTTCCACACCGGCGCGAATTTCTTCCGGATCGGCCGATCCTGCACCAGTCACACCAGCGACAGCGACGTAATAAAGAAAACCGCTTGCCCCTTCCGCCACCTTGGCCATGCGGGCTTCGTTCGTCGTCGGCGTGGCAAGCCGAATGACCGACAGGGCATGCGTCGCATAGGCGTCGCGCACTGGCTGGTCTTCCTCTGGCGGCAAGTCCACCAGAATGGTGCCATCTATGCCAGCCTCTGCCGCAGCAGCGGCGAACGCCTCATAGCCCATTGTGTGCACCGGGTTGGCATACCCCATCATGATCAGAGGCGTGTCCTGATCGTCTTCACGAAACCGTTTTGCCAGGGCCAGGACATCGCTCAGCGTCGTCTTGTTGGCAAGCGCCCGCAGCGCCGCTTTCTGGATCGCCGGGCCGTCGGCCATCGGGTCCGTAAACGGCGCGCCGAGCTCAATCGCGTCAGCGCCATTGTCACGCAGCGCACACATCGCCTGGAAAGAGGATTCCAGGTCCGGATCGCCCGCCATCATATAGGCAACCAACGCCGCGCGGCCCTCCGCCTTAACCTTGTTGAAGCGCGAATCTATTCGGGAAGTCGGCATTTATTCTGTGTCCGTATTCTCTTCGACCCAGGCCTTGTAGGGCGCGTTCACATGCGTGCAACCCAGCGCCACAATCGCTGGCACGTCATAGGGGTGATGTGCCTTGACGATGGCTTCGATCCTGGCGAAATTTTCCTCCGGCGCCTTGAGCCAGAGAATGAATTCGAAGGCCTGCTCAACGACGCCTTTCCAGCGATAAGTCGAGGCCATCGGGCCTTCGACATTGGCGCAGGCCGCGGCGCGGGTCTCGACCGCCTCATCGGCAATCGCGCGCGCCACGCGCTGACGCGGGCAGGTCACTCTGATCAGCAGCAATTCGGTCATTCTGGATCTATCCTTGCAACACTGCTTTTATCGCACCGACATCCCAGATGCCCAGCGATTTATCATTGTACTTGTCATCCGGATTGGGCGCGCGCTCGCGGATGATCCGGATCGGCTCCGGAAATCCGAACGGTGCCAGCTGCAGGTTCAGCGGACGCCAGGTCCCGACGCGCGCCTCGATATTGGTCTGCAGGGTCGGAAACGTAGTGGCGATCAGGTATTTTGCACCGGATCTGACAAAGTTCTCAATCGCGGCCAGAGCGAGGTCCAGGGACAGATGCACTAGGCAATCGCGGCACAGGATGGCATCGACTTGCGGCAACGGGTCAGAGGTCACGTCACGGTGAATGAATTCATGCCCGGGCGGTAGGTCGCGGCGCCGGTTGTCCTCGATCAGCTCCTGGACGATGTCGGCACCGATATATCGGTCCAGACCTGCCGTGATCTCGAACACCCAGGTGCCATCGCCGCAAGGCGCGTCGCACAGGCTGCGAATGCCAAGGTCAGAGAATGCCTCGGACAGGGCAGGCCGGATCAGATCAGTAATGTGCAGTGCCGATCCGGGCCCGGATTTCACCGTCCCCTTCCAGCTGTTTTGATCAAAGATCCGAGTGAAGATCTCTTCGGTCTCGTTCATGAACGTGGTCTCCGTCTGCGTGCGCAGACACAATCTACATTTCTACGCCCAGCGCTTCGGCGACCGAGAACACATCCTTGTCGCCGCGGCCGCACATGTTCATGATCAGCAAGCCGTCCTTGTCGAGCGTATCGATCACGTCGCCAAGCCGGGCGAGCGCATGGCTCGGTTCCAGCGCCGGAATGATGCCTTCGAGGCGGGTGCACAGCTGGAATGCCTCCAGCGCTTCGTCGTCCGTACAGGTCAGGTATTCCGCCCGGCCCGTATCGCGCAGGAAACTGTGCTCCGGCCCGATTCCTGGATAATCCAGACCGGCCGAGATCGAGTGGGCATCGATGATCTGACCATCATCGGTTTGCAGCAAATAGGTCTTGTTGCCGTGCAGGATGCCTGGCGCGCCGCCATTCAGGGCGGCGGCATGCTGACCCGTTTCAATCCCGTGGCCAGATGCCTCGACGCCAACCAGGCGCACAGTTTCATCCTCGATGAAAGGGTGGAACAGGCCGATCGCGTTCGAGCCACCGCCAATACAGGCCATGACTGCATCCGGCAGACGCCCTTCGCGCTCCAGGATCTGCGCCCGCGCTTCCTTGCCAATCACGCTCTGGAAATCGCGCACCAGCTCCGGATACGGATGCGGGCCGGCGGCGGTTCCAATGCAATAGAACGTGTCGTGCACATTCGTCACCCAGTCGCGCAGCGCTTCATTCATGGCGTCCTTCAAGGTGCCCGTGCCTGACGAGACCGGCACAATCTCGGCACCCAGCAGCTTCATCCGGAAGACGTTCGGCTTCTGGCGCTCGACATCCGTCTCACCCATGAACACGACGCATTTCAGCCCGAACCGCGCACACACGGTTGCCGTGGCCACGCCATGCTGTCCGGCGCCGGTTTCAGCGATGATCCGCGTTTTACCCATGCGCATGGCCAGGAGGACCTGACCGAGGCAGTTATTGATCTTGTGCGCGCCAGTATGGTTCAGCTCGTCGCGCTTCAGGTAAATCTTGGCGCCGCCAAAGTGCTCTGTCAGGCGCTCAGCAAAATAGAGCGGGCTTGGGCGACCGACATAATGCGCCCAGAGATCATCCATCTGCGCCGCAAAGGCCGGGTCCTGCTTGGCGGCGCGATATTCGGTCTCGAGATCGAGAATGAGCGGCATCAATGTTTCGGCGACATAGCGTCCGCCAAACTCACCAAAACGGCCATTCTCATCGGGCCATTGGTCCCAGGTGTTTCGCAAGTCCATGTGGTCGCTTTCTAGGCAGATTTTGCGGCGTCGATGAACGCCCGGATCAAGTCCTCGTCCTTTAGCCCCGGCGCGCGTTCGACGCCAGAGGAAACATCGACCGCGGCCGCTCCTGTCGCAGTGATCGCGAGCTCGACATTTTCCGGCGTCAAACCACCCGCCAGGATCCATGGCACGTCCGGCTCGAACCCGTCGAGCAATGACCAGTCCATGGGCTCGCCATTGCCACCCGGACGATCTGCGTCTTCGGGCGGTTTGGCATCGATCAGAAGCCGATCAACCCGCCATTGCTCCAGCGCTTCCAGATCGTCTTCGGTCGACACCCCAACTGCGCGCCACAGCTCGCAGATACCGCTGCAATCGCGCCACCAGCGCAATACCTGGTCCGGATGCTCCTTGCCATGCAGCTGGATCGCATCGGGTTCGACCTCATGCAGGACGTCGTCGAACAGGTCTTCATCGGGGTCGACGAGCAGGATGACAGAGCGCAGCCCCAGATCCTGGGCAAACTCGGACAGGGCGCAAACCTCGTCCAGGGCGTCTTCGCCGTCGCCGAGTAGATTGCGCGGGCTCTTCGGGAACAGCACAAACCCAACCCAATCAGCGCCAGCTTCCGCGGCAGCGCGTATGTGGGCGGTGTCTTTCAGTCCGCAGATCTTTACCTGTGCCATGGCGGCTCAGGTGCGCCTCTCATGCCCGCGAGTCAAGCCGAGATTAGTTGGCGCCCAAGCCGAGGCGCTCGACCAGGCCGCGCACCGTGTTCTGATCGAATTTTGCACGAAGTTTGATATATGGACCCTGCTGCTTGTATCGGGCCGCCTCGAAGTCTGCATCCTCGAATCCGGCAGCGTTCCAGCCAACACTCATCCAGATGTTCTTCTGCGGGCTGTATCCAATACTTGGACCGTACGACCAGGCATCCGTCTGGCTCGCCTCGCCAGAGGTCCAAGTGGCCTGGAAGCCGACATCGATCTTCTTGGTGATGTCGTGACGCACTTCCCCGCCGACCAGGTGGGTCCAACCACTGGCACTGGTCCCTTTGAAATTGGTCTTCACATGTTTAACGCCATGCACCATCGACACTTGCGTCTGATCTGACAGCATGACGTTGGCGGCGAGATTGTTGACCACCTTGGTGCGATCTTGAACGCCGTCTTCCTTGACGTGGCCGAGGTCGAACCGGTTGAGCACAATCAGCCCTTCGCCGCGCGGACGCCAGGCAGCGCCGACCCGCACATCGGTCTGTTCGCGATTGGCCTGATCGTGCAGCTGTTCCTTTTGGTAACGGCTGGCAGCAGAGAAAGACAGGGTTTTGGTGATCTCACGCGCGCCACCGAGCACCGCAACCAGGCGCTCGCCAGAGGTGCTGTCACGGGCTTCAAGCCGGGCTGATGCGGCCATGCCGTCAACCTGATAGCTCGCGCCAAGATAGGCCGACGTATACTCCTCGGCCTGTGTCAGTGAACTGCGAACGCCATCCTCGAGTGGTCCGACTGCGGCATCCGGCACGACGTCGCGCGGCTCGTCATCGCCGTCGACATTCGATCGCCGCGCCAGCCCGCCGCTGAGCGTCCAGGCATCGCTGACCTGCCAAACCTGATCTACGCCGACCGTGGCGCCGATGCGACGGCCACTTTCATTGCTCAGCACATCCGTCGCGGCGCGCAGCTGCGTGCCCCCGCGCGGCTCCCAGGTCACCCCGGCAATGGTGTTGTGTCCTGACGCGTCCGCACCATCGGTGATCTCGTGCCGGACATTCAGCGTTGCCGTCTTGCCCAGTGTCTTGTCGAGCCCGAACACTGCGCGCCCCGGGAAAACAGTCGATTCATCATTGTCATCATCCAGGCGCACGGGTTCTTCCCAGACTGCGCTGATGCTCAGCCCCTGGTCCAGGAAAGTCTTTCTCAAGCCCGCCAGCAGCAGCACGGACTGGCGCGCCTCTGCGCCGTCATCGAATGATTCCGAGACGGCGCGCACGCCGATGCTGGCGCCGAAGGCCTGGCTGTCTTGCGACAGGACCAGGTCAGCCACATCGCGCTCGGCTTTCTCGCTGAGATTGGTCTCGCGATAGGCTTGACCTTGCACCCGGCGAACCGAGCGATCGGCGCCGTTGGCGGTTTCCGAAACGCCAATCTCGGCACTGATCTGCGCGCCGATCCGGCGAATGGCAGATGTGTTTGACGCTTGTTGGCCGAGGCCAAATCCTTCGGTTTCTTCACGGTAATACCCGGTCATACTCAGTTTTTCGGTGCGACGCGTCGCTTCCAGCAGCACCGCCTCTCCCGACATGCTGCCGCGATCCGTCGCGGCTTCCGACGCCGCCAGTTCGGCCCGCAGCTCGGTGCTGTCATCGAGATACACGGTAACATCTGCAGCCAGCAGATCGGACCCGCTGGCGCCGGCCGAGGCACCGTCCTCTTCGTGGATCAGGGTGACACCGGTCTGCACCTTGCCACCAGCCAGCCGTGCCGCCGCGCGAACGCCCGCGGTGATGCCGCGCGCCGACGCATCTGACGTTTCATAGTCAACGACGATGACATTGGGGTTCAGCGCCTCATCCGTCGCCGCCACCGGCTGGCGGAAGAAGATCTCGCCCGTGACATAGTCGATTTCATAATCCGAATAGCGGTTCAGGCTTCGCGTCGAGACCACCTGATCGGCCCGAAATCTGTCGCGCGTCTCGATGGTGATCACTTCGGACGAGCGAATGAGCGGTGTACTGCGTAGGAAAAATGGACCCGACGTACCGTCGGCGGCGAGCTCATCCTTGACAAAGGCCTGGTTTGTTTCGGCCGCAAACGCCGTCACGGACACAGCCTGGCTCTCATAATCCGCCTTCAGACCGGACAGGCGTCGTGAATACCGGCCAAGCTCAGTATCCGTCAATCCGGTCTCATAATCGCCGAAGACCGCCTGAAACGTGTTTTTCTCGAGCTTCACATACACCGGGTAACGGCTTTTCGCATTATTGTGCTGCCAGGTGCGATCGCCGTACAGAGTATAATAGGCATTGGGATCGATCTCGTCGAAGATCTCGCCGTCGGCTGCGCCGCGTCGCTTGGCGGTGTCCACCGCCACGGTCAACAACCAGTCGCCCTTCACCACACCCTTGGCAAAGAAGGCCAGTCGACCGTCACTGGTCAGCTCGTTCGCGGTGCGATCGCCAGCCTCTTCAAGGCGCGTCGCCATGCCTTCCACCTCGGCCAACCCAACCACGATCCAGTCGCGTTTCTCCGGTGCCAGCCAGACATCCAGGTCTTCACGCGCCCCGTCGGCCAGCTTGACCTGCAGGCGGACGCGCCCGGATTCCAGTGTCGGTTCAAGCTGGACCCGGGCAATGCCATCGGCGCCGACCCGAACACCGGACACGGCCGAGAATCCGGCATCAACCGGCGATTCAAACTCTTCTTCCGCTTCCCGGGCCAGTCGATAAGGGTCCGCCACGGTGATTTCGACAATCCGTCCTTCATGCACAGCATGGCCGTCGCCGTCTTCCAGGCGAATGGCAATTTCCGGCCGTGTGCGGCCGTCGGCGACCGCGACGGACTGATCATCAACCAGGCGCGCACGGGCCACTTCATCGACGAACCAGACCGTCCGCGACAGCGTCGATACGATTTGGCCGTCAGCATCATAGACTTGTGCGACAAAGGTGTTTTCGCCGCGTTGAATATCGACACCAGCCCAGCGCGAGATGGCGACATCACGTGTTGCCGACAGATCGCGCCCGGAGAAATTCAATCCAGGAACACTTTTGCCATTGAGCTTGAGCAGAATCCGTTGGCTGGGTTCATGAATTATACCGAGATTGACGGAACGGCCCTTCGGGCTCTGACCGACGCGCGGATAGACCCATCCCAGATCAACGTCTGTCTGGGTGTTTAGCCAGGCTTTGTCATAGACATCTTCGTCGCGCGTCGACAGGTTTTCGGCCGGCCCTTCAGTGTTTCCCGTATCGGTTTTGCGCAGATAGAAATTGGCCCGCCAGATGCTGCCGCCCTGGGCATCGACAAATTTCGACAAGGCGCTGCCCGCATAGCGCGAGTTTTCTTCGCAGATAATCGGCTCATAACCAGCTGGCAGCGTCGCTTCATCGACCTGCACAATGTGGGTTCCTGGACGCACGCCTTCGAAGTGATACAGGCCATGCGCGTCCGTCACCACATACTGGCCGGTCTCCATGTACAGTCGAACGCCTTCCACACCATCGCCATCGCTGATCGACCGCGCCCAGGCATCGTCTGGCGAACAAGCCGCCTCTGCCACCCGGCCAACTATGGTCAGGCGCGACGTCAGGAAGTCTTCTTCAACAAAGACAAGCGCTTCCGCTGCATTCGAAAGGGACTCTCCGCTCGAACTGACGGCGACGACGCGATTGACGGCTTCGCCCAGACGTGTGCCCGGCCCGATCGTGGTGAGGTAGCTGAATTCCGCATGGGCACCGGCGGCCAGTAGCCCGCCGGTGAAGGTCAGGATACGGCCATCGTCGGAAATGGCTGGATCGTCTGCCGGCGCGCCGTTCAATTGCGCAGACCCGGCGACATACCGGAAGCCTTGTGGCAGCGTGTCCTGCAAGCGCACGGGTGCGCTGACATTTGCGGTATTCTCAAGCGACAGCGTGTAACCGACAAAATCGCCGATTGCCGCTTGCGTTTCGGTCGCCTGCTTGCGCACGATGAGTTCACTATTTGGATCAAGCGGAATGTCGAGTTTCAATGGCCCTGACGTCGTCACCGTGAAGGTTTTTGCATAAGATGCCTCCATCCAGATATCGAATGGAGCATTGGCCAGCGACTCGAATGCTGACGGCTCGCGCACGGAGGGATAAGAATACCCGGCGGGCGCATCGATCTCGATCTGATACGTGCCTGGCCCCAGGATCGGGAAGAAGAATGTGCCGGGTTGCGCCGGATAGGTGACACCATTTGTGTCGGTCACGGGCTTGCTGGTCTGCACGCTTGACGGATACGCGCCGCGACCGTCAACACCGAATATCTCGGCGGGCTGGCCGGTATCGGCATTGATAATGGTGACCGTGACGTCGCTCAGAAGGGCGCCCGTAAGGCTATCGAATACGCGTCCATAGGGGTCAACGAGCGCCGTATCGACGGACACTTCGGTGGCATCGAAAATGTCGACATATGTCGCTGTCAGCACCGATTCCTGCGGCGCGGTCAGTGTATCATCATCCGCAGCGGAGGCTGCCGGCGTGCTCGGAAAGAACGCATAAAAGTGACCGGAGTCCGGCCCATCTTCGTAAAGCCGGAGCGTGATCGTGTCCCCGGTATCGGACTCGACGGTCACCAGCACGGTTTCGATCAGATCGGGATTGCCATTCTGACCAAGGTCGATGACCCGCACGATCATCACTTCGCCGGACAGATAAGTATCCGCCGGCACCAGATCGAATGGCTGCGACACGTCCGAAGCCGTCTGTCCGCTCAGGATTGACCGATCCAGGGCCGAAAAGGGACCGCTCAGTTCGCCAGATGGACTGTAGTCGCTACCCGTAAGCGCGACCGAGATTGCATCCGGCGCATTTTCGACGATCCGGAAGAACTCGATCTCCGACGGCGTACGCCGCGCTTCGATGGTGAAGACGGCCGCATTCGTCTGTTGGGTGACGGTTCCAGACGGCGTGTCCTGGCTGACGGTTGCGACATTGGTGACGCGCGCGCCGAGATCCCCATGCGCCGGCAGGGCCAACCACAGGCTCATCACGCTCGCCCAGACGAACGTCGCAATCACGTGCAAGAACAGCTTCCGCCCGAAGCTCATCCCCAATCTCCACCATCATACGGCTGGTCTCTTTTTCGGACCGGTCCGCGCCTTGAATTTCGGGCAGATCTGTCGCCGCCCTATGCGAGGACGGTATCCAGTTATGGTTAGAATCGGGTTTGAGAATTCGATGAAATTTGATCGATCTCGGAAAAAAGACCAACCAATGCAGCGGTTTGACCAGTTAACGCAGCAGAATGCGTCGTTGCGGCAGAAAAAAGCCCTGAGCGTTCAAAACACCCAGGGCCTTTGTTTTCGACAGTCGGTGGGACTATTTGACTTCAGCCCGAATGACAATCTGTCCGACTTCGCCGGCGGCCAAGATCGCGTCGGAAAGCTGGATCACACACGTGGTCGCGCCATCACAATTGCTGGCCGCTGGAGTCGTCGGAACGGTCAGGACCGGTCCGGCACCTGCAACGCCCGCATCGTCCGCAAAACCGGTGGCCGTCGTCGTCGCAAGTGAGGCCGCGATGAAGTTCACTTCCGCCGGCAGAATATCGTCAATGACGAGGTTCGTGGCCGTTGCCGTGGCACCATTGTTCTGCACCTGGATGGTGTATTCGACGCACGATCCTGGAACCGCCTTGGCATCCGCGACGGCCGTTGCTGTTGCACAATCCGTCAGGGCCACGAACGGATCAGCAATCCCGGGCTCCTTGATCACCGTCACCGTCTTGGACGCGACAATGTTTGCCGCTTCGACCGCCAATACACCTGTCGCCGCATACAAACCGTCAGCGTCGCCAGTGTTCTCGGCCGCGGCAACGCCGGTGCCGTCTGCCAGAACGTTTTGGGCAGAGCCGGTCAGAACGTTGGCGCCCGCGGTCGCCGCGGTGACAGCAGCGGGCGTGGCGGAGGCCTCATTGGCGAAAGCGGTCGGATCCCGCGCCTCGGCCACCAGCGTGATGTCGTCAGTGAATGTATCTGCAACCGCCGCACCAACGGTGCCCTGAACCTGGACGAAGACGCGAACGCCTTTCGGCACATCGCCGGTGACAAAGGCCGATCCCGCAGCCGTTCCAATCGGCGTTTCGGTGAGGACAGTATAGGCGCCGTCATCGGCCGTTCCATTGTCATTCGCGTCGATCAGGTAACGCACGATGATGCCGGTCGCATCAAAGGTCGACGCGCCAGAATCCAGGTCTGCGATGGAAAATGAATAGGCAGATGTATCATTGCCTTCATTCAACACTTCAAAAGTCAGCGTGCCATTCCCGCCTGGCGCTGTGGTCAATGGGGAATTTGTTGCGGTGACGATGAGATCGACTTTCCGGTCAACCGTGAACAGGGTCGGTGTGCCCTGCACGACCGCGCCTGCCGGCGGACTGACATTGTCATTGGTGATGATTGGCTGCGTCGCTCCGGACACAGCGTAACTGAGCTCGAAGGTGTTCGAGACGGATGTCCCGGCTTCAGTCAGATTGTTCGCAGCATGCGCCGCGCTCGCCAGACCAAGGCATACCGCCGCAGCCAGGCCGAACCGGGAGAGAAACTCCCGCGCCCCTAATGTACTCATTTTCGCCCGCTCCAATTATTTTTTATAAAGCAAGGGCATCGTCCCACATCTCAGTTAACAGGACGCAAAAATGAAATCGATCAGGTTGAGCGGTTATTAAGCTAACGACAAATCGAAGCGGCGCGATCAATCGCGGATGACGATCCAGCGAGAGAAAAATGATAGGTCACGCGGGTGTTTCGAGCTGACGTCGCTTCGACGCGCAATTCCTGCCCGCGCTTCAACTGGCGCACCATGGACGCGTCATCGCTGTCCTGCGCAAAGGCTTCGCGTCCAACCCCAAACAACGACCAATCTGACCGACCAATCTTGGCCCGCCCCGGCAAATCGCCTCGCAATTCGTATCCGACTTTCAGGCTCGGTTGATTGCGTGCGCGCCCGGACCGCCAATTCGAAACATAGAACCAGACATCGCCATGATCCGCGGATCGCGGCGCTTTGTCGGTTGCCTGGGTGGCGGCGTAACACAGCGTTTCTCCGCCCACGTCCTCGGTGAAGACCACCCAGTCAGAGTATTGACGGACGACGCTCGGCGCTGCGGAAGCGGCCAGGCTGCCAACCAATGCGGTCAATCCAAGCATCGCCAAGGATGTGCGAAACATATATCTTCTCCTACATGCGATAATTTATCTGGTCATTCCCAGAGTTTTCTGTAACACTCATAGGGCTGAAATAAGACAATGCAGATTAACGGGCGATTATGACAATGTTGTCGCGCAGAGATTGCAAAACTGTTCAGAACCGCGCTTTATACGAGTGTAGAACAGCGCAAGGGGAATCTATGTCCCTCGAAACGACCGGACATGACCCGTCAGAACGGGATCGCCTCGCCGATTGCATCGAGCAAATCGCCCGAGCGCGGTCACGCGCGGCATTTTCAGAAGTCTTCGAGTATTTTGCCCCGCGTCTGAAAAGCTATCTGATGCGTCTCGGCAGTGACGGCTCAGCGGCAGAAGAGATCATGCAGGAAGTGATGCTGAATGTGTGGCGCAAGGCCGAGCAGTATGACCGCACACAAGCCTCGGTTTCGACCTGGATTTTTCGCATCGCACGAAATCGCCGCATCGATTCATTGCGGCGCACCAACAAGCCTGAGCTGGACGCAGAGGACCCGATGCTGCGCCCTGCCGAGGCCGAAACGCCCGATATCACGGTCAATCGGGCGCAAATAGAAATCCAGGTTCGCGACGCCATAGAAACGCTCCCCAGCGAGCAGCTCACCCTGCTGAAAGCGGCCTTTTATGAAGGGCTGTCACATTCGGAGGTCGCCAAGAAATTCGGCCTGCCGCTGGGCACGGTTAAGTCGCGCATACGCCTCGCATTCCAGAGATTGCGCGGCTCCCTCGAACGCGACCAGTTATGATGTCGCTGCAATCTGGAGCTGCAATTGCTTGACGATCATTCAAATCCGACAATATCCGCGTATCAGAAGCAATCATTCGAGGAGCTTGCCGCCGCGATGGGGAAAGTTGGGATTGGTGATTTTGGTGAGATCTATAGCAGTTACGCTGCCGGGTGCCTCGATCCGGCTTTCTGCCTGCTGATCGAGACCCAGGCGGCCCTGCGTCCGGATGTCAGCCGGGCCGTCGCGCGCGCCGAGGCGATTGCTGGCATGTTCCTTGAAAACGAGGACGCCGTGGCGGTCAGCGACGGCGCTGCGGCGAAGGCGCTCGCCCTGATCGATGCCTATGAAGCGGACCAGGCGCCGGACCCCGCCATCGTGCACCAGGCAAACCAGGGGCTGGACGAATTCCTGGCCTTGCCCGAGCCGCTGCGCGAGACCGCCTTGACCTCCTTCCAGACACGCAAATGGCAATCCCTGACACACGGCATTCGCCGTCTGAAGCTCGAGGCTGACAGTCAGGCTGAAATCGAACTCTATCGCATCGAACCCGGCTGCAAGGTCCCGCGCCATAGTCACAAGGGCAGCGAAATCACGCTCGTCGTCGCCGGCGGTTTCTCGGACGAGACGGGCAGCTTTGAAGCGGGCGATATCAGTGTCAAAGGCCCGCGGGACACACACCAGCCGGTCGGCGACATGGACGGTGTCTGCTATGCGCTTGCGGTCCGCGATGCCGGATTGAAATTCACCGGTGCGATGGGCCTGATCCAGCGCCTGATCGGACACTGATCACCGAACGATATCGAATTTCCGGGTCTCGAACACGGTCAGCACCTGCTTGAGCTCGCGTCCGCGCTTGAGGATCTGACCTTGCGCCCCGAGCACGGCATAGGCGCCCTGCATCCGGGCCAGCGACGGCGTCTTCAGGACGGTCCAGTTCGGGGTTTCGGCATGGCGCTTGAAAATCGCAAACACGGCCTGGTCCTTGTGCGCACCGACCGCGTAATCCTTGGCCTGTCCTGACATCACCAATCGCCCGTATACATCGAGGATTGCACTCATCTCGTCGCGCTGGAAAGCGACATTTGGTTGCGCAGATCTTTTCTTGAGCGGAGTAACTTGTCCCATATGGTAAATGTTCGTGACAGACCTTTCCTGAGTGACGTAATTTTAATGCAGATTAGGGCAGTTTTGCCCCATTCACGCCTTGCGACCGACACCGATTACGATCAGTTTGCAATTGTCGGGCGGCGAAGTCTAGCAGTCATTCCGGACCCATCAGCCCCCCCAGCCCCCCGGGGCGACTGTTTTTGGCCGCTCGACACTTCTCCGCATCCCAACCGTGCCGCTTGTTTGAACAATGCCTTGCAGCTCTGGTTTCGCATGAACGGAAATTTAGCTGCACTGTTTTTGTGATGCCTTTACTGGCCAGGTCTAGCGAATGAAGCTAGCTCATCCTGAGACAGAGATTGCGGCCAATAAATGCTTGATCTTCAAAACTTAAATAAGGCGTTTGGCGACCACGTCGCCGTCTCCGGACTGTCCTTCGGCCTCCAGCAAGGCGAGGTGCTGGGCTTTCTCGGTCAAAACGGTGCGGGCAAATCGACGACGATGCGGATGGTGGCAGGCGTGCTCGAACCGGATTCGGGCGATGCCATGATTGACGGCCACTCGATCATCACCCATCGCCGAAACGCGCAGTCCCGAATCGGATACTTGCCGGAAGGGGCGCCACTTTACCGCGACATGACCGCCGCCGGTTTTCTGCGTTTCATCGCTGACGCCCATGGCCTGAGCAAGACGCAGCGCAAAGACTCCGTCGACCGTGTCATCGCCGATGCGCGCATCGCCAGTGTCGCGGACAAGCCGATTGGCGCCTTGTCCAAGGGGTTTCGACGACGTGTCGGTCTGGCCGCCGCCCTGATCCATGATCCACCGGTTCTGTTGCTCGACGAGCCCACCGATGGCCTCGACCCGATACAAAAGCGCGCCGTCCGCGCCCTGGTCGCCCGCATGGCGCCCGAGAAAGCCATCCTGATCTCGACCCACACCCTCGAAGAAGTCCCCGCCATGTGTTCGCGCGTGATTGTCATCAATGACGGCCGGATCGTCGCTGATGACACGCCTGACGCGCTTGCAGCCCGCATGGAGGGTGGCTTGGAAGCGGCGTTCTTTTCCCTCGCCAATGGCCACGAAACGGAAACCGCATGAGCGTCGAACTGCGCAGTACCCTGACCGGAATCAATGCCGCGTGGCGACGTGAGATTTCGGCCTATTTTGCGACGCCGCTTGCCTATGTGTTCGTCGCCATCTTCCTGCTCGTCCTTGGTGTGTTTACCTGGGACCTTTCGCGCTTTTTTGATTCCGGCGCCGCCGACCTCGGACCGTTCTTCTACTGGCATCCATGGCTCTACATGCTGTTCATGCCGGCTCTGGCCATGCGCCTCTGGGCCGACGAGGCAAGCGCCGGCACCAGCGAATTGCTGCTATCGCTGCCGGTGAATGTCGCTGGCCTGGTGATTGGCAAGCTGCTGGCCGCTTGGACCGTCGCTGCGCTGGCCCTGTTGCTCACCTTTCCATGGTGGCTCACCGTCAACATTCTCGGTCCGGCGGACAATGCTGCCATCCTGCTGACCTATGGGGTCAGCCTGATCATGGCCGGTGCCTATCTCGCCATTGGTGCTGCCGTCTCGGCCCTGACGCGCAGCGCCGTGCTCGCGTTCGTTCTTGGCGTCTTGGTCGCCTTCATCCTGACCGCCGCCGGATGGCCTCTGGTATCGGGCAGTATCGGCGAATGGCTCGGAACCGGTGCCGGCGAAGCCGTCGCACAGTTTTCGTTTTTGACTCATTTCGAAACCGCGCAACGCGGCGTGCTCGAAATCCGCGGCCTGCTGTTCTTTTTCGGGTTCATGGCGCTGTGTGTGGCGCTGAACACGCTATTTGTGACGCAGCGGCGTGGAGGTGGCCAATGACGCCGCAGCGCTTCGTCTTCGCCGCCAGTCTCCTGTCGATTGCCATCTTCGTGGCAGGCAATCTGTTGGCGCAAGCCTGGTTCTCTGGCGCCCGCGTCGATTTTACCGAGAACAAGCTCTTCACCCTGTCTGACGGCACCCGGTCGACTTTGTCCAATCTGGCCGAGCCTGTTGATCTGACCTTTGTTTACACGCGCGACGTCGGACAGGAGTTTCCAGCTGTGCGCGCCTATGCCGTGCGTGTGCGCGAACTGCTCGACGCCTATCAGACGCTCGGGCGCGGCAATATTCGCATCCGAGAGATCGACCCGGCGCCATTTTCAGAGGCGGAAGATGAAGCCCTGGCAGCAGGCCTGGTCGCCATCGATACCAATGGCGGAGATCCGCTTTACTTCGGCTTGATCGGACGCAATGCCGTTGACGATGAACGTGTGATCCCTTTTCTCGCCCCAGAGCAGGAAACCAGCCTGGAATATGACATCACACGGATGCTGGCGCGCCTTGATCGCCCTGAACCAGCGCGCATCGGCTTGCTGTCGACCTTGCCCGGCATGGCGGCGCTGACCGACGAGGCGGGCTATGCCATCCGGCGCGAAATGGGCAAGAGTTTCTCAATCGAACTGATCGAAGAGAATTTCGTCGAACTGCCGGGCGAGATCGATATCCTGATGCTCGTCCACCCGCCCGACTTCACGGACTGGCAACTCTGGCAGATTGATCAATTCGTCTTGCGCACCGGACGCGCGCTCATTCTGCTCGATCCGGCTGCGAAAACCGCGCAGGGCACCGGTGCCTTCAACATGACCAACCGACAGGTTCGGTCTGATCTGAACCGGTTTGCATCGGCCTGGGGCGTTCGCCTCGACGATGCTGCCATCGCTGACACGGAGACCGCGCTCTCGATCGAAGCCGACACTGGCGATGGCCGCACCACCATCCTGCAACACCCGCTCTTCCTGGCGGTTCCGCCGGGTTTGATGTCGCAAACGAATATTGTCACGGCCGACCTTGGGCGCACGGTCAATCTTGGAGCGCCAGGTCGCCTGGTTCTCAGCGATAACGCCCCGGGCGCACGCGAAATCCTGATGCAGACCGGCCCGGCACCGAGTGACATCCCTTCTGATCGGGCCGCCGTGGAGATCTCGGCAGGCGACACGATTTCGCTCTATCGCGCCAGCGACATCGGACCCGCGCCGCTGGCCATCCGGGTCACCGGATCTCTGATCAGTGCGTTTCCGGACGGCGCGCCAATGCCCGACCTGCCAGACGATCCGATCTATGCCGAACTGGCGCGCGCCGCCGCGGCTGAAGCGCCGCCGCACATGATGACCAGCGCCGTCGATGCCGACATCATCATCCTTTCTGATGCTGACATGCTGGATGACGGCCTGCATCTCGACCTGCAAACCGGCGTCCCCTTCGCCGACAATGGCGCCCTGATCCTCAACGCGCTCGACAGCCTTGCCGGGGGCTCCGACCTGATGAGTCTCCGCGCGCGGGCGCCTGGACGTCGCCCGATGGAGACCGTCGACCGCATGCGAGAAGCCGCACAGTCCCGATTCTTTGCCGAACAGGCCCGCCTCGAAGCACGCCTGACGCGCTCGCAACAGCGACTGGAAGAATTACAGACCGTTGGCGCCGCCGGCGGCTTCTTCGATGGCGACGTTGGCTCTGAACTCACCGAGGCAGAACGCAGCGAACTGGCGCGGCTGCGCGAAGAGATCGTCGCCACACGCAGCCGCTTGCGCCAGATTGAACGCGATTTCCGACAAGAGATCGACGCCTTGGAGCTGAGGCTGCGTCTGCTTACCATACTTGGTGGCCCATTCCTGATTGGCCTGTTCGGATTGCTGGTCTTCTATCGCAAGAATTGGCGGGCATCCGCATGAGCGACGCTTTGACTCCGCTGCGCAAACAACGACTGCTCTGGCTCGGCGCCGCCGCGCTCGGGCTTTGGGTCTTACTCGGTCTGACCAGTTTGACGACTGGCAGCGAGCGGACCACGCATGATCGCATGGGCGCGGCGGTTCTGCCGGACTTTGGACGTACGCGATCAGAGGCCCAGAAGATCCGGTTCACGCTCGCCGATGATGCCTACACACTGGCGCGAACGGCATCTGGCTGGGTGATGGAAGAGACCGGAGGCTATCCGATCCGACGGGATCGTCTGTCGGAGCTGACGGGCGGCCTGGAAACGCTCAGCTTCGATGAAAAGCGGACGGACGACCCTTACAAGCATGACCGGGTCGGACTTGGCGATCCAGCCGAAGGCGGAAATGGCGCATTGATCGAAGTGTTCGGACCAACCGGCGAGCTGGCTAACAGTCTGATTGTCGGTCGCAAGACAGACACGCTCTACGTGCGCGCGCCTGGACAGCCGCAGACGTATCGGACGCGCGGCACGCTGCCGCCTTTCTATAACCGCCGGGCCTGGCTGGACCTCGACATTATCAGCATTGATCCATCCGCCATTCGCTCAGTACGTATTCTGGATTCAACAAACCGCGAACTCTACTTGCGTCGCAGCGAAGGCAGTGACGCGCGCAGCTTCGCGCCAGCGCCGCCGAACCAGGATGATCGTCTGATCTCGCGTCTGTCAGCGTCGACCACAGCGCTGGCGGTGACCAGATTATCACCGCTCGACGTGCGGCCGGCTGCGGATCTCGTTTCTCAACCGATCGCGCGGCACATCAGCGAGACCTTTGACGGTCTCGAACTGGATGTGCGTGCTTATCGCGAACCGAACGGGTACTGGATCACCTTGCGGGCAGTGGAAGCCGGTGAAGGCGCCCGCCGGGCGCAAGTGATCAATGACAAGACAGAAGGCTGGGCGTTCCGCCTGACCGATTATGACTTCCAGGATTTCACACCGCGCGTGCTCAGCATTGTCGAGCGCGCGTCTTAAGGGCGGCGAAGCTGGGTCCCGATGCGGATCACCGGCATAACCAACGCAACGAGCAGGCGCTCCGGCCAGCTGCGGGAGAATTTGCGGAAATAGTGGCCGAGACTGTCCGCCTTGTGCGCCTGCACTGTTTTCGATGGCATGTCTGACGTCGACCCATAGTGAAGCGCGCCGGCCCGTGGATCATAGACGACGCGGCCGCCCGCTTCGCGGCAGCGTCGACACAGGTCGACATCCTCCACATGCAGGAAGTAGCCCTCGTCAAACCCGTCGAGCCGCGCCCAGCTGTCTTTCGACGTCAGAAAGAACGCGCCGGAAATGACCGGCATATCGACAGGCTCTGCCGGTGCGGGTGTGTGCTCCAGCGTCCAGGTGTTCCATCCCACAAGTCGAGTCGCGGCGCGCATCAGGGTCAGCTCCTTGCGGCGGCCGCCGCGCTCTTCATGTCCGTGTACGCCGAAGATCTTGCCACCAATGATCCACGGCACCGCGCACCGCTCGGCGACGGCCTGCATGCCGGCCAGCGAATTCCAGCGCAGCACGGCGTCCGGGTTGATGATCAGCAGGTGTGGCCCGGCCGCGTGCACCACGGCTTTGTTCGCAGCCGCCCCGAACCCGATATTGCCGTGGCCAGTGATCAGTTTCGCAGACGGATGCGCGCTGACAAAGGCGCCGATCCAGTCCTGCATCTCATCCGGATTTCCATTATCGACAATGACAATCTCGGACACGTCCGGATCTGCCAGCAGGCCAAACAGACACTCTTTCAGGCGCGCACCGGTATGATACGAAACAACAATCGCCGAGACGGCCGGACGGCTCACGTCGCGGCCTCGCCATCATGACGCGCTTGCAACAGGATCACGGCGGCGGCAATCACCACGCTGGCCCAGAAAGCCTCGTTCCACATGCTGTAGGCAAAGCTGCACACGGCGATGTTCGCGCCAATCAGTCCGGCCGCGGCGTATCGGGTGACGGGCGACCAGTCCTTGGGGGCCTTCAGGCGCCAGCCCAGGAAGAACAGGAAGATGGCGCCCAGGGTGGCGCCGATCATGCCGGTCTCGGCCCACACCTGTAGCGGCATGTTGTGCGGATGCACGGGAATGACGGGGTACACTTCCCAGGCGAACTCGACCGACTCATCATACCTGGCGACGGCATCCGCGAGCCAGGCGGGATGATCACCAAACGTGTCGCGCCAGGTGTGTGAAGCCTCGAGGCCATGCCCGGCCAGCGGCGCTTCATTGATCTTGGAGCGCACCAGTTCCCAGCTATAGGTGCGCGAGAAAAAGGATTGCGGCAGCGGCACGCCGAGCGCCCTGATCTGTGCCAGGCCCCAGCCAAGCAGGATCGGTGCGGTGCAGACATAGACGGCCAGCGTCGAGAAGATGTAGCGGAACCCGTTGGTCGGCGCCGCCTTCACCACGGCCATGCAGATGAACATGAAAATCATGCCGACCAGGCCCGTCTGGGTGCCGGTTTGCGCGAACGCGGCGAACGTGATCAGGCCAATGCCGATCGCCGCGACGCGCCCATAATCGCTGCCTTCGCGGTGCCAGACCCAGGCCAGCAGGAAAGGCAGCAGCAGCATGAATGCATTGGCGTTGCGGATCAGATTGGCCGGCATTTCGAGCACCGGATCGCTGATCGGCGCCAGCACGGCGAGGATTTGCGGCATGAACAGAGCGGTGACGACCACGCCAAGGAATTGCGCCATCGCAACCCCGACGATCACGCCCAGACTGACCCGGCTGGCGCCCTTGCCGACTTGATAAGTGGCGACGATGACACCAAGCCCGGCCAGGGCGGTCAGCGCAAAACGCATGCTCGGCATATCCATCGACAGGGACCCCTGCAACAGGCTTCCCGTCAGCAGGCCATCGGCCTCAGGTGACCAGAACCCCGCCGCGATGATCCAGGCGACAAACGCGATCAGCGCGATCACGTAGAACGCCACCTCGCGGACCCGGACATAGGCCAGGCCGAGCAAGGCAGCGATGCCGAGCGCGCCGGAATATCCCTGCGCGCCCATATAGGCGATGATGGGCCAGACAACCATTGCGACGACCAGGAACGGCGCGAAGGTTCTCGGGCCCAAGGTCATTTAGGCGGTCGCCTTGCGCTTGAGGTCCGGCGCCAGCGCTTCGTGCACCAGCATCGCCTTGCCCTCGTCCAGGGTGACGATCTCTTGCGCCTTGGAGCCGAACCGGCGCAACGCCAGCTTGCGTTCTTCGGCCTCACGGGCACCGACCACCGCGATCACCGGTACTTTCCGCACCGAATGCTCACGGACCTTGTAATTGATCTTCTCGGACCGCAGGTCGGTCTCGACCCGCAAGCCTGCAGCGCGCAATTCTTCCGCCACTTCTTCGGCATAAGCATCCGAGCTTTCCGAGATCGTCGCGACAACAACTTGCACCGGGGCCAGCCAGATCGGGAATGCCCCGGCATGTTCCTCGATCAGGATGCCGATGAAGCGCTCGAGTGAACCGAGGATCGCCCGGTGCAGCATGACCGGACGGACCTTGTCGCCCTGCTCATCGGTATATTCGGCGCCGAGCCGCTCCGGCAGAACGAAGTCAAGCTGCAACGTGCCGCACTGCCAGACCCGGCCAATCGCGTCCGTCAGCTGAAATTCAAGCTTGGGTCCATAAAAGGCACCCTCACCCGGCATCACTTCATATGGCAAACCCGTCGCCTTGATCGCATCTTCAAGATCGCGTTCGGCGCGGTCCCAGATCTCGTCGGATCCAGCGCGCAACTCCGGCCGCGTCGACAGTTTGACTGCGACATCGGTGAAACCGAAATCGGCATAGACGCTGTTCAACAGGGCGCAAAAGGCCTGCGTCTCCGAAATGATCTGATCCTCACGGCAGAAAATGTGCGCATCATCCTGCGTGAACTGGCGCACCCGCATGATGCCATGCAGCGCGCCATGCGGCTCGTTGCGGTGACAACAGCCGAATTCAGCCAGGCGCAGCGGCAGGTCGCGATAGGATTTCTGCCCCGTCTTGAAGACTTCGACATGCGCCGGGCAGTTCATCGGTTTCAGCGCCATCAGCTTGGCATCGTCCGGCACCGAGATTTCCACGCCCTCATCGCCTTCGGGAATGAAGTCCGGCACGATGAACATGTTCTCGCGATACTTGCCCCAGTGGCCGGATTTCTCCCATTGAGCGCTGTCCATCAATTGCGGCGTCTTGATCTCGTCATAGCCGGACTCATCCAGACGGCGGCGAATATAGGCCTCGATCTGAAGCCAGATCTGGTAGCCTTTCGGGTGCCAGAACACCGACCCGGCTGCGGCCAGGCCATCAAGGTGGAACAGATCCAGCTGCGTGGCGAGTTTGCGGTGGTCCCGCTTCTCGGCCTCTTCAAGACGATGGAGATAGGCCTTCAGCTCTTTCTCATTGGCCCAGGCCGTGCCGTACATGCGCTGCAGCATTTCATTATTGCTGTCGCCGCGCCAATAGGCGCCGGCCAGTTTCATCAGCTTGAATGCCTTGGGCAGCTTGCCCGTGCTCGGCAGGTGCGGGCCGCGGCAAAGGTCATACCAGTCCCCCTGGCGATAGACCGTGATCGCCTCGCCCGGCGGAATGATGTCATCAATGATCTGGGCCTTGTACTCTTCGCCAATCGATTTGAACGTCTCGATCGCCTGGTCCTTGTCCCAGACCTCGCGCACGATCGGGTAATCGGCGTCGACAATCTCCGCCATCTTCTTTTCGATCTTCTCGAAGTCTTCCGAAGAGAATGGCGCCTCGCGGGCAAAATCGTAATAGAACCCGTCATCGATCACCGGGCCGATGGTCACCTGTGCATCGGGGTAGAGCTCTTGAACGGCCTGCGCCAGAACGTGTGCGGCATCGTGCCGGATGAGCTCCAGGCCCTCTGGATCCTTGGCCGTGATCAGCGCAACTTCGGCATCGCCCTCGAGCGGCCGCGTGAGGTCGTACAGCTCGCCATTGACCTTGGCGGCCAGGGCTTTCTTGGCCAGTGAGTTGGATATGCTGACCGCCACATCGTGTGGAGAGGCGCCGTCCTCATATTCTCTAACAGCGCCATCAGGAAGCGTGACTTTAATCATCAGTTTTGTCTTTTCATTTCGTCTTCAGGCCCATGATCAGGAAATGGGCGTTCTGTCAAAGCCCAATCCCCGTAGCGCCATGGAGCCCAAAAGGGTGCAGATTTCGTTTCCGCGGGAACCGGGTCGAACCCCGATGATCCGCCGGGCCGGCATCGCTGCAGCCGAGCGATGGTCATCCAGGCGCCTTTCCAGGCGCCGTGTCTGGAGACACATTCGGCGCAATATTCGCTGCAGGACGGCTCATGCCGACAACGGGTCCCAAACACCATGAACAGAGGTGACAGGGTCCACTTGTAGACTTTCAGCAATCCAAAAGCGGTGGAGCGGCGAAGGCCGGACATGAAGGATCGGTCCCGAACTAATTCCTTGGAAAACAGCTTAAACGCTTTGACCTCAGGCGAATAGGGCGTTGGCCCAGTGGAGCGCTGAGTTAGGCCGCGGGCAGCGCGTCAGCTGCCGCAGCCCTGCTGGTTCGGGTGGTCTCTATGGCTTCCAGAACGGCTTCGAAAGCAAGCATGGTCGAGGCATGGCGCGGCGGATAATCGCGCACGCCTTCCAGGTGACGCAGCTCCCAGAACCGGCCGCGCGGCGGCTCGGCGCCGTCTTTCAGCATGGCTTTCAGCTGGTCACGTGCCTCGACCAGTTCGTCATAGGTGGCACCGACCGCGTGTTCCGCCAGAATCGCGGTCGCGGCCTGACCCAGCGCACAGGCTTTCGGGTCGACAGCGATGGCTTCGACAGTGTTTCCATCCTCGGACAGTTTCACATCCACGCGCACCGTGGACCCGCAAATGCGGGAGACTTTCGTGGCGGACCCATGCGCTTCCGCCAGCGTTCCGACATGAGGAATGTCGGCCGCAAGTTCCAGAACACGGTTGTGATACAGGTCTACCATGCAGCGTACATGGGCGCTGCGAAAATAATCGTCAACCGCGCTTCAGCTTGGCCAAGGCCCATGATAGCATTTGGATCCGTTATGGGAGACGCAAGAAAATGATCCGGGAACTCGGTTTATCCGTCGCCGCAATGGCACTGTTCGGCAGCGCCAGCGCCAATGAAGCGCAACCGCAACCCGCCACCTATATCCTGCAGGTCGCGAGCAATCTGAATTGTGCGCAGCTCGACGTTCAGGTGCTGGACGCTCAAGGCCAGTCGGCGGGCGCCCTGGTGTTTCACACCGGCGCGTTCACAGCCGCTTCGCTGCCGCCCGGACCTTACTCACTCGGCACCGTCACCTGCCATGAAGGCAGCAATGGAACCGAGTCGTTTGATCATTTGAAAGACGCGATTGCCGCGTTCAACGTCGACAGTGGACAGGCCTATTTCGGCGGCAAACTGATCATTCAGGCAACCACAACCGCACCGGACGAGAGCGAACCTGACGTGGTCACCAAATGCATTCGCGGCACTGGGCGGTTTCGCAAGGAGCCGTCTGATGACTGCCGCGATGGCGCCGGTATCGACACGCAACGCCGCCCGGACCGCGCGATCAATTTTTACGCGCCGCGTCTGGAAGCCAGCAATGTCGACGCGGTTCGAACCGCCTTGTCCGCGACCGAGAACGAACTGCTATACATGCCGCTGGAGGTCGTGTCGCGCTAGGTGAACGGCAAGACAGCCCAAACCCGGGCCAGGACATAGCAGGCCCCCAGAAGCGTCGCTCCAGCGATGACGAGGATGAATCCGTCGCGCGCTGTGATTGCCAATCCGAACAGCAATATGGTCAGGCTGGGAACAACTGGCCCGAGCGGTACGACGGAGAGCGGCAGCGTGACCAGCGCGGCTGCGACACAGGCCACTGCGACCAATTGCACGAATGGCGTTCGGGTCAGGAAGGTCAGCCTCGGCTTCAGAAATCGGTCGACCTGAACAACATATTTGTCAGCAGCGGCGACCCCCATGATCAAGTGTTTGCGCGGAAAGCTGAAGGCCAGCGCCTTTTTCGGAATCCAGGGATAAGGCCGCCCGAACACCATCTGCACGGCAAAGATCAGCGTGATCAGCGCCACCAGAACATTCGCGCCGGGAATGATGGTCAGCGGGCTGATTGCGATGAATCCCAGCAGCAGGATCACCGGGCCATAAGAGCGGCGACCCACGGCATTCAGCAGATCCGCAACAGAGACAGTCTCGCCCTCGGTTCCCGAGCACAATGATTGCAAGAGGGTTCTGAGATTGCGGACCTCGGCCATGCTATTCTTCTAGGATCGAGGTGGCTCCAAAGCGCTCAATCTCGCCGTCACTGGTCGCGAGGTCGACGACATAGAGCCGGTCATACTCGGTTTTCTCGACGATTGGTGGGCCCGGCTCCGCGCCCAGCGCCTCAGCCAGTTGCGGCGTTGTGTTGGAGTGCCCGACGACCAGCACTGTGGCCGTTGAATTGGCTTTCAATTGCGCCGCAAATCCCGGCAGATCGGAGGGATCATACAATTGCACTTCCAGGCCCAGGCGGGCCGCCAGAGGTGCCGCCGTGTCGCGGGTCCGTTTGGTGTCCGTCGACCAGACTTCCGAAACGCCCGCGTCGAGCAAACGATCCGCCAGCGCTTCGGCCCGCGCTGCCCCGTCTGCGGTCAGAGGCGGATCGCGCGGATCTGCAAGCGTGGCCAGCGCCTCGCCCGTCACCTTTTCGGCATGACGCACGAGATAGGCCGTGCCGGTCTCCGGGGCCGGAGCTGCCTGACAGGCAACAAGCAGCGTGGCGGAAATGCCAGCCAACAGAATTTTGAATAGGGTCATGTGCGCCTCCTCCTGAATCAGCAGGTTAGGGCGTTGCGCCCGTCAGGGCCAGCCTCAAACCCGCCGCCAGGTCGCGCCGGTTGCGCTGTCCATGATCTCGATCCCTTCGGCCGCGAGTTCATCGCGAATGCGATCGGCTTCGGCCCAGTTCTTGTCGGTCCGGGCCTGCACGCGCGCAGCGACGAGGGCATCAATGCGCGCGTTTTCATCGCTGTCGCCACCCTGCTCCCATTCGGACGGGGTCCGGGTCAGCAATCCGAGCAGGCCGCCGGCGGCAAGGAGGTTGGCCTTGGCTTCGGCCATGCCCGCATCATCCTTGCGATCCGCCGCGCCATTGGCCTCACCAGCCAGTCGCGACAGCTCAGCCAGAGCAATCGGTGTGTTGAGATCATCACTCAGCGCATCAAGCACACCGCGATCGGCCGCTGTGCCACCTTCAGAGTGCCAGACCCGGCGCAGCGCGCCATAGATCCGGTTCAGCGTCGTCTTGGCCTGCTCGAGCAAATCGCTCGTCCAGTCGAGCGGCGCGCGATAATGACCGCTCAGCATGGCGAAGCGAATAACCTCACCGTCCCAATCGTGCAGCAGATCATTGAGCAGCACGACATTGCCGAGCGACTTGGACATTTTCTCACCAGCCATATCCAGGAAGCCATTGTGCATCCAGAAATTGGCCATGGTCTGACCATGCGCGCACTCGGACTGGGCAACCTCGTTCTCATGATGCGGGAACTGCAGGTCGATGCCGCCGCCATGAATGTCAATCGTCTTGCCAAGATGCTTCGCGGCCATGGCAGAACACTCTATGTGCCAGCCCGGGCGCCCGCGGCCCCATTTGCTGTCCCAGATCGCATCTTCCGGCTCGCCGGGCTTGGCAAATTTCCACAGCGCGAAATCGGCAGGGTCACGTTTGCCCAGGTCAATGTCGACACGGGCGCCGGCCTGGTTGTCATCCAGGTTACGCTTTGCGAGACGACCATAATCGCCCATTTGCGGGACATTGAAGAACACACCGGCGTCTGTGGCATAGGCATAGCCTTTGCGCTCCAGGGCCTCGATGATCTCGATCATCTCGCCAACATGCTCGGTCGCCCATGGCACAACGGTCGGTGGCAGGGCGTTCACGGCCGCGGCGTCACCGTCATAGATCGCCGCATATTTTTTCGTGATCGCCTCTATCGACTCGCCGGTCTCCTGACTGGCGGCGATGATCTTGTCTTCGATATCGGTGACATTGCGCGCATAGATCACGGCGTCTTCGCCATACGCAGCACGCAACAGGCGGAACAATGTGTCGAAAACGATGACCGGTCGGAAATTTCCGATATGGGCGCGGTTATAAACCGTCGGCCCACAGACATACATGGTCACACGGGATGGGTCCTGGGGTTTGAAGGCGCGCTTTTCGCGGGCCATGGTGTCGTAAAGGCGGATTGGCATGTCAGGCTCATCTGTCATTGAAAAAGGGTCAAAGCGAAGGCTGGCTAAGGCAGGGGCCCTAGCCGCAGATACAGACGCAACAGATGACGCGCAGAGGCATCGCCGACTCCTTAAATCTGGCGCTGCCTTAGGCTGCTAATCCGATTTTGGCAATGGCTGGTTAAAGTTCACCCAGCTCGATCAGGGAATTCGTACTGGCGAGGATGGCGTCCCTGGCCGGAATATAGTCGATGCCGAGCAGGCGCTGCGACTTCTGATTGTCAAAGCTGCGCGTCTTGCCGAGTTCCGGCACGATCTGTTTCAGTGTTGGATTGATCATGGTCAGCATGCGCACCAGCCAATTTGGCAGTTCGCCCTTTGGCAGTTTGCGATCGGGATAGGCATCGCGCAGGACATCGCCGATCTCGGTGAAGCTCAATACCTTGTCCCCCAGGATGAATCGCTCACCGCCCGCGTCCGGTTTTTCCATGGCCGCAACATGCGCCACGGCGACGTCGCGCACATCGACAATGCCGAAGGTCAGTTTCGGAAACGCCGGAACCTTGTTCTGCATCGGCTGGGTGACCAGTTCCAGCGACGCAGACACATCGCCGCTCATGGCTGGTCCAAGCACGGCGACCGGATTGATCACGGCGAGTTCAAGTCCCTGGCCATCGCCGTCGACATAGTCCCAGGCGGCCTTCTCGGCGATCACTTTCGATCGGGTATAGGCGGTATTGTCCTTGATATTGTCGGGGTTTGACCAATGGCTTTCATCCAGCACCGCCGGGCGGCTGTCGCCCCAGCCATAACCGATTGAGGCGAAGGATGAGGTCATCACTGCCCGCTTCACGCCAGCCGCCTTGGCCGCGCGCAAGGCGCGCAGCGCCCCTTCCCTGGCCGGTATGATCAGCTCATTGGCATCCTTGGGCAGGTTGCTGGGTATTGGTGATGCGAGATGTTGGAGATAGGTGACACCGTCCATGGCGGCGTCCCAGCCTTCATCGCTGGTCAGGTCGGCGCTGACCAGTTCCACCTCGATTGGCTTGCCGGCATAGGCGCTCAGCGTCGCGTTCAGCTTGTCGGCCTTGCTGGCCGAGCGCGCTGTGCCGCGCACCTCGTAGCCCTTATTGATCAGCGTCAGAATGGTGTGCGAGGCGATAAACCCGGTCGCGCCGGTGACAAGTACTTTGGTCATGAGAGGCCCTCCTGCGCAAAGCATGGGCGAAGGGCGCGGGTTTCACAAGTCAGGCGGGTTCACGATTTGGAGATGCCGCGGACGCGCTCGCGCCAGCCAATATACAGGGTCGAGACGACAATGATCGCGGCACCGACCCAGACGCTAGCGCCCGGGATCAGCCGGAACACCCAGAAATCCGCCACCGCCGACATCGGCAATCGCAAATAATCGATCGGCGACAGGAAGGACGCGTCACCAATGCTCATCGCGTAGATGAAGCAGAACTGGCTGACGAACCCGAACGCGCTCATCGCCGCGATCAGGCCCCAATCGGCAAGCGACACCTGGTCCCAGAACACGAACAGGAACGGCGCCAGCAGGATGCTGGAAAAGCTGTTGGCGTAAAGCAGCAGAACCATGGACGGCAATTCGGCGCTGAGGAACTTCACCAGCACGATCGCCGCGGCCAGGCTGAAAGCGCTGATCAGTGCCACCAGGCTGCCCATGTTGAGTTGTCCGCCGTCGAGCGCGCCCGGCTGCCAGAACAGGAACAGGCCGGGCATGACCATGACCAGCACGCCGAGGAAGCCGGCGGCGAGCGCGCCCCAGCGATGCAGGCCGACATATTCGCGCAGGACCAGCGCAGCCAGGAGGGTGACAAAAAGTGGCCGGGTAAAGCTGATCGCGTTGAACTGGGCCAGGGTCAGCGTAAAGAAATCGGAGACGGCGACAATTGCCAGCGTAAAGCCGAGCGTGCCGCACAGGCTGCGCAGGACCAGCAGGCCTGGCCGTTTTGTCTTCATCTTGTCAAAGCCGATCGCGGCGACAAAGGGCAAGGCCATCCACATGCCGAGAAAGGCCCGCCAGAAGGCCAGAAAGACCGGGTGGACATCCGTCGATAAGAGCTTGTTGAGCAGCAGGTAAACAGTGAACCCGACGCCGGACAGCACCATCAGGAACGCGCCTTGCAAGTTGCCCGACAGTGCCTTTTTATTAACCTCCTGGTAACCGGATGAGTCCCCCTTGTCTTCCATGAACCGTTTCTCCGCGTCTGATTTAGAAGCCATTGACCGCCTGTGGCGATCGATTCCGGCGGATCATGTCTGGACCGGCTGGTCGGCGACCGGAGATGAACCTGAAGAGATTACGCTCTACCGCACTCGCGCGCACTGGCGCCGGTTTCCGTTGCGCAAGTCAAACGCGGAATTTGTTCTGTTCGACGATCAGGGGGCCGAGGTCGCGCGCTCGAAATCTCCCAAGCACCTGCTTGAGCAGGTTGAGGCGATCCCCGGCCTCGCCGCCTAGCTGCCCTGCCCGCTTTTCATCGCTTCGGCCATCTGCTCGGCCTGTTCGGGCGTGATCCCGAGCGCGTCCAGCAGCGGCCCGCCTTCTTCCTCATTCCAGCTATGCGGCGGCCCCACCGTCATGCCGCCATCGACCAGGAATTCGCCGCCGGTGACAAATCCCGCCGCATCCGACGCCAGGAAGGCTGCCATTTCGGCAATGTCGGTCCCCTGGCCGACGCGGCCGACGGGCTGCATCGCGCCGCCGGCTTGCGACACCATCGCCGCCATCTGATCGGCTTGTTCGCGCGGCAGCCCGAGTGAGGCCCCAAAGATCGAGGTGGCGATAAAACCGGGCAGGATCGAATTCACCCGGATCTGGTGCTTTGACAGCTCCGCCGCCGCCAGCTTGGAGAAATGCGCCACCGCCTTCTTGGCGACCGAATAGGTGACCGGCGCATAGCCGGCGCAGACTGCTGAGATTGACGACGTATTAATCACGCTGCCGCCGCCGCGTGCAATCATGTGCGGCACGGCATGATGCGTACCGACAAAGACAGACTTGAGCAGCAGGTCCATGGTGAAATCATAGCCCTCCAGATCAAGCTCCTCGACGGTGCTGGAGGTGCCGCCGCTGCCGGCATTGTTCCATAGGACATCCAGCCCGCCAAACGTATCCACCGCATGCTGCATCAAGGCCTTGAGCGTGTCCGGATCCGTCACATCGCAATTCTGGTAGGCCACCTTGTCGGCGCCGAAACGCGTGACAAGCGCGGCGCCCTTATCGTCCTGCAGATCTCCCGCCACGACTTGCGCGCCAGCGTCGACGAACACTTCGACACCGGCCAGTCCAATGCCGCTTGCGGCTCCGGTAATCACCGCCACCTTGCCAGACAGATCTGCCATTCTTTCCTCCAATAATTGAATTTGAAACCATGGGGCGCGCCTGCCGCGCATTCGTCAAGCCGCACCCTCGCGTCAGTTGCGCGGTTTTGACTGATCCAGGCGCTTGACTCTGAGGGGCTTATCCTGTTTTAGACGCCGCTTCAGGACGGGTCGGTGTGGCGCTGCCGTTGCAATCGTCGTTTTCATGCGGAGAACGACCAGCCCACGTCAAAAATTGAGGTCTAATATGTCACGTCGTCATTCGGCGAAGTACAAGATCGATCGCCGTGTTGGCGAGAACATCTGGGGTCGCCCCAAATCACCAGTTAACAAACGCCCAAACAAGCCAGGTCAGCACGGCCCGAACCGCCGTGGTAAAGTCTCTGACTTTGGTATGCAGCTGATGGCCAAGCAGAAACTCAAGTTTCACTATGGCGACATCACCGAGAAGCAGTTCAAGGCGACCTTCGTTGAAGCCGCGCGCCGCAAGGGCAACACGGCCGAGAACCTGATCGGCCTGCTCGAGTCGCGTCTCGACGCGTTCGTGTATCGCTCGAAATTCGTGCCAACCATTTTTGCTGCACGTCAGTTCGTCAATCACGGCCACGTCACCGTCAATGGCACCAAGACCAATATCGGCTCTTACCGCCTGAAGCCGGGCGATGTTGTCCAGGTTCGCGAGAAGTCTCGCAACATGGCGCTGGTGCTCGAAGCCCTGGGATCCCCAGAGCGCGACATTCCAGAATATATCGAAGTCGAGCCAAAAACCATGACCGCAACTTATGTCCGCATGCCCGAACTGGCAGACGTGCCATATGCGGTTCAGATGGAACCGGCTCAGGTGGTCGAATACTATTCTTCGTAAGCAGCACCCTGCTTGCACAAAAGATCAAGCCGCGCTGTCATGGCGCGGCTTTTTTCTTGTCTGCATTGCTTAGGAATCGATCATGTCCCAGCCGTCTTTTGCCTCTGTTCGCGACTCCTTGCTGGCAGCCCCCGGAGAACGGTTTGATCTGTCCCGACGAGACTCCGGCGATCGCTCGCTGTTTCCCGACAAGAAACACGCGCGGGTCAGCCTGAAAAAGGATGCGGCAGCGATCAATGAGCTGCAGGACAAGCTGTACGCGACCCGCGACCGGGCGCTGCTGGTCGTCCTGCAGGGCATGGACACATCCGGCAAGAGCGGCGTCATCCGCAATGTGTTTGCCGATACCAGTCCGCTCGGCATGCAGGTCGAAGCGTTCAAGGCACCGAGCAAGACCGAGCTCGCGCATGACTATCTATGGCGCATCCACGAAGCGGTGCCGCGCAAGGGCCGGATCGGAGTGTTTGATCGCTCGCATTATGAGGATGTGCTGGTGGTCAAAGTCCGCAAGTTCGCGCCCGCTGACACGATCGAACAGCGCTATGACCAGATCAACGCATTTGAAAAACACCTCACAGAGAACGGCGTCACGATCCTCAAATTCATGCTGAATGTCGGCTATGAAGAGCAAGGCGTCCGCCTCAAGGAGCGGATCACCGAGGAACACAAGCGCTGGAAGTTCAATCCTGGCGACCTCGAGGACCGCAAGCTGTGGCCGGACTTCATGGACGCCTACCAGACCGCTGTGCAGCGCTGCTCAACTGAACATGCGCCCTGGTATATCGTCCCCGCTGACAGTCGTACCCGGCGCAATGCCATGATCGCCCGGATCGTTCGCGGCACACTGGAAGAGATGGATCTCTCCTGGCCTGATCCGGGCTTGAAAATGGAAGATTACGATTTCAGCTAGCGCCTAGCCGCGGATCGACACCGAGCCACCGCTGGACTTGTCGGTCTCAACGTCGGATGGGCCGCCATAGACGTCGACATCCGCGCCACTGGACGCGCCTGCATCAACGCTGCCGGTGACGTGGATCGACAGATCCGAGCCGCTTGACGCATTGGCTTCGCCGCTTTGACAGACGAGATCGCGGGCTTCGAGATCCGAGCCGGAAGACGACCGCGCGCGCACCGTGTTGCAGGTGCCTGACACCGCCGCATCCGAACCGCTTGAGGTCTTGATCGAGACGGTTCCGCCTTGCACATCGGTGACGGTCACGTCGGCCCCAGAAGACACATCAATCGAGATGTCATCGCCGCTCATGCCGCGGCCGGAGACGTCAGAGCCGGACGAGGCTTCGAGGTTCTGGATCGTGGGCGCTGTGACGGTCACGCCGTAGCGGGCGCGCTTGCGGCCCCAGCCCCAATTGTTTTTCTTGCGCTTCAGCACCAGCGTATCACCGCGCACGAAGACGTCGATATCGGAAAAATCGCCCTTGGCGTTTTCAACCGTGATCGACTGGGTTCCGCCAGCGCTGAACTCGAGGTCGAGGCCTGCGGAAATATCGATATTGGTGAAGGCGCCAACATCATAGGTTCGGGTTTCAGCACTGGCAGCACCAGCAAGGCCCAGCGCAATGAGGCTGGCGGCAGTAAGAGTGCGGATCATGGTTTTCGCTCCATCGAGAATTTGATTTTCAGATCCTGAACGCCGGCCCTGTGTACATATCGAAAAACAATAAGTCAACGCTTTTTTGACTACAAATGTGGTCAATCCGCATATGGGCGCTGTCGACCGCTAGAATTTCAATCTGAGCGTGCCACCCAATACGTGCGCCATGCCGTCATCGGATATCTTGACGTCGTATCCGACCTTGGAGCTGACCAGGCCGCCTTCGCCGCCAAGCGCGACGCCGAGCAACACGGCATCACTGGCCGTGTCCGGCGCCAACAAGTCAAACACATTCTCAATGTCACCAAACGAAACGCTGGCAGCGTATGGCGTTTCCGATGCGATCGAGCGATATCCGCCAGAGAGTTCCGCGCGTGCAATGCCGCCGCCCAGCTGCATTTGCTTTCCGATCACGACGTTCGCCGCCACGCTCAGCTCGTCCGTATCCACGTCCGAGACGTGCGCATACAAGCTGTCTGACGAGGAGATCCCGGTCTCTGAATAAGGATTTTGATGCATCGCGAACCAATCGGCAGAAACTTCTGGGCGCACATATCCCCAGCCAAGGTCAAGTTCTGAGACGGCCGAAACCGACGCAGCCTGACTGGTCCCGGTCCAGTGACCGTCGATCTGATAAATCAGGTCATCAATCTCAAAATCTCGGTTGGAAGAAAAATCGACTTTTGCGACTTGGCCCGAGGCTCTCAACTCGACCGGCCCGAGCTTTTGCAGGGCATACAATCCGACCCCCAGCGAGCTTGTCGAAATTGGATTGTACCCACCTGTCTTTTCTGAAAAGGAACCACTGGCATAGGTCGACATCGCGCCAATCCGGGTCAGCGGCCCCAGCGCCCGATCGATCCCGAACGCCACGCCTAATCCGTCACCGTTGTATCCGGGGTTCTGAACGCTGGACTGTTCGTCCAGGGAATAGAGATATTCCTGGGTCCAAATGCTGACCTGCGATCGCTCCGTGTGACCGAGCAAACCGAGATGATCATTCAGCGCACCGAATGCCGCATTCCATTGCGTCGCCAGGAATTGCTGTGACGCGTTGGTGCGCTGCGGCAGGAGCAAATCGTAAACCTGATTGAATTCCGCTTCATCGTGGATCGTCGCGATTGCCGCGCCCAGCGCCTCGTCGGTCACGAAGATGTTGATAAGCGGATCGTATGCGCGAGACTGGTTATCGTCGAGGTTCAGTTCCTCTGCCGTTTTGAGGTCGAAGAAGATCTCGAGCTCCGTATTCGTCTGTTCGAGTTCCAAATTATAGAGAAACGGGATTCCCGTGACCTGGTCATCATCAAACGAGCCTGAGAAAATCAGCGTGTCCGCAGCGATGAGCACTTGCGAAAATGGGTCGCGAGCGATCGATTCAAGGATCGGTGTGATCGTCACATCACTGCCCAGGTCGGCCACGCCCGCAACATTGAAGACGACACCGTCCGTACGGTGCGGGTCGACATGAAAGGTCAGGTCTGATTCGCCGGTTATGGTCAGAGTGTTCAGGTCTGACCGGTTCCCGGCGGCGATGTTCAGATCGGAGTCGGCAACCATCAAATCGACCGATGAGGCATCCGTGATGATGCTGCCCTCGAATGAGGCACCATTGATCAGCGATATGGACGCAACAGAGGTGTCAAAGTGAAGGTCGCCGGTGACAGCCGACTTGCCGACATCAAGCTCATGCGTGCCATCGGAGAACAACACGTCACCCGTCAACGTGCTGTCTCGAACGATGAATGTCCCGTCGCCACCCCCGAAATCTGTATCGCCTGTGACCGCGCCCGCAAGCAGGTCAAACCGGTCATTCCCAGCGCCAAGCAAAATGTCTCCGACAATGCTCGGTGTCTCGACATCATCATTGTCGATGACGTCGTCACCATTGATGTCATCGACCGGCGTCGCCCGGTCTTGCAACAACGTGACCCCGGTGGCCGCATCGTGCGACCTCAAGTCGATCGCGATTGCATCACCCGGCGTGTCGACGACGGTTCCATTGTCGATCAGAAGCGCCGAGATCAGTCCGGAATTTTCAATGCTGGTCAATGTCCCGCTTTGATCGACGATCGCGGTCGCCGACCCGCTTTCTCCGGAAGTCTGCGCAGAAATCGTTCCCTGGTCATTGACAAGCGAGGTCAGAATCGCGCCGTCTTCAATCGAGATCGCGACAGCTGTTTCTGTCGAGATCGCGGTCGCTTGCGCGCTGATCGTGCCGGAATTGTCCAACCGTCCGATATCAGCACCGGAGCCGAAGGAGGCAGCGACCGCGTCGGCATCGTAAGCCGTCGCCTGGATGAAGCCGGAATTGTCGATCCCACCGTCTACGATCGCATCAGCGCTGCCATCTGCTGCGCCCTCGATCCGCAGCGCAGAGGCGTCGAATCCAATGTTCAGTCCATTGGCCGAAATCGTGCCTCTATTGATCAGCCCATAAGCGTAGGAGAATGTCGCCAGCGTCTCGTCGATGTCTTCATCTTCATCATCATCGAGCGTGTCGCGCACGGTTTCGATCACTGTTCCAAGCACCAGATCAGAGTCTTCAGCCGCGATCAGCAATGCCGTCCCGGCGCCGACGCTGGCAATGGATCCGCTCGTCCGGTTTTCATCAAAGTCTTCAATTGTGTCCTTGGTCTCGTCTTCCGCGTCTTCTTCGGAGATGAATGTGTCCACATTGCCGTTGATCAGCACGCCGTTGGCGACGCTTCCGCGCACGGTCACGGTGCCCTGATTGTCGAGCAGGTCTTCCGCATCGATACGATCAGCGACGTCCGGCGTGTCTTCATCAACGTTCAGCGGCGCCACATAATTGGACAAGACCGTGCTGGCAAAACCGCTGGAGGTGACCGCGCTCTCTATCGTTAGCGCACCGCCAATGTCGCCTGCCAGCTCAACCGCCTGCGCGTTTTCACCCCGCGCTTGTACTGCGGCGCTGATCAGGACATCGCCGGAGATGTCCTGATCCGCCTGAATGGCACGGGCATCGTCACCGGTCACGTTGATCGAACTGTCGAGCGACAAGCGGCCATCGAGCTCTGATTGCAAACGGATGCCGTAGGACTCATTGCCTTCCACGACAATCTGCGCGCCGGGACTGAGCGAGATGTCACCCGTGTGAACGCCTCCGGCCTGTAACAGGATTGCCGTCCGGTTGGTGCCGATCGCGTAGGGTCCGTCGAGATCGTCATCATCGTCGTCGTCTTCACGTTCGTAATTGTCATACAGGAAGATGTCGCCTGATCCGGTAATGTCGCCTACGTGGTTTGCTTCAATCAGAACACCAACGGAATCGTCGGATTCGTCGATCTGGACGGTGCCATCATTCTGGATTGCGTTGTCGCTGTTCATCGTGACGGCAATGGTGCCATCGACTTGTTCGATCAGAATCGTTCCGTCGCTGGTGATCTCGATATCGGCCGGCGCGCCATTGTCTGCGGTGTCGGTCTCGACGGGTGTGTCGATCTCAGTGTCGATCTCAACCGTTTGCGCCAACATCGCGGGTGTCAGGGCAATCAGAGACACGCCGGTCAGGATGACCAAACGGGTGGGGACTTTGGTAGAGGATTTCTGGGAGACTCGACTAAGGCGACACGTCGATGCAGAGCATCGAACAAAGGTGGGGACCATGTGAAATTACTTTCATCACTTCATCGTCCCGTCGCACTCTTGTTTGCGGTTTTACGCTGGGACTCTGAAAATTGCTAACTTAAATTCGCGTAATCGGTTGCAACGGCCAGGCGTCCCGATTCAGTCGCCGTGACAGGCGGTTTGCGCATTAAGTTTTTGACAGCTTGTCCCGGCCAGTTTCGGGCCACAAAAAAAGCCCGCGCAAAAAGCGCGGGCTTGTGTCTTGTTCGGCGGTTATGGCCGATATCAGGCTTACATGAAGCCCTTGAACTTGTCCTTGAAGCGCGACACGCGGCCGCCGCGATCGAGGTTCGCATTGCGGTCGCCGGTCCAGGCCGGGTGCGAGCTGGAGTCAATGTCGAGGACGAGCTTGTCGCCTTCCTTGCCCCAGGTTGAACGGGTTTGGTATTCAGTGCCGTCAGTCATGACGACAGTGATGAAGTGATAATCTGGATGGCCTTCGGCTTTCATCGCGGGTGCCTCTTAGAGTCTGTTGCGGGACGATTACTGACCGGCCCTGAAATCTCGAAAGCGCGGACATACAGGAACCGACTGAGAAGGGCAAGCCAATTGAGTCAGGTGAGGTCGCGGCGCGTTGATCGCTACTGATTGTCTTCCGCCACGCCGGAGGCGAGTTCCGGATCGAGGTAATCCGCCGTGATCCGCTTGTCGGCCTTGTCCAGACGCCAGGTATAATAGGCAAAGGTCATCCAACCGAGGTGGAACACCACACCTGCGAGCAGCGCGAGCCAGCCGGGAATCGGCCCGACATGGGCGCGATAGAGGAATTCCTCGACCGAGGTCACGTCCGTGGGGTGCATGCCGATCTTGGCATAATAGGCCGCCGCCTGGATCGCGAACAACCAGCCATAATTACGGCGCAAGCGACGCCCGATGGCGCGCATGCTGGAGATGCGGTGACGCGGACGCATATAATCATCGGACAGGGCCGTGCCCTTATCCATCGCAATCTGTGCCCCCTTGCCGCGCAGGATTGGCACATAATTGGTAATTTCAATCATCCGGGCACGAAACTTCCAGACATAGAAGTAACGATAGCGCCGGGCTTCCAGAATCAGGAACATGGCCGACAGCAGGCCGACCAGAACGATTGGCAGGGGCGAGGCCTGCTCATTCGCGAAACTGACCGAGAAGGCAATCCCGGTCGAAACCACAGCCCAGTTGGTGGTCATGTCCAGGCGTTGGCGCCAGATCGTCGAGCGATAGACCTCGGCACGATACAGGTGTGCAAGCGCACCAATCTCGGCGCTTCCTGCAATGGCTTCGGGAGGATCTTCGTTCGGATCAATCATAGGTCTGGTATAAACTGAATCGTTCAGCCGCCAATCGGCTGATTCCGCGCAGGACAGTAACCAAACTCCTGAATTGCCCGATACCCTTCCAGCACCCGGCGTACCTCGCGCGTGTCTTCATCGGTATCGATGCTGCGAATGCGCCCGAGCAGGTCGGTGACATGTCCACCAATCCGCGACCGCCAGATGGCATAGCGCAGGTTGCCCGGTGCGTCGGTATAGAGCAGCGCCTTTTCGAAGGTCGCAGAATCGCATCGCGCCATGGCCAGCTCCGCGGCGGCGTGGGCAAGGTTGGGCTTTTCGAAGGAAGAGGCGGCGCGCGTGATCTCGAGCAAGGCCTGATTCAGCGCTGCAGCGCCCTCCGGATCATCTTCGCGCAGGCGGATACCGGCCGAGAGCAGTGCATCAGCGCGCCCGAAATTCAGCGGTTCCGCCCGGTCCTTGGCAATGCGGATCAGCGCGTCCGTGCCGCCGGCGCGCAGCAGGGGTTCGGCTTTCTGCCAGCCATAGTCCGGATACGGCGGCGTGTCGGGCGCGGTCTGGTCCAGACGCGTCTCCCAATAGGCGACCAGGTCCGGCTCGTCGGCGCCCATCGCGATTTCCAGGAAGGCCGGGGCAAGGCGGACCTTTTTCTCTTCCGGCAGGACCAGCGCTGCGCTCCAGGCCGCGTCGAGCAGGCAGGCGGTTTCGGATTTCTCGCAGGCCGGTCCACCCGCAGCCGCAGGGGCGGCGCTCAAGACCAATGCCGCGAACAATGAAAACAGCCACTTCATGCCATTCCTGTAACCAATGAAAACTGAACCGAAGCTGAGTAAGCTCAAATGAAACAGGTGTTTAGCCGCGACCACGATAAGGTGCGACGCCGGTGTCCGGCACATACAGTCCGGTCGGCACATCGCCGGTCTGCCAGAACACATCTATCGGGATGCCGCCGCGTGGATACCAATAGCCACTGATCCGCAGCCAGCGCGGATCGAGCAAAGCGGCGATCTCCTTGCCCACTTTCAAAGTGCAGTCCTCATGAAAACTGCCATGATTGCGGAAACTGGTCAGGAACAGTTTCAGGCTCTTGCTTTCCACCAGCCAGTCGCCAGGAGCATAATCGATCACCAGATGGGCGAAATCCGGCTGCCCGGTGACCGGACACAGCGAGGTGAATTCCGGGCATACAAAGCGCGCCAGATAGAGCGTGTCGGGATGGGGGTTCTGGACCCGCTCGAGGGTCGCTTCGTCGGGAGAGGCTGGGGCGCGGCTCTGCTGACCGAGTTGATCGAGGCCGGAATAGATATCCTTGTCAGCCATATCAGCCTCCAAATGTCGGGATCAGATCGAAACGCAGGCCCATATAGAGGAAATAGCCTGCGAGCAGGATACCGCCTTCCCAGCGCGCAATCTTGCGTCCGGTATAGGCGAACACGACCAGCAAAACGACAGAGAGCAGGACCGCGCCCATATCGGTCCAGGTGACCATGCTGGCCGCCTGTCCGAATTGCATCGCGGCAACCTCCAGTGGCACACCCAGGGCGGAGGTCTCGACCAGCGAGAATGGATACACAATCGCAGAGATTCCCAGAATGCCGAGAATGTTGAACACGTTCGACCCGAGCACATTGCCGAGCGCCACATCGGCCTTGCCCTTGCGGGCGGCCATGATTGAGGTCACCAGCTCCGGCAGGCTGGTGCCGATCGCGACGATTGAAATCCCGATCACCGTTTCCGAAACGCCAAGCAGGCGCGCCGCGGCAGAGCCGCCTTCGACCAGGAATTTGGCTCCGAAAATGACGCAGGCAATGCCGCCGACGGTCATTACCAGAGACAGCCAGATCGGATCATCATGCTCGAATTCTCCGGCCTCCTGCTCATGCAGCTCCCGCGCCGGGCTGTTGGCGCGGCGGTCGAGCACCACCGAAATCGCCAGATAGGCGATCAACATGACTGTGAACATGATCCCTGTGGTGCGGGTAAATCCGTCGATCCAGACGACAACTGCGAACAGGGCGGTGACGGCGATCATGAACGCGCCATCGCGGGCCAGGGCCTTTGGGTCGGTGATGATGGCGCGGACAAAGGCCGCGGCGCCGATGACCAGCATGATATTCGCGACATTCGACCCGATGACGTTGCCGATCGAGATGCCGACTGCGCCTTCATGCAGGGCTTCGAGGCTGGTCACCAGTTCCGGCAGGCTGGTGCCGAATCCGACGAGGGTCAGGCCGATCACAAGTTCCGACATGCCTGCGTTGCGCGCAACGCCGACAGATCCGCGCACCAATGCTTCTCCACCAGCAAACAAAAGAAGAAAGCCGCCGAGGATGAGCAGGGTTATCATCATGAGTTATCGCTCCCAGTCGCCTGGCGCAGATATGTGTACCCTTGCCAAGATGTCCATCCGGGTAAATGATTTCTATTCGATCGAACAGCCCCGGGGCACGCTTCTATGCAGTACAAATCTCTTCTGGCCGGATGCCTGATGGCCGTCACAGTGTCGGCCTGCGCGGTCAACCTGAACATCAACGATACGCAGCTGATTGGCAGCGCCACGTCAGACGAGCAGCGTATCCTGGACGTCATCAGCACGCAGCAGGCGGCCTGGAACGCCGGCGACATTGACGCCTTCATGCAGGGCTATTGGCAGTCACCGGATCTGCGTTTCGCATCCGGCGGCGAGGTCGCCTATGGCTGGCAGGTGACGCGCGACCGCTATCACAGTCGCTACTCGAACCGGGCCCTGATGGGCACACTCACCTTTGACAGGCTGGAAACCGACCTGCTGGCCGACGACGCCGCCATCGTGCACGGCGCCTGGGCGCTGCAACGCGAAAGCGACCGACCCTCTGGCCTGTTCACCCTGATCTTCAAGCGCATTGACGGTGAGTGGAAAATCGTCAGCGACACAACAACATCGGCGGGATCATGATGACTCTTCCTCGTATTCGGCAACTCGTCTTCGCCTCCTATGACCATGATGACATTGCGCGGCTCAAGCGTGTGCTGGGACTGGGCGAAGGCTTTGTTGATCCCGGCGTCCAGACCTTCGGTCTGACGAATGGCGTGTTCGCACTGGGCGACCAGTTCCTGGAAGTCGTGGTGCCGACCGAAGACAACACCGCCGCTGGCCGCTTCATTGATCGCACGCAGGGCATGGGCGGCTATATGGCGATCTTTCAGACGCCCGACCTGAACGGCGTTCGCGAGCGCGCCGATGCGCGCCAGATTCGCCGGGTCTGGAACACCGATCGCGACGACATCTCGGCCAGTCATCTGCATCCCGCCGATATCGGCGCCGCCATCGTCTCGATTGATGAAGCCCGACCGGAAGGGTCCTGGCTGTGGGGAGGACCGGACTGGGCGGCGAACAGCCAGCCCGGCGCGATTACGCAGCTCGACGTCACGGCGATCGACGCGGAAGTCCTGTGCGAACGCTGGGGTCACATTCTCGATGCGGTACCGACCACAGTCGGGCACGGTGTCTGGGAGCTGACCATGGCCGCGGGGCGTGTGCGATTCCTGCCCGGCGATCGCGATCACCTGTCACACTATGCCCTGCGCGTGACGGATCCGGCGGACTGCTTGAGCCGGGCGCGCAGTATGAACCTGCCGACCGATGACACGTCGTTTCAGTTTGCCGGCGTGCGGATTTCCGTTTCTGGCGATTGATCCTGCGTCCCGGCGCGCTAAAACCGCGAAGGGAGATTCGCTTGCGGACCGGAGAGGGATTCGAACATGAAGCAAGGCACTCTTGATCTCGACTCAAGCAATTCGGTGCTGGAATCCGCGATTGAAGGCCGCTTCTTCCGCAATTTCATCACCGCGCTGATCATCATCAACGCCTTGATCCTCGGCGTGCTGACGTATGATCAGAGCCTGCCGCCGGGCATGGTCGCCTCGCTGAGCTGGTTTGACCAGGCGGTGACGATTATCTTTGCCATTGAGATCGCGCTGAAACTGATCGTCTATCGCCTAAATTTTTTCCGCGAAGGCTGGAACTGGTTCGATTTCCTGGTCGTCGGCATTTCTCTGGTTCCGGGAGGCACCGCCTTCTCGGTCTTGCGGGCAATGCGTGTTTTGCGAATTCTGCGCCTGCTGCACATCGTGCCAATGATGCGCCGGATCACGGAGGCCTTGCTGAAAGCGCTGCCGGGCATGGGCGCGATCCTGGCTGTGCTGGCCCTGCTGACTTATGTCGGCGCAGTGATGGCGACCAACATGTTCGGCAACACCGACAATCCGGAAGTGCTGCAATTGTTCGGCGACCTGCCTAGCTCGGCCTATTCCCTGTTCCAGGTCATGACCATGGATGGCTGGCGGTTTGAAGTCGTCCAGAAAGTGGTGGACGATGGCAATCCCTACGCGCCGCTCTTCTTCCTGCTGTTTATCTTTGTTGCCAGCTTTGCGGTGCTCAACTTGTTCATTGCGCTGATCGTCGATGCGCTGGCCGCAGAGCAGCGCGCCGCGACGGATGAGCATCTCGACGTGATCGAAGAAGAGATGGACGAGGAGTTCAGCTATGCCGACAAGGAACGCGACGAGATCATCGCCATGCTGACCGAGATGAAGAAAGACCTCGCAGCACTGAAGGCGAGCCAGAAGAAATAGGTCGCCAAAAAAGTTGTCCCGCCAGCAAGGGCACTGGCGGGACTATGCGGGGAAGCCGATTATGGGGGGGACGCTCGGCTTCACAGCAAATCTTTGCGCCGGTCGCCTTAGGGCAACAGGACCGTGTCGATGACATGAATCACGCCATTGGACGCTTGCACATCAGCGGCAACGACCGAAGCGGTGGACCCCGGCGCCGAGATAACAACACCATCGGTTCCATCGACTGACAAATCACCATTGAGAGAGCTGGCCGTGATCTGCTGGCCCGCCAGATCCGTCGACAGGACTTTCGACCCTGCGATCACGTGCAGTTTCAGGATTCCAGCGAGGGCGTCCTTGTTTTCCGGCAGCAACAGTGTTTCGACCGTCCCGGCCGGCAGCGCAGCGAAGGCGTCATCGGTCGGCGCAAAAACGGTCAGCGGGCCATCGCTTTTGAGGGCGTCAACCAGGCCAGCCGCCTCGGCCGCTGCGAGCAGGGTCGAGAACGATCCGGCAGACAGAGCTGTTTCAACAATGTCGCTTTTTGTTGCGGTGTAGGATTCACCAGCCACGGCCGTTGCATAGCTGGCTTTGACGACGTGGGCCTGTGTGTTCGAGGCGCACTGTTCGGCCGCAACCGGCAGTGCGAACAGACCGGCGGTGATGAAGAGAGAAGCGAGTTTCACGGGGAAATCTCCATATAAATCCATGACCCGAACCATATCGGTGTCGATATCCTATACGGCATGCAATATTTAATGGATCGCGAGATGACTCGATTTTAATGAAAGGCACGATCTGTACTGAACAGACGTGTCAGTATTGCCCTCTCACACTCTTCACGAATACGCGCTATAGGTGTGGTCATGTCTATGTGGCAACGATTGATTGAGAGCGGAAAGCGCCTGTTCGACGTGGATGTCGAGGACGAACCGCTGCCGGCGGATCTGGAGTGCGCTCCGGACCCGAACGATGTTGGTTTCACGGCCGCCATCGTCGGGCTGGGCGCCAAAATGGCGAAAGCTGACGGCCGGGTCACCGATGACGAGATCATGGTGTTTTCGCGGGTGTTCCCGACGGCCCCGAAAGATGCAGCCGCGGTGCGCCGCGTGTTCAACCTCGCGCAGCAGACGGTGCGTGGTTATGAATCCTATGCCCGCAAGATCGGTCGCAAATATGCCGCCAGGCCGTGCCTGCTCGAAGCGGTGCTGGATGGCTTGTTCATGATCGCGACGGCGGACGGGGTCGTCACCGATGACGAGCTGACTTACTTGCAGACCGTGTCAGAGGCGTTCGGATTCACCGACGCCACGTTCCGCCGCATCAAGGCCAGCCACATGGGGCCTGATCGCGATGACCCCTATCACATTCTCGGGGTGGCGCATGACGCGGAATTCGAAGAGATACGACGCGTCTACCGCCGATTGATGGCCGACAATCACCCCGACCGGGTGATCCAGAACGGCGCGCCGCGGGAATTCGAACAGGCCGCGCATGAGAAGGCTGCCACGATTACCAGCGCCTATGCCCGGATCCGTGCAGAACGGGGCTTGATCGCGGTTAATTGAAGATTGGTCATCAACTTACCGTTGACGGCACCTTCCTTGCAAGCCATCTAAATGGTACAAGAGGACGATATGACCGCCACACACACTGCCCCTTTCGGCTTCCCGCATAATCTCCTGGCTCTGCTGCGCCGGGTTGGAAACCTGTTTGCCAAAGGTATTCTGGCAGTCGCGATCATCTTCATGGCAGGCCTGATTGCCGTTGCCACCGCAGCGGCCGGAATTGCCCTGGCGGCGTTCGCGCTGATCCTGCGCCTGTCCGGCTCAAAGGACGACGCGCCGCAGACCCGTTACCAGGAAAACGCGGACAATGGCACCATCACCCTGGAAGCCAAGAAAACCCCACGCGGCTGGACCGTCGAGTAGGACTAGGCGTCCTCTTTTTCGTGTGCATTTTCGATGAACAGCGTTTGCGTCGGATAGGCGAATTCGAGCCCGTGTTCCTGCAACCCGCGAAACAATGCCAACAGGACCCGTGACTGCGCCGCCATCGAGCGATTGAAATCCGGCTGCAGGGAATAGAAGACCAGCGTGTAATCCAGTGAACTTGGTCCGAACGCCGACATGCCACAATAATCGAAATCGACCGCCGGCACGTCCTTGACGATCTCGGCGACGATTTCAGGCACCTTGTCGGCAAGGTCGGCATCGGTCTGATAGACAATCCCGAACACGGTCTCGATCCGCCGACGCGACATGCGCTGCATATTGTGGATCTCCTGGTCGAGCAGATTCGTGTTCGAGATGATCATCTGTTCGCCCGACTTGGCGCGGACGCGTGTGGTCTTCAGGCCGATGTCCTCGATAATGCCCCAGCTGCCGCCATAGCGGACCGTGTCGCCGACCTGGAACGGCTTGTCGATGACGATGGACAGCGAGGAGAACAAGTCGCGGAAGACGCCCTGGGCCGCGATACCGATGGCGATACCACCAATACCGAGACCGGCAAGCAGGGCCGTCACATCGGCGCCGACATTGTCGAGTATGAGCAGCAGAGCCACCGACCAGACGGCGACGCTGATAAACCATTTGATGATGTTGAACGCCGAAGCCAGCGCCCGGGCATCGCCGCTCGAACGGGCGACATTGCGGCGAATGAAGCCGACGGCAAATTCCTGGACCCATTCGGCGATCTGCAGGATCGCGGCGAGGACGAAAAAGATCTTCACAATCACCGAGAAAGCGTTCGGCAATTCCAGCATCGCGTCGGTAATCACGAACGCGATCATCACCATGAAATAGGTGTGGAACCGTTTGACGACCCGATAGAACAGGTCGGCAAAGGAGTAATCCTCATTGCGCGGAAGCTGGACAATGCCTTTCAGGATCGCCCATCGCGCCAGCCATTGCATCACTGTCAGGCCAATCACCAGCAGCAGGGCGATCAGGGCTTCGGTGCGGCCCGACCCGACCCAGCTGAGAAATTCCGTCACCCCTTCGGTGGCTTCGACGGCGGTGTCCGACAGCGCTTCAATCGGATCTGGCGCAGGCGCATCACCCGTGTCTGGCGCGTCCTCCTGCGCCCCGATCAGCCGGTTGAGCAGAAACTGATCCGCGATCTTCATTTGCTGTCCTCTTGCGCGTCCAGGAGGGCGAATCCGGCCTCGATGATGCGCCGGGTTTCACTCCACAATTCCAGAGAGTGTAGCTCAGATTGGTGAAAAAACCGTGCGTCAGCTGCATCATCTCCGGCCACGGGATCGCCGCTGCGCCAGCGCGCGACATAATCAATCAGCACATAATGACGGGTGATCAGCTCGCCTGACCGGTTCTCGAACACCGCATCCACGACATCGATCAGACCAACCAGGTCCGCCTCGACACTGGTTTCTTCCTGCAGTTCTCGCAATGCCGCGTCGCGGGCGCGCTCGCCTGGCTCGATCCGGCCACCGGGGATGGACCACTCGCCGCGCTTGGGCGGTGTGCCGCGCCGGATCAACAGCACTTCATCGCCGCGGAGGCAAACAATGCCGACCGCCGGGACCGGTTTCAGATCGTCAACAGGCAAGGCTTTTGCGCGCATGGCAGGCAGTTTGCACATTTTGCCGGGAAGACCACGCAAAAAATCTGTGCCAATGGGTCGGCGCTTGAGAAAGAACCCGTCATGCCGAAACGAAAATCCCGATCGATCAGCCTCGCGCTGCAAGGCGGCGGTGCCCATGGAGCGTTCACCTGGGGCGTGCTCGAACGCCTGGTCGAGGAACCGGGCTTGTCGATCAAGGCGATCACGGCGACGTCGGCAGGGGCCACCAATGCCGCTGCGTTTGCGGCCGGATATGCGCGCGGCGGCGGCGAAGGCGCGAAGGCCAACCTGGAAAAGCTGTGGCGCACCATCTCGACCAAGGGGACGCCGTTCACAGCGTTCTCATGGACGCAGTCGCCGCTGACCACGATGCCGTTCTCGCCGATCCAGATGGGATTGGCGCTGACCAGTATTGCCAGCCCCTATGAATTCAACCCATTCGACTTCAACGCCCTGCGCGACGCGCTCGACGAGACCGTCGACTTCGAAGCGGCGCGCGCGTCACCCGTCGAATTGTTCCTGTCCGCCACAAACGTTGAGTCCGGGCGGGTGAAAGTGTTTTCCGGCGATGAAGTCACGCGCGACGCCGTGCTGGCATCGGCGTGCCTGCCGCAAATCTTTCGCGCCGTCGAGATCGAGGGCAATGCCTATTGGGACGGTGGCTATATGGGCAATCCAAGCCTGTTTCCGCTGATCTATGCCGATGCGCCACGAGATGTCCTGTTGGTGCTTCTGAACCCGATTTCGCGGCCCGGTGTTCCAAGACGCGTGCCGCAAATCCTCGACCGGTTGAACGAAATCAGCTTCAACGCGTCTCTGATCGGCGAGCTCCGCGCCATCGCATTCGTCCAGAAACTGCTCGACGATGGCATGCTGACGGAATCAGCAACCGAACAATACCGGCGCCTGACCATTCATGCCGTGCGCGGTGGGCAGGTGTTACGGGACCTGTCGCTGCAGACCAAGTACGACACCAGCTGGACGTTCCTGACCGGGTTGCGGGACAAGGGTCGGGCGGAAGCTGAAACCTGGCTGAACTCGTGTGCGCACCATCTCGGCACGGGTGAATCAAGCGTCGATCTGCGCAAGGAATTCCTCGACGACTAGGCCCGTTTCAGGAACCAGAACTTCGCCGCGCCGCTGACTCGCTCCGAGACCACGCGCCATCCCGTCCGCGTCCGGTCCAGATCGGTTCCTGTCCAGTCCTCATCGGCCGCCGTCTCGACCACGACCAGGGCATCGTCGCTGAGCCAAAGGCCGTCTGTCAGCGCCGCAAGGCAAGGCGTCACCAGGCCCTTGTAATAAGGTGGATCGAGGAAGGCGAGGTCAAACGCGCCGCCCAGACCCGCCGGGATCTCACCGAGGTCCGTAGCGCTGCGCCGATGGATCCGCGTGATGCCGAACAGGCCCAGCGCCTCGATGTTCCGACGAATTGCCCCCCGCGCCGCGTGCGCGGTCTCGACGAACACGCAGAAGCCAGCGCCGCGCGAAATGGCTTCCAGTCCCAATGCGCCGGACCCCGCAAACAGATCGATCACGCGCGCGCCCGACAGCGCCGGCGCCCAGTCCGCATGCGCAATCATGTTGAACAGGCTTTCCCGCGCCCGGTCCGACGTCGGACGTGTGGCATCCGTCTTTGGCGCCTGCAGGGGGCGCCCCTTGAACTGTCCTGCAACGATCCGCATGGCTTGCCTTTAGGCCGCTCTGGCGCGATGGGGAAGAGATGACAGACACGCACAATCCAATGAAGCGCGCCCTGGCGCTGGCTGAGCAGGCGGCGGCTGTGGGGGAAGTGCCGGTCGGCGCGGTAATTGTTGACCCGGCGACCGGCGAGATCGTCGCGGAAGGCCACAATCAGCCGATCGCGGGTCATGATCCGACCGCACATGCCGAGATCATCGCGATCCGTGCGGCCGCACAAAAGCGTGGCAATTACCGGCTGCCGGGCTTGCACCTCTACGTCACGCTGGAACCCTGTGCGATGTGTGCTGGCGCGATCAGTTTTGCGCGCATTGATACCCTGGTGTTCGCGGCTGAAGATGCCAAGGGTGGTGCCGTGAAACACGGACCGCGCTTCTTCGAACAATCGACCTGCCACTGGCACACCAAGATTGAGCAAGATCTCGAACATGCTCAGGAGGCAGGTGCCTTACTTTCAAATTTTTTCAAGAAAAAAAGAAAATAATTATTGCATCACAATAATTTTTTCATATGTTACGTTTCAAGCAGGGAGCGTGACATGACCGAAGCCGATACCAATTCCACCCGCGAAACCCATCAGGTGCTGACCTGGCTGGCCTGGATCGTTGTTGCGATCCTGTGCCTGAACATCTCCTACTTTGTCGGCGAGGAAGTGGGTGCCATCGTCTATGAGAGCCGAACCGACTGGCTGGCCATTTTCAACGGCTTCTGGATCGGGATCATCAAGGCTGCGCCAACCATTCTCATCGCCTGGGCGATTGGTGACTTCGCACTCCTGTTCGGCCGGTGCGGCGAAGGGGATGTGTTCACGGAAAAAAACATTGCGACGTTCAAGAGCGGCGCAAATAGCTTGATCTGGGCCGGTGTCTGGGCAGGCATAGTCGGACCGACCCTGCTCGAATGGATCACCGAAAAGGCACGCGGAATGGTGATGGATTTCACCGATCTCGCGCTCGCCGTGGCGATGATGGGCGTGATCCTGCATGGCCTCGCCCTGATCTTCGAGGACGCCGTGCGGGTAAAACGCGAAAATGACGGATTCATTTGATGGCTGCGGAAATCATCGTCACGCTTGACGTCATGCTGGCACGGCGCAAGCGCCGGGCCAAGGACCTCGCCGCGGAGATCGGCATGACCGAGGCCAATCTGTCGCTGCTCAAGTCAGGCAAGGTCAAAGGCGTGCGGTTCGACACGCTGGCGAAACTCTGCGAGGCGCTTGACTGCACCCCGGGCGAGTTGCTGGAAGTTGCAGTGACTGACGTGGAGTGAGGCTTGCGTCCCCTTGCGGGACGCACGGTAGTGACACGCAACCTTAATTGATGGAGGACGGTCATGAGCGCACCGGCAACGATTGAAATTAAAGACGAAATTGCCATTCTGACCATGGATGACGGCAAGGCCAATGCCATCAATCCGCCCATGCTTGAAGCCTTCAATGCCTGTCTCGATCAGGCTGAAAAGGACGCAAAAGTGCTGATCATCACCGGGCGAGAAGGCCGATTCTCGGGTGGGTTCGATCTCAAGCTGATGATGAGCCTGCCCGGTCCCGAGGTGAAAGCACTGGTCGATGGCGGCGGGAAACTGGCGCACCGGTTGTTCAGTTTTCCAATGCCCGTGATCTCAGCGTGTAACGGTCATGGCGTCGCCATGGGCTCGTTCATCCTGCTATCCAGCGACGTCCGGATCGGCACGGCCGGGGCGTTCAAGATCGGCGCCAACGAAACCCAGATCAACATGGTCTTGCCGATCTTTGCCTCCGAGCTTGTGAAAGCCCGCGTTGCCCCCTCTTACCTCACCCGGTCCATGGTATTCGGAGAGCTGTTCGATCCGGAAACGGCGGTCAAAGCCGGGTATCTCGATCGCGTCGTCGAGGCCGACGCCCTGCTGGCCACCGCCAAGGCGACCGCGGACGCCCTGAAGCCGCTGAGCGGACCTTCACTGACAGGCAATAAGCGACTGTTGCGAGAAACGCCGCTGGCAACCATTGCGGCGTCGCTCCCGGACTAATACAGCCCGGCCGCACGCATCAGCAACACCACGCCAATCGCGGTGACCAGGCCTTTCATCCACTTGCGAAAGCCCTGATCATTCATCCGTTCGAGCACGCGCTTGCCAAGCGTCGTGCCGAGCATGGAAAGCGGGATTGCACCCGCAATCAGCCACCAGGGGGGCAGCGCGCCCCAGCCTGCGGCGGTGACCACTGGCACGCTCCAGAACCCGATCTTGATCAGGTGGCTGAGCGCCTGCGTCACCGATTTCGTCGCCACGATCTGTTGACGAGTCATGTCCGCCTGCACGAAGAACAAGTCGAGCAGGGGTCCGGCCACGCCGGCCAGCGTGTTCAAGCCCTGGACGATGAACCCGGCAAAGACCGCATGGTCCCGGCGCTGAATGTCGAGATGCAAACGCTCTTTCGGCAACCAGACCAGCATCGGCGTCAGCCCGAGAAGCAGATAGAGCGCGCGCTTGTCAGGCGTCCAGCTGACGAAGAACAGAGCGGCCACGCCAGCCGCGGCGCCAATACAATACAAGCCAAAAACCCGCCAATCGATGTGCTCGCGCAGCAGGAACGCTCGAAACCCGTTGGCGAACATCTGAATGGCGCCGTGGACAATCATCGCCGTGGCGACACTGACCAGCGCGACCAGAACAGCCATCAGGATGATGCCGCCGGCCATTCCGAAAATGCCCGAGATGAAGGAGGTGATCAGCGTCGTGACGAGAATGATCAAGGCAGCAAGGGCAGGCATGCGCGCTCTGGTGCGCTGAGTCTGCTGAGATGACAAATCGCGCTACGCAGAATCCCGGAGTGACGCTTCGTCTCACCTCGCGCGCCCTTACCCCGCGAGACGGTTTTACAAGTTTACGTGCGCGTCATACGCTGGCGACAGATCTAAGGAAAACGAAACGAGGACAAGCGCTATGGCTTATACCGACGCTGGCAGCAGCGAATTGAATGACGATCTGTTTGACCTGAGAATGTCAGACGAAGCACGTCCACTTTATGACCATGTGAAGAAATTCATCGCCGAGGTCGTTGACCCGATGTCGGTCAAGTTCCACGAACTCGAAAAGGGCAAGACCGATATCTGGTCCTACGCTCCCGGCCAGCTGGAAGTCCTGGAAGAAGCCAAGGACGAAGCCAAGAAACAGGGACTCTGGAACTTCTTTCTGCCAGACGCCGAAACCGGTGAAGGCCTGAAGAACCTGGACTATGCCTATATTGCGGCGGAGCTCGGCAAGAACTCACTCGCCTCTGAGACGATGAATTGCTCGGCACCTGACACAGGCAATATGGAAGTCCTGGAGCGGGTCGGCACACCCGAGCAAAAAGAGCAATGGCTGAAGCCGCTTCTGGAAGGCAAGATCCGTTCGGCATTTGCGATGACAGAGCCGGCGCTGCCCTCATCTGATGCACGCAACATCTCGACCCGCGCTGTCCTCGAAGGCGACGAGTGGGTGATCAATGGCGAGAAGTTCTACATCTCCGGCGCCGGCGATCCGCGTTGCAAGATCATGATCACCATGGTCAAGACCAGCCCGGATGCAGAGCCGCACAAGCAGCAATCGCAAATCCTGGTGCCCACCGACACGCCCGGCGTGAAGATCCTGGACGGCATGCAGGTGTTCGGCGACTATGACGCGCCACACGGCCACATGCACATCGTCTTCGACAATGTCCGCGTCCCAAAAGAGAATATGCTGCTCGGCGAAGGCCGTGGCTTTGAAATCTCGCAGCTGCGCCTCGGGCCTGGTCGTATCCACCACTGCATGCGTTCGATCGGCGCCGCCGAACGGGCCCTCGACATGATGGTCGTGCGCGGCATGACCCGGCAGGCCTTCGGTCGTGACCTGATCAAGCTGGGCGGCAATATCGAGAAGATCTCACGCGCCCGCATCGACATCGAAGCGGCGCGCATGATGGTTCTCAAGGCGGCGAAGGCGATGGATGTCCTCGGCAACAAGGAAGCCCGCGTCTGGATCTCCATGGTCAAGGCGATGGTTCCGGAGATTGCCTGCCGCATCATTGATGAAGCGATCCAGATGCACGGCGCCGCAGGTGTCTCTCAATGGACCCCGCTGGCCCGCCTGTATACCGGCCAGCGCACGCTGCGCCTCGCCGACGGCCCGGACGAGGTTCACCACATGGTCGTAGGCCGCGCCGAGACCCGCAAATATACCGGCGAGGAAGAAGATCCAGCCATGGCGGCCGTCTGGCGCAAGTAATCCTGAACCAGAATTAATCGGATTAGGGCGCGACTTTCATGGTCGCGCTCTTTTTTTGATGTAAAAGAAGCGTCTGCGTAGGCCTAATACTGGTCAATCACTTGTCGAAGGGGACGCCGGGCATAAGGACCCTCTTCGAATGCGCATCACCACAATTGCCTTACTGAGTCTTTGCAGCGCCTCATTGGCACAATCGGCACTTGCACAATCCACCAACGTCTTGTCGGGCACGCTGGACCGGGAAGCAGCTGACGAACATGGCGGTTTGTTCGGCCATACGTCAAAAACATTCGATCCCGATAAAACCAGGGCACAGGCATCGCAAGCATTCCAGAACGGCGACTATATCGCGGCATTCAACAACTACCTCGCCGTATGCGTCGGGAGCGAAACAACTCACGCTGACAGCTGCTATCGCGCGGCTGAAATCGCCGATGACGCAGACTTGGACGAAGTTCCGAAAACGCTGCGCGTCCATCTTTACAAGCGTGCCTGTGACTCTGGTCACCAAGCTGCATGCAGCGAATAGATTACGAGCGACGCAGATCCATCCAGCCATACAAAATGGGATGCACCGCAAAGTGCATCCCAATATAGGTGGCCAGGGTTCGAGGGGCGGGTAAACCCCAGCCTTGAGCTTGTCCGGTACGGTCATGGAGCAACCGCCTGCGACAAAATTCAACTTAAACGCTACTTCCTAACGAGTCGTTACTAAATATATATAGTTTGACTTTTTACAAGCATACAAATAATCGCGCAGAATAAATCTTCGTATACTTTATTTATAGATGGCGTTTATTTTACCCGCCGCAACACCTGTTCATCAACAAGTGTTACCCGGCCACGGCCCAACCGGATCGCGCCGAGTTCTTGCAGGATCTGCAGATTGACGTTCACTTTCTCTCGCGTGGCGGTCAATCGATAGGCGAGATCAGCCTGGGTAATTTTCAATTCCGGCCCTTGCGCCTGGAACAGACGCGCGAGCAGATCGGCCAGCCGGCGCTTCAGCGGCAGGAACATGATCGATTCCAGCTGCTCATCAGCCTCGCGCAACCGTCGAACCAGATCCTGGACGACTTCAAACGAAAAGTCGGGGTTGTCGCGCAACAGGGCCCTGAATCTCGCCATGCCGATCAACAGAAAGCAGGACGGTTCCAGCGTGCGAATATTGGCGCTTCGATCGCGGCCATCCAGGATCGCCATTTCGCCGAACACTTCGCCAATGCCGAGCGACGTGATGGCAATCGTCTTGCCCTGGTTCGACATGGATTCGACCGCGACATTGCCCTCCAGAATAAGAAAGACATGATCCGGCGCGTCACCGCGGAAAAACACCGTCGTGTCGGCGTCCATGTTGACGATCGATGCGCCATCGGCGAGCGCTTCGCGTTCTGCCTTCGGAAGCACGCGGAACAGACGCGCCGACTTCAGACGCGCGACAATCTTGCTTTTGTTCATTCGCGCGCTCTCGGGTCAAACCATTCCGCCGCAACCCCCTGGCCGCCCCTGCGGGTCAGCCAGAACATACCGAGCAAATCGAAGATGCCGGCGCCCAGGCGCCCCAGGAATCCATATTTGGATTTGCCGTGCCAGCGGGCTCGGTCGTTGACCAGTTCCTCGCGCACCTCCCAACCGGCGCGCTTGATCAGCGCCGGCAGGAAACGATGCATGGACGCAAAATACGGTAGCTCGCGAAACGCTTCGGTCCGGATCAGCTTCCAGCCGCACCCTGTATCCGTGGCATCATCCCGCAACATGAATCGCCGCACGCCATTGGCGACGCGCGATTGCAACCATTTGAAACCACTGTCATTGCGGCTATTGCGCTTGCCAGCGATGATTCCGAGCTTGCCGGTGTCCTGATCTGCAATCACCGAATTCCAGATCCGCGCCGTATCGTTGACATCGTTCTGGCCGTCACCATCCAGCAATTGAGTCCATAGGCCGCGCACCGCCTTGAGGCCGGTGAACAGCGCCGCGGATTTGCCAGCGCGCTCGATATGCGTGAACACGACCACCGTGTCAGGCCAGCGGTCTTCCGCCTGTTTTAGCTCCGCCGCCGTGAGGTCCGAGGAGCAATCATTGACGCACACGACCTCGAACGTGAGATCCGCCAGAACCTCATGCACTTCTTCCAGCAATGGCAGGACGTTTCCCTCTTCATTGTAGAAAGGGATCAGAACGCTGAGCGCCGGCTCGCTCATTTCTCTTCCTCGATCCTTGCAGCGAGGGTCTCGATCTTCTCAGCAGCATTGTTCAGCGCCTGCGCGGCGCGCTCGATATCTGGCCCTGCTGCGGCGGCCTGCGCCTGATGCGCAGCGTCGAGTTCGTCCAGAAGCGCCAACCCGGCGATGAGCAGCAAACGGTCATCGCCAATGTTTCCCACCGCCTTGGCGATATCCTCAATCCGGGCATCGAGCTGTCGCGACAAAGCGATCAGTCGGTCCTCCTGTCCTGGCGCACACGCGACCGAATAGGACCGTCCCTTGATCTTAATATCGGCTTTGGCCATTAGCTCTGGCCTCCGCGACCGAGCGCCGCGCGGACCTCGGCGATGGCTGACCCGAGCGCTTCGGATGCCTCATCAGCAAGCGCCTGCAGCTCTTTCTCGCGCGCCAGCGATTCGTCCAATTGTTCGGCGAGACGGGCTCGGTCATCCATCATCGCCGTCAGTTCCTGGCGCAGAAGTACAGGATCGCCAGACCGGTCGAAAAGGCCTTCGACGGCGCCTTCGAGACGCTGAGTCGCCTTTTCCAGACGAGACGCTGCGGATTCAATCACACTCATTCTTCTCGGTTAGCAGTTATTTCACTCAAAATTCAATAGCCGCGGCACCGCAGTCTTGACAGCGCTGGGCACGATCTGCATTGCCGGGAGAACCAAAACAGGGGTTGAGATATGACGGTTTCAGCGCGGGATATGGCCAATGCGGTCCGGGCATTGTCGATGGATGCGGTGGAAGCTGCGAAATCGGGTCATGTGGGTTTGCCACTGGGCATGGCGGATGCAGCGACGGTGCTGTTTACAAAATTCATGAAGCACAATCCGGCGGATCCGGACTGGGCCGATCGGGATCGGTTCGTGCTCTCGGCCGGCCATGGATCAATGCTGGTCTATTCGCTGCTGCACCTAACCGGATATGACAGTGTCAGCCGCGACGATATCCGAAATTTCCGCCAGCTTGGCCGCTCAACCGCAGGCCATCCAGAGAATTTTGTCACCAAAGGTGTCGAGACCACGACCGGTCCACTGGGCCAGGGCATCACGACCGCGGTCGGGATGGCCATGGCCGAGCGCCACCTCAATGCCCGGTTTGGCGACGACCTCGTCAATCACAAGACCTATGTCATCGCTGGCGATGGCTGCCTGATGGAAGGCATCAGCCAGGAAGCGATCACGCTGGCCGGGCATTTGCAGCTGTCCAACCTGATCGTCCTGTTCGATGATAATGCGGTGACCATTGATGGCGGTACCGACATGGCCGACAGCACCGATCAGTGCCAGCGCTTTGAGGCCTCTGGCTGGGTCACGCGCAAGGTTGATGGCCATGACGCCGCTGATGTCGAAGCCGCACTTGCCTGGGCGCAAGACCAGGACAAGCCGGTCATGCTGGCGGTGAAGACCATCATTGGCTTTGGCGCCAAGCGGGCAGGCACGGGCCCGGCCCATGGCGGACCGTATGGTGAAGAGGAAGTCGCAACCGTGCGCGACAGCATTGGCTGGCCGCACGCCCCGTTCGAGGTGCCAGCCGAGATCGAAACGTCCTGGGCCGAGGCCGGCAAGCGCGCCAGCGCTGATTATGCCGCCTGGCAGGAGCGCCTGAGCGCCTCCGGCGACAAGGCCAGCTTCGAAACCGCCATGGCCGGGGCCTTGCCAGCAAACCTCTCCGACATCATCAATGCGCACAAGAAAGCGGTGGTCGAAGGCGGCAAGGATGATGCGACCCGCAAATGGTCTGGCGCCGCGCTGGAGCCGCTGACCGAAGCGATCCCGGAAATGATTGGCGGCTCGGCTGACCTGACCGGCTCGAACAATACCAAGACCAGCCACACCGCGCCGCTGGGGCCGGGCAATTGGGCCGGGCGCTATGTCCATTATGGCATTCGTGAGCATGCCATGGCCGCGGCGATGAACGGCATGGCGCTGCATGGCGGCGTGATCCCGTATTCCGGCACCTTCCTGGTCTTTGCCGATTATTCCCGCGCCGCGATCCGGCTTGGAGCGCTGATGGGTGAGCGAGTGATTCATGTCATGACGCATGACTCGATCGGGCTTGGCGAAGATGGCCCGACCCACCAGCCGGTCGAGCATGTTGCAAGCCTTCGCGCGATGCCGAACATGACCGTGTTCCGCCCTTGCGACGGAGTCGAGGCGGCCGAGTGCTGGGAACTGGCGCTGCGCAATGAAACCGGCCCGAGCACGCTGGCCCTGACCCGGCAGAAAGTGACATCGGCGCGCACCACGCACACCGATGAGAATCTCTCAGCCAAAGGCGGCTATGTCCTGTCTGATGCGGACGGAGCCAAGGCCGTGCTGATCGCCACCGGGTCCGAAGTCGAGATCGCCATGGCGGCGCAGGCGACTCTCGCCGAACAAGGGGTGCCGGTGCGCGTCGTGTCGATGCCAAGCATGGACCTGTTCGAGCAGCAGTCGGCAGCCTATCAGGCTGACACGCTTGGCGGCGACCTGCCCAAGGTTGCGATCGAAGCCGGCGTCCGCTTCGGCTGGGATCGCTGGATCGGGTCCAATGGCGGCTTTGTCGGCATGTCCTCGTTCGGCGCCTCGGCGCCATATCAGGACCTCTACAATCATTTCGGTATCACCGCCGACGCCGTGATCGCGGAAGTGGAAAAACGGGTCTAGCCTAGCTGCGCGATGGAACCGGCAACAACCGGTTCGACAGATAACAGGGATGGATCGAACGATCCGACTGCTCCACTTGATGGTCGGGGTCGGCCAGATAGGCGGCGAGGCCGGCGCGGGCAGCGCCGTCGAAGTCGACGCTGGTCAATTGGGCATCGAGGCGCCCAAGCGATCGCCGTCCGTAGCAGCGATTGAGATCAATGTAGCGCGCGTCCAGATCCGTCTCGCCAGCGCGCACCTGTCGCATCGCCAGCAGCATGCGATCATGCGTGAAACTGAGCGTGGCAGGCCAGCCAGGGCCCGCGGGAACGGCGACCCACACAGAGCGTGGCAAGATCTCCGGATCAGCGTCTGCGATGTGGATTTGGTAGATCGCGCCTGACTCCAGCTGCTCATGAGAGACCGAGACCAAAGGATGCCGCTCAAGGCGATCGAGCCAGCGCGCCACCATGCGATCACGTGTCTGCCACGCCAACGCCTCTTCGCCCGCTGCCAGGTGCGCGGCGATGGCATAGAAGTTCGATTGAACATCGCGCATCGGTCCTGCATTGCGGAAGTGTTGAACGGCGGTCTTAGCATCACCGAGATCCGTTGCTGCAATGGCGGCAATGCGGCTGGCGCTGGTAAATTCGGGACGATCCGGACAGGCGCGCAGGAAGCTCTCAGTGACGACTTTGATAAAGGTCGGCGTCAGCTCAACCTCGGGATTGGTCACAGCCAATTGCCATTGCGTCGCGTCTTTCAGGGAACAGCTTTGCGCCTCAGCGGTCGAGATCGACTTCAGGCCGACAAAGGTGGTGACAGTGGTTGCAATGGCGGCGCAGGCATACCGGCGCATCCGCTTGGTAAACAGGATCTTAACGTTCATACCCTGGCTGTGTGCAAGGGCGATGCCGTTTACCCTGCTGTCAGCCGCTCTATGGTCCAGAACAGCCCCGTCAGCCCGATTGCGCCGCTCGCGGGCCAGGCGAGATAATGCCGATACGCCCCTGCAGATATCAGCCGCCGGACCGGGAGCATCAGCAGGAATGCGGCGAAGATGACCGAAAGCTGGCCGATTTCGACACCGACATTGAATCCGATCAGGGCACTCCAGAATTGTCCATCAGGGAGGCCAAGCGAACCAAAAAAGCCGGCAAAGCCCATGCCATGGATCAAGCCGAATCCGAACACCACGAATGGTCGCCAGCGGGTCATGTCCTTGAACACGATGTTCTCGATGGCGACAAAGGCAATGGTCGCAGCGATCAAGGGCTCGACGACGCTCGCCGGCGGTGACAGCACGCCGGATGCGACCAGCGCCAGCGTCGCGGTATGCGCCACCGTGAAGGCCGAGACCTGGATCAATAGGGGGCGCAAGCGTGGTGTTGAAAAGAACAGCGCCAACACGAACAGGATATGATCGAGCCCGCCCGGCAGAATGTGCTGAACCCCGATCTTTGTGTACAGTCCGAACGTCTCATGGGCCGGGCGTTCAAAATCGATGGTTTCGGTTTCCGTGTAGTCTGTTCGGATTTGACCCTCATCGTCAGCGCGATCAAGGTCCTGCAAGGCCCGGCACAAAGCCGGGTCGAGCCCGCCATCGCCGGTGCAGAACTCATCTTCCGGATGGGCGCTCGCGGACGGGCTGGCAGCGAACACGCTGATCACCAGACACATCAATAACAGTCGAATCCACGACATCCGATTTTTCCCGCTCAGTCGTGATCACCATGACCATGAGCGTCATGGTCGTGTCCACCACCAAGCTCACCATGATCATGTCCGGGGATGGGCGCGACCAGCAGCAGGACGGCGATCACCACACCCGCGGTCAGCGCCAGCAAGCCACGCACGGGCGCGACATCCTTCAGCGGTGCCATGAGCGGTCCGGTGGCGACGAAGAGCAGCAAGCCCGCGGACAGGGCGAACAGGCTGCCAAGCGTCTCTTCGCCGAGCCCATACATGAACGGTCCGGAGACCAGGACGCCGAGTGGCGTCGTCGCCGCGGCAGCAAGGAAGGCCCAGATGAAGGCATTTCGATTGGACACGCCGTGGCGGCGCAGGATGGCGAACGCGATCACCCCTTCCGGAAACTCATGCAGGATCAAGCCGACTGCGGCATAGACGCCGGCCGCAAAACTGGCCGCGAAGGTGACCGAATAGACGATGCCATCGATGAAAGAATGACAGGCAATGGCCAGGATCGGCGTGATGGCCTCGCTGGGCAGGGTCGACTCTTCCTTCTCGGGAAAGATGGCACGGATCAGGTAATGCATGACCAGGCCACCAAAGAATCCGACCGTCAGCCAGACAGGGGCACGGCTGGATAGCGCGAAAGCTTCCGGCACGATGTGCAAAAACGCCATCGCCGACAGCATTCCGGCAGCAGCCAGACCGAACAGGTTGGCATAGCGCAAGCTCCAATCGCCCCGCAGCGCCACCGCCAGCAGGCCGAGTGTCGTCACGAATGCGGCGATCAGGCCGAAAAACAAAGGGGCTTGGAGGGCGTCGAACATGAATCTGGGTGGGGGCCGAATATCTTATTTGATTTGGCGGGATGTTATAGTATCTCAAAGGCGTCCCGGCGAGGTAGTCCGCTCATCTCGCGCTGTCAAACAAAAGCTGGAGCTTTGTCATGTCTCGATCCGTCTTCCTTCTCGCCGCCAGCGCGCTGGCCCTGAGCGCCTGCCAACCGGCCAGTGAAACCAGCGAGACCGGCCTCGAAGCCGAAACGCCGCCACCGGTGACGGATACGGCAGAAGCCCCTGATATTGTTGACGTTGCTGCTGATCCGGAAGACCACACAGGCGAAGACCATGGCGACGATCATGATGCCGAGCATGGCGATGGCGACCATGATGATCACGACGCGGAAGGCCATGACGATCATGATCATGACGACCATGATGACGCGGACGATCATGCCGGCGGCGAAGCGCATGTGCATGGCGTTTCCGACCTCGCAGCAAGCCTCGATGGCACCACGCTGAGCATCAATATCGAGGGAGCATTGGCCAATTTCGACGTCGATGAAAGCCGACGTGAGCTGGACGACAGTTCACGCTACACTGACTCAACGGTGGCCGTGCTGGGGGGCAACTGTGCCCGAGACAGTGCCAGCGCCAGCATTCGCCCGATTGGCGATCACGGCAATCTGATGATCGATCTGAGCTATACGTGCGCATCGCCGGACGCGATTGAAGCCATCGATGTGATCGGCTTCGACTCGTTCGACGGGTTTGAGGAAGTGCACGCCGTCTACCTCACCGATACCGGCCAGACGGCGGAAACCTTGACCGCAAGCGATACCCGCCTAGACATCGACTAGATGACCACCCCAATCGTTCGCATTTCCGACCTGCAGTTCGCCTGGCCAGGCCAGCCGCCGCTATTGCAAATGACGCAATTCGAGCTGGACGCGGGTGAGCGCCTGTTCCTGCGTGGACCGAGCGGGTCAGGCAAGTCGACCCTGCTGGGCCTGATTGCCGGCGTGCTCGAGAGCCAGACTGGCGCGATCAATGTCCTCGGGCATGACCTGCAGGCGCTGAGCGGCAGTGGCCGCGACCGGGTCCGCGCCGACCATCTCGGGGTGATCTTCCAGATGTTCAATCTGGTGCCGTACCTGTCCGTGGTTCAGAATGTCATCCTGCCTTGCCGGTTCTCGCGGCGACGCCAGACCGAAGTGGCGAATGCGGGCGGGGCTGACACCGAGGCCCGACGCCTGCTTGGCCAGCTTGGACTGACCGATCCGGATCTGCTGTCGCGCACGGTCACCGAACTGTCGGTTGGGCAGCAGCAGCGCGCGGCGGCGGCCCGCGCCCTGATCGGCAATCCGTCCCTGATCATCGCCGATGAGCCGACCTCGGCGCTCGATGCCGACACGCGGGACCGGTTCATTTCACTGCTCAGCGAAGAGGTCAAAAAGACCGGCGCCGCCCTGCTCTTTGTCAGCCATGATGGCAGCCTCGCCAAACTGTTCGATCGGGCGCTCGACCTGACCGAAATCAATCAGGCCGTTCAGATCGAGAGTGCTGCATAATGGGCGTGTCAATTTTCGGCCTGGCCTGGCGCAGCCTGATGAATCGCAAGGTCTCGGCATTCCTGACCGTGATCGCCATTGCCCTTTCAGTGGCCTTGTTCCTCGGCGTCGAGAAAGCCCGCAACGCCGCCAAGGAAGGGTTCGACAACACCATTTCAGGGACCGAACTGATTGTCGGCGCGCCATCCGGCCAGATCAATCTCCTGCTTTATTCCGTGTTCCGGCTCGGCAATGCCACGGCCGAGATTTCCTGGCAGGCCTATGAAGATCTGAACGCCCGCGAGGATGTCGCCTGGACCGTGCCAATCTCGCTCGGCGACAGCCATCGCGGCTATCGCGTCCTCGGCACCAATCTCAATTATTTCGAGCATTACAAATACGGCCAGAGACAGCCGCTTGCCTTCGCCGAAGGCGCGCGCTTCGACGATCTGTTCGATGCCGTCATTGGCGCCGATGTCGCCCGCTCGCTGGGCTATCAACTCGACGCCCCGATCGTCATCACCCACGGCCTTGGCGCTGGCGGACTGACCGATCATGAAAACCGCCCGTTCCGCGTCGCCGGCATTCTGCGCCCGACCGGCACGCCCGTGGATCAGACCATCCATATCTCGCTCGAGGCGATGACGGCGATCCATGTTGGCTGGGAAACCGGCACCCGAAACCCGCTGGCCGACTCTTTGTCGGAAGAGACCATTCGGAATTTCAACCTGACCCCGAAAACAGTCACGGCCGTATTTGTCGGCTTGAACAACCGGGCCACCGTCCTGCGCACGCGGCGGGCCATCAACACCAACAAGTCCGAACCCTTGCTGGCCATCATCCCGGGCCAGGCGCTGGCCGAGCTTTGGCAAGTGATGAGCACCGCCGAACGCGTCCTGCTCGCCATTTCGGCCTTCGTCATTGCGGTTGGCCTGGTCTCGATCCTGACCAGCATCCTGACCAGCTTGAACGAACGGCGGCGGGAAATGTCGATCCTGCGCGCGACCGGTGCGCGCCCTGCCCACATCTTTGCCTTGCTGATCCTGGAAGCGGCAGTGCTCGGCCTGATCGGCGCTGTGCTCGGTGCAGTGATGATCCAGGTCATTTTCGGCATCGCGGCCCCCATCCTGTCGGCGCAATATGGAATCGCCCTGATTGGCACCGGACCTGGGCTGGTGGACCTGTATACGATTATCGCCGTCACAATTGCGGCCTTGTTCCTTGGTATCTGGCCAGCAATGACGGCCCTTCGGCGCTCTCTGGCCGACGGTCTGACTGTCAAAGTCTGATCACAAGCGCGCCAAGGGACTAGTCGCGGACGCGTTTCGCACATAGGTAAAATGCATGATTAAACAGTTTTTGATTTCTTCTGCCGCAGGTTTCGCGCTGGCGGCTTGCGGTCAATCGGTGACGGCGGACACACCCGCACCGGAAGACATCGCCCTCGTCGAAGCGCAATCAGACACATCCGGATCGACCGAGCCGCAAGTCGGTGACCGCATTCCGGAACCGTCCGCCGATCTCGAGGACAGCAATCGCCTGGCCAGCGCCGGCGCCGACGCCAATGACCGCGCGGCCCGTGGTGTTCGCGAAATTGGCTGGGAAGAATTGATGCCGGAAGGTGAGGAAGAGCGCCTCGCGCAACTCTACCAGCAACAGATGACCATGCTCTATTCAGGCGGGCCGATCGCGGAAGGCTCAGCCGCCGACGCGATGGTCCAGATCGGCACGTTCAACACCGTCAAGGAGCTGAACGAAATCAAGGTCCGGATTCCAGGCTATACGGTGCCATTCGAATATGGCGCCAATGCCGAGATCAAGGAATTCCTGCTCGTGCCTTATTATGGTGCCTGTCTGCACGCCCCGCCGCCGCCGCCCAATCAGACGGTGTTTGCGATGACGGACGAGCCGATCAAGCTGCGGGACCTCGCCCAGGCGGTCTGGATCGAAGGAACGATGTATACCCAAACGCAGGAATCCGAACTTGCGGACGCCGCGTACACGATCCGCGTCGATAAGGTCGAGAAATACGAATATTAGGCGGATCCGAGCCGCGGCCCCCTGCCCCATAGGCGGACCGCGCTCAAACGCCTAAATCAAACGCAGACAAATGAAAGGCGCCGGATATGGCCAATGCTTTGACAATCGGTCTGTATATCGCAATCGGCGTGCTTGTGGTGGTCCTGATCATGGGCCTGGTCAATCTGACCAGAACCGATGATGGCCAGCGCAGCCGCTCCAACCAGTTGATGCGCATGCGTGTGATGGCGCAATTCGTCGTCATCGCCATCCTGGTGCTGCTGGGGATCGTTCTCGGCTCCATCAAGCTGTTCTGACCCGGCAATGGTCAAGCTCGACAAGATCTACACCAAGGCCGGAGACTCCGGAAAAACGCGGCTGTCGACGGGCGAACCAGTCGACAAGTGGCACCCACGCGTCACCGCTTATGGTACGGTCGATGAGACCAATGCGGCGCTTGGCGTGGCCGCCTTGCATGCCGATGGCGACATGCTGAACGCACTCCGGCGGATCCAGAACGACCTGTTCGATCTCGGCGCCGACCTCGCCACGCCGGATCGCGGCAAGACGCTGGAATGGGAACCGCTGCGCATCGTCGAGGCACAAGTGACGCGCCTGGAAGCCGAGATTGACGAGATGAATGGGGCGATCGCACCGCTTGACAGTTTCATCCTGCCCGGCGGCAGTCCGCTGGCCGCGCAGCTGCATGTTGCCCGCACGCTGTGTCGCCGCGCCGAACGTCAGATTGCCGAATTGTCCGGCATGGAAGATGAAATCGTCAGCGCCGAAGCGCTCGCCTATGCCAATCGGCTGTCAGACTGGCTGTTCGTGGCTGGGCGTGCGGCCAATCAGAACGGCAAGGACGATGTCAAATGGGTGCCGGGCGCCAATCGCTAACCGCTATTGAAGTGGCCATGGATTCGCTCGGCCAACGCGGCTGAGACCCCCTCGACTTCCTTCAGGTCTGCCAGCTTGGCCTGGGACACACCCTTGGCCGACCCGAAATATTGCAGCAGGGCTTTTTTCCGTGCCGGACCAATGCCGCCAATCTCGTCCAGCGGGTTCTTCTTGATGTCGGCGCTGCGCTTCGCCCGGTGCGCGCCGATCGCCCAGCGGTGCGCCTCGTCGCGCAGGCGCTGGAGATAGTAGAGCACAGGCGCGTTCTCGGGCAGGCGGAACGGCGCGCGGCCGGGCTGGAAGAATTGTTCACGGCCGGCATTACGCTCCACGCCCTTGGCAATCGAGACCAGATTAACCTCCGACGGTGACAGGCCAAGTTCACCGATCGCGTCGATGACGCTGCCGAGCTGGCCAAGGCCGCCATCGATCAGGACCAGGTCCGGCCAGTTCGATCCGTTGCCCTCTTCGCGCTCTTTCAGGGCCCGGGCAAAGCGACGCCGCATCACTTCGCGCATCATGCCGTAATCATCGCCCGGCTCGAGCGTTTTGTCCTTGATGTTGAACTTCCGGTACTGGCCTTTCTCAAAGCCATCCGGTCCGGCCACAACCATGCCGCCAACCATGTTCGAGCCCTGGATGTGTGAGTTGTCATAGACTTCGATCCGCTGCGGCGGGTCTTCCAGATCGAAGGTCTTGGCCACCTCTTTCAGCAGGCGCGCCTGACTGGCGCTTTCGGCGAGCTTGCGGCTCAGCGCTTCGGCGGCATTGCGGCTGGCCTGTTCGACCAGCGCGCGCTTTTCGCCGCGTTGCGGCGTACGGATCTCGATCTTGCGATCTGCTTTCAATGCCAGCGCATCGGCGATCAGGTCCCCATCGGTCGGATCGACGCTGGTGAAGATGATCCGCGGCGGCGGCCGTTTGTCGTAGAATTGCACCAGGAAGGCGGCCAGGATGTCGGCTTCGGACTCGCCTTTTTCATGGCGCGGAAAGTGCACCGTGGCACCCCAGTTCTGGCCGGCACGGATGAAGAAGACCTGGACCGCGGACAATCCGCCATCCATCGCAATCGAAAAGATGTCCGCTTCTTCAATGCCATCCGGATTGATATCCTGTTGCGCCCGGACATGGGCCAGGGCGCGGATCCGGTCACGCAAGGCAGCCGCGCGTTCAAATTCCATGTCCTCGGCGGCCTGTTCCATTTCGCGGGCAAGTTCGGTTTGCAGGTCTGTCGCCTTGCCGCGCAGAAAGTCCGCCGCCTGGTCCGCCAGCGCGCGATAGGCGTCACCGTCAATCAGATCGACGCAAGGTGCCGAGCAGCGTTTGATCTGGTGCAGCATGCAGGGGCGTTGCCGGGTCGAAAACACGCTGTCTTCGCAGGTTCGAAGCAGGAAGGCCTTTTGCAGCGTGTCGATCGTGCGGGTGACAGCGCCAGCGCTTGCAAAGGGCCCGAAATAATCGCCGCGATCCTGTTTCGACCCGCGATATTTCAGCACTTGCGGCGCGTCATGGTCGCGGCGGATGAGAATGTAGGGAAAGGATTTGTCGTCGCGCAGCAGGATATTGTAGCGCGGCTTCAGCGACTTGATCAGGCTCGCCTCAAGCAGCAAGGCTTCGGTTTCGCTCTCGGTGACCACGAATTCCATACGTGCCGTGGCCATGATCATCGCGGCGATGCGCTGCGTGTGCCCGCCAATGCGGGAATAGGACGAAACGCGCGCCTTCAGGCTCTTGGCCTTGCCGACATAGAGCACCGTCTCGTCTTCGCCGAACATGCGATAGACGCCCGGCTTGGCTGGCAGCCGGGACAAGTTGTCCTTGATCACATCAACCCCGCGCTTGCGGGCGGTCATATCCGGGGAATCGGGCATGCCTGCAATTTAGGCGGCAATGGCGTGAAAGCCTAGAGCTGGAACATGCGGCTGTAAGCCCCCGGCGAATGATCGAACATGATGTCGCCAGCAAACACGACCATGCCGACCAGCACCACCGCACCGACAAATTGCCGGCCAATGCTGCCGGGATTGTACTTGCGGCGGGCGCGGGCGAAAATCAGATAGATCAGGAAGAGGATGAAGGCGCACAGGGCCAGGCCGCGCTCGGCCGTGTCGAGATCGAGGAAATAGTCCCGCATCTCTCCGACATAGAAATTCACCTCGACCATGAACCGGTCAAAGGCGCGCCGATACAGATCGGAACTGACATCACGTATGAACCACATGGCCAAATACCCTCGGCCCCCCAGCCACGGATGAAACTAACGGTTGAAAATAACCAGACTTGGTCAAATCCACGCTAAAATGATCGATCAAATTTCACCGATCACTGTTTTTTCAGCAGCCGCTTGCGCCAAGCGTGATTGCGGCGTACAGCGGCGGCTTCAACAGGAGACCATAGCCATGGCCAGCCAGCTTTTCCTCAGTGACGCCGTCAACCGGGTTGCCCCGTCTGCGACCATCGCGGTGACCACCAAGGCCGCCGAATTGCGCGCCGCTGGCGAGAATGTCATTGGCCTTGGCGCTGGCGAGCCGGATTTTGATACTCCGGATCATATCAAGCAGGCCGCAATTGAGGCGATCCAGTCGGGCAAGACCAAATATACGCCAGCCGACGGCCTGCCCGAGCTGAAAGAGGCGATCTGCGCCAAGTTCAAGCGTGACAATGACCTCGACTACACGCCGGCCCAAGTGCATGTCGCGCCGGGCGGCAAGCCAGTGATCTACAATGCGCTGGTCTCGACCCTGAACGCGGGCGATGAAGTGGTGATCCCGGCGCCGTACTGGGTCAGCTATCCGGAAATGGTCAAACTGTGTGGCGGCACGCCGGTGATTGTCTCGTGCGGTCCCAACGCCCAGTACAAGCTGACCCCGGAAGCGCTGGATGCGGCGATCACACCGAAGACCAAATGGTTGATCCTCAACTCGCCGTCCAACCCGACCGGCGCCGCCTATACCGAGGCGGAGCTGAAAGCCCTTGCCGGCGTCCTGATGCGCCACCCGCAAGTCTGGGTGCTGACCGACGACATGTATGAGCACCTCGTCTATGACGGCTTTGACTACAAGACGATCGCGCAAGTCGAACCCGGCCTGTATGACCGCACGCTGACCATGAACGGGGTCTCGAAGGCCTATGCCATGACCGGCTGGCGGATCGGCTATGCCGCCGGACCGGACGCGCTGATCAAGACCATGCGCAAGGTGATCAGCCAGACCACGTCGAACCCGAGCTCGATCTCGCAATATGCGGCCATCGCCGCCCTGAACGGCGATCACGGCTTCCTGGCCGCGCGCAATGAAGAGTTCAAGCAGCGCCGCGACATGGTTGTGGCTGCGCTCAACCAGGCTGACGGCCTGACCTGCGCGACGCCGGAAGGCGCGTTCTATGTCTATCCGTCCTGCGCCGGCGCCATCGGCAAGACCGCCCCATCCGGCAAGCGGATCGAGACCGATGCAGACTTCGCGGCAGAGCTGCTGGAACAGGAAAAAGTCGCGGTGGTCATGGGCGAGGCATTTGGCCTGTCTCCGGCCTTCCGGATTTCCTATGCCACCTCCCGCGACGCCCTGACCGATGCGATGGCTCGTATTCAGAAATTCTGTGCCAGCCTGACATAGGGACCAGCCATAGATTGTGCCTATGGCTGAAAGTCCGATAATCAATTTGTTCTGGCGCTGAGCGTACCCACCTGACCCTGATCAAATGAAAGGGTCAGATCGATGAATGTCGAAATTGGAATCTCAGACGAAAACCGCGCCCGGTCGGCGGCGTCGCTGAAGCGCCTGCTTGGCGAAACCTATGCCTTGTACATCAAGACACATGGCTATCACTGGAACGTCACCGGGCCGCGCTTCCAGTCACTGCACGAGGTGTTCATGACGCAATATACCGAGCTGTGGGCAGCGCTGGACGAAATTGCCGAACGAATCCGCGCGCTTGGCCATTTTGCACCGGGGTCATCGACGGACATGTTGCAAACCGCCTCGATCGAGTCCGACACGGATGTGCCGAACGCCGAGACCATGGTCGCCAATCTCGCGCGCGGTCATGAAGCGGTGGCGCGCGCTGCGCGGGACGGGATCGAGATTGCCAGTGACGCAGGCGACGATGTGACCGCGGACCTGATGACGCAGCGCGCCACGATTGCTGACAAGACCGCCTGGATGCTGCGCTCGAGTCTTTAATTGTAGGCGTGGGCCTCGACAGATGGCGCCTGGAACAGGCGATAGCAACTGCGGCCATCGCCCTTGGCTTCGTACAAGGCAAGGTCGGCGCATTTCAGCAAGGATTGCGTCGACTTGGCATGCAGGGGCGCGCAGGCGACCCCAACGGAGGCAGACGAATTCAGCTCCAACCCGCCAATGCGATACGGACGCGACAGCGCGGCCAGAATGCGGGCCGCCACCAGGCAGGCATCCATCGGATTGGCAATATTGCGTGAGACGACGACAAACTCGTCGCCGCCAAGGCGCGCGGCCCAGTCATCGTCACGAATGACCTTGCGCAGGCGTTTCGCGGCCATGTTCAGCAGCGCATCGCCGGTCTGGTGTCCGAACGTGTCATTGATCGATTTGAAATTGTCGAGATCGATCGCCAACAGGGCGACATTCTCATCTTCACCGCTGTCCGAGATTTCCTCTGCGATGCGGTTCTGGAACGCGTAACGATTGGCGAGGCCGGTCAGCATGTCATGCTCGGCCATGTGCTTCAGTCGTTCCTGCGCCTCGATCCGGCGCGTCACATTGGTGCCGACGCCAAGATAGCCGCGAATCTCGCCGGTCTGGCTGTAACGCGGGGTCGCCGACAGAGAGATGAAATAACGGGTCCCGTCGGGATCATGAAAGACAGACAGGATATCGGAATAGGGCCGCACTTCCTGCAGGGCGCTGAGCATTTTCTGCATCTCGCCCTCGTCGAGCTTGATCACGCTCAGGTAATGCTGTCCCACAACCTGGTTCAAATCAGGTGCGATCGTCTTCATCAGCCGGCCACCCGCGGCGGTGACATAGCCTTCGAGATCGGTTTCCCAGTACAGGTCGGTGGCAAAATCAGCCAGATGCGAGAGCTGGCTTCCAGCGATTTCCTCGGCTTCGCCCAGCTTCTTGTCCTCTCGCAGGATCAAGGTCAGAAATACGCCGGTGACCACAAGAATAACCGATGATTCAATCAGCATCAGCTGTTTGCTGAGCGAATAGTAAGACGCGAAAGCCAGGAAACAGAGTTCCAGAACCGCCAGAATCGAAATCGCGATCAGCGCAATCGAAATGCGTTGACGTCGGTGATTCTGGGACGGACCGGACGTGCTGTTCATCGTGCGATATATGCACGTTTAAGTTGATTTTTCCTTATTTCTTCCTGTCAAATCAACGGCGTCCGAATAAACGTTCAATATCGGCAAGCTTCAATTCTACATAAGTTGGGCGCCCATGATTGCACTGACCGGAATGCGGCGTGCGTTCCATTTGGCGCAACAGGGCGTTCATTTCGTCTGCATTGAGACGCCGTCCGGCGCGCACGGATCCGCGGCACGCCATGTTGCCCATGACCTCTTCGAAGCGCTCTTTCAAAGCCAGTCCTGCTTCATATTCAGCGAGGTCATCGGCCAGGTCCCGGATCAGTCCGGCCACATCCATTTCGCCGAACAAGGCCGGGGTCGCGCGGACGCAGACCGCGCCGATGCCGAACGGCTCGATCTCGAGACCCATCTCGGTCAATTCTTCGGCGCGATCCAACACCCGGCTGGCCTCATCTTCGCTGAGCTCGACGACATCCGGAATCAGCAAAGCCTGGCGTTTGACGCCGCCATCAGCCATTTGCCGTTTCATATCTTCATAGACCAGGCGCTCGTGCGCCGCGTGCTGGTCGACAATGACAATGCCATCCCCGGTCTGGGCGACAATATAGGTTTCGTGCAATTGCGCCCGGGCGACGCCGAGCGGGAAATCCTCGGCCGGCGCTGCCTGTTCCGGCTCGACCCGCGCCGACAAGGCGCCGTCATAGGGGTCCGCTCCAGGCTCGGCGAGGCGTGCAGGCGGCGTTTGAAACGTCGCTGTTGGCATCGGTGCGATGGGCGGCGTTGTGGCCCCGCCCCGCGGTGGATCGGACCAGAGCGTACTGGGTCGGAACACATCGGCTTGTACCGGTTCGGCCTGCACCTTGCCGAGGGCCTCGGCGGCGACCGTGGTGCTGGCCCGGTGACCCGCCGCGGCAAGCGCATGGCGCAGCGCGCCGATGATCAGGCCGCGCACATTGCCCGCATCGCGAAAGCGCACTTCGGTCTTGGCCGGGTGGACATTGACGTCGACATATTCGGGGTCGAGATCGACAAACAGAGCGGCCATAGGATGCCGGTCGCGCGCGAGAAAATCCTGATAGGCGGCACGGATGACGCCATTCAGCATCCGGTCTTTGACCGGGCGGCCATTAACGAACAGGTATTGCCGCTGGGCATTGCCGCGATTGAGGGTGGGCAGTCCGGCAAATCCCGACAGCCGGACGCCCTCACGTTCGGCCTCGATCTCCAGGGCATTCTCGCGGAAATCCCGCCCCATGATCGCACCGAGGCGTTCCAACCGACCCGTCGGCGTGTCCGGGTGGGCCGCATAGCGGAACACGCTGCGGCCATTGCTTTCGAGCTGGACAGCGACATCCGCGCGCGCCATGGCGAGGCGCTTCAGCGTGTCGGTGACGGCGATTGTCTCGGACCGTTCGCTTTTCATGAATTTCAGGCGCGCCGGTGTGGCATGAAACAGGTCGCGCACCTCGATCCGTGTGCCGGTGAGGCCAGTGCCGGAAAAGGCCGCCGGTTTCGGTCCCTCGATCCGGCCCGCCTCGATATAGAGCTCCGCCGCGTCCTCGCCCGCCGCGCGTGAGGTCAGCGTCATCCGGCTGACCGACCCGATCGACGGCAAGGCCTCGCCGCGAAACCCCATTGTATGGATGTTCAGCAAATCGATGCGACCGTCATCGCCGGGCGACAGCTTGGATGTGGCGTGGCGCTCCAGCGCCAGCAGCATGTCATCGCCGCTCATGCCGCAGCCATCATCCTCGACAATCAGGCGTTTGAGACCGCCATCCTCAATTGTCACCTTGATCGACCGCGCCCCGGCATCGAGCGCGTTTTCAACAAGTTCCTTCACCGCCGCGGCCGGCCGCTCCACGACTTCACCGGCGGCGATGCGATTGATCGCATCCGGCGGCAATTGGCGGATCACGGGCCGCGAGGTCAGAGGGGCGCTGTCAGGCATGCCGCAAAGGTAGGAGCCTTCGCTGATTCGCACCAGTGACGCACAAAAGAAAAAGCGGCTGCCGCAGCAACCGCTTTCACAAATACATCTGCCGGAGGCGCCCTAGAGCGCGAGCTGGAACAGCAGGATCAGCAATTGGATGAACAGGGCCAGGCCGGACAGGCCGACAACCGTCGCCACCCAGGCGCCACCAAAGCCCATGCCAAGGCCAATCACGATGCCAGCGCCAGCTGTGATCACCAGGGCGACCAGCCAGGGCATGCCCATGGACAAGGTGAAGGTCGCGTAAGCAATGCCGAGCAGCGTGATGATCGCGCCCCAGGCCCCTGCTTTCATGGTTCCAACATACATGCTCTTTTGAGCATCAATATTCATTTCACCGCGTGTATAATCGCTTGCAGCCATCTGGGCCTCCAACACATTCTGGGTCGTCTTTATCTTCATCGACGTCGGCGTCAAGCGCAGTCTATGTCGCAGCGCCTGCAAAAAGCTGGGCGTCCGCAGCGCTTGTCTTTTCAATCCCCACGGAATGATACAGGGTCGAGCACAAACAGGCGGACCAAACCGCTTTTTGGGAGGCACCTTTGACGACGGAACCAAGCACGGGTGTGAGCGCTAACGACGCGGATCAGGTGACCGGCGGCGCGTTCGGCAAGAAAGCGATTGGCTGGGCCTCGTTCGAATGGGCGCGCAATCCCTATTACAACATCATCGTCATCTTCATTTTCACGCCGTACTTTGCCAGTAACGTCATCCAGGATGGCGAACTCGGCCAGACCCTGGTCGGCGTCACGATCGCAATCGCCGGCGTTATCATGGCGATTGTCTCGCCCATTCTCGGCAGCATTGTCGACAATGCCGGACCCAAGAAACCGTTCATCTTCTATACGTTTGGCGTATTGGCGCTGTGTGCGCTCTTGCTTGGATTTTTGACGCCTGACTTGCCCGGCGCCATCCCCATCGGGATGTTCCTGCTGATTGTTGGCTACTGCAGCTACACGGTCTCCGAGCTGCTCCACAATGCCATGCTGCCGGGCGCCGGAGACTCGAAAGCCCTGCCACTGGTGTCCGGACTCGGCCTCGCCATGGGCAATGGCGCAGGTATGGTCTTGTTGATCGCCGTCGCCGTCGTCAGCACGGTCCAGCCGTTCGGCTTGTCCGAGATCGATGTGTCGCGCCTGTCCGCGCCCACGATCGGCGTCTGGATCCTGGTCTTCATGGGGGTGTTCTTCCTGTTGATGCCGGATGTCTACAAACCCGGCGCGACCTGGGCACAGGCGCTGAGGGATTTCCGCAATCCCGCCAATCGCGTGAATCCCTATGCCTGGGTCAAAAGCCGCTTCCAACAGCACCCGAACGTGATGCGCTACCTGGTCGGGCGGATGATCTATGCCGACGGGATTGCCGCCATGCTGACCATTGGCGGAGTTTACGTCAACGGCGTGCTGGAATGGGGCGGGCCACAACTCGCCATCTATGGCATCCTCGCCTCGCTGTTCGCCGTCGTCGGCGGGTTCTTTGGTGGCGTGCTGGACCGCCTGATGGGCCCCAAGCGCGCCCTGGTCTTCGAACTCGGCATGGCCATCCTGATCGGCCTGTTCCAGATCTCGATCACCAAGGATGCGCTTCTATTCGGCCTGGTCCCGGCCGGTCACACTGTCTGGGAAGGCGGCGTGTTCAGCACGCTCGCGGACCTGGTTTACGTGCTCGCTGTGATCCCGGGCACGATCTTCCTCGTCGCCACAATCTCCTCCAGCCGCTACATGCTGCTGCACATCGCGCCACCGGAAAAGATCGGGGAGTTCTTCGGCTTCTATGCCATGGCGGGCAGCGTGACCGTCTGGCTCGGGCCGGGCTCTGTCGCCCTGGTGACCTGGATCACCAAGGATCAGCGCGCCGGCTTTGCGCCGGTTCTGTTCCTGTTGCTGACAGGGCTCGCGATCATCATGACGGTGCGGGCCGACAAGACGCCGGAACACCTGAAAGCAAAAACCAGCGCTTAAGGGGCGGTATAGGCGCAGCTGAACGAGCCGCTGCTTCGATCCCGGGTGATCGAGTCGACCCGGCGCGGACGCAGGTAGAATTTGTCCGTCAGCGTCTTCGAGGTCGAGAAGAAATAGCCGATGCCCGAGACATAATCATATTCGATCTCGGCCATGATGATGGTGCCGTCGGTCGGGATCAGATTGTCTGGAATCGTCACCACCTGGTCATCCGGATAAGCGGTGAGGTTACACCCATCGCTCCAGCCGACTTTGACCTGTCCGTCATCTTCGTACAGGCTTGAGACGCGCATCCGCGATCCAGTCATGTCATTCGGCTGCATGACCATGCGCGTGGCTTCGAAAATATCGGTCAGGTCGGCATTGGTGACCGTCGATGACCGTGAGGTCAGATCGCCGAGCGCCGCCGTCGCGCCAGTCACTTTGCGGTCCAGCGTCATCATCAGGGACAGTTCAATACAGCCAAAATAGATCATCGCCATGAGCGGCGCGATCAGCGCGAACTCGACCGCGGAGATGCCGCTCTCGGCACGGAAGAAGCGGCGAAGCTTGGTCATTGGTCTGACACGCATAATTCAGTCCCCCTTACGTGCCTGAGGCACTGGAATTGCCGAATGGCTCGTTGCGGAAGGCGATGGTCGCCTGCAACAGACGGCGGTCGCCGCTCATATTCGCCAGCGGCTTGCTCATCAGCGGGATGATCAGATCCCACTCATAGAAGACCCGGATGACGACGATCTCGTTCTGGGCGCCGGGGCTGAACTCGAAGCCGGAATCATCGAGATTGCCATCCGGGTCGATTGGCGACGGATCATTGGTGCCGGCAAAGCTGCTGAACGTCTTCACGTCCAGGCTGAGCTTGTCATCGCAGCTCATCAGGTCGAACAGTTCGGCACAGACGGCGTTCTTGAAAGCCAGTTCGCCAAAACCGCCTTGCTGGAACTGGCCGGTGCGGATGGCGCGCGAGGCTTCGCTGGCGCCGTGCTCCAGGACCGATGCCATGATGAAGATCACACAGACTTCGAGCAGGCCGAAAATCAGGAAGAAGAATGGCACGGCGATGAGCGCGAATTCGACAGCGGCGATGCCCCGCTTGTCGGCAGCAAAGGCCTCCAGCCGCTTCATCAAGCGCGGGGCAAACATTCCGGGAATGGGCAAATCGCGCATCGCACGCTCCACTGACTAAGACATGTCTTCATATGCGTCCTAGCAGATCGTGTTTTCCGCCCCGTTCACGCAATTGGTGAAATTTGATCGAATTCTGCGGCACTGCGGGGTCTTTACCTTGCCGCAATTCAGGGCCACATGGGCGCTAGAGACTGGTTCAGGACGTTTTCTCATGACCCACAACCCGATCCGCCCCTGGCGCAACATTGATCGTCGCAAATCGCGGCAGATCGCGGTCGGGTCTGTCCTTGTTGGCGGCGATGCGCCGATCAGCGTCCAGACCATGACCAACACGCCGACGCCGGACGTTGCCGCGACGCTGGCCCAGATCGAACGGGCCGCCGAGGCAGGTGCCGACATTGTTCGCGTGTCGTGCCCGGATGCCGAATCGACCGCGGCCTTCAAGGCGATTGCCGACGGATCGCCGGTGCCGCTGGTGGCCGACATTCACTTTCACTACAAGCGCGGCATCGAGGCCGCCGAGGCTGGCGCCGCCTGTCTGCGCATCAATCCCGGCAATATCGGGTCGCAGGACCGCGTTCGCGAGGTGGTCAGCGCCGCCCGCGACAATGGCTGCTCGATCCGGATCGGGGTAAATGGTGGGTCGCTGGAAAAGCACTTGCTGGAAAAATATGGCGAGCCCTGCCCGGACGCGATGGTGGAAAGCGCCCTCGATCATGCCCGTATCCTCGATGATCTCGGCTTTCATGAGTACAAGATCAGCGTCAAGGCGTCAGACATGTTCATGGCCGTGGCCGCCTATCAGCAGCTTGCCGAAGCCACGGATGCGCCGCTGCATCTCGGCATCACCGAAGCCGGTGGTCGCCGGATCGGGACGGTGAAATCCGCCATCGGCATGGGCAACCTGCTATGGATGGGGATTGGCGACACGATCCGTGTCTCCCTGTCCGATGACCCGGTTGAAGAGGTCAAAGTCGGCTTCGACATGCTGAAATCGCTGGGTCTGAGGACCCGCGGCGTGAACATCATTTCCTGCCCCAGCTGTTCGCGTCAGGGCTTTGACGTGATTTCGACGGTACAGACGCTGGAAGACCGCCTCGCGCACATTGCCGAACCGATCACGCTGTCGATCATAGGCTGCGTCGTCAACGGCCCCGGCGAGGCCGCGATGACCGATCTCGGGTTCACCGGCGGTGGCAAGGAAAGCGGCATGATGTATGTCTCCGGACGCCCGGATCACAAACTCTCCAATGCCGACATGGTCGAGCACATTGTCGAACAGGTCGAAGCCAAGGCAGCGCGCCTGAAAGCGCAGCGCGATGCGGATTCTGTCGCGGCCGAATGAACTCGCGCAGTCGTGAAGCCATCGACAGATTCATAACTTGCCATCCGGCCTCACGCCGCTAATCGAATTATGTTCGATATGCGGAGGCGACCGAAATGTATCTGTTCGGACAAGTTGTGAAATGGGCGTTTCGCCTGTTGCTCGCGGTGATCATCGGCACCGGCATGTCGGCCTGCACCATGCTTGGCCTGAATTATGCCAGCCTGGAGACCGAGTCGAAACCGGACCCGCGCCCGGCCCTGACCCTGCCGTTTGACGAAGTCGAGGTTCGCGCCACCCTGGAAAACGAGCTGTACGGCCCGTGGCCTGGCAACCTGCCCGTCTCGGCCGGCGAACCGCGCGTCATAGACGACAATTATCTCGGCGGGCGCGGCACGCTGGAAGAGCTAACCCTGACCATTGGCGAGGGCGACAGCGCACGCAGCTTCCCGATTGTCATCGCTTATCCGAACCGCGCCAAAGACGCGCCCGTTCCCCTGATTGTCAGCCAGACCTTTTCCGACAATTGTTCGGTCTTCCCGAATTATCCGGTCACCGAGTTTGGCGGCACGGTCTGCGACGGCACGCGGATGACCGGCATGGTCGGCTTCCTCGCCACCAACATATTCGGGACTTATATCGCCTACGCGCCGATCGATCGCTATTTCGATGCCGGTCTCGCGTATGCCAGCTTCCCGGGCTGGAGCTTTGTTCCGGATACCAATCATCGCGCCCAGGAGGTGATGGCGGACCTGCAACCTGGCCCGCAACCCACCAGCGCCTTGATGGCCTGGGCCTATGCCTTCCATGCCGCTGCAACCCTGCTCGGCGATGATCCACGAATCCAGGCCGAGTCGATCGCCGCGATGGGGCATTCGCGCTATGGCAAATCGGCCCTGCTGGCATCTGGCTGGTCACCGCAAATCGCCGCCGCGATTGCCCACCAGTCCGGATTTGGCGGCGGCTCGTCAAACCGCTCACGCACCGGCGAACGGCTGGACCGGATGGCGAAATCCTATCCGCACTGGATGCGGCCCGGCCTTGCCGAAGATCTCGAGGCCGGCACGGACCTGACCCTGGACCAGCATTTCCTGCTCGCCCTGTCGGCACCGAAGCCGATCTTTCTCGGCAATGGCCGCCGCGATGTCTGGTCGGATCCCAACTCCTCTTATCGCCTCGCCCAGGCCGCCGACTTGGTCTATGAAACGCGCGGCGCTGGCGGCCTTCCGAATGATGGAAACATGCGCACATTCGAGCCCGGCGCCGAGATCAGTTACTGGCTTCGCGTCGGCGGCCATAGCGTCGTGTCTGAGGATATCGATGCCTTCACGGCGTTCATGAACGCGCATTTCGACGGCGGACCCGGAAACGAAAAGGCTTTGCATTCAGAGCGATGACCCCTAGCCTCCCGGCACAATTACAAAACGGGAGGCTAATTATGGAAAACGAAACACTCGACCCGGGAGCGATGGTCTCATCGGTTCTGGAGACGCATGGCGCGGCGCTGCAGTCATTCCTGACGCCGGTCCTGATCCTTGTCCTGTGGACGGCAATCATGTGGATCTGGATGTATGTGACCCGCATCCCGGCGATGCAGAAAGCTGGCATTAACCCTGACGATGCCCGTCATCCGGGGACATATGGCGACAAGATGCCGGCAAATGTCCGGGCTGTGGCTGACAATTACAATCACCTGCACGAACAGCCGACCATCTTCTATGCGCTGATGTTGTTCGCGGCCCTGACCGGCGGCGGCGACAGCCTGATGCTGAACCTGGCCTATGGCTATGTCGGCGTCCGCATCCTGCACTCTCTGGTGCAGATCCTGTCACCGAAAGTGATGCAGCGTTTTCTTGTCTTTGCGCTCGCCTCCATCGTCCTGATGGTGATGATCGGCAAGGAAGTCATTCGGGTCTTCCTGTAGGGCCCAATCCGGTTTAGAGGCGGGGCATGTCAACTGTACCTCAGTCCCGCCTCGAACAGGTTATTGAACGCTTCGATGAAGTCGAGGCCCGTATGGGCGCGACCACGGACAGCAGCGAGATTGTCGCGCTGTCGCGTGAACATGCCGAGCTGAAGCCGGTTGTCGAAGCGGCGCGCGAGCTGATCGCCATGCGCGACGGCCTGGCTGAAGCCGAGGCCATGGTCAAAGGCGACGACCCGGAAATGGCCGAACTGGCGCAGGAAGAGATGAATGATCTCAAGGCGCGCATTCCGGACGCCGAGAATGAAATGCAGCTCCTGTTGCTGCCCAAGGACGCCGACGACAAGGCCAATATCGTGCTTGAAGTCCGGGCCGGGACGGGCGGTGATGAAGCGGCGCTGTTCGCCGGCGACTTGTTCCGGATGTATTCGCGCTACGCGCAATTGCAGGGCTGGAAGATCGACCTGCAGAGCGCGTCGCAAGGCGATGTCGGGGGCTATAAGGAAATCATCGCCAATGTCGAAGGCGACGGTGTGTACGGGCGCCTGAAATGGGAATCTGGCGTACACCGTGTCCAACGCGTTCCGGCGACAGAGACACAGGGCCGTGTGCACACATCGGCGGCCTCCGTCGCTGTGCTGCCTGCGCCGGAAGACGTTGAGATCGAAATTCGCCAGGAAGACATTCGCATCGACACGATGCGCGCGTCCGGCTCCGGCGGCCAGCACGTCAACACCACTGATTCCGCTGTCCGGATCACGCACCTGCCGACCGGCATCGTTGCGACCAGCTCGGAGAAGTCGCAACACGTGAACCGTGACAAGGCGATGCAACAGCTGAAAATCCGCATCTATGAGAAGGAAAAGCAGGAACGCGACGCCGAGCGCGCGGAAGCGCGCGCCTCACAGGTCGGATCCGGCGATCGGTCAGAGAAGATCCGCACCTACAATTATCCGGAAAACCGGGTCACCGATCACCGCATCGGGCTGACCCTGTACGCGCTCGACAAGATCATTGCCGGCGACAAGCTTGAGGACGTCGTGGACGCGCTGATGACCGAAGATCAGGCGCGTCGTCTTGCGGCCATGGAAGACGAGTGAGTGCGCCAAGCTACGCAGATCTGATTCATTCCGGCGCCAGCGCCTTGCGAGACGCCGGCATTGAAGATCCCGTACGCGACGCCCGCCAGCTGCTTCTGTTCGTCGCCCAGTTTTCGTCTGCCGAACTGATCGGAAAAGAACAGGATCACGCAACTGACGCCCATCAGGCCGCGTTTCAGCAGCTTGTCCGGCAACGCCAGCAGCGCATTCCGATGGCGCATATTACCGGCCACAGCGACTTTTATGGCCTGACACTGAAATCCGATCCGCGCGCCTTGATCCCACGCGCTGACAGCGAATGCGTGGTTGATCTCGCCCTGAGCCTGATCCCCGACCACACCGCCTGGCGCCTGGCTGATCTCGGCACCGGAACGGGGGCTTTGCTTGCCGCCTTACTGTCCGAGCGACCGCAATCTCGCGGCACGGCCGTCGAGGCCAGCATGGACGCGCTGCGTCTCGCCGCTGACAATTTCGACACGCTGGGACTGTCGGACCGTGCGCAAGTGTTCTGCGGGTCCTGGCAGGCATGGTCGGGCTGGGCCCACTGCGATCTCATCATCTCCAACCCGCCTTATATCTGCACGTCGGTTCTGGCCGAGCTGGCGCCGGAAGTGCGCGATCATGATCCACGGCAGGCACTGGATGGCGGCGCAGACGGATTGTCCGCGTATCGCGACATCATCGCCCGCGCGGCGCGGCACATGAAGACCGGCGCGCACCTCGTCTTCGAGATTGGTTATGATCAGAAAACCGCGGTCTCTCGCTTGCTCGAAACGTCCGGGTTCACGGATCTCCAGCAGGTCAGAGATCTTGGCGGCAATGACCGCGCAATCGCCGCCACAAAAACATAGCAGAAAGCCTCTTGGCGAATCCAAAATGCCGCGCTACGTATCAAGCAAGGTCAGTGACCAGGGGGCAACCTGTCCGGCCTACAGTTAGCGCGACATTTTGAAGAAGAGCCAATTCGCGCGAAGAAACCGTTCGATTTTCGGACTTAGAAAGATCAGGAATTGCCTATGGCCATGCAGCGCAAGCGCCGTCGCCGCTCGGGTGGAAATAACAACAACAATAACCCGAATCCAAATCGCCATTATGAAAGCAATGGACCAGACGTCCGCATTCGCGGGTCGGCCCAGCAAATCCTTGATAAGTACCTGCAATATGCACGCGATGCGCAAACTTCCGGCGACCGCGTAAAAGCTGAAGCCCTGTTTCAGCATGCCGAGCACTATGCGCGCATCGTCGCCGTGTTCGAGAAACAAAAAGAAGAAGCCCGCCTCGAGCGTGAAGCCCGCGAAGCCGCCAAGGCGGAAGAACGGGCCCAGCGTGAAGCCGAGCGCGCTGCCCGCGCCGAGACTGACGGCGATACCAGCGGCGAAGACGGCGAGACCGCTGAGGCTTCAAGCGAAGAAGGCGAGGCCCCGAAGCCACGCCGAAGCCGCCGCAAACCACGTGAAGAGGCCGCGGCTGACGACGCTGCATCCGACTCACCTGAAGCGGTTGAAGCGTCGGCTGAAGACGATGAGAAGCCGCGTCGTCGCCGCAGTTATTCACGCAAGAAAGACGCGGAGGCGGACAGCAGCGAAGAAGCCGATGGCGTCATGAAAACGCTGGCCCGCGGCGCCGACGAAGTCGTGGCAGAAGCCGAATAGGCGTCAAACCATTCCGGCATCTGTCGGCAAACCAAACAACAATCGACCTGTGAGTTCCCACGTGCCCGGCGCAGTGACGATGTGCTGCGTCATGGCGTGGGCGTCGCGGAAACGCCGTTGCAGATCACTGGCCTGGAACAAGGCCGCGCCGCCGCCGAGATCATAGCAATTGCGGGCGATATCAGCGCCGGTGCGGACCATTTGCGTGCACGCCATGCGCAGGGCCGCGCGGCGCTCCACCGGAATGTCATCGCTGTTCTGCGCAACCTCCCAGGTCTGCTCGATCTCGTCGTGCAGATAGGCCCGCGCAGCGCGGAATGCGGCAGTCATCTTGGCCATCTCGGCCTGAATGTTGACCCGTTCGCTGAGCGTCTTGGCAGAGCCCTGGTTCTTTTTCACACCGGCCAGGTCAGCAAACGCATTGAGCGTTCCGCGCGTGTTGCCTAATGCGGTCGCGGCCACACCCAGCGCCAGCAAGCCAAAGGCCGGAAACTTGTACAGCGCACCATCGACCTGCGGCTTGTCCGCCACCAGGCTGACCGAGCGTCCTTTCGGCACGCGGATATTGTCGACGGCGATGTCGCCTGAGCCGGTGCCTTTCAGACCCATGACGTGCCAGGTATCGATCAGCTCGGCATCGGCGGCAGGAAACACCATCATACGGGAGTCCGGGCGACCGCTCGGCAACATGCGCATCTCGCCCTCTTCGAAGACCATGCAGCCGCCGCACAGCCAGGTGCAATTGGCCGAGCCAGAGCCCCATTGCCAGCGACCTGAAACGACATAATCATCGCCATCGACCACAGCTTTACCCATCGGCGCAAACACGCCGCCAGTGATCGTCATCGGGTCGGAATATACCTCCTTGGCCGCCGCCGGCGACATATAGGCCGCGTTCATCGCCGTGGTCGCCGCGATCATCGCACACCAGCCAGCGCTGGCATTGGCTTCAGCAATGATCTCAACCGCGTCGACAATGTCGCGTGGTGTGCTCTCCAACCCGCCATACACGGCCGGCGTGATCATGCGAAACAGGCCGGCTTCGGCCATTTTCGCCGCCAGGTCGGCGGGCAGACGGCGAACGTCTTCCATTTCCTGCGCGCGGGCAGACAGTTCGGGTTGCAGGGCGCGGGCAGCGGCGAAGACGGATTGAGCAGATGGTGAAGTCATGCCGCACGTTAACCTGCCCGCCAGGGCGCTGCCAATGTCATGTTGCCTCATGTGCCGTTTGGGAAACTGGGCTATGACAAGGAAAATTCAGATCAGGACACGTGAAATGACTTACACGCTTTTGCATCACCCCGGCTGCAGCACCTCTCGCAAGGGCCTCGCCTTGCTGCAGGAGAACGGCATTGAGCCCGAGGTGCGCAAATACATGAATGCTGGCGAAGCGCTCACCGTTGACGAGCTGAAAGAGATTGCCCGCCAGCTTGGCGCGACCAGCCCGCGGGCGTTTCTGCGCGACAAGGATGCGGTCAAGTTCGATCTGCCCAAGACCGCGACAGACGATGAAGTCTATGCCGCCATGGTCGACAATCCGCGCCTGATCCAGCGGCCGATCGGAATCAAGGGCGACAAAGCCGCGCTCGGACGCCCGATCGAGCAATTGCTGGACGTGGTCTGATCGATCAAATTTCACCGATCTGCGACACGTCAATTCAACCCTGACCTGTCATAGGAAACGCTGAACAATGATCAGAGGTTTCCTGGATGCTGGCGCTTCAACTCACCGCGGTGTTCTTCGTGTTGCTTTCGGCGACGCTGATGTTTGGTCCGCAGCTGTTGATTTACGGCCCGCGCGCACTGCCGCAGCTGGCGCAGAGTGAGCAGGCCCGTTTTGTTGGCGGCTGCCTGACAACAGCGCTCGTCCTGGCCGTGCTGGCACCCTATTTCGGCGACGCGCTGACCTCTGGCGGCAGTGCCATCACCCTGGTCATGGCCGATGTCGTCACGATGAGCTTCCGACCCGTCTGACCCGATATCGCGTGGGCAGTCTTGACCGCTGCGGCGCTTGCCGCCTTTAAGGCGGCATGACCAAATCAAATCCCGGACATTATTTCGAGGACTTCCATGTCGGCATGGAACTCCGCCACGCCACGCCATTGACCTTGAGCACGGGCGATATCAGCCTCTACCGCGCGCTCACCGGGTCGCGGCATGCCTTGTACAGCGCCGCCACCTTTGCGCAGGCGAATGGCTATGACGGCCTGCCCGTCGATCCGCTGCTCGCCTTCCATGCTGTGTTCGGCAAGACGGTGCCCGACATTTCGCTGAACGCGGTGGCCAATCTCGGCTATGCGGATGGCCGGTTCCCACTTGCCATCTATCCGGGCGACACGCTGACCGCTGTGTCGGAAGTGATTGGCCGGAAGGAAAACTCGTCCGGCAAGACCGGCGTGGTCTATGTCCGTACCCGAGGCTTCAACCAGAATGGCGATGAAGCCTTGTCCTATGTCCGCTGGGTCATGGTCAACAAGCGCGACCCGGCTTCGCCAGCGCCTGACACGGTCCTGCCGGACTTGCCCCAGCAAGTCGACCCGAGCACGCTCGCTTTCCCGCGCAGCTATGCCAGCTGGGACGACACGCTGGCCGGATCGACGCATCGCTATGACGATTATGAGATTGGCGAGAAGATCGACCATGTCGACGGCATGACCGTCGAGGAGGCCGAGCACCAGATCGCGACCCGGCTCTACCAGAACACCGCCAAGGTTCACTTTGACGGCCATGGCCAGAAGGGCAGCCGTTTCGGCAAGCGCCTGATCTATGGCGGCGTGGTGATCTCGATCGCCCGCGCGCTCAGCTTTAACGGCCTTGCCAATGCGGCGGAACTGATTGCCATCAATGGCGGCACCCATGCCGGGCCGCTCTTTGCCGGTGACACGGTCTATGCCTGGAGCGAGGTGTTGGACAAGGCCGCGCTGTCAGACACGGTCGGGGCGCTGCGCCTGCGCCTGGTTGCGGTCAAGGATCAGGATCCCGGCGCCTTCGCATTGCGCGGCGACGACGGCAAATATGCCCCTGGCGTCTGCCTCGATTTCGATTATTGGGCCGCGCTCCCACGCTAGGCCTTGCCTGCCCTTACGGCCTGTCTGAAACAAGACGGACAGATCGAGAGGTGACAGATGACTGAAACAGACGTGTCCGCCTGGCTGGGCGATCGCAGCTTTGACGACTGCAAAGCCGCTTATGACCGCGACGGCTATATCATCTTCGAGACTGTTCTCAGCGAAGAACAGGTGGCTGCCCAGCGCGCCGCCTTGCAGCCGCATCTTGACGCCAATCTGCAGGGGCGCAACGATTTTGAAGGCCTGAAAACCAATCGTGTCTATGCCATGCTGGGCAAGGATCCGTTATTCGCGGACCTGATCATTCACCCGCTGGCACTGGCCTTCGTCGACGCCGACCTTGGCCCGAACGCTCTGCTTTCCGCCTGCCTGGCGATCAATCTTCACCCCGGCGAGACGGTCCAGCCCTGGCACACGGATGATGGCCACATTCGTATTCCCGCCCCGCGTCCGAGCTATGGCGTCAGCACGTTCTGGGCGTTGGACGACACCACCGAAGCGAATGGCGCGACCGAATTGCTGCCTGGCAGCCACACCTGGGATGGCGACACCTTCAAGCAGATCATGGCAGAGGACGGATTCAACAATACTGACATGCGCGACATTGATGACGACCCGGGCGCGCGCGACGATGCTGTCAAAGCGATCATGCCGGCGGGCTCGTTAATGATCGCCAAGGGCAATCTGATCCATCGCGGCGGCGCCAATCGGTCGGACCAGTCGCGCCTGATCGTCACGCCGCAATACTGTCCGCCCTGGGCCCGCCCACTCGAGACCATGTTGCTTGCCGTGCCGCCGGAAAAGGCGGCGCAATTGCCAGAGCGCGCCCAGGAACTGATCGGCTATTCCATCCATCCGCCCTTCATGGGCTATGTCGATGGCATGCATCCAAAGCGCAGCCTGCCTTTTCAATAGGCCCGGCACGCCCCATATCTGGCCGCATGACGCTTCTTTCTGGTCTCCCGCTCGTCTCGATCGCGCTCGCCGTGATGATCTCGGCCTTCATTCGCCTGATCCAAACCATGCAGCTGCGCCAGCGGGTCGAGATTGGCCATACCGGCGTCCGCGAACTGGCTGAGCTGTCCGGCGTCACCGATCCGCAGGATTTGCAGGACGTGTTCGGCCCACCCGGGATGAACCGGATCTGGTCGCATGTGACCCTCGCCACGATCGAGGCGAAACGCCGCCTGGCCGGCTATCTGATGAGCGAACCACGATTGCACTGGTTTTCGATTGCGGCCGGAATTGTCGCCTTCATCCTCAGTCACTGGATCGTGCAGTTGCTGCTGATGATCGCCGCGATCATCCAGGCCGGTGCCTGGCTCAGCGCCACACGGCTGCCAAAATAAGTCTTTTAATCACCTCGATCGCCGACTATGTCACGCTGCGAGCCTAGGAGAGAGGGCTAAATGCGAATCTGGAAGATGAACGGGGCCGGCAACGCGTTTGCCGTGTTCGATGCGCGCGAGAAGAAGTTCGCGCCATCCGAAGCACAATTGCGCGAAATCGCCGAAACCATGCATGCCGATCAGATCATGGCCATCGAAAAGGACCTGCGCGCTGACGCGTTCCTGCGAATCTGGAACGCCGATGGCGGCGAAGTCAAAGCCTGTGGCAATGGCACCCGGGCCGTGGCGCACCTGTTGCTGGAGGAATCCGGCAAGGATGAAGTGCGCATTCAAACCGAAGCGGACCTGTTGAAGGGCGCGCGGGCGGAAAATGGCCTGGTCAGCGTCGATATGGGCTCGCCGCTGCTCGGCTGGGAAGACATTCCGCTGTCGGAAAAAATGGATGTCCGCGGAGTCGACGTCAAAATCGGCCCGATGGATGATCCTTATCTCTACAAGCCGGCCGTGGTCAGCATGGGCAATCCGCACGCGGTCTTTTTTGTCGACGATGTCGATGCCTATGACATTCCGGCGATTGGGCCGCTGGTCGAATGGCATCCGACGTTTCCAGAAGGCACCAATGTCGGCTTCGCCCAGGTCATCGACCGTGAAACCATTCGCTTGCGGGTCTGGGAACGCGGCGCCGGCTTGACCAAGGCGTGTGGAACCGGCGCGTGTGCCGCCCTGGTCTGTGCTGCACGGGCCGGGAAAACCGAGCGCCAGGCCCGCCTGATCCTGGATGGCGGCGACCTGTTCATTCATTGGCGCGAAGAGTCCGATCACGTGATCATGACGGGTCCGGTCGAACTGGAAGACAGCTTCACGGTTTAGGGACCAAGATGGCAGTGCGCGTCGTAGCTGATATCCTGAGACCGATAACGTTCACGCTGTCGGCCGTGTGTTTTCTGATCCTCTGCCCACTCGTCATCCTGGCCCAGCTGATCCCCGGCATTGCCCTGCTCGAGATGGCGTCGAGCTACTTGCCGCACGTGATCCTGCTATCCGCCCTGGCCGCGGCGGCCTTGGCCCTGCTGGACCGGCGGATCGCGATCGCCGCGGCGCTGATCACGCTGCTCGCCGCGTGGCCGTTTCTCAGCTTTTCGAAGTATCAGACGCCCCAGGGCGGGCCGTGTTCGCCGGGGGCCTGTCTCACCGTGATCACAGCGAATGTGTTTGAACAATCAGGCGCGATGGTGAAACTGAACGAAATCGCAGAACGCGAAAACGCCGACCTGATCGCCATCAACGAGCCCGACCGGCGGCTCGCACCGCACGCCTATGACGGCCTGTTTCCAACCTATCGTCACTTGCGCCCCGACCGCGCCACGGCGCAACCACGACGCGCCGGCAACGCCTTGATCCTGTTGTCGCGCGTACCGGTTGCGCAGGCGGTGCGACTGGCACCTGACAACACATTCCAGCGCGATCTGGTCTTTGCAGACCTGTCCGATGCCTGGGCCGGCATTCGTGTCGTCATCGCCCACACCATGATCCCGACATCAGGCGCCCAGATCGCGGCGCGGAACGAGCTGCTGCGGATCGCCGGCACGTCAGCGCTTGAGGCCGAGGGGTTCCTGATCATGGGCGACTTCAACATGACACCCTGGAGCCGCGACTTTCGCGACGTGCCCGGCAAGCGCGCTGGAAATCCGCGTCTGTCTCGCACCTGGCCGACCTTCTTCCCATTGATGGGCATTCCCATCGATCACATCATGGCGTCTGAAAACCTGGAACTGGTCGACGCTCGGGTGCTCGAGCCGATCGGGTCCGATCACTATCCGATCCTGGCGCGATACCGACGCGCGGACCAAGCGCCGTCAGACCGTCAGCGAGAAGGCCAGTCCTCCCCACAGCGTCAGGGCGGTTAAACTGATCGCCAGCGCAATGTTCACGATTTTGATCTCGCCTGCTCCCATACGCGCGCGCCGCAGGTAGGTGATCAGGCTGCCGAGGGCTGCGCCAGCGGCAGCAGGCATGAACACCAATACCAGTGCGAACCCCCATCCCATCGGGTCAATATTGCCGGTGGCGAGCTTGTAGAGCACCGGCATTGCAACAATTGCGGACACGCCGGCCCACGCCGCCAACCAGGCATAGCGGCGAATGGCCAGCGCCCCGGCAAGCGGGATCGCAAACGACAAAAGCATCATCACACCAAGCATGATCGGTCTCCAAATTAGTGAGTGAACATATGCTTACATTATCGAACCGTCAATCCCCCCTTGCTCAATGGGCTTTGCGGCGCGATATGCGCCTCTGCATCATGTCTGATTCAAAACCCGCCACCCGGCCCTCTCAGGTCATCACGCTTGGCTGTCGCCTGAACAGCTATGAAAGCGAAGTCATGCGCGGACATGCCGACGCGGCGGGGCTGGAAGGCGCGATTATCGTCAATACCTGCGCGGTCACGGCCGAGGCCGTGCGCACGGCGCGGCAAACCATACGTCGGGCCGCCCGGGACAATCCCGATGCGCCGGTGATTGTCACCGGATGCGCGGCGCAGATTGACGCCGACATGTTCGCCGAGATGCCCGAAGTCGCACGCGTCATCGGCAATCACGAAAAAATGCAAGCCGAAACCTGGCAGCCCGTCGACCTGCTTGGCGGCACAGAAAAAGTCCGGGTCAATGACATCATGTCGGTCAAAGAGACGGCGGGCCACCTGATTGATGGCATGGACGGTCGCGCCCGTGCCTATGTGCAGGTCCAGAATGGCTGCGATCATCGCTGCACGTTCTGCATCATCCCTTATGGCCGTGGCAATTCCCGGTCGGTTCCGGCAGGCGATGTCGTCAATATGATCAAACGCCTGGTCGACACGGGGCATCACGAAATTGTCCTGACCGGCGTCGACCTGACCTCCTGGGGTGCAGACTTGCCAGGCACACCGCAACTCGGAAACCTGGTCCAACGGATCCTGAAGCTGGTGCCGGCGATGAAGCAGCTGCGAATCTCCTCGATTGATGCGATCGAAATGGACGACGCCTTGTTTGAAGCCATGGCCGATCCGCGCCTCGCTCCGTTCATGCATCTCAGCCTGCAGCATGGCGACAATCTCATGTTGAAACGGATGAAGCGCCGCCATTCGCGCGAGCAGGCGATCGAACTGGCGGACCGCTTGCGCCGCCTTCGCCCGGACGTCGCCCTGGGTGCCGACATCATTGCCGGCTTTCCGACCGAGACAGACGCCGCGTTCGAGAACTCCCTGCGCCTGATCGAAGAGTGCCAGATCGCCTTCCTGCACGCCTTCCCCTACAGCCCGCGCCCCGGCACCCCGGCGGCGCGCATGCCGCAGCTGGAAAAAGCGGTAATCAAGGACCGCGCGGCCCGCCTTCGCGCGGCTGGCGCGCGGGCGCTTGTTAAGCATCTTGATACCCATATTGGCAGGGAAACAGAGGTTCTGGTGGAGCGCGCCACACACGGGCGTTTACCAGACTTCACACCGGTCGAGATCGCAGGCGTCAGCGAACAGGCTGGACGCCCCGTGCGGGCCCGGATAATCGGACATGACGAGACAAGACTGAAAGCACAAGCGCTATGATCCTGTGGTTCGGGAAAAAGAAGAAAAAAGAAGAAGCTCTGAAAGCCGGCGCCGAGATGGTGGCTCCGGAGCTCTCGGCAGAAGAGCTCGCGGCCCATAAGGCAGCCGAGGAAGAGGCGGCGCGCCTGGCCGAAGAGGAAGCTGCACGCAAGGCGGCCGAGCAGGAAGAAATCGAGCGCAAGGTCGCAGAAGCCAATCGCGCCTGGGAAGAACGCCAGAAACGCGAAGCGGCCGAAGCCGAACAGGAAGCCGCGCGCCTCGCGCAAGAGGCCGCCGATCGCGAGGCGGCGCGTCGCCGCGCGGAAGCAGACGCCGAGCAGGCCCGCTTGCAAGCTGAGGCCGAGGCGCGCGCGGCTGAAAAGGCAGCGCGAGCGCAGGCGGAAGCGGAACGCCTCGCGGCAGAAGCTGAAGCCAAGGCGGCGGCGGACGCCGAAGAAGCGCGCAAGGCGGCGGACGCCCGCGCCGAAGCCGAACGTCTGGCCCGCGAGGCCGAGGAAAAGCGCCGCGCCGACGCCGCAGCGGCCGAGGCCGCGCGCAAGGCGGCGGAAGAACAGGCGCGTCTGGCGGCGGAAGCTGACGCCGCACGGCAGGCAGAAGAAGCGCGCCGCGTCCAGGAAGAGAAGGCCAAGGCTGAACTGGCACTGCTCGAACAACGCCGCGCCGACGAAGCCTTGCGCCAGCAGCTCGCCGAGGACCGTGCCAAGCGGGAAGCCGAACGCCAGGCCGCGATCGCACGCGGCGAACCTGACCCATACGCCGAAGTGGCACAGCCGGGCTTTTTCTCGAAACTGTCCTCGGGCCTCGCCAAGTCCTCGTCGAAGATGGGCAATTCGATCACCAGCCTGTTCACACAGCGCAAACTGGATGATGAAGCGCTCGAAGACCTCGAGGACATCCTGCTGACATCGGACATGGGCGGAAAGGTCTCGGCGCGGATCGTCCAGAACCTCGCCAAAACACGCATGGACAAGGACGTCACCGACGAGGAAATCAAGATCGCCCTGGCCGACGAAATCGAGGCGATCATGTCGCCGCGCGAGGAAATCGTCGATTTCTCCGAAGGATCGCGGCCACGCGTGGTTCTGTTCGTCGGGGTCAATGGCTCTGGCAAGACCACCACGATCGGCAAGATCGCGTCAAAACTGCAGGAACAGGGCGCCAAGGCACTGCTGGTTGCCGGCGACACGTTCCGCGCCGCGGCCATCGAGCAACTGACAGTCTGGGGCGAACGCGCTGGCATCCCGGTGCTGGCCAAGGAACCTGGCGCGGATGCCGCTGGCCTGGTCTATGAAGCGATCGAAAAGGCCAAGGCCGAGGATCTTGATCTGGTCCTGGTCGATACGGCTGGGCGATTGCAGAACAAGGCCGAATTGATGGCCGAGCTTGCCAAGATCGTTCGCGTGACCCGCAAGCTTGATCCGGACGCACCGCATGATGTCATTCTGGTGCTTGATGCGACAGTCGGTCAGAATGCGCTGAGCCAGGTTGAAGCCTTCCGTCATACCGCTGACGTGACCGGCATTGTCATGACCAAGCTGGACGGCACGGCGAAAGGCGGGGTTCTGGTTGCGATTGCCGAGGCCCATGCGCTGCCGATCCACTTTGTCGGCGTCGGGGAGAAGGCGGAAGACCTGCAACCCTTCTCGGCCCAGGCCTATGCCCGGGCCCTGGTCGGCCTGGCTGACATGCCCGTCGAAGAGCCGGAACCTGCATGAGCGCGGCCAAGGATCAATTGCGCACGCAATTGCAGGCGCTGCGCGCCGAACTCAGCGCGCGCGATCCGGACGCTGGCGAGACCCTGGCCGACAAATTTCCGATGAAATTGCTGGACCGTTATGGGCCGATGGTGTCGGCCTATTCGCCGATTGGTAGCGAAATCGATCCGTTTCCGCTCATCCGCCGTCTGAAAAACGAAGGCGGGGCCGACATCTGCCTGCCTCGGGTGGAGGAGGATGGGTCAATGACCTTTCGCGCCTGGGCGCCTGGCAATCCGCTCGAAGACCGCCCCTTCGGCTTGCAGGAACCACCTGCGGACACCGCGATTGTCACACCGACTCTGGTGCTGACCCCGCTGCTCGGATTTGATCGTCAGGGCAATCGTCTTGGCTATGGCAAAGGCCATTATGACCGCGCCCTGACCCGTCTGCGGCAGGACGGCCGCGTCTTCGTCTGCGGCCTCGCCTTTTTTGGACAGGAAGTCGATGCGGTGCCGGCAGAAACCCACGACATCCCGCTCGACTGGGTGATGACGGAACGCGGCTCGCTGCCCCTGTTCATGATGCGCGCCATGGCGAACAATGCACCAATTGAGGACTCGTGAGCGGCTTTTTACCGATTGGAAGCCTCTTCTGGGGCATGATGACAAATCAAGGGGACGTTTTGGACCAAAATTGCGACGCATACGGATAGATTGCGTTCCGCAAAAGTTTGCGTCACAAAAGGGAAACAGCTGGGAGTAGTGCCATGGGCCTAAGTCGCCCGCCACGCGCGATCACGATTGACGATGTTGCTGAACGCGCAGGAGTCTCCGCCAAAACCGTTTCGCGGGTCCTGAACAATGAGCCGAATGTCCGCCCGGCCAAGCGTGAGCTGGTGATGAAAGCGGCCCGGGAGCTCGGCTATCGTCCAAACCCGGCGGCGCGCTCGCTGGCTGGCGCCCGGTCCTTCCTGCTCGCCCACCTGCACGACAACCCGGTTCCGGAATATGTGAACGGCGTCAATACCGGCATTTACGAGGCCTGCCGGGCGAAGGGCTATTTCCTGTTGCCGGAACTGGTCGATCGCAATGCGGCGGATTTCCTTGACCGCTTGCAGAGCTTCCTGATGACGTCACGCGCCGATGGCGTCGTGCTGACACCACCCCTCTGTGATGACGCCGACATTCTGGCGCTGCTCAAGGATAATGGCACCGCCTATGCCAGCCTGTCGCCGGCGCGGCAGCCGGAAAACACGCCCGTCATGCGTATGGATGACCGCCTCGCGGCAATGGAGCTGGTGCGCCACCTGATCCGGCTCGGGCACAAGAAAATCGCTTTCATCGCCGGCCCGGCGGGTCACAATGCTTCAACCGGACGCCGTGAGGGCTATCTCGACGCCCTGGCCGAGGCCGGATTGAAAGTGAACCCAACCCATATTGCCGAAGGCGACTATTCGCTGCGGTCTGGCCTGGAAGCGGCGCGAAAACTGATCACCGCCGACCCCAAGCCGACGGCCATCTTTGCGGCCAATGATGACATGGCGGTTGGCGCGATGACGGCAGTCATGGCTGCCGGATTCCAGATCCCGGGCGATATCTCGATCGCCGGATACGATGATACCCGTCTTGCCTCGGCGGTGTGGCCACCTTTGACGACGATCCGGCAGCCGGTGGTCGAGATGGGACGGCGGGCCGCCGAGCGGTTGATGAACCCTGACGAAGACGCCCCGCTGGAGGAAGTCTTCGATTTCGAGCTGATTGTTCGTCAGTCGACTGGAAAAAGAATCGACTAATCCACGCATAATCGGGGCATCTCTCTTGTCCTGCAGGCCAACGCCGCTAAACCATTCCTCGAAACTAGGAGGATAGCGATGCGTTTTGCCCTAACCGCTGTGGCTGCAGGAGCCGTACTGGCCGCCTGTGTCACCGCCACCGAAGCCCCAACCCCGGAACCAGAATCAGAGGTCAGCGTGGATACTGCACCTGAAGCGCCCGTCGAAACCGCCGAAGCCAAGCCAGATACAGACCCGCATCTGTGGCTGGAAGAGGTTGAAGGCGAAGCAGCCCTGGCCTGGGTCAACGCCCAGAATGACCGGTCTCTGGCGCTGATCGAAGGCATTTCGGTCTATGACGAGAATTATACCAAGGCGCTTGACCTGGCGACGTCGACGGACCGCATCCCGTACGGATCTGTGCGCGATGGCATGGTGTATAATTTCTGGCAGGACGAAACCAATGTCCGCGGCCTGTGGCGTCGCACGACGCTGGACAGCTACAAGACCGACGAGCCGGAATGGGAAACCGTTCTCGACTTCGACCAGCTCTCTGCGGACGAAGACAAGAACTGGGTGTTCAAGGGCTCCAACTGTTTCAAGCCGAAGGGCGCGGACAAGACCCTGTGCTTCGTCTCGCTGTCCGATGGCGGCAAGGATGCGGTGATCAATCGCGAGTTTGATCTCGATGCGAAAGCCTTTGTCGATGGCGGCTTCGTCACCGATGAAGCCAAGCAGGGCCTGGCCTGGATCGATCATGACACCGTCCTGGTCGGCACCGATTGGGGCGGCGACGGCGCGACCCTGACAGAATCGGGCTACCCTTCTTCAGTGCGCCTGTGGAAGCGCGGCGACGCGCTCGCCGATGCCAAGGAACTCTATGCCGGACAGCTGACCGACGTTGGCGTCTGGCCGTGGTCATCAGAGCTCGAAGACGGCACCATGATCTATGGCGCGGTCGAAGCGGACACGTTCTTCACCTCGACCTATTGGTTGCTCGGCGACGGTGAGCCGGTGCAGTTCCCGATCCCGCAGAAATCCTCGCTCGGCAGCGATTACAAGGGCTGGCAATTCGTCACCCTGCAGGAAGACTGGACCGTCGGCGACGCCGCCTTCCAGACCGGTGACCTGGTGGCCTTCAACCTGCAGCAATTCCTCGACACCAAGGAATTGCCGCCGGTGGACCTGGTCTTCCGCGCCAATGATCGTCAGGCGGTGAACGGTGTGGCCGTGTCGAAGACGGCGGCGCTGCTGTCGATCAATGACAATGTTGCCGGCAAGATCCTGCGCCTCGAGCATGGCGAGGACACCGGCTGGACCACGACCGATGTGGCCCTGCCAGGCACCGGTCAGGCCGGCATTGCCTTCTCTGATGAAGACGAGGAAACGGTGTTCATCAATTATGAGGGCTTCCTCAGCCCGGACAGCCTGCTCACCTTCGACGCCGCAGACAACACGACGGCAGCGCTGAAATCGCTGCCTTCCAAGTTCGATGCCGACGGGCTGGTCGTGCACCAGAAGGAAGCAATTTCAGCTGACGGCACCAAGATCCCTTACTTCGTGGTTCACCGCGACGGCATCGAGCTGAACGGCAAGACCCCGACCCTGCTTTATGGCTATGGCGGCTTCGAAGTATCGATGCGTCCGAGCTATAGCGGCGGCATTGGCCGCATGTGGCTGGAGCGCGGCGGCGCTTATGTGCTGGCGAATATTCGCGGCGGCGGCGAGTTCGGCCCGAGCTGGCACCAGGCCGGCCTGAAAGGCAATCGCCAGCGCATCTATGATGACTTCATCGCGGTCGGCGAAGACCTGATCAAAATCGGCGTCACCAGCCCGGAGCATCTTGGCATCATGGGTGGCTCGAATGGCGGCCTGCTGATGGGTGTGATGATCACCCAACGTCCGGACCTGTGGAACGCAGTCGTGATTCAGGTGCCACTGCTCGACATGCTGCGTTATCACAAACTGCTCGCCGGCGCGTCATGGGTCGACGAGTATGGCAACCCGGACATTCCGGAAGAGCGGGCCTTCCTCGAGACCATCTCGCCATATCAGAACTTCGATGCGAGCGCAGAGTATCCGACGCCGCTTTTCGTGACGTCGACCAAGGATGACCGCGTGCATCCGGGTCACGCCCGCAAGATGGCGAAACTGTTCGAGGAGTCCGGAAAACCGTTCCTCTATTACGAGAACATTGATGGCGGTCACTCGGCCGCTGCCAACCAGAAAGAGCGCGCGAAACGCACGGCGCTTGAGTTCTCCTACCTGTATGACCGCCTGTTCCCGGAGGATGCCGGGTCTGACGACGCAGGGGAATAGATAGACTCTCATCGTATCGAGCGTAGAATGCCGAATTATGGCTTCTACGCTCGATATCACCCCGATTGCCGGGGCCCTTGGCGCTGAAATCTCCGGCGTCAATCTCGCTGACGATCTCTCCAATGCCCAATTTGACGAGATCCACCGCGCCTTTCTCGACCATCACGTCATCTTCTTCCGCGATCAGGTCGATCTGTCGCCAGAGGCGCAGAAGCGCTTTGCGCGCCGGTTCGGAACGCTGAATGTTCACCCTTATGTCAAAGGCATGGACGGTCATCCGGAACTGCTCGAGATTATCAAGGAACCAGACGACAAGTTGAACTTTGGCGGCGGCTGGCATTCCGACATGTCCTTCCTCGAAGAACCGGCACTCGGGTCAATCCTGTACGGCGTCGAGATCCCGGCCTTTGGCGGCGACACCTTGTTCGCCAATCAGATCGCCGCCTATGAGGCCTTGTCAGATGGCATGAAAGAGATGCTCGGAGGGCTCAATGCCATTCACTCTGCCAGCCGCGAATACAGCGCCCGCGGGCAATCGGCACAGGACCGCCAGTCGATGCAGTCCGAAATCGCTGTCGATGCGCCGGAATATGAGCATCCGGTCGTGCGCACGCATCCGGAAACCGGTCGCAAGGGCCTGTACGTGAACCCGGCCTTCACCCTGCGCTTTGCCGGAATGACCAAGCGCGAAAGCCGGCCGCTGCTGAATTTCCTGTTCGACCATTCCCGCGACGAGCGCTTTACCTGCCGCTTCCGCTGGAGCCAGAATGCCGTCGCCTTCTGGGACAATCGCTGTTGCTGGCATTATGCCCTGAACGATTATCAGGGCCAGCGGCGCCACATGCGCCGCGCGACTGTGAACGGCGACCGCCCGCATTAGACGCTCGCCCAGCGTCATAGCTTGCCAAGCTGAGGCCCTGCGGTCACAGTCCGGCGCGTACCTTGGGAGGGTTTTCGTATGATCCGGAACATTCTGTTCGGCATTGGCGGCGTCTTGGTTCTGCTGATCGCCATTATTCTCGTTCGCACCTTCAATTATGGCGGCGTGCCGAGTGATGTGCGGAACATCGTTCTGCCCGAAGGTCCGGAGTTTGATGCCAATGTCGCCGCCGAACATCTCGGCGAAGCCATTCGCTTCCAGACCGTCACGGTCGCCCCAGGGGATCCGCGAGTCGGACAGGAAGGCCCCTGGCTCGCGCTGCAGGCCTGGATGGAAGAGACCTATCCCGCCTTCCACGCCGCCGCCAACAAGGAAACCATTCCCGGCGGCTATAGCCTGCTCTTCACCTGGCAGGGCTCTGATCCGAGCCTCGATCCGCTGCTATTAATGGCCCACCAGGACGTCGTGCCGGTCAATATCGGCACCGAAAGCGACTGGGATGCACCGCCTTTCTCTGGCGCGATCCAGGACGGCTATGTCTATGGCCGCGGCGCCATTGACGACAAGGGGTCGATGATCGGGTTGCTGGAAGCGCTGGATGCACTGGCGGTTTCCGGGTTTGCGCCGAAGCGCACAGTGCTGCTGATGCTCGGCCATGATGAGGAAGTCTCCGGCTCCGGGGCATCGGCGGGTGTGCAGTTGCTGAAATCGCGCGGTGTGTCCCCGGTCATGGCGCTCGATGAAGGCTTCATGGCGGTCGAAAACAACCCGCTGACGGGCGGCACGCTCGCCTTCATTGGCATCGCTGAGAAAGGCTATGTCACGCTGCAGCTCACCGTGACAGCGGCCGGCGGACACTCGTCGACACCGCCGCGCAACAGCGCCACGGTGCGCCTGTCCCGGGCCCTGATCGCGCTGGATGAAAACCAGATGCCGGCGGATTTTTCCAAACCGCCCGTCTCGACCCTGTTCGAGACCTCGGCCGCCGACATGTCCTTCACCATGCGGATGGCCTTCGCCAATCAATGGTTGTTTGGCGGCATGATCGAGAGTCAGATGGGCGCCATCCCGCAGGCCAATGCGATGATCCGCACGACCACCGCGCCGACCATGCTTGCCGGCTCGGCCAAGGAGAATGTCCTGGCGCAGCGGGCCACGGCGATCATCAATTTCCGGATTCATCCGAACGACACGGAAGAAAGCATCATCGCGCATGTCAAACGCGTCACCAAGGATATTGAAGGCCTCGAGGTCACGCTCGGCCGCAGCGGTATTCGTGGCACTGGCGCGTCGCCGGTCAGCCCGATGGACAATCTCGCTTATGGCGTCCTGTATGCGGTTGCTGCCGATTCCAGCGGCGCGCCAGTGACACCGGGCCTGGTCCTCGGCGCCACGGACGGGCGCTATGCCACCGCGATCACCGACAGCGTCTACCGCTTCATGCCGGCTGTGATGTCTCCCGAAGACCTGACCGGGTTTCACGGCACCAATGAGCGGATCACGGTCGAGAATATGGGGCGCCTGGCCAAAGGCTACGCCCAGATCATTCTCGCCATGGATGCCAATGCCGAATAGGCGCTAAAGCGCGGCAATCACCGCATCGCCCATGTCTTGCGTGGACAGGTTGCCGCCAAGGTCTCGCGTGCGCGCGCCGTCATTGAGTGCCTGGCCCACGGCCGCGAACAGGCGGTCGGCTTCCTCGGCCCGGCCCAGCGACCAGCGCAAGGCCATTTCCATGGACAGGATCGCAGCGCACGGATTGGCAAAGCCCTTGCCCGCAATGTCGGGTGCGGAGCCGTGCACGGGCTCGTACAGACCCGGCTTGCCGTCATAGCTGAGCGAGGCACTCGGCAGCATGCCGATCGATCCGGTCAGCATCGCCGCCGCGTCCGACAGGATGTCACCAAACAGGTTGCCGGCCAGGATGACGTCAAACTGTTTCGGATCGCGCACCAACTCCATCGCGCAGGCATCGGCGAGGATATGGCGCAGTTCAACACCTTCACCTTCAGCCGCGTGCAGCTCGGTGACCGTTTCGCGCCAGAACAGGCCGCTTTCCATGACATTGGACTTCTCGGTCGAGGCGACCTCGCCGCGGCGGCCGCGGGCAATGTCAAACGCGACGCGCGAGACGCGATCAATCTCGCCTTTGGTGTAGCGCGACGTTTCATAGCCGAAACTCTTGTCGCCAATCCCGCGTTCAAACCCGCGCGGCTCACCGAAATAGACGCCAGAGGTCAACTCGCGCACGATCATGATGTCGAGCCCGTCAACAATGTCGCGTTTCAGGCTGGAAGCGTCGACCAGAGCCGGGAAGCAGAAAGCCGGGCGCAGATTGGCAAACACGTCCATGCCCTTGCGCAGCTGCAACAGACCCATTTCAGGCCGCAAGTGGCGATCGACGCCATCCCATTTCGGGCCGCCGACGGCACCAAGCAGAACCGCGTCGCTGGACTTGGCCCTGACCAGCGTGTCGACCGTCAGCGGTTCGCCATGCGCATCGATCGAAGCGCCGCCGACCAGGCCGTCGTCAAAACGGAGCTCCGGCACCAGAACACTGGCGACGCGGCGCGCCTGTTCGGTTACTTCAGGGCCAATCCCGTCACCGGGCAGCAGCAGCATGGTCTGGCTCATGAAATCCTCATCTCAATTGGAGTTTGGCGCCATAGATCAGCTCGGCACGCCGGAGTCCACTGCGACCAAGAGCGCGGGGCTTTATAGCGGCAGCGCCTCGGGTTCGGCGTCATACATGCGCACTTCAAGGTCTTGCGGGCCGACCTTGGCCAGCGCCTGGCGGAACACGGCCATATGCGGCTCGCCAAAATGGCTGACCAGCGCCGCCTTGTCCGTCCAGCGCTCGATGATGCGCAGCAGGTTCGGGTCGAGCAAATCGCGGCTATAGGCATAGTCGATACAGCCCGCTTCCTGGCGGCTGGCCCTGATCATCGTCTCCATCGCCGCGATGGCCTCGTCCCAGGCGCCTTCGGGAATGCGCGCGCTGCCTTCAACCACAATCATTCGATCACCTTGATCTTGAGTTTGAGCGTCTCCGCGACATCCTGCGGGGACCGCTCATAGGACAGCACGAGATCGGCCTTGCCGGTGGCCAGGGCCTCGAACACGAACATCTGGTGCCCGCCGGAGCCGACCATGCCTTCCGGAGCAGGATCAGCGAAATAGCCTTCGCTGATCTGATCGACGAGCGAGGCGTCAATGTCCTTGAGATACCAGTAATATCCGGTCGTCGGATTGGAATCGAGTTTGAGATTGAGCTTGCCGCCGGGGCGCAAGGTCACCGTCGTGCCACTCTCCGGATCCGTGAAGGTCTGCACCGGCGCGGCGCCCTCCAGGCCGCGCACCTCTGGCTTGGTGTTCATGATGTCTGGGATGCAGGCGGCCAGCAAACTGGCACCAAGCGTCAGTGCGATCAGGTGTTTCATGATGCGGTCTCCAACCAGGGTGTCGAAAGCCTTCGCTGGGTTTCATAGGCGCTGATCGCGTCTTCGGATTGCAGGCTCAGCGCAATGTCATCGAGCCCGTTGAGCAGTTTTTCGCGGCGGCCTTCATCATAGTCAAACCTGTGCTCGGCGCCGTCAGGTGTCGTCACCGTCCTGGTCTCCAGGTCAATCTCGAACACGCTATTGCTGCCGCCGGCCTGGGCCGCGAGGGCGTCGCAGATCTCGAGCGGCAGGGCGATCGCGAGAATGCCGTTCTTGCCGCAATTATTGTAGAAAATGTCGGCAAAGCTTGGCGCGATGACGCAGGTAATACCCTGGTCCAACAAGGCCCATGGCGCGTGTTCCCGCGAGGAGCCGCAGCCGAAATTTTCCCCTGCGATGAGCACGCCAGCGGAACGATATTGCGACTTGTTGAGCACGAAATCCGGGTTCGGAGATCCGTCCGCCAGCGTCTTCAGCTCATGGAACAAGCCCTCCGACAACCCCTCGCGCTCGGTCGTCTTGAGGAACTGTTTCGGGATGATCATGTCAGTGTCGACATTGACCATCAGCTTGCCTTTGTCGGTCAACGGCGCAGCGGTCGAGCGGAGTTTGGTGAAGGCTTTCATGGGCTGGCTTTCTAACGCTTTGTGTGGGCAATGAACAGGGTCGGCACGTCCTGCGTGCGATCGCGCACGGTGAACACAGTGGTGCCCGGTTTGCGTCCGGTACGGATTTCGCTGAGATCATGGCCGGACGCGGTGAGCCGCGCGTGGGCCGCTTCAAGGTCATCCGTTTCCCAGGTCAGGCCCCAAATGAAATCCGGATCATTCGGATCCTGGTCCTGTCCAAGGCGATTGATGATTTCCAGCGTCAGGCCGCCCAGGCGGAAGAACAGGAACCGCGTCTTCCATTGCTCCGCTGTGCGATCGAGCGCGAACCGCAAGCCAAGGCGCGCACCATAATTGGCGACGGCCCGCTCCGGGTTCGGCGTGTTGATGACCAGATGGTCAAGCGCCGTCGCGGCGCCGGGCTGTGCGACGGCAGGCATCAGCGGTGCGTCCGACTGAAGAATGAACGTCTTCACGCCGGCCATGGTGTCGTCAGGAATGCGAAAGCGCTGCCAGGTCCGTTCGGCACCGGAAGATCGGTGCGTGCTGCCGCCGCTGGAAATCTCGCTCGGGCCGAGGCCGCGCCGCGTCATCAGGTGATGATCAGAAGCCAAGTCGTCAGAGCGATAGACCAGCGTCGTCATGCGCGCGCCATTGGCTGTCATCTCGCGCAACCGGGTCGCGACGTCGCCATCCCCCGATGGGGCCATCAGTTCCAGCGCCGTGTTGCCGACCGCGAACACGGACGTCGCGGCGCCATCTGCATCGGATTGCCAGACCGGCGCTGCGCCAAGCAGCAATGCGTACTCTTCTGTTGCCGGTTCAATGTCTGGACAGAGCAGCACGAAATGGTCGAGTGCGGTGATCATTTTCGGAACGCCTCCAGTCGTTTTTTCTGTTGGCCCGCGGCATCAAAATTCTTCGGCGCCAGCCAGGCCTTGAACGCCGTCTTGTTCGCGGGCCAGTCCTCATCGGTCATCGCGAACCAAGCCGTGTCCCGGTTCTTGCCTTTGACCACCATGTCATTGCGGAACACGCCTTCATATCTGAACCCGAACCGCTCGGCCGCCCGCTTCGAGGCAGCATTGTCATTGTGGCATTTCCACTCATAACGGCGGTAACCCAGTTCATCGAAAAGATGCGCTGCCATCAGGCTCATCGCTTCTGTCGCCTCGGCCGAGCGCTTCAGATCCGGCCCGAAGGCGACGCAACCAATTTCGGCGCTGCCATGCGTTCGCCGAAGACGCATATAGCTCGCCATACCGAGCACATCGCCGCCATTGGCGCGGCGGATGACCATGACCTCCCAACCCGCATCGGCGGCGACAAAGGCGAAGATTTTCTTGAACTGTTTCTGGCTCTCGAACGGCCCGATCGGCATATAGGTCCAGATATCCGCAACATCCGGTGCCGCCACCGCGTCGTAGAGCCCCTTGAGATGGACGTCCCAGTCCAGCGGTTCCAATACGACGCGCCCCCCGGTCAAAGGCCATTGTCCGGGACGTTCGCGCGGGCTCCAATTCTTCAGGCTCACGCCCCGATCACCCCGGTGATTGCGGCGCGGGCGGCAAGGTAGGGGCTCATCAGGTGCGTGCGACCGCCGCGGCCCTGACGGCCTTCAAAATTGCGGTTCGAGGTCGAGGCGCAGCGTTCGCCCGGCGCCAGGATGTCCGGGTTCATGCCCAGGCACATGGAACAGCCCGGCTCCCGCCATTCGAAACCCGCCTTGCGAAACACCTCGTCGAGGCCTTCGCTTTCGGCCTGCGCGCGCACCAGGCCCGACCCTGGCACGATCATCGCCCGAACGCCGTCTGCGACCGTGCCGCGTCGCGCCACATCCGCGGCGACCCGCAGGTCTTCTATGCGCGAATTGGTGCAGGATCCAATAAACACACGCTGCACTGGCGTGCCAGACAGGTCAGCGCCGGCCTGCAAGCCCATATAGTCGAGCGCGCGCTCTGCAGCGGTGCGTTTGACCGGGTCGCTCATCTTGGCTGGGTCCGGAATCTGGCCTGAGATTGGAATCGCCTGTTCCGGGCTGGTGCCCCAGGTCACCGTTGGTTCGATCGCCGCGCAATCGATTTCGATGACCTCATCCCAGACGGCATCGGCATCAGAGTGCAGCGTGCGCCAATGGCGTTCGGCAATTTCCCAGGTGCCCCCTTTCGGGGCCGCCGGTCGGCCTTTGACATAGTCGAACGTCACCTCGTCCGGTGCAATCAAGCCGGCGCGCGCGCCGCCTTCGATCGACAGGTTGCACAGGGTCATCCGGCCTTCCATGGACAGGCCCCGGATCGCCTCGCCGCGAAATTCCATGACGCATCCGGTTCCCCCAGCGGTGCCGATTCTGGCAATCAGGTGCAGCGCCATGTCCTTCGCCGACACACCTTCAGGCAGAGCGCCTTTGAACTCGACCGCCATATTCTTCATCTTGCGGGCGCGCAGCGTCTGCGTCGCCAGCACATGTTCGACTTCCGACGTGCCAATGCCATGCGCGAGCGAGCCGAACGCCCCATGCGTCGACGTGTGACTGTCGCCACAGACAATTGTCATGCCGGGCTGTGTGCGCCCCTGCTCAGGCCCGACCACGTGCACGATGCCATTATTGATATGGCCCATCGGGAAGAATTCGATCCCATGTTCGGCGACATTGCGGGTCAGCGCAGAAAGCTGATTGCGGGCGGCGTCATCAGCAACACCTTCGAGGCCCTTGGCCTGACCTTCAGTCGGCGTGTTATGGTCGGCCACAGCCAGGGTCAGATCAGGGCGGCGCACACCACGTCCAGCCGCTTTCAATCCGGCAAAGGCTTGCGGCGTCGTCACCTCATGGATCAGATGCAGGTCGATGAAGAGCAGCGCCTCTCCGGTCGCGGCGTCTTCGCTGACCACATGCTGGTTCCAGATCTTATCGTATAGGGTTTGGCCTGCCATTGTCTCGCAACCTTTCTCGCCGCTTCTATCAGCATGGCCCGCGAGTGAGGGCAAGATCGGTTTCATGCGCAGTGACGCGAAGGCAACCGTTTGCACACGTCTGGGCCGCTGCGCGGCGACATTTGGGCCGCCGCGAACCCGCTCCGCATTGACCGTTCATCGACGCCCGGCACCGCAAACAAAAAAACCCCGCACCGAAGCGCGGGGTTTCCAAACTCTGTGAGAGCGATGGCGCTAGGCGTCGGAGTCACCTTCCGGTGCAGCCTCTGCAGCGGCGGCTTCGGCCTCTGCAGCTGCCGCAGCAGCAGCTTCTTCAGCGGCTTTCGCCTTGGCAGATGCTTCGCGCTCCTTGGCCGCTTCCTCACGGCGCGCCACCTTGGCGGCATCGCGCTGACGGCGAAGCTCGGTCTTGGACGTGGTGATCTCAGTGGTTTCCATGCCGTGACCAGTGGTCCGCTCGGCGATACGGGCAGACTTACCGCGGCGGTCACGCAGATAGTAAAGCTTGGCGCGGCGAACGCGGCCCTTGCGCTTCACTTCAATGCTTTCAATCATTGGCGAGACGACCGGGAACACCCGCTCGACGCCTTCGCCGAAAGAAATCTTTCGAACCGTGAAATTCTCGTTCAGGCCCTGGCCTGCGCGGGCAATGCAGACGCCTTCATAACGCTGAACGCGCTCACGGTCGCCCTCTTTGATACGCACGTTCACAGACAGCGTATCGCCTGGGGAAAATTCTGGGATGGTTTTGCCAGCGGTAACGCGGGCAACTTCTTCAGCTTCAAGCTGTTCAATCATGTTCATCGTCCGTCTCCGACGCTCGCAAATTGGGTCCATTTCGGAAAGCAGCCCATAAATCGGGTCGGCGGCTTTTTGTCAATGCCTCACTCTGCTGATTCCTCCACTCTTCGACAGCTTTGTGATTGCCAGACAGCAAGACGTCCGGCGTGCCTTCACCGTCCCAGGTTCTGGGCAGCGTATAATGCGGGTATTCGAGCAGGCCGGAACTGAAGCTTTCATCCTCGACCGAGGCCTGATTTCCAGCGACACCGGGGATCAGTCGCAGCGTCGCCTCCAGCATCGCCATCGCCGCAACTTCGCCGCCGGCGAGCACGAAATCGCCAAGCGAAACTTCGAGCATGTTCCGCTTGTCGATGACGCGTTGATCGAGGCCTTCGAAACGGCCGCAAAAAAAGGTCAGTCCGGGGCCACGGGCCCAGTCCTGCGCCATTGCCTGCGAGAACGGCACACCGCGCGGGCTTGGATAGATCAGCGGTGCGCCGGCCATTGGCAAGCTATCGATCGCGGCGGCAGCGACATCCGGACGAATAACCAGGCCTGCGCCGCCGCCGGCCGGTGTTTCATCGACTTGCCGGTGCTTGCCGAGGCCAAATTCGCGCAATTGCACGGTCTCCAGGCTCCAGATGCCATCGCGGCGCGCTCGGTCCAGAATGGAAACGCCCAGTGTCCCAGGCAAGGCTTCCGGGAACAGGGTGATGAATGTGGCTGCGAATGACATGATCAACCGACGGAGAGCGCCAGAACACGCGAAATGACCGCGCGCGGTTGGCCGGATTGTTGGTGCAGCGTCGTGAACGCCTCATCGAGCTTGCGTTGCGCGGTCTTTGACGTCGCTGCCGGCTTGTCGAGAATGGTCTCCCGGACCAATGCCGCACAGACATCTCGCGAGGCGATCCAGGCGTCGTACCCGACAAATCTGAGAAAATACTGCCCGGTCGCACCGCCCAGGCGTGATCCATGCTTTCCAAGATGCGCGAGCAGCCCTGCCTGGTCTTCATTCGGCCAGCGTTCCAAAAAGGAACCGAAACCGCCATTCTGCTTCGACGTTTCAGCGACGAAACGGGCATTCTCGATTGTCGCAGAGATTTTCTGGCCGTTCCGGACAATCCCTTTGTCGGACAATAATCGGTCAAGATCCTCATCATGGAAAAACGCGACGCGGGCGGGCTCAAAGCCGTGAAATGCCGCCTCGAATCCCGGCCATTTGTTGCGAATGACCTTCCAGCTGAACCCGGCGCTGAACACCGCCTTTGTCATTTCAGACAGGTAGCGATCATCGCCGATCGCCGTCAGGTCCGCCGCGCCATGCTCGTTCTGCGCACGCGCCAGCACGTCCTCGCGCGTGCCATGATGGGTCGCAGCCAGATCGAGAATTTCGTCAAAACTACGCATCGACGGATTCCCGCTCGTCATGCATCGGCATCACTTTCAGCCCGGTGATCTGGTTGCGATTCTTGCGAGCAATGTCGAAGCGGTAGCCGTAGAAGGCAAAGCGCTGACCCGGCTCAGGAATGGTCTGGGCTTCATGGATGACCAGGCCGGCAATCGTCACCGCTTCCTCGTCAGGCAATTCCCACCCCATTGCGCGGTTGAGGTCACGGATCGTCACCCCGCCCTCGACATAGACTGAACCATCTGATTGCGGACGCACGCCGCGTACCACGACATCATACTCGTCACGAATGTCGCCAACGATTTCTTCGAGGATGTCTTCCAGCGTGACCAGGCCCTGCAGTGCGCCATATTCATCGACAACAAGCGCGAAATGGCTGCGCTGTTTCAGGAACAGATCAAGCTGGTCCTCGGCCGCCGTGGTTTCGGGGATGAACCAAGGATCGCGGCAGATCTCGACAATGTCGAGGCCGCTGGTCTTGCCATTGTTTCCGACAATCGCGCGGAGCAGGTCCTTGACGTGCAGGATGCCGACAATTTCCTCCTGGTCGCCGCTATAGAGAGGCAGACGCGTATGCGGGCTGGCCAGAGCCTTGCGGACAATTGCATCGGCGGACTCGTCAGCATCCAGCATGGTGATGTTCTTGCGGTGGATCATGACCTCCTCAACGGTCATGTCCTTCAGATCTAGGGCGCCAACGAGGCGATGCCGGTTCTTGGCATCAAGACCTTCTTCGGAGTGGTGCAAGTCGATGGTGCCGCGAATGTCTTCCTCAGCGGTCACCGCATCCTGCGGCGGCTTCACACCAATCATGCGCAAGGTCAGGTTCACAATGGTCTGGATACCGGCGACGATCCAGCTGGCAATCGCGACAAACCAGGAGATTGGTCGCGCGACGTTGCGAGCCATCTTGTCAGGCCGCGTAATCGCATAGGTTTTTGGCAAAACCTCTGCAAAAACGAGCACCAGAACCGTCATGACCGCTGTCGCCACCGCGACTCCGCTCGGCCCCGGCATGAGGCTGACAAAGAGGCTGGTGGCAAGTGCAGACGCGAGAATATTGACCAGGTTGTTGCCGAGCAGGATGGCGCCGATCAGGCGTTCGCGATCCGCAATCAGATGGTTGACCAGACCAGCACGCTGGTCGCCATCCTTCTCCAATTGGTGCATGCGCGCGCGACTCGCGGCCGTAAGTGCTGTTTCAGAACCTGAGAAAAAGGCCGACAGGCCGATGAGGACCAGAATGGTCAGAATTGTGCCGATAATCATCAGCTTTTTTGCAGCTCCTCTTGTAAGAATGCCTGCACGTCCTGCAGGTCTGCATCTGGATATATAAAGGACTCTCCCAGCCCCCTTGCAAGAATCAGGGGAACCCGCCCCGCTCTTACCTTCTTGTCCTGTCGCATGGCATCGACGAGTGCAGCGGCAGGATAGGGTCCCCCCGGCAGCTGTGAAAGCTCCGTCTCGAGACCGCTGTCAGCGATCAGTCGAACTGCTTTTTCTGCATCGTCTGACGTTATCAAACCGGCTCGTGCTGAGTAACGATAGGCGAGTGCCATTCCGGCACCTACCGCTTCCCCATGCAGGAGTTCCGGCCCGTATCCGTTCGCAGCTTCGAGCGCGTGCCCGAACGTATGCCCCAGATTCAACAATGCCCGGACGCCGCCTTCGCGTTCATCCTGCGCGACAATGCGGGCTTTCGCGCGGCACGACACAGCGACAGCCTTGTCGATTGCGGCCGGCTTCAGCGCCAGCACATCGCGCCCATGTTCACCGAGCCAGTCGACAAAGGCCGGATCATTGATCAGGCCATACTTGATGATTTCGGCATAACCAGCCTGGCGCTCGCGATCTGGCAACGTCGCCAAAATGCCGGTATCCGCGATGACGAGCTTTGGCTGATAGAACGCGCCGACCAGGTTTTTGCCATGGGCCGAATTTACCGCAGTCTTGCCGCCAACCGAACTGTCGACCTGTGCCAACAGAGTCGTCGGAACTTGTACAAAACGCATGCCGCGTTTGAGCAAGGACGCCGCCAGTCCGGTCAGATCGCCGATCACACCGCCGCCGAACGCCATCAGGATATCATCGCGGCCGGCTCCACGAGCCAACAGCCCGTCCAGCACCGCGCCCAATTGCACCCAGTTCTTGGTACCCTCACCTGCGGCTAGAACGGTTTCGATAACCTCCAACCCAGCGGCTGCCAGTCCCGCCTTCAGCCGATCACCATGCAGGCGCCAGACGGTTTCGTCCGAAATCACAAAGACGCGGGATTGCGCTGCAAACGGGCGCACCAGAGCCCCGGCGCGCGCCAGCAGATCATCACCGATCAGTATGTCGTAACTGCGGTCTCCGAGCTCGACGCGAACAGTCGTGGGGTCGCTTATGATGTCGGCGTCCATGTTTCCAGGGCTTTCAAGATCGCGGTCACCGTCTTTGAGTGCGGACCATCCACACTTGGAACCGTTAAGTCAGCGAGCTCATATATAGGACGGCGCTCATCAAACAAGCTGGACAACACCTCTTTCGCATCCGGACGCCTCAATAATGGCCTGTGATTCCGCCGCGACACGCGCTTCCAAAGGGTTTCGAGGTCAGCATTCAGCCACACCGTGATCGCGTGTTCCCGCATCATCTCGCGGGTTTCGGGCTTCAGATAGGCCCCGCCGCCAGTGGCCACCACCTGTGGCGGACCATTGAGCAATCGTTCCAGCACGCGATGCTCGACGCGGCGAAACTCGTCTTCTCCGTGCAAGGCAAAGATATCCGCCACCGACAATCCGGCGGCTTTTTCGATTTCATCGTCGCTATCGACAAAGGGGCGCCCGAGCTTTGTTGCCAGGCGGCGCCCAACCGTCGACTTGCCAGCGCCCATCAAACCTACCAATGCGACTGTACGTCCAGCCCAAGCCGCCTCAATTCTGTCGGTTTTCAAAGTACTAGATCGGTCTTCAGCCATGGTCTTTTCGGGTCCGTAAATCCTGTCCTATACAGGCAGAGCGGATCCGGCAATCTTTGACCACTGGTTCTGCGTGCGAAAGGCGAGATTTAAAATGCGCAAGTGGCTTATCATCCTCGGCCTCATCGTGACTGCCATTTTGGGAGTTCTTTGGTGGCTGGGCAATTCGATGTCTGATCAAAAACCCGAGCCGGGCGAGGTTCGGACGGAGATCGAGCATGTTCTCTAAGGCAGCGCTCGGCGCGGTCTTGGCGATCGGATTTGGCGCCGCCGGCCTCGCCAGCGCGCAGGTGGAGTCCGAAAGCCTGGATGACCTCAGCGCCTGGGGTCAGCGCTATTTGTCCGTCGAGGAATACGAGTTCCCATCCAGTCTGTGGCGGAACTCCAATGATGACACATTGCTGGCCTTGATGCAGACCGTCCGCACGTCTGACCTCAGCCCGGCAGAACGGCGTCTGTTGAGACGCACGATCCTATCCCCCGCAACCCGGCCGCGCGGCGCGAAAGCCGAAGCCTTGTTGGCCGAGCGTGCCAGTCTCATGCTTGCGCTTGGCGAAGCACGGGCTGCGGCGGCCTTGGCACCCCAACTGGAACAAGAAGCAGCGGGGCTCGATGCTGAAAGCCTTGCGGTCGATCTGGAACTGGCCAGCGGACAGGAGGCGACGGCTTGCGCCCGCCTCGACGGCCCGGTCAAGGACGGCGTGTTCTGGCTCAAATTGCGCGCTGTGTGCGCGGTTTTGCAGGATAATTTTTCCGGGGCGCAAATCGCCATCGAGTTTGCCGACTCCCAGGGTGTCAGCGATGCCTGGATGGTCGAAGCGATTTTCGCCGCCGCCGGCGACACGCCAAACCCGCCGGACGCGCGCTACGATACCGGCCTCAACATTGCGCTGTCGGCGAAAGCTGACCTGGATACGCAAGGCGTCGAACCCGCCGACGATCGCCCTGATCTCGCCGCCGCGGTGGCGCAGCGGCCCGGGGTTCCGGCAGAACTGAGAGCCCGCTTCGCCGAAGCTGCGGGAGAACTCGGCCTGATCGAACCGTCGGCACGGCGGGATATCCTGCTCGCGCGCCTGGACACGCCTGACTATGATCCAAGCTCTGGCACCGAACGTGTGCTGCGCGATCTCAACGATCCGCTGGTCAGCGACGAGGTCCGCGCGGAGGGACTGGCTGATATCTTCAAGCGCGCCGCTCTTTCAGACGTGGCGCAGTATCGCAGCACCGCGCAGCTGTTTGCGATCGAGCTGAAACGCCTGCCCCAAAATTCGCTGACGGCGGACTATGCGGTTGAGTATGCCCGCGCGGCGCTGATGGCCGGGGATCGCGACCTGGCCCAGTCGTGGATGACGACTCTGAACATTGAGGGTGCAGCACAACCCGACCCGTACGAGATTGCCGTGCTTGAAGCCGTCGACATCATTGCTGGCGGAGATGCCTCACCGGCGTCCCTGCGCGCGGTTGAAAAGCGCCTGATCTCCACAGCAAACACGACACCGCGTGAGCAGCAGATCGTTGGCATTTTCACAGCGTGGACCGGCCTCGGGATTCCCTTGTCACCCATTGCGCGTGATTTTGTGTCCCAGGCCTCCGATCGCGGGACGCGCCTGTCGCAAGGCCAGACCACCAGCCTGAAAGCGGCCGTTCAAGCCGATGCCATTGGCGAAGCAGCGCTGATCGTGCTGGCCATGACGCATGGCGAAGCAGAGCTGCTGGCCAGCAGCGATGCCGCCATCATCCTCGACGCACTGGTCGCAATTGATGCGTCGGACATTGCCCGCGAACTGGCGCTGGAAGTCTCGGGCTTCTGGAAGGAAATGGAGTGATGAAACGCGGTCTTGTTGCGCTCTCGCTGCTGCTCACAACGTCCTGTGTTGTCGTCGAGGCGCACCCTCACGACGCCGAAAACATGCGCCCACCGCCAGGGTCCAACATGATGTTGCGTGGCCCCATCACGATTTCCGACGATTTGGAAGTGATCATTTCCGACGTGGTCATTCCACCGGGCGCAGCTGTGCCGCGCCATTACCACCCGGGTGAAGAATTCGTCTATGTCATCGAAGGGTCGGCCGTTCACATTGAGGCGGGCAAAGCTGATCAAATCCTGCGCGCCGGCGATGCTTATGTCATTCCGCCCGAGGCTGAACATGCGCCGCGCGGCGGGCCTGACGGCGCCCGCGCAATCGTGTTTCGGGTTCACAAACAGGGATTGCCAGAGCGCATCAATATGAGCGACACGGGCCCGATCCCGGATGTCGATGATCTCAACCGGCAAATGGATGCGGCGGATATAGAGGTGCTGCGCACCGAGATCGGCAATCGACCCGATGCGCATTGCCACGCGATGGCGAGCCGCGCCGTCATGTGCCACGTCGCTGATGGTCGCGAACTCTATGCGTTCACGGAAGCAGGAGCGCCCGCGCATCCGTCGGTCCTCTATCGCGGCTTCGTCGCCGATGAGCAGGGCGCGCCATATCTGAAGCAGATCGGCTGGACAGCGGCGGACACAGACGCAGCCGAAGGGTTCTTCAAGTCCGTGCGGATGTGGCCGGAAACAGGCGGCGCGGACTAGCGCGCTGCGCCGAGTGCCTCAGCCGGTGAAAGATCGCCATCATAAAGCGCCCGGCCAAGAATGGTGCCGGAAATTGGCCGCTGACCCTGATGCGCACGCAGGTCATGAATGTCCTGCACGCTTGCAACCCCGCCGCTCGCAATCACCGGAATCGAGACGGCATCTGCAAGCGCGCCGGTAAAGGCAACATTGACCCCGGTCTTGGTCCCGTCTCTTGCGATATCGGTGACGATCAAGCCGGCAACCCCGCACCCTTCAAACGCCTTGGCGAGCTCGACGGCGGGCATGTCAGACGTTTCCGCCCAGCCTTCTACGGCAACCATGCCATCCTTGGCGTCGATACCGACCACGACCCGGCCGGGCAAGGCGCGCGCCGCGGCCTTGACCAGGTCCGGGTGGCGCAAGGCAGCCGTGCCCAAAATGACGCGCGAAATCCCGGCATCAATCCAGCCATCGATCTGCGCCCGCGTTCGGATCCCACCGCCAAGCTGCACCGGCACGTCAGTGGATGCCAAAATGGAACTGACGGCTTCGGCATTCGCGCTCGCGCCTTCGAAAGCACCGTTCAGGTCGACGACATGAAGGTGTTCAAACCCGGCTGCACGGAACTGGGCGGCCTGGTCGCCCGGATCTGCATTGTACTGTGTCGCCTGATCCATCTCACCGCGCAGCAATCGCACACAGGCGCCGTCCTTGAGATCAATGGCTGGATAAAGGTGGAACGTCATTTCGGCTCCCAAAGTACGAAATTGGACAACAGTTTCAAACCGACCCGCTGGCTCTTTTCGGGGTGAAACTGGGTGGCAAAGATATTGTCGCGCGCGACAGCGGCAATGATCTCTTCGCCATAGGTCGTTGTCGCCGCGATGTGTTCGGTGGCTGGAGTGCGATACGCATAGGAATGCGTGAAATAGACATGCGGGTGTTCGCCTAGTCCTGTGAGGACCGGGTGTGCACCGTGCAGGTTGATTTCATTCCAGCCCATGTGCGGAACCGCAAGGCCATGGCCAGGCTGAATGCGATCGACATTGCCGGGCACCCAGTCGAGACCGGGTGTCTCGCCATCCTCGAGCCCGCGCGTCGCCAAGAGCTGCTGTCCGACACAAATACCGAGGAATGGCACGCCGCGCTCAATGACCGCCTCGGTCAGTGCCTCGATCAGACCCTCGCGTGCCCGCAAATTCTGCGCACAATCGGCAAAATGACCGACCCCGGGAAGCACAATTCGGTCGGCATGAGCGATCGCCGCCGGATCCGACGTCATACGGATCTCACGTGTTTTCTTCGCCTCATTGGCGGCCACGCGCAGAGCGCGGGCAGCGCTGTGCAGATTGCCGGATCCATAATCAATCAAAGCGATGGTCTTCATGCGCCCGGCCATAAACGAGACCCGGCATCAGGAAAAGAGGCTGAGCGCTGGAATCCCAGCGTTTCGCGACGTGAGTCTGGCCAATACAGCAAGTTCCGGGCAGGAGTGGCGCAATAAATCTCAAAACCCACGGAGAATTCACATGGCTTTGCCTGACACCTATCTGCAAATGGTATCGACTGTGTCCGAAGACGGTTCGCTTCGCATGGAACTGGTCGAAAAAGACATGCCAAGCCCGCAGCCAGGACAAATCATCGTCCGCGTCGAGGCCACCCCGATCAATCCGTCTGACCACGGCGTCATGTTCGGTTGGTCGAACATGGCCGCGGCGTCGAGCTCGGGATCGGGCAAGGACACCGTTCTCACCGCGCCTGTCCCGGAACAGGGTATGCGCATGATGAAAGCCCGCATCGGCCAAGCCTTGCCGGTCGGCAATGAAGGGGCAGGCACGGTCGTCGCGGCGGGCGAGGGCGATTATGCACAGAGCCTGGTTGGCAAGATCGTGGCGGTCATGGGCGGCGGTATGTATGGCGAATATCGCGCCGTCGACGCGATGATGGCGCTGCCGCTGCATGACGGAAACACCGCCAAGGAAGGCGCCTCCTGCTTCGTCAATCCGTTGACCGCGTTGTGTTTCCTCGAGACCATGCGGATGGAAGGTCATTCTGCTATCGTGCACACCGCTGCAGCGTCCAATCTCGGTCAGATGCTGAACCGGATCTGTCAGGCCGATGGCGTGGATCTGGTCAACATCGTGCGCAAGCCGGAGCAGGAAGAGATCCTGCGCGGCCTCGGCGCGAAATACATCGTCAATTCCAGCAAAGACAGCTTCATGGCCGACCTGATCGACGCCATACACGAAACGGGCGCGACGCTCGGCTTCGATGCAACCGGCGGCGGCAAGCTCGGTTCAGACATCCTGACCGCCATGGAAGGGGCCGCCGCGCGCACGCCGGGCGCCTACAGCATTTACGGATCCGTCGCGCACAAGCAGGTTTACCTTTATGGCGGCCTTGATACGTCGCCGACTGTGCTGAGTCGCGGCTATGGCATGGCCTGGGGCGTTGGTGGCTGGCTGCTGCCAAACTTCCTGGCCAAGGCAGGTCAGGATGTGGCGATGCGCTTGCGCCAGCGGGTGGCAGACGAACTGACAACGACATTTGCCAGCCATTACACGGGTGAGCTGTCGCTGTCAGAAGCGCTGCAGGCCGAGAATGTCGCCAAATACAACGCCAAGGTGACGGGCGAGAAATACCTGATCTGTCCGCAAAAACCGGTCTAGAGACTGCCTTTTGTGCTGGCGGCGGCCCCGGCGAGTTTGGCGTCGGGCGCAACCGCCATGCGCAAGGACCGTGCGACGGCCTTGAAGCAACTCTCGGCAATGTGGTGATTGTTCTCGCCGTATAGGTTTTCAATATGCAGGCACATGCCGCCATTGCCCGCGAGCGCCTGGAAGAACTCCTTGAACAGTTCGGTGTCCATGTCGCCAATCTTGTCGCGATCAAAAGTGACGTTCCAGACAAAGTATGGGCGCTTGCAGAGATCAACCGCAGCGCGGCTCAGCGTTTCGTCCATGGGCAGGTAAGCGTGCCCATAGCGCGCGATTCCGGCGAAATCATCCAGGGCCGTCTTGATCGCCTGGCCAATGACAATGCCAGTGTCTTCGACCGTGTGGTGACCATCAATGTGAAGATCGCCGTCTGCCTTGACCGTCAGATCCATGAAAGAATGGCGCCCGAGCGCATCGAGCATGTGATCGAAAAAACCAATTCCAGTTGAAATGTCTGTTTTTCCCGTACCGTCCAGATTGATCGATACGGTGATGTCCGTCTCTTTGGTTTTGCGCGTGATTGTTGCGGTTCTGTCAGTCATGCCGGCTCAGATAAGGGATAATTTTCAGCTCGACTAGCACAGATCTGTTCACGACTCCCTAAACAATTGACGTCACAACAGATTCCAAGGGTTGAGTCGGGTACAAAGGCTACTGAGTGAAACCAATTCGCGCACTTACGAGATCGCTGGCCAGAGCGAGCTTCGCCAATGTCCTGACTTTGGCCGCGATGTTACTTGGTCTGCTGCTGTCCGGATTGTTCACGCTGTTCTATTTCGCCCAGGCCTGGAATGCCTATCAGGTGAGCACGGAAACGAACGGTGTTCAGGTCTCCGAGATGCTGTCCACGGCGCTGGTCGAAAGCAAGACCCCGGCCATTGAAATGGCCATGGATGGCGCACTTGCCGACCGCGCCATCATCCATGGTCCCGATGGAGAGGTGCTGTACGGGACGCTGTCGACTGAGAATGCCGCCTTGGCCGTCACCTATGACCTCAACCATGACGGCGTCTCGCTGGGTTCGGTCACCTTCGCGCCGCGCAATCAGTTTGTTCCGCCCATGCCGTACTGGCTGGCCGCGTCGCTTTGCCTAGCGATTGCCGCGATCGCTGCGTTGATCATGCGCGCCTTTGCCACCACCGTCGGACGGTCGGTTGGTCAGGTCACCAAGCTGATCAGTGATTACAGCCTCGCAGGAACCGGCCGCCGCCGCGTCACAGACTTCACCTTTGCCGAGTTTCGCCAACTTGCCCTCGAGACCACACGCGCAACCCGGCGCGTGTCGAAGGAGCTCGAAAACCTGCGCGCCTCCGCCCGCATTGACGAGCGCACAGGCCTGCTGACAGAGCGCGCGTTTCATGACGAGGTCCGCAGTGCCATTCAGGGGCTCAATCCGACCAGCCACGCTGTCCTGGTCACCGTCGAGTTCGAGGCCCAGACCCCGGGTGCCGACGCTGGCAATCTCAGCCTGTCCACGGACGCCCACATCGAAGTCGCCGACCGGCTCCGCATCTTCGCCGATCAATCGGCCGCAAAGCATGGCCACAATGCCGACAATTGGCTGCTCGGCAGCCTGTTCGCCGAGAAGTATGCGCTGCTGATCAAGGAAAACGTCACCCGCGATGAAGTGGCCGGGATCATTCGTGAAATGCTCGGCGAGTTTCGCATTCCGCTGCGATTTAACCAGCAGACCCTTCCGGTCGCCCTGCGCGGCAGCATTGTATTGATGCCGCAAGACGGCGACAATCTCAGCCGCGTCATGGACCGGGCTCAGGCCACGATCGAAGACCTGAAGCAAAAAGACCGCACAGGTTTCGCGTTCTACTCACCCAAGCTGGAACGCCAGCGCGATGCCAAATTGAAACTTGAAGCGGAGCTCCGCCAGGCCGTCGCCGAAGACCGGTTCATCCCGCTTTTCCAACCCAAGATCGATCTCCAGACCGGCATGATTTCCGGCGCCGAAGCGTTGGCCCGGTGGCAGCTCGAGAACGGTCGCCTGGTGTCGCCATCCGTGTTCATTGAACTGGCCGAGGAAACCGGCCTGATCAGCCGCATTGGCGAACAGATCATGCGCAAGGCCTGTATTGAAACCGCCCGCTGGGCGCAGGAAGGCATGCGCGTCAACCTGGCGGTGAATGTCTCTCCGCGTCAGTTCGAAAACGACAATCTCGCCGAGACCATTCTCGACGCCCTGGCCAAATCCGGTCTTCCGCCGCGCCAGTTCGAGATTGAAATCACCGAAAGCCTGGCCATTCAGCAGCCTGAGCGGGTCAGGGCCGTGGTCGAGCCGCTGCGCCGCCTCGGCATCAAGCTGGCCATGGATGATTTCGGAACCGGACACTCCAACCTCGCCGTCCTGACCCAGCTCGATTTCGATGTGTTCAAGATTGATCGCCAATTCCTCACCGGCACACCCCACGACCCGCAATCCAACGCGATCGTCGACATGATCCTGTCCATGGCGAACACATTGCAGATGAAAATTGTCGGTGAAGGCATCGAGACCGAGGCGCAAGCTGACTTCCTCACTGATCGTCGCTGCGACATCGGCCAGGGCTTTCTGTACAGCCCGCCCGTGACCGCCGACGCGTTCCGGGAAATGCTTAAAACTCAACCGTTTGTGACTCGCAAACTCAGCGCATAGATCACGAGAGCGTCGACCGGGGCTTGCATTTCTAGCGATTTCCCGCCATTTAGAGTTTTATGATAAACGATAAATCTCAGATTGGCCCGGAATGGCATGGCACGACCATTCTCGCCGTCAGAACCGACAAGCAAGTTGCGATGCTGTCCGATGGGCAAGTGTCCATGGGCCAGACCGTGATGAAGGGAAACGCCCGCAAGGTTCGCCGCATTGGCGGGGGTCAGATCCTGGCCGGCTTTGCCGGCGCGACCGCGGATGCTTTCACCTTGTTCGAACGCCTTGAGCAAAAGCTCGAGCGGTTTCCAAACCAGTTGCAACGCGCCGCGGTTGAGCTCGCCAAGGAATGGCGAACCGAAAAATACCTGCAGAAGCTGGAAGCCCTGCTGATCGTCGCCGACAAGGAGACGACCCTGGTGATCACCGGGTCCGGCGATGTGCTGGAACCCGAATATCCCGTCGTCGCGGTCGGCTCCGGCGGCAATTACGCGCTGTCTGCGGCGCGGGCGCTGGTCGATTACGAGAAGGACGCAGAGACCCTCGGCCGGAAGGCGATGGAGATCGCCGCCGATATCTGCGTCTACACCAATGCTCATTTCACGGTGGAGGTTCTGGATGTTTGATCGATCTGATCTTCGCGCCGCCGTCGGCGCCAACGTCTTGAGCGCCGATCAGGCGTCTCGACTGGAAGCGTTCCTGCTGTCGCGCAAGGATGATGGGGCTGGTCAGGAAGTCATCGGACAGGAAAACCTGCGCTTTCTGGCCAATTTCAATGATGTCTTCATCACACTGGGCCTGGTCATCCTATTCATTGGCGTCTCGACCATGGTCGGGATGATCGCCACACCGGCGCTCGTGGACGGCAACATTCTTGCCGGCGTGATGTCGGCGCTCGTGGTTGGTGGACTGGCCTGGGTGCTGCTGGAATATTTCTGCGGCCGGCGACGCCTGCTGCTGCCCAGCATGGCACTGACCTTGATCTTCACCGGGTTCATCTCGCTTGGCGTCACCGCGCTGGTTGCGAACATGATGGGGATCGGTATCGAGTTTGATGTGCTTGATATCTTCGGCACGACGGGGCGTCTCGGTGTCACCGCCTTCCTCGCCGCCGCTGCCGCCGCAGGTGCCATCTATTTGCGCTTTCGCCTGCCCTTCTCGCTCGCCGTGATCGCGCTTGGGGTCGCAGGCGCGATTTACGTCTTCCTCGGCTTTTTCGGAAATAGCGCCTGGCTGATTGGCGGCGCAGGCTTCTTCCTGATGGGGATCTGCACGCTGTCCTTCGCCATCTGGTATGACATGAAGGATCCGGAACGGATTCGAAAGGCCTCCGACAACGCCTTCTGGCTGCACCTGGCCGCGGCCCCGCAAGTGATCATTGGCGTCAGCACCATGGTCACCGGTTCCAATATCTTTGCCGGCTCTACCAGCGGCACCGACAATGCCACGCAGGGCCTGACCCTGCTCTTCGTGCTGCTGGCCATCGGCCTGATTTCGCTGGCGCTCAACCGCCGGGCCCTGATTGCCGCGAGCCTGGTGACCTTTATCATCACGCTCAGCTTTGTTCTCAGCCGTGCTGGTCTCGATGCGTCGAACATCTTCATCATGGTCACCATTTTGATCGGCAGCGGCGTCGTCTTGCTCGGTGCCGGCTGGAAGACCGCGCGCAGGGCAGCGCTTGTAATTTTCCCGAAAGGCGGCACATGGGGTCGGGTATTCCCGCCTGAACCGGCCTGAGAGACGCTAAATGACCACTTTGACGCCAGCCGAGATCGTCTCGGAGCTTGATCGACATATTGTTGGACAAACCGATGCCAAGCGCGCGGTTGCGCTGGCGCTGAGAAATCGCTGGCGCCGCAAGCAGGCCCCGGAAGGCCTGCGTGAAGAAATCACGCCCAAGAATATTCTGATGATCGGGCCAACCGGCGTCGGCAAGACGGAAGTGTCTCGCCGGCTCGCAAAACTGGCCAATGCACCATTCCTGAAAGTTGAGGCCACCAAATTCACCGAAGTCGGTTATGTCGGCCGCGACGTCGAGCAAATCGTTCGCGATCTGGTCGAAGCCGCCATCGGAATGCTGCGCGAGCAGAAGCGCAAGACCGTCGAAGAACAGGCCCGCGATACAGCGGAAGAGCGCCTGCTCGACGCGCTGGTCGGTGAAGACGCCCAATCCTCCACGCGCGAAGTGTTTCGGCGCAAGCTTCGGGATGGCGAACTGGACGACAAGTCGGTGGATATCGACCTCGCTGAATCCAGCAATCCCATGCAGACAATGGATTTCCCCGGCGGCGGCGGCTCAATGGGCATGATCAATCTCGGCGACATGCTGGGCAAGGCCATGGGCCAACGCACAAAGCGCGTCCGGACAACGGTCCTGGAAGCTTACAAACCCCTCATCGATGAAGAAGCCGACAAGCTGATCGACGAGGACACGATTGCCCGCGAAGCTGTGCGCGCGGTCGAGGAAGACGGCATCGTCTTCCTCGATGAGATTGACAAGGTCGCAGGATCATCCGGTCGCTCAGGCGCCGATGTCAGCCGCGAAGGTGTGCAGCGCGATCTGCTGCCCTTGATCGAAGGCACAACGGTGTCGACCAAGCGCGGTCCGGTCAAGACAGACCATATCCTGTTTATCGCATCAGGCGCCTTCCACGTCGCCAAACCAGCCGATTTGTTGCCTGAGCTGCAAGGCCGGTTGCCCATCCGCGTCGAACTGACGGCGCTGACGCGTGACGATATGCGCCGGATCCTGGTCGAGCCGGAAGCGTCTCTCATTCGACAGCATCAAGCCCTGATGGACGCCGAAGACGTGACACTTGAGTTTGATGAAGCTGCGATCGACGCGCTCGCTGACCTTGCTGTGAAGGTGAATGATACGGTCGAGAATATCGGCGCACGGCGCCTGCACACGGTCATGGAGCGCCTGCTCGACGAAATCAGTTTCACGGCGACCGATCGCAAGGGCGAGACGGTGACCATCTCTGAAGACTATGTCACCGCTCAGCTGTCCGATCTGGTCGGCAATGCCGACTTGTCCAAGTTTATTCTGTAGCGGCGCGAGTTTCGACCAGGCCGCTGGCATAGCCCATGACATGGAAGATTTCGTGCTGATCCATGACCCCGCGCACCAGCTCTGAGCCGGGTCCGCTGGCGAAGATTGCAACATCTTCCCCGGCATGCGTTTCGGATCCCATGAACACCGTCGCTTGCTGCTGGAAATTCTTCGCGGTGGTGTCAATATCGCTGAGATCTTCCCGGTCGCAACTGAAGGTGCCATCGTCGAGTTTGCGACACGCGGACTGACCGTTGGCATAGCCGAGTGTGGTGTACGGCATGCCATCATCACCGCGTGCGATCGCGCCGGTTTCATAAACGACCTTGCCAAGAATGGGGTTATTGCGCCGCGGATAGCCCGCCATGGTCATGGTGTGACTGTGATCCGCGGTGACGATGATCAGCGTGTCTTCGGCACTGGTCATCTCGAGCGCTGCAGCGACCGCCATATCAAACGCATCCGTGTCCGCCAGCGCGCGCGCTGCGTTGACGCCATGGTGCGCGTGATCAATCCGACCGCCCTCGACCATCAGGACAAAACCATCCTCATCGCGCGACAGGCGAGTGATCGCGGCCTGCGTCAGCTCTGCCAGTGACGGCTCATTGCCAACATCGTCGATGCGATCGAGTTCGTACTGCATGTGCGATGGTTCAAACAGGCCGAGGACCCGAACGTCGCTGTCAAAATCCATCGCCGCAAACTCATTTCCGGTGTGGATGACTTTGTGGTCGGCGGATTTTGCCGTCCACGCGCCCAGCAGGTCGCGCTCATCACCGCGGTGTCCGGTGGTATCCGGATATTCTGGGTCGAAAGTGTCGTCGGTCATGAAGTAGCGACGGCCGCCACCCATGGCGATTTCGAATCCGTCACCTTCCGGCCAATCGATCAATTGCGAGGCAATGTCCTTGCATCCGCCGACGCCAGCTTCGCCGAACATGGTGTCGTCTTCCCAGTTGCGGCTCGCGGCCTCAGCATAGGTCGCCGCGGGCGTCGCATGGGTCAGGCGTGCGGTTGAGAGAATGCCCGTCGCCAGACCTTGGCGTTCGGCCAGTTCAAACAGGCTATCCGTGCCGATCCCGGCCTGGCTGGCGCAATTTCCGACCGAGACCTCGGCCGTCAGTCCAAGCACGCGCGATTTGGTCTTGACGCCTGATACCATGGCGGTCGCCGTCGATGCGCTGTCGGCGACTTGATAGTCGTGGCTATAGGTGCGGGACAAGGCCATGTGCGGGAGGGTTTCCATGGTCAGCTTGTGACTTTCCCCGTCCAGTCCCCGTTTCTGTCCCGCATAGATACGCCCGGCCGTAATCGTCGAAATGCCCATGCCGTCACCGACAAAGATGATGACATTCTTGGCGCGCGGCGAAAATTCGTGGACCATCCGACTCTCCACCGCGTCGGCCGCGCGCTGGTAGTAAGCGTCCTCGAATTGCATTGGCAGCGCACCACGATCCGTCAGAGTTGGCTCGGTCGGTTCGGCTTGCAACACGGTCGTTGTCGAAACCGCAACACACGCAGTGACAACGGCGAGAGCGGAGATGGAAAGAGCTAGGCGCATGGCGTCCCCCTGTCAGGTTTTGGCGTCAATCGACAAACACATTAGCCGGTTCTTGTGACGATTTAGAAGTCGGTTTTCGAACCCCGCGCTGAGAGATCAGGATTCCGATCAGGATGAGGAACCCACCTCCGGCCTGAAGAGGGGCAAGCGGTTCATCGAACAGGCGCCACGAGATCGCAGCGGCGACAACGGGTTGGACGAGGACCAAAACCCCGGCCAGCGCGGCTGGTGTATGTCCGAGGCCGGTGATGATCAGACCCTGTCCACAGACCTGGACCACCAGAGCGAGGAAGAGCGGCGCCAGGAACCCGCTGAGCTCGGCCGGGAAAAAAGACTCCCGGAATCCCAGGACCAGCATGGCCGCGACCAGGATTTCGACCACTGTCAGCCAAAAAATGGTCTCCAGGCCTCCCAACGTTCGACGCGCCACTTTTGACGCAACCACATAGCATGAGACCAGGATCGCCGCGCCGAGCGCCAGCAAGTCTCCGCGCAGATCTGCTTTGCCTTCCGCGCCGCCGCCAAAAGTCAGGGCCGCCGCGCCGGCCATCGCAATCAGGACGGCGAGGAACCAGATCGGGGTCGGGCGCTCCTTGAGGAAGATCCAGGCGGTGAAGCCGACAGCGATGTTACCGAGATTCACGATAAAGGTTGAGTTTGCCACCGTGGTGAAGGTCAGGGCCCAGTGCCACAACCCCATGTCGAGGGCGAAACAGGTCGCCGCGATGAACACAAAGCGGTTGGGTTTCCCCGGCAGGCGGCGTTCGACCAGGAGAACGAGCAGGAACAGGACGGGCATGGCGAAAGTGTAGCGCCAGAAAGCAATCGCTTGCGGACCAAGGTCGTCGAGGCCAAGCCGCAAGCCGATCGGCGCGAAGCCGATGCAGATGCCGCCCATCAGAACCATGAGCGGCCCAAACCAGGCCGATGTGGACGCGCCGGAAGGAGTGTCTGACATTTACGCAAACCCCAATCGTTGGCGCACTTGAGCGGCCGTCATACCGTCCGCACGCAGCTGCGCAAGCGAAATACTCTTTTGCCTCTTGGACAGCTTATCCCCAGCCTCATCGCGCACCAGTGGATGGTGTTGATAGATTGGCTGATGCCATCCCATCAGAACCTGCAAAAGGGTTTGCGCGTGCGGCGCTTCGATCAGGTCTTCGCCGCGAATGACGTGCGTGACGCCCTGCAGCGCATCATCGTGGCAGGCGGCCACGTGGTAGGCGCTCGGACTGTCTTTTCGCGCCAGAACGATGTCTCCCTCTCGTTCCGGATCGGCGAGCCGGGAGATGACGCCGTCACGGGTTTGCTCGCGATACGACAAGTGATCCCAGTCTTTGCCAAGGTGCTGGCGGCAGGCGGCAAGCGATAGGCGCCAGGCAAACAGGTCGCCCGCGCCTATCCGGTCTGCTTCCTCCCTTTCGGAGTGCGGACCCGGCCGCTTGGGATCAGGGAGGCGGGCCAGCTCGGTCCGGGATCGGAAACAGCGATAGGTGAGCCCGCGCTGAGTCAGATCCGCAACCACCGCGGTATAGGCGTCGAAATGTTCCGATTGCACGCGCACGGGCTGCGGCCAGGTCAGACCAAGCCATGCAAGATCCTCGTAGATGGCCGCCGTGTATTCCGGCTTGCAACGGGTGGTGTCGATATCTTCAATGCGAAGCAGCGCCTGGCCGTCCGCAGCGTCCGCGCGCGTCCACACATGCAGCGCTGATGCGGCATGCCCAAGATGCAGATAATAGGTTGGAGACGGTGCAAACCGCGTCTGGAACGCGCTCAACTGTGATCTCCCTGACGCAGGCGGTGGCGGAATTCCGCTCTAGCAGTGATTTAGCGTTGCGAAAACGCTTGTCTCTGCGGTATCCGAAGGCTGAAATGTTCTCCTCGGTTGGACCGAACTCATGCCCACACAACTCTCTGCCATAACCGCGTGGTTTGACGCCGCCATTGCCGGGTCGCCAGTGTGGGCTGGTATCGGACTCGCCGCGACGCTGGGCGCGGGTGTGATCAGCCTGTGGTTTATCCTGAAACTGTTTGTCGGCGCCATTCGCCACGGCCTGGCGCTGCTCGCCAGTCGCAAGAGACGCTCCACGCAAGGGTTCGGGATTGCGGTAACGCCGGTTTTTGGCGCTGGCGGCGATCGTCAGACGAAAGCCATCCTGGCGGCGCTTGAACAGCATTTGAGCCTGTTCACATTTGGATCGCCCTTCGAAGTGGTGAAGGCCCCGAGACTGCGGGCCAAGGGCGCCAGCGGATTGCGCGCCGCAGCCACGCAATATCTCGAAAAATCAGCGACCGACCTGGTCATCTGGGGAAATCGCAAACGCGGCAAACAGCAACCGACCCTGATCGACATTCTGTCCTGCGGCGGGTCGCTTGCGTCCGCCGAGGCCAATCATCTGGAAGGCTATTTTCCACTGATCACGGCACAGAACCAGACGTCCGCGTCCCAGATCGTCGCTTATTTGGTCGCCCGGGCCCTGCAACCAGGCCTGTCGGACGGAAGCGCCTTCAAAGCGGAAAAGCTGGCGCCCGTCGCCGATATCCTGGTCTCCTGCCTCGACGAAATCGATGACCTGCCGGATCGCACCCGACTGACGCTTGAGACGGATTATACCTCCATGGCGCTGCATCTTGGCGGCGAAACGCATTTGACCCGCGTTGTTGAGCTCCGGCGCAAGCGCCTTAGCCGCGACGAGTCTTATCCGCCATCATTCGAGATACAGGCCCGCATAGATCTTGGCCGCGCCTTGCTTGGATTGGCCAACATCAAGTTTGACCCGGTGCGCGTTCGCGAAGCGATGGATCATCTCAAGATCGCCGTCGACATGCTGAAAACTGACCCGGTTTTGCAAATGGCGCAGGCGACCAATCAGGCGGTGCAACAAGGCCAGTCCATGCTGGCCAATCGCAAGCGGTTTTCGGTCACCAGCGGGTCGACGATTTAATCCAAGGCGTGTGCGCCTGGCGCTGGGCAGGTCACGCCCGTGCCGCCGATGCCACAATAACCGCCGGGGTTCTTGGCCAGATATTGCTGGTGGTAGTCTTCGGCCGGGTAAAACATGTCGAGCGCTGTGATTTCGGTCGTGATGTCGCCGCGTCCAGCTTGCGTCAGCGCGCCTTGATACGCTGCCTGGCTGGACCGGACGACCGCGAGCTCCATCTCATCCGACACATAGATCGCAGACCGGTACTGTGTGCCGATATCGTTGCCCTGGCGCATGCCTTGGGTCGGATCATGGCTTTCCCAGAACAGTTTCAGCAAGGCGTCGAGCGACACGACACCGGGATCATAAACCACACGCACGACTTCTGTGTGCCCGGTTTGCCCGGAACAGGTCTCTTCATAGGTCGGGTTTGCGGTGTAACCGCCAGCATAACCAACTTGCGTGACATATACGCCCTCGGTTTCCCAGAAGATCCGCTCTGCACCCCAGAAACAGCCGAGCGCGAAAACAATCTGTTTCAGCCGATCATCTGCCATGGTCGACAGGTCTCTGCCATTTACAAAATGCGTGTCAGCCGTCGGAATCGCCATCGCGCGACCCGGCAAGGCCGTTTCTGGAGTAGGCAAGGCAATCGGTTTCCGAGAGAATAACACGGCAAGCTCCATTTTGTCGTTTCCCACAATATGGTCCAAGTGCAGCCAACTGCAATGACGAGTCTTGCGATCTTCTCGATCTGAAGTATACAGCGCGGCTTACGGTGAGGTGGCCGAGTGGTCGAAGGCGCACGCCTGGAAAGTGTGTAGGCTAGCAATAGTCTCCAGGGTTCGAATCCCTGTCTCACCGCCACTTTACGGACCTGGGCTTTTTGCGTCGCAGGTTGGGCCGTAACCGATCTTCGATGATGCCATCAATCTGCGCGCAAGAGACGCAAAGCTTCGTCGATACTGGCGCGAAGTTGCGCCACTGGGACGCCACTGCGGACCATGATGCGGAAGCCGGAATACAAACCGAGATAGACCGCTGCTCGGGCACGTAGCTGGGTCGCATCGACCTGTAGCTCGAGCGCCTGCAGCGCCGTGACCAGGCCGTCCAGAAGTCGCTCGAAGCCCAAGGATACCTGGCGTTTGGTCTCGTCATTCTGGTCCGCTTGATCGGCGGACGCATTGCACAGGAAGCACCCGGATCGATCGCCCTTTTCTGCCGCGACAAGGGGTGACGACAGAAATGCTTCAATACGTTCCCGCGGTGGCCGAGCGGTGTCGGTCAGGCCATTGGCCGCGGCTGAAACAACGTCGCTGTGATAGAGTGCGAGCGCCTTCAGATACATTGATCGCTTATCGCCAAAGGCCGCGTAAAGGCTCGCCTTCTGCAGTCCCGTTTCGGTCATGATCCGAGACAACGAAACACCTTCATAGCCGGCGCGCCAGAACAAGCTCATGATCTTTCGCAACATTTCGGTTTCATCAAACTCTCGCGGTCTGCCGGGGGCATTTCGATCACGCATTTGTGAATTTTCCTATTCTTGACCAATCGGTCTGTAATTTATATTTCGTTTGTCTCGGGTGCCAAACGTCCCGTCTCAGCCATTTTAAGACCGAACGGTCTATATTTAAAAGGAAGCATGAAATGTCAACACAAGAAACCGTTTTCGCAGGCCGCACGTCTGAAGAAATCTCGGCTTTGTCCGAGCGCGTCTCCGGACTTGGCCAGCACAGCCTTCGTTTTTCGGTTGCCGGCATTCTCGGCTGGATCGGCGCGATGAAGTTCACCGCCTATGAGGCCGGCGCGATAGAAGGCCTCGTCGCATCCAGCCCGTTCACCAGCTGGCTTTACAGCGTCACCAGCGTTCAAGGCGCTGCCAATCTGATTGGCTCGGTGGAGATCCTGACGGCCCTGGCGCTGGTTGCCGGCCTCAAATTCGCCCGCATCGGGCTGCTCGGCGCGGCCGCGGCGGCGGTCACCTTCCTGCTGACCTTCAGCTTCCTGTTCACAGCCCCGGGCTGGGAGCAAAGCCTGGGTGGCTTCCCTGCCCTCTCTGTTGTCCCTGGCCAGTTCCTGCTCAAGGACGCCGTCCTGTTCGCGGCCGCCCTGTTCCTCGTCGGCCACGACCTGAAGCGGGTTGCCGCCGGCAGCTAGCCTCCAATCGACACCCGTCGGGCCGCATCAATGCGGCCCGCACATGCCCGAAAGGGGGTTCACCATGACCAAACAACCAACGCTTTCGCAACTGATTTCGCTCGGCCTGGTGGTCGCCTTGACCGGAACGGTCTGGACCATCGCGCTCTCACACCAACCGTCACTTTACGGCTAATGCGCGCCGCGCAAGCCCAAATCAGAAAGGAACCAATCATGCCGCACATACTGCTCTACACGATGGGACACTGCCCCTACTGCAAACGCGCAAAAGCTCTGCTTCGCGAAAAAGGCGTCACGCATTGGGAGGAATACGACCTCGAAGTCGTTCCTCAAAAACGCGGAGACATGCTCGCAAAATCCGGCGGACGTCACACGGTGCCTCAGATTTTCATCGGCGACAAACATGTCGGCGGCGCAGACGATTTGTTCCGGCTCGAGGCTGCTGGTCGCCTCGACGCTCTGCTCAATCTCCAAACTCAACCCTAAGGAAAACACCCATGGAAACAGAAAACCTCGCACGCCTCGACAGCCTGCTCGAAATGCTCGCCAAAGGACAATTCGTAGAAGGCATGGAAGCGTTCTTCGATCCCAACGTCACCATCCAGGAAGTCGGGCAAGCCCCGAAAACCGGCCGCGATCTCACCATCTCCGTCGAACAGGAAATCCTGTCTGACGTGGCCGAGTTCATCCAGTACAGCGCACACTCCAAAGGCGCTGGCGGCGACAAGACCTTTTATGAGGCGACCATGGAGTTCAAGACCAAGAGCGGTGAACACGTGGTTCAGAATCAGGCAGTCGTCACGACCTGGAAGGACGGAAAGATCATCGACGAACGATACTATCACGGCAACGTATAGGCCGCTTGGCCGATCCTAGATGTCCCAGCCCGTTTTTCCCGAAAAAGAGAAAAGCGGGCTGTGGCTTGTCTGTGTTAGGAAACTTGCAAACGCTTCAGTGAGCAGAAAGGTGCGGCAAACGCGATGGCTCTTTCAATCAAAGGCGCAGGCAGCCTGCTGGCGCGCATTCCGACGGCTTTGTTTCCCATCTCACTCGGTCTCGCAGGCCTCGGCGCTGTGTCGCGAACCGCTGCGATCTCGCTGCCGACGCCATGGCTGTTGACCGCCGGCGCCATCCTGATGGTGGCGGCCGCGATCACGCTCGTATTGGACGTGGCACTCTACCTGATCAAACTGGTGCGGCACCGCAACGAGGTCATCGAAGACATTGCGATGGCAACCCGCGCCAACTTGTTGGCGCCGGGATTGATGGCGGCAATGGTGGTTGGCGCTGCATTGGCCGATTACTCGAATGCCGGGATCTGGGTGTGGGCGGTTGCCAGCGGCCTGCATGTTGCGCTCCTGCTCGGATTTGTTGGCCGTTGGCTCACGCACGACTACGCTCCATCAGATCTGAATCCGACCTGGTTTCTTCCCGCCGCCGGCATCATGACCTCGGCGATGACATGGCCAGGAAGCGGGCCGGTTGAATTTCCGCTGATCACGCTCGGCGCAGGAATTGTGTTGTGGCTGATGTTGCTGCCGCTGGTGTTCAGACGACTCGTGTTCGAGCCAGCTGTCGCGCCAGAGCTTCGACCGACCCTGTTCATCGTTGCCGCGCCGTTTGGGCTCGCCGCCGGCGCCCTCCTCACGCTGTTTCCTGACATCGGCGAGCGCGGGCCGTTTCTCATCCTGAACGCTGGGGCCTTTTTGCTGGCCGCGCTTGTGCTCCAGGTCCGGTTCATCTCCCAAGCTGGCATCACCCTCAGCTGGTGGGCAACAACGTTTCCCGTGGCGACCGTTTCGATGGGGTTTTTTCGTGTGTCAGAGCAAGCCGGCACGGTCGCACTGGCGAGCGGAACCCTCTTGCTCGGACTGGCATATTTGACGACGGCCGTGGCCCTCGTCGCGACCGTTCGCGCGGCCTGGTGCACGTGCGCCAAGACGGTGAATCGCACGGAAGCGCAGATCAAAGCCATGCAGGGTCGTGGCTGAGTCACGCGGCTGCACAGGCCGGTCGTCGACGCTTGGTCAATGTTGACCCTATGCCTGCGTCAGCGACAATGATCTGACACTGAAGCAAGCAGGGCGGATAAACATGTCGGATACTGATTTTACCGGAAAACGTGTCTTGGTGGTCGGGGGATCCAGCGGGATCGGCAATGGCATCGCTCGATCTTTTCTCGAACGCGGCGCCGAAGTCGCGGTTTGGGGCACCCGGGCCAGCGCCACAGACTATTCAGCCGCCGAGGGATCAGACTTGTCAGGCCTCGCTTACCGTCAGGTCGATGTCGGCTCGCCCGACAAGATCTTTGCCGCAGACCCGCCCTTCGACGGCCTCGACGTCCTCGTTCTGTCGCAAGGGATTGTCGCCTACAAACAGGCAGAGTTCGAGCAAGCGGGGTGGGATCGGGTGATGGCAGTGAATCTCGACAGCCTGATACATTGCTCCGAGAAATTCCGGAGCCAGCTGAGCGACAGTCAGGGTTCGATCATCATCATCAGTTCGGTCTCCGGGGTTCAGGCCAACATTGGAAACCCGGCTTATGCGGCGTCCAAGGCCGGCGCGATCAGCCTGACCAAGACCCTTGGCCAAGCTTATGCGCGAGATGGCATTCGCGTGAATGGCGTCGCCCCAGGACTGGTCGACACGAAGCTAACCAAGGTCACGACTGAGCACCCCGATCGCCTGCGGGGGGCATTGCGCGCGATCCCCCTTCGCCGCGTCGGTGCGCCCAGCGAGATTGCCGGCGGTGTGTTGTTCCTAGCGTCGCCGCTCGCCTCCTATGTCTGCGGACAGACGATCTTTGTCGATGGTGGCCTGACGCTCTGACAGCGCCTGAAAAGGTGGGAATACGGCCTGCAAAGACTGAAATGCACAGAAAAACTGCGTTGTTCTAACGCAGTTTTTATACAGCGTTGGTGCGTGTGACACAGGTAACACCGACCAATTGTAGCGCCCAGACCCACCCCAAACGCGCATTTACATAGGCAGGTGAGCGTTTATTCGCATTCCCGGGAAAAGGTGCTTTCCAACAGCGCACTAGGTGCAGTTTTTGCCTGTTCCGGGAGGAAAATCACGCGCCTCATGCCGCATCGATCAACATTTCCCATCCCAAATGTGGGTATTTTGAGACCAATCCCAGCCGCATTTTGCCCATCATTTCAAACCACATGTCGGGGCTCGCCAACCGCATATGATTGGAGTATAGGCGCGTGGCTTTGATGGTTAATATTGCTGAATTGTAAACAGACGACCGGGGCCCAGAGCTGTAACCTAGCAGCCGTTTGCAGAAGACCGATCGCTCTCAGCGTACCAAGGTGGGGTTAGATCTCGACATGAATTGGCAAACACGACTCGCGACTATTGCGCGACATCCGAGCGGATGGCTAATCGCGATCTGCGTTGTGCTCGCGTTCTTCCATTTGCGCAGCTCTCCAACCCTGCTCAGTCAACTGCGTGCCGTAACGCTTTATGATTACGCGCTGTCGATGAGCTTTGTCGGCGACGATCGGGACGTCGATGTCACGACCTTTCTGCCATCGGGCGATGAACGTCAGGACATTGTCCGGGAAAACATCCTGTCAGGACAATTGCAGTTTGACGATCAGATGGACCAGTCCGGCCGGCGCGGCATGTGGTCCGGCGATCGCGGCCGCGAAATCCGCTATCACGCGCTGATCACATCGAAAGAACTTAGCTACGGTCTCGACGAGTCGTTGCAGGTCCCGGAATTCCTGCCCGAGCAATACAGCCAGTACCTGATCGAAGAAGAAGACATTCAGGTCAATCACCCGGAAATCCGCGAGCTGTGGTCCTCCATTCAACCAGATGACAGCCGCGAGCTCGTGCCGGTGCTGACGGCCATCTATGACTACACTTATCAAGACATTGAAGGTGCGCCGTTCAAAGGCACGACGGATGCCCTGACCGCTCTGCGTCTGGGTCGCGCCAGCTGTAACGGCAAAGGCCGTCTCTTCGTTGCGCTCGCCCGTTCCAACGGCATCCCGGCCCGACTGGTCGGCGGCGTGATCATGAATGAGGGATCGAAGAAGACGTCCCACCAATGGCTCGAAGTGCTGATCGAAGGCCGTTGGGTGCCTTTTGATCCGACCAATGGTCACTTTGCCAGCCTGCCGGAGAACTATCTGCGTCTGTATACAGGCGACCACGCGCTGTTCCGCCATACGCGCAACATTAATTTCGACTATCGCTTCACGATTTCACCGATCAGCCAGTCTCCGGCCCTGTTTGAGTTTGAAGAGAACGAGCCCATCCTGAACCGCTTCAACGCGGCGCGCCTGATGAAACTAACCGGCCTGCCGGAAGAAATGATCGGGGTCTTCCTGATGTTCCCGCTGGCCGCCCTGATCACGATCTTCCTGCGCAGCATTGTCGGCCTGCAGACATTCGGGATCTTCATGCCAATGCTGATCGCAGCGGCGTGCATGAATACCGGCCTGTGGCTGGGGCTGGCGACCTTCTCAGGCATCGTTGCATTTGCGGTGGCGATGCTGGCCTATTTCAATACGTTCAACATCCTGAAAATACCTCGATTGGCCGCGGTCATTACCATCTGTACCGTCCTGTTCATTGGCGTTCTGCTCTGGCTGGGCAATCGCTCAAGCCTGCAGTTCGGCATCCTGGCGCTGTTCCCGGTCGTGATCATCTCCTTCCTGGCCGAACGCATTCACAACATGGTAGATGAAAGCGATTGGAAAGGCATGTTGACCACCGGGGCCGGCACGCTGGTCACGATTGTTGCCTGTTACATCGTATTTTCGTCGGTTCTGCTGCAGGGTCTGTTCGCGCTGATGCCGGAATTGTTGTTGCTGGTTCTGGCGGTTCAGCTGGCAATTGGGCAGTGGTCAGGCATGCGCCTGCAAGAATATGTGCGATTCCGCTCGATCCTGAACAATGGCCCGGTTCTGGGTATGAATGCGCGCAATCGCAACTATGTGAACACGCTCAACCCGACCGAGCTCCTCGACCTGGCGGCCGACAAACTGCGCAGCAAGGATGTCCTGAAAGAGGCCGGTGTTCCCGTGGCGAAGACGTATGCCGTCTGCAAATCGTTCCGCGAGCTGCCAGAGTTCATGCAGACTCTGTCTGATCTCGGCGCCTTCGCGCTGAAGCCAAATCGCGGCTCGCAGGGCAATGGCATCATGATCATACGCGGGCGCCAAGACAAAGACTTCATCACGGCCAGCGGCAAGGTCAAAACCGCCGAGCAGGTGTCGCGTCACGTTGGCGAGATTCTCAATGGGTCCTTCTCCCAGAGCGGCGACGAGGACTACGCCTATGTCGAACCACTCCTGTCTCAGCATGGTGAGCTCAGCACGCTGTCCGATTTCGGACTGTCAGATATTCGCGTCATCTTGCATGAGCAGCGCCCGATCTCGGCCATGCTGCGTCTGCCGACGAAGAAGTCTGGCGGCAAAGCCAACCTTCACCAGGGCGCCATCGGCCTGGCAATCGATATCGAGACCGGCGAGGTCACCAATGCGGCCCTGAAAGGGCAGACCGTCCCAGAACACCCTGACACAGGGGCCAGCCTGATCGGATTCAAGATCCCGAAATGGCGCGAGATTGTTGAGATCTCGAAGAATTCGGCTGCAGCGATCCCGTTGGGATATATCGGCGTTGATGTCTGCCTCGACCACGATCGCGGTCCACTGGTCCTGGAAGTTAACGGGCGTCCGGGAATCGAAATACAGAACGTTCAGCAAAAAGGCCTCGTCGAGAGCCTGACGGATAAGGGTTTGGCCCATGCATGAGCAGTCACGTTTGTTTTCAGCGCCGGTCCTGACGGCTGTTGCGCTCGTTGTCTCAACCGCTGCGCTGGTTGCTGAAGTCGTGGTTCGCAACGATGATCAAGCCGGAATCGAACGCACCATTTCGTCCGATGACCAGCTTGAAATCGAAACCACGGTTGAAGCTGAACTGGACGCTGACAATCATGACGATCTCGTCGCCCTGGTACAGGACCCATCGCTGACGCCGCTATCGTCCGAGACGCTGCGCTCGACAAGTTTCTTCCGCAATGCAGATGCGAATGAGCGCGCACGGTTTGAAGCTTATGTCGGCGGCTTGCTGGCGAAACGGAAAAGGCACACGGAAGCGCTTTCTGTTCTCTCGGCATTGTCACCAGAAGAACGCATTGAGCATGGCAGCTCGTTTGCCTTTGCCCAATCGTATCGCGGCGCCGGTAACACGGAAGCGGCGATCAATGCTTACGCGGTGCATCTGGCCGCAAACCCGAACCACAATCCCGGCTATGTAAATTACGGCATCCTGCTCGCTGAGACCGGACAGCACGAAGAAGCCATCCGGGTGTTCGAACGCTCGGTCGATATCACAAGCAGCTCGCGCAAAGGAAAATCGCTGTCCTTGCTGGGTCAATCACAAACGGCGCTGCTGGCCTATGAAGATGCGATCAAATCGTTCGACAAATCGATCGAATACCGGCCTGACAATGGCCCAACCTGGCGGCGCCTGGCGACCGCAAAAGCCAGAGCCGGTACGTATCCGTCCGAAGAAGTGGAAGCTGACTATCGCCGCGCGCTGGCCCTGGCCCCAGACAGCACGGCAACGATGCGAGAGTGGGCTGAGTACAATTTCTCTTTCGGCCGCTTTGAGACCGCCTTGCCGATGTTTCGTGCGGCAAGCGCTGAAGCCGGAAACGACTTCGATATCCTGTTCTCGCGCTCGCTCAATCTGCTTGCTTCAGAGCGCCCACGTGCGGCGCGCCAAATTGTGCGGAAAATGGCGAATGTCGAGATGTCCTCGGAACAGGAATTGCTGCTCCAGGCTCTTCAGGAAGTGTCCGGCGTGATCCGACCACCGACCATTGAGACGAGAGATGCAACCTGTGCCGCACGCGCAGACAGTGAGCGGCTGATCTACCTCTGCACATTGCTGCAGCTGGCGACCGACGAGATCGCCACCGCTGGCGAGATCGCCACGGGTCTGCCCGAAACATCCGTGTTCACCCAGCCGGCTGAATTTGCGCTGGCTCGGTACGAGTATCGCCAGGGCTCCGCGGAAACCGCGCTTGAGCGTTTGGATGTGTTGCTGACGAAGAACCCACAAAGCCCTTTGTTTTGGCTGTACAAGGCCCGCACGCATGCGGTTCTGGAAGCAAATGAAGAAGCGCTGTCCGCGTTTCAGCAAGCGCTCTATCTCAACCCCGAGAGCCGCAAGACGACGCTTGAGCTGAGCGATCACCTGTTGACCATGGAGCGGTATGAAGAGTCCGAAGAAGCGCTCATCGCCTATCTGGACCTGCGCCCGAATGATGCGTCGATCCTGATCGCGCTGGCCCGGAATTATGCCGGTGCGGGAAATCCCGAACAGGCTGAAGAAACACTTCTGCAGCTGATGGGCATGAGTGAGGAAAGCGACCCGGAGACGACCGAACAACTGGTCTCGGTTCAAGTCACGCTCGATAAGTATGCCGATGCGCTCGCCAATGCCGATAATCTGCTCGAACAGGACCCTGCGAACATTCCGGTGCGTCGCCTGCGCGTCAAAGCCCTGACCGAGCTCGGTCGCGATGAAGAGGCTGAAGAAGAACTCGATCGCATCAAGCGCCTTGAGCCAGAGGCCGACGCGGAAGATACGACGGAAACCGAGTTCGCGTCCGCAGCGCCGTAGCGGCACTGGTTGACTTGGCCTGAAGTTTCGCGCCTTCCTGTCCCTGGAGAGACCTGCCTGACCTGGCGGGTCTCGCAGGACGGAAAAGGCAGAGACACATGATCCACGATCCTCATGGCTGCGCCTGCTGCCACGCCAATCTTGGCGCATTGTTCGGATTTGACCCGGCCAGCCTGGAAACCGCGGACATTGCAGTCTTGCCCGTCGCGCGCCGCGGAAAAGCCGGTCAGCCGCAGCTCCGCCAGCACCTGAGGCGGACTGGAAGTGGTGTGGCTTATCAGACCAGCGAGCCATTCGACGAAACAGCCGACATCACAACACGGGTCTATTTTGGCGGCACAGTGATGACGGTCGATGCGGCTTTTTCCAAACACGAAGCCATCGCCGTGAAAGGCGAGCGCATCGTCGCAGTTGGCAACATGGCGGACGTCAAGCAGGCCGCGGGCGAAGACGCTGAGATGATTGATCTCCACGGTCGCACGCTGATGCCAGGACTGATCGATCCGCATACGCACATCCTGATCGGCGCCCTGATGGACCAGGCGATGGAATATGTCGGCATGGCGCGCTTTTCGACCACGGCGGAGGTCCTGGATCACATTCGAGATCTGGATGCGCAGCGGCCGCTGGAAGAGTGGATCGTCTGTCGCAATTATTATCCGATGCTGCAGCCGTTCGAGACACAACTGGGGTTTGAGACCCTGGACGCGATCTCGGACACACGGCCAATTTTTGTCCTCAATGCCTCCGGACACATTGGCTATGCCAACCGGGCCGCGTTCGCCGCTGCGATGGTTGGTGCGGATGTGCAGGATCCACCTGGGGGCGAGTTCGTACGGGACGCAAACGGACGACTGACCGGCGAGATGCGCAACCAGATGGCGTTCTCTCAAGTCCTGCGCGCACGCCCGAATGGGGCTGGATCTGCTCCTGCCGAAGCGGTTCTGAAGACCTGCGCCCGCTTCGCTTCCCTGGGTCTGACCACGGTGACCGAGCTTGGTCTGGGCGGGTTACTGCGCGGCGCTGGTGACTGGGAAATCTTGCAGCAAGTCGCCGCCACCGGGCGTCTGACACAGCGTGTGCGTGCGTATCCGCTATATGCCTTCGACGCCGCCTGGGATGAGGCTGGAACCCAGCCAGGGGAAGGCGATGAATTGGTGAGGTTGAGTGGGTACAAACTGATTGCAGATGGATCTAACCAGGGTTTCACAGGACTCCAACGTGACCCTTACCATACGGTCGACTCGACCGGCATCGCCTATATGACGCGGGAGGAACTGGCAGACCTGATCCGCAAACGTGCCAAGCAAGGATGGCAGATTGCCATTCACGGGAATGGCGACAAAGCGATCGACAACATTCTCGACGCGATTGACCAAGTTTCATCCGAAGGCATCGATCTGACCGCCAATCGTGTCCGCATCGAGCATTGCTCGATCCTGCATGATGAGCAGATCGCTCGGATGAAGACACATGGCATCACGGCCAGCTTCCTGATCGGTCATGTGCATTATTGGGGCGTCGCCATGCGCGACGAGATTTTCGGGCCGGAGAAAGCCAAGCTGCTCGACCGATGCGCAAGCCTTGAACGCCATGGCGTGGACTACACCATCCACTCGGACTTCTTCGTCACCGACCCGAACCCACTCCATATGATCGAAATGGCAGTGACCCGGAAGAGCTGGAAAGAACCGGATTATGCATTGGCACCCGACGAGGGCGCGAGCCGCGTCGGGGCCATCCGGGCGATGACGTCGACGGCCGCCTGGCAGATCGGGTCGGAACATGAGATTGGCAGCCTGGAGGCTGGCAAGTTCGCCGATTTCATCATCCTGGACCGCGATCCGTCCGCCGTACCCGCCGACACGATCAAGGATATCAAAGTGCTGGAAACCTGGATGGGCGGTGTCCAGACCTATTCGGCCGACGACGCCGCCGTGAGCTAATCAATGCACACAGCGGGCGCCGGAACCCGCCTAGCGCTCTGGCAGCGCTGGCGGATCGAGCGTAATCGTCATATCCGCCTGCAAGTCTCCGCGCATATAGCTCTGGATCGCCTCGCCGACCGCCGGTGAGGCCATGAACAGGTTATGTCCAGCATGCTTCACCGTGATCGTGGTCAAGTTGGAAAACCGGGAAAAGGCTTCCGCTTGTCCGTCCGGATAGGTACGCCCATCCAGGGTGCCTGTCAGCAACAGGGTTGGGATACCGCTGCTGGGGGCCTGTCGGAAGTCGGCGCCAAGATCCAATCCCATCGCGCCGCGCAAATGCGGCATCGGGAAATTCAGGATGTCTCCGAGCAAAGACGTCTCGGCCTGTTCGTTCACTGCCGCCAGGCGTGTCGCATCGATTCCCGACGCGAGATCCATTGCCAGCGGCATGACGCGCCAGCTTACCGGTTCGCCGGGCGTCATGAATCGCGCCAGCAATTGTTCGACGGGTGCGTGGATGTCTGCTGCGACGGCCTGGTAGATCTGAACCAGCATGGCGGCGTTCTGCGGATCGGCAATCATCGCCGAGGCGATCCGCTGCATGCCTTCACGCGTCAACAGGAATGGATGGGTCTCGCCGTCAGACGTCGCCAGCTCGAGCATGACTGGTGCGGCGTCCAGTTTGGCATGAACGCCTTTCATCAAGCCGAAAATGTCCAGTTCCTCGCCCGGCGCAGCGTCCCGGTTAAACGCTGTCTGCAAACGCTCGAAATAGGCGTCGGTTCGCGCTGGAAGCTTGACCGTCTGATCCAGCCCTTCCGCGCCCGTCATCACCATGCGGTCGATCCGAGGCTCCATTTCCTTGACCGCGGCCAGCGCTAGGTGTGTGCCGTATGAGATTCCCCAGAGGGAGACTTTCTCGGCACCAAGGTGATCGCGGAGCGCATCAATATCGCGTGCGCTTTCCGCCGTCGTGTATCCGGACGGGTCGATGCCCTCAGCGCGCCAGTATGCAGCGCATTCGGCGACAGATTGCTCCAGCAATGCGAGCGTTTGATCGCGCGGTGTGACTTCATGCTCCGGTATGCGCACGCTCGAGACGCATTCTGGCGTGTCATCTGACAGACCGGTTCCGCGCTGATCGAACGCAATCACATCGCCAAACGCACGCATCGCCATGAACAGTGGAAACCGGCGACCGCGCGCCGTGCCCGTGCCCGAGCCGCCCGGTCCACCGGCAAGATAGATGATCGGGGGCTGGTCGGCGGCGTCCCCTGTGGCCGGGAATCTCACGTATCCGATTTCAATGCTCCGGCTGTCCGGGTTGGCGCGGTTCTCGGGCACCGTGAAGCGGCCCCGGAAGGCGTCGACCGTTTCACCATTATTGGCTTCAAAGACAATCGGAGTCTCTTCTGGCGCGGCAGCGGAATATTGCGGCATGGCCACGCATGCTGTCGACAAGAGCAGGGCTGGGAGCGAAAACGCAGATATGATTTTGGTCATTGGACATCCTGTTGTTTAGACTGCCTCCGGCACGGACGGGGCGTTGGTCCGGTCTACGCGCGAGACGGCCTGATATCCGCCAGAAATCGATGAACGGTGGTCTTGATCCGGTTGGCGGCGTTAAACGGTAGCGATGGTTCGGTGTACGGTGGCCTCATGATTCGACTCTTGTTCATGCTCATTGTCTTGCTGGCCGGGTGTGCCCAGCAATCCACGACCCCGACGGTGTTGCTGGCAGACCAGGCCACTCTGTGCCCGGCCGTTTCGGCGGATGCGCCGCCAGATTTCTCCGGCAGCAATTGCCAGCAAATCGATTATCGCTTGATCGATCCCCAGGACGGCCCGGTCTGGTTGCGCGTTCATATCGATGCTCCAGAGCACCTGAAACATGGGCTGGCACCGGCCGGCGTCTATGTCTCGGCAAAAGCTTCGAGCCGGGTCTATTTCAACGGCCGATTGCTCGGCGAAAACGGTGTCCCGGCCTTGCAGAAAGGCGACGAAAGGCCAGGCGCCATGGATGCCATATTCTTCGTGCCCCATGACATGGTTTCCGACGAGAACAATGAAATCGTCCTGTTCATGTCCTCGCATCATGGGTTTCTGCACTTCGGCTACCCGATGCATTGGGTGGGGCTGGGGGCGTACAAGGATCCGACACGCATGATCCTGCGCGGATACTGGCCGTCACTGCTGCCCCTGGGCGTGCTGCTGGCGGGCGTGTTTTACTATCTGGCGATGACCTTTACCGGGGCCAATCGCAACACGACCCTGATCCTCAGCGCGATTTCGTTTCTCGCCGCTGGGCAGCTGCTGACCGAAGTCTATCGCGGACTGGCGCAATATGCCTATCCGATTCACGAATGGCGCATGGTCCTGATTCTGGTGTTTTCTGTCGGTTTCGGCATCACGCTCTACGTGTATCTGATTGATCGGTTCATTGACCACAAGCGACCGTGGGTGTGGGCCGCTGCGTTGCTCATTCCGGCGTCGACAGTGTTGATGACCGGATATGATGGCAAATCGGGCGTCGCTGTGTTCACGGCTGTCTGCCTTGGCGCGAACGTCGCCGGCTATGCCGCGCGGGTGCGCAAACCGCTCGCCCGCCTGCACTTTGCCGCCCTGGCCGTGTTTGCCGGCGTGCTGGTCGCGTTTCCGTCGCGATTCCTCGATGTCATCTTCTTTTACGAGATTGCCGCCCTGTTGCTCGTCCTGTTTATCGCGCAGGCTGTTGCCGCGGTCCGGGAACAAAAGCAACTGGAGCTGGAGCGGTTGCAGTCGCATCAATTGCGGGTGGCGCTGACTCAGGCGAACGCGCGCGCTGAGGACAACAAGATCCACGTCAACAGCACCGGAAAGGTCGAAATCGTATCCGTCGACGAGATTTCATCGCTCAAGGCCGCCGGCGACTATGTCGAGATCAAGCTTGATAGCGGCAAGGAGATCCTGCACCACGCAACGCTTCGCCAAATGGAGGAATCGCTGCCAGCCACGTTCCTGCGCGTGCATCGCTCGTATCTGGTCAATAGCAACAAGATCAAAACCCTGACGCGTGAAACCAGCGGCGTCGGAACCCTGACTCTGGCCAATGAATCGACGGCCCCCGTCAGTCGCCGGATCATGCCGCGCGTGCGTGACCTGCTGGTCTGACAAGAGGGCTCGTGCTGGTCACAATTCGCGAACCGGTCTGGCGGAGCGAGCCAATCGATAGGTCTACGGCTCCACAAAACCTTTGCGCTTCAACGCCGCTGAGCGGGGTTTGCGCGTTGTTGTACTTGCCAGTTCGGATCAATCCACGACGGTGCAGCGATGGGTGAAAGCGGCGCTTTGCCCAGGATCGCGTCTGCCGCTTTCTCGGCGACCATGATCGTCGGCGCATTTATATTGCCGTATGGCACCGTCGGGAAGACGGACGCATCTACGACCCGTAAACCTTCTAGACCGCGCACGCGGCAGTCGATGTCGACGACGACGTTTGGATCGTCTGTTCGCCCCATGCGTGCTGTCCCGCAGGGGTGGTAGGCGCTTTCGACATTCTCGCGCACCCACTGGTCGATCTCTTCGTCTGATTGGATTTCCAGTCCTGGCTGCAGCTCGGCGCCGCGATAGGCATCCATGGCTGGTTGGGCGATGATTTCTCTGGTCAGGCGAATGCACTGGCGCCAGGCCGCGATGTCATCTTCGTGCTGCAGGTAGTTGAATAGGATACTCGGATGCGCGTTCGGATCAGTGGAGGTGATTTCGATGCGCCCGCGGCTTTTCGGCTTGTTCGGGCCGACATGGACCTGAAAGCCGTGACCCTTGATCGATGGCGTCCCGTCATAGCGCATCGCGGCGGGCAGGAAGTGGTACTGAATGTCTGGAGATTTCAATCCTGCCCGCGAGCGGATGAAGGCGCATGACTCAAAATGATTGGTCGCGCCAAGGCCGGACTTAAAAAAGAACCAGCGCGCGCCGATCCAGAACTTGCTGAACAGGTTGAGCTTGCTGTTGAGGCTGACCGGCTGTTGGCAATGGTACTGGAAATAGACCTCCAGGTGGTCCTGCAGGTTTTGCCCGACACCCGGCAAATCATGCTGCGGCGTGATGCCAAGGCGTGAGAGCAGCGCTGCCGGTCCGATTCCGGATCGCTGCAGGATCATCGGAGACGCGATCGACCCGGCTGACAGGATCACTTCTTTTCCTGCCTTCAATTCGATCGGCTTGCCGCCGCGCGTGCCGACAAGGCCGGTGACGCGCATGCCGTCGAGGATCAGGCGATCGACGAGGACGTACTTCATCACGGCCAGGTTGGCGCGGGCCATCGCCGGGCGCAGGTAAGCGCGCGACGTCGACTCCCGAACGCCGCCGGCCACCGTCATATGCATTTGGCCGAAGCCCTCGCCACATTCGCCATTATAATCGTCAGTGCGCGGATAGCCGGCCTCGACGCCGGCATCGATGAAGGCCTGATAGAGTGGGTTGCGGGCCATGTTGTTGCCGCCGGAAACGCCGAGTGGGCCAGAGCCGCCTCGATATGCGTCTTCACCGCCTTGCCAGGTTTCGGACCGCTTGAAATAGGGCAAGCAGTCAGCATATCCCCAGCCCTCGGCGCCGAGCGCCTCCCACTCGTCAAAGTCGCAGGCATGGCCACGAACATAGACCATGCCATTGATTGACGAGGTGCCGCCCAGACCCTTGCCACGCGGGCAGGTGATGCGGCGATTGTCGACAAATGGCTCGGGATCGGAATCGTAGCCCCAATTATAGGTCTTGGACGCCATCGGATAGGACAGCGCCGTCGGCATCGCGATCAGGATGTTGCGATCGCTGCCACCTGCTTCGAGCAATAGAACCGAATGCTTGCCGTCAGCGGACAAGCGGTTGGCGAGAACGCAACCGGCTGAACCTGCGCCCACAATGATGTAATCGAACGTTTTATCCATCTCAGTCCGTTTGCCTGGCCGCCTTGAGTGTCAACTGTTCGCGCCTGATAAAGGTCAGGGCATAGATGGCGCAATAGATGCCGATCACCACCAGCCCGATCCATTCGATCTTTAACGGCGTGAACTGGTAGAGCAGGATCAGGCCAAACAGGAGCCCCCAATGCGCGGCGACATAGCCCGGCCCGCCCAAGCGCTGGACCGTCAAACCGAGATTCTCGGAATAGAGCCGCGTCAAGGAGTCGAGTGAATTGACGACGAAGATGATGCCCACGATGACCATGCTGACCTGCAAACCGCCTGACAGCGCGATCGCCTTGGTGTGATAGAAATAGAGGACGGAGAACCACAGCGCGATCGGGATCGATGGAATGATCAGCAGCGCCAGCATGAGCTGATAAGTGCGCAAGCCCCCGACAAAGCGCGCCACGAACTGGCCGATCATGATGCTCCACGCGAACCACCAGAATAAGTAGAAGGCATGGTAGTCCGTCAGCGGACTGGTGAACCTGTGCAGGTTGGTAAAATAGCCACTGATGTTTGATGCACTCTCTGCGAGACCACCAAAGCTGGCGCCGCTGGTCACCCACAACAATGCGATCAGGCCGAAGAACAAGACACTGGATCCCAGCCCCAGCCATTTGACGTAGCGAATGTCCGTGCTTGAAAGCACCGCCGCGAGCACCACAACAGCCACCAGCGCGTAACGGAACGGATCGCTGATGCCCTCGATATAAGTGGGCAGATAAGACAGGAACAAAAAGCCGGTGAACGCGCAGGTGGCGATGATCACGCCATTATTGATCAGTTTCACCCACCCGATTTCGAATAGTTTCAGTCTCGGCTCAACCACACAAAAATAGAAGGTCGTCAGAAAGTAAAAGCCCCAAACCAGGAAGCCCCAGAACCCGAACTCGATCGCGAGGGCGTTCGTGAACCCGTAAGCGGCCTCTGACTCATAGACCGGGAATTCGGTCAGCGGGAACATGATCAGGCCGACATCCAGGCCTGAAGTGAAAAGGATGGCCATGAAAGCTGTCAGCGGCAGCGGGTCACCGCCCTGCAGCCTCAGATTGCGAAACCAGATGACAAGAATAAGCGACGTGCCGAGCGTCGCAAGAATGGCAATCGTGAGGATACTGTTCATCAGCGCGGTTGCACCTCCCGCGCGTGCAACTCGCCCCGCATGCCAAGAAAGAGGCTGAGGCAGCAGATGAGTAGGACAATCGTGAATGGAAGGGCCGCGGCGATGGTACCCGCCTGCAGCGTTTCAAGTGCGGACGTTCCGCCGCCATAAAGGAGCGCAGATGCGGTCAGGCCGAACATGCACGCCCAGAACACACGCTGGGCCACCGGCGCATCCATCTGGCCACCCGAGGTGATGGTATCTACCACGAGCGCACCAGAGTCAGCTGAAGTGACAATAAAGATGACCAGCAGACCAATCGTGATCACGGATGTGACCTCACTCAGTGGCAAGGCTGCCAGCATCTGGAACAGGACCGTCGCGGAATTGGCGATTCCGCCTGACAGCTCGCCAATCCCGTTATTGTGCTGATAGATTGCGGTTTCACCGAACGCGGTGAACCAGACAACGCAAATCGCAAATGGCGCGAGCAAGACAACGGACAGATATTCTCGCACCGTGCGCCCGCGCGAAATGCGCGCGATAAACATGCCGACAAAGGGCGACCAGGACACCCACCAGGCCCAGTAGAAGATCGTCCAATCATGGAACCAGGCAAGATCAGGACGATCGACCCAATTGGTCAGGGCGGGCGTGTCGAGCAGATAGGCAACGAAATTCTCACCAAACCCGGCCAGGATCAGCGCCGTCGGCCCGGCGATGATGACGAAGACCAAAAGCGCGAACGCGCCGACCATGTTGATATTGCTGAGCAGCTTCACGCCGCCATCCATGCCGCGAATGACCGAAATCACCGCGAGCCCGGTAATCGCCGCGATCAACCCCATCTGGATCCAGACATTCGGTTCGAAGCCCAACAGATAGCCAAGACCGCTCGCCGCCTGCGTGCCGCCGAGACCGATTGTGGTGGCAAGGCCGAACACGGTGGAGACGACCGCGAACAAGTCGATCAAGTGTCCGGCCCAGCCCCAGGTCCGCTCCCCGAGCAGCGGGTAGAAGGAGGACCGAAAGGATAGCGGCAGCCCCTTATTGTGAGCGAAATAGCCAAGTGCCAGGCCCACCACAGCATAGATCGCCCAAGGCGCAATTCCCCAGTGGAACAAGGTGGCGCTGAGGGCCAGGCGCTCAGCCTCCGGTGTCCGGGCCTCCACGTTCAGCGGCGTCCCGAACCAATTCGTATGATAGCCCAGCGGCTCGGCCGCGCCCCAGAACATGAAGCCAATCCCGACGCCGGCGGCGAAGAGCATGGCGATCCAGGAGCGGGTCTTGTAATCAGGCACAGCGGTCGCCCCACCGAGGCGAATGCGGCCAAGCGGCGAAACGGCGAGCGCCAGGCAAAACGCAAAAACGATGACGGGCGTCGCCGCGAACAGCCAATCGAAGGATTGCAGCGTATGTGTGCGCATCGATCCGAGCAGGGCACCAGACATGTCCGGGGCCGCCAGCGTTAACCCCGCGAAAAATAGCACCAAGGCTGCGGCCAGGAAGAAGACGGGATTGTGGAGCTGTAGACCAAACACCTCAACATTCTTTTGCGCGCCAACCTGTTCGCGAGCTTCGTTTGATGATGACGCTGTTTCGGTCATACCCAACCCACTCTGCTTCGTGCACAAGCTTGTGCACCGAATTGCCGAGTCATCAATGCTTCGGTTCCATCTGGTTCAGCTTTCCACCGTTCGCTGCGGCATCAATTCGCGCAAAAGCGGATACAACCCAGAACGCCCTAATTCCAAGCGGTTTGGTTTGCGATCGACGTGAAGGATCACGCCAAATCCTTGCCTTTGTTTCATTTCAACGAATTAAGCGTTTAGCCGTTTGGGCTTGGTTGCGCTATAGGAATGCCAGCCAAGGGAGGGCATAAGGCGTGTTTGCAAAACGGATACACGGGGAAGAACATCCACATTGGCCGCTCGGGCCATTCAAGGTTCGACTGCCGCTGGTACATTATCGCCTGGAGTTGATCGAAGCGATTCAAGCCTTGATCATCTTCGTCGTAGCGCTCGGAATGATACCGCTGCTCGAACGTTATCTCGGGCTGCCTTACGATGTCGCCTTGGCTTATGTGTTTGTGAGTGCGCTTGGGTTCTTGTTACCAAGCCTTCTGGGCGTGCCCATGGTACCAGGATGGATCACGCCAGCGATCCCCGTCGTGCTACTGTTTCTTGGGAATTTCGAGCCCGGTCCAGACGCGATCAAGGCGATGATCGCATTGCAGCTGATTGTAACGCTCATCTTCTTCATACTGGGTATCACGCGCTTCGGATCCAAGCTCGTCGACATCATTCCCGATTCCATGAAAGCGGGTATCTTGATGGGTGCGGGTATTGCCGCCTTCACAGGGGAAATCGCCGAGGGTGGGCGATTGGCCGCCACGCCGATCTCGCTTACGATCGGTTTCGTCATCACGGCCTATATGTTGTTTTCTCAATCCTTCCTTCGCATGACCGAATCGCGCCGGTGGGCGAGAGTCTTGTCCAGCTATGGCATGGTTCCCGGCGCCATTGCGGCTATGGCAATAGGTTGGTCGCTAGGTGAGTATCCTCTTCCTGAAATCGAATATGGGTTCACGCAGCCTGCCTTTGCAGAAATGTGGAACTACCTGCCATTCAGCATCGGCATGCCGGATGCCAACGTGTTCTTGCTCGCCGTACCAACCGCTGTGATCGCTTACATCATCGCGTTTGGAGATATCATCGTCGGGAAGAGCGTGCTGGCGCGCGTTGATCACTTGCGCCCAGATGAGGATATCGAAGTTGACGTAGACCGCGTGCATCTGGTGACAGGACTCCGCAACCTAATCCACAGCTTCTTCGCGCCTTTTCCAGGGCTGGCAGGGCCATTATTTACCGGTGTTATGGTCACGATCGCCGAGCGCTATCGCTATGGTCGCCGAGCAATGGACTCAATCTATAGCGGCGCGGGCACGTTCTATTTCGTCCTTTTGTTGGCCCTATTCGCTTTGCCCCTCGTGACTTTGTTTCGACCCGTCTTGCCAATCGCACTGTCGATTACCCTGTTGGTGACCGGCTACCTTTGCATCAGCGTTGCGGCGGATGAAATGAAAAACAGTACCCAGATGGGAGTCGCGGGCACGATGGGGGTCGTCCTTGCGACTTACGGAGCCGCATGGGGGCTGGTCGCCGGATTGGTTTTATATATCCTCTTGGAGTGGCGGGCCGGTTCCGACGAAGCGGCATCTGCCGTTGAACCTCAATCACCAGAATCTGGAACTCTCGCATCTCATCCGGATTGAGCTGATTGAATTTCTTTGGCCGCCGAACCCTTCGCGCCCGGAACCGGACGCGCTATCGACGATTTGACTTGATAGCAGGATCTCAGCCGGCAACGTTCAAGCGTCAGATTCCGAGCAAATGGAGACGTGAGACGAACGTCCAATCCTCCATAATCGTTGCGCATACTTGGCCTTGAAATCCCGAAAATGAGACAAATGTGTCTCAAGCGCGAATTTGGAGCTCATGCCATGTTGGACGGAAAAACGCTCTCATTAGGGTCCATCCTGAAAGTGTTTTGGCCTCAGGTCGCTTTGACGTGGGCATTGACGCTGATGGAAACGCTATTGCTCGTTTCGCTGCCGCTCCTGATCGGTTTCTCAATAGACGGCTTGCTAAATCAGCATTGGCAGCCGTTTTACCTACTCGGAATTACGATGGCACTGTTGGTTGTGATCAGCGTGGGACGTCGACTCTTCGATACGCGCGCCTATGGCAACATGAGGGTCGAACTCGGAGTCGCGGTTGTCGACAAAGCTCAGGGCGCACCAGTATCCAAGGTCAATGCCCGGCTGGATATGAGTCGAGAGCTGATCACTTTCCTCGAAACAGAGGCTCCGATTGTTATCATGGCGCTGTTACAGGTCGTGGTATCGCTCATCATCTTGTTCAGCTTTCACGGATGGCTCGCAGCGACGGCAGGTACGGCAACCATATTCGCATTGATAATCTACTGGACCGCGAGTGGACGGTTTTTCAAACTCAATGGAGACCTTAACTCGCAAGCTGAGCAGCAAGTAACAGCGCTCGAAAGCGATATCCGCGAAACCATTGTTCTTCATCTCTCAAACTTACGTCGACATGCGGTTCGGATATCGGATACCGAAGCCGTCGTTTATGGATTGATATTCGTTGTCTTGCTCTCAATGTTGGGGATCAACCTCTGGTTTTCCGCAACGCAAATTGCTGCGTCGCCGGGGCAAATATTCTCAATCGTAACCTATTCGTACGAGTTCATAGAATCGGCGGTCATGCTTCCCGCAGCATTGCAGAGCCTCACTCGAATTTCTGAAATTACGCAAAGGCTCAATCAACTCCAGCAAACTGCACAAGCCCGGGCATCAGAATAGCCGGCAAGAGCAGGCGTCGCGGACAAGATCGAAACAACCGATTTCATCGCTGGAGGCGGATCGTTGCCAATCGCTTTGCGGAGTCGCCGTTACACGATACTCAAGCCACATGACAAAAATCATCATCGCAATCGTGATTCTAACCGCAATTATTGTGTCCGTACTGATATTTGGGCGGGGGTGGTACACACGGCTCGCGGATACCTCTTCGAGGAAATTGGTTGAACAGACAGAACATAGTTTTAGTGGTGACGTGATTATCGTTGGCGCAGGCGCCAGCGGACTTGCGGCCGCCAATGCCTTGAAGCGCAATGGGGTCGAATTCACGATATTGGAAGCGACCGACCATTATGGCGGCCGCGTTCAGAAAAATGCCGAATTCGCCGACTTTCTCATAGATTTGGGAGCGGAGTGGATTCATCACGATGCGCCCATCCTCAATCGATTGATCGGATCGGACGCTGGCGAACCACCCGTTGAATTGATCTCCTATACGCCCACCGAGATTTACGCTTGGGATGGCGAAGAGTTATCGCCGATCTCGACAGCGGAAATTGTATTGGGCCAGTGGAGTTATCCGGAGTACAAATTCAAGAGCACGACCTGGTACGACTTTGTCGACCAGCATTTTGCGCAACCCGTCAAGGATCGGATTGTCTATAATCAGGTCGTTGCGAGTATCGATTATCGCGCGGATCGGGTCGTTGTTTCCACGCGGAGCGGCCAAGAATATCGAGCCGACAAGGTGATTGTCACGGTTTCTCCAGCGGTGCTTCAAAGAGAAGTCATCAACTTTACGCCCACGCTGACCTCCGAACGGCTGGCTGCCATAAACAGCATTGAGCTTCTCCCGGGATTCAAACTTTTCTTGAAGTTCGATCGGGACTTCTATGCCGATATCGTCGAGTACATTACCGACGATGGCGATCGCACGTATATCGATGCGGCGTTTGGCAAGGAAAGCAATGATCACGTCATGGCGGCGCTGGTGACCGGTCCCGTCGCAAACGCGTACTATGAACTGGGGGATCAGTCAGCGATCGTCCAAGGCATGATTGCTGAGTTGGACTTGATCTATGACGGTCAGGCGTCCGACGCCTTCACCGGCGACTTTGTGCTAACCGATTGGGGGCGTCACGCCTTCACGTTTGGCACCTGGACCGGAGAAGTGGGCGACAAGGATCAGATGGACCTGATGCGGTCTCCGCTCGATAACAAGGTCTACTTTGCCGGTGCATCGCTTCAACGACATGGTCAGGATGGCACTGTGCATGGGGCGATTATGTCAGGCTATGATGTAGTGAGAGACTTGCTCGAAGCGCATTCGGACTGACCAGCTACTTCCGAGCAAAAGCCGAATGCCCGCTTCCGGCGTCGATACCAACATCTTGTTTTAATGGAATTGGATTTGAGCCCAATTCGGGGTCACAATTCGACCAATGCAGGTGGGCCCAGTCCCGAATCTAGATCGCAAGATGTGTGAATCCGCTGGCCGGGTCGTTCCAACCGAGCGTCGATCGTCACGCTTCGCAGCGACGAACGAATTGATACGGGCGATTGCGGGGGTAATCGCCCGTATGCACTTGGGCTAGCATATTGCGTAGGCCGCGTAAGCGCTCGGCCCAGCAAATGCGAGGGTCACAAAGGCGATCAAGTAGATCGCTTTAAACGTGGTCCGAATGGTTTGCATGGTCATCTCCTTAAGTTTGGTTGTCGACAGGCGGCGGGTGCCACCGGCGATGAAGCAACCATGCCTCAGGCCCGATTTTCATGCTTGAAGACCATGTGGAGATGTTCTGAAGATTTTCGGGACAAATCAAAATCTGCCGATATTATAACCACATGCGCTACCATTTCGACGAATTTGAACTCTGTGCAGAGACGCTTGAATTGCGAAATTCTGCAGGTTTGGTGGCGATTGAACCGCAAGTCTTCAGCTTGCTGGTGCACCTTGTGGAACATCGCGACCGGGTGATTTCAAAGGATGAGCTGATCGAGGCGATCTGGGATGGCCGGTTTGTCTCGGACTCGGCGGTGACCAGTCGTATCAAGTCGGCCCGCAAGGCCCTGGGCGATGATGGCCAGACGCAGAAATATATAAAGACCCTTCATGGACGGGGCGTGCGCTTCGTCGCGGAGGTGACGGTCGCGGCGACGCTTGAGGGTGCCTCTGCCCAGGCGACAGGAGATGCCCCCGCCGATGATTTCGTGTTCCAGGACATTCGCTTCTGCCACAGCCGCGATGGTACCAAGGTCGCTTATGCAAGATCCGGCGAAGGACCCCCGCTGATCAAGACGGCAAACTGGCTCAATCATCTCGAATTTGACTGGCAGAGCCCGGTCTGGAATCACGTGTTCACTGACATGATGAACGGGCGCACCCTGCTTCGCTATGATGCCCGCGGCAATGGCCTGTCGGACTGGGAGGTCAGCGATTTTTCGTTTGAGCGCCAGGTCGAGGATCTTGAAGCCGTGGTCGAGGCGTCAGGCTTGGACCGGTTCCCGCTCTTCGGCATATCCCAGGGCTGCGCCGTCAGCGTGGCCTATGCCGTGCGGCACCCGGAGAAAGTGACCAAGCTGGTGCTGCTGGGCGGTTATGCCCGCGGCTGGCGCCTGGCAGAGTCAGAAAAGATGCGGGAAGAAACCGAGGCCATGGGCACGCTGATACGCTCCGGCTGGGGCCGCAACAATCCCGCGTTCCGGCAAATGTTCACGACCTTGTTCATGCCCGATGCCCCGCCTCAGAATCAGGACTGGTTCAATGAGCTGCAGCGCATGACCACGTCGCCTGAAAATGCCGCGAACCTGCTGGACGCGTTGGGCAACGTTGATGTCCGCCCCTTATTGGCAGAGGTGCAGACATCAACGCTGGTTGTTCATTGCCGCGGAGACATGCGCGTGCCGCTGGCCTCCGGCCAGGAACTCGCCGCGGGCATTCCGGGGGCGCGATTCATGACGCTTGAAAGCAACAATCATGTCATCCCGAATTCCGACCCGGCCTGGGCAAAATTCTCCTCGGCAATGAACGCCTTCCTGAGCGAATAGTCTGAAGTCACCGCGCATTGCAGCGACAAGACCGCATGCGAGCTTGATTTATTTTCGTTTAAAAAACAACAGAGTATCAGTCTGCGCGTTCAAATCCACATAATCTGCAGACTTTCTCCAAACCGTCTTCAAGCCTGAATTCAGCGATACAGCTAGGTCTGTCTTCGTCGAAACCGACACCCTGTCTGAATTCAACTTACGGAGACACACATGACACAGACACAACCCGCCCCTGAGCAATTGAATGGCGTGAACGTCGCCGCCCTTCTGGGCGCTCGCGAAGCCCTCGAGAATGCTCCCGAAGCAGCCGAGTTCACCTGGAAAGCAACCAGCGAATGGAAAGACGGCGCGCACACTAAAATGGAAATGAATGGCTTCTTCGGCCTTGGTGAAGACCATGCCCGCAGCAAGACCTTCACCATCGACTCCGACCACCCGGAAGTGTTCGCCGCGACCGATGTCGCCCCAACTCCGGTTGAAATCGTGCTGTCCGGCCTGGCCGGCTGCCTGACCGCTGGCATCGCATCTGTGGCTGAAAATCGCGGCATCAAGCTGCGCTCAGTGAAGGCGTCCCTCGAAGGCGACATGAACCTGTATGGCATTCTCGGCATTGATAGCAATGTCCGCAACGGCTTCCGCTCGGTGCGCGTCAGCTATGAGATCGACGCCGATGCCAGCGATGACGATATCGCCGCCCTGGTGGCGCAGTCGCAGAAGCGGTCCGCCGTCTTCGACATCATCACCAACCCGACCAACGTCTTCGTGACGGTGGCCTGATTTTTCCTCCCCAAACCTCGGAGTGAGTCCCATGCGTGACATTTCCACCCTCATCGTCGGAGCCGGACAGGCGGGCCTGGCCATGAGCCACTGCCTCAGCCAGCGTTCCATCGAACATGTCCTGCTCGAGCGAGGCCAGGTCGCCAATTCCTGGAGAACTGAACGCTGGGACTCCCTCCGCCTTTTGACCCCCAACTGGCAGAGCCGGTTGCCGGGCTTCACCTATACAGGTGACCAGCCGGACGGTTACCGCTCGATGCCGCAAACCATCGATTTCCTCGCCGGTTATGCGCACAAGATCGCCGCCCCGGTTGAGGCAGAAACCACTGTCCTCAGTGTCGAACAGGCGGCAGACGGCTACCTGGTCAAGACCGATCGCGGCGACTGGACTTGCCGGTCCGTCATAATCGCCTCCGGCGCCTGCAACATTGCCAATGTCCCGGCCTGCGCCGCTGAATTGTCTGCTGACATCACGTCACTCACACCGCTTACCTATCGCAATCCGGACCAGCTCTCGGACGGCAATGTTCTCGTCGTCGGGGCTTCAGCGACGGGCGTCCAGCTCGCCAGTGAGCTGCAGCGCTCAGGCCGCCAGGTTACGCTGGCGACGGGTGAACATGTTCGCGTCCCGCGCACCTATCGCGGCCGCGACATCAAATGGTGGATGGACCAGACCGGTCTCATGGACATGACCCTCGCCGAGGTGGACGATATCAATCGCGCCCGCCACGTGCCGTCACTGCAATTGATTGGCAGCCCCACTCAAGAAACGATCAGCCTCAACTCCCTGCAGGCCATCGGTGTTCAGGTCGCTGGCCGCGTCATGGGCATGGCTGGAAACCAGGTTCAATTCTCCGGCTCGCTGCCAAATGTCTGCAGCCTCGCAGATCTGAAAATGAACCGCCTGCTGAAGCAGATTGATGACTGGATCGAAACCGCGGCGCCCGACAGCATCACGGAACCGAGCTATCGCCTGCGTGAGACGATCATTCCACGCGATCCGCTGCTGCATCTCAACCTCAAGGAGGCCGGGATCGATACGGTGATCTGGGCGACCGGGTTCAAACCGGATTATTCCTGGCTGAACGTCCCGGTCGTGACGCCGCGCGGCACGCTGCGCCACCAGGGCGGCATTGTCGATGCGCCCGGCCTGTATGTGCTTGGCCTGCCTTTCCTGCGCCGCCGTAAGTCCAGCCTGATCGACGGCGTCGGAGACGATGCCCGCGATCTCGCAGATCACTTGGCCGCATACCTGAACGGCGTGCTCGCTGCCGCCGCCTGACCCCAAACCTGTTGGAGACCATCATGACCTCGCAAACCCTTATCAAATCCGCGCTCGAGCGTTCGGTGCAGACTGTGACGCTCAAGCCCGCCCGCGGCCAGCGCACATACACCAACGTCGCCACAGTCGATGCCGGCACGATCTGCCGGACCGTCGAGAAGGATCAGGAGATCATCATCGATGTCGGCAAGGCCATGGGCGGCGAGGACGCCGGACCGTCACCCAGCACCGTGCTGCGCGCCGCTTTCAGCAGCTGCCTTGCCATCGGGATCAAGCTCTGGGCCTCACGCGATGACGTGCCGATGGAGACCATCACTGTCGCCGTCGACACGGATGTGGATGCGCGCGGGCAGCTCGGCGTCTGCGACACTGTCACACCCGGCTTCGGCGCGATTGCTGTCGCTATTTCGATCGAGTCCGACGCTGATCCGGACGCGATTGAGCGCGTGATCGCAAACTCCCTCCGCCACAGCCCATTGATGGACGTGTTTTGCAATCCGCAAACTGTCGCGACGGCGCTAACCATCAACGCATCCGTACCGGCCTGACTGCTCATACAAGGACCAAGACAATGAAACCCAATCTTCAAAGACGCATTCAACGCTATGGCTGGGACAAGGCGGCCGAGCATTATGATCAAGGCTGGAGAGACAGTCTTCGCGAAGCCCAGCTAAGCCTGCTGGAAATGGCCGATGCTCAACCCGGCGAACAGGTTCTAGACATCGCCTGCGGCACCGGTCTGGTCACATTCCCCCTTGCCGACGCAGTCGGTCCGCAAGGACGCGTGGTCGCCACCGACATTTCGCAAAAGATGATCGACATGATCGCCTTGGAATCGGGCCGGCGCGGTTACACACAGATTGACGCCTTCCGTGCCGACGCAGAATCTCTCGATGGTCTGGGGGATGGCCAGTTCGATCTCGTAACCTGCGCCCTCGGCTTGATGTATGTGCCAGAGCCGCTCGCCGCGATGAAGCAGGTCACGCGTTTGTTGAAGCCAGGCGGACGTGCAGTCTTCGCGGTCTGGGGCGCACGCAAGAATTGCGGTTGGGCTGAAATATTTCCGATCGTCGATGCCCGCGTCGAAAGCGATGTCTGTCCGATGTTTTTCCGGCTCGGCACTGGCAGCGTCATGGCGATGGAGATGTCGCAGGCCGGCCTGACGGGCGTCGAAGAGGTACGTTTGCAAACCAATCTGTCCTACGCCACCGACCAGGCTGCCATCGAGGCGGCATTTATCGGCGGACCCGTGGCCTTGGCCTACGACCGATTTGACGAGGAAACCCGAATCTCTGCGCACGTTGAGTATTTGGCCTCCATCGCCGCATTCCGCTCGATGGCAGGATATCAGATTCCAGGAGAATTCGTGATCTGCTCTGGCAAGCGCTAGCGCCGCTCCAGGGCGGCCAGCGTGGCCGCGTCCGCATCTGACCAATGTTCGCCAAAGGTCTCACGCACGCGGCGATATAGCTGCACCGCATTTTGCAACTGCCCGTCATGTTGCGCCAGCGCCGCCTCAAGCATCAGCGTGGCGCGGCTGCCAGGTCTTTGCGTTCTGGCCTCGTCGAAGGCAGCTCGCGCGCACGTCAGATCGCCCGCTTCGAAACAGGCGCGCCCAAGCTTTCCGGCGATCCGTCCGCGAATTTTGAACCGGCTGGATTCGGCCACCAGCGAGGCAGCAAGCGCATAATGCTGGCGCGCCAACGACCAATTTCCAACATCAGCGTCGAAATCCCCTAAGCGCTCCACGGCTTCAGCCTCGTGGCGCGGTGACGGCTCTGCTTGCGCCCAGCTGATCACGTCGTGGACGTTCGCCACAGCAAGATCTTTGTCGCCTGAAAGATGCTGCGCCCGGGCCAGAAGCAATGTTGCAGATTGGATCAGCGTTTCGCGCCCAGCCGCGTCACCAATCGTCAATTCGCGGCGATGATGTTGGACGGCAAATGCGCCATCGCCGCGATGGAAATAAACGGTACCAAGTATCGCGTGCGCCATGGCTTGCCGTAGCGGATTGTCCAAGTCAGTGGCCAATGACAACAACTCCCGGCCGAGGGTTTCAGCCTCATCCAGGCGTCCGATCTCGATCATCAGCAGCGCTTTCGATCCGAGTGACGACGCGATTGCACGCTCATCGCCCAGCGCCCGTCGAACCGCGAGCGACTTGTCGATTTGTGCCAGCGCCTCATCAAACACTCCGAGCTCCTGCTGAATGTCGGAAATGTTCTGATGCACCGATCCGACATGACGATCAGCGCCATCAAGCTCAAACCTCACGCGCGCACGTTCGAGATATTCGATTGCGGACAGGCGATCGCCCTGCTCGGCGCGCACCAGCGCGATACTGTTTAACAACGCGCCGGGCGGGGTTTTGATGCCGGCGGCGTCATATTCAGACAGCGCGCGCATCAACTGGATGTCGGCTTGGTCGAGATCGCCCTTTCGCCGCGACTGAATCCCGAGATTGATCAGAATGGTGGCCGTATCGGCGCGATCGCCGACGTCCTGGCTCAGCGGCAAAGCCTGTTCGAGCAAGATGATGGCCGCATCGGTTTCGCGCCGGTTCATATGGATGATCGAGCGCGCATTGAGAATGGCGACCAGGAGTTCGGTGTCGTCCATTTGGGTTGCTTCTTCCTGCAACGCATTGAGCTGCGCTTCGGCTTCGTCCAGCTCGCCCATCATGCGCGTGCAGAGTGCGTATTCGTATCGCAGCCAGGCATCGTCAGGGGCCTGTTCCGCTGCCACTCCAAACAAATTCCGCGCCTGTTCCGCCTTGCCTTCAATCTGAAACGCCCGGCCCCGCGCATAGGCCTCAGCAACGAACGGGTCGCGGTCCACTTCAGAGTCGTGTTTCAAGCGCAGCGATGCAGGCAAGGCCTCGGTGATCGACCGACTTGCCTTCGCCGCCAAAACGCTGAGTTCATCCGCTTCGACGCGGCCGTGACGCTCTGCGCCCTGGCGATCCTGCAAGACAAAATCAAGCACAAAGCCATCGCCCTGGCGGGTCAGCCGGGACAGGACAAAATGGCTCGCACCTCTGGTGTCGATCAGATTGCTCTTGAGTGCCGCAGGCAGGACAAACTCATCATCGACATACAAGACGTATGGTTCGCTCACCGCTGCGGCAGCACGGTCGGACACCGTCTGAACGCCGACATCCTGGTGCAGCGTTTGAATCAGCAGACTCATCAAGCCCATCTCCGCCCATTCGTGCTCCTCCTCGCCGGTGGCATTTTCCACCGGCAGGATCGCCAAACGGAGGAGATCGGAGGCGGCGTGACTGGCTTGCGGCCGCAACCACAGCACGGCGAGCACCAGCCCGACCAGCGCTGCGATGGCGATCGACACGCGCGACGGCCACAAGTCGCCGGCGCTGTGCCGAGGCGCGGCGTCGTCTGCGGTCACGGGGCTGGCTGCGGACGTCGCTGCAGATGCAGGCGCGGCCTGCAGCTCGGGCTCAGTGTGCGCCTCAACATCGGCCACAAAGCGAAAGCCCTGACCGTGAATGGTCTTGATGTGAGATTGAGTTTTCCCGCTATCGCCGAGCGCCTGACGCGCGGACTTCACGCGGCTGGAAATCGCCGAATCCGAGACAAACCGGCCATCCCAGATGACCTCGATCAATTCATCCTTGGTGACCACCCGATTGTGCTCCGAAACCAGGTGAACCAGAAGGCGAAACACTTGCGGCTCGATCGCCACAATCTCACCATCACGCCGCAACTCGTGTTTCTCGACGTCGAGCTCAAATCCGCCAAATCGGTATCGCATGCTTCAATTACTAGTCGAAAGCCACCGCAAGACACAACTCCAGCGGCCGGCGACAGGGTAAGGCAGGATCGATTGGACGTGCTGAGAACATCGCGTAAGGCACAAAGCACCGAGAGGCCGTCATTCGGGAATTCCTCGCTTGGCAATCACACAGTTCGGCACAATCGCTCACGGCATCTGAAGTGCTGGCAAAAGACGACATTTGCGCTCGCGTCGTTTTGCGCAAGAATGTTCTGCCGACAATTTGCCGAAGGAGAGATATGCGGTTGTTTGACGATGCGATCAAACAAATGGGCGAGCTGCCGCATTGGGTTCAGCTTTGGATGCGATGGCTGAATATCGTGTTTCTGCTCGGCCTGGTCTTCGTCGCCAATCATGCTGAAGCACGATGGTCCCTCGTCGCTTATGTCGTGGCCTTTCCCGTCGGGTTTCTGGCCTTTTACCTCGTGCGAGATATTCGGATGACGGGGCTGCCTCACATTCTGCTTTGGACGCCTTTGCTCATCTACCTGATCGGCGCCGTCGCGAGCGATCCGACATTTGAATTGATAAGCCTGTTTGGGCTCTGGGTTTCGCTGCTCGTTACGACGATTTTTGTTTCCGTCATTTTAGATATCAAAGGCCTGATTGGCGTCATCTTGGATGCTGGCAAAACCCAATAAGCGAGCGATTGCAGACATAAGCCAGGCCGCTTACGACCGCGTTGCGCTAAGGGCGATATCAATCCGTTAATCTGTCGAACCTCTCACACATTTCAGGTCTTCGTCGAGCCGTATTCGGTAAAGCCCTTTTGGGTCGCTGCGATAGGAGCTGAAATAGATATATTTGCTGTCCGGCGAGAAGAACGGATACTCGTCTTTGGCAGGATGGTCAGTGATCCGGCGAACATCTCCGCCTTCGGTGTTCATCAAGTAAAGATCGAGTTCGCCAGAGGCCTGCAAACGATCTGATGCAAATACAATCGTATTTCCATCTGGCGACCAACTCGCATAACCGTCTTCCGTCACGTCGTCGGTCAGTTGCGAAACATCGCCGGTTTCCGTGTCAATAACATAGAGGTTGTAGTCTTCGCCATCATCCTGGCGGTTGAACAATATTTTTGAATCATCAGGCGAAAATTGCCCATGCGCGTCATACCCATCAAAGTCCGTCCATCGCTTCAACGCCCCATCAGACTTGCGATAGGTATATATATCCGAGGCACCGGTTCGGTAGGAATTGAACAAGATGCGCTCGCCGTCGGAGGAGTAGCTGGCCAGCCACTCCCACTGATCATGCGGTGAAATTCGTGTCACCTCGCCCGTCGCGATCTCGTATTCGACAATATCGGTCCGTCCGTTCTCTGTCGGCAAAATATTGAGGAGTTTTTTGCCGTCGGGCGAAAACACCGCGCCATTGTTGAGCTTGGGAATGTCTGTGCGCGCGCCGGTCATAAGGTCAAGGAGGTAGAGCCCACTTTCATCGCCATCGCGATTCCAACCGACCGCCAGTTTGGTCCCATCCGGCGATATACCATCAAAGTAAAATTGCTGTCGCTCTGGATCGACTGCGATGTGTTCCACCAAACACCCTCCTGGATCGATCGACGTTGCAAAGGACATGTTTTCGCTCTGGGAACATGACGTAGCCAGCAGCACCGCGAATGCAGCTAAAGGATAAGAAGCGATCGAGCTCATGCTTTTTTGTTACATTAGTAACGAGTCATTGAAAACCCGAATTTCGAGCGGCATCTTCGGAAAACCTACGCCGGGCAAGAAATCGGGCAAGGACACCAGAAAATATCGCACTCATTCCATGCCACATGGCGGAGAGAGAGGGATTCGAACCCTCGGAACGCTTGCGCGCTCAACGGTTTTCGAGACCGTCCCGTTCAGCCACTCCGGCACCTCTCCGACCGCTGACGCCCTAACCCCGAAGGTTTCTCGCATCAAGCCCTGCATTTCATGCGGAAATAGGTTTGACTCTGAGCCGTGTTTGGTGTTTACCCGCGCCTTCATGTCCGCGCCGGGTTCGGCAGCGGCCAAAGTTTCATTTTTTATGTTCTGAAAAGGACGAGCGTCATGTTCGCGGTCATTAAGACAGGTGGCAAACAGTATAAAGTTGCCGAAGGCGATGAGATCGTCATTGAAAAGCTCGCCGCAGATGCCGGCGAGAGCGTCACGTTTGATAGTGTTCTGATGCTGGGTGACGGCAAAAAAGTAACCATTGGCGAGCCCGTCGTTTCTGGGGCCAGCGTCGTTGGCACAGTGGCGGAGCAGCGCAAAGGCGCCAAGGTCATCATCATGAAAAAGCGTCAGCGTAATACGTATCGACGCAAGAAGGGCCATCGCCAGCTGGAAACCGTCGTAACCATCGACTCTATCCTGGCCGACGGCAAGAAAGCGCCCGCCAAGAAAGCCGCAGCGAAACCGGCTGCTGCGAAGAAAGAGGCGGCACCTAAGAAGGAAGCCGCACCGAAGGCCAAGGCCGCCGCGAAAAAGCCAGCGGCGAAGAAGGACGAAGCTGCGAAGCCAGCCGCCAAGAAGGCACCCGCGAAGAAAGCCGCTGCACCGGCCAAGGCGGATGACCTGACCAAGATGAAGGGTCTCGGCAAAGTGTTTGCTGGCAAGCTGGAAGCAGAAGGCATCACAACGTTCGCGCAAATCGCGAAAATGAAGAAAGCCGACATCGAAGCGCTGGAAGAGAAAATCGGCGCTGCTGGGAAGTTTGAGAGCAATGACTGGGTCGCTCAGGCCAAACAGCTCGCGAAAGGGTAAGATTTCAGCTATAAGCTGGAACGATTAACTGGAGACCGGATATGGCTCATAAGAAATCAGGCGGCTCGTCGAAAAACGGACGCGATTCAAATCCTAAATACCTCGGCACCAAGAAATATGGTGGCGAGCACGTGATCCCGGGCAACATTATTATTCGTCAGCGCGGGACGAAGACGTATCCGGGCCGCGGCGTTGGTATGGGCAAAGACCATACCCTGTACGCTCTGGTCGAAGGTAAAGTCGAGTTCACGCGCAAGCGCGGCAACCGTCAGTATGTGTCGGTGGCTCCGCTCGCAGACGCAGCAGAATAGAGCGACCCGACACGGTCGCCGGTGGTGGCCAGAGAGTTTCGAGAGGGAGGCAGGCCACTGCCTCCCTTTTTTCATGCCTTCTTCGCAATTGGACGCTTGTCATGGCCAATCCAGCAATTCTTCGTACGCAGCGCCTCGTCTTGCGCCCGCCTTTGCCCGATGATGTCGACCAGATCGCGGAGTGCATCGGCCTGAAAGACGTGGCCTGGAATCTTGGCAGCGCGCCGTATCCCTATTCCACCGCAGATGCAGAAGACTGGATCAGCCGAAATCCGCAAGGATGGGCCGATGACACGGCTTATGTATTCGTCCTTACCCGGCCGAGCGATGGCGTGATTGGCTGCGTTGGCCTCGACCTGAAGCCAATGGATGTCTGGGAGATCGGATACTGGGTCGGCAAACCCTGGTGGGGCCGGGGATATGTCACTGAAGCGGCCGCCGCGGTGATGAACTGGGCCGAATCATCCATGGGGTTGTCCCGGTTCGCATCTGGCCACTTTGTCGACAATCCAGCTTCAGGCAGCGTGTTGTTGAAGCTTGGTTTTGAGCCGGTCGGCGAAACCGAGCTGTATGGCCGCGCGCGCGGAAAGAAGAGCCCGGCCGTGCGTTACACCAAGGGGACAGACCCCGAGCTCGCCCTGAAACTGGCGGCCCATTAGCGCAAGTATCTGGCCAGGGTGCTGGCATCATAAAGCGATGTCGATGACGATCGCTCGAGCGCTTCCGCGATCGCGGCAAGTCTCTCTGGCTCATTGATCCAGTCTTCGCCATCACGAATGGCGAGGCTCAAGGCGGTCAGGTCACGGCGCAGGCGTGTATGCTCGATAGCGGCGTAGCGCTGGAACAGGCGCCCCAAAGCGGCGCGCGCGGCCTGGCCATAGGCGCGCGACGCGGGTTCAGGTGTTGCCTGCGCTGCTTGAATGCCGGTTTCGACCCGGGCCCATTCCTGCACCCAGCTGCGATGCTCCATTGCCGTATCCATGCACTGCCCCGTGTCGATTGCCCGGACATAGGCCGCTAGGTCCGCAACCCATTGCGCCTCTGGCGGCGAACCGGAAAACTCCTCGACAATCTGCGCCGTGAGAAACGCCTCGAGCACGCCAGCCTGGTCACGATCGACTCGTCGTTCAGCCGCGGCATTGGCCAGATCGGGAATCGGGACCGGGTTGATTTGCCTGTCAGCCCGCATCGGGCCGAAAAACGCATGCGTCACGTCTGCGGTGCCCGGCGGACCCGAAATCCCGGCGAAGACGAAGTCCGGATTGTCACGCCCATTGCGATGACAGGACCCACAGCTCAATTGCGCCTTCGCGGCCTGTCCGCCGAGCAGGAACGGGCTGTTGAACAATAGCTCGCCGCGCCGCGCGGCTGGGCTGAGTTCATCCGGGAGGCAGGCGGTTGGCTGCTGCGTCAGATGCGCAACCTTGTCGGCGTCATCCGACACCCAGTTCAGATCCTGAATCTCAACCTGCGGCGCGCGCGCGCGTTCCGAGATTGAAAGGCATGCCGCAAGCGCGCCGGTCGCGACCAGGCAAACGAAAAGGCGTCTCACGTTTGCGCGTCAGCGATCCATCGTTCGAGCTCATCGCTTTGCGCGCACCCAAACGGGCAGAGGGCATTCAGCTTGTCGAGTTGCGCCTGTGCGCGTTCCAAGTCTCCGAGCTCGACATAATATTCACCGAGATACTCGTTTGCGCTCATATGATCCGGGGCGATCTCCAGCGCTGCGGTGTAATAAGCCAGCGCTGCCGCTTTCTCGTTCTTCTTGCGATTGGCGAAACCGATATAGGTCAGCACATCCGGGTGCGGCCCCAGAATCGTGCTGGCGGCGCGCAGCTGCGCGATCGCTTCATCATATTCGCCAAGATTGATCCGGCGCACTGCATCGGAATAGAGAAGATCGCCAGAGGCGAGGCTTGCCGGTGTGTAGAGCGGTTCGAGATCTGACACATCCGTCGCGCCGACAGGCGCTTTTGCGGCATTGATTTCGGCAATCGCGGCCGCAATCTCGCCGGCTTCCGCGCAGGTCGCTGCACACGCGTCAGCGGCGGCGGTCAAATCGCCCAGGACAGCGTCCGCTTTCTCGGTCTTGTCGGTTTTCAGGTAGGATACGCCCAGCTTCGCGTACGCGGCATACAATTTGTCATCATACTTGACCGCCCGCGCAAACGACTTGGCCGCGGCCCCGAACTCGTCCTGGCCATAATGCGCGAGACCCAGCATGTAGCGCGTGTTCGCGTCTTTCTTGGCCACTTTTGCGACCCGTTTGAACGCCCGCTCAGCTTTCGAGTATTCGCCGGCTTTCAGCGCATCCACGCCTTTTTGATATTCCTCGACCGGGTCATAGCTCGGGCCTGATTCACTTGGCGCCGAAGAACTCGAACCACTGCCGCCAGCGACAGCGGGCATGCCGCTGAACGCCATCGCCGCAACCGCAATCAGCAAAGCGCGTTTCATCGTTCAATCTCCCATATTTCGTTGTTGGCGCTGATAATCACGCCTTTTCGGCGCCGGAGTCCATGATGAATATTTCAATCCTGCGTGATCTAAGCGCGGTTTCGCGTGCATGCATGTCTCGCTTTTAGGCGCATGATCGCCTATGCGGGCGTAATGAAATTCCTCGATCAGACCAAAATCTACGTCAAAGCCGGTCATGGCGGAAATGGGTGCGCCTCTTTCCGACGGGAAGCCTATGTCGAATTTGGCGGTCCGGATGGCGGCGATGGGGGACGCGGGGGCCACGTCTATGTGGAAGCCGTGGAAGGTCTCAACACGCTCATCGACTACCGTTATCAACAGCACCATATCGCCGAACGCGGCGGCCACGGCATGGGCAAGCAGCGACACGGACGCGGCGGCGCAGACAAGGTGATCAAGGTCCCGGTCGGAACGCAAATCTATGAAGAAGACCGGGAAACGCTGATCGCTGACCTCACTGAAGTCGGCCAACGCATCATGGTCGCCGAAGGCGGCAATGGCGGCTGGGGCAATCTTCGTTTCAAGACGTCCACGAACCAGGCCCCAAGACGGGCCAACCCGGGCGAGCCTGGCGAAGAATTCACGATCTGGCTGCGCCTGAAACTGATCGCAGATGCCGGTCTGCTGGGATTGCCCAATGCCGGCAAGTCGACCTTTCTCAGCCGCGCCACCGCCGCCAAGCCGAAAATTGCCGACTATCCATTTACGACGCTGCACCCTGGGCTCGGAATTGTCGATCTCGGGCCCGGCTCAAGATTCGTTCTTGCCGACATTCCCGGTCTGGTCGAAGGCGCTGCGGACGGCGTTGGCCTCGGCCACCGCTTCCTCGGCCATGTCGAGCGTTGCAAGGTGCTGCTGCACCTCATCGACTGCACGCAGGATCATCCGGATGAAGCCTATCGAACCATTCGCGATGAACTGGAAGCTTATGATCCCGGCCTCGCGGCCAAGCCAGAGATCATCGCACTTTCGAAGATTGACGTGCTGGACGACGAGCTAGTCGATGATCAGGCAAGGATCCTGAAAGCTGCGTGCGGGCAGGAGCCATTGCGGATATCAGCGGTCTCTGGAGACGGAGTCAAAGACGCGCTGGGCCAGATGGTGCAGCATCTCAATGAAATCAGACGCGCGGAGACCGATCCTGCTGAAGATGACGAGAGCTGGAGCCCGTTGGGATAATGTCCGACTCGGCGTTGAATACATTTCGCACCGCCAAGCGCGTGGTCGTGAAGATTGGGTCTGCCCTGGTCGCAGAGGCTGGATCAGCACGCCAATCCTGGCTGGACTCGCTCGCCTCTGACATCACGATGCAACGGCAACTCGGGCAGGAAGTCATCCTGGTCTCGTCCGGCGCAATCGCGCTTGGCCGCGACAAGCTCGGGTCGGAACGCCCCCGAAAACTCGAAGAAAAACAAGCTGCTGCGGCGCTTGGTCAACCCTTGCTCATGGCGGCAATCTCCTCTGCCTTTGCCAAGGACGGCACCCCAGTTGCGCAGGCCCTGCTGACGCTTGAAGACACAGAAAACCGGCGTCGGTGGTTGAACGCACGCGCGACACTGGAAACGCTCCTGTCCGCCGGGGCGATCCCGATCATCAATGAGAACGATTCTGTTGCGACGGACGAAATCCGGTATGGCGACAATGACCGGCTGGCCGCCCGCGTGGCGCAGATGGTCGGTGCGGATGCACTGATCTTGCTATCCGATGTGGACGGGCTCTATTCCGCAGATCCGCGCAACGATGCCGCCGCGCGCCACATCCCAGTGATTGAGGCGTTGACGGCCGAACATGATGACATGGCCGGCGATATCAATCGCGAGGCAGATGTCGGCAGCGGGGGCATGGCGACCAAGCTCGCCGCCGCCCGAATTGCGCAGGCTGCCGGGTGTATGACCGTGATCACCGTGGGCACCACCCCGCATCCGATTGCCAAACTGCTTGATGGCGGGAAAGCCACTTGGGTCTTGCCCTCGATGACCCCCGAGAAAGCCAGGGAAATCTGGTTGCGCGGTCACCTGACCCCGGAAGGAACGGTGGTGGTGGACGCAGGCGCGGCCAGGGCCTTGAGGGCTGGCGCGAGTTTGCTGCCGGTTGGTGTAACCCGAGTCGAGGGCCACTTCGCGCGCGGCGCGGCGGTTGCGATCAAGGACGATTCTGGCACTCTGATCGGCAAGGGCGTAACCGCTTACAGTTCCGACGATGCCGCACGCATTGCAGGTCTGCAATCCGACGCCGTCGAGGCGCAGCTCGGCTATCGTGGTCGACCGGCGCTCGTGCACCGAGATGATCTGATCCTTGAATCGTAATGGGTTCTTGACTTCTAAGGCCAAGCCCGGCCCTTTGTGCACATGGATAAAGCCCCTAATCTCGCGAGCAGAATAGGTCTCGTTCTCGGGCCAGCCATCGCCCTCGTCATGTTGCTGTCCGGCGCTCCCGAAGGGCTGCCATTCCCAGCCTGGGCCACTGGCGCCCTGCTCGCCTGGATGGCTGTCTGGTGGGCAACTGAGCCGATCCCGATTCCGGTCACGTCGCTGTTGCCGCTGATCATCTTGCCGTTATTTGACGCTGGCTCGCCAAAACAAGTCGGCGCCGGATATGCGGACCATATTGTTCTCTTATTGCTGGGCGGCTTCATTGTCGCGCTCAGCATCGAACGCTGGAACCTTCACAAGCGCATTGCGCTGAATGTGGTCGCGGCGGTTGGTGCATCGCCGCTGTCTCTGATTGCCGGTTTCATGATTGCGACAGCGCTGCTGTCAATGTGGATTTCAAACACGGCAACCACCCTGATGATGGTGCCGATCGCGCTGTCTGCGGCGGCGGCGTTGAAAGATGAGTCCGGCCGGTTCGTCACTGCTTTGCTGTTGGGCGTATGTTATGCCGCTTCGATTGGCGGCGTCGGCACCCCCATCGGGACACCGACCAACCTGATCGCAATCGATTGGCTACAAAACAATGCCAGCGCCAATATCAGCTTTGTCGAGTGGATGAGTTTCGGCATCCCGGCTGTCTTGCTCTTGATTCCCGCTGCCTGGTGGAGCGTGACGAGAGGCATCGGTCAGATCGCCAACAGTGACGCTGCCATTCAAAACGTTCGGTCGCAAAAGCAAGCGCTCGGCAAAATGACCGTTCCGGAACAGCGTGTGGCCATCGTTTTCTCGGTGGTCGCCCTGCTCTGGGTCAGCCGCCGTTGGACGGTACAGGGACTGGACGCAATCGGATGGGACACGCTTAGCCAATATAGCGGCGCGCAAGTCGATATGATGATCGCCATGTTTGGTGCGGTGCTGGTCTTTCTGGTGCCGGCCGGCGGAGGTCAGTCGCGTTCGCTGCTGAGTTGGACGGAAGCCACGAAACTGCCCTGGGGCGTTCTGTTGCTGTTCGGCGGCGGCATCGCGCTCGGCCGTGCTGTCCGCGATACCGGCCTGTCGGCTTGGATTGGCGAAAACCTTGAGCCGCTGTCCGTGCTTCCACCCATCCTGTTCGTTGCGGTGGTCGTTGCACTGGTGATCTTCTTGACCGAACTGACCAGCAACGTGGCGACGATGACGACCCTTGCACCGATACTGGGCGCTCTGTCTGTGGCGATTGGAGCTGCGCCCGCGAGCCTGCTCGCGCCCGCCGCCGTTGCCGCGAGCTGCGCATTCATGCTGCCGGTCGCGACGGCGCCAAACGCGATCATCTATGCGACAGATGAAATTCCGATTGGAAAAATGATCGCCCGCGGTCTGCGGGTGAACCTGATCGGGATCGTGGTGATTACCGGGATTGGGGTCTGGCTTGCGCCATTGGTGCTGTAATCTATTTGCAGGTACAGGCGGCGTCTTCGGCGAGTTCACCAAAACCATCTTTGAACAGGGCTTCGACCTGAGCGAGCGCGGCGTCCGCGCCGCTGCCTTCCGCACTGATCTGCACAGTGCTACCGATGCCGGCGCCGAGGCATAGCAGGTCCATGATGGAACGCGCATCAGCGCTTTCGCCTTCGAAACTGATGGTCACGATTGTCGGCAGATTCAGGGCAAGCTCGGCCAGCTTCGCAGACGCCCGCGCATGCAGACCCTTGCGGTTCACGATCTCGACGTCTCGGACTGTCTGACTCATTTGGTTCGACTCATCACTTGTGATCCGACGCGAATGTATCGCTTGCCGGCATCGCTCGCGGCTTGAACCGCCTCATCCAGAGTTAGATCGTGGCGGACTTGCGCCAAGTGGATCAACATCGGCAGGTTTACGCCACCAATGACATCGACCTTTCCGTCTGACAGATTCGACAACGCCAGGTTGGACGGCGTGCCACCGAACATGTCGGTGAGGATGATCACCCCTTTGCCCTTGTTGCAGGCCTTGACCGTATCGCGAATTTCGTTGCGGCGTTGATCGATGTCGTCCTCGACCTCGATCGAGAGCGCTTCGAATGCGTCCTGCGGACCCACAACATGCTCCGCAGCGCGCACCAATTCCTGCGCAAGTTTTCCGTGGCTGACAACGACGATACCGATCATGGGACCGTTCCATATGCTCAGATTACCCTTCGAAGCTGACACCACAAAGGTTAACGTCAAGTCAGTTTTTCAGGTTTTGGCGTCCTGCAAGCAATATTGTGGTCGCGCAGCAACGCCCTATTCTTGTTCGATCGAAGCAAAGAAGTCTGCATACAACTGGTCAGCTTCGTCCTTCAAAAGACCAATCTCGACCTGCAAGCCGGCCGCTTTCATGCGCTCGATGCCGCCATTGCCCTGCGGGTGTGGGTCGCGCGTGGCAATCACCACTTTCGCGATCCCGGCTTCGATCAATCGCTGCGAACAGGCTGCCTCAGCGGTGGAGCGCTCGCGGCACGGCTCCAGCGTCACATAGGCGGTTCCGCCGGCGGCAGACCCGACCGGAATTCGCGACAAGGCCAGCTGTTCAGCGTGTGGACGGCCGCCATCCCCGGTTGCGGCTTCGCTGAGGCGCCGCGTGTCACGATCGATGATGACGCAGCCCACACTGGGATTCTTGCCCGTTCTGTGAAGCTGCAGGCGCGCAATCTCGAGGGCGCGCAACATGTGTCGGCGATGCGTCGTCATTCGAACACCACCGTCCGCTTGCCGTTGAGAAACACCCGTCCTTCGGCATGCGCGCGCACAGCGCGTGCCAGAACTCTCGCTTCGATATCCTTGCCCAGCTCCGCCATCCGCTCGGGCGACAGACGATGGTCCACCGGAACCACGTCCTGCGCAATGATCGGTCCTTCATCGAGATCGGCTGTGACATAATGGGCAGTCGCCCCCATCAGTTTGACGCCGCGATCATGAGCCTGGTGGTAAGGGCGGGCGCCCTTGAAGCTTGGCAAGGCCGAATGGTGAATATTGATGCAAACCCCCTGCAGGTCGCGCGAAAGCTGATCAGACAAGACTTGCATATAGCGCGCGAGCACGACCATTTTCGCATCTGTGCGGTCAATCAAGTCGCGCAAGCGCTGTTCGGCTTCATGCTTCGTGTCTTTGGTCACAGGGATATGATGAAACGGCAAATCATGCCGGTCCGCGTGCCACTTGGTATCCTGGTGATTGGATACAACCGCGACAATGTTCGCGCCCAATCGGCCGCGGCGGTGGCGGTAAAGCAGGTCATTCAGGCAATGATCCCCTTTGGACACGAGCACCAGCGCATTTGGCAGATCTGTTTCCAATCGCAACGACCAGTCAATCTCGCGGCGATCTGCGAGCGCTGCAAACCCATCTCGAAACGTGGTTTCATTGAAGCCGGGTTCGGCTTCGAATTTTGCCCAGATGAAGAACCGCCGTGTCTGGGGATCGGCAAAATCGTGGTTCTCTGTGACATTGACGCGATGGCTTGCCAGATGGCTCATGACATCAGCCAGAATTCCGATCCCGTCCGGCGATGCAGCACGCAGAATGAAGCGATTGGCGCTCATGGCAGATCCGGCAATGCCTTTGCGCGATCAGCGTCAAGATACTCGGCAGCAACCGGGACAAGGGCATCGTTGAGGTCAATCACGAGCGGGTTTCCAGTTGGGATTTCGACGCCGGTAATCGTGTCATCAGCGACCTGGAACAAGTGCTTCACCAAGGCGCGCAGGGAATTGCCGTGCGCAGAAATGATCGTATCGTGTCCCCCTTCTAGCACGGGGCGGATGGCGCTTTCCCAATAAGGTAGGACGCGCTCGAGCGTCAGTTTCAGGCTCTCCGCGCCTGGCACCGGAACGCCGTCATAACGGTCGTCGCCAGTGAGATTGTAGGGGCTGTCTTCGGCCAATGGTGGTGGCGGAATGTCGTAGGATCGACGCCAGATGTGAACCTGATCCGCGCCGTGCTTTTCGGCGGTCTCCGCCTTGTCCAGACCCGTCAGCCCGCCATAGTGACGCTCGTTCAACCGCCAATGTTTTTCGACGGGGATCCAGGCCCGGTCCATGGCCGCAAGGCCAAGCCACAAGGTTCGAATGGCGCGGGTTTGATAGCTGGTGAATGCGAAGGTTGGCGCCAGTCCACGCGCTTTCAACAGCTCACCGCCTTTGCTCGCCTCGGCCTCGCCTTTTTCCGTCAGGTCCGCATCCCACCATCCAGTGAAGCGGTTTTCGAGATTCCACTGGCTCTGACCGTGACGTGTAAGAATGAGCTTGGGCATGAGAAGCAATCCATTAAATATCATTAGAGTGGCGATTGAAGCAGCGTTCAGGGTCGCGTTTCGCTGGCGGCGTTGCTATCAGAGCAGAGCTGGAATTGCTAGCCAGTGAAAATGTCGATGTCCCAACAGGAGCAAAAGAGTTGAAAGACGCGGTTTTCTATCCTCTGGTCGCGTTGCTCGCCGTGCTGATGATTGGCGCCGCAATGATTGAAGGATGGTCGCAGCCGAAATGCGGGCCTTTTGGTGGCGCAGACGGACCCGCAGACTACAGCCTGATTATTCTCAATGGTGGCGATCTGTGCCGGATGGAAGCCTATCTGGGATATGACCTCGAACTCAAAGACGAGGTTCTCACCATCAAGGCGGATGAAACGGCGAATGTTGCGAGCGTTCAGCACAATGCGCATTTTCGCCTCGGGCCCGATCTTGAAAACGTCTATGCTGGACGAACCCTGAGAATATCGCTGACGGTCAAACCGTCTGACGGGTTCGGCGCAGAAGCCTTTGAGTTCAATTACTCAACCGGGAAGCCAGGCGACACAGGCTGGACGCGATTTGACCTGAAGCCCGGCTGGGACACCTATACGGCGGAAGTCAACATTCCGCGCAAACTGCTCGAGAGCTCGACCGCGTTTGACTATATTTCCGTACGCCCGGTCGTGCCCGACAAGACCCGCAGCATTGATTTGCGCGAGATCAGGTTTCGCCGACTGGGGGAATGGTAGGCTAGGACAGCCAGGCCGACTCCACCACGCCGACGACATCGTCCATGATCTGGGTGATCTGGAAGTCTTTCGGCGTGTAGACGCGGCGAACACCCATCTGTCGAAGCGCCTGTTCATCTTCATGTGGGATGATCCCGCCGACGACGAGCGGCGTGCCGTCCAGGCCCGCTTTCTGCATCTCTGCCAGGGTTTCTCGCACCAGGTCCAAGTGGCTGCCGGATAGAATCGATAGTCCAACCACATGTGCGTCGGCCTGTTTGGCCTGGGCGACGATTTCAGCTGGTGTGAAGCGAATACCTTCATAGATGACACGCATGCCGCAGGCGCGCGCGCGGGCCGCGATTTGCTCAGCCCCGTTGGAGTGACCGTCCAGGCCCGGTTTGCCTAGAACATAGGTCAATTCCCGCCCCAGTCGCTGCGACACTGATTCGACCCGGGCTTTCGTTGCTTCGATCGCCTCATCGCCGCCGGTTTCGATCACCACCGCCACGCCGGTCGGGCCCCGGTACTCTCCGAACACCTGACGCAGGGCCGTGCCCCATTCGCCTGATGTTACCCCTGCCTTGGCGGCGGCGATGCTCGGTTCCATGATATTGGTTCCGGCGCTCGCCGCGGCTGCAAGATCTGCCAGGGCCTGCGACGCAGCCGATTCATCCCGTTGCGCACGCCATTTGCGCAGCGCCTCGATCTGCTGCCGCTCAACCATCGGATCAACTGTTTCGATGGCCTCGTTTCCCGCGCCGAGCGGGCTGTCTTCGGTCTGCGTGAAGGCGTTGACGCCAATCACTTTGAGGTCGCCACTCTCAATCCCCCGGACACGGTCTATGTGGGCCCCGACAAGGCTTTCCTTCATGTACCCGACCGCGTCGACTGCGCCGCCCATCTGATCGATCCTGGCAAGCTCGGCACGCGCTTCAGCTTTCAGCTCATCGGTTTTGCCATCGATCACGTGACTGCCATCGAACAGGTCTTCGTATTCCAGCAGGTCTGTCTCGAAGGCCAATATTTGTTGCATGCGCAGCGACCATTGCTGATCCCAGGGCCGCGGCAGGCCGAGCGCTTCATTCCAGGCCGGCAGCTGCAGGGCGCGGCACCGGGCGCGCTTCGACAAGGTCACGGCCAATGCTTCGATCAGGATGCGATAGACATTGTTTTCCGGCTGCGGCTCTGTCAGCCCGAGCGAATTGACCTGCACGCCATAGCGAAATCGCAAAGCCCGGGCATCGTCGACCGCATAGCGTTCGCGGCCGATCTCTTCCCAGAGATCGACAAAAGCCCGCATCTTGCAGAGCTCGGTGACAAAGCGAACTCCGGCATTCACAAAGAAGGAGATGCGGCCGAACACCGTCGGAAAATCTTCCTCCGGCACTTGTCCACCGCGTTTGACAGCGTCCAGGACCGCACAGGCGGTCGCAAGGGCATAGGCCAGTTCCTGTTCCGGCGTCGCACCCGCTTCCTGCAAGTGGTAAGAACAGACATTCATCGGATTCCACTTTGGCACTTCGGTATAGCACCAGCTGATCATGTCGCTGATCAGTCGCAGGCTCGGTTCGGGCGGAAACACATAGGTGCCGCGCGACAGGTATTCCTTGATGATGTCGTTTTGCGTCGTCCCACGCAGCTTGGCGCGGTCGTCGCCGCGTTCATCGGCCAGCGCCACATACAAGGACAACAACCAGGCCGCAGGCGCATTGATTGTCATCGATGTGTTCATGTCCTCCAGTGGCAATTGATCGAACAAGATGCGCATATCGCCAAGGTGCCCGACGGGAACGCCAACTTTGCCGACTTCGCCGCGCGCCAGGACATGATCCGCGTCATACGCGGTTTGGGTGGGTAAATCGAAGGCGATGGACAGCCCCGTCTGTCCCTTGGAGAGGTTCTTTCGGTACAACGCATTCGACTTTTGCGCCGTGGAGTGACCTGCATAGGTTCGGAAAATCCAAGGCCGGTCAGGCGCGTGTTGATACTCGGTGTCCGCCAAAGCGTCCTCCACATTCGGATATTGCGCCGCAGCATGATTGAAGAACCGGCCCACGGCAAGGGCTCTCGCCGGGGCGGATAATGTATGCAATTTCGCAGAACAGACGCGAAGAGATATGCGAAGATTGCTCATCTCCAGGCTGGTATACGTCCCGTCTAATTGGAGTGTTTTTTTCGATGACAGACATGATCGGTCTTTTCGCCGCGATGCTCACCACAGTGTCGTTCCTGCCGCAAACTGTTATGGTTCTGCGCACGGGTCAAACGGCTGGAATATCACTATTGATGTATTCGCTGTTCACCGCCGGGGTGGCGGGTTGGCTGGCTTATGGACTGCTTCAGAACAGTCTCCCCATCATTGTCGCCAACGCCATCACGCTTATCCTGGCAGCGGTCATCCTGGCGATGAAAATCCTTCATGTCTCCCGAAGCGGCGCTTTTGTGTTGTCAGTTCGCCGGCAAACACGCTAGGCCAGACTTAGGTAAAACACTGGCTTTTCTCATGCCGACCTCATTTTTGATTCCCGTGCTGATGAGGGTCGCTGGACCACTCGCTTTTGTCGTTTCCGCGATGACAGCCGGTGTCATGAACCGCAGCCCGCTTTTGATCCCTTTGCTGGCCGTGGTCGCCACAGTCACCACATTGGTGATCCGAAAGGTCACCCCGTCCCCAGCGTCGGATCTGCAATCCGTGCTGACGCCCGGGGCAGACCCTGCGCCGCCAAACATATTTCGTGGAACCGGCAAGCGCTTCGCCATCGGTCTGGTCGGTTACGCGATTGCGTTCTGGATCGCAGCGATGATCGCCGCGGTGTTTCAGACGACTGAATTTGAACCGCGCGTGATGTGGTCGGACGTCGGTTTCATGCTTGTGCCGACGATCCTGGCCGTGATCGGGGCGTGGATTTCCGCACGCATCGGGATGAGCCAGATGGCCAGTATGATGGGACAGATGCAGGACATCTTTCAGCAGATGCAAGCCGATCAGGGCATGACACCAGCCGATGAGGACGCCTTCACCGTGGATGGGGAAGTCATCAACCCGGACGATGAGACCCCGGCGTCATAACCAGTCAAACGCGCTGATGTCCGCGCCGATATACGAATAGTACGCGGCTTGAACCTGCCGTGTGAGGGTTCCGGGCGTGCCGGTTCCAATCGGTTGGCCATCGACCGACAAGACCGGCGCAATGACAACGCCGGTCGAGCTGGTGAACGCTTCTTGCGCGCTGAGCAGCTCATCAAGCGTGAACGCCCGCTCCTCGATCGAGCAGTTCTGTTCACCCAGCAACGTCATCAATCGCCCGCGTGTGATCCCGGGCAACAATGCCGATGACAAATCGCGCGTGACCAGGGTACCATGACGATCGACAATCCAGAGATTTGCCGACGCCGCCTCGGTGACGATGCCATCGTCGTGCAGAATGGCCGTGTCGGCGCCGGCCCGCCGTGCGGCGCGATAGGCCAATGTCTGGGTCACCAGCTGTGTAGTCTTCAGATCGCGGCGCGCCCACCGCGTGTCATCGACCGAAATCGCGGTTAAGCCGTCACGCGCAACATCGCCGATCAGCGTCTTGTGTGTCGCGAACATGTAGACGGTCGGGCGCAGGGCGTCCGGCCCGTAATAATCCCTGGGGCCCTGATCGCCGGCGGTGACCTGCACGTAGATCAGGCCTTCGCGCAGCTGATTGCGATCAATCATCTGCTGATGCGTTTTCACGAAATCGATCTGTGGAAACTCGATTTCGATGCTCGCGAGGGTGCTCCGAAGGCGCGCCATGTGATGATCGAAGTCGATGAGCTTGCCATCATAAACCGCGGTCACTTCATATGCGGCATGCGCAAACAGGAAACCGCGGTCAAAGACCGAAACACGTGCATCCTTGCCGGCAAGAAAATCACCGTCAAGATAGACCCAATGCGCCATTCCTGGCGAAGCAGCCGTCTGTGATCGATCCATTGTTTCATGCTGCATCGCACAATTTCCTTGCCACGCCCCAGGCAGTGAGCCACTCTGGCTCGAAACGATTGGCCTGTGAAGACATGCCATCGAGGAACACGCAGCTGCCTATGGAGGAGCTTATGGCGACCGCCGCAACTCAAGCATCCCGCGAGCAAAAGGACCTGTATGCGATTGGCGAAATCCCGCCTGAATTCCATGTTCCGAAACTGATGCACGCCTGGGCCATTCGCCGCGAACGCCACGGCCGACCGGCGACGGCGATGCAGATCGAACAGGTCCCGGTGCCCGATATCGACAGCGATGAGGTGCTGGTTTTCGTGATGGCGGCCGGCGTCAATTACAATGGTATCTGGGCGGGCCTGGGCGAGCCAATCTCGCCCTTCGACGTTCATAAGGCCGATTACCATATTGCCGGGTCCGATGCCTCTGGCATTGTCTGGGCGGTCGGCCGCAAGGTCACCCGCGTGAAGCCGGGTGATGAGGTCGTCATCCATTGCAATCAGGATGATGGCGACGACGAAGAATGCAATGGCGGCGACCCGATGTTCTCGCCAAGCCAGAGGATCTGGGGATACGAAACGCCGGATGGATCCTTCGCGCAATTCTGCCGGGTGCAGGCGCGCCAGTGCATGCCGCGCCCCAAGCATCTGACCTGGGAGGAGAGTGCCTGCTACACGCTGACCCTCGCCACCGCCTACCGAATGCTGTTTGGCCATCGTCCGCACATCGTCAAACCGGGAAACAACGTCCTGGTCTGGGGCGCGTCTGGAGGACTGGGCAGTTTTGGTGTCCAGCTGTGCGCGGTAACCGGCGCTCATGCCATTGGCGTCGTCGGGTCAGACGACAAGAAAGACTTCGTCTATTCGATGGGCGCCAAGGGTGTGCTGAATCGAAAGGACTTCAATTGCTGGGGCCAACTTCCGACCGTCAATGGTCCCGACTTCAACGATTACATGCGCGAAAGTCGAAAATTCGGCAAAGCGATCTGGGAAATCACCGGCCGTAAGGACGTCGATATTGTCTTCGAACACCCGGGTGAGTCGACCTTTCCGGTCTCCGTATTTATCGTCAAAAGAGGCGGCATGGTCGTGATCTGCGCCGGCACGACAGGGTTCAACCTGACCATGGATGCACGCTTTCTGTGGATGCGTCAGAAACGCGTTCAAGGCTCGCATTTCGCCAACCTCAAACAAGCGTCCGCGGCCAATCAACTGGTCATTGATCGCCGCATCGATCCTTGCATGTCGGAAGTGTTTTCATGGGCCGACATTCCGCAGGCCCACGAAAAAATGCTCAATAATGAGCATGCACCGGGCAATATGGCGGTCCTGGTCAACAGCCCGAAACCAGGCCTGCGCACCGTAGAGGACGTCCTCGAAGTCGGGCCGCTGGTCTCTTAAGGCGCAAGTGGCGAGAGATCAGGTGTTTGCAAGCATTGACTGAGATGCGCCAGGCGGTCCGAAATCGTTTCACGCCATCGGGTGCCGCATGGCGATGAGGACCGGACCAGAAAGGCCTGCCCACTCTGCGGTGGTAAACACGCGTCCTGACTGACTTCAAAGCGTCCGTCGAACAGCCCGGAGCGGCACGCCGCGTGGGCTTCTCCCGGATCGCGGCCGATCTTCAAGCCGCGATCTGTCTTCTGGAACCAGGCCCCGCCAAGCGTCTGACGCGCGCCTGCGGTTTTTAGCCCGGCCAGCATGTCGGCGGCCGCCCCGGCGCGCGGATCCCGGTCGCCGCCGCTCGCACACCGCGCCAGGAGCGTGATCAGTCGAGGGGAAATGTCGGACTCGTCCAGGGTGATCAAAGCATCCGGGTCGACAACCACGCGCGACAGCGCTGCGCCGATGGTGCGGTCAGCAGCCATGCGCTCAACCCGTAATCGTTGCACTTGATCGCTGACCGTCGCGGCAAGTCGGGGGTGACGCGCGAGAAATTGGCGAACGCGGACACGTTCAAATTCTGTGTGCGCATTGGACGGATCCTCGACCCACGCCCAATCTTGGCGTGTCAGAAGATCGCGCAAGCAGGACCGGGAGGCGTGCAGCAACGGACGCAACAAAGTCACGCCGCGCCCGTCGGGCCAGACCGGCGCCGGCGCAGCCAGAACAGGTCCGGCGGTGCTGGCGCCGCGAATGCCGCGCTGTCGGCGCATGATGGCGGTTTCCACGACGTCGTCAAAAGTATGCGCGACCAGCAGGATCGAGGCGCCAATCTCTCGCATCGCGGTGCACATCAATTGGTATCGGGCTTGCCGCGCCGCCGCCTGAGTCGGCTTCGGTGTCGTCCAGGTCAGGGTTGCGTGCGGATGACCCAGTTCGGTGCAAACCCGCGCAACACGGGCAGATTCGGCAGCAGCAGAAGGTCGCAAGCGATGATCAACGGTGAAGACGTGCAGACGGCGCCCGGAACGGCGCGCCCATTCATGGCTGAGATAGAGCAGCGCGGTGGAATCGCTGCCGCCTGAGACAGCGAGCGCTAGCGCTTGATCGTCATGCTGCGAAAATCGGGCGACCAGCGCGTCGAAATCAGCGCCAAGCTTCACGGTCTTAGCTATTATCGCAACCTGACCGGACGCGTTCTCCGGCTGCCAGGTTGCGGGTTACGCCCGATGCGTTCGGGTAGCGTTGCGGCAGCAGGTTGAGCGCATTGCAGGCCTGGTCTGTGTCGCCGACCAAACGCATGGAGCGGGCAAGTTTCGCCAGCGCTTCCGGCGCGCGTGGGTCATCCGGATAAGATCGGATCATATCTGTATAGGCCGCGCCTGACTCGGCGTAGGCTTCCTGCTGGTACAGAACCTCGGCCAACCAGTATTGAGCTTCGCCTGCCTGTGGGTCATCGCCAAATTGACTGAGGAATGAGCGGAAAGCGGCTTCGGCGCCGGCATAATCAAATTGCAGCAGGCGCGATTTGGCCTCACCAAACAGCGGACCGGCTTCACCCGGTAGGGAGCTGGCGGGCAGGGAGCCGAGTGACCCTTGTGGCAACGGCTCTCCACCCGGGCCAGTTTGCGTAATCGTATCCGCGGCCTGCTGTGCCTCGGGCGCCGTCTCGGTGCGGCGTACAATCCGGGTCGGACCGCTGGCAGCGATTTCGACGGTCTCTTCTTCCGCCTCATCTGCGCGGTCTTCACCTGAATCCGTCGACGCCATCGTTCCGCTCGCCGCCAGGAAGGCTGGTTCCGGCTGCAGCGCAGCAAGCTTGCGGTTCAGGTCGGCAATTGTCTTTTCCTGGTCCGACAAGCGACGTTCGAGTCGCGAGATCAGGCGCTCCAACTCGGCATCATCCGATTGCATGCGATTGATCTCGTCACGCGATTGCGAGAGCAGGAATTCGAGCGTTTCGACTTTTCCGTTGAGCTGCGCCTTATCAGATTCAATGCCCGTCATCCGGGCCCGAAGCTCAGCATTGCTGGCGCGCATTTCTTCCACCGTCAACGCCAATTCGCCGCTGGTCACGCCTTGCACGACTTGGGCGCGTTGACGCTGCGCATCAGCCGTTTGAGGGATGCCCAACACGAACAGCGCTGTCAGCGCCAGACAGGAAGATCGAATCATTTGGGACGCACTCCAATATCAATACTAGCCAGGGTGACGCTTGAATACGAAAAGGCCGGGGCCAAAATGTGACGCCCGGCCTAATCAAATGTAAATGTTGCGTGGCCTTAGCCGACAACACCTGAAATCAGCTGTGTGAAGCCGTTACGGTTCTGAGCCCAGGAGCCTTCATTCGAACCGATCGCCAGTGGGCGCTCTTTTCCGTAAGAAACGGTTTGAATGCGCGCTGGGTCAACACCGAGGTCAACGAGGTAGTTTTTCACGACAGACGCGCGACGCTCGCCGAGGGCGAGGTTGTATTCGCGGGTGCCGCGCTCATCACAGTTACCAGCAACCAGGATGTTTACGTCTGGATAAGAAGACAGCCAAGCCGCCTGACGCTTCAGAATGTCCTGAGCGTCCGCAGACAGGCGGTACTGGTCGAGATCAAAGTAAACGCGATCGCCGACATTGACCTGGAAATCTTCGAGAGAACCGCTGGCAGGACCAGTCGGAACGGTTGGGAGTTGTTCTTCTACAACTACAACTTCAGGCTCTTCTTGGACGACAACTTCTGGTTCGTCGGTTACCACCGGCTCTGGTTCCGGTGTAGAAGAACATGCTGCGACGCCGACGATTAGGGCGATCGACGCAGACGTCATCATAAGCTTACGCATGTGGGTCTCTCCTTGCTTGCGCGTGCAATGGGTGCATTAGGGACGGTTTTTGTCAACTTCGTGACAGCGTATACCTGATTTTTCTTCGATTTGGGAAGATTAAGGTGCTGTCAGGCTGCAATTATCCGCATTTAGTCCAGCAGTGGCGACCAGGCCGGGTCGGATGCGTCTGTCGGCGTCACCAAACGGCGCAGGTTTCGACCGGTCAAATCCACCGACCAGAGCTCTGGTGACGCGCCGGGAGCACGCTCACGAAAGAAGGTGATGACACGGCCATTTGGCGACCAGTCCGGGCCCTCATCGAGATAGGATTCGGTCAGCAAACGCTCACCCTGGCCATCAATTCCGATGACCCCGATATGGAACCGACCGCGGGTCTGCTTGGTGAACGCGATCAGGTCGCCACGCGGACTCCAGACCGGCGTCGAATAGCGGCCAGATCCAAACGTGATCCGACAGGCAATATCGCGCCCGCCGGATGGGCAGGTTCGCGTCGTGCCATTGGTGTTCATGATGTAGAGCTGCGGGCTGCCGCCGCGATCTGAATTGAACACGATCTGACGCCCGTCCGGCGACATGGAGGGTGATGTATCAATCGCAGGATGATCGGTGAGGCGGCGACTCTGCCGGGTTTGCAGATCCATCAAGTAGACGTCCGAATTGCCGTTCGTCGCCTGCGTCAGCAGCACCGAATTGCCATCGCGTGAGAAACGCGGCGCAAACGTCATGTTGCGGAAATTGCCCAGCACTTCCTGACGGGCCCGGCGCAAGTCGTAGAGATAGACGCGCGGAATGCCGCCTTCATAGGACATGTAGGTGATCTGCTGGGCTTCCGGTGAAAATCGCGGAGTGAGCACGGTGAAGGCACCGCTGGTCAGGTATTTCACATTGGCGCCGTCAGCGTCCATGATGGCCAGACGCTTGATGCGCGCATTCTTAGGGCCGGTTTCGGCGATATAGACGATGCGCGTGTCGAAATAGCCGTCTTCCCCGGTCAGGCGGCTATAGATTGCGTCGGCAATCTTGTGCGCAATGCGGCGGACATCAGCGGGCGTGGTGGTGAACCGGCGCCCGGAGACCTGCCGGCCGGCCGAGTCTTCGAACCGCATCAATTCCTCGCCATAGACATCCCACATGCGAACCGAGCCGCGGATCAGGTCATTGCCATCGCGGGTGATCTGCTCAACTGTCCCAACCACAAGGGCATCGGTCTGGATGATCTTCCAGTCGGCAAAGCGCGGGGCGACTTCAATGTTCAGGTCTTTCTGAATGTAGGCCTCTTCCGGCGTGATCGTGAACAGGCCTGTCGATTCCAGGTCGGCGCGGATCACATCGCTGATCTGCTGCGCGATCGCTGGATCAACGCCAATGGCTTCAAAGTTGGGGATCGCGATCGGCGTCGGCTTCAAGTCAGCGCGGTCCACAACCACTTCCAATTGTGCCATGGCGACGGACCAGGTTCCGAGTAGTCCGACAAACGCGGCGCAGATCAGTTTTTTCAGCATCGATTCACTCCAGATCCTGTTTTATCTACCGGCATAACCGAGCCCGAGATAGACATTGATTTCCTTCCACATTTCGTAATCATCCCTGGGAAGGCGGTAAGGGGCACACTTGTTGACCGCGCGCAATGCGCGATCAACGGCTGTTCCAGTGTAAGAGCTTCCGATCGGGCGTCGTCTGGGGCTGACCAGGGTCAGGTCCGCGACGGTCCCATTCTCGTTCAGCAAGAGCTTCATCTGCACGTTGTATCGTTCAGGATTGGGCAGATCATCGACCCCGGCCCAGCATTCATTGCGAATGCGCGAGACGATCAGAGCTTCAAGTCGCGCCGTATTGCCGTTGCGCTCGCCAGCGCCGCGGCGATTGCGCGTCTCGACTGGCTTAGGCGCATCTTTCAGTGCAGTTTTCGGCAGCTCTTCCGGCGGCTTTGGTTGCGGTTCCGGATCCTTGCGACGGGTTTCGATCTCACTCTTGAACGTTGTTTCGCTCTGATTGAGGAAGTCTGCCAACGGATCACGCGGTGGCTTCGGCGTCGGATCAGGTTCCTTCTCCGGCGGTTGTTCCGGCTCGTCTTCCGGCTTGTCTTCCTCGAAATCCGGAAGCACGTCTTCTGGATCTTCTTCTACGGGTTCGGGCTCGTCCGGCTTCGACGCATCGACTTCGGCTTCCAGGATCTCTTCATCAACCGGATCCTCTTCCGGAATATCCTCCTCAGGCTCTTCCGGGACCGTTTCTTCCTCCGGCTCTTCCGGTTCCTGAGCAATCAATGGCGCGATATTGGTGATCTCGCCTAGCTCCGCAAAGTTCACATCCACCGCTTCAATGTCGGTCGCGTAAACCCGACTCGCCGATCCCCAATAGGGAAAGGTGAAGTAGGATGCGCTCAGCACGGCGGCGTGCGCTATGATCGAAGCAGGCAGGCCGCGGATCATGGATTAGCCACCTTCCTCGACACGCGCTTTCGGATCGGTGACCAGAGCGATATTGGTGAAACCCGCATTCTTCATCTGCGTCATCACGCCGAGCACCTCACCATAGGCAGCATTGGTGTCCCCCTGCAGGAAGATGCGTTCCTGATAGCCTTCTTCGGCGATGGCCAGCAGTTTCGCCGTAAGCTCGTTCAACTCGATCTCGGTTTCGGAAATGTACACTTTCGCATCCCGCGTCACCGTGACCAGAAGCGGCGTTGTCTTCGGCACCGTCAGATTGCTTGTCGCGGCTTTCGGCAGGTTTACCTCGACCCCGCGCTGCAAGGCGGTTGCGGTGATCATGAAAATGATCAACAGCACCAGCATCACATCGACGAACGGTGTGACATTGATTTCGGCATTGAACGCGCGGCGACCGCGCGTTCCGCCAGAAGATCCGAGCTGCATTCCCATCAGACCGGCCCGTCACTGGCACGGCGCGACAGGCGCACGAGCAGGTCCTGGCTGAACGCATCCAGCGTGTCGGCATAGCGATTGAGGTCGCCGGAAAACTTATTGTAGAAAATCACCGCCGGAATCGCAGCGATCAGGCCAAGGCCGGTCGCGAATAGCGCTTCGGCGATCGGTCCGCCGACCACGGCAAGGCTGGTGTCTTCCTGCGCACTGATGTTCAGGAAGGCGTTCATGATGCCCCAGACGGTGCCGAACAGGCCGATAAAGGGCGACGCCGAGCCGATCGTAGCCAGCGCGCCGATACCGTTCGAAATCTTTCCGACTTCACGATCGACCGTTGCCCGGAGCGAGCGCTCGGCCCGCGCCACCAGAGCGCCATGCTCGGCTGGCGTCACGGCTTTCGCATCGCGCCATTCACGCGAAATCGAGGCAAACAGGCGCGCGCCCGCATTGTCCGGGTTCTGGCCGGGACGCATTTCGTAATCGTCAGCGCGGCCATTCCAGAACGCTTCTTCAAACTCGTCCGCCTTTTTTCGAGCCCCGCCAATCGCGAACAGTTTCTCTGCCACCACGGCCCACGACCAGATACTTGCAATAACGAGCGCGATAAGCACCGCTTTCACGACCGGGTCCGCTGTCATCAAAAGCTCGACCATGGAGAAGGCTTTTTCAGTCGTGACCTCTGCCAGCGCTTGTGATTCCATACGCTTGTTCCATCCTTCTGATGAGCGACCAGCGCCGCCCTGTAAAAATCTCGTGTTTCTATCCGGGGAGAATCGGGCGGAAACGTGACCTTCTGCCTTCTTCTCTGCAATGTTCATGGGATTGGCGCGATTGGGTTAATGAATCCTCATTCTCGCACTTCCTGTTTGTCACCGCGGGCGTTTTTTGCTCCATATGCGGGCAGTAGAGGAAGGGTGACGTTATGACCGGCTATACCTTGTATGGCAGCGAGATGAGCTATTTCAGCGGCAAGGCCCGCGCGTACCTGCGCTGGAAGGGCATCACGTTTACCGAAATCGCGCCGTCGCCAGCCATCATGAAGGCGGAATTGCTGCCACATATCGGCTGGCCGGTGATCCCGGTCCTGAAAACGCCGGACGGCGAATTCGTGCAGGACACAGCCGACATCATCGCTCATTTTGAAGGGCCGTCCGGCCCGGATTCAGCCCTTCCTGACACACCGCTGCAGACATTCGTCACCTACCTGCTGCAACTGTTCGCCGATGAGTGGATGACCTTGCCGGCAATGCACTATCGCTGGAACAAGAACGAAGAGTGGATCTACGGCGAGTTCGGCAAGAACGCGGCGCCGGACGGCACACCGGAAGAACAATATGAAGCCGGAAAGGTGGTCGGGTCGCGCTTCAAGAGCTTTGTTCCGATGCTCGGCATAACCGACGAAACCGCGCCGGGAATCGAAAAGGCCTATGAACAGTTTCTCGCCGACTTGTCGGCGCATCTGGAAAAGCTGCCTTTCCTGTTCGGCACGCGGGCGAGCTATGCCGACTTTGCCTTGATCGGTCCGCTCTATGCGCATCAGTATCGCGACCAGTCGACCGGCGAACACATGAAACGCACCGCACCGAAGGTCGCCGATTATGTCGAGCGCGTGATCGCCGGAGATGGCAAGGATGGCGCGTTCATTCCACTCGACGACATTCCTGTCACGCTGATGCCGATCCTGCGCGTCGCGCTGGCGGAGCAATTGCCGGTGCTGATCAACACGCTCGACCAGTATCAGACCTGGGCGGCAACCGCCGCACCCGGTGCCGAAGTGCCGCGCGGTGTTGGCCTGTCCGATTTTACCACGGGCGGCAGCAGCGGTCAGATTGCCTCGCGCACCTTCCCGCTGTTTCGCCTTCAGGATGCGCTCGACACCTATCAGATCATGATGCCGTCGGACAAACGCCGCGCCGATGCCTTCCTTGACGCCGCCGGCGGCGCGGCGCTGAAAACCATGCGGATCGACCCGCGCCTGACGCGCCGCAATTACAAACTGGCGCTGGCATAGACGCAGCCAAACGCGATCAGACCACCCACGCCGAGAGCGTCTCTTGCGTGCTCGCCAAACGCGTTTCGCCGCCCGCCGCCGCGATCGTGACAGCCAGGGAAGCGGTCTGCGCCGCTTCGGCGCGCGACCGAAGTCCGACCTGTTCGAAGGCCTGGTTCAGCTCTGACGCCTGTGGGGACGCGATCCGCACATCGAGAAAACGCCCGCCAGCAGGTGAGGTGCTGGCAGGATGCGGTGTCTCCTGCCAATCGATGAAAAACGGCATCAACCCGGCGAAGGGATGGTCGCGCAGGAACAGCAGCTCCCAGGACAGGAGCGTTCCTTGCGGCGTTTGCCGCTGTGTCGGCAACGGGCCGAGTGCGGTCATGCCATTGGCCGCCGCAGCGATATCGTCGAGCCGATTGGTGCGCTGGACCCAGGTGATCAGGCCGGGCGCCGACAATTGTTGCAACCGCTGTCCAAGACTGGCCTGCGGCACCAGCTCATCTGCCGGCGCAATCACTTCCAGATAGACGTCAGGCCCAAGGCTAAGCAGCGCATTCTGCGTGCCCATGCCGGGATGCGCGCCGCCGCGGATCGGCGCGGCACCAAGCCGGGCCGCCATATCATCAATGCCCGCTGCAAGGTCCGGAACTCCCCAAACAAAATGGTCAATTTGAACGTCCAAGACAGCCTCCATCCCGTGGAATTCCGATGGTCGTAGCAGGTTCCGCGGCGCTGTCGAAGCAGATCCGGAGGCGCGCTGCGCTGCGACTCTCGTTTTTTCGCTCGAATCCGGGAATACCGGGCGCAATGTTCACATCGGCGGCGGGGCGGATGCTGGCTGGCATCGACCTTTCAAAACGTCCTGTCGCTGCACCAAGAAGGGGAAATGGAGCATGACTGACACTCCGGAACAGCCTCAGGAAGAGGCCAAGCAAGACGTTACCAAGGCCTGGCAGGCGAGCCAGGATCAGAAGTCCAAGGCTTCGCGCCTGCGCATTTTTGCAGCGATTGCCTGGGTCATCGCCATCGGCGCCGAGATTGCCGGCGTCGTCATGCTGCTACAAGGCCGGTTCGACACAGGCGGCCTGCCCATCCTGATCGGCCTGCTGGTCGTGATCGCAGTGTTCGCGATTGCCGGTAACCTGATGTGGAAAGCCGCCAACAAGCATGATCCGGCGAGCAAGGAAGACGGCTTCAAATTCTTCTTCCAAAACCAGCTCGGCGCGATCATCACGATGATTGCCTTCCTGCCTCTGCTCGCCCTGATCCTGCTCGACAAGGATATGGATCAGAACAACAAGCAGATCGCTGGCGGTGTCGGCGCGGCGCTGGCGGTGGTCGCGGTGCTGTTCGGGATCAGCTATGACCCGCCATCGGTCGAACAATATACCGAGGACATGAATGAGTGCGCCCGCCAGATCAATGCCGGAGAACCGACCACGGCATGCTCGCCGGAAGTCGCTGAACAGGCAGAAGAGATTGCCCGTGACGCCGAAGCCGTGGCTGAAGCCACACGTGATGCCGCCAATCCGAATGGCCGCGACGTGGTCTACTGGATTGCGCCGCCAGATGGCGAAAAGCATGACTCGCCGCGCGTCTTCCACTTGTGCGAAAATGTCAGCCCTCTGCGCGACAAGGACGTGGTCAGCGGCTCGGTCGCCGAGGCCTATAAGCAGAACGCCAAGCGCATCACCAAACAGCTCACCATGGAACAGAACCAATGCGGGTTCGAGGTGGCTGAATAGAGGACGACCCAGCGCCCTCCTCACGGGCATCCGCCCTGAGGGTTTGGGTCGGGAGCAGACAAAATACCACACGGCCATTCATCCTGAGCGGCGGCGAAGGATGAAGGGCTGTGCGCCCCGAAAGCAATCGTGCGGGCGAGACGCGAAGGTATGTCGGCCGATTTTAACTTCTCCGCCTAGAAAAATGCGCCTATCGATGGGTCTGTCATTTGGGGAATGTTATGGATCGCGTAATCGTCTTGCTCGGGATTTTTTTGGCGGCTTGTGCCGCGCCTTCGCAAACTGCTTCCCCAATTGACGAAACGGAAATCGTCACTGTCACGGTCGAAGCGTCGGACGGAGCGCTCATCGCAAACTGGCGACTACCGGCACCGGTCGAAATGTTTGAGTTCATGCCGGACATCGTTCCAGGTGCTCAGCGCGCTGAGGAATGGTCACTCGCTGACGAGACTTGGTCGTTCGACGGTCAGCAGCTCTCAAAAGCAGATGGATCAAAGTTTGACCGATTTTCATTTGAGGTCAGGGCGGCCACGAAGTTTTACGATCGAAGATATGTGCCTGTTGAAAAAGTTGGGACAGAGGGATGGGCGATCTTGTCAAATGCGTTCGCGCCCAATGGCGCTTCGCATCGTTTGAGATTTGAAGGTTTCGACGATGACAATACAATCTACGCGAACGGGGTACGCTTCGACCTGGATAGCAGTCTGTCAGGAGAAGATTCTGGGATTGTCTATATCGGTCCATGTTCGCAAGTGACGGTGGGCGCAGCCACCATGATTGCCGGAGACAACATTCCCGATTGGCTGACCTCCAAAGTGTCCGGAGATTTGGAGAATGCGTCAGCCAAGCTCACGCAACGCCTCGGTCGAGCGCCAAAGACACCGCCTACGGTGCAGATTTCGTATGAGCCTGAATGGAATTCCCGGTCTTATAAGGGGGGCGTCCTTAAGGATGTCATCACGGTCCATCTGCGCGGCCTCGACTTGAGCGAACCCGATCGACACTTTCTGGGATATATTACCAACCTCACTGTCCATGAATCAGTCCACGTATGGAATGGAACCATGTTCAAGTCGACGGAGAACTCGGAACAGTCCTGGGTTCACGAAGGTTCGGCCGAGTATATCGCAAATCGTCTCTGGATGGATGATCAAGCTTTCAAGATCGCAGCGACCAGCGCGCTAAACCAATGCCGCATGTCTTTGGGGTCCAATTCTATCCTGATGACCGAGACCGCAAGTCGAGGGCGCACACCCTACAATTGCGGGCACCTTGTGCATCTGATTGCTGAGCAGGCCGCTCTGAAGCAGGCAGGTCGGGACGTCCTTGATCTTTGGAGAGAAGTGTTCGATCGCTCGGAGTTGAATGAGGACCAGTATGATAGCGCGCTGTTTCTAGACGTCGTGAAAGAAACCGCAGGCGAATCGGCGCGACAACCAATCGACCGGCTGATTGAAGGCCTCTCAGATGATCAGGTTTCAGCTTTTGAATCTGACCTTGCAGACATCGGAATCCAATTGTCTCCGATTAGCGAAGCGACAATAGGTGCCGAAAAGTTCGATTTGTCTGGCACAGTCCTTCGAAGACTTCTCTTCGGGTACTGCAATGGCGCGCACGGATATTGGACGAAAGACAGTTCATTTAAATTGAACACTGAAGATCGATGTGGGACGGAGCTCGCCGACGATCCGGAGGTGACGCATTTCAACGGTCATTCCTTGATCGAAGAGCCTGTTAAAGTCTACTTCGCGGCAAAATCGGCGTGCGCTAGCGATTCTGAGATCATATTCACCACGATCGGTGGTGCAGATCTCGTGGGCGTCTCTTGCCCCGCGCCTCTAAAGGCTCTGCCTGACCTATATGAAATTACTGAGATCGAGCATTTACGCCCGCTCTGACGCCGAAAGCGGGCATCGCCCATCCCATTCATCGATACAAAAAACCGCCCTTGTGATTGGGCGGTTTTCTGTGTCGCGATGGGTTGGCTTTAACGCATGCTTGCCCATCGCAGTCGGCGACAATTGCTGCCCTGGCATCCGGGGACGCTCTTATAGTCCGACTCGTCAAAACTGATCGACAATTGGCGGTTGTGTGCCTTCGCCATTAGCAACAGTTGCAGGGTCGCCTGGACTTGCGGTGAGTCATCCAGCTTCATCGCGTAATAGCGAATGTCCTCGGTATAGGCCTGGCCACCGATCGCTTCGCATCTGACGTGAATTCGATTGCTGAACACACCCACGGTTGCTGGTTTGCACACCCTGGTGCGATTGCTCGCATCTGCCGGAAGGCTCGTGGCCAGGCCCGTCGCCAGCGTCAACGCCGCGAGTCCCGCAATTCTCTTGATCATCTTGCACTCTCCCCTCTTAATTGGTCCCCCACCGTCGGCGAGGATACTGGCTTCCAGGAGTGGGTCAAATGACCGGGTCTCGCCGCCAGCTCTGCGTTGTCAGTGCCTGACCGCCCGCCCAGCAAAAAAGCCGCCCCGTTTCCAGGGCGGCTTTCTCAGTCAATCTCTCACTCCAATAAGAGACAGATCAGCCTTCGCCTTCCTCATTGGTATCGAAGCCGCGAATGCGCAGCAATGGTTCAATGGTCGGGTCGGAGCCGCGGAAGTTGCGGTAAAGCTCGTCAGCCGGGCGCAGGCCGCCGGACTCATAGACCCAGCGCTTGAGGCGCGCGGCGAGTTCCGGATCCCAGATATCGCCTGCTTCGCGGAAGGCGGTGAAGCCGTCTGCGTCGAGGATCTCTGACCACAGATAGGCGTAATAGCCGGAGCTGTAGCCACCCGCGAAGATGTGGCTGAAATACTGGCTGCGATAACGCGGCTCGATCTCTTCGATCAGGCCATAGCCCTCCAGCACTTGCTGTTCGAAGGCGCGGGCATCGGTGATGGCCATCGCCTCGTCATGGCTGAGATTGTGCCAGGCGAGATCCAGCAGCGAAGCGGCAATGAACTCGGTCGTGCGGAAACCCTGATTGTGGTTCGAGGCTTCGCGCATCTTCTCGATCAGCTCGAGCGGAATGGCTTCACCGGTCTCATTGTGCAGGGCATATTCAGCCAGCATTTCCGGCGCGCCGGCCCAGTGTTCCAGGATCTGTGCCGGGAATTCGGTGTAGTCACGCGGACCATCAACCCCGGAGAAATTGGAATACTTGATCTGCGTCAGCAGGCCGTGCAGGCCGTGACCGAACTCGTGGAAGAATGTCTCGACCTCGTCAAACCGCATCAGGGTCGGGCCGTCGCCGGCCGGGGTGATGAGGTTCAGGTTGTTGGTGATGATCGGACGCACTTCATCAGCATCATCATAATTGGTCGACGGTCGGTACGAGCTCATCCATGCGCCGCCGCGCTTACTGTCGCGAGCATACATGTCCATCATGAACAGGCCGAGGTGCTCGCCGGTGTCGGCGTCTTTCACATCATACGATGTGACGACCTCATTCCAGCCGTCGATTTCGACGTCTTCAAGCGTGACGTTGAACAGGCGCTCGGCCATGGTCCAGGCGCCTTCACGCACGGCGCCAAGCTCGAAATATGGCTTCAGCACATTGTCATCAAAGGCGTACTTGTCCTGACGGACCTTCTCGGAATAGTGCCACCAGTCATGCCCGGCGAAGGTGAATTCGTCGCCAATCATGGCCTGCATTTCTTCGCGTTCTGCCTTGGCTTGGGCGAGGCCAGGCTCCCAGACGCGGACGAGGAAATTCTCGACCGTCTCTGGCGTGCGGGCCATGTTGTATTCCAGCGTGTAGGCGGCGTGGGTCGCATAGCCGAGCAGCTCGGCGCGTTCGGCGCGCAGCTGCGCCAGCTTGATCGCAATCGGGCCGTTGTCGAACTCGCCGCTATTGGCGCGCAGGCGGTAGCCATCAAACATCTGAGCCCGCAGGTCGCGGTTCTCTGACTGGGTCATGAAAGTCTCATAGACCGAGCGATCAACCGTCAGCGTCCAGGTGTCACCATCCTTCAGCGCCGCCTTGAAGTCTTCCGACAAGCCGACCAGTTCGGCTTCATCGGTGATTTCCAGCTTGAACGCCTTGGTTGAGGCCAGCAGGTTCTGAGCGAATTGCGTGGTCAGGCTGGAGATCTCTTCATTGATCGCCGCGACCTTTTCCTTGACCTCTGGGCTCTGCGTTGCGCCAGCCCGCTCAAAGCCGCGATAGGTGAGTTCGATCAGGCGCAGGTCCTGCTCGTCGAGGTCGAGCGTGCCCGCGGCATCGTGAACCGCTTTGACCCGGGCAAACAGATCAGCATTGAAGTTGATCTCGTTCTGCACCGCCGTGACCTTCGGCCAGATCTGGGTTTCGAGATCAGCCAGCGTGTCATTGGTGTCGGTATTGGTGATGTTGGAGAAGACCAGCGCCACCTGGCCCAGCATGCCGCCCGCCTTGTCGAGCGCAACGATCGTGTTCTCGAAGGTTGGTTCTTCTTCATTATTGGCGATTGCAGCGATCTCGCCTTGCAGTTCGGCAATCGCGAAATCGATGGCTGGCAGGTAATCTTCCTCTGCGATGTCAGCGAAGGGCGGCACACCATAAGGCGTATCCCAGTCCTGCAGCAGCGGATTGTCGGCCAACGCGGCGTCGTCTGCAGCCGGAGTCTCGACATCGGTTGCCGGTGCGTCGGTTTCAGCCGGTGCGTCAGCGCCAGGCGTGCGCACAACATCGCAACCAGCGAGGATCAGAGCGAACGCCGCAGCGCCGCCAAAGAGGTAAGATTTTGCGGTCATTAGGTCACCTTTGAGTGTAACGTTGCCGTGTTTAATCAGATTTTAGATGACGCGCCTAGTGTTACGCTGTCACACTTGTAGCTGGCTCAAGCGCGCCACCGTGGCGTCGAACTCGGCCATGGTCTCGTTCAGAATATCAGCAATCGGTCGTACGCCCTTGATTCGACCCGCAACTTGTCCCGTCAGCGCGATGCCCGCTTCGAGATCGCCGCCGAAATAGACCTGCTGGGTGCCAGCGAATTCGCCGAAAATATTCTCGACCCCGTCCTGCTCGATCCGGGTAGTGCGTTCGGTGCGCAAGGCGCGCAGGGCTGGCCCGGGTCCATCGCGGTTGAGAAACACCGTGTCCGTGGCATCGGCGTCGACAATTGCCTGTTTCCAGTTTTCGTGCACCGGGCTTTCGGCGCTGGACAGGACGCGGGTGCCCATCAGCACACCCTCGGCGCCAAGCGAGAATGCCGCCGCCATGCTGGCCCCGTCCATGATGCCGCCTGCCGCAACGACGGGCACATCCACCGCTTCGCAGACCTGCGGGATCAGCACCATCGAGGCGACATCCTTGGGGTTCTTGAACCCGCCGCCTTCGCCGCCTTCGACGATCAGGCCATCAACGCCCGCCTCGATCGCGCCAAGCGCGGCTTTCAGACTCGGTACGACATGGAACACGGTGAGGCCGGCCTCCTTGAGCTGGCCGGTATATTTCTTCGGGTTGCCTGCCGACGTGGTGACGAACTTGATGCCCTGGTCGATGACGAACTGGACGATGTCGGGATCACGGACAAAGGCCTGGGCAACATTGACGCCGAACGGCTTGTCGGTCAGCTCGCGCATCTTGAGGATTTCGGCCCGCACCGCGTCGAGCTCGCCGGAGCTGGTCTCGATAATGCCCATGCCGCCAGCATTGGAGAAGGCCGAGGACAGTTGCGATCGCGCAATCCAGCCCATTGCCGCCTGGATGATCGGTTTTTCGATTTCGAGCATTTCGGTGATGCGGGTCTTGAGCGCCATGAGGGATCCTGTCGTCAGTTGTGGTTTCAAGCGTGATAGGGTCGCTGTCGCGGCGGAAGCGCAAGGGCCCTATCGCGCCTGGAACAGCTTGCCGCCTTCGGTGAAGAAGACAATCGTCAGAGAACTGACGCCGAGCACGACAAAGCCCCACATGAAGGGCGCTACGCTGCCATCGAACTGGCCGGCGACGAGATAACCGAACATGCTGGCCACGGTCGTCGACGCGAATCCGTATGCAGCACTGGCCGTGCCGGCAATCTTGCCTTGCGGCTCCATGGCCAGCGCTGTGAAGTTCGCGCCGAGCATGCCGAAACAACCAAAGGTCAGGCAGAACAGCGGATAGAACAGCCAGAGATGTTCGCCGACCGTGTACAGCGTGATCACGTTGATGACGGCGAGGGCGATGAACAGGACTAGGACGGTGTGGCTGATCCGGCGCATGCCGAACCGCTCAACCATGCGCGAATTCATGAAGTTGGACACGGCCAGGGATCCGGCCACACCGGCGAACCACAACGCAAACGTCTCATGCTGCCCGAACACATCGGTGAAGATCTGCTCAGAGGCGGCGACGAAGGCGAACAGCGCTCCGAAGATGACACCGCTGGCGCACATATAACCGAACGTGATGCGGGTCCGAACCACTTGCCAATAGGCGGATGCAGACTGGCGCGCGCTGAGTGGCTGGCGTGCATCGGTGGCCAGGGTTTCCGGCAGGCGCACCTGGATCCATAGCAAATTGAGCACCGCCGCCACGCTGAGCAGGCCGAAGGTCCATTGCCACGGCGCGATCAGCATCACGCCCGCACCAATCGTCGGGGCCAGGATCGGCACCACCATGAAAACCGTCATCACCAGCGACATGATCCGCGCCATGGCGCGCCCGGCCAGCAAATCCCGCACGATCGAGACCGCGATCACGCGCACCCCACTGGCAAAAATGCCCTGCGTGAACCGGGCAATCAGCAAGGTTGTGAAGGAATTGGTCATGATGCAGGCAACGCCGGCAATCGCATATCCGATCAGGCAAATGCTGAGCAGGCCCTTGCGCCCATAACGATCAGAGATCGGCCCGAACACCAGTTGTGGTGCACCGAATCCGGCAATGTAGGCGAAAATGACCAATTGCTGGTCATTGTCGCGGATGAGGCCGTAATGTTCGGAAATATTGCTCAGGGCCGGCAACATGATGTCGATCGCCAGCGCGTTCAGCGACATCAAGGCCGCGACCATGATCACCAACTCCCATTGCGGCATGGGAAGTTTCAAGGCGGTCGCCTCTTCCATTGCTGCTAATTCGGAACGGTTCACGGACCCCTCTCACGTCTTAACCAAGGCGCGGGTTGTGTACCTCTCGCCCCGGCGACGCAAGTTTTTTCTGGGTCAATCGCGTGCGCAAGCGCCCGTGGCGTAGAGAATTATTTGCGGCGTTGATTTTACCTCACACACCGGCACATCGCTGAGGCCGTCTTCATCGGCGTGTTTGAAATAGATCAGATAGTCCCAGCGTTCGTGCCAGGAATAAGCGTAAGCCTCTGACCAGTATCCATTTTTCGAGGGCTCCGGCGGCAAGGCGACGAGCTTGCTGAGCTCATAATCGAAATAGAGACGCGCCTGCGGCATGTGCCAATCCGCCATGCCGGGCACGATATCCACTGGCGACGTATTGGTGAACAGGCTCGGTACGAAGGCAGAGCGTTCGATCACCGCCATCGATACGGCATGCGGCGTGAAGGCCGGCGCAACCTCTAGGCTGGAGATCGAGCTGAACACTTTCGCGCCAACCGGCACATCGGCCAGCAGGGCTTGCAGGATGCGGGACTGCCGGTCGACCGTGGCGAGTTGCAGCGCACCGTTGGCAAACAGCAACGCCGCCACCAGACCAAGCGCGCCGCCGCTGATTTGTCGGGCGCGCGGCGAAAAGTTTGGAGTCGCGGTCACGCAGGCGCCGAAGACTATGACCAGCGGCGCCACGAAGCGCAGATGCAGGCCCCAGATGCCAAAGATCGCCGTCGGCACCAGGACGACCAGGCCCAGGAAAGCAGCGCACAGAAGATCGGTCTTTTCCGCAAACGCCAGCCATTTTGAGCGAACCGCAACCCAGACGAATGCGATGATGGCAAGCGCCGCTGCGAAGGCGAGCAGGAGATTTCCGAACTCGGTCGCGGCGATCAGGGTCCGCGCCTTCTGGGCAATATTATATAGCGGCGCGACGTCCTGCGGCAGATCCGAGACGCTCTGCATGGACAGATAAAGGAATACCAATCCGCTGAGCATGGCGGGAAAGTCCTTCAGTCCAAGCTGCAGGATGAAAGCGCGCAGCGATCCGCGATCTTGCTTGTAGAAGCTGACCACTTCCCAGACGAAAACCAGGAATCCGAAGGTCAGGAACGCAAGTGCATGATTGACCACCAGGAACAGCGAGATCGGAGCGAAGACCAGCGTTCTCAGCCAGCTTGGCGCCATCCGCACCCACAGCACAAAGGCAAACAGGGCCAGGCCGCTGGAGGCGGTGTAATTGACAAAACCCCAATCCATATTGGCGTTGAACACGGTCAGGAAGCCGAGCAGTGACAGCCAGGTGACGCGGCCATGCAGCGTCTTGGCGAGCGCGACGCCCGCCAGCGGCGGCAGCACAAAGGCCAACCACACAGTCACCGCGCCGGCCGGATAGATGCCGATAATGTGCGACAGCCATGGAATGATCATGTCCATGGTCAGGTCTGGAATGAGGTCGAAAGACAGACCGTAATATTGCTGCAGCACCGGATCCGAGGCGAGGTGTCCCTCAATATAGGTCCGGGCCAGATGGTTCATGTAATCCCGGCCAAGCCCGAGCGGCCACAGCGCAACGAACAGCGCCACCAGCGCCGTTGCGCCAATCGCGACGTGCCAGGGCTTCACCGATGACAAGGTCATTTACGCGGGCGGGCGGTCAGGATCACGAACGGGAATCGGGTCTGCACGCTGATCACTTCAGCATACGGTTCAACGAATTCTGCGAACGTTTTCTTGTTCCAGTGATTGATGTGTTCCGGGTGATTGCCGAGCCGGATCAGGTCACGGCCTCGGACCAGGTTCATCAGCTGGAACCAGGGTTCGTTGGGCACAGTCAGGACAAGGTGCTCTTCGGCCATATCGACCAGGCGACGCAGGACCTTTTCAGGTTCGAACAGATGCTCCAGCACTTCCAGCGCCATCACCGTGTGATATGACTTGTTGTCATAAGCGGCATCAAACAGATTGGCTTCGGTAAACCGGGTCGATGGCCAGCGCGATCGCGCTTCAGACAGCGCATCCGGGCGCAGGTCCAGCCCTTCATAGGCTGCCAGGTCGACCCCGCGTTCGGCCATCATATCGAGGATGTAGCCTTCTCCGCAGCCAAAATCGAGCACACTCCGCGGCGCGATCGCGGTCAGCTCGGCGGCCACCGCATCATAGAATCGGCCCAGGCTTAGCCGGTGGATCGGGTTCTGGTTGGTGTACTTGTTGACGTGTCGCTCGGTTGTGTCGGCTCGGATGGTTGTGGCTGCCATTTTGAGTGCACCTCTTTCAGTCGCGCCGACGCGCGGGTCAATTCATCCACCAGACGGTCTGTATCCAAAGTGTCTGGGGCAAAATTCTTCATGTCTCGGACGGTAAACAGCCGTTTCGGCTGGGCGCTCTGGCGCTGGATAAACTCCCCCAGCAAGCCAATCGTCATGAACTGGAATCCGGTCATTACCATCAGCATCCCGAACAGGAGCAGCGGACGGTTGCCGATCGGACCGGCGCCAATCGCCCACAGGACCGAGAGATACGTCAATGCAATCGCGCCGATTGTGCCGAACACCATGCCGGCACCACCAAAGACGTGCAGCGGCCGGGTCGCAAATCGGGTGTTCAGCATCACGCCGAGAAAATCGAGTGCGCCCTTGAACAGGCGGCCCATGCCGTATTTCGATTTGCCAAACTGGCGGGCGCGGTGATTGACCGGCACTTCACCGACGCGGAATCCGTCCCAGTGCAACAGGACCGGAATGAACCGGTGCAGCTCGCCATACAGGCTGAGGCCCTGCACTGCTTCGGCGCGATAGGCTTTGAAACCGCAATTGAAATCGTTCAGCTTGACGCCGCTGAGGCGACTGACCACACCATTGAAGACTTTCGATGGCAGGGTCTTGTCGATCGGATCATGGCGCACATGCTTCCAGCCCGAGACAATGTCATAACCGGCATCAAGCTTGGCGAGGAAATTCGGGATCTCTGCCGGGTCGTCCTGCAGGTCGGCATCCATGGTGAAAATGACATCACCGCGCGCCACTTGGAAGCCAGCATCGAGGGCGGCGGCCTTGCCGAAATTGCGGCGGAACTGGATGATCCGGACATGGCTGTCATCGCGCGCCATTTCGTCGAGCACGCTGGCCGTGGTGTCGGTCGATCCGTCATCGATGAAGATCAGCTCATAGTCACAGCCAATGTCGCCAACAACCTCGCGAATCTCGCTCGCCAGACGTGTGACACTCTCTTCTTCATTGAAGGTCGGGATGATAATGGACAGCAGATTTGGAATCGCTGTCGTCGGCAATTCGACCATGTGGTTTTCCTAAACTCTACGCGACCGGTTACACATCCGGTCACAGTCAAATTTGCATGTCTTGATTGAGAAAAAGTTAGTTTTGTTGCAAAGCCCGCGGCTTAGCTGCGCCGCAAATGATGAACGCCATGACCGATAAACCCTCTCGCTTTGCTCACGGACCGCTGAAGACTTTTGGTCGCCGCGGCGGCCGGCCACTGTCTGGCCGCCAGAAAGAGTTGATGGATGCGCTGCTGCCGAAACTGCAAGTTCCGGTCGGCGCTGCCGGTGCCCTGGAGCCGCGAACGCTGTTCGACCATGCCGACCAGATCTGGCTCGAGATCGGATTTGGTGGCGGCGAACATGTCAGCGGCCAGGCCGCCGCCAATGCAGACGTCGGCATTCTTGCCAGCGAGGTCTTTTTCGAAGGCATCGCCAAGCTGCTTGGTCAGATCGAAGATGATGGCATCTCCAATGTTCGCGTCTGGCCAGAAGATGGTCGCGAGCTGGTCGATGGGTTGGCCGATCATTGCATCGATCGCGCCTTCATCCTGTTCCCCGATCCCTGGCCCAAGGCCCGGCATCAGAAGCGGCGGATCATTCAGCCGGACTTCCTCAATGCACTGGCGCGGGTAATGAAGCCCGGCGGGCGGGTCCGGTTTGCCACGGATGTCCGCTCTTATGCCGATGAGGCGCTGGAACGTTTCCTCGCGCACCCGGCATATGCCTGGGCCGCGACCCAGGCAGACGATTGGCGAGTCGCGCCGACGGACCACATCCAGACGCGCTATCAGATGAAAAAACTCGGTGATATCGAGCCTGTTTATTACGATTTTACTTTTCGCGCCAAAAGTTGATTGACGGCAAATTCGAGCTTCATAATATCCTCTAAAAGAGAGGGGATTCGTGATGCGATCAATATTGGCTTTTGTCTTGCTCTGGACCTACGCGGCTCTGCTTCCATCATCCTTTGCGCAAGATTTGGATGTCACTGAGATCGTCGCGGCCAAGCAGGCGTTCTCGGCTCAGGCCAATGAAGACACGCGCGCCGCGCTGTTCGATGCGCTGGCCGCGTATGACGGCGATGCCACAGTCGAATCCGTGAACGCATACATGGCCCTGCTGCTGCATGATGCGACCGGCGACAGCATCGAGGACATGTATCAATCAGCCACCGCCGCGACAGCGCATTTCGAGCCTGTCTCGGACATCCTCCCGAAACACTATCTGGAAGCCCGGTTCATGGCCGCGGTCGGCTTGTTCAATGTCGAACAAGCGCCAGAAGCGATGGAAGAAATGGCGCATGTTCGTGGACACGCCTATCGTATTAACGACGCAACAGGAGAACGACCAGATTGGGCGACGTCTCTGCGCTGGAAAGCATATGCCTGGGTGTTGGCGATGCGTGCTTACTTTGAGAGTGTCGATGAAGCGCATCCCAGCGAGAATGATATCGAAGCAATTCTGGCGACCTACGACGCTGACACATTCGCAAATAACGCGCGGTCACGCAGCTCCGATGCGGAGCGCGGGTTACCGTTGTGCCCCGGAAAACTCGTGCAACGACCAAAGCTCAGCCACCCGGCGGATGTCATCAATCGCGGCCGGTTTGGAGCCGTCATCCTGAGCTTGGAGTTCGATCACGACGGAAACGTCGTCGCGCCAGAGGTCCTCGCATCCGTTCCCGGAAACTACTTTGACAAGAAATCGCTTCGCGTGGTCAAGAGATGGAAATTCCGCGCGCATGACCAGGATGCTGCGGGAACCGCTTGCCGGTTGAACCGCAAAAACGTTGTGCTGCCCATCATCTTCCAGCTTGGCTGATCCGGTTTTCCTTGACCTGAGCGCCGCAACATGAGCTAACGCATTATCGAATACGGCCGGTCTGCAATAAGAAGACCCCGCCAGACCGGCGGTTCATGAATGTCCTTACCTCTCCGTAATCGATCTCGTGACCGCCTGCGCCGTGCAGGGCCGGCGCGGGACAATCGGAAAAGGGCTCAATATGGCCACCGGAAAAGTAAAATGGTTCAACGCCACCAAAGGCTTCGGATTTATCGTCCCGGACGAAGGCGGCAAGGATGTGTTCGTTCACATTTCAGCGGTTGAGAGATCCGGCCTGCAGGGCCTGCAGGATGATCAGCCGATCGAATATGAACTGTATCATGACGAGCGTCGGAACAAGACCTCTGCGGTCGATCTGAAACTCATCTAGACAAATCGGCAATTTGCGCCTATCTAGGCGCCAAGTCGAAACATATCGGCGGCGGTTCCGGGAACGGGGCCGCCGCTTTTCTTTGTCTGAAAGTCCGCACTGTGATCACCATCAGTCCACAGGAAGAACGTATCTTGAGCATGGCGCAGCCGCTGGCCGGCGAGCTTGGCCTGGACATTGTGCGCGTGCGGTTGATGGGCGGCAACAAGCCGCTCTTGCAGATCATGATCGAGAAAGCCGGCGGCGCGCCGACCGATGTCGAGGATTGCGCCAGCTTCTCGCGCAACTTGTCGCCCGTGCTGGAAGCCGAAGACCCAATCTCCGAGGCCTATCGCCTGGAGGTTTCGACCCCTGGCATTGACCGCCCGTTGACCCGGGTTGGTGATTTCGGACGCTGGGTCGGGCATCTTGCCAAGCTCGAGCTGGTCATGCCGCTTGAGGGCCGCCGCCGCTTCCAGGGCATCATTACCCGCGAAGACGAGCATGGCGTCGCCATTCTGCTGGATGATGACAGCGAACTCGTCGCCCAGGTGCACGAGATGAGCAAGGCCAGCCTGATCCTGACGGATGAGCTGATCGACGCCGCCACCAGCGATGGCACGCTGCCGCCGCAGCCTGGCGATGACGCATTTGACGGCTTCGAGACGGATGAAGCCGAAACTGATACAATTGAAGATAACCAAGAGAGTGGAGCCTGAAGCCATGTCTAATGTTGGCGTTTCCGCAAACCGGCTTGAAATCATGCAGATCGCGAAAGCGGTCGCAGAGGAAAAGGCCATTGACCGCGCCATCGTCATCGAGGCGATGCAGGAAGCGATCGAGAAGGCGGCCAAGTCCCGTTACGGGCAGGAGCACGACATCCGCGCCGTGATCGATCATGAGACCGGCGAGCAGAGCCTGTGGCGCGTCCAGACTGTTGTCACGGACGAGGACATGGAAGACGCGGCCCAACAGATTACGCTGAAGGATGCCAAGAAGATTGATGCCAGCCTCGAGCTCGGCGACGAGATCAAGGAAGCGCTTCCACCATTTGATTTCGGCCGGGTCGCGGCCCAGACCGCCAAACAGGTGATCATGCAGAAAGTGCGCGATGCCGAGCGGCAGCGCCAGTTTGACGAGTACAAGGACCGCGAAGGCGAGATCATCAACGGTATCGTCAAGCGCGTCGAGTATGGCCATGTCATCGTCGACCTAGGCCGCGCTGAAGGCATTATCCGCCGCAATGACGGCATCCCGCGCGAGAATTTCCAGCCGAATGACCGCGTCCGCGCCTACCTCTACAAGGTCAGCCGCGAGATCAAAGGCCCGCAAATCTTCCTGTCGCGCGCCCACCCTGACTTCATGGTCAAGCTGTTCGCAGCCGAGGTACCGGAAGTCTATGAAGGTGTGATCGAAATTCGCTCTTGTGCGCGTGATCCGGGCTCGCGGGCGAAGATCGGCGTGATCTCGAATGACAGCTCGATTGACCCGGTCGGCGCCTGTGTCGGTATGCGGGGCGCGCGCGTGCAGGCCGTCGTGGGCGAACTGTCCGGCGAGAAAATCGACATCATTCCATGGAATTATGACGACGCGACTTTCATTGTGAACGCGCTGCAGCCCGCAGAAGTGTCGAAAGTGGTCCTCGACGAAGACGAGCACCGGGTTGAAGTCGTGGTCGCTGATGATCAGTTCCCGCTGGCCATTGGTCGCCGCGGCCAGAATGTACGCCTGGCGTCACAGTTGACCGGCTGGCAAATCGATCTCGTCACCGAGAGCGATGATTCCGAGCGCTACCAGATCGACTTCCAGCGCCGTACCGAACTGTTCATGACGGCGCTCGATGCCGACGAAACCCTGGCCCAGCTGCTGGCCTCTGAGGGCTTCAGCGAGGTTGAGGACATCGCCTATATCGCACCGGAAGAGTTCATGCAGGTCGAAGGCTTTGACGAAGAAGTCGCCGCCGAGATCCAGGAACGTGCCCGCGAATATCTTGAAAAACTCGCCGCCGAACAGAATGCCAAGCGCCTCGAACTGGGCGTTGAAGATGCGGTTATGGAGCTTGACGGCATGTCGCCTGGCTTCGCCGTAAAGCTTGGCGAGAATGAAGTTAAGTCCGTCGAAGATGTTGCCGGTCTGGTGCCGGACGACCTCACCGGCTGGCGCGAGAATAACAAGGAAGGCAAGCCGGTCTGGCAGGACGGCATCCTGAAGAAGGGCGAAATGCGCAAGGATGATGCGCAACTCTTCATCATGAAAGCCCGTGTCATTGCCGGCTGGGTCGAGCCGGAAGCGCTGGAACAGCTCGAAGCCGAAATGGCGGCGGCCGCAGCCGGCGAAGAGCCAGCCGACCTGACCGAGGAAGAACGCGCGCTGCTGGCCCTTGGCGAGCTTGGCAAGTCTGATGACAGCGCCGAAGCTGCCCCGGTCGAAGAAACCATCGATGTCAGCGACGAAGACATCCTTGCAGAATTGGAAGGTCTCGATCTCGACGAAGACCTCCTCATGGAGGGCGGCGATGAAGCCGCAGAGCCTCAATGAGCCCGAACAGCGCCTAGAGGCGCATAAGGACACGCGCGCTGGCGGCAAGGTTCGCCAGTGTGCGGTGACGCGCGAGCGCTTGGCGCCCGACGCGCTCATTCGCTTTGTCCGAAGCCCTGACGGAATGGTCATTCCGGACAGCTTCGGCAAGCTGCCGGGGCGTGGTGCCTGGATCACCGCAACCCGCAAAACGCTCGAAACCGGCCTGGAAACAGGCGTGTTTTCGCGCGCATTCAAGGCAAACTCGCACCCCATGGACGGCCTGATTGCAGAGGTTGAACGCCAACTTGTTCAGCGCTGTACAGGCCTTCTCGGCATGGCAAAAAAGAGCGGGACTGCCGTACTTGGTTTCGATCAGGTGCGCGATTATATTCGCAAACAAGCGCCGGGCTTGCTGCTTGAAGCAAGCGATGGTGCAGAAGATGGCCGTAACAAGGTTCATTTTCTTGCCAAGGCGATATATGAAGACGTCGAAGTCGCGGGCGCATTGTCGTCCGCTGAATTGGGCATGGCCTTTGGGCGGGAGCATGTGGTACACGCGCTGCTCGAACAAGGTTCTCTTTCGGAAGCCTTCAAAGTTGCATACCAGCGACTGACAGGATTCCGGAATGCGCCCGAGACAGGCTGGTTCTCCGGCAGGCATGAAGATTTATAGGAGGGACGATATCGATCGTCTCGAATGAAAGGTTAAACACCAGGGTACGCATGAGCGACACGAAAGACAAAGGTACGACCGGCGGGCGCAAGCCTCTCACTGTTTCACGCGGATCAGGATCCGGCACCGTGAAGCAGACCTTCAGCCATGGCCGTTCAAAGCAGGTTGTTGTCGAAACCAAGAAGCGTCGCACCGTCGGGGCGCAAACCAAGCCTGGTGCCGCGAAAGCGCCTGCAGGTGGCAAGAAAGCGCCGCCGGCTGGAAAGCCGCAATCAAAGCTTGCCGCCGCCGCAGCCAAGCTGGGGATCACCGAAGAGGAGTTGATCCAGCGCCAGAAAGTGCTTTTGCAACGCAAGAAAGCGGAAGAGACCCGCAAGGCGGAACAGGAAAAGCAGAACGCGCGAACCAAGGCCCTGCAGGAAAAGCAAGCGGCAAAGAAACAACAAGACAAAGAGCGCGAAGAAGCCGAAGCGCGTCGCAAGACCGAAGAGGAAGAGCGCAAGAAAGCCGAAGCGGAGGCCAAGAAAAAAGCCGCCAGCGAAGCCAAGACCTCACGTCCCGAACGTGGCGGCAAGCGCGACGCAGCGCCCAGCCAGGCAGACCTGGAAGCGGCGGCCAGCTCGAGCGGCGGACGCCGCAAGGGCGGACGCAATGACCGCGACGATCGCGGACGCCGGGATCAGGCCGGCGGACGGGGTGGACGCGGCGGTGATGCCAAGCGCCGACGCGGAAAACTGACCATTGCCTCTGCCCTCGGTGATGATGGCGATCGCCAGCGTTCACTGGCCTCGGTGAAGCGCGCACGCGAACGCGAACGCGAGCGCCGCATGGGCAATGAGCAGACCGAGAAAGTCTCGGTCGAAGTCACCCTGCCAGAGACCATTACCCTTCAGGACCTCGCTGGCCGGATGAATGAGCGCGTCGCCGACGTCGTGAAGTTTATGATGCAGCAAGGCGACATGCTGCGCGGCAATGACATCATCGATGCCGACACGGCTGAACTGATCGCCGAAGAGTTTGGCCACACGGTCAAGCGCGTGTCCGAAGCCGACGTTGAAATCGGCCTTGAAGGCGTCGAGGATGATCCGAAGGATCTGGAGGGTCGACCATCCATCGTCACCATTATGGGTCACGTTGATCACGGCAAGACATCGCTTCTGGACGCCTTGCGGTCGACAGATGTGGTGTCAGGCGAAGCCGGTGGCATTACCCAGCATATCGGTGCCTATCAGGTTCAGTTGAAGTCTGGCGACAAGATCAGCTTCCTCGACACGCCTGGACACGCCGCCTTCTCGGCCATGCGGGCCCGCGGCGCGAATGTCACTGACATTGTCATCCTGGTCGTGGCGGCAAATGACTCGGTCATGCCTCAGACAATTGAAGCGATCAAACACGCCAAGGCGGCTGAAGTGCCGATCATTGTCGCGGTCAACAAGGTCGACCTTCAGGACGCCGATCCGAACCGTGTCCTGACCGATCTTCTGCAACACGACATTCAGGTCGAAGCCATGGGCGGCGATGTCCAGGCGATCGAAGTCTCGGCGCTGAAGAAAACCGGACTGGATGATCTGACCGAGGCGATCACGCTGCAGGCCGAACTGCTGGAACTGAAAGCCAATCCGAAACGCGAAGCGGACGGCATTGTCGTTGAATCGCAGCTCGACAAGGGCCGCGGCCCGGTCGCAACGGTTCTGGTCAAGCGCGGCACGCTGAAGCGCGGCGACATTGTCGTGGCCGGCGCCCAGTGGGGCAAGGTCCGCGCCCTGGTCAATGAACGCAATCAGCAAATGAAAGAGGCCCTGCCATCAATGCCGGCCGAGATCCTTGGTCTCGACGGGACACCAGAGCCGGGCGATGCGTTCAATGTCGTCGAGAATGAAGCGCGGGCTCGGGAGATCACCGAGTATCGCCAGCGCATGAAACGTCAGAAGCAGGGTGTTGCGACGCAGCGCGCCTCGCTGGAACAATTCATGACCAGCCTCAAAGATGGCTCGGCCGACACCAAGGATCTACCCATCGTCCTGAAAGGCGATGTGCAAGGCTCGGTCGAGGCGATCACCCAATCGCTGGAAAAACTGTCGACCGAGGAAGTTCGCGCGAATGTCGTGTTCGGCGCCGCTGGTGGTATTTCCGAAAGCGACATCCTGCTGGCGCAATCCTCGGGCGCACCGGTCTTCGCGTTTAACGTTCGGGCCAACAAACAGGCCCGCGAGCTGGCCGAAAAAGAAGGCGTCGAGATTCGCTATTATTCGATTATCTATGAGCTGATCGATGATGTGAAAGCGTCCCTGTCGGGCATGCTGGAGCCAGAGAAGAAGGAAACCTTCATCGGCTATGCCGATATCCTGGAAGTCTTCAACATCACAAAGATCGGCAAGGTGGCTGGCTGTAAGGTCACCGAAGGCGTTGTCAAACGCGGCTGCGGCGTGCGTCTGCTACGCGACGATGTGGTCATTCACGAAGGCATGCTGAAAACCCTGAAACGCTTCAAGGACGAAGTTCCGGAAGTGACCAATGGGATGGAATGCGGCATGGCGTTCGAGAAGTATGAGGACATTCGCGAAGGCGACCGGATCGAGTGCTTCGAGATCGAGATGATCGCCCGTTCGCTGGAATAGGCACTGCCAGATCTGATTGAACCAGGGCCGCGCTGAAAAGCGCGGTCCTTTCATTTTTATCGATTGAGTTTTCGAAATACAAAACTCTTTCCACTTAAATCGCGCGAAATGGGACACAGCTTCGCCATTCAAGGGTCTCTGACCAAGCGGGACGCCCGTCGCATGACGCGCGCCATTCGCAGCGGTACGGTTGGGCCAACCGCACTTTATTATGCCGGTGTGACCGCACCGGTCATCGGAGCCAGTATGGCTCTGGTCGCAGAAAGCGCGTTCAAGCATGCAGCCTTTTCGCCGTATTGGGTGACCATGCTGTCGGCGATTGTCGCGGCCATGGCCGGCGTCACCTGGTATCTGATCTTCATGCGTTGGGCCTATCGTCACCAGCATGGCCGCGCCGCGGAAATGGACCAGTCCACCGAGGTCCGGCTCGAAGATGATGCGCTGATCATTCGCCGCGACCTGGTCGAGACGCATATTGACTGGGAAGCCATTCGCGAGATCATTTCCAAGCGCAGTTACACATTGGTCCTGTTTGATGGGGCCGACCCGCTGATGCTGCCACATGACTGGTTTGGCGAAAAAACTGCGTGCGAGATCTTTATGAGACGGCTCGGGCAGGGCAGTAAGGGCACATGGCCCGAAACCGAAAACACAATCTAAGCGCCCACGCGCCGTCGCAACGCCAGTTGCGCGCCGGCGAACTGGTGCGCCATGCCCTGGTCGAAGTGCTGGCCCGCGAGGAGTTTCGCGACCCGGCCCTGCACGGCATTGCCATCACGATTGGCGAAGTGCGTTGTTCGCCGGATCTGCGACACGCCAACATTTTCTGCTCTGCGCTCGGAAAGTCCGGCAAGGACGAGATGGAAGAGATTGCCACCGCACTCAATCGCGCCGCTGGCTTCCTGCGCGGGCGGCTTGGTCGCGAGATCGAAATGAAATTTACGCCGCAGCTGCATTTCATTGCCGACCTCTCTTATGACGATGCAGCCGAAATGAACGCCGTCTTCCGCCGAGCGGAAGTCGCACGCGATCTGGAATCAGACGAAGACCCGGACGACGTGTAAATCAGGCTTGGCTCGGACGGCGCACCGGCAGGTGTTTCTTGCCCCAGTCCCGGAAGGCCATCAGCGCCGGCGCAAACTCCTGACCCTTTTCCGTCAGAACGTATTCATAACGCTTTGGCCGTTCTGAATATGCGCGCTTTTCGATGATGCCCGCTTCGACCAGTCGCTTCAGGCGATCAGAGACTATATGCCGCGTCGCCCCGGTGCTGGCCGCAAACTGATCAAATCGCGACATGCCGAGAAAGCAGTCACGCAGGATGAGCAGGGTCCAGCGATCCCCAACCAGGGAAAGCGTTCTGGCGACGGGGCACCAATTATCATCAAGGTCTGTCCACTTCATGCTTGCAAGCCTAACCTGATTTGCACTAAGTTCCAAATAAGAACTTTCTTGGCTCGACTCTGAGCCTCAGACATTGGAGCGCGCCCATGGCCAAAACCCTGGAATTCTTTTTCGACTATATGAGCCCGACCTCGTTTCTGGGGTGGACCGTCGCCAAGGGGGTGATTGAGCGCACCGGCGCCGAGCTGAAAATTCGTCCGATGTTTCTTGGCGGGGTGATGAAAGCAACTGGCAACCAGCCGCCCGGCATGGTCGCTGCGAAAGGCAAATACATGCAGCAGGACATGGCCCGCTGTTGCCAGCGCTATGGCATCCAGATCTTCTCGAACAAGCATTTCCCGCTGATGAACACCCGCCCCCTGACCGGCGCGACGATCCGGCTGGAAGATGATCCGGCCCAGCAGCACAAACTGCTCGACGCCGGTTTCAAACATGTCTGGGGCCGCACCGATGGCGGCGTCAACACGGGCGATGAAGCGGAATTCAAGGAAGCTTTTGGCGGCGAAGGGTTTGACGCCGATCGACTATGGGCGCTCGGCAACGATCCCGAAACCAAGGCCATGCTGCGTGCGAACACGGAAGAAGCCGTCGCCCGCGGTACTTTTGGCGCTCCGACATTCTATGTCGGCGACCAGATGTTCTTCGGCCATGACCGCCTGGATTATGCCGAAGAGGCGCTGACCGCCTAAGCGTCGATGCCGGCCGCGCGCGCCAGGGTTGCAAGCGCGACTTCCGGGCGCGGGCCATAATGCGAGATGACCTCAGCCGCCGCGATGTGGCCGAGCCGCGCGCAGGTGGCCAGGGGCAGACCGCGCGAAACGCCGAACAGGAAGCCGGCGGCATATTGATCGCCGGCACCGGTCGTATCGACGACTTGGCTCACCGGCTCTGCCGGGACCGCGATCGGGTCACCATCACCGATGACGACTGAGCCTTTTTCACCGCGCGTCACGGCGGCGAGGCCGGTCTCTGTCCGCAACTGTTCGACCGCGGCATCGAAATCGCGGGTCTCGTACAGGCTGAGCAATTCCTCTTCATTCGCAAACAGGATGTCGACTTGTGTGCGGATCAGTTGCCGGAAGCTGTCGCGGTGGCGATCGACACAGAAACTGTCGGACAGGGTGAGCGACACTTTTCGTCCGGCCGCGTGGGCAATTTCGGCCGCATGTACGAATGCCGCCTTGGCCGCTTCCTTGTCGAACAGATACCCTTCCAGATACAGGATGCCAGCCGCTTCGACGGTTGTCCGGTCGACGTCAGAGGGCGAGAACTCGACCGACGCCCCGAGGAATGTGTTCATGCTGCGCTTGCCATCCGGGGTCACGAAGATGATCGAACGCGCGGTCGCCGGCCCGTCGATCAGCGGCTTGGTCGCAAACGGCACGCCAACCTGTTCCATGTCAGTCTTGAACACTTTGCCGAGGCGATCATCCGCGACCTTGCCAATATAGGCGGCGCGACCGCCAAAGCTCGCAATCCCGGCAATCGTGTTGGCCCCCGAGCCACCAGACGTTTCCAGGGCATCCACTGAGGCCTTGGTCAGCAGGTCCGCGCGGTCCTCTTCGATCAGGTTCATCGCGTCCTTGTTGATGCCCCATTTGGCGAGGAAATCATCATCCTGCTTGGAGATGACATCGACGATTGCGTTGCCGAGACCCACCACGTCGTAAAGCGCTGTCGTCATTGAAAATACCCTTTGGAATGCGTTTTCGCGCATGTGCCAGATGAGGGTGGTAGACGCAACCATTGAGGCCAGTTATGGCCGTGCCATGACCAAGATTGCTTACCTGGCCTCGAAGGCGACATTGCCTGGCTCGCCGACCCGGCGTTCGGACGCGTTCGAACATGATCGCATGATGACAGCGCTGCGCGCACCCTTCTCCGCGCGCGGCATGCAGGTTGTTGATGTCGACTGGGCCGACCCGTCGCAAGACTGGGCGTCGTATGGTGCCGTGATCATCGGCACGACCTGGGATTACTGGGATCATGCCGATGAATTTCTGGCGACGCTAAAGCGGATCGAAGCCGCCACCCGTCTGTTCAACTCGGCCGAGATGGTGGTCTGGAACAGTCACAAGGGGTACCTGAAAGACCTCGCCGACAAGGGCGCGCGGTTGATACCGACTCTGTGGATCGATCAGGTCGATGACGAAAATTTCCGCGCCGCCTTCGACACCCTGGGCAGCGATGACCTGGTGTTCAAGCGCCAGGTTGGCGCCGGCGCCGACGGCCAGCACCGCCTCGGCCCCTCCGATCCACGGCCCGACATGCCGCACGCGATGATGGTCCAGCCCTTCCTGTCAAAGATCCAGGACGAAGGCGAAATCAGTTTCATCTTCATTGATGGCGTGTTTTCTCACGCCCTGCTCAAGCAGGCCAAGGCCGGTGATTATCGCATTCAGTCGACCTATGGCGGCATCGAAACACCGATCACACCGGGGGCCAGCGACCTCGCCGACGCCAAGGCGATACTCGCTATTCTCGAGCAAACACCGCTTTATGCCCGCGTTGACATGCTGCGCGGAGATGATGGCCAATTGCTTCTGATGGAGCTCGAACTGATCGAGCCTTATCTATATCCGCTTGAAGGCGAGACACTGGGACCCATGATGGCGGATGCGATCCAGGCAAAGCTGGCCTAACGATCATTTGACGATTTGGTTGCCTTCAGCGCCACCCAGACAAAGATCCCGACAGAAATCAGCAACAGGCTGGCAAACCCGATCAGCGCGGCAATCGCCAGCGGATCAAAGATTAGATCGCCCATGTCTCCCTCCCTTTTCAGGGCAGCGAAGCAATCGTCCCGGGGCACGGCAATCCGTAAAACCCCCTAGGTCGCGCGCGCTGCCTCATAGAACGCGATCGCTGCGGCATTCGACACATTCAGGCTTTCCATTTCCGACGCGATCGGAATTCGCGCCCGTTCGGCGCAGGCCTTGGCGACGCCCGGGCGCAGGCCAGGACCTTCGGCGCCGAGCACAATGGCGAGTTTTGCCGCGCCCGACACAGCCGCGTCGATGCTCGCCTGCCCCTCTCCAGCCAGTCCGACGGTGTGGAATCCCGCCTCGCTCAACGCGTCGAGAGCGCGGGCAATATTAACCACCCTGCACTCTTGTACGGTTTCGATCGCGCCGACCGCTGACTTGGCCACGATACCCGTAATTGCTGGGGCATTGCGGGTTTGCAGCACCAGTGCGCCGAACCCGAAGGCCGCAGCCGAGCGGAAGATGGCGCCAAGATTGTGCGGGTCGCTGACCTGATCGAGCACCGCCACACGGGTCACGCCGCTGTCAATCACATCCTCGATCTGGACCGGCACAAGCGGTTCGAATTGCGCCGCCAGCCCTTGGTGAACCGCATCGCGCGGCAGCAAGGCATCGATTGCGGCTGGCTCCAGAACCTCGCCGCGAGGCCCGGCCTGACCCAGTCGCTCAAGTCCATTGCGGGTGCCGACAAGGCGTTTCAACCGCCGCTTCGGGTTGGCCAGCGCCGCCTTCACGGCATGCGCCCCCCATAGCCAGTTTTCACCGCTGCCATGCGGCCGCGCAGACATTTTGCGCTTGTGTGAATTAGGACGGTTGCGCGGGCGGGGCTTGCTCATTATAAGGCCGTTTCCGGTTGAAAGGCGGAGGTGTCAAAGCCCCCTTCTGACGGTCGGAAACAGCGACGTCAAATGGCGTTGTGCAAGTTCCACCGGAGGGGTGGGAGAGTGGTTAAATCCAGCAGACTGTAAATCTGCCCGCTTTGCGTACACTGGTTCGAATCCAGTCCCCTCCACCACTTGCACAATTCCGAAGACCAGCCCATCTTAGGCACGTCGCACCCGTGAGCGGGTATAGCATAGTGGTAATGCACCAGCCTTCCAAGCTGTGTAGCTCGGTTCGATTCCGTGTACCCGCTCCAACTTTTCCCCTATTTGCAGACGCGAAGCGCGCACCAGATATTTCCTGCCCCTGCCGCATATGACAGCGCGAAGGCCGGCATGCCTGACCAATGGTCCGGCTTTGCCGATCAGATGGTCCGGGCGTGCGGCGCCATCGCGAAACTTGTGGGCAGGGCCTGTTTGACCTTGAGTGAGGGTTGCGCCGCCCCCCGCCCGTCCCCAGCTTCAACCCACAGAAACAAGAAAGGGGCATGTCCGATGACAGAAGCGATGGAATGGTCTGGAGAGCGCGGCAAATTGTGGCGCGTGGAACTTGCCCGTTTGGAAGCCATGCTGGCCCCTGTCACAATGCCCCTGATCGCGGCGCTTGATCTGGATGCGCCACTGCGAATTGCCGACATCGGATGTGGCGGCGGCGCGACCACTTTTGACATTGCCGCGCGCGCGGTCGCCGGCAGCGATATTACCGGCTTTGATATTTCACCCGACTTGATTGCGGCGGCGCAGGAAAAACCTGCCGACAAGCGAAACCCGGTCGCGTTCGAAGTGAAAGATGCGCAAACCCCGAGCCAGACGCCCGGCAGGTTTGACCGGATCACGTCGCGGTTTGGCATTATGTTCTTTTCGGACCCGAAACAGGCCTTCACCAATCTGCATGCCTGGCTCGCCCCCACCGGTCGCTTTGCCTTCGCGGTCTGGGGCCCTCCGGCCGATAATCCGTGGATGACGCAGATGCGCGGTGTCCTGGCCAACTATATGGAGTTGCCATCGCCGGACCCGGATGCACCCGGCCCGTTCCGGTACCAGGATGCAGACGCGTTTGTGGCCTTGTTGAAAGACACCGGATTTTCCGGCGTCGAAAGCCAGAGCTGGCGCGAGCCGCTATTTGTCGGCGGGGGCCTGAGCGCGGTCGATGCCGCAGACTTTGCTGTTTCGGCGTTTTCACTTGGCCAGCAATTTGACGCGTCAGCGCCGGCCGACGCGAAAGCCGCCATGCGCGCCGACCTCGCGGCGATGTTTGAAAGTCACCTGGTTGATGGCCGGGTTCAAATGGACAGCCACGTGCACATCGTCACCGGCGCAGCCTAGATTGATTGCGACCCTATTTTGCGTGCAGCACCACTGGCAGCCAGGAATAGCCTTTGACAAAGGAGCTGGAGACCCGGCTGGGTTCGTCGAGCACTTCGACATGTTCGAATCGGGCAAGAATTTCCTGCCACAGGATCCGTAATTGCAACTCAGCCAGGCGATTTCCGACGCAGCGGTGAATTCCAAACCCGAACGAGACGTGATTTCGCGCCTGTTTGCGGTCAATGATCAACTTGTTCGGGTCTTCGTCCCAGAAGCTTTCGTCGCGATTCCCGGACACATACCACATCGCCACCTTGTCACCCTTGCGGATCAGCTTGCCGTGCATTTCGACATCCTCGAGGGCGGTCCGGCGCATATAGGCAAGCGGGGTCTGCCAGCGAATGATCTCAGACACCATGTTCGGAATCAGCGAATGGTCCGCCTTCAATTTGGCATACTGGTCGGCAAACGTGTTGAGCGCATAAACACCGCCCGTCATCGAGTTACGCGTGGTGTCATTGCCGCCGACAATCAACAAGATCACATTGCCGAGCAATTCACGCGGATCCATGTTTTCCGTCGCCCCGCCATGCGCGAGCAGGCTCATCAGGTCGCCCGCCGGTTCAGCGTTCTTTCGCGACTGATAGATCTCCCAGAAAACCTGGGCGCATTGCGTGATTTCTGCGCGCCACTGTTCCATGCCACCAGGACAAATGTCCGGATCGCTTGGATTGGTGACCACGTCTGACCAGCGCGTCAATTCGCGGCGGCGCTCCTGCGGATAATTGAACAGGGTTGCCAGCATCATCGCGGTCAATTCGATCGACACCGTGTGGACCCAATCGAATGGCTCGCCGACCGGAAGACTGTCCAGAACCGCCTGGGTGCGACGGCGGATCAGCGGCTCGTATTCCTTGAGCGCGGTCGGCGCGACCGCGGGCTGGGCGACTTTTCGCTGCGCCGAATGCACGGGTTCATCGGACGAGATGAAGCTTTTCGACACCATGCTTTCCGACATGTTGGACAGGGTGATGCCGCCTTGTGAGGAGTCTGACGAAAACCGCTTGTGATCACTGTCGACCGCAACAATGTCCCGGTGCCGGGTGATCGACCAGTAAGGTCCGAAGAAACTGTCCGGTGTATAATGAACAGGGTCTTCCTTGCGCAGCCGTTCAAAACGATCCCAGATCTTGTTCTGCCGCCAGACCTCGACATCGGCAAGATCGAGCGTTTCCAGATCCAGGTCATGCGCGGGCGGCACGGGATCGCCGCGTTTGAGATAGCCCGGATAAGAAGGTTCACGATAGGAAAGAACCGGACGCTCAAGCGTCATCGGCCCCTGATAATGCGTGTCTGCCATGGTCAGTCTTCCAGGTTGCGGTCACATTTTACCGCTCTCAGACTAGGCATTTTTGCCGCAGCGTGAATACGTCACTCGACGACAAGCCGGCGCCGGGCCGTGGGCGTGGGCCTGTCACCTAAAGGGTTTCGCTGTTTTTATGATGTAAATACAGACACTTAACCGCGTTTCGCGGTTAGCCGTCGGCACAATTCGTCCAATTGTTCGAGATCGCCATATTTGATCCGAAGCTCGCCGCCCTTGGCGCCTTGTCGAATGTCGACTTTCAGACCCAGCACGCGTGCGAGGTCTGCTTCCAGAGCTTCGGTGTCGACATCCTTATCGACCGCATTGACCTTGCTCGCCACAGCATCCAGGGCGCTGCCATCCTTCAAGCGCTTCACCAAAGCCTCGACGTCGCGCACCGACATGCCCTTGGCGACTGCCATGTCGACGACCGGGTCCGGGTCCGGTGCACCGAGCGCGGCGCGCGCATGTCCGGCCGAAATCCGGCCCTGACGCAAATGTTCGCGAGACGATTCTCCCAGGTTCAGAAGCCGCATCGTATTGGCAATATGCGCGCGTGACTTGCCGACACTCTCGGCCAGGTCTTCCTGGGTGCGGCCAAACCGCTTGATCAATGCTCCATAGGCTTCGGCTTCTTCGATCGGGTTCAGGTCTTCACGTTGAACATTCTCGATGATGCCAACTTCAAGCAATTGAAGTTCGTCCATGTCGCGCACGACCGCGGGGATGGTCTTGAGGCCCGCCCTTTGGGCCGCACGCCAGCGACGTTCGCCGGCAACAATCTGGTACTGATTCGGCGCATCCGGGTCCGGTCGCAACAGGATTGGTTGCAAAACCCCGCGTTGTTTGATCGAAGCAGCAAGTTCGTCGAGCTCAGCTTCAGAAAATGTGCGTCGCGGCTGGGCTGGATTCGGACGAATGTCCGTAACGTTGAATTCATCCACGGCGGACGATGCGGCGCCGCCTTGCGCTGGCGCGGCGGTCTCGTCCGGCGCTGCCAGACCAACGCCTTCGACCTCACCTATAAGAGCAGACAGTCCCTTGCCGAGACGGCTTTGTTTTGCGGGTGACATTGATTACCCCCGGAGCCGGCGTTCGCGTTGCAGCATTTCGGACGCCAGCCGAATGTACGCCTCGCTGCCCGGGCAGCGATAATCGTAAAGCAAAGCCGGCTTGCCGAAACTTGGCGCTTCAGACAGGCGAACATTTCGCGGGATCACGGTGTTGTAGACTTTCGCACCAAGGACAGAGCGCACCTCATCGGCGACCTGGTCGGACAGATTATTGCGGCGATCATACATGGTCAGGACGACGCCCTGAATATCAAGATCCGGATTGAGGCCGCTGCGCACCAGTTCGACGGTTTTGAGAAGCTGGCTCAAGCCTTCGAGCGCCAGGAACTCGCACTGAAGCGGAACCAGAAGAGAGTCTGCGGCGGTCATCGCATTGATGGTCAGCGCCGACAGGGAGGGCGGACAATCGATCAGGATATAGTCATACTCGGTGCCACCGCGGCTGGCAGCTTCTTCAACATATTTCCGCAGCGCATTCCGCAGGCGGTACGACCGGTGCGGGTCAGAAGACAGCTCGGTTTCGACCCCGGCCAGGTTCTCGTCACCGGGAACGATATCGAGGCGTGGCACCAAAGTGTTCAGGACCGCATCGCCCAGAAATTCGTTGTGGACAACCACGTCATAGGTCGTCAGCTGGCGCTCTGGACGCGTGATTCCCAACCCGGTCGACGCATTTCCCTGCGCATCGAAATCGATGACGAGCACTTTTCGACCGACCGCGGCGAGTGCGGTTCCGAGATTGATTGAGGTCGTTGTCTTCCCGACACCGCCTTTCTGATTGGCGATCGCGAGAATGCGTGTGTTAGCGTTCGACACGTGAAACCTCCGAGATTTTCAATATAGCCCCATCCCCGCTCACGCTGGGAATCGCTTCATAGGCGAATCTCCAAGATTCCTTCGCGTCCGTCAATTCCTCTTGCCAGCGTCTTCCCTTCGGAATCACGCCATAAGCGCCTTTGGAAAACCACGGCTCGGCATATTCGATTAATTTTGGCAGCGGCGCGAACGCCCGCGCCGTCACACATTGGGCATCGGCATGCTTAATCGACTCGACCCGTCCCTGGATCACTTTCGCGGGAAGGTTGGCGGCTGCAATCGCGGCGCGGAGAAAGGCGCACTTTTTTCCAACGCTTTCAATCATGGTGATCTCGGCATCAGGATCCGACACGCCTGCGGCGAGGACGAGCGCCGGAAACCCGGATCCGGAGCCCAGGTCCACCGTCTTTCCCGCCGCCGGGATATACGGGAGAAGCTGAATCGAATCCAGAATGTGCCGGCGCCAGACGCGGCCAAATTCGGACGGCCCAATCAGATTGGTCTTGCGACGCCACGCATCCAGCTCGCCGACAATGACCCGAAGACGATCGAGTGTTTCACGTGAAACATCGACATAATCCGTCAGGTCTTCGGGCCCGAAGCCATCCTCGTCACGCATGCGCGCTTCGCTTTCGATCTGGTTTGCGTCGGACATAGGCCAGAAGAGCGGTCAGGGCGCCCGGGGTCATGCCTTCAATCCGCCCGGCCTGACCGAGTGTGGCTGGTCGGATCATTTCCAACTTCGCGCGAACCTCATTGGTCAGACCGCCGACGGCGCCGTAATCAAGATCGGCCGGAAGCTGCAAGGCCTCTTCGCGGCGCAAGGCTTCGACATCCTCTTTCTGTCGTTCGATGTAACCGGCATACATAGCCTCGATTTCCAATTGCCGCTTGATGGCATCATCCAGGTCCGCGATGTCCGGAAAGGCGGATTCGATGGCGGCCATGTCGATGCTTGGATAAGCGAGATAGTCCCAGGCGCTCCGGCGTTGGCCGTCCTGGTTCACTTTCCATCCACGCTTGAGTGCCTCCGTAGGAGTCATCTGGCTAGCGTTCATCACGTTTCGGCCAGCTTCCATCGCCGCCTGTTTCACGTGAAACAATCTCGCCCGCGTGTCTCCGACCAGGCCGAGATCAATCCCGCGCGCCGTCAGGCGTTGGTCGGCATTGTCCGATCGCAGCGACAAACGATACTCCGCGCGCGACGTGAACATGCGATAAGGTTCGGTCACCCCGCGCGTCACCAGATCATCAATCAAGACGCCGATATACGCCTCCGCCCGATCGAACAGTGCAGGCGCCTCGCAACGCCCGTAACGCACGGCATTCAATGCCGCGACCAGGCCCTGGGCGCCGGCTTCCTCATATCCAGTGGTGCCATTGATCTGACCGGCAAGGAACAAGCCGCCGAGGGCTTTTACCTGAAGCCCGGAATCGAGGGCGCGCGGATCAACATAATCATACTCAATCGCGTATCCGTATTCGAGGATCTCGACATTCTCGAGGCCCTCAATCTTGCGGATAAATTCATCCTGGACATCGCGGGGAAGCGAGGTCGAAATGCCGTTCGGATACACGGTCGGATCATCGAGGCCTTCCGGTTCCAGGAAAATCTGGTGCCGTGTTTTCTCGGCAAAGCGATGGATCTTGTCCTCAATCGACGGACAGTATCGCGGCCCCCGTCCGGCGATCGCTCCTGAATAGACCGCAGATTGCTCCAGGTTCCTGGCAATGATCTCGTGCGTTTCGGCGTTGGTGAATGTTATTCCACATGAAACCTGAGGCACGCGGATCTCGTCCGTCAGATAGGAAAACGGGATCGGCACTTCGTCTGCGGGTTGTTTCTCCAGGCGATCCCAATCGATGGTTTCGCCATTCAGCCGGGCCGGGGTTCCCGTTTTCAATCGCCCCATGGGAAGATCCAGGGCATAAAGACGATCCGACAATCCGATCGCCGGCTTCTCGCCAACGCGTCCCGCCGGTATGCGTTCAGCGCCGCGATGGATGATCCCTTTCAAAAAGGTGCCAGTCGTGATCACGACCGCATCAGCCGGATAAGTGTCGCCAGATTCTCCAATGACGCCTGCGACCCGATCATCCTCGACCACCAGATCTTCGACACCGTCTTCGATCACTGTCAGGTTTTCGTGGTTGAGAATCTCAGCCTGCATCGCTTCGCGATAGAGTTTGCGGTCGATTTGCGCGCGCGGCCCCCAGACCGCCGGTCCTTTTGATCGATTGAGCATTCGAAACTGAATGCCGGATCTGTCAGCGATACGGCCCATCAGCCCATCGAGCGCGTCGATCTCGCGAACCAGGTGGCCTTTCCCCAGGCCGCCAATCGCCGGATTGCAGGACATTTCGCCAATGGTCGAAATCTTGTGTGTGATCAGCGCGGTGTTCGCGCCCATTCGGGCCGCCGCTGACGCGGCTTCGCATCCGGCATGGCCACCGCCCACCACAATGACATCAAATTTTACATCGTCTTGCATCGTTCGCGCCTTCACTCGAAGGCCTCATATAATATTCGGCGCGCCAGAAACAGACTATTTGCCGATACAGAAGGAAGAAAAGACAGCGCCCAAAACCGACTCGGGATCGACATGGCCTGTCAGTGTCCCGAGTTCACGGCTCGCGAGACGGACATCTTCGGAGACGAACTCTGCGCCGATACCGCTCTGCAGATGTTCGAACGCTGCCTCGAGATGCGCCAGAGCACGCTCAATGCCCTGGCGGTGACGCGCGCGGGTGATGATCGGTGCGGCGACGTTCTTGGTCAGCTTTCCCAGTCGTTCAGTGATGGCGGCTTCAATCCGACCGATGCCCACTCCATCCTTTGCTGAGATGATCAATGTTTCACGTGAAACATGTTCCGGCGCCGCGAGGTCCGACTTGTTGGCAACGATCAGATCGCCCGGTTTGACCGCGTCGGACTGAAACGGTTCGCAGGCATCAAACAACCATACACGGAGATCGGCTTCATCGCCAGCCTTCAGAGCGCGTCGCACGCCTTCTGCCTCGACCATATCTTCCGTTTCGCGCAGCCCGGCGGTGTCGGATATCCAGACCAGATACCCGCCAACGGTCAGTCTGACTTCCACCACATCTCGGGTCGTACCCGGAATGTCGGTGACGATCGCGGCTTCTCGTTTGGCCAGTTGATTGAGCAGGGTCGACTTGCCGGCATTCGGTTTCCCGAGAATGGCGATCCTAAACCCGTCGCGGATTCGTTCGGTGATGTTTCCGTCGGCAAGTGCGGATTTGAGATCGGATTTGAGCGTATCGAGTTTCTTCAGCACCGGCGCGTCGACTCGCTCCGGCGCATCTTCCTCATCCGGAAAATCGATACTCGCTTCAAGCAATGCGAGCGTCTCGGTCAGACCTTCTCGCCAATCGGAATAAAGCCTCTCGAGCGCACCATCCATTTGCTTGAGGGCCTGGCCAAGTTGCGCTTCGCTCTCGGCATCGATCAGATCAGCGACCGCTTCGGCGCGCGTGAGATCGAGCTTCCCGGCTTCGAAGGCTCGGCGGGTAAACTCGCCGGGTTCGGCAAGACGGGCGCCAGCCGACATGATGGATTTCAAGGCCAGCTCAGTAATCATCCGGCCGCCATGAAGTGAGATTTCCAGCGTATCCTCGCCCGTATAACTTGCAGGGCCTGGCATAAAAGTGGCGAGACCTGAATCGATCTGATCTCCAGATCCTGACTTCAAATCGACCAGGGTGGCATGGCGCGGCTTCAGCGTCTCGACGGATAACCGCCTTGCGATAATCTCGGACGTTCCCGGACCCGAGACCCGGATGACCGAAATCGCCGAGGGCGGCAAGCCGCTCGCCAGAGCACAGATCGTGTCCCGGCGGATCGCCATCTTTAGTTTTTCATCGCCTCGAAGAATTCATCATTTGTCTTCGTCTGCTTCAATTTGTCGAGCAGGAAGTCGATGGCATCCGAGGTGCCCATCGGGTTGAGAATGCGGCGCAGGACGTAGATTTTCTGGAGCTGTGCCTTGTCGGTGATCAGCTCTTCTTTTCTTGTCCCCGACTTCATGATGTCGATGGCCGGGAAGGTGCGCTTGTCGGCGACCTTGCGATCAAGGACGATTTCGGAGTTACCCGTGCCTTTGAATTCTTCAAAGATGACCTCATCCATGCGCGAACCGGTATCGATCAGCGCTGTTGCGACGATGGTCAGCGATCCGCCGTCTTCGACATTTCGCGCTGCGCCGAAGAAACGTTTCGGACGTTGCAAGGCGTTGGCATCGACACCGCCTGTCAGGACCTTTCCAGAACTTGGAACCGTTGTGTTGTAGGCGCGGCCCAGTCGCGTGATGGAGTCGAGTAGGATGACAACATCGCGGCCATGTTCAACCAGGCGTTTGGCTTTCTCGATCACCATATCGGCGACCGCAACGTGACGCGAGGCCGGTTCGTCAAATGTCGAGGAAATCACCTCTCCTTTGACCGAACGCTTCATATCCGTCACCTCTTCCGGGCGTTCATCGATGAGCAGAACCAGAAGGTAACATTCCGGGTGGTTTTCCTCGATCGCGGCGGCAATGTTTTGCAGCAGCACCGTCTTACCCGTACGCGGTGGTGCGACGATCAGGGCGCGTTGTCCTTTACCAATCGGTGAGACAATATCGATGACGCGACCAGATCGATCCTTTTTTGTTGGATCCTGGCTCTCCATCAGGAGGCGTTCTTCCGGATAAAGCGGGGTTAGGTTGTCAAAATGGACTTTCTGACGCGCTTTCTCTGGGTCCTCAAAATTGATCGAGCTTACGCCAGTCAGTGCGAAGTATCTTTCATTCTCGCCAGGTTCAGCAATTGGACCCTCCACCGTGTCTCCGGTCTTGAGGCCTGCTTTCTTCAATACTTTCGGGCTGACATAGATGTCGTCAGGCCCGGCAAGGTAGTTTGATTCCGGCGAACGCAGGAAACCAAACCCATCCGGCAACACTTCCACCACACCGCGCCCAATGATCTGAACTTCCTGTTCTGCCAGTTCTTTCAAGATGGCAAAAAGCATGTCCTGGGTGCGCAGCGAAGAGGCGTTCTCGACTTCGAGCATTTCGGCATAGGCCAAGAGCTCGGTCGGCGATTTCGCTTTCAATTCGCGCAGGTAGACTTCGGTCGGAAGATCGATTTCAGGTGCAGTATCAGGCATGGGGTGCCGTTTTCCAGGTTTTAAAATGGGAAAGTGAGGGCACAAAACGGCCCACGCGCCGGACGGCGACTTGATCCGCATATGATCAAATGCGCCCGAATCGTCAAGAGCGCGACTGTGAAGCCTTAGAAAGGTTTGCCGACGGCCAGAATAACCGCGGCGATCATGATCAAGAACGGAACTTCGTTCAGCATCTTGAGTGTTTTTGACGATGGCGCGACCTCGCCGCGATCGATTTTCTTGCCGATCGAAATGAAATACCCATGCAAACCAGACAAGATCAGAACCAGCGCCAACTTGGTGTGCATCCAGCCCTGACTGAGCAGGCCTTGATTCAGGTACAACATGGTCAGACCCAGAATCCAGACTAGGACCAAAGCCGGGTTGAGAATAATCATGCGCAGCCGGTTCGAGGCCTCTTTCATTGCTTCGAACAGCTCATCACCCGGTTTGGATTTTAACTGGTGCAATTTGTAACGTGGATAGATCAGCAGTCCCGCCATCAGCGCAATGACGAAAATGATATGGGTTGCCTTGATCCAGAGATACAACGTCATCTATTTCCCGCCTTCGCGAACCAGCTCGACCACACGCTCGACATGCTTGATCGGCGTTTCAGGTCGAACTCCATGGCCCAGATTAAAAATATGGGGCCGGTCTGAATAGGCTGCGAGCAACGCGCGTACACGATTGTCCATCGCGTCACCACCGGCGATCAAAAGCAGCGGGTCAAGATGGCCCTGCACCGCCATTGTTTGCGGAACCGCTTTTTGAACATGATCCGGATTGATTGCGGTATCGAGACCGACGCCGTTCACGTGGACCTGTCCGGTATACGCTTCGAGCATCGTCGCTGCTCCACGGGGAAACCCAATAATCGGCACTGCGACATCCATCGCTCTCAAACGATTGACCAGTTTCGCATTCGGCTCGATCACCAGGGTTTGGAACAGGTCTTGCGGCAAACCCTCTGCCCAGGATTCAAAAATCATCAAGGCATCGGCACCCGCCTTCACCTGTTCGGCCAGGTATTGCGCGCTCGCTTCGATCAAGAGGTCCAGCAATCGATTGAGAAGCTCAGGATTTGTATACGCCCAGCCACGCGCGGTGCTTTTGTCCGTGCCGCCGCGCCCTTCAATGGCGTAAAGCGCAACGGTCCAAGGAGCCCCGCAAAATCCGATCAGAGCCTTGTCACCATCCAGTTTCGAACGAACGCGATCGACGGTCTCATAAACCGGAGACAGACGTTGAACCGCCTTTTCCATTGGTACGCGATTTAGGTCGCTGACATTGTTCACTGTCTCGACAATCGGACCCACGCCTTTTTCAAACCGGACGTCCAGGCCGATTGCGTCAAGGATCAGCAGGATATCAGCAAACAAGATGGCCGCATCCATGTCATAACGTCGGATCGGTTGAAGCGTCGCTTCCGCAGCCATCGAAGGCGAATAACAAAAATCAAGAAAGTCCTTCGCTCGTGCTCTGAGCTCTAGATATTCAGGCAAGTGGCGCCCAGCCTGTCGCATCATCCAGATGGGGACTGGGGACGAAGGGGTGCCAGAAAGCACTTTTAGAAAACGTGATGACGCTGGATCAGCCATAGAAACCATCAAACCCAAAACCTAACTCAAAGCGACTTATCATTATTAAGTACGGAGTCTCGTGGAAATCACGGGGTGAGGTCATTTGTCCCTGTTAATTGCACAGCTTATCCCCAATTGTATTCAGCGATAACGAGTTGTTAACGAACTGAAAAAATTGTAAATAAATCGTTAACCAAGGATCGTGACGGATGTCTGGAACGGGTTGGAAACGTTTGGAGTCGGATTCGTTCACTTGTGCGATTCAGAGTCAGATTTGCAGCAAAACGCAATTGTCCACAATCCATCCACAGGGCTTGTCGAAATCGTATCCCTCCGGCACAGCAAGGAAGAACTAAGTCAGGACGAATATGCGGTTATCGATCTATTTCAACGTTCACCTGGTGTCCGACTCCACCGGCGAGACTCTCAATGCAGTTATGCGCGCCGCGGCGGCGCAATTCGATCGCACGATTCCACTTGAGCACAATTACTATCTGGTTCGCTCGGAACGCCAACTGGACCGAGTCATGGCCGAAATCGAGGCTGCGCCCGGTGTGGTCTGGTATACGATTTCGGATGAAACGCTGCGCCGGAAACTTGAACAGTTCTGCGGTCAGCGCGGAATACAGACCTTGCCGGTCCTTGATCCGTCCATTCACATGTTGTCGCGACACCTTGGGATTGCCGCCAGCGAAAAAATTGCCAGCCAGCACGCGCTGAACGATGACTATTTCAAGCGTATTTCAGCGATCGACTTCGCGCTCAATCATGACGATGGTCAAAATGTAACCGGACTTGTCGACGCTGATGTGGTCTTGCTTGGTGTGAGCCGAACGTCAAAAACGCCGACCTGTGTCTATCTCGCCAATCGCGGCGTGAAGGCGGGCAACATTCCGCTGGTCCCGGGAATTCCACTGCCGTCGCTGGTGGAAGAATTGCAACATCCCATGGTGGTCGGTTTGAAGATCGGGGTTGAGCGATTGCTCCAGATTCGCAGCCAGCGCCTGATGTCGTTGAACGAACAAACCCAAACAGACTATGTTGATGAAGAAGCGGTACGGGCTGAAGTGACCGATGCCAGTCGTCTGTTTCAGCGCAATAAGTGGCCGGTGATTGACGTGTCGCGTCGCAGCGTCGAGGAAACAGCCGCAGCAATCCTCAACAAACTGAATGAACGCCGGGGATTTGTCTAATGATCGACATTGTCCTGGCATCTGGAAGCGCCAGTCGCCGCGCGCTTCTCGCCGGCGCCGGTATCGACGCTGTATCGGTAAAGCCAAATGTCGATGAAGATACGGCGAAGGCTGCCATGCGATCGGAGAATATGAGCGTGCGCGACCAAGCCATGCAGCTTGCGGAAATGAAAGCGGTGAAAGTGTCTCGCAGCACCCCGGGGCTTGTGATTGGCGGTGATCAGATGCTGAATCTGGAAGGCGAAGCGTTTGATAAGCCCGTTGATCTGGCTGCAGCAAAGTCGCATCTGAGGAAGCTATCGGACAAGAGTCACCATCTCGAAACAGCGCTCGTCGTGGCTGAAGGCGGCACGCCGATCTGGCGCGTGTTGACGCGGCCCAAGCTTACAGTCCGTGCACTGAGTGAAGACTATATCGATGATTATGTCGCGGCGTGTGGCGAGGCGTTGCTGACGACCGTGGGCGCTTATCAGCTCGAAGGGCGCGGGTCCCAGTTGTTTACCCGCATCGAGGGCGATTATTTTTCAATTCTCGGGCTCCCGCTACTGCCTTTGCTGGACTTTTTCAGAACGCGTGGGGTGCTTCAGTCATGACGAAACTGCTTGGCGTCATTGGCGACCCGATCGCGCACTCCCTGTCGCCTCTGATCCATAATGGATGGTTGCGCGACCTGGGGTATGATGCCGTTTATGAGGCCATGCATGTTCCGGATGGTGAGTTCTCTACAGCTCTGAAGACGCTGGAAAAACGAGACTGCCTAGGAGTCAACGTTACCTTGCCGCACAAAGCCGCAGCTCTGGCCGCGGCAGCAGATTCCAGCATGGCCGCGCGCACAATAGGCGCTGCCAATACCTTAACCTATCGCGGCGACGGGTCGTGGCACGCAGACAACACAGATGCGCCGGGATTCATGACTGCGCTTGGACAGGTTAATTCGGATGCCGAGCAGGTTGTCATTCTCGGCGCGGGTGGATCTGCGCGCGCAATTGTCCACGCATTGTCTGTACACGGAATTAAGCATACGATTCTCAATCGTACTGTATCGCGTGCACAAGAACTTGCTGGAGAACTTGGGGGCGCCAAAAGTAGTTATGCATCGCTTGATCAGTATAAAGAATATCTCGAATCGGCAACAATCGTGATCAATACGACCAGCATGGGACATGATGCAAACGTGCTAGACTTGCCTATGGGAGATGGCCGGGTGTTTTTTGATATTTCCTATGGCGCGATTTCGCAGCCGCAATTGGTGCACGCCCAGGCTCAGGGGTGGGTGACGAAGGATGGATTGACCATGCTGGTGGCTCAAGCCGCCCTCAGTTTCGAGATCTGGTTCGGAGAGCGCCCCGCATTTGAGCCAGCGTTGCGGCGATGTCGCGCAGCGATGGAGGCGGTGTCATGATTGTCCTGGGGCTCACTGGATCGATCGGGATGGGGAAGACCGCGACAGCGGCAATGTTCGCGGAGGCTGGGCTGCCAGTCTACGATGCCGACGCTGCCGTACATGCGCTCTATGAAAAAGGCGGGGCGGCCGTCGGACCATTGTCCGAAAGATTTGGAAACATCATCAAAGACGGTGCAGTTGATCGCGCCGCTTTGCGTATAAAAGTCGTCGATGATCCGGACGCAATGGCGGACCTGGAGCGTATCGTTCATCCTCTCGTCGGACTGAGCCAGATGAACTTTCGGCAGCAAGCGCTTGAAAGTGAGTCAAAAATTGCGGTCCTGGACATTCCTCTCCTGTTCGAGACGGGTGGCGATCAGCGCTGCGACTATACTGCGGTCGTGACGGCGCCGGCCGAGGTGCAAAGGGAACGCGTCCTGGCGCGCGGCGAAATGTCGGAAGAGCAGTTTGATCAAATCCGATCAAAACAGATGTCCGATGGACAAAAACGGATGCGAGCGGACTTTGTCATCAGTACGGCATTTGGTTTTGACTTCACCCGCGCACACGTCCAAGCCATAATAGAGCTGTTGGCTGGCATGGACGAAAAATATGACCGAACTGCTTCGTGAAATCGCATTCGACACGGAGACCACAGGTCTCGAGTGGGATCAGGCTGATCGCATCATAGAACTTGGTGCGGTCGAGCTGATCAATCATGTGCCGAGCGGCAAGACCTTTCAGACTTATATCAATCCCGGTCGAGCGGTGTCTGAAGCGACCATTCGGATCACCGGCATCACGGATGCCGACTTGGTCGATAAACCCCCGTTTGAGGATCCGAGCATCGTTGATGCCTTTCTAGAATTTGTTGGAGACGCGATCATTGTTGCGCACAATGCCAAGTTCGACCGCGGCTTCCTGAACATGGAGTTGCAGCGCTGTGGCAAGCCGATCATTCCGGAAGAGCGATGGATTGATACAGTGGCGATCGCGCGCAAGAAATACCCTGGTGCCCCTGCCAGTCTCGACGCCCTATGCAAACGCTTCGATGTCAACGCCGAAGCCCGGACATTTCACGGCGCCTTGCTGGACAGCCAATTGCTTGCAGAAGTGTACCTGGAACTTCTCGGCGGCCGCGCGCGAGCATTTGATTTTGGCGGCAAAAGCGGCGCGCAGGGCGCCGCCCGCAGTCCGGCCGAGCAACGCCCTGCCCCGCTGGATCGAAAAGTTTCTGATGAAGATCAGAGAAACCACGCCGAGTTCGTAAAGACGCTCGGCGAGGATGCGCTGTGGAATCGTTACGCCTGAGGCTCGCTCGGTGGTGGCGTGGCTCGTTGCTGTGCGGCTGCGGCCTGGGCGGCACGCTGCTTCTGGGAATTGTACAGCGCACCGAAATCCACCGGGTCAATGCGCAGGGGCGGAAACCCGCCTTCGGCTGAAATGTCGGCGATGATGCGGCGCGCAAACGGGAACAGGATCCGCGGACATTCAATCAGCAGGATCGGTTCGATATCTGCTTGTGAGAAACCCTGCAGGTGGAACAGACCGGAATAGTCCATTTCGATCAGGAACAGTGCGGTGGTTTCGGTTCCGGCGCGCGCTTTCAGCTTGAGGGTTACTTCAAACACACCCTCGTCGCCCTGACGCGGCGCGGCGCCAACATCGATGCCCAGCTCGATATTCGGCTGTTCCTGGACCGACGCGCCTGGATTTTCAAAGGACAGGTCCTTGATATACTGACTGAGGACGCGGATTGAGGGTCCTTGCTGCTGCGCATTATCTTGTGGCTGAGTTGCCATATCTGGGGTGTCGGTCATTGAATTTCACTCTAAGGCTAAGATGACACGCGCGTAACATGTGCCAGAAAGTGGCGCAACGGTGGGTGGCACTTCGGTCAAAGCGCCTATATGACAACAACAAGCCGAAAGAAAGAATCATAAATGTCCTCATCCATGATCGAGTTTCTGCTGCTTGCGGGAATCGCCCTGTTTATCGGTTGGCGACTGTTTGTGACGCTCGGCCAGGATGATGGTCCGCCGGATGGGCGCAGTCGCACACCCACTCCGACGCCCACTCCGACTCCAAACGAGCGCGCGCCGGTCGGCGGCGATGTCGTTCAGATGCGCCCCAATTTTACCGGGCCGGCCGCCTCTGGCATGGAGGCGATCTATGATGTTGATCCGAGTTTCGAGCCGACATCCTTCATGCGCGGGGCCCGCGGCGCGTACGAAATGATCGTCGCCGCCTTTGGCCGCGGTGACCGGGAGGCGCTGAAACCGTTATTAGACACCGACGTCTATGAAGCCTGGGACGCCGCGATTTCCGATCGGGAACAGACCGGCGCTGAGGGGCTGCAGCTCCTGCGTATCCGCAAGGCAGAGATCACCGATGCGTCGCTGGGTTCAGATGGTATGGCCCGCGTGACCGTGCATTATGAATCAGAGCTTGGCGATGGCGAAACAACGACCAAGGCCAGCGAGCTCTGGACCTTCATGCGCCAGACCAGTTCCGACGATCCGAACTGGCTACTCGATGATGTCGACACCGCTGACTAAACCACCCTGCCCGGCATTGGTAACTTGAGCCAATGGGACTTTCGCGCCTAGACTCGCGCCCATGCGAATCATTGGCCTTCTTTGCGGTGCGCTATTGGCCTTGTCCGGGTGCGTGACCTCACAACCGCGATCGTTTCCTCCGCCGCCCGTACAAAGTCAGCCGCCAGCTATCGATCCAAGTTTGTGGGAGTCTCTTCCGCGACCGGTGGCTTATGAGTCTCTGCCCGGCTGGCAGACCGCCGATCTTGCGCCTGGTTTGTCCGCGCTGGTTCGCAGTTGCGATGTGTTTGAACATCGCCCGCCGCAAAACCTGATCTCAAGCCGCGCGCCTTGGGCAGGCCGTCATGATGACTGGGCGCCGGCATGTGCGGCGCTGGATGTCATCGCCGATGCGCAATCGGCCCGCGCTGTGATCCAAGCCTTGTTCACGCCGGTCGAGATCGTGGCGCCAGATGGAAAGTCGCGGTTTACGGGATATTTCGAGCCGACATATGAGGCGCGGCTCTATCCAGAGCCGCCCTTTACCGAACCGGTACCGGGCCGTCCGGAGGATCTGATTTCCAGCTCCGGAAAAGTTTATCAGACACTGCCCGACGGCACACGCCGCGAATACCCGATCCGAGCCGAGATTACGCGACAGGGCGTCCGGGCGCTCGCCTATGCTCATCCGGCCGATGTGTTCTTCCTCCAGATCCAGGGGTCCGGACGACTCATTCTCCCCGATGGAAGGACGCTGCGCGCGGTCTATGCGGCGAACAATGGCCAGCCATTTCGCTCAACCGCGAACTGGTTGATGGCGCGCGGCTGGATCCAGCGCAGTGAAGCCAGTATGCAAGGCATTCGCGCCTGGATGGATCGAACCACGCCTGAACGCGCGCGCGAAGCAATGAACGCGAATCCGCGATTCGTGTTTTTCGACATTGAGCCAGAAGGTGACCCGCGGCTTGGCCCGAAAGGATCCTTCGGGGTGCCGCTGACGCCGCTGGGGTCGATGGCGGTGGACCTGGATTTTCACGCGGGGGGCGTTCCGATGTTCGTTCAGACGACCGCGCCGGGACTGGGCGGAAGCTGGTCGGGCCTTGTCGTTTCACAGGATACTGGAGGGGCGATCAAGGGACCGGTGCGCGGGGATCTCTATTTCGGCACGGGAGCGCAGGCCGGGTCGCGCGCAGACACGGTCAACGCACCTGGTCGGATGTGGGTGCTGTTGCCGCGCGCGGTGGCCCAACGCATCCAGGCCAACCGCACGGCGCAGGCATCTGGTACTGGACCTATCGTTCTGACGCCCTAGAAGGCGGTGGCATGAGTGGGCGTGATCTGACAGATGCGGAGAAGCGGGCCTGGGCCGCGGCCCGGCGCACGGTTAAACCCCTGTCGGGACGACGCGGAACACCAGCCGGAACGCCGCGGGCGCGGGATGAAGCGCTGCAACCGCAACCGGTGAAGCTGCGCAACCGGCCACTGCCTGCACCGCAGAACCGCCAGAATGAGCGCCTCGTGCGCCGCGGCAAGCAACCGATCTCGGCAAGCTTCGACCTTCACGGTCACACAAGGGAAAGCGCGTTTTCCGTGTTGCCGCGCTTCCTGCGCTTAGAGCAGGCGAAAGGCTCACAATGCGTGATTGTCATCACCGGTAAAGGCAAGCGAGGCGAGGGCGTCTTGCGCTCGGCGTTTCTGAGCTGGCTCGAATTGCCCGAAGCGCGCACATTGATCAGCGGCTTCGCACCCGCGCACGCAAAACATGGCGGCACCGGCGCCTGGTATGTGTTCTTGAGACGGCGCTGACTGGCGCCTTCCCGAAAAAGGAAAAGGGACAGCCTGGAGCCATCCCTTAACACTTCACACACTCTACTTTGAGCGTGTGTATAGGCCGTTATTATTAATGAATTACGACTGTTTTGCGAGGAGATTGCGAATTTCTTCGAGCAGCACTTCCTGGCGTGGCGGCGCTGGCGGCTCGGCGGGTGCTTCCTCTTCCTTCTTCTTCATATTGTTCATGCCCTTGATGATCATAAACATGACGAAGGCGACGATGATGAACGAAATCACCGCGGAAATGAACTCACCGATCTTGATGCTGACGGCTTCGGTGACGACGGCACCATCTTCGCCAATCACGGCGGGTGTCATGACATATTGCCAGCTGCCAAAATCAAGGCCACCAAGCACCGGGCTCAGGGCCGGCAGGAAAACGCCCTGAATGAACGCTGTGACCACAGTGGCAAACGCGCCGCCCATGACGAAACCCACCGCCATGTCGACGAGGTTGCCTTTCATGGCAAACTCTTTAAATTCATTGAACATGTTATACCCCTTCGTGTTCCAGACCCCCTGATCAGGTCATGGCTCAGAATGTTGGAATTCTAACCCCGGGTCAATTCTCGGGAACATAAGGGATTACAGCGAGTTAGCGCGATTCCGGGTCGATTCCGTCATTCACACGCGCGCGTAATTCCTTGCCAGGCCTGAAGAACGGAACGGATTTCGCCTCGACCTCAACCGCTTCCCCGGTGCGTGGGTTGCGGCCTTTCCGGGCCTTTCGGTGGCGAACGGAAAACGCACCGAACCCGCGCAGTTCCACCCGATCGCCACGGGCCAGGGCATCGGCGATCTCATCAAGGATGACGCCAACAACTTTTTCGAGGTCTTCAGGGCGTAACTCTGGATTCTCATCCGCCAGTTTCGCGATCAATTCGGATCTCAGCATGTCTTTGAACCTAAACGAAAAATGCGCCGGAGACTAGGCCTCCGGCGCAAAATACTTGTCCATTACCGCATTGTTAGGTTTGGACGGAAACAGACTTAGGCGTCATCGCCTTCGTCTGCTTTCTTCTTCTTGGGAGCGGCTTTCTTTTTCGGAGCAGCCTTCTTCTTTTTTGGCTTCTCTTCAGCAGCAGCTTCAACTTCAGCCTCGGCCTTTTCTTCAGCTTCCGGTGCGGCTTCAGCCGTGTCACCCGTCGCCAGAGCTGCGCCAAGAATGTCACCCAGAGACGCGCCGCTATCCGCAGACCCGTATTGTGCAACGGCTTCCTGCTCTTCGGAGATCTCAAGCGCTTTGATCGAGACGCCGATGCGGCGGGAAGATTTGTCGACCTGCGTCACCTTCGCGTCGACCTTGTCGCCGACAGCGAAACGCTCAGGGCGTTGTTCGCTGCGATCGCGAGACAGGTCAGAGCGGCGGATGAAGGCTTTGACGGCTGGATCACCGAACTCAACCTCGATGCCGCCAGAGGCAACTTCGGTTACCGTACAGGTGACGATTGCGCCGCGCTTGACGCTGGCATTGTCCGCGATTGGGTCGCCGCCAACTTGCTTGATGCCGAGCGAAATACGCTCTTTCTCGGTGTCAACGTCGAGGACGCGGGCCGTGACGGTGTCACCTTTCTGGTAACCCTGGATCGCTTCTTCGCCGGACTGTTCCCAGGAGATGTCGTTGATGTGGACCATACCGTCGAGGTCTGGGCCGAGGCCAACGAACAGGCCGAACTCTGTGATCCCGCGAACTTCACCTTCAATGTCGGTGCCGACCGGGTGCTCAGCCATGAAGGCCGACCATGGATTGTCCTGGGTCTGCTTGAGGCCAAGCGAGATCCGGCGCTTCTCGGAATCGACGTCGAGGACTTCGACGAGGACTTCCTGAGAGGTCGAGACGATTTTGCCCGGGTGGACATTCTTCTTGGTCCAGCTCATTTCAGACACGTGGATCAGGCCTTCGACGCCATCTTCCAGCTCAACAAATGCACCATAATCGGTGATGTTTGTGACCTGGCCAGACATGCGCGTGCCGACCGTGTACTTGCTCTCGATATCGTCCCAAGGATCGCTTTCGAGTTGCTTCATGCCGAGGCTGATGCGCTGCGTTTCCGGGTTGATCTTGATGATCTGAACCTTGACCGTATCGCCAACATTGACGACCTGGCTCGGGTGATTGACGCGCTTCCAGCTCATGTCGGTGACGTGCAGGAGGCCATCAATGCCGCCCAGGTCAACGAACGCACCGTAATCGGTGATGTTCTTGACGACGCCTTCGCGGGTATCGCCTTCGTTCATGTCGCCAACGATCTCGGCGCGCTGTTCGGCGCGGCTCTCTTCGAGGATGGCGCGGCGCGAGACGACAACGTTGCCACGGGCACGGTCCATCTTGAGGATGGCGAACGGCTGAACTTCGTTCATCAGTGGGCCAACGTCGCGCACCGGGCGGATGTCGACTTGCGAGCCAGGAAGGAACGCATTGACGCCGCCAAGGTCGACGGTGAAACCGCCTTTGACGCGGCCAACAATGGCGCCTTTGACCGGCTCTTCCTTGTTGTAATTGTCTTCGAGGCGGATCCAGCTTTCTTCACGGCGAGCTTTGTCGCGTGACAGAACAGCTTCGCCCATCAGGTTTTCGATACGGTCGAGATAAACTTCGACAATATCGCCAGCTTCCGGCTGCTTTTCTTCGAGCAGGAATTCCTTGGCAGCAACACGGCCTTCGGTTTTCAGGCCTACGTCGAGCACCAGGAAGTCGCCATTATTTGAAATGACGGTGGCTGGAACAACCTTGCCCTCTTGCAGGGTGGCGGCGCCAGCGCTGTCCTCGAACATGGAGGCAAAATCCTCAGTCGAGGGGTTCATTGATTCAGTCATGGGGTCTCCAATAACGCAGCAAATACGGGGTTCACCGCCAGATGCACCATGCCTCCGGTCAGACGTCGCTGCGATGTCAGGGATAAGCTTGTGAGGGCTTTTAGATTTGGGCCTTACGGCTCAGAGCTCTCAGGTTTCTGGGCGATCGCGGCTTCGACCGCAGCCCGTGCTTTATCCACAGCCGCGTCTATAGTCAGATCAGATGTATCGATCAAGACCGCATCTGCGGCTGCCAACATCGGCGCATCCTTGCGGTCGCGGTCGCGGGCATCGCGTTCCCGGAGCTGCGTCAACATTTCATCCAGGGTCAGGGATTCCCCCTTCCCGGTCAGCTCTTTCCAGCGTCGCTCGGCGCGCCGCTCAACTTGGGCATCGACCCAGAGTTTGACCTCAGCCTCCGGGCAAACCACGGTGCCGATGTCGCGGCCGTCGAGGATCGCGCCACCCGGCTGATGAGCGAAGGCACGCTGCAATTCCAGCAGGGCCGCGCGAACCGCTGGGATCGCGGCGACCTTTGACGCGGCAATGCCGGCCTCTGCCGTGCGCAGGTCTGCTTCGCCATAATCATCGAGATCCAGCGCCAGCGCGATCCTTGCCAGGAACTCGTGGTCGTCGAAGTCGACGCCCTTGCTGAGCGCGGCAACACCGGTTGCTCGATACAGCCGGCCCGTATCCATGTGCGGCAGACCATACCAGCGCGACAGACGGCGCGCGATCGTCCCTTTGCCAGAAGCAACAGTGCCGTCTATCGCAATAATCATGGCGCACTCTTTCGAAGGTCGGCGCCGAGGGCATGCATGTGGTCCATGAACTCAGGATAGCTGGTCGCGATCATGCTGGCATCATCGATGGAAACGGGGTTCTGGCTGACCGTTCCCATGACCAGCGCGCTCATCGCGATGCGGTGGTCGTGATGGGTTTCAACCAGGCCGCCACCGGGGATGGCGCCAGCACAGCCCTCGACACTAAAGCCATCGGCGGTCTCTTCGACCTCGACGCCATTGACGCGCAACATGTTCACGACTGCTGAGATCCGGTCGCTTTCCTTGACGCGCAATTCTTCCGCGCCCGTCACAATGGTTGTGCCTGTCGCCTGTGCGGCAAGCACGGCAAGGATCGGAAATTCGTCAATCATGCTCGGAACCAGGTCGACGGGAATTTCAGTGCCTTTCAGGGCGGCGCTTTCGAAACTCATATCAATCAGGCGTTCGCCAGCGGCGTCGCCAACATCCTCGGCCCCGACATGTGCGCCCATCAGGCTAGCGGCGCGATAGAAGCCGTCGCGGGTCTCGTTCGACATCATGCCTTCGACAACAATGCCGCCGCGTGGGGAAATCATCGCTGCGGCCGCTAGAAACGCAGCCGAGCTGGGATCGCCCGGCACCACGGTTTCCTGCGCGCCCAGACCCTGGCCGCCCGTGATTTTCACGATGTTGGCGGCGCCATCCCGCTGCGAGGTCACTTTTGCGCCATAGCCGCGCAACATGCGTTCGGAATGATCTCTCGTGACTCTGTTCTCGCGAACAACGGTCTCGCCTTCGGCATTCAGCCCGGCCAGCAGGATGCACGATTTTACCTGCGCCGAAGCGTGCGGCGGCGTGTAGTGAATCGCGCGCAGATCGCTGCGCCCGGTCAGGACCAGCGGCAAGGTCTTGCCGGCACTGGCCTCATAGGTTGCGCCCATCTCAGAGAGCGGATCCAGCACCCGACCCATCGGCCGACCCGACAGGCTCTCATCGCCAATGAAACGCGCCTCGACCGGGTAACCGGCGACCACGCCCAGCATCAACCGTGAACCGGTACCTGAATTTCCAAAGTCGAGATCAATCGCGGGTGTTCGCAATCCTTTGGTGCCGACACCGGTGACGCGCCAGGCGCCTTCGCCGACTCGCTCGACCTCGGCGCCAAGCGCCGCCATGACGCGCCCGGTATTGAGCACGTCTTCGCCTTCCAGCAGGCCCGAGATTTCCGAAGTGCCTGTTGCCAGGCCGCTTAGAATAAGCGCGCGATGCGAGCACGACTTGTCGCCAGGCGCACGCAGTGTTCCGGTGATCTTTGCCACCGGATGGGAAGTCCACATCATATTTGTGGGTCCTTGAGTTACAGTACCTAGCGAAAAGCGCTTTGACAGGCGTGAGCGTTTCTGGCAAGCGCGCGGGCAACGAATTTCACACCGATGGATGAAAAACATGGCCGATCCGGAACTGGGTACCAAACAGGTTTGCCCGAACTGCGAAGCTAAATTCTATGACCTGAACAAGCGCCCGGCCAAGTGTCCGAAGTGCGATCACACGTTCGATCCGGCAGATGAAACGGTTCAGGCGACCAAGACCAAGGTCCGCGCTGCGGCAGCGAAAGAAGCTGTTCCGGAGGACGAGGACGAAGAGCTGGAAGAAGAAGAGGCCGCCAAGGCCGCAGCCGCTGCCAGTGATGAAGACGAAGAAGAGTCTTCCGAAGATCAGGCCAAGGAGCTTGGCGGCGACGAAGACGAAGTGGTCCTCGACATGTCCGGCGGTGACGATGATGACGAAGCGCCAGGCAAGATGCCAGCTGGCTTCAGCGAAGACGGCGTCGACGATGATGAAGACGACGAAAGTGACGATATCGACCTCGACGAAGAGTTCGATCTCGGAGACGACATCGATCTGGATGATGGCAACGAGCTCGGTGAACCCGACGCCGATGACATTGAGCCAGAGGGCGATGACAAATAGGGCTTGATTGCTCGGGCGGGAAACTCTATTCCCGCCTTTCCCAAGGATGGGGCCATAGCTCAGTTGGGAGAGCGCTTGCATGGCATGCAAGAGGTCGGCGGTTCGATTCCGCCTGGCTCCACCATCCCCCCTCAAGGCGAATTGAGCAACAGTGACCGGCGTCAGCGGGCCTGAATCTGTTTGGGAAGCTTATCTGGATTACGCATCACATATAGCCAGGCAATCTTGCCGCCCTTGTCTGGCGCAAGGGTCAGAATGTAATCCACTTTACCATTAACCCAGCGAACAATCCCGGGCATTCCGTTGGTAATGCAGGGCTCCAGCGACCAGTCGGTTTCTTCTGAGGCGCGACGCCACACTGCTGAAAGCACCTGCACAATATCATCCGGGCCAACCAGGATTCGCCGCGCCGCGCGGGCCTTTCGCCCGCCATCCGTGATCGCGACGGCATCATCTGAAAACAGGCGCAATGCGGATTCGAAGTCTTCGGCCATGGTCGCGGCGAAGAATTTTGAGATCAGGTCGCGGACCTCATGTGGTGCGACATCAAATCTGGGGCCGCTCTCTTGCAATCGCCTGTGCGCGCGGCTGACCATCTGGCGGCAAGCCGCTTGGCTTTTGTCGAGCGACTTCGAAATCTCGTCATATCCGGCGTCAAACGCCTCACGCAAAATGAAGGCGGCACGTTCTTCCTCGCCAAGGCGTTCCATGGCCCAAAGCAGCGCCAGCTCGCATTCCTGTGCCAGGACGAAATCGTCTTCGAGCGCGCTCGTCGTTTCGACGAGGGGTTCAGGCAGCCATGGTCCGACATAGGTCTCGCGCCGCTTGCGGGCTGATCGCAGGGCATCAATGGCAATATTTGTTGCAGTTCGCCGTAGCCATGCCGCGGGTTGGTCGACGCGGGCATGATCGGCGCCCATCCACCGGATCCAGGTGTCCTGAACTGCGTCTTCAGCATCACCGCGATCGCCAAGCATCCGGTAACACAGAGAGGTCAGTTGCTTGCGCTCGGCTTCGAATGTCGACACCGCATCGATCATGATCAGGCCAGTTCCAACGCTGGTTGGTCGGCAAAGTCGAGCCGAGTGCAGGCGTGTCCGTGTCCGAGACCGCGCTTGAACACAGGATAGAACCGGCCCGACCCGGCCGCGAAAGACGCCGCGATCACGGCACGTGGCCCGAATTTGTCTTCAATTTCTTGTCTCAGCGCATCGGCTTCGAGGTCACCATGTATCGCCGCCATGGCAAACCTGAACCCGAGTCCGACGTCACCAGCGCTGTGGGCGTCACCGTCAAAGCACCGCTTCAACAGTGCTGGATCGGCGCCGGCCTTCACGGCCATGTCGACCACCAGTTGCGCGCACGGGCCGCAATCGCCTTCCAGGGTTGAGGCGAAGATGGCGCCGACCCAAACTTGCTGTGCTGCTTTGGGCCCGCGATACTGACTGATCAGGGGGAAGGCTGAAAGTCGCATGCCGGCTCCGGCGGACGTGTTGATCACATCCAGCATGTAACTGACATCATAATTGTAAGCACGCCCGAACGCGCGCGCGCCGCGGCGCAGGATCCATTTTATCATGTTGAGTTTCCTTTTAATTGGTAAGCCGCCGTCACGGCGAGCCAGGCAGGCAGTTGAATGCCGACAAGATTGACCAGCGCGACGCCGTCAAACGGCATGCCGCGGCCAAACCAGATCCAGACGTGAAACAGGGCATGCAGAAACGGCCAGGCGGCGCCGAACAGGGCGAGATCGCGATTGAAGCTGCGCGCACCGATGACAAGTGCGGCACCGCTGGTCAGGAATGCGAGGCCCGCATCGCGGATGAAGTGCAGGTTGAACGGACCCATCATCGCAACGCCGGGCGTGCCGTCATAGAAGGCTTGCGGGGCAAAGAACATGTAGACGGCGGTGGCCAGATAGAGGGCGGCGACGACGAACAGGATCGGTCTCATGGCGGGTTTCTCCGTTTTCAAAAGGTGAGACGAGATAGGACGGGAAAATGTGACACTTGTCCAAATCTCCAGCGCAAGTTTTCGCGCGATCGCGAAATAAAACACCGACCGTGACGTAGTCCTGGTGTCGCAACACTTGGAGGAAAGACATGAAACTGAAGACGATCGGAATCTGTTCGCTCTACGCGGCCGCCGCGATTGGTGGCACCATCTATTTCGCCACGCAGGCATCGGCGCAGGTCAGCTCCACCGAAGTAGTCGGGCCCGCGGTCATCGTATCCGATGCCAGCGATCGGCGGACACATTCAGAGCCACCGGCGGGCGTTCCGCCAGAACTGCACAGAAAAGTGCTGCATCTCTACAAACGCATTCACAACGCTTATCCCGATGCTTCTCGTCAACGTGTCTTCCTCAAGATCGCCGAGGAGCTTGGCATCAACCCACGCCGGCTGTGGAACGCCTATCATCCGAGTGATCTTGGGCGACCGGACGTAAAACCAACGGATCGTGTGCGGGATCGCGCCCGTGACCGGCAAGTGGACCGTGTACGAGATCGCCAAGTGGATCGGGTCCGCGATCGGTCCATCCGACTCGACCGGGCGCGCATCGATCGGCCTTCGCGGGATCGTGCGGTTCGGGACCGCCCGAGCCGAAACTAGGTCGTCCGCACACAAAGCATGCGGGAGAGGTTCGCAGGCCTCTCCCGCATGCGCTATAGTCTGAAAAGGGAGCGAAATATGATAAAAGTCGCAATGGTGCTAGGGGTTGCCGCGCTCGGCGCGATCGGAGTGGCAAATGCGCAGGCGCTGTCAGTGTCGATCGGCGGCGAGTATACAAGCGGAGATTACGGTGGAGGCGGCGACACGGACGTGTTCTATGCGCCAGTCGCGCTCGGGTTGGACGCTGGCGATTGGTCGATCCGCGCGTCGGTGCCGTATCTGAACCTGTCTGGTCCGGGGATCTTTCTTGGTGAAGATTTGCCACTGGTCCGCGACGCGCGCGCGCCGATCCGACAGGCGAATGAAGATGTATCGGGCTTTGGCGACCTCAATCTCAGGATTACCAAGACCACGCGTCTCGATGACGAAGGTGAGTGGGAGCTCGATCTGACGGGACGGGTCAAACTGCCAACGGCCGACCAGGATGAAGGGCTTGGCACCGGCGAAGCGGACTTTTCTGCCAGCGCCGACCTGATCCGGCATGTTGGCGTCTGGAGCGTATTTGCGGGTGGTGGCTATCGTCTGAATGGCGATCCTGACGGGCGCGACCTCAACGACATCGCGTTCGGTTCGCTCGGCGCCGTTCGTTACACAAAAACCGGGTCGAGCTGGGGTCTCGCTTACGATTTCAGCCAGGCCGCCAGCGATGGTGTCGACGATGCCCACGAGCTTTCCAGCTGGTTGAGTTTCGGTGTGACGGATGATTTGCGCCTGCAGCTTTATGGCCTGAAAGGACTGAGCGATGGCGGGCCTGACTATGGCGGCGGGGCCCGCCTGGTCTTGTCGCTTTAATCGACTGCAGGCTGCCAATCCGATTGGATGCGGGCAGCCTCGGCCTTTTCTGACAACACTTCGGCCACGCCGATCGCCGCCGCGGCGACGGCCAGCGGATCCGAGCTACCGGCGGCTTGATAGCGATCATCGTCGCCAAGGTCCGCGAGGATGACCAGCTGCCAGCCTGTGGTGCCATAACAGGCGATACCGGCGTGATCGGCCAGTTCGAATTGCCGACAGGCATCGCCGCTGTCTGAAATGAAGCTTGCCTGGATGATCATCTCGCCAACCGGCTGGCCAGATGGCGTCCCTGACAGCACGGTCTGAGTCCGTTCGGACAAGGTCGCCCGGCCGTCATCTGCAAACAGGAGGATTGGCTTTGGTTGCGTCATAGACAACATGCCCCACACCGCCAGCGCGCCGGCCAAGAACCCCGTCGCGGTCATCGCGGCCCAGCGGTCCTGGGCCCAGGCCATGACCCCGCTGCCAGAATGCGAGACGGCCCATGGGGCCTCCTCCTCGAGTTTGGCAAGATCGACCTGAATGCGGTCAATCAGCGATTCCAAGGCGGGCGACAAATCTGGTTCATCGATCGGGGCGTAAGCGGCTTTGGCAATCGCCCGGCTTTCGATCAACGCCTCCACTTTCGCTCGCAAAGCCGAATCCGCATCGATGGCCTCAGCCACGCGCTTGCTTGCGGCTGCGTCCAATTCGCCGTCGACATAGGCCATCAGTTCGAAATCATCGGGTGTCATGCCTGACCTCCCAGTGTTTGATCATTCTCGAGCTGCTCAACCAGCGATTTGCGGGCCCGGTAGAGACGGCTCATCACGGTGCCGACCGGAATGCCGAGGATCTCGGCGGCGTCCTTGTAGCTTTCGCCGTTGACCAGGATAAGGGCGACGACGCTGCGGTGATCCTCGGGCAATTGCTCAATTGCAAGTCGCGCCTTGAAGGACAGGTCGCGGATTTCAACGGAGCGGCGACCGTCTTCCCCGGTCAGGGAATAGGCCTGATCAATGTCGACCGTGGTGCCGCGTCTGGCTCGTTTTCTCATTTGATCGGTCCAGTGGTTCTGGATGATTTTGAACACCCAGGTTTCGACTTTGTAGTCCGGATTGTAGGTCTTGGCTTTCGCCAGAGCGCGTTCAATTCCGGCCTGAACGAGGTCATCCGCATCGGCCTGATTCCGCGCGAGCGACAGGGCAAACCGCCGAAACTTCGGCAAGTGTCGGACCAGGCCTTCGCGGACCAAACGTTCAGGGCGTCTCGCCATACTCACAGCGATACTACGTCATTCTCGCGATTTTCTTCCCGATTTTCTTCATATTTCATGGAATGATGAGGTACACTGCCTCGTAGTCGTGTCATTAAGCAGGGGATTTTGCATGGTGCGCACCTGGACTGTATTGACGATTTTGCTGGTGGCGAGCGCAGGTTGGCAGGCCTCGGCGCAGCGCGCTGACCGGGTTCAGCGCCTCGATCGTATGGACCGTGTCCAGGATCAGATCGCGGCACGGGAGCGTCTGGCGGATCGGGTGATTGCCGATCGTGTACGCGACCGCGTCATCACAGATGCTGACAGGGTCCGCACGGTCACTGACGTCGCTGATGTTGCCGACCGCGATCGCGCGCCAGAGGAAGTCCGGCCAATTACCGATGCGGAGATTGAGCCCGCGATTGTCGACTCGGTTGCAACGGAGGGAGCAGATCAGGCGGATGCCGCTGTGATCCTGTTGGATCCGTTCGGGGACCGCATTCGGCGTGGCGAAGTGTTGGCGCTCAATCCGTCGGCTAAAGCGCTGTCGGAACTCTCACGCCGCAACCTGCGGTCCGTGCGGCAACGAGAATTGAGCGATGACGCCGTGCTGCATGTGTTTCGCAGCGCGCGTGCGATCAATCTGGTCGAGTTGCTGGATGCCTTACGCAGCATGGACCCGGCGGGGCTGTACACGCCGAACCACGTGTTTGCAGCCAAGGGCGCACCCGCGTCCCAAGAGTCAACGCCGCGAGATGAATTTGCACCCGCCGGAGCGGCCGAGCTCTCGGCTATGTCCTGCAATATTGGTCTGATCGATGGCCCGCTGAGCGCGCTTCCTGAAAAGTTCGGGCCGGCCATCGTGCGGTCGCAGCGATTTGAAACAGGACCCCAGTCCGACTCATGGCACGGCGCAGCCGTCGCCTATCGACTAATCGATGTTGCCGATCGCGTGCGCCCGTCGCAATCGGTTCGTGTATGCGCGGCCGATGTTTTCTCTGACGGCGCCGGCGAGGCCATCACCGCTGATGCGCTGGTCGCGGCGATGAGCTGGCAGATGGCGGAAGGGGTGTCACTGGTCAATGCCAGCCTGGCCGGTCCGCACAATGAGATCGTGGCCTGGAATGTGGAACGTTTCGTCCGCTCAGGCGGCACCTTGGTCGCTGCCGTGGGCAATGGCGGACCCCTCGGCCGCCAAATTTATCCCGCCGCCTATGAGGGTGTGATTGGAGTGACGGCGATTGATGCATCGGACGAGATCTATCCGCAAGCGACTCGAGGCTCGCATGTCGATATCGCTGCGCGCGGCGTCGATCTGGACTATGCGCCGATCGGCCTGGCGGCGCCAGTCTCCGGGACGTCCTTCGCGGCCCCGGTTGTCAGTGCCTGGGCGATGTCGCATGACGGCGTCATCAATGTCGCCGCGTTTGGGCTGGAGGATCTCGGTACGCCGGGCCCGGACCCGCGCTTTGGTCACGGCGTGCTGCGAGTACCAGAGACCCCTCGACTGCAATTGGTCGCCGAGCAATCAGATCTGGTGCGCTGAATTCCCGACAGGTGCCAGGCCAGCGAATATCGAGCGAATCGAGACGGCCAGTTCCGGCGTGGAATCCCGACCCGTCCTGAGGTGATAGAGGCCAGCTTCTGCCACCAGTGCATTCAGAAAGGCGGCAATCAAGCGAAGGTCGGCCGACGCGATCTCGCCTTTGTCCGCGGCTTCGCTGAGTAAGCCTTGAATATGATTGAGGCTGTACCTGTCTTCGATTTGCTTGGCCTTTCGCGCGCCCAGCGCGGATGGGCCAATTTCGAACAGGATTTTGGAAACATCTGGGGCGCGGACTTCCTCGGTCCAGTCCACACACGCCGACAACAGACGCGACAGTGGCGGCGCGGTTGGGTTGAGACGCTCGAGGACTCGATCAATGGCGCCGCGCGACTCCTGCTCGAACAGTGCCTCAATGATGTCTGCCTTGCTGCGAAAATGGTGATAGAGCGCGCCTTTGCTCAGTCCGGTCTGCTCCAGCACGGCCTGCACAGGTGTGTTTTCATATCCGCGCTCGAGGAATGCTGCGCGAAATGCGGTGAGCAGTTTCAGACGGGTCTCGTCGGCGCGCTGTTTCTGAGTGGCCATAAGCAGGCTTTACAATGCCGAAACGCACCTGTAAACAAACCGTCGGTCGGTTTCTATGTGACGCCGCAGATCGAAAGGTAAGTTATGACCTCCCATATGCAGAATCTGGAAAAAATGCTGGCTGTCTGGAACAGCAATGACGCCGCTGAACAGCGCGCGCTGGTCGATGCCGCCATGGAGCATAATGTCCATTTCGTTGACCCCAATCACAACATTATCGGACGCGACGCCTTCTTGAAAATGGTCGCTTTGGTGCAGGGCCAGATCCCCGGTGCTGTCTATTCCCGCGCCAGCAATGTCGACATGCAAAACAATTTCTGCCGCTATCACTGGACGATTCATATGGGCGACAAGTTGCTGACCCCTGGATTTGATGTCGTGGAGGTCAATGATTCAGGAAAAATCGTGAAAGTGATCGGCTTTTTCCAGGAATTGGAACGCTGACCGCGCGCCTGATCGTTACGCTTCGTCAACAACTGAATGTGAATATAGCTGCCTTGAAGGTGACAAGGTCGGTTCCTAGATTCACGCTAACACCGACCCTCTATCGGCTGGGCTGCCATGATGGGGCTCTTTGAGGAACGGGTGTTCTGGTCCTGTCTGAAACGGAAGGAGTAGACCATGACTGACATGACGAAACTGACCGCTGACAAGCCTGACGACAGCCGGTTTGTCTATTTCCGCGATATCAACGAGCAGGAGCTCGCCGCACTGCCTGCAGAAGCCTTGCGCTCTGTGGACGACATCGATGATCTGGTCGTCGTGACCAATGGTGAAGGCCAGAAGCTGGCGATCATTGAAGGCCGCGAAGCGGCGGAAGCGGCAGCAGAAGCTTACAAGCTCGAAGCGGTAAGCCTGCACTAATCCCGCGCAATTAGCGCTTTAGAGAATTGCCGGAATAACACGATCGGGCGGGCGATGACCGTCAGCGAACGTCTTGATGTTGATGATGACTTTCTCGCCCATCTCGTTCCGGCCTTCGACGGTTGCCGACCCCATGTGCGGCAGCAAGATGACGTTTGGCAGGCCAACCAGGTCAGGGTTCACCGCGGGTTCGCGTTCAAACACGTCCAGGCCCGCGCCCGCCAGCTTGCCGGCGCGGATCGCGCGCGCCAGCGCCGCCTCGTCAATCACTTCGCCGCGCGCCGTGTTCACGATGAAGGCTTCCGGTTTCATCAATTCAAGCCGTCGCGCACTGAGCAGATGGAAGGTGGCTGGCGTGTGCGGACAGTTCACCGAGACTATGTCCATGCGCGACAGCATCTGGTCGAGACTGTCCCAATAGGTGGCGTCAAGTTCTTCCTCGATCGGCCGAGAAACCTTCTTGCGGTTGTGATAATGGATCTGCAGGCCGAACGCCTTGGCGCGGCGGGCCACGGCCTGCCCAATCCGGCCCATGCCGATAATTCCGAGGCGCTTGCCAGCAAGGCGCCGCCCCATCATCCAGGTCGGGGCCCAGCCATCAAACTCGCCAGCTCGCATCAATTCAATGCCCTCATGGAGGCGTCGCGGCACGGCCAAGATCAGCGCCATGGTGACATCAGCCGTATCGTCGGTCAGCACGCCGGGCGTGTTGGTGACGGTAATCCCGCGCTGAATGGCGGACTGAACATCGATATTGTCGACCCCGGCGCCGAATTGCGCGATCAGACGCAGCTGGTCTCCGGCTTGCGCCAGGATGCGGCCGTCGACCTGATCGGTGACCGTGGAGACCAGAACGTCCGCGCGTTTGACCGCGTCGGTCAGTTGATCTGAAGAGAATGCCATGTCCGATTGATTGAGTTCAGTGTCGAAAAGTTCCTTCAGGCGCAATTCCACCGGATCGGGCAGGCGGCGGGTAACGATGACCTTCAGGCGCTTGTCTGGCATTCTTCCTCGCTTTCCTGTCCGCGCTTAGCAGAGCTAATGCAGATCGCCAATGCACTGTTTTACCGACGATTCACCTCAATCGGTAAAAAAGCATCTATGACCGCGCTTTTTCCCCGGCTTCTGCTTTGTTGCGCCCTGCTCGCAGGTGTGGGCACACTTGCCAGTGAGGCCCGTCAACAAGCCGAGACGATAAAGATCAGCCGGTTCTCCGGCAAGCCTTTGCCGCGTTTTGAATCTCTGCGTTATTCGGCTGTTCATGGCCGCCAAGGGCCAAATCTCGATTATCCGATCATGTGGCGTTACGAGCGGGAAGGCCTGCCCATGCTGATTGTCCGCGAAACCCATGGCTGGCGGCGGGTGCGCGATCCGGACGGCGATGAGGTCTGGATGCAGGCTCGAATGCTGTCGGCAACCCGCACGGTTCTGGTTGTGCGCGATGTTGAGTTAAAGCGTCGACCATCAGGAGACGCGGCCTCAAAAGCCCGTGTGAAGCAAGGTGTGATCGCCGAACTTGGTGGCTGCGAAGACGACTGGTGCGAGATCGAAATCGACCGTCAGTCTGGCTGGGTAGCCAAATCCGAGCTGTGGGGGACGGAACTCGCGACCGGAAAACTGTAACGGTCAAGCCTTGCGGCCTTGCCGTCGAGCGGTTAAGGGCCGGACACTTTCAACGCGCCGAAGGGGCGCGGCATCAGACAGCGAGGCCATACCCATGAAAAAGGGACCGCACGAGTACCACACCCCGCAACCTTCCTACACCAAGGAGGATCTGCTCACCTCCGGCGCGGGTAAACTGTTCGGACCTGGCAACGCGCAGCTGCCAACGCCGCCAATGCTGATGATGGATCGCATCACCGAAATCTCGGAGGATGGTGGCGAGTTCGGCAAAGGGCATGTCATTGGCGAGTTCGACATTCATCCGGACCTCTGGTTTTTCGATTGTCATTTCCCGGGCGATCCGGTGATGCCCGGTTGTCTTGGCCTCGACGCGATGTGGCAGGCAGTCGGATACTGGCTCGGCTGGACTGGCTCTTATGGCAAGGGCCGCGCCCTTGGCGTCGGCGAGGTGCGATTCACCGGCGAGATCATCCCAACGACCAAGCTTGTTCGCTATGAGATCGACATGAAGCGTGTCCGTCGGGGTCGGTTGATCCTTGGAATTGCGGATGGCCGTGTCTATGCCGACGATGACATGATCTACACCGCCAAGGATATGCGCGTGGGCCTGGTCGATAAGTCCGGAAACCCGCTCTAGGGCACATACACCGTATAAACGACTTCGACTTGAAAATCGAACGTTCCGAGCGATAGATCGTAGCCGTTCAGATTGGCGGCTGCGATCGAATATTCTGCATCAAAGCGCACGGATTGATCTGCAATCGTTCCTGGAGCGCGGGCGGTGCGCTGGTTGCCTGTGAACATGTTGCGCGGAAAGCGAAGATCCCACAGACGCAAGCTCGGAGAGAAGCCGGATGTTGGGCCGCCGGAGTGCGGCAGCTGGGCGCTCGCCCCGAACGGCAGGCCGTCATCCCCGGTTTCGGTCATTGATAGCTGCACACGGGTAATCAGCAATAGGATGAATTCGGTGAAGGTGCTTGGCGTGAAGGCTTGCGCATCGATGGCGAAGGGCACGTTTGAGGCGACGTAGAAGCTGGAATTCTGCCGCACCGCGTCGACACGCGTATCCGTGATGTTCTGGAGGCCAAAAGAGGTGAACGCGTCGTCGCCGCTGACCATGCCGTCACCATTGGTGTCCGTCGAAAAGGTTCCGCGATCGGTATTGGTGAGCAGGAAGGGCATGCCGCCAGTCGCGCTGGCCAGGCCGTCCTGCGTCGATATCAAGGTGCCGGTGACCACGGTGTGGGCATCGGTCGTGATCAAGTCGGCGTCGCCGGACGCTGCCGCTGAATTGCCATTGCCAGTGTCGACCACAAAATCGGCAACCACAGGCGCGTTGGATGCCCCATCGGCGCCCCAGACGATGACCATGCCTTTGACGTAGAAATGCGGTCGATCAATCAGCTCGGCTGACGCCGACATCCCGACGCCTGCACCCAAGGCAAGCGTGGTGAGAAACAGTGGAATTATCCGCACGCGCAGATGGTTAACCAGCGATAACTAAGAGAGCCTTAATCGGCGTCAGGCATGGCCCTTACTCTGCGATGAGAAACAGGTCTGGTGTTCTCGGTCCAGACCAGGTGATTTCGAGTTCAATCGCCTGGCTTTCTGGTAAGCCAGGCCGTATGGCCGTCTTCGATCCTTGTTGAAACAAGACGCCCGGCTCCACGGCCGCGGTGCTGTCGTGCAACGCGGCATTGGGCCCTGTCCCGACGGCGCGCACGGACACGCGATTTGTGGCCTCGTCGCTACGCGATCGCAAAGCGAACGCGCTGTTGCTCGCGACTGAGATCACTCTGCGCGATTGGTTTGGCACAGCGACCGGGACCAAAATGCCTGCCCCGGCGAGTTCGTTGGAGATTACAGCCGCGTCCGAACTCAGCTGGATTTGCGCGCCACGCGCGACCAGCGCACCATCTTCCCAGACCAGAATCTGCGCAGGCTGAGCGAACCGCACATGGTGTACGGTGCCGGCATTCGCGGCCGCGCAGGTCACGGTGACCAACGCCATCAGCAGTCCTTGCTTTGCAGCCCTCATTCTAAGCGCCTGTCACGGTTAAAATCCGTTAACACTTTTCTAGGACAAGATTTCGCATTCGGCCAGCGCTGTGATGCGAATACGGTTTCAGCCATTTGCTTGACGCGGCTGGCGCGCCCGAATAGCCCTCTCCTCAAAGATCTAAGAAACAGCAAGGAGCCGACACATGGCCGATTACGGAGATATGCCCACCGGGAACCTGATGGCGGGCAAGCGCGGGATCATCATGGGCGTCGCCAACAAGAATTCGATCGCTTGGGGGATTGCGCAGCAGCTGGCCGCACAGGGCGCGGAAATCTGCTTCACCTATCAGGGCGAAAGCCTTGAGCGCCGCGTCCGCCCGCTGGTCGAAAGCATCGGCATGGATTTCATGCTCGAAGCCGACGTCACCAACGATGAAAGCATGGACAAGGCGTTTGCCGCGGTGAAGGAGAAGTGGGGCAAGATTGACTTCATGGTCCACTCGATTGCCTTTGCCGGCAAGGATGAGTTGATGGGATCGATGGTCGCCAACACGTCGCGCGAAGGCTTCCGCCGGGCCATGGATATCTCGGTCTACAGCTTTATCGATGCCTCTCGCCGTGCTTCGGAAATCATGCCGGATGGCGGCGCGATCATTTGCATGACCTATCTCGGCTCCGAGCGGACAGTTCCGAGCTATAATGTCATGGGCGTGGCGAAAGCGGCACTGGAAGCCTCAACCCGTTATGCGGCGCGTGATCTCGGGACGCAGGGTATTCGCGTGAACGCGATCTCGGCTGGCGCGATGCGGACCCTATCCTTGGCCGGTATTCGCGGCGGCAAGTCGCTGATGGGCACCGGTAAGGACTGGTCGCTGCTGAAAGAAGACACGCGCATGGAGGGAGTCGCCGGGTGCGCGCTGTATCTGCTGTCTTCGCTGGGGCACTCGATTGCCGGTGAAGTCCTGCACGTCGATGCCGGTTTCCACGCGGTCGGTGTTCCGGACCTTCCAGAGGAATAGGCCTTGGCGGCAAAGATCTTTGTCTGGGTCGGTCATCCGAGTGAAAACTCGCTGAGCCATGGTCTCGCTGATGCCTATCAGCGCGGCGCCGAAGCGGCGGGAACAGAGGTGCGCCGCATGAATTTGTTCGACATGGCGTTCGATTTGGATCTGACGCATGGCTACAAACAACGCAAAGATCATGAACCGTGCCTGGTCGAGTTTCTCGAAAACACGAAATGGGCAGATCACCTGGCCTGGTTTCACCCGCTCTGGTGGGGCGGGATGCCAGCCAAGATGCAAGGCGTGATTGATCGGACCTTCCTGCCTGGCCTCACGTTTGACTATCATGACGATGATCCATGGTGGGACAAGCTGCTCGAAGGTCGAACCGCAGATGTGTTCGTCAATGCCGATACGCCCGGCTTTTTCATCAAGTGGATGTACGGCAATCCGCACAAGCATCGGATCACAAAACAGGTCCTGGGCTTTACCGGTGTGAAGGTGAGGACTTACACCCATTTGGCGCAAGCCAAGACGGCGGATGAAAAGAAAATCCAGGCCTGGTTCTCGCGGGCGGAGAAAATTGGAAGAAAGGCTGGTCGCTGATGAAAACAAGCGCTGAAACCCATGTCCCGCTGAGTGCGGACTTTCCGCACTATCCCGAGGCCGAGATGCAAGCGCGCGCGATCGCGTTCCACAAAGAGATGCAGTCACGTCGGTCAGTTCGCTCTTTCTCGAGCCAGGCCGTGCCGCAGGAAACAATCGAACAATGTGTGCTCGCGGCAGGAACCGCGCCAAGTGGTGCCAATCACCAGCCCTGGTATTTTGCCTGTGTTGGCAGTGAGGCGAAAAAAAAGGACATCCGCGCGGCGGCTGAAGCGGAAGAGCGTGAGTTTTATTCAGGCCGCGCGGCCCAGGAGTGGATAGACGCGCTCGCCCCGATCGGCACCGATGCAGATAAGCCGTATATGGAGATTGCGCCGTGGCTGATTTGCATCTTCGCCCAGCGCCGCGGCGGCATTCGCGAAGGAGACGACAAGAAGAATTACTACATTCACGAAAGTGTTGGCATTGCCACGGGCATTCTGATCTCCGCCTGTCACACAGCCGGACTGGCGACGCTCGTGCACACGCCAAACCCAATGAAATTCCTGAACGGGATCTGCGGTCGCCCTGAAACCGAGAAGCCGTTCCTGATTCTGGTTGCCGGGTATCCTGCCGACGATGCGATGGTGCCCAATCATGCCCTGGTCAAGAAACCTCTCGGCGAGATCGCTAGCTTCCTGTAGGAGCCACAACTTCGATGGTCGGACCCGCCGCATAAATCCAGGTCGTGACAGTCCGCTTCGAGCGGCGCTCCTCGAATTCCTGGGTGGTCTCGGCGCGAATGCTCAAGCCAAAATCGCCTGAGAACTTCGCGGGCACCTTACCCTTGTGGAGGTCCATGATCTCTTCATTTACCGAGAGCGCGAGACCTGCGACTGACCAGTTTGGAATACTGGCCTCAGCCTCCAGTGTTTCGCCGGCTTCAACCGTCAGGGGCGCTGGTTCTGCCAAAATTCCCAACTGATTGGCGAACAGTTGCGTTACATAGAAACCCGTATCTGTTCTGGCGACTCCAATGGCCATATGGGTCATTTCCGGGTCCAGAATGTTGTCGCGATGTCCGGGACTGTCCATCAGCTTCTGATGCAGATCCGAGACGACCATATCTTCCGACGGTGGACGAAAGTTCGGAACCAAGCCACACGACACTTCAATATTGAATTGATCAACACAGCGCGCCGGACCAAATTGGGCCAGGTTTTCCGCCGAGCCTTCGGCCAGAAGCGTCCGGTCAAATGCGGCAAGCCGGTCCGCATGAACGCGTCCGTGCGGCGAGCTGTGACCAAAGTAATTGTTCACACCCATATCCAGGCTGTGAAATCGGGCGGCCGGGCGCATGTCGAGCCGAGCTGCAAGCCGCGACAAGCCGCGTTCGGTGCGCTCGCGATTGATTTCGGCCATGAAACGCTGCTCGATGAACTCATCAAATCGAAACGTGCCGGGCGGTGAGTCCAGACAGTCCTGGCCGTCGGCGAAATAGCCTGACACGGTTGATGCGCGCTCCGACAGTTTCATCTCGCACGCAAACGCGAGCGGAGACAGAATGACGGCGATCGTGACGAGAATTACTATACGCGACATAGACCGGCATTGTAGCCGCAAAACGCCTAAAGGACACGCTCAGAACGCAGACGGGCAAGGATGGGCGCAATCATGCGTCCGATGGCGGCGTCGCTGGGGCGCACCTGCCCATAGGCGGGCAGTCCTTCATCGGCAATCACAAGGTCGGCTTCGAACTTGGCCGGGAATGTGTGCCTGTAGTGCGCTGCGCGCACCGTGCCGAGATATTGCGCCAGTACGCTTTCCACGCTGCGTCCACGCTCGACGACATCGCGGCGGATGCGGCGCGCCAGCCTGAGATCATCCGGCGTGTCGACGTAGATCGACAGGTCGATGAGCGGCTGAACCTCTGGAACCGACAGCGCGTGAATCCCTTCCAGGATGATCACCGCGGCAGGCTCGATGGTCAGAGTCTCAGATTTGCGATCATGCAAATCATAATCATAGATCGGTTGCTCGATGGTCTGGCCGGCTTTCAGGTCGGCCAGTTGCCGCGCCATGAACGATGTTTCCTTGGACACCGGGTCGTCATAATTGACCTTTGCGATGATCGCCTGACGCTGAGCTTCGGTCTCCGCCGGGCCGTAATGCGACATGGGCCAGTAATAGCCGTCCTCGTGGAAGATAACGACTCCGACCGCTTCGCACGCTTCGACCAGCGCTTCGGCGACGGTGGACTTGCCAGATCCGGACCCGCCGGACATGGCAATCAGGAAGGGCGCTGTGCGGGCCACGTGGTTCAGTCTTCGCTTTCCTTGAGCGGAACGGCGTAAAGTTCGAGCCGGTGATCGACGAGACGATAACCATGTTGTCTAGCCACTTCGATCTGCAGGCGCTCGATTTCCTCATTATGGAATTCGATCACTTTCCCGGATTTCACATCGATCAGGTGGTCGTGATGCTCGTCCGGAACTTCTTCGTACCGCGCCCGCCCATCGCCGAAATCGTGGCTTTCGATGATGCCGTACTCTTCGAACAGTTTGACGGTTCGATAGACAGTGGCCAGCGAGATATTGTTGTCGACCGCATTGGCGCGGCGATGCAGTTCCTCGGCGTCCGGATGATCATCCGCGAGGGAGAGGATGCGCGCGATGACCTTGCGCTGCTCGGTCATGCGGAGGCCTTTTTCGGCGCAGAGTTTTTCCAAACGGTCCATGATCGGTCCTCTAGCCCTTTACGTTGCGGCCTGTCTAGCCATGCGTTTCGACATCAAGATGGCGTCAACGCGTTTTCCTTCAAGGCGCTTATAGTATCGTGGGCGGCGCCCGTCAGTCTCAAACTGGTATTTTTTGTAGAACGCGATGGCACCTGGATTGTCTTCAGCCACGTCCAGTTGCAGTTGCACGATGCCTTGCACCCGCAGACGCGCTTCGATCGACACCAGCATGCGGCTCGCGAGTTTCTGGCGTCGATGTTCCGGATGCGTCGCAAGTGTCAGGATTTCAGACTGATCGGCCGCGTTTTGAACCACGATCATCGCAATCAGAGATTCGCCATCGGTGGCGCCGCGGGCAAGAATGCTGCCCTGGATCAAGAGATCGTGAAACGCATTGGTGTCCCACGCCTGATCCGCGGGAAACGCGGTCGCATGCAGATTGGCCATTTCGCTCGAATCGTCTGGGGTAAGTGTGCGAATCGAAAAGGCCACGTTCAGTCTGCCGCTTGCCGGCTTGGGAGAGCTGCATCTGGGGCGCGCGCATATGTTGGCCGCGCGGGATGCGCGTCCGGATCAAAGACTTCAGAAAGTTGCGCGGCGCGGGCCGCCGTGGGCCTGGTTTCGTGAATCACCAGATCCGGAAAATGAGCTGCGCAGTCGGCGGCGCTTCCATATAGCATGTGCGGATGGCTGCGCAGCCGTTGTTCCAGCGTTTCCAGAGTCGTTTCCTCGGCGGCGCCGGTGGCCTCGCCGGATCGAAAAGACTGGGTCCAGAACGTAATCTCGGGCGGGCGCCGTTGCGCTGCCAAAGCGACGATGGCGGACCCCTGTTGCCCAGCCGGCAGGGATGCCTCGAGAGAGGTGACGCCAAGACACGGTTTGCCGGTCGCCAGAGCGAGCCCGCGTGCGAATGCCACCCCGACGCGAATGCCGGTAAAACTGCCGGGGCCGGTAATCGCGGCGAAGCGATCAATATCGGCCATCGCGAGCTGCGCATTTGAAAGCAACTCGGCGGTGAGGCCTGGCAATCTGGCGTCCTGCCCCCGGCTCATGGATTCGCGGCATTCAGCGACGATCTCGCCATCGCGAAGCAATGCGATTTCGCAAGCCGGACCGGCGGTATGGAAGCCTAGAATGTTCAAAAGGCTACACTAGAGAATGAGGCAGGCATCATCGAACTTAAGGCGCGGGCTGCGCTCAAAGATCGTGCTGTCATCGCCATGTCCGATATTGCAGATCCAGTTGGATCGCCAGGTCTTTGTCGCTTCATTGCCGAGGAAAAACTCCTCGTCGACACCCGCATTGTTGAATCCTGACATCGGTCCGCAATCAAGCCCCAACGCGCGCGCGGCCAGCATCAGGTAGGCGCCTTGCAGCGTGCCATTGCGAAACGCGGTCAGATGCCGGTTCTGTTCCTCGGCAAACCAGTCCTTGGCTCCGGGATTGTGCGGGAAGAGCTCCGGAATTTTCTCATGAAACTCCAGGTCATGTGCGATGATCACGACCCAAGGCGCTGACATGGTCTTGTCGACATTGCCTTCCATCAAGTGGGGTTTCAGACGTTCTTTGGCTTCGGAGGAGTTTAGGAACACAAACCGCGCCGGTGAGCAATTGGCGCTGGTCATGCCCATCTTGGTCAAGTCGTATGTGGCGCGGATCAGGGTTTCCGGCACATGTTCTTCCGTCCAACCATTGTACGAGCGCCCGTGCCGCCAGATCTGATCGAGGGCAAAATCGTTTACGGGGGTCTTGTTCATTACGTGCTCCAGCCAGTTCGCATTGGCGCGAACATAGGCTGGATCAAGCATCAGGGGAATGCCGCGCCGCAGGCAAATCCTGCGGTCATTTGGCGAATGAGTCAGACGCGTGGCTGGTTTATCTGAATTGACCAGTCGACTTCCATAGCGGCGACTTCGCGATCCTTGGAATCGAGCAGCGTCACGTCGACTTTGAACGTGACACGACCCTCGCGATTGAACTCATCGAGAATCTCCTGGCCCGGTTGGCGCAGCAAGCCGGTGGCGCGAACAACACCGCGTGCGGCTTTCTTGTAGCGAATGGTGGCTTCCGTGATTGCAGCGCGGACCATCAACACCTTATCGGCGAACAGCGACACCATCGCGGCGCCGGATGCGGCTTCAGCCAGAGTGAACAGGGCGCCAGCATGCTGGGATCCCATGTGATTTTGCGTCTCTTTCCAGTCCGGCAGCTTGGCAGCGCCGCGACCGTCTGCGATTTCTGTAAGCTCGATGCCGCTATGCTTGGCATAAGGGACATTCTCCTCGAAGAATGCCTTCATCATTGTGTAAACTTGGTCGTTGGCTTCGATCACGCAGGTATCCAATCTTGTTTCAGAGTCGAAATAGACTTCAGGTTTTCAACGCGAATTGTTTCATTGTTTATGAACAAATTCGTTAAAACTTGAACGCGAACTTTGAATTAAAATCAATCGCTGACTTTGCGTTAATCTATTGGCAACCTAGATTTATGGTTCCTAAAAATCATGAACGCAGATTAACGGTCGCAGCGATCAGTTTTTCAAGACATGTATGATTATGTGCGAGCATGCGCATCACCACCGCCTCCATGTTCAACAGCATTGTGCACGGTAAGACGGAACTCCCGGAAGGGGAGCTCCGCCAGCTTGTGTTGCGAGAGCTGTTCGATCAATTGGCTGCGGTGATGCGGCCCTTGTCCCTGATCACGGCGATCAACGGCACTGTCGTCACCCTGATTTTCGCACAATTTACCCAGTGGTGGATGGCGCTGATCTGGTGGGCGCCAATCGCATACTTTTCGTATTTCCAGTTCATGGGCGCCAAGGCGATGGACGCGGTGCCGAAAGATGCCAAGCTGTCCGGTGGTTTCCTCAAGAAGGGCGCGCGCAATAATTTCCTGTTCGGCGCATGGTGGGCGCTGAGCTGCCTGATCTTTGCTGGGCCCGACCCTGCTGCAAACATCACGCTTGCGGCGCTGTCGACAGGCATGTGTGCTGCAGCGGCGGCCTGTCTTGGGTCAAACTCGGCCATGTCTGCGCGTTTCCTGGCGGGAGCGCTCCCGGTGACGATCTTCTCGCTGACCTTCATTGACGGCGCGGCCGCGGTGATCACCGCGGCAATGGGCGGGACACTAGGTGTCACCATGGTCTACATGGCCCACCTGAAATACAACGAAACGGTCGAGATGCTGCGCGTTCGGCTCGGCTTGCAATTGTCGAAAGGGCGGCTGGAATCTGCGGTGAAAACGCTGGGCATTGGGCTCGAGATTCAGGACAGCTCTGGAGAAGTGGTGTTCTCCAACGCAACCATGGACAAGAACCGCGAGGCGGTCACGCTGGGCGGGCGCACGCGTGAAGGGTTCTATTTCTGGGAAGGGCAATATTTCCGCAAGACCGAGTTTAACGGCGTCGCGGATGACCGCATCGAGCTGATCGAAAATGTCAGTTCGCTGGTGGAAAGCCAGCACGCCATCTTAGAGTCACGGCAACAGGCCGAACAGGCGCTTCAAACCAAGTCTGCCTTCTTCGAATCGATCTCACGCGAAGTGATCTATCCGATCAAGACGATCCGAAAGTATGCCCGCCTCTTGCAGCCGGATTCACGAATCGAGTTTGACGACGAAGAACTCGGCAATCTGGCCAATCTGATCATGAACGCGTCGAAAGACCTTGAAGGCCTGATGTCGTCCATGACCCGGCACTCATCCGACGACAATGCGCATCTTGTCGAGGCCGAGGCGGTTCGGCTTCGCGAAATCTTTGCTGAAGAATTTGCGCAGATGGCGCAATCGGATCTGTCGACAGGCGCGATTGACAATCTGGTGCGGGCAGTCCCCGATGATCTCCTGGTGCGCTCGTCCGCAAGTGGATCGTTGACCCGCGCGCTCGGCCAGATGTGCCTGAAGGCGCATCGAACGGTCGGTGCCACGGGGCGTCTGTCTCTCTATGTGCGGGCAATGTCAGATGATTCCAGTTCAATCTGCTTCATCGTACGCGGCGCTTACGGCGCTGGCGCCAAGCCACAGGTTGGGACCCAGACCGTCGAAACCTCTGATGGCTCTGAAGTCACGCTTGATGCTTACGCCTCCTACATGTCAGAGACCCACATTGCGAACCTGGGCGGGCAGTATCAGGAAAACCTGAATGGCGACAAGTCGGTCAACCTGGTTGCCATTATTCCAGGCGATCACGTTTACAGCACAGGTGCCGACCTCAAGGCGCTACCACTGAAAGCAAACGCGCGTTAAAGCTCGAAATTGTCGACACGGCTTCGTGCGAAAAGCTGGCACCGGAATGGAACGTTCGGTTCTCACCCTGCATCGTGGACATGGTTTCGATCAGCCCATCGCGAATGCACTCAGCGCGATAGGTCGGCATGTATGACCAATCTGTTTGCTGCACCATGAGTGGGTCCTGTGCCCCGCGTTCGGCGGCGCTGAACAAGGCAAGTTCAGACAGTTCCTCGGCCTCGTATGCGGACGACAATTGCCCAACCGTGAACAGCAAGCGTCCATCCTCATTCGGACATTCAAACCGCGAAAACAGGATCTGCCCATCATTCGCGTCAGTTGCGCAGGTGGCGCTCCAGGAGTTGACCGGCGCCTCATGTTCCCACGCGGTCACGGATAGAAGCGAGGTCGTGTATCCGCCCCAATCGATCGCGTTGGCGACGCGCGTTTCGGACGCGGTCGGCTCAGCCAGCTTGCAGAAGTCCGAGACCGGGATGGTGTTGATCAGGTAATTGCCGCGATACGTCCTGCCATCTGATGTTTCGACAGCAACGCCGGTTTCGCCGCGTTCGATTTTCGTCGCGGTCTGGTTCAAACGCACGTCCAGCGCTTCCGCGAACCGGTCCCAGAAATGCTGCCACCCGCCGTCCGGCATGACCGTGAACTTCAACAGACCGGTGACCAGCATATCGAAATCGACCCAGCGAAACGCGTGGATCAGGGGCAGGCGATTGAGATACCCATAGCCGATCGAGGTCACGACCCGGTGCATCATGTTCTCGATCTTGCCGAGATTATGCGCTCGCAGCCAGTCGCTTGTCGGTTGGGCGAGAACCTGATTGACGGCCGGGTCGTTTTTCTCGGCGCGCGCGACCAGCCGGCCACGAAGCCGAAGATATTTGATCACTTGCCACAAGAATGGCGGGCCACTGCCGTCGCGAATATAGTCCAGAAGTTCGCGATCATCGATCCGTTGGGCGCGCAGGTAATTGCGCTTGATGCCGAGCTTTTTCATCTGCTTGAGGATGTATTTGTGTGACCAGATCGCATAACAGGTGCCAAACTCGACGACATGGTCGCCGATCTCGGACGACAGGCACTTGCCGCCGACCTTGTCTGACGCTTCAAGCAAAACCACGTCCTCGATGCCGCGATCAAGCAACATCTTGGCCATGGTCAAACCTGCAGGCCCTGCTCCCAGGATCAGGTAGTTTGCCGTCTCGGCTGCGCTGGAGATGGGGTCACTGGTCATTTAACACAGTACAAATATTAACGAATAAGCTTCTATATAAATTCAATCTTGACGTTTACCACGCCGGATGAGTTATAGGTTGAGTTGAATATGGATCTGTTCTTAACCCTTCTGTTAACCGTATTTCGAACCTATCGCGGTCCGCGTGACGCGAACGTCTGGGACGGGACACGCTATCGGTTTCGACCGCGGTTCTGGGACCGGATGCGCAACGGACAATTGTACCCCTCTCGGATTCCGTCTTTTATCGATATTTCCCTTATCAATTTCTTTATCGGGACGCGGATGTCTGCCGTCGTGCGCAAGCATGGTTGGATTCCTGTTGTGCTCAGCTCGGTTCAAACACGGCCGCAATCCAATATTCCCGATGGCGAGCTAGAGATCCACACACGAGTCGTCGGCTGGGAAGACCAATATGTCGAGATCGAACATACCTGGTATGACGATGCCGGACGAGAGGTGCTTAACTCGATCTATCTGACGCGGGTCACGCATGCCGGACGCAACAAGGTGACCGGCGCAGACATGCTGAGAGAACTTGGCGAAGCTTACACCGAAAAACCATTGTCGCCCGCTGCTTCAGGTCTTCTGGCCGAATACCTGCGCGTCAAGGACGCGAACCAGGCGCTAAGTCTTGCCTAATCGTTTCGTGACCATGCAGAAATTGCAAAATCAACTGTAACGAGATTCAAAGCTTGCTCGGCTACGGTGTTGTCTGTCCAATCAGGAAGGCAACATGGCCCAAGTATCTGCGTCGCAATTCAATCCTCGTCCCGATCCATCCCTGGCGCTTGAAGTGGGCCGCCTGCACGAAAAAATCTTTGCGGCCGAGAGCAAGTTTGGCGACCAGCCGTTCCTGACAACAGCGCTGCCAAATGGCCAGTCGCAGACCACCGATTTCAAGACTGCAATCCAGTCGGCGCAAACCCTTGCTCGCCATCTGCGCGAAGATCTTGGTTATGCCCAAGGGGATGTTGTTGCGATCCAGTCTCCGAATTGCACGTCTTATATTGTCAGCTTGCTTGGCGTCTATCTCGCTGGCCTGACCATCACCAACATCAACCCGCTCTACACAGCGGTCGAGACGCGTCGCCAATTGAAAGACAGCCAAGCGCGATGCCTGATCGGGTCGACCATCTTCTCTGAAATGATGGAAGACGCCATCGAGGGCACGAATGTCGACCAGGTGATCTCGATCTCGCTGACGGATTTTTTCAGTCCGCTCAATCGCAGCTTCCTGAATTTCATGCTGCAGAAGATCAAGAAGCTCGACCGTCCGTTCGCCGGTGCGCACACGCGTTTGATTGACATTCTGGCGCAACCGGCGCCGCATCGCGTTGGTTATGTTAACGCCCTGCAGCCCGACCGCGACACGATCTATCAATATTCCGGTGGCACGACTGGCGTATCGAAAGGCGTCCGCCTGACCGAACAGGGCCTGATGAGCAATATCGCCCAGTTCGCACTGGCCAGCCCCGACCTGCTGAATACCGAAAACCAGACGATGCTGTTGGCCCTGCCGGTCTATCATGTGTTCGGGATGCTCGCCTCGGTGATTGCAATCACCAATGGCGGGCATTTGGTGCTGATCCCGAACCCGCGCCCGCTGACCAATATGAAAGCGGCGTTCAAGACCTTCAAACCGGATATTTTTCCGGGCGTGAATACGCTGTTCGAGAAACTGCTTGAAGAAGACTGGTTCCAGAAGCATGGCGATTGTCTGAACATCACCATTTCAGGCGCCGCGGCGCTGCACGACCATACAGCCAAAAGCTGGATGGAGACGACCGGCGCCAACATCATAGAAGGTTATGGCATGACCGAGGCGACGACGCTAATTGCCGTGCGCGATCATTCGCGCCGCGCAGCGAAAGGGTCTGCGGGTCAGCCTTTGCCGGGCACCGATGTCCGCATCCTCAGCAATGATGCCCTCACAAGAGCGCCGGGCATTGTCGGCGAAATCGTCATTGCAGGGCCGCAGATCATGACCGGATACCTCGGACGCGAGCAGGAAACCGCAGCCTCCTATCATGGCGAGTGGTTCAAGACTGGCGACATGGGTCAGTTTGACCAGAATGGCGATCTGCACATCGTCGATCGCTGCAAGGACATGGTCCTGGTGGGCGGGTTCAATGTTTTCCCGAACGAGGTAGACGAGGTACTGACCGCTTGTCCGGGCGTTGGTGAGGCCGCGAGCGCTGGCATCCGCACTGAGACCAAAGGGGAAGAATTGCGGGCCTTCGTGGTCAAGAGCGACGAATCGTTGAGCGAAGCCGACGTGCTGGCTTACTGCCGCGATCACCTCACCGGATACAAGGTGCCGCGCAAGGTTCATTTCATTGAGGAACTACCGAAGAATCCGATCGGCAAGATTTTGCGCCGCAAGTTGCAGGATCATTGTTAGGTAGACATCTCGGTCACGGTAAGTCGCGGGCGACCCGGAAGCCGATGACATAGTCGCGTTGATCTGGCGTTTGCCAGGCACGATAAGAAGACCGAATGCGGCCCGGGTCGCTATACCAGGCTCCGCCGCGAATGCGCCGTCGATCACAGTCTCCGGACAGGTCGGCAGTTCCGTTGGATGGCGCACCTGCATAGCGGTCGCGGAAACAGTCCTGAACCCACTCATAGACATTGCCTGAGGTGTCATGGATGCCAAATCCGTTTGGCGGAAAGCTGCCCACGGGAGCTGTATTGATCCACTCATCGGCTCGATCCGCCTTGCCGGTGCAGCAGTGCTTGGTGCCGTAATTGGCATATGTGTGAGATGCAAAGCGCCCCCAAGGATAAGCCAGAGGGCTACCCCCTCGCGCCGCATATTCCCATTCTGCTTCGCTCGGCAGGCGATAAGCCTGGCCGGTGGTGTCGGAGAGCCATTCGACATAAGCCGCTGCGTCGTTCCACGACACGTGGATGACCGGCCGCTGTCCGCGTCCCCATCCTTCATCGGCTGGCACATAGCCATTGCATCCGCCGGCGGCGACACACGCATCCCAGTTGGCGAAAGTGACTTCATGCCGGGAGATGGCAAATGATTCCGGGATTTCGACGTCATGTCGATCGCGGGCATCATAGTCCAGTTCGGCCGATTTCCGCCACAGATCCGAGCCCATCGTGACCGTGCCCGGTGCCAAAGTCAGCATCTCCGGACAATCCGAACAATCCTGAAACACGTCCGCATCCCGGTCGATGCCAAAGCTTTTCGGAGCGCGATCGGTTATTCGTCCGTAAGCCAGAAGCGCGAGCATGCTGACAAGTCCGACGGCCGCAATACCGGCGGACGCTTGAAGCAAACGGTTTGAAATCAGGGCCACGATGCGTTTTCGCTACAGGCTTGGCGGGGTTGCCGCCAGAAAGCGTTCGACATCCGCCGGCACACCAAGCGGGATCACTGCATCCTGCGGCACGTCATGGACAAATAGATGGCGCCCGGACGTAATCATCGTATTGTAGATCGGCGCAACATAGCGCTCGCCTTTCTCGAGATTGGCAGGGTCGGCATAATGCCGCTCATAAGCATCCGCAAACGCGTCAAACGACGAGAACCAGTACAGTCCGACCGTCGCATGCCGCGAGATTCGAACCTTTTCGCGCACTTCGCTGATCAGCCCTGTCTCATCTGCAGCGGCGAAACTCCAGGCATCACCTTCGGCATCAAAACAGGGAATCCAGCCATCGCCGCGAACCGCATCGGCGGGAAGTGCGTCGGGGTGGACGAATGTATCGATATTGTAAATCAGCATGTCGCTCGTGCGGTCGCCAATCGCCTCTGCCGCCAACATCGCCGTGGTGGCCTGTCCGTCTGTCGGCGCGTCGAGTTCCACAATTGAGGTGCGCGCGATCCCGACTTTTTCTGCTTCGGCATGAATGAAATTGGCGCTGTTATCGGCGCCGCGCACAACAAAGGTGAAGTGCGCGCCCGCCTCAATAAAGCTGCGCAGGCTGAGCATGGACCAGACGAACAAGGATTTGCCATGCGCCTCAATCCTGTATTTCGGAACAGTGTAGCCCGCGTCCAGGAAGCGACGGCCAAATCCGGCCATCGTGATGATAACTTCGGTCATGATCAGGCGCCTCCGACCAGATCCAGGACCTGGTCATAATCCAGGCTGAGAAACTCGTCTGGTCGGATTGCTTTATCGTCGACATAGAAGCCGCCTTTACCGCCCCAGGGTTTTCCAACATAGAGCTCGTCATACGGAACGTCGTGCTTGTCGAGCCAGGCCATCAGTGTCTTCGCTGTGTTCGCGGTGATCAATCCGACATTGCCGGAGTAGGTGTTCATGTTGCGTGCAGTCGCGAGTATGACGTGGAAACCCATCTCCTTGTACGCGCGCAACCGCTCGACGACGGGCGCGATCGGCGCCACATCCTCATAGGATTGATCTTTCTTCTTGATCTCGCAGAGCGTGCCGTCCACGTCCATTACGATACATTTTTCACGGGTGATCATGGGTTCGCCTTCAGCGTTTCGTCTTGGTCAATTCGTTGAGGATTGCGTGCCCGCGCAGAGCGAAACCGAGGACATTTTTCGGCTTGTCGATGTGCAGTGGCAGCATGCTAATAAACAGGGATGCCTCGCACAGGCGAACAATTGGCAGGTCGTGCCCCGCAGATTGCAGTCGCTCTGTGAACAGCGGCGTAACCCAGTCGAGTTCTGGTTGATCGAATTTCAGCTCCGGCTTCATTTCGGCGCTTACGGTGATGTCGAAATCGCCTTGATTGATGAAGTCGTATCGTCCGAGCACCGAATGCGAGAGCTTGGCGATGTCATAGATCGGATCTGTGTACAGATCCGCCTCGCTCGAAGCGCCACGAGGGTCAATCAGTTTCAAATACTGGTTGGTCTTCGAGTATAAAATGTTCGAGAAGCAAGGATCTCCATGACCGATGACCAGTCGGCTTGCCGGCAATTGGCTGCGCATTTTCGCAAACAAGGCCTCGTAGCGCTCAACAAGGGCATCGATGCCGCCAAAGGCGCGCTCGAAATAGGGCTCCAGATCTGTGTATGGTTCGAGCGCCTTGAGGTCTGCAATGCGCGTTCTCACCTTGTCGATATAGAGCGCATCCTGAACCGCGACTGCCGTGTCCTGGTCGACCGATTTCTCTGGTCGGTTCTGCATGAAGTACAAGATGTGCTGCAAGAAACGATCAAACTCATGCGCCTGGAATGCGCCATGAACCCATTGCATCGCCATGTCGGGAATCGACAGGCGCTCCATGCGGTAGCTGGCGGTTTCACCATCATCCTCGAAATCGAATGGCGGAACGAGGAACATCTGCATTTGTGGAGGCACAGCCTGATGGAAATCGAACTCTTGTTTGAGTTTGACCCGGTCTGTCGAGCGCTTGGTGATCGTGTAATCATCTCGCAAGACACTGTTGAAGTGGCGGGCGTCCATCTGACCGGAGAGATAGTTCAACAGCGTCCGTTCATCACGCAGGTCGACCAGCTTGATGCGGTTGCGTACCTCGGCCAGATCGTGACCGAAGGATTCGAACACCTCATCCAGCGGATCAGTCATGGCCTTTTGCATCAGATCGCGCAGGCGAGACCCGGGAATCAGAGACCAACCCTGGCGCGACTGGGTGCTAGCAGGCAGATAGAGCGGGCTTGGTGTGTATGCGATTTGCTTGAGCGCCGTGGTTAGATGCTCGCTGGCGCCGGTCGCAGCAAGATGCGCAGGCATATGTAGGAAAAGACCATCTTCAAGATTGCCCGAAAGCAACTCGTCAATCAGCGTTTCGCGGTCTTTCGGCGACTGCAAATGCATAAAATCGGCATTCGCTGCACGAGCAATCTCGGCCATGGCATCGCAGCGTTTGCGGCGCTGGAACATCAGCGCACCAAAATGCACGACGCCGAACAGGTCATGCAGAGCCGGGTCAGCGATCAGGACATCATCGAATATGATCGTGATCTTCACTGGGAACCTCGCTTGGTTTGGTCGAAGAAGTAAATGGCACCTGCTACCAGTCCGATCAGGACGAGCGGTATCTGAGTTGCGACGACATACAGGAACGCGGCGCCATTCTTGGTGTTCAGGACGCTGAATAATGTATCGCCGACGGCAACCGTGGACAGGAAGCCCATCAGGCTCTCTGTGGCCGCGCCGAAGGTCCGGGCTCCGGCTGAAAGTAGCAGGGCGAAACAGATCACCTCGAACATCCAGATGAGGGCGGTCAGAGTGATCAGCGAAGGCAGCTTGTTTTTCACAATCGCTGGTGCGCCTTTGATCGCCTGATGCGTTGCATTAAGCGCGCGCAGCACCCCAATCGAGCGGGGGCTGTCATGACGGCGAATAATCAACAAGGACAGACGCCGGAAATTATCCGGAGCAACGAAGAAAACCACTGCAGTGCCAAGAATGAACACGACTGCGGCACCGGTAATCGCATAGTACGGCGCGTGTGCGCTCACCGGAGTGGTCGAAAACGCGAAGATGAGAATGGCCAGGATGACACAGATATCGAACACACGCTCCCACCACACGATCAGAATTGAGCGAACCGTCCCGCCGGCCACGGCTGAAAGTTCGACGACGCGATAGACGTCGCCGACCTTCAGGGGCAACGCTGCACTGACCGCCGCAGTCAGGAAGTGGATGTAGAATATGGTGCGCAAGCCGACCTGCCAGCCGCCGATCAGCATGCCCAGTCGCAAGGTTCGGAACATGTGTGCGCCGAGATAGAAGATCAGGGCTGCAACGGAGGTCCAGGTTACGGAGATCGAATGTGCGAATGACTGATTTATCAGGCCGACGCCAATCCGCACCATGACGTAAAGCAGGAACAAGACCGCCGCCGCCTGGATCAGGGTGCGGAGGTTTGCCAACAGGCTGTATCGCCTGACGCCGTTGGATGAAATCAAAGACGTCAATTTGCGGCACGCTCCGTCGCCGAATCGAACACAATGGTTGAGGTGTATGTCTCTGCCGGATCGTCGGCATAGTTTGACGCGAGATAGGATTTCCGCGTGAACGCGTAGGACAGCGCGATGCCGAGCACACGCATCGCTTGCTGGAACAACTTGACGTTCGACACCTGGTCATCTTCGCGCCATTCCAGCGGGAAGAATTTCAGGCGCCATCCGGCCGCCACGGACCGCAGGAGCATGTGATAATTGAAGGTCAGATCATTGGCGCAGCGCAGATAGAAGTCGTCATGCAGTTTCTCGACCCGGTACAGGTTCAAGCCAGAGCCGAGGTCATACAGGCGCCGACCCGCGACGGCGGAATAAATCAGATTGTAAACCTCGTTCCCAAAAGTGCGGAATGCGGAATAGCCCGTCAGCTTCGAGCCTTTCATGAAGCGCGCGCCGAGGAGGCAGTCGAGCTCAAGGTGTGCCCCAGCCTGAAGATGGGGGACAAGATCACGAATGCTTCCCTGATCGTCACCATGCAGGACGATGACAAAGTCGAAGCCGTTTTCGCGGGCATAGTTGAAGGCAACCTTGTGCGATCCGCCAAGACCATAATTGTCGTCATTGCGCAGGATCTTCGCTTTGAGTCCCAGCTCCGTGATCGTTGCCTGAGCGACGCTTTCTGTGTCATCGGTGCTGCGATTGTTGACGATGATGGTTTCGCTGATCAGCGCGCGCACATCCTGGTCGAGTTGTGCCAACACGCGCGGGATTTGCGGCGCGCAATTATAAGACGGGATGAATAAGAGGATACGGTCGGTCATTAGGGCTTCTCTCTCGTCAGCCAACTCATGAACAGGAAGTTGGCGCCGAAGGTTACGGGCAGGATGACGATTTTGGACCAGACAGCGGAGAGCGCTGTCCCCACCGTCAGGAACTCCACGGCCAGGGACGCGGCGACGACAGCCGTCGCCTGATAGACGAGGTAGGCAGCGAACAAGCCAAACAGGAACTGGCCTTGATAAGCGAATATCTTCTTCACCGAGACGAAGTAGACAAAGGTCACAGCAACGCTGGCAGAAATGAAGTTCGAGAAGCCAGGCCCAATCCCCGATTGGGTCAACCCAATGAACAGGCCGAAATCCAGCGCCAGTCCGGCCCCGGACACCAACGCGAACTGCATGACGCGCGTGACGAGCGTTCGTATTCTATCGTGCATGCTCATCGCGAACATTGCCTCATCCCCGTGCCAATTCGGTACTTCGCCAATAAATCGATCACGTCCAAAACCGAATTGCGTTTATCCGATCTCGGCCAATGCACGATTCTGGCCAGTTTTTTGCTCTGAGACGAATTATTCGAAGTTTATGGGCCAATCGTCAGGCGATTGGTGCTGAATCGGCACGAGGAAAGTCATGAGCCAGAGATCAAAAACGACTGCTAACAGCCTTGTTCGCGGTGAATTTCACACTGACGGATCGGGCTTTGTCTTCACCCTGTCTGACACACCGTTTTCGGGCTATGGCAAGACCGCGCAGGACGCGTATGACAATCTGGTCAACACCATCGACGATGCCGGCGATCTGCCTGACAGATTGCGCGAGCTGACCAAAGACCAGGCCAGCGCTGTGGAGCGCGCTGCTCTGCTGCGCCTCGCTGGCGTGATCCTGATTGCCTTGACCGTGGCCGGCGGACTGCTCGGCGGCGCGATGGCGCTGGCGCCGCAAGTGATTGCCGATATTTCGCAAACGCTCGACGACAAGACCGCGGCGCCATCATGATCTCAAAAGACCCGCGTTCTGCCGCAGCGCCACCGGCGTTGATCGCGCTTGGTGTTGCTGGTTTATGGGCGGCAATGGCGTTGTTGACCTGGGGTGGTCTGCAGAATGGCGTGCGGTTGTCCTCGCCGTTTTCGACCTTTGGCTACGGCCAGGCTGCCCTGTTCTCGAGTTCGGTCAATTTGGTGCATGTTATCGCGACGCTCGCCTGGACGGCGATGACCGGTGTGATCGGGTACTATTTTGTCATCCGGCGCATCTGGGGCGGAAAAGGTCTGGCCGGCGCGGCCTGGATGGGCTTCGCAGGCGTGATCCCTGGCATGTTCCTGATCGGAGCGGTCACACGGCTCGTGACGTTTGTCTTGCCGAACCAGCCCTCAAGCTTGATCCTCGCCATTCTGGTCCTGGGGGCCGGCGGCTACGCGGTCTGGCGCCTGCGCCAACAAAAGCCCCCCGTCACCGCAAATAACGGGTCGTTCTGGCGCCCGGCGCTTCTGGTCTGCGCCGCGGGGGCTGCGGCTCTGGTGTTCCAGATTCACATGGACAAGAGTCACGCGGTCGCCGAAGGCAGCATCTGGTTCATCAACGAGATCTTCCTGTCCCCCGATTATGGGATTGGCTCTGACGGCCACTTTCCGTTGATCGCGCAGCATTATGATGAGGCGGCCTATTTGCACGCCCTGATCTACCTGACGGTTGCGCCCGGCGCTGAAGCCAGTGGATCGCTAACCGTGATCTATTGGATGACGCTTGCGATCAGCCGCGTCGGCATGATTGCGCTGACTTACATTGCCTTGCGCGGCTTGCGCGTGGACCAGCTAAGCGCAGCTGCCTGCACAGCGTTCATCTGCATGGCGTCCTTGTCACTCAATATTTTTTCATCGCGTCTGCTTTTCGATTCATTGAGCCCCATGGCTTACACATTGCACATGGCGCGGTTCCTGGCGCCGGTACTGCCGTTGCTGCTAATCTCAGCCCTCGTGCAGGGCCGGGCACGCCTAACCGTTGTCACGCTGGTTTCCGGCTTCCTTCTCGGCGTCGGTTTGGCGGCAACGCCAGTGCATTTCGTGACCTTGGCATTATGGTCGGGTGTGATCGTGCTCGTTTACACATTTCTCAATCGCGGACGGACCGTGCAGGTCGCTTCATCCATGTGGATTGTGATTGTGATCCTCGTGACCGTCAGTCTTGCTTATCTGGTCAAGGACATCTCGGCTTATCTCGGCGTCGGACTGCTGGTGCTTGGCAGTTTCATTGGCGGCCTCGCCATCCTGTGGTGGATCTGGAAAGCCGGTATCCGTTTTCCGCGCTGGAACAGCGAATCCCTGGCAGCGTTCGGCGTCTTTGTCGTGACGATGTCCGGCTACGGGCTGGCGATGATTTTCCTGGGCAATGTGGCGGTTCCAATCCTGGAACCATATCTGGAGAATAATCTGTGGAGCGGCCGCGACACGATTGTGCGACTAGGCGGGGCGATTGTCCTGCCTGAAACCGCGATCCGCGTTTCGCCCTATTGTGACACCGGCTCATTCTGGGCCTTCCGAACCCTGACCGGGCATTGCGAGTCTTTGCCCGTGTTTGTGCGAACCTATGGCTTGCCATTTGTTCTAATCACGGCAGCGCTGAGCTTGCGGGCACTGGTCCCGGCAGCGGGCTCCGTTACGAAAAAAGGCCAATTACTAGATGATCTGACGGCTTGGGGCTTGGTGCTTTGCTTGCTGGCCCTGCCTTTGTCGTTCGTCCTGTTCGATTTCATAACACCGGACGGGTCGGACTCGCTGCACGCCTGGGCGATATGGTTGCGCTCGCGCTTGGTTGAGCCTTGGTTCATTGGCGGCGCGCTGTTGGCACTCGCCTATATTTTGCGGGTGCTCGACACTGGCCCGCGTAAATGGCTGATCTATTGTCTCCTGATTGCCGCCGTGGTTCACACGCTGAATCCTCTGGTCGGATCCGGCCAGTGGATGGCGAACATTGCTTATCTCATCGACTCTGCAATCCGGTAATCTTGGCGCAATAGAAAACCCCCGCGCCAACGGCACGGGGGCTGTCTGAAATTGGATTGCCCGTCGTTTAGACGAGGCCCTCACGCTGGGCGCGCTTCCGAGCAAGTTTGCGAGCGCGGCGCACAGCTTCGGCCTTCTGGCGAGCCTTCTTCTCAGATGGCTTCTCGAAATAGGTGCGAGATTTCATTTCACGGAACAGGCCTTCACGCTGCATCTTCTTCTTCAGCGCGCGCAGGGCTTGCTCGACATTGTTGTCGCGAACGGTAATCTGAATAATGGTCAACTCTCCATAACAAGTCGGGGCAGGACGAACCTGCAAGTGTGCGGTTGTGGCCTATAGGGCCGGAAACAAGCCGCGCCTATAACATGTGGAATTCGCCTTGCCTATCCCCGGAGTCAGATATGGGCACGCCATCCATGAAATTGCGCGATCGTTGGCTGGATGCATTGCTGCCAGACGCTGCGGAGTCTGGGTGGAATAGGGCCAGCTTGCGTCGATCTGCCAGAGCGGCCGGGCTTACGGATGGTGAATGCGCGCTCGCGGCGCCAAACGGAGTCACGGATCTGGTGGATCATTTTTTTGATCGATCGGCGAACCAGATGCTGGCTGATCTCACGCCCGAGGCGCTGTCGGAGCTGAGGATGCACGAACGCGTCGCCGCCTGCTTGCTCGGCTGGCTCGACGCGATGGCGCCGCACAAAGGAGCGGTTCGAACCGCCGCCGGTCGGGGCCTCATGCCCTGGGGCGCCGGCGGCGCCACGAAACGTGTCTGGGCGACGGCAGACACGATCTGGACGGCCTGCGGTGATACCGCAACCGACTATAATCGCTACACCAAACGTGGGCTCTTGAGCGCCGTTATCCCGTCTATTGTCCTGCACTGGCTTGACGCGGATGATCGTGCTGGCGTGGAGGCGTTCATCGCGCGCCGGCTGCAACACGCCATGCAGCTCGGCCGAACTGGCGGCAGAATTGTCGGTCCGATTCTCGACATGGTTGAAAAAACTCGAGCAAAAACAAGTCACGCAAGCGACTAAACGCTTGAAAACAAACATATTGGTTGCATTCCCTTGACCCAGACGGCTACAAAGGTCGGCCCGAAAATGGGGGATTGGAGGGCCGATGCCGCGTCCCGCTGGCGTTCGAAATCACAATTTTGAGGCAAAGCGTACGGCGTTGCTGGATGCGCTGACGGAATTCGCCTTGCGGGATGATTTGCGGCGACCTTCGTTGCGCCAGTTCGCCCTGGCTGCGCAGGCATCCGAGCCTACACTCCGGCATTATTTCAAGGATCGACAGGGCGTGGTCATCGCCATCCTGGAGCATATTCACACGCGGGCCTTGCCGCTCTGGGATGTCATCAAAACTGGGGCCCCGGATACGGCGACGGCGGTGGAAGAATATTTCAGGGTGACCGAGGCGGGTTTGACGCATGGCGGGTTCGCCCGCGCGCACGCGTTCGGAATTATTGAGGGCATGGCCGATGAGGCGGTTGGCCAGGCCTACCTCGAGTATCTGCTGGACCCGGCGTTAGAAGCGGTGTCGGAAAAGATGGCGGCGACGCCAGGACGGCCGGAAACCGAAGTCGAGCGCCGAGCGTCGGCGTTCATGATGTTGTCGCCAATCCTGGTGATGACGCTGCATCAGCAACTGCTCGGTGGAGCCGAAGCGTCACCGATCGATACCGATGGGTTCATGAAGATGATGCAGTCCTGGCTCGCCTCAGGGCTAAGCGAGTAAATCGCGCAGCGCGTCAATGTCGCTTTGTGGTGTCGCCCAAGAGCAGACGAACCGGTATGATCCGCCTGGCCAAGGGTAGCATTTGACGCCGGCCTTGAGGATCTTGGCCTCGATTTCAGGCGGCAGAACGCAAAAGACCTCGTTTCCGTCAGTTGGATAGGCGAGCGACACGCCCGGAAGGGCGCATAGAAGATTGGCCACCTCGCGGGCATTCTGATTGGCTTTTGCCGCGAGCGACAGCCAAAGATCATCCGTCAACATGGCCGTTGCCTGCGCCGCCAGGAATCGCATTTTGGGCGGCATGTGACCGGACCGTTTGGCGCGGGCCTGCAGGGCGGGAAACTGCGCCCGCATCTCACCGAAAAGCAGGATGATCTCACAGCCAATCGCTCCGGTTTTGGTCAATCCCAGAGTCAGGACATCGATGCCGGCCTTCCAGCTCATTTCGGCCGGGGTCGTGCCGGTCGTGATCAGCGCGTTGGACAAGCGGGCACCATCGAGATGGGTTTTGAGGCCGTTCGATCTTGCCAGGTCGACAAAATGCGTGATCGTTGCGACCGGATAAGCCGTGCCGCATTCCGTCAAATTGGTGATCGATAGCGCTTCCAGCGGGGTCTCGTGGACGAAGCTGGGATTGTTGTGTGCGAGTGCTGTCCGTAACGCTGCTTCGTCGATCTGCGCGCCGTGCCCCGGCAACAATCTCAGCTTGGCACCGCCCGAAAAGAACTCCGGCGCCCCGCGCTCATCGCGCTCGATGTGCGCTTCTTCGTGGCAGGCGATGGCACCGATGGGCGAGCACAGGCAGGACAGCGCAAGCGCGTTGGACGCGGTGCCGCTGGCGCAGATCCAGAAATCGAAGTCGTCGGTTTCGAGGATGCGGGCCAGCTGCGACCGCAGACGGGCGGTCACCTCATCGGCGCCATAACTCGGTGTCGAGCCATGATTGACGGTCGCGATCGCGTCGATCACCTTGGGATGCGCGGGCGCAGCGGTATCAGACGAAAAATCCATGAGTTACAGCATCACGTCCGGCGTTTGCCACATCAAGTGCTGGCCACCATCGCTGGCGATCAACTGACCGGTGATGCTGTCGGCTTCAATCAGGAAGCGCAGTGTTTTGACGATCTCACCGGGGTTCGAGCCTTGCTGGGTCAGGGTCGCCTGTGCCTCGGCCGCGAATTCGCCGGGCTTCTGGTGCACATTTTCCAAGGTCGGTCCCGGGCCAATGCCATTGACGCGGATGTTCGGAGCGAAGGATTGCGCCAGCGTGCGGGTCGCGGACCACAATGCCGATTTTGACAGGGTGTAGGTGAAAAACAACGGATTCAGCTTGAGCACGCGCATGTCGATCATGTTGACGATCAGACCGGCGTCGTTCTCTGGTAGCGCCCGCGCAAAATGCTGCGCCAGCAGGATCGGGGCCCGCAGGTTTGGACCCATGTGAAAGTCCCAATTCTTGCGCGAATGTTCGAGCGCGGAATCGTCTTCAAAAGTCGAGGCGGAGTTGACCAGCAAGGTGAGCGGCCCGCCAAGCGCTTCATGGGCCGCGCGTTCCAGCGTCGCGGTCTGTTCCTCGTCAGAGAGATCGGCCTGGACCAGTTCTGCCTGGCCGCCAGCGTCGCGGATGGTTGCGGCAGTCGCCTCGGCGCCAGTTTTCGAGCCACGATAATGGACCGCAACCGACCAGCCATCCTCGCCCAGGGCTTCGGCCATCGCCTTGCCAAGCCGCGCGCCAGCGCCGGTGACGAGCGCTCGCTTCGGGCCTTCTGACACGCGTTTCGGCAATGATTTCCCCTTTGTCGGCGAGGACGCTCCGCTTAATCGATTCGGCGGAAATCGATCAGGTTGAGAAGTCCAAAGACAGCAACGGTGGCCAGAATGGCCCAAACGGATGCGTGGATCATGGCGACAGCCCTCAAATAAACTTGCGTCCTGTTAGACTGTCTTTATCGATTTGGCGAGCCCTGTAGCTGAGAACGCGGTGTCGCACGTGATCGATTTGAGAACACAACTGTTTCGAACCTGGTTTCGATTGTCGCGGCCGATGACGCTCGGCGTTCGCGGCGTCGTCGAGAATGATGCGGGCGAGGTGCTGTTTGTGCGCCACACCTACACGCGCGGTCTGTTTCTGCCCGGCGGCGGGGTTGAGCGCGGCGAGACGATGGAAACCGCGTTGCGCCGAGAATTGCAAGAAGAAGGCGGGGTCAAGGTAACGGGGACCCCGGCACTAATCGGCGTGTTCTCCAATCACCATATTTTCCGCAACGATCATGTCGTCTTGTACCGCCTGGGTCATGACGCCTGGACCAAGATCGGGCATCCTGTCGGGCGCGAGATTTCCGAAATTTCCTGGCACGATCCGGTGGCGCCCCCAGACGATGTCACGCCGGGTACACAGCGCCGATTGCAGGAACTCTATGGCGGTGCACCGGTCTCGCAATATTGGTGAGATCACCCATCCGCAAAGGCGAACAGGGCTGGCATCGTCATGAAGATGATGGCCGCAAGCAGCAGTAAAGCCGGGCTGAATCGATGCCAAATCCGTTTCATGTTGCCGGTGTCGCGTTCAAACCGGGCGTTAATGCGGATGAACTGGAGGCACAATTTAGGCGCGAAAATTAAATGGGTGTTAAAGCCTTCCATGCCATACGAAAGGTCATGCCGGGTCTCCCCTTTCTCGGCGTGCTAAGCAGGCTACCGGCGCGGTGATTCCTCCCCCTTAAAAGGCGCGTCGGACCGGAACGAGACGGCCGCACTCTCATGAGTGCGGTCGTTTTGATTCCGCGATCAAAGCGCCGACATAGAGCCCAAGCGTGTAGACGGCGAGGACCGCCGCGAGCCACAACGCGACCAGGCTGACCGACCACAGCCATGCCAGTCCGGCGCCCATGGCCAGCAACAGTCCGCCAATGCCGACCATCTCGATTGCGGTCTTCCACTTGGCGAGTTTCGAGACCGGCATGTCGATGCCGGGCACCAGACGCAGGCCCGTCGCGATCAGGTCTCGCACGACTATGGCGATGGTCGGCACGAGAAGCGACAAGGTCAGCTCGTTGCGCGAACTCAATGCGATCAGACTGGCGCCGACGAGCAGCTTGTCGGCCAACGGATCGAGGAAGGCGCCCAACTCGGAGACGACGTCGAGCTTTCGCGCCGCATATCCATCCAGGAAATCGGTTGCCGCCACCAACACGAACAGAATGAACGGCCAGAACGACCCGGCGGCAGAACTGTGGATCAGCCATCCGACAAAGAGAGCGAAGCCACATCGGGCCAGAGTCAAGGCATTCGGAACGTTGGTGAGCCAGCGGTTTTGAGTCATTTGCCGGTCATTCCTTATCTGGTCGGCATCCAGTCCGCAGGCGCCATTTCGAACCCCGAAAACTCGAAGCCGGGGGCGACCACGCAAGAGACCAAGGTCCAGGCGCCGAGGCTCTCTGCCGTTTGCCAATACCCGGCCGGGATCGTGATTTGCGGTCGCTGTCCGCCGCGCAGGTCAGCGCCCAACCGAAATGACTCGACTCCGTTTCCATCGCTAGGGGTCAGAGACAGTACCAGTGGACCGCCCGCATGCCAGAGCCAATGTTCGTCTGCATCGACACGGTGCCAGGCCGAGATCTCGTCGGCCTGCAACAGATAATAAATTGCTGTCGAGTTGGCGCGCCCTTTTCCGGGTGCACGAAAAGTCTCGGCGTAATGGCCGCCTTCCGGATGCGGGCTCATCTCGAGCAGGCGAATGATCTCATTCGCGCCGAGATCGCCCGAGACCGCGGTCACCTAGAACCGGTCCTTGCGCTCGCGAATCTCACCGAACGTCGCCGCTGCGTCGCCGGGATGTCCCATCGCTGCTTGCAGGGCCGGATCATCCGCGCGCAGGAAAGGATTGGTCGCAATCTCTCGTGCCAGTCCCATCGGAACGGTCCGCTCGCCGCGCGACCGCTTGTCGTCAATTTCGGCGATATAGTCCTTCAATGCGGCATTGCCGGTCTCAATCGTTTCGGCAAAGCGCGCGTTTGACTGGGTGTATTCATGCGCGCAATACAGCGTCGTTTCCGGCGGGAGTTGCTTGATCGTCTGCATGGAGGCCCACATCATCGCCATATCGCCTTCAAACACGCGTCCGCAGCCAAGGGCGAACACGGCATCGCCGACGAAGGCCGTTCTGGCGGCTGCAACGTGATAGGCGATGTGACCCAATGTGTGACCTGGCACATCCAATATCGCTGCTTCCAAATCACCAAGTGACACCGTATCGCCACCACCGACGGCACGATCGATGCCGGGGATTTTCTCTGCCTCGCCTTTTGGTCCGAAGATCGTGCAACCTGTGGCGTCCTTGATTTTCAAGTTTCCGCCCGCGTGATCGGGGTGCCAATGCGTGTTCCAGATCGCGGTAATCGTCCAGCCCTGTGCGGCGGCTTCGGCTAGGTAGGCGTCGGCATCAGGCGTATCAATCGCTGCGGTTTCGCCCGATGCCGGGTCGTGTGCGAGATAGCCATAATTATCACTCAGGCAGGGGAATTGATGTATGGTCAGCATGTGCCCATCTCTCCAAGGTGGATATTGAACGGAAGGAGTAGAGCCATATGCGCCAGCCTGCGGCAACCCTCGACGCCTTTTATAAATCGCGGCTCGGTCAAGCGGCCGCGCGCCTGATGGGCGCGCGTATGCTCGATTTGTGGGGCTCGTGCGATGGACAGCGCGTTCTTGGTATTGGTTATCCCGGGCCACTTTTGCCGATCTGGAAGGCCGATGCCGCCACCTGCGTCGGCGCGGTGCCGGAAGAAATCGGGCAGGTTCGCCAATCTTTCGAAAGGGGGCAGGTGCTGTGCTCTGTGCCGGAGCACCGCTTGCCGTTTCCGGAAGGCCTGTTCGATCGGGTCTTCCTGTTGCACGCCCTGGAAGAAGCCGACAGTCCGCGCCAGTTGCTTCGCGAGGCTTGGCGAGTTCTGGCGCCCGAGGGTCGGATCGTGGTGGCAGTGACCAATCGGCGCAGCATGTGGTCACTGGCTGACAACAAGCCATTTGGGCACGGTCGGCCATGGACCAGGCAGCAATTGGTGCGATTTCTGAACGACAGCCTGTTCCAGGTCACCGCCAGCACGACCGCGGTTCACATGCCGCCGCTCGACTGGCGATTGATCACCGGCGCGTCGAAATCATGGGAACGTGCGGGCGAGTTGGTCCTGCCCGGTTTGGGCGGTGTGGTCCTGGTGGAAGCGGTGAAGCGACTGTACTCGAAGCCAGGTGGCAGCGCCGCCGCGCCGGTCACGAAAGCTGTAAAGGCGAGCAATCCCAAGCCGGTCATGCCTAGAAAACTGGCAGGACGCGCCCGTCTACGACCCGTGGAGAAGACCGCGATTGACGTAATCGACAGAGCCGATAGGCGTAGAGGCATTCAAATTACTGGAGCCGGGGAATCATGAAACTCGTAACCGCTATTTTCAAACCCAGCCGTCTGGACGCCGTCATCGATGCGCTCGGAGAGGCGGATGTGTCAGGCCTCACAGTCTCGGAAGTGCGCGGCTATGGGCGCCAACAAGGCAAAACGGAAGTCTATCGAGGCGCTGAATATGAAGTGCGCCTGCTGCCAAAAGTGAAGGTCGAAGTGGCCTGTGCCGCGGGCGAGACCGAGCGGGTGGTTGAAGCCATCACATCGGCGGCCAATACGGGCACGATTGGCGACGGCAAAGTGTTCGTCGCGGATTTGGAGTCGATTGTGCGGATCCGCACCGGCGAGCGCAACGAACAGGCGATTGGCAGCTAGGGCTTGAAGCCTCTTTGCAGCGCTCTGAATTGACATATGTCAGGGGCGCAAGCGCAGAGAGAGTATCGATGAAGATCGCAATCATTGGCGCCGGGCTGGCCGGGTCGTACCTTGCCGCTCAATTGGCGGCGACCCATGCCGTTACCGTGTTCGAAAAAGCGCGTGGTGCGGGCGGTCGGATGTCGACCCGCCGCGCCGTGCCTTATGCGTTCGATCATGGCGCACAATATTTCACAGCTGCTTCTGATGAGTTTCGCGCGTTCCTGGCACCTCTCATCCGGGAAGGGACCGTGGCCACTTGGCCAGACTCCATCGCGTTGTGGGCGGGCGCGACCATATCCGACAAACCCAAGTTTTCAGCGGTTCCAGGCATGAACGCGCTGTGCCAGTCGTTGGTCGCTGGTTCCGATGTTCGTTTCGGTGCGCGAGTCGACAGCCTCCGGCGTCGCGCGGATGGTTGGGTTCTATCGAGCGCAGACGGCGCACAGGCTGGCCCTTATGATTGGGTCATCTCCACAGCGCCGGCCCCGCAATCCGCCGCACTCTTGCCGGATGAATTTGCAGGGAAAGCACAACTTTCCAGCGTGGAGATGCTTGGTTGCTTCGCGTTGATGCTGGGATTTGAGCATGCGCCGCAGCTTGATTGGATCGCTCTGAAATCCGGACAGCCTCCGATTGGCTGGATGGCCGTAAACTCGGACAAGCCAGGACGTGGCGAGGCGTGTTCCCTGGTTGTGCAGTCGAACAATGAATGGGCCGACGCCCATCTTGAGGATGACCCAGACGCTGTGATTCATACACTTCTGTCGGCCGCGTCCGAAATCGCCGGGACGGATCTGTCCCGCGCGAACCATCAGGCACTGCATCGCTGGCGCTATGCGTCGACGCGAACGCCAGCTGGTGCGCCGTTTCTCATCGATGACCGACTGAAGCTCGCTGCATGCGCGGATTGGTGCCTTGGCGGCAAGGTCGAGGCCGCTTTTCTGAGTGCAAATGCGCTTGCTCAATCCCTCAGGTCTTGATTTTCGGTGCCATTGGCGGCAGGTCAACTCGCGCTAATCATGGAGACCCTTATGACCGGGCCACAAGCATTGCCGAACATTCTTGAGATCACGCCTTACAAGGGCGGTGAGAAACTGGTCGACGCGCACAAGCTCTCTTCGAACGAGAATCCGCTTGGCTGCAGCCCGGCTGCGCAGGCTGCCGTTGCTGAAGCGGCCAAACATATGGAGCTCTATCCCGACGGATCAGCAGCGGCGTTACGCGAAGCCATCGGTGGCAAGTATGGCATCGATGCCGATCGGATCGTGTGCGGCGCCGGCTCTGACGAGATTTTTCAACTGCTCGGCCGCGCCTATTTGCGGCCCGGTGACAATATCGTCCAAAGCCAGCACGGGTTTCTGGTCTATCGTCTGATTGCACAGCAGGCTGGCGCGGAGACACGCAGCGCGCCTGAAAAGGACCTGACGACGGATGTTGATGCGATGCTCGAGCGGGTCGATGAGAACACCAAGATTGTGTTCCTCGCCAATCCGAACAATCCGACGGGCAGCTATATTCCCTATTCCGAGGTGAAGCGCTTGCATGACGGCCTGCCCGAAAACGTCCTGCTCGTGCTCGATGGGGCCTATGCTGAGTATGTCCGTAACAATGATTACAGTGCGGGCCTCGAGTTGGCCGGTGAGAGCACCAATGTTCTGATGACGCGAACCTTCTCGAAGATTCACGGTCTGGCTGCTTTGCGTCTCGGCTGGGCGTATGGTCCGGAAGCTGTGATTGATGCCATTCACCGGACCCGCGGCCCGTTCAATGTCAGCGCTGTTGCTCAGGCCGCCGGGATTGCGGCGATCAATGATGACCGCTTCCAGGCGCAATCAGCCGACCATAATACGGCGGAGCTGGCCCGTGTTCGCAATTCGGTCGAGAAAGCCGGATTCATGACGCACCCCAGCGTTGGCAATTTCATACTGATCGAGTTTCCCGAACAGGCCGGTCGAACGAGCAAAGATGCCGATGCGTTCTTGCGAACGCAGGGTATCGTCATTCGTAACGTCGACGTTTACGGACTGCCAACTTGTCTGCGCGCCTCGATCGGGACGAAGGAGCAGAATGATGACCTGATCGCCGCAATCGAGGCGTTCTCGAAAAGTTGATGCCGGATCACGCCTTCGATAAACTTGCCATTCTTGGCATCGGTCTGCTCGGATCCTCAATCGCGCATGCGGTGCGCGCGTATGGCGGGGCGAGCGACGTCGCACTCTGGGATGAATCAGAAGATGTACGCGCCCGGGCTGCGCGCGTGCTCGGGTCAGACGTCGCCACATCCGTCGACGCAGCTATTCGCGATGCGGATTGCGTTGTCTTGTGCACGCCGGTCGGCGTTTTTGGCCAGCTCACGCAGCAGATTGCGCCCTTTTTGAAGCCCGGTGCGGTGCTCACGGATGTCGGTTCGGTCAAGGCACGGGCGGCAAAGGATATGGCCGCTCACTGTCCGGAACATGTCCACCTCATCCCGGGTCACCCAATTGCCGGAACCGAGAAATCCGGCCCTGAAGCCGGCTTTGCCAGCCTGTTTCAGGATGCTTGGCACATCCTGACCCCGGTGCCCTCGAATGACGGCGCCTATGGCGCCACCATTGAGCGCCTGACCGCCTTCTGGGAAGGCCTGGGCGCCAAGGTCGAAACCATGGATCCCGTCCGCCATGACCGCGTGCTGGCGATTACCTCGCACCTACCCCACCTGATCGCCTACAATATTGTGTCCACCGCCTATGACATGGAGAGTGTCGAGCAGGGTGAAGTGGTCAAATACTCAGCTGGCGGCTTTCGTGACTTCACCCGCATTGCTGCGTCGGATCCAACCATGTGGCGGGATGTGTTCCTGAACAATAAGGACGCGGTTCTGGAAACGCTTGGCCGATTCAGCGAAGACTTGGCAGCCCTGCAACGGGCCATCCGCTGGGATGATGGTGAGACATTGATGCGAGAATTCACGCGCGCCCGCGGCATACGCGCTGCGATCATCGACGCCGGTCTCGATACCGCAGAGGCGGATTTCGGTCGCCGGCATCTGGATCCTGAGCAAAATGACTGAACGGGCAGCGCTCCCCTTTAAAACGCCGCCCGTTCCTTACGCCGCGAAGATACGGCGCATTCGCGAGAGCTTGCACGCGCCTGCGGATGTGCGCGCTCGCTCTCACGGTCGGACGTCTGCAGGGTAAGATCACTGACGTTCAACTCACCTGCCCCCCGTCCTGCGATTGAGTTACAAGACGCCAGCTGAATGAACTGCGTGTAATGTGTTGGCGCCCGTTCATCTCCGGTTGCCTGCCGTTCAGATTGGTTTTCGACCCTGCGTTGTCGCCGGGAGGTGAGCGCTAAGCCAGGTATCCAGGTCGCGATAAGTGGCGAATTGCGCTGCGCAAAGTTCAAGCAAGTCAGGCGCTTCGATGCGGTGGGCGTCATCATAGTCCCGCCAGACGGTCAGGCTCTTGCGACGCAAGAGTTCGCCGCGTGGATGGTCCGGGTCATATGGCTTTGGGACGCGCGCGAGTTCTGGCGGGTTCATGCGGCCCTGATTGCTGATCACGGCCGTTAACACGGCATCCAGCGTCTCGCCCGCCGGTTCCGCCACTGCCCCGCGATAAGCCGACAATTGCGGCTTATCAAACGCCATCATGCCCGATCCGAGCACCAGGCGATCGAGTTCCAAGCCGAAAAACAGACCAGCGCGGCTGCCTTCGCGGCGAATGAGGATGCGCATATGAGGGTTGTATGGGGTCTTGTCCTTGGAGAACCGAACGTCGCGATGAATGCGAAACAGCTTCGCCGAGTGGAGCGTGTCTGACTGAGTTTGCAGTCGAAAGGTGAGCGCTGAAATGAACGCTTCAGCCGGTTGTTTCCAGGCAGATTCGTACCAGGTCCGATTTTGCTGGAACCAGTCTCGTGTGTTGTTCTGATTCAAGGCATGCAGAAATTTCAACGTATCCGGTGAGAACAGAGCAGTTTGTGGCATGACTATTCCTCGAGATCAGACCGTAATATAGCGGCAAAGTCCGGCGGGAGCGAGATCCAGTCTGGTGATGAATTTGTCTATCGCGCGCGGCCCCTGAGCCGGCTCAGGCTCTGTTCATCCGATGCTTTCTATGATCCTCTCGCGAGAGACTGCGGGTGAATGGCGTGGGAGACGCTTTCACATGAGATACCGATTGCGGTTGCTGGCGTCACGACCGAGCCTATGATGGCGAACGCAGAGAACGCCACAGCCACTACAAGGATTATGACGATGACTAGATGGATCGCCGTTTCAGCTCTGGCCTTGCTCGGTGCTTGCGCGACCAGCGCCCCATACGGCCCGGCCACCAGTGACAGTTCGAAAGGATACTCGGTTCAACCGATCGAGAACAATCGCTTTCGCATCGCCTACCGCGACAGCTCGATGGAGGTGGCGCGAAGTCGCGCCTTGCGGCGAGCGGCGGAAGTCACGCTAGACCAGGGCGCAGACTGGTTCTTGGTCGTGAACGCGTATTCCGACACGGGCGAACTTGCCGGAGGCGGCACCTCAGTTTCGGTGGGTGGTTCATCTGGGTCTAGCGGTCGTTCGAGCGTCGGCGTTGGCGTCGGCATTGCGCTACCTCTCGGCGGCAGTTCGGCACCTGTTGAGCATGTTCTGGAAATCATCACAGGTAGCGGCCAGAGACCACAAAGTGGCAATGTTTACGATGCGAGTGACGTCCTGCTCAATCTTGGCGGCGCCTAAGCGGGGATGCTTTTTCCCGCCCAGTCAAAGACCTTGCCGCTATCGTTCGGGCCAAGTTGGCCGATCACCTTGAGCAACGCTGAGGCGGACTGATCTGGCGAAAAACACTGCGCATCTGGTATGTTGCCCAGAAACGGCGACGAAAGTGCAGTTGCGACCGTCCCTGGATGCAGGCCAACCGCGATAAAATCTGGATTGTGCCGCGCCTGTTCGATCGCGTAGTTCTGGATCAGCATGTTGAGTGCGGCTTTCGACGCGCGATAAGCATGCCACCCCCCTAACCGATTATCTGTGATTGACCCAATCCGGGCAGACAGCGCCACAAATACGGCTCTGCCGCGTCGCGGCATAATTGGCAGGAAATGTTTGGCGACCAAACCAGGCCCAAATGTATTCACCGCGAACACTCGTTCAAAAGCGCTCTGTGATTGATGACGATACGATTTTTCCGGTTGCAGTGCTCGACCGGATGAAAGAACGCCGCTTGCGATGATAACCAGACTTGGTGGACCTGAGACCGCGATCCGTTGGGCGGCTGCAGCGATGCTATGCTCGTTCAGTATGTCGATGTAGCCGCGTTTGACCTTTGCCAGCTTGGGTCCGTCACCAGTGCGAGAAAGAGCATGGACGAGCCCGATATCTGGCCGATCCGCAAGCGCTTTTGTCAGTGCGGCTCCGATCCCGCCTGTCGCGCCAATGATCACAGTTTGCATTTTCCTGTCTCCGGTCGAAACAGGATTTAGGTTCCTCGCTGAACTTGAAAAGTCAGACGCGCAATCCGGTCTTTTCCCGATAAATCACCAATAGGTCGAGTTGGCTTGGGGTCGGGTCGCCTTCGGCCTCCGAAACCGTCACCAGCATGCCATCGAGATCGACCAGCTCCTTGTTGGTCATGCCTGGGCTGCGGCGCACAAAGTCGGTCATTCGTGACATTACGACATGGCTGGCGCCGGCATTGCGGGACAGCCACCCTGACTGCGCGATGAGTTCATTCGCGTCGCCCTCGGCAAACTCGAAGTGATGCATGATCTCGCCGCGAATGGCTGCTTCCTGTCTTTCGGTCAGCGTTCCCCGGGCCTGGGCAATTTCCAGCATGAGTATGGTGGCCGCTTCGCGTGGATCATCTACGACGGCGAGGCCGCCTTTGCCTGACTTGTTCTTGAAGCGCATCTTGCGGGGTAGGTTGGCGACGGTCTCGGCGACCTTTCGTCCGTCCTTCGCCACTTCCTGGAGTGCCTTGAGCCGCCAGTACCAAACTGCGATGAATCCAAGAAAACCCAAAATTGCGAACAGGAAATGCATGTCGGCCCCGTAGCGGCGTTAAGTTACCGTAACCTCCAATGGAGGGTCGTTGAAGTAAAGTCTAATCCTTGTCATGGTCATTTTATGACCTTGGACGATTATAACGACTTTTGTGGGTCCCTGACGGCGACCAGCCGCGTCGTGCAATGGGGTGGCAGCCATGTCTGGAAAGTTGGCGGCAAGGTGTTCGCAATCGCCGGATGGGGCGATGAGGATTTCTTTGCGGTCACTTTCAAGGTGACCCCGCTTTCCTATGAAATCCTGCAGGAACAGCCGGGGCTTCGCCCCGCGCCTTATCTCGCATCGCGCGGCATGAAGTGGATTCAACATCATGCAGAACCGGGCCTGAAGGACAGCGATCTCAAGGCTTATATTGAAACAAGCCACCGGTTGGTCGCCGATGGCTTGTCCAAAAAGAAGCAGAAAGAGCTTGGCTTGCTCGCCGAGTGATTACTCAGCGTCGCTCTCACTGGCGATGGCATCATCGATGCCGCCACTATTGTGCGCCTGTTGCACCACATAAGCGCGAATGGCCTCGACATCGTTTTCTGACAGGACGTCAGCGAACGACACCATGCCGATTGACTGCAGATTGCCATCGACGACGACGCCTTTCCAGGCGTCAGGGCTCGATGTGTAGGCCGACCAGCGCAAATCTGGCAGCACGCCCGCGCCGACCGCGAACGGGCCATGGCAGACGAGGCAGTTGCGCGCATAATGGACGAGGCCGTCAGCGAGTTGCTGATCGGTGCCAAACTCTTCGGCTTTCGGGGTGGCTTCGACCAGCTGTACGTCGATGTCCGGAATGGTGCCTGATGCGCCGAGCTTGAATGTCACCACTTTTCCGACTGTCGGCTGCACGGGCTGCGGTGCGGCGACCCCGCCCGCGGACAACAAATATGCCGATCCCCACCCGGTGGTGATGGTTACATATTGTTCGCCATCAATCTCGAATGTGCCGGGACCAGAGGCCGCGCCTGATTTGACGTCATGGACCCACAGCGCTTCACCGCTGCTCGCATCATAGGCGACAAATTCGCCGTTCAGCTTGCCCTGGAAAATGACCCCGCCCGCCGTTGACAGCACGCCGCCATTCCACGGGCCTTCATGCTCGACCGTCCAACGCGCTTCGTTCGCGACCGGATCCCAGGCAATCAGGCGACCTTTGAGGCCGGAGCGCAGGAACTTGAACACTTCGCTCGGGATCAATTGAGGTACATCGGCAGCGAAGTCAGCTCCGGTGTTCCATTTTGAAGAATCATCCTGGAACCGCGCATCGGTGGCATAGGCCTGCGGAATTTCCTGAGCCGGAATGTAGGCGAGACCAACATCCGGATTGTATGCCATCGGGTGCCAGTTGTGGCCGCCCAACGGGCCTGGCGTCTGCAGGTACGAACTTTCGGCATAACGTGCTTCCGGCACTTCGATCGGGCGACCGTCATCGGTCAGGCCTGTTGCCCAGTTCATCGGCACGTAATTGTTGCCTGCCACGAACTCGCCGGTGGCGGCGTCGATGACATAGAAGAAGCCATTCTTTGGCGCCTGCATGACCACGCGTCGATCTGCACCGTCAGTGCCAAGCGGTAGTTCGGCAATGATCAGGGTCTGGGTCGCTGTATAGTCCCAATTATCGCCTGGTGTGGTCTGGAAATGCCATTTGTAGGCGCCCGTATCGGCGTCGACCGCGACGATCGAAGACAGGAACAGATTATCGAGACCGGATGGATCGCGAAGGCGCTGGTTCCATGGTGAGCCATTGCCGACGCCAAAAATGACGCTGTCATTCACCTCGTCATAGATGATCGAATCCCAGACAGTGCCGCCCCCACCGTCGGTTTTCCAGGCGCCGGTATCTCCCCAAGTGACATTGCCCACTTGCTCGAAGGCGCTGTCAGACGCGGCTCCATCGGGCTGTTTATCGGCACTTGGCACCGTGTAGAAGCGCCAGATCAGATCGCCCGTCTCGGCATCAAGGGCATTTAGGTAGCCTCGAACACCCAGTTCGGCGCCGCCATTCCCAATCAGCACCTTGCCATCGACGACACGTGGCGCGCCGGTGATCGTGTAAGGCTTGGATTGGTCAACAGTGACCTTGGACCAGATCACTTCGCCGGTTTTGGCATCGATTGCCTCGACCCGGCCATCAATGACGCCGAGATAGAGCTTGCCTTCATAGACCGCGACACCGCGATTCACGACATCGCAGCAGGCATTAACGCCAACCGCGCGATCGACATTCGGATCATACGTCCAGAGCTCTTCACCGGTTTTGGCGTCGAGCGCATAAACCACGGACCAGGCCGACGTGACATACATGGTTTCGTCAATCACGATCGGAGTCGATTCAACGCCGCGCGATGTCGCCAGGTCATACGTCCATGCAACGCCCAGATCGGCGACGTTTGTCGTGGTGATCCCAGCCAGCGGGGAGTGTCGGGTCTCCTCGCGATCAAAACCATAGCTCAACCATTCCGTCGGCGTCGCCTCGGCATTGTTGAGGCGATCGTCCGTGACGTCTGCGAAAGCGGCGGTTTCGGAGTCTGCATCAGTCGGCGGAGTCTCAGGATCCTGAGCCCCTGAACAGGCCGACAATGCAAAAATAGACGCGGCCGCCAGGGCCGCCAAATGAAGCGGTTTCATGAGCGCTTTCCTCGTTTCCTCTCTCAAATTGGCGTCTGTCGCGCCATTCCTTGACGGAAACTCTAGGCGTTTTGCGCCAGGTGTCGAGGCTGAACGCCGCGGAAAGTTAGGGTAAAAGCCCTAGGATGCAGCGCTCATCAGATCAGCCTGCGCGGCATCGATGGCCGCCTCAATACAGTCGCCCCAGGCGTCGAGCGATTCCGCATCGGCTGATCCTTGGGGAAAGGTAACCGATCGCGACGCGTTTACGCAGCCGCCTTCGCGACGATTGCTGCCATCCTTGGCGGCGACGAATCCAGCCATCGCATCGGCGGCACCAGCGCCTTGGGCGCCATAGCCGGGAACCAGGAATAGCGTGCTCGGAGACAAAGTGCGCAGCCGTCGCGCCTCATCAGGCCCGGTCGCCCCTGTCACCAGCATTAATCCAGACCAGCCCGTCGTGCCCCGCAAGCGCTCGGCCAGCGGCGCGAGGCTCTCGACCACGCGCGCATAAAGTGGCGCTCCCTCGAGGTCTCTCGCCTGATAATCGGCGCTGCCAGGATTGCTGGTCCGGGCGAGCACAATCACCCCTTTTCCTGACGCTTCGGCCGCTTGCACGTGCGGTTCAAGCGTATCAAGGCCCATATACGGGTTGACGGTCAGCGCATCGCACGCGAATGGCGAATCCGTCGAGAGATAGGCTTGCGCATAACCTTCAGCGGTCGACCCGATGTCGCCGCGTTTGGCGTCCATCAGCACAATCAGGCCTTGCTCTTTGGCTGCGGCACAGACTTTTGCGAGCGCGCGCATGCCTCGCCAGCCATGTCGCTCGAACAGGCCGGCCTGCGGCTTAACGATGCCGGCGCGCCCAACAGCGGCCTTAACCACTGCGATGCCCCATTTTTCTAGGCCTTCTGGGGTATCGCCGCCAAAAATCTGCGGGATCCGCCCTTTGTGTGGATCGATGCCCACGCAAAGGGGCCCGTGCGCTCTTGCGGCGGCAATCAGGCGGTCAGCAAACATGCAATTCCTACTCGTCTACGCTGCAGGCGACTTTAACGACTTGCAGATTACGTCGGGCGTGATCGGCTTCGCGGCCGTAAGTGTCTTTCGAAAAGTTTCGCGGAGATTCACCAATCGTCTCGACGCCCGTCGCTTTGATGAATTTTGCGACGGTTTCGGGGGCGGCCGTATAGATCCGACCGCGCCGCGCGCTTTCAGCAACGATAACACCGCGCACATTGCCAGCCTGATCATAGACCGGGCCGCCGCTCAGACCGCCTAGTGATCCCATCAATCCGCGCGTTCGCCCGGTTTCCGCCCAGGCGAGGACTGACTCACTGTTTGAACGCTGTCCGCGCGAAATCAAATTCGATCGCGCCATGAGGCGCGACGCCGCCTCGCCCGGGCGCCCTTGCGGGTAGCCGACATGAAAGCCATAGGCGCCGATGCGCAAATCGTCCTCGGTATTGATCGGAGCTGGGTTTGGACTGGACTCGGTCTCAATCAAGGCCAGGTCGTACTTTTCGGAAATAGTGACGCTGCGCGCCCGCGAATACTGTCCTGGGGCGACCAGAAGGGACACCTCGTTGCAGCCGTCGACCACATGGCGGGCGGTGAGCCACTGTCCGTCATCATTGATGGCGAACGCTGTGCCGATTCCGCTCTTGGGCGCGGTGACCTGAACCAGTACACGCTCGTCGAACGCTGAGGGGGGTGGCAACATCGCCCCTTCTTGCTCGATTGCTTCGGGCGGAGGAGGCGGCGCGTCATCCGACCCACCCGAGAAAACGGCCCACAGCACGACGGCGAGGGCCAGACCATAGATTATCCAATCAGGTATCCATCTCAGCACTATACGCAGCCTTTCCTATACACGCCCGATATTGGGGTCCCACAATCCGGCGGCCAGGAGCATGGCGGCGGAGAGCTTGGCGGCAATCAGAACGATCGCCGCCCCGGCCTCGTCATTCTGAATACGGGTTGGAATGTCGCGCAAGATCATGTCGATAATGCGGTAAGTCAACAGCTGTAAGAGCAGGGCAACGGTGCCCCATAGCAACAGATCGACCAATGTCAGGCTTGAGGCAAGACAGGACGCAATCGGGATGGCGAGCCCGGCAATTGCACCCGACAGCGCGAGGCCCGCAGCGCCATTACCGCCGCGGACAAGCGCAAGCTCTTTCCACGGTGTCAGAAGGATATAAATCGTACTGGCGAGCACCAGAAGTATGCCGGCGGTGCCGGTCATTAGCAGGAAATCCGGAAACCCCTGGCGGAAGGATTCGAGTGTCGCCGTCATAATTCAAACTCTTGCCTGTTAAGCCACCCGCAATTGCTCTAACGAAGGCGGCTCCAGCACTCAAGGCAGAAGGACTAAAAATGCTCAATGGAAAGACGGCTCTGGTGACGGGTTCAACCAGCGGAATCGGCCTTGGCATTGCCAGATCTCTGGCTGAGCAAGGCGCTGATATCATTTTGAGCGGCTTTGCCAGCGAAGAAGAAGTTGACCAGCTAAAGGCCGAATTTATCGAAACTTATAGGGTCAAAGTCGGATTTTCGGGCGCTGATCTGAGTGATCCGGACGCGATCGAAGGGCTGATGGGCTATGTCGCACGCGATTTCGGCGGCGCTGATATTTTGGTCAACAATGCTGGTGTTCAGCACGTTTCGCCGATCGAGGAGTTTCCGGTGTCGCGTTGGGATCTGATTATTGCGCTCAATCTCTCTGCCGCCTTCCACACGACCCGAATGGCGATCTCCGGAATGAAGGAAAAGGGTTGGGGTCGGATCATCAATACGGCGTCTGCGCACGCGCTCGTCGCGTCTCCATACAAATCGGCATACGTTGCGGCCAAACACGGAATAGCTGGTTTGACCAAAGTTGTGGCGCTGGAAGGCGCCGAGCACGGCATTCGCTGCAACGCCATTTGCCCGGGGTATGTTTACACGCCGCTCGTCGAAGGACAGGTCGCTGACACGGCGAAAGCGCGTGGCATCAGCGAAGAAGAAGTGAAGCGAGATGTCCTGCTCGCCGCCCAACCAACGAAAGAATTTGTCACGACGGGCCAGATTGGCGCCTTCGCCGCGTTCCTCTGCTCGCCGGGCGGCGACGGAATCAACGGTGCCGTACTCAGCATGGATGGCGGCTGGGTCGCGCAATAATGCACGCCAATCCGGCATGACTGCGAAAGACTGCAAAATACCGCATAACGCGATTGATCTGAAATAGGTTATTGTTTAGCGACGTTTCGAAAGCGGCAATTGCCGGGCAACTTGAGAGACAGCCATGACACTTGCCGGTTATGAGCTCTTCGCGCTGATCGGGTTTTTGTTCGCGGCTTATGCTGTGATCGCGAACGATTCGATCCAGACTCTCGGGACTTTTCTCGCCTCGAATTCGCATCGCCCCTGGTGGCTGCTCTGGCTGTTCGCAGCCGGAATCATGGTCGGATCCCTGTTGTTCCAGCTGTTTTTTGGCGGGGGTGATATTGCCGACGGCAAGCTCAACAAGATTCCCTATCCGGAAGGTGGAATCGCCTGGTGGCATGCCCTGCCCCCGTTGGTGCTGCTATTCCTGACGCGATTTGGAATTCCGGTCTCGACCACATTCCTGGTGCTGACCGTGTTTGCCCTGTCTGGCGGGGCGGCCACCGACGGCGTGATGAGCAAGATGCTGATCAAGTCGCTGACCGGATATGTTGTTGCGTTCGGCGCCGGCGCTGTGGTCTGGCTGCTGATTTCGCGCGTTTGGGAAGTCTGGGTTGGGCGCACGCGCGATGGCGACGAACGCCTGCACCCGATCTGGACGGTGTTCCAGTGGGGCACCACAGGCTTTTTGTGGTGGACCTGGTTGCTGCAGGATTTTGCCAATATCTTCGTCTTCATGCCGCGCGAACCCGTATTTGCCGACGATGGCACGGTCACGATGATGGTGTTCAAGCCGGAAGTCATCATTGGCGGCGCCTTGGTCATGGCGGCGATGATGGCGTACATCTTCAAGACGCGCGGTGGTGAGATTCAGAAGATCGTTTTGTCCAAGACGCACACCACTGACATTCGCGCGGCGACGATTGTTGACCTGATCTATGCGATCGTCCTGTTCTATTTCAAGGAATTGAACGATGTGCCGATGAGCACAACCTGGGTGTTCCTCGGCTTGCTTGCTGGACGTGAAATGGCAATCTCATTCGTGACGGCGCTGCGTGAGCGCGGCGCTGCGATCATGGATGCCGGATCGGATGCAGGCCGTGCGCTGATTGGTTTGATCATCAGCGTGATATTAGCGGTCGGCATGCCATGGGCTGCGACCGGACAGATGCCAAACTTCTAAGGCGATGCGCGTTCGAGGTCGCGCTTAGCGCTGCTCGAACGGGTCACGCATCAGAATCACATCCTCGCGCTCAGGCGACGTCGAGACCAGCGCGCAAGGCTTTCCAACCAGCTCTTCCAGGCGGCGGACATATTTGACCGCCTCCGCTGGCAGGTCATTCCACGACCGCGCTCCACGCGTGGAGTCGCTCCACCCCGGCATGCTCTCATAGACCGGTTCCACGGCTTCCTGCGCCGCGGCTGTCGCTGGAAGATAGTCGAGCACGTCATCGCCGAGACGATAGCCGGTGCAGACCTTGATCTCGTCCATGCCGTCCAGAACGTCGAGCTTGGTCAGTGCCAGCCCATCGACGCCTGAGACGGCGCAGGCCTGGCGAACCATCACGGCATCGAACCATCCGCAGCGCCGGGCCCGGCCAGTGACCGTGCCGAATTCATGACCGCGCTCTCCGAGCCCTTGGCCGACTTCGTCAAACAGCTCGGTCGGAAACGGGCCGGTGCCCACACGCGTGGTATACGCTTTGGCGAGGCCGAGGACATAACTGACCGCGCGCGGACCAAGTCCGGTACCTGCGGCGGCTTGTCCGGAAACCACATTGGATGAGGTCACAAACGGATAGGTGCCGTGATCGACATCCAGCATCACCCCTTGTGCGCCTTCGAATAGGATCCGGCGACCGAGTTTCTGGCTCTCGCCGAGGATCTTCCAGGCAGGCCCCGCGAACGCGAGGACTTTCGGCGCGATCTCTAGCAATTCAGCCTTCAGCGCGCTGACATCCGGTTTCTCCAATCCCAGGCCCGTTCGTAATGGCGCATGGTGCGCCATTAAGCGTTCGAGCTTCTGGTCAAGCGCCGCCTCGTCGGCGAGATCGGCGACGCGAATGGCGCGGCGGCCAACCTTGTCTTCATAGGCGGGCCCGATCCCGCGTTTGGTCGTGCCAATCTTGGCTTTGTCGCTGGCAGCACCTTCGCGTGCCGCATCGAGGTCGCGGTGCCAGGGCAGGATCAAGCAGGCCGTTTCTGCGAGCAGAAGGTCGTCTGGCGTCAAAGTGATGCCCGCCTGTTCCATCGCTTCCAGCTCGGACAAGAGTTGCCAGGGATCGACAACGACGCCATTCCCGATGACCGAAAGCTTGCCGCCGCGAACCACGCCGGAGGGCAGCAGGTTGAGCTTGTAAGTGGTCCCGTCAATGACCAGCGTATGCCCGGCATTGTGACCGCCTTGAAAGCGCGCAACGACGTCGGCGCGATGCGACAGCCAGTCAACAATCTTGCCCTTGCCTTCATCGCCCCACTGGGCGCCGACAACTACAACACCTGCCATGTTCTGAAACTCCTAAATCAGGACCCGCGCCAATGACCTTGTTTGATCGCAAAAAGCAAGCCCCGACGAGCGGAACGAGCGTTTAGTTTTGATAAAATTCGATCTTTTGGATTATCGGGACTCAAACGGTGTTTTGGTAAACCCGCCGTATGAGAGATTTGAACATAAAAAACAAATGGGCGTGGGCAAGAATGAGCGCAGTCGCGATCGGCGGCGGTCTCTGTCTGTCTCCAACCTCTACAGGAAGCGTTGTCGATCGACCGCATTTCAATGTCGATGGCATGGCGATTGTCTGGGCTGCAGATGCCAGCGGCATTGCGCCGATCGTTTCAGACTTCATTATCGAAAATGGGGGCGCCAACACGGATTTGATCAATGGCGATGTTCATACGGTCGTCACGGGATCGCTCGATGCGCTGGATGAATCCTTTCCGGACGGCGCCGGGGCTACGTTGCGAATCCAGAACAGCCCGGGCGGTGGCAATCAGAACACCCGCCAGGGCGATCGATTCACGTCCGCGTCTGATACGCTCAATCCGTTCCGATTGAACAGCAATACGGACGTTCGGACGATTCGCAGCGACATTCTCAGCAGCTTTTATGTGGCAACCAACAAGGCATTCAACATTGACGTGATCGCTGCGCCGATTGGTGATCCCGCTGATCTGAACCTGATCCGGGTGCGCATGCGGATGTCGCAATCGGGCACCGACGATGGCCTGTCGTTTGGTAGCGCCGCGCAAATCCCTCACTCGGGCAACGCGAACAATTCAGGCGTTCAGTGGAATGGCTATCGCCGATTGTCGACACTGACCGCTGGCCGCGACATTTTCCGCGGCAATCGACGCACGGCGCTGGGGTCAGGCACGATTGTCGATCAATCGGTTCGGTTTGACCTGGACTATCGCTGGAACACCGGAAACATCGATCTCAGCGACGGCACGTTCGATGTCGAGGCAGACGTGATCTACACCGTCTATATCCCATAATTCAGTGGAATATGGTCGGTTTCGAAGCTTCGAAACGGGCGTGTGCCTTCGCAATCGACGCCTGTTGAGCTGACGGCGCCATGCCGTAGGTCTGTTCGCGCAGAAAGTGCATCAGTTCGTGGCGCTTACCGGCTCGGGCCAGACGGGTCGGCGTCAACGTTTCGCCAATGTGGACCGGCACAGCGGTCCCGACCCGGCGCTTGACCTCCCGAAAGATCAGCGCGAGTCGCAGTTCGATCGAAACATGACTGGCCCATTGAAACAGGCGTGAGTTCTGACCTTCGAAGAAAATCGGAGTCACGTGTGCCTGGCTGCGCGTGATCAGTTTGGCTGTGAATGGCTTCCAAGTATCATCGACAGCGGTACGGCTGAACGGCGTTGGTGACGTCGATACGCCACCAGCTGGAAAGATGATGATGCACTCGCCCGCATTCAGGCGCTCGAGACATTCAGCGCGGGTGGCGATGTTCGTGGCCTGCGCTTCCTTGGTTGGAGCGAAATCGATCGGTAACAGCCAGTCGCGAGCTTCAGGCGCGCCATCCAGAATGGCATTTGTCAAAACTTTGAAATCGGTACGTCGCAACGAAACCAGCCATGAGATCAGCAATCCGTCGAGCACACCGAATGGGTGATTGGCGACGATAACCAGTGGACCGGCCGAGGGGATTTCAGCCAGGCGAGCTGAGCTGAATTTGACGTCGAGATTAAGGAGCCGAACAGCAGCGGCGAAGAATGGCTCTTCGGCCAGGTGCTGGCGATAGGTTTCGTATAATTTCTGCAGGTATGGCTGGCCTGATAAACGTTCAATCGTACGCACCATGCGGCGTTTCAGCGGGTGATCAAAATACGCCGCGTACGAGAGTTTTGGGGCCTCCTCCATTGATTAGAGGTGGGTCAGTTTGCAGTCTTTCGCAAGAATCCGAGTCAGTCCTTCATCAGGCCGGCCGCCTTGAGCGTCTTGCCTGCGCGAATAACCTTCGCGAGTTTTTCCTCGGATGAACGGTCTCCGCTATTCGAATCCGGGTGGAAGCGGCGAACATACTCTGCGTAACGCGCCCGGATTTCCGGCGGCTTCGCATCGGCGTCCAGATCGAGTTCAGAAAGCGCCCGTTTTGCCACCCCGGTGGCGGAACGATTGGCGCGTCTGTGCTCTCTTGCAGCGGCGGCGTCTTCGAAGAATTCCGCGCCGCGCCAGGTGCGCGGATCGCCAGCTTTGCCGGCCTTGTTGCCACCCATCGGCCCTGAGCCAAACTTCCAGGTCTGCTTGAACCCATAGCGCGCATTTTCGTTGAACGCCTTGAGTTGCTCATCCGTCATCGTGTCGAAGAAGTTGAAGCTGCGATTGTACTCGGCCGCGTGGCGCTTGCAAAACCAGAGCTTGCCGTCGCCAAACCTCTGCGGCGCTGGATGCTCGCCCGCGAGATCGCAACTGTGATGGTCGCAAACCCTTGATTTTGTAGCTTTTTCACGCGACGTCTCGTCGGCGGGAGGTTTCACCCTTATATCGGTGAACTTGGGGCGATATTTGTATCCGTCATCCATAGGCGCGGTAACATAAGTGCTTCGAGTTAAAGAGACCAGAACTAATGAACAGATCACAGCGCATTCATCACAGCTTGACCAGCGCCTTCGCGCCAACAGTCTTGGAGGTCATTGATGACAGCGCAAAACATGCCGGTCATGCCGGGGCCAGCCCAGAGGGTGAAACGCACTACACTGTGGTCATAAACAGCCGCGCTTTCGCCGGCCTGTCGCGTGTGGCGGCGCAGCGCGCTGTCATGGACGCTTTGAAATCGGAATTCGATACCGGGCTGCATGCCTTGTCCATTAAAGCGAGTTCATAATCCAACGCTGATAGGTTTCGTTAAGCCAAAGCGGCTATTTTCGATGCGACCGGATCAGCACCGGAGCGTAGAATGACGGCACAAGCGTATTCTGAACCGAGCAGCGACGACAGTCGAATGACTGTTCGCGTCGATGCGACTCCAGACCAGACATGGGCGTTGGATGCCGAATACCTGCATGCGCGTACGGATGTGCTCAAGCGGCTGGGCTCGCACTACGCGCATCAGATTTGGATGCTCGACCTGGTGTCTGACGCGCTTTTGCTTGCCGGCGTTGTCGCGACTTTTTTCGTGGCCTGGTGGACGTGTGTTCCGATTGTCGGGTTTGCCGTGTTGCAGCGCATCGCCAATAAGCGGCTGGCAGGCGAAATGGCCGGCAAAGCGGCGCAGGAATCGACCGATGCTTTCCTGTATTTGTACAATTCCGGAGCGCTGTGGCTGGAGCAGCCTACCAATCAGACATCGGACCCGCTACGCCGTCTTCTGTCGCGCTAGCTTTCCGGGCCAGAAACCTCCGAAGGGGCGGAATATTAGCCGCAGCAAGCAAGCCGAGCGACCGGACGGGTTTCGTCCACAACGAGTCATTCGAGAAGAGTCGGTCGATGGCATCAAGCGTGAGCGCCGTTCCAGCGCCATCAAACCGGCGTGCCTGGCTATATGACTCCAGCATAAGAGACGAGCCGATTTCGCCGCCCAGATGCAAGGTGTCCTGGGCAATATCGATGAGCGCGGCAACATCGCGAAAGCCTTGATTGAGCCCCTGCCCGGCCAGCGGATTGACTCGGCGCGCGGCGTCGCCAATCAGCGCTGCGCGCGGCCCGGCAATCTCGGTCGCCAATTTCAGCACCAAAGGGTAAGAACCCGCTTTGCCCTCAATTGCCATCGTTCCAGCAAATGCAGCGAAACGGGCGTTTAGCTCGGCTTCAGCGTCTTCTTTCGTCGCCGCGGCGAGTGTCTCTGCTGCGCCGCGTTGCATATACCAGGCGAGGTTGGCGCGATCGCCTTTCAGCGGCAGGGTCGCGAACGGGCCTTCCGGGGTGAACAATTGGCGGGCGATCCCATTGTGCGGCTGACTGAGTGTCACATTCGCGGTGAACACAGACTTCTGATAATCGCGTCCTTCGGTCTGGATGCCGAGCGACTCGCGTACCGGTGAGTTCATGCCATCGGCACCAACCAATAAACGCGCCCGCAACGTGCGACCGCTCTTCAGCGTGATCTCGACGCAACCATGCTGTAATTCTTGCGCGGCGAAATAATCGGGGGCGATGCGATCGATGCGCGCGTTTTCGTCCATAGAGCGATCGAGGGCAGCCTGGAGCGGTTCAGCCATGACCATTTGCCCCAGCGGCTCATCTGGGTCGGCGCTGTCGAGATCTGCCTGGGTGAACAGAACTGACGGCTGGCCGAAATAGTGCGTGCCGCCATCGATTGCTTCAAGTCCAAGCAAGGGCTGACTCGATCGTTCCAGGCCGGTCGTGACGCCGAGCGAACGAAGCATGCGCCAGCTGCCAGTGACGATCGCGAAGTTGCGCCCATCCGGCGGCAGGGCCGCTTTTGGGTCGCGCGTATCAATGACCGCGACATCAAGCTCTAGGCGCGCCAGGCCAAGCGCAAGGGCCGCTCCAGTGGGCCCGGCGCCAACAATGACGATGTCGTAGATCCGATCACTCATGATTTTCAGATATGCATGGACGGCTTCGGGGTCCATGCCTGATAGACAAACGGGCGTTTGGGTCGCAGCCTGCCCGAAATTTGATCAACATGTCTCTCCCGATGATTCTTTCCGCTTTAAATTCTGGCGCATAATTAGGCAGACCGCTTCTTTGCTGGAGTTGATTAATCACAGCTGCGGGAGATACGGGCTATGAAAACTTGGATGAAAACGGCAATGCGGGGCGCGACGATGCTTCCGATTGCAGGGCTGGTGGCAATGGCCGCACACGCCCAGGATGCGAGCGCGGTCAGCGCTTATGTCGATAGCAGCTACCTGTTCCTGATTGGTGGCTTGATCGTGATGTTCATGGCGGCGGGCTTCCTCTGCCTTGAGGCGGGCCTCGTGCGGTCCAAGAACGCTTCGATGCAGTCGCTCAAGAACATTGCCCTCTTCTCGATCGCTGGTTTGATGTTCTGGTTTGTCGGCTACAACATGGCCTATCCGGGCGAAACCATTCTCAACGGCCTGCTCGGCGTCCCGAGTTTTATTTGGGCGGGTGAGGAAAGCCTCGACACCGGCTATGCGGCCAGCTCTGACTGGTTCTTCCAGATGGTGTTCGTCGCCACTGCGGCCTCGATCGTTTCAGGGACCGTGGCCGAGCGCGTCAAGCTCTGGCCCTTCCTGATCTTCGTCGCGGTGCTGACGGCGTTCATCTATCCGATCGTTGCGTCCTGGGAATGGGGTGGCGGCTATCTCGACAGTGTCTGGGGTTTCTCCGACTTTGCCGGCTCAACTCTGGTTCACTCGACGGGCGGCTGGGCTGCTCTGATCGGTGCCATCATCATCGGACCGCGTGCCGGCAAATATTTCGGTGAGCGCGTCAATCCGATGCCTGGTTCGAACATTCCGCTCGCCGCTCTGGGTACGTTTATCCTGTGGTTCGGCTGGTTCGGCTTCAACGGCGCGTCTCAGCTGGCCGCGGGCACGTTTGACGACATCAATGCTGTCGCCAAGATCTTCGCCAACACCAACATGGCGGCTGTTGGCGGTGTACTGGCCGCGATGATCCTGACCGCTGTGCTGTACAAGGGCAAAGTCGATCCAACCATGGCGTTTAACGGTGCGATTGGTGGCCTGGTCTCGATCACCGCCGAACCATTGGCGCCGAGCATGGGCGCAGCGGTGGCCATCGGCGCAGTTGGCGGTGTTCTGGTCGTGCTGACCGTGCCACTGCTCGACAAACTCAAGATTGACGATGTCGTTGGTGCCATTCCGGCGCACCTCGTGTGCGGTATCTGGGGCACGATCATCGTCGCCGCGTCTTATGGCAACGTCATCATGCCTCCTGCTGCAGACGCGGAAGGCGCCATCGGCGTCAGCTATGTCGGCCAGCTTGTCGGTGTGGTTCTGACCGGTGTGGTTGTGTCGGGCCTCTCGGCAGCCGTCTGGCTGGCCTTGAAACTGACGCTTGGCGTGCGTGTCAGCGAAGAGGATGAGCAACTCGGTCTCGACCGCGCGGACACCGGTGTCGAAGCCTATCCGGAATTCGCCGCCTGATCACAGATTTCCAGCGCCGGCAGGTCCGGCGCTGGAGACCAGTACGCTTCCAAATTTCGGAAGCGTTTCCTCCCGACTTACCCCCGGCGCTTCGGCTCCGGGGGTTTTTTCATGAATCTCACCTCTGTTAGCGCGGTTTTAAGGCCAGCTGGATAATTTCATTTTTGGTTCAGAACGTCCGTTGCCCCCGGAGTGTAGATTATGGCGAACACAATCGCAGAAGCGGCGCCGATGCGCGAAGTGTCAGACCCGGTCTGGCGCATCATTACAGGGACCGGCGCGTTTGCGCTCGGCGTGTTCATTTGTGGCAGCGTTGGTTCCTATGATCCACTGGATCCAAGCTGGAACGCGGCGACCAATCGCAGCGTTGAAAACCTGTTCGGCGCGGGCGGTGCTGTGTTCGCTGATGTGATGAGACAGCTGCTCGGCTGGTCAGCCTGGGTCGCTGGTCTGGCACTGATGATAGGGGGCGCGATGCGCGCCGTGCTGATCGGAGCTCCGAAGATCCGCCGCTGGATGCTTGGCTTCCTGTTCGTGCCGCTGTCTGCTGCCTGTTTTGCGGCCTGGCCGGTGCCGACTTCCTGGCCGCTGCGGGCCGGACTTGGTGGCATGATTGGCGATGGTCTCCATAACCTCGCAGCAATGCCGTTTCGAGCACTGCTGTTGCCAATGCCAGAATTGCTGTCCGGATTGGTCGCGGGTGGCTTGGCGATGATTTGCGCGTTTGCGGCGCTTGGATTTCGGCGCGGAGATGCGCGCTTGCTGCAGGCTGCTGCAGCGAAGTCGAGCGTTCGCGCCGCGCGTGGGGCTGGCGGTTTGTGGGGCCGGTTCAATTTTGGCCGCAAGACCAGCGAAACGGCGGAAGAAGAGACAGACCTGTTCCGGATCCGCCGTCGAGACGAACCGGTCGGTCGGAGCGCCAACCCCGAGACAATTGACGATGATTATGATGAGGCGGCCGAGGAACCTGTCGAAGCGCCAAAGCCGGCCAAATCTGTCACCGTGACCGCGCCGCGCTCAGCCACGATTCCCAAGACGCGGGTCAAGCGTTCGCGCAAAAGCCGCGGCGCAAAAGTCCCGCCAATGGACTTGCTGCAAGTGCCCCCCGCGCAGCGCAATGAAATCGATGAGGACGACCTGCTGGCCAAAGCCAACCGTCTCGCCGAAGTGCTGCGAGAGTTTGGGGTGCGTGGACGTATCCGCGAAGTGCGCCCGGGTCCGGTCGTGACCTTGTTCGAACTTGAGCCGGCTGCCGGGGTGAAATCGGCGCGCGTAATCTCTTTGGCGGATGACGTTGCGCGGTCGATGTCGGCCGTGTCTTGCCGGATCGCAGTCGTTCCGGGAAAGAACGCGATCGGCATCGAACTTCCAAATGAAGAGCGTCAGACCGTTTACCTGCGTTCGCTGCTCGACAATGACGCGTACACCAAGACCAAGGCCGCGTTGCCGATGGCGCTTGGTGAGGACATTGGCGGCGCACCGACGGTGGTCGAACTCGCCAAGATGCCTCACTTGCTGATCGCCGGGACAACCGGTTCTGGTAAGTCGGTCGGGGTCAACGCGATGATCTTGTCGCTGATCTTCAAACTTCCGCCGGAAGAATGCCGCTTCATCTTCATCGACCCGAAAATGCTTGAACTCAGCATCTATGAAGGCATCCCGCACCTGCTGTCACCGGTTGTCACAGATCCGAAAAAGGCGGTCCTTGCTCTGCAATGGGCGGTGCGTGAGATGGAAATGCGCTATGAGCTGATGTCCAAGGCTGGCGTTCGCAACCTGGCTGGTTTCAACAAGAAAGCGGCAGACTTTCGTCAACGCGGCGACCAGATGACCCGCAAGGTCCAGACCGGGTTTGATGATCGCGGCAAGCCGCAATATGAAACCGAGATCCTGCCACTGGATCACGTCCCGAACCTGGTCATCGTGATCGATGAAATGGCCGACCTGATGATGGTCGCGGGCAAGGAGATCGAAGGCTGTGTGCAACGCCTCGCGCAGATGGCGCGCGCCGCAGGCATTCACCTGATCACCGCAACGCAGCGCCCGTCCGTGGATGTCATTACCGGGACGATCAAGGCCAACTTCCCGACCCGCATCTCGTACATGGTAACGACCAAGATCGACTCACGCACCATTCTCGGTGAGCAGGGTGCGGAACAGCTGCTCGGCATGGGCGACCTGCTCTATCAGGCCGCCGGCGTGAAGACCAAGCGCTGCCACGGTCCTTTTGTTTCGGACGAAGAAGTGCAAGCCGTCGTCGACTGGTTGCGCGAGAATGGCGGTGAGCCGGATTACAATCCGGACGTCCTGGAAGAACCGGAAGAAGGGACAGGAAGCGTCATCATGGACGCGATGCTTGGCACCTCAACAGGTGACAAGAACGAAGATCTCTATGCCCAGGCCATGGCCATAGTGCTGCGCGACAAACGCGCCTCGACCAGCTACCTGCAGCGGCGCCTGAAGGTCGGTTACAACAAGGCCGCGACGCTTATCGAGCGGTTGGAAGAAGAGGGCGTCATCTCGGCGCCGAACCATGCGGGCAAGCGCACGATCCTGAAACAGGGCGAGGGCGAATAACGCGGCGGCATACGCGTTTTCCCGAAGTGACGCCAGACACCTGAGCGGCTCTTTTGATCTCAAGCAGATTGAAGGAGCCGATTGTCATGAGCCATACGCCACATGAACTTGCCGATGACTTTCCTGGAGACAAGGAGCGGATTTCCGAGCTGAAACGGACCAGTCCGCATTTCGCCAAGCTGGCCGACCGCTATCACGAAATCAATCGCGCCATTCACAGAATGGAAGAACGGATCGAACCTGTGGCTGAAGCGACGGAATTCTCGCTGCGCCGGGAGCGGATGATGTTGAAAGACCAGCTCTATGCGATGCTGCAACCGAGTGGGTTCTCCCGCGCCGGATAGCCCGAGTTAGAGCGACAGCCACAGGCGCAGCAAATGGCGCTTGCGGTGGCGTTCGGGCCAGTCCTCATACTCGGTGCGCGAATGCACCGTGGTGTGATTGGAAATGAACTGCATGTCGCCCGGCTGCAGCCACATGTCGAGCTGCAGGTCCGGCCGCAGACACAGCGAGTCATAGAGGTCGAGCAGGTCCCTGGTGGCTTGATCGAAGGTTACGCCGTCATGACGCTCTGCGGAGCGAAAATATTCGCTGTGATAAAACGTCTGAAGGCCACCTTCGTCCGTGTATCGACAGGGAGGCAGGCTGATATATCCAGCATCGCCCGGACGCTCCTCGCCGCGCAAGTCGAGCGCAAACGGGTCGAACAGCCGCACGACGAGGTCCGGACGCTGGTCCCAGATCTCGTTATAGATCGCCACCGAGCTGACGATCCGGCTCTGGCCGCCGGTTTTCGCTGTGTGTCGGCCTCCTCGCCATAGTCGACGACATGTCCGAGCAATTCGTTTTGCGGGTTCTGTGCCCCGGGCAAGCCGAGATGGTGCCCGATCCCCCAATATGCAAAGGCAGACTTTTCATCGCCCCAATCGATGACTGGCAGGCCGCGCACGACCACGAACCCGCGACCGGACCGTATTTCCGTGCGCCAGTCCGCAATTTTCTGGCTCAATCCGGGCAGGGGAAAGGACTCCCTCGAGACGGCCTGCATCGCCGTGCCGACGGCCATGGCCTGGTCCGTCGCGGCCTCCAGCTCGCGCAGATCATCGGGCGTGAGTTCGACCAGCCACTCACCCTCTCTGCGACGCATGTCCTCTCCGCGCCAGGCCGCCGCTGATGCGATCGCGTGATCAGGGATTTGCGCGTGATCCCGCATGAAATAATGCAGGCTTTGATCCCGAAAGGAACGAAACTCGGACATGCGTGTGTCTCCGTCGAGGGCAGTCTGAATGATCCATTTCAAATCGCTCACGGCAGAAAAGCAAGCGTCCGAAAAATAATAAAGGTGATCACAATTTTTGGGTGGTGCTGGCGCAGCTTCATGCCTACTTGCTCCAGCATGTCATCTTCGTTGCGTCTCGGTTTTCTCTGCTGTCTCGGCTGCTACACGATTTGGGGCGGGTTGCCGCTCTATTTTCGCGCCCTGGATCACATCCAACCCATGGAAATGCTGGCACACCGGATCATCTGGAGTGTGCCGACCGGGCTGATCCTGATCATCATTGCGCGCAACTGGGCACAATTGCGCGCAGCACTGACCCGCCAACACCTGCTCTGGCTGACGGTTTCGGCGCTTCTGATTGGCGTCAACTGGCTGATCTATATCTGGGCGGTCGGCCAGGAACGCGTCATGGAAGCGAGCCTCGGCTATTACATCAATCCGCTGGTCAACGTCCTGATTGGCGCGATTTTCTTTGCCGAACGTCTGCGTCCGGCACAATGGGCGGCGGTGGGCCTGGCAACGATTGGTGTTGCGATCATGACCATGGCGCTCGGCTACCTGCCCTGGGTGGCGCTGGTGCTTTGTTTCACGTTCGCTTTCTACTCCGTGATCCGCAAACAGGTGCAGGTCGATAGTCGGGCGGGTTTCGTGGTCGAAGCTGCCCTGCTGGCGCCGCTGGCAATGATCTGGCTGGGCTGGTTCGTGGCGCAACCGGGCGGGCGACTGATGGGCGAAGGTGGTTGGGACATCCTGATGCTGTTTGCCGCCGGGCCGATCACGGCGGTGCCGCTGATCCTGTTTGCGATTGCCGCCAAGCGCCTGCGGCTGTCGACCATGGGGATGATGCAATATATCGGCCCAACGCTGCAATTCCTGATCTCTGTGTTCGTGTTCAAGGAGGCGTTCGGGCTGACCCATGGCCTCGCCTTCGGATTCATCTGGACGGCGCTGATCGTGTTCACCCTGGACAGTTTGCTCGGTGAAGCAAAGGCGCGGCGCCTGGCCCGCGCAGCGGCATCGGTGCGCTAGAAAAAAGCCCGACTGAAACAGCCGGGCCAGAGGAACATGATAGGAGATTTGGAGCTTTCCAACTCGCCCTCTACTCAGCAAGCCGCGTGCCAGTTTTGCAATCAGGCGGTGCCAGATCACGTATGCAGGCCTACAAACACCCATATAGCGCCTGTACCAGCCGGGTCGCACGCGGGTCACCCTGCAAGCTGTTTGACTGTCGATTCATCACATAGGCCGCGCTCAGGTGCCGATCCGGATCACCGAGCGCGAGCGAACCACCCCAGCCAGAATGGCACAGCGTGTCGGGGTTTGGCCCGTAAATGCCGAGATTGTTTCGCATCACACCTGCTGCGAACTCGGTGACATAAGGCAGGACCAGATCCTGGCCCTTGACCCGGCTTTCGATCAGGCTCGCAAATGCCGTGTCAGATACGACGCGTTCGCCCCGCAATTGACCGCCATGCGCGTAAATGCCGTACAGCTCTGCCACGGCCTTGGCGGACCCGATGCCGTTGGCAGACGGAATCTCGATCTCGCGCCAGATGGCGCCGCCGCGATCCGGAGACGACCATTTGGTCAGGAAGGCGGCGCGCGTCGCTGGATTGATCTCGCCAAGATCGGGCAGGGCGCGCGGGCGCATGATTTCGGCCACGCGGTCATGATCAGGCGCCGGTGTGCCGATCTGGAAATCGAGCCCGGCGGGCCCAGCGATGTCTTCGCGCAGGATGGTGCCCAGGCTTCGGCCATCAATGCGGCGCACCAGTTCGCCAATCAGATAGCCCCAGGACAGCGGGTGATAGCCGTGGGCGGTGCCGCGCTCCCACATGGGCGGCAAGGCGGCCAGGGCCTCGGCGCATGCTGGCGGATCGAGCCACAGGCCTGGATCGGTCTGCTCGACGAAGCCCGGCAAGCCGGCCTGGTGTGATACCATTTCGGCAATGGTGACGCTGGCCTTGCCCGCTGCGCCGAATGCTGGCCAGACATCGGCGACGGCGGTTTCGTAGCCGCCAGGCAAGGTGTCGATGACATGCGCCAGCACCAGCGCGGCGATCGGCTTGGTCGTCGAATAGACCGGCACGATCGTCTCGTCTGACCAGAGACGCGACCGGTTGCGGTCTGCATAACCGCCCTTCAGATCAACGATCAATACGCCATCCAGATAAGCAGCGAACCCGGCACCGAGCTCCTTGTCTTCGGTGAAATTTTCTTCGAACGCCTCTGCCACCGGCTCGAAGCCGGGCGCCGTGAAAGCCGTGATTGGGAAATCTGACATCTCGTGGTCCTTACAGGTTCTTGATCATTCGCGCCCGCGGCAACGCCTCGCCCGCCACTTTGACCGTCTCGTGATGGTCAATCGCGAATCCCATCGCCGCGAAGGCAGGCTGTGCCATCAGGCTGGCATGCGTCGACAGCTGGGTCGCGCCCTGCCCCGCGGCCCAGTCGCTCACGTGCGAAAACAGACGCCGAAACAGGCCGCTGCCCTGGGCCGACGGCCGGATATAGGCAAAGTCGACATAGCCGCCGGGTTCAATTGACATGAATCCGGTGAGCGTACCTCGCTGCTCAGCGACGAAAATGTGATGGCCGGACAAGCGCGACGCCCAGTCGGGCCCGTGGCGCGGCGCTGGGGCCCAGGCCTTTGACTGCGCCGGGGTATACCGGGTCGGACCATTGTGAATGGCATCGAACATCAGGGCGCCGAGCGCATCATAATCGTCCGGGCTGGCCACGCGGATGGTCTGCGACGTCACATCCATGATGATTTTTCTCCAGCCGGTTGATTTCGCCTCCGCGAACGGGCACTCGTGTCGCGTTCGATCTCGCCCGTCAAGGAGACATGCATGTCCGCATCCGCTCATCGCCCCCGCCGCTCGTGCCTGTATATGCCGGGCGCCAATCCCCGTGCCCTCGAGAAAGCCAAGTCGCTGGCGGCTGACACGCTGATCTTCGACCTTGAAGATGCTGTCGCGCCCGACGCCAAGACCGATGCCCGCGAAACCGTTTGCGATGCCGTCAGGCAAGGCGGCTATGGCAATCGCGAGATTGTCGTTCGCGTCAATGGCCTCGACACCGAATGGGGGCTTGATGACCTGAAGGCGGCCGTCGCCGCGGGCCCTGACGCCATCCTCGCGCCAAAAGTCATCGATGGCGGCGACATTGACCGGCTCGACGACGCAATGAGCCGCGCCGGCGCACCCGCCGATATGGGCCTCTGGGTGATGATCGAGATGCCCAAGGCCATCCTCAACATTCAGGACATTGCCGAAGCCGTGGGCCGCACCCGCCTGACCGCCTTCGTGATGGGGACAAATGACCTCGCCAAGGAACTGCGCGGCGTCAATGACCCACCGGCCCGGACCGCATTTCAGACCTCGCTCGGTCTCAGTGTCGCCGCCGCGCGCGCTTATGACCTGCTCGCCATAGATGGCGTGTTCAACGGCATAGGCGACGAAGACGGGCTCGAAGCCGAATGCCGCCAGGGCCGCCTGATGGGTTTTGACGGCAAGACCCTGATCCACCCTTCTCAACTGGCTGCCGCTAACCATATCTATGCCCCGGCGGACGCGGATGTAGAGCAGGCCAAGGCGGTAATTGACGCCTTCGCCGATCCTGAAAATGCCGGCAAGGGTGTCCTGAAGGTGAACGGCAAGATGACCGAGCTGTTGCACCTGGAAGAAGCGCACCGCACCGTCGCAGTCGCTGATGCGATCGCGGCGATGGGGGCGTAAGAAGGCACCGCTCCTGAAATGAGACGACGTGACTACTGCACGCCGTCTCGGAATCGACCGTCAATACTCGTCGCGTCAAGCGGACAGTTGCGTGTGTGCCGCGAGCAAAATTGCGATGATGACGACCTCAACCAGCAGTGGCGGCACGACCGCCTTGTCAAATCCGTCCACAACGATGCCAACGACCCGTCCCGCGACGACAGCGCCGAGCAGGATTGCCACGGCGACAAAGCCCAGAGTTTGTTCCATTGCCAATCCAACCGTGATCAGCGCGACGCTGGCCAGGAACAGTCCACCAATGACGGAACGGATTGTGCTTAAGCCAACAGTTCCAATCGGCTCGAGGGCAAAATTGCCGACCATTTTTCGCGGCGCAAACATTGACATGATGCCAAGACCGAGAAGCATCAGGCCAGCGAGGCCAACCAAAATTTGAAATGTGAATTGCATGTTCAAGTCTCCTAAATTGAGGCGTTGGGATTAGATGAATTTAAGGATGGCTCTCAGGGCATTGTCTTGAATGACCGGGTCGGCGAAATCAGCGTCTATCGCAGACTGATCGACGACCATGCCCGTCGGCGATCCGATCCGGCTGGCATAGAATCTGCCACTTTCGAATTTTGTGTTGAGCAAGCCGTCCACATACCGTTTCGCGCCGGTTTCGACACTGTGCATCATGCCCATAATCGGCATTAAGATGCCGCCAATGTGCTTGAAGAATAAACGCTTAAAGAACGGCAGATCGTCCATGCCATTGGTCCCTGTCGTTCCACCGGGACTCATGGTGACAAATCGAATGTGAGGATGTTGGCGTGCCATCGCACCCATCCAGAGCGCGCCGACGCGTTTGACATAGGCATAGACATCGAGTGGGTCGGCCCGCTCGTGAAACTTTGAACCGTCGGCGATCGCGGCAAACTCCGCGGTTGATGACGAGGTCAGCTCAGGCGCGGCAATTCCCATCTTGGCGATTCCGCGGGCTGTTTCGGACCCGGCATACAACACCGTAGACGTGATCAGCTGGCGTTCCAGCAACCGCTCCACGAGGACGGCATGCCCGAGTATGTTGGATGCAAATACGTGCGTAACTCCTTGTTCGGTCAGAGCGTTGGGTGTCTGTCCGCCCGACCCGCCAGCGTTCAAGATGAGCGCATCGACCGGCGAGGTCATTTGCGATACCGCCTGTTTGACGGAATTCAAATCAGAGACGTCGACCAAGACGATCTCGAAGATCTGTCGCCCGGTTTCCGCCTCCAACTCAGCTTTCGCTGCCGCGGCCTTCTCCGGATTGCGACACGCAAGATAAATCTTCTCGATATCTTGCAGATGCGCCAATTGGCGTGCCGCCTCACGGCCTAGGCCAGCATTGGCACCCGTGATCATGATTGTGTGTATCGGCTTCATTCATATCTCCATGCAGGGTCGATTGGAGACGCAAATTTAGGGTGGTTGAAAAATGACGTGTAGATGGATATTTTCAGACACCATGTCTCAAAAATAAACCATATGGACTCACCAATGCAGAAGACTGCGAGCCACGCCTTGAATTGGGATGACCTCAAGTTTTTCCTTGCTGTTGCGCGGACCGGTACGCTTCGTGGTGGTGCCGACAGCATACGGGTCAATCACTCGACATTGGCGCGCCGGTTAACATTGATGGAAGAACGGGTAGGAAGCCGATTGTTCGATCGATCGAAATCGGGTCTGCAGCTCACACAGCTCGGCGAATATTTGTTGCCACACGCCCAACGCGTCGAAGATGAGATGACAGCTGCTTCGAGGATCATCGTTGGCCAGGATGCCCAACCCGCGGGAACGGTTTACGTCACGCTCCCGCACGGATTGACAATGACCTCACTCATGGACGATTTGGCAGCCTTCGCTGAAGTCCATCCGGACATTACGCTAAATCTGACCTTCACCAACGATGTTGTCGACCTCACTCGCCGCGATGCTGACGTCTCCTTGCGCGTGGCGCATGAAGTCACGGACGATGTTGTTGGCAGAAAGCTCGTGCAGATGTCGCAAGCGGCTTATTGCACCAAGGCGTATGCGCAACGGATCCGCGACAATGACGGAGAGGGATTGAGCTTCATCGGCTGGCATGAGGCCGAAGAAGCCCAAACGGCGCAATGGCTATTGGAAAGCGATTATCCCAAGGCAACTCTCAAACACCGGGTGTCAGAACTCGTTCCCTTGATCTCGCTCGCGGCAGCTGGCTTGGGGATGGCCTACCTCGCGTGCAATATTGGCGACCGCCACCCGGGTCTTGTTCGGGCACCGTTTCAAAAACCGCTACCGTATCGCAGCCTATGGTTGTTGTTGCATCGAGATTTGCGAAACACGGCGCGCGTGCGGCTGTTCGTGGATTTCCTCGCTGCGCGCATCACGGCGCGCAAGAACGAGTTCTGGGTCGCCGGCACGAACCTGTCGGACGCGCGCGGCTAAGCGTGGGCGCGGCGGGCAGAAAACACGCGTCAATCATCCCGGAACCGGTTCGTGATCGGATAGCGGCGATCGCGGCCGAAATTCTTTGATCCGACTTTTACCCCTGGCGGGGCCTGGCGGCGTTTGTATTCGGCGATGTAGAGCAAGTGCTCGATGCGGCGCACGGTGGCCTCATCATGGCCGCGGGCGAGGATGTCATCGACGTCTTCTTCCAGGTCGACCAGGCCGCGCAGGATGTCGTCCAGGACGTCATAAGGCGGCAGTGAATCCTCATCTTTCTGGTCGTCGCGCAGTTCGGCGCTTGGCGGTTTGGTGATGATCCGTTCCGGGATCACCTCGCCGGCGGGGCCGAGCGCCCCGAGGGGCACACCCGTATTGCGCCAGCGCGACAGCGCGAAGACCTCGGTCTTGTAGAAATCCTTCAGCGCATTGTAGCCGCCGCACATGTCACCATAGAGCGTCGCATAGCCAACCGCCATTTCGGACTTGTTGCCGGTTGTCACAACCATGTGGCCAAACTTGTTGGAAAGCGCCATCAGCGTCACGCCGCGCAGACGGGACTGGATGTTCTCTTCGGTCGTGTCCGGCTGGGTTTCGGCGAAGGCAGCGCCCAACATCTCGTCCATGGCGCCGACACCCGGCGCAATATTGATCGTGTCATAACGCACGCCGAGCGCTTCGGCGCAGGCTTTGGCATCTTCCAGGCTGTGCGAGGACGTGTATTTGCTCGGCATCATCACGCACCAGACCCGCTCGGGTCCAAGCGCGTCGACGGACATCGCGGCGGTCAAGGCGCTATCGATGCCGCCGGACAGGCCGAGCACGACGCCCGGGAAGCGGTTCTTGTTGACGTAGTCGCCGAGCGCCAGGGTTGCGGCGCGATACTCAGCCTCCCATCCGCTGGTCAGTTTGGCCGGAGCGTCCGCCGGTTCAAACCGGTGGCTTTCGGCATGATAAGTGACGATGGCGGTGCCGCTGGTGAAATCGCCGAGCAATTGATGTTCTGTCCCATCAAAGTCGACAGCATAAGAGGCGCCGTCAAAGACCAGCTCATCCTGTCCGCCGACCTGATTGACGAACAGGTAAGGCACGCCGGTCTTGGCCCAGGCGGAAAAGGTGGTGTGGCGCTCGACATTGACCGTGCGCCGCCACGGCGAGGCATTGGGCACCAGCAGGACCTCTGCGCCAGCCGCTGACAGCGCCGCGGGGACGCGCTCGTACCAGATGTCCTCGCAGATCGCGAGGCCGACCTGGATGCCGTTGAACTCGACTGTTTCGTGATTACCCTCGCCAGCGTCGAAAATGCGTTTCTCGTCGAACACGCCATAATTGGGCAGTTCGCGCTTGTCATAGCGCGTGCGGATGCCGCCATCCTGCAGAAGCAGGATCGAATTGAACAGCTTGCCGTCTTCGGCCCAGGGCGATCCGATCAGCATGGCGGGGGCGTTCTGCGTCAGCGCGGCCAGCGCCATGATTGCAGCCATGGACAGTTCGACCGCAGCTGGCTTCAGGACCAGGTCTTCGGCCGGATATCCGAGAATGAACAGTTCCGAGAAGACGACAAGGTCGACACCCTTGTCCTTGCCTTCCTTGAACGCGGCTTCGGCCAGCGCCTGATTGCCGTGAATGTCGCCGACCACCGGATTGAGCTGAGCGGTGAGCATTTTCAGTGTCTTGGTCATGCCATGCAGTTAGGGATTTTTCGCGCAGGTGACAATCAGGACGCCGCGTCGCAGGGTAGGAGACATGGGTCGAACGCTCGATATCGCAATTGTAGGCGCCGGAATTGGTGGTCTCGCGCTGGCCACGTTTCTTGCCCGCGCGGGGCATCGGGTACGGGTGTTCGATCAGTTCGAGACGCCGCAGCCGGTGGGCTCTGGATTGATGCTGCAACAGACCGGTCTGGCTGTGCTCGACCAGCTTGGCCTGCGCGATTCGATCGATGCGCTGGGGACGCGCATTGAGCGCTTGTGGGGCTTGACCACGCCGTCCCTGCGGCCGGTTCTGGATGTGCGCTATGCCAAGTGGCGACCGGAGATTTATGGGCTCGGGGTGCAGCGAGGGCTGGTGTTCGAGGCCCTTTATCGGGCCGCGTGTTCGGCGGGTGTGGATATGGACCTGAACCGGACCATAACAGATGCGAGCGCGACAGGGCCTGAACTTGCGCTGGACGACGGCACCTCGGTGAGCGGCATGGACCTCGTTGTCCTTGCGCATGGCGCCCGCTCTAACCTGACGCCACACGACCAGGGCGTCGACCTGCCTTATGGCGCGCTCTGGGCGACGCTGCCCTGGCCGGCGGAGAGCCGGTTCGATGCAACGGCGCTGGAGCAGCGCTATTTCAAATCGCGCCAGATGGCCGGCGTGATGCCGTCTGGCCGACTGACACCGGACGCGCCGGAGACGCTGACCTATTTCTGGTCCATCCGCGCTGACCAAGACGCGGCCTGGCGCAGGCAATCGCTGGACGACTGGAAAGCCGACGCGACCGCGCTCTGGCCCGAGACCGAACAGCTGATGCCGCAGATCCGTTGTCATCATGACCTGACCTTTGCGCGCTATCGTCACCACACCGCACGCCGACCCGTTGAAGGCCGGGGATTGGTGCGCATCGGCGATGCCTGGCATGCCGCATCACCGCAGCTGGGGCAGGGGGCGAATATGGCCCTGCTCGATGCCTGGGCGCTGGCCGAAGCGATCCGGGGCTCTGCTGACCTTGAACAGGCGCTGGTGGCCTATGTCCGGTGCCGGCGCGGTCATGTCCGTCTGTACCAGATCATGACCTGGCTGTTCACTCCGGTCTATCAGGGCGACAGCCACATCCTGCCCTGGTTGCGCGACTGGCTCGCGGCGCCGCTGAGCAAGCTCTGGCCGGCACCGCCCCTGCTCGCCGCCATGGTTTCTGGCGCCATCGGCTCCCCCCTCAAGCGGCTGGGCCTGCAATAGGCCTCGCGTCGCGCTGTTACGGGGTCTCACCGGTTTGGCAGAAGGTGTGTATCGCCGTCTCCGTCGCCTCCAGCTGTGGCAAGAGAGGCTCGATCTCCGCCTGATAGCGTCGCCACTTGTCCGGAGAGGGTTGCGACACAGTCGTGCGGGACAGCGGGATATTGCTTGCGCTGATCGCCTGGATTTCGGGCCGCATGCCGAGAAATCCCGAGATCGATTCCAATGCGGCATGCGGATCTTGCAAAAAGGCGTGATAGTCGAGGCTGGTCCAGCGCGCGCGCGGCACGCCAGCGAGGCCTGCCATGATCGCCTCATTGCTCCTGGTCCATTGGAAGGCGGCAATCTCGGCAATCGATTTGCCAGCCAAGGAGCGCCAGCCCGGCGGCAACAGGAAACACCAGCCCGGCAGGTGCCAGCCGGGCAGATTGCGAAAGGTGACAAACCGCCCGGTTTGCAGGCCGAGCGTCCAGGCCTCGATCAGGCTCGCCACGCCCTCACGTGCGGCGCGATGCAGGAACAGGAAGCGGGCATTGGGAAACAGGGTCAGCAGGAACGGAATGTTCAACGCGTTGCGCGGCGTTTTCTCGATCATCTGCAGCTGCGCCGGACGTTGTCCCGGTGGCAGGTCGAAATAGCGATGGCCGTGGTGGTTGCGTGCCAGCAATAGCAATAACCGCTTGAACAGATCAGCGACAGGTGGCGGCGCGTGAGCGGGCCCGAGCGCCATGGAATCCAGCGCCGCATTCTCGGCCCGCAGATTGGGAAATTCGCGGAATATGGCGTGGCTTTCACCGCCAATCGACCACATGCCCTCAACGCGGATCAGCTGTTCGAAGACCAGCGTGCTGCCAGAGCGCGGCGCCGAAACAATGATCAAGGGATCGCCGACCAAGGCGTCGATCGCGGCTGGCGACAGCGATTGCGTCGCCTGTTGAGCCATGGGTTTCAGGTTGGGAGGCGGTCGTCGCATGATGGTTGCTCCCGCGCGTCAGGACAGCCGGAATTCGCTGTCTTCGGGATAGCATTCGCATGGCGTGACCCGCATCACCGTCTCCATGCAGGCCTGCGGCGTGCAACGCTCGCCCGGATGGGTCTTGTCGGCACAGCAGCACGGTTCCCAGGGCAGGACAAAATCGAGGATCAGGTGCACGCGGTCTTCGTCGCTTTCGTTGACGACTGAGTGGTTGCGGCGATTGTTGATCTCGATAATCTCACCGGCCTTGAGGTTGCGTTTTTCGTCGCCGACCCGGAACCAGACCTGGTCATTCGTGATCACCGGAACATGCACGCGGTGGGAATGGGTCAGGGAGAAATTGAGATCGCGATGCTCGCTGATCTCGCCACCGGCGACCAGCTTGGCGAGGCTGATACGGACAAAATATCCGCGCACCGGTTCTTCAAACTTTGCCTGAATGTCGGGGTCTGTTTCATAATGTTCAGCGATTTGTGCCAGTATCGGCTGCAAGGCACCGATATAATTGCGCAAAGCCGGACGCTGGGTCGCTTTGAGGTGGCGAAAGTCCTCGTCAAAGACCAGCCCGATGAACTGGGTGTCCTTATGGACTTCATAGCGCTTCGAACGGACTTGGTCTTCAAGCCACTCAGCCTCGGTGATCTCGGCCACTCGTGCGCGCAAGTCGGTCAGGTCGGCTTCACCGATGAGATTGAAATTGCCCGGGAAATTCATCATGCGCCTCAAAGGTTTCAGTGACGCCAGCTTAGAGGCCAAAGCCGCCGCAAACAAGCTGGCGGGTGTGCGCCCGGACAAGCTGTCGTCGGGACACATTTGACAGCGCCTGAATGGCTGTCAGACTTTGTCGCAAAGCGGAGGAGGCCATCATGTCCAGGCACGATCTGGTTGTTCGAGGCGGGTTTGTCGTCGATGGTAGCGGCGAACCCGGGCGCGAGGCTGATATCGCCATTGATGCGGGCAAGGTCACAAAGGTTGGCACGGTGAGCGAGGCCGGCGTCGAGGAAATCGACGCCAGGGGCAAGCTCGTCGCGCCCGGCTTTGTTGACATCCATACCCATTATGATGGCCAGGTGACCTGGGGCAGCGCGCTGTCACCCTCGTCCAATCACGGCGTGACGACCGCCATCATGGGCAATTGCGGCGTCGGATTTGCCCCTGTGCGCGCGCATGATCACGACCGGCTCATCCGGCTGATGGAAGGGGTCGAGGACATTCCGTTTCCGGTGCTCGCCGAAGGTTTGCCGTGGAATTGGGAGAGTTTCCCTGATTATCTCGACAGTTTGAGCGACAAGACGTTCGACATCGATTTCGGGGCGCAACTGCCACATGCGGCCTTGCGGGTTTATGTCATGGGCGATCGCGGCGCCAATCGCGAGGATGCAACCGAAGAGGACATCGCTGCGATGGCCAGACTGGCCCGGTCGGCGGTCGAGGCCGGCGCGCTTGGCTTCTCGACCTCGCGCACCTTGAACCACCGCACGTCAGATGGGCAGCCCACACCAACGCTCACGGCGTCCGAGACTGAACTGATGGGCATTGCGATGGCGCTTGGCGAGGCCGGCAAGGGCGTTTTGCAATTCGTCTCTGATTTCAATGATCCGCAAAAGGAAGCCGCGATGCTGCGCCGGATTGTCGAACGCTCCGGGCGGCCGCTATCCGTGTCCCTGGCGCAGGCCGATGTTTCGCCTGACGGCTGGAAACACTTGCTGTCCGAGATCGAATCAGCGGCGGCGGCCGGGCTGGACATGCGGGCGCAAGTTGGCCCGCGACCGGTCGGAATCCTGCTCGGGCTTGAGCTGACGCTCAATCCGTTTTCCGGTCATCCGGTCTATCAATCGATTGCCAAAGACCCCTTCGAACAGCGCCTCGAGGCCTTGCGCGATCCTGCCGTTCAGCAGCGATTGCTGACCGATGAGCCGGACGCGGACAATCCGTTCGTGAAATCGATCCTGCGCAATTTCGGCAAGATGTTCGTACTTGGCGATCCACCCGATTACGAGCCGACCGAGGACAAGACCGTGGCGGCAATCGCCAGGGCGCGCGGGACATCTCCTGAAGCAGTGGTGCTGGATCTGATGCTCGCCGATGAGGGGCGCGGCATGATCTACCTGCCCTTCCTGAACTATGCCGAAGGCAGTCTCGACCCGGTCAAGGCGATGCTGGAAAGCCCGGCCAGCCTGCCCGGTCTGTCGGATGGCGGCGCGCATGTCGGCATGATCTGCGATGGCTCCTTCCCGACCACGCTGCTGACACACTGGACCCGGGATCGGACACGGGGCGGGAAACTGCCGCTGGAATTCCTGATCAAGCGACAGTGCCGCGACACCGCGGCCTGGGTCGGATTGCAGGATCGCGGACTGTTGCAACCGGGCTATCGCGCCGATCTCAATGTCATCGACTATGACGGACTGAAACTGCACACGCCGCATATCGTTCATGACCTGCCGGCGGGCGGGCGACGCCTGATGCAACATGCTGATGGATATGAGGCGACGCTGGTGGCTGGCGACGTGATTCAGCGCCACGGGAAGGCCACCGGGGCGAGACCCGGCCGACTCGTGCGCGGCGCGCAGGCGGCGGCCTAGTCTGCCTGCTGAAGCGCCTCGCGCCGCTTCTCGGCGGCTGACTTCTTGACGCTTTCGGAGCGTAGCTGGCCGCAGGCGGCAAAGATATCGCGCCCGCGTGGCGTCCGGATCGGGCTGGCATAGCCGGCCCGGTTCACGACCTCGGCAAACGCCTCGATCGTCTCCCAGTCCGAACATTCATACGGGCTACCGGGCCAGGGATTGAACGGGATCAGATTGATCTTGGCCGGCACACCGCGCAGCAGATTGACCAGGTCACGGGCTTCGGCAAGGCTGTCATTGACGCCTTTCAGCATCACATATTCGAACGTCACGCGTCGCGAATTGCCATTGCCCGGATAGGCACGAATGGCCTCGAACAGGGTTTTCAGGTCATATTTTCGGTTGATCGGCACGATCTCGTTGCGAAGGTCATCACGAACCGCATGCAGGGAGATGGCGAGCATCGCACCTGTGCGTTCGCCAAGCTCGGGAATTTTCGGCGCCACACCTGCGGTCGATACGGTCATCCGGCGACGACCAATGGCAATCCCGTCGCCATCACTCATCGTGTCGATGGCTTCAACCACATTGTCGAGATTGTAGAGCGGCTCGCCCATGCCCATGAAGACGATATTGGTCAGGCGGCGATTTTCCATACTGGCCGGCCATTCGCCAATCGCATCCCGGGCGATCAGGATCTGAGCGACGATTTCCTGTGCGGTCAGGTTGCGCACCAGTTTCTGCGTGCCGGTGTGGCAGAAGGTGCAATTCAGTGTGCAGCCGACCTGGCTCGAGACGCAAAGCGCACCGGTCTTGCTGACATCGGGAATGAACACGCTTTCGCCTTCGACACCCGGCTGAAACCGGGTCAGCCATTTCTGGGTCCCGTCAACCGAGACCTGGTGATCCGCGATTTCTGGTCGGGCGAGCGTGTACGCCGCTGACAATTGCTCGCGCAGTTCCTTGGCAATGTCGGTCATCGCCATGAAGTCCTGGCAACCCATATGGTGCGCCCAACGGCGGATTTGCTTGGCGCGCATGCCGGCCTGCTTCGGCGCAACGCCGAGCGCTTCCATCTCTGACTTCAGCGCAGCAAGAGACAGGCCGGCCAAAGACTTGGGCGGTGCCGTGTGCGCGCCAGGGCGCGAGAGATCCAGCTCGGTTTTCATGGTCGCGCCTATACCAGAGGCGCGCATCAATTGCACCCGCTTGCGTTCAGCAGCACGGGCGCAGGGGAATCAAGCTGCGGCAGTCTTGGAATAGGCCAGATCGCGCTCGAACGCGCCGCGCAGCGCGCGAGAGGGCTTGATGGCGTCCGATACCGCGCCGAGATTTTCACCAGTCGAGCCGAACAGGAAGGCGTCCGGAAGCAATTGCGCGCTCAAGGTCTCTACAACCTGGCGTTTTGCCGGGTCGGACATGGTGCCGAGCACATTACAACAGATGACGACATCGAATTGACCGAGATCGCGCGCCGGCTCCAGCAAGTTGTGGCGGCGGAAATTGACCGGTCTTTGCAGGTCCGCATTGACCGACCAGTCGCCATTGTCATGGCGATCGAAATTCGTCAGCAGGCGGTGGATGGACAGACCCTTCTGGACGTCGAAATGCCCGTAAACGCCGTGTTTCGCGGTTTCGATACAGTCGGTCGAAATGTCAGTGCCAACAATCTCGATCTCGGCATTGGCCAGCGGCGACCCGAGGTCTTCGCGCAAAAGCATGACCAGCGACCAGGCTTCCTGGCCGGTCGAAACTCCCGCACACCAGACGCGCAGGCGCCCGGTCGTCGAATGTTCCAGACGTTTCGGCAGCGCCTGACGGACAATCTTGTCGAGCAGGTCGCGATCATTGAAGAAGCGGGTCGTCTTGCCGGTCAGGGCGGCGGCGACTTCCTGTTCGAAGCGCGGATTGGGCCGCGCCTTCAGGCAGTGAACCAGATCATCCAGCGTGGCGAAGTTCTCGCGCCGGGCAATTGTGCTCAGGCGCGCTTCCATCAGATAGGCTTTCGAAGCAGGAATGTTCTGCCCGCTTTGGCGCAAGGCGAGGTCTGCAAGCTCGTTAAAAGTGGTTTCTTGCATGTTCAGGTCAGCCCCCGGAACTCCGAAAAGTTACTAAAAACGGCAATTTCGTTAAGAAATTGCTTTAGACGAGGCCGACCTCTGCAAATTTGCTTTCGACGATATCTGCGTCAAACGGCTTCATGATGTACTCATTGGCGCCGGCGCGAATGGCTTCGCCAATGTGCTCTGAATCATTCTCATTGGTACAGAACACGACGATCGGGTCCTTGCCATTGTCCTCACGTCTCAAGGCGCGGAGGAAGTCCAGGCCATTCATGACCGGCATGTTCCAGTCGAGCAGGATCGCGTCCGGCATCGACTCGCGGCACATTTCCAGCGCCTGAGCGCCGTCAGCGGCTTCCGAGACAGAGAAGGACAAATCCTTGACGATCCGCCCCGCAACCGTGCGCACGACGCGCGAATCATCGACTATCAGACAGTGTTTCATGACCCAACCAAAAGTAGAACTGGCGGGCAATATGTCGGAATTTTACTTAACAGGCGGTTAGCCCTCGGCGCGAAGTCCACTCGCGGTGAAGGTCACGCATTCCTCTTCCGCCGCAGCGGTGATGGTTCCGCCGAGATCGTCAGCGACCATTTTGGCAAACAAAGGCTGGATCGTGCGCGCTGACCAGCCTTCTTCGGGCGTGTCGCCGGCCAGGGCCGTTTCGACAAATTCCGACAGCCGCGCCTTCGGCCCCTTGGCCTGGGCGATGGCCGACAGGCCTTCGCTGTCATTCTGCACTTTCAGCACGACAACGCCGCCGCGCGGGATTGCCGCGGTGGCCATGATCACGAGGTTCATCAGCACGCGGGCGTGGCCACAGCTGAAATGGGCGGTATCGATGTCCCATTCGACGCTCGGTTTGTGGCTTTTCATGAAGCCTTCGACAATCTGGCGCACTTCGTGCCGATCGGCGGCGGTGTTGGACAGGCCAGCCGATCCGAAAGCATAGCGCAGGAGTTGAATGCGCGCCCCGGCCGATTCCGCCCCGTTTTGCAGCAATTGCTCGGCCTGCGCCTTCATCTCGGCATCGCCAGGCTCATCCAGCAATTCCAGCGCCGAATTGACCGATGCGACTGGTGAGATCAGGTCATGGCAAATGCGTGATGCAATGAAAGCAGCAAGACGGGATGGTTCGATCATTTCTCAGCCCCTGAAATTCAGATCCATTCTATCTAGCCGATTCGCGGGCTTGTGACGTGATTATTCGTTCAGGTCTTCCGGTCGGTCGATATCATCATATCCATCGCGGGCGCTCTTGAAGGTCAGAAAGAACAATCCACCTGCCAGCAACAGGCTGACAACGCCGCCGAGACCGTAGGCGATCCAGCCATGCAGGGTCATGTTGACGCCGAGATCTTTCCACATTGCTGCAACGCCCCACAGCGTGAGGCCGAGGCCGACAATTGCAGCAGCAAGGACCAGGAGAGTCATTCGCATGGCACCGACATAGACGCCGTGACGCCGGTGTCCATGGGGCAATCGCGCACGCCAATACATGACCGAATTGAAATCTTGAAACGGTTGATCCGATCTTGTCACCGTTAAGAACTGGCTATTAAGTCTTTAACGGCACAATTCTTGAAGATCTTTCGCCAAAGAGGTGCTGAAGCGGACGCCGAAACGGCAAAATGTCCGCGGGAGTAAGAACAAATGTTGCAGTCTCGGACATCACGGAAGCGCGGCCTGTTTGCGATTGGCGCGATGATCGGCTTGTCGTCCGCGACGGTGCTCTCACTGGCCATCGAACCGAAGGCAGCGGCCCCCGTGCCAATGATTGAGGCGGTGCCGGCGACCCTGGCATCCCTGCCGATCGACCCGGAAGACTTTGGTGTCGCTGGCGCTCTGGATGAGCGTCCGGCCACCCTGAAACGCCGCGAGACGCTCTCTGACCTGGTCAATCGCCTCGACCTGCCTGGCAATCAGGGACACCAGGCGCTGTACAGCTTGACCAGCGCCGAATTGCTCAATGCCCGCCGCGTGCGTCCGGGGCTGGCCGTAAAGGCGCATGTCGATGGTGAGCAGCTGACCGCGCTCAGCGTCGACCTCGAGCCGGGCCGACGCCTGATGGCGAAACGGATGCCGGATGGCGCCTACCAGGCCTTCGCCCTCAATTCCCTGCTCATTCCGACGCCCTATCGCGTCAAAGGGTCGATCGAAACCAGCCTGTATGAAGACGCTCAGGCCCGCGGCGCCGAAGATCAGCAGGTCGTCGATTTCGCACAAGTGTTCGCCTATGATCTCGACTTCCAGCGCGAAGTGCATCCGGGCGACGAGTTCGAAATGGTGTTCGACGTGCTGATGGACGAGCGCGGCAATGTCATCCGCCGCGGCGACGTGCTGTTCGCCTCGCTCAATGGCAAGGCCGTGAACAAGTCCTTCTATCGCTTCACGACGCCGGATGAGAACCTCACCGACTATTTCCAGGCCAATGGCGAAAGCTCGACCAAGTTCCTGATGAAAACCCCGATCAATGGCGCCCGCCTGTCCTCCCGCTTTGGCAAGCGGCGTCATCCGATCAGTGGCTATACACGCCTGCACAAGGGCACGGATTTCGCTGCGCCGACGGGCACCCCGATTTACGCTGCCGGCAATGGCGTCGTCGAGCGCGCCAGCCGTTATGGCGGATATGGGCATTATGTCCGCATCCGCCATCAGAAAGGCTTCAAGACGGCCTATGCGCACATGTCGCGATATGGTCGCGGCATCAAGGCTGGGCGCAGCGTGCGGCAGGGGCAGATCATCGGATATGTCGGGTCCACCGGCGCTTCGACCGGGCCGCACCTGCATTATGAAGTCTACAAGAATGGCCGTGCCGTCGATGCCATGCGCCTGAAGCTGCCAACCGGGCGCAAGCTCGCCATGGATCCCGAAATCTTCGAGACATTCGAGATTGAACGCGACCGGATTGATGCGATCCGCGAGATGCAGGCGCCGACGCCGACAGATGCGATTGTCACCGCTTCCGTCGCCCCGCCGGCGCCCTAGATCAGTTCAAGGCCGCTGCGCCTTTGGCAAATTCGTTCGGAATGCCATTGATGGTCAGGCTGCTGCCTTCGACATCAACCTCGATCGTCTCGCCATCATGGATGCGTCCTTCCAGGAGCAACCGTGCGAGCGGATCCTGTAGCTCTTTCTGGATCACACGCTTCAGCGGCCGTGCACCATAAACCGGGTCATAGCCCTGATCGGCGAGCCACTTGCGGGCACCCTCGGTCAGGTCGATGCGCATCTTGCGGTCTTTCAGCAAGCCTTCGAGACGACTGATCTGGATGTCGACAATATAGTCGATCTCGTCACGACCGAGGCGTTTGAAGAAGACGGTTTCGTCAATCCGGTTGATGAATTCCGGGCGGAAATGCGCCCGAATGGCCGCCGACACAGCGTCGCGCTGGGCCAGGCTCAGCTCGCCTTCATCGCCGCTGGCAATTGCGTCGGCGCCGAGGTTCGAGGTCATGATGATGACGGTGTTCTTGAAGTCCACGGTCCGGCCCTGGCCATCGGTCAGGCGACCATCGTCCAGAACTTGCAGCAGCGTGTTGAACAGGTCCGGATGGGCCTTTTCGACCTCATCGAACAGGACAACCTGATAGGGCCGCCTCCGCACGGCTTCCGTCAGAACGCCGCCTTCATCATAGCCGACATAGCCGGGCGGGGCACCGATCAGACGCGCGACAGAGTGCTTCTCCTGAAACTCCGACATGTCGAGACGCAGCACGGCGCTGTCATCATCGAACATGAACTCGGCCAGCGCCTTGGTCAGTTCGGTCTTGCCAACGCCGGTCGGCCCGACAAACAGGAAGGATCCAATCGGCCGGTTCGGGTCCTGCAGGCCGGCCCGGGCGCGCCGCACCGCGTTCGAGACGGCCTGCAAGGCATCGTCCTGGCCAACCACACGGGCGCGCAAGGCGTCTTCCATGCGCAACAGCTTTTCGCGTTCACCTTCCAGCATCTTGTCGACGGGAATTCCGGTCCATTTGCTGACCACGGCTGCGATATGATCCGGGCGCACGACTTCGGACACGAGGCCCCCTTCTGACGCGGCATCCTCGCTGCCTTCGACATCGGCAATGCGTTTCTCAAGCGCTGGAATGGTCGAGAATTTCAGCTCCGATGCGGCTTGCAAATCGCCAACCCGTTGCGCTTCGGCCATATCGGCATAGGCGCGATCGAGTTCTTCCTTGGCCGAGGCAGCGCCCTTGAGCTTGTCCTTTTCTGCCGCCCAGGCCGTGGTCAATTCGTCGGATTGGGCTTGCAGCTCGCCAATCTCACCTTCAATCGTCTTGAGGCGATCCCTGGAGGCAGAGTCCTTTTCCTTTTTCAGCGCTTCGGCTTCGATCTTCAGCTGCAACAGGCGGCGATCGATCTCGTCCAGCTCTTCCGGCTTGGAATCGACCTGCATGCGCAGGCGCGAGGCCGCCTCATCCATCAGGTCGATGGCTTTGTCAGGCAGGAAGCGGTCCGTAATGTAGCGGTTCGACAGCGTCGCCGCCGACACAATGGCGCTGTCGCTGACGCGGACGCCATGATGGGCCTCGTATCGGCCTTTCAACCCGCGCAGGATCGAAATCGTGTCCTCAACCGTCGGCTCGTCGACATAGACGGCCATGAACCGGCGCGCCAGGGCCGCGTCGCCTTCGACATATTTGCGATACTCATCCAGCGTCGTCGCGCCAAGACAGTGCAGCTCACCGCGCGCCAGGGCGGGCTTGATCAGGTTGGACGCATCCATCGCGCCATCTGTCTTGCCTGCGCCGACCAGCGTGTGCATCTCGTCGATGAACAGGACGATCCCGCCCTCAGCCTGCTCGACCTCTTTCAAGACAGCCTTCAGGCGCTCTTCGAATTCACCGCGAAACTTGGCACCGGCAATCAAGGCGCCCATGTCGAGCGCCAACAGGCGTTTGTCTTTCAGGCTTTCCGGAACGTCGCCATTGACGATGCGCAGGGCCAGGCCTTCGGCGATGGCGGTTTTGCCGACGCCGGGTTCACCGATCAGGACTGGATTGTTCTTAGTCCGGCGCGACAGAACCTGGATTGCGCGGCGAATCTCCTCGTCGCGCCCGATCACGGGATCGAGCTTGCCAGCACGGGCATCTGTGGTCAGGTCACGCGTATATTTTTTCAGCGCTTCATAACCTTCTTCAGCATTTGCGCTGTCCGCGGTGCGGCCCTGTCGGAGCTGGGCGACAGCGGCCTCCAGCTGGTTCGCGCTGACACCAGCTTGCTGCAGCGCTTTTGCCGCTTTCGATTTGTTCAGGCCGGCCAGCGCGATCAGCAAGCGCTCGACTGTGATAAAGCTGTCACCGGCCTTCTTGGCGCCGGCTTCAGCATCGGCAAAGAGCTTTGCCGTGCTTTGATCGAGGCGCAGCCCGCCCTGACCACCGCTGACTTTTGGTATGGCACGCAGTGCCTCGTCGAGCAGCTGCGCCACGGATTCCGGTTGGCCGCCGGCTGCGCGGATCAGATTGGTCGCCAGCTGGTCGCGATCGTCCAGCATGGCTTTGAGAATATGTTCGGGAAGAAAAACCTGGTTGGCATTGGCCAATGCGGCGGTCTGGGCCGCTTGCAACACGCTTTGCGCGCGCTCTGTGTACGTATCGAAGTTCATTCACGATCCCCTTTCAAAGGCAGACGTCCCGCCGACATGGTGTCGCGCGGAGAGTGTTTAGGTGTGTGAGTCCCGCTCAGCGGCGACTCATCTCAGCCTCATGTGGGAACAGAATATCGGGTTCGCAAGTGACCCGCGGCGTCCTGTCGAAACAAGCGCGGTCCGGGTCAGATGGCCGGGATCAAGCCAGCCTGATCCGGGTCGCCAACCATTTGTGTCAGGGCCTTGCGCAATTTCTTCAGCGCCTGGTGTTCGATCTGTCTGACCCGCTCCTTAGAAATGCCGAGACGCTTGCCGAGCAGCTCAAGCGTGACAGTTTCGTCCGTCAGTCGACGTTCCTTGATAATCAGGGTTTCGCGATCCGTGAGCACTTGCAGCGCCGACGCGATCCAGGCCTTGCGCTTGGCATTGTCGCGCTCGTCCATGACGACTTGATCTGGCGTGGCGCTTTCGTCGGGAATCAAGTCCTGCCATTGCGCATCACCATCGACGGCCAGCGGCGCGTTCAGGGAGCGGTCGGATGCCGACAGACGAGACGCCATATTCTCGACGTCGCGCTCTGGAACGCCGAGATGCTCAGAGACCCATTTGCGGTTCTCTGCGGTCATGACGCCATCGCCGGTATCATCGATTTTCGCGCGCAGCCGCTTGAGGTTGAAGAACAGAGATTTCTGAGCCGCCGTCGTGCCGGTTCTGACGATTGACCAGTTGCGCAGAACATAATCCTGAATCGATGAACGGATCCACCAGGCAGCATACGTCGAGAACCTGACTTCCCGCGCTGGTTCAAATCGCGCCGCCGCCTGCATCAGGCCGACATTGCCCTCTTGCACCAGGTCGGCCAGCGGCAGGCCATAATGCCGAAACTTCGAGGCCATCGAGATGACCAGGCGCATGTAAGCCGTCGTCAGCTCATGCAGGGCGCGTTCATCATTCTGATCGCGCCATCGCACCGCCAGCGCACGCTCATGATCGGCCTCGAGCAAGGGCGCCTTCATTGCCTTGCGCACGAACCGCCGATCTGCGCTGCCAGGTTGTTCTGCGATTGCCACGATCATCTCCCATGCCCGCCTTCGGGGCGTGTTTATAGATGCTTACGCGCGCGCGGGCGGAACGGATCAATGTTCGGCTTGAAAAAATTTTTCGCGATCTAAAAAGAAAAAACCCCGCCGGCTTGGGCGGGGTTTTCTGTACATTTATTCGCCGCTGTCCGGCTCGCCCTTTCAGGCGGCTTTCTTCTTCGCGAGCGATTCCGCCAGGCGATCCATGGCTGTGCTATGATCAATGCTTTCGACCGCCGCCAGTTCGCGGGCCATTCGGTCCAGGGCGCTCTCATAGAGCTGACGCTCGGAATAGGATTGCTCGGGCTGATCTTCCATCCGGTGCAGGTCGCGGACAACTTCGGCGATCGAAATCAGGTCGCCCGAGTTGATTTTCGCTTCATATTCCTGGGCCCGGCGCGACCACATGGTGCGCTTGATCCGTGCCTTGCCGCCCAATGTCTTGAGCGCATCGTCGACCAGTTTCGATCCAGCAAGCGCGCGCATGCCCGAAGCGATGGCGCGATTGGTTGGAACACGCAGGATCATCTTGTCCTGGTCAAACGAGACAACATAGACTTCCAGGGTCATGCCAGCGACTTGTTGCTGCTCGATGGCGGTGACTGTGCCAACGCCGTGAGCAGGGTAGACGATTTTCTGACCTTCTGCGAAATCCAGTTTCGTTGCCGCATCTGCTGTTGCCATGTGGAGACCTCTTCTTCTACGCAAACGAGCCACGACGCCGGCGAAGAACCTCTCTTCAGGTGCCGACAAATGCATGGCTCGGATATGGTGTTGTGACAGTTTTATATAGCACAACCTGACCCTATTCTCAATAGGGGCATTCAATTCTCATTAACGAGTTGGAATCTGCTTATATTGCAGGCAATTCTATGGTGAATCGCGCGCCGCCAGTCTCGCGATTTTCAGCAATGACAGTTCCCATATGGGTTTCAACAATTTGCGCCACGATCGACAGACCCAACCCGGAATTGTTGCCAAATGCCGCGCCAGCCGGGCGATCTGTGTAAAACCGTTCGAAAATCTTCGTCAGTTTGTCTTCGGGAATACCAGGTCCGTTATCCTCGACCAGGATGCAGGCTGTGGTCTGCGGTCCCTGGCGGCTTTGGCGCAAGGTGACCAGCACTTCATCGCCCTCCGGTGAAAACGAGCGGGCATTGTCGATCAGGTTGCGCAGGACCTGGCCCAATGGTCCTTCGCGGCCACGGACGCTGAGGCCGGCATTCATGGTCGCATCATTGAACACGACTTTGACATTTCTCTGATGTTCCAGGCCTTCATAGGTGCGTACCACCTCGCTGACAAAGCGTGAAATATCCAGCTGCTCGGTCGGAATCCGCGTGATCTCTGCTTCCAGGCGCGAGGCATTGGAGATGTCCGTGATCAGGCGATCCAGGCGTTTGACGTCCTGCGCGATCACCTTGCGCAGTTTTTCCCGCTTTTCCGGGTCATCCTGGACCATTTCCGCAGTTTCGACGGCCGAGCGAATGGAGGTCAGCGGGTTTTTCAGCTCGTGCGCGACGTCGGCGGCGAAGGATTCATTCGCGGTAATGCGTTCGAACAGGGCGTCCGTCATGGCTTCAACGGATTGGGCCAGGTGACCGATTTCGTCATGTCGCTTGGTGATCCGTGGCAGATCGAGCTTGGAGCTTGTTCCGCTGCGAATACGGTCGGCCTCGCTGGCCAGTTTCCGGAGCGGATTGGCGATCCCGATGGTCAGCAGGGCAGAGGTGATCAGCGCGACCAGAATTGCCACCGCGATGAACGGAATAAGCGCCGCGCGCTCGGCCCGGATGATGGCGTCAATATCGTTGGACTCTACCGTCAGCACGCCGACCACAGCCGATACGTGCTGGATCGGAAGCGATACGGAGATGATCCGCTGGCCGCGATCATTGAATCGCTGGCTCGCCGCTTCATTGCCGATCAGCGCTTCGGCGAATTCTTCCTCGAAGGTCAGCGTGCGGACAGCGTCCTCGCCCTCCGACGGCCGGAACGAACTGAGCACCGACACGGCCCATTCCGACAGCCCCTTGCTCCACACTGTGAGCTGGTCGGGATCCTGCAGCGGTGGCAGGTTTTCGACAATCACGCGGTCAGACAGGAAATAGCTGTCGCCGATCAGTTCCGCATCGAGATTATAAATCTTTCCGCGCAAGGTCTGCGGCAACGACAAGGAGGCGAGCACATCCTTGGCAAGGTCGTCGTCCAGGATCGGTTGTGGTTCGCCATACGCGGCGTCATCGCCGATCAGGTTGGACAAGAGCTGTGCCTGACCCACCAGGTCCTGCTTTTTCGAAACTACGAAACTGGCGCGCATCTCGTTGAGCACCATGGCACCGATAATCAGGATGATCAGTCCGGCGAGGTTGGAGGCGAAAATCAGCCGCGCGATGCGTGAGCCGAGCAAGCGCCCGCCCCACCATCGCATGTTTCGTCCTGATTTCGCCGCAGCCATGGTCGCAGTCTCGTCCAACGAACCTGAACTTTAGCTGTCTGCCGCAACTTTCATAGAGACAATAGAATCCGGATTGCGTGGCGGCTCGCCTTTGGCCAGCTGATCGATGACGTCCATGCCGTCCGTGACCTGGCCCCAGACTGTGTACTGATTGTCCAGGAAACCAGCATCGTCAAAGCAGATGAAGAACTGGCTGTTGGCGCTGTGTGGCTGGTTGGTGCGGGCCATCGAGCAGATCCCGCGTACGTGGGGTTCGGCATTGAACTCGGCTTGCAGGTTTGGCTTGTCAGACCCGCCCATGCCGGTGCCGTGCGGGCAACCGACTTGCGCCATGAAGCCGTCAATCACGCGGTGGAATACAATGCCATCGTAAAAGCCCTCGCGGGCCAGTTCGCGGATCCGGTCGCAATGTCCGGGGGCGAGGTCGGGGCGAAGTTCGATGGTGACACTGCCCTTGCTGGTTTCCATGAGGATTGTGTTTTCGGCGTCGGCCATGGCGAGAAGCTCCTAATGCTGAGTTTCTTTCCGCATAAGCGCTATCCGGCGGCGATGAAAGACCCGAGCAGCTGTCTCAGTCAGAGTTCTCGTAGAACAGGAAAAACGCCAGCGGCAGCGCCTCGCGGATGTGTTCATGAACAAACAGCTCCTGATCAATGACGGTTTGGTCTGTCACATAGATCACATCAAAGCGCTGCAGCATCGCCCAGTCGGCAAGGTTCGGCTCGACAAGACCGGCAACCGGGTCTGCCAGCGCTGTGCGGATGTCGCCGTCAGGCAATCGTCGCAGCAGAACGAGCCGGTTGCGCTGCCCGGCATCTGCATACCCACCCGCCAGTTCAATCGCCTGCAGCGGATCAATCGTGCCGGGCAAGTCGAACAGGCCTGGGTTTTTGACATTGCCGCCAACAAAGATCTGATGCCGGATGCTGGCGCCGGGCAGGATCTCGACGTCCGGATCCCTGAGTTCGCTGGACAGGGCGTCGCGCAGGCTGCGGCGGACATCATCGATCGACCGCGTGGCCGCCTGTATCGGCCCGGAATAGGGGATTTGAAACGTGCCATCCGGCCCGACCTTCACGCTGCGACTGAGGTCTGGGGCGGTGTGTACGATGACCTCGATTTCGTCTCCTGCTGCCAGCAGCAAGGCCGGCGCAGTGCCGTTCGGCCGCGGCCAGGTCGGGCTTGAATCCGTTTCGGAAACGCGCGCTCCAGTCGACTGACACCCGGCCAGCAGGAGCGGCACCAGAGCGAGGAAAATCAGGCGTTTCATTGCGATCATTGGTCAAGAAATTAACACGCGGGAGCGTCCACGTTAATGTTTAAGGAAGTATCAAGCGGGTAATAAGAATTCAGTGGAAATCGAGCTCGGAGCCCTTGCGGATGACCGACACGGCTGACTGGGACCCGACGGGGGGTTTTCAGGCTGACAGAGGCTATGCGCCTGTCCGGCCCCGGCTCGGCTTGTCCGATTTTCTGTTGCAATTATGGCGAGCCAAGTGGGTCATGCTCGGCGCTGCCGGTCCGGTCTTGATCCTTGGCCTGCTCCTGGCCGCGCAGATGCCGGCAACCTATGAAGCCAAGGCGGCTCTTTACATCGCCTCGAGTGAGGACAGGTCGGCATATGCGACGCCGGTGGTTGAGGACGAAGTCCAGGTCCTGCGCACGCGCCTGGTGGCCGAGCGTACCGTGTCGCGGTTCCAGATCTCGCGGCTTTACCCGGCCTTGTCCCGCGCCCAGCAACGTGCCGTCGCCGGCGCCAGGCCGGGCCATGCATCGGCCGTGGAGTATCGCTACTTCCAACGGGCGGTGGCGCTGTTTCAGGCGTCCTTCCATGCCAGCGTGGCGGAGCGTTCGAATGTCATCAAGGTCAGCGTTACGCACACCGATCCGGAGGTTGCCACCGAACTCCTGAACGCCGCGATCGCTGCTTATATCAATCGCAGGACCGAGCTGTTTCCGCGCGGCGCCGGCCGCGAATGGCATGTCGAGCGCAAGCAGGCCGAAGGGCGATTGCTCGAAGCCGAAGCGGCCATTCGTGCCTTTCTTGACGCCAATTCGATTCGAGATTTTGTCAGCGAGCGCGCCACCGCGCAGGGGCTGCATGCCGCCGTGTCGAACGAACGGGTCCTGGCGCAGTCTCGGCAACGGGCAGTTGCCGCCAGCCTCGAGCGCACGCGCGCGCAAATGCTGGAAACGCCCCGGGAGATCGATCTCTTCGTCGAAGATGACCGCGCGCAGAGGCTCCTGGCGCTTGAAATCGAGCGCAACCAGGCCTTGATCACCTACACGCCTGATAGCCGTCGGGTCCGGGCGATTGAGCAACAGATCGCAGAGTTGAAATCGCTTCTGGCGGCCCAGGACGGCCCAGCCGGGACCGTGCGCCGGGGGCCAAACCCGACCTACCAGGCACTGGAAACCACGCGATACGACCTGGAAGCCGAGGCGGCCTCCCTGTCAGAACAAATCAGGGAGTTGACGCGGCAATTGCAGGCCGTTGAGGAAAAACTCACGCGATTCAGCACTCTCGAAGGAGAGTGGCACGCATTGCAGCGCAGCCGTATGGCGCTGGAAACGACCGTTCAGGATTTGAGTGATCGCGAACGCGGCGACCCGCGGCAGGGCAATCTGGCCGATATGGTCAAGATCACCGAACCGGCCACCGTGCCGGTTCACGGGCAAAGCCTGAAAGGTCCGATCCTGGCGGTCACGGTCCTGCTTGCCCTGATTGTCGCCGTGCTGTTCGGTTTCGTCCGTGCCTTGTCGCGCCGCGATTTTTCGACCCCAGGATCGCTGCAGCGGACCACGGGATTGCCCGTATTTGGCGCGACCGGTCGCGTATGAGCGACACCGCACCAGCAAAGGCCCGTTAACCAGCGCCGTGCTACGCCGACACCGCTAGTTCTGAAGGCATGACCCCTCATGCGTGATCTTCGCGAAGACCTCGAACCTACCTGGCGTGCGCTCGCACGAGGGCCTGCACCGGATCAGGGCGGCCGCGTGATCATGTTTGTCTCGGCCTTGAACGGCGAGGGCGTGACCAGCATGGCCGCGAGTTTTGCCGCGCTTGCGGCGCGGCGCTCTGAAAAGCCGGTCTGGCTGCTCGACTTCGATCTCAAACGAAACCGTGTGTTCAAGGGGTTTGAGCAAGGGTTCGCCAGCGATGTCGGACATCCGGGCCGGGCCTATGATGCGTCGCTGCGCCTTCCGCCCATCTATGCTTTGTCGCCGGCTCGACCCGATGCAAAGCAGGACAAGCTGCTCACCGCGCACGAGATTGACGGCTTGCCGCTGATGATCACCCGGTTCCGGACGGAGCGGGTGGCGAAAGACCAGAGTCTTTCCCTGTCGGTTTCAGCTGACTGGATGCGCAGCCTGCGCAAGATGACCGACTGGGTGATCATGGATGTCCCGGCGCTCGAACGCGCACCCGTGGCGCTGAAACTTGCGGCGATGACGGATGCCATTGTCCTCGTCGTGCAAGCAGACCGAACCCGCGTGCGTGAGGTTGAGCGTGCCCGGCACAGCCTCGCCTCCCATGGTGGGTGCGTGGTCGGCGCTGTTCTCAACCAGATTGGTGCGGATGCGCGCCTCGCAGACCGTTTTTCAGCCTAGGCACTGCGCCCGATGATCAGAGCTTGTCCTTGACCCATTCACGGGTGAGAAAGCCGTCAATGACGTCGCAAACAAGACCGATTTCGGTCAGCGCGCTGATATAGCGTTCCGGGTCGACAAGCGGTTTCCAGATCGACCCGGCCTCGAACTGATCATCGGCTTCCAGCGCCAGGGTCAGGTGATCACCTTCAAACACCCCGCGCAGCTTCCCGCCCTTGAAATGTCGCTCCAATGCGATCAGCCGTTCCATGCGATCGGGCGTGAACAGGGCGCGCGCTTCGACTTGGTCATTCGAATAGATGGTGAAATTGTCTTCCAGTTCCTTGGCAACGAGGTCGACCTTTTGCAGCTCCTTGTCGCCGAAAAAGCCCTTCCACCAGCCCTGACGTGCAATCAGCGTGCGGCCCAGGAAACGATCCGGGTACTCGATGTGAAACAGCAGGCCCTGAAACGTCGTCACCGTGCGCCGGTTCTTTCCCGACCCTTGTTGCTCGGTCAGCTTGCACTCAACCAGGGAGAAATGGGTTTCGGCGCGATCGCCTTCGATAAGGTCCTCGAATTTGCGGCTGTCATAGCCGGGCAGCAGGCGTGCGGTTTTGAGGACGTCAAAGGCCGGTGTCGGCGCTGGTTCGTCGGATGCGCCGCCGAATAGTTTTCCGGCCATCTGGTTCGACGACTGCGCCTTGATCCAGTCGCCGGCGCTGCGCCAGTCAGCGACCCCGCGGACATCCGGATGCAGGGTTTCATATTTAAAGCCGAACGCCTCAGCGGCGGCGCCGACGACGAGCTGCTTGGTTTCCGATTTCATCGCGAATAACGGCACCCAGGCCACAGCACTGGCAATGGCAGTCACGGCGACGCCGGCGAACAAGACAAACATGAACGCGCCGCCACGGGTCGCAAACAGGATCAGAAGCGCCAGCCCGCCGACAATCAAGGCGGTTTGGATGGTGCGCTTTCGGGCCTTCGCGATGGTTGCTTTTCGCTCGGCTTCACGCTCTGCCAATGCGGGTTCCAGCGTGTCGCGCCAGGTCGCCATCGCGTTCTTGAATTCTGGTCTTTGCGAGGTCAGTCCCGAGAAAATCGCGTCCATCAAAGCATCTGACATGTGTGCGGCCTCCGCTTATTCATCGCCCCAGAGCGGATCGTCAGGCGACACCACTGCCGATAGTTTGCTCAACAAATTGTGCAGCGTCCGGGCCTCATCCGGAGACAGCGCGTCGAGCAGCTCTCGCTCATTGTCGAGCGCGCGCGGGATAACCGCTGCATAGATCGCTTCGCCTTCCTCGGTCAGGCGCATCGGCGCGCGCCGCCGATCATCCGCATCAATATGGCGTTCGAGGATGCCGCGCTCGATCAGACTGGCGGCCGCGCGGCTGACCGTTGGCTTGTCCATCAGAGTGCGCTGCGCCACTTCCGTACTGGTCAGCCCTTCTCGTTCACCCAGCACCGCAATGATCCGCCATTGCCAGACGGACAGGTCAAACTCGCGCTCATAGATATCGGCGATTTTCCGGGACACGGCGTTCGACAGAACTGAAAGGCGATAGGGCAAGAAACCGTCCAGTTTGAGCGCAGGGCTGTCTGTCATGTGATCCACCTCCATAGAGGCGGTTTAGCACAAAGCTCTTGAGATTGTACGGAAATTTTTGTGTCGGCGTCGGGCAGGCGAGCCGGGCTTATGCGCGGGCAGTTTGAGACGCAGCGATAATGACTAGTCGGGTTTGCATTGGTTTCTTTCGAGGTGCGGGGATGCGGGGGCGTTCGACGAAAGCGAGGGGTCGTGTCGACAACAGCGCAAAGGGCGTCATCGCCCGCGAAACCACTGCCGGTCGAGGCGCTCCGCCTCGACGTCTGCAAGGGTGGACTGGCATCCTTGCTGGCGCCATTTTTTGCATTCTCTCCAATCGCGACCGAATTGCGGCTCGACAAGACCATGTTCCAGCTCTGGAACGCGCAAAACTGCGGATTTACCGAAGCGGTCGGCAATCCGTTCGCACGCGCACGCTCTCACAAGGAAAATCAGGATGCCGGACACCTGATCGAAGTGACTCGCTTCCTGAGCGGGAAAGAGCAGGGGGTGATGAATGGCGAGGTGATCCATCACCTGCCGGGGGCGATTTATGTTGTCGATCAGGGACGCCCGATGCGAACCGTTGCAAGCGCCAGCCACATTCAGCAGGTCTTCGTGCCGAAATCTTCCCTCGGGCTTTCGGATGACAGCCGGGTGTCTGAAACGGTTGTCGACACGGCTCAGTCCGTCGGTGCCTTGCTGCATGCCGCCATGGACCGGGTCTTTGCCGCCTTCAATCGCGATTGCAGATCTCTCGAATTCGATCTGGTCGACGGGTTTCTGGCCCTTTTGAAAGTCAATCTCGGCGTTCCCCCGCAGCGCGAGGATGTGCGTCGACACGTCAGGACAGAACTGTTCAAGCGCATCTGCGCGCATATCGAACAAAACCTTGGCGATCATCGCCTGTCGACCGAACTCATCCTGACGCGTTTCGGCGCGTCGCGCGCGTCCTTGTATCGAATGTTCGAACCGCATGGCGGGGTTCGAAATTACATCATGCAACGGCGCATCACCCGGGCAACTTTGGAGATGGCCACACGCACCGGCGAACGCGGGCTTATGCGCGACGTGGCGGAGCGGTGGGGCTTTTCCTCACAGCCCAACTTCAATCGATCGATTCGAAAGATGTTTGGCGTGAATCCCGGCGGCCTGTTCTCAGGCGCGCCAGCATTCACCGCTCCGTTTGACGCTGCTGCGCCGGGTTCGCCAGGTTTGGCGCTGCAGGCCGGCGCTTATGCCTAGTTTGCGGCGCGGGTCACTTCCTCGATGGGGATCTTGTAGGTGCGGGAGCAAAACTGGCAATTCACGTCCAGCGTCCCGTCCGGTTCGACCATTTCGCGAAGGCTTTCGTCGGCCATGCCTTGCAGGGTTCCGACCAGCCGCTCGCGACTGCAGGTACAGAGATCATCAAGGGCCTGAACATCCGACTCCATTGCCACGCCGCCTTCATGGAACAGGCGATAGACCAGGTCCTGGGCCGGCAGGGCAGGGTCGGTCAGCTCTTCCTCGGACAGGGTCGAGAACAAGGCTTCCGCCTCGCGCCAACCTTCATCGGTGTCGCCGCGGGCCTCATCGCCAGCAATCTTCTGGATCATCATGCCGCCGGCACGCCAGTCACCCTGCGCGTCCTTGTGAACGGCCAGGCGCAACAGCGTTTCCACCTGTTCCGACTGGCGGAAATAGTCCTGCGCGCATTCGGCCAGAGACCCTTTCGCCAATGGGACGATGCCTTGATACGGCTTCATCTCGGTATTAGCATAGACAATGATCAGGCCCAGCCGCCCGGTCGCCCCGAACAGTTGCGGCATATGCGGCTTGTCGCCCTTATTGACCTTGTTCAACCAGGCCCAGCGCTCAGGCTCGTGCCGCGCATAGCCGCGCAGGCCGCCCGATTTGGCATACTCGCCGACCAGCATGGAGACCGGTCCGTCGCCTTCCGCCTGGGCCAGGACTTTGCCTTCGAACTTCATGCCCGACCCAACCAATGCCGACAGCATCACCGCCTCGCCGAGAATCTCGGCCAGGTGATCCGGGTAGGCATGCCGTTTCAGGATGGGCGAGATGCTTTGCTCCGACAAACGGATCACGCGTCCGCGCACGGGCAGACCTTGCGGGCTGAAACCGGCGACGAAATCATCCAGGGGCAGGTTGGTGGGCGTCATGACGACCTCCTTACGAACGAACGCCGCCATGTGGCAAGCCTCAGCGCGACTTACAAGGTTTCCCCGGCAGCAGGGCTCGTCAAGCTGCGCGCGAGCCACTAGCTAGACCAGATGACTGCACCCGACCGACAAGATCGATTTTCCTCTCAACGTCTCAGCCTGGCCTATGCGGAATGGGGCGACCCTGCTGCACCGCCGCTCTTGCTGGTGCATGGAGGCCGCGACCAGAAGCGCAGCTGGGACCGCGTTGCGGCGAGATTGAGCGCGCATTACCGCGTCATCGCGCATGACCTTCGCGGGCATGGACAAAGCGACTGGGTCAGCGATGGTGACTATGGCGTCATGGATCATGTCTTTGATGTCGCCAGCCTAGTCGATCATCTCGGGCTTGAACGGTTCACACTGATCGGTCACTCGCTCGGCGGCAATATCACGCTGCGCTATGCTGGCCTGTTCCCCGATCAGATCGAGAAGCTGGTCGCCCTCGAAGGCCTCGGGCCATCGCCGAAAATGCTCGCCGAACGCAAGGCGCAACCGGTGACTGAACGCCTGATCAACTGGATCGAGCAGCGGCGACAATTGTCGGGGCGCGAGGCGCGGGTGATGGAAAACATCGAGGTCGCCAAGGCGCGGATGAAAGCTGCGTTCACGCATTTGCCGGATGACCTCATCCACCACCTGACCGAAACCGGCGTGAAAACCAACGCTGACGGGACGGTGAGCTGGGCCTATGATCCGGCCGGGATGGGGCGTTCACCGTCGGACATCGCACATGCGGATTTCGTGCATCTCTGGACCTGCATAACCTGCCCGACCTGGCTGGTTTATGGCGCTGACAGCTGGGCCTCGAATCCTGCTGAGGATGGTCGGGCTGAGCCGTTCCAGAATGCCACCGTGAGCCTGATCGCGAAGGCCGGACACTGGCTGCATCACGACCAGTTCGACGATTTCATGGGCCAGCTTGACGCCTTTCTTGGCAGCGCATGAGCGGTTTGCTTAGATGCGCCCTCGTCACGAAGGGAGACTTATTTGGAGACGCCGGACTATCCGATGACGGTCGGCATCGATGATGTCGCCGAGCGCCTTGTTCAGATCAAAGCCACCCGACCCGACATGGTGGTTGCGCTGACCGGTTCCGTCGCATCCGGCAAGAGCACGTTCGCTCGCCATCTGATGATGACGCTGTCGGAGGCGCACGAGGTCGATGTCGTCTCTACGGATGGATTCCTGTTTCCGACGGACTATTTGCGCGAACAGGGCCTGTTTCAGCGCAAGGGATTTCCGGAGACCTATGATCGAGACGCGATGCGCGCGGCGATTGCATCGGTGCGCGTACAACCAACCGACTTTCCCGGCTATAGCCACATCACCTTCGATCCGGATCCGGCCCTGACCCGCACCATCAATGACCCGGATATCCTGATCCTGGAAGGGCTGGGGTTTCAGCCGCGTGCGGCGCAGGCCGCCACTGGGCACGAGCCGGACCTGCTGATCTATCTCGATGCGGAGCTGGCGCATATCGAAGGATGGTTCCTCGAGCGCTTCCTGCGCTTCTGGCACGCGGCCGAACACGATCCGACGAGCTTCTATGCGCAGTTCCGGCACATGTCGGAGGAGGCGCTGATCACCTTCGCCAAGTCCGTATGGGCCGGGATCAACCTGCCCAATCTGGAAAGCCACATTCTGCCCCTGCGGGCGCATGCCGACCTCGTGGTCAGGAAAGATGCCGCGCACGCCGTGACCTTGGCGGTGGATCGCTGGCCCGGCGCCTAGCGGCGGTCGGTCAGCAACTGATCGAAATAGGCGATGGTTTTCTCAAGCCCGTCGCGCAGCGCAATCGTCGGCTCCCAACCCAGCGCGGTTTTCGCCCGCGTGATGTCTGGTTGGCGTTGCCGCGGATCATCCTGCGGCAATGGCTTGTTGACCATGTTCGAGCGCGACCCGGTCAGGTCGATGACGGCTTCGGCCAGTTCGCGGATCGTGAACTCGCCCGGGTTTCCGAGATTGATTGGGCCGGTCACACCATCCGGGCTTTCCATCATCCGCACCAGTCCGTCGACCAGATCGTCGACATAACAGAAACTGCGGGTTTGCTGACCGTCGCCATAAAGCGTGATGTCTTCGCCCTTCAGGGCCTGGACGATGAAATTCGAGACCACGCGGCCATCGTTCGGGTGCATCCGCGGCCCATAGGTGTTGAAGATCCGAGCGACCTTGATGTCGAGATTGTGCTGTCGGTGATAGTCGAAGAACAGGGTCTCGGCGCAGCGTTTGCCTTCATCATAGCAGGAGCGCGGGCCAATTGGATTGACGTTGCCCCAATAGCTTTCTTCCTGCGGATGGACACTCGGGTCGCCATACACTTCGGACGTCGAAGCCTGCAGGATGCGCGCCTTGGTGCGCTTGGCCAGGCCCAGCATGTTGATGGCCCCATGCACCGACGTCTTGGTCGTTTGCACCGGATCGAACTGATAATGGATCGGGCTGGCCGGGCAGGCGAGATTGTAGATCTGGTCGATCTCGACGAACAGCGGGAAGGTCACGTCGTGGCGCATCAGCTCGAAGGATTTGGAATCCAGCAAGTGCACGATATTGGCGCGGGCGCCGGTGAAGAAATTGTCGACACACAGAACTTCATAGCCCTTGGCGATCAGCAGGTCGCACAAATGACTGCCGATGAAGCCAGCGCCGCCACTGACGAGAACTCGAGGGGTGAGATGCATTCTACTTGCCGCTTCAACCGATGATTGGGGTCGCCGCATCGCGACCGGTATGGATCAGACCCTTAAGTGAGCGCGCTCGGCTTGGCTAGCGTTGATCATACTTGTCCTGCTTGCGCTGCCCGAACAGCAGCCGCTGCTCCAGATGGCGGCGCAGACTGGCATAATAGGCTTCCAGGAAGGCGATATCGGTCTCACCGGCTTGCGGTGTGTGCCCGATCTTGGTGGCGATCCGGTTGGCGACATTGCGTTTGATCTCGGACGTGGACTGTCGCAGCACATCTTCCAGAACGTGCAGCTCGTGAATGCCGTAAACGTCCAGTTGCGCGGCGGTGAAGACGATGCTGCCGGTCGTGTCTGTCTTTGGCGTGATCGAGGTGATGTCGGCCAGCAACTGAACCTTCGGAGCGTGAATTACCATCGTTCCGGCAACGAGGTCGCCAATCCGCAACTTGTCCTTGTTGAACAGCGGGAAGAGAATGAAAATCGTGCACCAGAGCAGCAGCAGCCAGTTGATCCAGCCAGCGACGCCATCGGCACCGAAGCTGAGCAGGATGGACAGCGGCAGAAAGAATTCCAGTTCGCGCAGGAAGTTGCGGGCGATCACCGCATTCGCGGTCAACCGGCCACCCTTGCGGTCCGCCACTCGCAGCCCCAGCGCACGCTTGCCCGGGGTCGCGGCCTTGCGTCCGATTTCGAAGAAAATGAAATAGAAATTTCGGACAAAGAAAATCAGCACCTGCGCCACCGCCCAGGCAATCTGCCAGCCGCGAAAATCGAACGCGCTGGCGACTGACGCAATGCTGAAAATCACCGCGAACATGATGACGAATTGCAGGCCGATATCGAGGATGAAGGCGCCGAACCGCTCGCCGAACGTAGATATCTTGAGATTGAGCGCCGCGCCTTCCGGCGTCACCAGCGTTCGCACGCGTTTGTTCTCCTGCGCCACCGCGCGCATCCGGGCGCGGCGCCGACGACCTTCCTGAACTGCGTCTTGTGCGGGGATCGCGGTCTCAGTCACGGCGATCTCCAGCGGATCTGCGCGGCAGGTAGAAATAACCGAGCCAGAACAGCAAGCTCGTACCAGCAATGGTATAACGCACCGTGTCGCTGTTGATCAGTTGCCGCCCGAACCCTTCCAGCAGCGCTGCCAGAAACAGCATGACAATCGCGCCGATGATCACCATGGACGCTTTCTCGCCGGCATTTCGCATCGACTCCATCCGGGTCTTACGTCCCGGAAAGGCCACTGCCCCGCCAATCATGAACCCGGCCGCGCCCGCCAGGATCACGGCGAACAGCTCCGTCACGCCATGGATGAACAGCCATCCGGTCAGCTCGAAGGCCAGGCCCTTTTGCCAGAACACGGCATAGAAACTGCCAAGATAAACACCATTATAGATCAGCAGGACGGCGGTCGGGATACCGAGCGCAAATCCAAGCGCGAACGCAAAGATGGCAATGCCGCTATTGTGCGAGAAGAGTTGCGCCGCGAAGGCACCGAGCATGTCGATGATATCGCGGTCGGTTTCGTACAGGGTGGCGCGCAGCTCATCATAGGTTGCATGCGGATTGCGCGAGTCCCAGCCGCCATGGAAGGTCCAGTACCATTCATTGTCGTTCAGCGTCAGGAAGAAGGCGAGTACGGCGCCGCCAAACAGGCACAGGAAGGCCAGCAGCGTCGGTCCCTTGGCAGCGCTGACCGCGGCGGCCCAGTCGCGGGCGAAGAATTGCGCGATCCGCTCGCTCATGCGCGACCGGGTGCCATAGACGAAGAAATACGCCCGCGCGCACAAGGTCTCGAGATACGCGACGACGTTCTGATCGAGCGAAATCGTACGGGCCACGGACAAGGAGGAAACGGCCTGACGGTAGAGGCCGGGCAAGCGCTCCATGTCGCGGTCCGAGAGACCAGAAACGCCGCGTGACTCGGCGCGCTGGATGATCTGTTCCAGCTGTTTCCAGTCGGCCTCGCGTTCTTCCCGGAACCGGTAGGATTTCATCACCCGATCGCTCACAACATTTCTCTCCGCTTGATGTCGAGATAGCGCGACACCAGGTCAGCGCTGAACCGTTCGGGCCGCGTCTCCACCACTTGCACGCCCATGCGTTCGAGCTTGCGCAAGACCAGCTCGCGCTCCTTGAGCAAGCCGTCAGCGATCACCGCGCGCGACACCAGGTCAGCCGTGACAGGTTCGGCTTCGATCATTTCTGCCAATTGTTCATCTTCGAAACAGGCAAAGATGATCAGGTGGCGATCCATCAGGCGCTTGATGTTTTCCCGCATCAGTTCGGCCGAGATCGTATCGACGAAGTCGGTGAACAGCACGATCAGGCTCCTGCGCTCGAGCCGCGCTGCGAGCGATGTCAGGGCCAGCGTGTAATTGGCTTCCTCGACCGAATAATCGAGCTGGGCCGCCAGCTGCTGCATATGCGGAAAGGCGCCGACCCCGCTCAGGACATTGCTGGTCACCGTCGGCTTGGAATCGAATCCAAACAAGGCCGTCTTGTCGCCGGACCGGAGCGAGACATAGGCGAGCAGGAGCGCAGCATTCACCGCCCGGTCAATTTTCGGAACGCCGCCCAGAGGCTCACACATCAGCCGTCCTGTGTCGAAGGCGAACACGATATTGTGGTTGCGTTCGGTGCGAAACTCCTTGGCCAGAAGCTGGCGATGGCGGGCTGAGTGTTTCCAGTCGATGGCCCGGCGATCCATCCCGGTCGAAAACTCGCGCAAGGCGTCAAATTCGGACCCGTCGCCGCGTTCGAGCTGCATCTTGATGCCGAAATCAGCATCGCGCGTGTAGAGCCGCACCGCCTCTTCCTGCACCCAACGCGTGTTCGGCGTGACCGGGATGGCGAGGTCGAGGGTTTCGGTCCGTTTCACGCGGGTCAGGCCAAGCGGACCGCTCCAGTCCAGCCAGATGCGGGTGATGCGACCAGTGCCACGCCGGACCGGACGCAGGGCGCGCGTAAACGTGTGGCGGCGATCGCGCCAACCGTGCAGGACCGCAGCGTTCGAGGCCGCAATCAGCGCATTGGTCTCGACCAGGGCATTGACGCGGGTCGGCAAGGGCCCACTTGGTGCCGCGACCGTGATCGAAACCGTATCTTCCGAATTCATGTACAGAACTGGCGGCGCTTCGACGCTGACCATGATCGCCTGTCGCCGCGGGGCCAGGGCGATGTCGACCAGCATGGCGCCGAAGACCACGGCGATCCAGCCACCGGAGATCACCCATAGACCGGGCGCGATCACGGCGATCAGCAGCAGGACCGGCAGGCCCAGCAGCATCAGCCAGATGGCGCGCAGAGTGGGGGCAATCACAGTGGCGGTCTCCTCAACGCGGCGCTGCGGTCTGCTCGATGATCTCGAGCAGGGTGTCATCGGTCGTCCGGCCTTCGATTTCGGCTGCCGGTGACAGGATGACCCGGTGGCGCAAGGCTGGCAGCGACAGCGATTTCACATCGTCCGGTACGACATAATCGCGTCCGTCCAGCGCAGCCTTGGCGCGGGTGGCGGCAGCGATGGCCGCCGCCGCGCGGGGGCTGGCACCATGGGTCAGCGCCGGGGATTCACGCGTCGCACGGACGATGTCGACAATGTATTCGACGACATCTTCCTGGACCCGAACCTGGGTCACCGAGCCAACGGCATCGGCGAGGGTTTCCGGCGTGACCACCGCATTCACCCCGAACGCTTCCGCGGTTTTCATACCGGTTCGGTTGCCGTGGCCGGAGACAATGGCCAGTTCTTCGTCGCGAGTCGGAAAGGCGAGGACATGCTTGAACAGAAACCGGTCGAGCTGCGCTTCGGGAAGCGGATATGTGCCTTGTTGTTCGATCGGATTCTGGGTGGCGATCACCGTGAACCGGTCATTGAGTTCATGGGTGTCGCCATCAATCGTGACCTTGCGTTCCTGCATCGCTTCAAGCAGGGCCGCCTGGGTTTTGGGCGGTGTCCGGTTGATCTCGTCGGCGAGCAGGATGTCGGTAAAGATCGGGCCCTTGGTCAGGGTGAATTCGCTGGTCGAGAAGTTGAACAGGTTGGTGCCGAGCACGTCGCCCGGCATCAGGTCCGGGGTGAACTGAATGCGCCCGAATTCGAGCTTGATGGCGGCTGAGAAACATTGCGTCAGCAGCGTTTTCGCAGTTCCGGGCGGCCCTTCCAGCAGGATATGCCCGCCTGAGAACAAGGCGATGAGCATCAGGTCAACGGTGTCGGACTGGCCGATCACGGCTTTGCCAACCTCGTCCCGGATCTGGTCTGCGAGCGATTTGACTGCATCAATTTCCATCATTCATCTCCGTGCGCCAGCGCCACAAGGCGAGGGCTTTGTCCCTTAATTCGTTGCGTCCAGCGGCAGGGCGTTCGAGCTGACCCTTCTGCTCGCTCCAGGTGCTGGACAGATCTTTCTGCTTGGCCATGCGGTCAGCGGTTCGGGCGAAGTCCTCGGGCGTCATGTGCGCTGGCAGTCCCAGTCGCTTTGCCAGGTTTCGCTGAACAGTTTGCGCGTATCCGGGGGCCATCTGGCCTTCCCGCCGCGCCATCGAGACGAGACCGGCCGAGCTTTCCGCCAGTGCTTTCTTGCCAAATGAGAGCACGCGTCCCTCTCGTGTCGGTGGGCCGAACCGGATGAAGGCGGCCCAGGCGACGAGCAGAATTGTCGCCAAGGCAATCATGGAAGCGCCCAGAAACGGGACGTCAAAGATTGCCCGCAACAGGCTTTCCGATCGCTCGAAGCCGTGCAGGGTCGCGTCGAATGTAATGGGCTGGCTGCCATAATCCTGAAGCCAGTCGACCAGACCGAGTGCCAGGCGCGCATTTTCGCGCTTGGCCAGGCCAAACGTGTTGAACAGGTCTGGATCGCTCAGCACATAAATCGCCTGGCCAGGCACTTTTGCGAGCAAGGCTCCGCCGGGCGTGCCGATCACGGTTTCCAGGCTGTCGGACTTCACCACCTGCATCTTGTGTTCGAACACCGGCTGGTGCGGGCCGAACGGCGTGCTCACGCGGCCAGGATCGCGCAGCCGCCAGACCCGGAGATCGGAGTCGAATTGACGCGCGACGGTTTCGACCTCCGAATTGTGCAGGAGGTCCGTATCCTTCTGCCAGTTCGGGTTCTCGCGATCAGCAAACCCTGACCATTTGGGCAGGACGTAAAGGGCCGGCGCGGACACTTCTTCCAGGTCGAATTCCGGGGCGCGATGAAACCCGAACCGCGGGATGGTGAGGATCAACAGGCTGTCTGTATAATCCAGGGTGCTGGCCAGGCGGGAGATGTTGACGGTTTGTCCGTCGGCTTCAAGCAGCTTCACCAGGCCGCCATAGCCGAGGGCAGAAGTCGAGTAAGGATGCTCGCCCGCGCGGTTCTTGCTGGCAAGGTCGGGCGACCAGGCCAGCAAGGCAAAGATCACGACAAAGACCAGCATTCCAACGCCGATCATCACCGCCGACGTGACGGCCGAAAACGGATTCGTGGTTTGCGGCAGGCGTTCACTCATCCCCAGGTCTCTCCGAAGGCAAATGTCTCGTAGGAGGCGCGGGCCTGCTGCCAGCCGGTCTCGTCGACATCGCGGCCGCCGAAGAAACTGCGTTCGACAATGCGGATGATCGGCGAAAGGGCCTGTCGCACCGGATCGGGCAGAATGCCCAGCCCCCCGATTTCTCGCGATGTCAGCGAACGGGCGATCGCGCCGGCGCGTTTTTCCTGAATTTCGTCAATCGATCGAAACAGCAGCAAGTGCACTGCTTCGGCGAAGCGTCCTTCTGCGGCCAGGGCGTCGGCGTCTCCCAGCAGGGCCTGCGCCCGCGCCTGTTCGGGGCGCAGGTTGGGGATCGCGGAGATATCGGGCTCGGCCGTTTTCTCTTTCTGGCGCCCACGCCATGTCACGGCATCGCCAAACACCATGTAGATCCCGGCGAGGACGGCAAGGATGACCAGGATCAGCAGGATATAACCAAGCACCGAACCGACGGCCTTGAAGAAGGCAGCGATGGCACGGGCAATGGGCCCGGGTCCGCTGGCGCGATCGCGCTGGCGCTGCGGCTGCGCTTCCGGTTCATATTCCGGGCGCTCGCGTTGCAGGGTTTGATCCGCCTCGTAGACGCGCATGACCTGGTTGAGACGATCATCGGAGACCGGCACGGCTTCCGGGTCATTGGTGTCAAATTCAAATCGAGGGTCTGCCTCGGCATGTGTGGTCTGGGCCTTCGCCAAAGGACAGGCAAGCATAACTGTCAGCAGCATCAATATACTGCTCAGGAACACTCCGACTGACCGCACGTACATCCCTCCAAACCTTTTCAATCTATTTCAGAGCCTCCGGCTCACGTCCATTGCTATCTTGTGCAAGCCGCATTCGTATCCGATATGCAGCGCTTGGCGAAAGAAAGGCGTTCTCATGGATCGAGCAGGGCAGTATCGCGATCTGAAGCTTGAAATCGAAGCGGTGGTGGCGGGCGAGACCTATGTCCCGGCGCGATATGCGAGCGCCGCATGTCTGTTGTCGCAGGCTTTTTCGCCGCGCTTTTTCTGGACCGGATTCTACGTCGTTGACCCGCTCAAACCGGACGAACTGGTCGTCGGTCCGTATCAAGGCACGCTCGGCTGCCTGCGCATTCCGTTCGGCAAGGGCGTGTGCGGCGCTTGTGCCAAGCAGGAAGCCTCGATCCTGGTGCCGGACGTGCACGCCTTTCCGGGACACATTGCCTGCGACAGCCGAACCCAATCCGAGATCGTCGTTCCGGTCTTTGACGCACGCGGCCAGCTTGCGGCTGTGCTGGATGTCGACAGTGAACAGCCAGACGCATTCGATGAGGTCGACAGGTCAGGGCTGGAGGCTATCTGTGCCACTCTCCTGACCGTCTGAGGCAAGCAGGGTTTCTGCCGGCGGCGGCGCGATCACTGGCGCCGCTTGTTCAATCCGTGCCACCAGTGCGCGTTCCATGATGTCCAGCTTCTGCGCCCGGACGCCCGTCTTGACGTCGATTGACGGATTGAACGTCATCCATTGATCCGAGGCGCGATCATGTTGCGGCCATGGCGTCAGGCCGGGTCCGTTGGGATCGCCGGTTCTGGCAAAGTTCGTCCAGTACAGGCCCATCGCTTCGGTCAGGGCCTTGTCGTCGCGGGTCAGCCCCGCGAGTGGGCTGTGACTGCCGAACACGAAGAAGATTTCGGCGGCATGGAAGGCACCAATCGTCTGTGTCCTGGACGGCGGGACGCGGGTGAAGTGATAGAGATAGCTCGGTGCACCCTGGGCCGTGTTCGAGGTCGCGAGAAAGCGCATGTGAACGCCGAACAGATCGTCGCCCAGCATATCCATTTCCGCGCTCTGATAGGTGTCCGCGTCGTCGAGACCGTAAAGCGCGGTCAGGGCGTTCGCGTCTTCCGCGCCGTATATCTCCTCGAGCTGAAGCAGGCGGTCATTCAAGGCCTCCGGATAATCGGGAACCAGCACGGTCGGGCGCTGAATGTCGGAATAGAACAGCGTCGCCTCGTCGCCATTATAGCCAGCCAGGATCGGGACATTATGAATGCTGCCATCCGCAATCGCCGCGCCGATCAGTTTGGGAATGACGACCCCATCGACGGTTGGCAGCGCATACCCGCCAAGATGCATCTTGTTCGGGATTTGAGCGATCAGGTCAGACGCGGGGATGGCACGCAGGTCCGCGGCCGTGGCATCGGCATCTGCGATCCCATCGAAGAAATCCAGCCCGGCCTCATGCATGGTCAGACGCCCATCGATGGCCGTCGTCAGGCCGTTGGCATTATAGGTCGACGCGCCGCTTTGCAGGATCGCCTTGTGGAACAGGCCGTCGCTGAGCGGGGTCGCCATGATCTCGGTGACCGATTGCGCGCCGGCACTCTCGCCAAAGATCGTGACATTGTCGGGATCGCCGCCAAAGGCCTGGATATTGTCCCGGACCCATTGCAGCGCCGCGACCTGGTCGAGCAAGCCGTAATTTCCGGAGACGCCGCGGGGGTCGTCGGCGCTGAGCGCCGGGTGCGCGATATAGCCGAACACGCCGAGCCGGTAATTGATGGTGACCAGGACGACGCCATTCTCGACCAGCTGATTGGCCTGGTAGATGCTTTGCGATCCAGCCCCGGTCTGATGACTGCCGCCATGAATCCAGACCATGACAGGTTGCAGATCAGCCGCACCCACATTGGCGCTGCGGACATTCAGGAACAGGCAATCCTCGCTCTCCGCCGGCGGCGGAGCGTTTTCGAGCGCAACCGATGCGAGATGGCGCTGCACCGCGTTCAGGCCCATGCCGTCGAGCAGTTCCCGCAGGAAAGCATTGCTGCCGAGGCGCATCTGAACGCACTCGGCGCCAAACAGTGTGCCATCCCGGACTCCCGACCAACTCAGTGCCGGTTGCGGGGCACGCCAGCGCAAGTCGCCAACCGGCGGCGCTGCGAACGGGATGCCATTGACCTGCAGGATCTCCGGATTGTCGCGATCCAGCCCGCTTTGAATCTCGCCTTGTGCAAGCGTGATCACCGGCCCCGCCTTCAACGGGGGCGCCGGTTTGGTGATCATCCAGACCAGACCATAATAGCCCGCCGCCAGGATCGCAGAAAGACTGGCGACGATGATCAGAACTCGTTTCATTTGGCTCTCCCCTGCGCATGCGCAGCTATTGTGCGTCTCCGTGTAACCACAAAGGCCGGGTGACAATCAAATCCTGACACAATAGCCCGGCATCACGATGTCGCGACATCGACTTGTATTCCGGATGGTTCAGCGTTGCGATAAAGGCCTGACGGGATGGGAACGTATTGACCAGGATCCCGTCCCAATTGCCGCCGCCAATGAAATAGCGCTCGGTCATGGCCAACAGGCTGGTCGTGCCGCCAACCTCTGCCGCGGCTTTGGTGAAAGCTTCCGAATAGCGCACATAAGCGGTTTCGCCGGAACAGTCCTCGCCATATTCGGGATCGCCCTCGGCATATTCGGCTTTGACCTTGAATTTCAGCAAGTTGACCTGGCTGACCGGGCCATCATGCGGGTCGTCACGAAACGCCCGGAATTGATCGGCGGTGGGTTGAAAGGCGGGCATGGCAATTCCTCTTTTTCAGCGCCGATCATTAGCCGGGCCGATCGCGCAAAAAGCAAGGCTTCACGGCGCGGTAAGCCCCACCTCTGGCCGCGATCAGTCGGTGTCCGGTTGCAAGTGTCGATCGAGGAAGGTCATCCGCGATTTCAACAAATGCGTGCCCAACGTCTCACCGCGAATGCCGTGGCGCTGACCAGGATAGGTCATCAGATCGAACACGATGCCGCGCTGCTGCATCTCGGCCATCAGGCGGGTTGAGTTGTCGAACGTGACATTGTCATCGGCCATGCCGTGAATGAGCATCAGGTTCGGCAATTCGAAATCGAGCCGATCAAGGTGATAGAAGACCGAGGACTTTTCATAACCGTCCTCATTCGATTGCGGCGTGTCCATGTAGCGCTCGGTATAAAACGTGTCATACAGCGCCCAGTCGGCCACTGGCGCGCCGGCGACGGCGGCCGCAAACGTGCCTTCCGGCGCCTGCAGGATGGTCATCATGGTCATGTAGCCACCATAGGACCAGCCCTGGATGCCAACCCGGTCACCATCGACGAAGGGCTGCGCTTTCAACCAGTCGACACCGACCAGCAAGTCACGCACTTCCGGGATGCCCATCTGGCGATAGATCACGTCCTCGAAGGTGCGCCCGCGATTGGCCATGCCGCGATTGTCGAGTCGGAACACGACATAGCCCTGGCGCGAATAATACTGGTCCGACAGGCGTTCCCAATTGCGATTGACAGTCTGGGCGTGCGGTCCGCCATAGGTTTCTACCAGGGCCGGGTATTGCTTGTTCGGATCGAAGTCAGGGGGCAGCTGGATGGAATAATGCAGCGTCTGGCCATCCTCGGCGGTCAGGGTGCCATAGTCGGGGACCGTGTGGTTCCCGAGATAGGGCGCATAAGGGTGATCGGCATCAAGCCGGTTTTCCTCGATCCAGGTGATCAGTGCACCGTCGGCGCGATACAGCCCGGTCTGCGGCGGCTGGGTCGGATTGGACGAGGTGCCGACAAAGCTCTCACCATCCGGCGCCATGGTCACGGACCAGGAGGATCCGGGCGCGGTGACCTGAATCGGGGCATCGCCGTCGAGCGACATTGCGTACAAGTGCTTTTCGAGCGGGCCGTCGCTGAAGCCGGTAAAATAGATCTTGCCGGTCGATTCGAACACACCCTCCATGTCGGCGACGACCCAGTCTTCAGGCGTCAGCGGCACGAAGGTCTCGCGGGCATCGGCGCGGCTGGCCAGGATCCGGCGATTGCCGCCCGGGGCTTCCGCGCTCAGCGTGTACATGTGTGCGGCGGTGCTGAAATCGCTCTGCAGATTGACCCATGAATCATGCGTCTCGGTGAACACATAAGCGGGGTCGCTGGCCATGGCGTCCGCTGCGCCGGCGGCGGGCATCTTCACAGTGGTCAGGTCATAATCGGTCTGGTGACGATTGAGGCGGCCGATGAACAGATTCTCGCCGCCCATGCGCCCGGACCGGAAATAGACGCGGCCGAGATACTGATCCGTGGCCGGACCCCAATCATCCCGGCGCCAATCGATTTCCGTGACGGCGCCGCTGCCCAGGTCCTTGACGAACAGATCGACAATCGCATTCGGTCGCCCGGCGCGTGGATAACGCTGATTGATCACCGTCACGTCTTCGGCGGCAATGTCGAAGCGGGGAATGATGTCGACCGTGCTCTCATCGACGCGGGTATAAGCGATGAAGCGCTCGTCCGGGCTCCACCAATAGCCGGTATAGCGGCTCATCTCTTCCTGCGCGACAAATTCGGCGACACCATAGGAGACGGCCTTGTCCGGCTCGGCGAGCGGGGTCAGGCGGTTCTCCTCACCGCTGCTCAGGTCGATGGCATAGACCGCGCCATCACGAATGAAGCTGACATGGTTGCCGCGCGGCGAGACCTTGGCGTCAAATTCGAACGCGTCGGTCGCGGTCAGTTGGCGTGCGTGTGGGCCGTCCGCCGTCAGCGTGACTAGGTGTAGGTCACCGCCCAGCGGCACCAGGATCGTGTTCGCGGTGCCCCAGTCATAGCTGACTATGCCCTTGCGCCCGGCAATGCGCTTGCGTTCGCGCAGCGCCTTTTCTTCTTCCGACAGCTCGACGTCTTCCGGTTCAAGCAGTTTCGAATCGACCAGCAGGCTTTGTTCGCCCGTGGCGACGTCAAACTGCCAGAGATCGTAGCGGTCGCCCTCATCTTCGCGGGCTTTCAGGAAGGTGACGCGTTGTCCATCCGGGCTGTATTTGACACCACTCGGGGTCGGCCCCGACAGGCTCGGACTCGCAAACAGGCGTTCGATCGTCAGCGGTTTCTGGTCCACCATGGGGCTCGCGTCTCCGGTCTGGGTTTGGGCAAGGGGCGTGACGCAGGCACCGGCAATCAGGGCTGCGGCGGGAAGGAAAAGTGATTTCATCATGGCGCATGGCTAGCGCGCCGCGCCCGACTTGTCAGCCCTGTTGCCCAACCGATCAGATATCGGTCTCGTCGCCGAGCAGACCTTCCAGGAGTTTTTGAATTTCGGCATTGGAATCCCCGGCGCCGAAACTGAGGGCACCAGACGAAAAGGTGGTGCCATAGGTGCGGACCAGGGTCACGGTCTGCGCGATGGCAGAGACAAAGTCGTCCTCGGTCAGGGACACCATCGGATGCATGTAAGTCGCCCAGACCTGACCCGCGGCAATGGCGTAGCGCGCGTCCAGCGCTGTGTCGAAATTGGCCTGCATCAGGCGCAGCAATTGCGACCGCGACAGGCCATCACTGGGACCAACCTGAGAGAACAGGCGCATCCGCTCTGCATTGACATCAAAGACCAGGGTGAGCGGCGTTCCGTCGACGTCAAAGGTCGCGCCGGTCGGGGTGACAGTGGCTTCTTCATCAATCGCCGACACCAGTGTCAGCAGGGCAACGGCTGCGACGACCGTGTCCGGGGCGTCTTCAAGATCCGGCACGGCCTCCGGGTCTGCCTCTTCGCTCGGCGCCGGCTGGGTTTCCTGCGCTGCGCTTGTGAACGCCGCTGAAAAGGCCGCGCAGATACCTGCCATGACCATTGCTTGAAGAGGGGATATTCGCCGTTTCATGCTTGCTCCATCTTGCTGCACGGCGAGGCTATTCGGCCAGTCATTATCGGCAAGACACATTCAATGGGCCGTCCATCATCTTCTCGTGATTGAGGAATAAATGATTTGATAAATATTCATTACGAGGTTACACCATCCGGACAGGAGGAAGCAGATGTTGAAATGGATTTTGCGTGTTGGCGGTGGGCTGATCATCGTCCTGGGAATTTTGTTCTGGTGGCTCCTGCTCAGTGGCAGCAACGCGCCGAAATCCGCACCCGGCGTGTTCGACCTTGCCGACTGGCGCTCCAAGGCGAGCGCCTCGGTTGACACATTGCCAAGCGCTATCCGCATCCTCGAAGTCGGCAAAGATACGGCGCCGCCCTTCGCCGCGCAGGCGGGTCGCTTCGGCGCGCCGGTGGCGATGAGTTACAATGCGGTCGAGATTGTCTATCCGGATCGCACCATCATTGTCGGCGGCGCGGTTGACCGCCCGACAGCGGAAGGGATGGCGCTGTCCAAGACCGAATGGGTGTTCAGCGATGCCGCTTATGATGCCCTGGCTGCCGCCATGTTGTCGGCCGAACAGGTGCTGATGACGCACGAGCACCTTGACCATGTGATGGCCATTGCACGTCACCCGGATCCGCAGGCACTGGCGCAGAACCTGGTCCTCAACGCGCCGCAGGTCGATGCCTTGCCACTGTTCGCTGATGGCACACTCGATCCAGCGCTGGTGGCCTTGGAGCCAGGTCTGTCCGGCGACGTCACGCCGATTGCGCCAGGGGTCGTTGTCGCGCCGGCGGCAGGTCATACGCCTGGCAGCCAGGTTGTCTTCATTCGCTTGCAAAATGGCGAGGAGATCCTGCTCATTGGCGACATTGTCTGGAACATGGGCGCCATCGAAGCGCTCAAGACGAGGCCGGTCCTGACCCAGTATATGGTGTTCAGCCCGAACTATGAGGATCGCAGCGCCGTCGCCAGCCAGGTTCGCGCCCTGCATGACATGATCGCCGACCATCCGGAGCTGACTGTCCTGCCCGCGCACGACCGAGACTGGCTGATCCGCGCCGCAGAGACAGACGGCATCGCGTTCGAAGCAGCGCGTTGATTACGGTCCGAACTGCTGGATCCAGACGCTTGCGCCAATCCCGGATGAGATCGCCACGACAATGTCGCCAATGGTGATGATCACCGAAATGGCAATGGCGCGGAGAGTCAGTCCGAGGGTCGAATAGGTCCCGGCCATGCCGCGCATGTAGGTGGCGGCATAGGCGATCAGCGTCACGATCATGCCGACCAGCGAGTAGAGCCAGTAGACCTCGGTGCTGATGAACGGGATTCCGAGCACCATCAGCAAGGCGAAGAACATGCCGACGGCGAGCAGCGCGAAATAGAGGCGGATACGGGTCACCCAGGTCGTCCCCGATCCCCACATCCAGATCAGTGACCCGATCAAGGTGTGGATGATCATGTAGATGAACGGGTAGCTGACTGAAAACGCAGCGAAATAGGCCTCGAGGACCAGCTCCGGCGCGGGCATGTCGGGATTTCTCGCCGCCGCTTCCTGAAGCTGGGCCAGGATGGTCTGGTACATCGCGCCGTCTTCTGCCGCCCAGAAAAAGCTGAGCAGCATGTAGACCGTAATGATCGAGAAGGTCAGTCGCAGCGTTGGCGTGTAGCGGCTGCGCCAGTCAGCGACGCGGGCGCTGTCGAACACTTTTTTCGGCCCGGCAAAAAGCTGAGTCAGTGTTTTCAGGCCCCGCACATTCAGGCCGAACACGTCTTCGATCAGGGAATCAAAGGTCGGCGGCAGCGCCGAAACGTCCAACTCGTCCATGTCCATCTTGCTCCCTCTTCGCCCATTCCCTCTTGCACTATTGTAAGGCGGCGGTAACAGACAGCAAATTTTTTGAATCGGAGCAGCGTGCCATGGCCGGACCGCAATATGTCTATCACATGCAAGGCGTCTCGAAGACCTATCCTGGCGGAAAACAGGTTTTCGAGAACATCCATCTGTCCTTCCTGCCAGATGCGAAGATTGGTGTGGTCGGCGTCAACGGCGCCGGTAAGTCGACCCTGCTCAAGATCATGGCCGGCATCGAGACCGAGTTTAATGGCGAGGCCTGGGCCGCCGACGGCATCAAGGTCGGTTACCTGCCGCAGGAGCCGCAGCTCGATCCTGACCTGACCGTGTTCGAGAATGTCGCCGCCGAATGTCCGGAAAAGCAGCTGCTCGACAAGTTCAATGCGATCTCGATGAAGCTGGCCGAGGATTACACAGACGAGCTGATGGAAGAGATGACGGCGCTGCAGGAGCAGGTCGACGCGGCGGATGCCTGGGACATTGATTCCAAGATCGAGATGGCGATGGAAGCCCTGCGCTGCCCGCCCGACACGGCCGATGTGAAGGCGCTGTCAGGTGGCGAGATTCGCCGCGTCGCGATTTGCCGCCTGTTGCTGTCTCGCCCCGACATGATCCTGATGGACGAACCGACCAACCACCTCGATGCCGAGACCGTGGCCTGGCTGCAGAACTTCCTGATCAATTTCAAGGGCTGCGTGATCCTGGTCACCCATGACCGTTACTTCCTTGATGACATTACCGGCTGGATCCTCGAACTCGATCGCGGTCGCGGCATTCCCTATGAAGGCAATTATTCGGCCTGGCTGGAACAGAAGGCCAAGCGGATGCAGCAGGAAGCCCGCGAGGACAAGGGGCGCCAGCGCGCCCTTGCCAAGGAACTCGAATGGGTGCGTTCCAGCCCGAAAGCGCGGCAGGCGAAATCCAAGGCGCGTATCCAGGCTTATGAGGAAATGGCCAACAAGGCGGAGCGCGAAACCGTGTCCAACGCGACCATTCGCATTCCCCCCGGCCCGCGTCTCGGCAACAAGGTTCTGGAGGCTGAAAAGCTGCGCAAGGGCTTTGGCAACAATCTGCTGATCGAGGATCTCGATTTCAAACTGCCTCCCGGCGGCATTGTCGGCGTCATCGGCCCCAACGGGGCGGGCAAGTCGACCCTGTTCAAGATGATCCTGGAGCAGGAACAACCGGATTCCGGCACGCTCGAACTCGGCGACACGGTCAAGCTCGGCTATGTCGACCAGAGCCGTGACAAGCTCGATGACAAGAAGAATGTCTGGGAGGAAATCTCCGACGGGCTCGATGTCATCAAGCTCGGCAATGTCGAGATGAATTCCCGCGCCTATGTCAGCGCCTTCAATTTCAAGAAGACCGACCAGCAAAAACCGGTGGGCAAGCTGTCAGGCGGGGAGCGCAACCGTGTTCACCTGGCCAAGATGCTGCGCGAAGGCGGCAACCTGCTGCTGCTCGACGAACCGACCAACGACCTCGACGTCGAAACGCTGCAGGCGCTGGAAGAAGGCCTGGAGAGCTTCCCGGGTTGCGCCGTGGTGATCTCGCACGATCGCTGGTTCCTTGACCGCATGGCCACCCATATCCTCGCCTTTGAAGGCGACAGCCATGTCGAATGGTTCGAAGGCGATTTCAGCTCTTACCTGGAAGACAAGAAACGCCGCCTCGGCCCGGACGCGGTCGAGCCGAAACGGGTCAAGTTCAAGAAGTTTGATCGCTAAGGAATAGACATGGCGAACCCGGTCACCTTCTGGTTCGAGTTTGCCTCCACCTATTCCTACCTGTCGGCCATGCGGGTCGAGGCAGAAGCCGACCGACGCCGCGTCGAGGTGATCTGGAAACCCTTCCTGCTCGGCCCGATCTTCAAGGCGCAGGGCTGGGACACGTCGCCCTTCTCCATCTATCCGGAGAAAGGCGAGAACATGTGGCGTGACCTGCAGCGCCGGGCTGAGACATACGGCCTGCCGTTCACGCTGGCGGCGCGGGCCCGGTTTCCGCAAAACACAGTGCTTGCGGCGCGGGTCGCGCTCGGCGCGCTTGCCGCGCCATGGGGCAAGGCCTTTTGCCGCGCCGTGTTTCATACCCAGTTCGCAGACGGGCGCGATGTTTCAGACCCGGAGGTGATTGCTGCCTGTGTGGACGCGAGCGGCGGCGACGCAATGCAATGTCTTGCGCGTGCGGGCGAACCTGAAACGAAAGACGCGCTGCGCGCCAATGTCGACGCGGCGCGATCACGAGGAATTTACGGCGCGCCAAGTTTTATCGTGGACGGCGAGCTGTTCTGGGGCGATGATCGTTTAGAAGATGCGCTCGACTGGGCGATAAGGGACTAGGGAGATGACCCATGCGACATTTGATGATCGGCGCCGCGCTCGGCGTTCTGTGTGCAGCCTGCAATTCCGTGGCAGCGGTGCCGGAAGACACCAAGCCGATGCCTGATGCAACCGAGGAAATGCCGGCGATGGACTGGACCGCGAAAACCATGCCGGAACTGGTCGAGGCGCTGGACGCGGGTCAGGTCTCCTCGGTCGAGCTCGTGCTGGCCTATCAGTCCCGCATCGAGGCCATTGACCAGAACGGTCCGACCCTGCAATCCGTGCTCGCCCTGAATCCGGCGGCGCTGGACGATGCGGCCGACAGCGACGAACGCCGCGCGCTCGGCAAGGGCTGGGGCCCGATGGACGGCGTGCCGGTGCTGCTCAAGGACAATATCGAAACCCTCGATCCGGTCGCGACGACGGCAGGGGCGCTGGCATTGAAAGACAATGTCACGGGCCGCGACAGCCCGCTGGTCGCTGGCTTGCGCGCGCAAGGCGCGATCATTCTCGGCAAGACCAATCTCAGCCAATGGGCCAATTTCCGCTCGAACGAGTCGATGAGCGGCTGGTCGGCGCTTGGCGGGCAGGTGCGCAATCCGCACATGCTGGACCGCAATCCGTGTGGCTCCAGCTCCGGCTCTGGCGCGGCCGCGGCGGCGTCACTGGCCGCCGGTACGGTCGGCACCGAGACCAATGGCTCGATCATCTGCCCGTCCAATGTCAACGGCATTGTTGGGTTCAAGCCGACCGTCGGGCTGGTCTCGCAGCAATATATCGTGCCGATCTCGCACTCACAGGACACCGCTGGCCCGATGACCCGGACGGTCACTGGCGCCGCGCTGATGATGAATGCCATGGCCACCGGCGAGGCAGCGACCGATTATGTCGCGGTGCTTGATGCTGGCAGCCTGTCCGGCAAGCGGGTTGGCGTCATGCGCTTCGCCCAGGGCTCGAACCAGGACATTCACACCCGCTTCAATGCAGCGCTGCAAGTGCTCGAGGCGCAGGGCGCAGAACTGGTCGAGATTGAAGACTTCTCTCCGGATGCCGAGAATTTCTGGGGCGATGCGCTGGCGGTGCTGGAATATGAGTTCAAGCACACACTGAACGCCTATCTGGCCGATACGCCGGACTCCGTGACGACACGGTCGCTGGCAGAACTGATCGCCTTCAATGAAGCCAATGCCGAGATCGAACTCGTCCTGTTCGACCAGGACCTGTTTGAATCCTCCGACGCCCGCGGGCCGCTCACCGATGAAGCCTATGTCAATGCGCTCGCCGCCGTACAGTCCGCGTCACGCGAGAAAGGCATCGACAAGCTGCTCAGTGAGCACAGTGTCGACATGCTGGTCTCGCCGTCAGGTCCGGTCAGTCCGCGGATTGATCCGGTCAATGGCGACAATTGGCCGGCCTGGGCCGGGGCCGGCTACCTCGCAGCGATTGCCGGCTATCCGCACATTACGGTGCCAATGGGCGACGTGCATGGGGTGCCCATCGGGTTCTCGATCATGGGTGCCAAGGATGCTGATGCCGACATCCTGTCCTGGGGCTTTGCCTATGAACAGGCGAGCCAGATGCGGGTCGAGCCGGGCTTCTTGCCGGATGCCGAAGCGCGGCCGGAAATCGCCGCGGCGATGAAAGCGAAATAGAGCGGCGCCTAGCCTGCCTCATCAATCAGGCGATTGACCACGGCGCGCACGCTGCTGCGCCAGTCGCCAGGGCGATGCCCGAATGCGGTCTCGAATTTCTGCGTGTTGAGACGCGAATTCAGGGGCCGCGCAGCCGGCGTCGGATAATCCGATGTCGGGATGCGCGTGAGGCCTGTGGCCTTCCCGGTCCGACCTTCGAGGACGGCAAACACCTCTTCGGCAAAATCGGCCCACGAGCCATAACCCGACGCGGCGAAATGGTATGTCCCGAATGCGTCATCGGATGATGTCAGGACCGGCGCCATGGCAAGGATGGCATCAGCAATTTCCAGCGCCCCGGTCGGCGCGCCAATCTGATCAGCGACAACCGACAGCTCTGGCCGCTCACGCCCGAGGCGTAGCATGGTCTTGGCGAAATTGTTGCCGAACGGGCTGTAGACCCAAGAGGTGCGTACGATGGCGTGTTGCACGGTCGCCGCGCGCACGGCCGCTTCGCCAGCAAGCTTGGACGCGCCATAGACATTGATCGGACCGGTCGGATCGGTTTCGCGCCAGGCTGTCTCGCCGCGCCCGTCAAACACATAATCGGTCGAGATGTGGACCAGCGGCACGCGCCGCTCGGCGCACAGCGCAGCCAGCTTGCCGGGGGCGTCGGCATTCAAGGCAAACGCGGCTTCGCGATCACCCTCGGCGCCATCGACATTGGTATAGGCGGCGGCATTGACGACCAGGTCCGGTGCCTGCGCGTCCAGCGCTGCGGCGACCTGAGCGGGGTCCAGGAGATCCAGCTCAGGCCGTCCGAGGCAGGTGACAGGGATGCCGGAGACTGCGCCGCGCTCAGCCAGTGCTTGCGCCACTTGTCCGGATTTGCCGATACAGAGAATGTTCATGCGGATCTGGCTCATTCAAAGGGCGAGTCGAACTCGGCCAGGCCCGGCAGCACCTTGTCCTTTTCAGACAGGGACGGCACGCCATTTGGCAGCGGCCAGTCAATCCCGATCGCCGGATCGTCCCAGGCGAGGCCGCCTTCGGTTTCCGGCGCATAATATTCGGTTACCTTGTACTCGACTTCGCTGTCCGGGGTCAGGGTCAGGTAGGCATGCGCAAACCCGACCGGCACGAACAATTGCGCGCCATTTTCGGCAGTCAGTTCGGCACTGACATGCTGGCCATAAGTCGGCGAGGACCTACGAATGTCGACAGCGACATCCAGGATCGCGCCGCGAATGCAGCGCACCAGCTTGGCCTGGGCCATGGGCGGGGCCTGGAAATGCAGCCCGCGCAGCACGCCCGCATCAGCCGAATAAGCATGATTGTCCTGCACGAAAGGCCCGACCACGCCTTCTTCATCAAACAGGTTGGCGCGATAGGTTTCAGAGAAAAACCCGCGATCATCGCCAAAGCGTTTCGGGGTCACCAGAACCACATCCGGGATGGCAAGACGTTCGAACTTCATGACACGGGTTCCAGCCTGTTTACGGGTCCCATCGCCCCTAGAGAAAATTACCGTCCGTGTCACCCGAGGGGCTGGATGAATTCTCGGTCATGCGTCCCCATATCTTATCCTATGGATCCCGACATAGAGGCCAAGAGACGAAAATCCATCGCTTACATTCTACGCCGCCGAAAACGCGGCCGGCGAATTGGGGCAAATTCTCATGCGCCAGTAAAAAGCTGGGCTGAATACAGCGAGATCACCTTAAAGCCAACTGGCAGTTATATGAACTCCTGGCAGCGCTTTCTCTGGCTGCCGATTGTTCCGCTCGCCATTATCCTGCCTTTTCTCATCAATGCGGGCGGCGGCGACGCGCAGGTACTGGCCGAGGCGGAGATCCACCCCATAACGTGGATTCTGATCGGAACGCTGGCCGTCATCCTGCTCGCCATTACGTGCTTCGCCACGGCCTATTTCGGGCTCAGCCTCTGGCGCGCGCTCCGGCGTCTTGTCCCTCACAGGAAGGAATAAGGATCTATGTCCACGGCCACGCGTGCGGCGCTTGGCAGTTTCAGGCCGCTGAGCCAGGCCGCCATATAGGCGGACAAGTCGACCTCGCGCGGCGCGGTGATCAGGAAGCGCAGGCGGTGACGGCCACGCAGGATGCTGATCGGGGCCGGGGCCGGGCCATAGACGGTGACGCCTTCGCCATGCGGGGCCGCCTTTCCTGCAATCAGGCCGATCTCCTTTGCCATGCCGGCATCCGGAGCGGACATGACGAGAGCCGCCATGCGCCCGAAGGGGGGCAGGGTCAGCTCTTCGCGCACATCGCGTTCAATCTTCAGGAAACCATCGCGGTCCCCGGCGGCGAGGGCCTGCATCGCCGGATTGTCCGGTTGGTAGGTCTGAATCAAGGCGCGGCCCGGGCGTTCGGCCCGTCCGGCCCGGCCCGCGACCTGGCTGAGCAGCTGATAGGTGCGTTCCCCGGCGCGCAGGTCGCCGCCTTGCAGGCCGCTATCAGCATCCACCACGCCGACCAGCGTGAGGTTGGGGAAATTGTGCCCCTTGGCGACAATCTGGGTGCCGACCAGGACATCGATCTCGCCTTCGGCCATGCGCTCGACAATGCCGCGCGTGGCCTCGCCGCCCATGGCGGTGTCCGAGGAAAAGATCTCGACATTGGCCTCTGGCAGCAGCACGCGCACTTCTTCGGCCACCCGCTCCACGCCGGGCCCGACGCCCATCAGCGAATCCTTGGCCCCGCACATCGGACAATTGTCAGGCTTCGGCATCGACCAGCCGGTGAGGTGACAGACGAGGCGATTGGAATAGCGATGCTCGGTCAACCAGCTTTCCGTGCCGGGCGATTTGAGCCGCTCGCCGCACGCCTTGCAGATGACCAGCGGTGCATATCCGCGCCGGTTGAGGAATAGCAGGCTCTGCTCGCCCGCCGCATGCGTCGCGACCAGCCCCTTGGACAGGATGGGTGAGAGCCAGTTGCCTTGCTCCGGGGTATTTGACCGTAAATCGACCAGATGCATGTCCGGCAATTTTGCCGCGCCGGGACGTGCCGACAATTTCAGGCGCTGATAGCGCCCGCTCTCGGCATTGACCACGGTTTCCAGCGCCGGCGTGGCCGAGGCGAGAATGACCGCGGCCTCCTCCAGCTTGGCCCGCATCACGGACATGTCGCGGGCATGATAGCGCACACCGTCTTCCTGTTTGAAACTGCTATCATGTTCCTCGTCGACAATGATCAGTTTCAGGTTGGCAAATGGCAGGAACAGGGCCGAGCGTGCGCCGGTGACAATCCTCGCCCGGCCATGCGCCACCTCGCGCCAGGTGCGGCGGCGCTGCTGATCGCTGAGGGCGGAATGCCACGGCGCAGGCCCGGCGCCGAAACGCGCTTCGAACCGTTCGAAAACGGCCTGGGTCAGCGCGATTTCTGGCAACAGGACCAGGACCTGCGCGGTCGGATCCTTGGCCAGGGCTTCAGAGATGGCCTCGAAATAGACCTCGGTCTTGCCCGAGCCGGTAATACCGTCGAGCAGGAAAGGCGCATAGCCGCCTTGCTTGACCGCCTGGCGAAGAATGTCGGCCGCGGTGCCTTGCTCGGGGGTCAGGTCCGGACCGGTGCGGTGCGGGTCCGGGGCCGGGTAGGGCAGGTCGGTGGCGCGAATGTCTGCGGCCAGGCTGCCCGCCTCGGCGAGGCCCTTCACGACCGAGCTCGACACGCCGGCCAGCCGGGCCAGTTCGGCGGCACTGACCGGGTCTGTCTCGGCGGCGGCGGTCAGCACTTTCTCGCGCGCCGGGGTCATCCGATTGGTGCGGTGGCCGGTCGGCGTGAACACGGTCTGCGTCGGCGATGGCGACAGCCCGCCGCGGGCGCGCAGGGCCATGCCGAGCACCTGGCCGGGACCGGCAACATTATAGCGGGCGCAAAACTCGATGAAGCGCCGCATCGCGGCCGGCATGGGCGGCACATCATAGCAGCTCTCGACGGCTTTCAGACTGCGCTCGGGCGCAGTCGCGGCGCTGTTCGTCCGCTCTGGAGACACTGCCCAGACCACTCCCGTCCGCTCATATTTGCCCAGCGGCGCGCGGACATAGGATCCTGGTTCCACATCCATTCCCTCAGGAATGAGATAGTCGAATGGCTCGGGAAGCGGCAACGGAAAGAGAATGCTGGCCACGGGCATAGGCCTTCCTTAGCAGAGGTGGCGCGCCCGGAAACCCGTCATTAAGCATGTTCGACGACACTGTTTGTCATGTCATTGCTGGACGGCTTTCTCGATTACATTCAACGCGAGCAACGGCTCGCCGAGAACACGGTTGAAGCCTATCGCTCCGACCTGGCTGAGTTCATGGGGTTCCTGCGCGGCCACCTCGACTCCGAGCCCGGCATGCGGGCCTTTGCCGAATTGCAGGCGCGCGACATTCGCGCCTTTCTGGCGCATCGTCGGCGCGAAGGCCTGGCCGATGCGTCGATTGCCAGATTGCTGTCTGCGATCAAGAGTTTCTATCGCTGGCTGGATCGCTCGCATGGCGTCGAGAACCCGGAAATCGCCTTCCTGACGGGCCCGAAGCGGGGGCAGCGCCTGCCGCGTCCGGTGTCCGAAACCGCGGCGAAAGATATGCTGGAACAGGCTGAAATCATTCAGGAAGAGCCCTGGATTGCCGCCCGGGACGTGGCGGCGCTCAGCCTGATGTATGGGGCCGGATTGCGAATTTCCGAAACCCTGAATCTGGCCGGGGATGTCAAGGCCGCGCCAAGCCGACTGCGTATCAAGGGCAAGGGCGGCAAGGTGCGAATTGTGCCGCTGATCCCGGCCTTGCAGGACGCGATCACGGACTATGCGAGGCTCTGTCCCTATGCCTTGAATGCCAAGACGCCGCTCTTCTATGGCGTGCGCGGCAAACGTCTGCAGGCGCCGGTCTTGCGCAAACAGGTGCAGATCCTGCGCGGCGCGCTCGGCCTGACCGAAACCGCGACGCCGCATGCGCTGCGCCACAGTTTTGCGACTCATTTGCTGGCCAATGGCGCCGACTTGCGGGCGATCCAGACCCTGCTCGGCCATGCCAGCCTGTCGACCACGCAGGTCTATACCGGGGTCGAGGCCGGGCACTTGCGCAAGGTCCATGCCCGGGCTCATCCGCGCGGCTAGTTTTCCCGCCTCAATCCGACCGGGTTCGCGGTCGGGTATCCTCCCAGTCCAACCAAGACCGGGACCAAAACCATGGATTTCTCCACCAATCTGACACTGCCGTATCTGTTGCCAAATCAGGCGGAAAAACATGTCACCATGAATGACAGTTTGCGGGCGCTTGACGCGATCGTGCAGTTGAGCGTGATTTCGTCTGAACTGACCGAACCGCCAGAGGCCCCCGGCGAGGGTGATCGCTATATCCCGGCCGATGCCAGCCTGTCAGACTGGCTCGGTCATGACAGCAAGATTGCCAGCTATCAGGACGGCGACTGGCAGTTCTATGCACCGCAGACGGGCTGGTTGGCCTGGGATGAAACAGCGTCCAAATTGATCGTGTTTGATGGTGGCGGCTGGATGGACGCGGCTTCGTCGACAGGTCTGGGGAGCCCGGACCAGCTTGGCATCAATGCCAGCGCCGATGCCGTCAATCGCTTCAGCCTGAGCAGCGCCGCCAGCCTGTTCAATCACGAAGGGGCGGGCCATCAGATCAAGGTCAACAAGGCAGCTGAGTCCGACACGGCAAGCCTGCTTTTCCAGTCCAATTGGGCGGGCCATGCGGAAATCGGACTGGCTGGCAGCAAAGATCTTCAGATCAAGATGTCATCCGATGGGGCGCAGTTTTCGTCAGCCGTGTGCGTGCGCTCTGACACCGGTCATGTCGGCATCGGGACCACGGTGCCGGAAGCGCCTCTGCACGTGGCCGGTGCGATCAAGATGCAAATGCTGGAGGTCGATGAGATCCCCGATGCGCAGGTGTTGGGCGCTGGCGGATTGGTGTTCGTGAACGATTCCGGCACGCCGAAGCTCGCCTATTCCAACGGCTCGATCTGGAAATGGACCCGCAACGATTCGGCGATCTAGCACGCCTGGGCTGAAAATTGATCAGCCGTGTTTGGCCTGTTGTCGGGCGACGGCGTCGCGCATCTTCGCCAGATACGGATTGAGTTTCATCGTCTCGACATCGCGTTCCAGCCGGGCCGCAGAGTGTTTTTGCTTCAACACGATCTGGCCTCTCTTGCTCAGTTCGCTGCGAGTCTTCACGCCATAACTCTTAGATTTTGCGTGATAAACATAGGTGTTCATGGCGACCATCAAGCCAAATCCAGCATCCACGGCACGGATGCAGAAATCATCTTCCTCACCATAACCGCGTGGAAATCCTTCTTCGTCGAGATAGCCAATCTCTTCACAGATGGCGCGGCGTATGACGAAGCAGAATCCATTGAGCAGCGTCACGCGCGGCATCATCTCGACCTCGCCGAACGCGCCCTCGACCAGGTGGTCCATGTCGTCGACGCTGAAGCCGTTCGGCAATTCGTTGACGATCCAGCCGCCGCCCGGAGCAGAGCGTTCCGGAACCGTTTGCCAGCTCGCCGCGTTGGAGAGCGGCCCGACAATGCCGACATCCGGCTTGTCGGCGAAGATGCGGGTGATCTTTTTCAGCCAGTTCTTCGGCACGATCGTGTCGGAGTTGAGCATGGCGCTGAATGCGCTCTTGCCATGCCGCAGACCGGTATTGGCGGCAATCGTGTAACCGCCTGCCTGGTCGCGCCGGATCAGGTCGACCCGCTTCTTGCGCGCGCACCATTTTTCCAGGAACAGCCGCGTTTCGTCGTCGGAGCCATCATCGACAATGATCAGGTTGAGCTTGTCGGACGGATAGTTGCTGGCCCGGGCAGAGGTGATGCAGCGCTCGACATCCTCGAGCGAGTTGTGGACGCAGACGACGATATCGACGCTTGGCAGTTCGGTCATGTTCGGATCATCCCCTCGCGTCCGCTTCGCATTCAAGCGGAGTGGCGGTAATATACAAATCTCGGATCGGTGCGCATGCACACCGACGGACGGGCCAGCAAGCCGACCGCCAGGTCTGCTGCTTCGACCGCAACCGGCAGGCTGAGCTGGTCGCGTTTGCTCCAGCGGGAAATTTCAGCCCACCAGATTTTCAGCATCTCCTCGACTTTATCGTCATTCATCTTGGCAACCAGAACACTGGTCTCGAACAGGCCCGCATGTTCCGGATATCCACGGGCACGCAGGCTTTCGAGCTGGGCTTCAATGCCGGATGACTTGTCCTTGCTACGCTCAATGCACTCGCGCCCTTCATCATAGACGCAGTCCCGCAACGGGTGATGCCAGGTCAGAAACGTTTCGCCGCTATCGCTGGGCGGGACGAGCTCATCCGGTGAAGCGACGAGTTGCAGGTTGGCATCCATCCAGATCGCCCAGTCGTAATCCTTGAAGTACAGGTGCGGGTGCGTCTTGATGAATCGCGCGGTACGTGTCGGATCATGCGATACGAACTCGAACGGACGCGGCTGCCAGATCGAGTCCTCCGGGACCTCGCCATCGGTGAACACGAAATAATCGGCATGCTCGGACACATGTTCCGGATCCTTGAGCGAATCGTATCCGCCCGAGATGGCGGTATAGATGGCGATCCGCGGACGCTCCGTCGATGACGCTTCATTCAGACCGTTTGCTCGCCCGTTCTGCGCTTTCTCCTGTGCCCGGATGAAATGAATCAGTGGGCAGAGGTTTTGCTCCTGCAGCTCGGGATTGGCGGCCAGATAGGCAAATGTCTCGAAGGTCGGGTTTGGTCGATAACCCTTGCGCCAGCCTTCCAGAATATAGTGCGCCTCGGGACCTTCCGGATGCAGCTGGGAATCTGGGTGCGCCGACAAGTAGTAGGCTTTGTCGAAGGCCGTCGAGCGTTCCAACACCCCAATCTGCTCGGCGAGCTCCGCCGGCGAGACAGGTCTTGCGTCAATCGGCTTGAGTTCGGTTTGAGCGAGTGACGGGTCTGAGGCATACGCCTGACCATTTGCGGGCGCGCGCCCCGGAAATGCTGGCGCTTCCGCTTGCCGTCCAATCAAGAGTCGACGAATCAGGCGTACACTCTTGCGCAGGGGCGACGTCACCTTCCAGGAGGTTGAACCCTCCAATTGATGGATCAGGTCTTTGGTCCAGGCCAACTCATCTTTCAATCGATAGAATTGGCGTTTGAGCTGACGGAGCTCTTTTTCTCTGACCTTCAACCGGGTCAGCGTATTGTCGAGTTCAGCGGTGCGTTTCTGCAGATTGGCGCCGTTATTCTTCTCTGTCTGGAGCGATTTTTCGAGGGTCTGGTTGCGCGCCCGAGCTGTGGCGTTTTCTTCGCGCAGCCCGGTAACCTCGGCATCAAGTGCCTCCACGCGGTCTTCGAGTTCGGCAATATCTTCCAGCCGCCTCGTGTCACGGCTTCCAAAGCTTCCGGAGACCGCCAGAAGCATGTCGTTTGCCGATGCGAATTGTACCCGCAGCTCGCTCAGCCGCTCAAGTGCGCTCTTAGATGTCGGATCCTTGCACAGGACGAGCATGGCTTCATAGGCATCCTTGATCCAAGTGCCGGTATACGGATCGTGAGCGACATCGATTGATCCGAAGCTGTGATGCTGAAGGTCCGTGCTGAGAAACTCGGAAATCTGGTCCTCGACAGCGGCCACGTCATAGGGGGTGTCGATCCGGAGTGTGTCGATAAGGGTCTTTACCGTCTCTACCGGAGATTTGAGGAGTGTTTCATAGGACACGAAGGCACGTGGCATACCGGCACTCAGTTCGACCGCGTCGAGCACGTGCTTCAACCAAAGCAAACCGGCATCTGTCTCACTCATCCCGTTGCGCGCTTCAAGTGACCGCATGACCGCAAGCGGATTGCGAACTGGTATGATCGCGCTGGCGGCGATCGTCTCTTCTTCAAGCGCCTGACGGTAGAAATCCATCAATCGGCAGATCCGCGGATCTTTTACAACGGCAGGACGTCCCTCCGGAAACTCCTGTGCCAGCGTGCTCAGGATATCGTCATAGAAATTCGCCCGTGCCTTGGCGCGCAGACCCGCCGTGTTGCCAACTGACCAATCGGACCAATCCAGTTGCATAGCGGTCAGGATCTCATCATTCAGGCGCGCAATCGGGGTCGATTCCCAGTGCCCCTTCTGGTTCGATGCATTGGCCTTCATCAGCGTTTTTGGCGCGGAGAATCCCAGCAGATTGAAAATCCGGCTGAGCGCCGACGTCCCGCTGCGGTGCATGCCGAGCACAAAAAGCAAGTGAGACGGATAAGCGGACGGCATCTGCGCCTCCTACAGCGCTGTACTTAACGTTAGGTGTCAGTATCCACAGATGGCGCACCTGACAACAGCCCTCCGTCACAGCGAGCATTTGCGCTTTGACGCGTGTGGAATATCCGCTAAGGGACCGCATCGTATGTCCCCAAGGGCGCGGGCGCTCGTGGCGCTAAAACTCGCTGGCCCGGTTTGACAGGCTTAGGAAGCAAAAGGATCCATCGATGAAGGGTATCATTTTGGCTGGGGGCGCGGGGTCGCGACTAAAACCGATCACCTCGGCGATCTCCAAGCAACTGTTGCCAGTCTATGACAAGCCGATGATCCATTACCCGATCAGCACGCTGATGCTGGCCGGCATTCGCGACATATTGATCATCACAACGCCGCAATCCCAGTCGATGTTTCGCGACCTTCTGGGCGATGGGTCGCGCATCGGCATGAACTTCACCTACGCACCGCAACCCGAGCCGCGCGGCCTGGCTGAGGCGTTCCTCATCGGCAAGGATTTTATTGGCAATGAACCGAGTGCGCTGGCGCTAGGCGACAATATTTTCTACGGCGCGGGCCTGGGGTCGCAAATCCGCGCAGCGGGGGCAGTGACAAAGGGCGCTGAGATATTCGCCTATGACGTCAAGGACCCGGAACGCTATGGCATTGTCGAAGTGGACGAAACTGGACGCGCGCTTTCGATCGAAGAAAAGCCGGAAAACCCAAAAAGCACATGGGCAGTGACAGGGCTCTATTTCTACGACAATCAGGTCGCCGACATTGCTGCGTCGGTGCAGCCATCAGCGCGCGGCGAATTGGAAATCACCTCCGTCAATCAGGCCTATCTGGAGCAAGGCGCACTCAACGTGACCCAACTCGCGCGCGGCTCGGCTTGGTTCGACGCCGGTACCTTTGACAGCCTGTTCGACGTATCGCAGTTCATTCAGGCGATCGAGCACCGGCAGAACTTCAAGGTCGCTTGCCTGGAGGAAGTGGCCTGGCGCGAAGGGCTGATCAATGATGAGCAGCTCGAGAAGCTCGCCGAAGAATATGTCAACGGCTTCCGGCCCTATCTGAAGTCATTGCTCGGAACTTAGCTGGCTTGGCGGTCGGCGTAGAAGGTCAACGCCTCGTCGATCGGCGCATCACACACGATCTTTCCCGCTTCCAGCACCAACCCGCGTGAGCACAGACGTTTCATGAGGGTCGGGTTATGCGTCGCGATGACCAGGCCGCGGCTCTTGTCGACCAGGGAGTTCATCCGGTCCTGTGCCTTCTGCCGGAAACTGACATCTCCGGATCCGATCCATTCATCCAGCAACAGGATGTCTGGCTCGATCATGGTCGAGACCGAGAAGGCGAGGCGCAGCAGCATACCGGTCGAATACGTGCCGATCGGCATATTGATGGCATCCCCGAGGCCGGAGAACTCGACCACGCTTTCGACCCGGTCGCGAATGTCGGCAATCTTCAGGCCCATTTGCAGGCCGCGAATATAGATATTCTCGACGCCCGTGCCTTCCATGTTCATGCCGAGCTGAATGTTGAACAACCCCTTGGCTTCGCCGCGCACGACAAGCTTGCCGGTCGAGGTCGGATAGACGCCGCCAAGGACCCGCAGAAGTGTACTTTTGCCCGCCCCGTTCGAGCCGATCAGTCCAATCCGTTCGCCTGGCGACAGAGTAAAGCTGAGATCGGTCAGGATGGTGCGGCCATGGCGCCTTGCTCGGCGGGTGTACAGATCTGAAACCAGCCGGGTGGGTAGGGCCATCAGCTTGCGGGCTTCAGGCTGATAGTAAGGCACCGTGAGCGAAATAGAGCGGGCTTCGATGAGGGGTTCCATGACCGTCGCTCCTAAACCCAAAGCGGCACGAGGCGGCTGGTTCTTCGGTATAGCAGCTCGACAGCGAGGAATCCGAAGATGGTGATGAAGATGACCACGCCCCAGCTGATCGGATCAATCGGATTACCGAGCAGAGGTGCACGCACCAACTCGAGGAAATGATAGATCGGATTGAGCACCAAAAATGCGCCCAGGACACCGCCCTGGCCGTTTTGCGGGATCCAGATGATCGGCGTGATGAAAAAGCCGAGTCGAACCGCGGCCGAGACAATTTCGTCCAGATCACGGAACCGCGACCCGAGAATACCGGCCGCAAGATAGACCCAGATCGAGTTCAGGACGACGAAGAACAGGCCGATCAGGCTGACCAGTGCGTAAATGTCGGGGACTTTGGCGAAATAGATAAATACGGCAACGACAACCAGCATCTGGTGAACGTATGTCAACAAGCCGTGAAATATCTCTGACAGAACCAGATCGGTCAGACGCATCTGGCCTTGCAGGATTTCCGAACGTTTCTTGGTGAAAATCGTCGGCGAGCTGTTCAGGGCGCCATAGATGAACATCCAGGTGACATAACCAATCGCCAGGTGCGGAACGAAGACAGACAGTTCAGACCCGTTCACCTTCGAAAACAGATAGCCCAGAAACCCGACAAAAACGGCTGGACTTGCCACCAGCCATAATGGCCCGAGCGAAGTCTTGCGATAGGTCAGTCCGAATTTGAGCCAGACTGAGTAAGTCCAATACTCATGGGCTTTCAGGGATGAGAGGAGGTCCTTAAACATCTCGGCGTGGCTTGGCTGGCGATCTACGATTTCGTCGAGTAAAGGCGGACAGCATCAGGGTATCGAGCGGCAAATTTTTCAGTGAACTCGCATTCTGAGTGCTTTTGCGCAATGCCGTGGATTTCCGAATAGACCGGCTGGAAGAATGGCAGCCGACGAAGCGGTTTTTCCGGGTGCACGGTTTCGTCATAGGCATTCTGGTTCTGCGGAGACGCGAGCGGATGGATCGAGGAATGTTGACTGTCGCGAATGCGTCCTGTCGCGAAAATCTCGAACGCCTGGATCGAGCCGCGTTTCTGGAGATAGTCGAAGGAGCGGAACAGCTCCAGAGAACTCATCCGGTTGGGGTGGCCGTGCCAGTCAGACCAATAGGTCTTGTACCCAAGATTGAACAAATATCCGTCGGCGTCGAAATTGGGCTGCCGGACATAGATGAAATCGGTTGAGATTTCCGCCGCGCTCAGCAGGCTCAGATTGGCGTCGGTGACCGACGGCAAATGCTCGAGAAAATGCGACAGAACCGAGAACCGGACATGATCCTTGAACAGGCGCAAATAGCGGGCATCGGCGACCAACGCGAAGTGGCCTGCGGCCTTGGCCGCCTCGATCTTTGCATCGTCAATGTCGACGCCTAGTCCAAGCGATCCCGGAAACAGTTTTTGCATTTCCAGCATGGAGCCGCCCACGCTGCACCCGAAGTCAACAAAATCGATCGATTCGTCAGCCAGAACCTTGTGCAGGGCTGCGTTCTGCTGATGGGCCTCGGCAAGTGACGAGATGGCGTTGGCAGCCGCGCTCATACGATAACTCCACAGTCTCGGTGCGGGCGAAGTCCGCAACAATTCATCGCCGATCAAGGGACCAGGCACAACGACGAGCGGCCCAACCAAAAAAACGATTACGTGCAATAGTGCGGGAACGATGGGCGGGGCAAGTTTTATTCTGTAATTGACTTGATTTCACATCGATAGTCGAGAACAACGACGCCTTCGCCTTGCAGAAGGGCCGTCGATCAGGAGTGTTGTGCGGGCAATGCCTAAAGTCTCTGTTGTCATCATCAGCTACAATATGAAGCGCGAAGTGCCGCGAACGGTCCATTCATTCCTGCCGCCGTATCAGACCGGGCTGTCGGCAGGTGATGTCGAGATCCTGGTGATGGAGAACGGGTCACCAGATCCCATCCCGCAAGACATCATCTCGTCGTGGGGCCCGGAGGTGCGTTACGTCAAAGTTCCCAATGCATCTCCATCGCCGGCGGACTCGCTCAATCTCGGCGTCGAAATGGCGCGCGCACCTGTCGTTTGTCCCGTCATTGATGGCGCTCGCATGGCATCTCCCGGCCTCTTGAGTCGTAGCCTGAAAGCCTTGCAGGATCACGAGAATGCATTCGTTGCGACGGTCGGGTTTCATCTCGGTGCCGAGCGCCAACAGATTGCCGCTTTGAGCGGCTATGATCAGGCCCGTGAGGATGCGTTGCTGGATTCAATCAACTGGCCAGAGAACGGATACAGACTGTTCGAGATCGCCGCGACGTCGGGATCGGCCCAAGGCGCGTGGTTTGGCGCCATATCTGAATCCAATGCGCCCATTCTGAACAAGGCAACCTATGAGACGATTGGCGGGTACGATCCAGCGTTCAACATTCCTGGCGGCGGCCTGGTCAATCTCGACTTCTTTCGTCGTGCCGTGCGCGATCCTGGGTTGCCTTATCTGATGATCCTCGGCGAGGGCACGTTCCATCAGTTTCATGGCGGCGTGACAACGTCAAAATCAGTCCGGGATGTAGAGTCGGATGGCCAGACCACGTTCCAGCGCTACGCTGCGCAATACGCCGAGATTCGAGGAGAGCCGTTCAAGGTCGAACGCCGTCGACCGGTCATGTACGGTACATTTCGCCCAGAGGCGCTGAAACTGTCGCATAAAGCGATGACAGACCTGCTGGGATAGTCAAAATCGATTGCTGATCAGCGGCGAAAGCGTGGAAACCAGATGGTACAGCACGCTGGCTGGAACCGCATCGACAATCGGTCGCCCTTTGGCATCGGTTTCGTCGATCCAACCGCCATCGGGTCCAGGCCGCAAGTAGTCGTCATGGATGTCTTGCAAGAGAGCCGCAGGCGACGTCGCGCACGGGCATTCGGGGTGCAGCCAGTAGGCTCTGAACATTTCCAGCTGTGGCCAAAGTCGCCGATTTGAGTCGAGGACCGTGCCATTTGTGTACACAGCATTGAAAGCGAACCCCGAGCTGGGGTCCCTGCCGATGCGATCTGCGCAGCCAATCATTGCGTGGCGAATATCCCGGGTTGAGCAACCGGTGACGCCCTCAAAGATCGCCAACAGGCTCGCCCATTCATACAGATGTCCGCTTCTCAGGATGACTTCCTGTCGCCAATTCAGCACGCGCCAATCCTTGTTGAAATACTCCGCCACGGCGCCCGAACCCGGATCGAAGAAATGCGCCTCGAACAACGCAACGGTCTCGGTGGCGAGGTCCAGCGCCCGGGTGCTGCCTGTCGCGCGGTGCCAGGCCAGCGTCGCTTCCAGCAGGTGCATATGGGAATCCGAGCAACGCATACTGGTTTGCGAGCAAGCCTCGAGCCACCCGCCGCAATTCCGATCGCGCAAATGCTGGTCGATGAAGGTCATCGCCTGTTCGGCAAGCCTGGGCGCCAAGCTGCTCCGGGTCGCGCGATAGGCGGCGGCGCAGGCGAGAATGATGAAGGCGTGATCGCATAGATGACGTTGGTGATCGAGCGTTCGTCCGTCTGGTCGAAACGCATGGACCCAACCACGGTCGGGGTGTCGCAGACGCCGGTCGATATAGTCCAATCCGTCGGCGATGAGTTGCTGAGCAGTCTTGGCCGCGACACAGCCGCATGCCAACGCCGCCGAGAAGGCATAGACTTGTCTTGCTTGAACACGGGTCCGGCGATTGGCCAGCGGATCAGGGACGCCGGAGCCGCTCAACTGTTCGACAAACCCGCCGCGCTGGTGATCCCACGCCCGATTTGCCCAGATTTCCAGAGTGTGTCGCAGCCACGCCGTGACGGTGCCGACTGTCTCGCGAAGCGCATCTGCGGGCCCCGGCACGGTTTCATGCAGCGTGGTGAAGCTGCCAATGTCGGTCCAGCCAATCTTCGCGGGTACGACTTTGAGATTCGCCGCGTGCTCGAGAACGGCATGATCGAAGGACATGTCGGGGGCGTGTGGGTACAGCCGTGGACACAGTTTCAGGGACGAAACAGACGTTGCTTCTGCGGCGCGCCTGACGGCGCCCAGCAGAACGGGCGCGTGGGCTTGAAAGGCGGAAAGTGCGGTTCTGGCGCGAAACAGAAACATTCCGGCATTCCAGAGATAGGTCCGCGAGAGAAGATACTCCTCCGCTTCGTTCGCATCAGGTTTCTCGACAAACCGTAAGACCGGGAGCGCCGCGTTCGCAGATTCCGGTCGGCGTCGTGTGACCTGGATATAGCCGTAGTCGCTGGATGCGCACGATGGCTCGATTCCGAAGGTGACGATGGCGCCGGCGTCAGCCGCCTGCGCGCCGGTCATGATCGCCCGGTGCAGGGCCGCGACATCCTGCACCATGTGGTCTGCCGGCAGGATGAGCAGCAGCGTGTCAGGCGCGCATGCAAGGCACGCAGCGGCGATGGCCGGACCAGTATTGCGCTGGACGGGCTCGAGGATCAGCCGCTGGTGCGGAAAACTGCGCCGGAGCAGGCCTTCGTGTTGCGCCGATCCGACAATGATCGGCGCCGCAAATTTCAGTATCTGCGGGTTGCGGGTGTTCAGTCGTGCAGCGGTCTGTTCGACCAGACAGTCTTCTGACCCGAGACGCAGAAATTGTTTTGGCCGCGCCGGGGTCGACACCGGCCAGAGCCGCCGCCCCTGGCCGCCACACAATATCACAGGTTGAACGCTGATCGACATTTAGTAATCCATGAATAATATGGATTACTTATTTAGATGATTATTTATATAGAATCACGCAATGCTTAGTTGTACGCAACTTGTATTAGACAACGCCGACTTCAAGACAGTCATGAACGTGAAGCAAACCAACCGGCTTGAGATCAGAATTGACGATGAAGAGCGCCGTGATCTTGAACTCGCTCAGCATGGCGAGCGCTTCCGCCGCGAGGCCGTCTTCGTGGATCGTGCGTGGTTCTCGCGTCATGATCGCGTTGGCGGTGAGGTCTCGTGTCTCACTGACGACGGCGCGCCGAATGTCACCATCGGTAATGATGCCGATCAGTTTGTCGTGCTCGACCACGCCGCAGCATCCGAACCCGCCAGTCGTGATCGCATCGATGATCTCGGTGAATGATGCGCCCGGCGCACACAGGGGCATTTGCTTGTGATGCATGAGATCGGTCACGCGCTTCAGTGCGGCGCCGAGTTTGCCGCCAGGGTGGAAGGTGTGAAAGTCGCGCTGACTGAAACCTTTCTGGCGCAATAATGCGACGGCGAGGGAGTCGCCCAGTGCCAACATTTGTGTCGTTGACGTCGTTGGCGCCTTGGTAATACCGCAGGCTTCCGGCGATTTCGGCACCAGTAGGCAGATGTTTGCCGCCTCGGCGAGCGTCGACCCGGCGCCTGTCGTCATCGCGATCAGCGGTATGTCAAACCGGCCGCAATACCCGATAATGTCTCCGAGTTCCGGAGTCTCGCCGGAGTTGGAAAGCGCGATAACCACATCCTCATCATTGATCATGCCAAGGTCGCCATGGCTGGCTTCGCCAGGATGCACATAGTGCGAAGATGTTCCGGTCGAAGCGAGGGTCGCCGCGATTTTGCGCGCGACGTGTCCGGATTTTCCCATACCTGTCACGATGGCGCGGCCGCCGGCATTCAGAACGGTCGCGGTCGCCTGCTCGAACGCAACGGCGAGGGCGGATTGCTCTTGCGACAGGGCCGCAACAAGCGCTTCGATGCCGTCCTTCTCGGTGTTCAAAACCTCGATCGAAATCTGTCGGGCGTCGGACATGAATACTACCTCGGTCTGCATCCGCTGCGCGGGCGACTTAACAAAAACGTTGCCAATGCGCCTGGAACCAGTCGGCGAACCGTTCCAGCCCATCCTTTAATCCGATCTTCGGATCATAATCCAGTTCGGCGCGCGCGAGATCGATATTAGCCCAGGTCTTTTCGAGATCGCCGGGTTGCATCGGCTTGAACACTTTCTCTGCCTCGCGCCCAATCCCGGCTTCGGTGAAAGAGATCAGGTCCATCAAGGTTTCGGGCGTATCATTGCCGAGATTGTAGACCCGGTGCGGGACGTCCAGACCGAGTCCGCTGGCGGGCCGATCGAGGGCCGAGACGATGCCTTCAACAATGTCATCAATGAAGGTGAAATCGCGGCTCATCTTGCCGTGATTGAACACCTGGATCGGCTCTTCTTTGAGGATCTTCTCGGCGAAGATCCAGTACGCCATGTCCGGGCGCCCCCAAGGGCCATAGACGGTGAAGAATCGCAGACCTGTCAGCGACAATCCGTGCAGCCGCGCATAAGACTGCGCCATCAGTTCGTTCGACTTCTTGGTCGCACCATAGAATGAGACCGGGTCGTCGGTCTGATCGCTCTCCGTGAACGGGATCTTGGTGTTGCCGCCATAGATCGAGGAGGATGACGCATACACGGTGTTGGTGGCATCAGATGCGAGGGCCAGTTCGAGAATTGAAAAGTGGCCGCGCAAATTGGCGTCGACATAGGCAGATGGGTTTTGCAGCGAGTAGCGAACACCAGCCTGAGCCGCAAGGTGCAGGATTTTATCCGGCTTGCGACCGCTCAGCGCCAGCGTCATGTCTTCCAGCGATGCGACATCAACTTGATGGAATTCGAAATTCTCATGGTTTGACAAGTGATCCAGACGCGCTCGCTTGAGGGTCGGATTGTAATAGGAATTCAGACTGTCAAAGCCGATGACGGATTCACCACGAGCGAGGAGCGCTTGTGCGGCATGAGCGCCGATAAAGCCTGCAACGCCTGTAATGAGGATCGTCATCGCACTTCCCTGCACCGCACACGAACCGCATCGTTCGTGTTGTAACCTTGTCGGTCTTCGGTGCACCGAAGGACCGCCCCGCTCTAGTTGGGGAGAACCGAATTCGGGTCAAGCGAATTTGCCGCGTTAATTGCAGCATCCAATCCAGTAGATCAGCGTCCCTCTTGGAATTCCGGGTCGTTTTCACTAGGAGCAATCGAGAAGAATTCGGCGCCAGCCGAGGACGGACATCATGAAAACGCTCATCGTCATTCCTTCACGCTATGCATCGACGCGGTTCCCGCGAAAGCCGTTGCATCTGATCTCGGGTCGATCACTCTTGTCGCGCGTGGCGGACGTTGCAAAAGCCAGCGCCGAAGGGACGTCGAACGTCTCCTATGTGGTCGCCACAGATCACGAGGACATCGCCGCGCACGCCCGGGAGATCGGGGCTCCGGTCGTGATGACCGACCCTGACCTGCCATCCGGCACGGACCGGGCGCTCGCTGCAGCCAATCTGGCCGCGCCCGACGCCGATTTCATCGTCAACCTGCAGGGCGATGCCCCGTTCACACCGCCTGATTATGTAAGCGCCGTCATCGCAGCCGGACGAACCACTCGGTTTGACGCCGTCACGCCCATTGTGCAGCTGTCGTGGGCCGACCTGGATGAGGTGCGCGAACGGAAGAAAGAGACGCCCTTTTCCGGCACGTCCTGCGTCGTGAATGCGGAGGGTGAGGCCTTGTGGTTCTCAAAGAATGTCCTGCCGGCGATCCGCAAGGAATCCGAGATGCGGGACCAGGACGCGCTGTCGCCGGTTTGGCGTCACATTGGTCTGTACGGGTACAAGCGAGCGGCGCTGGAGCGGTTCGTGAGTTTGCCGGAAGGGCACTATGAGCGCCTCGAAGGGCTGGAGCAGCTTCGCTTCCTCGAAAACGGTCTGCGCATTCAGGCCGTGAAAGTGGCCGCCTCGGCGAGCGCCATGTGGGGCATTGATACGCCTCAGGATGCGGCACATGCTGAAGCGCTTATCGCCAAACATGGTGAGCCGCTCATCACGGGCGCGCCATGACCGATCTTTACATCGTCCGCCACGGCAACACGTTCGACAAGGGCGATGTGATCACCCGCGTCGGGGCACGGACAGATCTGGCTTTGTCAGCGTCTGGACAGGTCCAGGCGGAGCGATTGCGAGATCACTTTGCAATGGGCCTGAACCGCGGGTTTTCTCAGGCTTATTGCAGCCCGCTGCGCCGAACGCGGCAGACTGCCGAAACGATTTTGCGAGGGTCTGCGGAAGCCCCGCTTTTGCAAACGCTCGAGTTTCTTCGCGAGGTCGATTACGGCCCCGATGAGAACCGGCCGGAAGCGGATGTGATTGCGCGCATCGGCGCTGATGCGCTGCAAGCCTGGGACGAGCGGGCTGCCCCACCTCCAGGATGGGAGATCGATCCAGACGCCATCCGATCTGCCTGGCGTACCCTGTTTCGGGAGTTGGCAAACGCGGATCTGTCGGCATCCGTTTTGATCGTCACATCGAATGGCGTGGCCCGCTTCGCCTTGGACGCGGTGACCCGTTTCGCGGTCGAACCTGATACGATCAAGCTCAAGACCGGTGCCTATGGTCGCTTGCATGTGACGGCCGACGAGATCGAATTGATCGACTGGAACGTGCGCCCCTAATTGACGATGGCGTGGATCGCTTTCAGGTCGGTCAGCAAAGATCGCGCCGCGTCGAGTGGCAAACAGCTCGGACCGTCGCACAGCGCTTTGTCCGGGTCTGTGTGAAATTCCAGGAACACACCATCTGCGCCCGCCGCGACAGCTGCTTTGGCGATGGTGCCCACACCCTCTCTTCGGCCACCAGTGGAGGCGCCAGCTGTGCGTGGATCCGCCCCGGGCAACTGAACCGCATGCGTCGCATCGATGGTCACCGGGCATCCAAGCGCCTGCATCTGTTGAATCCCCAGCATGTCGACCACGAGATTGTTGTAGCCGAAGCTGGCGCCGCGTTCGCACAGGATCACGCGCTCGCCTGGCAACACTTCTCCTATCTTTGAGACGATGTTCTTTGTGTCCCAAGGCGCCAGGAACTGGGCTTTCTTGACTTGAATGGCGCTGCCGGATTTGGCGGCTGCTTGTGCCGTGGCAACAACAAGATCTGTCTGACGGCACAGGAAGGCAGGGATCTGAACGATGTCTGCGACCTGCGCGACCTGTTCTGCCTGATACGGTTCGTGCAAATCAGTGCAGATCCCGGAGCCGAGTTCCTGCTTGATTTCAGCCAGCATAGGCAAACCTTTGTCGAGGCCGGGGCCACGATAGGACGTGATCGAAGATCGGTTGGCTTTGTCAAAACTGGCTTTGAAAATGTAGGGCAGACCAAGCTCCGAGCAGATCGCCTTCAACTCGCGCCCGACCGTCAGGGCAAGGTCCACGTCTTCTAGGACATTTAGCCCGGCAATTACGCAAAGCGGCTGGCCGGTGCCTATTTTCCAGTTCAAGGACTCGATAGCGACAACTCTCATTTCCGACCTCGGCTAGCTGTTTGCGCTGCTCTTAGTGAAATGTCGCTGATTTGACCAGTCTGGCGGGGCAGACAGGTCAGCCTTTCCACTGCGGGCGGTTTGCAATTCGCGCTGTACAAAATTTGCGCGCATGGTATAGGCCCAGCAACTCATATAAAGGATCGTTGATATGTCTCAGGACTTTGCTGTCGCTGACATCAGCCAGGCCGACTTTGGCCGCATGGAAATCGAGATTGCTGAAACCGAAATGCCCGGCCTGATGGCGGCGCGTTCGGAATTTGGTGCAAGTCAGCCGCTCAAAGGCGCGCGGATTGCCGGGTCATTGCACATGACCATCCAGACCGCAGTGTTGATCCAGACCTTGGAAGCGCTTGGCGCGGAAGTGCGCTGGGCCAGCTGCAACATCTATTCGACGCAGGATCATGCAGCCGCGGCAATCGCCGATGCGGGCACCCCTGTTTTCGCCCACAAGGGCGAGACGCTGGACGAATACTGGCAGTTTGCGGATCGCATTTTTGAATGGCCGAATGGCGAGACCGTCAATCTCATCCTGGATGATGGTGGCGACGCGACCATGTACCTGATCCTCGGTGAGAAGGCTGAAGCCGATCCATCTATTCTGGACAATCCAGGCTCGGAAGAAGAAGAGGCGCTGTTCCGCCAGATCCGCAAGCGCATGACCGAGACTCCCGGCTGGTTCGCGCGCATCAAGGCCGGCATTCGCGGTGTGTCAGAGGAAACCACGACAGGCGTGAACCGCCTCTACCAGCTGGCTAGCAAGAACGAGCTCCCGTTCCCGGCGATCAATGTGAACGACTCGGTCACCAAGTCGAAGTTCGACAACAAGTATGGCTGTAAGGAATCCCTCGTCGACGCGATCCGCCGCGGCACCGATGTGATGATGGCCGGCAAGACGGCGTTCGTCGCTGGTTATGGTGATGTCGGCAAAGGGTCTGCCGCCTCGCTCTCTGGATCCGGTGCACGCGTGACCGTTTCCGAAGTCGACCCGATCTGCGCCTTGCAGGCGGCGATGGATGGCTATGATGTTCAGACCATCGACACGATGGCCCCGAAAGCAGACATCTTCGTCACCGCGACCGGCAACAAGGACATCCTGACCGTCGACCACATGCGGGCGATGAAAGACATGGCGATCGTTTGTAACATTGGCCACTTCGACAATGAGATTCAGGTTGAAGGCCTGCGCAATTTCAAGTGGACCAATATCAAGCCTCAAGTCGACATGGTCACCTTCCCGGATGGCAAGCGAATCATCCTTCTGTCCGAAGGTCGGTTGGTCAATCTCGGCAACGCCACAGGCCATCCGAGCTTTGTCATGTCAGCGTCCTTCACCAACCAGACGCTGGCCCAGATCGCGCTGCACGAGAACAAGGGCGAGTATGGCAATGAAGTCTATACGCTTCCGAAACACCTCGATGAAAAGGTTGCGCGTCTGCACCTGGAAAAGCTCGGCGTTGAATTGACCGAATTGTCCGAAGATCAGGCCGACTATATCGGTGTGACCACCGAAGGACCTTTCAAACCAGAGCATTATCGCTACTAATCGATCGCTTCAGGGAAAAAACGCCATGCCGCTACAGCACCACGAGTTTACGTCCGAAAGCGTTTCGGAGGGTCATCCGGACAAAGTATCGGATCAGATATCCGATGCCATCGTCGACCTGTTCCTGAGCAAGGACCCGACGGCCAAGGTGGCCGTCGAAACGCTGACTACTACCAATCGCGTGGTGCTGGCTGGAGAAGTCCGCACCAACAATGGTGCGGTCATCACCAAAGACGAGATGAATGCCGCTGCCCGGGATGTGGTCAAGAAGATCGGCTATGAGCAGGACGGCTTTCACTGGCAGGACATGGCGGTCGAAAACCATGTTCACGGTCAATCAGCTGAAATCGCTCAAGGGGTTGAGGCCGGTCAGGGCCTGCACCAGGAAGAAGGCGCAGGCGATCAGGGCATCATGTTCGGCTACGCGACAGACGAAACGCCGGAGCTGATGCCAGCGACTCTGGTCTATTCTCATCAGATCCTGCGCAAGCTGGCCGCGCTCCGTCACGATGGGACGCATCCGGAGCTCGAGCCGGACGCGAAGAGCCAGGTGACGCTGCAATATGACGGCTCGCGCCCGGTTGGTGTGAATGCCATCGTGGTGTCGCACCAGCACAAGGAGTCGGCCTCTCTCGATCAGTTGCGTGAAATCATTCGCCCTGTCCTGCACGACGTCCTGCCGGATGGCTGGTTTCCGGATGAGGACAAGTATTATGTCAACCCGACGGGGCGGTTCGTCATCGGCGGCCCAGACGGCGATGCCGGATTGACCGGTCGCAAGATCATTGTCGACACATATGGCGGTGCGGCGCCACATGGCGGCGGTGCATTTTCCGGAAAGGATCCGTCAAAGGTTGACCGTTCCGCGGCCTATGCCACGCGCTATCTCGCCAAAAATGTGGTGGCTGCTGGTCTCGCCAAGCGTTGCAACATTCAGGTCAGCTATGCGATTGGCGTGGCGCAGCCTCTGTCGCTCTATGTGGATACATTCGGCACCGGCGTTGTTGGTGAAGACACGATTGCCAGGAAGCTGCGCGAGCTGGTCGATCTGTCGCCCCGCGGGATCCGCAACCACCTCAAGCTCGAGGCGCCGATTTACAGCCCATCCGCGGCGTATGGCCATTTCGGTCGCGCGCCCGGTGAGAATGGGGCCTTCAGCTGGGAAAAAACCGATCTGGTCGATGAGCTGCGGGCGTTGGCCAAGTAAAAATCACGGTTTTTTGATGCTCTTGAGCCGTGCCCAAACTCTGGGCGTTCGGTCTCAAATATGGCCAAACAACAAAATTACAGTTGTCGCTACGGACACGATGTGCATACCTTCTGAGTTGAATGATTGAGGAGCGATCCTCAATAGAGGGAGTCATTCGTGCGTAAAGTAGATCCTTTTTTCTCGGTTTTGATTGTTAATTACAATGCCGGAGAATTGCTCCAAAGCGCGATTAATTCGCTAAAAAATCAGACCTTTAAAGACTTTGAGCTTGTCCTCGTCGACAATAACAGCTCAGATTCGTCGATTGATGGACTGGATCTCGAAGGGGTGCCGAACGTTCGCGTATTACGCGAAAAGGAAAATCACGGATTTGCCAGAGGCAACAATCTCGGCGCCCGCGAAGCGACCGGGAAATGGCTCGCTTTGTTGAATCCAGACGCGGTTGCCGATGCGAATTGGCTCTCGGAAATCAAACAGGCGACCGAACGCCATCAGGATTGCCGCGTCTTTGCCTGCAGTCAGATCAGCATGGATGAACCAGGCCTGCTGGATGGGGCAGGGGATGCGTATTTCGCATTCGGCATCCCGTGGCGCGGCGGCTTCGAACACCCTGTGTCAGCCTTGCCGGACGAAGATAGCCAGTGTTTCAGTCCATGCGGGGCGAGCGCCATCTATGAGCGCGACCTGTTCCTGTCCATTGGCGGATTTGATGAGCGTTTCTTCTGTTATTGCGAAGATGTCGACCTTGGCATGCGACTGCAGATGAGTGATGAGAAATGCGTGTTTCTCCCAGACGCCCTGGTGCACCATAAAGGCAGTGCGACCAGCGGACGCTACAGCTATTTCACCATGTATCACGGCTTTCGCAATCGCACATGGGCCTATCTCAAGAACATGCCTCTGGCGGTCTTGTTGCTGACCCTGCCGGGCCATATCGCGCTGATGTTCTACATCTATTTGCGAAATATGGGACACGCCGACCTCAAAGGCATGCGCAAGGGGATGTGGCACGGCCTGAAGGATGGTTGGTCGCTGCGCTGGCAGAAAGACTACAAGGTCAAGCCGAGCCGAAAGGCGACCTGGAACTTGATGCGGTCCATGGCCTGGAATCCGGTCCGCCTGTCGACCCGTGGCATTCACGTCTGGGCCGTCTAGCCCGGACTTTCCGGCAAAGTCAGATGTTCCAGACGCGCTTGTGGAAATTCCACGCGGACGACACGATGGTGTCCATGTCGGAATGTTTCGGTTCCCAGCCCAGCACGGATTTTGATTTTGACGTGTCCGCGAACAGCGCAATGGCATCGCCGGGGCGGCGCGGACTGATCTCGACCGGAACCGGTTTACCAACGGCGCGTTCCACTGCATCCAGGACCTGCTTCACTGTGAACCCGTTACCGGTGCCGAGATTGAGTTGCAGGCTCTCGCCGGTCTGATCGATGTGTTCAGCGGCCAGAATGTGAGCAGATACCAAATCTGCGACATGAACATAATCGCGGACGCAAGTGCCATCCGGAGTCGGATAGTCGTCGCCAAACAGCTTCATGCCCTGACCGAGGCCAGCCGCGGCTTTCAGGGCGTTCGGGATGAGATGCGTTTCCGGATCGTGTTCCTCGCCAACATCGCCATCGAGCGCGGCGCCCGCTGCATTAAAATAGCGCAAAGCCGCATAGCGCAGGCCCTTGGCGCGTGACGTGTCCTCGAGAATGGTCTCGACCATCAGTTTCGAGCGTCCATAGACGCTGACTGGGCGCTTCGGCATGTCTTCGACCAGAGGCAGCGCTTCGGGATCGCCGTAAATCGCACAGGTCGAGGAGAAGATGAAATTCTGAAGCTCGAGGTCGAGCATGGCGCGCAGCACATTCAGCGTGCCTGCAACATTGTTCTCGTAGAACAGGCCGGGCTCTTGTTCGCCCTGACCCACCTCGATATTGGCTGCAAAATGCATCACCGCATCAGGGCGGACAGTTTCAAGGGCAGCGCGGATCTCACGCTCATTGCGGATATCCCCTTCGATCAGGTTGCCCCATTTGACTGCATGGCGGTGACCGCTGGAGAGATTGTCGAACACAATCGGCTCACGCCCACTCTCGCGAATGCCTTTGCAGGCGTTCGAGCCAATGTATCCGGCGCCGCCAATGACGAGAATTTTTTCGATCACGGCTTTCACGTCCTTCCTGGAAACTGTGCCAGAACAGGGCTGTTGCCTGTTCACAACGCCTTCCTCATCAAGCTTCGCGCCAAATTGGGCTCAATCGTTGCGTTTGGATTGATCGAGCTGGATCGTCGCGCGTTCCTCGGCTAGGCGATCGCGTTCCTTTTCGGCTTTTGTGCGCCCGAATTTTACACGGTTTTCAGCCGCGCGTTGCTGTTTGTCGGCTCTGGCCCTGGCTTTGCGGGCCTTGTTCAGATTGATCGGCGTGACCAATCCTATTCTCCGCGATGGGCGTTGCGCCATTGCTCCATGGCCAGGGAAATTGCGAAGGTCTCACGATATTTCGGACTGGAAGCAGGGCGCGGGGCCTTGGCAGAGGTCAGCGCCATGATCTCCGCCAGCTTGTTGTGCGCAGCGCCCGCCTGACCTGCCCCAATATAGGCGTGCAACTCCACCAGCGCGCTCGACAGCGGATCACTGGCGCGAATTGTGAAATATGGCTCGTCTTCCGCCAGGCGCGGCATGACATCAAATTCGGACGGATTGGCTTTCGAGCCGACAGGGGCTGTGTTCATTGCAATGACACTCTCTTTTGAATTCTGGTCCAGACACTACAGGGATTTGTCTGATTCGGAACTAGCTTGGCCCAATCATCTTCTCTGGCCGCACGATCGCGTCGAAATCCTCAGCCGGGATACCATCCTTGATCGCTTCCTCGCGCAGGGTTGTGCCATTCTTGTGTGCGGTCTTGGCGATCTTCGCGGCGCGGTCATAACCGTATTTCTCCTTGAGCGGCGTGACCAGCATGAGCGAGTTCTCAAGTCCTTGTTGGATGTTTTCCAGGCGTGGCTCGATCCCGACAACGCAATTCTCGGTGAAGGACACTGCAGCATCAGCCAGAAGGCGAATTGATTGCAGCAAATTGTAGCTCATCATCGGATTGAACACGTTGAGCTCGAAATGGCCTTGGCTGCCGGCAAAGCCGATCGCGGCATTGTTGCCGTGAATGTGGGCGCAAACCTGCGTCATCGCTTCGCACTGGGTCGGGTTCACCTTGCCCGGCATGATGGACGAGCCCGGTTCATTCTCGGGCAGAGCCAGTTCGCCGAGGCCGGATCGCGGGCCGGAGCCGAGGAAACGAATGTCATTGGCAATCTTGAAACAGGACATGGCTGCCGTGGTAATCGCGCCGTGAGCGAACACCATGGCATCATGGGCCGACAGCGCCTCGAACTTGTTCGGCGCCGTGACGAAGTTCAGGCCGGTAATCTGAGCGATCTTTTCGGCAACGCCTTCGGCAAATCCGGTCGGGGTCGATAGGCCGGTGCCGACGGCGGTGCCGCCTTGCGCCAGTTCGAGCAGCCCGGGCAGGCTTTGTTCGATGCGCTGGATGCCCATTTCGATCATCTTGGTATAGCCGGAAAACTCCTGGCCCAGCGTCACTGGTGTTGCATCCTGGGTGTGGGTGCGACCGATCTTGATGATATCGGTCCAGGCCTGTGCCTTGTCATTGAGCGCATTGTGCAGCTGCTGCAGCGCTGGCAGCAGGCGATGCGTCACCTCTTCGGCGCAGGCAATGTGCATCGCGGTTGGAAACGTATCGTTGGAGCTTTGGCTCATATTGCAGTGATCGTTTGGATGGACAGGGCTTTTCGAACCGATCTCGCCGCCAAGGAGTTCGATGGCGCGATTGGCGATCACCTCGTTCGCATTCATGTTAGATTGCGTGCCCGAGCCAGTCTGCCAGACCACTAGCGGGAAATGATCGTCAAGCTTGCCTTCTATCACCTCATTGGCGGCCGTAACGATGGCGTTGCCGAGGCCAGCGTCGAGCTTGCCGAGGGCCATATTGGTCTCAGCAGCGGCGCGTTTGACAATGCCGAGCGCGCGGACGATGGGCAGCGGCTGCTTTTCCCAGCCAATCTTGAAATTGCCGAGCGAGCGTTGGGCTTGAGCGCCCCAATATTTGTTACCAGGGACCTCAACCGGGCCCATCGTGTCTGATTCAATCCGGGGCTTTGCGTCTTTACCGCCAATTGTGCTCATGCCGCAGTCTCCTTGCAGGCGAAGAAATTTCGTGCCCGCGAGGTAGCACGCCGCGCCGAATGCGCAAGCGCGTGTGCTTGGTTCAAACGGTCACAGGAGATTAGTTGGTTGCGCCCGCAGACGTTTGCAATGCCGCCGGCGCTTCTTGCCAGATCTGGGTTTGGCAGATGGGGCCAATGCAGCCTTTGACTTCGAGCGAACCGTTGGTCAGGCGCTTCAATCGCGAGGCATAAGTCTTGTCGTTCTCGGGATCGTAAATGGTTCCGCCACGCCAGTCCTTCTTGCGTTTCTCGAACCCCTCGAGCATCAGCAGGCCAAGGACAGGATCGCCGGCCTGCGTGGTCGCAGTTTGAGGTGTCTGGCCCGGTTCCATTGCGGTCGGGTCGATCCAGGTAACGCGACCACACGGGCTGCCATCCCCGCAATCCTCGATTGTGACGGTCGAGGTCTGCGCCTGGGTCAGGAAAGTTCCGAACACATCATGTCCGTCTTGCGCGCTGGCCGCCGCGGCCAGGGCTGCTGCAATCATTGCTGTTCCCGCAAATCTGATCATTGCCCGCTCCATGTCTCGATCCTCTCGGTCTGTCGTTTATGGCTGCGTGAGGAATATTTTCCACCTTCACAGACATTAAACCTCGTTTACCTTTGTGCCTATGATTCACATGGTCAAACTTTGTGTCGGTGCCGACGATGCAGCCGCGATTGAAAGCTGGCAGCAGCGTCTGCTGAAAACCGCCCCGTTTCCGTTTCACCAGACCCGGATGGTGCCAAAACGTGGAGCTGAACTGTGTGATGGCGGCTCCATGTATTGGGTCACCAAAGGGACGATCCTGGTGCGTCAGCGCATACTGGACGTGAAGGAAATCACCGATCGCGGCGGCCGCAAGGCGTGCGAACTGGTGTTCGATCCAGAGCTGGTGCCGGTTGAGCCGACGCCGAAACGCGCCTTTCAGGGCTGGCGTTATCTGAAACCGGAAGACGCGCCGATCGACCTCAAGGCCGGCAAAGGCACGATCGAAATGCCTTCGAACCTGCGGGCGAGCTTGCGCGATGCGATGGTCTGGTGACGACCCAGCGCCCTATTTTTTCATGAACGCATTGATCCGGTCGTGCATGTCCGGGCCGACGCCTTCATTTTCCATCACTTCCCATTGCAGGCCGGAATCCAGCGGGTCGGAATCTGTTGCTTCCAGCAAACGCTTGTTTGCCGCGTGCGAGAATGCGGAATTGGCGAGCACCTGACGCGCGAAGGCTCGCAGCTCGTCCTCGAAGACCTCATCGTCATAGACGGCCTCGCAGAGGCCCATCTCCAATGCTGCATCGGCGCGGACCGTCTCGGCTGTGAACATCAGGCGCTTTGCGGTTGCGATGCCGACGCGACGGGGCAGGCGCTGGCTCATGCCCCAGATCGGCGTCAGGGCCCATCTGGCGTGTGTGTCGGCGAATTTGGCGGACGCGGCGGCGAGAATGAAATCAGCGGCGAGCGCCACTTCCAGCGCGCCCGTATAACAATGACCGTGCACGGCAGCGATTACCGGCTTGGGCAGTTTCTCCAGCAGGCGAAGCGTTTCGGAATGCCAGCCGCGCGACGGCACTTCTTCACCTTCGGCAATGTCCCCGAGATCGTGCCCGGCCGAGAAACATTTTCCGGCCCCTCGCAAGATCACGCAACCAATCGAGTCGTCCTTCTTCAGATCGAGGACGTGTTGGCGCAGATCCTTGAACATACCGACCGTGAGCGAGTTCAGTTTCTCCGGACGGTTAAGCGTCAGCCACGCCAATCCGTCTTCGTCCTGTCGAGTTACCAATGCGCTCATGTCTTTCTCCCGAACCGACCTATCTGGTGTTTACATGCATGCATCACGCAAGGTCTGCATAGACCCTATTCCGGTTCTGACCCTAGGCTTTCGCGAGGGCAGGGCCTTATGTAAGGCTGGAACAAATCGCGCCGAAAGCGAAAAAAGGAGAGCGCCACGTGGCTGATACCGAATACACCCCGCCAAAAGTCTGGTCCTGGGACAAGGAGAGCGGCGGACGCTTTGCCAATATCAACCGGCCAATTGCGGGCCCGACGCACGACAAGGAATTGCAGGTCGGGAAACATCCGATTCAACTCTATTCCCTGGCCACTCCGAATGGCGTGAAAGTCACGATCATGCTTGAAGAGCTTCTGGCAGCAGGTCACAGCGGCGCAGAGTATGATGCCTGGCTGATCAATATTCAGAACGGCGATCAGTTCGGATCCGGCTATGTCGACATCAATCCGAACTCCAAGATTCCAGTCATGGCCGATCACTCGACCGATCCGGTGACCCGCGTGTTCGAAAGCGGATCGATCCTGGTTTACCTGTCGAACAAGTTTGGTGGTGCTTTCTTGCCGGAAGATCACAAGGGCCGGACCGAAGCGATGAACTGGCTGTTCTGGCAAATGGGATCAGCACCATATCTTGGCGGCGGCTTCGGCCATTTCTATGCCTATGCGCCAAGCAAGATGGAGTATCCGATTGACCGTTTCGCGATGGAAGTGAAGCGCCAGATGGATGTGCTCGACCGCCACCTCGCCGACAATGAATATATGGCCGGCAGCGAATACTCGATCGCCGACATGGCAATTATGCCGTGGTACGGATCGATGGCGAAAGGCATTCTTTATGAGGCGGCTGAATTCCTGTCCGTGCATGAATACAAGAACGTCATTCGCTGGACCGACCAGCTGATGGCACGCCCAGCTGTTCAGCGTGGCCAGATGGTCAATCGGGTTTGGGGCGAACTGCATCGCCAGCTGCCGGAACGCCACGATGCCAGCGATTTTGAAACCAAGACGATGGACAAGCTGCAGGCTGCGGCAGAGAGCTAAGGCCTAGAGCAGATCGCCCCCGGCCGCTGCGGCGGTCGTACCATCCTTCTTGAAGGCCCGGATCACGTTTTTGCCTGTGATCCATTTGTGCACCTCATCCGGTCCATCGACCAGGCGTTGCGAGCGGATGTGGGTGTACCAGGCGGCCAGCGGCGTGTCGGTCGAATAGCCGAGGGCGCCATGCAGCTGGATCGCCGTGTCGACGACCTTGTGCACCATATTGGCCAGGAAGACCTTGGCGATGCCGTTCTCCTGGCGGATGTCGAGCCCGTTCTCGGCCTTATAGGCGATATGCATCAGCATCAGGCGCGCGATGTAGAGCTGGCTGGCGCATTCGGCCAGCATGAATTGGACGCCCTGGCGATCTTCCAGACCCTTACCGAAGGTTGAGCGCTGGGTGACATGCGCTGTCGCGAGGTCGAGCGCGCGCTGGGCCATGGCGACATTGTGCATGCCATGACGCAGGCGGCCATAAGCGAGCCGGTGCTGGCCCATGGCAAAGCCCTGGCCTTCGCCGCCAAGCAGGTTCTCTTCCGGCACGACGAGATTGTCGATCGAGATCTCGCAATGCGCGGCGCCCATCTGCTCAGCCACGTCGCTGTGCACGGCCATGGTCGGAATGTTGCGCAGGATCTTGTAGCCGGGATTGGGCAGCTCGACGATGAAAGTCGAGAATTGCTGATGCCGCGGCGCCTCCGGATTGGTCTTGGCCATGACCACAGCGATGTCGGCGACATTGGCCGAGGAGGAGAACCATTTCTCACCATTCAGGATATAATTGCCCTTGCCGTCCTTGACCGCGCTGGTCTGCATCCCGGTGGCATCGGCACCAGCGGCCTTTTCGGTCATGGAATAACAGATGCGTTTCTCGCCATTGAACAGAGGGCCCAGGAATTTCTCTTTCTGATAATCGGTGCCGTGGGCCAGCAGGGTCAGCATGGTCGCATCGTCTGGCCCCTGGCTGTTCATGGATAGCGCGCCGAGATGGCTCTGGCCGAGTTCCATCTGTACCAGCGCATTGGCCAGTGGGCCGAGCCCCATGCCGCCATGCTCTCTCGGGATGAAGGGCAGCCACAGGCCTTGCGCCCGGGCTTTCTTGCGCAGATCGGCGATCACCTGGTCCAGCGCTTCGCCGTCCGCGAGGCGCGCCTCGGCCGGGATGCACTCATCTTGCACCCATTGCCGGACCCGCGCACGGACCTCTTTTGCATCATCTGGAATTACAAAATCGATCGCCATGGCGGCCTCCTCCTGGTTTTGGTCTTCTGCGGATCTTCCGGACGCTACAGCGCCTGTTCGAAGATCCGCTCATAATCGCCCTGCTCGGCAGGGCGGGCATTGCCCTCATGCGCGAGATCATTCAGCGCGTATTCGACAATGCCGGGGCCGTCGCTGGCTTCGACACCGATGGCGCTGAGCCGGGCCGGGATGCCGAGGTCTTCATTCAGGCGTGCGATCGCGTCCCCAAGATCGGTATTGGCCGCCAGGCCCATGGCGAACCGGAGCCGCTCATATTTCTCAGGCGCGGCGCCATCATTGAAGCGCAACAGATGCGGCAGGAAGATCGCGTTCAACGTCCCGTGATGAAGCTTTTTCTCTTTCAGGCGACCGGCCGCATGACTCAGGGCGTGCACTGAGCCGAGGCCCTTGGTGAAAGCCAGCGCGCCTTCATAACTCGCCATCATCATGTTCCAGCGGGCATCCTTGTCGGAGCCGTCATCGACCGCGCGTTTCAAGGCGCCGCTTTTGATGGCGCGGTTGAGGCCATCATAGCCGATGCCTTCGGCTGGTGGGTTCACGGCTGGGGTCAGAACCGCTTCGATACAATGGGTGACCGCATCCATGCCAGTGGCGGCTGTCAACAGTGGCGGCAGGCCAAGGGTCAGGTCCGGATCACAAATGGCCGCAGACGGGATCAGGTTTGGCGATGCGAAGGTTTCCTTGCGGCCATTGTTCATGGTCGTGATCATGCCGACGGATACTTCCGAGCCGGTGCCGGCGGTGGTCGGAACGGCGATCAGGGGTGGCAGCTTGCCGATATCCTTGGCGCCGCCGGTAATCGCCGCATACTTTTCGAGCGGACCGCCATGGCTGGCCAGCAAGCCAACCGCCTTGGTCAAGTCCATGGCGGATCCACCGCCCAGCGCAACGAGGCCGTCCGCGTTCGAGTCCTTGTAGAGTTGCGCGACCTGAATGGCCTGATCTTCGGTCGGGTTGGCGACCGTCTCAGTGAATACAGCGGCCGGGTCCATGCCGAGATTGAGCAGGACCGTGTCCAACAATCCAACGGCCTTGATGCCCGGGTCGGTGATGACCATTGGCCTGGACACATTTGAGCCGGCGAGAATTTTGTTCAGGTTCTCGATCGCGCCATGATCAAAAAAGCACCTGGTCAGAAAGTTGATAACAGGCATGGCGGGCCCTCCGGTCTAGTTATTTTCTGTTCGTCGCTTAGAAAGCCCAGACAACGCCAGAGGGCAATCACTCCCCTTGCGGCATCATGACATGGAGGGTCGGCGACAATGGCGATGGGAATCGGAATCTTGGGGGCGGCTCGGATCACGCAAAAGGCCATTATCGAGCCGGCAAAAGTGATCCCGCAGGCGCGCCTTGCCGTCATGGCCGCGCGAGAACAGGCGCGTGCGGAAGCATATGCCTCGCAGCACACAGTGTGCGATGTCGTCGCGACCTATGATGACGTGATCGCCTCTGACGCAGTCGATCTGATCTACAACCCCCTGCCCATCAATCTGCACGCGGACTGGAGCATCAAGGCGCTGGCGGCCGGCAAGCATGTCTTGTGCGAGAAGCCGTTCGCGATGAACGCGGTGGAGGCAGATGCAATGTTGGCTGCGGCGCGTCAAAGCGGCCTGCGCTTGATTGAGGCGTTTCATTATCGCTACCATCCGGCATTCCAGACCTGTCTGGACTGGCTTGCAGCGGACGAAATCGGCGAGCTGCGGGCCATCCAGGCCACATTCAATGTCGGCATCAAGGACAATGGCACGGAAATTCGACACCGCGTCGAAACCGGCGGCGGTGCAATGATGGACCTTGGTTGTTATCCGCTGCATTGGGCGCTCTCGATTGTCGGCGAAACGCCAGACGCGATCACCGCCACGGCCACGCTGACACCCGCGGGGGTCGATGAATCGATGTCTGCGGAGCTCGCGTTTGCATCCGGCGTGACGGCGCGGCTGACAGCAAGCATGCAAGTCGAAGAGCCGTTCCGCGCCGAGATGACCCTGATTGGATCGAAAGGGGAAATCTCCTTCGTCAATCCGCTGGCACCGCATCACGAGCTGGCGCCCGGGCGCTTGACCACTGCCGCCGGACGCGTGGCAAAGATCAGCCCGATCTCGACGTATACCTGGCAGCTCGCCGCCGTTTTGCAAGCATTGGCAAGCGGTGACTCACTGCCGACAGAGGGGGAGATGATTCTCCGTCAGCAGCAGGCGCTGGACGCGATCTACGACGCGGCAGGATTACGGCATTTGCGATATCTGTAGCGAGGCATTGACATAACCGTATTAAATGAGACATAAGTGTCTCATGACAAATTCCTTACGCCTTTCCACACGCGATGCGATCATCGAGGCTGCGTTCACGGTGCTGAGCAAGAATCCCAGCGCCTCCCTGTCCGACGTCGCCACGCTTGCGGGTGTCGGTCGCGCAACGTTGCATCGACACTTCTCCAGTCGCAAAGACCTGATCACCGATCTCGCCAAGATCGCCATGAAAGAAATGGATGACGCTGTCGAAACGGCCTGCGCCAATGCCCGAACATATTCGGAAGTGGCCGAGATTTCCCTGCGCGTGCTGATCCCGCTGGGCAACCGATACAGCTTTCTGGAGCTCGAGGATCTGAACGAAGATGCAGATCTCAAGCGACAGATCGACGAGCAACAAGACGAAACCACAGACATGATCAATCGCGCCAAGCGTGAAGGCCTGTTCGACAAGTCCGTGCCGACAGCGTGGATCGTCCAGGCCTATGATCACTTGCTCTATGCTGGCTGGGAAAGCGTGAAAGCCGGCGAGACCACACCCGATCAGGCGGCAGACCTCGCCTGGCGCACCCTGATAAACGGACTCGGGAAACCACAAAAATGACTGCAGACACCATCTCCCAATTTGCCACCAATTTCGACGAAGCCTTCTTTCTGATTGGCGGTGCGATTCTGGTGATTGAACTTCTGACCGCGCTGTTCTCCGGCGCGTTTCGAGGCCGCGCCGTGCTCGACATGATTGCCAGCGCGTCGACCCAGATCCCGAGTCTTCTCGTCGAAGCTTTCCTGATGTCGTTCCTCTATTTCGGCATGGTGGTCTTCGCAGAGACCTTTGTGAGCTGGCAGATGCCAATCACGGTGTGGACGGTTGGGCTGGCCCTTCTGGCGTGCGACTTTGCCTATTACTGGGAACACCGGATCGCGCACGAAGTGCGCCTGTTATGGACCCAGCACGCAGTGCACCATTCCTCGCGTGAAATGAACGTCATGGTCGCCATTCGCTTCGGCCCGTTTGAAGGGTTCATCTCGGCGGTGTTACATTTTCCACTGGTCCTGATCGGCTTCCCGCCAGCACTGGTATTTGCCGGAATCATCATTGTGCTCGGCTATCAGACCTGGATTCACACAGAACTGATTGGCAAGCTGGGGCCCCTCGAGGGGATCATCAACACGCCGGCCAATCATCGCGTGCATCATGGCTGCGACGACAAGTATATCGACAAGAATTATGGCGGCATCTTGATCATCTGGGACCGCCTGTTCGGAACCTATCAGCGCGAAGAAGAGACCCCAAGATACGGGCTCAAACGTGACTATGACAGCGTCAATCCCTTGTCGGTCTGGATCTCCGAATGGCCCGGTCTGTTTGCCGACCTTGGCAAGGCGAAGAGCTTTGGTGAGGCTTTCATGTACCTGTTCGGTCGCCCTGGGTGGCAGCCAAAACCCAAGCCTGAATCGTCTGAGCTTTTGAAAGCGGAAGGATCAAGCTAAACAAGCAGGCAGGCCGACTTGAGGAGACTGTCATGCGCCTTGCCATCCTTCCCGCTCTCCTGGTCGCGGTATCCGCATGCGAAACGCTGCCGACTGCGCCTGCAACCGATGGAGACATTCGCTACGTGACCAACGGCGCCACGGGATTTCCGTTTTCACCCGCGGTCGAAGCGGATGGTTGGGTGTTCTTGTCCGGCGCGCTCGGAATCACACCGGAAGGCCAGTTGATCGACGGCGGAATTGAAGCCGAAACGCGCCAGACCATGGACAATATCCAGGCCACGCTGGACGGCGAAGGACTTGGCTGGGACCGCGTGGTGAAATGCTCAGTCTTTCTTGCCGACATTGCCGAGTGGCCGGCCTTCAATGCGGTCTACAAGGCTTATTTTGACGGCAACTATCCGGCTCGCAGCGCACTCGGTGCGAGCGGCCTGGCGCTCGGGGCACGGGTTGAGATTGAGTGCATCGCCCGCCGCTAGGCGGATTCTGTCAGCGCCGTAAGGTGACCGGTTTTGACATAGATCAAACAGCCTTCATCCGACCAGGGGTGATGGTCTGACTGGTGCGGGTTGCGCAGCCACGTGCCGGCCGGATAGTCGCCATGCTCATCCTGAAATGTGCCTTCGAGGACAAGGATTTCCTCGCCGCCCCAATGCTGATGCCGTCGGAATTTCGTGCCGGGGGCCCAACGCACCAGGGCAGCACTTTCAGTGCCGTGGCTGTGCAGCGGAAGCACGGAAAGGCCCGGCACCTGTCCGGGGAGGAACTCAGCCGCCTTGGTGTCGATGACTTTCTGCTCGGAATCGGTGTCATCGAACTGGTGCAGTTTCACGAAAATGGTGCAACCGTCTTTCGAGTGCGGCGTATGCTTTGAACCGATCGGGTTGCGAACATAAGTGCCTGGCGGATAGTCGCCGTGCTCGTCGGAGAAGACCCCATCAAGGACGAAGAATTCCTCGCCGCCGCCATGCGTGTGTTCGCTGAAATAGGACTCTGGCGCATAGCGCACGATTGAGGTGGCGCGGGCGACCTCCTCGCCGATGCGGTCGAGCATCTGCCGGTCGACGCCCGGCATCGGGGACGCCACCCAGTCGCGGTCTTCCGGGCGCAGAACGACGCGTTGATTGAAGTCTGCGTTTAGTCTCATGTCGGTCTCCTCGATTCGGGCGACAGGCGGGCGAGAAAGGCCGCAGTTGCCTGATCAAATTGTTTGAGATCTGCGGCGCTGCGGGCAACCAGTTGGGCACCCTCCATCAACGCTAAAGTTGCGCGGGCTTCGGCACTCACATCATCAAGCCCGTTCACCGAACCATCGGCTTGCGCCGTTCTGAACACGGTTTCGAGCCAGGCAATGCTGTCTGCGTGAAATTGATTGAGGGCGTCGAGCACGGGTTCTGAAAGACTGTCGCGACCGGCACTGAAGACCACGCACAGGCACAGTTGCGTCGCGTCGCCGAGAGCTTCGCGATAAAGCCCATGATACGCGCGTAATCGGTCAGCCCCATTTGAGGGCGTGTCTGCAATGCGCGAGAGCGCCACTGCAAATCTCAGGACGTAGCGCTCGATCAGGCGGAGCGCGAGGTTGGCCTTGGTCGGGAAATGGTGATGGATGCTGGCTTTGCGAATACCGACATTGCGCGCGAGATCGGCATAGGAGAAGCCATCATAACCGCGCTGGCGGGCGGCGCGTTCGGCTGAATCGAGGAGGGCAGTGCGTGTGTTCATATCACTCTACCTAGTAGTAGGTTGATCAGCGTTCAAGTGGAGTCAGCTGCTTGCTTGACAATTTCCGGCCGCTGCCGCCCTCTGCGCATCAGTTTTTGAGTAAAGGCGAGCCCGATCCGTGACATCTCCCATCCTGTCCGTCCGAGACCTGAAAGTTGAGTTCGATACGCCGGATGGCGTGGTGAATGCGGTGAAGGGGATCAGTTTCGATGTCTCTGCCGGTGAATGTCTCGGCATTGTCGGCGAGTCGGGTTCGGGCAAGAGCCAGACCGTGCTCGCCGCGATGGGGTTGTTGGCCGATAACGGCACCGCCACGGGCTCGGTCATGTTTAATGACACGGACATGCTGACGGCGAATTCAAAGACGCTGCGCGACATTCGCGGCGACAGCATGTCGATGATTTTCCAGAATCCGCTGACCAGCTTGACCCCGCACATGACGGTCGGCGCGCAAATGCGCGAAGTGCTGAAATTGCACAAGGGCCTGACCGGCGAAGAGGCCAACAAGGTTTGCGTCGACTGGCTCGAACATGTCCGGATTCCGGAAGCACGCCGCCGCATGGATCAGTTTCCGCATGAGCTATCCGGCGGTATGCGCCAGCGGGTGATGGTGGCGATTGCGATGCTGTGTGGTCCGAAACTCCTGCTGGCCGACGAACCGACCACAGCACTGGACGTCACGGTGCAGGCGCAGGTGCTCGATCTCATGGACGAGTTGAAACGCGACACCGGCACCGGAATCGCCCTGATCACGCATGACATGGGCGTCGTCGCGCGCATGTGCGACCGGGTTGTGGTGATGCGCCATGGCGAGATCGTCGAGACCGGTACGATTGATGAGATCTTCTACAATCCGCAGCACGAATACACCAAGATGCTGCTTGATGCGGTGCCGCGCATCGATCAGCCCAACCGGCCCGGCCGCCCGTCCCTGGGGCCGGCCCCGGCGGCCGGAACCGAACCGATCCTCCGCACTGAAGACTTGAAGGTCCACTTTCCGATCAATGTCGGCGGCGGCCTGTTCGGCAAGACCAAGCCACTGAAGGCGGTCGACGGGGTGAGCTTCGACCTGAAGCCAGGCGAGACGCTGGGCGTCGTTGGTGAGAGCGGGTGCGGGAAGTCGACCCTGGCGCGGGCTGTCCTCAAGCTGGTGCCGCAGACCGCGGGCGCCGTGGCCTGGATGGGTCGCGACATTTCAAGTGCGGATCGCAAGACCATGAACGCGCTGCGCGATGACCTCCAGATCGTGTTCCAGGATCCGATGGCAAGCCTCGACCCGAGGATGACCATCGGCAATTCGATGGCCGAGCCGCTCACTGTTCATGCGCCACAACTCAGCAAGTCCGAGCGCGAGGCAAAGGTACGTGAGATCATGCCCAAAGTCGGCTTGGATCCAGCTTTGATCAACCGCTATCCACATGAGCTCTCCGGCGGACAGAACCAGCGGGTCGGGATTGCCCGGGCGATGATCCTGGGCCCGAAGCTGGTGGTTTGCGATGAAGCCGTGTCCGCGCTCGACGTCTCGGTACAGGCGCAAGTGGTTGATTTGCTTATTGATCTTCAAAAAGAGTTCGATCTGGCCATGATTTTCATCAGCCATGACCTGTCCGTGGTGCGCGAGATTTCGCACCGGGTGATGGTGCTGTATCTCGGCAAAGTGGTCGAACTTGCCGGCCGCAAGGAAATCTACGAAGACGCCCGCCATCCTTACACCAAGGCGCTGATCTCAGCGGTGCCCAATCCGGATCCAAAAATGGAACGCGCCCGTGACCGTGTGAAACTGCAGGGCGACCTGCCGAGTCCGCTCGACAGCCGGGCACCGTTGCGCTTCCTGAAGTCGGAGATCATCGATGATGCCGACGCACAGCAATATGCCCCGAAGCTGATTGAAATCGCTCCGGGGCATCTGGTGGCCGAGCACGACCCGTTCGAGGGTTCGGGAGGGTTACGGGCCTAAGGAAGGCTCAGCCATTGCGGGGCGGGGGCGTTACTTTGCGCACAACACATCATTGAGATTGCGTCGGCTCTTGTCGGCATATAGCGCCTGTCCGAGACCCATATCGCGGCAGAAACGATTGGCGCTGCCACGGTTGGCGCGGATGCGGTCACCATAGGCGTCGCGCGGGCGCGGGAAGAACACCGAGCGACGGCCATCAATGCCCTGATTGTGAGCGCGATAATCACCGCCGCGACGCCCGTAATCATCATGACGATCGCGGCGGTGTCCGATCCGTCGTGGTGTGCCGTTCAAGGGGCGGAGTGAGGTGATGTTGTCATTCATGCGCAGCGTGCTGAGATGCGTCACCGGGCCTTCAATCACGCGGCAGCGACCGCGAAAATCCGGATGCTCGCAAACCTCCCAGGCGCCGCTGACATCGATCGATGAGATCGTGTCATTAAAGCCGAGATCATTGAGATCATAGACCGGGCCGTTCAGCGACAGGGCGGCGCCGCGAAATTCCGGATGTACGAACACAACGGCTTCGCCATGGCGCGCGCGGTCGCCGTAATTGGCCGCCGCGGGTAGAACCGTTGCTGTAGTGACGGTCGCAGCGAGCGCGAGAGCTTTCAAAGCAAGAGACATGAAAAAGGTCCTTTCAACTGATGAAAGGACCGTAATTCAGTGTTTCTGAACGCGCTGGGAGGAGCGCTTTCAGGTTGCGTTCAGACTATTCGGCGGCCTTCATCAGTCCTTGCATCTGGCCGATCCAGTGCAGCCAGGCCTTGCGACCCGCCTTGGTCAAGTGAACACGGGTTTGCGGTCTGCGCCCGACAAATCGTTTCTCCTGTTCGACATAGCCGGCTTCTTCCAGTTTTCTCAGATGCGTTGACAGATTTCCGTCCGTGGCCCCGACCTTTTCTTTCAGTTCGCCGAAGATGGCCGGGCTGGCAGTCGACAAATAGGCCATGATCCCAAGCCGCAATCGTCCGTGGATGACGTCATCTATCTTGGAGTGATCGAAGGGGTTTTCTGTTTCAGACATAACAGCCCTTCCTTAGACGATGCTCTTTGGTTCGTTGCGCAGCATGATCAGACCTGGGATCAGCACGGTGAGAAACGCGCCGATGCCAGCCACAGCCCAGATCTCCGTGGTGCCTTCGAACCAGACTGCAAGGACGATCATCGCCAGCGCGCCAAATCCGGCATAGGTCTGGATCTTGGTCTTGCCCATAATGCCCGTCGTGATCAAACCGACCCCATAGATGGCGAACACGATCGGCAGCGAGTTTTCGAACCCCGGCGCTGCGACTCCGGTTTGAAAAGACTTGACGATCAACGAAAAGAAATAGGCAAACAGGGCAAAGCCACCTGCCATCCAAACCGTGGCTTCGGAGCGGTTACCGACCGAGCTGCCGCCCGGCTTGTTGCGGATCGTGCGCACCATGACCGCTTGCCCGGTGATGCCGAGAATCAGAAAAGTTCCCCAGATCACGCCATACGCTTCGTCGGGCCAGCCAAACAGGCCGGCTGCAGTCGCGTAGTGCAGGAGATAGGCGGCACTGACCAATGTTCCCCACAAGATGAGAAAGCGACCGCCCAGGAGCGGCGCTTGTTCGCCCGCTTCCGCCAAATCCCTGACATAGGCCAGGTCTTCATTGAGAGTGGATTGATTCATTTTCGAACTCCAATAACTTTGAAATACAAAGTAATGCAATTTGTCAAAGTGTCAAGGTCAGAGATTTCTTCTCCGTCCCCTTGGCGCGCTCGGGCAGATGGCTAGGTTAAGGGGAACCACAATCAGACATTGAGGAAACGACCTTGCCCGACGCCGCCAGCATGCCGCCTTTCCGCCCGCTCGCACAGAAGCAGCCTGACATCGACTGCACCCGAAAACCCGACGGGACCGTGTATCTGAAGCAGCGACATGCCCCCGGCGATCGTCCGCGTTCGGTCCCGCACGCCCTGGCCATGCGCGCCGACATGCACCCAGATCGCGATTGGTTGAAACAGCGCCACCCTGAAACGGACGCGTGGGAAGCGATCACATACGGTGAGGGTCTGCGTCAGACGCGCGCGATGGCCCAGGCCCTTCTGGACATGGGCGCGGGCCCCGACGCGCCGGTCATGATCCTCTCCGGCAACTCGATCGAGAGCGCCATCATGATGGTTGCGGCGATGACAATCGGAGCGCCAGCGGCGCCGATCTCGGTGCCTTATTCCTTGATGTCATCCGACTTTGCCAAGCTGAAACACTGTTTCCAGGCCGTGAAACCCAAAGTCCTGTTCGCGGCGCAACTCGCACAGTTCGAACCCGCGATCAACGCGCTTGGCGATCATGGCTGCACCGTGATCACTGCAGATGGTGCCAATGGTGCCGTTTCTTATCATGGCCTGATCCAGACCACACTGACAGATGCGGTCGACCAGGCGCTGGAGACGCTGACCGACGATACGATCGGCAAATACCTGTTCACCTCCGGGTCGACGGGGATGCCAAAACCGGTGCCGACGACGCAGGGCGCGATGTGTTCGATGATCGGCGGTGTCGAAGGCCTGCGCGACGATGCGCGCGATCCCGAGTATGATCCGGATGAAGTCGACAATGTTCTCGACTGGTTGCCATGGAATCACATTTCCGGCTCGAACGTCAATTTCAATGGCGCGCTGTGGACCGGGGCAACGTTCTGGATCGATGGCGGCAAGCCGACCCCAGCCCTGTTCGGCGAGACCATTCGCAATGTTCTTGATTGCAAGCCCTCGACCTTCGGCACCGCGCCGATCGCGCTGGCGATGCTGGCCGAAGCGATGGAGGAAGATGAGGCGCTGTTGAACGCCTTTTTCGCCAATATGCGGTCGATTGGATATGGTGGTGCAACGCTGTCCGACGATTTGTATGACCGCATTCAGACCCTGGCGATCAAGGCGACAGGCCGGCGCATTCCGATCATCACCATGTATGGCGCGACCGAGACGCAGGGCATTACGGTTGTGCATTGGGAAGTTGAACGGGTCGGATTGATTGGCCTGCCTTTGCCGGGCCTGACGTTGAAACTCGTCCCGACCATGGGCAAGCTCGAAGTCCGCGTCAAAGGCGAAACCGTGATGCCGGGCTATCACAATCTGCCGGACAAGAATGCCGAAGTGTTCGATGAAGAGGGCTATTACTGCCTTGGCGATGCGGCGACGTTTGTCGATGACGATGATCCCAATCAGGGGATCATTTTTGATGGCCGCGTCGGCGAAGATTTCAAACTGTCTTCGGGAACGTGGGTCAGCGTTGGCGTTCTGCGCCCAGATCTCGTGGCGGCCTGTTCGCCGCTCGTTTTCGATGCCGTGATTTGCGGCCAGGACAAGAATTTCATCGGTGCCATGTTCTGGCCATCGCCGGCGGCGTTCGAGGACTATGTCAAAGCCGCCTCCGGCGATCAGATGGCGGCCTTCACGCAGCTCAACAAGGATCTCGCCGCCAAGGTCGCAACATTCAATGCCGGTGAACCGGGCTCGTCTCGCCGGATCAAGCGATTTCTGGTCATGACCGATCCGCCGAGCATCGATAAGGGCGAGATCACCGACAAGGGGTATGTGAACCAGCGGCTGACGCAGGATTGCCGGTCAGAGCTTGTGGCCAGCCTGTTCGTCGAAGCCCCGCCACCAAATGTGGTGCAATTTTAGGACCGGTCATGAATCGCGCGTCGCACAAGCAGATCGGTTTGAGACTGGGTATGGTCACACTGGCCATCGTCGCCCTCGGGTTTGTCGGATTGTTCGCGTTCGGACCGGATCCAGGCGCACCGGGCAGGCCTGATTCAGCGCAGGCCACACAGGCCGGCTTGTTCGAAACCCTCACCGATATGCCGACTCGGCGCGCGGTTGCGGCGTTGCAAACCACTTCGCCCGGAACCTATGCCCAATTGCACGCGGTGGCGCGCAACGCCATCGAGGACGGCGCTGATGCGCAAGCCTTGTCAGAGATCGTGCTCGAAGCGCTGTTTGCACAATTCCAGGAACAGGCGCGGCACGTCAAAGCCGCTAATGCGACTCGGTTTCAAGCCATCGTGTCGGATCTCGCATCCGGGCTCGCGCAGTTGAAAACTGCGGATAGCGCATGGTGCGAGGGCGAGACAATCGCAGCTTTCCTATCGCAGAACGAAGCCGATCTCGTTCCGACTTTGCTGGCAGAGTTTCCCTATGGCAGCGCGCAGTATGAGTGGGCGATGGCGTGGATGACGACGGTCCTGACGACCGCCAATCAGGGACACGTGCGCCCGATGCGTCATCGGCGCCCCGATTTTCGTGATGAGGCGATCCTGCAGCAGGAAGGGCTCGCCCTCGGGTCGGAACAATGGGCCCTGGGGCTCCAGATCGCCGCTTTTGCGAACTCGGAAGGGACCTCCTATGCCGCGATGCGGGACGTGATCGCTGGCATGGATGTGTGCGATCTCGGCATCGCCATTGATACAGTGTCAGGGCGATTGCCCGGCGATGTTCGGGCCCGGATCTGGGCCGATCTCATGCCTGAAATCATGGTCGGTAACACGCCATACGTGATGTACCGCGTGACCGATTATTTCTTCATTGGCTAGCGCCGCTTGACGCCCGCTTGCTCTAGGCGCCATTCCAGCACGTCGAGCCGGTCCTGGCCGAAAAAGCCTTCCTCTTCGAATACCATCAACGGAACGCCCCAATGATACTTGTCCTGAACCGCCTGATTGTCCTCGATCACTGATGTCAATCGCGCCGCTTCGTCCTGCTGTTGCGCGTCCATTTCAGCGAGATCGGAACCGGCGCGCGCGACCGCGTCGGCGAGCACGGTGCCTTCGGTCCAGGCCTGACCGGACCATATCGCGGTGGAGACTTCGTCCATGAAGGCCCAGCCCTGCGCATCCCCTGTTTCGCAGGCGAGAATGCCGAGCCGCGTGAGACGGTGGATGTGCGGTTGAGACTCGGCAATTTCGCGTGTTTGCATGTTCATCACGACCGGATCCGGATTGAGCGGTCCGAACGGTAAGTCGAGAAACTGCGCCAACCGGACAACATCATTCAGCAGATACGGGATCCATTGCGGTCTGATTTCAGAGAAGAATTCGGGTGTGCGAATGGCAATGGGATAAACCGGTCGCGGCCGGACCCGCACGTCCCACTTGTCGGGCATAGCGCGCAGCCGCTTGGTCGCCAGATAGGAATAAGGCGATCGAAATGACCAATATACGTCCACAGTCTTCATTCGAATTCCTCCCGTTTCTTTTTGCCTTTAAATCACCATGAGTTCCGCTTTAAGGTCCGCGCATGGCGATTGATGACACCCTGAAGTCCTTTATGGACAAGTTCAAGATACCGGAGTTTTCCGGCATGGACTGGAAAGGCTCGACCGACGGGCTGCGCAACAGTTTCTATCGCGCCAGCCGCTCAGTCGAGCGCGACCTGCCGGACCTTGCCGAGATTTCCAATCTGGTTGTCGACGGCGCGGACGGGCCGCTCAAGGCGCGGCTCTATGTGCCATTGGCGGCTGGCATAGCGCCGGCGCCGGCCATCGTCTTTTATCATGGCGGCGGCTTCGTGCTGGGCGATCTTGATACGCACGACGTGATCTGCCGGCGCCTGGCGGCGGCGTCGCGATGCCGGGTTCTGTCGGTGGATTACCGCCTCGCGCCTGAACACCGTTTTCCAACCGCGCACGATGATGCCTTCGCGGCCTGGAAGTGGGCGACCAATCGCAACAACATTCTTGGGTTCGATCCTGATCGTATTGCCGTCGCCGGAGACAGCGCAGGCGGCAATCTCTCAGCCTTCATCGCGCAGGAAACCAGCCGGACCGGCGCGTTGATGCCGGCTTTCCAGCTGCTGCTCTACCCGTTGGTTCAATTCGTCGACATTCGCGCCAAGCGCATGACCTTCCAGGAGGGCGGGTTCTTCATCTCGCCCAACCTGTTCGACTATTTTCGCGATTCCTATGTTGCCAGGGAAACCGATCGAATGGACCCGCGCGTGTCGCCCTTGTTCGCGCCGGATGAGGATTTTGCCGGATTGTGTCCGGCTCACGTGGTGTTGTGCGGTTGGGATCCGCTCAAGGATGAAGGCCGTGCCTATGGGGCGAAACTGGCCGCGCACGGCGTGCCGATCACGACCAAGGAACACCCCGGAATGGTGCATGGATTCATGAACATGACGGCGGTCTCGAAACCCGCGAGAAAAGCGATTGAAGATGCTGGAATAGTGGTTGGAAAGGCGCTTGGCGCGCTCGATTGATTTCGCTCGCCATGAGATTGACATATGGTTAAGATAGTCCGGCTCCACCACGTAGATTAGGGGACGAGTTCCATGGCTAGAACAGCGAAATGGGTCCGGCGTGCCGCCGTCTCAGCGAGTGCACTGACATTGATCGGCCTGGTGGCCTGCGATCGTCAGCAAGAGCGTCTGGACAGAATCGGCGACCTCAGTGACGCCGTTATCGGTCAGCTTGGCGGCGAGGACGTGACACGCTCGAACGACAATCGCTACGCCTCTGTGCCGGTCGAGGCGCGGGCCTTTGCCGGAACCATTCTCGAACGCTCGGCTGCGGTTTCGGACGAACCTGCGACGCCGCGCTTTGTCATCGGATCGATCGTCGCCAAACCTGCCTCACTGCCAGACTCAGTCGAGTTTGCAGAAGTCATGGCCGAGCCGGAAAAGTCGCTCGATGTCGTGGTCGACGAACAATCGGAAGCGAGGATCATCATTCCGGATGAGCGAACCATCGATCAGGCCGTCCAGGATCCGGACGTGATCCGTCGCATCGAGTTTCCCGAGTCCAAGAAACGATCGATTACTGTGGTCGATCCGGAAAGCCGGGCGCAGACCCGGTCGATCGGAACCAATGAACCGGCGCTGCCGCGTGCACCATTGAAGGATACGGTCGATCAAAAGCGCTATGAGCGCGGCGTCACGCAGCAACCCGTAGTGCGTTCGCGGTCACTCGCCATCCAGCTCCCGGCCACACCTGAGGAACGCATGGCGCAACTGCCCAAGCTCAATCCGAAGGTCGCGCGACGGGCGCTGATTCAGCCAAACGCTGCCTTGCAACGCCAATTGGTGGCCGAGGAGCGGATGATCCAGGCTGCATCCAAGTTCAAGGTGGCTGCCAGCATCCAGCGCTCGCGCTCCGGTCAGATGGTGATCGAGATCGGATCGGATGCGCTCAACCCGACCAATTTCACGGAAGCCGTGCTGCAACAGGGCCGCATTGCGCTGGAAAACGGCGTCGAGTGCGACGAGGTTGCGGCACAACAATCAGATGCCAACCCGCTGGTCGCAATGGAATGCGTGATCGAGGATCTGAAATCTTCCGGCGAATTTGAATATGTCGAAAAGGACTGGCTCTACGAGCACCAGATGATCCGTCGCCCTGGACAAGAGCCGACGCCGACCCTGGTCACGCCGAATGATCCGCTGTTTGGGCTGCAATGGCATTATAAGAGCCAGGGCACAGAGGCCGGTCAGTCGGCTGGCGGGGCGGGGTTTGTCGATTTCTGGACCGAGCAGGCGAGCCAGGGCTCATCGGAAGTCGTGGTCGCAGTCGTTGATACCGGTCTGCAAATGGACCACCCGGACATCCAGAGCTCGGTCAATGTGGTCGATGGCTGGGACATGGTCAGCGACCTTGATGTCGCCAATGATGGCAATGGCCGGGATGATGACCCGAACGATCCGGGCGATGTCTGTCCGCAAGCAGGTGTGCTGAGCAATACCTATCACGGCACGCATGTCGCCGGGATCATTGGCGCTGCCTCTACAAACAATGCTGACGGCGTCGCCGGGGGTGCCTGGAATGTCAAAGTCGTTCCAGTCCGGGCGCTTGGAAAATGCGGTGGCAAGCTGTCTGACATCAACGATGCGATCCGCTGGGCCGCCGGGACAATTCCAGAGTTCAACGAGCTGGGTGAGGAGGTTTGGAACGAGCATCCGGCCGACATCATCAATTTGTCTCTCGGGCTGTTCAAGACTTGCCCGGCTTCGATGCAGGATGCCATCAACTCGGTTACGGAGCAGGGGGTTGTCGTCGTGGTCGCAGCTGGCAATCGCAGCGTGCCGACGGAATTCTTTGCGCCGGCCGGATGCGAGAATGTCGTCACGGTCGCCGGCGGCGATGCCCGTGGCTTCCTCGCGCCTTACTCCAATTACGGGGCTGCGGTTGATGTGCTTGCCCCGGGCGGCGATCTCACGCGTGACGATGATAGCGATGGCAACCCGGATGGTGTCCTGTCGACCAAAACTGCCGAAAATTGTGAAGATCCGTTGACCGGGTCCGCTGTCGAGACCTGCTATTATGCTTATGAGCAAGGCACCAGCATGGCGACACCGCACGTCGCGGCCGCGCTGGCGCTGATCAAGTCCAAGCGTCCGGATTATTCATCCGACCAGCTGGTTTCGACCTTGATGTCGGGCGTAAGTTCGATCCCGGAAAATCAATGTACGGGTCTCTGCGCCCAGTTCCCGGGGGCCGTTCCGACGGCTGATGATCCGGATATGTGCTTGCGTCCATGTGGTTCAGGTCTGCTTAATCTGGCGGATGTCACACTGGCTGATTAATGGGAGAAAAGGGGGAGCGGTGATGGAGACAATCAGACGTCTACCGCATTATGGAGGTCAAATGGGTATCGCCGCATTGCTGAGCATGATTAGCCTGACGGGCTGTATGACGATGTCCAGCCAGACGGGGTCTTTGACCTTCTTCCCCGGCTGGTCGCAAAGCGAGTCTGATCGACCCGCCGTGATCCAGGCCCAGGCCACTCCGGCGCCCGCCGCCACCTTTATCGTGCGTTTCAAGAACGAGCCGGAACTGGAAGCGGTCTGCCGCAACTTCCGCCGCGATGAAGCTGGCACCCGCGAGACCTATCAGAGATGGGCGTCAGGTTATCGCCAACTGCAGGGGTTGCACCTCGTACGGGCCAGCTATTCGGGGGAGTTGTTGCTGGCTTTGCCGAAAAACGACCCGGCGGGCCGGTCGCCATCGGACGTGATTGCCGCTCTCGAAACCCTCGACAATCTGGCTTACGCTGAAATTGATTCACTGGCGACGACCAGTTCCGGGAGATAGGACATGCGCACTTTGATCACCCCAGCCATTTGCGGTCTTCTGATCGCCGCGTGTGATCTCCAGATCGGAGATCAGACACAAGATGCGGAAACGCCGCCAGCGACCTCGCAGGACGCCGCGCAAGACGCTGAGCTTGTCGAGGCACCGCCAACTGGGACAAAGGCTGAGACCAAGACAGCATCGATTGACTGGACGCAAGCGCGCCAGGATTTTGCCTCTCGTGATTCCGACAATACCGGCATGGTGCAAGTTGCAAGCGGTGGTTCGCCAGTGGTGCCCGTCTTGCTGCCGGACGAGCCTGTCACTGTTGCGTCGACCGGCGAGAACAATCTCGATTTCCGGCCCATGGCGGATGGCTATTTCGCGGTTCGAAAAGGCGAGATCTATGACATGATCATCAATGGAACAGACCGTCTTGTGGTTCGTCCGGATGGCTCGGGCACCGCGACGGACAGCGCATTAAAGTTCGAGGAAACCATGACCGGGTCGCAAGTATCGTTCAGTCGATATGGCGCCTCTTATCTGGTTGAGTTCATGTGCAAGGATCCGGCAACCGCTGCAAAAGGCAGCTGCGTCAGCGAGGAAGAGGCATTGGCCGAAGTAGAGAAACTACTGATTGCGGGGACAAGATGATGACCAGACAATGGGGCTTGCTCGCCGTTTCGGCGCTCGTCCTGGCCGCTTGCGATGTGGTTCGCGTGCCTGGCGACGGACGCCTGCCGCCTGACCCCAAGCCAGCCGTTCCGGATGGGGCGCCTGGTCCGCCACCACCTGTGACGCCGGTCGATGATCCGTATGGCGACGGTGACGGTTCGGGCGAAGACCCTGTCGAGACGCCTGAAACGCCAGATGGCGGGGACACACCGACGGATCTGGACCCCGTTGAACCGGACCCAGACCCAGAGCCCGAGGATCCGATTGAAGAGCCTCCGGTTTCGCCCCCTCCGCCACCCGCGCTGCCTGTGAAGTTCGAATATTTTGCACCTGGCGATCTGATCCCTGGAACCGGAACCGGTCGCGGCGATGATACCGTCTATGCGCCGGATATGTTGTTCCCGATCAAGACGGCTCCGACCTGGCCGCAATCAATGGTGTATCGACTGGGCGGCGCCGTGGGTGGCGATCAATGTGACCCCGCCAATTACGACATTCCGTGGCGCGACAATTTCTGTGAAAAGCGCTCATCAACGCGGAACACGCCATTGTGCCCGACCAACCAGGTGCATCAGGGACAGGATATTCGCGTTGGATCGGCTGCGGACTGCAACACGTTGCGTGGCCAGGCAAAAGCGGATCGCGGCTTGCATGAAGTGATCGCCGTCGAGGATGGCATCATTCAGCATATCGGGACTTATTCCGTGCAACTGAAAGGCACGCAAACCGGAAATATCTACTCTTACCTGCACCTCAACATGCGCCGCCTGCGCGTGTCTGCGCTCGATACGGTCAGCGCCGGCGACACACTCGGCTTCGTTTCGAACGATTTCGGGTCCACGCCGACCACGTTCCATCTGCATTTCGAGATCAAGGCGCCAATCGAAGGCGAAGGCATCGTTCACGTGCCGCCTTACATGTCGCTGGTGGCCGCTTATGAGCGCCGCGAGGAAGGCAGAGGCGAAGTGGTCGAGGATGACACAGTCGCGATCGCAAGTTTACCGGTGTTTCCCGATGATATCGACATCGTCGAATAGTCGTTAACTGTAATTTTATCCACAGATTCCTGTATAATTTCAGGGTACGGACTCAGTCTTGCCAAAGTTTAAGTCTTAATCACTTGTAAACGGCGCGGATTTTGCGCCACATGGCAGGACCAACACATGTTGCGAGTGAAGTACTTATGAAATCGGCTGAGAAGCTCCCCGTCGAATACATCGAAGCCCATAATGATGCCGGAAAACCGGTTGTTACGTTGCTGGGCGCTGACATTTCCGAAGCTTATCTGGACGATGCTGAACCGAGCCCGCTTATGGAAGCCATAGGACGGTTTTGGCGGCGGATTGTCGGCACGGTGAAGCTCGGTCTGGTTCTGGCCATGATTGGTGCCTACCCGGCCATGACGGTGCTGGCGCACAAAGTTGATTCCAGCGCCATCGTCTTGTCGTCCGCGGCTCCTTGGTACTCGAATGACACCGGCACCGCGATGACCTTGCTTGGTCGAGAGTTGACCGTGGCAGGTTGGGCCGCTGACCGCTCGTGGTGGCATCCGCAAGCGAGACTGACTGCCCTGCCGGCCTGGCAGGAAGGCATATCGGGCGCGCTGTCCGAATATGCACTACTCGCGTCTGAACATGCATCCCGCGAACCCGGCGCTCCGGATTCTGATCTGCTGGCTGCCGCGCGTCTGCTCGTGCCATCGCAGGAGGCCGAGGCGGTGCCACGTCTGAATGCGGCAGCAGAGGCATTGCAGAGTTATGAAGGTCGCCTGTCGCGCGGCTTGGCCGCACAGCCAAAGGGCCTTGGCGTCCTGGTCGATGAGCTGAACTTGTACAAGAACTGGGCGATTGAGTCCCAGGCGCGCTTGCGCACGCATGTTGATCGCGCCGAAGCCTGGCCCGCGTCGAAAGCAGACATCGAAGCGGTCTACAAGACCCGCGCCTATGCGCAGGTGGCATCGCAATTGATCATGTCCTCTCTGATTGAAGAGCCGGAACTGGTGCGCACACGCGCGGCCACTGAAGCGCGCGACCGCGCCCTGTTTGCCTGGCGTCGTGCGGCGACATTCAATCCAATGTTTGTGTCCAGCCAGGCCGGAACCGGTTCCGTGCTCGCGGACCATCCAGCGGCAATGATGTACTATCTCACCGAGATTGAATCCGCCACGACGGACCTGATCGCCGCGCTGCAGGCGCAGGATGCCGAAACCATGGCTGTCGCCGAGGCAAGCGCCGCGGACTGACGCGACAACGACCGATCTTGATTATTGGTCTCATTCGGCACATCTAAGCCTTCGATCCAAGCCGAACGAAAGGCCAGTGTGGCGCCATGTTTATTCAGACTGAACCTACGCCCAATCCGGACACGCTGAAATTCCTGCCGGGTCAGACCGTGACAGGCGCGACTGGTCCCTATGATTTTGCCTCCGTTGAGGAAGCAGGCACGAGTCCGCTTGCCCAGGCCCTGTTTCAGGTCCAAGGCGTCATCCGCGTGTTTCTCGGCAGCGACTTTATCTCGCTGACCAAGGCGGCGGATGCCGACTGGAAACATGTTCGCCCGATGGCGCTGGCGGCGATCATGGATCATTTCGTTGCCGGCTTGCCGGTCATGGCCACGGGCGGCGCGGCGGATGCCTCCGCAGATGTTGGCGCCTCTGTCGACGATTATGAAGGCGAAGCGGCAGAAATTGTCGGCGAGATCATTGAGCTGATTGAAACGCGCGTTCGGCCCGCCGTGGCTCAGGACGGCGGTGACATCGTGTTTCACCGGTTTGAGCCGGAGTCCGGGATTGTGCACCTGTCGATGCGCGGTGCCTGCGCTGGTTGTCCGTCTTCAACGTTCACGTTGAAACAGGGCATTGAAAACATGCTGAAGGCCTATGTTCCCGAAGTGACCGCGGTTGAAGCGGCGCTTTAGCCGCGCTCGGCTCGCTTGACTTCCCTGCGTCCGATGCGTCACGCGGCGGAATGAGTTCGTCAGCCTTTCCGATCCTCCTGTGTTTGTTGTCCGCGGTCACGGTCGCGGCGACAAACCTGTTCGTGAAACGTGGCGGAGATGTGCTGTCCACGCGCATGATCGTGTCGATCGCCATGGCCTTGAGCGTGGTGCCCTTTGTGCCCTTCGTGCCAATGCCGACGCCGACGATCTGGGGCGCGCTGGCAATTTCGGTGGTCGTGCACTGGTTCTACCAGTTCGCCATGATCCGTGCCTTGCATCGCGGCGACCTGTCGCTTGTGTTCCCGGTGATGCGAGGCTTGGCGCCGCTGCTGACGGCGGTCACGGCAACGTCCGTGCTGAACGAAAGCCCGAGCCTGCTCGGCTGGATTGGCTTGATGCTGGCGACGGCGGCATTGATCGTGTTCGCCATGCCGGAACAGAAAGGCGGCAAGCATCCGCCGCTGAAACAGGCGGCCTTGTTCTGGGCCATGGTCACAGCGCTTGGCATTGCCTTCTATTCTGTCGCTGACGCCAATGGCACCCGGCTGTCGGCAGATCATCGCACCGTCTTCACTTTTGTTGTCTGGCTGTTCCTGCTCGACTGGATCGGCATTACCGCTGCCATGCTGTGGATTCGGCGCGGTCGCGTGTGGGCCAATATTGCGCCACAGATTCGAGACGGGACGATTGGTGGCTTGCTTGGAACGGTTTCTTACGGGGCCGCGCTTTGGGCCTTTACCCTGTCCGAGGCCGCGAATGTGACGGCAATCCGCGAAACATCCGTCGTCTTCGGAGCGATATTCGGGGCGGTGTTCCTGAAGGAGGCATTCGGCCCGCGCAGAGTTGCCGCAGCCAGCGTCTTGGCGATCGGGCTGATGATGCTCGAATTCGCCCCCTGACGTGTGGCCAAAACGCTTGACGCTGACGACCACGAAGGCTTTGTGAGCGATGACAGAGATCCAAAGATCGTATCAACGCGTAGATCATTCATGACTGAACAAAACAACGATATCGGCACCGCAGCGGGCAAGGCGAACCAGATCTGGGCGGATCTGCTGCCGGTCATCGCCTTTGTCGGCCTGTACAATATTATCCGCATTGCCAAGCTTGATGTCAGCGTGGTCTTGGGCGGGCTGGACTTGGCAATCAACCGCGACACGGCCCTGTATTGGGCCACTGGGGTCCTGGTCGTCGCGACCGTTGGCGTGATCATCCACAAGCGGATGAACAAGCAGGCCGTGCCACTGTTCATGCTGCTCAGTGCCGGTATTGTCGGCACCTTCGGCATTATCGGGATCGTGCTCCAGGACAAGGGCTTCATCTATGCCAAGCCGACCATTCAGCAGCTGGTTCTGGCCTCAATTATCCTTGGCAGCCTCGCGCTTGGCCGCAACATCTGGAAGATCATGTTCGAGCAGGTGTTCAGCCTGCCGGACCGGATCTGGGACGTGTTCGCCCTGCGCTGGGCCGGATACTTCATTGTCATGGCGTTTACCAATGAATTCATCTGGCGCTATTTTGCCCCAGGTCTGGAATCGCCGCTGACCATCCTCGGCGTACAATGGGCGCCGGCAGGGGCGTATGAAATCCTCGGAGTCGAATTTGGCAGCCGCAATGCCGAAGACATTTGGGCGACGTGGTGGAAGCTTGGCACCTGGTTCATCACAATGGCCTTCATGGTCGCGAACACGCCCCTGATGCTGAAACATCTGGAGCAGGCGGACGCCGATCCTAGCGCGTAAGCCCGTCCGTGCCTGGCGGGTTGGCGAATGGAGCAAAGGCATTCAGGTGCCGCGTTTCGGCAAAGTGACTGAGCGCCCAGACCACCGTGGGAAAGGCTAAGTCCGACCACGGAATGTCCTTCCAGTCGACCAGTTTCACCTCTTCGCTTTCAGGACCGACGCCGAAATCGCCGTGCAAATGGGCACGGAACATGACGTGGACCTGGCCGATCCGCGGCACCGAGTAGACCGCAAGCAGGCGGTCAATCTCAATCGTCGCCAGTGCTTCTTCCTGCGCCTCGCGCTTGGCCGCTTCTTCAACGGACTCGCCAAGCTCCATGAAGCCTGCAGGCAGCGTCCAGCATCCCTTGCGGGGCTCGATCGCGCGCTTGCACAGCAGGATCTTGTCATCTTTCAGCACCACGGCGCCGGCGACGATCCGCGGGTTCTGGTAGTCAATGAAATCGCAGCGCTGACAGACGCGTCGCTGTTTGTCGTCGCCCGGAGGAATTTCCAGGGCAAAAACGGGGTTCGCCTTGACTGTCATGTTTCTGTCAGCCTCTCGCTTTATGGGAGAAATCGATTGATCTGCACACGGTAAGTTTGCTTAGTGAGTGCGGTACGGGCTGAGTCAGGAACTAAGGCGGCGGGTATGAGCAAGCAAGAGGCGAGCACGGATTTTACGCTCGCGCGATCAGTCACGCATTTGTTGCACCGGGCGCAACAAGCTGCGGTGAACGAGTCGGCCACCGCGCTGGCGGACAAAGGGCTGACCATTCGCCAGTTCGCCGTGCTAGCGGCGCTGAACGATGATGACGGACAAAGCCAGTCGAGCTTGGTCGATGTCACCGGGATCGACCGGTCGACGCTCGCGGACATGGTGTCCCGCATGGAGAAGACCGGCCTCGTGCAGCGGGTCAAATCCAGCGAGGACGCGCGCGCCAAAGCCGTGTCACTGACCGATGCTGGCCGCGCCGCGTTCGCGCAAGCCGCGCCGGACGTCATGGCAGCGGATGAAGTGCTGACCGAAGAATTACGGAAATCGCGGCGCGAAAGCCTGCTCCTTTCGCTCTCGATCATATCGGGAGATTATGAGGAAGAAGAGGAAGAGCCGCGCAAAGCGAAGAAGAAAAAGAAGAAAAAGAAGAAGAAAAAGAAATAGGTCCGCTCCAGCCCTAATCTTCGCCCTTTTGCAGTCGCTGCAACTTTGCCTTTGTCAGTTTCGCGCGCAGCCAGGCATACAGCGTCAGCAGCACCGGAATGCCAACCCCGAGTCCGATGATCGCCCAGAGATAGGCGGCGTTCTTGTCAAATTCCGGCATCACTCACCCCTCGCTCAGACGTCGTGCCAGGATGACCGAGGTTTGCTGGCTGTAAATTTCCGCGCGCATCAGGATGAGGACAAGCGCGCTGACGAATAGCAGCTGACCGGCAAATCCGATCAGCAGCGGCTCCAGATAAACCGCCGCCATCGCCGGTCCGTCGGCGCGGATCACGCTCGGGCCTTGGTGGATGCTCGACCAGATGTCGACCGAGAATTTGATCAGTGGCACATTAATGACCCCAATCATTGCCAGGATCGCTCCGGCCCGCGCTGCCTTTTGGCGGGTTTCCAGCGCTGCGCGCAGCGCCATGTAACCGAGGAACAGGAAGAACAATACCAGCACGCTCATCATCCGGGCATCATCCCAAAGCCACCATGTGCCCCAGGTCGGCTTGCCCCAGATCGCGCCCGTGGCCAGGCAGAGCGCCGTATACGCGGCGCCCAGAGGGGCGATGGCGCGAGCGGCCACATCCGCCAGCTCGTGACGCCAGATGAACCAGACAAAGCTGGCTATGGCGAGCCCCGTATACAATCCCATGCACAGCCAGGCGCTGGGCACGTGAATAAACATGGCGCGGAAAATATCGCCGCCCTGGACCTCATCTGCTGGCACCACCAGAAAGCCTTGCCACAAGCTGTAACCGAACAGGACAACGCCGATCGTGAATCCAATCGGAATCGCGTACTTGGAAAACGCCATGAACTTGTATGGATTGGCGAGAATTGACCACATGGTTCTTACTTAACTCTCCGCTAGTCCGCCGCCAACCGCAAAGCCGCGCCCATTGCAGCGGGTGCGACACCAAGTGCAAACAGCGTCGATGCGGTGAGGAACAGGATGCTGGTCCCGCCCAGGCCTTCTTCGAGGGCAAGCGTTCCGAAGATCACGGTCGGTAAATAGAAAGGCAAGGCGATGAGTGCGATCAACAAGCCGGCGCGGGCGACACTGGCGGCGAGCGCCGCGGCGACCCCGCCCCAGAGGAAGAAAGTCAGGCCGCCAAGCCCATAAGCCAGCATTGCCGGAAGCGTCTGTTCTGGCGGGACTTGCAGGGTCAGGGCGAGCACGGGCGTGAGCAAGACCAGGGGCAGTCCGGATACGAGCCAGTGCGCGAGCGTTTTTACAGCTGCGACCATTGAGATCGATGTGTCCTCCTGCACCCATAGATCGAGCGCGCCATCGATCAGGTCGGCCTGGAACACACGTTCCAGCGTGACGAATGAAGCAAGTGCCAGGGCGAGCCACAAGATTCCGGGTCCAATGCGGGCGAGCAGGTCGCTTTCGCTGCCAACCGAGAACGGCACAAGCACCGCCGTCCCGGCAAAGAAGCCCAGAGGCAGGATCAGGCCCGCGCCAGCGGCCCAGGCTTCCGACAAGGCCTGCCGGAACGCCGTCAATAGCGGCGCCCCCGTCAAAGCTCGACCTCCCTGTCGGCATTGATGGGGGCAGCGCCGTGCAGCGCCGCGATGACAGCTCCGCCGCCGGCGCAGTGGTCCTGTATCATCGCCGAAAGCAGCGCCTGTCCGTTTGTATCGAGTGCGTTAAAAGGCTCATCCAGCAACCAGACGTCGCGGCGCTGCAATTTCAGCCGGGCGAGCGCGGTGCGGCGTTTCTGGCCCGCCGACAGCATCCGGCAGGGCACCAGCGCCGGGCGCGATAAGCCCATCTCGGTCAGCACAGCAGGGATGTCGGCTTCGCTGCCCCATGTCCGTGCCCAGTGCGCAAGATGCGACCGCGGTGTTTCATGCGCTTTCAATCCGTTGGTGTGCCCGATCCAGTGATGGGCGCGCGCGCGCGTGACGCCGCCAGCTTGCGGTTGGCTGAGGCCTGCGAGCTGGCGCAGGAGAGTCGTCTTGCCAGAGCCGTTGGCGCCGCGCAGCAGGATCAGCTCGCCCGCGCCCGCGGCAACAGAGACGTCGCGAAACAGCACACGCTCGCCACGGATCGCGCCGAGATTGCGACCGCTGATCAGCACATGATCACTCAATCTTGATCCCCTCTTGAGGCTTCAACGCAAGGCTGGGCATACGCCACCGATTGCGTCTTATCCACAGCCCATATAGGAAACGAGCAAGCCGCACGATGGCGTGCGGATATGCTTGTCTTCACGCATAAAAGAGAGGTCCGATCGCCCATGCCTTCCCTCGACAGTTTCAAGGCCCGCCAGACGCTTACCGTAAACGGTAAGGAATACACTTACTACTCCCTCGATGCCGCAGCTGAAAATGGCCTCGGGGATGTGTCGAAACTCCCGGCCTCCTTGAAAGTCCTGCTCGAGAACATGCTGCGCAATGAAGATGGCACGACGGTGACCCGCGATGATATTACCGCGTTCAAAGCCTGGATCGACAATGGCGGCAAGGTCACCCAGGAGATTGCCTATCGTCCAGCCCGCGTGCTGATGCAGGACTTTACCGGTGTTCCAGCAGTGGTGGATCTGGCCGCGATGCGCGACGCGGCGGAAAAGCTTGGCGCCAGTGCCGAAGCGATCAATCCGCAAGTGCCAGTCGACCTGGTCATCGACCACTCGGTCATGGTCGATTATTTTGCAGGGCCGAACAGTTTCAAGCAAAATGTCGAGATCGAGTATGAGCGCAATAAGGAGCGGTACGAATTCCTGCGCTGGGGTGCATCGGCGTTCGAGAATTTCCGCGTCGTGCCGCCTGGCACCGGCATCTGCCACCAGGTGAATCTCGAATATCTCGGCCAGACGGTTTGGACCAAAGACGTGGATGGCGAGACCGTGGCGTATCCGGACACTTGCGTCGGCACCGACTCGCACACGACGATGATCAATGGCCTGTCGGTACTTGGCTGGGGGGTTGGCGGGATCGAGGCGGAGGCGGCGATGCTCGGACAGCCGGTCTCGATGCTGATCCCGGAAGTCATCGGGTTCAAGCTGACCGGCAAACTGCCGGAAGGCGCCACCGCAACCGACCTGGTGCTGACGGTGACCAAGATGATGCGCGATTATGGCGTGGTCGCGAAATTCACCGAATTCTTCGGACCCGGCCTGTCCAGCATGACGCTTGAGGACCAGGCGACCCTGTCCAACATGTCACCGGAGTTTGGTTCGACCTGTGCCTTCTTCCCGGTTGATCATGACACGATCAAGTACCTCACCAATACCGGCCGCGACGCAGATCGAATTGCGCTGGTCGAAGCCTATGCCAAGGCCCAGGGCTATTGGCGCCCCGACATGGCTGATCCGGTGTTCACGGATACAATCGAGCTCGACCTCTCGACTGTGGTGCCGAGCCTGTCCGGGCCGAAGCGCCCCCAGGACCAGGTTCTGTTGTCGGAAGCCGATACGAAATTCGCCGACGCCATGGTCAAGGAATTCGGCACCGCCGCAGATGATGCAACCGCGGTGCAGGTCGACGGTGAAGACTTCTCCGTCACGCATGGCGATGTCTTTATCGCGGCGATCACCTCTTGCACCAACACGTCCAATCCCAGCGTGCTGATCGCTGCCGGCCTCGTCGCGCGCAAGGCGGCGGCGCTTGGCCTGACACGCAAGCCATGGGTGAAGACATCTTTTGCGCCAGGGTCGCAAGTGGTCACCGATTATCTCGACAAGGCCGACCTGAGCCGCGATCTGGATGCGCTCGGATTCAATCTGGTGGGCTATGGGTGCACCACCTGTATCGGCAATTCCGGACCGCTGCAGCCTGAGATCGCCAAGGCCATCGCCGACGGCAATCTGGTCTCGTGTTCGGTCCTGTCCGGCAATCGCAATTTCGAGGGCCGCATCGGCCCCGACATCAAGGCCAACTATCTCGCCTCGCCGCCGCTGGTGGTCGCCTATGCAATTGCCGGCTCACTGAAGATCAACATCACAACCGAGCCACTTGGCCAGGACAACGAGGGCAAGGATGTCTACCTGAAAGACATCTGGCCGACCTCGCGCGAGATCGCCGAAATCATGGCCGAATGCGTGACGCCGCAAATGTTTGCCGAACGCTATGCCGACGTGTTCAAGGGCGACAGGCAATGGCGAGAGATCGAGGTCTCTGGCGGCCAGACCTATGGTTGGCCAATGGGCTCAACCTATGTCCAGAACCCGCCTTACTTCGAGGGCATGACGGGCGAAGTCGAAGCTCCGACCGATGTGCACAATGCGCGTGTCCTGGCCCTGTTTGGCGACTCGATCACCACCGACCACATCTCTCCGGCCGGGTCGATCAAGGCGTCCAGCCCGGCGGGCGAATATCTGCAGGAAAATCAGGTCAGCGTGCTCGACTTCAATTCTTACGGCTCGCGGCGCGGGAACCATGAGGTGATGATGCGCGGCACGTTCGCCAATATCCGCATCAAGAACCAGATGGTGCCAGGCGTCGAAGGCGGCATCACGGTGCATCATCCGAGCGGCGATCGCATGGCGATCTATGATGCGGCGATGCGCTATATGGCCGACAATGTCCCGCTGGTTGTGTTTGCCGGGACGCTTTACGGCAATGGCTCATCGCGAGACTGGGCCGCGAAAGGCACCGTGCTGCTCGGCGTCCGCGCTGTTGTCGCCGGCTCGTTCGAGCGCATTCACCGCTCCAACCTGATCGGTATGGGTGTGTTACCGCTGGAGTTCAATGATGGCGTGACCTGGGAGTCGCTTGGCCTGAAAGGCGATGAGCAAGTCACGATTGAAGGCATCAATGACATTCAGCCGCGCCAGCAAGTCGATGTTCAGGTCACCAAGGCAGATGGCTCGACTGTCGTCGCCAGCACCACGGTGCGGATCGATACCGACAATGAGCTCGACTATTACCGCAATGGCGGCATCCTGCATTATGTGCTGCGCAATCTTGCCAATGACGCAACCTGATGCGGTCTTCACAGCGTAGTGAATTCCATATTGGCGGAGAAGCCGCTATGAGGCTTGCATGATGCGTCTCTTCGCCCTTCTTGCACTTGCTGCAGCGACCCTCGGGTCAGCCGCCGCCGAGGCTGATCGCCCGGTGCTGGTCGAGCTGTTTGCCAACCAGAATTGCCCGGCCTGCCCGAAGGCCCACCGCACGATGAAGCAGATGAGCGAAGATCGCGAAGACATCTTTGTGCTGACCTGGACGGTGAATTATTGGGACTATCTTGGCGAGCCGGATCCGATGGCGCTGCCGGCCGCGAAGGATCGGCAAATGTCGTACACGGATCGTCTCAGCCTGCGAGCGCCTTACACGCCGCAATCCTTCTATGACGGCGCCAAGGAATGTCCGGGAACGCGCAAGAAGGACATCCGGCGCAATATTTCCCTGCGCCAGGATCTGCGCGACGAAGTCGTCCCGGCGATGTCCTGGGATGGTGAAAGGCTGCAGGTTTCCGGTGAGAGCCGCGACGCCCTGGAACTCACTTTGGTCGAATATCTCGCCGGCGAAGAAAATCAGACGGGCATGGTCAATCCTGTGACCCGTTCAGAATCGCTCGGCTTGTGGATGGGCGAGGACGCGCAGTTTGATGTCACTTGCAACCGCCATTGCGCGGTTCTGCTGCACGAACAGGATGTCGGCGAAGTCCTGTCTGTTCTGCTGATCAAGTGATCCGGATCAGTGTTTGCGCGAGAGCGCGTTCAATTGTTCCTGCATGGCTTCCATTTGCGCCCGCAAGAGTTCCACGGCGTCTTCGCTCGCAGAGCCCGATCCGTCCTTTTGTCCGCGTTTCGATTTTCGCGGGCTCAGGCCCGGTGTGAACATGCGGACGGCGTTTTCGAACATCTCCATGTTCGCGCGCGTCTGCTTTTCAACCAGCGCAAACGGATTGGACGACCCCATGGCTTTGGTCCACCGCTCCTGACTTTCGGCGAAGCTGTTCATGCTCATTTCCAGCCAGGCCGGGAGCAGGGTTTGCGAGCCACCCCCATAAAAGCCGATCAGCTTGCGCAGGAAATTTACTGGCAGCGCGCCTTCGCCCTTGTTCTCTTTCTCAAAAATGATCTGTGTCAGCACCTGCCGCGTCAGGTCATCTCCGGTCTTGGCGTCGACGACTTCGAAATCAATCTCCTTGCGAACCAGGTCGGAGAGATGATCGAGTGTGACATAGGATGAGGTCGAGGTGTCATACAGCCGCCGATTGGCGTATTTCTTGATGATGACAGTGTCGGAAGCGCCGTTCGATTTCGCCATGTCCTGCCCTTTCTTGAGGCATTCGCCAGATTCTCTGCCACCGTTTGCGTCCGCAAACACCAGGCCGCCGCGGCGGACCAAAGTCCGTTTGCGTTGCCCGGTCATAACGTGCTTACATCGCATTGAGCGGTTGCAGCAAATTTTATGCTGCGCAGCATATACGGGAGAAACATCATGTCCAGAACAGCGCTGGTCACCGGAGGAACGCGCGGCATCGGACTTGCCATCAGCAAGGGATTGAAAGCGGCAGGATATGATGTCGCCGCGAATTATGGCGGCAATGATGAAGCGGCCCGGATCTGCGAACAGGAGACCGGCGTCAAATGCTACAAGTTCGATGTTTCCGATTTCGACGCCGTGGGCGCTGGCATCGCGCAGATCGAGGCTGACCTCGGTCCGGTCGATATTGTCGTCAACAATGCTGGCATCACCTGGGATGGCCCGTTCCACAAGATGAGCCTCGAACAATGGCAGAAGGTGATCGCGGTTGATCTCGACTCTGCCTTCAATGTCACCCGTCAGGTCTGGGAAGGCATGCGGACGCGCGGCTTTGGCCGGGTGATCAACATCTCCTCCATCAATGGTCAGAAAGGCCAGTTTGGGCAGGTCAATTATTCGGCGGCAAAAGCCGGCCTGATCGGTTTTACCAAGGCGCTGGCCCAGGAAGGAGCCAAGAAGGGGATTACCGTCAATGTTGTCTGCCCCGGTTATATCGACACGGAAATGGTGCGGGCGGTGCCGGAGAAAGTTCTGGAAAGCATCATCGCCACGGTCCCGGTCGGTCGCCTCGGCAAGGCCGAAGAGATTGCTTCCATGTGCACTTATCTGGCCAGCGATGAGGCCGCCTTCATCACTGGTGCGACGATGACCGTGAACGGCGCTCAATATATTGCAAGCTAATCATCGCTGAGCGGTTCGAGGTGGCGTGAATAGCTCAAGTCGAGCGCCAGTTCGGAGACATAGCCACGCATCAGCACGGCGGTTCCTTCCGGCAAGCTGCAGGCGGTCCGGGCGGCGTTTTGAACGGTGACGCGCAGAGCAGCCCCTTGCAGCCGCCGTGTGCAGGCCGGCGTCCGGTACGGGTCTGCCGCGCTCGGCACCGTCTCCGCGAGATGTGCGCGAATCAGCCGGAAGCCACGATCTGCCGAACCGATCTCGGCCGCCGCCGCGACTTGATATTCGGCGCGCGCCCAAAGTCCGATGCGGGTGCGTCGCGCCTCGCGCTCGATCTGCAAGAGCTCATCACCCCGCGCTGCTGTGTCCGGGTAGAGCCGGACCCGGGCTGCGCCGCGCTGCAGCATTTCGCGGTTCAGCCAGACCGGATCGCCAGAGCCATCAATGGTGACGACATGTGCGAGGGCGCGGCCATGCCGGTCGCGGGTCAGGCCGGGATAGAACAACTGGACCCGCCGGCCGAGCGCGAGATCTTCCAGGAGCCGCGCACTGTCCGCGGCATACGGGTCGGGTGGTCGATCGCGCGGATGCAAGGCGGGCGCTTCAATCGACACCAGACGCACGCTTTGCCCGGTGTTCAGCACCAGGGCGTCGCCGTCGATGATTTTCGTGACCCGGCCAACCTCACCCGGTTCCATCGAAGGGAGCGCAGGCGCGGGTCCGCATGCGGCCGCAAAAAACGCGCATCCCCAGACAGCCAGTCTCGGCATTTTACCTCACCGATCTGTCCCCACAGGTTGGCTGATAGTCTACCATCATACGGCGCATTCGAACACGGCCTAGCGTCTCATTTTCGGTGTTTCGATCGTCGACAGATGCGATTTTCGGGGCCGAAAACCGGGGGTCGCAAATGTCACACCTGTCGCGCAGAATGAAACCTCACTTCGCGTCAGTTCTTGACAAATGGTAGCATCTCAAAGTGTCATCAATTTGAGGTTTGCGCAAAGAACGCAGATCCACTGAAAAAAGATCATTTTTGGCACGCATTTAACCCATGTGCCGAGGGAGGAGTATTACATGAAAGTCTCACGACGCTCGAATTGTATCTTGCTAGCAGGGGCCTCGGCGCTTGCTCTATCAGTCGCGGCGCCCGCCGCGGTTGCGCAGGATCAGGACGAGGAAGCGCGGACGCTCGGCACTGTGGTTGTGACAACCCAGAAAACCGAAGAATCCATTCAAGATGTTCCGATTGCCGTTTCGGCGTTCGACGAAGAGTCGCTGGACAAGTATCAGCTGGCCGGTGGCCCTGATCTGGTCAAGGCGATTCCAAACGTGAACTTCACCAAAGGCAACTTTGGTGGCTTTAACTTCCGTATTCGCGGGATTGGTGTCGACGCTGTGACGACCAGTGCGGACGCAGGTGTGGGTATCCACATGAATGACGTTCCATTGTTCACCAACAGCTTCTTCGAAGCCGAGTTCTATGACGTGGAGCGTGTGGAATCCCTGCGTGGGCCACAAGGGACACTGTACGGCCGGAACGCGACCGGTGGTGTTGTCAACGTGATTACCGCGAAGCCGGTTCTGGAGGAGTTCCAGGCTGACGCGAAGCTCACCTATGGCAACCACAACACGTTGAAAGCCAAAGGCATGGTCAACCTGCCGATCGGTGAGAAGGCCGCCTTGCGTCTGGCCGGTTCTTACCTGTCGCGCGATGGTTATGTGACCAACCTGACGACGGGCAATGACATTGACAGCCGTGACCTCTATGCGGTTCGCGCCTCGCTCGCGGTCGAGCCAACCGATCGTCTACGCGGTTTGCTGATCCTGGAGCATTTCAACGAAGACGACTCGCGTCTGCGTTCAGGGAAACAGCTCTGTGATCAGGACCCGCTGAAAACCAGCTTCAACGGCATTGGCATCTCGGCCTTTGATCAGCTGATCACCAGCCAGGGCTGTGTTGACAACGCCCTCAGCGCGCCAGAGTCGCTTGAAGGCTTGAACAATGCCGCCACACTCGGGGCCCAGTATGGTTTCCTCGCTGGCCTGATCGGTAACATCGATCCTGCCACCGGCAACGTGATCAATTTCAACGCGAACACGGACGGTATTCCTGCTGATCTGCGCTCGATTGAATCACTGTTCGATCCAACCTTCGAAACCGAACAGACCCTGGTGACATGGAAAGCCGAATTCGATCTGACGGACTCTCTGACAGCGACCTATCTTGGTAGCCACAATGAGCGGACCAACATTTCGCAGGAAGACTATAACGAGCAATCGACAGATGTGCCGTTCAACACGGCGCCAAGCCCGTTCTCGGCCTTGCACCCAATCGGTGGTGCCGGGGTGGCAGCACTGTTCCCGATCCTGTTCCCAGGTGGTGTGGTCAGCGATCCGCAGCTCGGAGCCAGCAACCTTTACGGGGCCGGCGATATTTCGGGGTCGGATACAAAGGCGACGACGCACGAACTTCGTCTGCAGTCTGATTTTGATGGTCCATTCAACTTCAACCTTGGTGCGATCAAGGTCGATGGTGAAACCAATCAGGGTCCAGCGATCCAGGAAAGCTATTATGTGTTCTTCAACACCTCGACAGCTTTCAACCAGTTGCTGAACGCCGCCCTGCCCGGCACGCCATTCCCGATCGAGGACTTCGCAAATGTCGGCGCGACGCCGATTGAAAACCTCGATGGTGTCTCGCGTCAGTACTTCCGGTCGATCACGCCGTACAAGCTCGACAGCTTCGCGGTGTTTGGTGAAGGCTATTATGACATCACCGATGACCTGACGCTGACCGTTGGTCTGCGTTACACCGACGATGACAAGGAAGTTCGCCGAATTCCGACCTTCCTGTCTCAGTCTGTTGCGGCGATCCCGGATCCACTTGCTGGCACCGGAACGACAACGGCGGGCTTCAAGGAAACAACCGGCCGTGTCGGTTTTGACTGGGCGCCTGATCTTGGCTGGTCTGAGGACAGCCTGTTCTATGCGTTCTATTCGCGCGGCTATAAGGGCGGTGGTATTAACCCGCCACAGCCAACCGAGAACCCGAATGCGTTCCCGGCAGCCTTTGATCCGGAATTCGTCGACTCGTTCGAAGTCGGGACCAAGAACACGCTTGCCGGCGGCGCCATGCAGCTGAACGGTACGGCGTTCATGTACGATTATCAGGGATATCAGATCTCCCAGATCGTCAACCGGACCTCGGCAAACTTCAATGTTGACGCGGAAATCCGCGGTCTCGAGCTCGAGACCATCTGGAACCCTGCATCGACCTTCCTGATCAATGCGAACCTTGGTTTCCTCGACGCAGAAGTTGTCGATACGTTCGGCGTTGATACGCTCGACCGGACCAATGGCCGTAGCGATCTCGTCGTCCTCAAGCAGTTCGTCGGCGCTTCTAACTGCGTTGTCTCTGCTCAGGGTTACGCGACCATTCTGGGTGCGATTGCCGCGGGCAACGTTCCTGGTGTGACGCCAGGCGCGACGCTGGGTCTCTGTTCAGGTGCATTTGCCGGCGCAGAAGCTGCGTTCGGTGTGCCGGACGTCACCTACACGGACAGCAATGGTCAACTTCAGACCATTGGTGGTCTGACCCCATTCGATGGCGATGCGAAGAACCTCGATGGCAATGCCCTGCCGGGCACGCCAGAGACGACCTTCAACTTCGGTGCCGAGTACACATGGGAAGGTGTCTTCAACGATGCTTGGGATCTGCGTCTCCGCGGTGACTACTATTACCAGGCTGATTCCTTCAGCCGGGTGTGGAACACCCCGCGTGACGTGCTCGAGAGCTGGGACAATGTGAACCTGTCCCTGCAGCTCATGAACACCGACAATGACTGGTCGATCGAAGTGTTCGGCAAGAACATCACCGACGAAGAAGTCATCACCGGTGCCTATCTCACCGATGACAGCTCTGGTCTGTTCACGAACGTGTTCCTGACAGAGCCGTCGACTTACGGTGTGACCGTCTCCAAGCGCTGGTAAGCGCTTCAGGTTCCGGGTCACTCCGGAACGCCAAAGACAGAGGGCGGCCCGATCGGGTCGCCCTTTTTCGTATCGTCTCGGCTGGGCGAGACAGCGTTAAGCACTGTTTAATTGAAGCCATGGCATTTTAGGCCCGGGAATAATCTGGAGACTGAGCAATGTTGCGAGCAACACTGGCTGCGCTGACGATTGTCGGCATCACATCACTGCCAACTTTCGCAGAAGGACTGATCGCTGAACAAGTGGTTGAGCGTGCCGTCGTGACGATCGACGCGAATGGCAATGAGTCCCGCACGTATGAGACCGCGGAAGACGTCGCTCCAGGCGACGAGGTTCGTTACACCCTGACCTATCAGAATACGGGTGATGCCGCGGCTGAAACCGTCAATCTGGTGATGCCTGTGCCGAGCGAAGTGACCTATATCGAGGCGTCTGCCACCGGCAATGATAACGAGATTTCATTCTCTGCCGATGGCCTGACCTTTGCGCCGCGCACGGCCCTGACGATTGGCGACGGAGATCAGGAGCGGCTGGTCACGGCCGACGAGATCACGCACATCAAATGGGCATTCGCCGATCCGATCGCGCCTGAAACGGCAGGTACGATCAGCTTCAGCGCGGTTCTGAAATAACCGCATTCAGGCGTAATAGTTCAATTTCAATCCGGGTTCTGGCCAGGTGCACTTGGCCAGTTTTCCTGTGCCCGAAAGCGTCACCCAGGCCTGGTTCAAGCCTAGGTCACCAAAACAGATATTGGTCACGAACGGATCCGGGAACGGGATGTGACTGTGCGTGCCTTCAGGCGTGATCGTGGTGATGCCGCCATTGAGAATGGTGGCGACACAGATATTGCCCGACGCGGCGACGGCCAGACTGTCAAAATATTGCAGATGCGGCATCGTCGCGACCACGCGCCCCTTGTTGAACGGACTGGCCTGTTCGACCTCGCCCGGCGCACCCAGGTCAAACGCCCACAGGCGGGCAGTCATCGTGTCGGCCATGTAAACGGTGTTTTCGTCCGGCGACAGTCCGACCCCGTTCGGTGACGTGTGGTGGTGATCGAGTTCAACTGCATCGCTGGCGCCATTGGCGAGAAAGAACAGGCCGCCAAAATCGCGATGGCGCGAATAGGTCTTGCCATGATCGGTGAAATACAGATTGCCATGGCGGTCGAAGACAAGATCGTTCGGGCCTTTCAGCGGATGGCCTTCGACCGTGTCCAGCACCCGCTCGACCTTTCCGGTGGCAAGATCGACCCGCTCGATACGTCCGCCAGAATAGTCGTCTGGGCAATTCCCCGGGATCAAGAGACCGCCGCGTTCATGATACTTGAAGCCACCATTATTGCAGATCCACAGGGCACCATCTGGCCCGATCGCAGCGCCGTTCGGTCCGCCTCCCGGTGTGGCAATCACTTCCTTGCGGCCGTCGCCCCAGACGCGGGTGATGCAGCCTTTCGCAATCTCGACCAGGATGATCGACCCATCTTCCATCCAGACCGGGCCTTCCGGAAACGCGAGTCCCTCTGTGACCAGTTCAAATTCCATCAGCTTCCTCCGCGCGATTTTGCGCAGTCTGGACTCGCGCCGGGCCGCTCGCAAGCGTTACGCGAGGCGATCCAGGGTTCGGATGGTGAAACTGTATTGGTTTTTCGCGTCAGCCTCGATCCGTCGGCTGTCTGACTCGGCGAACACGCCGGCATCAAATTTCGGGAAGAAGGCGTCGCCGTCAATGTCGGCGTCCACGTCTGTGATGTAGAGGCGGTCGGCGTGCGGCAGCGCCGCGGCGTAGATGGCTTCACCACCAACGACGAACAATTCTGATCGCCCCGCCGCGCTGGCCAGCGCCCGTCCGGCGGCTATAGCAGCGGGCATCGCGGTGAACACACGTGCGCGCGGCGCCTCATACTGGCCGTCGCGGCTGAGGACGATATTGTCGCGACCGGGCAGGGGCTTGGTGGGCAGGCTTTCCCAGGTCTTGCGTCCCATGATGACAGGGCAGCCCTTGGTCGTCGTCTTGAAGTGAACGAGATCATCCGACAGGCGCCAAGGCAGGCCTCCATCTTTTCCGATTGCCCCGTTTCTCGCGCGAGCAACGATCAAACAGAGTTTGATGCTGGACATGGACGGCCTGCTCCGTATGTGTGGATCCCATCGATCTGTTGCGATTAGGCGCGTTCGAGGGGGCATGACAAGAACGGATGTGAGGCTGGTACATGTTTCTCGATTTCTATAACGGTTTTGTTGGCGCCCTGACCAATGGCAACCCGGACGATTTGCTCATCGTCTGTCTCGGCATGGTGGCGCTGTTTTACCTGATCTGGTCCCTCGGCGGGCGGGTCTGGGCGTTCATCTATGTCGCCATGATCCCGTTCCTGAACTGGTCCTTTGCGGTGGTGCCAAATCTCGAATTCATCAACGGCTTCAACCTGATGTGGCCGGGCGAGGCGCGGACTCCGGGCAGTTTGCTGCTGCACCCGATGACGCTGATCACCGGACTGGTTTTTGTTGTTCGCGACTTTGTGCAACGCGAAATGCATCAGCGGGTGCTGATCTGTATGGCCTTCGCGATTGGCTGGTCCTTCTATTATGCCTGGCCAGTGATCGCACTGGCATCGGGCTTGGCGTTCGCAATTTCGGAATTCTTCGACTGGCTGCTTTTCACCTTTACCAAATACCGGCTGTCGACCCGGATCGTCATCTCCAGCGCCGTTGCGGCGCCGATCGACACCACCGTATTCCTGTATGGCGCCGGGCTGGCCCGGCATTACAATCTCGGTGAAGCCGTGGGCGACACGTTCAACTTCGCCAACTGGATCGTCTTCATCATCGGCAAGATGGTCGGGGCGGTGATCGTGTCCTACATGATACGCCGGCGCGAGGATGCCGGCACGATCAGCCCGCACGAAGCCTAGCTCAGCAGCGGTTCAAAGCTGCCGCTCTGGGCCTTGGCCCATTCCTGCGCGAGGTGAGTAGCGAGGCCATCCTCGATCAGGGCGTTGGGCGCCAGCAGCTTGTAGAGATGATCAGCCGGAATGGACTCGTCCGCCGCGGTGCGATGCATGATATGATGTGGGGCAAGCTGGTCCGGATGCTCGCAGCCCGCCGCGCCGACGACCTCCATCAGGGCGGCGACCGTGTTCTTGTGAAAGTGGTGGACCCGGTCTGCCTTGTCGGCGACCACGAGGCCGCGTTGCCGGCCGGGGTCTGAGGTCGCGATCCCGGTCGGGCATGTATTGTTGTGGCAATGCAGCGACTGCACGCAGCCGAGCGCGAACATGAAGCCGCGCGCCGTATTGATCCAGTCGGCCCCCAGTGCCAGCGAGGCTGCCATATTATAGGCCGAGACCTGTTTGCCGCTGGCACCGAGCCTGATGTCATCCTTCAGGCCGCAGCCGACCAGGGCGTTGCGGGCAAAGACGAGTCCCTGTCGCAACGGCGTGCCGACATGATCCAGAAACTCCGCCGGCGCTGCGCCGGTGCCACCCTCAGCGCCATCAATGACAATGAAATCGGCCCGCTGGCCGGTCTCGATCATGGCCTTGCAGATGGCCAGGAACTCCCAGCGATTGCCGATACAGAGCTTGAAGCCGACCGGCTTGCCGCCGGACAGGTCGCGCAGCTGATCGAGGAAATCAAGCAGGCCGCGCGGACTGTCAAAGGCGGTGTGGTGGGCCGGCGAGAAACAGGTCTCGCCAATCGGGATACCGCGCGCTTCGGCAATTTCCGGTGTCACTTTCGCGCCGGGCAGGACGCCGCCATGACCGGGCTTGGCGCCCTGGCTGAGCTTGACCTCGATCATCTTGATCTGATCGAGCCGGGCCGTTTCTTCGAACTGGACCGGGTCAAACCCGCCATCGCGGGCGCGGCAGCCGAAATAGCCGGAGCCGAGCTCCCAGACCAGGTCGCCGCCGCCAGCCTTGTGATAGCGCGAGACACCGCCTTCGCCGCTATCATGGAAGAAGCCGCCTTTGGCCGCGCCGCGATTGAGCGCCTCGATTGCATGCGCGCCGAGCGAGCCGAAGCTCATCGCCGAGATGTTGAGGATGCTGGCCGAATAGGGCTGGGCGGTGCCAGGCGCGCCAATCTGGATGCGCGGATCGGTCTCTTCGGGATGCACCGCGGCGATCGAGTGCGAGACCCATTCATGCGGCGGATGCTCGATATCGAGATGGCTTCCAAACGGTTCGACCGAGGAGACATTTTGCGCCCGCGCATAGACCATGGCGCGCTCTTCATGATTGAACGGCCGCCCTTCGGTCTGGCTCTCGACGGCATAGGAGCGGAAGAAAGGGCGAATGGTCTCGGCGACGCCGCGCAGCCGCCCCAGCAAGGGAAAGTTGCGCCACAGTGTGTGCCGGGTCTGGATCAGGTCGCTGAGGCCAATCAGGGTCAACGCCCCGAACACCGCGACCGCGCCCCACAACCAGGTAAAGCTCATCGAACCCCAGACGCTCAGGGCCAGCAAGACAAGCACGATCAGAAATGGAATGAACCGAACCAAAAAGGCCCCCCTCAATTGTCTTGAAAGGAGCCTAGTCGGGTCTTTCTTAGCGGGTCAATCAGTATCGATCAGAACCCGTTCAGTTTGGCGTAGCGGTCGCGGTGGTAGGAGGCGCCGCCGAGCAGGGCTTCCTGAACGCGGGCGCGTTTCATGTAGAGGCCGCTATCATGCGCGTCGGTCATGCCGATGCCGCCATGGAACTGCACCGTCTCGTTGGAAACGAGGTGGATCAGGTCCGAAGCCCGCGCCTTGGCCAGGCTGGCCAGTGCCGGCACGTCATTGCGGTTCTCATCGACGGCTGACAGCGCCGCGGCGACACAGGACCGGGTCAGTTCCAGGTCGGTGAACATTTGCGCAGCGCGGTGCTGCAGGCTCTGGAACGAGCCGATCAGCTGTCCGAACTGTTTGCGGGTCTGCATGTATTCCAGCGTCATGTCGAACGCGGCCTGGGCGCTGCCCAGCGCCTCTGCGGCGAGCGCGATGCGGCCGCGATCCAAGGCCGGTTCGAGGATTTCCCATCCGGCATCGACAGCGCCGATCAGGTCCGATTCCGACACCGCGACATCGTCCAGCTGCAAGTGCGCCGCACCGTGCGAGTCCACGGTGCTCAGCGCCTCGATGCTGAGGCCATCCGCATCGCGCGGCACCAGGAACAGGCTGATCCCGTGCGCCTGACCGGCTTCGCCAAAGGTCCGCGCGGCAATGATGAACATGTCGGCATGGTGCCCGTCCGTGACAAAGCGCTTGGCACCGTTCAGCGTGTGCCCCTGGCCATTGCGTTCAGCTTCGGTGGCGATGTTCAGCGGCGCATGATGCGTGCCTTCATCCACCGCCACAGCGAAAGTCGCCTCGCCGCTGGCAATCTTGGGCAGCCATTCGGATTTCTGCGCTTCCGATCCGCCAAGGATCAGGACACTTGCGCCGAGCACGGCCGATTGCAGCAAAGGTGTCGCCGCGATGGTCCGGCCCTGGGCTTCCATGATCTGGCCCATGGCGACCATGCCGAGGCCAACGCCGTCATTCTCTTCCGGGATGATGACGCCAAAGAAGCCAAGTTCGGCCAGCTTGCCGCGAGCGTCGGCATCGACACCATTGGCACCGCCATCGCGCAACTCGCGCAGGCGAGAGACTGGAAGTTCGTCACGCGCAAAGGCCATCGCCGTGTCGCGCAGCATTTGCTGGTCTTCAGAAAGAACAAAAGTCATTTGAATGTCTCCTCGACCCGTTCATCGCGGTACTCGCGCCATTGCTCCGAAAACGGCTTCGCCAGACGGCGCGCGAGAAAATAGAACAGACCCGCGATCAGGGTCATGATTAATAGGATCGACAGATCCGAAAGATTGAACACCGAGCGGTCACTCATCATCGCAGCCGTCAGCATGGCGCCGAGCAATGGCACCATTGCCAGCGCGACGCCCGCCAAGCTCCAGCGATCAGGCTGGCGTTGAAACGCCACAACAATCCCGATCATGGGCGGCCAGACAAACAGCGCGATGATGAGAACCAACTGCACGGTCTATTGATGCTCCCGCAGGCCGAGGACGCGTTTGGCGACCACGTTGAGATTGATTTCACTGGTGCCGCCCTCGATCGAATTGCCTTTCGAGCGCAGCCAGCCTCGAGTGGCTTTCTTGGCGTCTTCGGCAAAGCCGTCACCGTCCCAGCCGAGACCGTCCGTGCCGAGCGCTTCAACCAGAAGCTCGCTCTTTTCCTGGTTCATCTTGGCAGCTGCATATTTCATGATCGATGCCGTGTGACCGACTTCCTGGCCGGCCTTGGCCTCTTCGGTCGAGCGCTGCACGGTCAGCTTGAACGCCGCCGAATACATCAGGTGATCGGTGATCCGGGCGCGCATGTCGCCATCGGCGATGCGTCCGCTTTCATCGACGCCAACATGCTGCTTGGCATATTCCTGCATCGGCAGGATGCCGGAGCCGCCGGTGCCGCCAAAGCCAGCCGCCGAAATTGAAGAGCGCTCGAATTGCAGCAGGCGCTTGGCGATCGTCCAGCCGGCATTGAGCTCGCCGACCAGCTGGTCTTTTGGCACTTTCACATCGGTGAAGAAGGTCTCGCAGAAGGGTGAAGAGCCTGAGATCAGCTTGATCGGGCGCGCTTCGACGCCTTCGGATTGCATGTCAAAGACCAGGAAGCTGATGCCTTCATGCTTGACGCTCTTGTCGGTGCGCACGAGGCAGAAGATCCAGTCAGCCTGATCGGCATAGGAGGTCCAGACCTTCTGGCCATTGATCAGCCAGTGATCGCCCTTGTCCTCACATTTGGTCTGCAGACCGGCCAGGTCAGAGCCGGCGCCCGGCTCGGAATAGCCCTGGCACCAGCGCGTCTTGCCTTTGACGATGTCAGGAATGTAGCGCTTCTTCTGCTCTTCATTGCCGAATTCCAGCAAGGCCGGGCCGAACATCCACAGGCCGAACGAGAACAGAGCCGGGCGCGCGCGGATGCGGCGCAGCTCCTGTTGCAGCACCCGGGCCTGGGCCTTGTTGAGACCGCCGCCACCATACTTGGCGGGCCATTCCGGCGCCGTCCAGCCGAGCTCGCCCATGCGTTCGAGCCAGACTTTCGAGTCTGGATTGGTGAATGGCTCGCGGCGTCCACCCCAGACGATTTCGTCGTCCTTCATCGGCGTGCGCATGCTGGCGGGGCAGTTTTCCTCTAACCAGTCACGCACCTTGGTGCGGAACTCGTCGAGGTCTTCCGGGGCATCAAAGGCCATCTTGTTTCTCCCGTTCTGGTGCGGTTGCACCTGCTTATGTTCGCAGATGCAACATCATAGCGACGGGAGTCGGCAATGGCCATGTGTGACGCCGGGTTAGACTGCGGCGCTGCCTCAGACCGCGTAGGCAAATTCCTCGCGGGTGATCTTGCCAGCTTCGTTGACATGATAGGTCGCGATCTCGCGCATCTGGATGCGCTCGCCGCTTTCCTTCTGGGTCACGTCAATGTCGAAGATGACGCTGAACCGGTCATTGCCGTGCACGAACGGACCTTCGACCTGGCTCGAATGCAGCTCGTGGGCGCCATACCACCATTCATTCTTGGCCTTGATCGCGTCGAGTCCGCGGGCTTCGGCATTGCCGTCCGGCATCGCCACGGCTTCAACCGAAACCGCATCATCGGCATAGAAACTGGTCTGGAAGTCGAGCTCGCGCTGGTTCTCGCAATGCGCGATCAGGGTCTGTCCGAGTTCCATCAGGTCCTGGGGGGTTGGCATGTCATGTCCTCCTTGTTTGAGCGAGAACATAAATAGAACAAATTTTTAGGAGTCAAGCGCAACCCGCGCCTAGAACCGCCCGAACATGCTGTTCTCTGGCCCGGTATCGACGCCGATCAGGTTCATCAGGTGCACCACCACCAGGAAGATCCCGAACACGCAGCCAATCATCACCAGCCCCCACGGCACCTGGTGCGGGCGCTGGTCCTTCTTGCGCACCGTGCCCTGTTTCGAATGGGCATGGACGCCCAGCGCGACAAAGCCGGCGGCGAGGCTCAGGCTGATGATCCAGTCGAGTAGAATGACACTTGCTCCACGTCACGAGGGTGATGCGGGGTCTTTGCCCAGAAAATTGGCCGGATCGCAAGCTCTGAAACAGCACGATATGCAGCGAGGGAGTGGAGCGGCCAGTAGAATGGCCGCGTGAGAATGGCCGTCATGCGCTGCGCGCTCCAGCGGCCTGGCGCAAGAATGTCTCCAATAAAACACACGCTCAGGCCCGCGATCAGCAAGGCCAATCCGAACGCGCCAATCGCCATTTGCCCAGAGAAAAATGCGATCGCCGCCAACAAGACCGAGGGGGCATTTGCCAGCGGCGCAATCAACGCGCCGCCAAGGGTCAATTGCATGACGAGGAATGGCACGAGCCCCATTTGCCGCAAAGTCTGGCCCGGCTGACGCATCAGGACGAGCCAGGTTTGCAGGAAACCTTTCAGCCAGCGGGTGCGCTGCGCCAACCAGACCGGCAGCGTTCCAGGCGCTGTTTCGAAGGTCGGGGTCGCGATCGAAGCGGTCCGCAGGTTGGCGCGAGCCAGTCGCATTCCGAGGTCTGCATCCTCCGTGACATTCCAGGCATCCCAGGCTCCCAGCGCCAGCAAGGCGTCGCGGCGAATATAGTTGCTGGTGCCGCCGAGCAGGATTGGCATGCGATAGACTGACAGGCCCGGGATCAGCAGGCTGAACTGTACATCGTAATCGAGCGCCCATTGCGCGGCGATCCAGCTGGCATCCCCATTGTCTGCGCGCAGCGGGGCCTGCACACAAACGACTTCGGCGGGCGCATGATCAAAGGCATTACACGCGGCCAGCAGCTGATCCGGGTGCGGCGCGTCCTCGACGTCAAAGATGCCGACATAATCCCCACGCGCCCGCCGCAATCCGAAATTCAGCGCGTTCGGTTTGGTCCGTGGTCCGCCCGGCGGCACTTGCAGGATGGTCGTGCTGATCGGAAAATTAGCGCGCTGGGCGGCCTCGATGGTCGCTTCATCATCGCTTTCAAGCAAAAGCAGGATTTGCGTGTTCTCATCCGGCCAGTTCAATCCGTGAAGTGCCTTTGCGAGCTGATCCATCAAGGCGGCCTCATGATAGGCGGCGATCAGGATGGTGAAGACTGGCAAGCCGGTGACATCGGGGACATCGATCTTGTCTGCGTGGCCGAGACAGCGCGCGAATACGCCAACCAGGACCAGAAACAAGCGCCAGGTGACGAGCAGACTGAACACCAGAAACAGGGCTGATGACAGGACGATTGCGGACAGGACGGGCTGCAAGAGGGTGGCGATGCCGATGGCGCCAGTGACGAGATTCAGGATCGCGCGCTGGTGCGGTGGCACGCCGGTTCGAAACGACAGGTCAGAGATCGGGGCAGGGGTCAGATCGATCGGGCGGTGCGGCGCATTGGGATCTGTTGATGCGCTGTTGGAAAAGCGAGACCGAATCTGGTCGAACTTTTCCTGTTTGTTTGCCGCGGATTGATCATGAAAGGACACGAGCGAACTGAAGAACCTGACCGATCTGAAAACAAGCATCCAAGAGTTGTGAATGCGCCAGATTCAGCCTGTTGTGGACAAAACCGGGCAGATGTTCTATATATGTTCCATGTCTGGTATTCACATTGTCTGGTTCCGGCAGGATTTGCGGGTGCATGATCATGCCCCGCTCAAGGCCGCAAATCTCGCGGCGACGCGCGATCGTGCGCGCGTGCTGCCGCTATTTATTGCCGAGCCGGACTTGGTCATCACCCCCGCCACGCTCGATGCCTTGCGCGATCTTGAACCCGCGCTCGAGCAGCGCGGCGCGGCCCTGCATTATCGCACCGGCGATGCCGTGACCGTCCTGTCCGAGCTGCACCGGGCGCACAATGTGCTGAGCGTCTATACGCATGAGACCACGCGCGACGCGGGCGCGGATCGCGATGTGCAGGCCTGGTGCCTGCGCGCGGGTGTGGCGGTGCGCGACTTTCCGCAATTCGGGCCGCAGGCGGACTCGGGCTGGGACGCGTTCATGTCGGCGCCGCGCCAGGAAGCGCCATCCGAACTGGTGGCGGCGCAGATTGGCGTCGGACAACGGCCCTCGGTCGAACCCGCCTTCGAGATCGACCCGCCCAACCAGAAGGGTGGACGCAGGGCCGCCATCCAGTGCCTCAAATCCGGGCTATCAAGCGTGTCGGACTTGCAGAAGATCGCCGCATCCGGGCGCGAGTCCGGCGGCGAGGTGTTTGCGCAATTGCGGCCGCATCTCGATCTCGGCGTATTGTCGCTGCGCGAAACCTGGCAGGCGGCGGTGACGGCGCGCAATCAGTATCTGAATGCCGGGCATGAGATCCGGGCGGCGCAGATCACCGAACTGATCAAGCAGCTGCCGCAGGTCTATTGGCGCGGCCGGACGGGTCTGGGGGTCGCGCGGCCTGGTCGGCGCGGGGAGGCCGTCCGGACTAAACGCTCAGACGATCCGCAATTGTCCCTCGATCTCGATCCGACTGGCACCGCCTGAGTGGCCTGATCGCCAATCCGAAGGCCGTGCGCCGGCGTCGGACGGCATGGTGCTGGTAAGCAAGATGGGCGTTGTACGTTCGCCGTGGCCCAGCGCGGTGACCGGGTCCCGTCCGGGACGGAGTGAGGCCCGATCGGCTTTGAGTCAGCTTTCATCCACGTCTGGACAGCTGTTCCAACGGCGCTTTGAGACAAGGCTTTCCGGCGCTCTGAGTCGGGCCTCATCAGCACTCAGAGTCAGTCTTTCTCGCCGCTCAGACGCCTGTTTGTTGCGTCTCAGACATGCCTCCGGCGCCGCCGAGAGCGTAGCAACCAGCGCACATCCGGCGATGAGCGCTGAAAAAAATTACCGAAAAACGATATTCACATATTGAAAAACGATAAGGACAGTGCTATCTCTATTCTCGTCAGACAGAACCCAAAAGGGTCACCTGACCCCGGCCAGCCGGGCCAACGATAAAAAGGATAAAACAATGCAAGCGACTCCCTCCCAAGTCACCACTGACAGTTTCGATGCCGCCCCCGTCTTCTTTGACGACACGTATGAAGACGATCTCGGCGGTGTCATTCTCCCCGCGCTCAAGAAAGCCGCCAGCGACGCTGGCCGCGACCACTTGCTCGTTCGCCGCCGCCGCCGCGGCGGTCGTCGAAGCGCGCGCTAGCCACCGCAACCGGTTCGGCTTCGCGAAAACGCCCCGCTCTCCCCTCGGCGGGGCGTTTTTACGCCTGCAGGTCTATCGGCTGAGCAAGTCCTTGGGCTTGATGAAATTTTGAAGCTTGAAGTGGGGTGGAACAAACGCACCATCCTGCTCGGCTTCGAACAAAACGACGGCCCCTGTCGGCAGTTTGGCAGCGACGCGGCGGGCCGCCTGATGATCGGTGCTGCCAGCTTCGCGCAGGATGTTGAGGGCGAGATCGTGCAGCCCCGGATTGTGTCCGACGATCAGCACGGTCTCGGCGCTGTCATGATCGCTGATAATGTCGGCAATGCCGCGTTCGCCAGCGAGATAGAGATCATCCTCGAGCACCATCTCGCAAGTCCCGAAAATATCCGAGAGATGCGCCCAGGTTTCGCGTGTGCGACGCGCCGTCGAAATGATGGCTTTTGCCGGCGTCCAGCCTTCCCCTTTCAAGGCCTTGCCCATGGCGATCGCGGCGTCATGTCCGACCGGCGTCAGGGCCCGTGCGTGATCATCGATGCCCTCGGTCCAGGGCTCGGTTTTCGCGTGGCGCATCAGGATTAGGCGCTTCATTTGGGATCCTTTGATACCGTGCAGGAAAACTAAACCTGCGAGTCAGAACTGGGTCGTTGGAACCCTACCGCATAGGCCCCACTTTCGCTGCAGAAATCAAGCCAATTTACAAGGAGAGGTCAGATGAGCCTGCTGCTCGGTGACACCGCCCCCGATTTTGAAGCCGACACCACGGAGGGTCGCATCCGGTTCCATGACTGGATCGGCGATGACTGGGTCGTGTTCTTCTCGCATCCCGCCGACTTTACCCCGGTCTGCACGACTGAGCTCGGCTACACGGCCAAGCTCAAGGACAAGCTGGCCGAGCGCGGGGCGAAAGCCCTGGTGATCTCGGTCGATACGGTCGAAGCGCACACGAAGTGGATCGAGGACATCGAGGACACGCAAGGCGCAACCGTCAATTTCCCGATCATCGGCGATCCGGAAAAGAAAGTCGCGACCCTGTACAACATGATCCATCCGAACGCCGATGCGAAAGTCACGGTGCGCGCGGTCTATGTCATCGACAATCACAAGAAGATCCGCGCCTCAATCATCTATCCGCCCTCGGCCGGACGCAATTTCGATGAGATCCTGCGCCTGATCGACAGTCTGCAACTGACCGACAATCACAAGGTTGCAACGCCGGTGAACTGGCAGGATGGCGAGGATGTGATCATCGTGCCGAGCGTCAGCAATGAAGAGGCCGACAAGCTGTTCCCGAAAGGGTATGAGGAAATCCGGCCATACCTGCGCACGACGCCGCAGCCGAACAAGTAACCCGCCATGCAGGCGCAAACGAGGCCCCGGTTGAGACCGCTCAACCGGGGCCTTGCTTTAGGCGTGATTCCACCAGGCGACGTCGGAATAGGCCCGCAGGTCCAGCTCATGGGTCCAGGCCGAGCGGTGCTGCGTGGCGACGTGATAATAGGTCTCTGCCATCTCCACCGGGATCAGCAAGCCGTCCTCTGACCCGCGCGTCTCGCGCAGCTTCTGAAACAGTTCCGGCCCCAGCATCTTGCCAAGCGTATCTGGCGCATCGACCGCGCCATCAACCAGGATGTGCGTCACGTGAATGCCCTGGGAGGCATATTGCGCGTTCAAGGTCTGGCACAGCATCCGGCGTCCGCCCATGGCGGCGGCGTGCGAGTGCTGGCCTTTATTGCCGCGCACGGCTGCGGTGGCAGAAGTGACAATGATCTTGCCGCTGCCGCGTTCGGCCATCAGCGGGCACACCGTCTTGGCCAGGCGGAAGAGGCCGAACGTCCCGAGGCGCCAGCCCATTTCAAATTGCTTGTAACTGGTGTCTTCCAGCGTGCGATCGCCAATCTGCGCGCCGAGATTGTAGATCACAACCTCGATCGGACCAATGTTCTGTTCGACATGCGTCACCGCATCTTCGATGGCATTGTCTTCAATCGCATTCAGCAGCAGGCCCGTGGCGTCGCCGCCGGCCGCCTTGATCCCGTCGACCAGCTTGTCGAGGCCGTCCTTGTCGCTGCGCCGGCACAGCACCGCATGATAGCCTTCGCTGGCAAACTTGGTTCCGACCGTGCCGCCGATTCCGGCACCGGCACCGATGACGAGACAAACTGGTTTCATCTGAAAAGCCTCCGTAGGTTCTTTTTTGGAACTATGGGCAGAGTGAGTCGCATTCGTCAACGCAGGATCGGTCGAATTCACGTATTGAAAAACTAAACACTGGCAACGGATGAAACGCGGATGAGAGGTGACCCGGCAGCGGACCAAACGCGTCTGGCGCGTTGATGAAAGGGGTCCAGAGGCATGCTCAAGCGCGGAAAACACCCCGATACGGTTGATCATGATCAAATATTATTGCTTATCCGATGCCAATGACCCGGACCCGAGCGAGACAGGACATCAACCCCATGGTGACGCGCACCGTACACGAAGTGGCCTTTCGATTGAGCTATGATATGTCGACCCAGATCTCGCCCCGCCTGGGTGAAATCGGGGCCGGCTTTGCGCCCCAGCAATTGCGCGCGATGCGGCTGATCTGGAGCGGCGAACGCACCACCCTGGGCGAGCTTGCCAGCACGCTGAAGCGCGACAAGGGGCAAGTGGTGCGCCTGATCGACGAATTGTGCAAGGCGGGCATGGTTGTCCGCGAACCGAATCCCGATGATGGGCGCAGCAAGATCCTGGTGCTCACGGACAAGGCCCACGCCCTGTTTGCCAGGATCGAAGAAATCGAAGCCAAATTCGCAGAAGACCTGACGCAGGGGATCGCACAGCGTGACCTCGACGTGTTCTTCAAAGTGTCAGATCAGCTGTCCAGGAACCTGCGGGACATCGAGGTGCCATAGCCGAGGCCGCGCGAAGCCTGGCGCGGTCGGCGCAGGGGGATCGTTATCTCCAAATTTGATTAATCGAGGCCCGTGGCGGGACCTGCGGGTGTTTTTTTGCCGGCTTTCGGCGTCGGAGGGGACATAGGCATCAGAAAATGGCTGACGCCTGTGTAACTATGTGACATATCTATGTTGATGAAATTGCTTTTCTACGCTGCGCTGTTTTTCGGCATACACGCCTCGGCTCATGCGCATCACGAGTGCACGCCAGAAGAGCCGACTTCCATCGGTGAACTGGCAGATGATCATCGAGCAATTTTGATTGGCGAGCTTCACGGCACGAGAGAAATGCCTGCCGCATTCCTTCATATTGTAGATGAGCTGACCGAGGTTGAGCGATCAGTCGTGATTGCCATCGAACACAAAGCAACCCTCCAGGGACAGTTCGACCAGCTATTCGCATCAGAAACGTCGGCTCGCGCGCGACAACGATTTGAAGAAATTTCAACAAATGACGGCAGGTCATCAGAGGCAATGAAAGCCTTGATGGTCGGCCTTTGGTCCTTGATCAAATCAGGAAGAAAAATCGAAGTCGTCGCGGTTGATTATTGGTGGGGTGACGACCCGAACGAAGAGCGAATGCTTCCAGATTGGGTCGCTCCGGAAGTGGATCAAAAAGCGTCAATTCGCGATGTTCGAATGGGTCAGAACAGCCTCGCGGCGTGCGAGGTTCGCGACTGTGATTTACTTCTATATTTTGCGGGGAACTTTCATACGAACACCAAGATCTCGATGGGAGGAAGTTGGAATGCGGGCACGCAGACGTTCGAACGAAAGCCAGTTGCGCCGGCGGGCCACATAATCTCACATCAACATCCGACCGCGGCGATTTACTTGACCCATCGCGGCGGCGAGTTTTATGCGAACACGGGAAATGGAATGCAACCAAATGCCATCAGAGGAAGCTCTCCCAAATATGTCGTGGAAGATATGGTCCCGTATTGCTCATACGGACCGATCCGCTCGCACCAATATGTCATGAGCGTGGGAGAGATCTCTTCGTCCGTCGACCTATCAGAGTGAGTCTGAAGTCCGCTTTCGGCGTGTGGACTCACCCGGTCATCGCAACACAGGCATTTAATCGCTCAGCTGGTGTGTCATAGTCCAGTGTTTTTCTAGGGCGCTCATTCATCTGTCTGGCGACAGCGTTGAGTTTGGCTTGTGAGTGGACGGACAGATCAGTGCCTTTGGGGAAGTATTGGCGCAGCAGCCGGTTGGTATTCTCGTTCGATCCACGCTGCCAGGGGCTTTTCGGGTCGCAAAAATAAACCTGGATGTCAGTCGCCAGCGTGAAGCGCTTATGATCCGAGAGTTCCTTGCCGCGGTCCCAGGTCAGCGACTTGCAGAGTTCTTTGGGCAGCTTCTTTGACTGTTTGATCAGCGCTGCAATGACCGTCTCGGTATCCCGGCCGCTAACCTTGGCCAGCATAAGATAGCGCGTATGGCGTTCGACCAGGGTGACGATATGGCTACCCTTTGAACCGGCGATGAGATCGCCCTCCCAGTGGCCTGGCACAGCGCGGTCCTCGACCGCCGCCGGGCGCTCTCGGATCGAGACCATATCCTTGATCTGTCCGAGGCCCGACCGACGCAGACTGGACGCACGCGGGCGACGCATCGAGCGGGGTGACCGCAAATACGCAATCAGTTCTTTCTTGAGGGCACCGCGGGCCTGAACAAACAAACTTCGATAGATGGTCTCATGTGACACGCGTCTGGCCTCATCATCCGGATACCGTTTCTTCAGCCAGCCAGCGATCTGCTGCGGTGACCATTGCTGGCGAAGCTTGTCAGAGACTGTCCGGCAAAGCGCCTTGTTGCAAGACAGTTTGCAGGGCTTGGGACGTGAAGCACGGGCCCAGGCGGCAGCATCGGCTTTGGTGGCTCGATAGGTTTTGCGGCCACCATTACGCGCCACCTCCCGACTGATCGTCGATGGTGCGCGTCCCAGATGTCTTGCAATCCATCGATACGACCGACCCGCTCCCAGACCGCGAGAAATTTCTTCACGCTGGGCCAGGCTGAGCGACACCAGGCTGCGTTTGCGCGGTTCTGGCCGAAATCCGCCGGTGCGAGAAATCAGCGGATGGATGGAAGACGAGTCCCGCTCAAACCTCCGCCCAATCGAGGACATCGACTCCCCGCGCTGCCAACGATCCCAAATCTCCGCCTTTTCAGCCTCTGAAAAATATCTCCGACGACGTCGCTTCATCACACCACTCCAGTTTTGATCTCAACCTAAAGTGTTGCAACGACCTGTTGAGCGCGCCGCGACAAAGCGGACATTAGCGAGCTTCTGAAAGCACCGTAAAAATTGTCTCTGAGATCTGAGGAAAGAATCTCAACTGCTAAAGAATGAGCTTCATCCCAATGTGGCTCGCTTCAAAACCAAGATTCGCATAAAATCGATGAGCGTCTGGTCGCATTTTATCCGTGGTGAGTTGAACGAGTCCGCACTTTGCCTTGCGTGCTTCCTGAATAGCGTACTGAAATATCTCGGTGCCAATATTTGCGCTACGCAAGTCTCTATGAACGCGAACGCCTTCGATTAGTGCGCGCTTGATTCCATATCTTGCGATACCGGGTATGATCGTGAGCTGTAGACAAGCTTGTACGCGATCATTGTCGTCGACACCCACAATCAGTCTATTACCAGTTTGTTCCAATATTTCGCCGAAGGCGGTAATGTACGCCTTTGGCAGAGGAATGGCGAACTCTTCGCGCGTTGCTCCTAAAGGGTCATCGGCCAATAATTCCACCACAGTGGGTAGGTCATCGATGTCCGCATCTCGAAAATTCATAACAATCCGCCCTAATGGTCATAGTTTTCCATAGCCATTTGCGATTGACAAACCTTGTGAAGTGGCGATGCGAGTGAGCGCTTAGTATGCTAATCTCGCCCAAGTAAGCCGCTGGGCCTTCGGCAGCCCCTGACCCGAAGCGGACATAACGAGACCCCCGCGCGATCGGCGCGGGGGGGGTGCGGTTTCGCGCAGGTTTGATGCGGCTATTGCGCGGCCAGTTGTGTCCGGCGGAAGGTATGCAGCGCAATTTGCGACAGGGCGAAGAGGCCGAGCGTCAGGATCAAGCCGCGCAGCATGACCGGCTCATAGCCTTCGGCGAATACGGAGATGAGCCGCGCCGATGCGTTGAACAGAAAGTACATCGAGGCTGGCAAGATCAGCAGCCAGTCCTTTCGCACGGCGCCGATAAGCGTGGTGAGGGCGAGGGCCAGCGTCGGCGCGCCGAGAGTCCGCAAATTGGTGAAGCCATAATCGGTGACAGCGTTGAAGCCGCTTGGCTCGTTGATGTGTTCAGGTGAAAAAATCGTCAGCAGCCCGGTCGAGCCGAGGACGAGCACAAACAGGCCTGAGAGAAATTGGGCAATGCGTATCATGGTATGCGTTCCGTTATTCGTTGATATTGGTCAACTAATAACTAATTGCGAATTGTCAACTAAAAGACTCTGCGCGCACCAGTTCCGGGCGCCGTCCCGTGCTCAGCTTTGCGCCGCCTGCCGTGCGATCAGGGCTTCGACGAAATTGATATGGCTGCGCAAGTGATAGAGTTCGTCATTGTAGGAGACCGGGACTTCAACGCGTCCGACTTCGTGTTGCAGCGCCTGGATGTCTGACAGGACGTTCTGACGGGTCGCGTCATCGTCGGCATCGAAGCCGCGCCGTTCCAGCTCGTGCAGGTCATTGTACCAGACATAGATCTTGCGCCGGATGCGCCAGCGATAGACTGGCGGCGCCATTTGCACGAGCGGAATCATCAGCGTGATGAGCGGGATCAGGAAAACCCAGGCGCGCTCGAGGAAATTTGCCCACCCGAACGAGAAATACCGGCGCAGGAAGGTCGGGCCCTTGCGATAATAGCGACGGGCTTCCGACGACAGGTCAAGATCGGTCTGGGCCGGGTCGGGATAGGTTCCCCCGGCGGTGATCATCGTGCCGACCCCATGAATCGGCTCTGCGGCTTCCAGCAGGACCGATTGCAGGGCCGGGTGCAGGTCTTCGCGCACGCCGAGCTGCGCGATGGCGGCAATCAGCGGCACATCCTGGTCCGGGATATTGCGATCCATGTCGACGACGCCTTCGAACAGGGTCACCTTGGCCAGCGCCGGATCCCGCATGGCGAGGCCATTGGCGCGGCGGACGCCGATCAGCCGGATGTTTTCCGCCCGCAGCAAGCGCTGCACATAGCTGGCATTGACCGAGGCGGTGAACACCGCAGCGTCGACAGTGCCGCCAATCAAGGCCGAGGCCGCGGCGCTGCCGGACAAGGGCGACAGGGGTGTCCAGGCGCCGCCCCACTCGGTTTGCAGCCGTTCCGCCATCGCCCGCGTGCCAGAGCCGACCGGGCCAGCCGCGATGGTCCCGCCATGCAGGTCGCCAAAGTCGGTGGCTTCAAGGTCGCTGCGAACAAAGATCCAGAACGGCTCTGCAAACATGCCGCCGAGAGACTGAACGACCGTGCGATCGGTTTCGCTGGCAATGCCGCCTTGCAACAGGGCCACGTCGGCATCGCCCGCACCCAACAAGGCGAAGTTCTCGACCGAGCCTGCGGTTTCGAGAATTTCGACCGCGATGCCATGTGCTGAAAGCGCGTCTGCATAAGCCTCGGCGAGGGCATAATAGCGCCCGTCGACGCCGCCGGCTGCGAACTTGATGTCAGTCGGCGGCGGCGGCGCAATCATGCGCATCGTGATGATCAGGAGGAGGAGAATAATCGCCGCCAGCGGGCCATATATCTTCAGAGCATCTTTCATCGCGTGTCCCTCAATTCGGCGGCCCGAATCGTGCAATCCATAGCCATAGGTGAAGCTTATGTCACAGATTGCGATGATTTGAGTCGTTTTCGTGAAATCAATCACCTATATTGTGGGAAAGTGACATCACCAACGTCTGGAACGATCGATGAATATGCGTAATCTCGCGGTTTGGGGCCTAATCGCGGTTCTCCTGCTTGGCCTCCTGGCCGTCATGCAAAGCAATCCGGCGCAGGCCGGGGCTCAGAAAGTCGACATTTCTGAAGTCTATGAACTGGCCGAGAACAAGCAGCTGGCCGAAGTCGTCATCACGCCGACCAAGGTAACGGCTGTGACAACCGGCAATGAGCGCATCTATGCCCAGAAGAGCCAGGATCTCGGGGCGCTGCGTGAGCGCATGATCGAGCTCGATGTGCCGTCCGTTGTCGATGATCCCGACAATGGCTTCAATCTGGGCGATCTGATCATGGGGCTTTTGCCGATCATCTTCATCGTCGCCATCCTGTTCTTCTTCATGCGCCAGATGCAGTCCGGCGGGGGCGGTCGCGGCGCCATGAGCTTTGGCAAGTCGCGGGCCCGCCTGCTGACCGAAAAGCAGGGCCGCGTCACCTTTGACGATGTGGCCGGCGTTGATGAAGCCAAGGAAGAACTCGAAGAAGTGGTCGACTTCCTGAAGGATCCGGCGAAATTCCAGCGCCTTGGCGGCAAGATCCCGAAAGGGGCACTGCTGGTCGGCCCGCCCGGAACCGGTAAGACCCTGCTTGCCCGCGCCATTGCCGGCGAGGCCGGGGTGCCATTCTTCACGATTTCAGGGTCGGATTTTGTTGAAATGTTTGTCGGGGTCGGCGCCAGCCGCGTCCGCGACATGTTCGAACAGGCCAAGCGCAATGCGCCGTGTATCATTTTCATTGACGAGATCGATGCCGTCGGTCGCTCGCGCGGGGCTGGTCTCGGCGGCGGCAATGATGAGCGCGAACAGACGCTCAACCAGTTGCTGGTCGAGATGGATGGCTTTGAAGCCAATGATGGCATCATCATTGTCGCGGCCACCAACCGGCCGGACGTTCTCGATCCGGCGCTGCTGCGTCCTGGCCGCTTTGACCGTCAGGTCACGGTTGGCAATCCGGACGTGATCGGCCGTGAAAAGATCCTGAAAGTGCATATGCGCAATGTGCCCCTGGCCAAGGATGTCGAGCCCAAGATCATCGCCCGCGGAACCCCGGGTTTCTCTGGCGCCGATCTCGCCAACCTGGTCAATGAAGCGGCCTTGCTGGCGGCGCGGCGCGGCAAGCGCGTGGTCGCCATGTCCGAATTCGAAGACGCCAAGGACAAGGTCCTGATGGGGCCGGAGCGTCGCTCCATGGTGATGAGCCAGGAAGAAAAGGAACTGACCGCCTGGCACGAAGCCGGCCACGCCATCGTGGCGATGAAAGTGCCCAAGGCCGACCCGGTCCACAAGGCGACCATCATTCCGCGGGGCCGCGCCCTGGGCATGGTTATGCAGCTGCCGGAAGACGACAAGCTGTCCATGAGCCGCATCGAAATGACATCGCGCCTCGCCATCATCATGGGTGGCCGCGTGGCCGAGGAAGAAAAGTTTGGCGATGAAGCCGTGACGGCGGGCGCCGCGTCCGACATTCAGCAGGCCACCCGTCTCGCCCGCGCCATGGTCACCCGCTGGGGCCTGTCCGACGAGATTGGCCCGGTCGATTACGGCGAGGATCAAGGCCAGGTCTTCCTGGGCCAGCAATTGGTCCAGTCCTCATCGGTGTCCGAAGAGACGTCGAAAAAGATCGAGGAAGAGGTCCGACGCCTGATCCAGAAGGGCATGGATGATGCCCGCGAGATCATGACCAAGTTCCGCGACCAGTGGTCGGCCCTGGCCGAAGCCCTGCTGGAATACGAAACCCTGACCGGTGACGAGATTCGCGCGTTGATCAATGATGGCAAACTGCCGGAGCGTCCGGACGAGCCAGACGAGCCACCGCGCCCGAATGCGGCGGTCCCTGTGATCGGCAAGCGCCGCAAGGATCGTGGCCCTGATTTCGGCGGCGAGCCGGAGCCGGCTTAAGCCATGGCAATGACCCGGGAAACACTGGAAGGCTTCCTCACCGAAGCCTTCCCGGACGCCGAGATCGTTCTGACCGATCTGGCGGGTGACAATGATCACTGGCAGGCCGAGATCGTCTCGGAACAGTTCCGTGGCAAGCCGCGCGTGGCGCAGCATCAGATGGTCTATGCCGCCTTGAAGGGCAAGATGGGCGGCGAGTTGCATGCGCTGGCCCTGAAGACCAGCGCCCCGGCCTGAGCCGTGAGCAACGCGGCATCAGCGGAGCACCGGCTGGCCACCTATGGCTCGCTCGCGCCGGGCCGGGTCAATCACCACCAACTCGATGGCCTGCACGGCCTTTGGCGGACCGGCCTTGTGCGCGGACGGCTGATCGACAATGGCTGGGGCGCGGGCCTCGGTTATCCTGCGATCATCCCGGATGTGAAGGCTGATCCGGTTGAAGTGTTCATTTTCGAATCCGCAGACCTGCCCGCTCATTGGGACCGCCTCGACGCGTTCGAAGGCGACGAGTATCAGCGTGTCACGGTTGCAGCCGAGACCGAGACCGGGCCGGTCGCCGTCTCCATTTACGCGCTGCGGCCGCGCGCCTAGTTCATTGTCTCCAGCAGCTCTTGCGGCCGAGAAATCGAACGCAGGATCATCGTCGACATCACCGTCATCGTGTATCGCATCGTGGCGTCATTCGGATCGTCCTGATCCCGCACCGCGCACGCCCCGGAGGTGCCAGCACGATTCATGCGGCAATCCGGCTCGTCAGCGCCGACGCCGAAATGCGCCTGGGCATTGTTCATCTCGCCGGTGACATCAATCCCTGGCTGGTTGAGACTCTGCGAGATCAGGGCCAGGCGTCCATGCGCGCGACCGAGCGTGATCGACGATATGCCTTGGGGTCCGCCATACGAGCCCCGCTCGAGATTGAGTGATCCGGGTCCCCAGTCTTCGTAAGTGGTGACCGGACCAGCAGCGTAGCCATTCTCCACCAACAAGTTGAAAGCGTCTTCCGGGGTCATGTCGAGGCTAACGCCTTCAATGGCGAACGTCTCGAATGTGGCGGCGTCGCGGATCAAGGGCGCGGCATGCGCGGCCGGACCAAGAAGTGCGGCAGCAACCAGACCCGGGATCAAGCGTGGAATGTGAACCATTCGGTTCCTCCTTTCACGTGCTGACCTGCGAAACTGTGCGAGCCCGTCCTGCCTGATTTATCCCCTGACCTGGCCAGATCAGCGTCAGCCGTTTGCGAGGATTTTCAGTCATCATAGTACATCTGTCGGCAACCGCAAAGCTGCGGGTCCGGGGTATAAGAATGACTTTGTCGGGGCATTCCGATGTATAGGTACGAATTCGCTCGACCTGCATAAGAAACAGCTTATGCTCCGCGGGAATGAGTACTTCGATTATCACGACGATATTCGACCAGATGCCTAATCCGGCTATGGTGTTGAATGCAAAACTGATTTTCGCGGATGCAAATCAAGCTTATTGTCAGGCAGTGGGGAAAACCAGGGACGAGCTCATCGGGCGTCACCTGCTGGATGTTTTTCCGACGAACCCGGATCAATCCGAATTCGTGATCGAAAGTTTTCGCCGGGCGTTGACCGATGGCCCGGTGCGCCTCGAGAACAAGCCCTACAATTTTCCCGAACCTCACGATCCAGCGGATGAGCGGGTCTGGCAGGTGAGCCAATTTGCGGTGCATTGCGATGAAGGCGGGGCCGATTATCTGGTCCAGCGTTGCGAGGACATTACCGAGCGCGAAGAGCTTCGTCGGCAGCGGGATCTGGTCACGGCTGAACTCAATCATCGGGTGCGCAACACGCTGGCAGTCGTCCAGTCCATGGCCGAACAAACCGGGCAGACGTCAGACGATGTCGACGCGTTTCTACGCAGTTTTTCGGGACGCCTCGCAGCGATGAGCCGGAATTTTGCCGCCCTGACCGATTCCCATTGGAGCGGTCTGCCCTTCGAGAAAATCCTGCGAACCGAGCTGGAACCTTATGTCGGGCCAGACCTGCACCGGGTGACGCTCAATGGTCCGCCCGTCGTGCTGTCCGTGCGCGCCAGCAAGAACAGCTCCATGCTGGTGCATGAAATGGTCACCAATGCCGCGAAACACGGATTTCTGGCTCACCCTTCGGGGCGTTTGCACGTTCGCTGGTGGATTGATGACGAAATGTTCCATGTCGATTGGAAAGAATCCGGTCTCGACGGTATCCGGGCGCCGGACGTTTTCGGATTCGGCTTTCAGCTGTTCGAAATGATGCCAAATATTGTCACCGACCCAGCATTTGAACCGGACGGGCTGCGGCTGAAATTTAGCGTGCCGATCAGCGTCAGCGTCGCCTCCGGGGAAGTGTCGTTTCCGGAGGAATAGAGATCTGCGACGTGTGTGCAACGGCGAGGAATGCGAGGTGGACGCCAAAGATTCAGCAGTCGCAGCTGCCGCGAATTCTTGATTTTCGAACCGGTTCAATCAAATGGTCCCGCACATTGATTGACCGGACCCGCTTCGCGTGCGTGAGGCTACACGCGAATGGGAGCGATAACGCTTTGGCAACCGGTTCTGTTGAGGGCTTGTGATCATGTGGATGGCTGATCGAGTCGAAAAGTTGGTTCCGTACCTGCGCCGATATGCACGCGCGGCGACGGGAGACACGTCTGCGGGGGATGCCTGCGTTGAGCAGGTCTTGCAGACCCTGATCGAGCGATCCTTTGAAAGCGACTTCGACCCGGACACGATTGACCGGGAGCGTTTGTACAAGATGCTTGATGGCGAACTCGACAAGACCGCTGGCTCTGAAGCGGCCAGGGCGCGTCGGGCTTTGTTGCTGGTCGCGGTCGAGAACCTGCCACATACGGTCGCGCGCCGGATCATTGGCGTAAAGGCGGATGAGTTGGAGCGTTTGCTGGCCATGGCCGAGTCTGACTTTGCCGCGTCGACAGCGACGTCGATGCTGATCATCGAGGATGAACCGCTGATTGCCGCCCAGCTGAAACGTATTGCGGAAGGATTGGGTCACAAGATCATTGGCATTGCCAGCCGCGCGGACCAGGCCATCGCGCTTAGCCGCGAGACGACGCCAGACATTGTCTTGTGCGACATTCACCTCGCGGATGGGTCACTTGGCACTGACGCCGTCGCGGAGATGCGGCTGCCCGACAATGTGCCGGTCCTTTACGTGACGGCCTATCCCGAGAAATACCTGGCGACGACGAATGAGGGACCATCCTATCTCATCGCCAAGCCATTCGATCCGGAATACCTGAAAGCGGTGATCGGGCACGCCCTGATCAATGTGCAGTCGGCCTAGGCGGCGTCGCCTGATTTCTTCTTGCGACCGCGCAGGCGTGGCCAAATCAGTTTCAGCCAGATCCACAAGAACACACCCAGCAGCAAGACCCATGGCAGCCCCACCGCGAAGGCGGTGATGACGGCCGCGATGGCACCAGACAGGTTATAGAAGAAATCACCGAAGGCTTGCCCCAGCGGGTTTTCGCGAGAGCCACTGAAGGCCGGCACCTTGGTCTGATAATTCAGATCAAGCGATGACATGGAGACGCGCAGGCGCAGGGTTTTGAGCTGCGCTTCAATGCTCTCAATGTCGCCCGTCACGCGCGCCAGTTCGCGCTCGATCTGCAGCAGTTCGCCGAGTTCACCATCCCGCCGCTCCAGCAATTGCAGAAGGCGGCCGCGCAGGGTTTTCTGGGCCTCGAGGCGCGCACCGGTATCGATGATCTGGCGCGTCAGGTCCTCGGCGCGAGTGGATCGCTGCGTGACCTCGCCGCCGGCTTCGGTGGCATCTGACTCAACGCCAGCCATGAAGTGTTCGATCCAGGTCGGTGTCGCGCGAATCGACAGATTGCCGGACGCGTAATCCTCTTCCTGACTGTAAACGTTGGAATTGATGACGATACAGGTTGCCGGGCCGGCGGCGCGGCACGCTTCGGTGTGGGCGGCCATCATCGGCTCGACACCGCCTTTTGGCAGCGTCAGTCCCAGATTGTGGCTATAGGCAATATACTGCTCAGCCTCAGGCTCGCCGGTGTTTGGCTGGGGCGCGGGTTCGACGGCGCCGCCCTGACCGGCCGTGGCCATTTTCAGGCTGGCGCGACCGTCAAACTCCATCGCCTCTTCGGCCATGACCGGGGACGGCGGTGGTGGCGGCGCCGCAGAGCGCGCATAATCGTCTCCGCCGCCGCCTCCACATGCTGCGAGACTGAGCATTCCGGCGCTGATTAGGATCGTTCGTGCTGACATGGTTCCCTCCATCACCCTTGAACCTTGCGCATCAATCAGGGCGAAATCGGGACCGGAATCAAGGCGGCGCGGCCCTAAACATCCTTCGGTGGTTTCAATCGACGCTTGGTGACGTGACTGTCGATTTTGTCGCCGGTTTGCTTTTCGCCCCGCATGTAATGACGTTGCCATCCCGCCTTCACGGCTTCCGGATCACCTGATCCGAGCTTCTTGTTGAAGTTTCCGCGACTTTCGGCCCAGCCGTGAAACTCCCGTTCAAGCTCAGGATTGGAGCGCAGCAGTTTTCGCTCCGGCTCGATCTGTTCCAGCTTGCCATGCTCAATCGGCACGATGAAGCAGAACGGTTCGCCCTTCTCGAAGATGACCTCGCCGGGCCGCGTCATTTGCCAGTTCATCGTGAAGGGGAAGGGGAGCCAGTCGGTCTCGACCAGTCCGGTCAAGGGCGCGATCCCGTCCTTGAAGAAATTCGGTGCCCCCATGGTCATCAGGCCCCAGCCGGGCGGCGTGCGAAACAGGTGGCCGGTGTGGAAGGTGACGATCCCCCGCTGGAAGTGACTGTCGGCAAAAGATGGAATGGCGCGAGGATCGCCGCGCGTCTTGAAGCTCAAATCGTGCTTTCCGGGGCCACCATTCCAGGTGATTTTCAGATCCATCGGGCAGAGAATCTCCCACCCGGTTGAGTTTGCCATCGACAGCGGCAGGCAGCGATAAGGCTGGCGGTCGGGAAACGCGTCCATCCAGTCGCGATTGCTGCGGCCGGGTACGATGTCCGGGGCGACATCGTGGATTTTGTAGCATTCTAGCTGCATGCGGCATCCTTCACATCGGTCTTGACCCAATTGAGATTTCCTGCCCCAAGGCAGGCATGCCTGCAAGTCCATCTGACCTCTTCGCCTATCTCGACGATCTCGGGATTGATCATGACACCGTGGAACACGCGGCCACATTCACGGTCGAGGAGGGACGTCACCTCAAAGCGTCCATGCCGGGGGGGCATTCCAAGAATCTGTTCATGAAGGACAAGGACGGCACGATCGTGCTGATTTCGGCCTGGGCAGAGAGCCAGCTCAAGCTCAATCAACTGCACAAGCTGATCGGCACGCGTCGACTGTCATTTGCCAGTGCAGAGCTGATGGTCGAATGCCTCGGGGTCGAGCCCGGTTCGGTCACCGCGTTTGCACTGATGAATGATAAACAAAACCGCGTCCGATTCATCGCAGACGCCGCGTTGATGGGCTTCGACACGGTTAATTTTCATCCGCTGGTCAACACGGCGACGACCGCTATCAGTCAGTCGGGGTTTCGTCAGTTTGTGGCGGCAACGGGTCACGCGCTGACGGAAGTGGATTTTTCTGTCCTGTAAGGGCCGCGAGTGCGTCGGCGCGAATGCGCGATCGCTCGTCCGGCATCAAGGGAATGAGACCCTTGGCGGCGAGGTATCCGTCCGGGCCCCAGGCATCTTCCTCGGTAAACTCGGTCACGAAGGCCAGCAGGCCAGGCACCAGCGGCAGGTGCTCGCGCTTGACGTAGAAATACATGCTGCGCGACACGGCGTATTCGCCGCCAATGATGTTCTCGAATGTCGGCGCGACATCGCCGACCCGGGCCGCTTTGATCCGATCCAGGTTCTGCTCCAGGAATGAATAGCCCAGCACACCGACCGAGTCGGGGTTGCGCAGCAGGGTATTGATAATCGAACTGTCATTCTCGCCGCTGTCGATCCAGGCCCCATCATTGCGAATTTCATGCGCGCGGATGCGAAACTGGTCGGGATCGGCCTGTTCCAGGTCCGCCAATTGCGGAAACGCTCTTGCGCCGCCTTCCATGGCAATTTCGACGAAGGCATCGCGGGTCCCGGACGTTGGCGGTGGGCCAGAGACGAGAATGCGCATTGGCGGCAATGTTTCGTCGATATCGCTCCAGCGCCGATACGGATTCTTTGTCCAGCCGCCATCCCCATCCGGAATGTTGGCCGCGAGGGCCTGATAAATCTGCGCCTTGGTCAGATTGAGATCCGGCCCGGCTTTGACATTGGCAAGGACGATTCCGTCATAGCCGATTTTGACTTCAACCGGGTCGTTGATGCCGGCGTCGAAGCACAGGACGCGTTCGCTGTCGCGCATGCGCCGGGAGGCGTTGACGATCGATGGCTCTGCCGGCCCGATGCCGCGGCAGAAGGTCTTGAAACCGCCGCCGGTTCCGGTGGTTTCGACAATCGGGGCAGGATGATCGGATATGGCACCAAACTGCTCTGCCGCTGTGGTCGAGAAAGGGGCAACGGTTGATGAGCCGACAATGCGGATTTTTTCAGTCTCACCAATCAGATAGACCGGCGGTGCGTCCGCTTGTTCCGGGATTTCGGACAAGTCGACTGACCCGCCGCATGCGGCGAGCGCGACCAGTCCGGCAAAGATGGCGAACACTCGCAAACGAGACCTCCTCATCGACTGACGCGCGCCTAACCGGCCTTTATGACAATCAGATGTGCGCTGCTGTTATTATCCGTCAACTTGCCCGACATGTAAAAATCCGAATCGGCGGCACACTTCAATCAGGCGCGCCTGATCGGAGGGCGAACTGCTGAGCCAGACCCGCCCGCCAGCGTCGGTACTGTGGGAGACGTCTGGCAGGACGCGCAGCGTCTGGCGGGCAATGGCCTCGCCGCTGTCGACATAGGTCACAGGGTGCGGAACGGTCGCCGCCAGCTCCCCTCGGATCAGCGGAAAATGCGTGCAGGCCAGGACAATCGTATCGATGTCCTGGCCGCCTTCGGCTGCAAACAAGGGCGCCTGCGCCTCGCGAAACGCGTCCATGGCCACGGCGCCACCGGACGCGATTTCCTCAGCCATGCGCACAAGCGCCACCGAACCGTGCAGGATCACGCGCACCTGGCTGGCAAAGTCCTCGATCAGTTTCGCCGTATAGGCGCGCCGCACAGTGCCGGGCGTTGCCAGCATTCCGATCGTGCCCGTGCGTGTCTGCTGCGCGGCCGGCTTGATCGCCGGCACCGTGCCGACGACCGGGATGTCGAGGACCGAGCGAACCTCGTCCAGGGCGAGCGTGCTGGCCGTGTTGCAGGCGATCACGAACACGTCGGGCCTGGCCGCGTCCACCAATTGGCGGGCAATCAGCGGTAAGCGCGCCTGCAAGGCGTCATCGGACTTGTCTCCGTACGGAAAGAAACCGCTATCGGCGGCATAATCGACTCCCAGTCCGGGGGCGAGGGCCTGAATTTCGCGGGCGACCGTGAGGCCGCCCATTCCGGAATCGAAAACCAGGACTTTTCCGTGCTTTTTATCGGTCATGGCACTTGCCTAAACTGCTTCGGACGGACGGGAAATCGCGAATGCTTGCCTCCACCAAATCGGGCTGATATTGTGCGCTGCAACATAAATGGTGATACATGTCCTCCAAAGATTTGCCGCAAGATTCAGAGCCCCTGACGCCATGGGAATACTGGCGCGAGAGCGTCGCTGCATGGTCAGATTTTTCGCAGCGTGCGACGAAAATAGTGGCGTCTCAGTTTGATCAATCCGGGGCGAAGAGCGGACAGAATATGGGCACGGACGAAGAGACGCTTGCCGGCGAGTTGTTGCGCACGCTCTCAGATCTCAATCTGCGTCATTGGCAGAACACGGCCCGGCTGATGGAGGGCATGCCCGCCTGGATGCAATTGCCCAACACGATGGCGGGGTCCGCGCTGGTTGACTGGTTTGATACGGTCCAGCGCAACACGCCGACCCTGCCAACTACGCCGACTGCGCCGACAGCGCCCACCGCATCGCCTTCGGAAGGCGCGGCGCCGCCAAGACTGCTTGCCCCTGATGGCCCGGCGGATGATCTGACCTGCATCAAGGGGATCGGCCCGAAACGGGCGGACAAGCTCAACGCGCTCGGCATTTTTCATTTCACGCAAATCGCCGGCTGGACCGACGCAGAAGCACGCTGGGTTGATGACCAGCTGGCCATTCCGGGCCGCGTGCTGCGCGAGCGCTGGATCGACCAGGCGCAACTGTTGCTGACAGGTGGCGACGAAACGCGCCACTGAGCCTCACGCGACGACGTCAGGCGGGCTGCATCATCAAGCGTTGAATATTAGCAATCGCGTCCGGCGTGTTGCGGCGGAATGTGTTGAGGATGGCGTGCGTCTCCACGTCGTTTTCCGTGACCTCGGAAAGACGACGCGTGAACCCGTCCAGCCGTGACCGCATGAGCCAGTCACGAATGTTCGGCGTCCGCGTCCAGACATACTGGTTCATCATGTTAGTGAGCGACACTGCGAAGAAGTCTTTCGGTGTGTCCGGCAATGGCAGGGGCTGGCACAGATTGTTCTTCTCTTCATCGGTCAGGGACAATGCCTCAATCGCGCCAATCAGGGCTGCGCTGAAGGTCGGCTGGCAGGCGCGGGTGATCTGCAGCGTGATGGCGTTATCCCGGAAAATCGGAACCTGCGGGTGGCGGGTAACGGCGCTGGCTGTGCAGTCAATGTACAGCGTTTCGGGGTGCATCGGTACGACGCCGCCTGTCATTTCCATGCCCGCCGGCGTCAATTTGCGCACATGGCCAAGGCGGACAATGGTCTCGATGCGTTGCAGCAGGGCGACTTCGCCTTCCGAAATAATCGCGCAGTGGTACATGTCCGGCACGACGTTGCGATCAATGCGCAGCATGACCCCGTCCCGTTCAAGCCGGAGGAACAGGTCCTCGGCTGACTCGGCTGCCGCCAGCGCCCGCATTTGAGAGGCCTGCGCGCTCAAAGTGCTTTCGAAGAATTCGGCCCCGGGCTGAACCGTTGCGCGGTTCATCATCCACGACTCACGCGGTTTGACCCAGGTGATGTTTTCGCGTTCCAGTCCCAGTTCGAGCAAGTGCACGCCGACATCCATGCCGGTCTTTCCGGCGCCGAGGATGCAGACATTGTCGAACGTGTGACGCGCCGACCGCCAGCGCTCTGATATCTCGTTCGGCGCGATCAGGTGAACGCCGTCCTCGCACGTGAACGATGGTTGGTGCAGGGCGGGTATGGTGGTGCCGAAATAGGTGGCGTCGACGACCTTCCGGCGAATGTTCAGCTCTGTCTTTTCGCCATTGGCCAGCGAGCGCAGCTTGTTCTGTCCAAGATAATTGGTTCGCGGAAAATAGGTGACTCGCCCGGTTGGCAACAAATGGTCCTTCAGGACGTTGCGATAATAGTCGAGAATCTCGGATCGGGTCGCGAGCGGATAATAGCCCGCATTCCAGCCCTCGGAATCGACGACGTTCTTGCCAAGCGGAATCGACTCCACCCCGTAGAATTCAGAGGGTTGGTGCAAGCGAACAAAATCATAGGCAAAATTCCAATGGCCGCCCGGTGCTTCATTGCGATCGACAATCGCGATGGTGGCGTCCGTCTCGGAGAGGACCGTGTCGGCAAAGGCCAGGCCGATCGCGCCCGCCCCGACGATGAGATAGTCAACATCCTGCATTTGAAAAATGAAATCCCGCCCGTGCTAATGATTTGCGACCTCTATCCATAGATCGTTAATCGAATGTGTCTTTTGGCAAAGTAAAAGGGATAGTTTTATTTGAAACGAATTTGGTGTCTTGACCGTTTGCATCCTGCCCTTAGTGGACGTTGAGACTGCGAAAGAGGCCGATGGACCAGAACCGGAATCTGACTGACTGGACGCTGTTCACGGGCCTGACAATCCTGTGGGCGTCGGCGTATGCGTTCACCCGCATGGCCGTCAGTCAGGATGCTCCCGCGGCAGGATTTCCGCCGCAATTCATCATCCCGATGCGGATCACTGCGGGGGCTGCCGTGCTGCTCGTCGTCGCTTTCGTGAGCAGGCAAGCCTGGCCGCCGCTGCGCGACTGGAAAACCTGGCTGATCATGGCCGTGATGGGGGTTTTGGGGACGGCGGCGCCGTTTCTGCTGATCACGACGGCACAGAAAACTGTCGATTCCAGCCTTGCTGCCTTATATGTATCGGCGGCACCTTTATTTACATCTATACTTGCGCACGTCATCTTCCATGATGACTATATTAATCCCCGCAAGGCATTCGGGCTCGTGGTCGGGTTCATGGGGGTCGCTGTCCTGTTCGGTCCGGAAGCGATTGCCTCTTTCGGGTCCGCCAGCGTCATCGCGCAGGCCATGTGCCTGCTGGCGACCTTTTTCTATGCCTTCTCGTCCATCGTCGCGCGCATCGGACGAAACATTCCGCCCTTTGTCTTCTCGGCAGGATTCCTGTCCTTTGGCGCGGTTGCGACCTGGCCACTTCTCCTGCTGGTCGATTATTCGGAGCTGGCGCCGTCGCAAAATGCCATCGCCGGGCTGATCGGCCTGGCCATTGGGCCAACCGCGATCGCCTCCGTTTTGTACATGATCCTGATCCAGCGAACCAGCGCGACCTTTGTCTCGCTGACCGGGTACATGATTCCGATTCTGTCAGCGATTATCGGATTCCTCGCCTTCCGGGAAATGCAGAGCTGGAACGCGTTCGTGGCGTTTGCCTTGATCCTCGGCGGCGTCTGGCTGGCCCAGCAAAACCAGGCCAGCTCGACCGCTAATAGCTAAACTGGCCTTCAATCACGGTGACGCTGTGGCCCCGCAGTTTCACGCGATCTCCGACCAGCTCGGTGTCGATGAACGCGCCGCGTCCTGGATAAGCCTGAAAGCACTTTGCCTGCATCTTGTCCGACAAGGTCGCCGCAAGGGTCGCGACCAGGCAATGCCAGCTCCCGGTGGCCGGATCTTCGGGAATCCCACTGCCCGGGGCGAAAAACCGGCTGGTGACATCGACGTCTTCGCCGTCCAGGGCCAGGCAACCGAAGTTCCCGACGCCCCAATTGCCATCACTCGTCCCCAGCGATTTCAGGCGCTCGAGGTCTGGCTCAAGCGCCTTGATCTCGGCGGCGGTCTCGTACAGGGCGACATAGCAGGGCCCGGCAAATGTTTTGATCGGCGGCTTGCCGAGCGCATCTGCAATCGCAGAGTCCGGCGCGACCGGGTCTGCCGTTTGGGCCGGGAAATCCATCTCCAGCCGCCCATCGTCCAATCGTCTGACGAACAGCTCGCCGGACTGGACCGTCTGGAACGTGATCTGTTCACCGCCATAGCCATGGATCGCGTAGAGATAATGCCCCGCCGCTAGCGTGGCGTGCCCGCACAGCGGGACTTCTACCGTCGGCGTGAACCAGCGCAGCTTCCAGATGCCATCGCCGTTCGGCACGATGAAGGCCGTCTCGGCGACATTGTTCTCAGCCGCAATCTTCTGCATGACCTCATCGGCCGGATACGCGTCCAGCGGCATGACGCAGGCCTGGTTTCCCTCGAAGGCGCGGCTGGCAAAGGCATCGATTTGAGCGAATGGAAGTGTTGGCATGATCGCCTCCTGTCTAGGCCTAGACAGGTCTCACAAGCCAATCGCCGACACAAACCATGATTTCTAAGCGATCGATCAGTTGTCCTGATTGGTGATTTTCCAGTTATGGGCGACCGGTCCATGTCCGCCGCCCAGACCCGGGGCCTGCCGGATCGCTTCTTGCAAATAGGCGCGCGCCGCGTCGACGGCATCGGGCATTTCCTGGCCTTGTGCGATCAGGGCCGCGCAGGCGCTGGCCAGGGTGCAGCCCGTGCCATGCGTCGAGCGCGTGTCGATGCGCCCGCTCTCGAAAATCCACTCGCCGGTCTCTGTCTGCAACACATCGACGACCTGTTTGCCAGGAATGTGCCCGCCCTTGACCAGCGCGCCTTTTGCCCCGCGCTCCAGCAGGGCTTCTGCTGCCCGTCGCTGGCCATTGATGCCGTCGACAGCCTTGCCCGTGAGCACTTCTGCTTCTGGCGCGTTCGGTGTCACCAGCGCGGCGCCCGGGATCATCAGGGCCGCAATTGCCGACACCGCTTTCTCATCGACCAGGGCATCGCCAGACGTCGCCACCATCACCGGATCGACCACGCGCGGAACGTCACGCGCGGTTTCATCCAGGGTCTCGGCCACGGTTTCGACCAGGCCGGCATCACCGAGCATGCCGGACTTGATGGCATCGGCGCCAATGTCGGCCAGCGGCGCCAGCATCTGTGCCCGGACGGCATCTCTGGCGATTGGCCAGACGCCGTGGACGCCGGTGGTGTCCTGAGCGGTGATGGCGGTGATCGCGGTCATCGCATAGCCGCCAAGCATGGTGACGGTTTTGATATCGGCCTGAATGCCGGCGCCGCCACCACTGTCCGATCCAGCGATGATCAGAACGCGGCCCTGAGGGGAGTCCGGATCAGCCATTATTCGATCGGCGCTTCGCCCCAGGGCAGGGGCGGCGGCTCTACCGGTGCTGACAAGTCGAATTCGACCCGGAACAGGCGCTCTGGCCGGCGCATCTGATAGGCAAACAGGGTCCCGGGCTCGATCTCCACTGTCCAGGTGTTTTGAGTCGAAACTTCGATATCCTGAGCGATGAACAGGGTGCGCGTTTCCTCGTCGACGGGAAAATCCTGCGCCATCGCGGTGCCGGGCGGAGTGCTGTCGCCGCCATACTGGGTCAGCACGTCCTCGGTGCCATCCTTGTGGCGATGATCATGCTTGAGGCGCAGGCCGTCCGTGGTGCGCGTCACCACCCAGGTGCGCGATCGGTCATCATCAACCGCGAACGGAATGCGGACAATCAAACCATCGCAGCGGGCAGGTCCCATGATCATCCGTGCCGACTTGAAATCCGCATCCACGGCGTCATTGCTGACCAGTCGGCCGGCATAGGCCTGGCCGTTGCAGAGACTGCTCAGCCGTTCGAAATAGAGCGCCTCAGGCGCTGACTCGCTGATCGTCCCGCCGCATCCGGCAAGCACCAGGACGGGCACAAGACACCGCGTCCACATCAGAACTTCACAGCGCCGGACTTGATCGTCTCGAACGCGTCCGGTGTCAGCGGCTCATACTTGTTGCTCTGCGGGTCAAAGAACCAAAGGGGTTCGCTGACGTCATCCGGGTCGAAACCTTCCTCGACCAGCTCGACCTTGCGATACTTGAAGGTGCCAGTGGTCTCGGCTTCCTTCTGAACGCGGATGAAGAGCGGGATGGCATATTTCGGCAAATGCTCGCTCAGCCAGGCATACAGGCCATCGAAATCGACCTCGCCATCGGTTGTAATCGCGGCCATGCCGGCCCGGCCGTCCGTGCCGGGGACGCTGACGCCATAGATATTGGCGGTTGCGATGCCTGGTGCCCGGGCGACAAACTCGGCCACTTCATTGGTCGAGACATTCTCACCTTTCCAGCGGAACGTGTCGCCGATCCGGTCGATGAAATAGACATAGCCATCTTCATCCTTGCGCATCAGGTCGCCGGTGCGGAACCACATATCGCCGTCCTCGAAGACATTGCGCATGAGTTTTTTCTTGGTCGCTTCCTCGTCATTATAGCCTTCGAAGCGGGTGCGGGAATCGTCGCCAACCTTGCCAATGGCTTCGCCGGTTTCATTTGGCAGCGCGCGGATGCAGAACCCGTCATTGCCGCGGATCGGTTGCTCTTCGACGACGTCGAACTTCACGAAGGCGATATGCCCGAACACGTTCTTTTCGAGGTAGCCGGGAATGCGTCCGACGGCGCCAACTTTGCCATCAAAGCCCAGGAAGCTGACATTGCCTTCCGTCGAGCCGTAGAATTCACAGACATAGGAAATGTTGAACCGGGTCAGGAATTCTTCCCAGATGTCGGGGCGCAGCCCATTGCCAAATCCGGTGCGGATCTTGTGCGCCCGCTCTTTCGGGTGCGGTGGCGAATTGACCAGATAGCGGCACAGCTCACCAATATAGACAATCGAGGTGACGCCATGGTCGGCGGCGTCGTCCCAGAAGTGACTGGCCGAGAATTTCTTGCGCAGCACGATGCAGGCGCCGGTCATCAAGGCCTGGCCGACCCCGCACAGCCCGCCTGTGCCATGATAGAGCGGCAAGGTGATATAGACCCGGTCGCGCGCCGTGGTCTTACACGGTGCAATGAAGGAGCGCATCATGCCCTGGGTGCGTGCCTGGGTCAGGCGGGCCGCCTTTGGCAGGCCCGTGGTGCCGGATGTATAGACATACAGGCACAGATCCTTGCCGCGCAGCGCGGCGCGATGATCGCGGCTGGGGCGGTCTTCCGATGCGGCGGCGAGGGCCGATGTCAGGTCTTCGCCGACCGTGCCGCCCAGTGTCCAGATCTTCGGATCGCCTTCGAACAGGCCATCGGCGCTGCGGATTGCCTCATCCTGGTCGGCACCCGTGATGATCAGCTGGGCATCAGCAATATTGACGCAATGGGCCAGCGCCTTGTCGGTGAGATTGTGATTGATCAGGCCAACCACGACGCCAATCTTGGACAGGCCATACCAGATCGAGACATAATCGGGTCGGTTCTCCATGAACAGGGCGACCGCATCGCCAGGCTTCAGGCCGAGCCCGAGGGCCCAGTTCGCGACCTTGTTGGCCAGCGCGTCCATCTCGGCATAGGTGGTCAGATTGCCTTCGAACCGCCAGGCGACATTGTTGGGATACTTGTCGACCACGCGCTCGAAATCGTCAGCGACCAGGTTTTCCGAGGCCGGATCGATATCGTCGGTCCACTTTTTCATGCGTTGCAGCGTCAGGATTGTCCCGGCTTCGCGCTTAATCGTTTGCAACAGCCCCATATATCTTGCCTCTTATGTTCCGCATTCGTGCAGTCCGACTGACAGCTAGGTTGCACGGATCGTCGTTTCCAGTATCTGGCATAGCTGTTACACACCGCGCTTCAATACTAAATGCGAGAGACCGCTCGAAATGTCTGATCCTGTTGGCGATTTGCTACATCTCATGGACCTGGAACGTCTGGAAGTCGACCTGTTCCGTGGCCAAAGCCCCGAGAATGAAACCAATCAACGCGTGTTCGGTGGTCAGGTGATTTCGCAATCTCTGGTCGCCGCCTATCGCACAGTCGATACCGACACCCGCACCTGTCACTCGCTGCACGCCTATTTCCTGCGCCCGGGCGATCCGTCGATCCCGATCATTTACGAGGTCGATCGGTCGCGCGACGGCGGCAGTTTCACAACCCGGCGTGTGGTTGCGATCCAGCACGGCAAGCAGATTTTCAACATGGCCGCCTCGTTCCACAAGATCGAGGATGGCTGGCACCACCAGCACACGATGCCGGACGTGACGACGGCGGACACGCTCAGCGACCGGATCGAATGGCGCCAGAAATATGCGGAAGGCCTGCCGGAGCGCCATCGCGAACATTTCCTGCGTCCGCGCCCGATCGAAATCCGCGAGATAGACCCGCTCGATCCGTTGCAGCCGGAAAAGGTCAGCGATGTTCAGCATCTCTGGTTCCGCGTCCGCCGCGAGATCGATGAGCAGCCCTGGCTGCACCACTGCCTGATGGCCTATGCCTCGGACATGTCGCTGCTCGGCACGGGCAACCGCCCGCATGGCGTGTCGTGGATGACAGGTGACCTGATGGCGGCCAGTCTCGATCATGCCATGTGGTTCCACGCGCCGATCAATTTCAGTGACTGGCACCTGTACACGATGGACAGCCCGTATGCGGGCGGGGCCCGCAGTTTCAATCGCGGCTCGATCTATACGCGCGAAGGCCAATTGGTCGCCAGCGTCGCGCAGGAAGGCCTGATGCGTCCGATCAAGCGGAAATAGCGCAGGAATATAACAAAATTATCCGAATGTATCTTAATATACCCGAGTATATCTATTTCTTGATATAGTCGCATAAAAAAGATAGATTTTGATTATGGACCCCGTTCGAAACCCGTTCGCCCCTGGTGCCGGCTCGCAACCGCCGGAACTTGCGGGGCGAGAATCTATCATCGAACAGGCCGATATTGCGCTCCAACGTTTACTTCGAGGGCGACACGACAAGGCGCAAATACTATTGGGATTGCGTGGAACAGGCAAAACCGTCTTGCTGAACAAGATCGAAAGCCTCGCCAGTGGGCTCGATTGCGAGACGACATTCATCGAAGCTCCCGAGGACCGTGCGCTGGCGACATTGCTGGTGCCGCGAGTGCAGAAAGTGTTACGCGTATTGTCGACGGTGGAAGCCGCCAAAACGCTCGTGCACAGGGCGCTCGGCGCACTGAAAAGCTTCGCCAAGACATTCAAGGTTTCCTATGATGGTGTGACAATTTCGGTGGATCCCGCAACGGGTGTCGCCGATAGCGGTGACCTCGAAAGCGATCTGACGGACCTATTCCTGGCTATTGGCGAGGCGGCACAATCTGCGGGTCGGGCCTGGGCGTTGTTCATCGATGAGCTGCAGTACCTCGCGCGCGATGATCTCTCAGCGCTGATCGTTGCTATTCATCGGGTTGCGCAAAAGGGCTACCCGATCATGTTTTTTGGGGCCGGCCTACCTCAGATAGCGGCGCTGTCCGGCGAGGCAAAATCATACGCCGAGCGCCTGTTCAATTATCCCCCTATCGGAGCCCTCGATGAGGAGGCCGCTGCGAGGGCCATCCGGGATCCAATTTTGGAGGAAGAAGAAGAAATCAATAAAGCTGCGCTGGCACACATCTTCCTGATGACACAAGGGTACCCCTATTTTCTACAGGAATGGGGCTTTCAGTGTTGGAATCTGGCGGAACGCTCGCCCATCAACGAAGCGGTCGCACGCGCCGCCTCTGAGCGCGCTCTGGCGCGATTGGATGAGGGGTTCTTTCGGGTGCGGTTAGACCGGCTCACGCGCAGGGAAAAAGAGTATGTCATCGCGATGGCGAGTCTTGGCAAAGGACCCTATCGATCTTCCGACGTGGCCGATCAATTGAATGCCGATCCCGCGTCTCTGGGCCCGCGCAGAGCAAAGATCATCAAGAAAGGCATGATCTACAGTCCGTCGCATGGCGATATCGCCTTCACGGTGCCGCTTTTCGAGGATTTCCTGATGCGTCAGTATGCGCTGAGCCGCAAAGGTTAAACCGCTGTTAACCCTTCCAGCCCAATTGTCAGGAAAACATTAACCACTCGGATTCCAGCCCGTCACCGCTGTGGTGACATTTGTGTGCCTCGCAAATCACCCTAGGGCTGGTCATCCTACTAGGCCTACGGGGGCTGACCATGAATCTGCTCGAGCTTGTCATCATCGCACACCGGTGCCGCTCGACTCACCACTTCATTGCGTTCGACGCGCTGCAACTGCTGAAGGGTGATCATGCGGGCGACTGGAAGAATCTCCTGCTCAAGCACCACACCAATCTGCTCAAGGGCGCGAAGGCGCCGGATACGGAGTTTCGCGACTTCCAGAACCACGTTCTGCACGTCCAGGACGGCGAATGGGGCGGCGCGCGTGATGCCGCCATGGAATGGTATGGCAAGGCCGTCGAAGCCCTGCGCGAAAAGAAATGGGGCAAGGCAGCCTACGCACTGGGCGTCCTGACGCACTATTATGCGGACCCGATCCAGCCATTCCACACCGCACAGAGCGAGGAAGAAGGCGCGATGCACCGGGCGCTCGAATGGTCAATCGCGAAATCCCGCGACACCATCAAGGCCCTGATCGACCAGCGCGGCTATCCGCAGGTGCATTCCGGCACCGAGACGGGATTTGTCGCCGATATGGTTCTGGCCGGCGCGAAATATTCGAACCCGCATTATCAGACCTTTATCGACCATTATGACCTGCATCGCGGTGTCGCCAATCCGCCGGACGGGCTGGACCAGACCTTGCTCGACATCATTGCCGATCTCGTCGCCTATGCGACAGCCGGCGTCGCCGTGCTGTTCGAGCGCGCATTTGCTGAATCCGGGGTCAAACCGCAAAAGGTCGATCTCGACCTGCCGGGCTATTTCGCGGCGCTCGACATCCCGATCCGCAAGATCACCAAGCGCATGGCCGATGCCAAGGACCGCAAGACGGTCGAAGCGATGTATGAGGAATTTGTCGAGACCGGAAAGGTCGTCAAAACCCTGCCGGCGGATGACAAGAAAATTCGCGCGCTGCATTGCAAGCACATCTTGCGGCAGCCGCTGGAATGGCTCGACATGATGCCGATTCGACCGATTGGCTCCAAACATGTGCCATTGCCAGAGCATCCGAAGCCGATCGAGTATCAGTTGAAAGTCGTGCCGGTGCCCGTCGAAGCCGCTGACCGGGTCACGGCGCTGCTCCGGACCCCGACGGTTTCGCCGGACCCGGAAGTGTTCGACGCTGACGAAACCGCAACCGAAATTGAGCCTGAAACCGAGACCACGAACGTGGTCGAGTTCACCGCACCAGAGCCTGAGCCCGTCGCGGCGGAACCGGCGGACATCGAGGCGCCAATCGAAAGCGTGGAAGCCGTAGACGAGACCGACGAGGCTCCGGCCGAGATCGAGGCCGAGGCCGACCTCGCGCCCGACGCACCCGAAATCGAGGCATCCGCAACCGATGTCGACGAGGATGAAACCGACGCGACTGCCGCCGAAGCGGAAACCAATGCTGCGGAAGCGATGCTCGCCGAGCTGGACGCGGCCGACACGCAAGAGGTGACGGCGGAGGTCGAAGACGATGAGGATGAGGCCGACGATACGCCGCGCGAAGACCGCTCCAATCACCTGACGCTCGACTCGCCTGTGGTCGACGCACCATCGATCGGTCCGAAGACCGCATCGCGCCTGGAAAAGGTCGATATCTGGACCATCGGAGATCTGCTCAACGCCGATCCTGAGCAGACCGCCATCGCGCTGAATGTCCGCTATATCCGGGCCAACACGCTGATCGATTGGCAGGACCAGACGCGCCTCATGGTCGAAGCGCCCGGCTTGCGCGTGCTCGACAGTCAGATCCTTGTTGGCGCCGGGATTCGCAGCGCCGACGACCTGGCCAGTGCCTCAGCGACCACCGTGTTGAAGGCGGCCACCAGCTTCCTCGACACGCCGCAAGGGGCGCGCGTCTTGTGGGGCGGCGAAAACAATGTCGACCGGGATGAGGTCGAACACTGGATCGACCTCGCCAAATCCGCGCAGGGCTAGGCGCCTGAGATCTACTTTTCGAGAATCGCACCGATGACATTGGTATAGTCATCGCTCCAGGCGCGTTTGCCGTCGCCGGTCAGGACCGTCCAGGCATCATTGCGATCGAGTTTGGTCAGCGCCGCCTCTGACCGCGCCAACACGACCACCTGGCTGGCATGCGCATCCTCGCCGCTCGCCTGTTCCGGGGTCGGACTGAAATACTGATAGCGTGCCGGCGCGCCGATGGCGTCGGCGATGCGCGCGACGACTTTCGGCAGGTCCATGTGATTGTTGGACACGTGCATGACCAGCAAGCCATCCTCGCTCAGGCGCGAAAGGTACAGCTCAACCGCTTCGCGGGTCATCAGGTGGGTCGGCACCGAACTGGAGCTGAACGCATCGATCAGCAGCAGGTTGAAGCGGCCCTCGGCTTCCGCCGCCAGGCTCAGGCGACCGTCACCAAGGACAATGTTCGGCTCCGGTGTGCAGGACGACAAATAGGTGAAGTGCGCCGGGTCACTCGCAACCCGGGCGACCAGCGGATCGATTTCATAATAGACATAACCCTGTCCCGGGCGAGCATAACAGGCCACGGAACCGGTCCCCAGTCCGACGATCCCGACCGCGCCTGGCGCATGATTGGCTGCGAACAACTGACCGATGGGTGTGGGCGGGGCGTAATATGTGGTCGGCAGCAACGCCTTTTCCGCGTCGAGGAATTGCGCGCCATGCACGGTCGCGCCGTGCATCAGGATGCGAATGTCGCCGCGCTCGAGAACCTTCACGACACCGAAGAAACTGCGATCAGACACACCGCCCGCGACCGGGTTGGTGACGGCGCCAATGCCCCAGGCGCTGATGGCAGCGATGATCGGCCCGACCTTGCTGTTCCAGCTCAGCGCCAGGCTGATGGCGGCCAGCAGCAGCAGGGTTCTTGCGGCCAGGATGATGTCGCCTTCTGGTCCTGATATCCAGGCCAGCGCGATGGCGATGATCAGCGCCGTCGCGGCGGCCAGCGACCAGACCCGTGTGCGGCCCTGGCCCAGCAGCCGCAATCCGGGGCGAATGGCCAGAATGGCAACGAGCAGGAGCGGGTATTCGAAGACGGAATTGAAGATGACCGGCACCAGCAAGGCGTTGAACGCGCCCCCAAGCACGCCGCCAAGCGACATGATCAGATAGAATTCTGTCAGGCGATGCGCGGCCGGGCGGCTGGCCGCCATGGTTCCGTGCCCGACCAGGGCCGCGAGGAACAGCGCCATGACATGAATGGCAACCGAGAAGGTGACCGGGATGACGGTGATTGGCGCGAGGGCGAAGAAGGCCAGCGCCACGCCCATTGGCAGCATGCGGTTCGATGCGTCCAGCGAAATGGCCGGTGTTTTCGAAAACACGATGACGAAGCTGCAAATGTACAGGGCCAGAGGCAAGGCCCAGAGGAAGGGGACGGAGGCGATTTCGGTGGCGATGTGGGTGGTTGCGCCGACCAGCAGGCTGGACGGGATAAAGGCGCAAACCAGCCACCACAGTCTTTGCTGCCAGACGGCGTCTGGGGCAGGGGTCTGATCGTCTGTCACGGCTTCCGATTGCGCCGGCACCTGGCCGCCGCCTGTGCGAAATGCGAGGACGCCGCAGGCGGTCAGCAGGAAGGCCAGGGCGATGTAGCCCATGGTCCAGGCGCTGGTCTGCGCGATCACGGGCAGCAGCGGTTCAAACAGCAGCGGATAGGCGGCGAGACCCAGCAGGGAGCCGACATTGCTGGCGGCATAGAGGTGATAAGGATCATGCGCATCCTCGCGGCCAGAACGGCTGTACCAGCTTTGCAGCAATGGCGCTGTGGCGGAGATGACGGCAAAAGGCGGTGCAATCGACAGCGCGAACACGCCGATCAGCCAGAAAGTCGGCTGGGTCGGGTCCGGCGCGCCAAGCGCGGTCGAGAGTTGAAACGGCAGGACCAGCGCTGCCAGGGCCAGCAGGCTGGCATGCACGGCAATCTGGGCGCGCAGCGATGTCACCAGGTGGGTCAGCAGATGGGCATAGGCATAGCCCAGCAGCAAGGCTGCCTGAAAGCAGACCAGCGAGACATTCCAGACATTCGGAGCGCCGCCGAGCAGCGGGGTCGCCATCTTGGCGAAGATGGGTTGAACCAGGAAGACCAGCGCGGCGGACAGGAAAATCGTCACCACATAAGGGGCGGCGCCCAGGCGTGCGGCGATGGATCGGCGGCTGCCGCCCGAAAGTACGGTCGTGTTCATGCTGATATCCCCAGTGATTTCAGCACCAGCATGGCAAATCGGCGTGAACACTCCGTTGATTGAACGCGCGAAGCTTGCCATGTCACATAAAGTTGATGCCATGCCATGGAGGCCGATTTGCGGATGATCGCGATCATCCTGTGCGGGGGGATGGGACTGGTAGGTTGCCAGCCAGCCACCGAGGGTGGGCCGGAGGCGCCGCCGCTGGCGGTCTCGACGTGCCAGACGCTGGTGCATCAGGGCGATGGGTACACGGTGTGCACGTTCGACGCTGCCGCGCACGATATCCGCTTGTTTCACAGCGATGCCGATGGCCAGCCCTATCGTCAGTTCGATACGCTGGAGCGCGAGCTGGATGAGCAAGGCGAAACGCTGATCTTCGCGATGAATGGCGGCATGTACCACGAGGATCGCAGCCCGGTCGGGTTCTATCGCGATGGCTATGGCGATCAGGCCGTGGTCAATACCAATGACGGGCCGGGCAATTTCCATTTGAAGCCAAATGGCGTGTTCTGGCTGGATCAGGGTGTGGCCGGTATCTCGGAAAGCGAGGCCTATCTCGCCGCCGGCACGGATCCGGTTTATGCGACTCAGTCCGGACCGATGCTGGTGATTGACGGTGCCTTGCACCCCGGCCTCAATCCAGAAGGCACATCGCATCGCCGCCGCAATGGCGTGGGCGTCAGCGCCGACGGCGCCACGGTCTATTTCGCGATCTCGGATTCGGCTGTCACGTTCTATGATTTTGCGACCCTGTTCCGGGACGTGATTGAAGCGCCGGACGCCTTGTTCCTGGATGGCCAGGTCAGCCGTATTTACGCGCCGATGATCAGCCGCAACGAGATCGGCACCGATCTTGGCCCCATGGTGGGGGTGGTCGAGTAATTACTCGATCTGAACCCGGTAGCGGATGGTGAAGGTCGGATTGCTGCCGCCGGATGCACCGCTCATGACGCCGTCAAATTGCAAGCCAAAGCTGGCCACGTTCGGATCGAACCCGGACACGGGCGTGATGCTGGTGCCGGACCCGTTTCGGAAGGTGACGCCGTCGCCGCCATCACCGAGGCTGGTAAAGTTCAGGCTGACACCACTTGCCGCGGCGCCGGATCCGTCAATGAATTCAAAGGGTGAGCCAGCGCCATCGAAATTGCCTGTGAACAGGCTGGTATTGGCGTCCAGCACATCGCCGATCTCGACCGTGCCGCCATCGGCCTGGCCCTGGCCGGTATTGGTGACCTGGATCGAATAGATTGCCCAGGCGCCGGGAATGCCGAGCGGATTGGTGGTGCCATTGACCGGGTCCTGTTCGATGGTGACGGACTTGGTGACGGCGAAATCGGGGTCGACGCGGTTGAAGCAAAGATCGTCGATATGCCAGTAATCGAAATCATTGCCGCTGCCAGTCGCCAGGGAAAACCGGACCTGGAAATTCGAATGCCAGGCCGAGGACGGGATGGTGTAATTGCGCAAATGGATCTCGCCCGGCGTGCCGCCCCCGGCAAACGTCTCGAGCGTGACCCAGCTGCTCGCCGCGTTGAGATACTGGAAGGTCAGGTCTTCGCCGGTTTCCGGGTTCTCACTGAAGGAATCGTCGCCGCGTCGGATCCACGCCTCGATCTGTCCGAGATTGGTCGAGTCGAAGGTGATCGACGTGGCGGTGACCGTATTGCGGCGCAGGAACATGGAATTGCTGGACGATTGGAACGTGTCGCCATTGACGCCGGCGCGGCCGCCATTGGTGGCGGTCCAGTTGCCAAATCCGCTTTCAAACCGCTCGCACTGTCCGACGCCCATGCCAGACGGCAAAGGCGGCGGTGGGGCGGTGCCGGTTTCAACCAGCAGGACATCGTCAATGTGCCAGTAATCATAGCCAATGCCGCCATTCTCCGGCGGGCCGCCACTGCCGCCGGTCTGGCGAAAGCGCAGCTGGAAATTGGCGTGCAGCGCCCCGGCGGGCAGGTCGAGGCTGACATTGGTGACCTCGCCATTCGGGCCAGATCCGAGCAGGGTCTGGATCGCCACCCAGGTCGAGGTCGCGTCGAGATATTCGAACACAAAGTCCTCGCCGGCATCGACATCTTCACTGAACGTGTCCTGGCCCTGGCGAAGCCAGGCGGTCAGGGTCGCGCCCGTGACGGCGGACAAGTCGATGACCGGCCCGGTGATGGTCACGACGTCACCGCGTGTGAAGGCCGAGCAGCTGCCGGAATTCGAGGTTTGCGTCGAGGTGCCGGACAGGTTGGTGTCTGACACGATCCAGGTCGGCGACAGGCTGTCACAGGCAGGGCCATCATCAAAATCGTCAAACAGAAGGGTGTCACCCGGCGCCGCTGCCGCTGGCAGCACGCAAAGTGCCCACGCTGCGCCCGCCGCGAGCAGATATGGCATTCCCCGAACCATGACTTGGCTTTAGCGCAGGCGCGTTTACACTCTCTGAACAAGTCGATTGTGATGGAGTGACCATGTTGCGTGTTCTGGCTCTTTTCTGTGCCCTCCCAATCCTCGCCGCCACCGCCAGCGCGCATCCGGAGACGCCGACCCAGACGACCTATCTCGGCAATGAAGGCATCATGGTCAGTGATGGCCATTCCACCATCCTGTTTGATCCGCTCTACCCGAATGGATTTGGCGTCTACCAGATGGTGCCAGAGGCGATGCGCCAGGACCTGATGTCCGGTGCGGCGCCCTTTGACAGCGTCGACGCGATCTTCATCAGCCACATGCACCCGGATCACTTTTCCGTCGATGAAATCATCACCTATCTGCAGACACATCCGGAGGTCCGCCTCTATGCGCCCGCGCAAGCTGTGGAATGGATGCGTGAGGAAACCGAGGACACGGCCATTTTCGATCGTGTCACCCCGGTCGGGCTGGAGCGCCTGGACGCCCCGCTCAGCTTCAAGGAAGGCGACCTGACGATTGATGTCGTGCGCATCCCACATGCGGGCTGGCCGGCTCGCGCAGAGATTTCGAACCTGATCTGGCGGGTGACGATGAGCGACGGCATCACCGTGATGCATCTCGGTGATGCCGATCCGGATGACGACCATTATGCGCCTTATGATGCGCACTGGATGGCGACCCGGACCGACACGGCCTATCCACCGTACTGGTTCTTTGGCATGGGCGATGGCCCGCAAATCCTGTCGACCCGCCTCAACACGCTGACCGCCACCGGCATCCACGTGCCGGTCGAGGCGCCCGCCGAACTGATCGCCAGCGGCAAGGACTTCCTCCACACACCCGGCGAGACGCGCCTCATCCAGAAACTGGGCGCAGAGTGAGCGAGGCGTTGCGGGCCGCCTTGCTCGAGTTTGACGGCAAGGCGCGCTCCGACCTGTCCGAGACGGGTTTGCGGTTCAAACAGGATCCGCACTATTTCAAGCAGCTTGTCCGTCTGGCAGGCGACCGCGCGGCGCACATCGATCGCGGCGCGACCTGGCTGCTGAAGGACCATCTCGATCAAGGCGGTGCGCTGGCGCCGGATCTGGTGGAGCCACTCTTGCAGCAGCTCCTGACAGAGCCCTCCTGGGGCGCAGCCTTGCACATCTTGCAGAGCGTCCGGCATCTTGATCTCAGGCGGGTTGACGAGCCCGCCTTATTTGACGCGATGATCGCCTATTCCAGCCATGCGCGCCCATTTGTGCGGGCCTGGGCGGTGGATGCGATGGTGCGGATGGCATGTGTCTTCCCGAAACATCAAGCCCGCGTGCGAGCGGCGATTGAGACCGCGTCCCGGGACCCGGCGGCCTCGGTTCGGGCGCGCGCCCGACACCTCTTAAAGGAGTTTGCCTCATGAAACAGATCACCCTCTCAGACGACCGGCGCGCGCGACTGGTCGGCCAGCTGCAGACTCTGTTTGCGAGCGAGTTCGACGACTCCCTGTCGGAATTCCGGGCGCAGCAAATCCTCGACCTGATGCTGACCACGCTTGGTCCCGGCATCTATAATCAGGCGGTTCAGGACGTGCGCGCGCATTTGCAATCGAAGCTCGACGACCTCGATGGCGAGGTCTATGTCGACGACAAGACCTGAGTTGAAAGCGGAGCATCCATGTCTCTCACCCTGTATGGCCTGAAGAATTGCGACACGTGCAAGAATGCCCTGAAGGCGTTGGAAGGCGCCGGGAAAACCGTCGCTTTCGTCGACATCCGGGCCGAGGCGGATTTGCCTCGTCTGCTGCCTGGCTGGCTGGATGTGGCCGGATCAGACCTGCTGATCAATCGCCGCTCGACCACCTGGCGCACCCTGTCCGAGGCCGCGCGCGCGCAGCCGGCACTCGATCTGCTGACCGCCCATGCGACCTTGATCAAGCGACCCGTCATCGCACACGGCAATGACGTGCATGTCGGCTGGAGCAAGGACGTTCAGGCCGCGCTCCTCTAGCGATGGCCAGCGTGGTCGCGCCGCTTAATGCCGTGAGCGTGGATTGTGATAGAGGTCTTCCTCGTCATGATCGAGGTCGGGCTGGACCTTGCCGCGAAACACCTGTTCCGCCATCGCGCGGACATGATGACGACCGGCGCGATTGAATTTCAGGACGGCGCAGAACAGCTCCATCACCGCTTCCAGCTTGCGGTCGTGATATTGCGGATCGATCCGCACCATCCAGGCGCCGCCCAGATTGACCAGCTGATGATCCAGCACACCAATCTTGCGGCCTTTCTGATTGTAGATCGTGTAATCGGCGCCGAAGCTGAACCAGTGACGGCGCACGGTATAGAAATCCGCGCCGGTCTTGCCCTGGATGAAGAAACTGAATTTCTCCGGCTGGAACGGCCAGCGCATGGCCGAGCGTTCGAGCTGGATCAGCTGCTTGTGGCGGGCCAGATTGATCGCAAAGGCCTGCACCGGACGTCCGCCTGCCGCCAGCGTCAGCTGAGTTGACCGGCCAAGCAGCATTTCGGCCGTGCCGCGCCAGGACAGGGTCTCAGAAAACAGCTTGATCACCAGGCGGCGTTCAAACCCTTCGCTGCCATCCCAGAGTTCCTGGCGATAACCGATCAGGGCCTGGCGTTTGCCGTCAATGACAGTCTGGCCGTACAGCTCCATATCCTTGGTGAACTGATCCGACGCCGCTTCATTCTGCGTGCGCTTCATGATGCCGATCTCGGCGGTGTTGAGGTCGGTCGCCCAGAAATCGACTTTGACCTTGCGGCGCTTGGTTTTCGCTTTCGCCTGCTTTGTCGGTTTCACATCCGCGCCATCCGCCGCGAGCGCCATTCCATCTGCCATGTCCGTCTCCGAGATCTCGAGAATCGCTTTGCGTGCAATCTCGTCTCGAGTGGTCAGGATTTGGTTAACAGCGCTGCGGCTTCTGTTAACGCCTTCAGGCCTGCAGGTCGGCGAGCAATTGTTCCAGCAGCTCCATGCCGGCGCCCCAGCCCTTGCCGAGATTTTCGACGGCGTCAGCGAAACAGGCAATTTCGGCGTCGGAGGCCTCGTGAGGGGACCATTCAAGCCGCATCTTGGTGCGTCCGTCCGTCTCTTCGAAGGTGACCACGGTCAGCAGCGTGGCGGGCCAGTCCGGCATCATCGGATTGGGGGTCAGGTTCCAGTCGGCATCCGTGGTCGACATCAGCATCACAAGACGTTCGGGCCGCACCACTTCAGTATATTCGGATTTCTGATAGCCGGATCGCTCGCCCATCTTCATTTCGTTCAGCCACAGGCCGCCGGGGGTCACGCTGAGCTCATGGATGACGGTTTCGACGCCGGGCCCGTACCAGTGCGCCAGGTGTTCGGCTTCGGTCCAGGTCCGCCAGACCATTTCGCGCGGCGCATCAAACTCGCGTTCCATTACAAAGACGGGCAATTTACTCATCACGGGGATCCTTCATTTCAGATTGCTTGAGATCGGACAGCAGGGCGTCGAGTTGATCAAAACTCCCGGCCCAGAAATCCTTGAATTCTTCGAGCCAGGCGACCGCGTCGCGCATCGGCGCCGCGTTGAGGCGCGCCGGGCGGCGCTGACGATCGACCGCACGGGTGATCAGGCCGGCCCGTTCCAGCACTTTCAAATGCTTGGAAACAGCCGGCTGGCTCATCTGGAAGGGGGAAGCGATCTCATTGACCGAGGCTTCGCCCCGGCTCAGTTGAGACAGGATGGCGCGCCGTGTCGGATCCGCGAGAGCGGCAAAAACCGTGTCGAGATTCGCGCCGGGTGTGTCCGTCATTCCTACATTCATAACCATATGGTTATATTAGGAATCGCACCCCGTCAATGTCGAAACGGGGAAATCGCGTCAGGCCGGAACCTGGCGCGCTTTGAACACTGTGAGATTGTTGAGAATGTCGACGATGACATGCACGGCAATGGCCGGCCAGATCGAACCGGACCAGAGATAGATCAGGGTCACGAGACCGCCAATCACGAACACTGCGGGCAGGTTTTTCGCGCCTTGATAGATGTGCAGGAAGGTGAAGATGGCGAGCGAGATGAGCGCCGCCGCCCAGATCGGCATCACTGTCGCCAGCGCCCAGATCAAATAGGCACGGAAGATGATCTCTTCCGTGATGCCGGCGGTGATGCCGAGCAGGTTGAACAAGTGTCGTTCGTCGCTGGTCTGCGGCATGAAACCATCCATGACCGGATTCCTGGCGATCCCTTCGCGCAATTGCTGGCGGCCTTTCTCGGACACGGTGATGGCCAGGTACTGATAGCCGAAGAACAGCGTGATCACCCCGGCCAGAAGCCAGCCAGTGCTGACCATGGCCCCGGCTTCGAAGTGAAACCCGAGCGCGGCCCAATCGCGGCCGCTCGCCGCCCACAGGACCACGATCGGCAGGGCCACGGCCCAGAGATACATGATCGTTGACGTATAATGCGAGACGCGAACGCCGGGCGCGCCAGAGGCCAGCTTTGCCCGCGTGTGTTTCACAGTGAGCAGCGTTTCCAGGGGCAGGCCGATCATGATGATGGCGAGCATGGCGATATCCACAAGAGAAAGGCCGTCAGCGGTCAAAAAGGGCATTTTTCGCTCCATTCAGTCTTCACAGTCTGGCTTTCATATACTAAAATTGAATCTGAATTCAAGTTCAAATTTGAGATTTTTATGCCGACGACACCAAATCCGCCCAAACAAAGCCGGGCCATCCGCACGCGAACCAAGCTGATCGAGGCCCTGGAACGTCTGTTGCGCACCCGGGAATTCGAGATGATCTCGGTGCAGGATATCGCCAAGGAAGCGGGCGTCGCGGTCGGGTCGGTCTATTCCCACTTTCGCGACAAGACCGCCTTTCTCGAGGCCTTGCTGACCTTCTGGCGGGAACAGGTGGAAGCCAATCTCGAACGCGCCGAAGCGCAGGACCTGGCCGGCGCACTGGCGGCGATGGGATCGCTGAAACAAGCGCTGCACGAAGCGGTCAAATCGGTGCACGCGCAGACCAAGCAAAGCGGCCACATCCTGCGCGCCGTTCACACCTATACGCGCCTCAATCCGGACGCCGGCGACGAGGATTGGCAACACCTGGTGGTGCGCAGCTTCGCGCCGCTGGGTGGCATGCTCGCGGCCTATTCGGATGAAGTCACGATCAGGGATCCGGACCTCGGCGTGCGGATGCTCGGCTTCATCTTCAACACGATCTTCATTCGCTCCGCCCTGATGCCGCAGGACACGCTGCTCGAAGCCGCGAACCTCGATGACGAGACCTTGATCCGCGAGGTGACCGACATGGTCTATGGCTATTTGACCATGGCGCGGGATTGATCGATCAGGCATGCAAGATTGGCAGTAGCCAAACCGGGTTTCGCGGCGTAAGTTGATGCCATCCGAGGGGCGCGCCCGGGAAGCGCTGAGATCGTTCTGTCCTCCGAACGAGCACCCTTAGAACCTGATCCGGCTAGCAATTCAGCGAACCGGCGTAGGAACGGAGCAGGCCTTTGGCGTCAGTCGCCACACTTCCATCTTCGCCGCCCGACGTGGCCGCCGCGCTGGACACTTGTCCGTCGCCTGCGCGGGCGCGTCTGGGCGAGCTGCGAGACCTGATCCTGGCGACGGCTGCCGGGTTGCCAGACGTCGGCGCGCTGACGGAAACGTTGAAATGGGGCCAGCCCGCCTATCTCACCGAACAGACAAAAAGCGGCACCACCCTGCGGCTTGGCTGGGCGGAGGATGCGGCCTCGATCAGCCTGTTTGTGCATTGCCAGACGACGCTGGTGCGCGACTGGCGCCAACGGTATGACGACGCGCTGACCTTTGTCGGCAACCGCGAGATCCTCCTCCCCACTGACGCGCCGCTGCCGGTTGAGCCGCTGCAACACTGTATTGCCATGGCGCTGACTTATCATTCGAGGAAACGCTGATGAAATTCCTGCGCATCTGGGCCGTCCTGCTGGCCTTGTCATTGATGATCGGAGAGGTCTGGCGCTCCTGGGGCGCCGGGCGCGAGTTCGTGTTTGTCATTGATGATCAGATCATGGGCGTGATGCTGATCGCCTCGGCCTATCTGATGAAACAGGACACGGTGCGCCGCCGCGCCTTCTTCGCCGCTGCCTGGGCGTTCAATGTCGGCATGCTGTATGGCAGTTTCTTTAACAAGATTGTGACGCCGGAGAACACCAATGCCGGCAATTGGGATTTCGGCATTCTCACCGCCCTGATCGGAGTCGCCTTTGCCTCGGCCATTATCGGCATGATCGCGGCCATCCTGGTGCCGGGCAATGCCTCCGCCGCGTCCGGGGAGACATCGACATGACCCGTCAGGTCGGAACCATCGAGGTGCCGCGCCAATATTGCGGTCCGCCAAATTCCGGCAATGGCGGCTATGTCTCGGGCCTGCTCGCGAGCTTTCTCGACGGGCCGGTGCGGGTCCGGCTGATCGCGCCGACGCCCCTCGACACGTCGATTGAGATCGTCACCGAAGGAGATGGCATCGCCGCCTATGCCGGCAAGACCAAGATCGGAATCGCGGGGCCGGCCGAGGTCGATATTGATCCGCCCCCGCCACCGACCGCAGCGGACGTCCGCCAGGCCCGTGCGGCGTATGGCGACGAAGCCCGCACGCATCCCTTGCCGCACTGTTTCGTCTGCGGCCCGGCGCGCGATCCGGCGGACGCCCTGTGCCTGTATACCGGTCCGGTGCCGGACAGCCCGGTCAATGCCGATGCCTGGGTGCCGGGGCCGCAATTTGCCGCCGCTGACGGCCTGATCCGGCCTGAACTCCTGTGGGCGGCGCTCGATTGCCCGACTGCCTTTGCGCTGCGCCATGGCGACAGCAAGCTGTGCCTGCTCGGCTCGCTGACGGCGGAGATCCATCGCCGTCCCGCCCCGCACGAGCACCTGACAGTGATGGCCTGGAAGCGCGGGATTGACGGTCGCAAGAATTATGGTGACGGCGCCATTATCGATGCGGACGGACAAATCATCGCTGCCGCCAATGCCGTCTGGGTCGAACTGACCGACCCGAAACTGATTGAAGCCGTGAAGGCAGGCGCCTGATGCCCTGCCTTTGCCAAGACCATAATAAGCCTTGAGAGAAGAGCCATGAACAAACCTGTCGACCAGTCTGAATTCGAGACCCCGGAAGTCACCACCGGCCCGCTGCCATCGAGCCGGAAAGTGTTCACCCATCCCAAGGCGGATCCGAGCCTGTCCGTGCCGCGCCGGATGATTGACCTGCACCCGACCGCGAACGAGCCGCCCGTGCCGGTCTATGACACGTCCGGCCCATATTCGGATCCGAGCGTCACGATCAATGTCGAAAAGGGCCTTGCCCGTCCGCGCACCGAATGGGTGAAGGATCGCGGGCATGTCGAGGAATATGCTGGCCGCGATGTGAAGCCGGAGGACAATGGCGGCGCCAAAGGCAAATATCTCGCCCGCGAGTTCCCGATCAAGCACACCCCTTTGCGCGGCACCGGCGACGGCCCGCTGACCCAGTTCGAATATGCCCGCGCCGGGATCATCACCAAGGAGATGATCTATGTCGCCGAGCGTGAGAATCTCGGCCGTCAGGAACAGCTGGAACAGGCCGAGGCGCAGATCGCCCAGGGCGAGAGTTTCGGTGCCGAGATCCCGGCCTTCATCACTCCGGAATTTGTCCGGGACGAGATTGCCCGCGGCCGTGCCGTGATCCCGAGCAATATCAACCACCCGGAACTCGAGCCGCAAATCATTGGCCGCAATTTCCTGGTCAAGATCAATGCCAATATCGGCAATTCTGCGGTCGCCTCGAGCGTCGAGGAGGAAGTCGAGAAAATGGTCTGGGCGACGCGCTGGGGCGCCGACAATGTCATGGACCTGTCGACCGGTCGCAACATTCACAATACGCGTGAATGGATCATCCGCAATTCGCCGGTGCCGATCGGTACGGTGCCGATCTATCAGGCGCTGGAAAAGGTCAACGGCGTCGCCGAGGACCTGACCTGGGAAGTCTATCGCGACACGCTGATCGAACAGTGCGAGCAGGGCGTCGACTATTTCACCATCCATGCCGGGGTGCGCCTCGCCTATATCCATCTCACCGCCGACCGCGTCACCGGCATTGTCTCCCGCGGTGGCTCGATCATGGCGAAATGGTGCCTGGCGCATCATGAAGAGAGCTTCCTGTACACGAAATTCGCCGAGATTTGCGACATCATGCGGACTTATGATGTCACTTTCAGTCTTGGCGACGGCCTGCGCCCGGGCTCGATTGCCGATGCCAATGACGCGGCCCAGTTTGCCGAACTCGAAACGCTGGGCGAGCTCACCAAGATCGCGCATGAGCGCGGCTGCCAGGTCATGATTGAAGGCCCTGGCCACGTGCCGATGCACAAGATCAAGGTGAACATGGACAAGCAGCTGAAGGAATGCGGCGAGGCGCCGTTCTACACGCTCGGGCCCCTGACCACCGACATCGCGCCCGGCTATGACCACATCACCTCCGGCATCGGCGCGGCAATGATTGGCTGGTTCGGCACCGCCATGCTCTGCTATGTCACGCCGAAGGAACATCTCGGCCTGCCGGATCGCGACGATGTCAAAGTCGGCGTCATCACCTATAAGCTGGCCGCTCATGCCGCGGACCTGGCCAAAGGCCATCCCGCCGCGCAGATCCGCGACGACGCCCTGTCACGCGCCCGCTTCGAGTTCCGCTGGGAAGACCAGTTCAACCTGTCGCTCGATCCGGAAACCGCCCGCGACTATCATGACCAGACCCTGCCCAAAGAGGCCCACAAGGTGGCGCATTTCTGCTCCATGTGCGGCCCGAAATTCTGCTCGATGAAGATCACCGCGGAAGTGCGCGATTATGCCGAGGGCCTGTCCGACAATGAGAAGGCCGACCTGCAACGCCAGGCTGACGAAGCGCGCAAGGGGATGGAAGAGAAGTCCCGCGAGTTCAAGACCAAGGGGTCGCAGATTTATCTGGATGCGAAGTAAGGCCAGTTTCGTGCGGCAGGAACAAACTCAGGAGGTGTCCATGAGGCGCGTCACACCCAATCCGCTGCGGATCCTTGCCGGGTCTGCTCTGATCCTGTTCGGAGTCGTTTCAGGTCTTCCCGCATCGGCCGATGAACTCACCGAACACCTCGATCTTGTCTATTTCGACGGCGACGGTGCCAGCGACGACAAGCATCGGCTCGACCTCATCATTCCAGCCGATCAGCCGGTCACGGCGACCATGTTGTGGATCCATGGCGGCGCCTGGGCGTTTGGCGACCGCAAGAACGATCTCGATCTGGCCCGCGCCTTTGCCCGCGACGGCGTTGCGGTCGCGTCCATGTCATATCGCTTGAGCCGCGGCGACTGGCGCGGCGAGGAATTCCCCGCCACCGGGGTGCAACATCCTGAACATATCAAGGATGTCGCGCGCGCCTTCGCCTGGCTGCATGACAATGCCGCCGCCTATGGCCTCGACGATGACCGACTGGTCGTCAGCGGCTTCTCCGCCGGCGGGCACCTGTCAGCGCTGTTGGCCATGGACGGGCGCTATCTGAGCGCCCATGACCTGTCCGACTCGGACATGCAGGCCGCCCTTCCTGTCGCCGGCGGCTATGATCTGGAAGATTATTACCTGGCGATTGAAGACGGGCTGGGTGAGGACACTGCGATAGGGCACGTGCTCGGCGTCTTCGGCCCGCGCGACGGGCTCGCTGCGGCCTCACCCATGACCTATTTGCAGGCCGCTTCGATTCCGATGCTGGTGCTCACGGAAGGCCAGACTGCCGACTATACCCGCGTCTTTGACGAAGCGGTTGCCGCGCAGGGCATGACCGATCTGATCCAGTTCAGCTATTATGATGATGAAACCCATGCATCATTGCTGGCCAGCCTGAGCGCCGACGAAAGTCCGGCGCGCGCTGAGATGCTCGCCTATGTTGCGAAGATGGCGGGCCGTGACGATTGACGATTTGAGGTGCAGAAAATAGGACCGCCGGTTCGGGTCTGATCGAAAGGCGTTGCCATGCGACCTCTGAACGCGTTCGGCGAGCGGATCATGGTGCTCGGGCCGTCCAATGCCGGGAAGTCCACGCTCGCCCTGGCCATCGGCGCGCAAACCGGTCTTCCGGTGGTGCACCTTGATCAGCTCCAGCATCTGCCAAACACGGATTGGGTGCCGCGGCCAGAAGCAGAATTCAAGGCGCTGCACGATCAGGCCATTCTGCAGGATCAGTGGGTGATGGATGGCAATTATTCGCGCCTGATGCCGCAGCGATTCGAACGCGCGACCGGGGTGGTCCTGATTTCCTCGAATCACTGGTTGCGGCTGGGCCGCTACCTGAAGCGGACGCTTGCCAACCCGGCTGCGCGCGCAGGATCGCTGGAGGGTGGCCAGGAGCGACTGAAGTGGGAAATGATCGACTGGATCCTGTTCAAGACCCCGCACAATAGCCGGCGCTATTCCAACATGGTCGCGCGTGTGCCCTTGCCGAAAATCGAATGCACCAGCCTGTCAGAGCTCAAGGCGCTTTACCGGCACTGGAATCTGCGCACGCCCTGATTGCGGGAACGCGTGAGGGGCATGCGCGTGCGCGGTCGCCAATCCCCGCCGCTATCCTCGTCAGTCTCTCCACGTTCCCCACGGCTTGCCCGTGGGGTCCAGCACGGATGATTGCCCCTTGTCATGGGGGCGAGCGGGAGAGATGGGTCCCACGGTCTCACGGCGTCCGCGCTGGATCAATCCGCGGTATATCTGTCCTCGAAATCTCCGCACGTCTCGGCTGGCTCGCCGGTGTCCATGGCGAACACGACGTGCCAGTTCTGGTCCACCTGCGCCAGGGTCAGCGTGTTGACCCCGCACCCGACCCGCGCGCCATCGACCGAGATCACGAAGGGCGCCCAGACCGTGGCGAGATGGCCGAATTGCTCAGAGGTTACCGCGAACAGTTCTTCATGCGCCTGACCGACCTCGAGTGTGTCGACCCAGCTGCGCCAGCGCTGCAAGCCGTCCGGACGGATCTCGCCATCGCCCGTCACCCGGCGCAACTGTGCACCGTCGAGGAAGATGGCATCAATCATGCTGGCATCGCCTTGATACATGGCCCGCATCATCGAGTAGGCCGTCGCCTCCGGAGTCGAGAGATCGATCGGCGCCAGCATGTCCTGGTCGAGGGCGGGTGCGGGCGTGTCGGCATGGGCGCAGCCGATCAGGGCAAGCGCGGTCAGGCAGGTGGCAATGCGCATAAGGTCCTCCTTGGCGGTCCGTCGCCGGCTCAAAGCAGCGCAAATCGGCACGGGCGTAAACCCGGTTTTCATGATAGGGACCTGGATCATGTTCACGCGCATCTCACCGGTTTGTCCGACCACCGACCTGGCTCGCACGCTGGCCTTCTGGCAGCAGCTCGGATTCTCGCCCGTTTTCGCCGATCATGCAGAGGTCAGCCAGGCCACTTATGCCGGGGTCGCCCGGGCCAATCTGGAGCTGCACCTGCAGACCTTCACGCCCGAACAGATGAGCTACACACAGACCATGGCGACGCGCATTCAGCTCGAAAGCCGCGAGGCCCTGGAAGCGCTCTATGCCGAATGGCAGCCGCACGGCCATATCACAGCGCCGCTCGAGGAGAAGCCCTGGGGCAATTACGAATTCGGCTTCTACGACCCGGACAAGACGCCATTCTTTTTCTATGTCGACATGTGAGGGAGGCGGCGTGGAAATGGTGGGCCCGGAGGGACTTGAACCCCCGACCAGACCGTTATGAGCGGTCCGCTCTAACCAACTGAGCTACAGGCCCTTTTGTCCAAGATGAACGTAAGTATAAAACGCCAGACTTGATCTCGCCGCAATGGCGCAATTCAATAGAGACTGCAAGTTTTATGAGCCTCATGGAGGGACACATGACCGTCAATTTCAAAACCGGCCTGTTGGCTGGATTTTCAGGCCTCGCTGTGGTCGCGCTGGCGGCCTGCAGCGGCGCGCAGACGGATGCCACACCAGCGAATGCGGATCCGGTCGAGTTTGAAACCGCGTCGGTCCCGGCACCGACCATCACGCCAAATGCAGAACCATTGGAGACCCAGCATCCAAACTCCATACAGCCGGAAACAACTCTCAGCATTTCGGCCCAGGGCACGGTCAATCACGCCCCGGACATTGCCATGATCACGGCCGGTGTGCAGCAGACCGCGAAGACGGCGAAAGAGGCGATGGACGCCAATGCCGCGGCGATGAATGGGGTCATGGACGCGCTCAAGGCCGCCGACATTGCCGACCGCGACATGCAGACGTCAAACCTGTCTCTGCACCCGCAATATGATTATTCCAATCGTGAGAATGGCGGACCGCGCCTGACCGGCTACCAGGCGTCGAACCAGCTGACCGTGAAGGTCCGCGACCTCGACAATCTCGGCCCCTTGCTCGACGCCATGGTCACTGCCGGCGGCAACACACTGAACGGAATCCAGTTCGGTCTTGATGATGATCGCGCGGTCAAGAACCAGGCCCGGGACCGGGCCATGAAAGAGGCCATTGCCCGCGCTGAACTGTATGCGGCGGCGTCCGGATATGAAGTCGCGCGCGTGGTGACAATTTCGGAAAGCGGCGGGTATGCGCCGCAACCGCTGGCAATGATGGCGGAAGCCCGCTCAATGGATCGGTCGACGCCGGTAGCAGCGGGCGAGGTCGGCTATTCGATCACCGTCAATGTCGTGTTCGAACTGAGGAAACCCGCCGAATAATCAGGACAGCGGCGCACCGAGCTCGGACATGGTCTCGCGCAGCAGCGGGCCGATCTCGGTGTGGATGACGCTGTCGGCATAGACATCGTGTTCGGTCTCTTCGCGATTGATGATGATGTATTTGGCGCCATTCTGCTTGGCGATCAGCGGTATGTTGGCGGCAGGATAGACGACCAGGGATGAACCGAGCGCGATCATCAGGTCGCAGGACAGCGCCTCACTCTCGGCAAAGGTCATCTTGTCTTCCGGCATGGCCTGTCCGAACGAAATGGTGCCGGATTTCAGCAGGCCGGTGCAGAAATCGCAGGTCAGATCATCGTCGGCTTCCCAGCGCGGGCGCAAATCGTCATAGGCATAGCGTTTCCCGCATTGCAGGCATTTGGCGTACGAGGCATTGCCGTGAACCTCGATCACCTTGTCGTCCGGGACGCCGGCATTCTGGTGCAGATTGTCGACATTCTGGGTCACGACACTGCTGACCTTGCCCATCTCGACCAGTTTCGCGATGGCGAAATGTCCGGCATTCGGCTCGGCACCGGTCCACCCCTCGGTGCGATTGAAGACACGGCGCCAGCTCTCGCGGCGGGCCTCACGGTCAGACACGAAATCCTGGAAGTAGATCGGCTGCATCTTCGACCAAACCCCGCCCGGGGATCGAAAATCCGGGATGCCGCTTTCGGTCGAAATGCCGGCGCCAGTGAAGACCACGACGCGATCCGCCGCGTCGATGTGCTTGGCAAGTGTGATCGCTTCATTCATGGCCGAATGCTAGCCGACGGATCCATCGTCGCCAACACCGATTTCGCCTCCCGCTCGGTCAAGCCTTGGCGGGTCATGGCTTCCGGTCCACTATGCCGCGAAGAGAAGTGAGACCGTCATGATCAAGAGAATAGTGCTGGGTGTGACTGCCCTGCTGACCGTATTGGTGATTGCCGCTGGCATCTTTACCTGGGACCCCCTGCCGCGCAATCCAAGCGCCGAAGCACTGGCCCAGTCTGCCGCTGATTATGACGTCGAAATCATCCGCGACAATTGGGGCGTGCCACACATTTACGGACGGACCAATGCCGACACGGCCTTCGGCGTCGCCTATGCCCACGCGGAAGATGATTATGAAACGATCCAGGACGTCGTGGCAGCGACGCGCGGCGTGCTGGCACGGTACAAAGGCGCGCAGGCTGCGCCGACCGATTATGTCGTGTCGTTGCTGGATGTCTGGGGGACGATCGATCGGCGCTACGAGTCGGATGTCCCGGCCGATATCAAGGCCATCGCAGAGGCCTATGCGGCGGGTTTGAACCTCTACGCGTCGGAACATCCGCAGCAGACCTGGTCCGGCCTCGCGCCCTTTACCGGGCAGGACGTCATTGCCGGGTTCATCTTCAAGACTCCCTTCTTTTATGGGTTTGACGAGACCTTGCAGGCCCTTTTCGCAGAAACCCGCGACGCGCCGATGGCGAGCGATCCATCTGAGCGGGCCTGGCTCCTCCACCCGACCTTGAACACGGAGCGAGGATCGAACGCCTTTGCCGTCACGCCGGCGCGCAGCGGCGATGGCAAGACGCGTCTGCTGATCAATTCTCACCAGCCGATGACCGGACCTGTGGCCTGGTGGGAGGCGCATATCGTTTCGCAAGAAGGCCTCGACATTACCGGGGGCCTGTTTCCCGGCACGCCGGTCATCCTGCATGGGTTCAATCGGAATCTCGGTTGGGCCAATACAGTCTCGAAGCCGGACCTGACCGATATCTATCGCCTGACCGTCAACCCGGACAATCCTGATCAATACCGACTTGACGGTGACTGGCGCGACTTCGAGAAAAGCCAGGCGACCTTGCGGGTCAAACTGTTCGGTCCCTTTGCCCTGACGGTCAAACGCCCAGTCCTGCGGTCTGCACACGGTCCGGTGATTGCGGCCAGCCATGGCACGTACGCGGTTCGATATGCTGGCATGGGCGAAGTGCGGCAGCTGGAGCAATATGTGCGATTGAACCTGGCCGAGAATTGGGACGAATTCAGCACAGCCATGGCGCTGAATGCCTTGCCCAGCATCAATTATGTCTATGGCGACAAGGATGGAAACATCGCCTTCATTCACAATGGTCAATACCCGGAACGGGTGCCGGACTGGAATTGGCAGGCCGATCTGCCGGGCGATCGGTCAGACCTGATCTGGTCTGATTACATCCCGTATTCAGCCGGGCCGAAGCTGGTCAATCCAGCCTCGGGTTTCGTCTATAATGCCAACAATACGCCGTATCGCGCGACCGATGGAGCCGACAATATTGTGCCAGCGGATCATCCCGACTGGCTCGGACTGCAGACCAATGAGACCAATCGGTCCTTGCGGATCCAGGCGCTCACGGATGGCGAAAGCCCGATTGACCGCGCCCGGCTACTGGCGATCAAGTTTGACACCGCCTATGCCGTCGGATCGGAGGCGGACGCGTTTATCCAGCAGGTCCTGGCGCATGACTGGTCGGACGAGCCTGAACTGGCCGAAGCCGTCCAGCACCTGCGTGACTGGGATTATCATCTGAACATCGAAAACCGGCATGCCGCCCTGGGCGCGCTCACCGTGCTGCGCCATGTGACAGGGCAGTTCACCGGTGATTACGGACCTGAACCGGTGCAGGCATTCCGCGAAGCCGCAGCGCTGCTGAACGAGACTCATGGCCGGATCGATCCCGAATGGGGCGACGTCCATCGCCTGGTTCGCGGCGCGGTCGACATTCCGATCAGTGGTGGTCCTGACATCCTGCGCGCGATTTACCCGGCTGAAATGCGGTCTGACGGAGAGCTGCACGCGAACGCTGGCGATACATGGATCGGGCTGGTCGAATGGGATGCGGACGGCCATCAGGTGGCCGAAGTGATCCATCAATATGGGGCCGCGACACTGGATGAGGCGTCGCCGCACTTTGCCGACCAGGCGCCGCTTTTCGCCGCTGAGCAATGGCGTCCGGCCTTGATTGAACGCGCTGATGTCGAGGCAAATGCTGCGCGTACTTATCGCCCGGGCAAGTCAGCGTCAGGGGCCGATCGCTAATCGTGCCCGCGTGCCCAGGCTTGAACGTCTTTGACGAACAGGTCGGGCGCTTCCATTGCCGCGAAATGGCCGCCGCGCGGCTGTTCAGTCCAGTGCGTGATGTTGTAAGCGCGTTCGCACCAGGAGCGTGGCGGCGGCGCGTACAGCACTTCGCCAGGAAACCGGGTAAACCCGGTCGGCGTTTCGCACCGCTCACCGTCCGGCAATGCGTTGCCGCCTTCGCCCATGAAGCCCGCATAGAACCACACCGACGTCGCGATGGCGTCATTCACGAGATAGATCATCAGATTGGTCAGCAGCTGGTCGCGGCTATAGACGCTGAACAGGTCGCCATCCGGTAGGTCCGACCAACCATGGAATTTTTCCAGGATCCAGGCCGCGGTGCCCATCGGGCTGTCCATCAAGGCCGCAGCCAGGGTTTGCGGCTTGGTGGCGTGCTGTGCGAAATAGCTGCCTTCGGCCTGCATCTGCAATTGCGAGCGTTGCAGCCAGGCAAGTTCGTCATCGCTTTGAGGCGTCGCGGGCGTCGGCCGAAGCCCGATTATGTTGAGATGAATCGCTTTGCAGCCGCCTTTGGCGTTGATGGTGCCATGTTCGAAGCCGAGCCACGAGGTGACCATACCGCCCCAGTCGCCGCCCTGGGCAAGATAGGTGTCATATCCCAGCACGTCCTGCATCAGCGTGTTCCAGAGCTTTGCCGTCATACGCGGCCCCATCGGCGCGGCTGGTTTGCCGGAGAATGCGTAACCCGGAAGCGAAGGGATGATCAGGTCGAACGCGTCGGCAACGTCGCCGCCATGCTGACTCGGAAAGGCCAGCGGACCAATCGCGTCGTAAAACTCGTAGATCGATCCCGGCCAGCCATGCGAAAGCAATAGGGGGCGCTGACCCTGCGCCTCGCCAACAATATGCAGGAAATGGATCGGCAAGCCGGCAATCTCGGCGATGAATTGCGGGTGCTGGTTGAGACGCGCCTCGGCTGCACGCCAGTCAAATGCAGTCAGCCAGTGATCTTGAATGTCCTTGAGGACGGGGGTCGACATGCCCAGTTGCCAGTCTCCGAGACCCTCAGGCGCCGCATGCCACTGATAATCGGCCACGCGTCGACGGATCGAGTCAAGTTTCGACGCGGCGATGTCAATCTGGAATGGTTGAATATCCGGCATGGCATTCTCCTGCTGAAGAAAGAGCCTGCCGTGAAACTGATTGGGGTCAAGGCGCGACGCCGCGTGAGGCTGACTAGCCGGCCTCGTTCATGGCGGTGCCGACATCATCGGAGACACCATCCCACTTGTCGCCAGTACCGGAGCCAGTGGCGCTGAGCGCCCCGATCAGAGCCAGCGCCATCAGCCCCATTAGAAGGGCATACTCGACCGCTGTCGCACCAGAGTCGCATCGGAAAAACTTGTTCAGGGCTTTAAATTCCACGCTCATAATCTTCCACTCGCCGTTGCGGCCACCAAATCGTCGAACAAGGGAATGTCTGCTGCCGGCGCGGGGTAGTCATGCAAGTCTCGCGGCGCCACCCAGGCCAGCTTCTGTCCTTCGTTCGGGAGCGGTGTCCCCCTCCATTCTTTGATGGAGAATAAAGGCATGAAAAGATGAAATTTCTCGTAAGTATGGCTGGCAAATGTGAAAGGAATAAGGGCGCTTTCGCTAACTGTAATCGACAATTCCTCGGCCAATTCCCTGACCAGTGCTTGCTCCGGGCGCTCGCCCGGTTCGATTTTGCCGCCCGGAAATTCCCATAGCCCCGCCATGGCTTTTCCGGCCGGCCGTTGCGCCAGAAGAACCTCGCCATCCGCATTGAGAAGCGCAGCCGCAACGACATAGACGACGGTCACGTGCGATAGGCTCCATTGATGTCGACATAGGCGTGCGTGAGATCGCAGGTGTAAACGCGCGCACAGCCGGATCCGGAGCCAACCTGAACGCGGATCTCGATTTCAGACTCGGCGACCGCTGCGCTGGCGGTTTCTTCGTCATAATCCTCGGCCCGACCACCCGCCTCGGCGACCTGCACGTCGCCGAACCAGATCGCCAGCGCATCGAGGTCAATGGGCTCGCCTGACTTTCCGACAGCCATCACCACGCGGCCCCAATTGGCGTCGTGCGCGGCGAGCGCGGTTTTGACCAGTGGGCTATTGGCGATATCGGCCGCAATCGTGCGTGCCGATGCGTCCGTCTTTGCGCCGCCAACTGCGATCGTGATGAACTTGCTTGCCCCTTCGCCATCCTTGACGATTTGCACGGCGAGATCGAGACAGATTTCATTCAGCGCCGCCGCGAACGCCGCGTAGCGCGGGTCAGACTCTGCTTCGATTGGCGTCTCCATTGCCGCGCCTGTGGCGAACACCATCAGGCTATCGGATGTGGATGTGTCGCTGTCGACGGTAATCGAGTTAAAGCTGTGACCGCACGCTTCGCGCAGGGCTTTGTCGAGCAGGCTCGGTGCGATCGCCGCATCCGTGAATACATAAGCCAACATGGTCGCCATGTTCGGCGCAATCATGCCCGAGCCCTTCGCGATCCCGGAAAAGGCGATGTCCTGATCGCCAATCCTGCGCCTGAATCCGGCACCTTTTGGAAACGTGTCGGTGGTCATGAAGGCCTTGGCGCACGCTTCCCAGTCTGGCGCGGCCAGGCGAGCGGCCAGGTCGGGAACAATGCCGCCGACATAATTGGCATCCGGCAACGGTTCGCCGATGACGCCTGTCGCGCCAAGGAAGCAGTGCGCTTTTTCCGCGCCCACGCTCGCGGTCATCGCAGCCAGCGTGGCGTCATTCTTGAGCACGCCCCTGCGGCCCGTGAAGGCGTTGGAGTTTCCGGAATTCACAACCAGTGCGCGTGCCCGTCCTGCGCCTTCTGCCAGAGCGTCACGACACCAGCGCACATCGGCAGATGCGGTGGACGAACGCGTGAAAACGCCAGCGCACGTCGTGCCGTGTTCGAACATGAACAGAAACACATCGTCGCGCTCCAGACCGCGGCCCGCATAAAAGCCACGCGACGCGGTGGCGGCGCGCACGCCTGTGACGTCCGGCAATTCAGGAAACTGATCGGGCGCAAATGGCGATGGCGTCAGGTTCATTCGCTCGGAGTCTCTTCGCCGTCGTTACCGTCATCATTTGCCGTTGTGGCGAAGTCTTCCGGATCGCGTTTCTGGATATCGGCCTGATTGCGCAATTCGCGCAGGATGTCGCTGATCTGCGTGAAGGTCAGGAAAGTGATGATTTCCGGGCGCATCTCATCCTTGGTCTTGGGAGGTTTGGTTCGGCGCTCATCAACTTTCATCACGTTCCATCCGCGCGGTGACTCGAACACCTCGGACAATGCACCGGTTTCCGTGTTGCCGATCACGGCGGGGAATGGATCAGACAATTCATTCGGATTGACCCAGCCAAGATCGCCGCCTTCCAGGCGTGTCCGTGCATCCTGCGAGTGTTCCAACGCGGCTTCGGCAAAATCCCGTCCGTCAGAGACGTCTGCCCGGATCTGTTCGGCCGTATCCTGATCTTCCACCAGAATGAAGCGCACCCGCACCTCATCGTCCAGTTGCTGCAGCTTGACCTGCTCATCATACATGCGGTCGATTGCGTCTTCGGTGACTTCGCTGGCGACCAGACTTTCAACCAGAATGTTGCCGAGCAGCCGCTCGCGCCCCGATTCCAGGCGTCGCCGGGCGGTGGGATCCTGGTCCAGCCCGCGCTGCAAGGCTTCCTGGGCCAAAAGGCGCTGATCGATCAGCTGCTCGAGGATTTGATGGTATTCGGGATGCGAGGTTGTGAATTCAGTGCCCGGCTCGATCTGGCCCTGTGCGACCGCCTCGAGTTCGACATCGGCGATGAAGATCGGTTCGCCGTTCACAATTGCGGCGGTTGTGCTGCCAATCGTCGAGCTGGTTGTCCTGACCGAGGGCTCGGAATCACACCCGCTCAGGCCTGTCAGGATCACAGCTGCCGCCAATGCGGTGCCGAGAGATCTGGATTTCAAATACATTTCGGTCATTCCTTTGCGGCATTCGCCTAATTGACACGCGTATGCGGCGTTCTTAAGTCCGCTTGAAGTCTTGGTCGAGAGACTTGTTCAGGGCGCATTTCACCTTGTGTCCACATCCTGGAAAGAAATTCGTGTTTTCAGGGTCCGTTCTAACAGCGTGGTGTCACCTTCCATGAAATCCTTTGCGCAAAAGATTTTCGGTTCTGTCAACGATCGCAAGCTCAAGCCATTGCGTCGCCGTGTGCAGAAGATCAACACCCTTGAGCCGATGATCGAGGCCCTGTCCGATCAGGCCCTGCGCGCGAAAACAGACGAGTTTCGGAAACGCCTCGCGGATGGCGCCAGCCTCGATGATATTCTCGACGAAGCCTTTGCTGTCGTGCGCGAGGGCGCCAAGCGCTCGCTCGGCATGCGCCACTTTGATGTGCAGCTGCTCGGCGGCATGGTGCTGCACAATGGCGCCATTGCAGAAATGCGCACCGGTGAGGGCAAGACCCTGGTGGCGACGCTTCCAGTCTATCTCAATGCCCTGCGCGGTGAGGGTGTACACGTTGTCACCGTCAACGACTATCTCGCCTCACGCGATGCCGAGTGGATGGGCAAGTTGTACGGGTTTCTCGGCCTGACCACCGGTTGTATTCGCGGCGAGGTTCCTGGTGGTGGTCGGATGTCGGATGAAGAGCGCCGCGCCGCTTATGCCTGCGACATCACCTACGGCACCAATAATGAGTTCGGCTTCGACTATCTGCGCGACAATATGAAATACTCGCTGGAGCAAATGGTCCAGCGCCGCCACGCCTATGCCATCGTTGATGAGGTCGATTCCATCCTGATCGATGAAGCGCGGACTCCGTTGATCATTTCCGGCCCAACGGATGATCGCTCCGAGCTCTACCGCACCATCGACAAGTTCATTCCGAACCTTGATGATGAGGACATCGACCTCGACGAGAAAATGCGCTCAGTCGTCTTCACCGAGGAAGGCCTCGAGAAGATGGAGCAGTTGCTGAACGAAGACGGCTTGCTCGACGGGTCGCTCTGGGATCCAGCAAATGTCTCGATCGTGCATCACTCGAACCAGGCGCTGAAAGCACACAAGCTGTTCCATCGTGACAAGGACTATATCGTCAAGGATGATCAGGTGATGCTGATCGACGAGTTTACCGGCCGGATGATGGAAGGCCGGCGCCTGTCAGAAGGCTTGCACCAGGCGATCGAAGCGAAAGAGAATGTCGATATCAAGCCAGAGAACCAGACGCTGGCTTCGATTACGTTCCAGAACTATTTCCGTCTCTATAACAAGCTTGCCGGCATGACCGGTACGGCGATGACCGAGGCGTCCGAATTTGCCGACATTTACGGCCTCTCCACATTCGAGCTGCCGACCAACAAGCCGATCCAGCGGATTGACGAGGACGATGTCGTCTACCGCGTCGCAGCGGCGAAATACAAAGAGATTGTCGAGGAAGTGCGTGAAGCCCGCGCCAAGGGGCAACCGGTCCTGCTTGGGACGGCATCGATCGAAAAATCTGAGATCGTCTCGACTTACCTGACCACGGCAAAGATCCCGCACAAGGTCCTCAACGCCCGCCACCACGCGCAGGAAGCCGAGATCGTCGCGGATGCCGGCGTCCCCGGTGCGATCACCGTGGCGACCAATATGGCCGGCCGCGGAACCGATATCCAGCTTGGTGGCAATCTCGAGATGCGCGTCGCGAAAGCGGTGCAGGAACATGTCGAGAAAACCGGATCAGAGCCGTCGGAAGGTGAACTGCAGCTGATCACGGACCAGATTAAGGCCGAAATCGAAGTCGCCAAGAAAAAGGCACTGGATGCAGGTGGCCTGTACGTGCTCGGCACAGAGCGTCATGAAAGCCGCCGCATCGACAATCAGCTACGCGGTCGGACCGGTCGTCAAGGCGACCCGGGTAAATCCAAATTCTTCATCTCGGTTGAAGACGATCTGATGCGGGTGTTTGCCGCCGAGCGTCTGAACTCGATCATGAAAGGTCTCGGCATCAAGGAAGACGAAGGCATCACCCACCCGTGGATGAACAAGGCCATCGAGACGTCGCAGAAAAAGATCGAGCAGCGCAATTTCGACATCCGCAAGAACGTCCTGAAATATGACGATGTCATCAATGACCAGCGCAAGGTGATTTTCGAGCAGCGCATCGACTTCATGCACGCTGACAGCGTGCTGGAAGAAATCGAGGACATGCGCGAACAGGTGATTGACGGCATTGTCGCGCATCACATGCCGGAGAAAGCTCATGCTGAGTTGTGGGACACGGATGGCTTGAGCGAACGCTGTCAGGAATTGCTCGGCCTGGAGCTGCCGCTTGGCGACTGGGCCGCCGAAGAAGGCGTGGCCAATGTGGAGATCGCCCAGCGCATTCATGAAGCGTCAAAAACAGCTTATGATGAAAAGACTCAGCTGGCCGCAGAAGGTCAGTTCCGTCTGATCGAGAAGCAGATCCTGCTGCAAGTGCTCGATGGCCGCTGGCGCCAGCATTTGCAACAGATCGACCAGCTTCGCTCGGTCATCCACCTGCGTTCCTATGGTCAGCGTGATCCGCTGAACGAGTTCAAGGAAGAAGCCTTCAAGCTGTTCTATGATATGCTGTCAGAGATGCGTCTGGAAGTGACCCGCTGGTTGATGAACGCGCAGGTGCAGCCGCCGCAGCCGCGTCCGGTTCCAGCACCGCCGCAGCAGACGTTTGAAACCCACCTTGATCCGGACACAGGCGAGAATGAACGCGCCAGTACGCCGCAAAGTGTGGCCGAACAGGCGCCGCATTCCATGGTCGCACAGGCCGAGGAAAGCTGGGCCAACACGCCGCGCAATGCACCGTGCCCGTGCGGCTCCGGCAAGAAATACAAGCATTGTCATGGTTCGCTGACCGCAGGCGCCAAGCAGGCCTAGGCGCTGTCGCTAATCTGATACGAACTCTGTGTCCGGACCTGCCGCGAGGTGGGTCGCGACATATTCACGTAGTGCGAGAGTGCGGGCGGTGGCGTCTCCCTCCAGACGTTCCGGCTCAATCAGCGGCCCGAACGTCATTTCGAATGGACTGCCTTTCTTGTTGAGCAGCTCGTGGAACAGGGTGATGTCGCGCAATTCGCCATTCATCTTGGACAAGGCGTAATACAGCCACGAATTGGTCGCTTGCAGATTGAGTGGCTGCACCGGCGCTTTGTGCTTTCGGGCAAGGCTGACCACGGTTGGCATCCAGTCCTGCTCGGTCAGGACGCCATCAATTTTCTTGGCGAGCTTTCCAGAAGGAAAGATCACCACACACTTCTCGTCTGCGAACGCTTCTTTCGCCAGACGCAACGTCTCGCGCGTCTTGGCAGGTGAGCGTTTGTCCATCACCCATTCAACCGGAATCAGCACATCGGAAAAGCCGGGGTTCACCCGCAGCGCATCCGCATTCGCGAAAAACACAATATCCCGCCGCACCCGACGCAGGGCGTCCCAGACGGCAACGCCGTCGGCCAGGCCGGTCGGATGATTCGCTGCCACCACCAGGCGGCCTGTCTTGGGCATTTTCTCAATCGCGTTGAGCGTAAGGTCGACCGCCAGTTCCTGGCTGAGGTGATCAAAGCTGTCGCCGCCGCTCAAGGTCTGCAAATGGTCAGCGGTGCGGCACGCCTTGCCATATCCCAGCACACCATAAAGCAGCGGGCGCACGACCGGCCAGCTCCAGTGATCCACAAAACTTGGACATCTTTCTTTTATCAACCGATCGACAATATGATCGTCACTCGCCTCCAGCTCGGCCAGAAAGGCGGCATGTGTGCTCGCAGCTGGCAGCGTTTTGCTGGTCATAAAGTCCGGTCTCCATTGGCTTTTCGAGCCTTCGTGACAGTCCTATCACAGTTCGTGCCAAGTTGGCGACGACGCCGCTCAGCCGGGTCAAATCTGTAACATTGTCAACACTTTGGTCACTTTCGCTTTACCATCCCGTAATCCCAAGGTGGCAAAGTGTGATCAGAAGAGGGCAGGCGAGAAGCGCCGGGGAAACAGTGTAGAGTTACATAGGGTAGTTAGATGAAAGTTCTTTGGGTCGAAGATCACGAACCAGTGCGGGACCTATTGCTGGTAGCAGCAGACAAAGCCGCGCGCGCACGGGTACCGGTCGATCTGGTCATGGCGACGACCCTGATGGAGGCAGAGAATCGCCTGCGTCTCGAACGATTTGATCTGGTTGTCCTCGACCTGACTCTACCCGACAGCTTCGATGGCGACATGACCATCGCGCGCGTCGCCAATATGGGCAAGCACCGCATTGCGGTCTGTTCGGCCCAGCCCGAACGTGACCAATGCGTCGAGACGGCACTGAAATGCGGCGCCAATGTCGCGCCGCAGGCCATCTTCAAGGCCAAGCTGCCCTTCAATCGGTTCATTCAGCGGGCCGAGACCTTCCATGATTTCCTGCTCGACCAGATGCCTGGCGCGGAAGGCCGAGTCGCCGTCGCGGCCTAAACCCGTTTCTCAATACAGTTTAGATCAGCCCTCGCATCTTTGCGGGGGTTTTTCGTGAACCAGCCGGCCGTTCAAGCCTGGTCGATTATGTCGTCGAAGATGCCCCGACTGATTGCCCCTCGAACCGTGTTGTGCTCCGCATAGTCGGGGATCTGGATCGTTTCGACCCCGTCAAAATCAGCGATCGACTGCGCGTACCGGACATCGAGACTGTTTTGAGCCCCGACAATGAGTTTCATGCGGAATGAATGGTGTGCCCGGTTCACAAAATCCGCCATCAATCGCTCGCCGACCGGGATGTTCCGGCTGGTTCGGTTCAGCAAAACGCCGCCTCGATAATCTCCGATGCCATGCAGGAACTCGCGATCTCCCGCGCTGCTCACAGGTCCGAACAGCGCAAATCGACGAATGCCTAGTGGTAGACCGTGACTGACCGCGCCGAAGGTGCCGATTGACGTTCCGATGAACAAAGGGTCGGATGCCCCCAGCTCTGACAGTTTTCGGTCCAGCGCTTTAAGTGTCGTCGGGCGATCACTGCCAAGTGACTTGATACCGCGTCCGAAACCAACGCTGTGGGCATCGCGAACAATGATGGTTTGATATCCGAGTTGGGCGAGATGATTGTCGAGAATTCGACTGCCGACCAATGGTCGACCATTCCAGCCTGTAAAGACGACGGCCAGTTTCCCGGGCTCACCCACCGGCGAACAGATGAAGTCCGAGGCGTAATCTTCCTTGAGCAACGAACGTGGCAAGTCACTTTCGCGCACCCAAGAGTCACAGATCCGGCCAAGTTCTTCCAAAGCGCGGCGCAGTCTGTTGGGGCCCGTCTCGTGTTGCCTGATCATATTGATCATGGAGTGAGTGAATGACTTCGCCTGTTCGATATGCCCGAAATCAATCATGCCTTCTGCGAGATCGACGGCGCGACCGAGCTGGCGTAGCTGAAACTCCAGTTTTTGTCCTTGCGAATAAAACTCGATCGGATCTTGAATGTGGAATGTCGCGCTCATCGATGCCGCCAGGACTCCGCGATCTGCCGACCGACATGCCTGTTTGAACAAAGCAAAGATGTTCGCATCACCTGTATACGTCCAAGCAGACAACAGAATCGATGTGAGATCATCTGATGAGTCTGAACTTTCGCTCCATGCCAGCAAATTTGCATAGAGGTCATCAGCCCGTTCGAGCGAGGCCAGGTACTCGAGCAATAGCTGCCGATAGCAAAACCCGTTGGGCTCGAGGAGGTGCAGCTGTTCCAGGACACCGACAACGTCGTCATACAATTCATGGACGATAAATGCCTGTCCCCTGCGAAGCATCAGCTTCGGCGTGTTGTTCTGATCCAGTTCTTCGATTTGCGCGAGTGCCGCAAGCTCAGCTGATCTGTTTCCCTCGGATCGCGCCTTGGCGGCCACGGCAATCAGGTGGTCTATCCTGGTCCCGTTTTCGGGTTGCGGTGTGGTCACATCATTCTCCAGCTCGAGACCTCACTGCGACACTCTTATGTGATTGCAGGGTTTGTTCAACGTGGCTTCCGCAGGCGGCATGGTGCCCCGCTAGATCGGAGGCGCCATGCCGAGCGAAGACCGCAGTTTCGTGGGTCTGAACGGTCCAGTTATTCCAGATTGAGGACGTCGGTCAGGAAAACGGTCACGGCTTCGCGTTGGAAGTCGCGATTGGATTTCTTCCGGAAACCGTGGCCTTCATCCATCGCCATCAGGAACCAGGCTTCGACGTCATTCTCTTTCACTGCCGTCAGGATCTGTTCGGATTCGGTATATGGGACTCGCGGGTCATTATAGCCTTGGATGATGAAGATCGGTTTGTTGATCTTGGCGGCGTTTCTGAGCGGGCTGATTTCTTCGAAGAATGCAGCGATTTCAGGATCGCGCTCGTCGCCATACTCGACTCGGCGCAGGTCCCGTCGATAGCCTTTGGTGTTCAACAGGAATGTCTTGAAATCGGAAATCCCGACTATGTTCACACCGCCCGCAAGACGGTCGCCATAATCAATCATCGAGGCGAGCACCATGTAGCCACCATAGGAACCGCCATAGACGAGCACGCGGTCCTTATCCAAGTCGGGTTGGGTTTCGATCCAGTCGAGCAGCGCACCTATATCCTCGACAGAACGTTTGCGATTCAAGCCGTTGTCCATTGAAACGTAAGATTTGCCGTAACCTGACGAGCCGCGAACGTTGGGAACAAGCACGGCGACTCCGAGCTCGGATGCCCAGTATTGATAAGTGGACGAGAAGCCGGGCCGGGACTGCCCCTCCGGTCCGCCGTGGATCTGGATGATCACCGGACGTGGACCATCGCCCTCCGGCACATATTTGAAGGCCGGAATATCCATGCCTGCATCGTTCGGATAGGTGAACAGGGTCGGCGTGACGAAGCCGTCCGCGTTGAGGCCGCCGACTTCCGCTTCCGTCCAGCGGGTGAGAGCGAGACTGTCGACATCAAACGACCAGGCATCAGCGGGGCTGGTGGCGCCATTGAACGTAAACCCAACCTGACGACCATCCGGGCTGAAGGTCGTGCCGCTGGCAATACCGACAGGCAAAGCAGGACCATCGCGCAAAGTGCCGGTCGCGAGATCCAGCATCTTGATCGTCCCAAGGCCTCCCTCGTTCAATGTGAACACGACAGTGGTTTCATCGGCCGAGACGTCCCAGCCAGATACGCCCCATTCAATGTCCGAAGTGTAATTGATCACGTCGCCGGTCTCTGCATCAAAGCGGACGAGATTGGCGAATTCAGACTCCTTGTCGGTCACGGTCAGAATATCGCCATCGGCGAGCAGCGCGGCCCCTGAATAGGCGACGTCTTCGTCAGGGTTGAACTCGATGAATGAGCCATCGGCGAGATCGAGCGTGAAGATACGACTCTTGGTGACAGAGATGTATTGCTGGATCAGCAATTTCGATCCGTCTGATGACCAGTCGACCGGAAACAGCGCGCCTTCACCTTCATGCGCGACCCGGACACTACCCGAATCATTCGGGTCTGCGATCATGATGTCCCAGTTTGGATCGCCCGAAGTCGAGCGATACCAGGCGACCTGGCCACCATCATCGCGCCAGGCCAAACCGCCATTGCGAGTGCCCGGTTCGGTAAATTGGGTGACTTTGCCATCGGCCATGTTGAACAGATAGCCTTGAAAGAACTCGTCGCCGCCGGTGTCCTTGCCGAAGACGAAGCTGCCGCCCGCCGGGCTGACATCACCGCCACCGACCGGTTCGTCATAAAACGTCACTTGCTTGCGCGCTCCGCCAGGCGATTCAACAAGGTGAACCTGACTGGTTTCGCCGAACCGGGTGGAGACGAGAATGCCGTCGCCAGCCCAGTCAGAGAAGCCGTGACCGCGAACGTTCTGGTACTGACGCAAGCGCTCGCGAACGGACGCTGGAATTTCGGGAATGCTCTCCATGACGAGATTGCCTTCGGTGATCCGCTCAGACTCCGCCGCCGCCTCAGGCGCACTCTCCGTGTTTGCTGCAGGCACGTCTGCCGCCGGCTGCGGGGCGTCTTTCAACGCCTCGGTCTGGGCGCATCCTGCAAAGACAAGCGACAAGCTCGCTCCCGCAATCAATTTCAGTCGCAACATCGCTGCACTCCTCATTTATCAAGATTTCCCCGCACCAGAATGGTGGTTGGTTGTAGATGTAACTGAATACCGACGAGGGTCCACCGAAAAAGAACCCGGGGCGCGTGCGCAATTGTCACGAAAACGTCCCTTGCGTTCTCGCCTATGGTGCGCCATATCCGCCGTGGGCCAGCCCTCCCCAACGAGGGCCAGCCTATCTGTAAGGATAGGAGTACAAACAGATGACTGACGTCGCCAAGCCGGACGTGCGCCCTGCATGCCCGCACTTTTCTTCCGGACCGACCGCTAAGCGCCCCGGATTCTCGCTCGAAAAATTGCAAACGGCAGCGCTCGGACGCTCGCATCGCTCAGCTGCGGCCAAAGCCAAGCTGAAGCAGGCCATCGAACGCACGAAGGATATCCTCGACTTGCCGGAGGATTATCGCGTCGCGATTGTGCCGGCATCCGACACCGGCGCGGTTGAGATGTGCATGTGGTCGATGCTCGGGCAGCGCGCCGTCGACGTGTTCGCCTGGGAAAGCTTTGGCAAGGACTGGGTCACCGACGCGGTCAACGAACTCAAGCTGGATGATTGCAATATCCACGTGGGTGACTTTGGCGTGTTGCCGCCATTCGACGAAGCTCGAGACGATGCTGATATCGTCTTCACCTGGAATGGGACGACGTCTGGGGTTCGCGTCCCCAATGCCGATTGGATCAAACCCAACCCCGATCGCGTCGTGATCTGCGATGCGACGTCCGCCGTGTTCGCGCAGGACATGGAATGGGAAAAGCTCGATGTCGTGACCTATAGCTGGCAGAAAATCCTCGGCGGCGAAGCAGCCCATGGAATGCTGATCCTGTCGCCAAACGCCGTGCGACGCCTCGAGAGTTACAAGCCGGAACGGGCGCTGCCCAAGATCTTTCGCATGACCAAAGGCGGCAAGCTCAACGAAGCACTGTTCGAAGGCAACACGATCAATACACCGTCTCTGCTGTGTACTGAAGACTATCTTCAGGCGCTCGACTGGGCCGAAGAGTGCGGAGGCTATGAAGGCCTGAAAGCGCGCTCGGATCAATCGCTTCAGATTCTCACTGATTGGGTCGAAAAGACCGACTGGATCGAGTTTCTCTGTGCTGATCAAGCCGTGCGATCCAATTCTGGCGTGACCTTCTCCATCGTGCATCCGACCTTCGCCAAAATGGACGAAGCGACGCAGCGCGATTTCATCAAACGCATGATGAAGCGCCTCGAGGATGAGGACGCCTGCTTCGATGCCAATGGCTACGCCAAGGCGCCTCCCGGATTGCGAATCTGGTGCGGTGCGACGGTGGAGCCGGACGATGTTGCAAAACTGACCCCGTGGCTCGACTGGACCTTCGCGCAAGAGCTCGCCGCTCTGTAAGATGACGCGGGCTGCGGCCGTGACGCTCAACCTTCGACCAGCCACGACAGCGGACGTGCCACATCTGCAAAGATGGGACCGTCAACCGCATGTGATCGCTGCCACCAGCGATGATCCGGACGCCGATGTCGCGTTCGAAGGCGCAGTGTGGATCGAAGAGATAAACGGCTCGGATCCGGCCAGCGCCTATTTCATCGCCGAACTGGACGGTCGCCCCATCGGTGCCATGCAAATTATCGATCCAGCCCTGGAGCGAACGCATTATTGGGGGGAGGATTGCCCGCCCAATTTGCGTGCCATGGACATCTGGATTGGTGAGGTCGATTGCCTCGGCCAGGGTTATGGCACTGAGATGATGACGATCGCCGTCAATCGCGCCTTCGCGGACCCGGACGTCGAAGCCGTAATAATTGATCCGCTGAATTCCAACACGGACGCCCACCGCTTCTATCAGCGCCTGGGCTTCCGACCGACCGGTCGCCGTCTGTTTGCTGACGACGATGACTGCCTTGTTCACAGATTAGATCGCGCCGATTGGCGCTTTGGAGAAACAGATGCCTAAAGTTCTGATTGCAGATAAACTCGCCCCGGCGGCAGTGGAAATCTTCCACAATCGCGGCCTGGATACCGAAACGGCCGTTGGCCTCAGCAAGGATGAGCTGATTGCCAAGATCCCGGAATTTGACGGCCTCGTCGTCCGTTCCGCGTGTAAGCCGGATGCGGACGTCATCGCCGCTGCAGACAATCTGAAAGTCATCGGTCGCGCGGGTATTGGCGTCGACAATATCGACATCAAGGCCGCGACGAGCAAAGGCGTCGTCGTCATGAACACGCCGTTCGGCAACGCCGTGACCACTGCCGAGCACGCGATTGCCATGATGTTCGCCGCAGCGCGCCAGATCCCTGCAGCGAATGCCGGCACCCAGGCTGGCGATTGGCCCAAGAAAGCCTTCATGGGCACCGAGCTTTCCTACAAGACGCTTGGCATGATCGGATGCGGCAATATTGGCGCGCGCGTCGCCGAGCGCGCCAAGGGACTGCAGATGAAAGTCCTGGCTTATGATCCGTTCCTGACCGAAGAGCGGGCGATGGAGCTCGGCGTGGAAAAAGCTGAGGATCTCGACGCCATGCTGAGCCGCGCCGATGTGATTACGCTGCACACCCCGCTGACCGATCAAACGCGCAACATCCTGTCGGCTGCAGCGCTCGCCAAGACCAAACCCGGACTGATTCTGGTCAATTGTGCGCGCGGTGGCCTCGTCGATGAGGCGGCTCTTGCGGAGTTGCTGAAGTCAGGTCACATCGCCGCCGCTGCCTTTGATGTGTTCGCTGAAGAACCAGCCAAGGACAATGTCCTGTTTGGCGCCCCAAACTTCATTGCCACACCGCATCTTGGCGCAGCAACCAGCGAGGCACAGGAAAATGTTGCCCTGCAGGTGGCCGAGCAAATGAGCGATTATCTGCTGACCGGTGCGGTTACCAACGCGCTGAACATGCCGTCGATCACTGCAGATGAGGCGCCACGCCTCAAGCCGTTCGCGGCGCTGGCCGAGAATCTCGGCCTGTTTGCAGGCCAGATCAGCGATTACGGCTTCGAGGAAGTCATCATCGAATATGAAGGCGAAGTTGCAGACCTGAACCGTAAGCCGCTGACAGCGGCGGCGCTCGCCGGTCTGATGCGCGCATCACGTGGCGATGTGAATATGGTATCGGCGCCTGCCATTCTTCACGAAAGCGGTGTCAAACTGGCTGAAACCAAGACAGAAGACAGTCCGATCTATGACAGCTTGATCCGGGTCAAGGTGCTGACCAAGCGGACAGAGAATGATCCTGAGCCTGGTTGGCGTTCACTCGCAGGGACGCTGATTGCTGGCCAGCCGCGCATCGTCGAGGTCAAGGGCATGGCGCTGGAGGGCGATTTCAGCCCGACGGTGCTGTACGTCAACAATCTCGACAAGCCCGGCTTCATCGGTTCGTTGGGGGCGTTGCTCGGTAAAGAAGAGATCAATATCGCGACCTTCCATCTCGGTCGGACAGATGCTGGCGGAGAGGCGATCGCCCTGATCGGCATCGACAGCGAGCCTTCGACCGATCTTGTCAAGCAGCTCAAATCCCTGCCACATGTGCGCTATGCGAAAGTCCTCAGTTTCTAAGGACCTTTCCGTATTGAGAGAGGGCATGCGATCGCGCATGCCCTTTCGACTTCAGGAGTTTTCGCTCGATGACGTTTCGCGTTCGCAGTGCAGAAGACCGGCGGGCCGAAATTCAGGCACGCGCCGCAGCGATGGGAATCGATGAGGATTTCATCTCGACTCTGGTCGAGCGCTTCTACGGCCGCGTCCGCGCTGATGAGCGATTGGGTCCGATTTTTGACGGCGCGATCGAGGACTGGGACGATCACCTGCCAAAGATGAAGGCGTTCTGGTCATCTGTGGCGTTGAACTCAGGTCGATACTCTGGAAAGCCGGTGCCGGTGCATCAGAACCTGTCGGGCGTGGAAGAAGCTGACTTTGCCGTCTGGCTCGGCTTGTTTGAAGATACGGTCAGCGATCTTGCACCGTCACCAGACGTCACATCTTACTTCATGGAGCGGGCCCAGCGCATCGCTGAGAGCCTGAAACTCGCCATGTTTTCGCTGCCCAGTTTGAAGCGGTCGCCGAGCGTCTAAAATTTTTTCTGGACTCTTTACGCGAGTCGCAAATCGGATTCTGATTCGCTTACCAAATGAAACGAGGTGAGCGAAAATGGCGATGACACAAAGACAGGCTCTGGATCTCTGGCGCTGTGCGTTGACGTCTTATGTTCGCTCGGATGAGTCCGATATGACGGCACGTCAGCAGGCTGTCTTGATGACCGTTGCGCTCGCGCCAGGGCCCCATACCGTGCGCGGCCTCTCTCAACATCTCAACATCGCAAAACCTGCAGTGACACGCGCACTCGATGTCCTCGAAAAGAACCACTTCATTCGCCGTATCCCGGACGAAAATGACCTGCGCAGTGTGCACATTGAGCGCACCACAGAGGGCATGAATTGGCTACGTGCCTTTGGCGGACGGATTCAGGCGGCAGAAGCCGGCGAGATGGTCAGCGAAGCGCCTACCGAGCTCGGTCGCGCCGTCGCCTAAACTTTTCCTTGGTTTTCAGGCTATAGTCCTGGTCATGACGTGACCGGAGCAGGCGATGCTGGCTTTTGATGACAACCGACTGACGCTGCCTGATGGCGGTGAGCGAACGCGTTGCCAGACGGCTGGTGAAACGATTTCGATGCGCAAGGCGCCCGATCCTGGCGCGACGCAGATCAGTCAGGTTCTGTTCGGAGAGACGGTCATTGTACACCACCGTGAAGGCGACTTCGCGCTGGTTCAGAACCAGACAGATCGGTATGTTGGCTGGGTTGCGACCAGTACTTTCGCTGAACCCGTGCTGACACCGACGCACCGCATCCTCGCACCACGCGTCCACGCCTATTCTGAGCCGAGCGTCTTTGCTGCCGCAACATTGGTTTTGGGACGCGGTGCCCTGTTAACGGCGACGGGCGAGCGCGACGGCGATTATCTCGAGTTTGAACGCGCGGGATGGATCGCTGCACATCTCGCGGCACCGATCTCGACCTGCGATATCGACCCTGCGTCCATCGCTGAGGAGTTTCTCCACACGCCCTATCTCTGGGGAGGACGGGATGGGTTCGGCCTGGATTGCTCAGGCCTTGTCCAAATCGCGTTCGGCGCTTGCGGAATAATCTGCCCCCGCGACAGTGACATGCAAATGCATTGGCTCGGCGAAGAAGTGCCTGATTGGACCAAACCCGCGAACCGTCGGCGCGGCGATCTGATCTTCTGGAAGGGCCATGTCGGCATTCTGCTCGACGCTGAGACGTTGTTGCATGCGAATGGGACGTTTATGACCACATTGCGCGAGCCGCTGGCCCCCGCGATTGAGCGGATTGCAAAAGAATACGGCGAACCCCTGGAGGTCCGCCGTATCGATGTTTCCAAAGCTGCCGGCCGGGTGCCAGCTTGGCTTACGGCTGAGGGGTGACCTCTTCCGCAGTTTCGGCGGCGTCGTCCGCTGCGTCAGCCACCGTTTCAACAACTTCTTCAGCTGCGACCGTGGCGTCAGCGATTGCGCCAGCACCATCACTTGCAGCGTCTTCGATGGCCTGATCAGCGGCGGCTTCAGCTTCGATGGCCGCGTCCTCTGCGGATTCAGCGGCGGTTGCATCAGCACCGTCGACAACGGTTTCGTCCGTTTCGGCCAGATCGCCGGCCGCTTCTTCAGCGTCACCTTCTGCGGCAACTTCCGGCAGTGGCTCTGGCTGCGCCGGAGCATCCGGGCTGTATGACGCGAGGTAGGCAAGCACGCTTGCACGTTCGTCGTCGCGCTTCAGGCCGGCAAAAGCCATGCTGGTGCCGCGGGCATAGGCGCCGGGGTTTTCCAGCCAGGCATCCATGTTTTCCCAGGACCAATCGCCTTCCGTGTTCGACAGGGCGCCGGAATAGTTGAAGCTGCCATGGCTCTGCTTGGCGGAGCCGAGAGTTGCATACAGGTTCGGACCAGTGCCGTCGCTGCCGCCTTGCTCAACCGTATGGCAGGAGGCGCATTTGGCTTTGAAGCTGCGCTCGCCACGGGCGAGATCTGCGCCGATCAGAAGCGCGCCGAGATCGTAAATCTCTTCCACAACTTCGCCGCTGCCGCCGGTTTCGGCGATGTCGACACGATAGCCGTGGAAGTTTTCTTCGGCCCACTTGTTCAGTGATTCGTATTCATGGTGGCCATGATGTCCGCCGCCGAACACAATGGTCGACACTTCCTTCAGGCCCAGCACTACAAGGCCGACAGCCAATAGTGCTCCAAAAATCTTGTTCAGTCCGAGCTCGCCCATCAGGTGATCCCTCTAATATCAAGTCTTGCGCGCGCCTTCTGGCACGCTATTCCCTTGCAATCAATATACACAGATGTGGCAGATCGCGCGTACGGGTTTTTCAGCGGCGAAAGCGCGCAGTCTGCGTAACGGGATTTTCATTTCCAATTGGTTGTCACTACAGCGTGAACCGCAACAAAAAGGGCGCGAAAGAAATGGCGCAAGGCAAGATCGCATATCAGGGTGAACGTGGGTCGAATTCGCATATTGCTTGTCGAGAAGTATACCCGCAATTTGACGCAGTGGCGTGCCGCACCTTTGAGGACGTGATTGCGTCGGTCGAAAGCGGCGATGCTCAGCTGGCCATGATTCCCGTGGAAAACACGATTGCCGGTCGGGTCGGAGACATTCACCACCTGCTGCCAGCGACCAGCCTGCACATGATTGGCGAGCATTTCATGCGGATCAAGTTCCAGCTGATGGGCCTGAAAGGCACGAAAGTGGACGATATCGAGCGTGCCTATAGCCATGTCATGGCGCTCGGCCAGTGCCGGAACTATCTGCGGTCGCACGGCATCACCGCGGTCACCGCCGCTGACACCGCAGGCGCGGCGCGCCGTGTCGCCGAGAAGCAGGATGCCAAGATTGCCGCGATTGCCCCCGCATTGGCCGCCCAGGAATATGGCCTCGAAATCCTCGCCTGGGACATCGAGGATGCGAGTCACAACACAACCCGTTTCGTCATCATGTCACCGGAACCGCTGGACATCAGCCCGGAAGACGGCAAGGCCGTCACCGCCTTCATATTCCAGGTCCGCAACATTCCATCCGCGCTGTACAAGGCGCTTGGCGGCTTCGCGACCAATGGCGTTAACATGACCAAGCTGGAAAGCTATCAGATTGAAGGCTCGTTCAATGCCTCGCAATTCTATGCCGAGATTGAAGGCCATCCTGATGAGCGCTCGGTGCAACTGGCGCTCGAAGAGCTTGGTTTCTTCTCATCATCGCTGAAGATCCTGGGCATTTACCCGGCGCATCCAGCGCGGGAAGGCATACGCAACGCCTAAGCCCAACGCGCAATTCTCCCTGCGTGACCCTTGCCAAGCGGCACGGTTAAGCCATCCTGTCCGGTATAAAAAAACACCGGAGGAAACACGCCATGTCAGGCAAACATGTCGTTATCATCGGCGCAGGTCTTGGCGGGATCTGCGCGGCGATCAAACTGCAGGAAGCGGGTCACAGCTTCACCCTGCTGGAAAAGCTGGACCGGGTGGGTGGCACCTGGGCGCAGAACACCTATCCGGGTGTTGCCTGCGATGTGCCTGTGGCGCTGTACCAGTTCAGCTTCGCGCAGAGCGTCAATTGGAGCCGCGCCTATCCGCAAGGCGGCGAGATCCAGGCTTATGCCGAAGAGATTACCGACCGCTACCAGCTGCGACCGAACATTCACCTCGGCGATGAGGCGACGGAGGCGGTCTGGGACGAAGCAGCGAAATCCTGGATCGTGACAACAGCAAGCGGCAACACGTACAAAGGCGATGCGGTGATCGGCGCGCTCGGCCAGCTCAATCGCCCGAACTGGCCTGCCATTGACGGTAAGGACAGTTTCCAGGGCGCGATGACGCATTCGGCAGGCTGGGATCATTCGATCGCGCTGGATGGCAAGAAAGTCGGGATCATTGGCAGCGCCGCAAGCGCCGTGCAGATCATTCCTGAAGTCGCGGAAGTGGCCGAACATCTCACTGTGTTCCAGCGCAGCCCGAACTGGGTCATCCCGCGCCGTGACATTGCGATGAGCGCGGAAGAGGGCGCGCTTCTTGGGACAGATCCGGAGCTTGCGATGAAGATCGGCGCGATGAATCGCCAAATCATCTATGAGCAGGCGGATACGTTTTTCTGGCAGGCCTTCAAGTGGACGCCAGAAGGCCGCGCCGCCTATCATCGCATCGCAATGAACCAGCTCGAGAAACAGATCGAGGATCCAGAGCTGCGAGCGAGACTGACTCCGGACTATCCAATTGGCTGTCGCCGTATCCTGATCTCAGACGATTATTTTCCGGCCTTGACCCGAGACAATGTCACGCTTGAAACCGATCATGTCGCGGCCATCGATGCGACCGGGATCCAGACCAAGGCAGGCACGCATCACGATCTCGATGTCATCGCCTTTGCCACCGGATTCGAGACGACAGGCTGGCGCTGGTCAGTCGACGTGCAAGGCCGCGATGGCAAGCATCTCAACGAGGTTTGGAAAGATTATCCTGAAGCCTATCTCGGCATCACGGTGGCAGACTTCCCGAACCTGTTCGTGCTCTACGGTCCGAACACCAATCTCGGACACAACTCGATCACTTTCATGCTTGAGCGGCAGGTCGAGTATGCTGTGAAAGCGCTAGATGGCCTTGGTGCGGCGGGCAAGGCGGCGATGGTGCCGACTGCGGCGGCGCAAACGCGCTTCAATGCGCAAGTGCAGGCCGATCTCGACAAAACCGTCTGGGCCGATCCGGCCTGCAATAGCTGGTACAAGAACGAGCATGGCAAGATCACCCAGAACTGGTCCTCCCACACCCGCGACTATGCCGCCGCAGTCGCAGAGGTGAAGCTGGAAGATTATGAACTGATCTAGATGTCCGTCGGATTGAGGCGGGGAAACTTGGCGGGATGACAGGGAAAGAGTCGCGTTCCTGCTCATTTTCCCGGACGCGCATTGCTCCGAGGCTCGAAAGCCCTAATCCACCTTGCTCATGTATCGCGGCAACCAACCTTCATGCGCCTCGCGAAGGCGGGCGAGAGAAACATCAATGCCCGCTTCAGAACAGACGATCCGGTCGCCCTCAAAAGTGCCAAGCTGTCCCCAGGTCGAGGCCTTGTCGCCGTCCAGCGCTTCGAGGCGGCTGCGCACCTGATCGACGTTTTCGGGTGCGATCGCGAACAGGTAGCGCCCCTGCGCTTCGCCAAACAGCGATTCAACGTGGCTGAATTCCGGTGGGCCAGACATGAAATTTGCGCCCGTCCCGGCGCTGAGCGCCATTTCGGTTACGGCCACGGCAAGGCCGCCATCACTGATATCGTGCACGGACCGGACCAGTCCGTCGGATATCAGTTGGCGCACCATGTCGGCATTGCGGATTTCATCCGCCAGCACCACGCGAGGCGGCATGCCCGCCTCCACATTGAGGATTTCGCGGCAATAGAGCGACGCGCCAAGCCAGGTGTGCCGCTCGGCGTCTGGGTATCGGGCAGCGAGCATGAACAAAGCATCGCCTGGTTGCGCGCCGGTCAAGGTCGCGGTCTTGCCCAGGTCCTCGATCAAGCCGACCCCGCCAACCACCGGCGTTGGCGGGATGGCGATGCCGTCCGTCTCATTGTACAGGCTGACATTGCCGGAAACGACCGGGAAATCGAGGGTGCCGCAGGCTTCGGCCATGCCTTCGATCGCCTTGACGATATAGCCCATGGTCTCGGGTTTTTCCGGGTTGCCGAAATTCAGATTGTCAGTGATCGCAATCGGCTTTGCGCCCACCGCGGAGAGATTTCTATAGGCTTCGGCGACGACCTGCTTGCCGCCTTCATACGGGTCAGCGGCGACATAGCGCGGGGTGCAATCCGACGTGATGGCCAGCGCTTTGTTCGTCCCGTGAACCCGGACAATGGCGGCATTGCCCATGCTTTGTGAGCTGTCCACCGTATCGCCCATGACATGGCGATCATACTGCTCCCAGATCCAGCGTTTGGAGGCCATGTCCGGGCAGGACATCAGCTTCACCAGCGCCTCGCCATAATCCTCTGGCTCGGGATATTTAGAAATGTCCAACGGCGCGCGCGGCTCTGGCGCGACCCAGGGGCGGTCATAATTGGGCGCATCTTCAGCCAGCGGCGCGACTGGGATGTCGCAGACCGTCTCGCCGAACTGTTTCAGCACCATGCGGCCCGTATCCGTGGTCATGCCGATCACTTCGGCGTCGAGATCGTATTTCTCGAACACTTTCTTGGCGAGCTCGATCTTGTCCGGATAGAGCACCATGAGCATCCGCTCCTGGCTTTCCGACAGCATGATTTCATAGGCGCTCATGCCGGTCTCGCGCTGCGGGACCTTATCAAGGTCCATCTCGACGCCGATGCCTTCGCCATTCTCGCCGCCACTATCCGCCATTTCGACGGACGAGGAAGTGAGGCCGGCCGCGCCCATATCCTGGATCGCCTGGATCGCGTCAGTCGCCATCAGCTCAAGACAGGCTTCGATCAGAAGTTTCTCGGTGAACGGATCACCGACCTGCACGGTCGGGCGATTGTCCTCATCGCCTTCGGAGAATTCGGCCGAAGCCATGGTCGCGCCATGAATGCCATCGCGTCCGGTCTTGGAGCCGACATAGAAGATCGGATTGCCGGGCGTGGCGCCCCGGGCATAGAAAATCTTGTCCTGATCCGCCAAACCCACAGCCATCGCATTGACCAGGATGTTGCCATTATAGCCGGAATGGAATTCGGTCTCTCCCGCCACGGTCGGGACGCCGACGCAATTGCCATAGCCGCCAATCCCGGCGACCACGCCGGCCACCAGGCTGCGCGTCTTGGGATGGCTCGGATCGCCGAAACGCAGCGCATTGACCAGCGCAATCGGGCGGGCGCCCATGGTGAAGACATCGCGCAGGATGCCGCCAACGCCCGTCGCTGCCCCCTGATAAGGCTCGATATAGGACGGATGGTTGTGGCTCTCCATCTTGAAGATCGCCGCCTGGCCGTCGCCAATATCGATGACCCCGGCATTCTCGCCCGGGCCCTGGATGACGTGCTTGTTCTTGGTCGGGAATTTGGACAGGTGCCGACGCGAGGATTTGTAGGAGCAATGCTCCGACCACATCACGCTGTATATGCCGAGCTCGACCAGGTTCGGCTTTCGATTGAGCCGGGTGACAAGGCGCTGCCACTCCTCGGCGTTGATCCCGTGACCAGCTGCGTCAGCCTCGGTCTGCTCTGCCTGCATGGCGGCGGTAATCGCGGATGTGTCAGTCATGCGCGCGCTTTAGCGTGGGACGCAGGGATTCGCTAGAGCGTTTGTGCGACCGCTTATCGCGATCCCAGATAAGTCCAGCCGCGCAACAGGTATTCCAGCGGCCCGCGCTTGAACATGGTCCGCCAGAGGCTGGCAAAGGCTATCGTGAACAGCGCGGTAAGCGCGGCCACGCCAATCGCCTGCGCGGCCCCGAGTTTTTCGAACAATCCGAGCCCGTAAGGGTTGAAGATCAGCGACAGGATTAATCCCTGCATCAGGTAGGCGGTGAGTGAAGACGTTCCGCCGCGGGCAAGGAATGTCTTGATCGCGCCGCCCGGGGTTTCAGCCCATTTTGCGATCAGGCCGAGATAGCCTGCGGTCGAGAAGGGGCTGCCAATCGCAATCAGGGCCATGCCGACCATCATGTTCGGATCCATCATGCCCTGGCCACGGATTGTGAACCAGGCACCAGTCGCACTGATGACGAGGCCGATCGGCAGGAAGTAACGCCGGCAGCGGCCCCAGAAAGGTGCATTGGGATTGGAAATAGTGCCGCGCTTCACGGCGGAAAATCCAAACAGGAAGAAGGCAAAGGCGCCAAGCCCCTGCATCAGCATGCCGAAGGTGATGACCTGGCTCCAATCGGTGAAGCGTTGCTGGATCGTATCGACGAAGCTGCCATCGCGAAATGCCTGGGACGCGGCGGCGCCGTCTTCGGCCATCTGGACCATCTTCGAAGCAAACGTGTCTGGATCAAACGCGCTGAGCGCCACCATGCTGAGCGCCATCAGTGACACTATGATCGCCTGGATGGCATAGACAGAAATCGCCCAACCGGAGAGCAGTCGCGGGCTGGCGTTTCGGAACAGGAACAGGATGGACCCGAGGATGGCGTACATGATGAGTATGTCGCCCTGAAACAGGAACGCGACATTGAGCAGTCCGAAGGCGAGCAACCCGATGATCCGTCGCCAGTAACGGCCTGAAAAGCCGACGCCTTTGCGCGAGGCGGATTGCATCTGATAGGCAAAGCCGACGCCGAACATGAAAGAGAACAGCGTGTAGGATTTGGACAAGAACAGAGCGTTGACAGCGAAGAAGGCACCGCGATCAACGTCGGTGCCGAGACCGACCTCGCCGTATCCGCTCATCATTGGCCAAGACATAACCCCGACATTAACGACGCAGATCCCGAACAAAGCGAAGGCACGGGCAAGATCCGGGAAGATCTCACGCCCGGCGTCCTGGGTTTCCTGAAGATAACTCACGTGGCGACCCTCCCCTATGATTTTTATCATCATAGCCGGAGCGGCCCCGGATTGGGAAGAGGGGTGGCCTAAGCCGCCGCCATCAAGCTTTCGAACAGGGCAATGCCGTCTGTCCCGCCTTCATGGCCGCCAATGGCGCGTTCCGGATGTGGCATCATGCCCAGAACCCGACCATTTTCGCTGATAACGCCAGCAATATCGCGGGCTGAACCGTTCGGGTTGTCGACATAGCGAAACGCAATACGGCCGTCGCCTTCGAGCTGGTCCAGCGTTGCATCATCAGCGACATAATTTCCGTCATGGTGGGCAATCGGGATCGAGATCTGGCCGGTGCTGCCATAAGCGCTGGTGAAGGCGCTATTCGCCGTTTCGATTTTCAGGTCTTGCGGCTTGCAGACAAAATCGAGGCTTTGATTGCGCATCAGGGCGCCAGGCAGAAGGCCGGTTTCACACAGGATCTGGAACCCGTTGCAAACGCCGAGAATATAGCCGCCCCGCTCGGCATGGGCGTGCAGCTGCGCGATCACCGGGCTGTTCGCAGCCATCGCGCCGCAGCGCAGATAATCGCCATAAGAGAACCCACCCGGCACCATGACCAAGTCGGTGCCGTCCGGGATTGTCCCGTCCTTGTGCCAGACCATGGCTGGGTCATGTCCGCTGGCCCGGCGCAGGGCCACTTGCGCATCGCGGTCACAATTCGATCCGGGGAAGACAATCACAGCGGTTTTCATGGTCGCTCCTGTTCTTGCGGCAGCCTTTAGCAGGGAGTCGGGTCAAAAGGGAACCGGGTTGGCTGGTATTTCTTGATTGACGACCGGCGCTCGCTTGGCCACACCGCCCAGCATGGCTGATCAGCATCAATATCGCGGCAATGCGCCAGTTCGCGTCAACAAGTGGATGGCCGAGCTTGGCCTGTGTTCGCGCCGTGAAGCCGAGGCGCTGATCGAGGGTGGCGGTGTATTGATCGATGACGAAGTGATTGAGCGCCCGGGACACAAGATTGAACCCGGTCAGACCCTGACCCTGTCTGATGCCGCCCAGCGCGCGATCGCAGGCAAGTTCACAGCCGTGCTCAACAAACCTGTCGACTATGTCTCTGCCCAACCGGAAGATGGCCAGGTGCCTGCGGTGCGGCTGCTGAAGACTGAAAATGCGATAGATGGCACCCGGGGTCCGGCGAAGAATGCCAGCCTCGCCCCGCTCGGTCGCCTCGATCAGGACTCGCATGGCCTGTTGTTATTGTCCGAAGACGGAGTCCTCGCCAAGGCGATCATCGGACCGCAGCACAGCCTCGAGAAGGAATACCTCGTCACCGTCAAGGGCGAGCTGAAGGAGGGGCGCCTGACGCTTCTGCGCAATGGGCTGAGCCTCGACAATCGCCGCCTCAAGCCCGCCAAAGTGACGCGCGAAGAAGGCCAAACGCTGCGTTTCATTCTCAAGGAAGGGCGCAAACGTCAGATCCGTCGGATGTGCGAGCTTGTCGGGCTGCGCGTCGTCGACTTGCAGCGAATCCGCATTGGACCGTTACGATTGGGAGATTTGCCGAGTGGCAAGTGGCGGGCCCTGAAGGCGAGAGAGCGTGCCTTGCTGATCTCGGCGTCTTTGCCGCCGCGCCCCAAACGCGTCACCGATGAAGATGGGAAACCGGTGCGAAAGGGGCGCAGTTTTGTCGGACGGGGCGGCCCGAAGCCGAACCGTGACAAGTCTCGCGAGATTGAGCGGTTTCGCCAGCAGAAACCGCGCCGGAAAGGCAAGGCCGAACGCTCAGATTAGCGTTCCGTCGGGACCTTTGCCGGTTTCGGCGCGCGCAACGTCATCGAGATTGCCACCGGCTTGCCGTTGACTGTCGTGCCCGCGCTGGGTGACCGCGGCGCTGCCGGGACAACAATTGCTGAAATCTTCGTTTCGGACCCGCCAAGGAGTTCAGGCTCGGACTTTGGCAACGGATCGCCGAACATGCGCGGAACCGGGGATGGCTTCAACTGGTCAAGCGGAACCGCGGCTGGTTGGCGACTCTCCGGAACGCTGACGCGGTAGCGCATCTCTGCATCGCGGGCGGCGTCCATTTGCAGGTGTTCGGACAGGCCTGAAACCGTGCCGGGCCGGTATGACCGGGCCCCGGGATTGGTTTTCATCTCGCAGCGCGGTTCTCGCGTATAGGTCTTCGCCGTGAGCGACCACGCCGCGCAGCGTGTGTCTTCGCTGCAAAGCTGTGCGCAGGCTTCGGCGGACGTGCCTGGCTCGCTGCGCAAAGTATTCCCGAAGCGATAGGTGTTTTCCTCGAACAGGATGGGGCCGCCCGCCAAGGCGCCATCGTCCGGCGTATCCGGAGTTGGTTTGGTCGCGTGTGCGGGCGCGGCGAGCAAAATGGCTATGATCGCGATTGAACCTATCCGCATCTGTCTCTCCTCACCTGGTTGATACAAGGGTCCGGGATTATGCCATGCTCGTGCTTAATAGTTTGTGTGGATATGCGGCATCTGTCGCGGTGCTTGTCGATCTGGCGGTGTGGACCTAGTCTGCTCATCGATAGGAGGGAGTAGGCGATGAAACTTCAATCAATTCCACTGGCGGCGACAGCCTTGTTTGCTGCGATCTGTGCCAGCTCGTCCGTGGTCCCGATCTCGGTCGCCACGGCCGAACCGATGCCGCCGCGGTGCGACTATGGCAGCCCACACCCCGATGCCCCGCCGGAATTGGCGCAATTCGCTTTCCTGATCGGCGATTTTGACATTACCAGCCACATCATGACTCCGACGGGCTGGTCGCCGCCGCGACCGGGCCCGCACGCCCGCTGGAATGGGTGGTACTCGATGGGCGGGATGATGATCACGGATGAGTGGTTTGATCCGGACCCTGGGCTGCAGCCGGATGCGCCGCGCGGCGTGAATGTGCGGATGTACGATGCCGCATCGGAAGAGTGGAAGATGATGTGGGTTTCGACCACTGGCGCCCAGGTCCAGGATCTGCGCGCCGGGATGCGCGATGGCAAGCTGACCATGTGGCAGGTTTATCCAACCGAAATTGACCCAGTCGCAGACTTCACGATCGAAGACGAGGATCACTGGTACCGGGTCAGCTATGTCCAAGACGACGCTGGCGAGTGGCTGCCGCAATACAAGCTGCGGGCGACACGAATACCCTGCGAGCAGACAGAATAGCGTGAAGGCCTGAATTCGATATGGACCTTGAAGACAAGAACGCGATTGGCGGGCTCGATCGCCTGATCACAAATGTAGCGCTCGCTGTGATTGCCGTGTTTCCGACGCTTGGCGCAGCCTTCGTCATGCCGTGGAAGCTGGCGCCGCTCTTGTCCAGCGATGAACCCGATGGACGCAAATCTATGCTGCTCAGCCCAGGCGCGTTTCTGCCACTGAGTCTGACGGTCATCTTGTTGTTCGCAGCCACAGTGTCGACCTCGGAAACCGTGGCCAGTAATGGCGGAGCGATTGGGCCAGGTCTTGCCGTCGATGTCGCCCAGGCCGCCAGTGAAGGTGACCTCTGGCGGACCGTATCGCTGATCGCGCCGATTTACATTTTGGCCATCGTGATTGCAGTCCTGTCGCAACTTTTGAGGCGTTGGATCGGATCTTGGTGGACGCTGCGCACGGCATTGCGCGCGGCGTTTTACCAGGTGGCGGTTACGGTGTGCTGGATCATCGTGTCCAGTTCGATCATCGATGCCTATCGCGTCGCCACGAACAATCACGAGGTCGGCCGACTCTTGTACGATCTCAACTCGATCCCGATTTTCGGCATCTCTCTGTGGCTGTTTTTCTGGTTCTTCCAATCCGATGAAAAGACGGCAAAACTCACAGCCATGGTTTTGGCGTTCGCGATGTTCGCACTGACGTTTGCGTTCATTTCCGGGGCGGGGTGGCTGTTCGGCCAAATCTGACGACGAACCACCGTCTTCCGGCAAAGGAAAACCCCAGGCGGGTCTCGCCTGGGGTCCGTGAGCCGGATGGCTCTTGAATCCTTGGCTGCGTTCAACAAAAGGCAGCCTCAAGACAGTGTCAGAGGGTTTTCAGAGGTTGCTCCATGAAACCCTTAACACAAACGGATCCAATCACCGTTCCTGGTTTCTCACTCGACATTGGATCACCTCCTTTCAGCTGTTGAACGACTATGCCCGGACTGAATGTTTTCCGGACAATGAGAATTAAGCATGACTCGTGCCTAATGAAAGGTGAACGCCGCGCGCGCGGGCGCAAATTTAATAAACGAAATGTGAAAACACCCGCTGGTACGGCGCCAGCGGGTGTTCGTTGCGGCGCGGGGAGAGCGCCTCGAGGGGATTTGTGTCGGGCTAGTCGGCCAATGCACCGATGACGAGCCCGATGATCGCGCCGGTTGCGATCGAAGCGAGGATTGCGTCGCCGCTGTCATAATCGTGAACCCAGTGATAGCCATGCGGCGGATCGTAGAGGCCCCAATAATCATAATCACCGATGATGATCGTATTATTGTGGTAGCCATAATATCCACCGATCCGATAATGCGGCACATAATAGCGGTCATACACATAGCGGAAGGTTGGCCGCGAATAGTAGTAGAATGGCCGGTGTCCGCCGTAATAGAAGGCGCGCGGCGAATAGTGCCGGAAATTGTGTCGGCGATGGTGTCGGCGATAATGATAGCCATTGTGGTGACGACGGTAGTGCCGATTGAAGTTTCGGTGATTTCGGTAATGGCGGTCATTGTGCGCGTGGCGATAGCCGCGATTGTATCCGCGATCGTATGAATTGTTACGAATGCGCCGGTTTTCACGACGGTTCTCTGCACGGCGTTCAGCCCGACGGTCCTGACGACGTTCATAACGGCGATCATCTCGGCGGTCCGCGCGGCGCTCTGCACGACGTTCCTCAGCACGGCGATCGCGGCGCGCCTCGGCTCGTCGGTCCTGGCGATTTTCGATCCGGCGCTCATTGCGCCGGTCAGCGCGCCGCTCCTGCTGGCGCACCTCGGCGCGTCGATCTCGTCGGTTTTCCGCACGCCGTTCCTGGCGGTTTTCGATTCGACGCTCGTTGCGCCGGTCGGCGCGCCGTTCCTGTCGTCGAGCCTCGGTCCGACGCTCCTGTCGTCGAGCCTCGGTCCGACGCTCCTGACGGTTCTCAGCGCGCCGTTCATTTCGACGTTCAGCCCGCCGCTCTGTGCGTCGTTCGCCGCCGCGCAATTCGCCGCGATCACGCCGTTCTGCGCGAACGCGTGGCTGCGCATTGCGGACTTCTCCGCGCGGCTGAATCTGGGTGTTTGTCGCCTCGTTCGATTGTGGTGCGCGACGATCGCGATCTCGACGATCTGCGAAAGCAGCCGGCGTCAGCGTTGCCGCGCTAAGCGCAATCGCTGCGACTGAAGAGGTGAGTTTTGACAGGATGGACATAAAGGTCCCCCTTTCCTGATCTGGCGCCCCCTGGGCACCCACTATTTCGGCTGCTCGTGACAAGCCTTGCAGCTCAAACTAGTTAGGCAGCCTGAATTGACCCTGAACGGAGCTTTCATGTCTGACCGCGATCACGTGTTTGTGACGGAATCGATCCAGATCCCGGAATGGGAGCTGAGCGAGCGGTTTATTCGTGCGTCCGGTCCAGGCGGCCAGAATGTCAATAAGGTATCTACGGCGGTGCAATTGCGGTGGAACGCGGCGTCCAGCTCGATTGCGGCACCGGTCAAAGCCCGGTTTCAACGCCGCTACGCGTCGCGACTGACACAGGACGGCGATCTTATCCTGGAAGTGAAAGAGCATCGCTCGCAGGCGCTGAACCGCGCCGCAGCGCGCGCGAGACTGGCTGAAATGTTGCGCAGCGTGGCCAAACCGCCCCGAAAGCGAGTCAAAACGAAGCCGACGCGAGCCTCGATTCGGCGCCGGCTCGCTGCCAAGAAGCAGAGAGGTGCGGTCAAGGCACTACGCGGCAAAGTGAATGGCGAGGACTAGCCAGCTCATCGCTGTGTCTCTCGCCTGCTCAAGGTTTAAGGTCGGTTGAGCCGATCAACCTGGTAAGCGGCGATACAGTCGGCGGAATCGCGTTTGACATGGCTGTCCGTCGTCAGGATTGACCGTCCTTCGCCTGTGAAGCGATTGTCATCGCAGGTGTCATCATTCGCATATTCGCCGGAATTGTCGCCGAAATCGAGATAAAGTGTCAGCGAGCCCGCCTCGAACGCTGTGCGGCAGTCACTGGCATCGCGCAGGACATGATTGCGTTGATAGCCCCATTCGTCGCCATCTTCGTGGAAGCGCGCATCATCGCAGGCATCATCATTCGCATATGAACCTGAATCATCGCCCCAATCGATCTGGTCTGCGGTCAGGACATCATCACTTTCATTGCCTTCGATTTCGTCGAGAAACTGCTTGCCGATGGCGCGCGTGGTGATCAGGTTCAGCCGGAGGTTTTCCATGGTCTGACCGTGATCGAGGATCAGATAGCGCGACATCATCATGTTCCCATCATCAAGCGCAGTTGCCTTGATCGCCGACCAGCGCTGGTTGATGCTGTTGGCATCCTTCGGCGTATATTGCCCTTCCAGCATCATGAAGATCTCGAGCCCGAGACAATTCGGCGAATCCGAACACGCCTTGCCCTCAAGCGCAAAGATCAGGCCGTCGCTGTCTTCGCCGATCAGGCCGATTCCCGTGCTGAGGGGCTGGGTGACTGTGTATCCGGCAGATTCGATAATATAGCGCATGTCGATGGAGGACACGGACGTCATCCGCTCTGAATCTCGATCGTTGTCTTGCGCCTGAACGCCGAGTGCCAGTCCAAGGCTCACCAAGCTGAATGCAAGTAGTCTCATTCTAAACCCCTTGTATATGTGCGTATTACGCTGTGTTCCGATTCCCACGGGCAGACTCACACTTCCACGACAAGATGGCAAGGAAAGGGCAGCGTCTGATCGAGATGAATGCCACCCGAATGCGTTGCTCAGGCCCGGTTGAAACGCGCTGTGCATTCCTGAATCCATGATGAAACGCATCATGAAACCCAGAGCAGCCGCGCTTGCCCTTGCGGCGCCACTGCTCCTCACCGCTCCGGCATTGGCCGACCACGGCAAGTCGAGCAAAAGCGTGAACGGCACAATTTCCGTACAAACGGAGAATGGCGGCCTGTATTTGAATATCGGCGATCAGGGTTACCGCTCATATGGCTACAATACCCGCCGCCACAGCCCGTATGGCTATGGTCATGACGGTTACTACGTGAACGACTGGGGCCAGACCAAGCGCGAAGTTCGCCGCCTGAAACGTCGTGCCATTCGCGCCTGTCGCGCGGCCATTCGCGATGAAGCGCACTATCGCGGCTTCCACGATGTCGACTTTGAAGACGGCCGCCGGGCGCGTCAGATCGGACCGAAAGGATTCCGCGTGACCTTCCACGAGGTCGAATTCGAAGGCCGTCGCCGGGATATCGATCGTCAGGTCACTTGCGTGGTGCGCCGCGGCGACCATGTCAAACGGCTTGAAGGCCTGCCGTCACCACGTGGTCGCGGCTACAATGACCGCCGGGGCTATTACAAATAGCTTCGCCAACTTTCAGAATGAAAGTGCGAAACGGGCTTCCCCAAGGGGAGGCCCGTTTTACATTTCTGTCACCTTGCCCTTCGCGCGCGCAGCATTAAAACCCGGACTCTGATGATATTCAGCCGGAGGCGAACCGAAAATGCAGGACGTGATTGAAGCGCTCGAAGCGCGCCGGGAAAAAGCGCGATTGGGTGGCGGCAAGGCGCGTATCGAACGCCAGCACGAGAAGGGTAAGCTGACCGCCCGCGAAAGAGTTCAATTGTTGCTCGATGATGGTTCTTTCGAAGAGACCGACATGTTCGTCGAACACCGAAGCCACGATTTTGACATGGAAAAGCAGCGCATTCCTGGCGATGGGGTGGTCACCGGCCTCGGTACTGTGAATGGGCGTCTGGTTTATGTCTTCTCCAAGGATTTTACCGTATTTGGCGGATCGTTGTCGCTGGCGCAATCGGAGAAGATTGTAAAAGTCCAGAAGGCGGCAGCGAAAGTCGGCGCACCGATCATCGGCATCTTCGATGCTGGCGGCGCCCGCATTCAGGAAGGTGTCGACAGCCTTGCGGGTTACGCCGATATCTTCATGGAAAATGTGCTGGCTTCGGGGGTCGTGCCGCAAATCTCTGTCATCATGGGACCTTGCGCAGGTGGTGACGTCTATTCTCCTGCCCTGACCGATTTCATCTTCATGGTCAAAGACACCTCCTATATGTACGTCACCGGCCCGGATGTGGTGAAAACCGTGACCAATGAAGAGGTCACTCACGAAACCCTGGGTGGGGCGTCGGTTCACGCGGTGAAGTCTGGTGTTGTTGATGGCGCCTTCGAGAATGATATTGAGGCGCTAACCCAGATGCGCCGCCTGATCGATTTCCTGCCCGGTTCCAACCGCGAAGAACCGCCAGTGCGACCAAGCTTCGACACGATTGAGCGCGAGGATGCCAGCCTCGACACTCTGATCCCGGAAAATCCGAACCATCCCTATGACATGAAGGAATTGATCGAGAAAACCGTCGACGAAGGCGACTTTTTCGAGATCAGCCCAGCCTTTGGCGCCAATATCATTTGTGGCTTTGGCCGGATGGAAGGCTCGACGGTCGGCTTCGTTGCCAACCAGCCGATGACGCTGGCTGGCGTGCTCGACATTGATGCCTCGCGCAAGGGCGCGCGCTTCGTGCGTTTCTGTGACTGTTTCAATATTCCGATTGTGACCTTTGTCGACGTGCCGGGCTTCATGCCGGGCACCAAGCAGGAATATGGCGGCCTGATCAAACACGGTGCCAAGCTGCTCTTCGCCTATGCTGAAGCGACGGTGCCGAAAGTCACCGTGATCACCCGCAAAGCTTATGGCGGCGCTTATGACGTGATGAGCTCCAAACACCTGCGCGGCGATGTCAACTATGCCTGGCCGACCGCCGAGATTGCGGTGATGGGTGCCAAAGGCGCGGTCGAGATCATCTTCCGCAAGGACATCGGCGATGAAGAAAAGATCGCCGAGCACACCAAGAATTACGAAGACAATTTCGCCAATCCCTATGTCGCTGCTCGCAAGGGCTATATTGATGACATCATCATGCCGCACTCAACGCGGCGGCGGGTGGCAAAGGCCCTGCGAACGTTGAAGGGCAAAGAGCTGTCCAATCCGTGGAAAAAGCACGACAACATTCCACTTTAGGAGCAGTGCGATGGCAGACGTGCCGGTTTACATGGTGGTGAACCTTGCAGAGATCACCGACGCAGCGACCTACCGGACCTATGAAAAAGGGTTCTTCCCGCTGTTAAAAAAGCACGGTGGGGAGTTCATCACCTTTGATGATGTCAGCGAAACGCTTGAAGGTGAGAACGCGCTGGAAGGGCGGATGATCATCTTCCGCTTCCCGAATGAAGCGGCGGCCAGGGGCTGGTACAATGACCCGGATTATCAGGCGCTCTCAGAACATCGTCGCGCCGGCACCAAGCTGAACTTCCTTACGCTTGTCCACGGTTTACCGCCGCGCGGCTAGCCTGTTTGCGGCGTCACTCCGGCACGAGGCAATGCCGATCTCCGGCGCGCGCAATGTCAAAGCCGCGCGCGCGAACATCTGCAGTTTCCGCCGAGTCCGGAAAGCGAATGGGATTGGTGTGATTATAGTGAATGAAATGGATGCCAGCTTTCTGTTCGTCCGCGAGGCCACTAAGACGAGTCATCGTAGCGGTGACCCGCGGGTGAGGAATCTGTGACATGTCACGGCCCGGGAGCTCATGATCATCAAAAAAGGTGGCGTCGATGAACGCGTGATCGACCTCGCCGATGATGTCGTCCAGACGAACATCGAATCTGGTTTCCCATTCCTCCCAGCTGTCTATGTCCGGCAGATACAAGACACTTTGCCCTATCGTTTCGATCACGAAGCCGACGGTTTCGGAATACTCGTCGCGGTGTGGCACGCGATACGGCGTGACCGTGATATCGCCGGGAAGCGAGACCGGCGCACGATCCCTCAGCGCAAATCGCTGGATATTCTCCATCGATACCAATTGGCTCCACGGTCCGTTTTCGCCGAGATAGGCGTGCATGCGCGGCATCACATGAACCGGCACGTCTGACGCGCCTGCAGCTTCGTGACCGATGAACATCAGGCCTGCATAATGTCCGATATGCGCGTGGGTCAGGAACACGCCGGACAGACCCAGACTGGGCGCGTCGACAGGCGCTAGAGCATCCAGCAGGTTCAGTTGATCGGTGATGTGCGGCGTCGCGTCGAACAGGTATCTCTCACCAGCCACATGATTGACCAGCGCGATCGAACTGGCGGTCAATCGCAAGGACGGGTCTTGCCAGGCAGGGTCATCGGGGTTGCCGATTTGCGGCGCTCCCGCATCTTGCCCAGCCCCGAGGACAATCACTTCTGTGGCGCATGCGGAAAGCCCGTCTGTTCCGGACTGGTCGATTGCGAAGGTTGCAGAACAGGCGCTTGCGACCAGAGCGATCATGGCGGCTGACCCGAATGTGTGACGAGATATCATGCTGGCGCCTCCCGCAACAATTAGTTCCGGGAGACGGCACGGGCGTCAATCCTCAATCCAGTCCGAAATACTGGAATGCACCTTTGCGTGTGCCCCAATACGGCGCGACATAGGACGGGATCTGCAGTCGCGTCACGGGTTGCTGCTGGAACGGCAAAGCCGGGACCGGACCGACCAGCACAGCTTCAAAGGATCCGCCACGGGCATTGTTCAGCAACCAGGTCGGCGCCTTGCCGATCTTCTGGCGCAAGTCGACCGAGAAAAATTTCTGACCATCGCGATATTCAGCGTCCCAGCGCTCTTTGTATCCGCGCGGATCAAAGTCTGGGTTCAGTTCCTTGGCACCGGCGATGCGGACTTCAGATGGGACCGGCATACCGCGACCTTCCAGGCGGCATGAGCGGTTCGGCGACCCATCGAAGCCCATGAAACCGGTGCGGCGAGGGCTGACACCATTGGCGATCGCGCCGCCCTCATAACCGCTGACGACAATGCCATCCACCTCAGCGCCGGGGGCCAGTTGAATGTTCCACATGATCGCATTGTAAGACGTCAGGACAAGGAAAACCGGCGCCTCCGTTTCGGTGACGAGGACGTCGACGCGCGTCGCCCATTCGACCGAGTTGCCTTTCGCGAAACCGGCAAACTCGCGCGCCAGAGCGCCTTCAATGAACCCGCCTTCGCGCGCGACCTGTTTGGCGATTTCCTTGGTCAGCGCCATGCGCTCAGCGATGAGGGCCGCATCTTCGCCATCCGCGATATATTGCAGTGGTGTCTTCACCCCACCGCCATAGGTGTACACATAGGCGACTTTGGCGTGACGGCTCGGGCGCGGCATCCGGCAATTGGGCTCTGCGTCCACGGCTTCGAATACCGCAGGAACTTGCGCAGAGACGAGGTTGGGTTGTCCGACAGATACCTGGCTCATGGTCGCCGCGCTCTGACCATCGGCAACGACCAGAACTGTGTCTGGCGCAATCGTCTCACCACTACCCTCGCCGGTGAACATGTCACCGGGGGCGCAGGCGGTCAGGCCAAGCAGGGCCAGGATTGCAAACGCCTTTTTGAACTGCATCGCCATATTCATCTCCGCGGGTCTTGGGCACTCGCGCGCATCTAGGCAGAGTTGGATTGAAATCGCGCAAAATCAGGCAGTGGGATTTCGCGGTCTGCGTTAACGTCTGAGCAGGACGCATATTTACGCAGCAGTCACCATATAGAAAAAGTCGCTCGCCCCGTCGCAATTCAGCGTTTAGGCTCCATATACATCCGCTGTGCCCTGAATGGGCAGGGACAAGGGTTTCTCGATCGGGACAAAGCATGGCGAACAAGCAGGCAATCTTTCTTGAGGGCAACCTGCTTCGCCATATTGCGATAATGTCGGCCTCCGCCAGCATCGGGCTGGTCTCGATGTTCCTGGTCGATTTTGCCGATCTGCTGTTTATTTCCATGCTCGGCGAGCAGGAACTCGCCGCAGCGGTTGGGTTTGCCGGTACTGTTCTGTTCTTCACGTTCTCCGTCTCTATCGGGATGACGATCGCGACCAGTGCCCTGGTCGCGCAAAGACTGGGTCAGGGCGTCGCCGAGGAGGCACGCAAGATTGCCACGAGCGTGCTCGCCTTCGGCATTGTCATCACGTCCATCCTGGCCGTGTTATGCTGGGTCTATGCCCCGGTCTTGATTGGCTTGATCGGGGCAAAAGGAACGACGCTGGAGCTGGCGGTTCGTTATTTCAGGATTGTCGTAACCGTCATGCCAATCGGGGCGATCGGCATGATGGCGTCAGGCATCCTGCGTGCGCACGGTGACGCCCGCCGGGCAATGATCGTGACGCTGACAGCGGGCGCAGTGAATGCCATCCTCGACCCGATCCTGATCTTTGGCTTTGGACTCGGGCTTGATGGTGCGGCCTATGCGTCGGTTGCTGCTCGGTTTGCGACGATGGTCACGGCGCTGTACCCGATCTTCAAACATTATGGCGGGTTCGCGAAAATTGACTCTGCGCGGTTCAAGGCTGATCTGAAACCAATAATTGCGATCGCTGCCCCGGCCATGCTGACCAATATCGCGACCCCATTCGGGAACGGCTTTGTCACCCGCGCGATTTCAGAGTTTGGCGATTCCGCCGTCGCCGCCATGGCGGTTGCTGGCCGACTGACACCACTCGCCTTCTGTGTGATCTTTGCACTTTCCGGTGCGGTTGGGCCGATCATCGGGCAGAATTTCGGGGCCAAGCAATTCGGCCGCGTGCGCGGCACATTGATCAAGGCCGTTCAGTTCACCGCCGTCTATGTCGCCGTCATCTGGATCGTTCTGTTGCTCGGTCACAGCGCCGTCTCGGCGAGCTTCAATCTGAGTGAGGACGGTGCTCGGATCATCTTCTGGTTCGCGCTGGCGGTGGCACCACTGTTCATTTTCAATGGCACATTGTTTGTCTCAAACGCGGCGTTCAACAATCTGCGCCGGCCTTTGTTCTCGACCTTCCTCAACTGGGGAAAGAACACGATTGGCGTGGTGCCATTCATCTATGTCGGCGCGGAGATGGGCGGCGCGTCGGGCGTACTGATCGGACAAGCGGTTGGCGGTGTCCTGTTCGGAGTTCTCGGCTTCTGGCTCGCCTATCGCCTGGTCGGGCGCTATGAAAGCGGCAAGTCCGACCCCGACAAGGGCCTGCAATTCCCATTGCTGCGACGCCGCGCCGAAGCGCCGTTCAATTCGCCGCGCAGCTAATTGCTCTCTGACACCACCCGGCGGGCGATGACCATGGCCTGGACCTCACCAGCGCCTTCAAAGATGTTGAGGATCCGCGCATCCTGCAGCACCCGGCTGATCGGGTATTCCAGGGCAAAGCCATTGCCGCCATGGATTTGCAGCGCATTGTCCGCCGCGGCCCAGGCGGCGCGGGCGGCGAGCATCTTGGCCATGCCGGCTTCGAGGTCACAGCGCTTGCCGGAATCCTTCTGGCGCGCCGAGAAATAGGTCAGCTGGCGAATGCCGACCAGTTCGGCCGCCATCATGACCAGCTTGTTGGCGACGCGCGGGAAGTGATAGATCGCCTGGCCGAATTGCTGGCGATCCAGCGCATAGCGCAGGCCCAGCTCATAAGCGCATTGGGCCACGCCGACGGCGCGGGCCGAGGTCTGAATCCGGGCGCTCTCAAAGGTTGCCATCAAGTGTTTGAAGCCCATGCCTTCAGTCTCACCGAGCAGGTTGGCGGCGGGCACGTCAAACCCGTCAAAGCCAATCTCGTATTCTTTCATGCCGCGATAGCCGAGCACTTCGATCTCGCCGCCAGTCATGCCATCGGCCGGGAAAGGCTCTGCATCACTGCCGCGGGGCTTTTCGGCCAGGAACATAGACAGGCCCGAAAAATTGTCCGTTGCCGGGTCGGTCCGGGCCAGCAAGGTCATCAGATCAGCGCGGACCGGATGAGTGATCCAGGTCTTGTTGCCGGTGATCTTGTAAGTGTCGCCTTGCTTGACCGCGCGGGTGCGCAATGAACCGAGGTCGGACCCGGTATTCGGTTCGGTAAACACCGCCGTCGGCAGGATTTCGCCGCTGGCAATGGCGGGCAAGTATTTATCCTTCTGGGCGTCGGTACCGCCAATCAGGATGAGTTCGGCGGCAATCTCGGAGCGGGTGCCGAGCGAGCCGGTGCCGATATAACCGCGCGAGAGCTCTTCGGAGACCACGCACATCGCTGTCTTACCCATGCCAAGGCCGCCAAACGCCTCCGGAATGGTCAGGCCGAACACGCCGAGCTCGGCCATCTCATTGACCACGCCCATCGGGATGTAATCATTGTTCAGGTGCCATTCGTGCGCGTGCGGGACGATCTTGTCTTCGGCATAGCGACGGAACTGGTCGCGGATCATCGACATGGTTTCGTCTTCGCCCGTATTCTCGACCGTGGCGCGGCCAAGGCTGTCCGGCAGTAGCGCTGCTGCTGCCGCCATGCTGGCCGGCGTCAGGCCGTCGGTGATCAGTGTCTGAACCGCCGGTGTGCGGAACAAGGTCTCAACCTCGTCCAAGGCATCCAGCTCGTGTGGGCGGATAACTTCGCCCTGATTCATCGGCACGCCGCCAACCAGGTCCGCGAGATAGCGGCTGAACAGGATCTGTGCGAGGAGGGCGTCGATCTCGCCAAACTTGCCGTCATTTTCCAATCGGGTCGCCCAATTGGCGGTCTCGCGCAGCGTCTCGACATATGTGACGATCCAGCCATAGCCGTGGGCGAGGTGCTGATTGGCCGAGAAGGCAGAGCGGTTGATCTTGCCATCCGGCGCGAGAACGGCGCCAACCTTCTTATGCAAGGCGGACTTGAAGGCATCAATCGCGGACACCGCGTCCTGCATCAGGTCGGTCAGTCCGGCAATCACGGTTTGGGATTGCGCTGCAGCAGCTCCGTCCATGGTCAACTCCTCCACAAGATCTCCTGAGCTTATCTATGTCCCGCCCCCGCGGAAGTCACGGAGATTTGCTGCGGCGCAGCGAAGCATGACGCGACGGCCGCGTGTCGCCTCGCGTGTTGTTTGAACAACGCTGGGTGCTGGATCGTGGGCACGGCCCGCACTTTTCACTTGCCAGACGTCGGCAGATGCTTAATTAAGCACGCAAAGTGATAACATAACACGAGTAATTCCATGTCCCGTCTTCTTCTTCTGGCGACCGTGTCGCCGCTCATCCTGGCTCCGGCTCTGGCTCAAGACGCCGATGAACGTCGCGAAGAGACCGTAATTGTCACCGCGCCGGGCCCTGACCGGTCTGCAGATGAGTTGGTTGGCAATGCCTCCCTGATCGATCGCGAAGAACTGCTGCAAGGGCTTTCAAGCACCCTCGGTGATACGCTGGATCGGCAGCCTGGGGTGTCAACCACGTTCTTCGGCCAGGGCGCCAGTCGGCCGGTCCTTCGCGGACTAGGTGCCGAGCGCGTACAGGTTCTGACCAACGGGATTGGCGTGATTGACGCCTCGGCCGCCTCGCCTGACCATCAGGTTGCGGCAGACGGCATCGACGCGGAGAAGATCGAGATTCTTCGCGGTCCAGCAGCACTGGCCTATGGCGGCCAAGCGATTGGCGGAGTCGTCAATGTGATTGACGGGCTGATCGTTGAAGATCTGCCAGAGGATCCGATTTCAGGTGACCTGTTCGCCGCCTATAATGACGTCAATGAAGGCAGCGAGCTTGCCGCGCGCGGACAATTCGTAACCGGCCCCTTCGTGTTGACCCTGTCAGCCTCGCAGCGTGACTTTGACAATTACGATATTCCCGACTTTGCAGAATCCTCCCTGTTTCGCGCTCTCGAAGAAGCCGAAGAAGAACATGAAGGCGAAGAGGAAGAGCACGAAGAAGAAGCTGAAACGCGCGGCACGCTCGAAAACTCGTTCGTGGAAACCGAAACCCTGAGCGCGGGCCTCAGCTGGGTTGGCGATAATGCCTTCCTTGGCGTTGCGTTGCGCCAGCAGACGTCCGAATATGGTTTGCCCGGACATGGCGAACATGGTCACCACGACGAAGAAGGTGAGGAAGAAGGCGAAGAGCACGAGGAAGAGGAAGAAGAAAACCCGTTCATCGACCTTGAGCAAACCCGCGTCGATATTCGCGGCGGCGTAACGCTGAACAATGGCTTCCTCACGGACGTGACCGGCACGCTCGCGATTGTTGATTATGAGCACACAGAGTTTGAAGCCCCCGGCGAAGCGGGAACCGTGTACGAGTCCGACGGCGTTGAAGGGCGCGTCGAGTTTGGTCACGAAATTGGCGGGTTCGCTGGCGCGTTCGGCGTACAATTCATAGACAAGACGCTGGATGCAACGGGCGAAGAAGCCTTCATATCAGAGACCGATACCCGCTCTTTCGCTGCTTTCCTGTACGAGACGCAGGAATGGGATAGCGGTTTCGGCGTCGAAGGCGGATTGCGCTTGGGCAATGTCGAGCTCGATAATATCACGGCGGGCAGCCGTGACTTTGATCTGATCAGCGGATCGTTCGGGATTCACCAGCACACGACAAGCGGCTGGTTCTTTGGCGGACAAGTGTCCTATACCGAGCGGGCGCCGACAGAGAGCGAGTTGTTCGCGTTTGGGCCACACTTGGCGACCGAGCAGTTCGAGGTCGGCGATGCCAGCCTCGGCAAGGAAAGTGGTTGGAACCTGGAAGGCACGGCTCGCTGGCGCGGCGACAATGGCGGCATTGGCGTCAATCTGTTCATCACTGAATTCAGCGATTTCATCTACCTCACCCCAGGCGAGGTGCTGATCGATGGTGCCCTTGTCGACGAGGAAGATGAACTTCCCGTCTTCCTTTTCGTGCAGGAAGGCGCAAGCTTCATGGGCGGCGAGATCTATGCCGATTACACAATCGAGAACGGACCGCTGCAAGCTGACTGGACGTTGAACGCCAGCCTGGATTTCGTCGAGGGAGACCTTGATAGTGGCGGCAACGTTCCGTTCATTCCGCCGGTCACATTGAACGCCGGTGCAACAGCAGCATGGGGACCGCTACAACTTGGAGCGGACGTGACGCGCGCGGAGGACCAGGTTGATGCGGGTGCGGGGCAACTCGTGACCGACGGGTACACCACGCTTGATCTGCGCGGTGCATTCGATCTGACCGAATTCGGGATCGGCGCAGATGGCACAGAAGCTTTTGTCGAAGCGCGTAACGTGACGGATGAAGAGGTGCGTTACGCAACATCGGTTCTGAAAGACGTTGCGCCAGCTCCTGGAAAGAATGTTCGGTTCGGCGTCCGGGTTGCGTTCTGATGATCGCTCGGACCCTTCCTGCAGCGACGGTAGACGGTTTGGCAATCTCACTCTCGGGCCTGTGCCTGATTCATTGCCTAGTCCTTCCTATCCTGTCGGTCTCTCTCCCAATAGCCGGCGTGTGGGCGGACATTGAATGGCTACACAAGGCGTTTGTCGTCGCTGCATTTCCATTTTCTCTGATCCGGTTGACCTCACCGGTCGCGAACGCATCAATGACGGCGCTGATTGTTAGCGGACTCTGGCTGCTGGCGGGCGGAGCCTTTGTCGAACAGTTGCACGAGCTGGAGACGCCGCTAACGGTGTTGGGCGGGATGTTGCTGGCGGCAGGACATGTGCTCGGCTGGCGCCGGGCGCACAGCCACTAGGATCAGGATTTATTGTCGTTCCAGGCGTGAGCCTGTCGGGCCTGTTCCATGTGGTCCAGATGCGCCTGGAATGGGCCCCAATCATCCGTGTCGGCGATTGAAGACCACAGCTGTTCGACGGTTTCAATGACCAGATCGACGGGGCGCGCCGCCTGGAAATAGGCGTGCTCCAGTCGATCGGGGCGATCGGGCGTGCGCGCTAACAGCCCGTCTCGCACTGGCGCGAAGGCGTCGGACTCGTACAGCGCAGATTGCGGGCTCTGCGCGGCGCGATCTGCGCTCGCCTCGCCGCCAAACCAATCGAAAAAGAGCTGCGGCCACACGGCCCCGCTTTCGGTCATCCAGGCGTAGAAGTCCTGCATGAAGAGCAGGTCATCGCGCAATGTGGGTGACCGTTGCAAGCCGAGCAGGGCCGATGTGTGCGCCGCGAAACTCTCTTGATAGGCTGGCTCATAGACCTTCATCGCTGCCGACAGATCTTGATCGTCTGCGACCAACGTCAGCGCGCCACCGAGCTGTTGCAAGGCCCAGAGCCCCTGCGTCGGCTGGCGTCCGAATCGATACAGACCTTGCTGGTCGAAATAGGCGGCGACAAAGTTCGGGTCACTCTTCTCCAGGAACCGCCAAGGGCCGAAATCGAACGTCTCGCCTGTGATATTGAAATTGTCCGTGTTCATGACGCCGTGCACGAATCCAACCGCCATCCACTGACCGATCATCCGGGCGGTCGCGTCCGACATGCGTTCGAACAGGGCGGGGGCCGCCTTGCCGATCTCTTCGTCATCGCATTCCGGATAATAGTACTTGATGACGTGGCGGATGAGCGCTGCCATGGCTTCCTTGTCGTCATGATAGGCGGCGCGCTGGAATGTCCCGAAGCGCAAATGGCTGTGATTGAGACGGACCATGACGGCCGAACGGGTTGGCGACGGCTCATCATTGCGATGCAGGTCTTCGCCGGTTTCGATCAGCGAAAAGATCTTAGACGTATTGACGCCGAGCGCCTCGAGATAGGTCGCGGCCAGAACTTCGCGCACTCCGCCTTTCAGCGTCAGCCGGCCATCGCCCTGCCGCGACCAGCGCGTCTGACCAGAGCCTTTGGTGCCAAGATCCAGCCAGCGTCCGCGATCATCCCGTAGCTGTGCAAACAGGAATCCGCGACCATCTCCGAGGTCCGGATTGTAAACATGAAACTGGTGGCCGTGATATCTCAGAGCCAGAGGCTCGTTGAGATTTCCAGGCAAGGGTTCGAAGGTCGCGAAGTGTCGAATCCATGCCGTCGCGTCACCCAGTTGAACGTCAATTTTTTTCGCCCAACGCGTGTTGCTGTAGCGCAACACAGTGCGCGGAAACGAGGCCGGAATTGCTGCATCTGCGAAGAAGGGAGAAATTTCCAAAATAGGCGGGGTCATGGCGTGATCTAACCGTAAAATGGCCTGTTTTGACAGATGCCTTCGGCATTTGGTCTTCATTTTTTGCTGAGACGTACCGAACCGGGTTTTACTTTTCTCCAATCTATTGTGCGGCGCAGCATAAGTACCCTCTTTCACGTAAACTTTACTCACCTAAGCTCGAAGATGCGACCGTACCGCGGGACGTCGGACAAAGGCGGTCGAATAGAATAATCACGGAGGAATATATGAGGCTAAGTAGAAAACTCATCTGCGGAGCATCGCTCGCTGCGCTCATGACTGGTGGGGCGGCTTACGCTCAAGACCAGGATCAGGGTGGCGAAGAGCTGCGTCAACAAACGGTGACAGTCACCGGCTCGTTCATCGCCGGTACGCCGGAAGATGCGGCGCTGCCAGTGGATGTTCTCACAGCGCAAGATCTGAAGCTCGAGGGAAGCCCGAAGATCACCGAGCTGATCCGTAATTTGGGCGTTTCTTCTGGTGTTGATGGCCAAACCAACCAGTTTGCCTCGAACGGACTGGAAGGTACGTCTAACGTCAACCTGCGTGGTCTCGGACCAGCACGGACCCTGGTCCTTCTGAACGGACGCCGTGAAGCGCCAGCTCCGTATGCGATTGGCGAGCAGGCACAGCTGTTTGTGGACACCAATATGATCCCATCGGCCGCAATCGGCCGGGTTGAGGTGCTGAAAGACGGCGCCGCAGCGCTGTACGGTTCTGATGCCATCGCGGGTGTTGTGAACTTTATCACCCGCGACGATCTCGAAGGCTTTGAGCTGTCTGGAAGCTTCCAGCAATATGACGGCTCGGACGGCGAATACGATCTCTCTGCGGCCTTTGGCGTGCAGGGTGACAATTGGAGCTGGGTAACCTCCGCCGGATATCAGTTCCGCAACGAGACGCCGCTGCTGGAGAGAGACTGGGCGATCCTGCCATTCGCTGACAACCCAGTTGGTGGTTGGTCTTCGATCGGTAACCCTGGCTCATTTGTGGCGACACCGAACATTGGACCAGGCGTTGCCGCCGCGGGGACGCCGCTCGCATTCGCGAACTCGGATGATCAGTGTACCGCGCTTGGCGGTATTGATGGCACGCAGGTGTGTCGCTTCCAGTTCACTCAGTTCGACAATCTGACGGAAGAAGAAGAGCGGTACCAGATCTTCTCTGAATACAACCGCACCCTCTCGAACGGCGTCGAACTGCACCTCGAAGCCCTGTATGGCTACACAGATGTGCCGGAGTGGAAGACCTCTCCGTCTTATCCGCCTCAGGCATTGTTCGGCAACGTCGTGCTGCCCAACCACCCGGGTCTCCTGCAATATATCGCAGATAACCCAGCCTGGGCTGCCGCCACGTTTACGGACTTCTCTCCGTTGCTCTCCGGCGGTGCACCAAATCCGTATGACCCGGTTACCAATACAGGCGGCCTTGGCATTACGCCTCTGGTTTTCTTTGGCCGGTCGTTCGGTTGGGGTGGTTTCCCGGGCACAGGCGGCGCACAAGAAGGCACGCGGTCTTACGACCACTATCGCTTCTCGGGTGACCTTGCGGGTGAATTCCAAAGCGGTGCGAACTGGGAACTTGGTCTGACCTATTCGACGACCGAAGGTTCACGTTACACCAATGACAGCTACACGCTTGGTTTCATCAACGCGCTGGCTGGTTTCGGTGTCTGTTCCGATCCGATCACGGGTGCGATCCCAACCGGCGCTGTCGCCGGGCAGGGTGGGTGTGAATACTATAACCCATTCTCCAATGCGATTGCCGCGAACGCGATCGATGGCACCACCAACCCGCAATACGATGCATCGCTTGCAAACTCTGAAACGCTTGCCGACTGGCTGACCGACGAAGTCGGCGACGATCGCAAAACCAGCTTGCTGGTCTTTGACGGTGTCGTGTCTGGCCAGAGCAGTGTTGAAGCGGGCGGCGGGTCTGTTGGCTACGCGGTTGGCTTCCAGGTGCGTCAGGAGACGTTCGAGGTGACGCCAAACGCAGTCAGCGACCTGGCCATCACGCCTGGACCAACCGGCACAGGACCGTTCAGCTTCCTCGCGGGCGGCAGCGCGCGCGATGAATCTCAGACGATCTATGCTGTCTTCGGCGAATTGCAAATCCCGCTCTTCGACAATGTCGATGTGCAGGTCGCAACCCGTTACGAGGATTATGGCGGCGAAGTCGGTTCGACCTTCGACCCGAAGGTTGCAGCCAAGTGGCAGGTGAATGACAGCCTCGCTCTGCGTGGCTCAGCGCAAACCTCGTTCCGCGGGCCGACGCTGAACCAGTTGGGTGGAGTGGGCACTACGCTCCAGTTCATCGCTCCAACCGGCGCCTTCAAGGCGGTTGATCAGTTCGGTAACCCGAACCTCAATCCAGAAAGCGCCTTCAGCTTCAACCTTGGTGCTCTGTTCCAGAATGGCGGGTTCTCGGCGTCTGTCGATTACTATAATTTCGACTTCACTGACCCGATCATTGTTGAAGATCAGAACGCCATTGTGAACGCGGCGATCGCGGCGCTCGGAGCTGGCCAGACCAGCGGCGGTGTTCTTGACCGGATCACTTTCGCCAATCCGGCGGCCCCAGCGGCCTCTGGCATTGAGCGGATCCGTGCAAACATCGTCAATGGCCCAGATATTCAGACCTCAGGCGTCGACCTGCGCGTCTCGAACCTCTGGGATCTCGGACCTGGTGAACTCGAGCTTGCGCTCGATACGACCTACATCATCGAGTATGACGTTGGCGATTTCGACATTGAAGGCGTTACCATTGCCGGCGGCGACCGGGTCGGGCAGTTCAACCGCTCAAACTTCTCGCGCTCATTGCCACAGTGGAAGGCCAATGTGTCGGCGAACTATGGCTTCGGTAATCACAACCTGCGCGGTGTGATGCGCCATATCGACTCTTATGACGACGAACGCCCGGCCTCTGCGCGTGGCGGGGTTGGTGCAGAGATCGACAGCCAGACAACGTTCGATGCGTTCTACACTTGGCAGTCTGACTGGGATCTTGATCTAGGTCTGTCTGTGGTCAACATCACAGACGAAGATCCGCCATTCGCGGCCTTCGACCTGAACTATGATCCATACACGCACAACCCATTCGGTCGGACGTGGAAGATCAGCGTGACCAAGCGATTCGGCGGTCCTGGCAACTAAGCCGAACGTCACGACAAATTGGAAAGGGCGACCTGCGGGTCGCCCTTTTTTGTGGATACGATTCAGACAGTCCGTCCGTGTGGTGCCGATCCTGTCCGCTCTGTGGTCTAGTTCAGGCCTTCGCGACCAATGGCGTAGAAGCGCTCGCGGCGCTGTGCGATCAAGTCCTTCTCGCTGAGCTTCAACAGCTCCTGAAGCGCCTTGTCGATGGCCTTTCCGGCCGCGCGAATCGCTTTTTCTGGGGCACGGTGCGCGCCGCCAACAGGCTCTTTGACGACGCCGTCCACGACTTTCAGTTTCTTCAAATCGCCCGCCGTGATCTTCATCGCCTCAGCGGCTTCTTTCGCTTTTGCCGCATCGCGGTAAAGGATCGACGCGCAGCCTTCCGGCGAGATCACCGAATAGATCGAATGTTCCATCATCAGCACGTGATTGGCGGCCGCAATCGCGATCGCGCCACCAGAACCGCCTTCGCCGATGATCAGTGAAATCATTGGCACTTTCAGCGTCAGGCAACGCTCGGTCGAGCGCGCAATCGCCTCGGCCTGTCCACGCTCCTCACCAGCCTTGCCAGGGAAGGCACCGGAGGTGTCGACAAATGAAATCACTGGCAGGTTGAACCGGTCTGCGAGATCCATCAGGCGCACGGCTTTACGGTACCCTTCCGGGTGCGCCATGCCGAAATTGTGCTTCAGGCGGCTTTCTGTCGTCCGGCCCTTTTCGTGTCCGATGATGACTACGGATTGCCCATTAAAGCTGGCGAGACCGCCAATCACGGCTTCATCATTGCCAAACACGCGATCGCCTGCGAGCTCCTGGAAATCATCGAACAGATGGTCGATATAATCCGAGAAATGCGGACGCTCCGGATGCCGCGCCACCTGCGTTTTGCGCCATGGATTGAGCGACGAATAGGTGTCCTTGAGCTGCTTGGCCGCTTTTTCTTTCAGCTTTTTCAGCTCGTCATTAATCTGAGGGCCGCCTTCCTGGGCGGCAACGGCTTCCAGCTCGGCGATCTTGGTTTCAAGCTCGGCGAGCGGCTTTTCGAAGTCGAGATATGTCGTAACCATTTAGCCTGAATAGCGTTGGTTTGACTAATTCGCTAGCCTTTTCGTGTGCCAGGACTGTAGCGTTCAAACACCATGACCGGCGCGCCGCGATAGTCAGATGGCCCGATTTCTGCGTATCCAACCTTGGCCGCCACGCGCATAGAGCCGTCATTATCGAGATCGATGATGCAAGTTGATCGGCCCGGAATGACTTCATCCAGCCAGTCATGAGCGGCTTTGACCGCTTCCGTCGCATAGCCTTTGCCCCAGGCCGAGCGGGCCAGAACCCAGCCTGCCTCGGGGCGGCCTGACAGGTCAGGCGTCATGCCGCGCATGAAGTCGGCGAACCCAACTTCACCGACAAAATTCTCGGTCTTGCGTTCGCGGACAATCCAGTAGCCGTAACCGAGTATGTCCCACAAGCCGCGATTGCGCAGGTGCGCGAACCAGGCATCCTGTGCATCCCGTGTCTGGCCGCTGATATGCGCGACCACAGCTTCATCCGCCCACATTGCGGCCATGTCGGGATAGTCGTTTTTTTCGCAGGGTTTGAGGCTGAGGCGAGCCGTCAGCAAAGTCGGCGGGCTCAAGCGTTTTCCTTCATCTGGGCCAACATCTTGCCCATCGCCGCATGCACCGTCTGGATCGCTTTCAAGGGCCGGACCATGACCTTGAAATCAGTGATCTTGCCATCGGCATCCCATTCGATCATGTCGACACCATTGACCTGAATGCCGTCCATTTCGGTCTGGAACTCAAGCACCGCCTTGTCGCCGCAATCGAACACGCGGGAATACTTGAATGTGCCATTGCCAAGCGTATTCCCCGCTGCAGAGAGATAAGCAAACGTGATCTCGCGGCCTTCTTGCGGCGTGTGCACGACCGGGCTTCGGAAGACGACATCCGGATGCAGCATGTCCCAAAGTAGGGCGCGGTCATGCCCTTCCATCATGTAGTCGAACCAGGATTGCAGGTTTGGCTGATAACCTTTGATCGGCACATCATGCTGGTTTGCCATCGGGCGTCCTCCGCTTGTGATGCATCAACGGTGAACGCCCGGCAGCGTTTTGTCTAGCGCTGCCCTAGAGGAACAGCGCTTCTGCGAGTCCCGGGAAAAAGGCGAAGAAGCCGCCAATACAGAAAGCCGCGACGCTGATGCCCCACAGGGTCCAGCTGATACGCCGGAGTCGCGTGCAGGCGCGTGCCTTCACCGGATCAACGGGACATGGAAGTGTGCGGGCATGCCATTGCCACACCCCGGAAGCGGCCAGCACAAGTCCGGTCATGCTGAAGACCAGGGTCTTGTTGGCGCCGAACCACGTAATCCCCGGCACGGTCCCGATCACTCCAGACCAAACCGCGCCCATGCCCACCATGACCAGCATAGCGGGCAGGGCACAACAGATCAGCGTGGTCGCCGAGGTGAACAAAGCCAGCGTCGCGGGGAGGACGCTTGGGCTTTTCACCTCATCCTGTACGGCAGTCATGCGGTCTCTCTCTCGATCGAAACAAGATCATAGCCTGATTTCTTGACCAGATCGGCGACTTTCTCGTCGCTGAGATCAGCACCGGGCTTCAGCGTCACATGAATTTCGCCATTATCGAGATCGACATGCACGTTCTCGACTGCGTCCTGTTTCCCGAACACTTTGGTGACGGCACGGGCGCAGAAGTCACAGACCATGCCATTCACCTTGGCAGTGACCAGGGTCTGCGCGCTGATGGCGGTTTCTGTTGGCGCGTCCTGAGCCGTGGCAATGGGGGTTGCAAGGGCGAACGAAGCGGCCGCGAGGGCGAGTGTAATCAATTTCATCTGTCCTGATCCTTTCTAAAAGCGGACGATCCAGTTCAGCATCAGCTCTTCGGTTTCAGGAGTGTAACCGATTTCGAGCAGCTGAACGTCATAGAAAAAGCGCACCAGAGGGGTGAGCGTGGTTGGGGTTTCGGCTTCCGGCTGGTTTTCGACCTGAAGCATTAGCCAAGTGTGCAAGTCGCCATAGTCGCCAATGTATGGAGCGACGCCAATCCGGGCGGATTGACGGGCGTCCTGATCGAAGCCGAGATCATAGGCTCGGCCCTCGTAAGAGACGAACCAACGCCGGGTTTCCCAGTCAGCGGCAACGCCAACGAAGCCGGCAGCTTCAACATCGGCGCCATCCCCGAAGGGATCGGCCTGACCGGCGGCGGCCTTGAAATAGAGATTGGCCTGCGAGTCGGGCGTGTTCCAGCGCTTGACCAGGCGATTGTATTGCACGCCGGTAAAGTGCCAGTCCTCGCCCCAATTGCGCTCTGTATAGAGCCCGATGGAGTCGCTGAAGGTCGGCGAGTAATGCAAATGAACGGATGACATATCGCCATTGTTCATCTGCATCGCCGTCACGCCGCCGGGATAAGACACTGGTCGCGCCTCCGCCGAAGGGGCGGCTGTGGCCAGGCCAATTGCAAGCGTGACGCCTGCATATTGGATGCATTTCATGATGATTTCCTGTTTGAGTTGATCCTATAAATTTAGGATCAGGCCCGCGGCGGCGGCGGTTCATACTCAAGCAGAATCGAATTGGCACTGTCCGGCAGCGGCATCGCCCACAGCGTCAGGCCCGGTACCGGCTGGCTGAGGTGCGGGGCCTCTGCAGTGACGCCATTGCCGAGCAAAGCGGCGCAGCAACAGGCCGGATTGTCATGGCTCGGCCGATTGTGATCGGGTGCGTCTTGCGTTGCCATCTCGGGCATCTTCATACCATCATGGCACGGCATTTCGGCCATCATTTCGTGCGTCGGTGCAGCGGTCATTTCAGCCCGCAAATCGCATGGCTGCGCCACCGCCTCAAACCCGAGGGCGAGGGCGGCGATGAGCCAGAGTGCGGACGTCAACGCGCGAAGCATGAAGCGAGATATAGGGTAGAGTTCACGGTTTCACAATCTCGAAACCTGCTGCCAAGCCTCCTCCTGAGCGAGGTCGAAGCACGAGGCGGGCTCTCCGAAGCCCGGCTCTTGATCCTTCGTCGTTGCTCAGGATGAGAGCCTAGGGAAGTTTGCTCAGCTTTCCCGCGCTGCTTTTTCGTCCAGCCCGGATATGCCCTGGCGCTTGCGCAGAGCGGCCGCGACCTGGTCCAGGCTCACACCCTTAGCGCGCAGGCCGACCAGCATGTGATAGATCAAGTCAGCGGCCTCTGCGGCGCTTTCACTTCTGCCTTCGGCTGCCAGTGCGAGGGCAAGCTCAGCGCCTTCTTCGGCGATTTTCTTGCCGCAATGCAATGGTCCTTTGGACAGCAGTTTTGCGGTGTAGGAGTCCTTTGGATCTCCACCAACGCGGCTGTCCACGGTTTCGGCGAGATACCCGATCAGGCTGGCAAGCGCGGTGGCATCGCCCAGCGGTTTTTCTGACATGCCAATCTCCTCAAGGTTCCTAAAGCGGACGAACCGGAGCGCCTGCCTGGGTCAGTGCAGCGCGCGCCTCTTCTAATGTGACTTCGCCAAAATGGAAGATCGAAGCGGCGAGGACGGCGTTGGCGCCCGCCTCGAGCACCGCCGGGGCGAGGTCTTCAGCGCTGCCAGCGCCGCCACTGGCAATCACGGGAATGTTCACGGCTTCGGTTACAGCCTTGGTCAGCGGCAAGTCAAAGCCGGACTTTGTGCCATCCTTGTCCATGCTGGTCAGCAGGATTTCGCCTGCCCCTTTGGATTGCGCCAGTTTGGCAAAATCGACCGCGTCGATGCCGGTTGGTTTGCGCCCGCCATGGGTGAAGATTTCCCAATGGTCGCCCGCCTTGCGCGCATCAATCGCGACGACGACACACTGGCTGCCAGCCTTGGCGGCGCAGCTGGAAATCACGTCCGGATCGGCAACGGCGGCGGAATTGATCGCCACCTTGTCGGCCCCGGCGCGCAACAGTTGCACCATATTGTCGGCGCTGCGCACCCCGCCGCCAACCGTCAGCGGCATGAAACACTGCTCGGCCGTGGCGCTGACCACATCGAGCAGCGTGCCGCGGCCTTCATGGCTGGCCGTGATGTCGAGAAAGCACAGTTCGTCGGCACCTTGCGCATCATAGGCCTTAGCGAGTGCCACTGGGTCGCCTGCATCCCGCAGATCGACAAAGTTCACGCCTTTGACGGTGCGGCCATCTTTGACATCTAGGCAAGGAATGATGCGGGTCTTGAGCATGCGCGGCGTTTAACGGAGAAATGGTCGGGCGTGCAAGCGCTTCCTCAGGCTTTTCTCGCTTTCGGCTTGCGTCTCGGGGCCTTCGGCCCAAGTGACGACACGGTCGCCGGATCCGGCGTCTTGTCCTTGAATTTGCACAAATGCCGGATTGCGCAATCCCAGCATTTCGGCTTGCGCGCCACGCAGGTGTAGCGTCCATGCAGGATCAACCAGTGATGTGCGCCAAGCTTGTATTTGTCGGGTGTGGTGCGTTCGAGGCTGGCTTCGACCTGGTCCGGGTCTTTTCCGGGCGCCAGGCCAGTGCGATTGGAGACCCGGAAAATGTGTGTGTCGACAGCAATCGTCGGCTGCCCGAAGGCTTCATTCAAAACAACATTAGCGGTCTTGCGACCAACGCCTGGCAGGCGCACCAATTCGTCTCTTGTTTGCGGAACGTCGCCGCCAAAATCGTCCATGATCATCTGACTGAGCGCGATGACGTTCTTGGCCTTGTTGCGCCACAGGCCAATGGTCTTGATGTGCGCTTCGACCCCGGCGAGCCCTAGCGCCAGCATCTTCTCCGGCGTGTCGGCGATCTTGAACAGGTTCTTGGTTGCTTTGTTGACTCCAACATCAGTGGCTTGAGCGGACAAGGCCACGGCGACCACCAGCGTGAAAGGATTGACGTAATCTAGCTCGGTTTTCGGGTCTGGACGCACTTTGGCGAGCTCGGCATACAGCTCAGCCGCTTTTTCCTTGCCGAACGTCCGTGGCGCCCGTTTGCGCCTCGAACTGGATTTGGTTTTGGTTGCGGTCATTCGGTGACATCTAGTGCAGTTCCCGCGGCGTGAAAATCCGATTCTTGCGACCACCCGCCGCGCTTGTCGTCCACCGCCAGTTTTGCGCTATACTCTCTGTCATGCAGCCCACCGAGCACACCATCTATTTCGACGCGACTCTGACCCCAAACCGGTCACTCAGCCCGCGCGCATTCGTTGTCGTGATGAGCATCGTCGTTGCGATGAGTTTCCTGGCCGGATTGTCTTTCGTGTCCATGGGTGCGTTTCCCGTGATCGGCTTTTTTGGCCTCGATGCGCTGGCGATCTGGTTCGCGTTTCGGTGGAGCTTCCGGTCTCTGCGACAGGAAACGCGCGTACGGGTTACGGCGGAACAGATTGACTTGCGGCATGAACAGCCGGGACACGCGACCCGTGAGGCAAGTCTCCCAACCGCCTTCACCCGGGTTGCACTCGACTTCCCCGAGCGCCGGCCCAGCGAGTTGAAATTGTCACATGGAACCAGCACGTGGATCATCGGTCGTTTCCTGACACCAGATGAGCGCAAGTCGCTGAAATCAGCGTTGGAGACAGCGATCCACACCGCCCGCGAGGAGCGATATCCGACCTAACTTTATGAAAAAAGTGACGCATGCGTCATGGTTTTTTCATTTTACCTGTGTTACGGTGACGCCGACGTCATAATTGCGGCACCCCAGACCGCGTATCCGGAGGCACAGATGGCAGACACGCTGACCAAAATCCCACATAATCTCGAGCGCCCAAAGATCACCAAAAGAGCACCTCTGTTCGAAGGCTATCTTGAAATGGATGCGCCGCTGCCGGACGTGTCGAGCATTCCGCTCGACAAGATGCACCTGATTGATCCGGAAATCTGGCGCAAAGGCGCGTATTGGGAATTGTTCCGTCGCATGCGTGACGAAGATCCACTGCACTGGACGGAAGACAGCTTTGCGGGCGGATACTGGTCCGTCACGCGCTACGAGGACGTGATGAAGATCGATATCGATCACAAGCGATTCTCGTCCAGCTGGGAGCATGGCGGAATCGTTCTGGGTGAGCCGATCGAAGACTTCGAGCTGCCGATGTTTATCGCCATGGACGAACCTAAGCACTCTGAGCAGCGCAAGACGGTTCAACCTGCCGTGGCTCCAAACATGCTGAAAGAGTTCGAACCGCTGATCCGTGCGCGGACCAAGGAGATTCTCGACGCTGTGCCTGTTGGCGAGCCCTTCGACTGGGTCGATACGGTCTCGATCGAGCTGACGACGATGATGCTTGCGACGCTGTTTGACTTCCCGTTTGAAGATCGCCGCAAACTTACGCGTTGGTCCGACGTGACCACCAACCGCGAGAACCCGGATATTTGCCCGGGCGGCGAAGAACAATGGCGCGCGGAGCTGATGGAATGCCTCGCAACCTTCATGGAACTGTTCCAGAAGAAGCAGCAGGAGCCGCTGCGCAATGACCTGATGAGCCTGCTCGCCCACGGTGAGAAGACCAAGGACATGACGCCAATGGAGTTGCTCGGCAACGTCATTCTGTTGATCGTTGGTGGCAATGACACGACTCGGAACTCGATGAGCGCGTCCGTCTACGGCCTCAACAAGTTTCCGGAAGAATATGCCAAGTTGAAAGCCGATCCGTCCCTGATCCCGAACATGGTATCGGAAGTGATCCGCTGGCAAACCCCGCTCGCTTTCATGCGCCGCACCGCGCTGGAAGATGTCGAAATGCATGGCAAGACGATCAAGAAAGGCGACCAGATCGCCATGTGGTATGTCTCCGGAAACCGCGACGAGCGGTTCTGGGAAGAAGATCCGAACAAACTGATCATTGACCGCAAACAGGCGCGCAATCACCTGTCTTTCGGTTTTGGTATCCACCGCTGCGTCGGGAACCGCCTCGGCGAGCTGCAGCTGCGTATCCTGTGGGAAGAAATCCTTGAGCGCTTCAGCCATGTTGAAGTGCTGGATGAGCCAAGCCTGACCTCAGGCGCGTTCGTGAAGGGCTACACCTGGATGCCGGTCATCTGCCACCCGAAATAAGGGTCGCGAGAAGGACTGAAATTGACACCCCTCGGCCAGCGACTGGTCGAGGGGTTTTTGTTTTCGGTGGTGAGTCGGAGTAGTGTTTGCTTCTGGACTGACGTTCGCTTCAGACCGAGACCAGATTCAAAAAAAACGGCGCGGCATATTACGCCAGCGGCGTCCCGCTAATCGTCATCGCGTTCGATCAATCCTGACAGCAATCGTCGACCGCCATCCAGAGTGATGGCTTCGCCAGTGATGATGGCGCTGTTGGGACTGGCCAGGAAGGCTGCGGTTTCAGCGATTTCTTCAGCCATGGACGGACGTCCCATCGGGGTGCGCTCGCGTAACCAGGCTTCTCGACCTTCGGCGCGCGGGCGCAAAGCGATGATGGCGTTGACGCGGACGGCTTCGTCGGCGAGCTCGATCGCAGCGGCTTTGACAATGCCGAGAATGGCGTGCTGCGATACGCTTTCGCTGAACCAGCCCGGTTGCGCCATGCTGGCGCCGAGCGACAAGACGAAGGTGAAGGTTCCGGTTTGGCGCGAGCGATCCGCTGCGTTTTCCGTTTCCGGGCGTTCGGCGATCAGTTCCGGGGTGAACACGCGCAAGGTCTGGACGGCGCCGCGCACGGTCTTCATCAATACGCCCTCGAAATCTTCCATATCGAGGTCGAGCAAACGGTCCGGTTCAGGCAGATGCGGGATGCAGACGACATTATCGACAAAATGGTAGGTCTCAAGCGCTGCCGCCATGGCATTGCGTAACCCGAGTTTGGTGTGTGTGGCGCCGTGGTGGTAGGCAATCTTGTCACCGGCGGTCTTGCGCAATTCCTCAAGCGCGCTGGTATCCGGGTCGACGGCCAGAACAGCGTGGCCTTCATCAAGAAAACGGCGCGCGACCGATTCGCCCACCGTTTTCCCAAGCCCGATAATCAGGGTAACTGGTTTATCCATATGCGCGCTCCCGCCAGCGATTCTTACGCGCTGACCGGTCGCATGCGCGTTATGTCAGAGCCTAACTGGCCCTTAGCATACCGATCTCTTCTTTAAGTCGAAGTTTCTGTCGCTTTAAATCTTTCAGAATGATGTCATCGCCCGCCGGTCGCTTCTGTTCTTCGCTGATCTTCTCGTCGAGTTGCTCATGGCGCTTTTTGAGCTCTTCGATTCGACCTTGCAGTGACATAGGCTTACTCCTTCTCTCTCTCCGAAATGACATCTGTGACTTATTAGCAACAGATAATCACAGGTTGCAGTCAGAGTCACGGGAGCGGCGCGTGGAAATTCAAATTAGCAAAATTCTTGCGCGCGGGCTGGTTAGCGCGCCCGCTTTTTTTCATTTTTGCGGCGAAACATAGTTTCATCTGCCTCGGCGATCAGGCTGGCCGCGTCACGCCCCCTACGCCACTCCACGGCCCCGCAGGACGCGCCCAGATTGACCGATTCGAGCGCGTCGTTTTCGGCATCGCGAACGACCAGGTTACCGATCAGAGATTCCAGCCTTCTCGCTTTGACTTGCGCAACCGAAACGTCGGCATGTGTGAGTGCAATGCCGAATTCGTCGCCGCCCAATCGACCGACAATGTCACTCTGGCGAAGATTGTCGAGCAGGGTCTGCGCGACGTGCTGGATCACGGTGTCGCCGGTCGCGTGACCGAAGCGATCATTGATCAGCTTGAAGCGATCGAGGTCAATGAAGATCAAGCTGAGCGGGGTCCCATAACGTTCAGCCAAAGAGATTTCGCGGGTCAGTTCGCGTTCGAACGCGCGGCGATTGAAGATCGGGCAAAGCGTATCGCGGTCGGCCAGATGGGCTGCGCTTTCCAATTCCTGTTTCAGGCGCGCCCGATCCTCTCGCAGGTTCAGGACTTCCCCGGCCAGCGCCTCGATTGCTGCCCGCGCGCGCAAAGGCAAATCATGCGTGTCGACCCCGATGGCGGAAAGCAAATCCTGTCGTGCGCGGCTGCGCGCCCGGAAGGCGCGATCCAATTCTGTTTTGTCGGCCGACTCGGACATGATGTGATCGTAATGGAACTTGCGCGGGAAGCCCAGTGTTTCGACGGTTGACGCGGCAGGCAACATTTCTATGTTGCGCGCTTTGAACGGGGGGACCTGATGGCCCAGACCTCGAACAGCGACGCACCGGTTGTGGGTGTCATCATGGGCAGCCAGTCGGATTGGCCCGTCATGGAAAAAGCCTGTGCTATTCTGGATGAACTCGGCGTCGCCTATGCCGCCAAGGTTGTTTCCGCGCATCGTACCCCAGAACGGCTATACGAGTATGCCACCCATGCCAAAGCCAATGGACTGAAAGTCATCATTGCTGGCGCAGGCGGTGCGGCGCATCTGCCCGGCATGACGGCCTCGATGACACCGCTCCCGGTCCTCGGCGTCCCAGTCCAGTCCCGCGCTCTGAGCGGCATGGACAGCCTGCTCTCGATCGCTCAGATGCCGAAAGGCATCCCAGTCGGAACACTGGCCATCGGCGATGCGGGCGCGGCCAATGCGGGGCTGCTCGCAGCATCGATCATCGCCCTAGAAAACGCAGACGTGGCGGCCAAGCTCGATGCATTCCGCGCCCAACAAACGTCAGCCGTCAGCGAGACGCCGCAGACATGAGCGCGCTTGTCGCCGGTGCCAGGATCGGAATGCTGGGCGGCGGTCAGCTCGGGCGCATGATGGCCAGCGCTGCCGCGCAACTCGGATTCGACGTCTCAATCTATTGTCCTGAAGCAGATTGCCCGGCGGCGCGCGTCGCTGCTGATCATTGTCTCGGTGAGTATTCGGATTCGCCGAAGCTCCTGGAATGGGCGAGGGGCTGCGATGTCGTCACTTATGAGTTTGAAAACGTTCCGGTCGAAGCTGCTGCGGCATTGATCGATGCCGGGGTCTTGGTGCGCCCTGGCGCTCGGCCGTTGCAAGTGTCCCAGGATCGGCTGGTTGAAAAATCGTTTTTGCGCGACTGTGGCATCGAAACGGCGGATTTTGCCGAAGTGAACACTGCCGCAGAAATCGCGGAACCGTTGGTACGGTTTGGCGGCAGCGGCATTCTCAAGACTCGCCGCGATGGGTATGACGGCAAAGGCCAGGTACGATTGGCCGCCGGTGATGACTTCGAGGCCGCCCACAAAGCGCTGGCGAACGCGCCTTGTATTCTCGAAGCAATGGTTCCGTTCGAACGCGAAGTATCCGTCATCGTGGCGCGCGATGCGGTCGGCGACACGATGTGTTTCGATCTCCCGCGCAACGAGCACGTCAATGGCATTCTAAAACGCTCCGTTGTTCCGTGCGGGTTGGACGAAAATGTTGCAAAGCGCGCCTGTGAGGCCGCTGAAATCCTGGCGGCGGCCCTGGACTATATTGGCGTGCTCGCGCTCGAGTTCTTCGTCCTCGAAGACAGTACGCTCTTGGCCAATGAGTTTGCGCCGCGGGTACATAATTCGGGACACTGGACGCCAGAAGCCTGCGCGACTGGACAATTTGAACAACATATCCGGGCCGTCGCCGGTTGGCCGCTAGGGCCTGTTACGCGCCACCACGATGTCGAGATGCTGAACTTGCTTGGCGATGAGGCCCTGGTGCCGCCCGAAGTGTTGGCAGCTGACGGTGTGCTGACTCTTTATGGAAAGCGGGACGCAAAACCCGGTCGCAAAATGGGCCATCTGGTCAGATGGCGGACCTGAACGCGAACCGACTGTATCCAAAATAGGATACCATGGTCGTCACTCCAACGGCGATTACGATGGCCAGAGCTGGCGGAAATCCGGAGATAGCCATCAACAGGGTCGCATAGATCGCGTAACTGAGAATTGCCGCGAGTGTTGCCACGACGAAATAGCGCGCGCCTTCGCTTGTCTGGCTGGAACGGCTGGCGGCGAACGTCAACGCCCGGTTCAATCGCCAAGTCGTGATCATCGCGAACGCGATGGCAAACACGCGCGAAGTGTATGGATCGATGCCCTTGTCAATCAGGGTCAAGGTCAGCCCGGTATCGACTACGAATCCAAGGCCGCCGACACAGGCGAAACGTGCAAGACGTTGCATCACTGTGACTGTCATGACGTCCAGTCCTGCGCGGGATAACTCAGGAATACGGCGCGCTTGGCTTCGGTGCGCGCGCGCGCAAGGCTATCCAGGATCAGACCGCACACAGCGGAAATAGAAGCCATGATGACCAGGCCCGTAGACAGGAGCGCGGTTGGAAAGCGAGGTACGAGTCCGGTTTCGAGATAAGTGACCAGCAAGGGTGCAGCCAAGATTCCAGCCAGCGCCAGGAAGGCCATCCCGATCGCACCGAAGAAAGCGGCGGGGCGCGTTTCCTTGGCCAGTGTCGCGAACATACCTAGGATGCGAAATCCATCCCTGAACGTGCGCAATTTTGAGTGGCTGTCTTCCGGCCGCTCTCCATAATGCGTCGGCCGTTCCAGAGTCGGAATTCCAAGTTGGCTGCAATGTACCGACATCTCGGTCTCGATCTCGAAGCCGCTTGAAATGGCCGGGAAGGACTTTGCAAATCGGCGCGTGAAGACGCGATAGCCTGAGAATATGTCGGAAAACTGATTGCCGAACAGGCGGCCGTAGATCTGGTTGAACAGCTTGTTGCCAAAGGCATGACCTTCGCGGCCTGCATCCTTGGTAACATTGGCGCGGGTGCCGACGACCATATCGACGTGATTCCGCTTGAGCAGTTCGATCAGGGTCGCAGCAACCGAGGCATCATAGGTGTCGTCACCATCCACCATCAGATAGATATCAGCCTCGACATCAGCGAAAATGCGTCGAACAACGTGTCCCTTGCCCTGGCGGCGCTCGGTCCGGACAATTGCGCCAGCGTCGCGCGCAACTTGCGCTGTGGCATCTGTTGAATTGTTGTCGAAAACATAAATGGCGGCATCTGGTAGCGCGCGACGGAAATCCTCAATCACTTTGGCGATTGTGATCGCTTCATTGTAGCACGGAATCGTGATCGCGACGCGCGGTTCAGCGGTCTCGCTCTCTGGCTTTGGATGGGACCCTTCAAAGGCGGCGCGCATCGATGAAGCCTTTCAGTAACCTCACTGTGCGATAGCCCGACTATACTTAAGGACGGGTAAGGTTCGAGGCGCAAATTACTAATGGCATCTTCATACATTCGCCCTGATCACGGGCTTGCTGATGGTAAATGGCCGTTATGGCTGGTGGCGACTGCGTTCATCATCCTGATCGGCCTGCGAGTCACAGATGTCTTTGCTGGCGTTATTCCGGGCGCCGACGACATGATGCGCCTGCAACAGATCCGCGATCTGCTCGGCGGGCAAGGTTGGTTCGACGTTGCGCAGTCACGCATGCTGACACCGGAAGGCGGTGACATGCACTGGTCACGCCTGCCGGATTTGTTCGTCGCAGGCGTCATTTTGCTCACCGAACCGGTGCTGGGACGCGAAACCGCTGAGCAGCTCGCAATCGGGATCTGGCCCCTGATTCTTCTAACCTGTGCGTTTACCTTTTTGCACGTGGTCATGGAGCGCCTGCAGGTTAACCGCGCTGGGCAGGTTTTCGGATTTATTTGCTTTGCGACCTCTGCGGCTGTGTTCAATTTCTGGCCGGGGCGGATCGATCATCACGGCCTGGTGGTGGTCCTCACGCTCGCTGGCTTCGCTGCCGTCTTGTCGCCAGGTCTGTCGGCGCGTTCCGCGGTTTTGCTCGCGCTCTGTGTGACTGCGATCCTGTCCATCGCGCTTGAAGGGCTACCATACATTGCCGGGCTGATCGCGATCCTCGGTCTGTTCTGGATTGTCCGTGGGCACCGTGAAGGGGTTCGCCTGGCGAGCTTTGGCGTATCGCTCATAGCATTCGCGACCGGCTTTTATGTTCTGGACGCGCCCGGGTTCGGGTCACAGCGAATGGTGTGCGATGCTTACGGGACGTCGCACTGGTTTGGATTGGTTCTGGGGGGCGGCCTACTGGTGCTGCTGGGTGTATTTGGCGGCGCGCTGGACACCTGGCTCAAGCGCCTGATTGCTGGAGGCCTCGCAGGTGCGCTGACGCTCACCGCAATTGTCGCGGTAAACCCGGCCTGTCTCGGAGATCCTTATGCCGCTGTCTCGGACGCCGTGCGTCTGTCATGGCTCAACACGGTCGGAGAAGCCAAAACGTTTTCGACCTTGTGGACGGAAGAGCCTGATCGGATCGTCTGGGTGTTCGGGTTTTTGCTCGTCGGTAGCGTCAGTGTCGGCGCCATGCTCCGGACGGCCGACAAGGAACAGCGCACGGCGCGCATCGGATTCGCGCTGTTGCTCGTCCTCTCCATCTTCACCACTGTCTGGCAAATTCGTGGACAATCCTTCTCGCACGTGTTTGCAGCGATTGGGGCGGGTTGGTTGGCGGGTGTTCTGTTTGCCAATTGGCGCACGCAAGGCGGGGCCAAACCGTTGCTGCTATTCGCGCTGGCGGCAGTTGTCGCGTCCCCGGTTTTCTGGGAGCGCTTGTCTGCGTCGTTTGCACTTCCGGTCGATGACAACGCTCCGGTGTCGCAAAATCTCAGCTGCGTCAAACCACAGGCCTATGAGGGCATGGTCGCTGACGATACACTTCGCATTCACACGCCGATCATCCTCAGCGTGTCCGTTCTTGCCCGCACGCCGCATGAGGTGTTTGCAGGCCCGTATCATCGCAACATTAGAGGCATCGAGCGCTCGATAGAGGTCTTCATCGATCCTCCCGAGTTGGCGCATTCACGCCTGCTGGAGATGGGGGCGACCCACTTGCTGTATTGCAAAGGCCTTCGTGAAACCAATCGCTATGCGGACACCTGGCCGGACGGACTGGCGGCGCTACTCAATCGCGATGACGTTCCGGCATGGCTTGAGCCGGTGGATGGACACACGGAAACCGAAGGTGCGGTCCGTCTTTATCGCATTCGCTCAAATTAGCGCATCACGATCGCAACTGGCCTGACATTGACCGCGAAACGGGTTTGCGGCAAAGGAGGCCATGACAAAACTAGATACACCAAAAAAGATAATAAGTGAGCTGGAAAAGCTCTATTCCGAAGCGGTCGAAGCTTTGTGCTCGGCGCTTCAAGATTTCCTCCATGAAGGCAAGACGCCGGATCCTGAGGCCCGCGCCAATGGTGCGTTCTGCTATCCTGAACTGATCATCGAGTATAATCCGGATGGCCCGCCGCCGCCGATCTCACGGGCGTTCGGCAAAATGTCGGAAGCCGGCACCTATTCCACGACTGTCGCACAGCCTGAGTTTTTCAGCCGCTATCTCAGCGAGCAATTGGAATTGTTGCTGCGCGACTATGAGGTCCAGATCCATGTCGGGCGGTCGACGACCGAAATTCCCTACGCTTATGTCTGGGAACAGGGACAGGCCAGCGGCCTGGATGAGATCAATCCCGCGGAACTGGCCAAATGGTTCCCGTCTCCGCAGCTTTCGGACATTGGCGATGAAATCGCCGATGGCGAATTGTTCGAACCCTATGATCACCGTCCTTTGGCCCTGTTCGACGCGCCTCGCACCGATTTTTCTCTGAAGCGTTTGCAGCATTATACCGGAACGCCGGTTCAGCATTTCCAGCGCTATTTGTTGTTCACCAACTATCACCGCTACGTCGATGCCTTTGTCGATTGGGGGCTCGAGCAACTCGGCAATGGCAGTCGCTATCAGGAACTGTCCGTCGCTGGCGGGCTGGTGGTTGACGGCAAGACCGAAAATGCACGTGAACAAATCAACAACGCTCCGTGGCGCCGGTTTCAGATGCCAGCCTATCACCTGACGGCGCCGGACGGCTCAGGCATTACGCTGGTCAACATTGGTGTCGGGCCTTCCAACGCCAAGACGATCACTGACCATCTGGCCGTATTGCGGCCAGAATGCTGGATCATGGTCGGGCATTGCGGCGGTCTTCGTCACAGCCAGACGATAGGTGACTATGTCCTTGCTCACGCGTATCTGCGCGATGACCATGTGCTCGATGATGTGCTGTCGCCAGACATCCCGATCCCGCCGATCGCCGAGGTTCAGGTGGCGCTTCAGGAAGCTGCGGCAGATGTCACCGGCGAAAGCGGAGATGCGTTGAAGAAACGCTTGCGAACAGGAACCGTGGTCACCACGGACGATCGAAATTGGGAGCTTCGTTTCACCGATAGTGCGCGCCGCTTCAACCAGTCGCGAGCGATCGCAATCGATATGGAAAGCGCCACGATCGCGGCGAACGGGTTCCGGTTGCGCGTGCCTTATGGCGTGTTGCTCTGTGTTTCTGACAAACCGCTGCATGGTGAGATCAAACTGCCTGGTGCGGCCAATAAGTTCTATGAGAAATCGATTGGCCAGCACTTGCAGATTGGGGTGGCAACGCTGGAGAAGCTGGCAAGCGAGGGTGCGGCCCTGCACAGCCGGAAACTTCGCGCATTCGACGAACCACCTTTCCGATAATGCCATTCAACCGCCGCGCGTTGCGCGGCGGCACAGCTGGACCCACGCGTTGTCGCGCTCTAAGTCGCAAGGAGCAGCTTGTGGGAAATAACAATGCAAAACCGCGTGAAATCGTTTGAAAATGTGCGGAACTTTCGTGACTTTGGAGGCTATGTCGGCGCCGGCGGTCGAACGATTCGAACCGGTGTTCTGTTTCGCTCTGCCCAGTTTGGCGGGGCCAGCGATGCTGATATGGCGGCGCTTGAGACTTATCGCATCAAGGTTCAGGCGGATTTGCGGCGCCCAGACGAACGTGAGCGGCATGGCCATCGCTGGCCGGTCGCTGGCGTCACCGTTCTGGCCAGCGACCTCGGTGAAGCGTCGCAGGCACCGCATGTTCGGTTCTTGTCCGAGGTTGCCGTCGACGCCCCCCAGGCACATGGCTGGATGGTCGATTATTACCGCGAAGCACCGTTCAAGCCGCAGCATATCGAGACGTTTTCCGAGTGGTTTGCAGAGCTCGCGCGTCTCGACGAGGGTGACGCCGCCGTGGTCAATTGTGCCGCTGGAAAAGACCGCACCGGCATCTTGTGTGCGTTGACTCACCACGCGCTGGGTGTCGACCGCGAAACGATATTTGAGGATTATGAACTGACCAATGAGGCCGCGAATGTCGCTGAGCGATTGCCGGAAATGGCGCGCTTGTTCAATCAGCATATCGGCAAAGACTATGCAGACGACGTCTACCACCCTTTCGTCGGCGTCGATGGCGCATTCCTGGATGGCGCTCTATCGAGCATTACCGAGCGCGCTGGGAGCCTGGATGCCTACCTGGCTGGGTCTCTAAATGTTGACGATGAACAGATTGCCCACCTGCGCGATAAGTTTCTGGATTGATCTGCAGATTTTCCGATCAAACTTTTTCGTGATCGACTTGAAATGCCGTTCGGTTCGCGCGTATCCGAAAGCATGACTGATACTGTTCGACTGTGCGCCGTTCAGGCCGCGCCCGCTCTGTTTGACAAGCAAGCCAGCCTCGATATTGCGCTCGACTGGATCGACAAGGCGGCAAGAGAAAAACCTGACGTGATTGCGTTCGGCGAGGCCTGGTTGCCTGGATATCCATTTTTTATCGATAGTCCTCTCTCCGACATCTGGTGGCAGGCAGCGGGAGAGCTGCTCAAGAACGGGGTGCGTCTGGATGGTCCGGAAGTGGCGGCGCTGGGCCAAGCCGCGAAGCAGGCCAAGGCAGACCTGGTGATCGGTGTGAATGAGCTCGATCCGCAGACCGAAAGCACCCTTTATTGCACCATGCTGACCATCGGCAAGGATGGCAGCGTGCTGAATCGTCACCGCAAAATCAAACCGACACATCACGAACGGTCGGTTTGGGGAGATGGCGACGCAAAAGGCCTGGCGCCCGTGCAACGCGCCTGGGGGCGGCTGTCATCGCTCAATTGCTGGGAACACAATGCTGTCCTGCCAGCCTATGCTCTGATGGCGCAAGGCGTTGATGTCCATGTCGCCGCGTGGCCGGGGCGAGAACCGGAGGAAGCACCGAGCCAGCCCGTCTGGGCACGACAACTATTGCTCAGCCGAGCGTTCGCCAGCCAGGCCGGTGCCTGGGTGATCTGTTCAGCTGGCCTCAGAATGAAACGGCACGTGCCCGAACCATACCAGCCACTTTACGAGTTTGATCACAATGGCGGCGCAGCCATCATTGACCCTCGTGGAGAAGTCGTTGCGGGATTGCTTCGTGATGAAGAGGGCATCCTGGTCGCCGACGCCGATCTTGCGCTTGCGCGGGCGTGCAAAGTGGCGAGCGACCCAGCCGGGCATTACTCGCGGCCCGACCTCTTTCGATTAGAAGTCGACGGCCGCGAAGTGTATCCAGGAGACCGCGGTTAGCTGTCCGTCAGCTGATTGGCGAGCTTTTTGGCAAACTTGCGAGAGGCGCGATTGGCATCGGTCCAGGTCGCAGAGCCAACCACGTCGCGAATGTTGTTTTCAAACCAGCCATATTCCTGTGTGGCCAGAACGTTGCCATCTGCGTCATAGGCCGTTCCGGTAAGTTCCATTCCGCCCAGGGAAATCGAGCGGAATGCGTCGAGTCCAGGTTTGGCGGACAATTGCTCAAGGGTCGGGCGGTTCGGCTTTGCGTTGACAATCACAATGTCGACGCGGGCAGGCGAAACGCCAGCGCGTGAAAAGGCGTGATCAAGATCGTCAATAATGTCTTCGGTCAGTGCTTCGCCTTCGCGCTCGCCGTAATTGTCGGCAAGTTCCTCAGCGAAATCATCGCTGTAGGTGACGGCTACTTCAGTTGCAGCGGCGGTCGGTAAGATCGCCAAGGCACCGATGGCGGCAAATATGGTTTTCATGCGCAAGCTCCTTTTCCTGATCAGAACAAGACAGAATATAGGGTAAAATCCCGCCTTGTTCCAATCACTTGCCCGAGAGTCTTGGATTAAATCGTGTCCACAAATACGATTTCTGCGTCGTCGATTGCTTTAAGGGTCAGTCTTGCAGCGCCCGAAATTGCGGCGCCATCTCGGGCGTTCAGGGTCTCTCCATTCAACTCAATCGAGCCCGCGGCGAGGACGAGATAACCGTATCGGTCGGGCGCCATCGCATAGTCCAGAGATTCGCCAGCTTGAAGAGTGGCTCCCAAAACGGCAGCGTTCTGACGAATCGGCAACGCTTCTGGCTCGCCTCGTCCGCTCGCCAGGACGGTCCATGCGCCGGACCGTTCCGATTTCGGAAACGCTCGCGTGCCCCAGCTCGGGTCGCCGCCGACGTCGGCCGGTTCGATCCATAGCTGAAACAGCGTCGTATCCTCGGCTTCAGCGTTCCATTCTGAGTGTTGCACGCCGTGACCGGCGCTCATCACCTGAACATCTCCTGCGGCGGTCCGGCCTTTGTTACCCATCGAGTCCTGGTGGCTGATCGCCCCGCTTCGGACATAGGTGATAATCTCCATGTCGCGGTGACCATGTGGGGGAAAGCCCGTGTCAGGTTTGATTGTGTCATCATTCCAGACCCGCAGCTTGCCTTGCCCCATGCGATTGGGGTCGTGATAGTGCGAGAACGAGAAGTGATAGCGCGCGTCGAGCCAGTCATTCTCGAACGTGCCGAGGTCGGCAAACCGTCTGATTTCGATCATCATCGCCTCCTGTTATGTTGCGATGAACGGAACATGGAGGCGCGGGTGTGTGGAGAGTAGAGTGACGGTCTCGAATTCAATTATGCGATTGTGGAATACGTGTCCAAGACCCGCTCACAACTCATCGAACTGGTAGACGATGTTGAAGCTGAAATCGCGTGAACTGATATTGAAACTCTGTTCCTGCCCGATACGATCAATCGGGAATTCCCGGTCATCAAATTGACCCGTTTCGTCTTCGCCAATCGGATCATTGTCGACGAGAATTGCGCTCAGCTTGATGGTTCCGTCCGTCCGCGGGTCGAATCTGAAAGTCGCCGACCGATTGATTTCCAGTGCATCGCCCGTACTGAACTCTTGGGACGGCCCGTCCCAATCGTAAAGCACCAACAGATCGTCGCCATCGTCTGGACTGAGCGGGCGCGCCTTAATCGACATGCGGCGCATATCGACGGCGTTGAAAGGGCCTTCGTCATCGGCCAACAAACATTCGATACGCTTGATGGTTAGACGCAAGTCGCGGACGCCGACCTTGCTCATTCTCGATTCAATCAGATCGAGAAAATTGCTGTGGGGAAAGCGCGTCTTGAATTCCTGAAGCTTTGCAAGACTGTTGGATGACAGCGCCTGGCCAAGTGCGATGGCTTCGTTCTCGGTCAATAGCTGGTCTGATGGACATTCATTGAAGCAGAACCAGTCTGGCAGCCCGCCGGAGCTCATATAAGGCTGACCTTCAATGGTGCGCTGCTTGGCGACCTCTTCCAGCGCTGCGAGCATCGAGAAACTGGCCTTGCGGCCTTCTTTTTGAATTTCCTCGGCGAGGACTTTAGAGAACAAGCCATCATCCGGCGTCGTCGATCCTTCTGCGGTGGCATAGGCAATCACAATGCCGCCGCTAACCGTAATCGGTACAAAGCCCTTGGTCGTGCTTTTGGAGAAGGATTGTTCCAATTCATTGCGGCAAGCATCAGAGACAAAGATCACCGCTTTGGCACTGGACGCTGACAGGCCTTCAATCACCTGATCGATACGAATGCCCTTGTCGACAAGGTCATATGGCGCGCGGATTTCTTCGTGTGAGGGGATCAGGAAATTCCGGTCAATGCCGCCGACATTGGCGGTGGCGCCATGCATGGATGCATACACGAAAACGACAACATCATCTCCGTCTGCGGCCTCGTCTTCGATGGCGCGAGCAAAATCGCTTAACGCGCTCCTCATCTGCGCTGAATCAGCATCGCGGACCTTGGTGATGGCGAAATCGAGGGTGCGGAGGGAAGCTTCGATCGTCGCTGCGTCTTCATGCGTGTTGGACAGTCTTCCAAGCTCTCTCGGATAGTCTTCGTTTGCCATCAGCAAGGCCAGACGTTTTTCCTCAGCTTGTGCCTGGCCAGCGAACAGTGCCGGGCAAAGGGCGAGAATTATACTCGATATCAGTTTATGCATGCACCACACGTTCCGTCCCTCCCGCGATGGACAAGATCATAGGTGAACAGGCCCGGTGATCAAGCGTGCGCACGATTGCGCCAATTTGAGGATCGGGTCAGCCGCGGTTCATGTTGGCGAGACTAACCTGTCACAAAGGCGAGGGAGAATTCGATGGCGCCAATGAAATCAGCACTCTTGTCCGCAACGACACTTGGTCTTGCCGGGATCAGTCATGCGGGCTGCGATCTCGATATCGATGAGCTCAACACATTGGTTGGATACGAAATCCAATCCGTCAAAACCGTGGCCGGATGGATTGATGAAGACGCTGGCAAAGTTGGCAATGAAGATGACTGGGAAGGCTGTCGGTACGATCGCAAGATCATCTTCGACGATGGCACAACCGTGGTCTGCACCACTTATCACCATGGCAGTGCCTGGGGGAAACAGAAGGCCGTCATCTTCGCCAAATACTCGGATCAGATCGTCTGCATCGACGACGAGTTGATGGAGGTGAAATAGTCTCAGTCCGCGGGCACGGCCCCATTTCGCCTCCGTCGACTCCGCCAAACGTCCTTGAACACATGAGCGTCACCGGTATCGTTGTCTCTAGACCGGGGAGACGTCATGACCAAATCAATTGCCAAAGCCGTCGGCATGGGGATCATCTGGGCCTGCTATGTAGGCTTTGAACATTCGGTGCCTGCTGACGCACAAACTCAGACCGATGGGTCCGCTATTGTCGGCGAGATTGGCGGCAGTGGCCAATGCAAGCCACGGCCTCTTCGCGACTATGCAGAGAAGATGATTGGTGGGGATGTGACGACGGCCGATCTCTGGCCTGGAATTGTCACCGTCGGCGCACAGACGCCCGACGAGACCCAGGCGGCTTATTTTTGTGGCGGTGTCCTTCTGGACGCCCGCACTGTATTGACCGCGGCGCATTGCCTGAACGACGCCGAGCAGAATGAAAACACGGGCGCGTGGTCGCTGAAAGTGGCGGCTGAACGCCGTTGGCCGATGATCGTGATGGCCAATGCTGATGACCTTGCCACCGATGACAGCAGCGTCGTCGCAAAAGTCAGCGGCGGCGAGATCTACAAAGTGGAAGGCGCGCGCTATCGCACAGATTTTCGTGCCAATCAGTACAATGACATCGCTTATCTGACACTGGATCGTGACCTGCCTGGCCCCTATGCGCGTCTATCGGGCGGTCTCGAGGCCGATCCGGCCATCGAAGGTCACTTGTTGTGGGCGGCGGGATTTGGCACGACGGATGCCGACCGCCAGTCGCTTACTCCGTTCAATTCTAGACGCGGTGACCTCATGACCCGCGCCCCCGCGCAACGGCTGAGCGATGCCATCCTGCAATTCAAACCGCAGTCCATCTGCTCCGACGCGCTTCGAACGGATGCGATTAGCGATACGATGCACATTTGTGCCGGTTGGGATGAGGGCGGGCATGACAGCTGCCAGGGTGACTCTGGCGGACCGCTGGCCGTTCTGGATGGCGACGGGTGCCCTGTGGTGATTGGCCTGACAAGCTTCGGGCAAGGCTGCGGCGACCCCGGAAAATATGGAGTGTACACGCGTGTGTCCCAGTATCGCGACTGGATCAAGGAAAAGGCCCCAGCCACGTCGTTTGTCACCCACACCCCGCCGGCCGCTGGGCAGGAAGCGTTCAAGCGCATGGTGGATGCAGTGCTCGAGGCCGGTGCAACCTCGACCCAGAACTTATCGGTAAAGATCCTGTATCGTGGAAACCCTGTCGCAGGCCCGTTGCGGGAGGGACGCGATTACGACTTCCAGTTCGACTCTGCGATTGCCGGCAACTTGATGATTGTCGATCAAAACGAGAGCGGATTCTACGATCTCATTTTTCCCTATTTCGAGAATCACGTCGAGGCCATCGGCCCAGGACGCCCAGTGGTGCTGCCAGTCTCCGCACGGATCGAGGACCGGAGCGCCGATACTGAGGAAGGAAATTTGACATTTGTGGTGCTGCCTGAATCCGTGAATATTCGCGACGTGTTTCTGGCACCGTCCAAAACTGGCACCAAATCACTGCGTCCGCGCGCCGCCTTTTCTGGTGTTCAATTGTCAAACGAGTTCGAGCGGATCTCGGGCCTGCTCGGTCTTCAAGCCGACAGCGACGCGGGCATCGCCTCCGGAACGTTCGCGTATCGCATCGAACGATAGCCCCGTGATCTGATGAGACTTACCTCGCAAAAATAAATCCCCCGCCCAGTGGGCGGGGGATTCACTCTCAAGGGGTGGAACCTGTGCGTTTGTTCCAGGGAGAAGAGAGGCTTGCTTTACTTGATCCGAACGGAGGCTCCGCTCGAAGTGTCCTTGGTCACGTCAGTCGGGCTTCCGCTAACGGTGATTGAAGAGCCGCTGGAGGCGTCGACATCGACGCTGCTGGAGGCGTAGACCCGGATCGAAGAGCCGCTGGACGCGTCCACGTCAACGTTCACGCATTCCAGCTTCTGTAGCGACACGCTGGATCCAGATGAAGCGTCAAGGACCAGCGCCTGGCAGGCGCCCTCAATATTGATCGACGAACCACTGGAGGCATCGACATCCAGATCGCCAGCGACCACGTTTCCTTTGAACGACGCGCCAGATCCTGTGTCGACAGACTGCAAGTTCGGTGATGCGGCATAGACGGTCAGCCGTGGTCCGCGACGGCCCCACTTGCTGCCCTGCTTCTTGCGAGCAATCAGCTTGTCGCCTTCGACCTTGATTTCGACTTGCTCCCAGGCGCCGCGATCAAGCTTGGCTGTCACTGACGCGTTCGGGTCTTGCGTGTAAACAACCGAGATGCCGCTGCCGACTTCGACCTTGTTGAAATTCTTGTTTCCAAAATCGCGGGTTTCGGACGAGGTGACGCCTTCATACTCTTCGCCTTCGTCGTCGCGATCCTGCCAGATCCAGACATTGCGGCGTTCAGCGCGGGCGGCTTGGCGCTCCACCTGACGCTCAGCCAGACGCTCGGCACGTTCCGCCAGACGCTCGGCATGCTCACCTTGCAGCTCGGCGCGCTCAACCATCAGTTCGATCTTGTCTTCAAGACCCTCTGCATGCAGTTCGGCCCAGCGCTCGATGTGGGGCTCCATTTCATCAGCCCAGTTGTCGGCACGTTCTTCGACAAGTTCGCCCCAGGCTTCCATTTCCTCGCCCCAGGCTTCCATCTTGGCTTCCCATTCCGCCATTTCCGGAGATCCTTCCATGGCTTCCAGTTTTTCGGTGTCGAACTCGAAGTGGAAGCTGTTGCCGTCCTGCTCGAACACCATGCCGTCAAAGGCTGGCATGGCAGGCATCGCCGGCATTGGTGGCATCGGTGGCATGTCGGCCAGATCGAAGGCAAAGGTTTCGCCGTCGACTGTGAATGCGAACGACATGTCGGTCAGATCATCGAGGATGATGACTTTTCGATTTTCGTCGTCAGCGAGCGTCTCTGCCTGTGGTGCGCCATCGAGTTCCTGTGCGACAGAGGAAGTGCACGAAGCAGTGGCAAAAATTGCGCCGGCACCGAGAGCCACGGCTAGCGCGCCTCCCATCAGACGGCTACGCAGAGAAGGAGTTGGATGCGTCATCATTATTAGTCTTTCTTTTATCGGATGAGCGAGGGTCAGACTGGCCGCTGCGATGCGACGATCTGAAGGACGGGCAAGGCGTGCGGCCTTGACCAGAGTCCGGCCATAAGCGGCTGGAGAGAGTTTCGCACGGGCGATCACGTCAGCATCACACGCTGCCTCCTGATCGGTGCGGAAGGCTTTGAGCGCAACATGTGCAAGGGGATTGAACCACTGGGTGGCGGCGACAATGCGCGCGGCTTGAAAGGCCCAGAGATCGCGGCGCTTGAGGTGCATCAATTCGTGCACCAGCGCGTCCCGACGCTCCGCGGCTTCGTAATCCTCTTCGAACCACATTGGCAGCAGCACGACAGGCTTGGTGAGGCCAGTGACCAGTGGACCGCTGCACAGCAGGCTGGCGCGCACGTCCGGGACCCGCTTCAGACCAAGTTGTTTGGCGATGCGCGCCGTTTCCGCGACGGTGGCAGGTTCAGCGGGTTCTGAATCGGCTTTGATCAAGCCCAGGAACTGACGCTGTTGATACAGGGAGCGTCCGAGCCAGAGGACCATCCCGGTGAGCCAGACACTCGTCAGGATCAGGGGAGCCTGGACCAGGATGGCCTCCAGCAAGCTCGTGCCAGTTGCAGCTGCAGGCGTGGCTGCGGCTTCGGGAATTGCAAGAACGGGGTGCTCCGCAACAGTCGCGGCGATTTCCGGATCAACATTGATGCTCGCTGTAAATTCATTCGCGGGTGTCCAGACGAGCTCCCGTGTGACCACCGCTTCTTCGACCGGAGCCGGGCGGTTGAAGCCGAGGAGCCCCGCGAGCGACCAATTGCCTGGCAGCGGCGGGGTGATGAACCGCGCAAGTGGCAGGGCCCACAGCAGGTAAGCGGCCTTGGCGCCGAACCGCATTGCAAATGGCTTGCGGATCAGCAGAACCAGCAAAACCAGAGCGCCAACGGCAAATGTCGTTAGAATGGCTTCTTGAACGATGGGATGAAATTCTGTCCAGCTCATTGCTTCAGTCTCCCCAACAAAGCTTCGAGTTCTTCGATATCGTCATTGCTGAGCCCGCGAGCATCAGCCAATTGCGCCACCAATGGTGCCGCGCGTCCACCAAACAGCTTGTCGATCAGCTGGCCGGCTTCTTTCTTTTGATAGTCGCGCTTGGCAATCGTCGGACGATACAGGTACCGGCGACCGTCTGCCTCGGTGTCCAGAGCGCCTTTCTCGACCAATCGAGACAGCAGCGTCTTGACCGTGCGCGGGCTCCAGGCCTGTTCGCCGTCGAGGGCCTGGGCAATTTCGGACGAACCGATGCCTGGGCGTTTCCACAGCACTTTCATGATTTCAAGTTCAGCAGGGGTGATTTGCAGACTCATCGTCTCACCTTTCGACTACAGTTGTGGTCAATAGCGACGACTACAAATGTGGTCAATAGGGAAATTATGACTCTTTGTTAAATTTTGCAGCGGCTGGATCAGCCGGTTTTTTGCAGGGATGTGTCGCCGTCTTCCGCGATCGTCTCGATGCCGATCGTTTCGGAGACAATGTAGAGCGGGCGAGCTTTGACCTCGGTGAAGATACGCGCGAGATACTCTCCGATGACACCGATTCCGATGAGCGAAATACCATTAAAGAACAGAATGACACTCATCAGAGACGCGTAACCAGGTACGTCGAGGCCAAAGATCAGGCTTTTAGAAATGATCACGCCAAGATAGGCCATGGCCAGCAGGCTGACACCGAACCCGATATAAGACCAAACGCGGAGCGGAAGAGACGAGAAAGAGGTGATCCCATCCAACGCGAAATTCCACAGCTTCCAGTAATTCCACTTGGTTTCGCCAGCCGACCGCGCCTCGCGGTCATATTCGACGATGTCGGCTTCATATCCGATCCACGCGAATAGCCCCTTCATGAAGCGCGAGCGTTCTGGAAGCCGCTTGATCGCATTGACCACAACGCGGTCCATCAGGCGAAAATCGCCGACATTCTGCGGGATGCGTGGATGAGTGAGCTTCGAAAACAGCCAATAGGCGCCATTCGCCGTGACTCGCTTCAGCCATCCATCAGACGAGCGATCGCGGCGCTTGGCCAGGACCAATTTGGCACCAGCGCGCCATTTCGCGACCATGAGAGGGATGACTTCGGGTGGATCCTGCAGATCTGCATCGATCGGGATGACGGCGTCCCCGCTCGCGTGATCAAGTCCCGCTGAAAGGGCGATCTCCTTGCCAAAATTGCGGGAGAGATTGACGACCTTGATTCGGTCGTCTTGCTCAGCCGCCTGCCGCAAGCGGGCGAGGGTCAAATCCCGGCTGCCATCATTGACGCAGACGATCTCGTAAGATGGAGTGACGGTCTGCAGCGCACGCTGCAGTCGGCCGAAAAAGCCGTCCAGGGCTTCTTCCTCATTGTACATCGGTACCACGATAGACAGTGTCGGCATGACCGGTGCTCCTGCTAACCTCGCCTTAGGTCTAAGCGACAGAAGTTGCCAAAGGCTTGTCATCCCGACCGTCTTGAAACCGGCGACATTCTGGCCATTCACGGCCCGCCGGATTTGTGCGAGCAGATTTCGGTCGATAGGGAGAGTGAAATGTCGCTTCAGGCCAGACGCGTTGCACAAGCGCACAAGATTGTCGGACTTGTCGCCGGCTTTCTGCTGTTGTTCTGGACGATGAGCGGCCTGTTCTTCACACTGTTTCCGATCGAGACGATCCGAGGAGATCCGTGGCGTCCGGCTGTGGATCATGGCGATCTGGGAAACATGACGGTCGAGATCAGTGTCTCGGAAGCGATGGCTGCCGCCGGTGGCGCCACCAAAGCCGAGCTGAAACCCTTTTTGGGTGACCCCGTATGGATCATTCACGGTGAGCACACGCGCGACATGATCGATGCGCGCACCGGAGAGCGCCTGTCTCCCTTACCCAGGTCTGAAATTGACCGCTATGTCGCTGCATTCGGCCCAGAGGTAACAGGACTGGGGCAGTTGTCTGTGATCTACGAGGTTTCAGAGAACGCCTTGCGCGAGTATGGCGGCCCACTGCCAGTCTGGGTGATCGAGTATGAGCCGAACAAGCAACGCATCTATATTGATGCCAGCACCGGTGACATTCGGGCCGTTCGGACCACGCGCTGGCGCATTTTCGATGTGCTATGGCGATTCCACATTCTGGACATCACGGGCGACGACCGGTTTGATTCCTGGTGGCTGAAACTCGCAGCGTTCGTCGGACTGACCATGGTCTTGAGTGGAATCACCCTGATGATCGACCGGATCGTCAAAGGACGCCTGTTCCGCTAATCGGTGTCGTCGTTTGATGGCGTCACCATCTCGACTTTCAGGGTCGACCCCGGTGTGATCAGGATGTCCTCATGGCGCAGTGGAATGTCGATCCCGGCCTCCTTGAACTTGTCCCAGATGTTCAGCATCACGGCGGAGGATACGTTCGAGACCCCATTCTCTGGGTCATTGAGCCAGAAACGGACTTCGATCTCGATGGCTTCATCGCCAAACTCCATGACGAGGCATTTTGGCGCCGGGTCGGCCAGCACGCGCTCCGTTTCCATGGCGCCTTTCTGGACCAGATCGACGGCCATGCGCAGATCTGTTTCATACTCGACACGCAGTCGCCGTTTTACGCGAACCTCCTTGTTCGAATAGGACCAGTTCACGACCTTGTCGGTAATCAGCATCTCGTTCGGGATCAGGTGTTCCTTGCCGTCACGCGTGATCACTGAGGCGTAACGCAGTCCCAGTGACTTCACCACGCCATAAGTGTCGTCGACTTCGATCACGTCATCGGGTTTGATTGACCTGTCGGTCAGCAGGATGACCCCTGAAATGAAGTTGGCGACGATTTGCTGCATGCCGAAGCCGAGGCCGACTCCGATCGCACCGCCGAGCACGGCGAGGCCTGACAGAGGAATGCCCAGGCCGGCCATGGCGAGCAATGCTGCGCCGAAGAACAGCCCGACTTGCACTGCGTTCCCGAGCAAGATGCGCAAGGACGGTTCAACTTGTGGCAGATCGTCGACACGCGTCTTGAGTTTCTTGGCCAGCCAATTGGCTGCGAACATGAACAGGGCGACGGTCAGGATGGCCTGAATCACGAAGACCGGACTGATCACGCGGTCTCCGAACGGCGGCCCGATCGTGTTGAGCCAGGCGGTCACCTCTTCGAGGATTCCGAACGCAAATAGAGCGGCAAAGATCCAGATCAGCCAGCTGGCTGGCCGGCGCAGCCCACGTGGCAAGACCGCCGTCACGGCGCGAATGAGTAGCCAGGCCAATGCCAGCGAGGCGGCGATCCGAACAAGCGTGCTGTCCAGGCCATTGCTCGTCATCGCGGAGTGACCCACATAGAGGAGCGCTGCCCAGAGCGCCGGAAGCGCCAGGCCTGGCGCGACTTCCGGCGTTGACGCCTTGGCCCGGTTTGACACTTGCCCCGCACCAGAGCGGAGGAGGCGGCGCATCCAGGGTGCCAGCATCGTGCCGAGCGCGATCGCTGCCACGATGGCTAAAGCTTGCCAGAGCAGTGGCAGAGCCTGGTCTGTGTTGAACAGATGCGTTTGAATCCAACCGGCCGGATCCGAGAGAACCGGAGTGGCCCAATCAAACAGGCCGGAGTCCGATGCAGTTTCCGCAGGTAAGTCAGCGGCAGGGTCGGCGGCACGCACGTCTGTGACTGACAGATTGTCCCCGCAGACCCGCTGCTGTTCGATCGTGACGCAGCCCTCAACTTCAATCGGATCTTCGTTTTCCATGCCTCGTGCCCTGTCGCAGTGCCATTCGCGTTCCGCGACTGCCTTGCATACGACCTAGCTTAGACAGGCGGATATGGGAACACGGAGGTCGTTGCGCCAAGATCAGTGAAACTGCCTTCCATCGCACTGAACCCTTGCTCGATGAGGGATTCCGGTGTCCATCCTTCCATCCGAGAGACGGATTTGACCGGGCGCGGTTGGTTGAACAGGACGACCTCGTTGCCGCGGACGCTGAAGATCTGCCCTGACACGTGCTTGGCGCCATCGGCGCACAGGGTTACGGCGAGTTGAGCCACTTGATCAGCGCGCATACCGGTGCGCATGCGCTCGACTCGTTCCGCTCCGGCCTCGTCCTTCACCGGAATTGAGGCGATCATTCTGGTCCAGGCAAAGGGCGCGATTATGTTTGAGCGTACGTTCTTTCTGGCCCCTTCCATGGCGATGATGCGAGACAGCCCGGCAATGCCCATCTTGGCGGCAGCATAGTTCGCTTGTCCGATGTTTCCGATCAGGCCGGACGTCGAAGTGAACAGGACAAAACTCCCATCTTCCTGCTCGCGGAAATGGTCGACAGCTGCACGGGTGACGTTGAAGGATCCATGCAAGTGCACATCGATGACCGCTTTCCAGTCTTGCTCGCTCATTTTGTGAAACATGCCATCGCGAAGAATGCCGGCCGGATTGATAATGCCATGCAAGCCGCCAAACGTGTCCTTGGCTTGCTCAACCATGCCCTGGACAGCGGCCATGTCGGTGACGCTTTCGGAATTTGAAACCGCCTCGCCGCCGCCGTCGCGAATTTCCTGTGCGACCTGTTCTGCGAGACCTGCATCGCCCGAGGAGGCGCCGTCATCTGTCAATGCGCCGCCGAGGTCATTGACCACGACCCTGGCACCCTCCCGGGCAGCGAGGAGCGCGCACTCTTTCCCAATTCCATTTCCGCCGCCGGTGATCAAAATCACCTTACCGTCCAAAACGCCCATCGCGTCCTCCATCTTCAGTATCGATCCAAGTCGAGACAGCATGGATAATCAGCGCGGGCAAGCCTGCCGCGGGGGCGTCCTTGATCAGGCTGATTCCAGCGCCGTCAGGCCATCACCGTCGCGTCTGGAAACGTAAGTAGCAACATCGCTGGCTGTATACGTTTCGAGCCGCACATCGCTGACTTTCTTGTAGTCCGCGCGAGCTTTATCGCCAGTCAGTGTCACCAGAGTCCAGCCATTTCCTGCAGGGTCGTAGAAGTCTACTTCCGGATTCGCATCGGCAAATTGTTCTCCGATGTCCGGAACTTCCTTCATGTAAGTCGCAAATCCGGGGGAGGTCACCGATGTGCAACCAAACTCGACGCCGCGCCGCTCATTGTCGCCATCGACCAGCGTATTGGCCCAAGCCGTATGCGTGTCACCGGTCAAAGTTACCAGGCGCGCGCCGGCGTCTTTGGCACTTGCGTAGAGCCGGTCCCTGGCCGCCGGGAAGCCATCCCAGGCGTCGAGGTTCCACGGCAAGCCAAGCTGACTGAATGGAATGAGCAATTGAATATAATTGACATCCTGCGCGGCTTTCTGCGCGTCGGTCAGTGATTGCGCGAAGTTTGGAGGTCGCACCCGCGCCATGACGATCTGGTTGGCGAGGACTTGCCAGGACTTGCCCTTGCGGACGGAATCCTTGAGCTGTTCGTCCAGCCAGGACTCCTGCACAGAGCCGAGCATGGTCCGCTCCGGCGCCTGGACCCGCACCATAGTGCTGGCGGCAGCGAGCGGAATCTGTGCGGATTCGAGACCGCCAAGCTCGGCAAACCAGCTGATTTCATCTGATCTGCCCGTCAGGCGAGTTTCGAGGCAAATGATCGACGCGACGTCGCCGAAATCGAATCGGCGATAGAGGGCTTCGCGCGCGTTTCCAACTTCGGGATCGCGAACCGGCATCCACTCCAAATAGGCCTGAACGGCGGCTTGCTTGCGATCGGTCCAATTGCCTTCACCAGCCTCCGGATTGTGGTTTTCAGCGCCCGAGCGGTAGGAGTTATTGGTGCTCTCGTGATCATCCCAGGTCGTGATCCACGGGGCAGCAGCGTGCGCAGCTTGCAGGTCCGGATCTGTCTTGTACTGCGCGTGGCGGGCGCGATAATCGCCCAGAGAGACAATTTCCAGGGGCGGTTCGTGGTTGCGGTCAATCTCCTGTCCGACGGTTCCACCATAACCATCCACGCCGTACTCATAAATGTAATCGCCGAGGTGGATGACGGCGTCGAGATCGGATGTGTTCGCGATCTCGCGGTACACGTGAAAGCGGCCGAATGGATAGTTTGAGCAGGAAATGACCGCGAGTCGGACTGGCTTGTCGCCACTGGCCGCGGTGGTCTTGGTGCGTCCGAGGGGAGACGCGATATCGCCGGAAGTGACCTTCGCTACAAAACGATAATAGTACTCCTTGTCCGGCTCGAGATCGGTAAGGTTGACCTTCACCGTGTAGTCACGCTCGACGGTCGCATAGCCTTGGCCATACTTTACCGGCTTTTCCTGGGATTCGTCTTCAAACACGCCAAAGCTGATCGGAACCGGCTCGCCGGGATACGCTGCATCGGGCGTCACGCGAGTCCAGATAATCACGCTGTCCGGCAAGGGGTCGCCAGACGCGACGCCGTGGATGAAATTAACTGTTCCAGGATACGCTGGACGCTCGTCCGCGCTCACCGTGATGCGCGCTTCCGGGTCCAGGAGTGGATCGCGCTCACAGGCCGCGAGGCCCAAAATTCCGCCACTTGCCCCTAACAACCCACGCCGCGTTAGCTTGGTCATGACGTCGTCCTCTTTGCTTGTTGCCGGTAATTGTACTTCCGGCATGTCCTTACCTGCCGCGTAGGCTTATACCCATCAGATGACAGAAATATCAGCTTTAGCAGGCGAATCCGATAAGGGAACCCGACTTGATCGATTCCTCAGCGAGCAGATTGAGTCGCTCTCCAGATCGCGCGCGAAAACGCTGATCAAGGAAGGTCATGTTTCCGAGCGGCGCAGCGGTGGCTCGCGCGTTCAGAATGATCCACGTAAGCCGGTTGAGCCTGGCGTGTTGTACGCCGTCGACATGCCAGCGCCGGTCCCCGCGGTCCCGGAAGCGGAGGATATCCCGCTGGACGTTCTGCACGAAGATGAACATTTGATCCTGGTCAACAAGCCATCGGGCATGGCTGTACACCCGGCGCCGGGGAGCTGGCAGGGCACATTGGTCAATGCTTTGCTCCATCATTGCCGGGGGCAACTACCGGGAATAGGCGGCGTTGAAAGACCGGGCATCGTTCATCGCATCGACAAGGACACGACCGGCGTCCTTGTCGTGGCGAAGACCGAACAGGCGCACAAAGGGCTGTCTGACTTGTTTGCGTCGCACACAATCGACCGCACATATCTGGCGCTCACTCGAGGGTCCCCACGACCATCTGCCGGTACGATCCAAACCGATATCGCGCGGAGTCCGAAAGACCGGAAAAAAATGGCCGTCGTTCCGGATGGCGAAGGGCGCCATGCGGTCACACATTACAAAGTTCTCGAGTCCTATGGAGAAATCAGCAAAGTCGATGCGCGCCCGGCCGCGGCATTAATCGAGTGTCGGCTTGAAACCGGTCGAACGCACCAGATCCGGGTTCACATGGCCCATCGCAATTGTTCGTTGATTGGCGACCCTGTGTATGGCCGTCATCGCGGAATCAAGGCGCATGGTCGGGGCGAGGCCTTTGACACCGCGACCGTGCTCGCGCGAAAGCTGACGCGCCAGGCCCTGCATGCCGCAAGCTTGGGGTTCACCCACCCGGTGACGGGGCAATCCATATTCGTGGAAACGCCTCTGCCGCCGGACCTGCACGCGGTCCGCGCTGCACTGCGGAAGCTTTGACTAGTCTCGCACCCGCTTCGGTGGTGGTCGATCACCGCGCTTGGCCAGGAATTCAGCGAAGCCCTCGCTCAAGCGTTTGACTTCTCCGCGCAGGCGTCCGTACTTTCCGCGCATCGTGTTGTAGCTGTCGAGATCTGGCCGATCCATGGCGCTCAACGCCTGCACGGACTCAGGAATCGTCGGTCCAAAAGTTCGGTCCTTGAGGTAGATCTCTTTCAACTCCGCTTCCGCGTTACGCGCATATCTCGTGTTCTTGAAGCGGGTGATGACAACGAAATTTCGCGACGCCAGATGCGGCGTTACATTGGATGTGATCCAATCTGAAAACTGCTTGGTGCCCCAGATCGAAACTGAGTCAGCCAGGGTCGGCGTAATAAACTGATCGGCGATGGATAGGGCCGCACGCGCGACCGGGGACAGGTAAGGCGGAGTGTCAATCAGGATGACATCATACAGTGCCGTCAGAGGTTCCAATGCCTTGCCGATATGATCGGCGAGATAGCCGGCGAGCCGACTTGGCGCCATACCCTTCGCGTAAATCTTCTCTTCGAGCTGCATCTCGGTCAAACGGAGCTGGGTATGGGAGGGCAATATCGAGACCCAGCCCAGACGATTGTCTTTTTCTTCAGCGCGTCGAAGCTCTTCGAGTGTCACTGCATTCGGCAAGATCAGGTTTGCGATGTTGGGCGGCTCGTTCGCGGCAAACTGCTCGAGCAGGTGATGGACCCCTTTGCCTTGCTCGAAAGCCAGTTGCAATCCACGATCAGTCAGCAGCATCTGACTGGAATTGGCTTGCGGGTCGAGGTCGACGACCAGTACCTCAGCGCCATAGTAATAAGCCAGGCCATCGGCGAGCATCAAGGTCGTCGTCGATTTACCGACGCCGCCTTTCAGGTTGGCGATGGCCGCGATTGTTGCAGACATTCAATCCCTCTCCAAGACTTCAACCCTTCGCACATTCGCCCGTGGATCGAAAGGGTTTCTGTGCGGCTTCGCGAGCATTACGCCGGCGATGAAAGTTCTGACGCCCATGCGCGCCCGGATATTCAGAGCAAAAAGAAAGCCGCTCAATTGCGTGAGCGGCTTTCTGATACGGTCATCGAACGAGCCCTTAGGGGAACAGGCGCAAAGTCACGGTCGCGCGGGTCTCGTCAAATGGCTCAAAGTCGGAATCGCGCGTCGTGAAGCCGAGCCCGCCAACCACATGGATGTTGCGATTCACCTTCCAGGTTGCGCCAGCATTGAGATCGGTCTGGTCGTCTTCACGGCTCAGTCCGATCGCGTCGAATTCGCGTTGTTCGAACGCGACATCGCCGAACAGGACAATGTTGCGCATCAATTCGTGAGAAATTCCCAGACCGTACTGGGTCACCAGAACACTAGATGCGTTGACGCCGCCAGCGTCGGCCACATCTCGGCCAGCTCGTGCGCTGAGCGTGGTCAGTTCAGTCGGGAACCATTGAACATTCGCATTCAACGCCAGACCGTCCTGGGTCGGTTGCGCCGGATCATCCGGCTCGAACTCAAGGTAACCGGCAGTGATTTCGCCGCGAAGATTGTTCTGCAGCTCGAAATTGGTGCCGACGCGGTACACGATCCCATCAATGTCACGATTGATCCCACCGATAGGGATGATGTCGAATTCGCGATTGACCTGCTCGATCTCGCCAAGCACGGCCCAATCTCGTCCGACGGCGTATTCTGCGGATGCGGCAAGCCGCGTTTCATCAAAGTCGCGGCCATCCAGATTCACCGTGGTGCCCGAATTCAGTTCGAGGTCTTGATAATCGTAGCTGGTGGTCGATCCGCGCACGCGCAGGCGAATGCGGTTGAACTCATAAGCGCCATTCACTTCGGCACCGGTCTTTTCGAACGCGATCCGTTCTGCGGCATCCACGTTGCCGCCAATCTCCGAACGCCCTTCGCGTGCGTCCTGGTAAGCAAACGAGCCCGCCAGCGCGAAAGATGATCCAATATCGAGTTGGCCAAATCCGCGAACCCCATATTGTGTCGCGTCTTCAGAGCCCGTGTCAAAAAACGTCTCATTGTTCGCAATTGCGTCAAAACCGAACATGTGGCGCGACGCTGTGGTGCGCGCCGAGACCTGGCCGAGGACACTGAGATAGGTGTCTGAAGTCTCGTTCGTCTCCGTCAGGAACAGGTTATCGGTTGTCGACAGGCCCACTTCGAGAACCGGATTCATTACGAACGGGCCGACGCGGACTTCATCCGGGTCATAGCCAGGATGCCAACGGGCATCCGCTGCGGTGTAGCGATTGCGGAAGAAATAATTGTCGGCTTCGTCATTCGATACCGATGCGCCACCGTAATAGCTGTTGCCGGATACGCTGTTCTGGTCGTAGGTGATCGAGCTCACTTGAGCCTGGGCTGTGCCCAGTCCGATGGCGCACGATGCGGCGAGCAATGATGTGATTTTATAATTCATGAGAACCCCGATCTCCGTAATTATCTGGTCTGCGCAACACGTCTAATGCCGCAATTCCTAATGACGCATGACACGCCTATAAAAACTCGCTCGTCGCGTCTAGAAGAAACGCTCCAGAATCCGAACCGTATCGCCCGGTTGCAAATCAGTGTTCGGCGTCAGCAGAATCTTGCGTTCTGCCGTATCATCAAGGCTTTTGATCATGACCTCGCGTTTGTTTGCGCGGTACGTGTATCCGCCTGCCGTTGCGATCGCCTTGAGCACGGTCAGGTCAGTTGAATACGGATACTCGCCTGGCTGATTGACTTCGCCAAGAATGTAATATGGACGAAAGTTCAGGACTTCTGCCGATACTCGCGGCTCTTTCAGGTAACCGGCGGCCAGTTTTTCCTGTGTGCGGTCGATGAATTCCGAAATGGTCAGACCCGCCGCTGTCACGTCGCCAATCAAGGGTAGCGAAACCGTGCCGTTGCTGGTGACATTGAATTGTCCTGACAGATCGTCGTGACCGAAGACGGTGACTCGGATCTGATCGTCATTGCCAAGCCGATACTCGCCAGCCTCGGGACGTTCTCCCGCGGTGCCAAGCGGCGCGGCGACCGGTGTTGACTGACAGGCCGTGACCAGAGTGAACGCGATGAGCGCACCGAGAGCGATCAGGATTTTGGAATTCAACAGGTTTCTCAATGTCTTAGGCCTCTTGGTGAATCGTGTGGTTTGTAACGAATGACAAACTTGCGCCTGACAGTTTCGCCGCGCAGAGCGTTCCTGTAAAGTATGCGCCTGTGTCGGTGTTAATTCTGCGATGGTCGACAAATGGATCATCCACCGGAGAATGCCCGTGTACGATGAACAGGTCTTCTTTTTTGTCGGCATTCAAAAACGCCTCGCGGATCCAGAGACGATCTTCATCCGACTGCTCATCGAATGGTACGCCAGGTCTGATTCCGGCATGGACGAAGCCAAAACCACCAATCCTGTGATGCGATTGCAGCGATTCCAGAAAGGCCACATGTTGCGATGGAATCAAGCTGTTCAGTGAGGCCTGGGCGTCCAGCCACTGATCCAGGGATTTCACATCGCGCGGCGGAATGATGCCATACGAGATCAAGGTTTCCCGGCCGCCGAATGCGGACCAGTCAGGGCCGATCGTATGATCATCCAGAAAGCGCAGCATGGCCTGTTCATGATTGCCCATCAGGAAGACGGTTTGAAACCTGCTGGAGGATTCCAGTTCGCACAGCTTGTCGATGACTTGCTTGGATTGGAAGCCGCGATCGATGTAATCACCGAGGAAAACCAGAGTGATCTCGTCCGAGGTCGACTTGCAGTCGGTCTCGATCACCTCGACCAGGCGATCAAGCAGGTCCGCGCGGCCATGAATATCGCCAATGGCATAGATCCGTTTGCCGTCTTCCAGCGAAACCGGAACGCTTACCTCACCTGCCGGCGACGATAGGTCGAGGCTCTCGGCTGGCTTGGCCGACAAGTGGTCGAGGCGCCGAAAGCTTGTCTGCGGGTTTGGTGCGACCTCTTTGCGCGAGCGTCGCGGCGCACGTCCCCGCATCCGATTCCAAAGATCGGTCACCCAGTCCAAAATTTTTAACGCACGCAGCATCTTTTTCCCGGCCATTCTAGCGCAAAAGCGGTCCCGCTTCTGAGCAAACGTCGAAACCGGTACATTATCAACTTATTTTTGAAGTTGGTTCGACCGGTTACATGATCCGGAAAAGCGCAAGAAGTATGCCACCCCAGAGGGCGAGCGAGCTTAGAATGAAGAACCAGGCTTTCATCCACAGTGGCCAACCGGACTCCGACCCATCCAGAGCTGCGATTTCCAGCTGTGGGTCTGCGGCGATTGCCTGTGGGCGGTAGTTTGCGATCTTATCCATAACTGGCATCAAATGAGTGCTGACAATAAATCACAATTAAATCCGGATCTTATCGATTCTGACTGCGTTTCAGACCGGTTGATGGCTAGGCCCTGTAAATCGATACAGCTCCGCCCCCGCTTGGTCCGACGTGATCATTCCGGTGAATTCGTAAATTTTTTGTCTCGATGATGGCTCAATTCTAATTTTTCGAGCATTCTGTCTGAGGGCACGCTCCTACTGAGCGGTTTTTACCTGCCTCATCACTCCGTCATCTAGCTCCCTGCAAATTGAATATCAGGGTCTGACGCCCTGTGATTGAAAGATTAGAACGATGAAAACAGCTGACAAGAGGGCAGGGCCCGTTTGTTACGAAGGTTTAAAGTTCATAAAAATTTAATCCTTTGGTTCTCGCAGCAGGAGAATCCGCTTGTGCCCCGCTGTTAAAGGTGTACGGGAATTCATGTGGCGTACATTTACGCTTCATTAACGTAGAGTTTGAGTTGTGGGGACCAGACAGAATGTCTAATTTTATAGACCGGGCATCGTCGCCGGACTTTGTAGAAAACAAAGTTGTGACGCAGCATGCTAGCGTCACGAGTATTGCTAAACGGGGAATGGATATAGTGCTGTCGCTGGTGGGACTGGCGTTCGCATTGCCTCTCATGGTGTTGATCGCTGTACTGATTAAATCGTCAGGCCGCGGATCAGTATTGTTCGCGCAAGAGCGTATTGGACTGCACGGCCAGACCTTCAGTTGCTTCAAATTCCGCACCATGGTGATGGATGCGAATGAGCAGTTGCAAAATCTCCTTGCGACCGACGCGGCCGCAAATCTGGAGTGGAGCACAACGCAGAAGCTGAAGAATGACCCGCGTATCACCTGGTTCGGAAACTTCCTGCGCAAGTCTTCCCTGGATGAGCTGCCGCAACTTTTCAATATTCTTCGGGGTGAAATGTCGTTGGTCGGTCCACGACCAATCGTGAAATCGGAAATCCCGAAATACGGCCCGTTCTATGCGGACTATATTTCAGTGCGCCCTGGACTGACTGGGCTCTGGCAAGTCAGCGGTCGCAGCAACACTGAATATCATGAGCGCGTTGAGATGGATCGCGATTACGCCGAGAACTGGTCCGTGATCAGCGACGTTGCAATTGTTGCGAAAACGGTACCTGCTTTGCTGCTGTCACGCGGCGCGGTTTAATCATAAACCAATATTAACCATAATAGGTCCCTAACGCGGCGCCGGCTTTTTTAAAGTCGGCGTTCAGCAATCTTAGCCTTGGTACGATTAATCACCATGGCGACCAATGCGTCTTTATCGAGACCCTTCAGGTCGAGGCTCGTTGCCAGATTCGCGGCCTGCGCCATCTTCTTCAGCTCTGCGAGTGAAAATCCGTCCAGCCGTGCCGACGCGACATCGACTGGGTGATCGCCGATCAACTCGATCAGGTTTACAAATTTTGCCGCATCCTTGCCGAGAAAATGGACGTCCGTCGGCAAGGCTTTGACCAGACGATACGTCAATTCGGGATTTGCCCGCAATTCGCGACGCAGCGCATCCAGGAATGCTTCGACTGCTTCAAATGCGTCCACGGACGCCCCATCGTCTCGGAAATCCGTCATCACGCTCGCCCTCTATACCGATCGCCCGCTCGTCGCTTTCTTTCGATGCGGCAGGCGATCTTGCCATTATCCCAGACGCAGCTGCGCCTCTGAAGAGGCCTTATCGGTAGCCGGTTTGGTCTTAAGGTTCAATTGAGGAAGTGGCGGCGCGATCGGTGCCGTAAATTTCCTGCTCGCGCGCGGCAAAGGCAGCGTTGACACATCCGAGATGAAACATCGCACGGATATAATCCGTGCGTTTGCTGCTCTTTGACCGAAACGGGACGGCGGATTTTGTCAAAAGCACCAGACATTTGGCGAACGAGATGGCACATTGTGCTGCGGTATTTGCCAACGACCCGCGATACTTGACGACCTTTCCATAGGTGATGCCGGATCGATATCGGGTTGTGACCAACCATTCCATCGACAGTCGCTCTTGAGGAACCGGCTCGCTGGCCTCCGCCGCATCAACATATCCCAGCCGTGCGCCAGCCAGATAGCATTCATGAAAGAACTGGGTGTCTTCACCGCCGGTCCGACCGCGTTCGAGATTGAAGCGACGGTTCTTGATCGCGGGATGTGACACTCGAAAGAACGAATTACCTGAATAGCCGGTGTTCAGGTCTGAAGCCTTATCGGCCCGGGTCGAGTGAAAGTCGGCTTCGACGAGCCATGCCGGCGCATCGTCCGGATATCGCGCGCGAACCGGCCCGAACGCGATGTCCAGGTTGCGCTTGTTGGCGTCTGTATATAGCGCCAAGAGCCATTCGCGGGTGGCGACCTCGTCATCGTCAATAAAGGCGACATAGTCTCCATCAGCGGCGGTCAAGCAAGCGTTTCGGGCAATAGAGATGTTCTGCTTCGGCGCGTGTACATACCTGACCGGAAAAGGGATTTTCTGACCAGCGCTTTCTACTGTGTCGCGGCTGGACGGGGCGATATCATTGTCGGCAACGATGATTTCCAGGCGACAGTTTTCCGGGACGCGCTGTTCGCCCAGAGAGGCAATCGTGTCGGCGACGGAGGGTCGGCGATAGGTGCAGATGCAAATACTGATCAACCGGTCCGTCATCAAGCCGTACTTCCTCGATCAGATCGTTCGCAGACTTGCCGCTTTTCGCGACATGTCCCGATCATGATGTTCCGAATTGATACGATCGAGTGTGATTCGCATCAATCCAGCGGGCTGTACAAACACGTCCTCCGGTAGGGCACTAAGCGTTTGGCTGAATGCCGTGATGTGCGACCGGTCAGCGAACAGTTGTTCCAATAGCTGTGGCAGGGATTCCTCGAGGGGTTCAGCCAGCGTGAATCCACAGTTTCGGTCGGTAATCCATTTTGCGGTCTGGGTGCCGTCCGGGCTGATCGCGGGTGTTGTGAAGAACCCGCCTTCATAAATCCGATTGGGCAGCAACCATACGGAATTGAACCCCGCCTCCATGAAGTCGCCGGCCCAGACCACATCGAGGCCACCATAAATACCATCCAGGTCTTCCGGTGCCTGGTAGCGCCCGAAGAATGAGATATTGTCATGTGCAGCTATCTGCTGATGGAAATGCGGAACTTCGGTTTCGGCCGGTATGCCGTGCAATTTGATCTCGATCTTCGGCCCCAGGCGTTCCGCGACCTGACAGAGGAGATCGAGGCTGCGCTGGCACCGCAATACGCCAACCCAACCCAGCCTCAACGGCGCGTCAGCAGCTTGTTCGGATATCGATGGCAAGACCTGCGGCCTCGCGCCGCCGGTAAAGGCGTCTGTCAATCTGTTTTCGATCAGATATGGACGGTATTCGCCAGGATAGTGTCGCTCGAAATGTTGCTCCAGAAAAGCCGGTGAACTGACAATCAGCGCCGAACTGGCGCGCAGCAAGCGCCGCTCCACGTTTCGGAACAGGTCTCCGATCACGTCCTGACGGCACAATAGCCGATGCACATCCAGACACTCATATACGATCGGCACATCCAGTCCCAATCGCCGCTTCACGCGCACGGCGATGGCCAGCATGTCCATGTTGCGAGCATAAAACAGATCGGCTTGAGCCAGATGATCGCGGTACTTTAGCGCGCGCCCTGTCCCTGTCAGAATGCTCATGGCGCGATGAATGAAGGCGCCAGGTTTGGTCTGACCAAGATCATGATTGCGCCAGGCTGTCTCTGAAGGTTCGCCGCGACGCATCATGTAGCCTTCGACGGACATGCCATCGTCCTGAAAGCTCTTAACGCGCCGGCGGATGGCCGCGTCAGCAGCGTCGTGTCCAAAGAAGGCGATGGTCAATCCGCTTCCAGAGTTTTGCACGATCCGACCCATCGGCGCGACCTAGCTTTTCTTGTTCAGCATTGACTTCATTTGAGAGAAAGAGCTGTCGTAATTGTCGTTGGAATTTTCCTCGACCGCGGGTGTGGAGGGAACGACGTTCGACTTCTTCTTCTTCCAGCGCAGCCACTCGAGACGCGGCTCGGTGGTGTAGTATTTGCGATAGGCTGAATTGTTGGCCGACTCTTCACTGTGATGGCGTCTGCGGGTCAGGTCGACCATGTTCAGGGCCACGCCCAGCACTTCGGCACGCATACCTTTCAGCATGTCGAGAGACCGACGGACAGCGGAACGGCGAGACCGCATCCAACGCACGACGAGAATTGTCTTGTCCGTCTTGCTCGCGATTACGCCGGCTTCAGCCATCAGCAGCAGCGGCGCTGTGTCGATCAGGATCAGGTCATAGCTCTGCTTCAGTTCATCCAGCAGCGCATCAAATTTTCGGCTGCCAAAGACATCATGCAGCTGTCGACCGTTAATGGTGAGTGCCAACAGATCCAGATTGGTGTCTTCTTCCCGATAAATGGTTTGTTCGAGCGTGCATTCACCAAGCAGATACTCGACCAGGCCGGTTTCTGGCGTGAGGCCAGCAGATTCAGTCAGCTGCCGGCGGCGGAAGTCGCCATCGATGACCAACGTACGCTCACCAGACAAGGCTGCCATTCGACCCAGACTCAGGGTCAGGCTGGTCTTTCCCTCATCCGGAAGCGAGGACGCAATTGTAACCGTCTTGGTTTTATCTTCCATCGCCGCGATCGCGATCGACGCGCGCATGAAACGCATACTCTCTGCGTAGGCCGAGAGCGGATTATTGACCAGGAAGTCTGCCGGAATCTTGCTGCCAAATCCGAGGAAACGCAGGGTTCGGATCAACGGAATGGCGCCAATGCTCGGCACACCAAACTTGCGTTCGATATCTTCGACATTGCTGATCTTGTTGTTGAATACCTCAAGCACGATGGCGAGACCAAACCCACAGCAGCCCCCCAGCATCATTCCGATGATCAGGTTGAGCAGTTTCTTCGGTGACGCTGGACCGGCAGGGACAGACGCCGCTGAAAGCACGCGAGCATCTGGCTCGATCAGGCCGTCTTGTTCGCGCGTTTCCTTGAATCGCGCGACGAATTCTTCGAGGATTGCGCGGCTGGCTTCAGCGTCGCGTTCGAGGTCGTTCAAGCGCACTTGCGATGAGTTGTTTCGCGTCAGGTTGGAGCGCGCAATCGCGATGCGGCGGTCGATGCCGGCGATCTGGTCTTCGGCGACCTCAACTTCGACTTGCAGGTTCTCGATGATGCGATTTACTTCGGCCTCGATCTGGTTCTCGAAATCGGTGACCTCATTGCGCGCGGCACGCAGGTCCGGGTGACGGTCACCGAGGTCTGTTTCCAGCTGCGCGACGCGGCGGCGCGCGTCGGCCAACTGGTTTTTGAGTTGCGTGATGACCGGTGAGTCGAGCACTTCACTCAACGCTGCAACGCCAGTCGCGCCGCGCTCCATCTGGCGACGCATGCTGTTGTAGCGCGCGCGGACCTGTGCCACGTCCCGCTCGAGCTCGACGCGCTGCGTTTGCAGCATGGCGATGTTGGATTCCGTCAAGGTTGCGCCTTGCGCGGAAAGCAGTCCGGAGGAGGCACGGAAGTCTTCAACGAGGATTTCCTTCGCGCGGACCTCGTCCTGCAGCACGTCAACACGTTCCGACAGCCAGCGCGTGGCGCGCTCTGTTGCTTCAAGCTTCGTTTCCAGCTGCTCCAGCCCATATTGTCGGGCCACGGCGTTGGCGAGCCGCGCAGCCATTTCAGGGGATGTGGAGGTCGCCGTGACATCCATCAGATAGGTCGTACCGACACGGCCCACGCCGATGCGTGCCATGAGATTGTCCAGTACGATTTCATCAATCTCTTCATCTGTCAGCGCCACCGCAGGTTCCTCCGGCGCGTCGCGACCGAGGATTTTGTCCAAGAAGCCGGGCTCTGGTGGTGGCAGCAAAGTCGGATTGAATTCCGGTTCTTCGCGTAGCTTCTCGGTTACCGCAACTTTTGCCAGCAGGGCCTTCGACGTCATGACGCGGACTTCGGTGTCGATGGCAGCGGTGCTGAGGCCGGCGCCATTGAGCACGGCACCGAGATCAATCACGTTGGATTGCTCGCTGTCTTTGATGACGGTCGCGGTGGCCTGGTAGGTCGGCGTTTGCGTAAACGTCAGATAGGCGATGGCCAGAAAGATGACGCCCGCCGTGATGGAAATCGCCAGCAAGCGGCGCATCGCCAGATTGACGATCGATTTCACATCGCGAAAGATGTTTTCCGCGGTGGAATCGGTGCCACCGACTGAATCTGATGCGATTTCGAGACTAAGAGTTTGAGACATTTTTCTGTGTCTTTCTTGGCGCCACCGGTTCTCGGCGAGGATCTAAAGTGCGCGCGTCTGACCGACGCACATTATGAAATAACGAACGCAGCATTTGAGTCAGAAAGCCAGCGCCCCACGAAAGGTGCATCGCCCCCATCGCTGGACCAGCCCAAATGCCGCAGACAGACCGCTTCGACGCTACGAAATAGGCCGACGTCAGTCCCATGAGTACAGCGTACGTCCCGATAACTATTACACCAATAGGGTTAACAGGAGCAAAGATCAAACCGAGAAAATTACCCAAAAATGCGCCAACCGGCAGCATTTGACGAAGCTTGGGGATTTTTTTGTGTTTCAGCGTCGTTCGCGCCCGGCCCTTGCCGTAATTGAAGTACTGGCGAGCGAGGCTGCTCAGCGATCCGCGTGGGACGTAAGCGATGCGTAAGTCCGCGTCGAGATAGATGTCACCGCCAGCCGCTAGCAAACGGGTATCATATTCAGCATCTTCATTGTGTGAGAAGGTCGGATCGTACCCATCGATGCGACGAAACCAGTCCAGATTGAACCCGGCATGGTGTCCGTGATCAACATATCCGGATTGCGTGCCGCCACGATGAGCCGAACCTCCAGACCCGAGAGGGGTGTCGACCACCCAGGCATTCGCGCGCTCGAAACAGGTCTGCCCAGTTGCGTCCATGACCGTCACGACGGAGGCGGCGCCGGTGTCTTTCAGCGACTGTATCACTCTGGTGACGAACCCGGCCGGGTAGATTGAATGTGCATCGCAGCGAACCATCGTGGTCATGTCTCGCGCGAGCGGATGCCGGCTGGCGAGATTGAGTGCAGCCGATTGCAGTCGGTGAGGGTTGTCAGCGAGATGCAGATTTGGAAACTCGGTCATCAGCTGCCGAACCACGTCACGGGTGCGGTCCGTGCTCATGCCGTCGACGACGAGAAACGGCACATCGGCAAGCTCGGCGGTGATCAAAGATCGCAAACAGGCTTCGATATGAGCCTCTTCATTGAAGGTTGGCACAACGGCGATTGCCGAAATGCCGTCCTTTTTGATCGCCAACTGGTTCAAGGTGTCTGTCATCTCGAGTTCTGAATCTGTGTTGCTCTGAGCCACGCGTCTCCCCTATTGCGAGAATAATGCCAAACGCGCTCTCGCAAACTATCCCTCTTTTTTGCATTACGACTACGCGTGTTTCATCGTGGGATATTATTGTGACGAAAAAGGGATCCGTGCTTGGCTGGTGACATGACATCCAAGACCAAAAAGGCGTCCACGGGACGCGCGGCGAGATACTTCGTCGATTTTGACCACACCCTGCTGCGGTCGAACTCGACGCAGGAATTGCTGCGCCTCGCCCGCCCATTCGCACTGATTTGGCCGATATTCATTGCAATAAGCCTGGTCATGAAGGTGTTCGGCGTTCGCCAGCGGACTCGCATGATCTGGGAAGATGCGCTGAAAGTGCGGGTGTTGCGACTTCTCAACCCACGAGTCTTGCGGCGGCTGGATGAAACGGGACCAAACATCGCTGAGCAGCGATTAAACGCCGACGTCGTGCGGCAATTGCGGGACATTCCACGCGAGCAGATCACGATTGTCAGCTTTGGGTTCATTCCAGTGATCCGGTCGATCCTCAAGCACACTGAATTTGCCGATTGCCAGATCATCGCGCCTGCGTTTGGTGCGGGGCCAGAGGCGCGGCGCAAAGGCAAGATTGCCATGCTGGCGAGTCACGGCGTGATGCCATCGTCGCACGACGTGGTGATGACCGACAATGTGATTGATGATGCAGACCTCGTCGCGGCGGTCGATCAGGTCGTGGAAATCACCGCAGACCATGACAGTTATCACTATCCGCAACCATATTTGCCATTTTTCTACACGGCCAGGATCAAGCGCACGCCTGGATTTTTCTTGAAACAGGTTCTGCTCGAGGAATTACCCATCGTGCTGTTGGCGTTTGGCCTGACCGCGATGGCATTCAACCCAGCCCTGTGGGCCTGCTTGACCCTTTTATTCCTGGCCATGATCGTCAGCTACGAGCTTGGATATGCCGAGAATGACCGGGTTGGCGAGCGCAAGGAAACAAAGCCCAAGCTGACGAAGAACTACTTTCGTTTTCAGACCTACAGGTTGCTGCCGCATGCGTGGATTTTCGCGGCTCTGTTAACCGTCGCCGGATTGCTGGTGCTCGGGGCGGAGCAGCGCGCCGTTGCGGCGGCCCACCTGGGATTGCCTGCGGATGTTGGTTACTGGGGTACCATCGCTGCGTTGAGTGCCGTCTGGATCGGCGTAATGGTCGCCGCAAGACTGGTCTTCTATGCGTTCAATCACGCGCCTTTGCTGTGGCGCGTCTACATCTATGCGCCATTGCACATTGCCAAGTATCTCGGCTTCGTCTTGCTGTTCCCCGTCAGCGTGGTTGGTCTCCTGCTGATCTATGCGCATATCGTGCGCACCTGGTCGCTCTACGCGGTGCGGCGTGCGGGTGGAGACATCGATTTTCTATGGAGCCAGGTTGTCCGTACCCTGTTCCTTCTGTTCGGCCTAGGTCTGATCGCTTATGTCGATGAGAGCACGATCATGAGCTGGCAGACAGCTGTTATCGTGTTGTTCTGCGTTCTACGGTCCGTTCCTGAAATGATGCGAAAATCTAGCCAAGGTTAATCCCCCAAAAATGACCTTAAAGCCTCCTCCTTTATCTGGCGTCGTTCGCCGCCAACGCCCGTCCGCGATCTTCATCGATCGCCGCGCAGCGCTCACCTGCGCGATTTTGGGGGCCCTCGTTGCGTGCGGCAAACCAGCGAATGATGAGCCGGCACCCGAACCAGCGGTCGCGCCAGCACCAACGGTCACGCTCGATCAGCCGGGTGATCCTGAGAATGAAGACACCGACACCGAGGTCGATGAGCCGAGCGAAGACATCGCGCGCACCGAAACCGCTCCCGTGCGGCCTGCCCCGAAACCGGATGCGCCGCATAGCATGTATCCGGCGCTCGGACCCAACCAGGCCTTCGTCATCGACTTCACCAAACATTCTGTCGGGCATGGTTGGTACATCGCCAATCACGACGTACCCGGCGCGCAATGGAAGAACGATTTTCGCGCGGACAATGTCAGTTTCACACCAGATGGCATGGTGATTACGATCACTGAAAAGCCGGACCCGGAACCCGGCCAATGGCCGTGGAATAGCGGCGAGGTCTCGACTCATGCGACCTTCCATTACGGCTATTATGAAGTCGAGATGAAAATTGCCAGAGGATCAGGACTGGTCACGGCCATGTTCACCTTTACGGGCTCCTATTACGGCACGGTCCATGATGAGGTTGACCTGGAATTTGTCGGCACTCGAACCGATGATGTCGAGTTTAACGTGTTCAGAGCGGGCCGGTCGCGCGGATCGAAACGCCATCAGCTACCATTTGATGCCAGTGAGGGATTTCACACCTACGCCTTCGACTGGCAGCCCGATTATGTGCACTGGTACGTTGATGGAGAACGGGTTCACAGCCTCACCAATCCCAATCATGTGCCGCGAGTGCCGTCAAAAATCATGATGAACATGTGGGCTGGAAATATCGAGGCCTGGCATGGCCCGGCGACGTTTGCGTCAGGGACCAACGCCAAGTTTCGCTGCCTGTCTTTCAGCCCGGGCACAGACCGCTCGCACACGTGCAGCGCGCGCCCTCAGTAAACGAAGTTTCTAGGATTTGCTGGGCGCGGGCTCGGCGGACGTCGCGGGAGCACCCCGTCGCAGCAGTGTTTTCAACACCGTCGCGACGAGCTCGGGCGCGATCACGCGCACAGTGACGAAGTAACTGACGATGCCAAGTGGGACCAGAAGCAGGACTTTCACGGTCCGGGTCAGGTCGGGATCTATGAGATGGAATCCGGCCCACACCAGCGCCGCCATCACGGCTGTCGCGATCCCTGGAAGGTAGAGCGGCTGCAATTGCTTGATAAAGTCATATCCGGCAGATCTTTTGGCCATCGTCGCGGCCAGCACCACTGCAAGGAGTTTCTGAGCGATCAGGACGCCCATGACTGCTTCAATGGTGAAGCCTGAAACCAGCATGACGCCGATCGCCGTGAACACGGTGCTGATGATCGTGATACGGGCGATCAGCGCTGGTCGGCCGATGCCTTTTAGCAGATTGTTGTTGATCTCTTCGATCATGGTCAGCGGCCCCAGAATCAGCGCCAGTTGCGTCGCACGAACGGCGCCGGTCCACTGATCGCCAAACAGGAGCGGGACCAGTAGTGGCGCTAAAACCAGCGCACCGGCAAAGGCCGGGAATATCAGGAACATGGAGATTTTTGCGGAGTCTCGAATGTGCTTGTGCAGTTCTTCCGTGCTGGCTTGTGCCTTGGAAAAAACCGAGAAGGTGACCGCGCCGAACGGTGTGATCAGGGCTTGTCGAGCCTGTTCGAAGAAACGCAGGGCCATGTTGAACAAACCTAGCGGCGCAGCGCCCATCGCCCAGCCAATAATGGCCCCGGGCGTGGCTCGTTGGATGGAAGCGGCGACCCCCAAGAGGGTCGAGGAGCCAGCATAGTTGAACAGCTCTTTCAGGCTGGGCAGATCGATCCGGTATCGCGGCAGGTAATGGGCAAACCAGGTGAACAATACACACCGAATGATCCGCCGCGACAGTTCCAGATAGACCAGCGCCCAGGCTGATCGCCAGTAGAAGGCGAGTGTCACGCCGATGATCGCCGGAACAACGGTTCCGACAATGTCGACAATGGTGATTTTTTTGAACTCCAGCCGGCGGATCAGCAATGCGGCGCTTGTCGCGCTGAGCGGACCCAGCAGGAGCATCAATCCGACCACCCGGATCATATTCGTCAACTCTGGTTGCTTGAACAGGTCGGCCAGGAACGGTGCCGCGAGATAGATTCCGGCCAGAAACGCAAACGCGTTCAGGGTCGATACCGTGTTCAGCGTGTCGGTATGGTCTTTGGTCGTGTCCTTGTGTTGAACCAGCGCGTCCTGCGGGTCGCCATAGCAGAATCCCTCGGTCACCATGAGCACCACGAACGCGATCCCGAAAAGGCCAAAATCGGCCGGCGTCAGCAAGCGCGACATGATCATCAGAGAGATCAGCGTGCATGAAATGCCGAGCGTGTTGCCGAGCGAATTCCAGGCCACGGATTTGACGAGGGTGAGGGTTGGAATCTTCATGTCATTGTCTGGGAGGTCGACAGATGGCGCAGGCGCTTACTGTGAACCGGTCTGGCGCCCTCTGAGTTTACGGAATGGGTGCGAGATCAGGAATCCGATCGCCGCGAGACTGGCGCCTGGCGAGATGGTGAACGCGGAGAAAAACTGTCCCATGTCGCGATTGTTTACGCCATCGATCAGGGCCCAATAAGCCATTTCCTTTTCGGAGTATTGCAGGTGCCCCCGCAGGGCCGCGCGGGTTTCCTGGCTAAGATCGTCGCGGGCTGCAAACTGACGGCTGATCTTCAGCAGATTGTGGTGATCCGCGCCGGATTGCGATCGCGATGCGCTCATATCGCGCTGGATGAAATAATAGCCGCATGGGTCGACCAGGTAACCTGCCGCGCCGTCGAGCAAGAGACGCGTGTACAGCTCGAAATCTTCTCCGAACCGCAAGTCGTCGACATAAGGGCGGGCGGGATCGCTCAACCGAGAGCGATTGATCAGTGGTTTCAGGAATCCGAGTTCCGAGCGATCCAGATCCTGGCTGTGGCAATGTCGCACGAATCTGGCCGCGTCGAGCAGAACGTCGCCCTCGGGTTTCGCAGGCCACAGTGTACGCTCGGTCTGCAAGGGTGCGCTGGCATGCGTGACCAGCAAGTTGTCGGCGACAAAGTCTGCTTGCAGACGGACGGCGTGGGCGATCAGTTGGGAGATCCGATCCGGGGCCAACATGTCGTCGCTGTCGAGCGGCGTAAACCAAGCCGCGTCGGTCGCTGCAAGGGCGGTGTTCCGTGCCACTGATGGACCGCCGTTTTGAGGCGTTTGCAATACCGTGATCTGCGCGTGTTCGGCCGCCAGTTCACGGGCTTTCTCGAGGCTTGAATCAGTGGAACCGTCATCGACAATGATGACGTCCAGTTGATAACCTTCAGGGACTTTTTGTGCGACCGCAGAACACGCCGCGCGCGCGATCTCGTCTTCATTATTGAAGAGCGCGATCACGATGGCGATTTTGTGCGCGTTGAGATCCATTCCAAAGTCCTTGCGAGCGCTGTTTAGCGCATGACTTTCTTAAGCAATCTTCATTCCATTCGCGCGACATTACCAGAATTCCCGTCAGCGACCGATAAATTCGACCAGATCAAGCCATCCGCGAGGGGTGGCCGCACCAAACTGTCGCAGCGGATTCAAGCCCTCGGTCGTCGACTGGACTATACGAAATCCAACTGGGACCCGCCGAAATTGGCGAGATTGGGCAACGCGTTGGCGATCTCGGAATCATTCAGGCCAAACCAGCGTCCCAACGGTTCGGCAAATTGTTCGACCGATAGGGTCGGGATCAATCGCCCGGAACCAGCATCAAGATCGTGATTGAAATCGGCAGGTGGAATGTCGCCATAAATGCGTCCGCCCTGCACCGCACCACCAACGACAAAATGGTGTCCGCCCCAGCCATGATCGGTACCATCACCGTTAACGGCCAGGGTTCGGCCGAAGTCGGATCCGGTAAACACCGTCACGTCATTTTGCAGACCAAGCTCGCCCATCGCTTGATGGAAAGCGACAATTGCGGCGTCGACTTCTGCTTGCAGGCCAGGCAGCGTGAAGACCTGGTCGCCGTGCGTGTCGAATCCGCCCAGGCCGACAAAGAAGACCTGTCGATTGACGGCGAGGGCGCTGCGAATGGCAATCGTGTTGGCCACAGCGCCCATTTGGCGACCGAGGAAGCTTTCGCCAAAGTCGGCTGAAAAGGGCTGCAGGGATTCCAGCGCTGCGTTAAATGTCTCATTGGTTGGCAAGGCCGTGCGCATCGCGGTGGCGATGTCACGCTCGATCAGGTTGGGTGAGTTGAATTCCATCGCGATCAGGTGATCGCGCAGCGCCTGATAGCGGGCTTCGCCATCTGCCGAACCACGCCCATCTTCAAGATTGAGCAACGCGTTGATCACCGGTGCGCCGTTCAGGCCCATCTGGTATGGTTTCACGTCCTCGCCGGTCAGATACAGCGAACTCTGGAAGCTGGTCAGCGTCGTGAAGTCCCGGTTTGCGGTGTTGACGCCACTATTGATCGCGGCGTCGGCAAAACGTCCGCCCCAGCCGAATTGGGCCCCTTCCGGCTGGCTCGACATCCAAGTGGTTTGCTGATCATTGTGAGAGAACAGGCGCTTGGGCTGCTCGACACTTTGGTTCTCATATTGCTGGCGATTGAGCGGGCGAATGAGTGGTCCGACATTGCCGACAATTGCCGCGTCACCACTATCGAACAGGTTCTTGATGCCGCTCATTTCCGGCGGCAATGCAAACTGTCGTCCGCCGAAGCTGCCGGCATTGGACGGGTTTAGCGGCAATAGGCGATTGCGGACGCGGGTCGACCCCCCATCGACGCCATCATAGATATCGAGCAGCGACCGGCGAAGGTCAGCCCAGCGATTATACGAGGCCTGATCGTAGGGGATGATCGTATCGTGGTTGTCGAGACCACCGAACAGGAAGACACAGACCAGCGCCTTGTATCCGCCGGTTTCGGCGGCATTCGCCTGGAACGCGGCCAGACTGTTGCCGAGGCCGACCAGCGAGGCGGCACTGAGCGCGCTGGCGCCGGAGAGAAATGTGCGTCGTGTGGGTTTCATCGCCATGCCTCCTATCGCTGAACCAGGTAATCTGGGGATGTCATCATCATTAAGACGGCGAGCCTGACGCGCTCACCAGGTCCGTCATAGTTCGGATCTCCGGGCTGGCTGAGTGGCACGTCTTCAAGTGCTTGAGTGATCTCGGTCTTGGTGATCTCGGTCGCCAGGCCATTGCTCAGGATACGATCGAGGTGATCGACCAGGGCAGCCGGATCGTCGGCAAGCGCGCGTTCGTCGGAATAATTCGGGATGAACACGTCATCGCCGACATCGAATTCATCTTCATCATACAGCGTATAGATGAAACTGGTCATGAAATTGGTGTAGCCGGACAGCGAATTGGCGTTCACGATCTGTAGTTCCGGCATGGTCAGACCGGCGGCGCCTGTCTCAGTGTTCGGCGCAACATAGCCTGGCCGATAGAAGTTGAATACGGACGGTGACTTGTAGGGCGCTTGCGCCAAGGCGGCACCGGCGCTGGTGTTCCACAGCGGGAAGGTGTCGCGCGGGCTGACGCGCCCGGCTTCGAACACACGCGCCCAGTGCGTAAATCGCAAAATCGGTTCGCGCACCTTGCCGAACTGGTTGTCATTGCGCTGGCTTGGGTCGGTCGCGTCCGGATCCAGCAGGATCGCTGAAATCGTGGCAGCCAGGTCGCCGCGCCGCCCATCGCCGACAATGGTGCCGTTTGGCAGCGTAAAGGTGCCGTTCGCAAATGCAGTTGCGACCCGCTCGATATAATCAGGCTCGGGATTGCTGGTCACGAACCGCTGGATCAGCTGGCGAGACACGAAAGGCGGTGTGTTTGGGTGATTGATCAGCGTGTCGAGCGCGATGCTGATGCTCTCATCACCAGGGGTACCTGCCGGAATTGTGGTCCCGAGGAAGGATTTGGCCTCTGGTGAGTGGGCGTCCTCATACATTTCGAGCGGCGAATAGAAGACATCATCAGGGGTGAAGTCGAAGTCGGGGAAAAACATGCCGCCTTTCAGCCCGAGCCCGGTGAAGACCTTTGCCAGTTCGGTCACGTCGCGATTGGTATAGGTTTCGACCGCCTGCCCATTCTGTGTCACCACATCGCCGTCCATTTCGAGCTGAACCAGCCCGATTGTGAACAGCTGCATGATTTCACGCGCATAATTCTCGTCCGGCATCCGCGCTGTTGCTGGATCAGCGCGCTCATTCTGATAATAGGTCAGATATTCCGCCATGGCGTAGGAATAGGTGACGTCCTCGAGCAGGTCGCGATAATTGCCGAATGCGTTGCGCACCAGGGCATCCTGGTAGAACGCGACCGCGTCCGGAAAATCGAAAAGAAAATCGTCCGAACTCGCGCCAATGACCATGATCTGAGACAGCGCGTAGGCCATCCGCTGGCGCAGCTGATCGTCTCCGGCGATGGCGTTCGACCAGAACGAGAAGGTCGGCACCTGATTGATCGCGCAAAACACGCTGCCATCGCCGTTGCAGGCCAGGCCGAGATTATCGCGATTGCGGACGAATGGCAGGTTGAGGCTCGCTGGTTTGCTCAGCTCTGCCAGGATCCAGTCGGACTCCGAAGTGCCGGTGAGCGTCCCAATCTGTGCTTCTGTCGGTCCGAATGTTGCCCGGGACAGGAACAGGGACGTCGCCTGTGTGGTGTCAAATGAGGCACCGATCGAAAGCCGCGTGCCGACGGGCGGCGGCGGCGGTGGGGGCGAGGGAGGTGAGACCGGCGGGGGCGGCGGAGGCGGCGGCGGTGGCGGCGGCGGCGGAGGCGGCGGGGGTGGCGGAGACCCACCACCGATTGGCGGCGGTGACGCGGTCGCGCCACCTCCACTTCCACCACCACCACACGCGGTCAGTCCGATGGCCAATGCAAAGGCAGCGCTCTGCGTGAGCAGAGTCATTTTACGCAGTCTCATTGCATACTCCTTCTGAGTATTCTCTCTCACCCTCTCGGGCGTCGCTTTTTGCGTGTATGTATTAATGTCCCGCAGGCATCCACTTACATTGGCTTAAGGATAGTGAAAACCATAAAACAGCAAAGAAATCCACAGCTTGCCGGTAATTTGTTTCGGCATCGAGATGATCTTGGCGCTGTTGTAGTTGTTGGGGATGGCGGGTTTTTCTGTTTGAGAATTCCACAGTTCGGAAGTGATAAATTTTTGGTTATTTTGACGAATTTTTCATGCCGTGCAGTTGAAGCGATCTGTCGGATAGACAAATCGCTCTTGGCGTGATCAAAGCGCGGAAAGCACTGAAACAATGAGTCTTCGGAGAAATTTTGCCATGGCAAAAGGCTTGGTTACACTGTTTGGTGGGTCCGGTTTCATCGGCCAATACGCCGCGCGAGCATTGGTTGAACAAGGGTTTCGTGTTCGCGTCGCGGTGCGCCGACCGCACCTGGCGGGTGATGTTCGACTGGCGGGTGCCCCGGGCTGGGTCGATATCGTCCAGGCGAATGTCCGGCACAAGGCATCGGTTGCCGCCGCCATCGAGGGCGCCGATGCGGTTGTGAATCTGGCCGGTATTCTCTATGAGCGCGGCCGGCAAAGCTTCGAAGGGACGCAGCGTGATGGCGCCAAAAACGTCGCCGAGGCGTGCACGGCGGCCGGAATCGAACGGCTCGTTCATGTTTCAGCCATCGGTGCAAATGCCGAGGCCAAAGCGGAGTATGCCGAAACCAAGGGCGAAGCCGAAACCGCGGTCCGCGATGCGCGCCCGGATGCCGTGATCCTGCGACCCTCCATCGTGTTCGGACCGGAAGACGATTTCTTCAATCGGTTTGCCGCGATGTCGGCGCATCCGATTTCTTCGATCGCACCATTCCTGCCAGCCATTGGCGGTGGTCACACCAAGCTGCAGCCGATCTATGCCGGTGACGTGGCGGATGCGATTGCCAATGCAGTGACCCGCGAAGATGCGGCTGGAAAAACCTATGAGCTCGGTGGTCCGCGGACCTATTCGTTCAACGAATTGTACGCGTTTATCGGCGACACGATTGATCGCAAAAATTATCCGCTGCCCTTGCCATTCTTTGTTGCCAAACCGATCGGCTTGGCGTTCGGGACGCTGTATCGTTTCGTCTGGCCGCTGTCTTCCGGGATCCTGGGTACCCCGCCAATCACCGGTGACCAGGTCGAGATGCTGAAAACGGACAATGTCGTGTCTGAAGGGGCGCTAACCATGGCCGATCTTGGGGTGACAGAACTGGAAAGCGTTGAAGCCATCGTGCCAAGCTATCTCTATGCGTATCGCCCGTACGGACAGTATCACCAAAAACGCGAAAGCGTTTAGGGCTCCAAGGTCCGGACTTGGCCTTGTAATTGCGATGCGCGGCCCAAACGCGGGAAATTGGGACGTATGTGATGCGAAATGAGGCAATCAGCAAAGACACATGGCCTGAGGCGGTCGAGCTGCTGTGCGAGGGATTTGTCGGTTCGACAGCAGACTTCTGGAACCGTGGTCTCGAGCGCTGGTCAAAAATTGTCGACGACCCGTTCGCCGGTCCCGTTGGCTACCTGACGCGAGACCAGGCGGGGGACGCACAAGCCGTGATCCTGACCTTTCGCAGTCCATTGCCAACGGTATCCGATAGTCAGCCCGTCAACACGTCATCCTGGTATGTTCGCGGGCGGCATCGATTGTTCGCGGTGTCCATGCTGAAAGGATTCAGCGAAGGCGAAGGGGTGACGTTTACCGATTTTTCGCCGTCTGAGTCGGTGCAAAAAATGCTCGACCGGATCGGTTATCGATCGCTGGAATTGCGCCAGGTCGTGTTTCCGTTGCACGTGTTGTCGGTGATCCCGTCAGCACGGGTTCTGAACGCCGAGCAAACACTTGCCGCGCTTACACCCAACTCGGCTCAGGCGCAGCGTGTTAAGGATCATCTTGCCGTCGGCTGCACGGTTTTCGGGATCCAGACCGACACCGGCATCAGCCCGGTCATACTGCGACTGGTGACTCGCAAACGTGTTCTTCGCTCGGCCGAGATCCTATATGCTGAACATACGGATGACCTGTTGCGTGCGCTGCCAGGAATTGCACGCAAACTTGTCCTTCCTGGAGTAAGTTTGATTGAATGCAGTCTGCCCAAGGAATTTGAAACAAAATTGCCTTATCATGATCGCGGTGGATTGGCGCGATTTGTGAAGGGTCCTTGGCCCGAAGATTGCATCGACTACAGCTACTCAGAAATGCCAATTCTTGGCGTGTAGATGACGGGTTTTTTGTGTACCGGTAACGGCGCAGGATTAGGAGTTCGAAATGTCGACTGAAGTCACGCTCTCCAAAGAGCTGATCGTCAAAGAAACATCGGCGTTCATTCAGGACCGGTTTCCAGCGTTTAACGGCGTGGAAATCGACGGCGAGACGCCCTTGTTGGACAATGGTGAAATCGACTCGCTTGGAATTCTCGATCTGATGAATTTTCTCGAAGAACGGTTCAGCATCGAAATGACCGATGACGACTTCCTGCCGGACTATTTCGAAACCTTGACCACCCTGTCCGACCTGGTTCTTTCCAAGATCTGATCATGAACAATTATCTGACGCACCACCTGCTTTGGAACGGCCAACCAAAGAGCAAGATCGCCTTGATCGACAAAGAGACCGAGGTTGATTTCGAGACCTTTCGTCGTCGCACCTCCGCGCTGGCCGCGGTGTTGTGCCAGCACGGCCTGAAGCCGGGTGATCGTTGCGCGATTTTTCTGCCTAAAGAACTGTCAGAATGCTGGTCAATCTTCGCCGTCAGCGCGGCCCAGGGCGTGTTTGTCCCGGTCAATTTGTTGCTCAAGGCCAATCAGGTGCGTCACATCATTGATGACTGCAATGCCCGCCTCTTGATCACGACCCGCGCAAAGTTCGCAACCATCGAGAGCGACCTTGGTGCGCTTGACGGGTGTGATGTCATCTATCTCGACGACCTGGATCTTGATCACGAAACCGAGCGCCCACGAGACCAGCAACTGGGCGAAGATCTTGGCGCGATCCTGTACACGTCAGGTTCCACGGGCCAACCCAAGGGCGTGATGGTGTCACATCGCAACTTGCTGGCCGGGTCGCGGATCGTTTCGGAATATCTGTCGATCACGAATGAAGACCGACTTGCCGCGGTGCTGCCGTTCAGCTTCGATTATGGTCTCAACCAGCTGATTTCAAGCGTTGAGCAAGGCGCCTGCCTGGTCAATGTGAGTTTCCGGTTTGGCGAAGACATCGTCAAAGCCATTCGCAAACACGAAATTACCGGCCTCGCGGGTGTTCCCACTGTCTGGGCGATCCTGATTGGCAGTGCGCCGTCGCTCAAGGAAACCCCACCGCCAAGCCTGCGTTACATCACCAATTCAGGCGGCGCCGTTCCGACCAAGACGGTGGAGCTGCTGCAACAGCGCCTGCCGGACACCGAGATCTTCCTGATGTACGGCCTCACGGAGGCGTTCCGGTCGACCTATCTGCCACCGGATCAATTGTCCGTGCGCCCGAACTCGATCGGAAAGGCCATCCCTGAATGCGAGATGATGGTGGTCAAGGATGATGGGACGCTGGCACAGGCCGGCGAGACCGGCATCCTGGTTCATCGCGGCCCGACAGTATCGATGGGCTATTGGAAGCGTCCGGATGCGACTGCGAAAGTCATCCGGCCGAATCCGCTGAAAGAGGACCATACCGGCGTCGACCTGGTTTGCTATTCTGGCGATCTGGTGCGCATCGACGAGGAAGGATTTCTGTATTTCGTCGGTCGCAATGACGCGATGATCAAATCGTCTGGTTACCGGATCAGCCCAAGTGATGTTGAAGAGGCCCTGATGGCGACCGGACATTTCGCACAGGCAGCGGTAATCGGCATTCCGGACCCGACCATCGGCCAGCGCGTGCACGCGATCGTGGTCACCAAGGATGGCGAAGAGGTCGATACGAAGGCGGTTTTGAAAGAGCTGTCTCAGGACCTGCCGACCTATATGGTGCCGCGCGCCATCGAAATTCTTGAAGCATTGCCAAAGACGCCGAATGGCAAGGTAAATGTCAAATTGCTGGCGGCGGAACGCGCGCCAAGCGCTTAGGAAAGCAAAGCCAATGGCGACAGAAGTGATCAACGGAGCCGCGCACGGGACCGATCTTGCAAGGACCGTCGTCGCCGAGCACTGGGACCAGGATGATGGCGTGCTCAGCGTGGAGGGGCACTTGCTGACGGACCTGGTTCAGCAATATGGCAGCCCGCTGTATGTCTATAGTGCCGCGCGATTGCGTCAGCGCCTGCAGTCCTTGCGGGATGCTCTGACAGACCGGTTCGACGTTTTCTTCTCGGTCAAGGCCAATCCCAATCCAGCGGTTTTGAAGATTTTCGTTGAAGCCGGAACTGGTCTCGAAATTGCCTCCGCAGGCGAGTATATCCGCGCGCGCCGCGCCGGGGCGCCTGCCGATCGCATCCTGTTCGCCGGTCCTGGCAAGACGGTCGAAGAGCTCGACTATGTGATTGCAAACGGCATCGGCGAGATTCACATTGAATCATTCGAGGAAATCGACCGACTTGCGGAAATCACGGCGAAGCACGGCAAGGCGCTGAACGTCTCTATCCGCGTGAATCCGGCCGCCGAGGCGCAGGGCGGCGCCATGCGCATGGGGGGTGGTCCGGCAGCATTCGGCCTCGACGAGGATCTGCTCGAAGATGTGATCGCGCGCGTTCAGAAAGTTCCGACGCTTCATCTTCATGGCTTGCACCTGTTTGCAGGCACGCAAATCCTCAATGGCGAAACGCTGGTCAATCAGTGGCGACACGGTCTGAGCATTGCCAAGCGGATGCTGGCGCTGGGCGTTGCCCTCAAGACCGTCGACTTTGGCGGCGGTCTCGGCGTTCCCTATGTCCATTCCGACAAAACGCTAGACCTCGCCCTGGTGGCGGATGGCGTGTCCGCGTTGTTGACGGACATTGATCAGGATCCAGAGCTCGCGGGTCTGAACCTGATGGTCGAGCCCGGTCGCTATCTTAGTGCGCCAGCCGGGCTTTATGCAGCGCGGGTGACGAGCGTAAAGGAGTCCTACGGCGAAGTCTTCGCAATCACCGATGGTGGGATGCACCATCATCTCGCAGCCTCGGGAAACCTTGGTCAGGTTCTGAAAAAGGACTATCCGGTGGTGCTGGCCAATCGCTTGAACGAGGCGGGCGATCAACCCCAGAAAGTTGTTGGGCCATTGTGCACTCCACTTGACACATATGGCCGAAAAACCGAGTTGCCGCGACCCGCCGTCGGGGACATCATGGCAATTCTTCAATCCGGTGCGTATGGGCTGAGTGCGAGCCCGGTCGGGTTCCTCAGCCATGCGATGCCAGCCGAGATTCTGATCGACGGGGATCAGATCGACATCATCCGCGCGCGCGGCACATTTGAAGACCCAATCACGCCGTTGCCGTGATTGATCATCGGCGTTGGCCCTATGGTTCGACGACCAGGCCGTGGGTGCGTTCAGCCGTAAAGTCTTCCGACACAGTCAGGCCCTTGGCGCGAAGCGCCGCGATGACGCCCTCGACATCCCCTGGAACCGGCGCATTGATCAGAACCGCAATGGTGCGACCATCTGCAAAGCGCAGAATGTCTTCCGCCTGCGCCTCCGGTTTCTGGATAAGACTGAAATTCTTGCCTGCCAAAGTCAGGCCGTCGCCATAGATTTCCGCCACGGGTGTTGAGCTTGGTCCGCCATAGAGCGGACGTCCTTGTTCGGCTTGCCCACGGGCCCAGTCAAACAGCCCGCGATTGTCCTCGAACTCACCATAAACATTGATCTCGGCCACTTTGTCGAGGGCAGGGTGCAGACCTTTGCCGAGCGGAATCGCCGACAGGCTGACAATGGCCGAAATGGCAGCAATTGCGAGAAATCCGCCTGCGAAGCGGCTGCGTTGATCGGCGCTCCGCTGCGTGAGAATGTCGATCCCCGCGATGGCAATACCCAGACACAAGAATGGACCGAAGAACACGGAATGGCGCGGACTTCCGAACGGGTAGACTTCGATCACGCCAGCCATGACCAGACCGCCTGCCAGAACCGTGGTGATGACGATGACCGGGTGTGAGAAAATGTCCAGCGGTGACCTGAGGAATCGCGACAGGTAGACGATCAGTAGTATCGGTGCAGCGATCACCGCGATCAGGCCCGGCAAGCTGGCCAGGAATATGCCAGCCATGTTGACGGCCAGCCAGACCATCGGATTCATGCCGGACTGACCGAGATAGTGTTCGGCAAAGTACCAGACTTCTCCGGTATAGAGCTGATGCTGTGCGACCACGAAATAGACAGTCAGGGCCGAGATCAGGAACGCGGCTGCAAGGATGCCGATCGCGGGCCAGCGCGGTTTCATGGTCTTGAACAGCGACATCGCGATCAGGCTTACAATCGCTGCAAGAATGGCAAAGCAGGCACCATAACTTAGCCAGGGCGTCAGAACGGCGAGCCCGATCAAGGTCCGCCAGCGATCATTGTTCACCGCGTTCAGGAAAGCCCACAGAATGGCGGCACTCGCCAGGATGGACAGGGCGTATTCTCGAACTTCCTGCGCATACATGATCTGCAATTGACCAACTGCCAGCAGTCCGGCGGCGACCAATGCTGTCACGCGGCCGATTCCAACGCGCGGCAGCGCCAGCATCAAACCGACAGCGCCGACGCCGAACATGACGGAAGGCAAACGTGCTGAAAGGGTGTTCAAGCCGAACATGCCATCGATCAGCCACAAAAGCAGCGGCAATCCCAATGGTGATGAGTTGCGCAGCTGGGTGTTTTCCACGACCTCGGAAAAGGTCCCTTGCGAGTTCAGCAGATACACCGCCTCATCATACCAGAGCGACGTGCCCGTGAGGTTCCAGACCCGCAAGACGACGGTCAGCGCGAGAATGCCGATGGCGAGCTTCTGGTACAAGGCGACGTCAATCCCGAACGAGGCTTTTGAATCCATGTTAAGTCCCGTCTCGGATTTAAGATTGGCGGTCTGCCACCATTTTGTTGGCAACAATTGCCCCCTCACGGACGGCATAGTTCGTGCCGCGATCTTCTGGATAGATCTGTGCCATGGATGCCAGCCATAGTCCATCAACCGGCGTTTTCGCGTCGGGGATCAGTTTCGAATAGTTTGGCGTGACGATCGGCTGCGTGTATTCCGAGCGGAACACGTGCGCCTTCTTGATCCAGTCACGCTGCATTTCCGGAAACATCCGCTGCAAATGCGGCAAGGCGAATTCCAACATCTGATCAGCGTCATAACCATACATGTCGGTGTCGGTGGGAAGATACTTGGACAAATAGACAATTCGCTTGCCACCATAGGTTTCTGGTGGCTCGAAATTGGTGTGTTCGATCACGCCGACAAACGGGAAATCAGGATCGGCGACGTTCATCCAGTATGTATCCGAAAGCGGACGATCCATTTCCAACACCATGCAGACATTGCCAAGATACTCGATCTGCTTGAGCCGGTCGACATAATCCGAGGCGACATGGTCCTTGACCAGGTCGGCGAATAGCGGCTGCGGAATGGTCGACAAGGCCGACCGGGTTTCGATTGTGCCTTTGTCAGTTTGAACAGCAACGAGCGCGCCGTCTTTTGTATCAATCGAGGTGACCCGGGTGTTCAACCGCACCTCGCCCCCATTGGCGACGATCTGATCGGCCATGGCACGCGAGAGTTCAGCAAACCCGCCTTGATAATAGGCGAGGATTTCCTTGCCGCTCTTGTCTCGACTGCCGCCGCGAAGCGCCAGTTTGTTCCACATCCAGACGGCGCCGATCTTGTCGTCGAACTTGCCGAACTTGCCTGCCAAAAGCGGTTTCCAGACGCGCTCGTAGACTTCCGTGCCGCAATTGCTTTTCAGCCAATCAGCTGCGGTCCGGTGCTCGATCTTGCGCCAGTCTTTTACGGCCTGCGCCTGGAACACGAGAAGGCCGAGACGGATCCGGCCGATCAGGCTGAGCGGCGTGTAAGAGAGAAGATCCAATGGGCTGGACAGCCGAAACAGGGTGTTGGAGTAATAGCTGCCCGTCTTGGTTTCGCGATAAACGATCTCGCCGGTCTTGCCGAGCTCTTCAACGAGCGTGTGGATGTGTTCGTCAGATTTGAACCAGTGATGGTAGAATTTCTCCAATTGAACGCCGTTCACCTCGAAACACCCCGCCAGCCCGCCCGGCTGATCGTCCGCCTCGATCACGATTGGCTTGATCCCATGTTTCTGAAGCTCAAGCGCGGCGGTCAGGCCGGTAAAGCCTCCGCCGATGATGACGACCGGAGAATCGGACATGAGAAAGGCTCCTTAAGGGGCGGCGTTTGGATGATTGTCCCGAGGCTTGGAGGCAAGCAGTGTGCCAAGTCGGCGCTGCATGGACAGGGCGATAAATCCAGCCGAGGTGATGCCTGCCCAGATGATGAAATGCGCAAGAGTTACCGACGGAACCGCGTCATTGAAGGTCGGTCCGCCAAGTGTCAGGGCGTGGGCGCCCATGTAGTGATAAGTGCCGAAATGGCCCGGCGTGCCCGGCAACAAGGTGCCAAGATTGGCGGCGACCAGGGCGAGCCAGTTGGCGCCGGCTTCCGGATTGAGATTGAGCGCGCGCGAGGCGCAATAAATTACACCCCCTTCGATCAGCCAGGCCATCACGGACAGTCCCATGACTGTCCCTGTTCCAGCGCGCCGAACGATTTGCGAAATGCGCAACAAGGTTCGCACGCCAAACATGATCAGCGCGCTCGGAACGGCTTTGCCAATTGGGCTGGAGCCAATCCACAGCCCCAGGCGGGCGACGCGACGCGGGAAGATCAATAGCGCCGTCAGGCCTGCAACCACTAGCCCCAAACCTGTGACGAGGCTCTGCAGGATTGAGGGATCGAACGGGAGTTCGGCGGCGTTGAGCGAGAGCAACGCGACCGTGCCAACCAGCAACAGCGCGTACAGATCAAGCACGCGCTCGACCAGCAGGGATGCGGTTCCGCCGGACAGCGTGACGCCGATGCGTTGCTGAAACGCGGCGGCGCGCGCAACATCGCCCAAGCGAAGTGGCAGGACATTGTTGAGCGCGAAGCTGCCGAGGAACGGGGCAGCCAGTTCCGCGCGGGTGGCGCGAGACCCGATCGTCTTCAGCATGATGCGCCATCGTTCGAGGCGCAGAAAGAACGTGATCACCAGGCATGGCAATGCCCAGGCGACCCAGATCAGATTTGCGGCTGCGAAAGTGGCGCGGACGCTCGGCCAGTCAAGGGATCGAACAGAAAGGTAAATGAACACGGCCCCGATGAGGAGCCCAATCAGGACCCCCGCAAACCGTATCGCCCGTTTCATCGAAGGATTACCTCTCGCCGCGCGCAGATTGGTCGAACCCGTGACGCTCCCGAACGGCATAAAGCGGCCGCCCCTTGGATTGCATGTAGATGCGCCCGACATATTCGCCAATTGCGCCCATGACGATCAGGTGCACGCCGCCCATCATCATCACCGCAATGAACAGCAACGTCCAGCCACTGACCCAATTATCGGTAAGCAAACGTAGGGCAACAGCATAAATCACACCAATGGTCGCAAGCGCGACGACGACCATGCCGAGGCCAAGCACGAAGCGCAACGGCGCCATCGAGAAAGACATCATGCCGTTGAAGGCCAGTCCCATCATTTTCTTCAAAGGATATTTTGTCTCGCCCGCATATCGCGCATCTCGCTTATAGGGCAGGGCAGTCTGCTTGAAGCCGAGCCACGCGACCATGCCGCGCAAATATCGGTCACGCTCGCGCATGTCGGCCATAAGCTGCGCCACTTCCTTATCCATAAGGCGGAAATCTCCGACATCCATCGGAATCTCGATATCGGAAATGCCGTTGAGCGCGCGATAGAACATCTTCGCGGTCATCAGTTTGAACGCGCTCTCGCCTTCGCGTGTTTTTCTTTGTCCATAGACGACGTCGGACCCGAGGCGCCATTCGCGAAACATCTCTGCGATCACAGCCGGCGGGTCTTGCAGGTCAGCGTCGATGACGACGATGGCATCGCCTTCCGTCACATCCAGTCCGGCGGTGACCGCGAGTTGATGCCCGAAATTCCGAGACAAGGCGAGATACCGGACTCGGTCATCTTCCGCGGCGATCTCGCGCAACAAGTCGAGTGTGCGATCGCTGGAGCCATCATTCACGTAGATCAGTTCGAATGTCAGACCGTTGTCGTCAAGCGTCTCTGTCAATCGCTTATGGGTTTCGTGAATGACCAGTTCTTCATTGTAACAAGGCACAATGACGCTGATCAAAGCATCCGCAGGGCGTGTCGGCCAGGCGTTTTCAAGTTTGTCCGTGTTCGCTTTCGCCATCACACCTTTGTCCACAACTGTCCCCGCGACCATGTCGATTCAGAGCGCTTCCAATGCAGCACGCATAATCGTGTGGCGTATTCATCTGTCCCAATGGCACACAATTTTCATCTTTCGCGCGAAATACTGCAATCGAAGTACCACCCAGACCTGTAATATTTATTTAAATTTGATCTATTTGCGTTTGAGTGACCCAAACCAAGCAATCGGCAATTTTGATTGTACGATTTTGGGGCAGTTCCAGTCGGTTGGGGACTGGCCACGCAGCCGCAAAATCGGCACAATGATTGCTGAACGCTAGGCGAGTTCGAACGAGTAGACGTACAGATGGCGATCAGCGCAGCAAAAGTGACAGGTCAACGGCTCGCCGCGGTGTATCAACCGTTCCAGGGCGGAAAGCTGTACGAGCAAGGCTTGCTGATCGTCTGGTTTCTGATCACGTTCCTGCCACTGCAAGGCGCGGCCTTCTCGGCGCTGCGATATCTGCTGGTGCTTTATTATCTGAGCTTCCTCGTCGTCGATGCGCGCAACACGATTGGGACGTTCGCGCGGTCGTTCTGGCTCTTGCCGGTTCAGGTTCTTGCGGTCCTCTCGGTCTTCTGGTCGCCGCTACCAAGCGAGGCCATGCGATCGGTCATGCTGAACGTGACTTCGGCGATGATCATTATCATTATCGCGTCGCAATTCACGCCGAAACAGATTGCTCGGTGCATGATGATTACCGCAATGATTGCGTCACTGTTTGTGCTGATCTCGCCCGTACCCCTTATCTATGGCGGGCCTTATGCGAGTAAGAACAATCTCGCGATGCACATGTTGATGGGATACATGTTGTGTCTGGCTTTTTCGATGGACAAGACGGAGGACGTGCTGATCCGCATGGCGGCGTTGCCGTTCGCGGCGATGATGGCTTTCTTCATCGTGCAGGCCGATTCCACCACAGCGCTGCTCTTCATGTTGGCGACGACTATGGTGATCCTGTTTGGCCGCCTGATCTTCATCGATCTGAGCAGAATCCAGAACATCAAGACTCTGCTCTTCCTGATGGGCGTTGCTGCATTCCTGGCGATCATATATGCGGCGCTGGCATTCCTCGACCAGGCGTTATTGGACAAGTTTCTCGGCATGTTCGGGAAGGATTCGACCCTGACCGGGCGCACGGCCTTGTGGGATGCCGCCGCCAACGAGATTCGCCAGCGTCCTTGGCTCGGATTGGGTATGGAGGGCTTCTGGTACTATGATAGCGGCGTCGCCCAGACCCTGAATGAAAATGACAACAAGGATTATGGGACCAAACTGACTTTCCATAATTCTTATCTGGAAGTGGCGGTGCACCTTGGCTATGTCGGCCTGACTCTGTTCATCATTTCGCTGGCCTGGGTGGTGCTGCAGATTCTCATCAAGATGTTCCGCAGTCCTGACATGATGGTTGTGGCCTATTCGGTGCTGGTGCTCGTTGGGATCATAACGACGTTCACTGAATCCGTGCTGTGGGGGCCGTTCGATGCGCAAACCACGCTGTTCTTCGTCGCTGGCGCCGCCTATGCGGGCCGCGAGCGCAAGAAACTTGTCGGACATCTGGTCGTGACCGAAAAGCCGGCACAGCAGGCTCCGGCCTAGCCCGCCAATGACGTTTCAGAATTATCAGATCGCGAAGTCGGCTTAACCGCGGCGCCGGATGAGGCGCCCGATTGATTGCAGCCAAGCAGGGCGCGCAGCGGCATCAATTCGCCAGGCGAGAAGGGATTGCTTTGCTCCGCCTGGCAGGATGCCAAAGACCGTCCACCAGATGGTCTCCATCAGCTTTCTTGCGCCCGATAGATCGGCCAGGTGACGCGCTTTGTTTTCTCGAATGAGAGCGCGCAGCGTATCATCCGCCACCGGATGTGCCTCAGCCTCGAACACGAACGAGACCAGACGCTCGAAATACTGTCCGGTATCGTCGGCGCCGAGGTTCTCGGCAACCTCCAGGCCCAAGCGGTGCGCATGGCTGATCGTGGTTGCGTATCTTTGTTCGGCATGATCAATGCGCCAACGGGCGCGCTTGGCGTAGGCTTTGGCGAATTGCGAATGTTGCCGACCGTGCAGCCGATAAGCCGTAATCGTTTCCGAATGGCTGGCATTTGGGCCATAAAGCGGCACTGAGGCAGTGAAGTATCCATCGCCGCCATAGCGAAACCCGTCCGGGTTCTCCATCGGCAAGACCTTCTGCAACGCCCAACGTGCGAACACCATGCCGGACGTGACCGTACCATCATAGGTGCCAATCGTTCGCAATTGCTCGGACAAGTCACCTTCGGCGAGCGGCATTTCCGGCGGTGGGTAAATTCCCGATAGTTCGCCAACCTCATCGGCATATCGCATGCGATAATGGTGGATCGCGACGTCCGGGTCGTGGTTTTCGATGATCGTCTTCGCCGCGCCTGGAAGCATGAAATCGTCAGCGTCCAGAAACAAGACGAGGTCACCGGTGGCCGATTCAGATGCAATCGAGAGGGCGCCGCCCTGGCCCTGGTTTTCTTCCAGCAGCACCAGTGTCGCACGATCCGAATATTTCGAAATCACGTCACGCGAATTGTCGGTCGAGCAATCATCGACGATAATCACTTCCGGCTGCGGATCTTGCGACAACGCGCTTTCGATCGCGAATGCGACAAATCCCTGATAATTGTAGTTGTTTACAATAACCGAGAGCGTGGCGGGCAGTTTTCCCATGAGTTCGAGTCTCGCATACAGGACGTTTCGTGCGTGTAATGCGAAAACTATGCCGATGCGTTAAGCGGCAGCACTCTTCGAGCCGCCCTCGGATGAAGCGTTCATCTCGGGGGTCAGGCTTGGGTCGCCGACGGCCAGCGCCGCCGCCTCGCATATTGGCAACACCTTGATGCCGGACTTCGCTACGGTCTCAACGACTGAGGCGTAGTGAGCCGGCGAAATGCCATGAGGCGAGTGATCGTCGCGAATGTCATGTGCTGTGAAGGTCAGCCAGCCATTCTCTGTAATCGCCCGGGAAATCCAGTCGTCCAATTGTTCTTGGGTGAGCGAATGATCGAGGCCGATTGTGCTCAAAAGCGCCATATCGATCGTGCCGACGTTCAGGCCACTCCAGACGCCGCGACAGATCGGGTAGTGCTTTTGTGTTTCCTTTTTCACCTTCGGCGAGACGTTTCCAAACGGGTAGGCAAAGGAATTGAAACGCGCGCCGCCCCGCAATTCACCGAAAAACGTCTGGTTGCGTGAGAACTGCGCCCGGATCTCCGCGTTCGACAGTTCCATTAGGTTGGCATGGTCAAACGTGTGGCAGCCGATTTCGTGACCAGCGTCTTCGAGGCGTTGGAGATCGCCTGCATTGAAATAATCCTGGCCATCCTCCTTGGCCCCGAAGAAGGTCGCGGCGGCATAGAACGTGCCGCGGAAGCCAGCTTCTTCCAGTTTTGTTGCGCCGATTTCAACCGCAGACTTGGGAAAATCATCGAACGAAAAACTGATTACGGGCTCTGTCAGCACACAAGCGCGTTCGTTCTTGTGACGCACGCGGGCGAGCCGAAAATTCACGCGGTCCAGAATCGATAGATGTTGTGGCATTGGACCCCCATCCAATTGATCAACGCGCGCGCTGTGCAAAATTATTCAATCTACGCCTGGCATCAGGTTCATGCGCCCGCTGTGAACGCACTCAGATGCAAGTATTATACTCTCGAAGCATTAAGCATGTTTGACTTTCGTTGTAAAGTCGAAGCAAAGTATTTTCTCATGAAAAAACAACGCACTTGTGGGTTTGGGTAGCATAGTTGTTCTCTTTCTTACGCCGGGTGATCAGGGCGCTGAGCTGTTAACCAAACTGTCGGCTGCGCCTGCGCCGCGGATCGTGAGCACTGTTTTTCTCCGGCCTTCACGGGCGTGCACCAGTTCGAAACCATCGAATGCGCGTGCATCGCTTGCATCTCGTAGGGGAGGGGGCCTCACGTAAGATGGAAACATGCAGGAGGCTTTTATCGTGATGAACAAACTGACCCTCTCCGCTGGCTTGACCGGCGCGCTGCTTGGGCTGGGCGCCTGTGCGACCATGGACCCGACGCCAGCGCGTGACGTGGCCGCCCTCCATTCCCAGGCCATCATTCTCGATGCCCATGCCGACATCGCATTGCCGCAGACGTCGCCACTTTATCTGGGGGCAGATGGCGCCTCGAAAGTCAGTCCGCAGAAACTGATTTCTGGGCGGGTCGACGCCGTGATCATGGCCGTCGCTGCCGGACCACAGGCCCGCACCCCCGAGGGCGACGCCGAGGCACGCGCGGAAAGCCTGGCGAAGATTGCCGCGATCCGGGCGCTGGTGTCGGCCAATGACGGACGCATGGACATTGCGCGAACCGCAGATGCAGTCCGTGCCAATGCGGCTCGAGACGTGATCTCGGTCATTCTCGGCTTTCAGAATGCGCAATCGCTGGAAGGCGACATCGACCGGCTCGATGACTGGTATGCGGCCGGGGTGCGGGTCTTCGGTTTGACCCATATGGGGCACAATGATTTTGCCGACTCGTCCCGCCCGATGTTCGATGGCGAGACCGGCACTTACGAAATCACCGAAGAACATGGCGGCCTGTCGCCGCTTGGCGTTGCGGCCGTGAAGCGAATTGATGAGCTGGGCGGCATCATTGACGTGTCGCAAATGTCGAAAGCGGCAACATTACAGGCGATTGAGGTTGCGACGCTGCCGGTGATTGCCACGCATTCCAACGCCAAAGCCTTGTCGAATGTGACGCGCAACCTGTCGGACGAGGAAATCGACCGCATTGGCGAGACCGGCGGTGTCATACATATCGCGGCGTTCAGCGCCTATTTGGTGGATCTGTCGGACCCTGATCTGCAAGCGCAAATCCGCGACGTGCGTCTCGCCGCTGGGCTGCCTGAGACCTATTCCTACCCTTATGAATTGTATTGGGAGCTCAAGACCGATGCCGAGAAGCTGGCTTTCCTGACCAATATGCGGGCGCTGGTCGGTCGCGAGACGGTCAGCCGCATGGTCGATCATATCGATTATGTTGTTGACCGGGCCGGCATTGACCATGTCGGCATCGGCACCGATTTCAATCATGGCGGCGGCATTGTCGGATTTGAAGAAGCGGACTCGGCCGCCAATGTCACAGCTGAACTCGTTCGGCGCGGCTATAGCGATGACGAGATTGGCAAGATCTGGGGCGGAAATTTCCTGCGCGTCTTCGCGGCGGCCTCGGAAAGATAGGGGACAGTGAGTGGACAGCGACGGGCTCTGTCGCCAACATGGCGATAAGGATTGCCAAGGAGACCCGCGATGAGATTGACACCCGCCCGTATCATCCTTGCGATCTTTCTGATCCTCATCGCCGTGAGCTTTCTGGGCGGGACGGCGATCTGGCGGGCGCTCGGGATTGGCGATGACCTGTCGGTTGATGGGCGGGCCGAGACGGTTCGGTCTGCGCCGAGCGAGCTCGGACAGGGCTGGCCGGCCTATGGCGGCGATGCCGGCGGGAACCGCTATTCCGCAGCGGCTCAAATCGACCGAGACAATGTCCGGAACCTGACCCTGGCCTGGGCGCATCAAACTGGCGCATTTGACGGGCGTGAGGCAGCGCGCCATCGTGCCTCGTTCCAGACCACACCGATCCTGGTCGACGACTCCCTTGTCCTGTGCACCCAATTCAATGAGATCATTGCGCTCGATCCCGGTACGGGCGCGGCGAAATGGGAATATGATCCGCAAGTGCCGATTGATGGTCGCCCGGCGAACGAGTTCTCGTGCCGGGGTGTCGCCTTTCACGCCCGCACAGACGCCCCGGACGACCAGGCCTGTCAGTCGCGCATCATCAGCGGAACGGTTGAAGCGGAGCTGATCGCCGTCGACAGCAAGACCGGCGAGCCGTGCACTGATTTCGGTGAAGGTGGACGCGTGCAGATCGAGCCCAGTCTGGCCCTGCGCTGGCCCGGCGAGTTCCAGATCACTTCGGCGCCGGTTGTGCACAAGAATGTTGTCATTACGGGCACCTCGATTGGCGACAATCTTCGCACCGACGCGCCATTGGGAACCGTTCACGCCTTTGATGCGGTCACCGGCGCGCCGCTGTGGAAATACAATCCAATCCCATGGAACGCAGATGGCGCCACCCGCGTCGGGCATGCGAATGTCTGGACCAGCCTGTCTGTTGATGATGAACGCGGGCTGGTCTTCCTGCCGACATCGACGGCCAGTCCGGACTATTTCGGAGGTGACCGCCCGGGCAACAATGAGAATGCCAACTCCGTCGTCGCCTTGAACGCCATGACCGGGGCGCAGGTCTGGGCCTATCAGATCGTGCATCACGATGTCTGGGATTATGACCTGCCGGCCCAGCCGGGCCTGTACCAGATCTGGCATCAGGGTGAGGCTCGCGATGTCGTCGCGCAGGTGACCAAGATGGGCCTGATCTTCGTTCTTGATCGTGACACCGGCGAACCGGTGATCCCGGTCGAAGAGCGCCCGGTCCCGCAGGACGGGGTCGACGGTGAAGTGTTGTCGCCGACCCAGCCGTTCCCGGTGCGTCCCGAAGCGGTGGTGCCGGATCGTCTGGATCCGGGCAAGGCGTTTGGCGTCACCTTGTGGGACAAGATGGCCTGCACCAGCCAGCTCAAGCAATTGCGCCAGGACGGCCTGTACACGCCGCCTACCGTGGCTGGCACGCTGGCCTATCCGTTTACGGGCGGCGGGGCCAATTGGGGCAGCGCCGCGTTTGATCCATCGCGCAACCTGCTGGTCATCAACATGAACAATGTCGCCCAGTCGGTGCACATGCACCCGAACGTGGACACGCGCGCGGCGACGTCGATCGATCATAATGCCGAATTCGCGCCGATGGAGGGCGCGCCTTACGGAATGAGCCGCAAGCCGATCCTATCGCCGTTGGGCTTGCCCTGTTCGTCGCCGCCCTGGGGCGTGATTGCCGGCGTCGACATTGCTCGCGGCGAGATTGTCTGGCGCCGCCCGTTCGGCACCACGCGCGACCTGGCCCCTGGCGGCCTGGCGCTCAAGCTCGGGACCCCGAACTTTGGCGGTCCCGTCGTCACGCAGGGCGACCTGATCTTCATTGCCGCGGCGATGGATGACTATCTGCGTGCGCTGGACGTCGAGACCGGCAAGGAATTGTGGAAGGGGCGTCTGCCGGCAGGCGGGCAGGCAACGCCGATGACCTATGTCTGGGACGGCAAGCAATATGTTGTCATCGCGGCCGGTGGGCACGGCAAGTCAGGCACCCGGATCGGCGATCATGTCGTGGCGTTTGCGCTGCCGGACGCGTGAGGGCGCCTAGCGGCCCAGCTCTTTCATCGCGCCGTCGAGACCTTCCAGCGTCATTTCGAACATCCGGTCCGGGCCGATCAGTTCGCGGATTAGCTGGATCGAGCCGGTATACTCCCAGGCGCCGGATTTGACGGGATTGAGCCAGGCCAGGTTTGGGTACTGTTCGACAAAGCGCTGGATCCAGAGGCCCCCTGGCTCTTCGTTCCAATGTTCGACCGAACCGCCAGCATAAGTGATCTCGTACGGGCTCATCGTGGCGTCGCCGACAATGATGATCTTGTATTCGCTGGGATACTTGTGCAGCACGTCCCAGGTCGGGATGACATCGGCGCGGCGGCGGCGATTGTCCTTCCACAGGCCCTCATAAGGGCAATTGTGGAAGTAGTAATATTCAAGATTCTTGATCTCCGACCGGGCCGCAGAGAACAGCTCTTCCATCACCTTCACATGCGGATCCATCGAACCGCCAACATCCATGAGCAGCAGGACCGAGACCGAGTTGCGGCGTTCCGGTCGCATTTCAATGTCGAGATAGCCCTGGCGCGCCGTGTTGCGGATGGTGGCATCGAGATCGAGCTCGTCCGGGCTGCCTGTGCGCGCCCATTTGCGCAGGCGCTTCAACGCGACCTTGATGTTGCGCGTGCCGAGCTCGACACTGTCATCATAATTCTTGAATTCGCGCTTGTCCCAGACCTTGGTGGCGCGGCGATGGCGCGACTTGTCCTGGCCAATGCGGATGCCTTCCGGATTGTAGCCATTGGCACCGAAAGGCGAGGTTCCGCCCGTGCCGATCCACTTATTGCCGCCTTCATGGCGCTTTTTCTGTTCCTCGAGCCGCTTCTTCAGCGTTTCCATCAATTTCTCGAACCCGCCCATGGCTTCGATCTCGGCCATTTCTTCCGGGGTGAGGAATTTCTCGGTCATCTTGCGCAACCATTCTTCCGGCAGGTCTTGCGCTTCAATCGCCTCACCGAGGCTGTCCAGGCCCTTGAAGACATGGCCAAACACCTTGTCGAACTTGTCGATATTGCGTTCGTCCTTCACCAGGGCGGTGCGGGCGAGATAATAGAAGTCCTCGACGTCGCGATCGATGACGCCCTTGTCCATGGCCTCCATCAGCGCGAGATATTCCTTCAGCGTCACCGGAACCTTGGCGGCGCGAAGCTCATTGAAGAAATTGAGGAACATGGGGCACTCCTGACGTTCACGTTAAAGGTAACCCTTAGCGCCCGGATTTCCAAGGGTGCCGTGGCGGGAGGCGTGCAGTCGCCAGCTGCGACAGGTCGCTCAGGACGTGGCTGACAAATGCCCGCGCAGCATAAACCCGCTCACAGCGTCTCCGCTTGAGGGATAGAAAGGCTAGGCGCGCCTGACACAGGAGCGAAGCGAACTGCCGCTCTCTCGAGACGGCGATAATAGCGCCTGAGTGAGGCGCGCCTGCGGCGGCTTTTTTTCATGCGTTAGGCCTTGGCCACCTGGACCAAGCACCACCTGGGGGGCCTTCTGATCTTACGTCTTTCGTAGCCTGACCGTGGGGGACAGGATTTATGAGCACCGGCCAGGCGCGCTACCGAGCAAGGGGTACAGCTCCCACACGCCAAGCGACGCGACCACCGCTCTCCTCCCCTGCCAAGCCGTTCCGGACAAGCCTTCCATCAGGAGGAGATGGCGACAAGATTACCACGGAAATGGCGGGTGGGGATTGAGGGGGGGACAGGGTGTTGGATTGACCTGCCCCCAGACCAGCCGCTGTCGCACCCGGCGCGTGGATAAGGGGTTGGATAGAGAGGGGGATTGAGAGGTGGACTCGCCCCACGCGCCCCCTTCTCCCGGACGCGGGAGAAGGGCCGGGGATGAGGGCACCGGCGTTTCATGCCGCGCCTGACTCTCACACCTGCCCACCCTCTTGCCCTCACCCCAACCCCTCTCCCGCAATCGGGAGAGGGGCTTTGTCGTGTGGCAAACACCGAGGAAAAAGTTGGAAACTGAGCGCCGCACCTCCCCAAAAAGCGCTCTGCCCAGCCCGGTCTGGGCAGTCCATCACCCGATCGGCCTGCAAGGACCGGGAGCGGTCTGATCTCTCCCGATCCCCGCCGCACGCTCACGTGATGGACCCCACGGAAAATTCCGTGGGGAGCGCCTGGAGGAAAAGGGCGGGGATTGGCGACCGCTCTGGATGAGGCTCAATGGAGTTCTCGATGATTATGCCCCCTCCAGCGCCCGAAGCGAGCACTCCGTTTCGTCCCTGAGTTCGGCCGGCTGACTTGTGTCACCGCCGCAAATCGCCAATACCAGCTTATGACCGATGCGCCCCTTCCGCTGACGCGCGCGTCTGCCCTGGCGCCGGACGTTTACACACGTGCGGATGTCCATGCGATGGAATTGAAACAGGTCATCGGTCCGAACTGGCAGGTGATTGCGCCGGAAAGCCTGGTTCAGGCCGCGGGCGATGTGATTGCCCGCGAGATTGCCGGCGTCCCCGTCATGGTGGTGCGCGCGGCGTCGGGGGCGCTGAATGGATTCTACAATATCTGCCCGCACCGGGCCGGGCCGGTTGCGCCGTGCGATGCGCGCGGCCTGAAGCGATTGCGCTGTGGCTATCATGGCTGGACCTATGATTTTGACGGCAATTTGAAGCTCGCGCCGGAAATGCAGTCAGCCGAGGGATTTGAGCGTGACCGCATCAAGCTGACGCCGATCGAGGTGCGGGTGTGGAATGCCATGGTGTTCGCGCGGATCGGCAATGGCGTCGCATTCGAGGACCTGTATTCCGGCATCGAGGCGATCGCAGGTCCGACGGCATTCAAGGATCTGACGCATCACTCGACCGAGGTGTTCGAGGTCGCGGCGAACTGGAAGGTCTATGTCGACAATTATCTTGAGGGCTATCACCTGCCATTCGTGCATCCCGGGCTGACCCAGCTAGTCGATTATACAGATTACAAGACCGAGCTCGGGCCATGGTGGTCGCTGCAACGCGCGCCAGTGGATGACTCCGGACCCTATGCGGCCGGAGAAGGATTGTATTTCTTCGTCTATCCGAACGTCATGCTCAACATCATGCCGGGACGGGTTCAGACCAATCGCGTGGTCCCGACGGGGCTCAGCACCTGTCAGGTCGAGTTCGACTTTTACTATGCACCAGGCGCGGCGGCGCGGGCCGAGCAAGATCTGAAATTCTCTGCCGAAATCCAGGAGGAAGACCGCCGCATTTGCGAACATGTGCAGAAAGGGCTCGCATCGGGCGTCTACCGGCCTGGACGCCTGTCGCCAGATCGCGAAGCCGGGGTCTGGCATTTTCAGAACCAGCTGCGCGATGTCTATCGCGCGCATGGGTTCGGAGACCTGGTCCGGTGAGCGAGGGGCCAGCGCCTGCCAGCAAGCCGCTGGGCTTCTGGAGCAGCTGGTCGTTGACGGTCGGCATCATGATCGGATCGGGGATTTTCCTCTTGCCCGCTGTGCTGGCGCCTTATGGCCTGATCAGTTTTGCCGGGTGGGTGCTGACAGGCACTGGATCGATTTGCCTGGCGCTGGTCATCGCCCGCCTGGCCGGGCGCACGCGTCGAACCGGTGGCGTCTATGTCTATGCCAGGGGCGCCTTCGGGGATCTGGCGGGCTTTCTGGTCGCCTGGGGATATTGGGCCGCCTACTGGATTGCCATGCCCGCGGTCGCGATTGCCTTTGTCGGCTATCTTGGCGTGTTCATTCCGTCGCTCGACACGCGCCCGCTCTGGCAGGCAGCCGTGGCGCTTGGTCTGATCTGGACGCTGACCCTGGTCAACCTGCGCGGCGTCCGCACGGCGGGCCAATTGCAATTCGTGATGACGATCCTGAAACTCATTCCGCTTGGTGTGATCATCGCCCTGGCGGCGGTCACGGGCGACCCTGCCAACCTGCCAGACGCGCGCCCGGCCGATGGCGGATGGCTGCCTGTTCTGGCGACCACGGCCCTGCTGACCATGTGGGCCTTTTCGGGGCTGGAAGCCGGCACAGTTCCAGCGGGCGACATCGCTTCACCGCGTCGCACGATTCCGAAAGCGATCGTGATCGGGACGCTGACCGTCACCTTTGTCTATATCGCGTCCACCTTCGCCGTGATGTCGCTGGTCCCGGCGGAGGCGCTGGCCCAGTCGACCAGTCCGTTCGCCGATGCGGCGCGCCATCTTGGTCCATGGGGCCCTGGATTCATCGCCATTGGCGCGCTCGTCTCCACCGCCGGCGCGCTGAACGGGATTATCGTCATCGCCGGTCAGGTGCCGATGGCGGTGGCCGTCGATCGCCTGATCCCGGCGCGGCTGGCCACGAAGAATGCAGGCGGCGCGCCGACCACGTCCCTGGTGCTGGCCGCCTGTCTCGCAAGCGGGCTGCTGCTGATGAATTTCGCTCAGGGGCTGGTCGCTGTGTTCACCTTCCTGATCATGATGAGCACACTGGCCAATCTGGTGCCCCTGCTGGTCAGCGCATTGGCAGAGTTTCGCCACGCGCTGACAAGCGCGCGGGGCTGGGCTGCGGTCGCTGCGCTGGCGGCGCTGTACAGCGTGTTTGCCATTCTCGGATCCGGACTCGCGGTGCTCGGCTGGGGCCTGTTGCTGTTTGTGGCGGGCCTGCCGCTCTATTTCCTGCGTGAGCGCCTCAATTGACCTTGCCCTGATCTCGCGCAACAGTCGTCGTGAGGCAAGGAGGGCAGAATGCACCGATTGAAGTTTCTTTTCGGCCTGGCGGCGCTATTGGGGACCGCGATGACGGCAACCGGTCAGGCCTATCCGCCCGCACAGTATCGTTCGGACGTTCCGACCCTGGCGCAAACCATCGGGCACGATCATGGTCAGGAGCTGACCACGCCGGCGGAGATGATCACTTATTTTCGCGCGCTGGCGGAAGCCGAGTCAGAGCGGATGCTGGTTCGCTCCTATGGCGAGACCTGGCAGGGGCGCGAGCTGGTTTATGCGGTGATCTCATCCGACGACAATATGCAGCGCCTCGACGCCATCATGGCCGACCTGGCAGCGATGGGCGCAGGTGAGACGCTGACAGATGACCAGATCGAGCAGATGCCGGCCGTTGTCTGGCTGTCCTATGGCGTGCATGGCGACGAGATCACGCCACCCGACAGCGCCATGTTCATGGCCTATCACCTCCTGGCGGCCGAGAATGATGCGCTGGTCGACACGATCATGGACAATACGATCATCATCATTGATCCGTCGCAGAACCCGGATGGGCGGGCTCGCTTCATTCACAGTTTCCTGTCGGCGCGCGGGCTCGAGCCACAGGCGGACCGCTATGCTGTCGAACATGACCAGCCATGGCCGCGCGGGCGCTTCAATCACTACCTGTTCGACCTCAATCGCGACTGGTTTGCGCTGACCCAGCCAGAGACGCGCGGAAAGATCAAGGCGGTGCAGGAATGGCAGCCGGTCCTTTATGTCGACAGTCATGAGATGAGTGGCGACAGCACCTATTTCTTCCCGCCCTCGGCGCGGCCGTTCAATCCGAACATTACCAGCGGCCAGCGCACCAAACAGGCGGATGTGGGGCGCACCATTGCGCGTTATTTCGACCAGTATGGCGCGCCGTATTTCACGCGCGAAGTGTTTGATCTGTTCTATCCCGGCTATGGCGACACCTGGCCGACCCTGAATGGCGCCGTGGCGATGACGTTTGAACAAGGCTCGCCGCGTGGCCTGGTGTTTGATCGCAGTGACGGTTCGGTGCTGACCTATAGTGAAGGCGTGCGCAACAATGTCCTGTCCTCGCTCGGCACGCTTGAGACGGTGGCGCGCAACAAGCAGACCTATTTGCGCGATTACAGCGCGTTTCGCCGCTCCGCGATCAGCGAGGCGCAGCGCGCGTCGGATCGTTATGTCGTGCTTGACCGGTCCAGTCGGCGCCATGAATCCGAAGCCTTGGCGCGGCGCCTGGCAGCACAGGGCATCGCCGTGCAACGGACCGCAGCCGGGACGCAGCATTGCGGCGCCACCTATTCTGACGGGGCATTCGTGATCGATCTTGCTCAGCCGTCCGGACGCCTGGCCCGCACCCTGCTGAGCCGGACCACGGATCTCGCCGACGACTATATCGCGGATCAGGAAGACCGACGCACCCGCGGCCTGCATCATGAGCTGTATGATGTCACCGCCTGGTCGATGCCCTTGATGGATGGCGTCACCGCGACCCAGTGCAATCGCGCTGACCTGCGCGCGGCCACCGCCGTTTCGGCGGATGATCCAATCCCTGCCGCGACGCCCGCTGGCGGCGCGTATGGCATGATCGTGCCCTGGTCCGATGGCGGCCAGGCGCAGCTCGTCATTGCGGCCCTGAAGGCGGGCCTCAAGGGCAAGACCACGAATGAACCGTTTACGCAGGCCGGCCAGACCTATCCATCGGGCAGTGTCATCTTTCCGGTCGCTGGCAACCCGGCTGACATGAAAGACCAGTTGCGCCGCCTCGCGACGGAGATTGGCGCCGAGCTGGTGGCGATGGAAAACAGCTGGGTCGAAGACGGACCGAATTTCGGCAGCGGCGCGTTCGCAGCCCTGAAGACGCCGCGCGTGGCGCTGGCCTGGGGCGATGGCACCAGCGCTCCATCTGCGGGCAATACACGGTTTGTGATCGAGCGCGTCCTGGGCCTCCCCGTCGCACCGATCCGGACCTCGACACTCGCCCGCGCGGACCTGTCCAAATATGACGTCCTCATCCTGCCGCATGCGTCGGCGGCGCTGGCGGGCGAAATCGGCGACGCCGGGGCGATCCAGGAATTTGTCCGCGAAGGCGGCGTCCTGGTTGCGATCTCGGGCAGCATCGACATGCTGGCGGGCGAAGATTACGGCCTGCTCTCGACCCGGCGCGAAGAGGCCGCCAATTCGGATGAGGACGAGGCAGGCGCCGAGGCGCCACCTGAGTCCGGGCGCGCACCGGGCCTCGTGTTCAATTCCGACGCCGATTACCACGCCTATATTCATGACCATCATGCCAGCCCGGAAGATGTTCCCGGTGTCTTGCTTCGCGCCGTCGCGAACACAGATCACTGGCTTGCAGCGGGTTATGACGCGGCCAATGTACTGGTCGCCGGCAATGCCATTTACCGCCCGCTGGTCGAAGCCGATGGCGTGAATGTGTTCCGGTTCACCGACGCCGACACGATGTTGTTGAGCGGCTATCTGTGGGAAGAGAACCACGCGCAATTGGCGTATAAGCCGTTTGTGATGGCGCAGCGACACGGCGATGGGGTCGTGATCGGCTTCACCCAGAGCCCGACCACACGGGCTTACCTGAACGGTTTGAATCTGCTCCTGGCCAACGCGATTGTTCTTGGACCTGCACGGATGGCACAATAAGCATCGGCGCAAGCGCTTAAAAAAGAGTATTTACTCGTTTTAATAAAACGAGTATATGCTCGCTTATGGATGCAACGAAACACCCGGATCAGGCGCCCGAAACAGACGGCGCTTTGCGGCGCGGCGGCTTGCGCGCGCGGCCCTCACAGGCGCGCTCACGAAAGACGTTTGACGCGATCCTGACCGCAGCGGCTGACCTGTTGAGTGAGGCCGGCTGGGAAGGGTTCAACACCAACCTCCTGGCCGAACGTGCAGGCTGCCGGGTCGCGACGCTGTATCGCTATTTCCCTGACAAGCTCGCGGTGGTCTCGACCCTGGCCGAGACCGTGGTCGCGGCTTGGGACGCCGAGCTTGCCGAGGTCGCAGAAGACCTGAGCAAAGCCGGTGACCTGCGGATTATCTGGCCGAAATTCACCGCGCGTTTCCTGTCGGTCCTGAAGCACGACCCGTCCGCGCTCGCCGTGCGCAAGGCGATGCAGGCCGTGCCGGAGCTGCGTGCCATCGATCAAGAAGACAATCGACGCCTGGCCGATGTCTTCGCGCAGGCCCTGTGTGAGCATCTCCCGCGCCTGACCGAGCCGCACGCCACCTCCGTCGCCCGGGTGCTGATCGAGACTGAAGTGGCTGTGATCGATCTGGCTTTGTCGGCCGTGGACGAAGAGGCCGCGCGGCTCCTGCGCCAGATAGAGACCATGCACCTTGCCTATTTCGACCGGCTTTACGCCGACTATGGATGCGCCTCAGGAGGATCAGAACATGTATGACGCAATTATCGTCGGGGCCGGATTTGCCGGCCTGGCCGCCGCGCGGCGGTTGGACGAACAAGGGTGTTCCAACACGCTGGTGCTCGAGGCCCGCGACCGGGTTGGCGGACGGACCAAGCATGGTGTTGTCGGCGGGCTCGAGATTGATTTGGGCGGCATGTGGCTCGGGCCGACACAGACCCGGCTCGCAGCGCTGGCACAGCAATACCAGGTCCGGACCTACCCGACCTTTCTTGACGGCAAGGCCGTCATCCGGCTGCAGGGCAAGGAATATCATGGCGAACGCGAGGACATTGATGGCGTGTTCGGTTGGCGCGACGGGATCAGTTACCTCACCTCTCGGCGCAAACTCAGAAAGCTGGTCGCTGAAATCGATTGTTCGGCCCCATGGCAGCATCCGAAAGCGATGGAGCTCGATGCCCAGACGGTGGAGCAATGGCTCGCTGACAATGTCAAAAGCGAGCGTCTGAAACAGCTGTATCGCCTGCTTTGCTTTTCGCTGTTCTGTGCCGAGGCGACGCAGGTCTCGATGCTGTTTTTCCTGCACTACATTCAATCCGGCGGTGGTCTCGACGTGATGATCTCGGCCGATGAAGGCGGCGCGCAGAACTTCCTGTTCCATGGTGGCGTGCATCAGATCGCCCGCAAGATGGCCGAAGAACTTGGTGACCGTCTGCATCTGGATGAGCCGGTGACCGGCGTCGACTGGCGCGATGACGCCGCCACCGTGCGCACGGCGCAAGCGCAATATGAGGCGAAGCGGGTGATTGTCTGCGTGCCGCCAACGCTGGTCTCGAAACTGGATTTCTTGCCGCCCCTGCCGCAACCGAAATCCGCCTTGCATGCCAAGCTCGCAATGGGATCGGCCATCAAGTACTGGGTCGTGTATGACCGGCCCTTCTGGCGCGAGCAGGGCTTTAACGGCACAGTGCTGCGCGATGACGTGCCGTGTTCGCCGTGCTTCGATGTGACGCCGACTGGACAGGACAAGGGTGTGCTTGCCGGGTTCTTCGATGGCGACCACGCGCTAAACCATGGCGATGTCGGTCAGGCGGCGCGCCGGAAACTGGTGCTCGACATGCTGGCCGATCATTTCGGTGAGGCGGCGCTTTCGCCGGTCGAATATGCCGATGAGGACTGGACCGCCGAGACCTGGTCCGGCGGCTGTTATGGGGCTTATGCTGCGCCTGGCATCTATGCCCGTTACGGGGCCTGGCTGCGCCGTCCGATCGGACCGCTGCTATGGGCCGGAACCGAGACCTCTCCGGAATGGACGGGGTATATAGACGGAGCCATCCGATCCGGAGAACGCGCGGCAGACGAGGTGCTCAAGGCTGCAGCGACGGGTCAAATCGCTGCCGAATGATGCGGCTCAGGCCCACGGGCCAGTGATCGCCAGGGTCCGTGTCGGCGCGTAGGCGTTCACGAACATCCACTTGCCATCCGGCGAGAAACAGGCACCGGCAAGCTCGGTCTGTGCGTTCAGGCGTCCAAGATCGTAAGGTCGGCCATCCGGGGTGATACCGCGCAGGTGATTGTCGACCACGTCGGTATACTGGTCCTCGCACACGATCAGATGGCCGTTCGGGGCGACGCAGAGATTGTCGCCATAATTGAACTGTTTCGGGCTTTCGCTTTCAAAGAACAATTCGACCCGATCCGGACCCCGACCGCGGCCCGGGACCAGCCGGAAAATCTGGCCCAGCTTTCTGGCACCGCCGCTGGTCGAACAGAAATACAGGTCATCGTCGCCCATATGGATGCCCTCGCCGCGGGCGATCAGGGCGGCGCCCTTGGCCGCGGCCCGCTGGCGCAAGTCTTCCAATGGCGATTCTACATCATCCATGTCGACCCAACTCACCGGGTGCGAGGTGCCGACCGCGATAGTGGCGCCGTCCCAGTTGCGGGTGTCGGCAATCCCTTCAATCACCATGGCCTGCAGTTTGCCGCCGGCGGACAGATTGCCCGGCTCGGTCGGGATGAAGCGGTAAAGCACGCCGTCATTCTGGTCTTCGGTCTGATAGACATAGCCGGTTTCCGGATCGACACAGGCCGCTTCATGATTGAACCGGCCCATGGCGCGCAGCGGTTCTGCCGCGACCAGGCCATCGGCATTGCCTGGCACTTCGAACACCCAGCCATGGTTCACGGCCAGGCCTTCGCCATAGCGCTGCCCGGGGCCGGTCGGCGCTTCTTCACAGGTCAGCCAGCTGCCCCATGGCGTCACCCCGCCAGAACAATTCCGGATGGTCCCGCCAAGTGACCGGAACTGGCGTTTGACCGCCAGCGTCTCGGCGTCGAGCACGATATTGGTCGTGCCGCCCGGGACGATCTTGCCTTCATGTGTGCCGAACCCGTGCGCAATCGGGCCACCAGCATCGTCGCGTGGCACCAGTTCGTGATTGCGAACGAGCACGATTTCGCCATCGCCGAGATCAAGGCAGCCCATGCCGTCCGCCTTGTCCGGCACGGTGCCGCCATCACTCATCACGTCTCCGAGGCTGGAGATCAGGCGATAGGAAAAGCCGTCCGGCAGGTCCAGCAACCCCTCCGGGTCCGGCAGCAGCGGACCATAGCCATCAAAGGTCGCATCGACCGGCGTGCCGCGGGCGACACAGCCGCTGGCGATCAGCGCGGCAAAGGCGACGCCAGTGGTGGATAGAAACTGTCGGCGGTTCTGCGAGATCTTTTGCATGGGGTGCGGCTCCTGTTCGAGACTTTGCGGTCACTGTCTTAACTCTGGTGTGCAACAGTTTTGCAGAGGCGGATAGGGCCAATGACGCGCATCGTCCTGTGATCGGTCTCGATCAGGCGGCGGGTCGAACAGGGCTTTCCAGCCTGCGCGAAAAAGTCTACCGGCGCGGCATGAAAAACATAATCTTCTCGTTCATCGGTGCATTGGTGCCGACAGGCCTGCTCGCTGGCTGCGAGCCACCAAGCCAACCGGAATCGCAACTGACCCTGTATGCCATGGATTGCGGCGCGATCGATTTTGACGACATGACCTCGTTTTCCAGCGATGGCCGATTCGATCGGCAGCGCTATTCGCTTGTTGTGCCCTGTTTTCTGGTGCGTCACCCTGATGGCGACTTGATGTGGGACACCGGTCTCAATCGCGAGCTCTATGGCCAGCCGGGCGGTTTGCGTTTCCAAGGTATCCATTCACGCCTCACAGCCTCGCTGACGGATCAGCTCGACATGCTGGATCTTGAACCTGCCGATATTGACTATGTGTCGGTCTCCCATTCGCACCCTGACCATATTGGCAATGCCGATCTCTTCGATCATGCCACCTTCATCGTGAGTGCTGATGAGTACGCATATATGTTCTCAGATGCGGCGCGTGCAGCGACCGCGTATTTTGAACCTTACGCCCACCTCGAGGGCGATCAGACCGTTCAATATGTCGATGAACATGATGTGTTCGGCGATGGATCCGTTCTGATGATGACGTTTCCGGGGCACACGCCCGGCAGTGCAATCCTGAAGGTGCGACTCGAGAATGCTGGCACCGTGTTGCTGACGGGAGACCTCATCACGCACACAGCAGGGCGACAGGCAAAGGCCATTCCGACCTTCAATACCGATGCGGATCAGACCCGCGCGTCGCTTGAACGGTTCGAAGCATTGGCCGCCTCCGAGGAGGCACGTGTGATCATCCAGCACGAGCCCGCCGACTTTCAAGCGCTGCCAAAGTTTCCGGCAGGATTGGACTGAGGCCGATATCACCGCCCGAGGCGTTCGGATTCGGGCCGCAAGGCCCGGTTCAGGCGCCCGGCGCTCCGGCGGCTGCAGACGGATCCGAGGCCTGCAACTGGCGATCCTTGGCGTATTGAAGCGCAAAAACCAGGGGCCACAGGTAGTTGATCGATCCGAACAGGCGTTGAGTCAGTCCGCTATAACCTTCAGGATCAAATCCGTTCAGGAGGATCCACAGGTACAGCACACCCGCCAGGCTGCAGATTACGGTGATGGTGTGCAGGCGTCGCTGCAATGAGGGTCGCTGGACGTCCAAGACGCTCAGCGCCGGGGCGAGAACGCTGAAGATGCCGATGATATAGAGCCCGTGCATCGGACCGCCCATCGGCCAGATCCCGTTCGCGACCATTGAAATCCCAAACAGGATCCAACACAAGGCACCCGCCGAAAACATACGCTGCGAGACGCGCCACACGCCTAATCCAAACAGGATGAGCGCGATGCCCGACGATAAAGCCGCGATGTTTGCCAATGTGTGGGACAGGCCGTCCTCAAGCGTCATCACGCTGACATGCGAGGCCATCGGATTGTATCCGGGCGCAAGCAAGCCCGCGACCGTCGAAACAATGAGCCAGGCGGGCAGTGGGACAAGCCCGGCTTTGACGAGACCCATATCAGTGCTTGAATTCATCGAAGGTGCGGTCCTTTTCTGATCGCGTTCGGCTGTCTACAGCGCATATTGCATGGCAAGACTCAAGCGGTTCTTTTGCACCGGCGTCCATGCGCGGGCCCGCCTACATGCTGCGGATCGGCGTCTTGCGCGGCGGTGGCTGCGGTTTGCCGGCACCTTTGCTGTAGCCATGCTTTTTCAGCAGGCCGCGGAACTGGTGATAGGACAACCCGAGCGATTTGGCGGCCTTGCCCTGATGCCCCTCGAACGCGGCCAGGGCGGTGTCGATCAGGCTGGTTTCGAACAGGCGGGTCTGGTCTTCGAACGGGATGTCGAGCACCGGCGGTGGCGGCGCCGCGCCGGGGGCAGCGGGCTCGGCATGCGCGGGCGGTGCGTCAGGCGTGATGTCGGCCGGGCGCCATGGTGAGTCAAACGGATCGAGCGCCGCCGGGTCAAACTGGACCGGGTCGGTCTGTCGCTCTGAAATCGCGCGATACGTGATGCGCTGCGCGAAATTGCGCAACTCGCGCACATTGCCGGGCCAGCCATGGGTTTCCATGGCCGTGATCGCAGATGGGGCAAAGCCCGGAAAATCCTCTGCCATCTCGCGCGCCATGCGGCGGGCAAAGAAGTCTGCAAGCAAAGAGATATCCGCCGGCCGGGCGCGCAATGGCGGCAGGGTGACGACATCAAAGGCAAGGCGGTCGAGCAGGTCGGCGCGAAACTCGCCCTGCGCGGCCTTGCTCGGCAGATCGACATTGGTGGCGGCGACAACCCGGACATTCGTGGTCAGCACTTTCTCTCCGCCAAGACGCTGGAATTCGCCATACTCGACCACCCGCAGCAGTTTTTCCTGCACCTGCATGGACGCGGTGGCGATCTCGTCCAGGAACAGGGTGCCCCCATCGGCAAGTTCGAACCGGCCGAGGCGGCGTTCGGTGGCGCCGGTGAACGCGCCGCGCTCATGCCCGAACAGTTCGCTGTCGAGCAGCTGCTCCGACAGGGCGGCGCAATTGACCTTCACGAAGGGGCCATCCCAGCGCCGCGACAGGAAGTGCATGCGCTCCCCGATCAGTTCCTTGCCGGTGCCGCGTTCGCCAATGATCAAGCACGGCCGGTCGAGCGGGGCGAGGCGTGAGACGTGTTCCTGCGCCTCCAGCCAGTTTGGATCCTCACCAATCAGTTGCGGAGTTTGTTCACCAATCATGAGGTCAAAATAGCTAAAAAAAGTGGTGAAAACAACAAAAAAGAATAGTGTGATTCACTAATTGAGTTTAAGTGCGCTCGGATATTTCATAAAATTACGTTGTAAAAACAATCGACTAAGAATTTAATTCAAAACTGGCACGGTCCTTGAAATGAAGGTGGCATGGCGGCCAGAGGGGTCGCTAGCTAGAAGGATTAAAAAAATGACCGAGCGCTCTTACGACAAAGGCTATGACGACACCCGTTACGATCAGGCCCGCCGTGAGAGTGGCCGCTTTGGCCGCTACCTCTCAACCCGTTCGCCAGAGACATGGATGTTCTTTGTCGCTGGTGTCTTTCTCGGCGGCTTCTTCTTCTAAGAGCTGAAAACAGCCAGAAGATCCCCCGCGTTTCCTCCCACTCCCCAACGAACCCCAAAAGATACAAGGAAAAAATATCATGGGAATGTTCTCTCGCCTCGGCGATATCATTAACTCCAACATCAATGCGATGCTGGACGGTGCTGAAAACCCAGAAAAGATCGCGCGTCTTATGATCCAGGAAATGGAAGACACGCTGGTCGAAGTTCGCACGGCTGCCGCCCGCGCCATGGCGGACAAGAAAGAAATGGAGCGCGAGATCGCGCACTACACCAATATCCGCTCTGACTGGGAAGCCAAAGCTGGCCTTGCCATCGATAAGGGTCGTGAAGACCTGGCGCGCGGCGCCCTGATCGCCAAGAAGAAGGCCGAGCAGGAAATTGTCCGTCGCGAAGAAGCGATGGAACTGGCCGACGAAGCCTTTCACAAGCGTCAGGATGATCTGACCCGCCTGCAGGCGAAACTGGACGAAGCGAAAGCCAAGCACCGGGCGCTGATGATGCGTCGCGATGCCGCCGAGCAACGTATCCGGGTCCGCACCCAGACCTATGACACTCGGGTCGATGACGCCCTCGCCCGTTACGCCAATGTCGAGCGCAAGGTTGACGAACTGGAAGCCTATGCCGAGACCATTCGCGGCGTTGAGCCAACCCTGGAGCAGGAATTTGCTGCCCTGGAGCGCAATGATGCGATCGAGGAAGAGCTGAAGGCGCTGAAGAAAAAACGCGCAAAACCAGCAGCTCCGAAGGCTGCAAAACCAGCGCCAGCTGCTAAGAAGGAGGCCTAATCCATGTTGGTTCCCTTCATGATCCTGGCAGGATTTATGACTGCCATCACCGCGCCGGGCCTGATCGCCCTGCACCTGGAAGACCGCCGCAAGGCAAAAGCTGAGGCATCAAGCTGATGGAAGAAGAGTTTGTCATCGCAATCGTGGCGATCGGGTCGATCTTCATCGTCCTACCCGCCATGATCTTCCACTACATCACCCTGTGGCGTAAGCAGAAGACACTGATGCCAGACGATGAACGCATGCTGGAAGACCTGTGGCGATCCGCCCGCGCCATCGAGCGCCGGATCGAGACCATCGAGGAACTGCTCGATGCCCAGGAAGACGAAGAGCCAGCCCGCCGCCGTCGTCCGCTTTCGCCCAGCCGGTTCGAGGACTAAGCCATGAGCCATCACAGACGATATCACCGCCCATTACGCGACCACATCCATAGAGAAAGAGACGAGGACATGTTCCGTTCCCCCAACCCAAAACGCTTTTATCGGTCTCGGACTGACAAAGTCTGGCTCGGGGTTTGTGGCGGATTGGCCGAGCGCTTCGGCTGGGAACCGAGCCTGGTTAGAATCCTGTTTGTGATCGCGTTTTTCTCGATCCCGGGCCCGGTCGTTCTGATCGCCTATGTGGTCGGAGCAATGATTACACCAAAAGAGCCGATTGGCCGCCCTAATTTGGCCCCAGAAGAAGAGCAATTTTGGCGTAATGTTTCAGATCAGCCGCGGGTCACCGCATCCGGTCTGAAATACACATTTATGGATCTCGAGGAGCGTTTGAGAAACATCGAGCGCAATGTCACCAGCGAAGAGTGGCGGCTGAAAAAAGCATTCCGGGATCTGGAACAAAACTAAGAGATAGGTTACACGTGTAACCACGGATCAGGCAAGATTAGGATAGAAGGGGGTTTTCCCATGACACGCAAGGCCATCAGAAGCGGGATCCAGACCGGATTGCTCGTCGCTGCTGCCCTGACCGTCGCCGCATTTGCGAGTGTAAAGGATGACGGTGTGAAGCTTGCAGCAGGCGGTGTTGAGATGACACTCAATGCTTCATTCGACAAAGGCTTGATGATCAGTTTCATCGCGCCGGAATAGAGAGACCTAACCGAACCCCTGTTTCGGTGTCCCGCTCTCTCCCTGAACGCACATCTGAGAGTACCGAACCAGGTAAAGCACCCCACCGTAAATGGGGGGAAAGTCTCGCAGCACGCTGTGGGGCTTTCCAGCGTAGAAAAGCGCCGAGGCGTAGCCGGACTTTTCCTCGCCCGTCATCATCAGCTCACCCAACAATTAACCAAAAACGTCAATCTCACGCATCTGTGTGGTCGTTTTTTCATTTGTTTTGTGCCAAATGGCCCAGAAGTGGCATAAGTTAGTGGCATGTCAGATAAGCGTATTCTTTTGATCATTGGTGGCGGCATCGCGGCGTACAAGTCGCTGGAGCTGATCCGCGAATTGTCACGGCGTGGGATCCACAGCCGCTGCATCGTCACCAAGGGCGGACAGGAATTCGTCACGCCGCTGTCTGTGTCGGCCTTGTCCGGCGAAAAGGTCTTCACGGAACTGTTCGACCTCGATGATGAAGCCGATATGGGGCACATCCAGTTGTCGCGCTCGGCCGATCTGGTCGTCGTCTGTCCGGCCACCGCCGACCTGATGGCGAAAGCCGCGACGGGCCTGGCCAATGATCTTGCCTCAACCACGCTGCTCGCCACCGACAAGCCGGTGTTGATGGTACCGGCGATGAATGTCCGCATGTGGCAACACGCGGCGACACAGCGAAATGTCGAAACCCTGCGCGCCGATGGTGTTGAGGTCATGGACCCGGACGAAGGCGCCATGGCCTGTGGCGAATTCGGGCCCGGCCGTTTGCCGGAACCGTTGGCCATTGCCGATCGCATCGAAGCCCGGCTCGATGGCGGCGCGGTTCTGTATGGCCTCGAGCCGAAACCACTGGCGGGGCGTCATGCGTTGGTCACCGCTGGCCCGACACGCGAACCGCTCGATCCGGTCCGCTTCCTGTCCAATCATTCAAGCGGTAAGCAGGGCTATGCCATTGCGGGCGCGCTAGCTGCAGCGGGGGCGCGTGTCACGCTCGTCTCCGGCCCGGTCTCGATGCCGGTGCCGCAAGGTGTGGACCTGGTCGCCATCGAAACCGCGCGGGAAATGCTGAACGCCTGCGAAACCGCGCTGCCGGCAGATGTGTTCATCTCTGTCGCCGCCGTCGCTGACTGGCGTCCAAGCCGGGCCGCGGCCAAGAAAATGAAGCTCAAGGAAGGCGACGGCGATCCGCATCCGACGCTGGAATTGTCCGAGAACCCGGACATCCTGGCGACCCTGTCGCGCAAGAAGAAACGTCGTCCGCGCCTGGTCATCGGCTTTGCCGCAGAGACCCATGATGTCGAAGATCTCGCCATCGCCAAGCTGAAACGCAAGCGCTGTGACTGGATCGTCGCGAATGATGTCAGCGGCGATGTCATGGGCGGCGCCATGAATGAAGTGTCGCTGGTCACCCGCCAGGGCATTGAGGATCGTTGGCCGCGTATGACCAAGGAAGATGTCGCGGTCCGCCTGGTGGCCCGCATCGCGGAAGAGTTTGACGACGAAGCCGACCAGATCGCGGCTCAATAATTTCACGAATACACACCATCGAGTCGTGCTAGGCTGCCGCATAATCGCGGGAGGACACGATCATGGCGCGCCCAATTCCAACCGATGAAACCTTGCTGGCGACGATTTACAAACGCAATCTGAAAGCCTTTTCCGAATGGACGGAGGACAACAAGACGCGCGTAACCAAGATCTGGGTGCCGATTGATATTGATGAACTGGGCAAGAAATTCCGATGTGACCCGGACCTGATCTTCGGTCGGCTCTATTATCACATGAACGAAAAATACGGCTCCAGCACCGGCGACGGGCAGGAGGTCAATTTCTTCAATATGCGCCTCGCCAATGATCGCCACGTGGTCAATTTCCCATTGCTCACCTCGGTGCTTGCCGACCTCCAGGACAACCGAAAACGGTTCATCATCTCGACGCGGCTGGCGGCCCTGTCGCTGGTCGTCTCGGCCATTTCGATCGGCATTGCCGTTCTCAGCTAATCATCCGGCTTGACTCAGGGGGGCGACTCCGTCGCTGTGCAGACCCATGACTGATGTAACCGTTGCCGTGCGGCCTTTGCCGCATTTCGAAGGGCTCGACTTGCCCGCCTACGAAACCCTTGGTGCCGCCGGAATGGATGTCCGCGCTGCGGTGCCTGAGGGCGAACCCGTTGTGCTCGACCCGGGCGCCCGCGCCATGGTCCCGACGGGTCTCAGCGTCGCCATCCCGCAGGGCTTTGAGATCCAGATGCGTCCGCGCTCGGGCCTCGCCGCCAAGCATGGAATTACCTGCCTCAACACCCCGGGCACGATTGACAGCGACTATCGCGGCGAGCTGAAAGTCATCCTGATCAATCACGGCGCCGAGGCGTTCACCATTACCCGCGGCGAGCGCATCGGCCAGATGGTGCTGGCACCGGTGACCCGCATTGTCTGGGACGAAGTCGACTCCCTGGATGAGACAGCACGTGGCAGTGGTGGGTTTGGCTCGACCGGCAGATAAATCCTTGCGTTTTTGTCTGGACGCGCTATATATCGAAAAACGATAAACGTCAGGACAAAACAATGATCGTTGATAACCCCTTCTCCATGGTGGTGCTGATTGTGCTGATCGCCGTTGGCGCAGGCGTGATCAAGACCTGGATCGAGACGCGCGCCAATGCTTCTACCGACGAAGAAACCCGCCTGCGGATGGAAGATCTCGAGCGCGAAGTCATTCGCCTGCGCGACCGCGTGAAAGTGCTCGAGAAGATCACCACCGACAATGACAGCCATTTGCGCGACGAGATTTCCCGTCTGGCTTAGGTCTCGTCGTCGCGGCGAAAGCCCTTGCTGATCATCATCGCCGCATAAGCGGACACGGAAAACCCGACAATCCCGAGGCCGGAGGCGTACAGGGTGGCGAGATTGCCATTGCATGCAGGCCCGCCCTCGGCGCAACTGCCAAAGTTCAGCGTGTAATACATGTAGATGGCCGTCAGCGCTGCGAACACGGCGAGCGCGAACATGGCGCGCGCCAGCCATTTCAGTGCCAGTGCGATCATTCCGCGTCTCCCTTTCTCAGTGATCCGGCCAGCCAGGTCAGGATCGCCGCCGCGATCTGGTCAGGCTGTTCCGGGAGCAGGGCGTGACCGGCTTTGTCGATGCGCACCGCGGTGACGCGGTCCGGATGGGCCCGTTCCAGAAGATCAATGGTGTCGGCCGGCGGCGCGATTGTGTCCTGCAGTCCGGCGATGACCAGCATCGGCGCTGTGCCGCCAGCGGTCCATTCATCTGAAGGCATGGCCGGCGAAGCCCCGCCCTGCAAACGCCCGGTCCTGGCGTGCCAGCCACGCAGCCAATAATCCGGAATGTCATTGTCATCGGCAAAAAAGCCATAGCGGACGGCTTGCTTGCGTTTGGCGATCGTCAGGCGCGGGTCAAAGCAGGCGCGTAGCGCCTTGGCGGCCTGGTCTTCGATCGGTTTCTGTCCGCCGGATGCGATCAGGACAACGCCCGCCGTCTGCGCATCAAACAGGGTGGCACTGGCCCGGGCGACGCGATTGCCAAAGGCATGCCCGAGGAACACGACCGGCCCGCGCGCGGCATAGATGCCATGCGCGTCCTGGGCCAGGTCATACAGGTTGGGCGCGTCTTTTGATGCCACGGAGCCCGCAATGCCGGGCGCCTCGATCATGATCACCGGGTGGCCCGCGGCGTTGAGCGTGGTTGCGAGCTCGTTGAAATCGCTGGCTTCACGGCCAGCGCTGGCAAACATCACGATCAGTGGCAGGTCGGAGGCCGGCGCCTCGAGCTCATAATAGGTGACAGCCGCGTCCAGGTTGCCGTCAGCTGGATAGATCCGGACATCATAGCGTGTACCGACCGCATCACGGGCTTTCAGAAAGGGCTGCGGATAGGTCATCCAGATCGCTCCAAGAATGAGGACGAGGACCAAACCTGTGAGGCCAATCAACCACTTCATCATCGCGTCCCTCTCACGCTGGCAGGCTTACACTTGCGCTGGATCGGGTCAATTGACGATCGACTTGGACAATTCATCGGCGAGACAGTCATAAACGATGCGAATGCGTTTGCTGGTGTGCAATTCCCGGTGGGTGACCAGCCAGACCGGGATCGGAATGGCGAATTGGTCCGGCAGGACCGGGACAAGCTTATCGGAATAGCGTTCAACATCCTTGGTCAGGATGCAGATGCCGAGGCCCTGGCAGGCCAGTTCGAAGAGGACCGTGCCGCTGGGCGAGTTGAAGCGGAACTGTTCCGGTGTCAACTCGAGCCCGAACGCGCTGACCCCTTCGATCATTTCATGCTGCTGGTCGAGGCCGATAAACTTGGCGCGTTTCAGGTCGGTCAGCGTCTGAACGGGACCGAGCACGTCGAGATAGTCGCGCGTGGCATAGAGATGCGCCCGCGTCTCGCCGACCAGCTTGGCGATCAGGTCGGGTTGCATCGGCCGGGCATGGCGGATCGATATGTCGGCCTCGCGCCGGGTCAGATCCTGGACCTCGTTCGATGGCAGGATGTCGATCTGGATGTTCGGGGCAGCGGCATGGATTTTCTTGACGATGGGGGGCAGGAAGCGCGCCGCGGTGTTCTCGGTGGCGGTGATCGCGACGCGGCCCTCAATCGTCTGGGCCTGGCCGGATGCGGACAGCGAGATCCGGTTCGCGGCGTCGGCCATGTCGCGGACATGATCCAGCAGTTCAGCCCCGGCCGTGGTCAGTGCCATGGCGCGTCCGGCGCGTTCGAACAGGGTGACGCCAAGGTCGTCTTCGAGCGCTGCGACCTGGCGGCTCAGGGTTGGCTGCGTTTGTCCGAGCGCGCGCGCTGCCGCCGACAGCGAACCTTCCTCCGCGGTTGCGAGAAATGCCCGGACCTGATTCCAGTCAAAGGAGATGGCCTGCCAGTTCATGCATTTGTGTATAGGTGTCTTTGAATAATCCGCAATTCCTCTTCGATCTTCGAATAGGTATTTGAGAGATCAGACACGAAACAGACGCGCGCCCAGGTTTGATCCGGGCGACACTTGGAGGCGAACCATGTCAGACAAAGCCAGGTTCTGGGATCAGACGGCGGAGAAATACGCGCGCCAGCCCATCGCCAATCAGAAGGCCTATGAGGTCAAGCTCGACCTCACGCGCGAATATTTCACACCGGAGTCGAACGTGCTGGAATTTGGCTGTGGCACCGGATCGACGGCGGTGCTGCACGCGCCCTTTGTGAATCATATCGATGCCATTGATGTGTCGCCGGAAATGATCCGCATTGCCAAGGCCAAGCTGGCGCCGGCCGGGATCAGCAATATCGACTTCAGCGTTGCCGATATGGATGCGTTCAAGGCGACGCCAGAAAGCTATGACACCATCCTTGGCCTCAACATCCTGCACTTGCTGGATGACCGGATGGCGGCGATGCGGGAAGTCTACAAGGCGCTGAAGCCGGGCGGGCATTTCGTCTCCAGCACGGCCTGCCTGCGCGAGAAACTGATCTTTACGCTGATCGACCCGCTCTTCCCGCTCATGCATGCGCTGGGACGCTGGCCGCGCGTCTATCGCATTTCCGCCAAACGGCTGCAGCGCGACATGGAAGAGATTGGCTTCAAGACGGTGCATTACTGGCAGCCGGACAATGGCATTGGCGTCTTCATGGTCGGCCAGAAACCCGCCTCGGCCTAGACCAGGACGTCATCATCCTTGGCAAACCTGGCCAGCAGGTAAGCCGCATTGTCTTCGATCGGATCAAGCTTTCCAAACGCAAATGCGGCCCGGTCCATGACCAGGTCCCGCGGGCGCAGCGCGCGCGAGATCTCCAGGCCGTCGAGACTGCGCGCCCGCGAAAAGGCGACATAGGACTGACCGTGGGCGAACATGCCGCGATCGAGATCGATATAGACCTTGTCCAGGGTCAGGCCCTGGGCCTTGTGGATGGTGACCGCATAAGCGAGGCGCACCGGCACCTGCTTGAACGTGCCGACCACTTCGCGGGAGACTTTCTTGGTCTCCGGATCGAGCGAGTATTTGTATTTTTCCCACGCCGCCGGTTCGACTTCATATTCGTGGCCGTCCAGGGCGACGATGACATTGCGGCCCGACCATCCGGCGACCGTTGCGAGCGAGCCATTCACCCAGCGCCCGTCGGGATCATTCTTGATCAGCATCACCCGCGCGCCTTGCTTGAGCTCGAGATCGGCTTCGGTGGGATAGGTCTTTTCGTCAAAATCCCCCTGCACGCGGGCTTCGAACGTTTTTTCCGGACCAGGCAGGTCCTCGAGCCGCGCCTGGTTGATGCGATAGGCATTGGCATTGTTGGGGGTCAGCACGATGTGCGTCTCGCTGGCTTCGACGGCGTCGCGATCCGACACGACGCTGCGCAAGACGCTGTCATCCGCAGGTGTCAGCCGCCCTTGTCGCATCGCGCCGAGCAGGGCGAGGAAGCGCGGGTCCTCCTGGCGGAACACATGCTTGAGCGCCAGTAGCGCGAATTCGGCCTCCTTGAAGGCTGGCGCATTGAAGAAATAATGTCCGCCATAGCGCTCTTTCAGGATCGGGTCCTCGTCACCGCGAACCACGGGCGGCAGCTGGTGCAGGTCGCCGGACAAGATCATCCGCACGCCGCCAAACGGGCGTTTCGAACCGCGATTGAGCTTGAGGCTGCGATCGATCGCGTCGAGCATGTCGGCGCGCACCATCGAGATCTCGTCAATGATGATGGTCTCGGCGGCTTTCATCACCCGCGCCGTGCGCAGGCGCTTGACGTCCTGGGGTTCGATCAGGCGCGGCGGGAACTTGAAGAAACTGTGCAGGGTCTGGCCCCCGGCATTCATCGCCGCGACGCCAGTCGGCGCGAGGACAATGGCGCTGTCGCCAGCCTGTTCGACAAAGCGGCGAAGCAGCGTGGTCTTGCCGGTTCCGGCGCGCCCGGTGAGGAAAAGGTTGCCCTGCGCACCGGCCCCGGTCGCGACCCATTCAGCCGGCTTGGCATAGATCGTGTCGGGCGTGTCGGCGCCGGTTTCAGCGGGCAAATCAGTCATAAGCGCTCAGCCATAACCGGCTTTGCCAGACTAGGGAATGTTCTCGCACTGGATGGTGCTGGTGGCGCGGCAGGCGCCGTCCAGATCCTCGACTTGCGACTTCGGGGCCGAGGCCAGGATTCCGCCGCGATCGAAACAGGTATTGATGGCTTTAACCCGCGCATGCTCGACATAGATGGTCGCGTCCTGATCACAGTTCTGGCTCGGATTTACCTCGATGGTTTCACTGATTGGAAAGGCCCGCAATTGGCGTTGCAGAACTGGAATGGTGTAGGTGTCCGGCAGGCCCTGGAACTCAACCATGAAATTGCGCAGCAGGATGGTCGGATCCGCAATCTCGCGCTCAGCCGGATCGACATAGCAGGAGCCGAGTGTGCGATAGGCATAGCCCTCGCCTTCAACCGACATGGCCGTGCTGAAGGCGCGCTCGGCGGCGAGGCGTCGCTGATGGAAATCCGCACTGCGCTGGCCCTGATGGGCATCGAGATCGAGCTTCAACCAGTGCTGCCAATGGGCGCTGGCCGTGGCCTCGGTAAAGTCTGGATGCTTGGCCCGCGCAAGCGCCGGTGTACGGATCGTACTTGTCGCCAGATACGACCAGGCGGCCATGCAGCGCATCGGTGTGGCGAGGTTTTCCAACGGCACGGTGACCGCGTCACCATTGGTTGCGGTCGAGCGCTCTGCCGTGGCGATCGGCAAGGTGACATCCTGCCGGTTGAGCTCGTAAATTTCACCTTGTTCGGTCAGAGCGAGCGGGGGCGCGGGGTCAGCATCCTGCGCAACAGACGCAGGAGATAAGACGATGCATGCTAGCGCCAGGAGACGCAAACGGTCTACAAGCATGATGGCCCTTTGTTGTGAAACTCTACTCTCCATAACAATTGGTATGCGCGAATTCGGTCCTGCTCAAGGGCGAAGGTTAGTTAAGCGGGGTTAACCATGTTGGTGGCTGAAACTTTTGAGAAAATGGACGTCTACCTGGAGCAATCGTTGCTGCGGGCCGATCCGGTGCTCGAACAGATCGCCCGAAACAGCGAGCAAGAGGGGCTGGTCCCGCATGCGGTGACGCCGCTGCAGGCCGAGTTCCTGGCCTTCCTGATCCGGATGATCGGCGCCAGGCGGGTGCTGGAGATTGGCTGTCTTGGGGGGTATTCAGCCGTCGCCATGGCACGGGCCTTACCGGAAGGTGGCGAGGTTCTGACCACCGAGATCGACACGCGCACGGCCAGGGTTGCTCAGGCCAATCTCGACGCGTCAGGTTTTGGCGACCGCGTGCGGCTCAGCGTCGGGCCGGCGATGGAGACGCTGAAAGCCGAACAGGCAGCGGGATCGGTCTTCGACTTTGTTTTCATCGATGCCGACAAGGTCAATCATCGGAATTACTTCGAAATGGCCCTGAAGATGACGCGGCCGGGCGCGGTCATCGTTGCCGACAATGTCGTTCGCGGCGGGGCGGTTTTGAACACTGATGGCCGGGACAATAGCGTGCGCGGCATTCGCGAATTGATGGCGTATGCGCAGGGGCTCGAGGGGGTCGAGATGACGGCGCTGCAAACCGTGGGCGCCAAAGGCTATGACGGCATGGCGCTGTTTCGGGTCAGCGGCTAGAGATCGCGCCAGGTGACAGTAACGCCGAGCTCAGCGAACACCTCGTCCCAATAGTCTTTCAGCGGGCCGCGCTGCATGTCGACATAACGCTGGCGCGGGATCAGGCGGATTTCCAGCGCCACGCCGTTGAGGCTCTCGCCGAAGCGGCGCATGGTCGTGTCCGCGACGCTGATCGCGTCCGGCATGGTCTCAGGCATCGCGCCGCCGCCGCCATATATGGTGAACACGTCCGAATTCTGCAGCATGTCTGAAATGATCACGATCCGGCGCGACGGGGCGCGATCGGAAAAGGCATCGGTTTGACCCAGGCGGGCGAGCGCTTCCAGCACCGGGCTGTTTGGGGCTTCCTTGGGCACGACGAGGTCTTCCAGCACGCTTTCAAGCGGCGCATTGAACTTCTCATTAAATCGTTCTTCGATCTGGGCCGGGTTGCGGAACAGGGCGTTGACCTGGTCGCCGCGACCTGGATTGCACAAAGAGAATCGGCCGCGTGGGTCGAACTGGCCGAACTGATCAAGCTCGAACAGCGTGAACCGTTCGCCGATCTCAAGCCGGTTGCGGGCGCGACGGATGACGGCAGCAATCAGGCCAGCCTGTTCCGCGCTATACTCGTCGGTCTTGTCGATGATGACGGCAGTGTGCGGCGGCAGCTCGTCAGAAATCTCGCACAGCGTGGTCTCGTCATATGGCGCCGGCTGCAGGGCGTAGAATGAGAATCCGATGATCACGACGGCGAGCCCCGCCAGTACGAAATTCAGGATCGCCTGATTTCGTTGTCGCTTCGCGCGTTTGCTTCGTCTCCGAGCCATTAATTTGCCCCAGCAGGTTTCACCTTCAGCAAGTTGATGATGTCCTGTTCAAGACCGAACTCGTCGGAGAGAATCTGATCACTCGTTCGCAGCAGGTTCTGATACGGCAGCATCATTTCAGCCATGGTATTCATGACAGTCATTTTTTCATTTGGCGAGAGCGAAGACCCCTTGATGCTCTCAACCAGTTCGAACACGTCTTCATAGCTCTCATTGAAGTCCTCGATGGCGTCTTCGAGATCCGACCGAGCATTCTCCAGAGACCGCGCCGCATCGCTGAAGCCCGGGAACGGGGAGTCGAGACGGCGGCCTTCAAATGCGGCGATCGAGGCAATCGCCAGTCCCAGGGCCAGCAACACCATGGCGTCGAGCGAGTGGATCGCAAACGGTCGGCACATGGCATTGGTCGCGGCGCTGCCAATCGTGTCCCCCAGGTCAGAGGTCAGGATCGCCTGGCAGACGTCCGGATTGACCATGAAGTGCGGGAAGATCTTGGTTCCGATGCCTTCTGGCATTTGCAGACCAAGCGCCTGAATGTCGAGGATGTTGCGATAGTGCGCCGCTGACAGGTTGACCAGCAGGACCAGGATGACGCCGATGATGATGGCAGCGACGCCATTGGCGAAATACAGGTTTCGGCGACCGAAAAAGTTCTCGCGATCCAGCGGCATCGACGTGTGGCGCAGGCCCCAATAGCCGATGATGAAGAAGCTGACCGCGACATTGGCCAGCGACACTGCTGCGGCCTGGAAGACGCCGCCAGCGAGACCGAATTCGCTTTGCTTGGCGAAGAAATAGGCGTTCGCGGCGCTTTCAAACAGGATCATCAGGGCGATGATCGACATTTGCAGCAGCGGCACTTTCGGGTGGCTGGAGACATAATGGACGCCGCGCCCCGTCGATTCGCCAAGCCGCAGCTTGCGGGTGCGCTTCGGCGCCAGTTCCGCAGAGTCTTCACGAATCGATTCAGGGGTTTGCGGGGCACCGTCTTTCTTCTTTTCGGCGCGCCGCTTCTTGTGATCGGCATATTTTTCGTTGCGCACCCGGTAGTCGCCGCCAAGCTGGCGAAAGCGATAGAAACTCAAGGAGGCCCGCGTGGTATAGTCGGCCTGCAGGATCACCTCATTATAGGCGTCGCTTGGCCGTTTTGTCAGATCAATGATGTCTTTATTGGTCAGCGCGCCGGTGTGACCTGGTGCCTGTTCGTTCATCAGCCTTCCTCCCGACGCAACCCTATTCGTCTGTTAACCTTTTAGTAAGAACTTGTGGCAGGCATTTGATGAAATGCGACGGCGAGGTGACGAAATTGGGCAGCCTGAATTGAGGCTCGCCACATTTCGATCAGGTCTGTAAAGCAGAGATATGAAACTGACGGCTGACCAGCTTGAGCGCCATAAGCGCCACATTTTGCTGAAGGAAATCGGCGGACCCGGCGTGGCCAAACTGCGCGACGCGAAAGTGTCGATCATCGGCGCGGGGGCGCTGGGCGGGCCGTGCGCCTTGTATCTGGCGGCCGCCGGCGTCGGCGAGATCGAAATCTTCGATGATGATGTGGTTGACCGCTCAAACCTGCAGCGACAGGTCCAGTTCGGCGACGCCGACCTGGGGAATAGCAAGTCTGACACCCTGGCGCGGCGTCTAACAGCGATCAATCCCGACATTGAGATTCGCGCGCGCGACGCGCGGGTCGGGCCTGGCACGGCGCTGTCCGGCACGCTGCTGATCGATGCCACGGACAATTATGAAACGCGCTTCTTGCTGAATCAGGTGGCGCACGAGTCCCACCGGATTCTGGTCTCCGGGGCCGCCAGTCGCTGGAGCGGGCAGGTCGCGGTCTACGCCTCCGGGGTCGCAGAAGACGCGCCCTGTTATCAGTGTTTCGTGCCGCAAATGCCGCCAGATGCGGAGGCTTGCGATGATGTCGGCGTCGTTGGGGCGCTGACCGGGCTGGTGGGCACAAGCATGGCGCTTGAGACAATAAAACTTATCACCGGTGCCGGAAAACCACTGATCGGGCGATTGCTCATTATCGATGGGCTATCTGGCGAAAACCGGGCTCTCAAGCTTCGTCCGAACCCGGACTGTTCTGTCTGTTCGCGATGAATCTTTCCTTTGACAGGGTTAATTTTTGACGGTTTTACGACAGTAGCTTTTGTGGAGTAGTCGGATGTTACGCAGAACGCTCGCCGTTATTCTCACCATCGTCGCTGTCCTGGCAGCGGGCTGGTTGGCGCTTCGCCGTGCAGATATCCCCTATGACACGCTGGAAACCATCTATTCCACGCCTGACACCCAGTTCATGACCTTGGATGACGGGTTGAAGGTCCATTATACTGACACCGGGCCGACCGACCGGTCCGTGCTGGTTCTGGTGCACGGGTTTTCATCCTCGCTGCACACATGGGATGCCTGGAAGACGGATCTGGAAGTGGATTACCGGGTGATCACGCTGGATCTGCCGGGACATGGGCTGACGCGCGCGGACGACCCGATCCAGCCCACCATCGAACGCTTCGCAGACGTCGTGCACGAGGTCACACAGGACCTTGGTGTCAGCCGGTTCACCCTGGCAGGCAATTCCATGGGTGGAAACACTGCCTGGTCGTATGCGCTGGCCTATCCGGAGACCCTGGAAGGGCTGATCCTCGTCGACGCGTCGGGCTGGCCAGAAACCGCAGAAGACAATGAGAACAGCCCGTTCATTTTCACGCTGCTGTCCAATCCGCTGGCACGGACCCTGATGAAGGATCTGGATATGACGTCCCTGACGCGGTCGGGTCTGGAAGACTCCTATACCGATCAGAGTTTTGTCACTGACGCGTTGGTCGAGCGCTATGTCGCGCTGTCACGCGCCCCGGGGCACCGATCGACCTTGCTTGGCCTGATGGGCACCGAACGCGTTGATGCGACGGCGGACAAATTGAGCGCCATCGGCGTGCCAACGCTGATCATGTGGGGCCGCGATGACAATCTGGTGCCGGTGTCCAGCGCGCAGAAATTCGCCGATGCGATCCCAGGCTCGACCCAGGTCATCTATGATGGCGTCGGGCACCTGCCGCAGGAAGAGCATGCGGCCCAGTCCATTGCCGACGTGCGTACCTTCATGCTCGAGGTTGAATGGAGCGCCCTGGACGAGGAAGAAATTGTCCCGGCGGGCGATCCTCGCATGGGTGAGAACCGCCCGGACGGGGAAGAGTAATCTTCTAGTCCGCGCCTTTGACCAGGTCGGCATGGACCAGCCGCGTAAAGCGCGGTTCGGTCATGAAGCCAGAGCCCCAGTCTTCGACCCAAGGCGTCAGCGGCGCGGCATCAAGAATGCCGTCAATATCCTTGCCAGCATCGATTTCGGCCTGCACTGCGGCCATCACGCCGCCGAGCATGTCGACAATCTCGGCAATGTCCGATTTCGACGCCAGGGCGCCATGCCCCGGAATGATGCGGGTGTCATCATTGATGGTCGCGGCCATTGCTTCTGATGCGGCGACGAAGCCAGTGAACGAACCGCCCGAAGTGATGTCGACAAAGGGAAACATGCCGTTGAACATCAGATCGCCTGTGTGCAGCACATTGGCTTCCTCGAAATAGACAAAAGTGTCGCCATCGGTATGCGCGGCAGGCGCGTGCATCAGGCGCACGGTTTGACCGTTCAGGTACAGCGTCATTTCATCATTGAAGGTGATCACTGGCCAGGCCTCAGGCGGTGCGGCCGGGGTGGTCACTTCCTGGCCGAAGAAGTCGCGGGTGACATCCACCGTGACGCGGTCGCGTACGCCATTATGAGCGATAATCGTCGCACCGGCATCGCCAATGATGGCGTTGCCGCCCGTATGGTCGCCATGCCAGTGGGTGTTGACCAGATAGCGTGGTGTCTCGCCGGCAATCTCATTGATCGCGCTCAGGATACCGGGGGCCATGTCGGCATATTGGGCATCGATGACAAACACGCCGTCGTCGCCTGCGAGGACGCCAATGTTCCCGCCGCGCCCTTGCAGCATGTACAGGCCATCGCCGAGATCGGTGGTGGTGACCGGAACCGGCTGGGCTTGCTGAGCCAGGTGTGTGTTGTGGGCAAAGGCCGCGGGGCTGAGGACCAAGCCAAGCGCCAGCAGGCTGGATGCGTATTTCATGTCTCTCTCCTACATTTGGTAGAGAGATATACGCGGGTCAGCCCGGGTGGCCAGTCACGAAGAGTTTACGCTGTCGCGTCAGCGGTCTGCGGGCAGAGCAGGCGCTCGATGCTGTCCAGATCCTGTGCCTGACGCAGCGCGTCGCGCAAATCGGCATTGCGGAAGGTCCGGCTGACCTGGGCCAGTGCCCGCAAATGGTCGGCGCCAGAGGCGTTCGGGGCCAGCAGCATGAAGATCAGGTCGCAGGGGCGGCCATCAATGGCATCAAAGTCGACGCCTTCTTCCAGTTTGACGAATGCGCCGACGGGTTTGCTCAGGGACGGGATACGGGCATGCGGGATCGCGACGCCTTCGCCGACGCTGGTCGAGCCGAGATTTTCGCGCTCGATCACCGCATCGAAAATGTCACGGCTGTCGACGCCGGTTTTTTCACCGATCGCCTTGGCCAGCGCGTTCAGAATCTGCTTGCGGCTCTCGCTCGCCTGAGACCCAAGAATTACGCCCTCCGACAGGAGGCTTGAAAGATCATTCGCCATGTTTTTCTGACCTATCGGTTCAACCGGCGGCGGAATGCCCAGCCGGATCAACCCACCCGATATTGCCGTCTGCACGGCGGTACACCATGTTCAGGCCGCTGTGTTTCACATTTCGAAACAAAACGGCAGGGGTATCTGACAGTTCCAGCTGCATAACAGCTTCTGAAACGGACATGGTTTTCACGTCCGAAGCTGATTCAGCCACAATCAGAGGCGCTTCACCCTTGTCTTCGGGTGTTTCGTCGTCGGATCCCTTGATGATGAATGCCGTTGCCGGCTCACTCGGCAGAGGCGACCGCTTGTGGTGGTCCTTCAGCCGACGATGGTAGCGGCGAACCCGCTTTTCCATCTTTTCAAGAGCATCCTCCAGAGAGGCGTAGGGGTCGCTTGCACCGCCGGTGGATTGCAGGACAATGCCCGATGGAAGGTGGACATTGCAGTCTGTAATCACCTCGTGCCCACGTTTCTCAACGGTGACATTGGCGTCAAAGCTGCGATCGAAATATTTGGTTACAGCGGCTTCCAGACCATCAGAAATACGCTCGCTGAGCGCGTCTCCTACATCCATATGCCTTCCTGCGATTTTTATCGTCACGGAGAACTCCGTTTATTAGATGCTCAGTATAACGAGCATTTTTTGCAAAGCGAGCCCCATCGGCAATAATTCGATGGATAAATCCGACAATGCAAGCTTTGTTCCGATGACGTCTGTGTCATCCGAACGCGATTAATCTCTCAACAGCTCGTTGATCCCGGTTTTTGACCGGGTCCGCTCGTCAACGGTCTTGATAATGATCGCCGCGGCCAGCGCCGGACCGCCATTCTGGCCCGGCAAACTGCCCGGGACGACGACCGAATAGGGCGGCACTTCGCCATATCTGATTTCGCCGCTCTGGCGATCCACGATCTTGGTCGATTGCGACAGGAACACGCCCATGGCAAGGACCGAGCCTTCGCGCACGATCACCCCTTCGGCAACCTCGGCGCGGGCTCCGATGAAACAATTGTCCTCAATAATCACAGGGCTCGCCTGCAGGGGCTCGAGCACACCGCCAATCCCGGCCCCGCCGGAAATATGGACATTCTTGCCGATCTGGGCGCATGATCCGACGGTCGCCCAGGTGTCGACCATTGTGCCGCTGTCGACATAAGCGCCAATGTTCACGAAGGACGGCATCAAGACTGCGCCCGGCGCGATATAGGAGCCGCGACGCACGGTGGCCGGCGGCACGGCGCGGAATCCGGCCGCCTCAAACTCGGCCGCGCCCCAGCCTTCAAACTTGCTCGGCACCTTGTCCCACCAGGTGCCGCGATGGCCCGGCCCGCCATCCATGATCACGTTTGGATTGAGCCGGAACGAGAGCAGGACTGCCTTTTTCAGCCATTCATTGACCGTCCAGCCGCCAGCGCCGTCTGGTTCGGCAACGCGCACCTCGCCGCTATCGAGCAATGAGAGCGACGCTTCGACCGCCTCGCGAATTTCGCCTTGTGTGTCCGTGTTCAGGTCGGAACGGCCTTCCCAGGCAGAATTGATCAGTGCGGCTAAGCGGTCAGGCATTGTCGGTCAGTCTTTCTTGTCGTCGTTCAGGCGTTGATCGAACGCAGGAACCGGGTCAGGTCGCGCGTCACATAGTCGATATGTGGTGGCAGGTCATCCCCAATTCCAGCGGGACGGGCTGCCGCAGGCTCATGGCTCCAGTCTTTTTCGGATTGAACCAGCACCGTGGCGTATCCCATGCCATGCGCCGGGGCGAGATTTCGCGCCAGATCCTCGAAGAACACCGCCGTGTTCGGGTCAATCTCGAAGCGCTGCTGGAAGGCCTGATAGGATGACGGATCGGGCTTCGGCTTGAACGCGCTGTCCTCGATCGCGAAACTGCCATCGAAGACGCCGCCAAGGCCCATATAATCGGTGACGCGCTGGGCATGGCTGCGCGAGCCATTGGTGTAGACGAATTTGCGGCCAGGCAGGGCACGGATCGCCGCAGCCAGGTCCGGTGTTTTCGGCAGCGGCGACAGATCGATCTCATGCACATGAGCAAGAAACTCATCCGGTTGCATGCCATGCATGCTCATCAGGCCGTTCAGCGTGGTGCCATGTTCGGCATAATAGCGTTTCTGCGTCGCCCGGGCTTCTTCACGTGGCAGGCGCAGGAAACGGGCAACGAAATCGGTCATGCGCTGATCGATTTGTGCAAACAGGTCGCATTCTGCCGGATACAGCGTGTTGTCGAGGTCGAAGACCCAGACGTGACGGTTGCTCAGGGCTGACGCCGAGGACTCGCCATCAGCTGGCATCAATGGGGTCTCCGAAGTCGCGCTCAAAGAATTCGAATACCAGTTTACGGTTCACGGGTGCCGGCGTGGCGACGAAAAGCCCAGTCTTGTAGGCCGCTTCCTCGCAGGCTTCGCGACCGGTGATCGCAAACTTGGCTTTCGAGACGCAGAAGGAATCGCTGCCTTTGGTCAGCGTGCGCATCTCGCCATCTCCGGTTTCCATTTCCGCATAAGCGAACAAGCCGGCCTGCAGCAGCGGTTCATCGATGACGCGGGCACAGCCGCCGGCTTCCAGCAGCCACCAGCCGCGGCTCTCCCAGCCCTCGCCGCGACGACGGGCCATGGCGCTCCAGATCCGTTTATTGGTGCGATTGCAGAAGGTTAACCCGACATTACGTGCGCGGTCGATGGCGGTCTGTTCCAGGATGTCCATCAGGTCGGCATCAGAGGTGTTGGCGTCCAGACCCTTGGCGGTCAGGAAATCGCCGATCGCGGCGCGGGTCTTGCGGCCGAGATAGCCATCGATGCGCCCGGAATAGACCCCGGCATTGTCGAGCAGACGCTGGACCCCCGCCGCGCTCGCCTGGTCCAGATTGCGCTTGTCGGTTTCGGTGAAGCTGGTCCGCCAGCGCTCGTCATCTTCGATTAGGACTGGGCGAAACTCGCGTGATTCCAGGCCCATCACGGAACAATCTGGAATGTTTTCAACGGCGAAGCTGCCCGTCGGGTCAATGCAGAGCTTGCTCTTGCCGCCCCATAATTTGCGCCCGCCGCGGTGGGCCGTGGACGAGCGCCCGAACAGATAATGGATGCCCGGCTGCAGCGCGCCTTCCACAACGCGTTCGCAGGCGCCGGGGCGCAGCCGCGTCCAGCCCTCGACCACCACGCCCTGGCCTTCATAACGGCCGGTTGCAGCTTCGATGATGTAGCTGGTTTCATTGCAGACTTCCCAGCCGTTCGAATTGCCCTGCGCCGATGCGTTCATGGGTAAAACGCTGGTTAACGCAATCGCGAAAAATCCGAGGAAGATCTTAGTAAACAAAGGTACCTGCGCCATGTTCTGTGAACAGCTCCATTAGCAGCGCGTGCTTTGCGCGCCCGTCTAGAATAACTGCCCCGCCAACTCCCATGTTGACGGCTTTTGCCGCCGTTTCAAGCTTCGGAATCATTCCGCCAGAGATCGTGCCGTCCTGCATCAGCTCATCGACCCGGTCGCGGCGGATCTCGCGCATCAGATGACCTGTCTTGTCGAGGACCCCGGCCACGTCAGTCAGCAGCAGCAGGCGTTTCGCCTGAAGCGCCGCCGCCACGGCCCCCGCGGCGGTATCCGCGTTGACATTGTAACGCCGGCCATCCTCGCCAACGCCGACCGGCGCGATCACCGGAATGATGGCTTTCTCGCTGTCCATCAGGGCGCCGAGGACCGAGATGTCAATTTTTTCAGGTTCGCCGACATAGCCGAGATCGACGACTTTCTCGATTTCGCTGGAGGCGTCGCGCGTGGTTCGGGTTGCCTTGCTGACCCGCATCAGGTCGCCATCGGCGCCGGACAGGCCAACCGCCTTGCCGCCAGCGGCATTAATCGCCCGGACGATGGATTTGTTGATCGGCCCCGACAGCACCATTTCGACTGCTTCCATGGTCGCATCATCGGTGACGCGCAGGCCGTCTCGAAACTCGGACTGGATGCCGAGCCGGTCGAGCAGATTGGCAATTTGCGGGCCGCCGCCATGCACGACGACCGGATTGGCGCCGAGATGCTTGAGCAGGACGACGTCGCGCGCAAAGGCTTCCGATAGCGCCTCGTCAACCATGGCATGGCCGCCATACTTGATCACGACGGTGCGCCCGGCATAGCGCTGGATGTAGGGCAGGGCTTCTGACAGGGTTTCAGCGGTCAGTTGGGCAGGCGGAAGCGGCGCGTCAGTCATGGCGCTGGCCTTTAGCCGGATTTGGCGCGGAATGGAAACAATTTAGCGCCGTGATCAAAGCGCTCGGGACATGAAGACGCTGTTCGGGTCTTCGACATAGTCCCCGAAGGGCGGGCAGGCCTCGAATCCGAAACTCTGGTACAGCGTTCGCGACGGCTTGAACCCGTCCATGCTGCCGGTCTCCAGGCTGAGACGCGTGTAGCCGCGCGTCCGGGCTTCGGCGATGACATGCTCCAGCATCCTGCGACCGAGGCCCGCGCCGCGATACGCCGCCAGTGTGTGCATGGATTTCACTTCGCCATGTGTGTCCGACAGGTGTTGCAGCGCGCCGCAACCGACCAGTGTCGCTCCGTCGCGCATTTCCCAGACGGTGACATCGTCCCGGCGCAAGCCATCCATGGGCAGGAAGTGACAGCTTCCGGGCGGGGACAGGCTCAGCATCAGCTCGGCATGGGTATCGATCAGGGCAGCAAATTCAGGCGTATCGAGATTTGCGCTCTGGATCCGGATCGACATGCCTAGCTCTCCACAAATTGCCCGATTTCAGCTCTGAGCTCAGGGATGCCATAGCCTTTTTCAGACGAGGTCACACGCGGAATCGGGTGGGCAGCCGGGTTTTTCTTGAGCTTTGCCGTGATCTTGTCCGTCACTGCCTCAAGTTCGGTCTTCTTGATCTTGTCAGCCTTGGTCAGCACGATCTGGTAATTGACCGCCGCCGTGTCGAGCATGGCCATCGTGTCGAGATCGGTGCTCATCAGACCCCGGCGGCTATCGACTAGCAGGAACACGCGCCTGAGATTGGCCCGGCCGCGCAGATAGCGTTTGGTCAGCTGCACCCATTTCGCCTGTTGCTGACGCGACACCTTGGCATAGCCAAATCCCGGCAGGTCGACGAGCCAGAGCTTGCCGGGGCCGACATCGAAATAATTGAGCTCGCGAGTCTTGCCGGGTTCAGCCGACGAACGCGCCAGGTTCTTGCGATTCAGAACCGCATTGATCAGCGATGACTTGCCGACATTCGAGCGGCCGGCAAAGGCGATCTCGGGCCGGCCCGCGTCTGGCAATTGCTGCAGGCTGGCGGCACCGAGGACAAACTCGACCGGGCCCATGCAGAGCTTGCGGCCCGCTTCCAGCGCTTCGCCAGAAAAGGCTGGTGCGTCGCTCATCTACTCTGCCGGGGTTGAGGAGCCCCGCCCGATTAATCGTTTTATCAGCTTGTCGAACTGGGTCTCGACCCCGTTCCTTCGCATGATGAAATATTGCTGGAACAGGGACAGGAAGTTCGACCACACCCAGTACAGGACGAGGCCGGCGGCAAATCCGCCAAACACGAACATGAAGACGAACGGCAGGGCCATCATGATCGTCCGCTGGGTTGGGTCCGGCGGCGGCGGTGACAGCGCCTGGATGGCGGCCATAGTCACACCGTACAGGATGGGCAGGATGCCGATGCCGATGACGAAGCCGAGCAGCGGGATGGCTTTCACGTCTGCGGCGGCCCAGGGCAACAGACCGAACAGGTTGCCGATTGCGGTCGGGTCCGGCGCCGACAGGTCGCCAATGAACCAGAACGCGGTGTGGCGCATCTCGATCGTCACATACAGGGTTTTATAGAGCGCGAAGAAGACCGGGATGGTGAACAGGATCGGAATACACCCGGCCAGCGGATTGGCTTTCTCACGCTGGTAGAGCTTCATGATTTCCTGCTGACGCCGCTGTGGGTCGGCCTTGAAACGCTCCTGGATCTCTTTCATCGGCTCGGCCAGCTTTTTCATCTTCGCCATCGATTTATAGCTCTGATTGTAAAGCGGGATCAGCGGCGCGCGGACAATCATGGTCAGCGCCAGAATGGCCCAGCCAAATGACCCGATCTGCGTCTTCAGCCAGTTCAGCAGGGCAAAGAAGGGGCGCGTGATGTAATAGAGGATGTTGCCCCAATCGATGGAATCATCGAAGCGCGGAACCCCGCTCGTCTTGTAGCCGCGGACCACGTTGTATTCCTTGGCGCCGGCAAAGACCTGGTTGGTGATGGTGATCGACTGGCCGGCCGGCACTTGCACATCCTGCGCATCGACGACGAGTTCCAGGAGGTTCTCTTTCTGCTGCACGCGCGAGCGCCAGGTGCGGCCCTGTTCGGGGATCAGTGCCGCCATCCAGTACATGTCGGTGAGGCCGATCCAGCCCCCTTCCTCGGCGTTTCTGAAGCCGGTCTGGTCGGCATCCTTGATGCCCTTATTCTTCGACAGGTTCTTGTAATTGCGCATGGTCAGGCTGCCATCGAACACGCCGATCAGGCCCTGGTGCGCCAGGCCCATCTTGCGCGACGAGCCGGGATCAGTCTCTTCCAGGAAGTCCTTCCAGGCACCATAGCGGCGGACATAACCGTTCGGGCTCAACGTGAACGGGCGAGCGGAATTGTTGGTGATCGTGTCCTCGAAGGTGAACATGTAGTCTTCATCGATCGAGATCACGCGCCGGATGGCAATGCCGCCGCGCTCGAAACTCAGCGTGACGGACTCACCATCGGTGATGGCGTCGGTGGACGCGGCCCAGGAATCTTCCGGGCGCAGGACCTGGAAATAGGTCGGGTTCTGCGGATCGGCATCGTTCAGCACGCTCCAGTTCCATGTCGCGGAATAGCCGCTGGTCTTGCCTTCCAGCGTGGTGCGCGGCCGCAACAGGCGCAGCTCTTCGGCGCGTTCAACCGTCTTGTAGTGATCCTTCAGGTTGAGATCGTCGATTTCCGAAGTCTTGAGCAGGATCGAGCCGTCGACGCGATTGGCGTCAAAGGTGATACGCTGTTCGCCGGACAACGCCGCCTCAATCGTGGCCGGGGCTGTCGGTGCGGCGTCGACGACGATGTCTGTGCCAGGCGTGGTTGCGTCGAGCGCATCAGGCACCCCGGCGGCGTCAGCAGCAGCGGCGCGTTGTTCCTCGGCGCGCTTTGCGGCCGGGTCGAGCACGAAGAACTGATAGCCGAACACAAAGACAATCATCAACGCCATGGCGATGATGAAGTTGCGCTGGTCCTGGGGGTCCATACCGTTTTGCTGATTGGGCAACATGGGCAGATCGTGTCCTGCAAATAAAAAGAGGGGTCAGGCCGGGCCTGTCCCCGCTGAAAAATCTTCGGCGACGCTTATCAGCGCGCTTTCCATATCGTCAAGCAGGCGCTGCCAGCCAATCGTCGCAGTTTCCATTCGGGCAATGAACACATAGTCAGCGCCGCGGCGTCCGTGAAGGGGCAGCAGGCGGCTTGCGGCTTCGCGCATCCGGCGCTTGGCGCGATTGCGGACAACTGCGTTGCCGATTTTCTTGGTCGCGGTGAAGCCGGCGCCGATCAGCTCGGAGCCCTTGCGCTGCCGGGCCTGCACCACGACTGACTTGCGGCGTTCGGTCGAACCAGCGCGCACAAAAAGAAACTGGGGCCGTGTCTTCAGACGGACGACCCCAGTTTCGGATGAATCAGATTGTGCCATGGGAAACCCTTGGCGGAGCCGTCTTAGGCAGACAGAACCTTGCGGCCTTTTGCACGACGGCGGGCCAGAACCTTGCGGCCATTTTTGGTCGCCATGCGAGAGCGGAAGCCGTGTGTACGGGCGCGCTTGAGGCGGCTTGGCTGGAATGTGCGTTTCATGGGCGTCTCGCCTCAATTGAAATGTGTTGAACTCGAAAGCGCGGCTAATACGTGGGCCAACTCGTCAGGTCAAGGGAAATCCGGCACGATTTGCAGGACAATCGCACCCCTGCTGGATTGTTCACGGATCAGTGATGGATCGCGACCAGACTGTGTCGTGCATTGCCGTGCTGGGCAAAATATATCCGGCTCGAACAAAGTTTTATCGGGACGACGAAAATATGCTACGCACGCTGCTGACCGCTGGAGCACTGACCATGAGCATGGCTGCCGGATCTGCTTCAGCAGATGACACCGAGTTGCACAAACCCTGGAGCGAGCTGCTCGGGGCCTATGTCAGTGAGCATAGCGATGGTGTGAACCGGTTCGATTATGGCGCGCTGAAGGACAATCAGGCCGATACGGCCAAGCTCAACGCCTATCTGGACGGATTCGCCGATCTCGACTTTGACACGCTGACCGAGCCGGAACAATTCGCCGCCTATTCAAACGTCTACAATGCGCTGACCGTGAAACACATTGTCGAGCGCTACCCGACCAAATCAATCCGTTCCGGCTATATTGTCGGTCCGTGGAAACGCGTGTTCACCACGATTGACGGTGAAGAGCGTTCCCTCGACGCCATTGAGCACGAAATCCTGCGCGTCGAATGGGACGACCCGCGCGTCCACTATGCGATCAATTGCGCCGCCTATAGCTGTCCCAACCTGCAGACCGAGGCCTGGTACGCCGACACACTGGACACGGAGCTCGACCGGGCCGCCCGCGAATATATCAACGATCCGCGCGGGGTTACCATCCGCCGCAACGGCACGCTGCAGGTCTCGACCATTTATAAATGGTTCCGCGAAGATTTTGGCGGGTCGAATGACAGCGTGATCGATCACCTGCTCGACTATGCCGAGCCAGAGCTCAAGGCCCAGATCGAGGCCAAGCGCAGAATTACCAAACATGATTATGATTGGGCCCTGAATGACGCAAAATCAGCGCCGGGCTCATAAGAGGGACACAAGATGACAGACGACGTCGAAAAGAAATCAAGCCCGATCTGGATCAAGCTCTGGCCCGTCTACATGATCGCGGCCGTGATGATCGGGGCCTGGCAGATGGGCCTGTTCCAATACCTGTCTCTGGACACGCTGCGCGAGCAGCGGGAAGTGCTCACGAGCTTCGTGTCCGAGAACCTGATCCTGGCTGTTGCCATTTTCATTGCAATCTACGCTGCGGCCACACTGTTCATGCTGCCGGGGGCGCTGTGGATTACGATTGCGGGTGGCTTCCTGTTCGGTCTGGTCGGCGGATCGCTGGCGACGATAGCCGGGGCCACGCTCGGGGCCAGTATGCTGTTCTTCGCCGCCAAGACATCGATCGGCAGCGCGCTTCGCGATCGCGCCGGTCCGTTCATGGCCAAGATGGAAGCCGGGTTTAACGAAAACCCGTTCTCCTACATGTTCGCGCTGCGGCTGCTGCCGGTGGTCCCATTCCCGGTTGCCAACATTGCGCCTGCCTTGCTCGGCGCCAAGTATCGCGAATATGCGATCACCACGGCATTCGGCATTATCCCAGGCGTGATTGCGTATACCTGGGTCGGCTCGGGCCTGGGCGCGACGTTTGCAGCCGGTGAGGATCCGAACCTGGCCAGCGTTGCCCGCAACATGCTGCCAGCCCTCGCCGCGCTTGGCGTGGTGGCGCTGATCCCGGTCGCCTACAAGAAGATTACCGGTCGCAAGACCGACCCCGTGGAGGCTTGAATGTCAGACACGATTGCAACACCAGCCGCCCGGGTGGCGGACACTGAGCTGATGGAGACAAAAACAATGACAGAAGCTCCGCGTGAAACGGGCGTTAAACGCAAGCTCAAAGCCGACCTCATCGTGATCGGTGGCGGATCAGGCGGCCTCTCTGCGGCGGCTGGTGCAGCAATGCTGGGTCTGAACGTGATCCTGTACGAAAAACACGAAATGGGCGGCGATTGCCTGAATTATGGCTGCGTGCCGTCCAAGGCGTTGCTGACCACGGCGAAATATGCCCAATCCGCACGAGAGAGCGCCAAGTATGGCGTCAGCGTTTCCGACCCCGCCGTCGATTGGGAAAAAGTCAAAGCCCACGTGCAGAGCGCGATCGATACGATCGCGCCGGTCGACAGCCAGGAGCGTTTCGAAGGCCTCGGCGTCACCGTCATTCGTGAACATGCCCAGTTCAAGGATCGCAAGACGATCCAGTCCGCGACCACGGAAGCCACCGCGCGCCGCATCATCGTGTCCACCGGATCGACCGCGTTCATTCCGCCGATTCCAGGCCTCGACGAAACACCCTACATCACCAATGAGACCGTGTTCTCGCTGCCCGAGCAGCCCAAACACCTGGTGATTCTGGGCGGCGGACCAATTGGCATGGAAATGGCCCAGGCCTTCCATCGCCTTGGCTCTGAAGTGACGGTTATCGAAATGGGCCGTGCCATGGCGCGCGCCGATGCCGATCACGCCAAGATTGCGGTCGATGCGATCCGGGAAGAAGGGGTCGCCATTCTGGAAGGCCACAAGGCCGTCAAAATCACGGGGTCGGAGGGGTCAATTTCCGTCGACACGGAAAGCGAAGACGGCACCAAAACGATTACCGGAACGCATTTGCTGGTCGCTGTCGGCCGCCGCGCCATGCTGGACGGGCTGGAGCTGGAAGCCGGCAAGGTCGACTTTGATCGCAGCGGCATCCAGGTCAGCGACAAGCTGCGCTCGGTCTCCAATCCGCGCGTCTGGGCGCTTGGCGATATTGCCGGCCAGGGCCAGTTTACCCACCTTGCCGGATGGCATGCCTCGGTGTTCACCCGACGGGCGTTTTTCAAGCAGGGCAGCAAGGCGAGCGACCTGCCATTGCCCGCCGTCACCTATGTCGCGCCGGAAGTCGCGCAGGTCGGCCTGACCGAGGCCGAAGCGCGGGAACAATTTGGCGACAGTGTCACCACGTCGTCCTTCCCGTTCCATGAGAATGATCGTGCCATTGCCGAGGGCAAGACACTGGGCGAGGCCAAGCTGGTCATTCGCAAGGGCAAGATTCTCGGTGCTTCTGTGGTCGGTGAAGGTGCTGGCGATATCATCCAGATTGTCGGCTATGGCATGTCGAACAAGCTCGGCGTGCAATCGCTGACCAATTTCATCTCGCCGTACCCGACACGCGCGGAAATCGTGAAGCGCGCGGCCAGCGCGCACTTCACGCCAACCGTGTTCGGCAAAGCATCAAGGACGTTGGTCGGGTTGCTGCAACGCATCCCTTAGGCTAGTTGCCGAGGGGTGAGAGAGTCGTCAGATCAACCCGCGCCAAAGCGTAAGCTGCGCTGGCGGGACAGCCTGTCCTTCCGGCTGTTCCTGATTGCGATTGCCAGCGTTCTGGTCATCGAAGCCTTGATCTTCGTGCCGAGCGCCACCCGGTATCGCAATGACTGGCTGAAAGATCAGATTGAAGCGGGTCGTCTGGCGGCGCTGGCGCTGGAAGCGGCGCCCAGCCGGATGGTCTCCGAAGAATTGGAAAAGGACCTGCTTGAAAGCGCCATGGTCCTGGCCGTGGCAGAGCTGTATGACGAACGCCGCGACATGATCCTCAATCCAGGCGAGGAGATCTGCTGCACGCGCAAGATCGTCCTCTATGACGACTCGCCGGATTTTTCCGAGATTGGCGACACGCTCGGTACATTCTTCGCGCCCAAGGACCGGTTCCTGATCATTCGCGCCGCCGGGTCACGGCCCGGGCGTGTCATCGAAATCGTCGCGGATGAGAAAGACCTGCGGCAGAAGCTTGGCACGTATGGCCTCAACATTCTCGGCCTGTCGCTGCTGATTTCGATCGTCACCGGCGGGCTGCTCTACCTGATGCTGTTGCTGACCGTGGTCAGGCCGATCCGCCGCGTGACGGAATCGGTCGAGCAGATCCGCGATGAGCCGGGAAGCTGGAAGCGTCGGCTCGCGCCAACCTCGCGGGGCGATGAAATCGGACGCGCGCAAAACGCGCTGTCGGACATGGAAGAAGCGGTGTCGAACGCGTTTCGCCAACAAGAACGCCTGGCCCAGCTCGGTGAAGCTGTGGCCAAGATCAATCACGATCTGCGCAATTCCCTGGCCACCGCGCAGCTGGTCTCGGACAACCTGTCACGGTCTGAGGATCCACGCGTCGCCAAGAGCCTGCCGCGTCTGGAACGCGCGCTGGAACGCGCCATTAACCTGGCCAGTGACACACTGAAATATGGCCGCTCATCAGTGCCGGATTCAAACATCCAGACCGTGCGCCTGTTCGACCTTGCCGAAGAAGCGGCCGCCGAAGCGCTGGCCGCTTATGGCGATGTCACGTTCAGCAATGAAGTGGATCTTCAAGCCGACGCGCAGGCTGACCCGGACCACCTTCATCGCATTTGCGCCAATCTGATCCGCAATGCGGCTGAGGCCATGGATGGCAAGGGCGCGATCTCGATCGGATATGATGGCGCGGCCCTGAGCGTGGCTGACACCGGTCCGGGCCTGCCGGAACAGGCAAGGTCCAACCTGTTCAAGCCGTTTGCGGGCTCCACGCGCCGCGACGGGACCGGGCTTGGCCTCGCCTTGTCGCGTGATCTGGCACGGGCCATGGGCGGCGATCTGGAACTGGGTGAGACCGGCGATAGCGGAACGCGGTTCGTGATCTTCCTGCCGAAACCCGATCAGGGCGCGTAAACCACCGCAACAATCGCGGCCACGATGGCCAGGAAAAAGCCCATCCAGCCCCACCAGGGCGCAAAGCGTTCACGCGGCAGCGGCGCCGGCGCGGGGGCATTCAGCTTGGCCTCGACCTGATCCATCACCTCCGGCAGGCGTTTCAGGCGGTCAGCCACGTCCTTGACGTTCTGCGCGACCAGTTTTGCGGCGCCTGCGGGGCCGAGATTCTGGGTGATCCAGTCTTTCACGACGGGTTCCGCGGCGGCCCAGATATCGTGGTTCGGGTCAATCGCGCGGGCGACGCCCTCCACCTGCACCATGGTCTTCTGCAGCAGCACCAGTTCCGGCCGCATCTGCATGCCGAACGTGTGGGTGAAATCGAGCAATTGAAGCAGCAGGCGACCCATCGAGACATCGCTCGCCGACTTGCCATGGATCGGTTCACCGACGCTGCGCAGGGCCTGGGCAAAATCGCCGACGGATTTGTCGGCCGGCACATAGCCGGCTTCGAAATGGACTTCTGCCACACGGTGATAATCACGCTTCAGGAAGCCCCAGAGGATTTCTGCCAGGAAGCGGCGCTCGGTCAGGCCGATGCGGCCAATAATGCCGAAATCAACCAAAGCCAGACGCCCATCCGGCGTGACGATCATATTGCCTTCATGCATGTCCGCGTGGAACACGCCGTGATGGATGGCATGGTCGAGGAATCCGCGCGTCACCGTGTTGGCCAGCGTGGCGCGATCGATGCCCGGCGTGTCAGCGGCCTCTGGATCGGTCAGCGGCTTGCCATTGATCCACTCCGTGGTCAGGACGCGTTTGCCCGAGCGCGCCCAGTCGACCGCGGGAATGTAATAATACCCTGCCTTGAACGACAGCGCGCGCATCTCGTCGGCGCCGCCGGCTTCGAGCCGCAGGTCGAGTTCCTTTTCCATCGCCTCGCCGACCGTCTCGGTGAAGGCCACCGGGGCGAGGCGGCGGCTTTCGATATTCACGCGCTCGACCGTGCGCGCGGCGCGTTTCATCGCCCGCAGCTCGCGCTGGATCAGCCTTTCGACTTTCGGGCGCAGGATCTTCACCGCCTTGGCGCCATCGGTGGTCTGCATGCGGTGAACCTGAGCCAATGAGGCGGCTGCGACCGGGTCAGACAGCTCAGGAAACAGGCGTTCAGCCTCGTCGCCAAACTCTTCGACCAGCGCCGCATTCGCTGCTTTCATCGAGAATGGCGGCAGCTTGTCTTTCAGGCGCGACAGGTCGTCCGTGGTCTCGACCCCGAACACGTCCGGCCGCGTGGCGAGGAATTGGCCGAGCTTGATATAGGCCGGTCCGAGCTTTTCCAGCGCCGTGGCGAGTCGTTTGCCTGGCCGTCCACGGGCGCCGCCGCCAAGGATGCGAAGAACGGTGCCGGCGAGCTTGGCCGGGACTGGCAGGCGCGAATGATACTCGCCGGGCAGGATCACGTCATGGCGGGCCAGCGCTGTGCCCGCGCGCAAAAGACGTCCATAGTCTGCCAGCGCCTTGAACATGGCCTAGATCGCCCAGCCGAAATGCAATGCGGCGATGCCGCCAGAGAAATTGGTCACCGAGACAGTCGAGAACCCTGCCGCCTCGATTTCGGCCTTGAATGTGTCCTGGTCCGGAAACTGGCGAATGCTTTCGACCAGATACTGATAGCTGTCGCGGTCGCCGGTGACGATATTGCCGACCTCGGGAATGACGTTGAAACTGTAGGCGTCATAAGCCTTTTGCAGCATCGGCGCGGTCATCTGGCTGAATTCCAGCACGGCCAGGCGGCCGCCAGGCTTCAACACGCGCTTGAATTCGCGCAGGCCGGCAAGCCGGTCGGCGAAATTGCGAATGCCGAAACTGATGGTCAGCGCATCAAAACTGCGATCGGGATAGGGCAGGGCAGTGCCATCGGCGCAAACCCAGTCGAGCCGCTTGCCCCATTGCGCATTGTCGGCGCGGGCCTTGCCCGCTTCCAGCATGGCATCATTGATGTCGCAGACAATCGCCGTGGCCTGGCGCTGGTCGCCGCGTCGCTTGCCGGCCGCGTCGGCCAGGCCGAGAAAGGCGCGGGCCAGTTCTCCCGTGCCGCCAGCAACATCCAGATGGTGCTCGCCGGGTTGCGGGTTCACCCGGTTCATCGTGTCATGTTTCCACAGGCGGTGAACGCCCACGGACATGAAATCATTCATCACATCATATTTCGACGCGACCGACCGAAACACGCCTTTGACCCGGTCGACTTTCTCGTCCGGGGTGACCTGCTCGAAGCCGAAAGAAACGGTGTCCTGCTCACTCATGACAGGCATGTAAGCAGAGATGTCTTAAAGAGCCATGCGCAGAGGTGTCGCGGAACTGTAAAAGCTGTGCCCTATTTCGCCCTCAATTCATGTGTTTGCTGACGCTCATGGGAGAGAGGACGCACGCGGTACGCCTGTTCGAGGCGATTCATCGAGATGCCAGACATTGGCAGATCGCGGCGCTGTTCGGCCTGTTTTGTCTTTCCCTGTCCACCAGTGATTTTAGTGCGCGGCCTCTGGCCCTGATGGCCGCGATTGTCGGGGCGATGAGTGCGCAGGCCGTGGGGACGATCTGGGTGAATGCCCGGCGCGAGGTTCGCAAGGCCGGGTCCGGAAGCTATTGGCGCGGGTCCAGCCTGGAAGCGGGCGTGGTCGGCTGGTTGGCCGGATTCCAGTGGAAATCGGCTTTGATCACGTCCTTATCGCTTTCTATCCTGCTCAGGGCGACATCCCTTTGGGTCTGGCTGGCCGCCGGATTCATTGCGATTTCAGCCAAGTTTCTGATCCGGTATCGCAAAAAACACCTGTTTAATCCGGCCTGTATCGGCATCGTTACGGTCAGCGTGATCGGCGGATCGGCGGCCTGGGTGTCGCCCGGCCAATGGGGCCAGACCCCCCTCTTCGCTGCCTTCGCCATCGGCTTCGCCGCACTGGTTCTGTCCAGTGCTAAACGCCTGGATATCGCGCTCGGATTCCTCATTGGCTTCGCGGCCATGCTTTTCGGACGCGCGCTTTATCTAGGCGACCCGATGGCGATCCCGATGCATCAGATGCAATCGGGCGCGCTGTTGGTCTTTGCCTTTTTCATGATCACCGATCCGAGATCGACACCCGACTCGCGCCTGGCCAGGCTGATCTTCGCTTTTGCCGTTGCGGCGCTGGCGGCCTGGCTGAGCTGGGAATATCATATTCGCGGGGCGATGCTCTACGCACTGGCGGGGCTCGCCATTCTCACCCCCATTCTCGACCGCGTGCTGCCCGCGCGCCGGTTCGAATGGACCTCCAAAAAGGAAACACCAGATGAACCTGAAGCACCTCGCGGGGGCTTGCGCCCTCGGCCTCACATCGTTCGCGCTTAGCGCGCCTGCAGCCTCCGCCTTTTGCGGCTTCTATGTCGCCAAGGCAGATACAGACCTGTTCAATGATGCCTCGAAAGTCGTGCTCGTGCGCGACGATGAGCGCACGGTGATCACCATGGCATCGGACTATCGCGGCGATGCCAGCGAGTTCGCCATGGTCATCCCGGTGGTCGACATTCCCGAACGTGAACAGATCAACGTCGCCAACCCGGCCCTGGTCGATCATATCGACGAATACACGGCTCCGCGCCTGGTTGAGTATTACGACGAGAATCCATGCGAAATGCGCTATCGGCGCGACATGATGGCGATGTCGGCGCCGCCAGAGCTCGAATCCATTCAGGTGGTTGAAGAGTCTGCGGAAGATCTCGGCGTCACCATCGAAGCCGAATACGAGGTCGGTGAATATGACATCCTGATCCTCTCAGCCGAAGAAAGCGATGGCCTGATCACCTGGCTCAACCAGAATGAGTACCGCATCCCGGACGGCGCTGAAGATATTGTCGGCGCCTACCTGAAGCGCGGGATGAAATTCTTCGTCGCCAAGGTAAACCTGGACCGTCACGACGGCTCATCCATGTTGCGTCCAATCCAGGTGGCGTATGAAGACGAGAATTTCATGCTGCCCATCCGCCTCGGGACGGTGAATGCTGAAGGAAAGCAGGAATTGTTCGTGTTCGCGATCACCCGCCAGGGCCGGGTCGAGACGACCAATTACAAAACCGTCAAACTGCCGTCCAACATGGATGTGCCAATCTTCGTCAAGGACGAGTTTGGCGACTTTTACAAAGCCATGTTCGAGCACCAGACCGAGAAGGAAAATGGCAAGGCCGTGTTCATGGAATATGCGTGGGACATGTCCTGGTGCGATCCATGTGCGGCCAATCCATTGTCGCGCTCGGAGCTGCGGGAGCTTGGCGTGATGTGGCTTGATGAAGGCGGTCACGACGACACCCAGCCTATGCCTCGCCCGGGATTTGGCCCCCAGCCCGTCGATGCGTTCGTCACTCGTCTGCACGTGCGTTATGACGGCCAGACCTTCCCCGAAGACCTCAATTTCCAGGTCACCGGTGATCGCGAAAACTATCAGGGACGCTATGTCCTGCGTCATCCGTGGCGCGGCGATTACGGGCAATGCGAGGAAGCCGGCCAATATGCGGAAACGCTGGTCTCGCGCTGGGATGAGGAAGCCAAGAGCCTGGCCAAGTTGACCGGCTGGGAGCTTGAAGAGATCAAGCAGAAAATGGCTGATGGCGGATTCTCAGCCAGTGCCGTTGGCGTGTCAGAACCGAAGCCGAAGAAGAAATGGTGGCAACGTCTTTGGGGCAACTAATGGTTGCAGAAGCAACTAAAAACCCAAACAAAACAGGGTATAGTTCCAACCAGAAGTAGAGGTTTTGTAATGTTTTTGCAGTACAAGGTTTGCAGGCACGAACCATGTATACACGTCGAGACCTCTTTTTTGGCCCCCCTTCGCCCAATGCGCAGGACGAAACGCTGCTTTCGTCCGAGCGCGGCGCTGCGGCGATCGAATATGGTTTGATCGCATCGCTGATCGCGATCGTGATGACCGCGTCGCTGACCCGGTTGGGCAAGCGCCAGCGTCGCAACTACAATTGCGTGAAACGCGCAATGAAAGGCAAGAAAGCCAACAAGTTCTGCAAGAAACGCGGCGCCTGAGGCTTAGCGCTGGCAGGCGCTGCAGAAAAAGCTCGACCGTCCTGATTGAACAATGCGCTTGATCTCGGACCCGCACGCGTCGCACGGGGCACCTTCGCGGTCATAGACAGAAAAGTGTTTCTGAAAGTAGCCGAGCTCGCCACTGGCGCTGGCAAAGTCCGAAATGGAAGAACCGCCTGCGGCGATGGCTTCGGCAATGACCTCATTGATGGCGGGGGCCAGCCGTTCCGCGCGCTTGCCGGCCACGGATTGCGCCTTGCGCCGCGGACTGATGCCGGACCGGAACAGGGCTTCACAGACATAAATATTGCCGAGCCCGGCAACGATGGCCTGATCGAGTAGCGCGGACTTGATTGGCGCTGACTTAGCGCGCAGCGCATCACCCAGATAAGCCGCATTGAACTGGTTGGAGAGCGGCTCTGGCCCGAGATGTTCGATCCGCGGATAGCGGTCCAGTTGATCCATGGGCCACAGTTCCATGAATCCGAAACGGCGCGGATCATTATAGGTTACTGTCGCACCATTCGACATGTGGAAGATAACGTGATCGTGCGCGGGATTGGGTCCGGCCTTCTGATGAAAATCTGCAGTGGCTTCTGTGTCGACGGTGAACCGTCCCGACATGCCCAGATGCATGATCAGCGCGTCGTCAGTCGACAGCTCGGCGACCAGGAATTTCGCCCGCCGCCCCATCAGGGTGATGCGCGCGCCTTCAACGCGCTCGATAAAACGATCCGGGAACGGGAAGCGTAAATCGGGTCGATTGACCTGCAATCGCGCGATGATTTGTCCTTGCATGGCAGGGGTCAGTCCCCTGCGGACGGTTTCGACTTCGGGCAATTCGGGCATGCCTCGCAGGTAGAGGCCTTTTTAGCGGCGGGCAAGTGCACGAAATTCTGCTGGCCAAGCGCCGAATATTTTTTATGCAAGGATCTGACGCGTAAGCCGTCTGATCAGACACCGAAAGGATCCATGCCGATGAAAAAGATGGTGACCGGCCCGACCGGCGATATTGCGGTTTACGTGGAAGGGTCCGGCCCGGTTATCCTGTGCGTTCATGGCTGGCCCGAAAATGCCTGGTCATGGCGTCATCAGATGGCGTATTTCTCGGCCCGCGGATACACCGTCGCGAGCATGGATGTGCGCGGATATGGCGAAAGCGCAAAACCCAAAGAGATTGCCGCCTACAGCCTGAAATCCCTCGCTGCGGACGTCGCGGCTGTTGCTGATGCGCTCAGCGATGAGCCGGTCATTTTATTTGGTCACGATTGGGGCGCGCCGATCACCTATACGACGGCGCTTTGCTATCCGGAGAAAATTCGCGCTTTGGCCGGCATGAGTGTGCCTTATACCCCGGGCGGCGAGGTCAGCATGCTGGACCTGATGCGGATGGTGTATGCTGGCCGCTTCTTCTACATCCTGTATTTCCAGGCCGAAGGCGTGGTCGAAGCCGAATTTTCGCAGGACCCGATGGCGGCGCTGCGCAAGATCTACTACGCGATCTCGGGTGATGCTCCGGACGGCGCGTTCGGGCAGGACAAGCCAGAAGATGCGAAGCTGCTGGATGGACTGATCGATCCTGATCCGGCGCCCGCATGGCTTTCAAATGACGACCTTGCTTACACCGTCGCCGGGTTTGAAAAGGGCGGTTATCACGGCGCCTTCAACCGTTATCGGGCGCTTCAGATCGATCATCAGGAACTGGCCGAGTTTCGCGGCCAGCACCTGACCTTGCCAACCTGTTTCATTGGCGGCGAACGCGATCCCGTGCGGCGGTTCGTGCCAGGTGTGGATGCCTTCGCCAATGCCGGCATGGCCTGCGATGACTTTCGTGGGGTGACGATTGTTCCCGGCGTCGGGCATTGGGTGCAGCAAGAAGCGCCAGCGCAAACCAATGCAGCGCTTGAAGCCTTCCTGAACGACCTGTGATGCACGTGCGCGGACGCTTCAGCGGATAATCTTTCACGATCAAGTCATCCGGCTTTGCGGTTCTGGTCACGCGTGCCATACCGTTTCGTAATCTTGTATTTCGGAGGGACAGATTATGAAGCGGACACGCTCTTCCTATGTGCGATCAATGATTACAACGAGCGCCAGTATCCTGGCGCTGGCAGGCTGCGTCGCGATGGCCGAAGATGTCGTCATCATTCAACCAGGCGCACCCGGCGAACCAACGAAAACCCTGAGCGCGGATGAAGCCGCGACGATCGCCAATACCAGCCACTCGATCGACGATGTGCGGTTCATGCAGGACATGATCCCGCACCACCAGCAAGCTGTCGAGATGGCGGCACTGGTCGAGGACCGCACCAATAGCGAGGCAGTGGTGGATATTGCTGGCCGTATCGATGCTTCACAGGCGGACGAAATCTCGTTCATGCAGGACTGGCTTGCGGCGCGCGGAGAAACGGTGCCGAGCGCGCATGCGCATCACGACACACACATGTCGCACGAGATGATGGGCATGGCGACGCCAGAGCAGATGGCGGACCTGGCCGCCGCGAACGGGGTCGCCTTTGACCAATTGTTCCTGTCCCTGATGGTCACCCACCATGATGGCGCGGTGACCATGGTCGAGGACCTGCTGGCGCAGCCGGGCTCGGCCTATGACCCGGTTCTGTTTGAATTCGTCAATGACATCGTCAATGATCAGACGGCTGAAATCGAACGCATGAATGATCTGCTCGCCGGCCTCTCGACCGATCCGCGCGGTGGCCTGGCGGCGGGCTTCCGCGATGCCGGCGAGGCGATCTCCAATCTGACCCTGGTCGCGTCGCTGCCGAAACCGCCCGGCTTCTTCGATCCGAACAATCCGGCTGGATTGGCGCCCGCGGTTCCGCAAGAGGATGACGCGGACGACGCCGGCGAAATGGATCATGGCGCGCATGGCGATCACGGGGACATGGCGGACATGGCCTCGGAGGATCCGCAGCGCGGTGATGACCAGTCGAACGAGGAAACGGAATGGGGTGAACGCTCGCCGCTGCTCAGCTTCTCGAACACGGACATGGCGTTTGCGGGCAAGATGATGATTGTCGGCAATTATCACGGCTTCAACGTCTATGAACTGAGCGATGACGGCATGCCCAACCTGATCAGTTCCGTCGTCTGCCCGGGCGGACAGGGCGATGTGTCGATAGTCGGGGACCTACTGATCATGTCAGTTGAGCAGACCCGCGGCCGCGTCGATTGCGGGCGTCAGGGTATTTCCGAGGATATCAGTCCGGAGCGGTTCCGGGGCCTGCGCATCTTCGACATTTCCGACCCGCGGCGCCCGCTGCAGGTCGGCCAGGTCCAGACCTGCCGCGGCTCGCACACGCACTCGGTCGTTTCGGGTCCGGACGCTGATGGCAAGATTGTTGTCTACAATTCCGGCACCGCCTCGATCCGCGAGGAAGACGAGCTCGCGGGCTGCGTCGGCGACGTCCCGGGCGATGACCGTACCGCGTTGTTCCGCATTGACGTCATCGAGATCCCGGTTGCCGATCCGTCGCAAGCGCGGATTGTCACCAGCCCGACCGTCTTCATGGACACCGATTCCGGCCGCATTGCCGGGCTCTGGCAGGGCGGCGATCATGGCGACGACACCCAGGACAGCAGCCGCACCGACCACTGCCACGACATCACGGTCTATCCGGAAAAGCAGATCGCGGCGGGGGCCTGTTCCGGCAATGGCGTCATTTTTGACATCTCCGATCCGTACAATCCGACCCGTATCGATGCGGTTCTGGATCAGAAGTTTGCTTATTGGCACTCTGCGACCTTCAACAATGATGGCAGCAAGGTCCTGTTCACGGATGAATGGGGCGGCGGCAGCCGGCCACGGTGCCGCGCCTCTGACCCGATGGATTGGGGCGCCAATGCGATCTATGACATTGTCGACGGCAAGCTGGAATTCAGAAGCTATTTCAAGCTGCCAGCGCCGCAGACCGAACAGGAAAACTGCGTCGCGCACAATGGATCCGTGGTTCCCGTGCCGGGGCGCGACCTGTTCGTTCAGGCCTGGTATCAGGGCGGCGTTTCAGTGATTGATTTCACCGACAGCGCGAACCCGCAGGAAATTGCCTTCTTCGACCGCGGCCCGGTTCACGAGGACCAATTGGTGTTGGGCGGTTACTGGTCGACCTATTGGTACGATGGCAAAGTCTATGGCACCGAGATTGTTCGCGGTCTCGACATCTTCGCCCTGAATGCCAGCGACCATCTCAGCGCCAATGAAATCGCGGCAGCGGAAGCGGCCAATCAGGATGCCCTGTTCAATCCGCAACAGCAGTTCGAGGTCACCTGGGCCTCCGGCGATCCGGCCGTGGCCATGGCCTATGTCGATCAGCTGGCCCGCGCCGGTGTCCTGTCCAGCGATCAGGTTTCTGCGCTGACCGACACGATTGAAACCGCCGTCGGGTCGCTCGACGCGGACCGCGGCGATTCCCTGACTGCGTCTGAACTGTCACAAATGGCGGCCGGTCTCGACGCGGGGGGCATGGACGCGGTCAATGCTGGCCGAGTCGCTGCGCTCCGCGAAACGCTGGACGCCCTGTCTGACCGGCTTTAGACGCCAGATGGAATTCAATTGCGCGCGCAACCGCCTTGCAAAAAAAGGCGGTTGCGTCGCTTTGAAGTCCGTGTAAAGAAGTTTACATTCGGGTCTAGTGTGCGTTCCCCCGCACGGTCACTGACCGATTCGAATCAGCCCGCTGGACAGGTTCCAGCGGGCTTTGTTTTGCTTACACTGTGACGACGACTTTGCCCAAGGCCTTGCGGTCGATCAGGTATTGAATGGCTTCGCCGCCGCGGGCCAGCGGGAAGGTTTCGGAGACGTGCGGCTTGATCTTGCCGTCCTGGTACATCGCGAACATCTCCATCAGGTTCTGCTGATTGCGTTCTGGCTCGCGGGCGACATGGGCGCCCCAGAACACACCGCGCACATCGCAGGATTTGAGCAGGGTCAGATTGAGCGGCAGCTTTGGAATGCCGGCCGGAAAGCCGATGACCAGGAATCGGCCTTCCCAGTTCATCGCGCGAACGGCGGGCTCGGCATAATCGCCGCCAACGCCATCATAAATGATATCGACGCCGCCGCCGCTGATTTCCTTGATCGCATTGGAAAATTCTTTCTGTTGGCCGCGATCGAGCGGACCGCGATCATAGACCAGGCCCTTGTCGGCACCCTTGGACAGGCAGAAGTCGACCTTTTCCTGGCTTGAACAGGCCGCAATCACTTCAAGGCCCATCGCCTTGCCAAGCTCGACCGCCGCAATGCCGACACCGCCAGCCGCGCCGAGGACGAGCAGTTTCTCGCCGGGTTTCGGGTCAGCGCGATCCTTCAGCGCATAATAGGAGGTTCCGTAAGTCATCACGAAGGCGGCGGCTTCTTCGAATGGAACCGAATCCGGGATCGGGATGCAGCGCGCAGCCTCGAGCGCCAGCTCTTCGCGCATACCGCCCCAGCCACAGGATCCGATGACGCGTTGACCGACTTGCAGCTGTGTGACCCCTTCGCCGACCGCCTTGATGACGCCGGACACTTCACCGCCAGGGCTGAAGGGGCGTTCGGGCTTGAACTGATAAAGATCCTGAATGATCAGCGTATCCGGGAAATTTACCCCGATCGCCTTCACGTCGATGACGACTTGCCCTTTGCCGGGGGTCGGGCTTTCGACGTCTTCCAGGACCAGGGTATCGGTGCCGCCAGGGGCTTTCGAGAGCAGGGCTTTCATCTGGGATTTCCTCATCGCATGCGTTGACGGGACTTTGGTAGACATGGCAACCGGCGCTGTGAAGGTCTGACGTAGCGGAGATGTAGGTTTGGACAAGACACTCCTGTTCTGGATTCTGATGGGTGGCCTCGGCTTTGCCTTTGCGCTGGCAATACAGATGCGGATGATCACCGCGCTGGTCCTGCGCCGCGCCCTGAAGGCCTGGCGCGAAGACTATGCCGACCGCGTGAAGGCAAATGCCGTGGTCGTCGCAGCCGCCGGCCGGGCGCCCACCGAGGATGATGCCGTCGCCTATATGCGCGAGACCTATCCAAGCCCGCTGGCGCATTTGCGCAGCGCACGGCGCTATAGCGTGATCTTGCCGGTTTTGCTGGTCGGCGTGTTGGCGCTCGGACGCCTGGTCTGGGGAGTGATCTGATGAAGGGCTATTTCGCGATTGGCGCCGAGGGGATCTCAAAACCGATGAATCTCGGTGCGCTGATGCGTACGGCGAACGCCTTTGGGGCAAGTTTCGTGTTTTCGGTCCAGGCGGCTGACAGAACCAAGATCGCTAATCTTTCGGACACGTCGCGCACGTTCAAGAACGTGCCGTACTATGCGTGGGAATCGATGGACGAGATGGTATTTCCGAAAGGGTGCCAGCTGGTCGGGATCGAATTGACGGATGACGCGGTCGAGCTGCCTGAGTTCAAACATCCCCGCATGGCGGCTTATGTGCTTGGGCCCGAGCGCGGGAATCTGTCGGATGAAATGGTCGCGCGTTGCGATCATATCGTAAAAATACCGACCAAGTTCTGCATCAATGTGAGCCTCGCCGGGGCTCTGGTCATGTATGACCGGGTGCGCAGCATGGGCGCGTGGCGCGACCGCCCGATCATGCCAGGCGGCCCGAAGTCTTAGCCTGCGAACAGCGGCGCACTCGGAGCAAAAGCGACCAGGAACAGGGTCGTTGCGGTGATACCGGTGAAAAATACGGTCAGGCTGCGGGAGAGGATGTGATTGTTGCTCATCTTCTTGTCTCTTCGTTCTGGCGATCTCGCCGTTGTGTTTCGTTAACGGCCAGATGGGGACGAACGTCCTTGATGAACACTATTGATACAGAATAGGGGCTATGCGTGTTTCGAATAAGGCGATTTGATGGTTAACGACCGTTAACGAATGAGCCCGGCTTCCTTTGCCCGGGCGCGAAACGACCGCGAAACCGGCACCTCTGTCCCCGATGGCAGGACCAGCAAACTCCGACCATCGACCCGCTTTTCGTCCTGAACCCCGCCCTTGGCGACCCACCACGACCGATGAACCTGCAGGCCGTCTGCCCCGGCCAGCTCGCGCACGGCATCAGCCAGGCGCATCAGGATCATCTCTTCGCCAAGGCTGGTATGCACGCGCAGATAGTGATCCTCAGACGAAATCGCATGCAGATCAGCGGTTTGAAACTTCACCGGCAGTCGGTCCATGAACGCCTTGACAGGATCGCGGCCCTCAGCCTGTTCTCTGTTCCCGCCGGACTGATAGGTTGAGGCGACATACATGCCTGTCGAAATGATCAGTGAGATGATCAGGACGTAGACATATTGAACGATCGTATGATTGACGCTGATGGGGCCGCCATTCATCAGCATCAGAACCCCGGTCACCGGGACCGACACGATCAGCGCCACGACGGCAATCTTGAACGGTGCGGGCCACCAATGATACCGCCCTTCCCAGAGGAACGGGGCCAGGAACCAGGCACTGCCGCCGCCGACCGCCATGGTGATCGTCCAGAACGCCCATCGACGCAAGAACGGCACTTCGCCCGTGTCATAAACGCCGAGCCAGGAAAAGATCAGGCCAAGCCCGACAACGACACTGGCGAATCTGAGGAATTCAATCGCGATACGCAAACTGCAGGGCCCCTTCATCCACGTTTCGTGAATGACAATGGCTGCATTTCGCGAAGGATTCCAGTCCCCAGACGAAGATCGTGATGCGGTTCTGCGCTCAGCCTGTCATCTGTTTCCGCAGAGCAGGACTGTCCTGCCTTTTTGGTTCTGAATCTGGAGACACTTATGACACGACTTTCTTCTCTTATCGCCGCTGTATCGACGTGCCTCGTGGCCGCGCCGCTCGCCTCAGCCTCTGATCTGACAGTGACAGTCGAGGGCATTGCAGAGGCCAAAGGGTCGATCATGCTCGGCCTGTTTGACGAAGAAACCTATAATGGTGATGGCGCCGTGAATGGGGCAAGCCTCGCGGTCGAAGGCGACAGCGTGACGGTCACGTTTGAAGGGCTGGAGCCCGGCGAGTATGCCGTGCGACTCTATCATGATCTGAATGACGATGGTGAGATGAACACGAATCCGTTCGGCATGCCCACCGAACCTTATGCCTTTTCGAATGACGCCAAAGGGCGGTTTGGACCGGCCAGCTGGGACGCCGCCAAGTTCACGCTCGAAGGCGATAGCGGCTCACACACCATCACGATGAACTAATTACAGACCGGCGGCTCGGCTCGAGCCCTGGATAGGGAGACTTGAATGGATCTATCACGTCGTCACTTCATGGAAGCTGGCATTGGCGTCGGCGTCGTCGGAACCCTTGGCGGTTATGCGCACGCCGAGCTTGCGAACGCCGGAACCAGCATGCCGGACTGGCATATTGGTTATCGAACCGCACCGGTTGGCGGGTTCGACCCGGCGCCGATGACCCTCGCATTTGGAAAAGCGCCTGCAGATCTGAAAGGGTCGCTTTATCGCAATGGCCCCGCACAGATGCAGTATGGCGATCAATATGCCAGCCACTGGTTTGATGGCGACGGCTTGATCCATCGCATTGCCATTGAAGACGGTGCTGCGGTTCATCGGGCGCGCTTTGCTGACACACGGAAACGTCGCGAAGAGCAAGCTGCAGGCAAATTCCTGGCCCCGGGGTTCGGAACCTTGGGTGATGAAAGCTACTCGGTCGAAGGGCCCGATGACGTCAACGCCGCGAACACCTCGGTTCTGGTGGTGGATGGCGAGTTGCTGGCGCTGTGGGAAGCAGGCTCTGCGTTTGCCATGGATGCCGAAACGCTCGAAACCAAAGGCCCGAAACTCTGGCGCGATGATTTGCGCGGCATGCCCTTCCTGGCACACCCGAAAGTCGAGCCAGATGGCCGGGTCTGGAATCTCGCCGTTGGTGGCGACCGGGTCGGCATTTATCGGATCTCAAAATCCGGCGCCCTGGAGGATTTCGGGCTCGTGAACATCGGGCGTGCGGCCTACATCCATGACTGGACGATGACCGATCGTCACCTGATCATCCTGGTGCAGCCCTGGATCAACGAAAACCTGCGTCCTCCGGTGGTGGCCGGTTTTGAATGGCAACCGCAACATGGGCTGCAAATGCTGATCGTCGACAAGGACGATTTCGACAATCAGCGCTGGGCGCAGGCGCCTGCGCGCATGTTCTACCATACCGGGTCCGCCTGGGAAGAAAGCGACGGAACCATCAAGTTCGATGTCGTGCTCTACCAGGAACCCATCCTGGGACTCGGCGGCGGTGCGGCCGAGATTCGCGGCGAATGGACCGGGCAGGGCGGTGATGAAAACGGCCTCCTGACCCAGGTCGTGATTCCGCCAAGCGGCGATGCCAAACTGATCGAAACCGCGATCATTGGTGAGTTTCCGCAAGTCGATCCCCGGGCACGGGGGCACAAACGCAATCTTGTTGCCCTGACCAGCGCGGCCGGAATCGACAGACCGGGCACCACCGCGATCACCGTCCATGATTGGGACTCCGGCAAAACTGACACGTTCGATTTTGGCCAGACTCGCATGGTCGAAGAATTCCTGTTCGTGCCGAAAGCGACCGGGTCCAGCGATGCCGATTGCTGGTTGGTCGGCACCGTCCTCAATCTGAAAGCCGGCGTTTCAGAAGTTTGCGTGTTCGACGCAGCTGGTGTCAGCGATGGCCCGGTCTGTATCTGGCAGGCCGAGTATTCCTGGCCGCTCGGGTTTCACGGAACTTGGGCGTGAGGAGAGAGCAAAAATGACAACAAAAACAGCATTTCCTCCCTCTTTCTCTCCTCGCGCTCTCTTTTCAAGCATACCAGGTTGGGGATGGCAGATTGGCGTTGCGTTGGCGATCTATCTGATCGTCAGCTATTTCGTGCTCGCGGCTCATCCCGAGGCCGAGCCGCAGTTGCGCTTTACGCTGGAACCGCTGCTATCGGCATCCGTCGCGGTCCAGGTGCATGTGGTCGCTGCGCTGTCGACATTCGGCATCGGCCTGGTTCTGCTGTGTGCGCCCAAAGGCTTTCGCTTGCACAAGACGCTCGGCTGGACCTGGTTGATGACCATGGCCGCGACTGCGATTTCATCCTTTTTCATCACCGGCATCATGGGGTCGTCCTACAGCCCGATACACGCACTGTCGGCGTGGACGATGATTGGTTTGCCGTTCGGCGTTGCGGCGATCCGGCGCCGGGATGTGCAGAAGCATCGTCACACGATGACCGGGATGTTTGTCGGCGGCATGGCCATTGCCGGCCTGTTTTCCTTCCTCCCCGGCCGTCTGATGTGGGAAATTTTCTTCACGGCATAGACGGCGCATCCAACCTGTATCATGTCTGTCATCGTGGCGACGTAAGAGCGACACACAGACAATTAGCGGGAGACGATCATGAGGCGCGAACTGGTATCATTGGCAGCGATAATGAGTTTGGGTGCCTGCGCCACAAATGGCGGCGGCATCAGCATTTTCACGCCGAAACCCGATTCAGCCGAGGCGGCGCTGGAACTGTATTATGACACCATTCCGGACAGTGCGTTTCCGACCGCTCCGGCTGGCAAGGCGATGCCCACGAGCGATGCTGTCCTGAGCAAGATCCTGATCGGGTCGTGCCTGGACGAGGAAAAGGGCCCCTCGGCGGCGATGATGAGCATTGCCGAGGAAGCGGCGGACCTGTTCCTGATGCTGGGCGACAATGTCTATGGCGACCGCGACGGTCGCGCCTATATCGCCAATGAAGCCGACCTCGACGAGGTGAGGGAATCCTTTGCCGATCTCGCGGCGCGTGAGGATTTCCAGAAGGTCCGCGCGGCATCGCCGATGATGGTGGCGTGGGACGATCACGATTATGGCGCCAATGATACCGGGCAGGACTTCCCATTCCGCGGGCTCGCCGAGCGCGTCCATGAAGTGTTCTGGGGCCTTGAAGGTCAGGATGTCGGGCAATGGCCGGGGACCTATTACGCCCGCCGGTTCGGCCCCGAAGGCCAGCGGGTGCAGGTGATCATGCTCGACACCCGCTTCTTCCGGTCCGGACTGACGCCGACCGACGAATATGGCGCGAAAGGCAAGGAGCGCTACCTGCCAGCACCGTCCGGGTCGATGCAGGACATGCTCGGCGCAGCGCAATGGACATGGCTGGAAAACCAGCTGCAGCAGCCGGCCGACATTCGCCTGATCGCGTCATCCATTCAGGTCATGCCGACGACGCATGGCTGGGAAGCCTGGTCGACCATGCCGGACGAGCGCCAGCGCCTGTTCGACCTGGTCAACAAAACCGAAGCGACCGGCGTGGTCTTCCTGTCTGGGGATCGCCACTCATCCTTCATCTATGAGGAGGCCGGCATCCTGCCTTACACGGCGCATGAACTGACGTCGTCCTCGCTGAACGTCGCGTTCGCAACCGAGACCGACGAAATGGATGCGCGTCAGGTCGGCGCCGGGTTCCCGCCCGAAAACTATGGCGCTGTCGAGATTGATTGGGAGGCGCGAACCATCGCCCTCAAGGTCAAGGACAATACCGGCGCGACCGTCAGGCAAAATGATCTCTCTTTCGCGGATATCGGGGTAGAATAGACCCCGGTATCTCGGCTTTTTTCGATGGATTGAAACACACGCTTCTTCTGGACTGATTGACAGCGCTATCGTCGGCTGTCCGCCGGTTGTCACAGGGGATGGCGATGCTATAAGGCGCGCGACTTTCGCAGGTGCCATCTGAGTCGCGCCTGAGTTGCAAAAGGCTGATTTCACATGAACATTCACGAATACCAGGCCAAGGCCGTCCTCAAAGAGTTTGGCGCGCCCGTGGCAGATGGCGTCCCGATCCTCACCCTTGAAGACGTCCAAACCGCCGTCGACACGCTTCCCGGACCGCTCTGGGTCGTGAAGAGCCAGATCCATGCCGGCGGACGCGGCAAGGGCAAATTCGTCGAAGCCGCAGCTGGCGAAAAGGGCGGGGTTCGCCTGGCCTTTTCCAAGGAAGAAGTGATGGCGCACGCCCAGGCAATGCTCGGCAATCACCTGGTGACGGCGCAAACCACCGCCGAAGGCAAGCAGGTCAATCGCCTGTATGTCGAGGACGGTGCCGACATCGCGTCCGAGCTTTATCTGTCACTGCTGGTTGATCGCGAAACCGGCCAGCCTGCTTTCGTCGCTTCGACTGAAGGTGGCATGGACATCGAAGCGGTCGCACATGATACGCCGGAAAAGATCCTGACCCTTCCGATCGATCCGATGGAAGGTGTCACCGACGCCGCTGCCGCCAAGCTTTGCGACGCACTCGCCCTTGACGGCGCGGCCCGCGAAGACGGCATGAAACTGTTTCCGATCCTCTACAAGGCCTTCACCGAGAAGGACATGTCGATGCTGGAGATCAACCCGCTGATCGTCATGGAAAATGGCCACCTGCGCGTCCTTGATGCCAAGGTCAGCTTCGACGGCAACGCCCTGTTCCGGCATCCGGACATCATGGAGCTGCGCGACACGACCGAGGAAGACGAAAAAGAAATCGAAGCGTCTGAATGGGACCTGGCCTATATCGCGCTCGACGGCACGATCGGTTGCATGGTCAACGGCGCGGGCCTCGCCATGGCGACGATGGACATCATCAAGCTGTACGGCGAAGAGCCTGCCAATTTCTGTGATGTTGGCGGCGGTGCCAATGCCGAGAAAGTGGCCGCGGCATTCAAGATCATCATGAAAGACCCGAACGTGAAGGGCATTCTCGTGAACATCTTTGGCGGCATCATGAAATGTGATGTCATCGCTGAAGGCGTGATCCAGGCGGTGAAAGAAACCTCCCTCGCTGTGCCTCTGGTGGTCCGCCTCGAAGGCACCAATGTCGAGCGCGGCAAGGAAATCCTCGCCGCCAGCGGAATGAACATCATTCCGGCTGATGACCTCGACGATGCCGCCCAGAAAATTGTTGCAGCCGTGAAAGGCGCGTAAGACACATGTCCATTCTTATCGACTCGAACACAAAAGTTATCGTTCAAGGCCTGACCGGCAAGACCGGCTCGTTCCACACCAACCAGGCGCTGGACTATTTCGGCACCCAGATGGTGGCCGGCACACATCCGCGCAAAGCTGGTGAACACTGGGCCGCTGACAATGGCGCGCAGCTGCCAATCTATGCCAATGCGGCGGATGCCAAGGATGCCACCGGCGCCAATGCCTCCGTGATCTATGTTCCGCCCGCCGGCGCTGCTGCCGCGATCGAGGAAGCCATCGATGCGGAATTCCCTTTGATCGTCTGTATCACGGAAGGCGTGCCGGTCCTCGACATGGTCCGCGTCAAGGCCAAGCTGGACAAGTCAAACTCGCGCCTGATCGGGCCGAACTGCCCGGGCCTGCTGACCCCTGAACAATGCAAGATCGGCATCATGCCGGGCAAGATCTTCAAGAAGGGCTCTGTCGGCGTCGTGTCACGCTCTGGCACCCTGACTTATGAAGCCGTGTACCAGACTTCTGTCGAAGGCCTCGGCCAGACCTCTGCGGTCGGCATTGGCGGCGACCCGGTCAAGGGCACGGAATTTATCGACGTGTTGGAAATGTTCCTCGCGGATGACGAAACAGAAAGCATCGTCATGATCGGCGAAATTGGTGGCTCTGCAGAAGAAGAAGCCGCTCAGTTCCTGATCGATGAGGCCAAGAAAGGCCGCAAGAAACCGATGGTTGGCTTTATTGCCGGTCGAACCGCTCCAAAAGGCCGTACAATGGGCCATGCTGGCGCGATCGTTTCTGGTGGTAAGGGCGATGCCGAATCCAAGATTGCAGCGATGGAAGCTGCGGGGATTAAAGTATCGCCAAGCCCTGCCCGTTTGGGCACAACCATGGTAGAGGTTTTGAAAGGCTAGGGACGCATTATATGCGTTTTCTGGACGGCCAGACGAGGCCAGACTGACCCCGCCCGGCCGTCCGATACAAAGGACGGTATCACATGGCAGACGACGGTTCTCCCGTAGACGGCGGTCGCAGCGCACAAAACGCCGCGATGCTGGACACCCTGTTTCTGTACGGCGGCAGCGCGGTCTGGATCGAGCAGATGCAGGCCAAGTTCGCCGCTAACCCGAACTCGGTTCCAGAAAGCTGGCGCGCCTTTTTCCAGGAACTCGGTGACGGCACCGAAGATGCGGCGCGCAATGCGGGCGGCGCCAGCTGGAAGCGCAAGCAATGGCCGCGTCCAGCCTCGCCCGAGGAAACCGCCGCCTTTGACGGCAATTGGACCCTGCTCGAGCCGAAACTCGAGAAGAAGATCAAATCCACGACACCGGCCGCCTCGGAACAGGACATCGCCCTGGCGGTAAAGGATTCCGTGCGGGCGCTGATGATGATCCGCGCCTTCCGTATGCGCGGTCACTTGCAAGCCCAGCTTGACCCGCTCGGCCTCGACAATCCGGAATACCAGCCAGAGCTCGATCCGAAGAGCTATGGCTTCGAAGATGCCGACATGGATCGAGAGATCTTCATCGACGGTGTGCTCGGGCTGGAAAAAGCGACTGTCACGCAGATTCTCGATATTGTCCGTCGAACTTATTGCTCGACCCTGGGCATTGAATTCCAGCACATCTCCGATCCGGAAGAGAAAAGCTGGCTGCAAGAGCGGATCGAAGGCCCGGACAAGGGGGTCGCGTTTACGCCAGAGGGCAAGAAAGCGATCCTGTCCAAGTTGATTGAAGCCGAGACGTTCGAACGCTTCCTGCACAAGCGTTACCCCGGCACCAAACGCTTCGGCCTGGATGGCGGCGAAGCGGCGGTTCCGGCGCTGGAACAGATCATCAAGCGCGGCGGCGCCTTGGGCGTCGACGAAATCGTGGTTGGCATGCCGCACCGCGGCCGTCTCAACATGCTCGCGGCTGTGATGGGCAAAGAGTATGAGAAGATCTTCCATGAATTCATGGGCGGCTCGACTCAGGGCGCGGAGGAGTTTGGCTCGGGCGACGTGAAATATCACCTCGGCGCTTCGTCTGACCGCGAGTTTGACGGCAACACGGTCCACCTGACCATGAATGCCAACCCCTCCCACCTCGAAGCCGTTGATCCGGTCGTGCTGGGGCGCGTTCGCGCCAAGCAGTTCCGCCAATATGAAGAGACGGGCGAGCTGGATCGCACGAAAAAGCTGCCGCTGCTGCTGCACGGCGATGCGGCCTTCTCGGGCCAGGGCGTCGTCGCCGAGTGTTTTGCTCTGTCAGGTCTGCAAGGTTACCGCACCGGCGGCACGATCCATTTCATCATCAATAACCAGATCGGCTTCACGACCAGCCCGATGTATTCGCGCTCCTCGCCATATCCATCTGACGTGGCATTGATGGTCCAGGCGCCGATCTTCCACGTCAATGGCGACGATCCGGAAGCGGTGACATATGCCGCGAAAGTGGCGACGGAGTATCGCCAGAAATTCGGCAAGGACGTTGTCATCGACATGTTCTGCTATCGCCGGTTCGGGCACAATGAGGGTGACGAACCGATGTTCACTCAGCCGGTCATGTACACGCGGATCAAGGGCCACAAGTCGACCCGCGAACTCTATGGCGCGCGCCTGGTTGAAGAAGGCCTGACCACGGCTGAGGCCGTGGACGCCGAAGTCAAAGCGTTCGAGGCCTTCCTCGACAAGGCGTTTGACGATGGCAAGGCGGTCAAGACCAGCAAAGCCGACTGGCTCGAGGGCGAATGGAAAGGCCTTGGCCTGCCGGAAGACGATGATCGTCGCGGCAAGACCGGTGTCTCCAAGGCTCGTCTGAAAGAGCTCGGCGAAACGATCACCACAGTCCCGGACGGTGTTGACATTCATCGGACGCTCGGACGTGTCATCAAAGGCCGCGCCGACGCCATTTCGAACGGCAAAGGGCTCGACTGGGCGACGGCCGAGCATCTCGCCTTTGCAACTTTGCTCGACGAGGGCTTCCATGTCCGCTTGTCTGGCCAGGATTGCGGCCGCGGCACCTTCTCGCAGCGCCACAGCCACATGGTCGACCAGAAGACGGGCGATCGTTACACCGCGCTGAACAATATCCGCGACGGCCAGGCCGAGTATGAAGTCATCGACTCGCTGCTCTCTGAAGAAGCGGTTCTCGGCTATGAGTATGGATACTCGCTGGCCAATCCGAACGCGCTGGTCATGTGGGAAGCCCAGTTTGGTGACTTCTCCAACGGCGCGCAGGTCTTCTTCGACCAGTTCATTTCCTCGGCCGAGCGCAAATGGCTGCGTATGTCCGGTCTGACCATGCTGCTGCCGCATGGCTATGAAGGGCAGGGCCCAGAGCACTCATCCGCACGCCTGGAGCGCTTCCTGCAAATGTGCGCCGAAGACAATTGGCAGGTCTGCAACCTGACCACGCCAGCCAACTATTTCCACGCGCTACGCCGTCAGATCCACCGTGATTTCCGCAAGCCGCTGGTGATCATGACGCCAAAATCGCTGCTCCGCCACAAACTGGCGACCAGTGACTTTGATGACATGAACACCAAGTCTTCCTTCCACCGCGTGCTCTGGGACGATGCCGACACGCCGGGTCGCGAGGGCAAGGTCAAGCTGGTTGCAGATGACAAGATCCGCCGCGTGGTGCTGTGCTCGGGCAAGGTCTATTATGACCTGTTCGAAGCGCGCGAGGAAAGCGGTGCTGACGATATTTATTTGCTGCGGGTGGAACAATTCTACCCCGTGCCGCGTAAAGCTCTTATGGACGAGCTGAAACGGTTCAAACAGGCCGAACTGGTCTGGTGCCAGGAAGAGCCGCGCAACATGGGCGGCTGGACGTTCATTCGTGACGAGATCGAATGGGCAGCCAACCGTATTGGAAGTGAGCACGCGCGTCCTAAATATACAGGGCGGCCACCCGCTGCTGCAACAGCGACCGGCTTGCTCTCGACCCATAATCGCGAGAAAGACGCGTTCATCAGTGCCGCCCTTGGCGACAAGCCTGTAGAAGACAGCCTGGTCACCGGATAAGACCAAACAGAGACGAAGACAGAGACAAACATGACCGACATTATTGTCCCAACCCTGGGTGAAAGCGTCACCGAAGCAACGGTTGGAAAATGGCTGAAAACGGCAGGGGACGCCGTGGCCAAGGATGACGTCCTCGTTGAACTCGAAACCGACAAGGTTGCGGTGGAAGTTTCGGCCGAAGCGGCGGGAACACTGAGCGAAATTGTTGCCAATGAAGGTGATACGGTTGAGATCGGCGCCCTGCTCGGACGCCTCGGTGGCGCCAATGGTGCCGCCAAAGCGGCCCCAGCCGCGGCACCCGCGCCAGCGCCGGCGGCCGCTGCACCAGCCCCAGCTGCGAGTGGCGGACCATCCGTTGATGTCACGGTGCCGAGCATGGGCGAGAGCGTCGCTGAAGGCACGATCGCGAGTTTCCTGAAACAGGTTGGTGACGCGGTCAGCAAAGACGAAACCATTGCCGAGATTGAAACCGACAAGGTGGCGCTGGAAGTGCCTGCCACAGCCGATGGCGTGATCGCCGAATGGCTGGTTGCGGAAGGCGATGGCGTCACGCCTGGCGCCGTGATCGCGCGGATCACCGCCGGTGCTGGCGCGTCTGCCGCACCCGCCGCCGCGCCGGCGCCAGCGCCGGCGGCTGCCCCCGCGGCCACTGGCGAGCGCCCTGTGGCGCCGTCTGTGCGCCGGATTTCAGCGGAAGCCGGCTTCAATCCTGCCGACATTCCGGGCACTGGCCGCGATGGTCGTGCCACGAAAGCTGATGCGCTGGCTTATGTGAACGCTCCGAAAGCGGCAGCGGCGCCGGCCGAAGCGAAACCACCTCGCGATATCGGGCCACGTGAAGAACGGGTCCGCATGACCCGCCTTCGCCAGACGATTGCCCGTCGACTGAAGGAAGCGCAGGACACCGCCGCAATGCTGACCACGTTCAATGACGTGGACATGAGCGCGGTCATGGAGCTGCGCAAAACCTACAAGGACGCGTTCCTCGACAAGCATGGCGTGAAGCTCGGCTTCATGGGCTTTTTCACCAAGGCTGTCGTGTCGGCCCTGAAAGAGATCCCGGCGGTGAATGCCGAGATTGATGGCACCGACATTATCTACAAGAACCACTATGATATCGGCATGGCGGTCGGCACCGAGCGCGGGCTGGTTGTGCCGGTCATCCGTGATTGTGATGAGCTGTCGCTGGCTGGCATCGAGGCTGAGCTCGGCAATGTCGCCAAGAAGGCCCGTGATGGCACCTTGTCGATTGCCGACATGCAGGGCGGCACGTTCACGATCACCAATGGCGGTGTGTATGGTTCGCTGATGTCGACGCCGATCCTCAACCCGCCGCAATCGGGCGTGCTTGGCATGCACCGGATCGAGAAACGTCCGGTCGCCGTCGATGGGCAAGTCGTCATTCGGCCGATGATGTACCTGGCGCTGTCTTACGACCACCGGATCGTCGATGGGAAAGAAGCGGTGACCTTCCTCGTGCGCGTTAAGGAAGCGCTTGAGGATCCGGAAAGACTGCTGCTCGACGTCTAAACGCGGGTAAGTTGAATCCCAATGAACGCCCTGCTGTTGCGGGGCGTTTAGCGTTTCGGATTGGTAAATTTGGCCCGTACAATCCGCGGCTCAGCTTCAATTCTTCCGTTTCGATTATCGCGTAGATTGAATCCGTGAGCGAGACACAGTGGGACAATTATGAGTAATGGTACGAGAAGTCTGTGGGGACGGACGGACGTTATTTCTTCACGCAAGGATCTGGAGCGCGCCCGCGAGGTTGCCCTGGTGTCCCTGATATCGCCTATACTTTACATGGCCAGCCTAGTCAGCGCCGCCTTGCTGTTGTTCGGGCCTTTAGGGGAGAGCGACTTGTTCTTCCTGTGGTTGGTTGGGCAGACTTTCCTGTGTGCAGCTTTGTTCTTGCTTAGTCTGCGCGAGCAAACCGAACTGTTCGGGGGGACGCGCCAGGCCGCGTCCTTGATCAAGCGTTTTTCGTTCGTGGCACTGGGCGTCACGTGGGGGGGCGTGCCGGGTCTGCTCGCTCTATTTGAGCAAATGCCCGCGCATCTGCTGTTCGGCGCTGTCCTGACCGGTTTGACCTTGTCGGCAGCCCTGCTGCTTCAATACATGCCCCGACTGGGTCGGATCCTGCTCGCGGTCACGCTAGGCGGGTTTATTGCCAACACCCTGTTCCAGCCGACGCTACTCTCGTCACTGGCATCTGTGGCCCTGCTCGTCTATTTCGGCGCTCTGGCGCTGGGCGCACGACGTTATTTCTCGAAGTATTCCCAACGGTTGAACGATGTCGAAACCGCCGTTCAGAGAACACGTGAGATCAACAGCGTCCTGCGAGATGTCGGGTTCGCCACATATACGTGCTTCTGGTCGACCGACTCCGACGGCCGGATCTCGGATGTGAGCAATGATGAACTGCTGGGAACGCAACTCAGCGAAGAAGTGATTGGTCACAATATCTTGTCTCTGTTCAAGGCGTCTCCGGAACGCCAACTCCTGCGCGCCCGCATCGCGCGTGGGTCTGAGATTGTTGCTCTCGAACTGGAGGTTGAAGCATCCATCGACATTGATGCGCGCTACTGGAAGCTGTCTGCGCGACCGCAATTCGAAGATGGCATTTTCAAAGGTTATCGCGGCTCCGCCACCGATATTTCGGCACTGCGTCTCAGTGAGCAACGTGCTGCGTTCCTGACGGAATACGATATCGTCACCGGCTTGCTCAATCGCAACTCATTCACGTCTGCGGTGACCGCGCACCTCGAAAGCGAAATTCGTGACACCTATGAAAGTGCGCTGATCTGGATCGATCTCGACAATTTCAAATGGATCAATGACACGTTCGGGCACGACGGCGGCGACGACATCCTGAAACTGGTGGCAGAACGCCTGCAGGCGTTTTGTGAACCGATGGACCTGGTCTCGCGTTATGGCGGCGACGAGTTTGCGCTGCTGGTCGCGCGCCCCTTGTCACAAGGTCGTCTGATCCAGTTTGTCGAGGAGCTGACCGCGGCGCTGCAAAAGCCTTATCGTTATGCCAATACCGACGTGCAGTGCGGGGCCAGTGTCGGTCTGCGTCGCATGGAGGCGCAATCCAGCGATGCTTCATCGGTGATCAAGGAAGCCGATCTGGCGCTCTACGCCGCCAAGACCAGCGGGCGGGGACACTGGAAGGAATACTCCGAGGCGTTCAAGGCCCGGGTGCGCGGACAACGTGAATTGGCAAACGATTTGGTCGACGCGATCGAAGCCGATACATTGAACCTGCAATTCCAACCCGTCATGGACGCCCATAGCGGCGCCGTCACAGGCGTCGAGGCCTTGTCGCGCTGGCACCATCCCGTACGCGGCGCTGTCTCACCCACCGAGTTTATCCCGGTCGCGGAAGACAACGGCATGATCATTTCGCTCGGCGATCGGGTGATCGAGAACGCCATCGATGCCGCGCTCGACATGCCGGAAGGCACAAAAGTCGGAATCAATATTTCGCCTCTGCAACTGCACAGCTCGCGATTGATGCCATTGATCGAAGCCAAGCTGACGGAAACCGGCCTGGACCCGGCTCGGGTCGAACTGGAAATCACCGAAAGCGTGTTCCTGTCGGATAATGCGTTCATCCTAGGCCGGCTCCGTAGTCTGAAAGGGCTGGGGCTGCGAATCGCGCTCGATGATTTCGGCACGGGGTTTTCGTCACTCGCCTATTTGCAACGGTTCCCGTTCGACAAGTTGAAACTCGATCAGACCTTCGTGCGTGGAATCGAGACCAGCGATCAGAGCTGTGCGATTGCGCGCGCAACAATCTCGATGGCGCACGCGCTCGGCCTGACGGTGACGGCTGAAGGTGTGGAAACCGAAGCACAGGCCCGTTTTCTGCGCGAACAGGGCTGCGATGAGCTGCAAGGCTTCCTGTTCAGTCGCCCGCAGGATCAGTCGGCGCTGATTCCCTATCTTCGCAGCATGGAATTGATGCATGCAACGCGCGGTTCGATGAGCGACAAAATCGTTCAGATCAAGCGCTAGACGCGTCAGGAAAACGCGCCAATCGCGTCAGGTCTTTCGGTCGGCCGAGCTGGCGCAGAATTGCGATCTGATCCTCCACGGACGGGACGAACAAGACGGCATCGTCGATTTTGACTGGGTCACGCGTGCCAGGCTCGACCCGTTCCCACCTGTCGCCAGCGCGAATTTCATAGCCGGCCATGATCTCGACTCGGCGTTCGCCGAGATCGAGCATCAGGAAGATGGCTGAACGATAGCGTTCGGTGCCGCCATCTGCCGAATTCTTCAAGGCGTACCGGGCCATCAGGGCTTTCGCATCTCGCTTCGAGACCAGCACATCGACATCACGAATGCCACCCGGGTCGATCCCCGAAAGCGCCATCGCCGCGCTGCCCAGCACCCACCACGGATCGGTCGTACTCGACAGAAACGCCGCGACGCGGCGTAGAGCAAAACGATCAGGGTCTGAGAGCATCGGGGTGGCTGTCATTCATTTCCACCGCGAGGTAGCGCTTTCAGGCGAACGAAACACCTTGCTCCCACATCGACTTGGGTTGCATCGCGTCCATCGGTTCATCGAGGAATTCCGTCAGCACAGAGATGCTCTGCTCTGGCTTTGTCACCAGGAACAAATGACCGCCATCCTCGACCACATGTAGGCGTGCGTTCGGTAATGCGGTGTTGAGAATGTGGGCATTCGCCATCGGCACGATTGCATCGCTGTCGCCAGCCATGACCAACGTCGGCATGCGGAGGAAGCGAATGAATGGCAAGGATGACCAACCGAGGAAGGCGATTAGCTGGTAGACATATCCCATTGGCGCGGGAGGCTTGAGGTTCTCAATATGTTGACCTGCGCCTTCATCCGCAGCCTCGCCATACAGCCGTTGGAAGTTTTCGCGCATATATTCCGGATCCGTGTACCGTCGCGCATCCGCCATTCTCGAAATGGCGCTGAGCTTGCCAGGCACCATGGTCATACCAGCGGTCGTCGCGCACAGGATCAGCTTGCCGACCGAATTGCGATACTGGAAGGCATATTGCTGGGCCATCGCGCCGCCCCAGGAGACACCCATGGCGTCGACGTCGTCCATACCGAAGCGATCACAGAGCTTGCGCGCAACTCGCGCCATCATCCAGGGTCGATACGGGAATTTCGCTGGCTCGCTCTGGCCGACACCCGGCATGTCGAATGTGATGATTTCGCGATCGCGGATCCACTCGCCGAGACCGAACGCGAGCTCCATGTTCGCGCCGATGCCATTAAAGAAAAGCAGTGGGCGCTTGCCCGACTCCCGCTCAGCGGCCCAATAGCCGACGCGCAGTGTGTACGCACCGACGGTTTCCATGCTGATCTCGGGCAATCGCGGTTTTGCCTTGCCGGCAGATTTTCTGGTCGCCATGGCGGCCTCCTTACGTGTCAGTGCCGCCGTGTCGGTCGCCAGACCGCCTAGTCGAACACATATTTGCCGGGCGCATCATAGAGCGGTGGGAACTGCTCTGATCCGTCTTGCTTCGGCGCTGTCTTCATATCGCCAGCCCGTTCGTGCAACCATTCTGCCCAACGGGTCCACCATGATCCAGCAACTTCTTCAGCTCCAGCTGCCCACTCATCGGCGGTTCCCGACAGGTCCGGATTGGCGAAATATTTGGCCTTCGGGTTTCCGGGCGGGTTGAGAAGCGATTGTATGTGACCGGAATTAGAAAGCACAAACTCAATGTTCTTCGATCCCATCAGCTTGGTGGTACGGAAACAGGCTTTCCACGGCGTGATATGGTCAGTGACGCCGGCAACGATGAAGCTGTCCACATCAACCTTGGTCAGGTCTGCAGTGTGGCCGGCAATCTCGACAGTACCCGGATTCGTGAATGGCTTGTGGATGCCGAAATCGAGATAATCCGAGTGCAGAGCCGCTGGTAGATTGGTGGAGTCGTCGTTCCAGAACAGCACATTGTATGGCGGTGGATCTTCACCCATCAGGTAATTGTTGACGACATAATTCCAAACCAGATCGTTCGGGCGCATCCAGGCAAACATGCGGGCAAGATCATCGCCTTTCAGAATGCCTTTGCGACGTGAATATCGCCGCGCGATTTCGAGACTGCGCTCAGACACCATTTGTCCAAGTTCGCTGTCATCTTGCTCCGGATCCAGGACGCAAACCTGGAAGGTCAGCGAATTGATCCGATCATCGCCAGCCGCGGCCAGAAGGCTCGCAAACGTGGCGGTCGTGATGCCGCCAGAGCAGGCGCCAGAAATATTGATTTTGTCCGAGCCGGTGATCTCCTTGATCACTTCGGTGCATTGAATCAGGCTGTCGACATATTCCGTCATGCCCCAGTCGCGATGCTCTTCCGTCGGATTGCGCCAGGAGATGATGAAGGGCTGGAATTTGTTGCGCAGCAGGAACTGAATCACGCTGGTGATTGGATCCAGGTCACTGGCATAGAATTTGTTGATCTGGGGCGGGATGTTGAGGAACGGGATTTCCCGCACTTCATCGGTGATCGGGGTGTATTGAATGAGTTCCATCATCTCATTCTTCCAGACCACTTTGCCGGGCGTGATCGCGACATTCTCGCCGATCACAAACGGGCTCTTATCGACGCGGCTTGGCATGCCGCCATTCTTGGTCATGTCCTGATAGGCGTTCTGCAGGCCCTTGATCAGCGACAGGCCGCCACTGTCAATCGCGCGCTTCTTGGCCGCTGGGTTGGTCACCAGCGCATTGGTCGGGGAAATGGCATCCGTGATCATGTTCATCACGAACGTAGCGCGGGCGTGCTCCATTTCGCCAAGCTTCAGGTCGCCGACCCAGTCTTCCATATGTTCTTGCATGGCCAGATAGGTCTGCAGGCCGCGCTTGTAGAACGGGTTATTGGTCCAGGCTGGATCGCGAAAACGCTTATCCTTACGATCTGGCGCGCGCTCCGACTTGCCGAGCAGGATGTCGTACGACTCTTTGGCCATTTTTCCCGCCAGCTTGGCGTTGGCCGTGGGAGAAATACTGGTTCGGCGCAGCATCATGGCGACTGAGCCAAGAAGTTCTTGGCGATTGAGTCCGCCTAATAACGGGTTCAGCGCGTTCGTGCTGTCTGCTGCTGCTTCACCAATATAGTCCGCCGTCTTGCTCATGAATGCCTCCGTAACCTCCCGATGACGAGGTCAGACCCCGTTCGGCACAAGGCTTGCTCTTATGGTTAAGAGTCTAAATTTGAATAACCTTGCACGATCAAATTCGTTCCATATTGACCTTTTACTGTCAAATAGAGCGCGGAAATAGAAAGTTCAGCCTAGGCGCGAATTATCAGCGATGAAGACACGCGATCGTATACTTGATGTCAGCCTCGGCTTGTTCAATGCCGAAGGCGAAGCGGCGCAAACGGCGGTCGACATCGCCAATGCGCTCGATATGTCGCCGGGCAATCTTTATTATCACTTCAAGGGCAAGGAACCGATCATCGAGGCCTTGTTTGATCGCTTCGAAGAAGAGATGCAGATCATTCTCGGCGGCACGCACGGCACCGTGACCTCGATCGAGGACAATTGGGTGTTCATTTATATCGTCCTCGAAGAGATTTATGATTTCCGTTTCTTCTATCGCAATGTCGGCGACATGATGGAGCGCTACCCAGGGTTGGCATCGCGGTTTCGCAAGATCCTGGCGATGAAGCGTCAGGCGATCGAGAATGTCCTTAACCAGCTTGAGAAGCGAAGCGTCCTGGAGATTGATCGTCGCCTGCGTGGCCCACTGGCACAGCAAATGCTCTCGACTCTGACGTTCTGGCTGAGCTCCGATTTGATCGAGGGCAATGACCGCGGTGGGCCGTCGCTGATTCATGACACGGTGCTGCAATTCATGTTGCTGGTCGTTCCGTTCATGGGCGAGGCGGGTGAAGACGCACTTGACGGGATGCTTGAGCGTCACCGTGATCTCACACGCGGCTAGGCGTCTATTCGGGTAAGTCGCTGACAGGTAGACCGGTTTCCTTGCGCGTCGTGAAGCGTTCTTCGAAGGCGACAATCAGGCACGCACCGATGATGATCACGGCGCCGACCCAGGTTTGCCAACCTGGATACTCGTCGAAGAACACCGATCCGAACAGTCCGCTCCAGATCAGGGCGCTATATTCAAGTGGCGCCAGACGCTGTGCGGGCGCGCGCGCATACGCCAAGGTCATCAGATACCAGACGATGAATCCGAATATGCCGAACATCAGGAAGTATGGGATGTGCTGCCAATTGGGTGTACCAAACAAACCAATCGTCACCGGCAACAGCAGCACAGCGGGCACGACATTTGTGAACATCGCGATCGTGGTCGCGTCTTCCTTGGTCGCGCGCATACGCAGCAGCACCAGGCCCAGTGCGTACAAAAACGCGGCGAGAAAGCAGCTGACGATGCCATACATCCAAAGATCGCTCGCGTCCCCGTTTTGGGGGCGTCCGGTCACTGCCAGTGATGCGCCTGCAAAGCCAATCACTGTGGCGATCAGCGCCACTGGCGTCACCCGCTCGCCCATCAGGATGCGGGCGACGAACGGCACCATCAGGGCTGCCGTGAAGCCGATAATGGTGGCCACCGCGAGCGGCAGGTGCATCAGCGAGAAGAAAAATGTCACCGCACACCCTAGCTGTACGACGCCGCGCATGGTGTGGAACCGAATGGACGCGAAATCAGGCCGTGGGCGTTTCTGCACGCGAAACACCGTGAAGGCGATCATTCCACCAAACAGGAATCGCCAGGCCAGCAAGTGATGCAGGCCCGCGCCCGGAGCGATCGCTTTCACAAGCGCATCGATCGCTGTGCCCATCGCAATTGCGATAACCGCAATAAGCAGCGGAGCAGACAGTAATTTTGCCACCATGCAGGCGCTTTAGGTCGCTGTGATCACGATGACCAGCCTTGGACCCGAGAATTTGCGAAATTACCTCAAGCCAACCGACTAGCGACGGGCCGTTTCCGCTTGCGATTGAAACGCTTTCAGTGGTGCAGAATTGCGCTGCATCTCGAATGTGCCAGAGATCTCGTTTGGCCAGTCGAAGTACCATTTGCCGACGATGCGCTGGCCATCATCGCTGATCTGTCCTTCGCAATACACCGGTTCTTGATCGAGATCACGATAGGTCTTGAGTAGCTCAATGTGCGACTGATGAACGTGCCCCCGGATCGTCGCGTCGAGGTCGTCCTTTTGTACGTCGGCGAACGTGTTCGGTTCCAGGACGGTCCCTGCAATGCGGCCGTTTTCGAGTGTCAGATTTGCGGAAAAGTGGACGCCATCGCTTCCACCCTGGTCACGATAAAAACGTCCGGTCCACATGCCGGACATCACGCAGTTTTCGCTGTTCATCCCCATAGATTTCATATGCCAAGAAACATTCAAAAAAAGCAATCGAATTCTAGGAAGAGTGGTGCGTTCTCGCCGAGGGATCAAGTAAGCGCCTGTAATCGGTTCTGCAGAAAAGCAGTTGCGATCAAGTTCACACCAAGTGAAGAAATGAGTTTTATTTGGTCGCGATCGCGGCGTCTTTATACGTCGACTTCTGCTTCCAGAGCATTATCCTGGATAAACTGTCGCCGCGGCTCAACCACATCGCCCATCAGACGCGAGAACATATCTCCGGCTTCCAGGGCATCATCGACCTGGACCTGCAGCAGCGTGCGGGCATTGGCATCGAGCGTTGTCTCCCAGAGCTGGTCGGCATTCATCTCGCCAAGGCCTTTATAGCGCTGGATCTTCAAGCCCTTGCGGCCAGATGCGAGCACCGCTTCCAGCAGGCTGATGGGTCCTGTGACGGTGATTTCCCCGGCCTTCTCGTTGCGCAGCAGCGATGGTTCGACATAAATCGGGCGAATGCTCTGCGCGATTCCGTTCAGGCGCGCCGCGTCGGCGCTGGCCAGCAATTGTGCATCAAGCACCGCTTTTTCTTCCACACCTCGCACTTCGCGCGACAGGATCAGATTGCCATTCTCGAACGTTCCGGCCCAGGTGTCTTCCCCTTCCTCAGCGATGATGTTGAGGCGCGCTGCCGCACGATCAGCTTCGTCGCTGGAGGCGCCTGGCGCCAATGCGCCGGCGATCGCCGCCTGTTCGACAATGTCGCCGGGCGCGCGCAAGGACAGGCGCCACAGGGCGTGTTTGAACTGGCTTGCCGCGCGGACCCGCTCGCGCAAGTCTTCCCCGGCAATCTGCGTGCTGTCAGCGAGGATCAGAACTTCACCTTCCGTGCCGGCCTCGATTAGATAGGCGTTCAGTTCGTCATCGTCCTTGAGATAGCGCTCGGACTTGCCGCGAGACACTTTGTATAGCGGCGGCTGGGCGATGTAGAGATAGCCCTTCTCGATCACTTCGGGCATCTGGCGATAGAAAAAGGTTAGCAACAAGGTCCTGATGTGTGCACCGTCGACATCGGCGTCGGTCATGATCACGATCTTGTGGTAACGCAGCTTTTCGATATCGAACTCGTCGCGGCCGATGCCGGCACCAAGCGCCATGATCAGCGTGCCGACCTGGTCTGAAGACAACATTTTGTCGAAGCGCGCACGTTCGACATTGAGGATCTTGCCGCGCAACGGAAGGATCGCCTGGTTGGCGCGATCACGGCCCTGTTTGGCCGATCCGCCCGCGGAATCACCCTCCACGATAAAGATCTCCGACTTGGCCGGGTCTTTCTCCTGGCAGTCAGCGAGCTTGCCGGGCAAGGACGTGATGTCGAGTGCGGTCTTGCGACGGGTCAGCTCGCGGGCCTTGCGCGCCGCTTCGCGGGCCGCTGCGGCTTCGACAATCTTGGTCATCACCTGCGTTGCTTCTTTGGGATGCTCTTCAAACCATTCAGCGAGCTTCTCGTGCATCAGGCTTTCGACCACAGGGCGCACTTCGGAGGAAACCAGCTTGTCCTTGGTCTGCGAACTGAACTTCGGATCTGGGACCTTTACCGACAGGACGCAGGTCAGGCCCTCGCGCGCATCGTCGCCGGAAATGTCGACCTTTTCTTTCTTGGCGATGCCGGTCTCGGTTGCATACTTGTTGATGATCCGGGTCAACGCTCCACGGAATCCTGCCAAGTGCGTGCCTCCATCGCGTTGCGGGATATTGTTGGTGAAGCAGAGCACGTTCTCATGATAGGCGTCGGTCCATTCCAGCGCTGCTTCGACCGTGATGCCATCTTTCTCGCCCGTGACAAAAATGGTTTCCGGAATGATCGCGTTCTTGGTCTCGTTGAGATGCTGAACAAACGCCGCGACGCCACCGGCATATTCGAGCACGGTTTCATAGGTTTCGGCTTCCCGAAGATCCCTGAAGACGATTCGCACGCCCGAATTCAGGAATGCGAGCTCGCGCAGGCGATGTTCCAATGTGCGGCGATTGTACACTGTCATCGTAAACGTCTCGCTGCTGGCGAGGAAGCGGACGGCTGTGCCGGTATACGGCGTCCCATCGGCCTTGGTCGGGCTCGAGCCGACGACCTTGAGCGGGGCTTCGGTGCGCCCGCCATCGACAAACCGGACATGATGCTCCGAGCCGTCGCGATGAATGGTGAGGTCGAGCCAGACAGAAAGCGCGTTGACCACCGAGACACCCACGCCATGCAGGCCACCCGAGACCTTGTAGGAATTGCTGTCAAACTTTCCACCGGCGTGCAGTTCAGTCATGATCACTTCGGCCGCTGACCGGCCTTCCGTGGCGTGCTGACCAACCGGGATGCCGCGGCCATTATCGGTGATTTCCGCTGATCCATCCGGGTGCAGCGTTACGGTCACTTCATCTGCGTGTCCGGCCAGGGCTTCGTCAATCGCATTGTCGACGACTTCGTAAATCATGTGGTGCAGTCCCGATCCATCATCGGTGTCACCAATGTACATGCCAGGGCGTTTGCGCACCGCTTCGAGGCCTTTCAAGACCTTGATCGAGTCGGCACCATATTCCGGATTGTTTTCGGCTGCGTCCGTCATGGAAATTGCCCTTGCAACTGATTCGTCAAATTCCCTGTTTTTATAGGCGAATTCGGCGCAAAAGGGAAATGTTGGGCTGGTATTTCTTCGGGTATTTATCGCAAATAAAACAATGTGTTATACTGATATTGGGGTGGTGATGAAATGCGGCTGGTCTTGCCCCTGCGAAAACCTCCTAAAATGCTGGAAAAAGAGGGGTTTTCGGACATGGTGTTGATGTGGGCAATTCGGCTGATCGGGCTAGCGCTTTTCCTGGCAATCTCGGCCTACATTGTCGCGGAGATGTCGCTCAAACCGCTCGATGATGAGGCGCGCGAAAACGCCCCAGGATCGTTTGCTGATCTAAGCGATGGCAAGCTCCACTATCGCCTCGAAGGTCCCGAGAACGGACCGCTCGTCGTTCTCGTGCATGGTTTCTCGACCCCGAACTTCATTTATCAGCAGAATGTCGACGCTTTGAATGCAGCCGGGTTTCGAACGCTCCGATTTGATCATTTCGGGCGCGGATGGTCGGATCGCCCCTCTGGCAAATATGATGTCGATTTTTATGATCGCGCCTTGATCGAACTGCTGGCGCATTTGCAGATTGACGAACCGTTCGGATTGGCTGGCCTGTCGATGGGTGGTCCGATTGTCGCGGAATTTACCGCGCGCCATCCGGAAATGGTCGACAAGCTGGTGTTGCTGGTCCCGGCTGGTCTGGATCTGGCGGGCGCCGATAGCGGCGCTGCACGGCTTGTTCAAATGCCACTGATCGGCGACTGGATCTGGCGCATGTTCGGCAAAGGCATCCTGCTCGGCGATCCGCAGTATGATGAAAGCGCGCTAATGCCAGGCAATCGCCTGCTCGGCGACGTGACCGAGCAATTCCAGTATCGTGGCTACTTACAGGCCTTGCTGTCGTCTCTGCGACACATGCCGATGGGGGGACGCGAAGAGACGTTTCAACGGGTTGCGGCCACCGGTGTGCCGGTGCTGGCGATTTATGGCGCGAAAGATCCCACCGTCCTGATCAGCAGCGCTGCGCGTCTACAAGGTCTGATTCCCGAAGCGGATGTGCGCGTACTCGATGATGGCGCCCACGGCCTCAACTATCAACAGCACCAGATTGTCAGCCCGTGGTTGGTCGATTGGTTCAAACCGGAAGACTAAGGCTCGTCAGTGACGATCTCGATCCGCTGCGCGCGATCCTCGAAGGTCTCGAACAGAAACTCTTCGGTTCCGGTCAGCCAGGCCTGACCGCCAAGCGCAATCAGTTCATCGAACAAGGCCGTGCGGCGATCCCGATCCAGATGAGCGGCAGCTTCGTCCAGCAAAATAAGCGGACTCGGCCCCTCGCCATCGTCGGCAAGGGAGCGCGCGCTGGCAAGAATCAACCCGATGAGCAGTGCCTTTTGCTGGCCAGTGGAGGCGTCTCCAGCAGGGGCTTGGGTCGGACGGTGGATGACCGTCAAATCTGTGCGGTGCGGGCCTGAGAGGGCCCGTCCTGCGGCTTGGTCGCGGTACCTGCCCTGCGCCAGCGCTTCGGCGATCAGGTCCATGACATCAAACAAGCTTGCGCCTTCGGCAGCAGCGCGTTCTGCGTCGCCATCGAGATCGAGATCGCCCTTTGGAAAGTATCCATCGGGGCGGGCATTGATGGCGACTTGCAAGCCTTTCAGAACCTGCGCTCGATTGCTGGCAATCATGGCTCCAGCCTCCGCCATGCGCCGCTCGATCGCGTCCGCCCAAGCCGGGTCGACCCGGCCGCGCTCCAGCAAGGCATTTCGCTCTCGCATCGCTTTTTCGTAGCGCCCGGACGCGCTGCCATGGCTCGGAATATGGGCCATGACCTGCCGGTCGAAAAAGCGGCGTCGCTCGCTCGCACCACCGCGGAAGACGCCATCCATATTCGGCGTCAACCAGACAATTCGAACGAGATCCGCAAGGTCTGACGCTGTTGCCGGTGCGCCATCAAGTCGGATTGCCCGCTTGTTGCCGGACTCGCCGGTTTCAAGACCAACGCCGATCTTGCGGTCATCATCCAGCGTCGCAGACACCGTCCACCCCTGGTCGGCGTCGTGCCGTGTCATGTCGGGGAGGGCGGCGGCCCGTAGACCCCGTCCAGGCCCAAGCTGGCTGATTGCCTCAAGCACGTTGGTCTTTCCTGCTCCATTCGCCCCCCAAAGACAGACAGGTCGCGAATCAAGCTTCAGGTCGAGCTGCGCATGGCTGCGGAAATTGGTCAGGCGGAGGCGGGTAAGAGCGGTCACTAGACCCGTAGCGGCATCAACACATATTGCGCGCTGGCATCGCCTGGATCCAGCACAAGCGCTGGGCTCGCGGGATCATCAAACAGGAAACGAGCATCTTCGGCCTCGATCTGCGCCGCGACATCGAGCAGGTATTTCGCATTGAAGCCAATATCCATGCCGTCGGCCTGATAGTCACATTCGATTTCTTCGTGACCCTGTCCCGTCTCCGCGCTGTTAACTGCCAGCACGAGCTTGCCCTCGGAAATAGAGAGTTTCACAGAGCGAGAACGTTCGGCCGACACTGTTGCAACGCGGTCGACTGCTGCCTCGAACAGTTTGTTGTCGATGATCATCGCCTTCTCATTTCCCTTCGGGATGACGCGGGCATAGTCCGGGAACGAGCCGTCGATCAGCTTGGATGTCAGCTGCGCCCGGCCAGCTTTGAACACGACTTTTGTGTCGGACACGGAGACAGACACATCGCCATCTTCATTGTCGATCAGGCGCCGAGCTTCGCCGACCGCCTTGCGTGGAACGATCACGCCTTCGAGCGTTTCCGCACCTTTCGGGGCGTCGATCTCCGATAGCGCCAGACGGTGTCCGTCTGTGGCCACGGTGCGCAGTTTGTTGCCAGCGTCGGTTTCTGCGGTGTGCAGATAGACGCCGTTCAGATAGTAGCGCGTTTCTTCGGTCGAGATCGCAAAGCGGGTCTTGTCGATCAGGCGACGAAGGTCGGCCGCTTCCAGTTCGAACTCGGTGGCGTCCTCATCAGCAACCATGGTCTGGAAATCGCCAGCGGGCAGGGTTGGAAGCTTGAATTCCGACCGTCCCGAGCTGATCACCAATTGCCGACTGTCTGTGTCATATTCAAGCGCAACATCTGCGCCAGTCGGGAGCTTTCGGACGACGTCAAACAGGGTTCCGGCCGGCGCGGTGACGGCGCCTTCGCTGGAGATCTTCGCGTCCGCGTGATCGACGGCTTCAATGTCCAGATCAGTGGCAGTGAAGCGCACTTCATTGCCCGTGGCCTCGACCAGGATATTGGACAGGATCGGGATGGTGTTGCGACGTTCTACGACATTCTGGACATGTCCGAGGGCGTTCAACAATGCGCCACGTTCGATCGTCAGTTTCATCTTTAATTCCTTCGCCGGTCTTCCGGTCTTACCCGCTTCCGATCATCGCATTCTTGGACGAATCAGCCCGCTCCGATTGGGAGCGGGCCGCTAAAATCACGAATTCACAGTGAAAAGCAAGTCCTGCGCGGGGCTTGCCTGTGGATCGGGCCTATTCGTGCCCGGCCAGGCGATCAAATACGGCGTTCTTTACCCGCTCGATTTCGTCGCTCATATCGCGATCACCCTTGTCCAGAGCGCCTTTGATCTTGCGATAGGCGTGCAGGACTGTGGTGTGATCCTTCTTTTTGTACGCGGTCGCAATCTGCGGGAACGACTTGTCCGTCATTACGCGTGACAGGTACATCGCCACTTGCCGTGGATGACAGATGGTTCTGACCTTGCTGGCGCTTTCAATGTCGGCTTTTGAGATCCGGTAAACGTCCATACATGTCCGTTTGATCTCATCCAGAGTCGGTGTGCGCGGTTCGCCGGCGATGCGGCGAATGACCGTTTCCAGCATTTCCGGCGTCGGGGCGAGTTCGCCGTATCCAGTCTCGAGCTGCAGGCTCCACAGGACGCCGCAGAGTTCTCGGCCGGCGCCGCGAACCGTCGCGACGATGCGATCCACCATAGCGTCGGTGAGGATGAAGTTTGGCGTGTCTTTGGCGATAAGATCGACATGGCGGCGGACGATGGCTTTGCGCATCTCATCATCTGGCATGCCGACTTCAACCGAGGCTGCACCCTTGATTTCGCCAGCGAGCTCTTTCGACAGGCCGACCATGTCACCTGGTGCGGCATCCGCAGTAATGATGACGTGACCGCCCATAGACGTGACGGCGCGAAGGGCACCGAAAAACGCCTTGTCGGTTTTTGCCTTGCCTGCGATCCAGTGCAAATCGTCAATCATCAGCAGGTCATTCTGTTTGACGTAGGCTTGCAGTGCAGATGTGTCGCCGGCACGGGCATCCGTTACGAACCGGGTCATAAACTCCTCGGCCGAGATATATGCCAGACGGCGCGAGTCTTTGGTCCGCGCCGTTTCTGCTTCGACGGCTTTCAGAATGTGGGTCTTGCCGGTGCCTGGCTCGCCATAGATGACGATCACGCCGGCCGGGATCGGCGCTCCCTTGGCGACGCGTTTGCCGAGGCCGACGGCGCGCGCATTGGAGGGCCCGGTGACGAGGGTCGAGAAAGTCATGGCGTGACCTATGTCCTCGTGATCCTCGTCGGACTGCGCCTCCGAAACACTGTCGTCATGGCGTTCATTCAGCCACGGATCGCCAACCACGTCCCGAACGTCGGCCGGAATGCGATTCCACAATTCGAATTTGAGCTTTCGATGTTTCGGGTCGATCTTTTGCCAAGCCTGTTGCAGCGGGCGCTCAAAGCCCGCAATGACTCTGTCCAGAGTCAGTTGATCCGGAGCCGCGACAACGATCGCATTGTTCACTTCCGCAACAAATCTCAGGTCGTTCAACCATTGCTGAGAGTTGCCAGTCGCGGTCTTGGTCTGCATCGCGTCGAGCGATTTCGACCAGAGCGCTTTTGCCCCGAATTGGTCCCCTCCAACGTTCGTTCCAGCCGTGGGCTTCTGCTCCCCGACTCCATACGTCAGCCCCATAAGATGTTCCTTTCTTATCCATTTTTTTGTTCATCTTGGCGACCGATCGGAAAAGACACACGACCTCTGTTCAAACCTCAGAAGGTTTGTCACAAAATACGCTGTACACAGAGGACATTCCGTCGATGAACTTAGTAAATCAGAGACAGATTTTCGTGGCAACTGAAAGAACTTTACACTCTTGCGTAAACTCCCGGTTGACTCGCTCAAAGCCCTTGAAGAATCACGCAAAAAAAAGAAAAAAAGATGCACTTGACAGGTTTGAGTGTGTAATGGTGACGGGGTTTTCAGCCTTTGTTCTGTCAATGGGCAAAACGACCTATCTCTGTGGATAATTTTAGTTTGAGACAGAGCAATAATATCGCATTTCTGGAACGAGAAAAGCCCGCATGGCGAGGCCTGCGGGCTATGCATTTTGGTCAGTTCAGAAACTGTGTTTCTGTCGCTTAAGCCATCGCTTTGACGCGGGCCGAAAGGCGTGAAACCTTGCGCGCAGACGTGTTCTTGTGAATGACGCCTTTACCGGCAGCACGCATGATTTCAGGTTGCGCGGCTTTCAGGGCTTCAGCTGCAGCTTTCTTGTCACCGGCCTCGATCGCTTCTTCAACTTTGCGAACGTAAGTACGCATGCGCGAGCGGCGGTTCTTGTTCACTGCGGTGCGCGTTGCGATCTTGCGCACCATCTTTTTGGCTGATTTCGTGTTCGCCATCAAAAACTCCTTTGGTCGCCCTATCTGGCGAAGAGGCGGTAACTACATAATGCACCATCGGGCGTCAACCGCTGGGAACCAGAGGAAGTGAAGATTCTTCTGACTCTTTCGGGCAACGAGGATGAAACCAGGATCACTGGTTTTTGAAATGCGCCTGACGCTTGTCGACGAAGGCTTCCATGCCTTCTTTCTGGTCTTCCGTTGCAAACAGGGAATGGAACAGTCGACGTTCGAACATCACGCCCTGGCTGAGCGGGGTTTCGTAAGCCGCATTGACCATCTCTTTGGTCAACATCGCCGCGGCGCGCGGCATCGCTGCAATCTTCTTGGCAACGGCCTTGGCTTCGTCGACCAGATCGTCAACCGGGACAATCCGGGAAACGAGCCCGCAGCGCTCGGCCTCTTCTGCGTCCATCATTCGGCCGGTCAGGCACATTTCCATCGCCTTGGACTTGCCGGCGAAACGAGTCAGCCGCTGTGTGCCGCCAGCGCCCGGCGAGACGCCAATGGTGATTTCCGGCTGGCCGAACTTGGCCTTTTCGCCGGCCAGGATGAAGTCGCACATCATGGCGAGCTCGCAGCCGCCGCCCAGCGCATAGCCATTCACCGCCGCGATCAAGGGTTTGCGCATGCGGGCAGCGCGCTCCCAGTTGCGCGTGATGAAGTCACTATAATAGGCATCCATATAAGACTGGTCGCGCATTTCCTTGATATCCGCTCCAGCCGCAAACGCCTTCTTAGAACCCGTGATCACGATGCAGCCGATGTCACGATCGTCGTCGAAACGGTCGAGCGCCGCGGTCAATTCGTCCATCAATTGGTTGTTGAATGCGTTGAGTGCATCGGGACGGTTCAGAGTGATGACGGCAACAGCGCCATCCACTTCCGTCAAAAGCGTCTCATAGGCCATGACTGCCATATATCCTTATCTTGCCCAGTTTGCGCCGTCTCTCGCGGCGCATGTCTGGCGGAGTCTGTAGAATATATTACGACCAGCGTCGATAGGCGCGATCAGGTGCAGTTCTTGAGCTTGTAGATCAGGTCGAGTGCCTCGCGCGGGGTCAGGCTGTCTGGATCGACCACATCCAGCAAGGTCAGGGCCGGGTGGTTTGCGGCGAAGGGTTCCGGGTCGTCATCGATCTCTGCGGCGGCCGCGAACAGAGGAAGTGTTTCCATCGCATCGGGCGCTGCTTCCAGCTTTTTCAGAACCTGTTCAGCCCGCTTGACCGCGCGCGCTGGCAATCCCGCGAGGCGGGCAACCTGTACGCCATAAGAGCGGTCGGCGGGGCCTGTCTGGACATCGTGCAGGAAGACAAGGTCGTCCTTCCATTCCTTGGCTCGCAGCGACAGGTTGGTCGCCGCCGACAGATCTTCAGCCAGGCTGGTCAGTTCATGATAGTGGGTCGCGAACAGGGCGCGGCACTTGTTGCTGTTGTGCAAGTGCTCGACCGCGGCCCAGGCAATGGCGAGACCGTCATAGGTCGACGTGCCGCGTCCGACTTCATCGAGAATAACAAAGGACCGCGGCGTGGCCTGGGTAAGAATGGCGGCGGTCTCGACCATCTCGACCATGAAGGTCGAGCGCCCACGTGAAAGGTCGTCGCTCGCCCCGACGCGCGAGAAGACGCGGTCGGCAATTCCCAGGGTCAATTTGCGCGCCGGAACATAGAGCCCGGCCTGCGCCAGGATCACAGCCAGGCACGCCTGGCGAAGATAGGTCGATTTACCAGCCATGTTTGGCCCTGTGACGAGCCCAAGGCGCGGGGCCGTCTCTCCGCTCGCATCCAGCACCAGATCATTGGCGGTAAAACCATCGCCCTGTTTTCGCAGCGCCGCTTCGACCACCGGATGACGCAGGCCCTCGGCTTCGAAAACCGGTGATGGTGAAAACCCAGGGCGCACCCCGTCAATTTCGCTGGCCCATTCGGCATTGGCGGTTGCCGTATCCAGTTCGGCCAGGGCATGGGCCGCCGCGCTGAGTGGTTCAGACAGTGCTTCCACATGCCCGCAGAGCGCGTCGAAGATGGCCAGCTCACGGCCCTTGGCGATGTCGTCGGCCCGAGAGATCTTGCCAGCCAGTTCCGATAATTCCGTGGTCGAGAAGCGGACATTCGACGCCAGCGTCTGCCGATGAATGAAGGTCTCAGCGAGTGGCGGCTGCATCATCGGATCGGCGTGGCGCGCTGAAACATCGATAAAATAGCCGAGCACATTGTTGAATTTGATCTTGAGCCCCGAAATTCCAGTCTGTTCGGCATATCGGGTCTGAAGTCCGGCGATGATCTGCCGGCTGTCTGACTTCAACGCTCGCGCTTCATCGAGCGCGTGATCCCAGCCCATAGCAATGAAGCCACCGTCTCGCGCCAAAGTGGGCAGATCGTCGGCGAGTGCCTTCGCGAGGTCAGAGACCAGTCTTGCAAGATCCGGGGCGTTACTTAGCGTCAGCGCCGATAACGCCGCTTCGAGCAATTCGGGTGGATGGGTTGAGATGCGCGCGACTTCGGCGACGGCCTGCTCGCCCGCGCGCAGCGCCAAGCTGATAGCGGCCAGGTCGCGTGGGCCGCCCCGACCGAGGCGAATCCGTGATCGAGCGCGTTCCAGGTCAGGCGCGGACTTCAATGCATCGCGCACCGCGGCGCGCAAATGATCGTTGGCGAGGAAATACTCGATCGCATCATGGCGTGCCGTAATCGTGGCGCTGTCTGTTTCAGGGCGTGCGATGCGCGCGGCGAGCAGCCGGGCACCGGGCGCGGTCAGGGTGCGATCGACGGTCGCGAGCAGTGTGCCGCGGCGAGATCCGTCAAGCGCAACGTCGATTTCCAAGCTGGCCCGCGTCGCCGGGTCGATCGAGAGCCCAGCGGTTTGCACGCTGCGACGTGGTGGATCGAGACGAATGTCGTCGCCTGCCTGAGTCACGGACAAATAGTCGAGCAACAGTCCGCACGCCGACAATTCGGCTTTGGTGAACACGCCGAATGAATCCAGCGCTGCGATCTTGAACGCGTCTTTCAGCAAACGTTCTCCGGTCTTCGAGCTCGACGCTCTGTTTGGGCGCAAGGTTTGCGGCAGGCGCAAGGCCTCCTGTGTCGTGCGCACCAAGGGTTTGTCGGCGTCCGCTTCGGTGATCAACAATTCTGTAATCGGCAGCGCCCCCAACGTTTCGGCCAGGGTCTCGGGCGCGAAGGCGCGCACTTCAAAGTGTCCTGTTGAGACATCGCAGGCAGCCAGCGCTGCTTCAGCGCCGCCTGACGCAAATGCCACGGCGACCAAGGCCTGTCCTTGTCGCGGTGGCAACAGGTTGTCTTCTGTGATCGTTCCTGGTGTGACGATGCGGACGATCTCGCGATTGACGATGGCCTTGGAGCCGCGCTTCTTCGCCTCAGCCGGGCTTTCGGTTTGTTCGCAGACAGCGACGCGCTCACCCGACTTGATCAAGCGAGCAAGATATCCTTCGGCAGCATGATAAGGCACCCCCGCCATCGGAATGGGATGGCCGTCATGCTCGCCCCTTGACGTTAAAGTGATGTCGAGGATTTCGGCGGCGCGGACAGCGTCTTCGAAGAACAGTTCATAGAAGTCGCCCATGCGGAAGAAGAGCAGGGCATCGGCGTGCTTTTCCTTGATCGCAAGGTATTGCGCCATGAACGGAGTCGGCGCTTTGGGTTTTTTAACAGGCGCGGCGGTGTCGGGCACAGTATTGCGAATCCTTCATCAGCCGACTCGAATAAAGCAATGCGAACGGGTTGTCCCCCCTTGCGGACATGCTTATGAGGCTGCACAAATTTTGTGCGAGCCTTGAAAGGCGAAACCGTCATGACCAACAAGCGTCCGAGCTTCACCGACAAAGAAGCGCTGGATTTCCACGCCAAACCCACGCCCGGCAAAATCTCGATGATGCCGACCAAGCCCATGCAGACGCAGCGCGATCTGTCGCTGGCTTATAGTCCTGGTGTCGCAGTTCCCGTGGAGGCAATCGGCAAGGATGCTGACCTCGCTTATGACTATACGTCTAAAGGCAACATGGTTGCCGTAATCTCAAACGGCACCGCCATTCTCGGCCTCGGCGATCTTGGCGCGATGGCGTCGAAGCCGGTCATGGAAGGCAAGTCCGTTTTATTCAAGCGCTTTGCGGACATTGATAGTTTCGATGTCGAGGTTGAGACCAAGGACATTGATGAATTTTGCACGGTCGTGCGCAATATCGGTGCGACCTGGGGCGGCATCAATCTGGAAGACATCGCGTCCCCGGAGGCCTTCATTATCGAGCAGCGCTTGCGCGATGAACTTGATATCCCGGTGTTCCACGATGACCAGCACGGGACAGCGATTATCGCCGCTGCCGGGATCATCAATGCTTGCGCCATCACAGGGCGCAAGCTGGAAGACCTAACCGTTGCCGTCTCCGGCGCCGGTGCCGCTGGGTTGTCGGTTGCTGGCCTCATTCGCCATCTTGGTGTGAAGGCTGAAAATATTTTGATGGCAGACAGTGCCGGCATCCTGTTTGAGGGTCGCACGGAGAAAATGGACCAGTTCAAGTCTGCGTTCACGGTGAAGACCAAGAAGCGCACCCTGGCCGAAGCCATGGAAGGCGCTGACTGTTTCCTCGGACTGTCGGTCAAAGGGGCAGTGACGCAGGACATGGTCAAGTCCATGGCAAAGAACCCGATCATCTTTGCGATGGCGAACCCGGATCCGGAGATCACGCCAGAAGAAATCAAGGCGGTCCGTGGCGATGCGATCATCGCCACCGGCCGCTCGGATTATCCAAACCAGGTCAACAACGTGCTTGGCTTCCCTTACATTTTCCGAGGCGCACTGGATGTTCGAGCGCGTTCGATCAATGAGGAAATGAAAGTCGCTGCTGCGCGCGCGCTGGCTGAGCTCGCCCGCGAAGACGTGCCGGATGAGGTCGCCGCGGCTTATCATGGGGCGCGTCCGCAATTCGGCAAGGACTATATCATCCCGACCCCGTTTGATCCGCGGCTGATCAGCTTCATTCCGCCTTTCGTAGCGCAGGCCGCCATAGATACTGGAGTGGCGCGCAAGCCGATCGAGGACATGGAAGAATATCGTCACTCGCTGGCGCGACGTCTCGATCCCACCGCGTCCTTCCTGCAAGGCGTCCAGTCTGCGGTCCGGCGCGATCAGAAACGCATCGTATTCGCCGAAGGCGAAGAGCCGCAGGTCGTGCGTGCCGCATGGACCTTCAAGCAGCAGGGCCTGGGCCACCCGATCCTGATCGGTCGCCAAGCCCAGGTTGAGCGGACAATGAAACAAATGGGCGTGCCGGAAGGAGCGCTCGAAATCGTCAATGCGCGATTGTCGGACCGTAATGCAGATTATACCGACTACCTGTACGCCCGCCTGCAAAGGCGTGGCTACCTGAAGCGCGACGCGCAGCGCCTGGTCAATCAGGATCGCAACGTGTTCGGGTGTTGCATGCTGGCCAATGGCGATGCAGATGGCATGGTTACGGGGGTTACCCGAAACTATGATGTCTGCCTGACCGATGTTCGCTTGTCGCTAGATCCGCTTCCGGACGCGGATGTCATCGGGATGTCGATGGTGATTAATCGGGGTAAGACGATTTTTATTGCCGATACCAGCGTCAACGAGCTGCCCGATGGTGAGAAGCTGGCCGGGATTGCGAAAGAAGCCGCCAAGGCGGTGAAACGGCTCGGATTTGTGCCGCGCGTTGCCTTCCTGTCTTATTCGACGTTCGGCAACCCGATGGGCGAACGGGCCGAAAAGGTCCGTGACGCGGTGGCGCTGATGGATGCGTGTGGTGACTGCGACTTCGAATATGAAGGCGACATCGCCGCCGACGTTGCCCTGAACCCGATGCACAAGGTGCTGTATCCGTTCTCGCGCTTGTCTGAAGAAGCGAATGTCCTGGTCATGCCGGCGATTCACTCGGCCTCGATCTCGACCAAGCTGCTGGAAGGCATGTCGCGCGCGACGATCATCGGTCCGGTGCTGCTGGGCATGTCGAAGCCGGTGCAGATCGCGTCATTGGGCGCGACCGTCAACGATCTCGTCAATCTCGCCACCGTGGCAGCGTTCGATATCGATCAGGTCGGGGACTAGGCCGACGTCTGAGCGACCCTCAGGGCTCTGGTGGCGCGCGATCGGGTTTCATGCTGTTGGCGAAGAATGACAAAGCAATGGCTGGAATACCGAGCATCGCGGCCGCCACGAAGAATTTCGAGTAACCCGCAATCGTCGCGTCGTGTTCAACACCGCTGAAATAGCTGACAATGATGCCGGACGTGCCGGCGATCAGCTTGGGTCCGAGGCTCCAGATGGAGCTGAAGATCGCGTATTGTGTTCCGGCGAATGACCGGTTCACCAGCGTTGACATGTAAGCAATGAAGATCGTGCCAGCATAACCGCCGGCGATATTGTCTGCGGTGATGGCCAACAGGATCGGCGTCAGCGAGTCCGAGGATTGATTGACCAGCCAGGCAAAACTGAGATTCCCCAGGACAGAAATGATCGCGCCGATGATCAGTGAGGTTTTCAGACCGAGCCGCAGCGCCGACAGACCAGCGGCGGCCACACCTACAAAGGCAACCCAGATTCCGTAAACGCCGCTGGCAAGCCCGATCTGGGCTGGTTCATATCCCATCGCGCTATAAGCCGGCTTGGCCATGACGCCCATGACGATGTCGCTGAGCCGATAGAAAGAGACCATGCACAAGATCAGCAAAGCAATCCAGCCATGGCGCCAGAAGAAGTCGGTGAACGCGCCATAGGCCGGATGTTTGAGGATCGGACTTGAGGCGGGCTGGCGGCGCACCCATGGAATGACGATCGCGCACGCGACCAGCGGCGAGAATGCAACGACCGCGGCCCAGAAGGCGATCTGACCACGGGTCACCTCAATGCCAAGTGCCGAGAACAGGGCCGGAATCGACAGTCCGACAAGCACGGCCAGGACGATCAGTCCGGCAAATACGGACACTGTGAAAATCAGGCCTTTGAAGATCCCGGAAATGGAAAAATCCTGGCCCTCAGGACGATCGATCAGGGCTCGCGCCATGAAATACACGAAGGTTATCGCGCCGACGGCACTGATCGCCTGGAACAGCCATTTCAGGCTGAGGAAAATCGTGTCGCCTGCGCTGCCATCGCCAAACAAGGCGCGCAGCGCGTCAGATGCGGTGAATAGGCCCACGGAAAGCAGGGTCACGCCCGCGGTCGCGGCGGCCGATACGCCAAATTTGCGATCCCAGACAGAAAAGACCAGCGCCGCTGTGGTCATGATCAGCGCCATCGCGACATAGGCAATGTTGAAGTTCGCAACCCCGGCAATGAACAATGCGACGCCGCCGGACATGATCATGCCGACGCGATATCCGTATTGATAGGCGGCGGCGAGGGGCGCTTGCTGATCATCATCATCAGCTGCTTCAATCCGCCAGGCATCAATGCCGATATCCTGCGTGGCGGAGCTGAACGCGAGGAGCCCCGAGAATAACGCAGTCGCAGCAAGATTCTGCGTCGGATCAGAGATGCCGATGCCGATCAGCGCCATCGCGACGCAAAGCTGCGCCACCAGGATCCAGGCCCGACGCAACCCAAAAATCGCGGTAAAACCAGCCGGTTTCACCTTGTCCAGGATGGGCGCCCAGAACATTTTCAGGGAATAAGAGAGTCCGAACCAGGAGAAGAATCCGATCAACGCAACGCTGGTTTCTGAGCGTTCAAGCCAAACGCCGAGCGTGCTGAAATAGAGCAGAAATGGCAGCCCCGCCGTGAAGCCGAGGACCAGCATCATGGCCATCTTGGGTTCGGTAAATCGGGCGAGCGTCTCGCGCCATGTCTCCTGCGGAGGGGCGATCGCCTCGCTCACGCCGCGCCTGCCGCTTTGCTCTGCAGGCCGGTCCATTTCAGGGCGAGCTGTCGGAGCGCTTCAGCGTCGAGGGGTTTGGCGGCGACACCATCAGCTCCAGCCTCACGCGCGCGGCGTTCAATCTCCGGGTTAATTTCGGCCGACACGGCGATCACCGGCACCGTGTGTCCGGCGGCGCGCAATTGCCTGGTGGCTTCAAATCCGTCCATGATCGGCATTCTGAGATCCATCAAAATCAAGTCTGGACTGATTTGGTCGACGGCGTCGAGGGCTTCGCGTCCAGTTGTTGCAACCGTGGCGGTGAATCCTGACGATTCCATGGCGCGCCTGGCGATCAGCGCATTGATGGGGTTGTCGTCGGCAATGAGAACATGGCCGTGACCTTTCTGCGGCGCTTCGCTTTCCTTGGCGTCTGCGCCGGATATGGCCAGGCCGGCGCGTTCGATCAGGGACTGCGCGCGCACCGGACGCACCATCCAGCCGGCTGCGCCAAGCGTGCGGAATCGCGGCATCTCGGCCCGATCTTCCGGGCGCAGGACAATTAGGACAGGCGCGGCATTGCACAGCGCGCGCAATGAGTCTTCCGGTAAGTCCGCACTAGCGAGGATCAGATTTGCATTGGTTTTGAGGGCCGCGCTTGGCGGCAGGATATTGAGTACCTGAGCGCCTGCGGCGATCAGGCTGGCAGAGGCCGACAGCGTGGTTGCGGCCGGCAGACCGACCAGGATGACCCGGCCTTCGATCGCGTCATTGGCGGCTTGATAAGGATCCGGTTTTACGTGTTCGAAGGGCAGCGTCGCGCGAAAACGAGTGCCAATCCCCAGCGTGCTGAATACCGAAACTCCGCCGCCCATTGCATTGCAAATGCGCCGCACAATCGCGAGGCCGAGGCCGACACCACCGTCTTTCTGGGTATCGGTGTGGTTCACCTGCTGAAACGCCTTGAACAGGGAGACCTGGTCGGCCGGGGAGATTCCGGGGCCGGTATCGTAAACATCAAGCACGAGACGGCCTTGCTCATAGCTGAGATCGACCAGGATCGAGCCTGTTTCGGTGAATTTCAGGGCGTTGCCGATTAGGTTGAACAGGATTTGGCGGGTTTTGCCGGCATCGCCGCGCAGGGTGAGCGCGCGATCTGCGCGGCAGCGCAACGCAATATCGAGACTGCGGGCGTGCGCACGTGGTGACAGGAGTTCAATCACTTCGCGGGCGAGCGCGGTCGGACGAAACACCTCGTTCGAGAGCTCGATCTCACCGGTATCGAGACGGGCAAAGTCGAGCACGTTGTTCAACAGGTCGAGCAAGCGTTCGCCGGAATTCTGGATCGCGTCGGCATATTCGCGCTGGGCCGGACTCAGGTCAGTTTCCAGCAACAGGGAAACAGTGCCGAGAATGCCATTCAGCGGGGTGCGAATTTCGTGGCTCGCCGTGGCCAGGAATGATTGCTCCGGGCTGAGTTTTGAATCTGTCTCGCTCATCCGGCCACTTATGGCACAAGGCTTTGAGGATTTGCTTAATGGGCAGGGGGTTATTGCGCCAGCGAGCCGTGCCGCAGCGGTGCCTCCGAACCGGTCGGTCTGCGGCGATAGGACAATGCTTCGGCGACATGGGCGCGGCGAACGGTGTCCGCGTGATCCAGATCGGCAATCGTGCGCGCGACCTTGAGCACGCGGTGATAGGCGCGTGCCGAGAGGCTGAATCGTGTCGCCGCTTCTGTGAGGAGCGCTCGTCCTGCTTCGTCAGGGATTGCAAATGCCTCAAGTTCCTTGGCTGCGGCATCCGCATTCAGCGCCCGTCGTTCCCGGCTCTTGCGGGCAGAAAACCGGCGTGACTGTTGCTGCCGTGCCGCCGCGACGCGCTGGCTGATCTCCGCCGTGCCTTCTGTTGGTGGCGGCAGCGACAGGTCCATCGCGGTGACTGCCGGTGTGTCATAGAACAAGTCGATGCGATCGATGAACGGGCCCGAGAGCCGCGCCTGATACTGCTGCGCACAGCGCGGTCCCTTGCGGCAATAACCGTCGCCCGCCCCGCCGCCGCATCGACAAGGATTCATCGCAGCGATCAGCTGGAACCGCGCCGGATACTTCACGTGCCGATTGGCGCGCGAAATGGTGACATCGCCGTCCTCTAGCGGTTGTCGCAAACTGTCGAGCACCTGGGCCGAAAACTCTGGCAACTCATCAAGAAACAGAACCCCATGGTGCGCGAGCGAAATTTCACCGGGGCGGGCGCGCATGCCGCCGCCGACGAGCGCCGCCATGGACGCGGAATGATGCGGCGCGCGAAACGGCCGGGTGCGCGAGAGTTGCCCGCGTTCGAGCAGGCCCGCGACAGACTGAATTTGGGAGACTTCGAGCAACTCATCGGCGCCGAGATGTGGTAAAATTCCCGACAATCGCTTGGCGAGCATCGACTTTCCCGAGCCTGGTGGACCACAAAACAAAAGGTTGTGACCACCGGCTGCGGCGATCTCCAGCACCCGCTTGGCGCCTTCCTGACCTTTGACATCCCGCAGGTCCAGCGCCGCCGGCGCCGGGGCGAGTTCCCCACGTGGCGGGCATGAGAGTTGGCAGCGTCCGGCGAAATGATTGATCAAGCTGATCAGGTTCGGGGCGGCGAGGTTTCCGTCGCCGGCCCAGGCCGCTTCCGGACCGCAAATCGCCGGGCAGATCAAGCGCAGGTCCATGTCCAGCGCCTGCATCGCTGCCGGGAGCACTCCAATGGTTGCGCCCAGTTCTCCGTCCAGCGACAGCTCCCCGATCGCCGCATGCCCATCGAGCGCATCCTCAGGCAGAACACCCATCACAGCGAGGACGCCGAGTGCGATCGGAAGGTCGAAATGGCTGCCTTCCTTTGGCAGGTCGGCGGGTGCAAGGTTGACCGTGATCCGCTTTGGAGGCAACGCCAGCCCAATCGCGCTGAAGGCCGCGCGCACCCGCTCGCGGCTTTCGGCCACCGCTTTGTCAGGTAACCCGACGATGGTGAAGGCAGGTTGATTGCCACCGGCCATGTGCACTTGCACATTTATGGCCTGAGCCTGAATACCTTCAAATGCAAATGTTGTAATCCGCGAAACCATGCAGTGTTCCTTGCCTCCTGCCGTTCATAGCAGAAGTAAAGGAACAAATAAAGAACGCTTTTATACTTTAATCGAGCCGAATAACCGGTTCGTCATCCGGGTCTTCTTCGGATTCTTCTTCGGTTTGTTCTTCGCCGACGCCGGCACTTATTTCCGGAATATCGGCAAGTGCATCAGCAGTGGACAATTCCGTTCCAAGATTGAATTCGTCGGAACTCGTTGTCGACGTATTGGGCAATGACAGATTGAAGCCATCATTGGATGTGGTCGTACTGGTCGAGTTGAGATCCGTAGGCAGGCCGAGATTGAACTCGCTGGTGTCCACTTCCGCGGTTTCCGCGGGTGGTGTCTCAGCTTCGGTCTTTTCGGTTTCTGGCTCGCTGGCCTGTGAACACGCCGTTCCGGCGACAGCGAGGGCGAATAAAGATGCGATCGAAAGAGCTTTCATATTCATAGGCTCCATTTTTGGCGGTCGGGCTAGGAATTGGCAAGCTTGTCTTGCACAACGTTCCAAAACATTGCCGCTGGATCGCGTCCTGTAAAGTCACGAACCTGTTGCACGCCCGTTGGTGACGTATTGTTGACCTCTGTCAGGCGTCCGCCAATCACGTCGATGCCGACCAGAACTTGTCCACGCGCCTTTAGTTCCGGGCCTATCGCGGCGCAGATGGCGAGATCGGCATCGCTCAAATCGCTCGGCTCGGCGGTTCCGCCGACGGCGAGGTTTGACCTGGCGTGACCTTTCAATGGTACCCGGTTGAAGCCGCCAACAACCTCTCCGTCGATCAAAATGATTCGTTTATCACCTTCGGAAACGGCAGGAAGGAATGCCTGCGCGATCAGCGGCTCGCGCGTGCGCCCGAGGAACAGGTCGACCAGCGGCCCGAAATTGCTGTCCTCCGGTTTGACGCGAAACACGTCGCCGCCGCCAAAGCCGTATAGAGGCTTGATGATCACGTCCTGGTGCGTCTCGCGAAACTCCGCGATCGCTGCTTTGTCTCGCGAGATCAAAGTCGGTGGCATGAATTCCGGGACCAGCAGCGGGTACAGTTTTTCGGGGCCCGAGCGAACATGTTCCGGATCATTCAGCACCAGCGTGTCCGGCTTCAGCAATTCGAGGATATGACAAGCAGTGATGTAGGCCATGTCGAATGGCGGATCCTGACGCATCAGGACGACATCGACATCTTCGCGCAGGTCCAGCGTGAGTCGGTCCTTGAATGTCGCCGGCTGGCCTTGCACGCGTTGTACGGTCATCGGTCGCGCATAGGCTGTGATCCGGTTTTCGCCGTAAGTCAGGTTTTCCGGCTGATACTCGAACAGCTCTGCGCCGATCTTCTGGGCCGCTTCGGCCAGAGCGAATGTGGTGTTGGAGTCCACATTGGCGGTTTCCAGTGGATCGGTTTGGATCGCGACGCGCAGACTCATGGCGGCTCCTCATTCTAGCAGACGCCTATATGAGGACGCTCGCCAAGAATGCAAAGCGATTGTACGCGTTTCGTTTTGCTGCGTGTTTAGCTGCCCGGGCCACCGAGCAATTCACCCGAGTCAAAATCTGCCGGCTCAGACGGGGTGTACGGCACGACTTCGCCGCGATCGTTGCGCAGTCGAACATAAGATACAACTTGATTGACCCCGCCGACCAGGCTCGCTTCTTCGGCTGCTTTCTCGAGTTCTGCTGCCGAGCGCGCGATGCCGAGTAGATAGACCGTGCCGCCATAGGTCTCGACATTGAAATTGTTGGCCTGGACCGTCGACGAGCCAAGCAAACGGGCCCGAACGCGCGTCGAGATCAGTTCATCAGATGCGTTGGCGAAGAACCCACCCGGCGCTTCGACGCGAATTTCATTGGCGACGTCATGTGCGCGGCGCACCGACCAGGCCAGGCTTTCGGCCTTGACCCGCAGCTCTGGTGTCCAGACTCGTCCAGAGAGCAGAACCACACCCGCCGCGACCTCAACGTCGACTTCGTTCATGCCGCCATGAGCGACCAGTTTTGATTTGACTTCGTTCGAAACAGCGGCGTCATCCAGTGCCTCGCCAAACGAGCGTTCCTGCGTCGCCGTGACCGCGGTTGCGCCCGCGGCACCGACAATGGCTGTCGCGCAACCGCTCACGATTGGAAGCACGGCAATCAGGCTGAGACTGGCAACAAGACGGGACATGGGGCGGGTTCCTCACAGTATTTTGCGGCAGGCGCGATGTAGTACAGGGATTGGGCGATAATGCGGCATCAATCAAGGTCGCCAATAGTCCTTGTAATGTTTTGGCAGATGCCTGGGCGTGATCGCGATCAGGTCATAGCGCCAATCGAGGGCATCCGCGCCGTGTTGCTGGCTGGCCCAGCTTTCGGCCGCCCGCGAAATGCGGCGCCAGGCCCCGTCCGGCACTGCGATTTGCGCCGCAGTCCGCGTGCGGCGATGCTTCACTTCGACGAATGCGAGCGTCCGGCCACGGCGCGCGATCAGATCAATCTCGCCAACTGGAAGTTTCACCCGTCGCGCCAGCACCGCATACCCTTTCAGGCGCAGCCATATGGCAGCATGAGCTTCTGCCCGCCTGCCACGCCGCTCGGCTCGCCTGCGCGCCGCCCTAGCCATCTTTCAGGGCAAGTGCGCGCTGATATACGTCCCGTTTTGGTAGTCCGAGCTGCGCCGCGATTTCGGCAGCGGCTTGTTTGACCGATTGCGACTGCAAGGCCTGTCTGAGGGCTTCATCCACGGCCGCTTCGGTGATTTCCTGCTTGAGCGGCGGCCCGACCAGGAGCACGATTTCTCCTTTTGGAGGGCCGCTCTCGGCATACCAGTTGGCCAGTTCCCGCAACGTGCCGCGCCGGGTTTCCTCAAATATCTTGGTTAGTTCCCGACTGACCGCGCCGTCGCGGTCGGCGCCAAGACGGGCGGCCAGATCGGTCAGGCAATCCGCCAGCCGCGGGCCGGATTCATAAAACACCAGGGTGCCAGGCACCTCCGCCAGATCGGCCAAAGCCTTCTGGCGAGCTGCCGTTTTTGGCGGCAGGAACCCGCAGAACATGAACCGATCGCTGGGCAAACCACTGGCGACCAGGCCGGCGAGCAATGCAGAGGCGCCAGGCACGGGGAACACGCGGTGGCCGGCATCCAGCGCGGCGCGTGACAGTTTCCAGCCCGGATCCGAGACCAGCGGCGTCCCGGCATCGCTGATCAAAGCAATCACGGCACCGTCTGCCAGCTTGTCGAGAATCTCGGGACGCCGTTTTGCCCCATTATGGTCATGGTAGGGGCTGAGTTTGGCGCGGATGCCATGCGCATCTAACAACCGCCTGGCCACGCGTGTGTCTTCGGCGAGGACTTCATCCGCAGCCTGCAGCGTATCGATCGCGCGCAGGGTGATATCGCGCAGATTTCCGATCGGAGTCGCGACGATGTAAAGACCGGACTCAAGCGGTTGCGCCGTGGCGGTCCCGGATTTAGGCTCGCCTGAGACGCGACTCGCGTCGCCGCCTTCAGGCGCAGAGGAAGAGAGAGTTTTTGATGACATCACCGGCAACATCGCGCGTCCGCAGGCCCCTGCCAATCCTGTTTTTTGCCACGTTCCTCGTCCTGGCCGGATGTGCCACTCAGGCACCGGGACCGGTGGGCCCGATTTCGACCGGAAATCCGCGCGTAGATCCGGTGCCAGGCGGCGAAAACAGCGATCCGAATGGCAGCGAAGTCGGTGAAGAGAATATGGGCGAGATCGACACGCCAAGCGGCCCTTACACGCCGCCGCACATGGAAGGCCGCGAGATTATCCGCGCTGGCGTCCTGTTGCCCTTCACCCATCCGAACGCGCGCGTGCGCCAGCAGGCGGAAGGCATGCTCGCCGGCATCGAGCTCGCTTTGTTTGATTATGGCAATGAAAATATCGTGCTGTTGCCCAAGGATACAGGCGGCTCGCAAAGTCAGGCGACGACTGCCGCCGAAGACCTCGCCGACAAGGGCGTCGATATCGTTCTCGGTCCGCTGTTCGGGGCCAATGTCCAGCTGGTGCGCGACGCAATGACCCCAGAAGCCAGCGGCGGATTCTTCGGCATCGGCGCGGAACAGCCAGAAGACGGCAAACCTGTGATTGCCTTCTCGAACGACCGCTCTGTCGCCAGCTATGGTGCCTGGTTGGCCTCGATTGCGCCAGAGGAAGAAGTCTCAGCCATCATCGAATATGCGGCGCTGAGGGGGTATGACCAGTTTGCGTTCTTCGGGCCGCAAAGCAGCCTCGGCATTCGGATCGAAGCGGCAATGCAGGACGCGGTGATTGAAAATGGTGGCTATATGCTGCCCTCGGGCTTCTATCCAGCGTCCACCGCGAATCCGAGTGCTGAAGCAGAATTCTTCGCCAAGACGATTGAATCGGCTGTTGCCAGTGGTGCTCGCGTCGCCGTTCTGGTGCCTGAGCGCGGCAATCGTCTGCGCCGGATCGCGCCATTGCTGGCCTATCATGGCGTCGACACGCGGCAGGTGAAAATGCTCGGCACCGGGGCCTGGAACGATGAAGCGATCTGGCGCGAACCGAGTTTGCGCGGCGCCTGGTTCCCAACCGCGCCAGCGGTCGACATCGCAGACTTCAATCAGAGTTTCGAGCGCATGTATGGCACCCAGCCAAGCTCCCTTGCAGCGGTTGCCTATGACGCTGCCGCGCTCGTCGTGGCACTGTCGGAAGATGGCGTGCTCGTCACCAATGAGTTGATCAACCGCGATGGATTCCTGGGTGTGAACGGCTTGTTCCGATTCCGCGACGACGGGTCTGCTGAACGCTCGCTGGCGATCATGGAGATCGATCCGACGGTCGAAGATGGCAGTGGCGTGAAGGAGATCCTGCCCGTCTCACCTAGCTTTGATTCGACAATCGGCTAAGCCAGCGCGTGAACGAACGACCAGGCAATTGCCGCCTGCCCACCATAATACAGGAACCAGACAGCCCGGGCTGTGTAAGGACGGCTTGGCGCGTCCGGCTTTAGCCGGAACAGTTCCAGCGACAGGATCGTGTCAGAGGCTGCAAACGCAATGGCACCAGCAGTTGCCAGCCACAGCGCAGGGTCCAGTCGCAAGGCGCCATTGGCCATCACAAGTATGATTATTGTGTACGCCATGACGGGGATACGCATGCCTTTTTCGATCCACGGCATCATCGAGCGCAGGAACAGCGCGCCGCCGACTGTCACGACAATCTGAATTACCAGGGTGATCAGGTTGCGCGCATCCGCAGCGTGATCCCAGAACAGCGGAATGTAGGCGGCGTGGGCGATGAAAAAGACAGCCATGCCGGGCAGCAAAAACTTCTCCTCGCTGGCACCGAGGAAGCCGTCACCAAGCGTGCTGAAGAACAGCGCGGCGACAATCAGTAGGGGCGCCCCCGATTGGTATGCCCAAAGCGTGAGCAGGGCAGTGGCCGCCACCTTGAGAACGACACGCGCGACAGAAGGTGCTGAATTGCAGAAAAAAACGCCATATAACAGGGCGCTGGCGGCAGACGCGTAGAGAATGTAGATCATGCCCTAAGCTGTAGGGCGTTCAGGCAATCCTAACAAGCGCCGGGCAGCGGCACGATGTGGCTCGCGAATATGCGCTCCAACGATCCCGAGTGCGGTGGCCAGCACCGTCGCGTCGTCGGTGAATCCGAGACCGGTCAACACATCCGGAATCGCATCGATCGGCAGCACGAAATAGCCGAGCGCGGCGAACAGGACCAGCTTCACTTTTGCCGGTGTTTTGGGGTCGAGCGCGCAGTAATAGGCGGCCGCCAGATCATCTGCGAACGGAATTCGTCCGGCGACGCGGAGCAGCTTCGGGAGCAGCTTCCGGCGCGTCCGCCGCTGCTGACGCTCCGTCGGAATTGGCAACTGTGTCGGAATGCTGTCGCCGTTTTCTATGATGATTTCCGTGGGGTCAGACATTGGCCGCTCGCTTACTTCCTTTTAAACCGCCTCCAACCCTAGATATTGGAGACACTCCCATGGAACTCAACTCAAACATTTCAGCCGTCATCACGGGCGGTGCTTCAGGCCTCGGCGCCGCCACAGCGCGCCTGCTGGCGAGCCATGGCGTCAAATGCGCCCTTTTCGACCTAAACGAGGAAAAAGGCGAAGCCGTGGCGAGCGAAATTGGCGGCGTTTTCTGCAATGTGAACGTCACGTCTGACGAAAGCGTTGATGCCGGCTTTGCAAAGTCGCGCAGTGCGATCGGCCAGGAGCGGATCCTGATCAATTGCGCCGGCACCGGCAATGCGATCAAGACGGCCAGCCGCAACAAGGAGACCGGCGAGATTTCTCACTTCCCGATGGATAAGTTCGACCTGATCATCCAGATCAACCTGGTCGGCACGTTCCGCTGCATCGCCAAGTCTGCGGCCGGGATGATGACCCTGGACCCGATTGATGGCGAGCGCGGCGCAATCGTTAACACCGCGTCCGTCGCGGCAGAAGACGGTCAGATCGGCCAGGCCTCGTACTCCGCCTCCAAAGGCGGCGTGGTCGGCATGACCTTGCCTATCGCGCGCGACCTGTCGCGTGAACTGATCCGCGTCAACACCATCCTGCCGGGCATCTTCGACACGCCTCTGCTGGCCGGTGCACCAGAGAAAGTCCGCCAGGCGCTGGGCGCGCAGGTGCCGAACCCGGCGCGTCTCGGAAACCCGAACGAGTATGCCTCACTGGCCGTCGAGATGTGCAAGAACGGCTATTTCAACGGCGAAGACGTGCGCCTCGACGGCGCGATCCGGATGGCGCCGCGCTAAGACGCAAAACGACACCTCATGAAACGGCTAAAGCCCGCCAGATTGGCGGGCTTTATCCACTCTACTCGGTACTCTACAAACTCTACGCGGCCGACCTGACCTTACACTTCAGGGCGCACGATCTGGCCGACCAGGTTCATTAAAACCTCATCAGCGTTAAAGAATGATGGATCATCGGGTTTTTCCCCTTTTCCCATCATAATTTCCGAGGTTGCTTCGTACCGAACGATTTCGCGATAGTCCCATTCCGAGCCCCAGAACGGGTCATGATAAGCGAACGGGCCGTGGAACCCGCGTACACCTGCGCGGCGCGTATACCAGCTGCGCGGATAGCCATAGAGGCGGCCGCGACGGCCGTAAAAGCGATAGTCGCAATAGAAGTGCGAATAGAACGGATCATAGCCAAACCCGGTCTGGACGATGCGCCGATTCTCGTCAGTGTTGCGCTGAATCACCTGGAAATAGTCATAGCCTTCCTGATCGGTCAGCTCAGCGGCGCGATAAAGCAGGTATGTTTCCACCGTCTTGCGGTCGGTGAGGCTGTTGCCAGCAAAGCTGATTTGCCAGCGATTGGATTCAATTTGCTGGTTGGCATAGCCTTTTTGGCCGTCCAGCGCCGCCTGGTATGGCGTCGCGGTGGCACAGGCGCCAAGTACGGCCAGCGCCGCCAAAGCGGATACAAAACGCATTCGGGACATTTTTCAGAATACCTCCTGAAGCCAGCATTCACACCTGATTAACATATGCAAGCTGAACGCCAGTTAAATCGCAAAAGTGTGACCTTGGTCACAGTCAGGCTCACGAGAATGCGCTTAAACAGTGACGTGGGGGAGCGCATGCGGAGGCTGATCGCTTCAGCATTCGCTAACAACTGAAAGACCGGGGAGCTGTTCGGCTTGGCTCCCCGGTTTTTTTGTCGATCAGTCGTCCCCTTTGAACAGGATGACTTTTTGGTGCGGGAACGGGATCTCGATCCCGGCCTCGTCGAGGGCCTTCTTGACCATTTCCGGCACACTGAAGCGAACATCGAACCAGTGTTCGCCGTTCACGAACGGGCGTACGGCGAAATCGACTGAGCTGTCATTCAATGTCGAAACCACAACAACTGGCTCCGGATCATCGAGGATTTGCGGATGATCCTTGAACACTTTGAGGATGACATCGCGCGCCTTGTCGATGTCAGTGTCATAGGACACGCCAAAGGTCAGCTCGACGCCGCGCACGGCATGATGGCTGTGATTGATGATCTGCTGGCCCCAGATATTGCCGTTCGGGATGATGATCTGCTGATGATCGAACGTCCGCAACACCGTGGTGAACAAGGTGATTTCCTCGACATTGCCGAAATTGCCCGCAGCATCAATGAAGTCACCTGCCTTGTATGGGCGGAAGATCATCAGCATGACCCCGGCGGCGAGGTTGGACATTGCGCCCTGCAGCGCCAGGCCGACAGCGAGGCCGGCGGCACCGAGCAGTGCAACGATTGACGTCGTCTCCACTCCAAACCGGTTCAGAACCGCAATGATGACAAAGGCCAGAACAATGTAGCGCGCCAGGCTGCCCAGGAATTTGAACAGCGTGTCGTCGAGTTTCTCGTGTTGTTTGCCGATGCCTTGCACGATCGCGCCGACGCGGCCGGCAATCCAAAACCCGACGATCAGGATGACCAATGCGATCAGCACATTGGTTGCGCCGGCGAGGACGCTGTCAGCCTGCGCCTCCATGCCCAGCGGCGCCAGCAAGTTTTCCAGAAATTCCATGATGAACGACCCCCTTTGTAGTTCAATTGAGCGCAATCTCGTTTGAGACAAACAAGGTGCCCTTCTTGTCTAGGTCGCAGATCAAAGGGGACGCAAGGGGCTGGTCGCAGGTTGCGATCAACGAAAAAGGGCGAGCCAGCTGGCTCGCCCTTTGTTTGATGCGGTAAGAACCTTATGCCGCGCTGGCGCCCATCACAGCTTTGACTTCGAGGAATTCCTCAAATCCGTGATCGCCCCATTCGCGGCCATTCCCAGACTGTTTGTAACCACCAAACGGCGCCGTGAAGTCCGGGCCCTGGCCGTTGACCTGGATCTGGCCAGCACGGATGCGATTGGCAACCTGGGCCGCTTCAGCCGGCTCGCCCTGAACATAGCCTGCCAGGCCATATTCCGTGTCGTTGGCCATTTCGACCGCTTCATCGACGCTGTCATACGGGATCATGCAGAGCACGGGCCCGAAGATCTCTTCACGCGCGATGGTCATGTCATTGGTGACGTCCGCAAATACGGTTGGACGCGCAAAGTAGCCGCGATTGAGGCCTTCCGGGCGCCCAGTTCCACCGGCGACCAGGGTCGCGCCTTCGTCGATGCCTTTCTGGATCAGGTCCTGAACTTTGGCATACTGATTGCCGTTTGAGATCGGGCCTATCGCGCCTTTGTCCGCTTCGCGCGGCATCTGCACCTTGACCATCTCAGCCGCCGCCTTGGCGATGGCCTTGGCTTCTTCATTCTTGGCGCGCGGGACGAACATCCGGCTCGGCGCGTTACAGGACTGACCAGTATTGGTCATCATTTGCATGACGCCGCCACCGACGGCCTTTTGCAGGTCGGCGCTGGGCAGGACAATGTTCGGCGACTTGCCGCCAAGCTCCTGGGCCACGCGCTTGACGGTTGGCGCCGCCGCCTGGGCGACCAGCACACCGGCGCGGGTCGAGCCGGTAAAGCTCATCATGTCGACGTCCGGGTGGCTGGACAGGTGGGCTCCGACGCTCGGACCGTCGCCATTGACCAGGTTGAAGACACCTGGCGGTACGCCTGCTTCATGCATGATCTCGGTGAAGATCATCGCATTCAGCGGCGAGATTTCGGATGGTTTCAACACCATGGTGCAGCCGGCAGCAATGGCTGGCGCGACTTTGCAGGTGATCTGGTTGAGCGGCCAGTTCCATGGCGTGATGAAGCCGCAAACACCGATTGGCTCCTTGCGCAGCAGCGTGGTGCCGCGTTGCTCTTCAAACTCATAATTGCGCAGGATCTGCGCCATCGTGGCGACGTGCCCCATGCCAGCCGGAACCTGTGCTGCATTGGCCAGCCACATCGGGGCGCCCATTTCGTCAGAGATCGCCTCGGCCATGTCGCCCATGCGGGCTTGGATGCCGGCGGTGATCTTGTCGAGCAGCTCGGCGCGATATTCGACGCTGGTTTGCGAGAAACTCGGGAACGCGGCTTTAGCGGCGGCGACAGCCTTGTCGACGTCGGCGGAGGAGCCAAGGGAAATCGTCGCAAATGGCTCTTCGGTTGCCGGATTTTCTACGTCGAGCGTGCGCGGCTCAACCGGGTCGACCCATTCACCATTAATGTAGAATTGTAGATACTCTTTCATGGCTTGCGCCTCCCGTTACCTGTTTTGAAGTCGGGCAGGCACCAGAACCTGACACCCGCGTCAGGTTTATTTAAGCACTCCAGCGACGTGTGGAAAGCCCACACGCGGCGGAAACAACTTAATTTGAGGCTGGATGGGTGCGTGCCTTATCGACGTCGGCCGCCCAAAATTCCCCGCAAGACATAGTCGGTGATCCGGCGTGTAATCGTGCGCGTCGCCGTGTTGACCGCCCGCTCCGTGGTCGTCATGCGGCTGGAGCGCCGTCGCGACGAAGACCTCTTCTTTGTGCGCGCTTTCTTCTTTTCAAGTTCGCGCTGGGCTTCCATTTCTTCTTTTGCCAGCTTTTCCGCAGCCTTGGCCGCTGCTTCTTCTCGCTTCAGAAGGATTTCGTAGGCGGACTCGCGATCGATTGCCTCGTCGTAAAGCCCGGCGACGGGGCTGTCCTTGATCTCCGCCATTCGTTCGTCATCGGTCGCCGGACCAAGGCGCGAGCTTGGCGGGCGGATAAGGGTTCGCTGGACCACGCTCGGCGCGCCTTTTTCATCGAGCGTCGATACCAGCGCCTCTCCGACACCAAGGTCAGTGATGACGTCCTCGGCGTCGAAGGCCGGGTTTTCGCGAAACGAGTCGGCGGCGGCTCTGACGCCCTTGCGTTCGGCCGGTGTATAGGCGCGCAGCGCGTGCTGGATGCGATTACCGAGCTGCGCCAGCACACTTTCTGGCAAGTCGCGTGGGTTCTGTGTGACGAAAAAGACCCCCACGCCTTTCGACCGGATTAAGCGTACCACTTGCTCGATTTTCTCCAGCAGTGCCCGCGGCGCGTCGTTGAACAGAAGGTGGGCCTCGTCGAAGAAGAAGACCAGTTTCGGTTTGTCCGGATCTCCGACTTCCGGCAAGTCTTCGAACAGTTGCGACAGCAGCCAAAGCAGGAAGGTCGAGTACAAGCGGGGACTGTTGATCAGTGTCGTCGAGTCGAGCACGTTGACGATGCCGCGACCATCGCGCGTGGTTCGCATGAAGTCTTTCAAATCGAGCGCCGGCTCACCAAAAAACGCGTCAGCGCCTTCGCGTTCCAGCACCAGAAGACGTCGCTGAATCGCGCCAACACTGGCCGCGGCGACATTGCCATAGTCCCGGCTCAGCGCGGTGCGCACCTCTTTATCAGCCATATGGCTGAGCAGTTTGCGAAGGTCCTTGAGATCGAGCAGCAGCATGCCTTCGTCATCGGCATATTCGAACGCCACGGTGAGCACACCTTCCTGGGTTTCGGTCAGATCCATCAGGCGCGACAACAAGAGCGGCCCCATGTCGGAAATCGTCGTTCGAACTGGATGGCCCTTGTCGCCGAACACGTCCCAGAACACGGTGGGGGTGGCGCCGTATCCATAGTCTTCAAAGCCGATTTTCTCGGCGCGAGCGATCAGTTTCGGGTGAAGCTTGTGTTCAGGACTGCCAGCCACGCAGATGCCGGACAAGTCGCCTTTCACATCGGCGCAGAAAACCGGTACGCCTTCGGCTGCGAATCCCTCTGCGAGGATTTGTAGCGTGACCGTCTTTCCAGTGCCGGTCGCGCCGGCGACAATGCCATGCCGGTTGGCGCGATTGAGCAACAGGGCCTGCGCGTCATTCGGCGCACCGCCGTCATCCATGTCAGCACCGCCGATAAATATCCTGTCGCCCATGCAGCATCCCCTTGAATTGCAGCTGGCAAGGTAGCGGGTTTAAAGGGTGGAGCAATAGCGGATGTGCGGCGCAAATCCTCAGCTGCCGATGGGTCTTCAGGCGGTTTTCGATGGTGCGATCAGGATCAGTAGCCCGTCGCGTTCGATCAGGCCCGGGGCGGATGCGAGGGCCGGGCATTGACCGTCTGAATTCTCGCCTGATCGGATGTCGAACTTATAGCCGTGCCAGGGACAGGTGACCCGCCCTTCCGCATCGACGTCGCCATGTTGAAGCGGACCGAGCTGGTGTGGGCAGACAGCGCTATGCGCGATCCAGTTGCCGTCAACGTAACGTACACAAAACCGCCCGGTCGCGGTCTCCACGGTGTGGGGCATGGCTGGGTCAAGATCCGACACGGCGCCGACAAGTGTTTCGTCTTGCTGGTTGATCGCGTTTCGCCAGCGTGATCGCTCTTCAAGTGCCGATTGTCGACCCTGCATCAAGTCTATGTCTTCGTCATAGAGCGTTGCATATTGGCTCTGCATGTATTGCAGGATCGATCCCGCAGCGTCGTTGCCCGGAGATTGTGGCAGATAGAACCGCACATCGACCTGGATCTCGTCCTGATTGAGCGTCGTGGCCTGGGTGTGGATCTCGATCCCTTCGCCGGGGCCGTCATAGACCGTCGAGACCCAGTAATTCCTGTCCGCGTCGACCAGAAGGTCGAGCATCTGGTAGGTCGGTTCAGCGCCTCCGGGTACACCGATCCGCGCACGCCATCCCCAGGCGCCGCTGTCAATTAGATCAATCGAGGCAAATGAAGACGGATGGACGTAGGGCAAATGTTCCCAGTCGTACGCATTCTCCATCATCCGCGCCATATTGGTCGGCAAGCTGCGGACATAGTTACCGAGGTAGTGCAGGTTGGCGATCCGTTTGTAGTCAATCGCGTTCCTGCGCGCATCGGTTTTGGTCTGCTGCAGGTCTGTCAGCATCTATTCGTCCTGATGCGTCGTCGGCACCAGCAAATCCTGGGCTTCCATCCAGCCGAGGAATTGCTCAAACCAGGCATCTGCGGTCACGCCGCGTTGATAGCTGCCAAAGCCGTGTCCACCGCTCTGGTAATAGTGTAGCTCGACTGCAGCGCCGTTGGCTTGCCAATCTTCGACCAGCCCGAACCCTTGACCTGCAAACAAGCTATCATCAGCGGCAAGCGCCGCAAATAACGGCGGCAACCTCGCTGGCAGGTTGGCCGTGCCCATAGGACCATAAATGTAACCGATAAAATCCGGGTGCGGGCGATCTTCAGCCTCCGACTGAATAAGCGCCAGCGTCGTCATTGCGCCAGCAGAAAATCCCAACATGCCAATCTTGTCAGCATCATATCCCCACTCATCCGCATTGTTCCGAACAAGGTTCAAGGCCGCTTGCGCGTCGGCGACCGCGAAAGGAATTCCGTCACCAATATCGATCGGTACATCGCCCGGCTGAGGCGCGAACAGCCGACCCATATGCGCGGCAAATTCGTCTGCGGTCTCCGGGCTCTGCATGACGCGGTACTTCAACACAAAAGCCGCGACTCCCCGCGCGGCCAGCCATTCGGCGATCGGATACCCTTCATTGTCCATCGAGACGAACTGAAACCCGCCGCCGGGGATCACGATCACAGCGGCACGCGTGCTGTCGGGATCGTCCGGCAAGACGGGCAACAAGGTCGGATGGGTGACATTTGCAGCCCAACGCTCAGTGCCAATATCAAACCAGGTCTCGGTCTGCGTGGCGGACTCCGAACCCGGTGCCGCGCCATCGTATAGCGCGATGGCGCCAGCATCTTCCTGGACCGGGACCTTGGTCATGCCATTCTGAGCTTGCGCAACGCCTGGCGCTGACATCGTCAACGCGCCCAACAAGGTGCAAAGAAACATAGCTCGCATGATCGCCTCCGGACGCTGTTCCAGCCTCAGCTATAACACGCGCGCGAACAAATCATATGGATCGGCATTCACGATCTCGGCAGAGACAATGGTGCCGGGATCGAGCGCAGATTGCGAGGTGAGATAGACCAAGCCATCCACTTCTGGCGCATCGGCTTTGGAGCGCGCGATATAAGTGCCATGCGCTTCACCCGGGGCGTCGACGATGACGTCCTGCACAGTTCCAACCTGCGCCGCCGCACGTGCCCCAGACACTTCAGCCTGCGCTTCCATGAAACGGTGCCAACGCTCTTCCTTGATCTCTTCCGGTACGTGACCCGGCAAGTCTCGGCTGTCGGCGTGAACGACGTTTTCGTACTTGAAGCAGCCCGCACGATCGATCTTCGCTTCGCGAATAAAGTCGAGCAGGATATCGAAATCTTCTTCGGTTTCGCCCGGGAAGCCGACAATGAAAGTCGAGCGGATGGCGAGATCAGGAACATCGCGCCGCCATTGCTGGATTCGCTCGAGTACGCGGTCCTGCTTGGCTGGGCGCTTCATTGCTTTCAGCACATTTGCGCTGGCATGCTGGAATGGGATGTCCAGATACGGCGTGATCGCGCCCTCAGCCATAAGCGGAATGACCTTGTCCACGTGTGGATAAGGGTAGACATAGTGCAGGCGCGTCCACACGCCGAGGCTGGATAGCCCGCGCGCCAGGTCGAGAAAGCGGGTTTCGTATTCCTCGCCCTTCCAGGCCTGTGGCGCATATTTCACATCAAGGCCATAAGCGCTCGTGTCCTGACTGATCACCAGCAATTCTTTCACGCCTGCGCGCACCAATTGTTCGGCCTCGGTCAGAACATGATGGATCGGACGTGAAACGAGGTCGCCGCGAAGTTTTGGAATAATGCAGAAGCTGCAGCGATTGTTGCAGCCTTCCGAGATTTTCAGATAAGCATAATGGCGAGGAGTGAGGCGCAGCCCGCTTTCGGGGACGAGATCCTGATGCGGATTGTGAGGTGGGGTCAGATGCGTGTGCACCGCATCCATGACCTGTTCATACTGGTGCGGGCCAGTCACCGCGAGCACTTTCGGGTGGGCCTGTTCGATCACCTCAGGCTCAGCGCCGAGGCATCCGGTGACGATCACCTTGCCATTCGCTTCAATCGCTTCGCCAATCGCATCCAGGCTCTCATCGCGGGCGCTGTCGAGGAAGCCGCATGTATTGACGAGTACCAGGTCTGCACCGGAATAGTCCGGGCTGATCTGATAGCCTTCCGCCCGCAGCCGAGTGACGATGCGTTCGGAATCCACAAGGGCTTTCGGGCAACCAAGCGAGACCAGCCCGACTTTGGGAATGGCGTTTGGCTTGATCGGAGCAGGGCGGTCGAGGGTGGTGGTCATGGCCGCGCTGTTATACGCTGAAGCCGTGTTTGAAAAGGAGCCGTGCTCATGACCGATGCGCCGAAAACCCCGAACCGGGCGCGGCTCTGGCAGATCACACTCGGCGCTGGCGTGATTGGCCTCGGCGCCGGCGCGGCGTTCTGGAACCAGATCGAAGCGGGTGGCGGTATGGGCTGGGTTGGCTGGCTGATCATCGCGATGCTGGCCATCATCACCTATTCAATCAGCTTCTATTTCGGGCATCGCTATCTTGAAGACTCGCTCGACCAGTACATCGTTTCCGACACGTTCAAGAAAAAACATGACTGGATCGATCTCGAGACCGAGAGCCGCGAGAGCGGCGATGCCCGGGTCGATGGCTGGGTCGCGCATTACAAGTTCATCCGCACCATGTTCGCGATGGGGCTGTTGCCGCTGATTGCCTGTGTCTATCTGTTCTGGTTCGCCTGAAGCGCTCAACCAATCTCGATGGAGTCGACTTTGCTGGCATAGACTGCCAGAGCATCCTTGATTTCAGCGACGGCCTGGAACGGGGTTTCATAGGTCCAAACCGCGTTCTCGATCAGCTCGCCGGTGGCGGCTCGGATGTGAAAATACGCCGCTTCGCCTTTGTATGGGCACCAACTCTTGTGATCGGAGCGCTGCAGCCGCGACAGATCAAGCTCTGCGCGTGGTAAGTAAAGCGCTGCCGGATAGGTCGCCTCGCGCAGTTCCAGATGGGTTTCGGAGGCCAAGACGGCATCGCCCGCCAGCAGGATTCTGACGGGCGACGAAATGGTTTCGATCGTGATCGGATGGCCGGGCCCCGGCTCCAGTTTCTGGCGCACTAGGCCGCTTCCATGGCGATGCCTTTTTCGGACATATAGTCTTTCAGCTCGCCAGCTTCGAACATTTCCTTGATGATATCGCAGCCACCGACAAACTCGCCTTTGACGTAGAGTTGCGGAATGGTTGGCCAGTCAGAGTAGACCTTGATGCCTTCGCGTACAGCCTGATCCTCAAGCACATTGACTGCCTGGTACTCGATGCCGAGATAATCCAGCACCTGAACCACGACCGAGCTGAAGCCGCATTGCGGGAAGGTTGGCGTACCCTTCATGAAGAGCAAGACGTCATTCGCCTTGACCGCATCGCCAATTGATTTCTGAACGTCGTCAGACATGACTATTCTGCCTCTTTCATAACCTGCTCGCGCGCGACGGGGAGCAGCTCCGCCATATGGTCCTTGATCCGCGCATCGGAGCGATCGACCCCGGCCTTTTCAAGGTCAGCGCGGACTTTCCGGAACACGTCGTCATCACCTGGCTCTTCGAGATCAGACAGGACAACGGATTTCGCATAGGCTTCGGCTTCATCGCCGTGCAGATCCATCAGTTCGGCGGCCCACAGGCCGAGCAATTTATTGCGGCGTGCCATCACCTTGAATTCGGCGGCTTCGTCCATGGCGAACTTGGCTTCTTCGGCGCGTTCGCGGTCGTCAAATGAAGACATGAATTATGACCCTTATCGGAGAAATTGTCGTTTCAGCGGCTGATATAGGGTCGGAGAGGGGTTTGGTGCAAGAAGCCTTTTGCCTATTCGCCGCGATTGGCGTAAGGGGAGCGCCTTATTCAAAGGGTCGGCTGAGTCGGCCCCTGTCGCAGACCGCTAGAGGGATAGTGCGATGTCACGCAAGCGCATGATTTATGAAGGCAAGGCGAAGATCCTGTACGAAGGGCCCGAGCCAAACACGCTGATCCAGTATTTCAAGGACGACGCGACCGCATTCAACGCGGAGAAAAAGGCCGTCCTCGACGGCAAGGGTGTGCTCAACAATCGGATTTCCGAGTTCATCATGACGCGCCTCGGCGGCGTCGGCATTCCAAACCATTTCATAAAGCGCCTGAACATGCGCGAGCAATTGATCAAGAAGGTCGAGATCATTCCGCTTGAGGTAATCGTGCGAAATGTTGCGGCTGGCACCATGTCAAAGCGCCTCGGCATTGAAGAAGGCACGCAATTGCCGCGCGCGATCGTCGAGTTCTGCCTGAAGAATGATGACCTGGGCGATCCATTGATCGCAGAAGAACATATCGCCGCGTTCGGCTGGGCCCAGCCGCATGAAATGGACGAGATCATCGCCATGTCTCTGCGCATCAACGACTTCATGTGCGGTCTGTTTGCCGCTGTTGGCATCAAGCTGGTCGACTTCAAACTTGAATTCGGCCGCTTCTTCGAGAACGACATGCAGCGCGTGATCCTGGCGGATGAGATCAGCCCGGACAGTTGCCGGCTGTGGGATCTCGAGACCAATGAAAAGCTCGACAAGGACCGTTTCCGCCGTGATCTCGGTGGCGTGACGGAGGCCTATGCAGAAGTGGCACGTCGCCTCGGTATCATCCGGGAATCGGCGCAAGGGGCCGAAATCGTGGACTTCAACGGCGCGAATAAATAAGCTCTCCCAAACGGGGAGGGCGAAAGATGAGCCTGAAAGTGATCGGCGCCGGCTATGGGCGCACCGGTACGATGTCGCTGAAAGCGGCGCTTGAGCAGCTCGGTTATGACAAGTGTCATCACATGCTGGAGGTGATGCCAAACCCGGCGCAGCTGGATGCCTGGCATGCGATTTCCCAAGGCGAAAAACCGGATTGGGACGCGGTATTCGAGGGGTATCGGGCGAGTGTCGATTTTCCCTCTTCTGCGTATTGGCGCGAATTGGCGGCGCATTATCCGGACGCGAAAATCATCCTCACCTCTCGCGCCTTCGACGGCTGGTATGAAAGCGCCAGTGAGACCATCTATCCGGTCAGCAAGACAATCCCGGGCTGGATGACGATGATTCCAACAGTCCGAAAAATCAAGCAAATGACGTATGGCGCGATCTGGGACCGCGTTTTTCACAGCCAGTTCGAAGACAAGGAAGCCACCCGAAAGACGTTTGAACAGCATGAAGCGGACGTCAAAGCGGCCTTTTCGGAAGATCGTCTCCTGGTCTTTCATCCGAAGGAAGGTTGGGATCCCTTATGCGCCTTCCTCGGACAACCCGTGCCGGAAACACCGTTTCCAAATGTCAATGATCGCGCCGAGTTCCAGAAACGCCTGGCGATCTTCCGCTGGATGCGCCGGTTGCCTTTTGGTCTCGCGGCGATCGTCGCTGCTATCGTCGCCTATCTAGCCTTTCAGTAATCGAGAGATTGGGTTAGAGGGAGCGCGACTCACAAACCGGAGCGCGATTCTCATGAAAGCCATCGTTCATGTCGGCCTCAAACCTGGTGTGCTTGACCCGCAAGGAAAAGCCGTTGCCGATTCACTGGGCCGAATGGGATTTGACGAAGTCGCCGGTGCGCGGATTGGTAAAGTCATCGAGCTTGATCTGGAAGGTGTGTCCGAGTCCGATGCAGAGGCGCGGGTCAAGGACATGTGTGAAAAGCTGCTCGCCAACACAGTGATCGAAAGCTACCGCGTCGAGCTGGTCGCTTAGTCAACCGGCAGTTCCAGCTGCATCAGTTCAATGTTTCGAAACGCAACCGGATGGCTCTCAGCCTGGAGTGCGAAATAGCCAGCCTCGACAGGGCCGGAGAGTCCGAGCCGCGCCACGTCGGGGTCATTCGGGTCGAATTCCGGTGCAGTTAGGCGGAACGCGTCCTCGCCCTCGATTTTGAGCGTAACCACGGCACCGCCGCGCACTTCGATCTCGAAGGACACCCATTCATCTGCACCGACCGCAGGTGTTTGCGAATTGACGCAGTGGCGTTTGATCAGGACATCGGACACGACGACATGCGTTCCCGGCGAACACATATTGGCGGTGGTTCGCGTTGGCTTGGGATCGGCAGTCCCCAGCAGCTGCGCCTCGATTGAAACTGGGAAGGGTTGATCAACCCGCATCGTCTCAGGCGCCTGTGCGTGCACCAAGACGCCGCTATTCATGTACGCCCATCCCGGCCCGCCGGGCGTTTGGGTTGTGTCGAACCTGTATTCGAACCGAAGTCTGTAGTGCGACAGGGGCGTGGACCAGAACAGGTGGCCAAACTCGTCGTCAAACGCGGAATACCCATCATAAGAGACGCGAAGGGTCCGATCTTCGACGCGAAAGATCTGCTTCGCATCCGCGCCCGGCTGCTGGCCAGCAATCTTGGGCGTCCAGCCATCCAGCGTTTCACCGTCAAAGATCGAAACCCATTCGGGCGACAGGGCAGGGGCGACCGGCGACACACACGCAGCCAGCAGCGTTGATACGAATAGGCCAATTGCCGATTTCGCGCGTCTCATCTGGTCCCCTCATCGTCCATCTCGCGGTCGTTTATGGCGGGCGGCCGCAGGTTCTTCAACCATGGTGTCATCATCGACGTCTTGGTGAACGGCTGTTCATCTTTGATTTTATTGTATTTTTTCGACGGATTGGGAGTGGTCAAGCGTTACAGCCTGCATGTGAACATCAAACATGGAGGATCACATGATCAAACTGACATCCCTTGCCCTCATCGCTGTCTTGGCTGCCCCGGTCGCGCTCGCAGGTCCGGCCGAGCGCTTTGAACGCTTCGATAACCGCCTGGATCGCCTGGAGCGTCGAGGCGTCATCGAACAGGGCTCGCGCCTGGATCGCTTTGAAGACCGTATCGACCGATTCGAAAACAAGGTTGACCGCCGTGAAGACCGCCGCGACCGCGCGGTGAATCATGGACCACTCGATCGGCTGGAAGACCGGGTTGATCGTCTGGAGAATATTCAAGATCGCCGCGAAGATCGCTGGGACCGCCGCGATCGATACTAGCGATATTGCCGTGGCTCAGCGCGACTGGGCGGCCGCGCCGGGTCAGGGCACCTCGCCCTGGTCCGGTTCGTTGTCTAGAGATTTACCGCCATGACGACGTCATTGAAGGTCTGTCCGCCAACCAGAAATTTCCGTTCTCCAACTTTCTGGAATCCGGCGCGCTCGTAAAACGCCACGGCGCGATGGTTCTGGTCATAAGTGCCGAGCAGCATTCGCTTGGCACCGATCTCGCGCGCATGCGCCAGCGCGCGCATCATTAGCTCGCGGCCCGTGCCCGTGCCATGATACTTGGAAAAAATGTAGATGCGCTTGAGCTCAATGTCGCCTGGCTCGCCGACAGTTGGCGCCTCGACGGCGGTGGTCACAGCATAGCCGATGGGCGCCTTGGTGCCTGAATACTCGGCCAGCCAGCAGGCATAGCTCGGATCATTCGAGGAAATGTAGTTTTTGTAGACGTCAGGCGAATGCTGAGTCTGGCAATGTGAAATCAAATCCGGTCCCGGGATCGATTCTGTATAGCTTTCCAGAAACGTCGCCGCGCCGACGGCCCCGAGCGCTATTTCGTCGCCCGAGACCGCAGGTCGGATGTTGATCCCTGTCGGCAACTTACGCTGCCGCCATGGCTTTTTCGAAGTTCTCGGCAACAGCGTTGAGGAAACCTTCGGTGGTGAGCCATTCTTGCTCTGGGCCGACGAGAAGCGCGAGATCCTTGGTCATCTGGCCGCCTTCGACGGTCTTGATGATCGTGTTTTCGAGCTTCTGTGCGAACGCCGTGACGTCTGGCGTGTTGTCCATGCGACCACGATGCTGCAGACCACGCGTCCAGGCAAAGATTGACGCGATCGAATTGGTCGACGTCGCTTCGCCTTTCTGGTGATTGCGATAGTGACGGGTGACGGTGCCGTGTGCAGCTTCCGCTTCAACGGTCTTGCCGTCCGGGGTCATCAGCACGGAGGTCATCAGACCGAGCGAACCATAGCCTTGTGCCACGGTATCGGACTGAACATCGCCATCATAGTTCTTACAGGCCCAGACATAGCCGCCAGACCATTTCATTGCGGCCGCGACCATATCATCGATCAGGCGGTGCTCGTAAGTGCCGCCAAACTCGTCGAATTGCGCCTTGAACTCGGCGTCAAAGATTTCCTGGAACAGGTCCTTGAAGCGGCCATCGTATTTTTTCAGGATGGTGTTCTTGGTCGACATGTAAACCGGCCACTTGCGCTGCAGGCCGTAATTGAAGCAGGCCCGTGCAAAGTCGCGGATCGAAGCATCGAGGTTGTACATGCCCATGGCGATTCCGGCTTCCGGGAAGTCGAAGACCTCGAATTCCTGGCTGTCGGAACCATCCGATGCTTCCCATTTCATCGTCAGCTTGCCGGCGCCTGGCACGAGGAAGTCTGTGGCCTTGTACTGATCACCAAATGCGTGCCGGCCGACGACGACTGGCTGAGTCCAGCCTGGAACCAGGCGAGGAACGTTGTTGATGACGATTGGCTCACGGAAGACCACACCGCCGAGAATGTTGCGGATCGTGCCATTCGGGCTGCGCCACATTTTCTTCAGGCCAAATTCTTCAACACGCGCTTCGTCCGGGGTGATGGTGGCGCACTTGACCGCAACGCCATATTGCTTCGTGGCATTGGCCGCATCGACGGTGATCTGGTCGTCGGTCTCGTCACGCGACTCAATCGAAAGGTCGTAATATTTCAGGTCAATGTCGAGATAAGGATTGATCAGCTGATCCTTAATCATCTGCCAGATGATGCGGGTCATCTCGTCGCCGTCCATTTCGACGATTGGATTTTCGACCTTGATCTTTGCCATGTGGGTAATTCCTTTGCCTTTAACGGTTTGCGTGGGCCTATAGCAGGTCTTGTGGCGGCGTCAAAAGGCGAGTCAGCACCGTAATGCAGTTGACCAAGTCCAAATGGATGAGGCAGGAGGGCGTCGATGGCGACAAACACTCCGACAATTATCCTGCACTCACCGCAGCTGGGCGAGAATATCGGCTCGTGCGCACGCGTGATGCTGAACTTTGGGCTGACCGAGCTTCGTCTGGTGGCGCCGCGCGATGGTTGGCCGAACCCAGCCGCTGAACCGTTGTCAGCCGGCGCGTTCGACGCCGGCGTTCACGCAGACGTGTTCGACACGGTCGAGGAGGCGATCGCCGATCTCGAACTCGTGCTTGCCGCGACGGCTCGTCCGAGGGGTATGGAGAAGCCGGTCGTCGACGCCGCCGGTGGCGCCCATGCGATTAAGCAACGCGATCTGAAATCAGGACTCCTGTTCGGCGCCGAAAACCATGGCCTGCCGAGTGAAGCCGTCGGTCTGGCTGACATGATCATGACCTATCCGGTGAACCCTGACTTTGCCTCGCTCAACCTGGCGCAGGCAGTCGGCGTGTTCTGTGCCAGCTGGGGCGCCAGCGAAGGGGCGGTCGGCCGCTGGGACGGAGAGAAAGCCGGTGTTGAAGCACCTGCGCCGAAGGAAGACCTGATCCGCATGTTCGAACACCTTGAAGATGAACTCGAGCGGGCCGGATACTTCTACCCGCCTGACAAGACCCCGCTGATGAAGACCAATATTCGCAATGCCTTCATTCGCGGCGATTGGACGACGCAGGAAGTGCGAACCTTCCGCGGCGCGATCAAGGCGCTGGCGCTGGGTCGCGGAAAAGCCCGCATCACGCGTGAGGACTAACGTTCACGTAGTGGCGCGGTCGAGGCGCCGGGAATGTTGGCCTGGACCAGCCGTGCAGAAATATCGCGCCCTTCCGCCGCATAGGCCTTTTCTGCATTCGCAGCCGCGCCATCGCACACCCGGTGCAAGTCATTGCCCCAGGAAAAGCCGGCATTGAACCCATTCACCATGGATCGCCGCAAGCCGCCCTGGTAGGGCGCTTCCAGCTCGAGCAGGCGCAGCATGTAACTTCGCCAATACTGGTCGTTCCGGCCATTGCAGGCGACGCGCACTGCGTGCGCCTTGCCCAGCACTTCGGCGAGCGCGGTGACATCCCGATAATAGTCCTGTGACCTTACGGTACTCTGGCTCTGCGCGGACAGAGCTGGCAGGAAAAGACAAAGCCCGAGAATGGCAGCCTGGAGAGTGCGGCGATGCGAAAACTGCTGGTGCATGCAAAAACCTTTGCGCGGATTGAAGATGCGCTGAAACCGTTCGCTGATCAGGTTTCACCCTTAGTCCTAAGTGATGAAGGAGACCTGAAGCATCCTTGGGGCGAGAGTGAGGCGATAGGCGCAATCGCGTACGGCACGACGGATGCGTATTTCAGTCCGGCGGCGTCCATTTTTTTCAAGACCATGTTCGAATTCGAGCAGCTGGACTGGTTTCAGTCTTCGGCGGCAGGGACCGAGCACCCGCTGATCCAGGCGACGGGTAAGCAAGCTGGCCTGTTTTCTGGCAGCCACGAACAGTCGGAAGCAATCGCCGAATGGGTGCTCTGGGCCGGGCTCGATTTCTTTCAAGGCGGTCCAGCGCGCCGGGCGGCGCAGGCGTCGCGCCGTTGGGAGCGTTTGTCTTTCACCGAGATTGGCGCAACCCAGTGGGTGATTTTCGGCTTTGGTGCGATCGGACAGGCGACTGCGCGGCGTCTACGAGCGTTGGGTGCGCGCGTGACCGGCGTGCGCCGAAGCGGAGGTTCGTCAGACCTTGTGGATCGCATGATCCAGCCGGACGCGTTGTCGGACGTGTTGCCAGACGCGGACGCGGTGCTGATGAGCTTACCCCTGACCGCAGCAACCGAAAACCTGGCGGATGCGGCATTCTTTGATCGCATGAAGCCGGGCAGCCTGTTCTTGAACGTCGGGCGCGGCGGCTTGGTTGATGAGGCGGCGCTGCTGACGGCATTGGACGCGGGGAAGCCAGCTCATGCCAGCCTCGATGTTGTCCGCGAAGAACCGCTCAGCGCAGACAGTCCGATCTGGACGCACCCAAACATCACCCTGACCGGACATATCTCGGCAAACACGATGCAGTCCAAGCAACGGACGGATCAGATTTTCCTGCAAAATGTGCAGCGTTTCCTGGCCGGTGAACCGCTGATCAACCTGGTCGAGTCTGAAGCTTTTTCGTGATTTGCGACAGTTGTGGCATACTCTCGTCATGACGTTCGCTCGATTGCCTTTATTCAAGCACTGGCGCGCCACGGCATGTGCGGTCCTGGCGGCGGCGATCGTGGGCATGACATCAGCGGCCAGCGCCACCGAGGATCGGTCTCTGGCGCTGATCGAGACCACGGCCAACCGGCCTTATACGAATATCGAGATCAACGGCGTCAGGACCACGGCCTTGATCGACACCGGAGCGACGATTCCGCTTATTCCCGAACGCTATCTCGATGCCGAGCGCATCGCGGACACGATCGAGGACGAGGCCCGTATTCTCGGTATTGGCGGACAGAAATACTATCCGGTGACGCGATTGCAGACGCTTTCTGCGGGGGCGGAAGGCTGGTCGGATCTCAGAATTGCGGTGAATACGGAAAACAAATTTCCGATCAGACGCAGTGTGTTGCCGATCTCGATCATCGACGCACGCGTGGTCGACTTCGATTTCCCAAATCACAAGGTGCACCTTTATGATGAAAGTCCGAAACGGGTGCGCCGGACACGGCGTTCCTGGATTTCATACCAGGAGGTCAATGACCTGATCTTCATTCCGGTCCGCATCAATGGCGTGCGCGGCCGCGCCCTGATCGATACCGGCGCGGATGTGAGTTTTGTGAACCCGGCCTTTGCCGAAGACACCAAGGCGCGCATCGATGAGGTTCGCACCGCCATGCTGCGAGGCAGTGATCTCAGCAGCAATCGCGTCAGCATTCACACCTTTCGCCGCATCTATTTTGCCGAGAACAAGATTGACGAAGTGGCGCTCCCGGTGCTCGAGACGGATCTCTTCGCTGAGCTTGGCTTTGTCGATCAGCCAATGATGATTCTCGGCATGGATGTGCTCGGACAGTTTCGGATGCAGGTCGATCGCGACAAGAAGCGGGTGTATTTCCTGCGGTCGCGAAAGCCGCTTCGGCGCTACGTGAACCTGCCCGCCGGTTGGGGCAAGGAAGACAGCTTTTTCGGTCACTAGATTCAGTTTGCTTTCCCTATGGTCATTGTCGTGATGGGTGGGTTCGAACTGGATTTGGGAGATCGCAAACATGTCATACGCACCGTTTGATTTAACTGGAAAAGTGGCCCTCGTGACCGGCGGTAATCGCGGCATCGGTTATGGCATGGCCGAAGCGCTCGCGGCGTCGAATGCCAGCGTTGCGATCTGGGGTCGCAAGGACGCGGCAAACAAGGCCGCGGTCGAGGCTTTGTCCAAACTGGGAGCTGGCGATGTCCAGGCCTGGACCGTGGATGTTTCGGACGAGCAGGCCGTCGTCGATGCCACCGCCGACGTGGTCGCCAAAATGGGTCGGATCGACAATTGCGTCGCCAATGCTGGTGTCGGCTTTGGCGCGTCGAGCTTCGCCGAGATGACCACCGAGACCTGGCGCAAGAACATGGCGGTCAATCTGGACGGCGCGTTCTGGACACTGCGCGAAAGCGTCAAGCACATGACCGAGCGGGCCAAGGCCGGCGATCCGGGCGGATCCGTCGTAGGCGTGGCCTCCCTGGCCGGCATTGAAGGCGCCGCCCGCAACCAGGCCTATGGCGCCACCAAAGGCGGCCTGCCCTCGATGATCCGCGGCATTGCCGCTGAGTGCGGTCGCTACGGCATCCGTGCCAACTCGATCCTGCCAGGTTGGATCGCGACCGACATGACCGAAGCCGCACAGGGCAATGACGCCTTTGCCACCAAGGTTATCACGCGCGTGCCGATCCGGCGTTGGGGCGAGCCGAAGGATTTTGGCGGCATGGCCGTCTATCTCGCCAGCGACGCGTCTCAATACACCTCCGGCACGACCATGATCATCGATGGCGGTTACGCGATTTTCTAGCCGTCTCCGTTCACCGCTGAGGCGCGTCTGCACATAACATTAGGCAGATTGGCAGATAGCGAGTATCTGCCTGCCAGTTGAACCTTGCCGACTACCCCAGATCGCGCGGGATGTTTCAACTGCATCTGAAAGCCCAATGATGACATCCGAGTTCGAGATTGCCGCGCCGCTTGCCCAGGCGTTGGCCGACAAAGGTTATGACACCCTGACCCCGGTTCAGACCGCTGTGCTGGACCCGGCGCTGGCCGGGCGGGACTTGCTGGTGTCTGCGCAAACCGGCTCGGGCAAGACGGTGGCCTTCGGTCTGGCGCTCGCCACCTCGATCCTCAACGATGCCGGCGAGTTGCCCGGGACCGACCGCCCGGCGGCGCTGATCGTGGCGCCCACGCGCGAGCTTGCCCTGCAGGTCACCAAGGAGCTGCAATGGTTGTATGCGGCGGCGGGCGGCAAGGTCGCATCTTGCATTGGCGGCGTCGATATTCGCGACGAGCGCCGCGCCCTGTCGAAAGGCGTGCACTTCGTGGTCGGCACCCCTGGTCGACTGGTCGACCATATTCGCCGCGGGTCGCTTGATCTCTCTGACCTGCACGCCGTGGTGCTGGATGAAGCTGACGAGATGATGGACATGGGGTTCCGCGAAGAATTGGAACTCATCCTCGACGCTGCCTCCGAAGACCGCCGCACCTTGCTGTTCTCGGCCACGGTCTCCAAGCCCATCGCCCGACTGGCCGAGGCCTATCAGACGGATGCCGTGCGCCTGAACACCGTGTCGGCGCAGTCGAGCCATAGCGATATCGCCTATCAGGCCATGACCGTGGTGCCGGCAGATGTCGAGAAGGCGGTGATCAACCTGCTGCTCTACCACGACGCCCCCAATGCCATTGTCTTCTGTTCGCGTCGCGACGCGGTGAACAAGCTCGCAGCACGGCTGACCAATCGCGGCTTCTCTGTGGTCGCCTTGTCGGGCGAGTTCAGCCAGAAAGAGCGCAGCAATTCGGTACTCGCCATGCGCGACGGACGCGCCCGCGTCTGCGTCGCCACCGATGTCGCGGCTCGCGGCCTGGACCTTCCGGGGCTCGACCTCGTCATCCATGCGGACCTGCCTCGCAACCGCGAAGGGCTGCTGCATCGGTCTGGCCGCACCGGCCGCGCCGGACGAAAAGGCGTCTGCGCACTGATCGTCCCGGTGCGGGCGCGCCGACGGACCGAACGCCTGTTGCAGGACGCCAAGGTCGATGCCGAATGGCGCCTGCCGCCATCTGCCGACGAGATTGACGCGGTCCTGAACGCCCGGCTGCTCGACAAGGATGTGTTGCAGTCGCCGCCGGCCGAAAGCGAGCAGGCCCTGGCGGCCGCCCTGCTTGAAAAATACAATGCCGAGCATCTCGCCGCAGCGATCATTCGTCTGACCCGCGCCACCGATTCGGCCCCGGAAGTGCTGCAGGATCCCGGGGCCCACAAGCCGGACCGGTCGCGAAAAGACCGCTATGATCCAGATCGCGACTTCCCGCGACAAGCGCCACGCGAACCGAGGGCGCATGGCGGTCGCCGGGGAACAGATTTCCCGGACGGGCAATGGATCAAGCTTGGCGTCGGGCGCAAGAACAAGGCCGATCCGCGTTGGCTGATTCCGATGCTGTGCAAGTCGGGCGGATTTTCGCGCGGCAGCATTGGCGCCATCCGCATCGACTCTGACGCCACCCATGTCGAGCTCAAACCGGAGGCGGCGAACAGCCTTCTGGCCGCGGCGGGCGAACGACAGATCATCGACAAGAGCATCTGGGTCGGCGCCGTCGATGCACCGGACGCACCCGCCCCGCGGCAGCCGAAGAAACGGGACGGGGTCAAAGGCAAGCGACCCGCCAAGATCCGGCGTCCTGACCCCGCGCAAGCCGCGGCCGGCAAGGACAAGAAAAAACGCACCGGACCGAAAAAGCCACGCGGCCCGAATGGTGAGAAAAAGCGCAGCAAGAAACCGGCAAATCGACGGACCGGGCCGAACTGATCTGTCCATGACAGGCCCTCGCTTTGGCGGTCCACCCCGTCCTTCTCGTCTCAGGGTGATACTCCAGGCAGCGCCAAGTCCCTCACGGGCATCTGCCCTGAGGCTTTGGAAGGCTAGGCGCGTCTGAACCAAACGCGAAGTGACTGCCGCTCTCTCGAGACGGCGTATAGCGCCTGGGTGAGACGCGCCTGCGGCGGCATGTTTTCCCCGTTGGTTCCTATGGTCGCTATGCCATAGGCAACTCCGGAAAGCTTGGATCTTACAGCCATGACAGCTCGCCTTGTATCATCGGACCAAGGGCTCACAGTCCCGACCGGCACCGGGCAAAGGGGTCGGAGCCCAAAGCTCAGCCACCGGACCGCCGCTCTCCTCCCCTGCCAAGCCGTTCCGGACAAGCCTTCCATCAGGAGGAGATGGCGCCAAGATTACCACGGAATCCGCGGGTGGGGATTGAGGCGGGGATAAGCTGTTGGATTGACCCGCCCCCAGGCCAGCCACTGTCGCACCTGCCGCGTGGATAAGGGGTTGGACAAGGGGTTGGATTGGGGGGAGGTCACGTCCGCTCTGGGTCAGGAGCGGACATTGTCACATTAGGCCCTCATCCTGAGCGACGTCGAAGGATAAAGGGCCGGGCTTTCAGGAAGCCCGCCTCGCCCTTCGACTTCGCTCAGGATGAGGCTCAATGGAGTTCTCGATGATTATGCCCCCTCCGACGCCGGAAGCGGACCCTTGAGCTGGATGCAAAGAGGACGCAGGTCAAAGCCGATTCGCTGCCTGCCCAGGCAACGGTCGAGCAGCGATCGTTTATCGAGTTCGACGATCTGGAACAAATTTCAATCCCGCATCGAACCCGGATTGCCATATCACTCTTGCGTTCCGATTCATCCCCAAACGGGAAGACTTTATGCGCACGACGGCTGGTAACCTGCCTTTCGTCCGAAATCTGATGCGGGCGCCGGTTTTCGAGATGTTGATTATGACACAATCGCGCTGCTCACCGGTTTTGAAATCAACGACGCAGACGCACCAGATTTGCTTGCGCGGGGCCCGGTCGCGATGACGGATCACCGACACCGTTCCTCGTGATTTAGCCAATCGGTTCATATCGATTGGCTTGTGCTTCCTGTTGAACATAGCTGTTTCCGAGTTGGCGCGCCGAATTGGGCGCCTAATGACTGGGATACTCTACATTCTTGGTGGCATTGCCGAGGTATGCTCTCGAATGCTTCAGAGTGTCAAGAAAACCCTGGTATTCACAGCCGTGTTGCTCAATTGAACGCAGATGGGTCTGTGACGACAACCAACGCATACCAGTTGCGCTTATGGCCCGCGGCTCAACCGGCGGCTGTTATGGGTTGAAGAAAGACGCGGCGGCGTAATTATTCTATACCAAAGGGAATAAGATACGTGACTGACAAACCGCGTTACCCCAGTATCAAATCCGGAGCGCACAGAATATGTGACGCCAGCGACCTCGAACTGCTTGAAGACTTACTTACGATTGTGGATCGAACGATTATTTCCTCTCGTTCAACAAGCCGGCATCAGTCCGAGTTGATTCACCCGTTAGAAGAGGCCAGATCGGCTCTGATGCGAGCGCTGAATGATCGATCGTGTCGAATGGTAAGCGGCGCGGGCGATTCGTCGAGCCTCTCAAATTCGGAAGGGAGCGACGAATGAGGGCGCAATGGAGAGTCCTGTCCAGCAGTGCGGACCAAGAATACTATCCATCGCAAAAAGACTCGCGCCGTTCGGAGACGACCATTTCACTTGGGATGAGCGGTATCCAGATTCGCGTCATGGCGTATGGCAAGGCTGATCCTGATCGACGCCCTCTGGTCATTCTGAACTCCATTGATTTTCCGATGCCGCCATCAGAAACGGTTTGTGAGAAAATGTGGCGCGGTGGATTGAGAGTGGTGTTCATCGAGCGCCCAGGATTCGGGACGTCGACGCCGCTGCCAAGCGTTCTGCTCAGATCGCCCTCGATTGAAAAAGGTGCGGCGTCGATGGCGGAGGCAGCCATCGTCCAGGAAGTATTTCGTTTGCTGGCGCTTGAAGACTTTGTGCTTCTGGGCATGGGAAGTGCAAACTCTGTTTGCTATCGGTTGGCGATGATCTGCCCAATGATCTCGTTTTCCATCTTTTCGAATGTCGTGTTCAATCAGAATATTCTCGACGTGTTTCGCCCGAATTGGTTTCAAGCGATGTTGAGACAAACAATTCAATCGAAGCCTGGGCTCCAGATTGCATCTTTTGGCGTGAAGTATCGGCTGCGAAGAAATCCGGAGAAATTCTACAAGCAAGTTCTGCAAAAAAGCGCTGGGGACCTCGCATACCTGCATCAAAACCTGGACGATTTTTATCGTGCGGCGGAGCTCTTTCAGCGCATCGAGGCTGAGACGATCGAATATGACCTCAACATGTCCCTGAGGCCGGACGCGGTCTTGAAAGATGATTTGTTCGAGTCAATCCACGCGGTGGCATTCTCAGGATTGGAAACCACGGATCATTGGAAATCCATGTTGAACAGCGAAGCAGATCGCCTCGGTATTCCGGTCGAATATGCACCGAACGGTGATCTCTATGCGCCCTACGCCTCTCCCGATTTCTTGCTCGATGTCATCAGGAGCAGACTGGATCGATCGAGGTCCGTCAGCGTCAGCTAGAATCCGCTCAATGCCGAGCGCGGATATCGCACCGGTCCCAAGCAAAAAAGGCCCAGGGCGTTTGCCCTGGGCCTTCCGGATTGGATGATCCGCAAACTTGACCGCCGCGTCACTCCCACGCGGCGAGTGCGGTTTCTCTGCAGAGCGAGTTACTCGTCTGGGGTCGTTTCTTCCTCGACCGTGTCTTCAACCGTCTCGACAACCTCTTCGACGGTGTCCGTGGCATCATCGAGCATGCCTTCTGCGGCATCGGTTGCGTCGTCGACAACCGCGTCAACGGCATCCGTGGCTTCATCGACAACCGCGTCGGTTGCGTCTGCAGCGTCGTCAGCCGCCTCGTCCGCGGCTTCGACAGTTGCATCGACAGCCTCTTCGGTCGCATCAGCAGCAGAATCGACCACTTCAGTGGCTGCGTCAGCGGCGTCGTCGGATGCTTCTTCAGCCGCGTTACATGCGGCCAGACCAGCTGCGGCAAGCGCCGCAATCCAGAGTTTCGTACTCATTTTCTCTCTTCCCCTCTAGAAGATAAGCCTTCATTGGCACGGTAAAACATACAAGAATCGCGCCGAAAGTGCAGGGAAAATCTGCAGATTTGCCGGAATCGCCGAATTTCCGCGCGGGAATGCCTTGTCTTACCGCAAGGTTGCCTTCGTATCGATCAGGCCATTCTCAGGAGGATTTCATGCCTATTCATACCCCGCTTTGCGATTTTCTCGGCACCCGCCACCCGATCATGCTGGCCGGTATGGGCGGTGTGTCCTATGCCGAACTGGCCGCTGCCATGTGCAATGCTGGCGGCTATGGCGTGCTTGGAATGGCCGGCACATCGCCGGATTTCATCGCTGATCAGATCGCCAAGGTGAAACAGCTGACCGACAAGCCGTTCGGCGTCGACCTGCTGGCCGCGGACCCACGCAGCCTGGAACAGAGCGTGGATGTCATCATTGAAGGCGGCGCCGACAGTTTTGTTGCCGGCCTCGGCGTGCCGATGCCGATCATGAAGAAGCTGAAAGATGCCGGCGTCAAAGTCATGGTCGTCGGCGGCGCCGTGAAGCACGCGGTCAAGGCCGAGCAGGCGGGCTGCGATGCGGTGATCCTGCAAGGTGGTGAGGGCGGCGGGCATACTGGCCTGGTCGGCACACTGCCACTGGTCGCGCAAGCGGTGGAAGCGGTGAACATCCCGGTTGTCGCGGCCGGCGGGATCTATGATGGCCGCGGGCTGGCGGCTGCCTTGTCGCTGGGCGCCGTCGGGGTCTGGATGGGCACGCGCTTCATTGCTTCGGCCGAAGCACACGCGGCGCAGACCTACAAGGACACAGTGGTCGGCGCCGGCGACACCGATACCACGCGGACACGCTGTTATTCCGGCAAGCCGATGCGCTGCCGCACCAATGACTATATCCTCGACTGGGAACGCCGCCCGGATGAGATCCAGGCGTTTCCGATGCAGGCCGCCCTGTCGGTCCAGACCGATGTCATTGGCGGCATTGGCGGCGTGACGGACGAGGCGCGACTGGATGTCGACAAGTCCTGCTTCGCCATGGGTCAGTCGGCCGGCGGCGTGACGGATATCCTGCCGGTGAAGGACATTGTCGACCGGATCATGACAGAAGCCGAGGCCGCGATTGCGCGGGTTTCAGCCTTGCGCGTGACGGAAGCGGTTTAACCTCGCCAATCCCGGACCTCCCTGTTACGATTAACCATACTGCGTAACTGGAGGAAGACATGCATAAATTCTTGGTGGGGGCGTCGGCACTTGCACTGCTTGGCGCATGCGTAAACACATCTGACATTGTCACCGAACCGGTCGTCGTCGACACGCCGCCGGTGGTGGAATCGACAGACACGGCGGATCCCGCGCCGGTTGAAGCCGTCGCACCTTTCGAAACCTATTCGGCCGAAGCCTTTTTTCAGACCACGAGTTTCGGTCTCGCCGATGCGTCGGGGTTCGCCTGGTCGAGCGATGGCAGCAAGATTCTCGCGCATTCGGACGCCAGCGGCGTGTTCAACGCGATCACGATTGCGGCCGACGGGACCCAGACACAGCTGACCCAGTCTGAGTCGGATGCGCATTTTGCCGAATCCTTCTTCCCCGCGGATGATCGGGTGATCGTCTCGGCGGATCAGGGCGGCAACGAGCTGGATCACATCTATGTCCGGGAGCTGGATGGCACACTTGTTGATGTCACCCCTGGCGACGAGGTGAAGGCCTTTTTCGGCGGCTGGCGCGCCGACAATGAGGTGTTTTACGTCTGGCACAATGGCCGCGATTCGGCGAATTTCGATCTCTACGCGATGGATGCGGGTGATTATGCCGCGACCATGGTGTTCGAGAATTCAGGCTTCCAGCCGGGCGCCCTGAGCAAGAGCGGCCGCTGGCTGGCCCTGGATCGACCACGGACCAGCGCCGACTCGGACGTGTTCGTCGTCGACCTGGCCAGCGCGGCGCCAGAGCCGGTCCTCGTCACCGCGCATGAGGGCAATATCGCCCACGGCACCTATGATTTCACGCCGGACGAGACGAAGCTGGTCTATTCGACCAATGAGCATGGCGAGTTCAACCAGGCCTGGACGCACAATCTGGAGACCGGCGAGAAGGCGCCTTTGATCGCAGCCGACTGGGATGTCAGCTTCGTGTTCTATTCGCCGAGCGGCAAATACCAGGTTCACGCCGTCAACAATGATGGCCTGACCGACCTCACCGTGACCGATACCGGGTCAGGCGAGAAACTGGTGATGAATGGCGTGCCGGAAGGCGAGCTCGGACAGATCCGGTTCTCACGCGATGAGTCCAGCATTGCGTTTGGGCTGAACACTGACACCTCACCCTACAATCTCTACATGACCGAGCTCGGCGGTGAGGCCACGCGGCTGACGGATGCGCTCAACCCGGCGATCGATGAAGGCAACCTGGTCACCGCCACGGTCGAGCGCTTTGCCGCCTCTGATGGCGTCATCATTCCCGGCATCATGTACAAGCCGCAGCAGGCGTCTGCTGACAATCCGGTGCCGGCCATCGTATTCGTTCATGGCGGGCCGGGCGGCCAGACGACACGCGGTTATAGCGCCCTCATCCAGCACCTGGTGAATCACGGTTACGCGGTGTACGGCGCCAATAATCGCGGCTCGTCCGGGTATGGCAAAACCTTCTTCCACATGGACGACAAGCGCCACGGCCAGGAAGACCTGCGCGACATTGTCGAGGCCGGGCATTATCTGCGCAGCCTCGATTGGGTCGATGATGACAAGGTCGCGGTGATGGGCGGTTCCTATGGCGGCTTCATGACCGCTGCGGCGCTGACCTTCCATCCCGAAGAGTTCGAAGTTGGGGTCAATATTTTCGGCGTCACCAATTGGGTGCGGACGCTGCAGAGCATTCCTGACTGGTGGGCCTCGTTCCGTGAGGCCTTGTATGACGAAATGGGCGATCCGGCGACGGATGCCGAGCGTCATGAAGCGATCTCGCCGCTGTTCCATGCCGAGAACGTCGTCAAGCCGATGCTGGTCGTGCAAGGCGCAAACGATCCGCGCGTGCTGCAGGTGGAGAGTGATGAACTCGTCGCCGCCATCCGTGAAAACGGCGTGCCGGTCGAGTATGTGCTGTTCCCTGACGAAGGGCACGGTTTCCTGCGCAAGGAAAACCGTGTCACCGCGTCCGAGGCCTATCTCAGCTTCCTTGACACCTATTTGAAAGGTGACGGCGCAGCCGCAGAAGACGCGGCTGAGCCAGTCGAGGCGGCAGACGAAAGCTAGCCCTGGAACCAGTCCGGGCGCTTGAAATCCATGCCGAGATCGCGCGCGACCTGTTCGTGCGCGATCGCGCCATCAGCGACGGTCAGGCCTTCGGCCAGGTGCGGGTTGGCATTGACCGCGTCGCGTCCGCCCATTTTCGCAATCTGCATGACGAAGGGCAGGGTGGCATTGTTCAGCGCGTAGGTTGAGGTGCGCGGCACCGCACCCGGCATGTTGGCGACACAATAGTGCAGGATGCCATCGACCTCGTAGATCGGATCTTCGTGCGTGGTCGCGTGCGAGGTCTCAAAACACCCGCCCTGGTCAATCGCAATATCGACCAGAACCGCGCCCGGGCGCATGTTCTTAAGTTGGTCGCGCGTGACCAGCTTCGGCGCTGACGCGCCCGGGATCAGTACGGCGCCGATCACCAGGTCCGCTTCGCGCACCGCTGCGTCGAGAGACGCCTTGGTCGAGTACATGGTCTTGACCGCGCCATTGAACTGGGCGTCGAGCTCGGCAAGGCGCGCATTGTTGCGATCAAAGATGGTTACATCCGCGCGCATACCGACGGCGATCTCTGCCGCGTTCGATCCGGAGACACCGCCGCCAATGATCACCACCTTGGCTGGCATCACACCCGGGACGCCGCCCAGCAGCACACCGCGGCCGCGCTTGGTTTTCATCAGGGCCCAGGCGGCGACCTGCATGGCCATACGCCCGGCGACCTGGCTCATCGGGGTCAGCAACGGCAAGCGGCCGTCATTGTCTGTGACGGTTTCATAGGCAATGGCCAGACAGCCGCTATCGATCAGTCCCTTGGCCTGAACCGGGTCCGGGGCCAGGTGCAGATAGGTGAACAGGGTGTGGTGTGGCTTCAGGCGGGCGGTTTCTTCCGGCTGTGGTTCCTTCACCTTGATGATCAGTTCGGCGGCGTCGAACACCGCGTCCGCATCAGCAACGATAGACGCGCCGACATCAGTATAGGTCTCATTCGAAAATCCGGACCCGATACCGGCCCCGTCCTGGATGAAAACCTCATGGCCGGCACGAACGAGTTCACCAACGCTTTCCGGCGTCAGGCCAACCCGAAATTCCTGTTTCTTGATTTCTGTGGGGACACCAATGCGCATGCCCATTCTCCCGATTTTGTTTCCGGGATAATACTGAATTATCGTTGCAAATTCTCGTCAAAATGATCATCATAGGTAACAAAATCGGGAAAAATTTGCACTTATGGGTAAAAACGTGACTATTTCAGTTCAAGACAATTGGATCCTTGAATTGCTGTCGGAAGACGCAAAGCTCTCACATGCGGAGATCGGCACGCGGGTTGGCCTGTCGACCTCATCTGTCCATCGGCGCGTCCGCGCAATGGAAAAAGCCGGCATCATTGAAGGCTATGGCGTGCGCATCAACGAAGCCGCACTGGACCGGGCCACCAGCGTGTTTGTGCAGGTGACGCTCGGCAATCAGCAGGATGACGGCTTGCAGGCGTTTGAACAGGCGGCGCGAAAATCACCCGACATCGCCGCCTGCTACCTGATGACTGGAGAGGCGGACTATTTGTTGCGCATCGCCGTCAGCGACACGGCGGATTATGAGCGTGTCCACCGCGACGTGCTCACCCGTCTGCCAAATGTCGAGCGCGTGATCTCGCAATTTGCCATTCGGACTGTCTGTCAGAAGACGCTGTTGTCGGCGGTGTGACGGCGTTATTCTGTTCGAAGCGAATAGCCAGCGGATCGGACCGTGCGGATCGGGTTGTCGCCGCCCTGGCTCATCAAGGCCTTGCGCAGGCGCCCGATATGAACGTCCACGGTTCGTGCCTCGACATAGACATCTGAGCCCCAGACCCCATCGAGCAGCTGCTCACGCGAAAACACACGGCCGGGATGCTGGGCGAAATATTCCAGCAATCGAAACTCGGTGGGACCAAGATGGATGTCCTTGTCGGCCCGGGTGACGCGATGCGTGGTGCGGTCGATCTGAATGTCACCGACGCGAATCTGGTCGTCCATCAAAGCGGGACGAATCCGACGCAAGACGGCCTTGACCCGCGCCATCAACTCATTGGTCGAGAAGGGCTTGGTGACATAATCATCCGCCCCGGTTTCGAGGCCGCGAATACGATCGGCTTCTTCGGTGCGCGCGGTCAGCATGATGATGGGCAGGTTCGCCGTTTCCAGACGCGCGCGAACGCGCCGGCAAATCTCGATTCCGGAAATCTTGGGCAACATCCAGTCGAGCAGCATCAGATCGGGCACACGCTCATCAAGCAGCAACATGGCTTCGTCGCCATCATTGGCGATGGCGGTCTCATAGCCTTCCGCCTCCAGATTGTAGCGGAGCAGTTCAGCAACCGACTTCTCGTCTTCGGCAATCACAATGAATGGTTTCATGATCGAGATTTCCTAATCTTGCTCATTCGAAGGGTCAGCGTTGTCCGCCAGTATTATGCGCTCACCGGTGGCAATGAAATGCACAACTTTGGCGATATTGGTCGCGTGGTCGCCGATGCGCTCGAGGTTCTTCACGATGAACAGGAAGTTCGATCGCGCATGCAGCTGGTCTGGTTCTTCCGACATGAAGACAAGCATCGCGCGCAGCAGACCATTATAATGGCTATCTATGTCATCGTCCTGGTGCAGGACGCGGATCGCTGCGGCCGCATCCCGGCGTGCATATGCATCCAAGGCGGCCTGAAGAATGTTGGAGACGGCCTGACCCATGCGTTCGATGCCGCGCAGCGCTGAACGGTTGTCTTCGTCCATCACCTTGAGGCTGCGCCGCGAAATGTTCTTGGCCAGGTCACCAATCCGTTCAATGCCGCCGGACAGCTTGATCGCGCCGATCACGTTTCTGAGGTCGGACGCCATTGGCTGCCGGAGCGCCAGCATGCGCACGGCCTTGCTTTCGACTTCGCGCTCGAGCCGGTCCATTTCCAGATCCCGTTCGATCACGGTTTCCGCCAGCGCCGCATCGCGTTTGACGACGGCGCGCGAGGCGTCGCGGATCATCGCTTCCGCTAATCCGCCCATGCGCAGGACGTCTGCTGTGAGCTGGTCCAGCTCTTCGGTAAACGCGCTGACAATGTGTTGTTGTCTTGCCACTGGATGCCCCTTAGCCGAACCGGCCCGTGATGTAATCCTGCGTTCTCTGATCGCTGGGATTGGTGAAAATGGTCTCGGTATCTCCGAATTCAACGAGATCGCCGAGGTTGAAAAAAGCTGTCTTCTGCGACACCCGCGCGGCCTGTTGCATCGAATGGGTGACGATGATGATGCAGTATCGCAGGCGCAATTCATCGATCAGTTCCTCGATGCGCGCCGTGGCGATCGGATCCAGCGCCGAGCACGGTTCATCCATCAGGATGACTTCCGGGCTGATCGCAATCGCGCGGGCAATGCACAGTCTTTGCTGCTGCCCGCCGGACAGGCTGATGCCGCTGTCATTGAGGCGGTCCTTGACCTCGTTCCAGAGGCCGGCCTTCTGCAGTGAAACACCGACAATCTGGTCGAGATCGGCCTTGGTATCCGCCAGGCCGTGAATGCGGGGACCATAGGCGATATTGTCATAGACCGATTTTGGAAACGGATTGGGTTTCTGAAACACCATTCCGACTTTTGCGCGCAATTGGACCGGATCGACCTCGGATGAGTTGATGTTCTGGCCATCCATCAGGATCTCGCCATTGACCTCGGTGCCATCAATTGTGTCATTCATCCGGTTGAGGCACCGCAGAAACGTCGACTTGCCGCAGCCCGATGGTCCGATCAGTGCGGTCACCGCCTTGTCCGGAATCTTCATCGAAATGTTCTGGATCGCAGGTTTGCCTTGATAATGGACGCTGACATTGCGGCAGTCGATCTTGGCGCCGCCAATTCCGCCAGAACCTGCGTAAAGGACGTTGTTCTCTGACATCTTTACCATCTCCGCTCGAAGCGACGCCGCAACAGGACGGCGAGCAGGTTCATCGCCACCAGGATCGTCAACAAGATGATAATAATGGCGGCGGTCATCGGTTCCCACGCCCGTTCGGAGCCGGAGAACCATTTGTAGATCAGCACCGGCAGCACCGTCGCCTCATCATTCGGCGAGGTTGGGACGTCGCTGACAAACGCCACCATGCCGATCAGCAAGAGCGGCGCGGTTTCGCCCAGCGCACGCGCCATGGCGATAATGGCGCCTGTCAGAATGCCGGGCGCCGCCAGCGGCAGGACATGGTGGAACACCGATTGTGACTTGGACGCGCCGAGGCCAAGCGCAGCATCACGCATCGACGGCGGCACGGCACGCAGCGCGGCGCGCGAGGCGATGATGATCGTCGGCAGGACCAGCAATCCCAGCACCAGGCCACCGACCAGCGGCACGGAGCGCGGCAGTCCCAGCGTGTTCAGGAACACAGTCGCGCCCAGCAATCCGAAGATGATCGACGGGACCGCCGCGAGATTGTTGATATTGATCTCGATGATCTGCGTCAGGCGAGACTGCGGCGCGAACTCTTCCAGATAAATGGCGGCGAAGATGCCAATCGGGATCGCGAACAGGGCGGTGATGAACATGGTGAACAGTGATCCGACAATCGCCGCCGCAGCGCCCGCCAGTTCAGGATAGGTGCTGTCGGCATTCGAAAACAGGCTGGCATTGAACCGGCGTTCGACCTTTCCGGCGTCGCGCAACAGCATGGCCAGTGCAATCTGGCGATTGTTGAGCGGCCGATTGGCGCTGGTGCTGCCGAGCATGATCGCGCTGACCGGGATGGCCTGTTGTTCCCCCAGGTCTGGCAGGGGACCGGCAAGGTGGGTGAGGAACAGCGCCGCGCCTGACGTGTCGGTCAATTCAAACAATGCGCGGTCGAGCGAAATCAGGATGTCGGTGTCGGGTTGGGTCGGCTCTGACAGCGAATCCTCGAAGGCCAGGAAATTGTCCATGCCGGCATCGGTGAGGCGGTACGATCCGTCGGCGAGCTGTGCCAGCCGGCCAGCTTCGCCGATGCGGACGGAGTCGTGCGCCTTGATCGGGCCTTTCAGATACAGGTCGAGCTCATCCGACAGGGCCAGTCGAACGCGGACCGGGGCGGACATGGGGCTGCGCTTGAACCGGGACAGGACCGGCAGAACTGCAAGACGCGGGGTCACCGAAAACAGGTCGCGGCGTGGCACGCGGCTGTCGGCAAGTTCCGGGAACAGTTTCAGCAGCTCGGCATGAACCGCGAGATTGAGCTCGGTGGCCGTGACATCCTCCTGGCTCGACAGCGTGGCGGGATCGAGATCGAGCACGATCATGTGCCGCGAGAAGGCCGAAGAGGCACGAAACGCAATCGAGATTAAAAGAATGGCCAGGAAGGACACGGCGATGCCGATGGCGATCTGCCCATACAGTTTGAACCGCCGCTCTTCATTATAGCGACGTTGCAAATGCGCTGACCGCGCCTGCTCGATTTGATGGCTTTGCTCAGTCATAGGCTTCTCGATATCTGCGCACGATGCGAAGCGCGATGACATTGAAAACCAGGGTCACGCCAAACAGCACGAAGCCAAGTGCGAAGGCCGATACGGTCTTGGCGCTGTCAAAGGCGGTATCGCCGGTCAGCAGGGACACGATCTGATATGTCACGGTGGTGATGTCCGAGCTGGGATCCAGCGTGATCAAGGCGCGCCCACCTGCGGCCATGACGACAATCATGGTTTCACCGATCGCCCGAGAGACAGCCAGCAGGGCCGCCGCCATGATGCCTGGTAATGCCGCCGGCAGAACAATCTGCTTGATGCTCTCTGACTGGGTCGCCCCCATGGCCAGCGCGCCATCGCGCAAAGGCTGTGGCACCGCATTGATCACATCGTCGGACAAGGAACTGACAAACGGAATGATCATCACACCCATGACCAGGCCAGCCGCCAGTGCATTGGTGGGCTGCGCGGCGAGCAGCGTGTCGGGCGTGAATGGCAGCGCGTTGATCCATTGGGCAAAGTCCCGGACCAGGGGGGCGATCAGGGTCGCCGCGAAGAAGCCGTAAACCACGGTCGGAATGCCGGCGAGCAATTCAAGGATCGGCTTGACCCAGCCCCGAAACGACGGACTGGCATATTCAGACAGGTAGATGGCCGAAAACAAGCCGATCGGGACGGCCACACACATGGCCAGCAGGGCGATCATCAATGTGCCGAAAAAGAGCGGCACGGCGCCAAAATTCTGACCGGTCTGGGCGTTCCAGTTGGTGCCGAACAAAAATTCGATGACACCGGGCCCATCTGGCAGGCTGAAAAAGCGGATGGTCTCGTAGACCAGAGACAGGACGATTCCGACAGTGGTCAGAATCGCGATCGCCGCACACACGAACAAAAGCGCCGTGATCGTTTGTTCGACATAATGGCGTGCTGGAAAACTGCGACTGAGCGGCTTTCGACCAATGAAGAACCCGCCCAGGCCGGCCAGGATGGCGATCGCCAGCGCCAGCAGCCGCGTTTGCCCCTTCAAGATCGCATAGCGGTCGACGCTGGCATCGAACAGGATGTTGCCGGTGGCATCGGTCGACCCGCCTTGCACATAGCGTGCGACGCGATCCACAAACAAATTGACCTGCTCGGCGCCGCTATTGATCAGATAGACCGGCAATTCGGCCTTCAGGGTCTGGCGAATGAAGCTCTCGGCAAACACCAGATAGCCGAGAAACACCAGCGCCGCCGGCAGGATCGTGCAGAAGGCGAGAAAATAGCCATGGAAATTAGGTTGCGAGTTCAGCCGGGCTCCAATCGTCGACCCGATGGGCAGCGCGGCGACCTCGGTTCGCCCATAGGAAAAGGCAAAAAAGCCAGCCGCTGCCAACGGTGCGATGAGCAACCATCCGATCGGAAGATGTCCTAGTGTTTGCAGCATAAACGGATCGGTCTTTACAATTCGGCGCTCTTACCCCGCATCGTTGACACATATGTGACACTCGCTGACCTGTGACGCGTGCCCATGTTTGATCAAAACGCGGGCGCCGCCTCGAAGCAGACTTTGGTTCCGGATTGCGGATGCGAAAACGCGATCGTGCGGGCGTGCAGGCACAGACGATCATGCGTGCTTTCATCGCCATAGAACACGTCCCCGAGAATGGGATGACCCAGGCTCGCCATGTGTAGTCGCAATTGATGCGAGCGGCCGGTTTCCGGGTGCAGGGCGACGCGGGCATGCGATGAAGCGCGCGCGATGACTTGCCAATGCGTGATCGCTTCTCGCCCGGCCGGATCAAGGTGGCGCAGGGGGCGGCTGAGCGAGTGTTTTGCAATCGCGGCGTTGACGGTGCCCTGATCCGCGTCCGGCTGCCCTTCGATGAGCGCTTCATATGATTTCGTGACCTGGCGCAATTCGAACGCCCGGGACAGGGTTCGTTGGGCGTCCTTGGTGCGCGCGAAGACCATTACACCTGACGTGTCCATATCGAGGCGATGCACCACAAACACCTCGCCATGGCGTGCGCTCATCAAAGAGCTGGCACACACTGCCTTTTCCGGACCAAGGCCCGGAACGCTCAGCAATCCGCTCGGTTTGTCACAGACGACCAGCCAATCGTCGATGAACAGGGTTTTGAGCTGATCTTCCGCCGGCGGCTTATACGGTTTCGGTGGGTGTTTCATCTTGCAAGCGCGGCATCCAGATTCCGAACGCGGTGCCGGCCCCTTCGAGGCTTTCGACCGCAAGGCCGCCGCGATGGCGCGCCATGATGTGTTTGACAATGGCGAGCCCGAGACCGGTGCCTTCGATCTTTCCGCCGCGGCTCTCATCGACCCGGTAAAAGCGTTCCCCCAGGCGCGGCAGGTGCTGCTCGGAAATGCCGTCGCCATTGTCGGTGACACGCACCCAGACCGCGGGGGCCTCGGCCGAGGCATACGGTTGCAGCAAGACCGCGCGCTTGGCATCACTCGATTGTCGGCTGCATGCCACCGCCGCTTCGGCCATGGTCGCCGCTTCCCCCATCAGGATCTGCACCTCGCCGCCATCGCGCGCGTATTTGATCGCGTTGCTGGTCAGGTTCTGGATCACTTGTGCGATTTCATCATCATCTGCGATGGCGCGAACCGTCGTGTCCGGACCGTCGAAATGCAATTTGATGCCGGCATCTTCAGCGATCGGCGTCAGGGCAAGGCTGGTGGTCTTTGCCAGGTCGACCATTTCAACTTCGGTCTTGGGGGCCCGGTGCTCGCTGAACTCGATTCGCGACAGCGACAGCAGATCCGCGACCAGGCGCTGCATGCGCACGGTTTGCTGGGCCATGATTTCGAGAAATCCGTCCCAGGCATCTTTGTCATCCTTGGCCGGGCCGCGCATGGTTTCGATAAAGCCGCCAATCGCGGTCAACGGGGTTCTGAGCTCATGGCTCGCATTGGCCAGAAAGTCAGCGCGAGCGCGCTCGGCGCGGCGAACCGCGGTCAGGTCTTCAAAGACGATGATCACGGAATGCGTTTCCAGACCCGGACGGACGTGCGCCATCCAGACTTCGGCTTCACTGTGCTGGGTGAATTCTATGCGCTCATTGGCGCCGTCTCGCGCCACCCGTTCGGCCGCCGCGAGCAGGTCCGGTTGCCGCAGCATGGCGCTCGGAAACGGGCCGTTCCTGGCTTCAATTCGGAACAGGTCGCGGGCCCGGGCATTGGCAGCGGTCACACGCCCATCCGATGCGATCAACATGGCCGGCAACGGCAGGGCGAAGATGAACGGCTCGATCGCGCTGTCGGCCACCGGGGCCGCAACCGGGGCGTCGTCCGGCTCCGCCTCGGGCGTGGATACTTTTCTGTCGGACGGGGATGAGCCGGCATAATAGGCCAATGCCCCGGTCGACATGACGATGGCCGCGGTAATCCATTCGACCAGGCCGATGGCGCCGGTCAGGTACAGCAGGGCGAGCACAGACACGGCGCCGACCGTCAGCACAAAGAAGTCGCGAAACCGGCGTGGCGGGTCTGGCTGGAATTGTCCATTTTTTTGTGACATACCGCCCGGCTTTCCCGTTCATCGTGGTCCGTATTGGTCTGGACGGCGTATACATAGCGTGGCGCGATGAGCAAGTCTGAAAGCTTTTTCATCATTATTGAAAAACGATAATTATTTGTTGACAGTCGAATAATGCAGGCGTAAAGCGACGATCGAGGTAGAAGAGGTATCCATGAAGCAGGCGAGTATCGTATTTGGTGTACTGGCGCTCAGCGCTTGTTCCACTGTGCCAAGCTTACCAAGCATCGGCGGTGAACCCCTGGTTGTGTTCCCGGTCGCACCCGATGCGCCGGACACCTGGGCGGTGATGGGCGTTTCGGGTGAATTGCCGCAATCGGACTGGCTTGGGCAGTTCGAAGATGCGACCCTGATCGACCTGGTCAATGAGGCACTGGCGGCAAACCCATCCATCCGTTCGCAGTATTACGCAGTCGAAGCGACGCGGGCACAAGCGCGCAGCACCTATGGCCGGTCTTTGCCGAACGTGTCGGCATCGGCATCCGGCGGTCAAACCAGCACCTATATCGCATCGACGGATTCGCGAGTCGACAATTCCAGTTTTGGCGTTGGCGTTGATCTCAGCTGGGAAGTTGATCTCTGGGGGCGCCTGCGCGCCGGGATCAATGGGGCCGAGGCTGACCTCGTCGCCAGCGAAGCTGATCTGGCGTCCGCCCGTCTCGCGCTGGTCGCCCAGACCGCGTCAGCCTGGTTTGATCTGAATGAGGCGCTGGCGCAGGAACGCGTCGCGGTTCAGACGTATGAAGCGCGGACGCGCGCGCTTGAGCTGACAGAGCGACGGTTCTCGCGCGGTCTGGCCAATGCCCTTGATGTCCGCACTGCCCGCACGACGCAGGCCTCGGCCGAAGCGTCGATTGCCGGACGTCGCCAAGCCAGCGGCAACGCTTCTCGCCGGCTTGAAATCCTGCTCGGTCGATATCCTGCAGCTGAATTGGATGCGCTGGCAGAATTGCCGTCACTTGCGCCAATCGAATCTGCCGGCAGCCCGACCCTGCTGCTGTCGCGGCGCCCCGACATCGCCGCTGCAGAAGCGCGGGTCAGTGCCGCTGGCTTGCGGGCGGAACAGGCCCGGCTGGCCATGCTGCCCGGCCTGCGTCTGACCGGATCCGTGTCGAATTCCGAGACCGATCTTTCCGACGCGCTGGATCCCAGCCGCGTGGCGGCGCGCCTGATTGCCAGCCTGACCGCCCCGATCTTCAATGGTGGGGCGCTTGATGCAGACCGCGATGCGGCGGTTGCCCGGGCGCGTGCGGCGGTCGAAACCTACGCCGCGACGACCCTCACGGCCTGGCGCGAAGTCGAAGACGCGCTCGCCGCGGATTCTCTATTGGCGCAACAGGAAAATGCGCAAATCCGGGCTTTGGAAGAAGCTCGTCTGGCTGAGGAATTGGCGACGCGCCAATACACCAACGGCCTGGTGTCGATCTTTAACCTGATTGATTCCCAAACACGTCGATTGAACGCTGAAAGCAATGTGATCGCCGCTCGCTCGGCGCGCGCGTCCAATCGTGTCAGTTTTCATCTCGCTCTCGGGGGCGGGCTGCCAGTGGGAGATCCCGCTGCGCCCGAAACCGCGAGCACAACTAGCCCGAAAGTGGCCGCCCTCCCATGAGTCGTATTATTTCAGTCGTTTTCACCGTGTTTGCACTGCTTGCGCTCGCCGCTGCAGCCTTCATGACCGTTCAGATCCTGAAACCCGAACCGGAACAGGCGGACGAGCCGTTCGGCGGCTTGTCAGTCTTTGCCGAACGCGTGGCGCGCGAGGACCTGAATTTCACCGTCAGCGCACAAGGCGAGGTCCGACCGCAGCGCGAAATCGTGGTCGCCCCACAGATCAGCGGGCGCATCGCTTACGTGTCCCCGGATTTCATCGATGGCGGCTTCATTCGTCGCGGTCAGGTTCTGGTGCGTCTCGAAGGCGCTGACTATGAGCTTGCGGTTGTCCGGGCGCAGTCGGGTGTTGCCAGCGCTGAGCAGCGTCTCGCCCGCGAAGAGGCAGAAGCCGAAATCGCTCGTCAGGATCTCGAGAATCTCGGGATCACCGATTCAAGCCCGCTGGCCCGCCGCGAGCCACAACTCGCGGAAGCACAGGCGGCCCTGGAATCGGCAAAAGCGCAACTGGCTGATGCTGAGCTCGCCCTGCGCCGGACCGCCGTGATCGCGCCATTCGATGGCCGCGTGCGGGAAGAGAATGTCGATGTTGGTCAGTTCGCGTCGCCAGGTCAGTCGCTGGGCCGCGTTTTCGCGACCGACATTGTCGAAGTAGCGCTGCCGATCACCGATGATCAGCTCGGACAGCTTGGACTGCCGCTCGCCTTTGCCGAAACCGCGTCTGCACAAGGCCCGGAGGTTGTGTTCTCGGCCCCCGTTGCTGGCGTCCAGCGCGAATGGATTGGCCGGGTGACACGCACCTCGGCAGCGGTCAACACACAAACCCGACTGATCAATGTCATCGCTGAGTTGGACGACCCTTATGGCGCCGGATCGGATAACGGTGCGCCAATGGCACCGGGTCTGTTCGTGACCGCGCAAATCACCGGGACCGTGATTGAGGACCTTCTGGTCGCGCCGAGATCGGCCATTCGCGGTGGTAACAATATCTTTATTGGTGAACCCGAAGCGGGCGAGCTACGCATCTACGAGGTTGACCTGGTCCACAGTTCACCCGCCGGTGCCTGGTTCCGGAGCTTCGATGTCGAAGTTGATGATCTGGCCATCGTGAGCCCTATTCGTGGCTCGAATGACGGCATGAGCATCACCATTCTGGAACGCCAAGAGGATGGCACAATCAAGAATCACAATGACGCAGCCAACGCTGCTGCGGGCGAAGAGGACCAGGGCGGTGTGGCGGATGTCACAACCGAAGTGGTCGCTTCGACGGGTGATGGAGGAGGACAGTAATGTTCGGCATGGTATCCTGGTTCGCGCGTAACGCCGTTGCAGCCAATCTGGTCATGGTCGTCGCATTCATTGGCGGCGTTCTTGGCTTCAATCAGATGGAGCGAGAGCTCTTCCCGACTGTCGCCGTCGCGGGTGCGTCGGTGACGATGACCTGGAATGGTGCATCGCCTCAGGATGTCGAAGAACAGATCATCACGCGGATCGAAGAAGCGGTCGCCGATATTGACGGCTTGCAGCGGATTACGTCGGTCGCGCGCGAGAGTTTCGCGGTGGTCAACATTCGCGGTCGAGACGACATCGACATGACCGAGTTCATTGACGAGATCAAACTGCGTGTCGATCAGATCAACAACTTGCCGCAAGCCGCCTTCCAGCCACAAGTGACTCGGTGGGAACAGCGCGACTGGTTCTTCGGCATGGCGATCCATGGCGATGTCGACCGACTGACGCTGAAGCGGATGGCGGATTCCGTTCGCGACGATATCGCCGAGCTGCCTGGCGGTGAACTGGCCCAGGTCGATGCGGTCCTGCCCGAGGAAGTCTCGATCGAGATCTCCGAAGACGCGCTGCGCCGCTACAATCTGAGTTTCACGGAAGTGGCGCAAGCCGTGCGCCGCTCGTCGCTGAACTCTTCGGGCGGCCAGATCCGTTCCGATGTTGGCGACATTTCGATGACCGCGCGCGCGCTGGCAGACACGCAGGAACAGTTCGAGCAGATCATTATCCGACAATCCAATGATCAGGGCACCATCCGTGTCGGTGATGTCGCCGAAGTGATTGACGGGTTTATCGACGCCGATCTGGACGCAACCTTTGACGGGCGCGCCAATGCGTTCGTGTTCATCCCGCAACCGGACAAGATGGATATTGTCACCTATGCGACCGGCTTCCGCGACTATATCGAGCGCGCCAATAATCCGGCCTCCGGCATCCTGCCTGCAGGCATGCGGATTGATGTCCTGTGGGACAATTCAGAGGTGTTTGAAGACCGCATGACCCTGATCTCAGAGTCGGCGCTCCTCGGCGCTGTGCTGGTGATGCTGGTCCTGATCCTGTTCCTGCGGCCGATTGTTGCCTTCTGGGTGACGGTCGGGATCATCACCGCATTTGCCGGCGGGATCATGTTGCTGCCGCTGCTGGGCGTGTCCTGGAACTTCCTGTCGACCTTTGCGGTGTTGCTTGTCATCGGGGTGATCGTCGACGATGCCATTGTGGTCGGGGAAAACATTCACCGAGAGGTGGAATCCGGCCGAAGGGAAGGGCTCGATGCCGCGATTGTCGGGACACAGCTGGTTCTCAAACCTGTCGTTTTCGGGGTGATCACGACCATCATCGCGTTCCTGCCATGGGCGCTGCTGACGGGACCGACGCGGTCATTTACCCAACAGATTACGTTCGTGGTGATTGCCTCACTCGTGTTCTCGATCATCGAATGTATGTTCATTCTGCCAGCGCACCTCTCGCACTTGAAGAAAGAGGACAAGAGCAAGCAGAACGCGCTGGCGCGGTTCCAGCAACGGATCGCAGACAGCCTGCTCTGGTTCGCGCGTCACGTTTACAAGCCAGTGCTCGAATTCGCCCTGCGCATGCGTTACGCGACGATTGTCTTCTTCTTCATCGCGTTTGCTTTCGCGATCATGCTGGTTGCCAATCGGGTCGTTCCGTTCAAGTTCATGCCCGAGATTGAGAGCGACCTGGTTCAGGTCACAATCGAGCTTCCTGAAGGCACGCCATTCTCGCGTACCCTGCAGGTTCGCGACCAGTTGCAGGCCGGTGTCACCGCCGCAACCCTCGAGCTGGACAGGAAATGGGATAGCGAAATCATCCGCACCGATAGCGGCTATGAAGGCGGTGTGGTCAATGGAGCGTCCATTGTTGCATCCAACAGCCGTGTCAGGGCCTGGATTGGCCTCGTGCCGCCGGAAAACCGCCCTGAATTGCTGGCGACGCGCGAGATCTCCGAGAAGATCCGCGAACTGGTTGGCCCGATCCAGGATGCCGAAGAAGTGAATTTCGACTTCACCAATAATGACAATGATACCGGGGTTCGGTTTGCGTTGAACCATCAGGATCTGGATCGTTTGCGCGAAGCATCGGCGGTCGTTCAGGAGCAATTGGCGACCTATGCTGCAGCGTATGACATTGGTGACAATCTCACGGCGGCCGCTGACGAGTTGCGCATCGAGCTGAAACCAGGCGCCGAGGCGCTCGGGATCTCGCTCGCGGATGTGTCGCGTCAGGTTCGACAGGCCTATTTCGGTGAAGAGGTGCAGCGTCTGCCGCGTGACGGCGAAGATGTCCGCGTCATGGTGCGTTTGCCGAAATCGGCCCGGACCGATCTCGACAGCATCGACAATCTGCGCATCCGGACCGCGGATGGACGCGAATTGCCGCTGACACAGGTGGCTGAATTCACCTATGCGCCAGGCATCAACCGCATCCTGCGCCGCAATCGGACCCGATCGGTCTCTGTCTTTGCCGACATCAAGGGCGACGGCGGGCGCGGTCAGGTCATGGCGGACATGGACGTCAACTTCTGGCCGGAATTCCAGAAGCAGTTCCCGGACATTGAGCGCGGCGTGGCAGGCGGCTTTGAGGAAGAACAACGTTTCTTCAGAGAGCTGAACATGCTCGCCATCGGCGCAATCCTGGCCATGTATATCGTCCTGGCCATCGCCTTCCGGTCCTATGCCCAGCCCTTGCTGCTGATGACGGCGATCCCGTTCGCGGTCACGGGCGCGATCTTCGGCCATGCGATTACCGGTACACCGATGGCAATGTTCTCGATCTTCGGAATCGCCGCCGCCGCGGGGGTCGTGATCAACGACAACCTTGTCCTCGTCGATTTCGTCAACCGAAAACGGGAAGAGGAAGGCATTGGTGCCGTGCAGGCGCTGATCGATGCTGGCGTGTCACGTTTCCGCCCGATCCTGCTGACGTCGGTGACGACCTTTGTCGGTATTCTGCCGCTGATCGCAGAGAAGTCGATGCAGGCGCAATTCCTCAAGCCAATGGTCATCTCGCTTGGCTATGCCGTGGCCTTCGCGATCTTCGTGTCGCTGCTGCTGGTGCCAACGCTGTATGCGGTTGGGGTCGAGATTGGACGGGTCTTCCGGTGGAGCTGGGCAGGCCGTCCGTATCGCAGAATCGGCGAATCTTATACCGGCGAAGTGAGCGTCGATGAAGAAGAGCTGATTGGCACAAGCGCCGGGCAACCGCGCCCGATGCCAGCCGAATAATCATCAATACTGTTTTCGAAAGTTCAGGGAGAAAACTATGAAAAACCTACTATTGGCTGGAGCGGCGTCTGCCGTTCTGGCGGCGTGTGGCGCGCAAGAGGCCACACAGACCGCCGCGCCGTCTGACAGCGCCTCGACCGAGGCCGCAAAGGATGAGCGCGTCGTCGAGACCACGTCTCGCGACGATTGGGGCGAGTTCGGGCTCGACCTCTACTCCATGGATGCAGACGTGCATCCGGGCGACGACTTCTTCCGCCATGTCAACGGCACCTGGTATGACGAGTTCGAAATGCCAGCTGACCGCACGCGCTATGGCGCCTTCTCGCTGCTGCGCGAGAAATCAGAGCAACGCGTGAAGTTCATCATTGATGATCTGTCAGCCGAGAAGCCGGACCCAGCGACCCTCGAAGGCAAGGTCGCGGCCTATTACAATGCCTATATCGACACGGATGCGATCGAGGCTGCCGGCCTGGCGCCGCTGCAATCCCACATGGATCAGATCGCCGCGATTGAAAGCACGGAAGACCTGGCACGCGTGTTCGCGACCGTCGGCTTTTCTGGCCCGATCGCTGGCTGGGTCGATGTCGATTCCAAGGACACGGAAAACTACATCTTCTACGTCACTCAAGCTGGCCTGGGTTTGCCGGATCGTGACATGTACCTCACCGATGAGGGCAAGAATGTTGAGACCCGCGAAGGCTACCTCACCTATCTGACCTTCCTGCTCGAGCAGGCCGGGTATGAGGACGCCGCCGACGCTGCGGCCCGTGTGATGGCGCTGGAAACCGAAATTGCGAAAGCGCACTGGGACCGTACGGTCGGCCGTAACCGCAACCTGACTTACAACAAGCTGTCCAAGGACGAGCTTCTGGCGCTTGGCGGCGACTTCCCGCTGGCTGTGCTGCTCGACCAGATCGGCATTGGTGATCAGGAGAGCTTCGTCGTTCGCCAGGTGACGCCAGACGCTGACGAAATCGCCGAGCTCGGCCTGACCGAAGAGCAGGTCGAGAAAATCTCGGGTGGCGGCATTGCCGGCATTCTGGGCGTCATGAACACAGCGTCCATCGAAGACTGGCAAGCCTACCTGACGGCGCACCTGCTGTCTGATTTCGCTTCGGTCCTGCCGAAAGCCATCGATGACGCGTCGTTCGAGTTCTATGCCAAGCAATTGCGCGGCCAGGAAGAGCAGCGCCCACGCTGGAAGCGTGCGGTTCAGGCGGTTGAAGGCTCGCTCGGTGAAGCGGTCGGCAAGGTCTATGCCGAGCGTTACTTCCCGACGGAGAACAAGGCCGCGATGGATGATCTCGTCGCCAACCTGCGTCTCGCCATGGCTGACAATCTCAACGAGATTGACTGGATGGGCGACGAGACCAAGGTCCAGGCCCGCGACAAGCTTTCCAAGTTCACGCCGAAGATCGGCTACACGGAAAAGTTCGAGACCTATGACGGCCTGAACGTTGGCGACAGCGCGTTCGAGAACTCGATCGCAGCCAACACTTGGGCGTTTGAGGACATGATCAGTCAACTCGGTCAGCCGATCGACAAGACGGAATGGTTCATGCTGCCACAAACGGTCAACGCCTATTACAGCCCGAACCGCAACGAGATTGTCTTCCCGGCCGCGATCCTGCAGCCACCATTCTTCAATCTCGATGCTGATCCAGCCGTGAATTATGGCGCCATTGGTGGCGTCATCGGTCACGAGATCGGCCACGGTTTCGATGACCAGGGTTCCAAGTCGGATGGTGACGGCGTGCTGCGTGACTGGTGGACACCAGATGACAAGGCGGCCTTCGTTGCCCGTACCGACGCACTGGTTGGTCAGTATGACGGCTTCTGCCCGCTCGATGACGGCGAGACGTGCGTCAATGGCCGCCTCGGCCTGGGCGAGAACACCGGCGACCTTGGTGGCCTGTCCATGGCTTACAAAGCTTACAAGATGAGCCTCGACACCAATGGCGACGGCGAGATCTCCGCAGACGAGGAAGCCCCTGTGCTCGGCGGATATACCGGCGACCAGCGCTTCTTCATGGCCTGGGCGCAAGCCTGGCGGAACAAGTATCGCGAAGAAGCGCTGCGTCAGCAGCTCATTCGCGGCCCACACAGCCCGCCATACTACCGCGTCAACGGGATCGTTCGTAATTTCGACGAATGGTATGAGGCCTTTAATGTCGGCCCAGACCATGAGCTCTATCTGCCACCGGAAGAGCGTATCCGGATTTGGTAGAACGTAATCCAATCCACTCTGAGAAAGGCGGCCGATCAGGCCGCCTTTTTTGTTGCGTAAAAAAATTTACGCTCCCTATGGTTTGTGCGGTGCACATTGGGTTATGTCTCGTTACGAGTTCGCAATGATGGGTGACGAAGACCATGCCGAAGCCAAAATCTGTGCGCGCATATCTCGACAATCTGGATCCGCATCAGGGGGAGATCGCCCTGGCATTGGAAGATGCCATCAAGACGCATTGGCCGCATCTGACGGTCAAGCTCGCCTGGGGCTTTCCGTGCTGGAGCGGGAATGAACGCGTGTTCTCGGTCATGGGGCAGGCGGATCGCTGCAATCTGCAATTGTGGCAGGGGTCGCGGCTTGCTGATGACTATCTTGACCGGATTGAAGGAACGGGAAAATCCCTGCGCCATGTCAAAGTCTACGCGGTCGATCAGATCAATGATGAGTTGATCGATATCATGGACCGGGCGGTGACGATTGATGCCACCGCGCCGCAACGCGTGCGTTAGTCACTGAATCGATTTCTCGAGGAAGAGTGACTTGACGTTAGGGGGCTTTCAGCCCCATTTGTTCGCAGGTGCACAATAAATGCAAAACTGCTCAAGTTTAAGGAGATCCTCCCATGTCTGATACAGATCCAGTCGTCATCGTTGGAATGGCGCGCACGCCGATGGGCGGATTGCTCGGCGACCTGTCCGGCATGTCGGCGAACGAGCTCGGCGCCGTTGCGGTCAAGGCCGCGGTCGAAGAAGCGAAGCTCGGCGCCGAAGACGCTGACGAAATCATCATGGGCAATTGTCTGCCTGCCGGTCAGGGTCAGGCGCCAGCGCGCCAGGCTGGATTCAAGGCCGGCATGGACAAGGGCCTGGAAGCGACCACGATCAACAAGATGTGCGGGTCAGGCCTGCAGGCCGCTGTCATGGGTCGCCAGTCCATCGTTTCCGGCGATGCCAATGTCGTCATCGTTGGCGGCATGGAGAGCATGACCAATGCCCCGCATCTGATGGATGTGCGCAAAGGCCACAAATATGGCGACATGGGTGCCAAGGATCACATGGCGCTGGATGGACTGACCGATGCTTATGCCGGTGGTCCAATGGGCGTGTTTGCCGACATGATCGCGGAGAAATACCAGTTCACTCGCGAACAGCAGGACGCTTACGCCCTGGAAACGCTGAAACGTGCCCAGGACGCGACCGAGTCTGGCAAGTTCAAGCGTGAGATCGCGCCGGTCACGCTCAAGAGCCGCAAGGGCGAGACCGTGGTCGATTCCGACGAGCTGCCGCGCACCGCTCGCCCGGACAAGATCCCGAGCCTGCGTCCGGCCTTCAACAAGGACGGCACGGTCACCGCTGCGAACGCATCCGCCATCTCGGACGGCGCCGCGGCCCTGGTCCTGATGAAGGAATCGGAAGCCGCGTCGCGTGGCCTGTCGCCGATCGCGAAAATTATCTCCTCGTCGAGCCATGCACACGAGCCTGAATACTTCACCACAGCGCCGGTTCCGGCGATGGAAAAGGCGCTCGCCAAGGCGGGCTGGTCGAAGGATGATGTCGACCTTTGGGAAATCAATGAAGCGTTCGCCGTCGTTCCAATGATCGCGATGAAGGAACTCGGCCTCAGCCATGACAAGGTCAACGTCAATGGCGGCGCCTGCGCGATGGGACACCCGATCGGAGCCTCTGGCGCACGGATCCTGATTACCCTGCTTGCGGCGATGGAAGACCGCGACGCCAAGAAAGGCGTTGCTTCGCTCTGCATTGGCGGTGGTGAAGGCATCGCCATGTGTGTGGAGCGGGCCTAAGCCAGACTTGCGCGATCCACAGAAAATCGTCGATCACTTCGTCGAACAGGCGAAGTGGTGCCGACAGCTGGGCTCTCCATTCACAGCTGACCTTTTGCAGCGCTTTGCCGCTGATGTCGGTGCCGCTGGCCCGGTTGCGCAGCTTTGCCGTGGCTGGCCCACCAATCCGCGCAAGGATGCCCTTGGGCTGCGCCTGACCGGGGCGCTCCACCACGCTGTCCTGAGCGGCGCAGCGCCCGAACTGGCGGCCCTCTATCCGGCGCAGATGCCGGACTGGGACATGGACCGCGTGTGGCCGATTGCGCGCGCTTGGCTCGCGGCGAACCTGGCACACGTTCAGGCATTCATCGAAAGTCCGCCACAAACCAATGAAACGCGGCGATCGATCATTCTTCTGCCGGGATTCCTCAAGCTGGCGCACCGTTTCGGTCAGCCGCTGCACCTGCTCGAACTGGGTGCCAGCTCGGGCCTCAACCAGAACTGGGACAGGTTCAATTATCGCACCAATAGCTGGCGGCGGGACGGTGACAGCGACGTGCATATCGACACGGACTGGCGTGCCCCGATCCCGGATCATCTCGACACAGGAATCGAGATTGCCAACCGCGCGGCCTGCGATCTGAAGCCGGTCGATTTGCGTGACCCAGAACAGGTCTTGCGCCTGAAATGCTATACCTGGCCTGATCAGGCCGACCGCCTGGCGCGGTTGGATGCGGCGATCCACCTGGCGCAGGCCTCTGGAACAGTGGTCGACAAGGCCGACGCGCTCGACTGGTTGCAGGCGCGCCTGAACAATCGCCCACGCGCCGGCGTCACCGTGGTGTTTCACTCGGTGTTTCTGATCTATCCCCCGCGCGACGTGATCGCAGAGATCATGCAGACGATCCGCTCAGCTGGCGACCGCGCCACGGATGAGGCGCCGCTGGCCTGGTTGAGTTATGAGTCCGAAGCCCTGTTCGGCGGCGATCGGTCCAGCCCAAGAATGCGCGCACGGCTTGAAACCTGGCCCGATGGCCAGGTCGAGACCTATGCGGAATCAGATGGTCACGTGACCTATGTCGACGCTTATCCGGCGGGGACGTAATCGCTGACCAGGCCGAGCGGCACTGCGGTCGTGCGTTTGGCGACATTGATGATGATGCGTGATTGCACATCGGAGACCAGCGCCGAGCCCAGCAGCTTTTCGCGCAGGAACTTGTCATAGGCATACATGTCGGTGGTCGTGACGCGAATGATATAGTCGACCGCACCGGTGACGGTCATGCATTCCATGACTTCCGGCCATTTGCGAACCAGCGTTTCGAATGCTTCCAGGTTCTCCTTGCTGGGCAAAGCAAGTTTGACATTTGCGACCACTTCGAAGCCAAGGCCCAGGGATTGACGATCGAGCAATGTCACCCGGCCCTGGATGATGCCGGCTTCTTCCAAACGCTTGATCCGGCGCCAGCAAGGGGAGGAGGACAAGCCCACGCGCTCGGCAATATCAGCAACAGACAAAGACGCGTCTTTTTGAATCAGATCGAGAATCTTGGCATCAATTGTATCTAATGGTTCTGACAAATTATCCCCCCAAAAGGTTCTTATCGGGCAATTTATTGCTCTACGTACGCGCAATAATGCAAGTTAGACAAGTGTTTTCGTCACATTGTTGGGATATATGACCAGAACGCAACACTAGAGAGGTGCACTGTGGAACATCGAGAAGTCACGCTGAACGACAAATACGATCTTGTCGAGGGAAAAGCGTACATGACCGGGATTCAAGCGCTGGTCCGACTTCCGCTTGACCAGAAGCGGCTGGACCTGAACGCCGGGATCAACACGGCTGGCTTCATCTCCGGATATCGCGGCTCGCCGCTCGGCGGCTATGATCAACAATTGCGCGCCGCGCAAACCTGGCTTGACGCACACGACATCAAGTTTTGGGAGGGCCTGAACGAAGACCTTGGCGCGACGGCGGTCTGGGGCAGCCAGCAGCTCGGCCTGTTCCCGGGCGCACGGCGCGATGGCCTGTTCGGGATCTGGTACGGCAAGGCGCCCGGTGTCGATCGCACCGGCGACGTGTTCAAACATGCCAACGCGGCTGGAACTTCGGCACTTGGCGGCGTGCTTGCGGTGCTGGGTGATGACCACATGTGCAAGTCTTCGACCCTGCCATCGCAATCAGAGTTCGCGATGCAGGATGCCGAGATCCCGGTGCTCAATCCAGCATCGATCCAGGATGTGCTGGATTATGGGCTGCACGGCCTGGCGATGAGTCGTTTTTCAGGCGGCTGGACGTCAATGATCGCCCTCGCCGATACGATGGATAGCGGCGCCGTGATCGATATCTCTCTCAGCCGTCATGCCTTCACGGTCCCGGAATTTGATGCCCCGGACGGCGGTGTCCACATTCGCCGCGCCGATGCGCCATTGGACAAGGAGCATCGCCTGCGGACCTTCAAACTGCCTGCCGTGCAGGCCTGGGTCCGCGCCAACAGGCTGGATCATACGGTGCTGGAAAGCGCCAAACCGCGCGTCGGCATAATCGTGACAGGGCAAGCGGCGCGTGATGTCTTCGAGGCGCTGGCGGCGCTGGGCTTGTCGCCGGACGCAGCTGCGGATCTTGGTCTATCCATCTACAAGGTGGCGATGCCCTGGCCACTGGAACCAGAGGGCGCGCGGGAATTCTGTTCCGGCCTCGACCGGGTCCTGGTGATCGAGCACAAGCGGTCGCTGATCGAACAACAATTGCCAGCGGCGCTGTACGCCCTGCCAGACAAGAAACGTCCCGTGATCGAAGGCAAGCGAACGGAAGACGGGCAGCCGCTGCTCAGCCAGGTCGGGTCGATCCCGATCCCGGAGATCGCGGCGGCGCTGATGCAGGTGATGCCGAAGGGCTGGGACACGTCCCGGGCGGAGGCATACTTCAATCGGGTCGGCCAGGCGGCAGCGGCCGCACGGACCAATGCCACACCGACTGTGCGCACCCCGCATTTCTGCTCTGGATGTCCGCACAACACATCGACCAATGTGCCGGAAGGATCACGCGCGCTGGCCGGGATTGGCTGTCATTACATGGCCAATTTCATGCCGGACCGGAACACTGACATGACCAGCCAGATGGGCGGCGAGGGCATCGGCTGGGTCGGTCAGTACTTCGCCACTGACGAGGACCACATGTTCGTCAATCTTGGCGATGGCACGTACTCGCATTCCGGGTCGCTCGCCATTCGCGCCGCGGTCACGTCGGGCGCCAACATGACGTACAAGATCCTCTATAATGACGCCGTCGCCATGACAGGCGGACAGACTGTAGAATCCGGGCAAACGCCGCAGCAGATTGCCCGCCAGGTTGAAGGTGAAGGGGTCAAGACGATTGTCATTGTCACCGAGGACCCGACCCGGTACGCCAATGTCAAAGGGCTGCCACGCGGCGTGAAGATCTATGATCGCGCGGAGCTCGAAACCGTCCAGATGGAGCTGCGAGACACGCCGGGGGTCTCCGTGCTGATCTATGACCAGATCTGCGCCACCGAAAAACGCCGCCGATCCAAACGCGGCCTGCGTGCCCCTGACCGCACGCGTGTGCTGATCAACACGGAGGTCTGCGAAGGCTGTGGGGACTGTTCGTTGAAGTCGAACTGCTTGTCAGTCGAACCGATCGAGACTGAACTCGGCCGCAAGCGCCAGATCAACCAGTCGACCTGCAACACGGATCTGTCCTGCGTGAACGGGTTCTGCCCGAGTTTCATGACCATCACCGATGGCGAGTTCACGGCCAAGGATGCGCCGCGTCCTGATATTGATGCGACTTACATTCCGCTGCCCGAGATGGCCAGCCTGGAAACCGCCTGGAATGTGCTGTTTACCGGCGTCGGCGGCACCGGCGTGACCACCGTCGCAGCGATCCTGGCCATGGCGGCGCATGTCGACGGCAATGCCGCATCAAGCCTCGACATGACCGGACTGGCGCAAAAGGGCGGACCCGTGCTCAGCCATTTGCGCTTTGCCCGTGACCCCGACATGATCTCGACCGGCCGGGTGCCACCTGCGAGCACCGATTGCGTCATCGGATGTGACCTTGTCGTGGCCGCGGGCGGCGACGCGCTTAACCTTATGGATGCCCAGCGTACGGCGGCTTACGCCAATAGTGACGTCACCCCGACCAGCGCCTTCATTCGCGATCGGTCAAAGACGTTTGAAAGCGAACTGCTTGCCGCGCGGGTCAACCGCCAGGCAAGGGATTTCGCCACCATCGACGCCGAAGCCCTGGCGATTCATTACTTTGCGGACGCCATCTACACCAACATGATCATGGCCGGATATGCCTGGCAGAAAGGCCAGATTCCGGTGTCGCTGCGCGGCGTCTATCGCGCCATCAAGCTGAATGGCGTCAAAAGCGACGACAACATGTCAGCTTTCGATCTCGGCCGTGTTGCGGCGTATGACCCGGACCGCCTGGAGCGGGCCAGAGACCCGCGCGGCGATGTCGCCGAGATGTCCCTGGACGAGTTGATTGCCTCGCGCGCCGAGCGTCTGACCGCGTTTCAAAACAAGGCTTATGCGACGCGCTATCTCGACTTCGTGTCCAAGGTGCGCGCCGCTGAGCAGGCCGCCGGCCTGGGCGAGCGATTGACCCTGGCCGTCGCAAAATTCGGCTTCAAGCTGATGGCTTACAAGGATGAGTACGAAGTCGCCCGGCTGTGGACCAGCAGCGCGTTCGACGCCTATTTCGCGCAGACCTTCAAGGGCGGTAAGGTCAATTATCACCTGGCGCCGCCAATCTTCTCCAAGACGGATGCGAATGGACACCTGATGAAGCGGTCGTTCGGCCCGTGGATGAAGACCGGGTTCAAGATCCTGCGCCGTTTCAAAGGCCTGCGCGGCACGCGGTTTGATCCATTTGGCTGGACCGCGGAACGCAAGATGGAGCGCAAGCTGCGCGATCAGTATCTCGATAATATGCAGCGCCTGCTGGCTGACCTGTCCGACAAGAACATTGACCTGGCGGTGGCGATTGCCGAAGTGCCGGACGACATTCGCGGCTATGGTCATGTCAAGGAAGCGGCGATCTCGGAAGCCGCCGCGCGCGAAGCCGAGCTGTGGCAGAATTGGCCCACTGGAACGTTTCCGACGCCTAAAACGACGCTGATTGCAGCCGAATAAAAAAGGCCCTCGCCGAAACGAGGGCCTTCCTGCGGTTTGGGCTTGCGCCTTTGCGGCTTCCTATTTGGAAATCCGCAAATCCGAGATTGACGTGGCGATCTTCTGATACGCTTCGGTGAGCTCCGCAGCGGTTTCAGGCTCGAAATAATAATCCGACCCGGAGGCGCAGTAGGACAGCACAGCCTTGCCCGCTGTCGGTGCGTTCAGAGCGACCGCATAGACTTTCACATCCTTGGCCTTCATCGAGTCGCACAGGGCGCGTGCCTGCGCGTCTGAGCTGCCCTGACCCGGGAAGATTTCGGCGTTGAAACTACCATCGGTCATCAGGATCACAGCCTTGGCGGAGTCCGGCTCTGTGTATTCCAGAGGGGCGGCGTCGCCGTCGAAGACGGCTTCCCAGTCTTCTGCCACCAGATACCAGGTCCAGGCGACGCCGAGGTGTCCCGCGGTCAGGCCACCGGCCGTCAGTGAGTTCACATAATTGATCAACGTATCGCGATCATTGGTCAGTTCAACTGGCTCATGATCCCGGCATTCATCGCCATCATAAGAGCTGTTATTCGGTCGGTTCGGGTGTCCGACTTCCCAATAGCCGCCATCGGAATAGTCATCATCCTCAACGAACCAGGCCTGGCGGTGCGACAGGTACGCGCCGGTACCCGGTGCCGCGTCGGTGAACTTCTCGGCGCCATCGCGTTCCCAGACACATGTTGATGTCAGGGTGTAGCTGCTGGTTTGCGTATCGAACTGTTCGGCCAGCGCCATCGTGAAGTCGATGGTTTCATCGAACAGGACGGTGCCATTGCGATTGTTTTCCGAATAGGCACGTACACGCAGGGTGAAGTCGCCCATGTTGAAGCTCTTGCCGTTGGTGAGCGATCCCCACAAGGCATATGGCTCGCTATTGTCTTTCTTGTTGCGGTTCTTGGGGCCGCTGAGTTGCAGATAGACACTCTCGACCATGCCATAGAGCGAGTGTCCGGGCTCCAATGTCACCGCAATGGTCAGATCATCGTCCATCCAGTCCTCGACCGAGACCAGAGCATCATCACCAAGCTCGGAGATCAGATCCTGGGTGTCGGTGTCGTAGAGGCCGATATGCAAGTCACCAAAGGTGCTGCCGGCCGTAATGTCGCTGGGATCATATTCGCCGGAGATTTCATGCGTATAGGTCCGCGTTGGTGTGACGCCGGTCACGTCTTCGAAGAACGGGCCAGCATCGACCATGCTGTTATAGGACATCATGGCCAGGCGTGTGTCCTCGATCAGTTCTGGCGGTGCGCCATCCGGCAATAGCACGTCAATCGCTTCAATCGCGGCAGCCTTCAGGTTGGTCAGACGGTTTGAGCTGTTCATCGACCCGGAGACGTCGAACATGAAGGCGACGTCGACCTTGTCGATCCCATACTCTGATGCAGATGAGACGCGGAACGGCATTTCCTCGCGCCCGATCACCTTGATCAGAGCGGTGGTCTGCTCGCACAGGATGCTGGCGTCGATTTCCTCGTCGGAATCCGATACGACGACTGTCGTCGGATCACAGGACAGGCCACCCAGCCCGCCGATCTGCGCATCCATGAATTGTTGAACGGTGAGCTTGATTTCTTCGTTGGTGGCACCGGTCTGTTTGACGCGGGCGGCCGCCAGTACGGCAGAGTCCATCACGAGCTGGACTTTCGCCTTGCGCTTGATGGTTTGCTGAAAATCAATGGCGAAGCCGGCCACAGCAACGATCGGAATGATCGAAAGTGCAAAAAGAATGGCGACCTGACCGCTTTTATCGCGGCTTATTTTTCTTAGTATACTCATCTCATAAACGCCGAAGCGCCCTAACGTTCCCTGACCCTACCTGTACAGGAGTGTGTTTGATGGGCCGTTAGATTTGCCGCCAAGATTGCGCCGCGAGAGTCAGCCTTTTGTTTACCATACCTGCCGGATTTGACTGGTCTTGATCGGCGAGTCGTGGAACAGCCTGTGGCATGCAACAATATCTCGATCTGCTTCAGGACGTTCTCGACAATGGCGTCGAGCGCGGCGACCGCACCGGCACCGGGACGCTTGGCGTGTTCGGGCGCCAGCTGCGCTTCGACCTGTCCGACCGGTTCCCGCTGCTGACCACCAAAAAGCTGCACCTGCGTTCGATCATTGTCGAACTGCTCTGGTTCCTGCGCGGCGACACCAATGTGAAATGGCTGCGGGAGCGCAAGGTTTCGATCTGGGACGAGTGGGCCGACGAGAGCGGCGATCTCGGTCCGGTCTATGGCAAGCAGTGGCGCAGCTGGGTCGCGCCAGACGGTCGCGTGATCGACCAGATCCAATGGGTCATGGACGAGATCCGCAACAATCCGGACTCGCGCCGCATGGTCGTGTCCGCATGGAATCCGGCGGACGTGCCAGACATGGCATTGCCGCCCTGCCATTGCCTGTTTCAATTCAACGTCATCAACGGACGCCTGAACTGCCAGCTCTATCAACGCTCGGCGGACGTCTTCCTGGGCGTGCCGTTCAACATCGCCTCCTATGCTCTGCTAACCATGATGATGGCGCGCGCAACCGGGCTCCAGCCAGGCGAATTCGTGCATACATTCGGCGACACCCACCTGTATACCAACCATATCGAACAGGCGCGGTTGCAGCTCACCCGCGAGCCATATGAAGGCCCGCGCATGATCCTCAATCCTGACAAGACCGACCTGTTCGAGTGGGACTATGAGGACTTCAAGATCGAAGATTATCAGGCGCATCCGCACATCAAAGCGCCAGTCGCGGTCTAGACGGCGCTGATATCTTCGACATAATTTGGTTGAACATCGGCGCTCGACGAAGGCGAGTGACCGAACTCAGTCGCCTTTTCTAGAACGGAAACAAAGGGGAGTAGATCATGTCCGACGCAACCTTTCAGACATTCCTGACCTCCGGCTTGCTGGTGCTGACCGCATCGATCGGATACCTGGCCTGGTCGGCATGGCGCTGGATCGATCGCGCCCGCGATATGGAAAAAGCCGCGCTGGTCGGCGTCGGGTATGAGTTACGGATGAACCTCACCCGCATGATCAACGAACTGGCGGGTGTCGAGAGCGGCGCTGTGACCAGCGAGATCCAGCTCGTTCCAGTTGTGCATCCGCAGCTTGATGGCGTTCTGAGCCGGCCGAATGAAGCGGACCGTGAAAGCCTGACCATGATGCTCGGCAATTATAACGAACTCAGCGCCCACAAGCAGACCTTGCGGGCGGCGCTGGGCGGGCAGGGCGATGTCGCGGCCGCCGCGAATGTCGGGGTCGATGCCGTGATCGGCTCGATCGCCACGCTGTATTTGTGGGAAGAACACAAGGGCGCCGCACCGAAAGTGGCCCGGTCGACCCGCAGTTGGGATGTTCGCGACTGGATGAAAGCCAATGATTTCCGATCGGACATGTTGCCGGGCCTGCACCTGCGCGATGAAGTGGTGGAGCGCCTGCGCACCCTGGGCATGGTCCTGACGCCGAAGCCGCTGACACATACGGCCAGCGAGTTCTATGCCATGCAATATGATCGCAAGGCGGATCCGAATGCGCCATTCTGGAAGCGCAAGGCCAAGCCAGTGATGGCAGAGGGTCCCGAAGGCGCCGCAGACGTCGCCGCGGACGCTGCGCCAGAGCCGCAACCTGAACCAGAGCCAATGCCGGAACCGACTCCAGAGCCAGAGTTGGTCCAGGAGGCTGCGCCCGAACCGGTGACCGAGCCTGCGCCTGAACCCGTCGAAGCCGCGCCAGAGCCAGCAGAACAGATCGCTGACCCCGATCCGGCACCGGCGGAACCGGATCCCGCGCCCGCCGACGCCGCCAGTTCGGATCCAGCGGACGCCGACGCCGACGCTGAGGCGGGCGATGCGGCGGACGAGAAGCCGGCCACGCCGGGCGTCGTTCACTGATCCGGCGCGCATTCCGTGCGCGATATTCTCTTGTCTCGATAATGTGCTAGAACAGCGCCTGGTTAGGGGATCAGGTGCAAAGGACGCAGACAATGAGACATATCCTGTTAGGCGGCATGCTGGCCGCGATCGCGGTGTCAGGGTGTTCGCAGGCGACAGACACGCCGGACGCCAAGGATCCGGTAACAGCCACGCACGACGCGACCACAGAGGCGGGCGCCGACGCGTTTGCTGCCTTCGTCAACGAGACCTTCACGCTCGCCGATGCCAGCGAAGCGAATCTGGAAGCCGTGGTTTCAGCGCTTCCGGCATATGCGTCGATGCGGTGGGACAGCAAGTCCTTCGATCCGGCCTCAGGCGCCACCGTGTTCGAAGGCCTGTCGATCGGGATCGGGTCTGATCCTGAATTTGGCATGACGTTCGAATCCGCCAGCCTCTGGGGCCTGGAAACCGATCTGATCATGGCCCGTTTGCAAGGGCAGAGACTGGCGGAAACAGGCCCTCTTCTCACGCGCCTGGAAGGCACCAATGTTTCCTATTATGGCGTGGCGCAGGCCTTCAATGTGCTGTTCGACTCGATCCTGTCGGGCATCGCCGAAGAATTGCCGGAGGGCGTTGAACTGTCCTTTGACAAACTCGAGAGCAATACCGAGCGGGTCATCGTTTCTGGTGTGTCCTTGCGCCCGTGGGAGCTGGCTCTGTTGCCGCCGGAGCGCGTCACTGACCTGGATGACGAGATCCCGGGAGAAGTGGTCGACTTCATCCATCTCGGGCAACAATTGATCGCTGTCTCGCGGGCTGTTGCGATCGACAAGAGCGTTTCGATCGGGACGCAGATGAGCCTCGAAATGCGCCAGCCTGGAGCCGACTATTCAGCCGCCTACGACGTCGGCTTTGTCGGCGCCGAAAACATTCAGGGCATGGATGTAGATACCTATGTGGCGCGTGATGTGCGCAGCACGCAGACGAATGACTACACCCACACACCGATGCCCGGCGAGGTGATTTCCCTGACCGGCTTCCCCGCCGGGTTCTCCATGGCGCAGTCAGAGCGCTACGGATCATCCACCGTCACCGGCTTGCGGCTCGACAAGGTCATGGGGTTCCTCGCCCGCTCCGAACTGCCCGGCATGGATGAGCGCGACCTGCTCAGTTTTGGTCGCTGGGAGGTTCGCGACTATGAAGCGGAGCTCAATGACAAGGAAATCCTCAAGGCCGAGCATGCCTATTTCAATGGCGACAGTTTCGAATGGCTGATCCCGAGTGATATCAGTTTCGGGATGCACGGGGCGACGCTGAATACGGGTGAGCTGACCGGCTTCTTCCAGATCCTGTTCGAGACCTTTATCAGCGAAGCCGCGCCGGACACAGTCAGCGAAGAAGAACAGGCACAGATGAACCTGGTGCGTGAAGGCGTACAAAAGGCGATCGATCTGTTGCCGGAGCACGGCCTCGATACCTTGCCCTTCGATGCCGAATTCAGCGCCAAATGGGACGCCGATGGCGGGCCGACGGATTTCAGCGCCGCCTTTGACGCCGACGGCTTCGGCAAGAGCGCGTTTGAGCTCGGCATCAACTTGCCGGATTACACTGCGCTGCAGGCCGCGTTTGAAGCGGAAGACAAGGAAGTGGCCTTCGAAGACGCGGTCCAGGACACGTTCGCCTTCCTTGGCGCGCGCTTCTATGAGGAAGACAAAGGCGGCTATGACAAGCTGTTCGGCTTTGCCCACGCACTTGGCAAGGAATATCCGGATCAGGGCTGGGGCGCGATGCTTGGCAATATGGAGCCAGCCCAGCTGCGGACCTATCTCGGCACCATGGTGCGGATGGGCAAGTCTGCAGCCGGGCAGGACTTTCCGCCAGCAGCGGATTGGATCGAGGCCTATGCCAGCTATCTTGAATCCGGCGGATCGTTCGAGTTCAGGTCCAATCCGCCGCAACCGATCAACAAGGCGCTGATGGACAGCTATGACGATGTCGACCCTGAACCGGAAGAGATTGTCGAGATCTTCGGGTTAACGGTTTCCCACACAAAATAGGCATTTCGCTGCTTGACCCGGGCGACCACGCACCTCAAATCTCTGATCAAGAAAATTGCGGAGCGATCATGGTACGCCTTGATGACGAAAACGAAGCCAAGCCGATGGCTGAGCCGAACGCGTTTCTCGAAGAAGCGCTGTTCAATGCGCGCACGATTATGCTCACTGGCGGAGTCGATGACAAACTCGCACGCCGGGTTTGTGAGCGCCTTCTGGCCCTGGCCTCGGACAGTTCGGATCCGATCCTGCTGGTGATCTCGTCGCCTGGCGGCCATGTCGAGTCCGGCGACATGATCCACGACATGATCAAGTTTGTCGGAGCGCCGGTGAAAGTCCTTGGCTCCGGCTGGGTCGCCAGTGCCGGCGCGCTGATCTATGCCGCGGCGCAAAAGGAAAATCGCTACGCCTTGCCAAACACCCGCTTCCTGTTGCACGAGCCACGCGGCGGTGTCGGTGGCCAGGCGTCGGACGTGGAAATCCAGGTGCGCGAAATCGTGCGCATGCGCGAGCGCCTGAACAAGATCTTTGCCGAAGCCACAGGTCAGCCGCTCAAGAAGATCGTCTCGGACACGGATCGCGATCATTGGATGAGCGCTGAAGAAGCAGTCGAGTATGGCCTGGTCAGCAAGATAGTGACGCATCATAGCCACATCAAATAGCGGTTTTTTCCGCCAGGTTTGCAAGCCGTAAACGAATTGCGGGCAATTTCTCATATTCACGTGTAGAGTATGAGGCTGGCCGATGCCTGTTTGTTTGGGCGAATTCGTTGAAACAGCGCGACCCATTTCTGCGACAGCACCGCTGTCCAGGGTTGTCGAGCTGTTTCAGAGCGACGCTGACGCGCAGTATTTTATCCTCGTTCGGGACAAACGCCCCGCCGGCTTGATCAGCCGAACCAGCGCCTTCGAATTTGCTGTTTCGACCGGCGATGAGAGTTTTGAGCGCTTGCCCATCGGCGATCTGGTCACGGCAAAGGCGCTGATCCTGAAAGCCAGCACCACCGTTCGCGATTTTGTCACCAAGGCCGGTGCGCAGCTCGGTTCGCTGATGGCACGCGGCTGTATCATTGTTGAAGACAAACGCTTCAAGGGCGTGCTCAGCCCGGGCAAGCTGCAGGACGCCCTGATCGCGTCGATCGCCGATACGTCAGGCCGGATCGAAGCGCCCTCTGTCACGAAAGCGACCGAACCGGACGTCACCGTCAGCCCGCTGCTCGGAACCCTGGCGCACGAAATCCGGACCCCGCTGACAGCGATCATGGGCCTGTCGGAAATGCTGTCGACGCGGGTGACGGACGAACACAATAAAGACATCGCGCAGACCATTGTCCGCTCGAGCCAAACCCTGGACCGCATCCTCACCGACACGCTCGATTATGCCAGCCTTGAAGCCGGGCGTTTGCACGTTCGCCGTGAAAAGGCGGACCTGTCGGAACTCGCGGATGACTTGCGCCGCCTATGGTCGGCCGAAGCATCGCGGCGCGGCCTGTCCTTCCGCGTCGGCTTCGTGCCCGATGGTCCGCACTTTGTCGAGACTGACCTTGGGCGGGTGCGCCAGATTGCCAGCAACCTGATCTCGAATGCGCTGAAATTCACCCGCGACGGAGAAGTCGCGGTGACCCTGTCGACTCAATCCATGGGCCAGGCATTGATGCTCAACCTGACCGTTGCAGACACCGGGCGCGGCCTGACTGAAAGCCAGCGCGAGCGCTTCATGAAAGTGTTCGAGAAGGGGCCTGAGGTCGACGGCGTGAAAGGCTGGGGCCTCGGCCTGACCATCTCGCGCGCCCTCGCCACAGCGCTCGGCGGTGAATTGAGCCACGCTGACAATCCCGGTGGTGGCTGCGTGTTCACACTCAGCATCCCGGTCAAGTCTGCGGCCAAGGATCCGTCCAACTGGATGGGGCACACCCGACCGAAGCGCGGCAAGTTCCAGCTGGGCGACGTCCTGCTGGTCGAAGATCACGAAGCCTCGGCCATGGTCGTCATCAACGCGCTCGAACAGGCGGGCTGGACGGTCCATCATGCCGGGACGCTGCACGCAGCTGAGTCCTACACCACCCTGACCAAGTTTCAGGCGATCCTGACGGATCTCCACCTGCCGGATGGCAATGCGATGGCGTTCATCGACGCGCTGCGCCGCCGCGGTGGCCTGAACGGGCAAGCGCCAATCATCGCCTTGACCGCAGACATTTCCGACGGCCGACGCCAGGCCTGCCTCGCCATGGGGGCAGACCGGGCCTTGAAGAAACCGATCGCCGGGCCAGAACTGGTTGCGACCATTGCAGATGTGCTGATGTCGCGCGCCTCCGGGCACGCGCCCGCAATTGAGCTACGCGGGCGTCTCGCGAGCTGATCGGTCGGCACGACTAGGGGGCGTCAGAGACCCGCTGCATCGGCACTTCGAAACCGCAAATATCCAGAACTTCCGGCGGCTTCCGGTAGAAGAAATCCTCGTCACGCACGCGTTTCGCAGTCTTGGCGTCCTCGAAGGCCGCGGTCGGCATGGCCTGAACCTGATAATTTGGTCGAATGGCCTCAGCCATGTCAGCCGCGACCGTCATTGACAGGATCTCGTCGCCAAGCTCCGGCTCCTGGATCACGCCATTCTCGACGGCGCGATCGCCGCGCTTGAGCTTCTGGACATATTGCATGCCATCAATCACCCGGCCGAAGACCGTGAGGTTCCGGTCCAGGTAGCGCTGCGCATCCAGCACGATGTAAAACTCTGTGCTGCCGCTGTCCGGATCGGTGTCACGGGCCATGGCCAGCGCCCCAGGGCAGTGCAGCAGCCACTCCTTTTCAAGCGTCTCGCTGCGGCCAACAGCGAAGCCATCAATGTGCCCGACCATGGGCGCGAACAGGTCGGCATTTCCGAGCGGCACAAAGGCAGCATCCGACAGGGCGCGGTCATTTTCATTGACCAGCGTCGGATACTGTTCGATCACCTCGTCTTCCTTCAAGCCGCCCTGGGCCACGAACGCCTCAATAACGCGATAGAAACGGGCGCCATTATAGACATCTTCGCGCACCAATTGGCGGAACTGGGCCGCATGATTGGGGGCGAAATCCGGATTCAGTTCGATGACGATATCGCCATGCGCGGTCTCGACCAGGATCAGGTTTTCAGGCGACACATCGCGCCAGTCCGGGGCCGCGGCAGAGGCGATTTCCTCGGGCGTCAGTTCAACATCCATGGCATCCTGTGCCTGACACGCGGCGGCAAGTGAAACGCCGAGAGCGGCGACGAGAAAAGATCGCATGCGAAAACTCCTGATTGTCTTTGTGCGAAGCCTAGTCAGTCGATCCGGGTTTGGCCAGCGCCGAGCAGTGACCTACCTCAGGGTCATTCTTGCCGGACAGAATTCAGGCGGTTACGACGACCGCATGACACAAACGGGCTATGAACCACTCGTCTCGATTGACGCGATCACCGCCGGACTGGCATCGGTCGGATACATTTCCACGCGAGAGATTTCGACGGCAATCTACCTGGCGCACAATCTCCGCAAACCGATCCTGATCGAAGGTCCTGCCGGCGTCGGCAAGACCGACCTCGCCGCCTCGATGGCGCGGTTTCTGGAGGTCTCGCTGAACCGGCTGCAATGCTATGAAGGCCTCGATGAAGGCAAGGCGCTGTATGAGTGGAAGTATGGCAAGCAGCTGCTTTATACCCAGCTGCTGAAGGAGAAGCTGGGCGAAGTCATGGATGGTGCCGGCACGCTGGATGCGGCGTTCGAGAAGCTGACCTCTTTCGAGGACCTGTTCTTCTCGGAGACCTTCCTTGAGCCGCGCCCGCTGCTGACGGCGATGAAACAGGACAAGGGATCGGTCCTGTTGATCGACGAGATTGATAAGTCGGACGAGGAGTTCGAAGCCTATCTGCTTGAAGTCCTGTCGGATTATCAGGTCACCGTTCCCGAAATCGGGACGTTGCGGGCACAGGTGCCGCCGCTGGTGATCCTGACCTCGAACAATATTCGCGAGCTTGGCGATGCGCTCAAGCGGCGCTGTCTGCACCTGCACATCGATTTCCCGGAAGCCGAGCGCGAGCAAGCCATCGTGCGGGCACGTGTGCCGGACGTCTCCGACGCCTTGCTCAAGCAATTGGTGGATTTCGTGCAAGGACTGCGCGATCTCGACATTCGCAAACGCCCGTCCATCTCCGAAACCGTGGATTGGGCGCGGACGCTGCTGCTCATGCATGCCACGGAGCTTGATGAAGAGATGGTGCGTTCGACACTGAACGTCCTGCTCAAGCATGAATGCGACATACAGGCCGTCGACAAGGATGTACGCACCCTGGCGCGCGCGGCGGCGTCGAGCGGGTAAATGGCCGAACAGGTTCTCACCGACTTCATCCGGGCGCTGCGCTCGGCGGATGTGCGTGTGTCGACCGGCGAAGCGATTGATGCTGCAGAGGCGGTCAAGCTGATCGGTTATGCAGACCGCCAGAGACTGTCCGACACGCTGCGCTGCGTGCTCGCCAAGTCGCCGGCGGAAAAGCTGGCGCATGATCGCCTGTTCGACCTCTACTTCTCGCGCCAGGCAATTCCTCAAAGCGCACCTGAGTCTGCTCCGGTCGAGCCGTCAGACAGCTCAGATCGGCCTGGAGACATCCTGGATCTGATGCAATCTGGTGACGAAACCGCGATTGCGATGGCGATGGAACGCGCCGGTCAGGAGGCCGGGTTGCAGGACATCCGGTTCTCCACGCAGATCTCCTATTACGCCCAGCAGATGATGAAATCACTCGGTGTGGACCGTCTGGAAACCGAGATGATGCAAGCCTTTCGCGAGCGCACGGAGGACGGGCAGGCCCATGCCGAAGAGCTGATCGAAGGCCGCAAGGACATGTTTGCCCGGGCCCGTGAACACGCCAAGCAGGCCTTCGAAACCTATGGGGCCGGCGCGACCCTGGCCTTCCGCGAAGACGTGCTGGCAGAGACGGCGCTGACAGCGCTGGATGTGCGCGATCTCGGCCGTATGCAGGTGCTGGTCGAGAAGATCGCCAAACGCCTCGCCAGCAAGCATTCGCGCCGCCGCCGCAAGAAGAATCGCGGCCAGCTGGATGTCCGAAAGACGCTGCGCGCCAATGCCGGATTTGATGGCGTGCCGTTTGACATCGCCTGGAAACAGACCAAGCGCGACCGTGCCAAGATTGTCGCGGTGTGCGATGTGTCCGGCTCCGTCGCGCGCGTCGTGCGTTTCTTCCTGATGCTGCTCTACAGCCTGAATGAAGTCGTGCCTGACATTGAGTCCTTCGCGTTTTCTGGCCGTCTGGAAGATGTCGGAGAAACGCTTGAGACGGAAGACTTCGCCCATGCCATGGACAAGATCGTCAATGAGATCGGCATGAGCTCAACCGATTACGGCCAGTCGCTTTCGGACCTGCGCATGAATCATTGGGACGCACTGGACCGACGGACGACCCTGATTGTGCTTGGCGACGGGCGATCCAATTATGGCGACCCGCGCCTCGACCTTTTCCGCGAAGCTGCGGCACGGGTGAAACGGGTGATCTGGCTGACGCCGGAAGGCGAAAGCCTGTGGGGCAGCGGCGACAGCGAGTTGCATCGCTACCGTCCGCACTGTCACACGATGAAGCAGGTGACGACGGTGAAGGACCTGGAGCGCATCCTGGACGAGGCCTTGTCGCGTTATTCCTGAGGCGTGAGCAAGCGCGCGATATGATCCGCCATGAGGCGACCTGAAACGGTCAGTCGCAACGTTTCATCGTCGAATGTTGCCAGGCCGTTTGCGACAAGATCGCGCAGGGTTTCCGCGTCTGGTGGCGCGCCGAACAGGTGCGCAAAGCGCGTCAGATCCAGCCCTTTCGTGGGGCGCAGCGCCATGGCGAGGAATTCGCGGGCTGTGTCAGTTTGGGAAAGCTGTGTCTCGATTCCGCCTGCGTTCGCCTGATATTCGGCCGGGCGGCGCGCGGCTTCGGTTGCCAGCCGGACGCCGTTTCGCGTCAACCGGCCATGTGCGCCGGGACCGAGGCCGATCCAGTCACCGCTGGCCCAGTAAATGTGATTGTGTCGCGACTCATATGCAGGGCCGCGGGCGTGATTCGATACTTCGTAGGCGGGCAGTCCCGCCGCGTCGCAGATTGACTGGGTGAGTTCATAGAGATCAGCCTGCGCATCATCTTCCATCGGCACCAGCTCGCCGCGGGCGGCGCGTTTGCCGAACGCGGTGCGCGCTTCAATCGTCAATTCGTACAATGACAGATGCGGTGCGCCGAGTGCCAGGACTTGCTTCAACTCTGCGTCCCAGGCCTCAGGCGCCTGATCCGGACGGGCATAGATCAGGTCGATGGAGTGATTGTCGAACACACCCGCCACGGCGTCGACGGCGGTTAAGGCCTGCGCGCGATCATGGTCGCGGCCAAGGAAGTGAAGCGCCGCGTCATCAAGGGATTGTACGCCGAGAGAGACGCGATTGATGCCCGCCGCTTGCCACTCTGATGGCGGCGAAGCGGCGACGTCATTCGGATTGGCCTCGAGGGTGATTTCGGCCCCATCCGCGATCCCAAACGCATCGTTCACCTGGGTGAGAATAGCCGCCATCTCGCGCGCTGACAGCAGGGATGGCGTGCCACCGCCGAAGAACACCGAGTCGAGTGCCGGATGATCCGGCAGGCGCGCGCGGTGTCGGAGCAAATCCTCAATGATGGCAGCGATCAGCGGGGTGGTGCCGCGATCCTTGGCAGCATAGACGTTAAAGTCGCAATAGGGACAGATTCGGGCGCAATACGGCCAGTGAATGTACAGGCCAAAGCCGAAGTCTGGCCCGACCTCTGCCATCAAAGCAGGGCTTCCTTGAGCTTGTCGAAGGCCACGGCGCGATGGCTCATGGAATGCTTCTGATGCGGTTCAAGCTCGGCAAACGTGACGTCATGGCCAACCGGAACAAAGACCGGGTCATAACCGAACCCCATTTCTCCGCGCGGCGGCCAGGTCAGGCTGCCGTGCACCTCGCCGCGAAAGGTCTCTTCGTGCCCGTCCGGCCAGGCGACCGCGAGGCAGCTGACGAACTTGGCGCTGCGATCGCTGGCGGCAATCGCGGTCAGTTCGCGCTCTACCTTTTCCATGGCGACATAGAAGTCGCGCGGCTCGCCCGCCCACAGGGCCGTATGGACCCCGGGCATGCCGCCAAGGGCACTGACTTCAAGGCCGCTATCGTCTGAAAGGGCGGGTGCACCAGTGGCCTGGGCCGCAGCGCGCGCCTTGATCAGGGCATTGCCTTCAAATGTCAGTTCCGTCTCGTCCGGTTCGTCCAGGTCGAGATCAACTGCGGACACGACTTCAAAGCCCAATGGTTCAAAAAGATCTTTAAGTTCAGCGACTTTGCCTTTGTTGTGCGTCGCAGCGATCAATCTGCCGGGTTGAAGTTTGCGAGTCATTCGCTGTGGCTCCGTTCTTGCTTTCTAAACGAATTACCTTATCGTTTAACGGTAAGTTCGTGACTTTGTGCTATGTGACAAATGTAGCGAATTGGCAGTTGAAATGACAAAAGGATGACGCGCACACATGTCTGAACCCCGCAAGAATTCAATGGCGGCGTTTCTGTCAACCATCGTGACCGTGATTTTCTGGCTCGCGATCGTTCTGGGCGGCTTTTTGTTTATTGTTCTGAGCATCGGACTGCTCGGCAGCCTGAATGGCGGCGAACTTGATTTGCCGCTGGTCGAGGCGCGCGCTGACGGTGTGCCAGCCGGACGCCTGGTCGCGGCCTTGGTCGGGCTGGCTGTGTTTGCGCCTGGCATCGCCTATATCTGCGCGCAGCTGCGGCGGATCCTGTCGACCTTGGCAGAAGGCGATCCGTTCGTGCCGGAGAATGCGCCGCGACTGACGCGGATCGCCATCGCGATTGGCCTGATCGAGATCATTCGCATGTGTTCGGTCCTGCTGCTGGCCGCCACAGTCGACCTTGGCGAAGGCTATGTTGCCAATATCAATATCAACCTTGCGGTCTGGGGAGCGGTGATCGTGCTGTTCATCCTGGCGCAAGTCTTCAAGGAAGGCACCCGCCTCCGCGAAGAAGAGAAAATGACGATTTAGGAGGGCCATGGAATGTCTATTCGTGTGACCCTTGATCGGGTTTTGCTGGAAAAAAGAATGTCGCTGACCGAGCTGTCTGAACGTGTCGGCGTCACCCTTGCCAATCTCTCGATCTTGAAAACTGGAAAAGCGAAAGCCGTGCGCTTTTCGACGCTGGAAGCCTTGTGCCGCGAACTGGATTGCCAACCTGGCGACATCCTTGTGTTCGAAGATGGCGGCAGTCAATCCAAGAGCGAAGCGGCCTAGGCCGATCCCTGGATGTCCGCGCCGAGCCTGGTTCCACTTCCGCAGCGATCTGACCAAGTGCCCTGGCCAACCGAGGCCTGGCCCGAGAACACCGCGTCGACAGCATTCGACCGTGACCGCGCGACAGGCGCCATCGATTTCGCCTTCAGTGAGGCGGCACACAGCAAGATGGGCGAGACACATGCGTTCCTGGCTGTGCACAAGGGCCAGATCGTCCTTGAGCGATATGCAGAGGGCCGCGATCAGGCATCGACCTTTCCGTCCTGGTCCAAGGCCAAGAGCATCACACATGCCCTGATCGGCATCCTCGTGCGCGAGGGTAAGATCGACATTCACGCGCCAGCCCGCGTGCCGGAATGGGCGGGCGAGGACGACCCGCGCCGAGACATCACGCTGGATGAATTGCTGCGAATGTCGAGCGGTTTGAAGTTTGCGGAAGACTATGTCGATGCTGGCGTTTCGGACGTGATCGAAATGCTGTTCGGATCCGGGTCTGATGACGTGGCTGCGCATGCTGCCAATTTTCCGCTCGAGCACGCTCGGGACACGTTCTGGAACTATTCCAGCGGCACCAGTAACATCGTGGCGCGCTGTGCATCCTTGGCATTGAACAAGACAGGCGACACGTTCGAGCGCTGGATGTTCGATCAATTGTTCGCGCCGATTGGCATGCGCTCGCCGCTGCCAAAGTTCGACGCGGCTGGCACGTTTATCGGGTCATCATTCTGCTACGCGACGGCCCGCGATTTCGCGCGTTTCGGGCTGCTCTATCTGCGTGGCGGTGTCTGGGATGGCCAGCAGATCCTGCCAGCCGGCTGGGTGGATTATGCGCGCACCCCGACAAAGACACCGCCGGACGAGCCGATGGGCTATGGCGCTCACTGGTGGCTCGGCATGGCCGGGCCGGACAGTTTCTCGGCCAATGGCTATGAGGGCCAGTTCACGGTCTGCATGCCGTCTCTGGATTTGATCATGGTACGCCATGGCAAGTCAGAAGCAGGCGAGAAGGGCGACGCAGTGCGCGCCTGGCTGGCTGATATGGCCGATTGCTTTCGCGGCTAGTCCAACTGCTCGTTCAGCAGTGCCAGAGCAGCTTCTGCGAACAACCACATGTTTTCCTGACGATCGCTGAGCCCGGTCTCCAGTGTGCGCGAGGTCTCGACCCGTTCGCCATCGCGCTCGGTGGCAACGGCGACGCACGTATGCCCGGCCGCATCGCCATAGGGATTGCCGCTTGGCCCGGACGCGCCGGTTTCGCACAGGCCCCAGCGGGTGCGCAGTTTCTTGCGGATCGTGTTCGCCATGAAGCGGGCATAAGGTTCGGTTGACGACCGCATGCCGACAATGTCGTCGCCGGACAGGCCCATCAGGCCGCGAAACGCGTTTGCGGCATAGATCACTCCGCCGCCGCGATAATAGCGCGACGCACCCGGTACAGCGAGCAACGCGGCTGAAATCAAGCCGCCGGTGGACGATTCCGACACACCGACCGTTTCGCCGCGCGCGATCAGTTTGTCGCCCACCGATTTGGCCAGAGGCAGCAGCCTGTCCATGACCTAGCCCAGCGCCGTGCGCTGCGCTTCGAACAGCTCGTTGCAGCCCTTTTCAGCGAGGGCCATCATCGTCTCGACTTCCGTCCGCGTCATCGGGCGTTCTTCGCCCGTGCCTTGCAGCTCGATGAAACCGCCATCCGAGCTCATGACCACGTTCATGTCGGCTTCGCCAGCGCTGTCTTCCGGGTAATCGAGATCGAGGACTGGGACATCCTTATAGACGCCAACCGAAATCGCCGCGGCCTGTTTGAGGATCGGATCGGACGTGATCACGCCTTCATCCTTGAGATAACGACAGGCCATGGCCAAAGCCACAAAACCGCCCGTAATCGAGGCTGTACGGGTGCCGCCATCGGCCTGGATCACGTCACAATCAATGGTGATCTGGTTTTCGCCCAGCGCCGTCAGGTCGACCACAGAACGCAGCGAGCGGCCGATCAGGCGCTGGATTTCCTGCGTACGCCCCGACTGTTTGCCAGCCGCGGCCTCGCGGCGCCCCCGGGTGTGCGTGGCGCGTGGCAACATGCCATACTCGCCCGTCACCCAGCCGGATCCTGAACCGCGCATCCAGCCCGGCACCTTGTCGGTCCAGCTGGCGGTGCAGAGCACGTGCGTGTGGCCAAACTTGGCGAGACACGAGCCTTCGGCATAACGGGTCACGCCGGTCTCCAGACTGATCTCGCGAAGCTGATCAGGGGCGCGGCCGGACGGGCGGGCAAAGTCGGTCATGGATAGGTCTTTCATCAGTTCAACTGTTGGCCGCAAATTGCGGGTTTTGCCTGCCATGTCTAGGCTGATCTGAACCGGGGAGGACGAACGCCGTGGACGTCGCAGACATGAAGGCACGTGCCAAGCGCTCCAAGCGCCCGCCACGCAGCTTTCTATACGAGGTCGCGCGGGTGCTGTTCTACGGCTTCTATCGGATGCTGGGCTGGCAGGTTCTTGGCGAAGCGCCGAAAGACCGGAAACTGGTCATCATCGCTGCGCCGCACGAGACCAATTGGGACCTGACGCAGATGCTCGGCATTGCTTTCTATTACCGCATCCCGGTGCGCTGGATGGGCAAGAAGAGCCTGGGGGAAGGACCATTCGGGTGGCTGATGCGCTGGTGGGGCCTGTTGCCTGTGGACCGTACCTCTTCAACCCGGCTCGTCGATCAGGTCGTTGCCGCCTATGAGGCCGCTGACGAAATGGCCCTGGTCATCGCGCCCGAGGGCACGCGCGCCGATGTCGAGGCGTGGAAGACCGGCTTCTACAACATTGCGCTGGAAGCCGAAGTGCCGGTGGCGCTTGGGTTCATCGACTATGCGAACAAGTTTGGCGGTGTCGATGGCGTCCTCGTCCCGTGCGGAGATTATGCCGCCGACATGGAGAAAGTGGCTGACTTTTACAGCGCCCGCGTGTCGCGGTTCAATCACCCCCTGACGGGCGAACCTATGGAGCGCCGGAGCGATTGAAACTCAGCCCGGGGCGCACTATTCAAGTCGAATGAGTGCAGACACATCGATCATGCAGGCGTTGAACCAGCGTTCGCGCAACATTTTCAAACAGATCGTCGAGACGTATCTGGAAACCGGCGAACCCGTCGGGTCGCGAACCCTGTCCAAGGGCGGGATCGAATTGTCTGCAGCCTCGATCCGTAATGTCATGGCCGACCTGACCGAGCTTGGATTGCTTGATGCTCCCCACGCCTCAGCCGGTCGCATGCCGACCCATGCCGGTCTGCGCCTGTTTGTCGATGGCTTTCTGGAAGTCGGCGACCCGGGGCAGGATGATCGCGCCGCCATTGAAGGGCGGCTGCGCAGCGTTGGCCAGGATCTAGGCAGCGTCCTGAAAGAAGCCTCATCCGTCCTGTCCGGTCTTGCCGGCGGGGCCGGTCTGGTCTCGTCGCCGACCCAGGATGTCGCCGTTCGCCACGTCGAGTTCGTACCGCTGTCGACCGGTGAAGCCCTGTGCGTCCTGGTCAATGAGCGCGGAGAGGTCGAGAACCGTTTGGTCAAGATTCCGGCAGGCTTGCCGCAAACGGTGCTGATCGAGGCTGGAAATTACCTTGCCGCACGGATGAAGGGCCGGACGCTGCACGAAGCGTCCGTCGATGTCCGTACCGAGATCGCCGCTCGCAAGGCGCAGCTTGATGCCGCCGCCGCAGACCTTGTCGAACGCGGACTTGCGCTGTGGAGCGGCGCGGCGCCGGGTGAAGATCGCCGCCTGATCATCCAGGGCCGGGCCAACCTGCTGGAAGACGCGGCGGCGGCCGAAGACATGGAGCGGGTGCGCCAGTTGTTTGACGCGCTCGAGCGGCAGCAAGGCCTGCTCGAAGTCCTCGACTCAACACGCGACGCGGACGGGGTGCGCCTGTTCATCGGGTCGGAAAACAGTCTTTTTCCGTTATCGGGTTCAAGCGTGATTGTTGCACCCTATATGAACGCCGAACGTCAGGTGATTGGCGCACTCGGGGTGATTGGTCCGACGCGGCTAAATTATGCCCGTGTGATTCCAATGGTTGACTATACCGCAAGGATGGTTGGAGAGGTGCTGGAAAAGCGCCGCCAAGAATGAGTGACAAGAGATGAGTGACGAAACGGTCAAAGACGACGCCCCGGATGGCAAGACTGAACTGGGCCCAGATGCGAGCAAGGCCGATCTCAAGGCGGCTGCCGACGAGATCCTGAAAGCGGCAAAGGCCGCTGCGCCGGACACCGATGCCGAAGCCGACGCCGAGCCGGCTGATGCCGATGCAGAAGAGGCCGCGCCGCTGACGGCGGAGCAGCAAATCCTGGCTCTGGAGATCGAGAAACAGGAATTGCGCGACCAGATGCTGCGCGCAATGGCGGAGATGGAGAACCTGAGAAAACGCTCCGAGCGCGAGAAATCCGATGCCCGCATTTATGCCATCGAGAAGTTTGCGCGTGACCTGCTGAGCGTCTCGGACAATATGGCGCGGGCGCTGGAAGCGCTGCCGGAGGACGAGCGGAACGCCCTGACCGAGGGTGGCAAGGGCCTGCTCGGTGGTATCGAAATGACGCAGAAAGAGCTGCACACGGTGTTGACCCGTCATGGCGTCACCGCGATTGAAGCCGAGCCTGGCGCCGCGTTCGATCCGAACCTTCACCAGGCCGTCGCGAATATTCCGTCAGAGCACCCGAACGGCACGATTGCGAGCCTGTTCCAGGCCGGCTGGAAAATCGGCGACCGCACGCTGCGCGCAGCCATGGTCGCAGTCAGCGCGGGCCCGGCGAATTAATCGCCCAGCCGCCAGGCCGTTACTGTCCCCGGTTGCCAATTGGGAACGATGATCATGTCGCCAATGCGGGTGAGGTCGTTCTGATAGATCGGGATGTCCACCGTGTCGTGGAGTTCGGAGGTCTCGCCGGTTGTCGACACATGCCAGATCTGACCGGGCCAGCTTGAGACCAGATAGCTGCCATCGTCGAGAATGGCGATTCCGTCGGCATTGGTCATGCCGGTGGCGATCTCGGTCAGGTCGCGGGCGCCTTGGGTGGCGTACAGGCTGCCGGAGCTCATCGTCGCGATCAGCAGGCGGTCGCCATCGGGGGTCAGGCCATTGACCCCGCCCAGGCGCGCATCTGCCAGCCATTCCTTGTAGCCGTTGACATCGATCTGGAAGATCCGTGCAGAGCCGGAATCGCTCATATAGACGCCGCCTTGCCAGACTGTGATATCGTTGAGGAAGCCGGCGCCATCGACGGGATAAGTGTTCTCGATCTCGCTGCGCGCGATGTCGACGACATGGTAGGCGTCATAGTCGGAAACAAACAGCTTGCCGTCCCGGATCGCCATGCCCTTTGGCGCGTTCAGGCCTTCGATCCACTTTTCTTCGAGCACGGTGCCGTCCATCGAGACCCGGCTGATATAACCCACGCCATCCTTGACGTTTCCCTCACCAGCGACATTCGAAATGTACAAGATTTGCCCATCGCTGGCGACTCCTTCCGGGGCCGCGAAACCCGCCGTGACCCAGGCTTGCGTCAGCGCCGGCAAGGCCGGTGTTGCATTCTCGGCGGTTTCCGCGATCGGCTCTGGCGTGACCGTCTCGGTGCCGGCCGATTCGGGTTGCGTGCAGGCCGCCAGGACAAAAAACGGGAACATGAGGTAGCGACGCATACGCGATCTCCTTTGCGTTTGTGACAAGTGTAGCGCACGCGCAATCGCTTTGGCCACTTAAAACTTCGCCCGTGTCAATTCCACGTTCCCCCTTGAACATGTCCCGACGTTTCCCACATGCGGGAGGAACCAACAGGTGAACGGACTGAAACACCGACTTCACCTTGGTGAATCTTTGTGTATAGAGCCGCAGGTTGCTGGTGCTGCATAGCAGGCCGATTTCAGGCAAGAGGCGGCGGCTAAGGAGAGAAACATTATGGGTAAGATTATTGGAATCGACCTCGGCACGACCAATAGCTGCGTCGCTGTCATGGATGGCGGAGACGCCAAAGTCATTGAAAATTCAGAAGGCGCCCGGACCACACCGTCTGTTGTCGCTTTCACCGAAGGCGGCGAACGCCTGATCGGGATGCCGGCGCGCCGTCAGGCAGTGACGAACCCCGACTTCACGTTCTACGCCATCAAGCGCCTGATCGGTCGCACCTTCGACGACCCGACGGCGCAAAAGGACAAAGAGCTGAGCCCGTTCGAGATCGTCAAAGGACCGAACGGAGACGCCTGGGTCAAAGGCCGTGACAAGGATTACGCGCCGCAGGAAATTTCCGCGTTCATCCTGACCAAGATGAAGGAAACCGCTGAAGACTATCTCGGCGGCGAAGTCACCCAGGCCGTGATTACCGTTCCGGCCTACTTTAACGATGCCCAGCGTCAGGCGACCAAGGACGCTGGCAAGATTGCCGGCCTCGAAGTCCTGCGCATCATCAACGAGCCAACAGCCGCGGCGCTGGCCTATGGCCTGGACAAGGACACCAACAAGATCATCGCGGTCTATGACCTCGGCGGCGGTACGTTCGACGTCTCGTTGCTGGAGATTGGCGACGGTGTCTTCGAAGTGCTCTCGACCAATGGCGATACTTTCCTTGGCGGTGAAGACTTCGACCTGCGCATTGTCGACTTCCTTGCCGACGAGTTCAAGAAAGAGCAGGGCATTGACCTGAAAGCCGACAAGCTCGCGCTGCAGCGTCTCAAGGAAGAAGCCGAAAAAGCCAAGAAAGAGCTGTCGTCTGCGTCTGCCTACGAAGTCAACCTGCCGTTCATCACGGCGGATGCTTCTGGCCCGAAACACCTCAATATCAAGCTCACGCGCGCCAAGCTGGAAAGCCTGGTCGGAGACCTGATCAAGCGGACGATCGACCCGTGCAAGAAGGCCCTGGCCGACGCTGGCAAGAACCCGTCCGACATTGACGATGTGGTTCTGGTTGGCGGCATGACGCGGATGCCAGCCGTCCAGGAAGCCGTGAAAGGCTTCTTCGGCAAGGACCCGCACAAGGGCGTGAACCCGGATGAGGTCGTGGCGCTCGGCGCGGCGATCCAGGGCGGCGTGCTGCAAGGCGACGTCAAGGACGTGGTCCTGCTCGACGTGACACCTCTGTCGCTCGGCATCGAGACACTTGGTGGCGTGTTCACGCGTCTGATCGATCGCAACACGACGATCCCGACCAAGAAAAGCCAGACCTTCTCGACCGCTGAAGACAATCAGCCAGCTGTGACCATCCGAGTGTTCCAGGGTGAGCGCGAAATGGCTGCCGACAACAAGAATCTCGGCCAGTTCAACCTCGAAGACATTCCGCCTGCCCCGCGCGGCGTGCCGCAGATCGAGGTGACCTTTGATATCGACGCCAATGGCATCGTGTCTGTCGGCGCCAAGGACAAGGCGACCGGCAAAGAGCAGCAAATCACCATCCAGGCCGATGGCGGACTGAACGATTCCGACATTGAAGCGATGATGAAGGATGCCGAAGCCAACGCCGAAGAAGACAAGAAACGTCGCGAGTTGGTGGAAGCCAAGAACAATGCGGAAAGCCTGGCGCATCAGACCGAGAAGCAGCTCGAAGAGCATGGCGACAAGGTCAGTGACGAGGTCAAGAAAGAGATCGAAGATGCCGCTGCCGCGCTGAAGACTGCCGCGGAAGGCGAGGATGTCGCAGACATTCAGGCAAAGCATCAGGAATTGATGAACGCCGCAATGAAACTCGGCGAAGCGATCTATGGCGCTCAACAGGCCGAAGCGGCCAATGCGGACGCTGCGTCGGACGCGGCCGCTGACGGCGAAGACGTGGTCGACGCAGACTTCGAAGAAGTCGACGATGAGAACCGCCAAAGCGCGTAGGTCTCAGCGCAACTGAATCGAAAAAGCCCTGCCGAATGGCAGGGCTTTTTTGTGTCTCGTACGATCAGCCTAGATCGCGCCGTCCTGCGCACGGGCCGAGACTTTTTCGTACATGTCATCGCCCCAGGAAGCGACTTTGCCATTGAACAGGAAATCCGGCGGCACCACTTCCGGGCCTTTGCCAGGTGGCAGCGGCGGCGTGAAATAACCGAGCGCGTATGACCCCATGGCATAGCCAAGCATGGCCTGCAGCTCCGGATCGAAATCCTTGGCGATCTCGGGCGGGCAGGACAGGTACTGGTTCTCTTCCTGACGCAGCCAGCCGAGCGCATACGTGATGTTGAGACCGATCCGATCCGCGTCCGAGACATTGGCGCCGCCGCTATGCACGACCGAGCCGGAATAGACCAGCACGGAGCCAGCCTCCATCTCGGCATACTCGACTTCGTCGCGGTGCGGATGGCGTTCCGGGTCCCACTGGTTCGAGCCCGGGATGACATTGGTCGCGCCATTCTCCTTGGTAAAATCGGTGATCGCCCAGATCGTGTTGAATTGTGGTTCCAGGCTGGGCAGCAAATAGCCGCCCCAGGCCAGGCGATCGCGGTGCAGGGGCTGCACTTCCTGACCGGGCTTGATCCGGATGAACTGGGTCAGGTGCAGCTGGATCGTCTCGCAATAGGGGGCCAGGAACGCCTTGGCGCCTTCGACGATCGCAGGCTGCATGACGGCGTCGCGGCAGGCTTGCGACCGCGCCACAAGTGCCCCCGTTCGGGTCGTCTTGCGTCCGGTAAAATCGTCGCGCCCGGTTTCAGTGGCGTCGATGAAGGGCATGCATTCCTGTTTCATCCGGGTCAGGCCGTCCGCGTTCAGGACGCCTTCGACGATACACGCACCGTCCGTCTTCAAGGCGTCGACCAGCGCGTCGGGTTTGGCGGTCGCGGGCAGGTATTTCAAAGGCATGATGGCCTCCTTTAGGCGGTGACAGGGTGAGGTGAGAAGGACGCGATGATCGGCGAGATGAGCTGATCGAGCAGGGCGACCTGGCGGTCTTCTGGCCATAGGTCCGGTTCCAGTGTGGCGCGGGTGCCAATGCCGTCGACCGCCGCGATGATTGCGGCAGCGGCCATATGCGGATCGGGGTGGATGCCCTCCATATCCTCGGCTACGGCCGTTTCAATCTCGGCATAGAATTGCCGGTGGATCTGGGACAGCGCCTCTGAATGCGTGGCCCGGCCCCAATAGGCGAGCCAGACTTTCCACTCTTTGCGTTTCTCGTCATTGACCGGCAGCACCGAGGCGATTTCCGCGACATTGGGCGGATTGTCGGGTTCTCCGATCTGGATGAACAGACGCGTGCAGACCTCCTCGAGGGCGGCGGCGAGCACGGCATCCTTGTCTGCAAAATAGTGCGCAATGGAGCCGGTGGTGACCCCGGCCATCCGGCCGATATCGATCAGCTTGACCCCGTTCAGGCCGTTGGCGGCGATGGCATCGACTGCCGCTGCGGCGATGGCGCGGCGGCGTTCTTCATGATCAACAATTTTTGGCATAACCGTGATAATAAAAAAATCACGAGATTTGTCAACCTGCCGGAGGTGGCGCGCGCCGCAAGCACGATTTTCAGGGTGGGGTGAGAGATAAAATGAACACGTTCACAAAATATCGAGACTGTGTTATGCAGGGCAAAGTTCAGGAGGATTTCCGATGTCAGCACCGATCACCGACAAGCCGCCAATTGTCGACCGCGCCTTTGTCGACAAGTTCATGGTTTCGGTCGACCGGCCGCTCGATTATGGGGTCTACTTCCTCTTCCACGACTGGTGGGAGGGCGCCACGACCGAGGCGATCGATGCCTATATGGAAGAGCTGCACAACATTCCCGGCGCCTCGGACTTCCTGGCGGAGGGCTATATCGCAGAGCCGCTCACCGTTGAGGGATTACGTGAATACGGCCCCGGCACGCTCGGCGCGGCCTATCGCGACTTTGTCGAAGAGAACAACCTGATCGAGAATTTCGGCCGGGATTATCGCGCCTTCCAGAAACAGCTGAAATCCTCCGGCAAGCTCGACCGGATGCCGGACGACATGGCCTATATGATGGTGCGCGGGACGCAGCTGCACGATTTCATGCACGTCCTGACCGGCTATGGCGCGACCATCCCGGGCGAGCTGGCGCTGGCCTCCTATTACCTGTCGCAGATCCGTTTCCCGTATCACGCCATTCGCCTGGCGGTGACGATGGCGCATACGGCCCTGGTTGCCCCAAAAGGCGTGGTGCCGAGCATGGATGCGTTTGTCGACGGTTGGTACTATGGCCGCAACTCGACCAATATCAATTTCGAAAAATGGGAACAGCGCCTCGGCGAACCGCTGGCTGCGCTGCAAGCAGAAATGAACTTGCGCCAGATTGCGAAAGCCGCCTAAACCGCCTGTATGGCGAGACCCAAGGCGACTCCGGAACAACGTGCGAAAGTCCGGCGCTCGATCCAGCGCGCGGCGACCGAATTGTATCGGGAACAGGGTCTGTCCTCGATTTCGGCGCGCGCCGTGGCGGAGCGAGCCGGTGTGTCTGTTGGCACGATTTATTCCTATTTCGGCGATCTCGCGGGCCTCGGCCAATCGCTCTGGGAAGGACGCGTGGCGCGCCAGGAGGACGCATTTCGTGATGTGGCGGCTGCGCAGGGCGATCCTGTTGCCCGCATCGAAGCCCTGCTGCGCGCCTATCTGACCTTCGGTATCGAACAGCACGAACTGTATCGCAGCGCCCTGATGTTCGTCCGTCCCCGTGGGCTCGACAAACCTGACAGCCAGCCGGTCAGCGACTTTGCTTTTCCGACCTTGCTGACAGCCGCCATCGCGCAGGGGCAGGCCGCTGGCGACGTGATCGACGGCGACCCGGAGACCCTGGCACAAATGCTCTGGTCCGGCGTCCACGGCGCGCTGGCCCTGCCGATCAATCTCGACCGGGTCGAGCTGAAACCAACGGCGGAGATGGTGGAACAGACAGTGGCAGGCCTGATGCGGATGGTTCGGCGCTGACGGCGCGATCCGCTATTTCATCCCCAACTGCTCTCGTGTCCGGATCGCCTTGGCAGCGGCGACGCGCACCAGGTGCCGGCCCTTTTCATCGCGCCAGTCGGCTTCGACAAAGCCGGATGTCCGACCGCGTGAGACCAGACGCGCTTCAATCGTGATCAGGCCGTGCGGAACAGCACGGAACAAGCGGGTCTGCAATTCGGTTGTGGTGAACCACTCGCCATCCTCCAGGGCTGAGGCCATGCACATGGAGACGATATGGTCAGAGAAACCGGCGACCCAGCCGCCAAAGACGCGGCCATCGGAAATGTCGCGATCGCCGCCATTCGGCCATTCATAGCGAACGTAGCCGTAGCGGACCTCTTTCAGCCACTCTTCCGGGCGAATACCGAGATTGCGAATGCCCGCGGGCTTTTCCCATTCGTTCGACTTCAGTCGGTCGAAAAAGCCCTGTTGCTGACTTGAGAGTTCGGTACGGCTCATTGCGGGATATAGGCCCGTGCTTTCAGTTCCACGAACCCGAGAGGGTCGAACAGGGACGAAATGCCGATCAGCGTGTAGCAGGAGAAAAACGGCCCCGGCATCCATTTCGCCTTGGCCTGGAACATCGGGCCCATGTGTTTCTCGAAATCCACATGATAGCCAGTGATGTCGACGACATCAGCGAGGCTGCCGCCGGCTTCGCGCAGGATCATGTCAATCTCTCCGAAGGCCTCATCGGCGGCGCGGAAATAGGCCTCGTCCGACGCGGCTTCGCCTTCCTTCAGGGCGGCAATCACGCCGGAGCAGAAGACCATGTCACCAGCCCGCACCGCCGGGGCGAACTGCATCTGCTCGGTCCTTTCCTTGAGGCTGTCCGGGACAATCATCTCTGGCATATCAGACCACCGTCTGGCCGCCATCGACCACCATCATCTGACCGGTCATGAAGCTGCCCGCGTCCGATGCCATATAGACGGCGGCGCCCGCAATCTCGATCGGTTCGCCGATCCGGCGCAGCGGCGTGGTCGAGGTGGCGCGCTTGAGCGTGTCTGGGTTTTCCCAGAGCGCGCGCGCGAAGTCGGTCTTGATCAGGCCAGGCGCGATCGCGTTGACGCGGACATTGTCAGGGCCATATTCCGCCGCCAGATTGCGCACCAGCTGAAAGTCCGCCGCCTTCGAGATGTTATAGGCGCCGATCACGGGCGACGCGCGCAGGCCGCCAATCGAGCTGACAATGATGATCGCGCCATCCTTGCGCTCGCGCATCTGCGGCGCGCACATCTGCACCAGCCAGTGATTGGAGATGATATTGTTCGACAGGATCTTCTCGAACGCTTCGTCGGAGATGCCCTCCATCGGACCATAATACGGGTTGGACGCGGCATTGCAGACCACGATGTCGACCTTGCCGAACGCCTCATTGGTGGCATCGACCATGGCCTGCAGTTCAGCCTTCTCGGAAATGTTTGCCGGAATGGCGATCGCTGTGCCTTCGCCATGCTGGTCATTGAGGGCCCCTGCAACGTCCTGGCATGGACCAGGTTTGCGCGAGCTGATCGTCACTTTCGCGCCAGCGGCAGCGAACTGTTCGGCGATCGCCTTGCCGATGCCGCGCGATGATCCGGTGATGATCGCTGATTTTCCTGAAAGATCGAACAAGCTCATCGGAGCCCTCCTTGAATGACTGGTCTTGGCGCGGTGATACGCCCGCACAAGGTGTAAGAAAAGGGTTTCGCGAGGTCAGGCTTTCAGCGCCGTCCAGGCCATCAGGCCCCAGCCTATGAGCAGGCCGACACCGCCGATTGGCGTCACTGCGCCGAGCCAACGCGGCGCGCCGAGCGCCATGGCGTAGAGCGTACCGGCAAAGATCACGGCACCGATCAGAAGGGTGAGCGCCGCCACACCAAATTTTGCGCGATCGCTGATGGACACAGCCGTTGCGAGCGCGGCATGAACCAGCAGGTACAGCGTCGCGGTATCCCACCAACCAGCTTGCTTGTCGTCGAATCCGGATTGCAGCGCGTGTGCACCAAAGGCCCCGAGTGCGACAGCGATCAATCCGGCAAGGGCGCCCATCCCGGCGATCATGATGAGACCTCCAGCGGGATCGAGTAATTGACCACGGCGTGGCTGGAAATCTTGTCGCTGCCCTCGGCGCGTACCTCGACACTGACCACTGCGAGGGTGCGTCCAAGCTTGAGCAAATGTGCGTCGGCAATCACCGCCTCGCCGATGCACGGGCGCATGAAGTTGATGTTGAGATTGCTGGTCAGCGCCATTGGCGTGATCCCGATCCTGGTAAAGATGGCAATGTAGGCGGCGCTGTCGGCGACGGCCATTTGCGTCGGTCCGTTAATATAACCGCCGGGACGAATATTCCCGGAGTCGACCGGCTGACGGATGCGAGCGAAATTCTCTCGCACCTCCAAGACCCGCTCGGCTGGTCCAGCGCCCTGGAACACGGAATCGTAGAACGCGTTGACCTCGTCGACCGAAACTTTGCTGGTCATGTTTTCCCTCCGACAGGCATTGACGCCTGCTTGGCTTGAAGGCCAACCTAAAGGCCGAAACGGATCCGCAAAGAGATCACGCCACGGGAGGTCGACAACCATGCTCACCAAGGGTGACGAATACCCCATTCACCAAACGCCGGAACCTGTCGCGTTCTCCGGTTCGGATCGCAATTTCTACGACCGCTTTTTCTACAATGGCTACTCCGCCGATGGATCAGTGTTCTTTGCGGCAGCGTTCGGGGTCTATCCACATCTCAACATCATGGACGGTGCGGTTTCGATCCTGAGAGATGGCGTGCAGAAATCCGTCCATGTCTCACGCGTGCTCGGCATGGAGCGAATGGATACGACGGTCGGCCCGATGAGCATCGATGTGGTCGAGCCGCTGAAACAGATCCGCCTGACGCTTAAGGAGACGGAAGGGATCGCGCTCGACGTTCACTTCACCGGTCGTCACTTTCCGATTGAGGAGCCGCGTTTCACCCACCGCCAGGGGCCGCGCATGCTGATCGACTGCACCCGCATGACCCAGAATGGACGATGGCAAGGCGCCCTCAGCGTTGATGGCGAAACGATCGAGATCAAGGATTTCTACGGCACCAGAGACCGCAGCTGGGGCGTGCGCCCGATCGGTCAGCGCGACGCACAGCCGGTCCTGCCATTGCAACCCCCGCAATTCTACTGGCTCTGGGCACCGGTGAACTTTCCCAACTTGTCACACTATTTCCACGTCAATGAAGACGCCGCCGGAGGGGCCTGGAACACGCGATCGGTGCTGGCCATGGATGATGCGGGACATGATGGCCTGCTGCACCTCAATCGCCCCAAGATGGAGGTCACCTGGCGCGACGGTTCGCGCCGCGTGGAATCGGCGATTCTGCAGGTCGAGGATGGCCAGGGCGCGGCGCACGAGGTTCATTACGAGCCGCTGTCGACCTTCATGATGAAGGGCATTGGCTACGGCCATCCGAGCATGGCGCACGGGACTTATCGCGGTGAGCTCAGCGTCATGCGCGAAGATCTGACGCCGGACAACTTGCCCTGGCAACAGCCGGACAACCTGCACATTCAGGCCATCGTCAAAGCCACCCACAAGGGGCCTGGCGGGCAGACCAGCGAGGGCATTGGCATCCTCGAGCAATTGGCGCTCGGGCCGCATGCGCCGAGCGGCTGGAAGGATGTGCTTGATGCTTGAGGAAGAGCTTGCGACGAAATTCGCCGCTTATGCGGAAGCGCGATTGCCGGGCGCGCGCAATGCGCAGGTGGTCAATATCAATCGCATTCATGGCGGCGCCAGTCGGCAGACCTATTCGATTGATCTGGCTTATGAGGATGCCACCGGGCCTAAGGTCAAAGGGCTGATCCTGCGGCGTGACCCGCCGGACAGCTTGATCGACACAGAACGTCGGGTTGAATTCGCAGCGATCAAGAGCGCCTTCGGTCAACGTGACCTGCCAGTGCCCGAAGCCCTGTTCCTGGAAACCGACCCTGCCGCCCTTGGCGCCCCTTTTTTTGTGATGGGACGGATCGAAAAAGGGGATCCGCTGAACCCGTTCAAGATCGATGCAGTGGAGCCGCATCGTGCCGCCATCGGCGAACAATTCTTCCGGCATCTGGGCTCGATCGCGGCGCTGCCGGTGGAGGGCTCGGCGCTCGCGGACGAGACTGATTCACCGGCACCGGACCAGTGCTGGCGGCGCGAGCTGGATTATTGGGCGAATGAGATCCGTTCGAATGCGCGCCGGCCGCAACCGGTGGCCGAAGCAGCGATCCGTCACCTGCAACGCAATCCACCGCCTCCGGCGCAGCGTTTGTCGATTGTGCATGGCGACTATCGCACCGGCAATTACCTGCACGATGGCGAAGGCACGATGACCGCCATTCTCGATTGGGAAATGGCGCATATCGGTGACCCCTATGAAGATCTCGCCTGGGCAACGGATCTGCTCTGGTGCGGCAATGACCAGGAACGCGCCGCAGGTCTGTTGCCGTGGCCAGAAGCGATCCAGACCTGGCAGGCCGCGTCCGGTTGCAGCTTCGATCCCGCTGCTTTCGAGTGGTGGTCCCTGTTTGCGCACGTCAAAGCGCTGGGAATCTGGGTGACGTCCGAAAAGGCGTTTGCGGATGGCGAGAATGATGATCCGATCCTGGCCTGGTCGGGTTGGTTCACGCATGCCGCGCACGAATTGATGCTGGCCATGCGGCTGGGCCCGAAATATGGAGCTGGGGCATGAGCAATATCGGCATGATCCTCGATCGCATCGGGCGCAAGCTGGTCACCGAAGTCGCGCCCAAGCTGGAAGGCGATTATTCCGGCGGTCATGCCGCGATGAGTGGGCTGATGGCGGTCATGGCCGGTGAAGCCTGGGACAATGCGGCCGACCGGCTGGTCAACGAGATTGCCGGCCTGCGCGGCCTGATGGCGCTTGCCGGGATGTCGGTCGATGTCCCGAAAAGCACCAGCGTCAAACTCTCTGATCTGGAGCAGGAGCGCGATGCCCTGGCGCAGGAATTGATGGCGCTGCAAGCCGATCTGGAGACGCGCGACGATGACGCGTCGAAAGCGCTGAACGCCAAGATCTGGATGCATTTGATGGCCACCGCCATGGCGCGCATGCCAACGCCGCCAGACTTTCCTGACCCCGACGCGTGATCCGGATCAGCATGCTCGATCAGGCAGGGGCCCGGCCTGTCAATCGACCTGCACCACGCTCACTGGACAGAGGCCCCCGGCACACCCCGCCAGAATTGACCTGACCCGATCGCCGGAGATCCTACGCCTTTAAGGGTAGGAAAGGACCGTGAGAGTGCGATGACCGAACGATTGGGCCGACGCTATTGTTACATTTGCGGATATTCACTGCATCCGCTGTCGTCCACCTGTGGGCGATGCGGGTATTCGCAATTGCCGAAACCGGACGACGGCGAGACCGCGAAAAAACGAAAGGGCCTGCGCGATGAGATGCAGGGCAAGCTCGATCGCGCCAAATCAGACTTCCGGTCGAAACTGAAAAAGCAGTGAGGTCTAGCCCCACAGATCGCGGCTTGGCGGCGATACGATGCCGTCATGATAACGCAATTTGTGCGGGACATCCTCGGCCAGCCAGAGCGGGCCATCAAGATCGATCAGATCGGCTGACTGCCCGAGCAACACCGCGGGCGCCATGCTGATCGATCCGGCGACCATGCAGCCGACCATGGTCCCGAGCCCGCAGCGTTTGGCTTCCTTCATCATTCGCATCGCCTCGGTCAGGCCACCGGCCTTGTCGAGTTTGATGTTCACGACGTCATATTTCTTCGCCAGCGCCTGAATGTCGCCGCGCGTATGTACGCTCTCATCGGCGCAGACCGCCACTTGGCCTGGGCGCCGGGTCAGCGCCTCGTCCTGGTCGACCGGGAAGGGCTGTTCGATCAACACCACCCCGAGCGCCGCGGCGCGCGCCGCAAGCGCTGGAAAATCGGCTGGATCCAGGCCTTCATTGCCATCCAGGACAAGCTTGGCGTCAGGACGGGCGCGGCGCACGGCTTCGACGCGGACCAGATCATCTGGTCCGCCGAGCTTGAGTTTCAGGATCTTCGCGTGCGTCGCCTTGGCCGCATTGGCCATCGTTTCGGCCTCATCCAGGCTGATTGTCATCGTCGTTGGCAGGGGTCTGGGTTCGGGCAGGCCTGCGAGTTGCCAGACCGGCGTGCCGGTGAGCTTTGCCTCGAGGTCCCAGAGCGCGCAATCGACCGCGCATTTGGCCGCGCCGGCTGGCAAGCGGCGTTGCAGGTCCTGGCGTGTCAGGCCGTCCTGAATGTCTTTTTCGATGCCGGACAATTGCGCCACCACGCTGATCCGGCTTTCCTGATAGCGGGCATAGGGCACGCATTCGCCGCGCCCGGTCTGTCCGTCTTCGGTGATCTCCACCACCACAGTTTCCGCCGTCGTCTTGGCCCCGCGCGAGATTGCAAACGCGGCTTTGAGCGGCGAAGACTTGGGCGTGATGGTCATCTGGCGCATGGAGGAAGTCTTTGCTGGATTGGTAAAATTTCAATGACGCATTGGAGGCGGTCTTAAACGCTGATGGGTTAAGGTAAATAGTGTTGAAACGCGACGACCAACTGACGGCTCCGACATTTGACCTGTCGGGAGGTGACCAAGCGCAGCTGATTCTGCGCGGGGACTGGGTCGTCACGGCGCTCGCTTCCGTCGATCAGGCGTTCCAGGCGCTCGACGATCCCAGTCAGGCCGGCCTGGTCCGCGTGGACCTGTCCGAAGTCGCCGCACTCGATACGGCCGGTGCCTTCCTGATTGATCGCACGCTGCGCCATCTCGGCGGCGACCCGGCGCTGGTCGGGGCGAGCGAGGAAGTGCTGGCGCTGCTGCAGCAGGCGCGTACCCTGGCCACGCAGGAAGAGCATGCGCCACCGGTCCATGAGGACGGCCACGGCTTCGTCGACCTGCTCGAACGCACGGGCCGCAATGCCGAACATATGTGGCAGGAGACGCTGGAATCGCTGTCCTTCCTGGGCGCGACACTGGTGGCGCTGTCGACGATCATCTGGCGACCGGCAAAGATGCGCTGGACGGCGCTGGTCTCGGTGATGGAAGAGGCCGGGCTCGACGCGGTGCCGATCATTGCGTTCCTCAGCTTTTTTGTCGGCATGGTCGTCGCCTTTATCGGTGCGACGACCCTGGCGCAGTTCGGGGCGACGATTTTCGTGGTTGAACTGGTCGGCTTCGGTGTGCTCCGGGAACTTGGCGGCGTGCTGGTCGCGATCATCATCGCCGGGCGGACAAACTCGGCGTTCACAGCGCAGATCGGCGCCATGAAGATGCGCCAGGAAATCGACGCGATGCAGACACTCGGCCTTGATCCGATGCATGTCATCGTTGCGCCGCGCGTGCTCGCGATGATGATCATGGTGCCGGTATTGACCTTTATCGGCATGCTGACGGCGATTGCCGGCGGCATGGCGGTGGGCTGGCTGGTCCTGGACGTGAACCCGACCGTGTTCTTCAACCGGTTGCAGGACAATGTCCCGCTCGAGCAGTTCTGGATCGGGATGTCGAAAGCGCCGGTGTTCGGGCTTGCGATTGCGCTGATCGGATGCCGCCAGGGCCTGGAAGTCGGCGGCAGTGTCCAGTCGCTCGGCAGCCACACCACCAAATCCGTGGTGCAGGCCCTGTTCTCGATCATCGTCATCGATGCCCTGTTTGCGATTTTCTATATGGAGCTGGGGCTGTGAGTGAGGTTGCGATCCGCGTGCGCGGGCTGAAGACCGCTTATGGCACCCATGTCGTGCACGAGCATCTTGATCTCGACGTGCGTCGCGGCGAGGTGATGGGCATTATCGGCCCGTCGGGTTGCGGCAAGTCGGTGTTGCTGCGCGCGATTACCGGCCTCAAGCAGCCCAGCGCCGGGAATGTGCACGTGTTCGATCAGGACGTCATTCACCTGCAATCTGCCGACATCACCGCGCTGCAGCGCCTGTGGGGCATCATGTTTCAGGATGGGGCACTTTTTTCCAACCTGACCGTCCGCGAGAATGTCATGGTGCCGATGAAGGAACACACCGACCTGGCCCTGCCGCTGATGAAACAGCTGGCCGACCAGAAGATCCGGATGTCGGGCCTGGAGACCTGGGCCGGGCGAAAATTCCCCTCGGACCTGTCGGGTGGCATGCGCAAACGCGCGGCGCTGGCCCGCGCGCTGGCGCTGGATCCCCCGCTATTGTTCCTGGATGAGCCGACCGCCGGACTTGACCCGATCACGGCAGCAGGATTTGATCAATTGATCCGCGATCTGCAGAAGTCCCTGGGATTGACGGTTTTTCTGGTCACGCACGACGTTGATACACTGGCCGTCACATGTGACCGGATCGCTGTTCTGGGGGAGAAGAAGGTCCTCGCAGTTGGCACGATGGATGAATTGAGAAAACAGCCTCATCCCTGGATTCAGGACTATTTCGGGGGACCACGAGGCCGCGGCGCAATCATGGGAGCCGGATGATGGAAACACGTGCGAACTACGCCCTGATCGGTGCGTTTGTGCTGATGGCCGCGGCTGCGGTGATCGGGTTCGCATTGTGGCTCGGCTCCTCGCAGTTCAACCGCGACTATGCCGTTTACGATGTCGTCTTTCCGGGTCCGGTAACCTTGGAAGAAGGGGCGTCGGTCCGCTATATCGGGATCAAGGTCGGCGAGGTTGAAAGCGTGCGCATTGACCGCCGCGACGCCTCGCAAGTTCGCGCCCGCCTGCGCGTCGATCGCTCGACGCCGGTCAAGTCCGACTCCACGGCGATCATCGATTTTGCCGGGATTACGGGTGTCACCTTCGTGCAGATCAATGCTGGCAGCGACGATGCCGGGCCACTGCTGCCGCAGCCTTATGAAGAGATTCCGGTCATCCGGGCCGGTGAGACACCACTCGCGGCGCTGTTTGATGGCGGCGCCCAGATTGTTGGCCAGGCCGGGATGACGATGGAGCAGCTCAGCGGCGTCCTGACCGAGGAAAACATCGCCGCGTTCAGTGAGATCCTGCTCAATGTCCGCGACATATCAGCAGCGCTTTCAGAAGATGACAAAGCGCTGCTGGCGCAGAGCCTGACAACCCTGGCCTCGCTCGAGCGGGCCGGCAATGATCTGTCGACGGCATCAACTGATATCACCTCGGTCGCTTCGTCCGTGGACCAGGAACTGGCTGTGCTGAGCGCCGACCTCAAGGCCCTGGTTGCCGAACTGAACCTCGCCACTGGCGATGCCAGTGCGACCCTGACCGAAAGCCGCAAGGCAATTGCGGCGGCGACGACGCTGGTCGAAGGCGGTGCCACGGACACGGTCCAGCAAAGCACGCTCGCGGCGCAGGAATTACGCGTCCTGATCGCACGGCTGGATCGGCTGACTCGCGAAATCGAACAGAACCCGCAAGGCTTTGTCGTTGGCAATCCCCTGCCATATGAGGAGCGTCGCTAATGCGCCTGAACATTTACAGTGCCCTCGCAGCTTCGGTCATGATTGCGGGCTGTGTGTCCGTGCTTCCCGAACCGACGACACCGGATGCGCTGTACCGGGTCGAGACCCAGACCAAACTGGACGGCTTGTCGTCTGACCTGGTCGTGCGCGAACCGGAAGCGCCGCGCCTGATCGCCGGGCAGGGTATGGTCAGCGAAGGCGCTGATGGCGGGCTGCGCCTGATCCCGGGCGTGGAATGGTCCGGCAATGCCACGCGCCAGATCCAACTCGCCATGATTGACAATTTCGACGTCGGCAAAGAGCACAATGCAATGCTGCCGGAGTTTGGCGTTTCCGCGAGTTTTGAACTCGCGACGCATTTGAAGACGCTTCATGTGCAAGGCGATACGGCCCGTTGCGTGATGACTGTCAGTCTGATCAACAGCCGGTATCGCAACCTGACGCGCTCGAAAGAGGTCCGCTCAACCCATATCGCCGACAGCAATTCCAGCCGCGATCGCGCGCTGGCCTTGCAGGCCGCTGCCTCGGACTGCGCCGCTCAAGCGGCCGCGTTCTCCATTGAAGCGTTAACGCGAGACGATTAAGCGACGGAACTCGCTGACTGGCTTTGATAGTTCGGCACGGGCAGGAAAAAGCTCACCTGGGTCCCGCGGCCTTCTTCACTGGCAATGGTCAGACGCCCGCCATGCATCTCTGCAAATGACTTGGTCAGAGCCAGGCCAAGGCCGGTGCCGTCAAAATTTCGGTCGCGGGTATCGCTGACTTGCTCGAACGGCTCGCCCAGGCGCGGCAGCGCATCGGCTGGAATGCCAATGCCATTGTCGCGCACAGCGATGCGCAATTCGGTATCCTTCTGGTCCACGGTGACGCGCACTTCACCGCCTTCATCGGTGAACTTGATCGCGTTCGAGACAAGGTTGAGGATCATTTGCCGGATCGCGCGGTGATCCGCTTCGACCAGAGGCAGGCCGGAATTGGCCACCAGTTTCAGGTCGATATCCTTTTCCTCGGCCTTGCGACGGATCATTCGGATCGCCGCGTCAACCGGATCAACGATATCGATCGGATGCAGATCGACGGTCATCTTGCCAGCCTCGATCTTCGCCATATCGAGAATGTCAGTGATCATGTCGAGCAAGTGCTTGCCCGATGCCAGGATATCAGCCGCGTATTCCTTGTAGCGTTCATCGCCCAGCGGTCCGTACATTTCGTCGACCAGGATTTCAGAAAAGCCATTGATTGCGTTCAGAGGCGTGCGCAGCTCGTGACTCATATTGGCCAGGAAGGCACTCTTGGAATTGGCCGAGCGTTCAGCCCGCTGTTTTTCGGTTTTCAGACTCTTGGCGAGGTCAGCGGCGGTGGATTCAGACCGCTCCAGCTCCGCCACCAGCTTGCGCAGACGGGCCTGCTGCTTGGTCAGTTCAACTTCGTTGCGGACATCGGTCGAGACGTCCAGTCCCATCGAGATCATGCCGCCCGACTTGGTCGCGCGCTCGACGATCTTGAACCATTGGCCATTCTTGATCTTGACGATCTCACCATGATCATCCGAGGTTTTCGGGCGGCGCTCGAGAATGTTGGCCGCCTGGGCCAGCATCACCGTGTCATAGCCCATGCCGACGCGCACTGTCGGCTCGAGGCCGAACACTTTCAGGAAAGCCCGGTTCCAGTAGATCAGGCGCTTGCGCGCATCCCACAGTGCGAACGGGCCGGAAAAGCCCTCCAGCGCCCCGCGCAATCGGTTTTCGGCCTGGCGCGTCCGGGCAATGGCAATCTTCATCTCGGTGACGTCCCGCAGCACGCCGTTCAGCTCACCGCTGCGCTCATCCGGCTTGGCGCGCATATCGAACCAGACTGTCTTGTCGACATTGGCGAATACTTGCGAGATGAAGCCGCGCTCATGCAAGGTCGAAAGCGATTGTTCCATCGCGTCGCGATGTTCCTCGTGGACAAAACGCAGGATTTCATCGGCAGACAGTTCCACCTCTCCTGGTTCGCCGAGCAATTGGCCAGCTTCTTCGCTGAACGAGAACCGCTGGGACTTCAGATTCCATGACCAGAATCCGGCCTTGGCCTGGTGCATCACCGTTTTCAGGATGCGGCCCGCGCGGGTCGCCTCGCCTTCGAACGCTTCGGATTCAGACCGGCGCTGTTCGAGCAGGCGAAACAGGCCGAGTATGGCCAGCGCCGGACCCAGCAGCAGAAGCGCATAAACGGCGAGATCGATAAGAGTCGCCCGCGTAAATGCCGGGAAGGGCGTTTCCACGCAGACCGACATCGAGCCTCGTGAGATTGGCGAACAGGCCGCCACGCGCTGGGCGGTTCCGAATTTGCCGCCTTCCAGCGCGTCGTTCTGCAGGGTGAAGTGCCGGCTGCCTTGTGCTTCTGGTAGCCAGGAGGCGGACGGGACGATGCCGATGCGCGGGCCGCCTGAGTCCGGGTCGAACACGACCACGATGTCATTGCTGCGGGTCAGTCCGGCCGTTTGTGACCCAGCGAGCATGGCGGACGCCGTTTCTCCGGCATTGCGCAGGCGCGAGCCGTCGGTGGCTGTCAGTGCGTCGGTCAGAGAAACCACTGTGTCGAGATCGGGTTGCACGCGGGCCGTCTGTACCGGCGTCCAGCCGGCCTGATAGCCGAGGCGCATGGCCTGTTCGACGGCGATGATCTTGCCGTTCAGGCGCTCCGACACGGCCAAGGCCTCGCGATGCGCTTCCACCTGCTTGGCGGATACGGCGCGTGCGCGGTCATCATAGGCTTTCAGCCCCAGCGCGACCCCTTCGATCAGGATGATCAGGCCGAGCGCCTTGGTCAGGCTCAGCGAACGCGTCGGCGACGTGCGCCCAGCGGTCCTGGATGTCCCAGATTTCGCGTTCTGACGTGCCACAGCCCGCACCTCTCCGGTCGCGTCCCTCAGACGCACTTCCTCATCTTTCAGCTTTCACGCCGGAAAGTTCAGGAACAGTTAACCACAGGTGCGATTCTGTTAAGATTTGCGGCGTTAGCCAAGGGTGCGCGTGATGATGTCTGCAGCGTTCTTGGAAAGCTCTTTTGCTTGCAAGGTCTTAAGCGCTTTTTCCGCCTCTGCCCTGGCGCGCGGTTCCAGTGATTTCCATTGTTCGAACGCGGTCAGAAGACGCGCCGCGAGGGCCGGATTCTTCTTGTCCGCAGCCAGGATGATGGCAGTGACCAGCTTGTAGCCGGATCCATCCGGGACGTGGAAGGCGGGCAGGTTCTGCATGGCGAAGACCGCGATCACGGATCGGACCCGGTTTGGATTGCTGAGATCAAAATCCGCGTGCTGGGTCAACGCCGTCGCTTCTGCTGCTGTTGCGGTGCCGGCCTGCACAGCGAACCATTTGTCCATGACCAGTGGATTGTCGGACCAGGTGTCCTCGAACGCTTTCAGACTTGCGGCCTTGCTGTCGCCATTGGCGACGGAAAGTGCGCGCAGGGCAGACAGGCTTTCGGTCATGTTCGGTGCCGCATCGAAGACATGTTTCAGGGCGGCGTCACTGTCCTCGCCGAGCGCGCCGAGCAGGGTCAGCATGGCGCTGCGCAGGGCGCGGATGCCGGACTGTTCGGCATCTGGCTTGAACGGGCTGGGCGAGGCAGCTGCGAGAATGGACTTGGCGTCTTCGAGAAGCTCTGCTGCCAGCGCGCGCTGGACGCTGGTCCGGGCATCGTCAAGCGCCACCGGGTCGGCCGGCACATGTTCCAGGAACAACTCTCCGACATCCGGCAACCGTGTCAGCAAGGCCGCAAAGGCCGGATCCGCCTGATTGGCGCGCACGGCCGCAGCGATGGCCGCGATCACTGCGGCGTCCGGAGCGGGTTTCTGATCATAAGCGACCGCCAGGATGTCCTTCTTGACCAGGGCCTGCAGGCAGTTCCACTGGTTGAACGGGTCATCATCGAGACCGGCCAGCGTCAGCACCTGGTCGTCGCTGATCTGGTGATCGAGGCGGATCGGCGCCGAAAATTCGCGATTGAGAGAGACCAGTGGGCGCTGAGCCTGGCCGCTGATCGTCCAGATCAGCTCGTCGCTGTCGAGGATCAGTGTCAGCTCCTCGATCTTGTCTCCGTTCGGGGCGAAAGCGGCGGCCCGGATCGGCATCGGCAGCGGCGTCGGGCGGTCATTACCGGGTGTCTTCGGATTGGCCTGGCTCAGCATCACGGTCAGCGTGCCGCTATCCTCGTCCCAGATCTCCGAGGCGGTGACGGTAGGGGTGCCCGGCTGGCTGTACCAGCGCCGGAAATTGCCGAGATCTTGGCCTGACGCCTCTTCGAAACAAGCATAGAAATGCTCAATCGTCGTTGCTTCGCCATCATGGCGATCAAAATAGAGCTGCATCCCGCTGGCAAAGGCTTCATCCCCGATCAGCGTCTTGAGCATGCGGATCAGTTCGGCGCCTTTTTCATACACGGTGGCGGTGTAGAGATTGTCGATGCTGGCATAGCTATCCGGGCGCACCTGATGGGCCAGAGGACCGGCATCTTCGGCGAACTGGCGCGCGCGCAGGCGAATGACGTCCTTGATCCGTTGCACCGGACGCGAGCGCATGTCGGCGCTGAATTCCTGGTCGCGGAAGACCGTCAGGCCTTCTTTCAGGCAAAGCTGGAACCAGTCACGGCAGGTGATGCGATTGCCCGTCCAGTTATGGAAATATTCGTGGCCGACAATGCTCTCAATGGCTTCAAAATCGGCATCGGTGGCGGTCGCTTCATCCGCCAGCACATAGGCTGAATTGAAGATGTTGAGGCCCTTGTTTTCCATCGCCCCGAAATTGAAATCACGCACCGCGACGATGTTGAACACACCAAGATCATATTCGCGGCCGAAGACCTGTTCGTCCCAGGTCATCGAGGCCTTCAGGCTCTCCATTGCCCAGGCCGCGCGCGCGCCGTCACCTTTGTCGACGTGCACAGCGAGATCGACATCGGCGCCGGACATGGTCGTGAACGTGTCGCGATAAATGTCATAATCGCCGGCGCACAATGCAAACAGGTAGGACGGTTTCGGGTGCGGATCGTCCCATTCGGCGAAATGACGGCCGCCATCCAGATCGCCGCTCTCGCCCGCCGTCCCGTTTGAGAGCAGGACCGGATACGTCGCCTTGTCGGCTTCGATGCGCACCTTGAAGCGGCTCATCACATCCGGGCGATCCGGCCAATAGGTGATGCGGCGGAAGCCAACGCTCTCGCACTGTGAACAGAACCGGTCGCCGGAGACGTAGAGTCCGGACAAGGCGGTGTTCGCAGACGGGTCGATGGTCACCGTGGTTTCGAGCGTGAACGCGTCCGGCACGTCGTTGAGGACAAGCGCTTCGTCGTCCAGTTCGTACGCGTCGTCGCCGAGAATCGCGCCGTTTAGTCGGATTTCGTCGAGTTTGAGCAACACCCCGTCGAGTTTCATTCGGCTTGCATCGACTTTCGTCCGCGCTTCATCAACGCTCCGCACCACCATTTTGGTATGAACTTTGGTGGCGCTGGGCTCGAGATCGAACACCATTTCGACCTGATCAATGGCGAATGGGTAGGGCGTGTAATCGGAAAGCTTGATCTGAACCGGCGTTTCAGTGCGCATCGCAGGACCTTTCTGGTATCGTTCTATCCCATGTAGCCACCTGCTTAGCGCTTGCAATCACAAGCGCGCACACGGGCGCAATTTTCCCCACGAAAGCCTACCGTGGGGTTATGGGTTTCCGCGCACGTCAACCGCGCTATTGTCTCTGCCATAGAAAGTGACAGGGAGGCCGGTGGGCCATGAATTTCGATTTTTCCGATGATCAGAAATTCCTCGGGAATGAGGCGCGCAAATTCCTCGACGGGGAATGCACCACGCAACATGTCCGCGAGGTCTTGAACGATGAAGACAAGAGCCATCACGAAGGTGTCTGGCAGAAGGTGAAGGAGATGGGATGGCTGGGCACAGCGATCCCGGAAGAGCATGGCGGCCTGGGCCTTGGTGCACTGGAACAATGTGTCCTGGCCGAGGAAATGGGCCGCGCCCTGGCGCCTGTGCCTTATGCCAGCACCGTATATTTCTTTGCCGAAGGCGTAATGCTGGCGGGCAGCGAGGCACAAAAGTCGGCGGTTCTTCCTGGCGTTGCAAGCGGTGACATTATCGGGTGTTACGCCGCCAGCGAAGGCCCTGGAAATCCCGACCCGGCCAAGCTCTCTGTGAGCTTTGACGGCAGTAAGCTCAGCGGTACCAAAGTGCCGGTCACCGATGGCGACATTGCCACCCACGCGATTGTCCTCGCCAAGGAAGGCAGCGGCGCCAGTCTGGTTCTGGTCGACCTGAACGGCGACGGCGTCAGCCGCAAGTCCGTGAAAACACTGGAACCGACACGCAGCCATGCCGAGATCACTTTCGATGGCGCTGCCGGCGAACGTCTCGGCGAGGCCGGAGCCGGAGCAGACTTGCACGATGCGGTCATGAACCGTGCCGCCATCCTGCTCGCGTTCGAACAACTTGGCGGCGCCACACGCTGCCTCGAAATGGCCACTGATTATGCGAAAGAGCGCTACGCGTTCGGCCGTCCGATCGGCGGCAACCAGGCGATCAAGCACAAGCTGGCCGACATGTATGTCAAAAACGAAGTGGCGCGCTCGAATTGCTATTTCGGCGCGTGGGCTTTGTCGACCAACGCGGCGGAACTGCCGGAGGCTGCGGCTGCAGCCCGCCTGGCGGCAAGCGAAGCCTACTGGTTCGCGTCAAAGGAAAACATTCAGACGCATGGCGGCATGGGCTTCACCTGGGAAGTGGATTGCCACTTGTTCTATCGCCGCGCCAAGCTGCTTGCGGTGCAGGCTGGCGCGCCGCCTGTGTGGAAAGAAAAGCTCGTCCGCGCGCTCGAACTGAAGAACGCGGCCTAAGGAACGGAGAACGACAATGGATTTCAACGATACAGCCGAAGAAGCCGAATTCCGCGCCGAAGCGCGCACGTTCCTGGAAAAACATCTGGAACCGAAAGGCGCTCAGCCTTTGCGCCAGCGCGTCTCTGGTGAAGAGTTCATGAAACGCGCCAAGAAATGGCAATCGGAAAAAGCCAAGGCAGGCTATGCCAAGATCACCTGGCCGAAGGAAATGGGTGGCCGCGGCGGCACGCCAATGCAGCAAGTCATCTGGGGCCAGGAAGAGGGCAAGTTCGACTCGCCAGGCGGCCCGTTCACGATCGGTCTCGGCATGTGTATTCCGACGGTGATTGCGTTCGGCTCTGATGAGCACAAGCAACGTTATGTTCAAAAGGCGCTGATGGGCGACGAAATCTGGTGCCAGCTGTTCTCTGAACCGTCTGCTGGGTCGGATGTGGCTGGCCTCAAGACTCGCGCGGTGAAAGATGGCGACGAATGGGTGATCAACGGCCAGAAAGTCTGGACCTCCGGCGCGCACTATTCCGACTACGGAATCCTGCTGGTCCGAACCGACCCGAAAGCGGTCAAGCACAAGGGCCTGACCATGTTCATTGTCAACATGAAGCAGGAAGGTGTCGAAGCGCGCCCAATTCACCAGGCCTCTGGCGGCCGCGAGTTCAACGAAGTCTATTTCACCGACGTGCGCATTCCAGACAGCGACCGCCTCGGTGATGTTGGCCAGGGCTGGAAAGTGGCCCTGGTGACATTGATGAACGAGCGTCTCGCGGTTGGCGGTTCGCCGGGTCCGGACTGGGCGCAGATCATGGATTATGCCAAGGCGGCCGGAACCATCAGCGATGCGGCCTTCCGCGACAAGCTGGCGGACTGGTACGTCGCGGCCCAAGGCTACAAGCTGACCAAGCTGCGCACACAAACCGCGCTCTCGAAAGGGCAGACGCCCGGACCTGAAAACTCCATCGGCAAGATCATCAATGCCAACATGCTGCAGGATATTTGCAACTCGGCGATTGAAATGCAGGACCACTATGGCCTGATGACTGGTGATGACATGCCTGAAGACGGCTTGTTCCAGCAAAGCTTTATGTGGGCGCCAGGCCTGCGCATTGCTGGCGGCACGGATGAAATCCTGAAAAACATCATCGCCGAGCGCGTTTTGGGACTTCCGCAGGACGTGCGCGTGGACAAGGACAAGCCGTTCGACGAGCTCAAGCAGGGTTAGCGCAAACTGTAGTAAGTGCTGCGAATGGCGCAGCACTTTCCGCATCCGGTAATTCAACCTTAACGAGAAATATCGTAACTTCCCTCGATTAGAGAGAAGTTTTTGGGATGTTTTCGTCGAAGTCGAAAATGAAGGTCGATCTGCAGCGCGTCACGGGTGAGCCGGGACGCGAAGAGGTCGCGACTCCCAAACCGGCCCCTATCCTTCGCCCCGCGGTCAACAATCGTCGCGGTCCGCGCAAGGACCTGTGGTGTGTTTGCTCCGTGGAAACCAAGGGCGGTGAAGTTCGCGAGGGTGTGATTGTCGACATCTCCAAAACCGGCGCGCGGATTCGCTTTCGCACGCGCGGGCGTTTACCTGGTGTTGTGCGGATCAAGGCATCACGAATCGGCCTTAAACGATTTGCCAAAGTGATCTGGCAATCGACCTTCGATGCCGGCATTGAGTTTGTTCCAGATCATAAAATCAGCAATAAACGTTCCTGATTGGAGCGACCGACCATGTCCAGAGATGAAATCATTGCGCGGTTCGAGCGCGCGATTGCTGCGTCTGATCGCATAGAGCGCAAAGGCAAGGCCAACCCGTACACCTCAACCAACGGGCATATGTTCAGCCAGATCAACAAGGACGACCAGCTTGGTATCCGGTTGCCGAAGCCGCGTCAGAAAGAACTGTCTGAGCAGTATGGTGCGGGGCCGTTCAAATCCTATGGCGCCACGATGCGCGACTATGTCTGCCTGACGGGCGACATGTTGGCAGACCCTGGATTGGTTGAGAGGCTGCTCGAAGAGGGCTTCGACTTCGTCGCGTCAATGCCGCCCGGCGGCAAGAAATAGTCGCTGTCGCGGACCTAAGCGCGCGCGGTGAACGGCACTTTCAATTTGGGCGAGAAAGCGGTGCCTCGGACATTGCCCGTAATCAGTCCGGTGTCGGACGTCCCGTTGCGGATCGACAGCGTCATTTGCACCATCAGGATCAGCAGAAGCACCACGCCCAAGAATGGCAGCGAAACGATCACTCGTCCAAACACTTCCTGAACAAGCGGCGATGAGAAGGTCCAGGTCTCGATTGGAAGAATGATCAGCGCCATCGCGACCAGCGCGGTCATGTGCAGGCGGGTCATCTGGCCGAAACCTGGCAGTCCACGCAGGCACAGGGCCAGCGGCAGAAAGGCCCAGATCAGATAATGGTTCCAGGCCAGATTCGGGATCAGCAGCGGGATCATCAGGACGAATGAGACTTCCAGCGGTGCCGTCTCGGCGGTGCGCTTCAGCCGCGCCAGCAGCGTGATGCAGGTGACGATCACCGCCAGCGCCGCCAGTTGCAGAATTCGGCTGATCAGGCTGGCCAGCTCCGGAACTTCTGTCGGAGTCCAGTCCAGAAGATGTTCAGATCCGACCATTGCGCGGCTGACCACGGCGCTGATTGACTGGACGTTGTAAGCCATGATTGTGCCATCGAGCGCCGGAAGGATGGTCTGCTCCAGCCACAGTACATGCATGGGCCATCCAAATATGATGATCGACAACAGCGTCGCGGCGACGCAGACCACACCGCCGCTCAGTGCGACTTTCCAGCGACCGCGCAACAAGGCGTAAATCCCGAAAATGATCAACGCTGGCTTGATCAGCGCCGCGAGCGCGAACAGGATGCCAGCACTGGTGTCGCGACGCTGCATGAAAGCGCCGAGGCCAAGGATGATCAACACCATAACGATCTGCGATGTGTTCCCCAGAAACAGGTTGTAAGCGGCTGGACCGGAACCGAGGACGAGGAACAGAAGCAATGCACTCTCGCGCGTTTTCAAGTCGAGCAGGCGTACCAGCTCTCGCCATAACAGGAGCGCGGCGACCACACCGATACCGAGGAACAGTGCCTCGCCAACTGCAAATGGCAATGCCGCGAATGGCGAAAACAGGAAGGCGACAATCGGTAGATTGACGAAGCCAAGTACGCCCTTGGCGAGAAGGCCGGACAAGGCGGTGTGATCGCTCATCGCTGCCGCACCCGCGGGCAGGTAGGCGTTTTCGTAATCGACCAAGAGATACCAAGGCGGCGGGAAATACTGAAAGAGAAAGGTCGCGATTCCCAACATGCCGGCCGTCATCACGATCTTGTTGTTCGACACGCCTCGCTTGTGCAGCAGCATGATGATGCCAAGACACAGGACGAACATGATACCGAGAACGGGATAGATGAAGTATGAAAACACCGAAAATTCCCCCGATTTAGCGCGCCTAGCTGCTGATCCCGCCATCGACGAGCAGCACTTGACCGGTGACCATGCCGGAACCTTCACCCAAGAAGAAACGAACGGCATTGAGGATGTCTTCCTCGCTGGCCAGGCGCCCAAGCGGCGTACGATTTGTGATCTGTTTGAGCTGTTTTGGCGACAGGGTCGAGGACATTTCCGTGGCCACATATCCCGGCGCGACGCTGTTTACCGTGATTTGTCGCCTACCCAATTCGCGCGCCAAGGCGCGACTGAAGCCATCCAGGCCGGCTTTTGAGGCGGAATAGGTCGACAGGCCATTGTATCCGCGTGTGCCAATGATCGAGCTGATATTGATGATCCGACCGCCCTGCGGCGTGCGTCGCTGCGCCAACAGCACTTTCGACGCCGCACGCGCCATCTGGATGGCACCAAGGAGATTGATCTTCAGAATGCGTTCGCTCTCGACGTTTGGGAACGATGCCAGAATTCCGGCCTGAGCGACTCCAGCATTGTTGACCAAGCCCCACAGCCCATTGTCGCCGGCCCAATCCATTGCAGCATTGACGAAGGCATCGACCTGATCAGCCTCGCCGACTTCGCAGGCTTGCCAGAAGACATTCTTCCCGTGCTTTGGATGATTCAAAAGCGCTTGAATATTGTTCGACATTTTGCGACTGCAGGTCGAGATCATGTAGCCGTCTTCGAGCAGTCCTTCGATCATTGCGGCGCCGAGGCCGCGGCTGCCGCCGGTAACGATGACATGTTTCTGAGTCATTTCAGTTTAGCCTTTTTTGGTGCTTGCCGAGACGGCAATCTCATCGACGAATTTCATCACGCGCGGAACCGAATAGCCTTCGAGCTTTTCGCGACAGGCGCCGAGAATGGTTTTCTTCATGGCCTTCTGATCGAGCCCCTCCGCGAGCACGATGTCCGCAGCAACCAGTTGCCCGGTGACGGGGTTCGCGACGCCATAGACGTGTGCTTCGATCACGCCGGGAACATCGAGAATGATCGCTTCGACCGGCAGTGGATACACTTTCGAACCGCCAACATTGATTGTATTGTCGTCACGTCCGAGGACTCGCACGCGGTCGCGCTCGACGACAGCGAGGTCAGCGGTTGAAAGCCAACCATCGTCAAGCAAGGGCTGATCCTGTTTCGAGGCATAGCCGCGCATCATGTTAGGTGTGCGGATCTGCAGAAAGCCATCGACAATGCGCAGCTCGACGCCTTTCGGCGCTTTGTCGAGCCACTCAACCGGAAATCCTTCCTTCCCGTCGTGCACGGCATAGACGACGCCTGCCTCGGTCGACGCATAGGTATGGGTCATACGCACATCTGGGAAGGCCATGCGAATGCGATCCAGTGTCGGCTGGTCAGACGCTTCGCCGCCCAGGGTAATCTGCTGCAGTGACATCTGGTTCGGGTCCGCCAGCATCAGGAATGACCGCCAGAAGGTTGGCGTCGCGCTCACATGCGTCGCCTTCCAAAGCGTGGCCGCCTGATGAAAGCCGGACATGCTGCGTTCTTCAGGGGTGATCAACAAACCGCCCCAGAGCGCGGCCGTGAGCGTCACCTGCAACCCAGCGAATCCGGTTGGCTGATAGGTCAGCAACCAGCGTCCGCCATTTTCTGGTCGCCGGCTCTGGCCTGCTTTGGCTTTGGAAATCAGCGTCGGCAGACTGTGGGTGGCGATCTTTGGCATTCCAGTGGTGCCGGAGGTCATGGTGTATAGCCGCCCGTCCGCAGGTGCTGGTTTGGTCTGCGCGAGGGCGACCTCTCGCCATTCCTCGCGCGCCGTGATGACACGCTGCACGCCTTGTTCCTGGCAGATTGCTTCCACTTGCTCATCTGAGAGACTGGTATGCGCGATATAGAGATCGGCGCCGTTTTCGAAACAGGCTGAAATGGTCTGAAGGATGAGCGCCGACTCGTCGCTATGAATCAGCAAGCGGGTCAGGCCCGCTTGCGAAAAATCATCACGCAGCTGATCCGCACCGGCGCGCAGGTCGCCGCGTGTCCACAGCTGTTCGCCGCGGCTCACTGCAGGGGTCTTGTCCCCAAGGTCGAAGCCCAGTCCCTGATCAGTCATTACCGGACGTACAATTCTGCCAGTTCGCCGACCGTCTTGAACTCGATGAAGCCTTTGGCAAATGGATCAAATCCGATGCGCCCTTCGAGGTCCGATACCATGGTCGCCAGATCGAGAGAGTCGATGCCGAGATCATCTTCGAGCACTTTTGTATCGGCGCCGATCTCGGGCACGTCCAGGCCCTTGTCGTCCATGATTTCTGAGATGGTTTCGACAATGATTGTCTGAACTTCGTCTTTGGTCATTGTGGGTCCTCTATTGTGTGTTTGCTTGGCAAGCGGGCGTGGTGCCCAGAATTGAGTTGATGTCGTCAGCGATCATCTGGCTGCGTATATCGCGCGTGGTCGTTTTCAAATGGTAGACAGTGTCGAAGAAATATTCGGTATCGAAGCGAAACGCCGATGGCGGGCGGGGTACAGTGACTGCGTCATCACCAGAGATCAGCATCTGATAGGCTTCATCGATCGTCGCCTGCTGTTCGTCGTAATAAGATGCCATCGTCGGCGTGAACGAGACGATGACAGTGACGTCACGGGCCTTCATGTCGCGGGCGAAATCCTTGATCAAGTCAACTATCTTTGTTTCCAGACCAGCCCCGCCAATGTCGATGCCTTGCTCATACTCGCCATCCCAGACGAGGCCGTCATGGCCATTGAGATCGCCTTTGGAGTCGAAGGCCTTGACTGTCTCGATGTCATTGATCTCGACTTTAGCCTCGTCATTCGAAACATCGATGACGCCGACTGTTTCGAGCAGGGTTTCGGTGACGCGCACGGTTTTGGCTTGCGCGACAAACGGCATGCTCTGAACGGCCATGCCTTGCTGCTTGGGGCTCAGGAATTGCCAGACATAGGGATTTGATTTCGCCACGGCGAGCAGGTCTTTCCCCGATCCGTCGACGGACTTACCGAAATTGTCCCACTCGAATGCGATCACGACGATGTCGCCAGCCGAGAGCTTCGGACGCACTTCCCGCAGCATGAAGCGCGGACCGAAATAGCCGTTCATACCCATGTTTGCTGTCGCGCAGCCGGTGGCGCTTTCGATCACATCGCTCTCGATGCCGAAAGCAAGATTGGAGCCGCCAATCAGAACCACTTTCGGTCCTTCAATCGACGCCATGCGTTCATGCTTGAGAACGCTGACCTTGGCGTAATCATTCTGGTCGGGAATGAGCAAAACGACGGCCAACGTGGTTAGGAACGCAGCGATGGCAAGCGCCAGCAATCCGGCAATCAGCCGGATCGGGCCCTTGTCGGCAACGTGCGTCGGCGCTTCGGTCGGCGTGTCAGTGATAGCGTGCTCCATCATCAGAACCTGAAGTAAATGAATTGCTGGTCGGTGTTGTAGAAGGCACCGAGTATGACGATCGAGACCGTCGCGGAATAAATCAGGCCCCAGCGCTGCCAGGACGGCAGGGCCTGGTAGATGTCGCGCAGGCGATCATGACCCTTGTAGAATTCCGGTGCCATGACGATCACGATACCGGTCAGCGCCAGCAGCATGTGTGGCAGGCGCCCATCGACGACGTCTTTGATGCTGCCAACGATGTTGCCCCAGCCAGTAAACCCGTGACCGACAATGTAGAGCGCATCGCCCATGGAATTTGCGCGGAAGAAGACATAAGCGAAACAGACCAGGAAGAAGGTCACTGAGATCTTGATCGCGCGATACAGTTTCTTGCGCTTGTTGAGACCGATCTTCTTGGCGAACTTGTTCCAGCGTTTCTGCATCAGCAGCGACACGACAATGTAAGTCCCGTGCAACACGCCCCAGACGACATAGGTCCATGCGGCGCCGTGCCAGAAGCCGCTGACAATGAATGTAACCATCATGCCGAGCAGGATCAGGTTGTACATTTTCAGGCCGGTAAAGCGGCTCTTCATGATCGGTGTGTAGATATAGTCGTTGAGCCAGTCGGTCAGAGAAATATGCCAGCGCTGCCAAAAATTCTGGATCGAGACCGCGAAATACGGGCGGTTAAAGTTCGGGATAAGCTTGATGCCGAAAATCATCGCCGCCCCCAAGGCGATGTCGGTATACCCACTAAAGTCGAAATAGAGCTGGAACGCATACAGCCAGGTTGCAAAGATCAGCGATACGCCGCTGAACGCTTCCGGCGAGTCGTACACGCGATCGACAAACGGGGCGATACGATCCGCAACGACGACTTTCTTGAAGGCGCCCCAAAGCATCAGCGACAGTCCAGCGGTAACCAACGCATACTGGAAGCCAGGCAGTTTCTCGCGCAGCTGGGGCAGCAATGTTGTGGTTCGTTCGATTGGCCCGGCAATCATCTTCGGAAAGAAAAAGACGAAAACGCCGAAGACCATCCAATCGCGTTCGGGTTTTTCTCCGCGGAACACGTCGATGAGATATCCGATCAGAACGAACGAATAGAACGAGATGCCCAGCGGCAAGATGATGTTCATCACCGGCACACCATAGGCCGCGCCAAACCAGCCGAAGATCGAACGGAACGTCTCGTTCAGGAAGCCGGTATATTTGAACACGACCAGGTTGAGCACGAGGCCGCTCACGGCCAGCACCATGAGCAGTTTCTTGCGGCCAGGGTCTTCACTGCGATCGATTGCCAGCGCCACAAAAAACGTGACCACGGCAATCGCGATCAGATGCAACAACATCAACGGTGACGTGTAGCCGTAGAAGAACAGGCTGGAGATGAGCAACCAAGGCAAGCGCGCGCGTTGCGGCGCGAACATGTAGGTCAGCGTCGCGACGGCGAAGAAAATCACGAATTCGTACGAGTTAAACAGCACGTTTATTATCCACCACGCTTGCCCGATCCGATGCCTTGATCCCGGTTGGCGCCGATCCGGGAGACGTTCACTCCAATGCAGCGCCGAACCTGAGTCCGACGCAATCGAATTCCTCAGGATGCAATGCATGTGCCAGAAATGAAGGCGAAAACCGGGGTGTATGACCACGCCGAATTTGGTGCGATTTTGATGCAAATTTGCGCCCAGATCTCCTGACACATCGGACAGTGGCATCAGCGTTCAAAACCCGTGTAGGAGAGGCGTTCGAGGCAATGAACTGGCCGCAAATTGCGCACCTGTCACGTGATCTGAGGCGGCCCCTGCTCGCTGGCACAAGAATTGCTCTTCGAACACCGATATCAATGCGCGCAGACAGGGTGGCTTACATGGAGCTTCAACGCTCAGGGGACGCAGAGCTCGGGACCGTCGAAACCATCGGCACGTGGGACAGGCTCTCACCAATGTTGCTGGCAACAGGCGTGGGAACAGCGTTGTTCTATGCGTTCGCCTACATATTTCCGGCAACTTACTTTCTGCTCGGCGGATCGCTTGGCGCGGTGTCATCTATTCTCTTACTGACGCTGGCAATGGCCGCTGGTGTGTACGCGGCCGCGCGCATGACCGACATGATTTGGTGGCAAATCCTGATCAGCGTGCTGGTCGTGATTGTCGTTTCCTCAGGACTTGCGGGAGCGATTATCGATACGTCGATTGACGGCCAGGATTATCACTATTTTGCCATTCAGGCGCTGGCGGAAGGCTGGAACCCGGTCTACGGCAACGCCCCGATGTTGGCGGTTTCTGAAGAAGTTGCAGCACCGATCTGGGTGGATCACTATCCGATCGCCTCATGGACGGTGATGGCGGCAGAGATCGCGGCAGGCCTGCCGCTTGAAATGGCCAAAGGTCTGGCGATCGCGATGATGATCGCAGCTGCCTTGATGACGGCGGGAGCGCTGATGCAGCTGCAGGTCGGTCTCTGGCTCAGTCTTGCGCTGGCGGCCATCGCTGCCGGAAATCCGGTGACATTGATGCAGCTGTTTACGCGCATGAATGACGGCGTCATGGCGTCCTGCATGTTGATGGTAATCACGCTCGCCGTGCTTGCCACCACAGTGCGCTATCGCGGCGCATTCTTGGCCATTTTGCCAATCATGATCTTCGCGCTGAACCTGAAATTCTCGGCCATTCCGATCTTTGTTGCGGTTTGCGCCAGCCTTTGCGTCGCGATCTATTTCTCGCAAGGGTTAAAACCCGCCGTGCGCCACGGAGCGTATCTGGCGGGCGCCGGCATTGTTGGCATCTTCATCATCGGCTTTGCGCCATATGCAAACAATATCCTGAACTTCGGACATCCGTTCTATCCGATCATGGGGCCGCAGGACACGCGCGACATCATGTTGATCAACACGCCGGAACGGATCGAGGCAGTGGGCCCTTTCTGGGCATTCTGGTTGTCGCTGTTCTCTGAGACCATGCAGGGCTTCGCAGCTGATCCTGCGTTGAAGACTCCGTTCATGGTGTCGTTTGAAGAGCTGCGCGCTGCCGGTGGACCGGACACTCGCATTGCCGGATTTGGCCCATTCTTCTCAGGTGCATTCCTGGTTTCGCTGTTGCTCGCAGCGACGGTCGCCTGGTTGCACAGAGACAATCTTAAAGTTCGCATCAGCCTGTTCTCGGCCGCTGCGATGCTTCTGTTCACCCTGATTTTCCCAGAAAACTGGTGGGCGCGATATGTACCGCAACTGTGGCTGTTGCCGCTGGCTGTCGCGTTGGCCTGTTTGTGGACCGCTGAAGCACGTTTGCGCCTGGCGACCTTTGCTTTGATGGGCGTGATGGCAGTGAATGCCGGATTGGTGTTTGCGTCGGCGAGCTATGGCGCCGTCAAGCGCAATGCTGTCGCCGCGGATCAGATCCGCGCGCTGGCCGCCAGTGATGCAACCTACCAGATCGAGTTTGATCAAGCGCTCTCGCGGAATGTGCTGTTCGCCAGCGCCGGCGTTGAATTCCAAACGGTTGCGAAAGTGACGCGCCAAGATTGCGCCCGCATGGACGAAATTTCCGCCTACGGACCGGATCGCTTCGGCGGTTCGATTTGCCAACTACCACTGGGAGTGGATTAAAAGATGACTGCGATAAAGATGGACAAGTCTGTGACCGATCCCCAGACCGCCGCGAATTCGAACGATTCAACGCCGGGTGCGACTGAAAGAGAAATTCCCCTGGTATTGGATCTCGATCACACGCTGCTGCGCACTGACACGCTGTACGAAACGTTTCTGGCCTTCTTGAAGCAGAATCCGTTCAATCTGTTCCTGGTTTTTCTGTGGTTGTTCAAGGGACGCCCCGTCCTGAAACGCAATCTGGGAGAAGCTGCGGAGCTATCGGTGGATGGCTTGCCGATGAATGAAGATGTCGTCGCGTTGGCGCGCGCCGCACATGCGGAAGGGCGACGTGTGATCATCGCCACTGCGGCAGATGAGTCGATCGCCAAACAGGTTGCTGCGCGCTTGGATATGCCAGTGGAGGTTCGGGCTTCCGATGGCATCAACAACCTTAAGGGTCGCAAGAAAGCTGAAGCGCTGACGTCGGAATTCCCGCAAGGATTTGACTATGCAGGCGACAGCAGAGCCGATTTGCCGGTCTGGCAAGCCGCCCGCAAGGCCATTCTGGTCGGGGCGTCAGCAGGTACGCGCAAACGTGCGAAGGCGCAGGGCAATGTCGATCAGGTGATCCCAGGTCGTTCGGCGACCAAGGCCCTGATCAAGGCTATGCGTCTGCATCAATGGTCAAAGAACGGACTGATCTTCGTCCCTGCCGTTCTGTCCGGAAAGATTTTCGATGTTTCGGTCTGGCCTGCGCTGGTGCTGACCTTTCTTGCCATCGGCTTCGTCGCATCAGCAACCTATATCCTCAACGATGCCTGGGACATTCGCGATGATCGTCGTCACTGGTCCAAGCACAAGCGACCACTGGCCAGCGGTGATCTGCCGATCCTGACCGGATTGGCGGCGGTGCCCTTTGGTTTGATGGCCGGATTTGTGCTCGCCTTTATCGTCAATCCGCTGGTGGCACTGGTCCTCGGGATCTACCTTGTGCTGACGCTGGCATATTCGTTCCGCCTGAAGCGATTGATGATCCATGATGCCCTGGTCCTTGCCAGCCTGTTCACCATTCGACTGGCGCTCGGCACCGTGGCGGTCGCGGCTGTGCCGTCTTCGTGGTTGTTCGTGTTCTCGATGTTCTTCTTCCTGTCGCTGGCGCTCGCCAAGCGCCACACCGAAATTGCGCGCGTGATCGAACGTGGCGACACCTCGATCAATGGCCGCGGGTATCGTCCGGAAGACCTGCCGCTGGTCCTGTCCGCTGGCATTGCAGCCGGAATCGCTGCCGTTGTGATCATGGTGCTGTATATTTCAGAAGACGCGTTCCGCCGAAGTTTCTCGGGCGATGTCGAGTGGCTTTGGGGCTTCCCGCCTTTGATCTTCATCCTGGTTAGCCGGATCTGGTCGGTTTGCCAGCGCGGTGAACTCGAGGACGATCCGGTCGTCTTCGCTGTCAAAGATATGCAGTGTCGCCTGGTGCTGGCTGTCGCCAGCGTCTGCTTCCTGTTTGCCTGGTTTGGAATGCCAATCTGATGAAATTCATACCGACGGATCCTCGAATTCGCTATCTCGCTGCCGGTGGGTTTGCCGCGGCGGTTAACTGGGTGGTGCGGTTTCCGCTGTCCTGGATCATGCCTTACGCAGTCGCAGTCACGCTCGCGACGGCGATCGGCATGGTGATCGGCTTTTTCACCTACAAGCATTTCGTCTTCGAGCGCACCGATCGGTCGATCTGGCTGCAAGTCCGTGATTTTATCGGGGTCAATATTGCCGGCGGCATCGCAACCGTTGTGATCGCAGTAGCGATCCGCGAAGTGCCCAGCTGGCCGGCCGACTGGATGCCATTGGTCGAACCCGGCGCGCACGCGACTGGTATCGCGCTGGCGGCGTTCGTCAATTATTTCGGACACCGCTACATCACATTCGCTAGCGACAAATCTGCGCCGGATGGCGCGCCCTGACACACCCGCTTCAATAGACGCCCATGGCCAGACCAGCGGCCAGCGCCTGACCCAGCGCGCGGCAGCGTTCAAGGTCGTCTCGTGCGATGATTTTCTCGGCCATGATCTCGGCTTCGGTCTGCGCATGGGTGCAGACGATGATTGCCGGTTGCACTTCTTTCAGGCGCCAGCCGGTGGCAATGCGTGCTGTCTGGCGCATCGCGCTTTCGCCATCTGATCCGGCGCAGATCATCTGCGCGTAGGGTCGCCCTTCAAGCTGTCCAAGCACCGGATAGTAACAACGGTCGAAAAACTCTTTCATCGCGCCGGATAGCGCCGCAAGGTTTTCGGGTGCAGCGAACAGGAATCCGGACGCGCTGAGCAAATCGTGGGGGCCCGCTGAATCGGCCCGCATCAAGCGGCAATCAATTTCTGTCCGTGCCGCATCGAACGCGGCTTCGGCCATCTGCCGGGTGCCACCAGTCCGGGAGTGATAGACGATGAGAAGATTCGACATACGCTGTTCTAGCTCATCCCGGGGCGACGCCAATAGGCCGCTTAATTCTTGTCCGAACGTCTCACGAATCGCGGCACGTATTCGGAATGAGACACGTATTGATCGGCTTCGGACTAGCGCTGAGCGCTTGCGCGCCGCCGGTGGCAGACACCATTGCGGCCTCGTCAACGAATTCGATTTATTGGTCGGACGGTGACAGCGGCCGAATTGACGGGATGAAGTTCCGTCTCGCCAATGTCGATGCCCCCGAGACCGGCGGCGTTGGCGCGCGCGGCGGCGCCAAATGTGAAGCCGAGCGCGTGATCGGGTATGACGCCAAGGCGTTCATGGTCGAACTTACCCGTGAGGCCGATCTGGTCATCACCAGCAATTCCGGTCCGGACCGCTACGGGCGAGAAGTGATCACGCTATCTGCCAATGGTCAGGATGTCGCCCGCGCCGGGATCGCTGCTGGGCATCTTGGCGAATGGCCGCACAAGGGACGCCGCGCGCTGACCAAGAAGCCAGACTGGTGTTCCGCGGCGTCAAAATAGCCAGGACTCTACTTTCCGCGCCACGCAGCCTAGAACGGACGCAGATAAAACGAAGGGACAGCAATATGATCTCTAAGACGATATGGGCCGCGGCGTTGTCAGCATTGATGACCAGCGCCTGTGCGAGCGCACAGGAAGCGACTCCAGCCCCACAAATCACGATGGGAAATGGCGAGGCCAACTGGATCCAGGTTGACGGCCTGACCCGCGAAGCGGGCGTCACGCAATTCTCAGAAGTCCGCGTCGACGGTGACTCTGTTTCCGCTTTCCGCGGCGACTCAGTGGCTCTGACCTTTCCGGAAGTGGTGATCGAGAAACCGGGTTTCCTGGTGCTTCATCCGGTCATGGATGGACGGCCAAATGGCGACGTCGTGTCCGGATTCGCCTATCTTGACGCCGGCAAGAATGAAGCCGTCACCATCCGCATGGACACGCCGGCAGACCCCGGGCGGATGTTCCTGGTCATGTTGCACAGCGATGTCGACAATGATCGGGTGCTCGACTTTGTCTTTGTCGAAGATGGCATCAATGTCGAAGACACGGCTGTGTTCGAAGGGACGCACATGATCGCGCATATCTTTGCTGTGCCGGAATAGGCGGTTTCGCGACAAGATTTGACTCGCTTCCCGCGTCCGTGAAAACCTCCCTGTTTGAGGGAGGACAAAAATGACACATCCAAATCGAACGATTTTGCTGGGCCTGAGCACTGCGGTTCTGGCCGCGTGCGCCAATATTGGCGTGGCGCAGGAATCCGACACACCTCAATCGGCCGTCATTCTCGATGCCGGCGAGGGCGAGGCGATTGCCTTTCCGCTTCACCCGGCCACGCGCCTCGCAGAAGCGGATCAGACCGTGAGTGGGCTCAGCCTGTTTGAAATCACCATCCCGGCGGAAAGCGGCGGCGCGCCGCCGCACCGGCACACGCATGAAGACGAGTTCTTCTATGTCCGTTCCGGGACGGTCACGTTCCTGGCCGATGATGCGGAAAAGACAATTGGCGCGGGCGGGTTCGTGTTACTACCGCGCGGCGGTTGGCACATGATGTGGAATGCCTCAGGCGATGACGCGACCCTGCTCGTCGGCACCTCTGACGGAAAGTTTGACGACTTTTTTGACGCCGTCGCGATGGCGGCTGCGCAGGCCGGACAACTCAGTCCTCCGGAAGTCGGTGCGATTGTTGGACAAATCGGCGCTGAACGCGGCATCGTCATCGACATGAGCAAAGTACCGGCGGGCGTTCGGCACTTGTATGGAATGCCGCCGGCGGACTGAGTGGCGCGCCCATATGGCGATTGCCAGCGGATCATGCCCACCTTTCGGGATTGTCACAATTGCGGGCTTGACGTGTGGTGACAGTTGTCACCATAAGGTGACATGAATCCGAGTCCCACTGAACTTTCGATCCTGAAACTGCTTTGGCGGGATGGCGCCAAGAGCATCGGGGAGATTCATACCGACATTCAGGCCGAGCTCGATTGGAGCCGATCATCGACGCGCAAGACGGTTGAACGAATGGTCGACAAGGACATGTTGTGCTTGGAGAAAGTTCACGGCCTCAGCGTGTACACGGCGAGGATCGAAAAAGTACCGACTCTCGCCGGCCTGATTCAGGCCTTCACGCGCTCCGTCCTGAGTCTTGACGGACCATTACCCGTCTCAACACTCACCGGCAGTCAGATTCTGTCGCAAGACGAGCTCGATGAGCTGGCTGACTGGCTTGAAACGCATTCCGGCGAAGACGCGGCTAAGGGGGCTTGAATGAGTTGGGGATTGATCGGCCTGGCGGCCGCCTTCATGTCTGGCGCACTGGCTTATGTCGGCGCGTCATTTCTGGTTCGAACCCGCCATGAAAATATCGCATGGTCGACGCTTTGGGGCGCAGGGCTGGTCGCCGCGCTACTGAGCCCGGTCGCCGGTTTTGCGATCGTCATGTGGGCACCGCAAGCCGCGACCACGGTTACAGAATCTCCGCTGTTCCATGACGCGCTTCCCGCATTGGTCGCACGCGCCCCGCTGGTCAGCGCAGAGCTACCCGCTGGATTGGACATTGACTGGACGTGGCTCGGTGCGCTGTCACTCGCCATTTATGCGAGCGGAGCGGTGTTCTTCCTGCTCAGGTTATGGATTGGTCGACGACGCGTCCGACGGATTGCCCTGAGTGCGCATGGTCTCGACAGCATCAAGTCGCGCACGGTGTTCGTGTCCAGCCAGGCCGACATGCCATTCGTCTGGTCGCCATTCGGTCGCCCTTCGCGGTCGCGCATCGTTCTGCCGGAGCACTATCTGAGCCGGATTACGGCGCTCGATCTTGATCAGGTCATTGCGCATGAACAGGCCCATATTGACCGGCGCGATGATGAGTGGGGGCTGATGCTACGAGCGATCGTCGCGCTGGTCTGGTTCTCTCCATTTTCACATCTGGCATTCAGTCGCTGGGCGCAGGCCTGCGAGTTGCAGTGTGATGCTTTGATTCTGCGAGATGCTTCTCACCAGACGCGCGCGGCTTATGCGCAAGTGCTGCTGAAGGCGCTTCAGATAACGGCGAACCGGGTACGGCAATACCCGGCCGCCACCTTCTCAAACGATCGCTTAAGGAACGAAAAAATGAGAATTATCAACATCATGTCCGGAAACGCGCCTTTGCGCAAGCGCAGGGTGTCAAAGTCGGCATTGATCGGTGCGCTGACATCAATGTCGCTCGCCACCGGGGTCGGGTTTGCCAATGTTGCAAACGCCGATCTGGAGCGGACGAAAGCCGATACGGGTTCGACCATAACCCTCTCCGACATGGTTTCAGGCCGTTTGACCGCACCGTTCGGGAAATCCTTCGATCCGTTTCGCGACGGCACGACCCGCGTTCACAACGGGGTCGATATCGCGGCGCCGATTGGCACGGTGATTACGGCCCCAGCGGATGGCATCATTGTCGACGCAACAGATCTCTATGACGACAAGCCAGCGTATGGAAAAGTTGTCGTCCTCGCGACCGCGAACGATACGGTGACCTTGTTTTCCCACCTTGATTCCTATGCCGTCGCCCCGGGACAACAGGTCAAGAAAGGGGCGCAGATTGCGGCGGTCGGCAATACCGGCAAAAGCACCGGGCCGCACGTTCACATCGAAACCACGGTGAATGGTGAACGAGTCGATCCGCTGAGCGTCTGGGCGCCGCAGGACTAGGCCTCTGGAGCAACCAAAACAAAAAAGCCTCGAGCCATGGCTCGAGGCTTTTCAGTTACGGCCAAACGTTCTTTAGGCGGGAATGCGTACGCGTGGTCCAGCCGCGGTCACGTCATCGCTGACATGCGCTTCGTAGACCTTGAAATTCTCGACAAACATCTTGGCGAGTTTTTCCGCTTGAGCATCATACGCGGCTTTATCCTCCCACGTATCACGAGGATTGAGGATGGCCTGGTCAACGCCTTCGAGCGCGGCCGGAACCATAAATCCAAAAGTCTCATCTTCCCGGAAGTCCGCATCGTTCAGCGATCCGTCCAGCGCTGCGTTGAGCAGGGCCCGGGTGGCCTTGATCGGCATCCGGTGGCCAACGCCGTGTGCGCCGCCGGTCCAACCGGTCGAGACCAGCCAGCAATTGACATCGTACTTATCGATCAGCTCGCCCAGAAGCTTGCCATACTCACTCGGGTGACGTGGCATGAACGGGCCGCCAAAACAGGTCGAGAAGGTCGCGGTCGGTTCCGTCACGCCTTTTTCGGTGCCGGCAACTTTCGCCGTGTACCCGGACAGGAAGTGATACATCGCCTGGGCCGGAGTCAGCTTGGCGATCGGTGGCATCACGCCAAACGCGTCGCAGGTCAGCATGATCAGGTTCTTTGGCTGGCCACAACGCCCGCTCAGCGAGGCATTTTCGATTGCCGAGATTGGATAGGCGCCACGTGAATTTTCAGCCAGCGTGTTGTCATAGAAATCGAGCTCGCGCGTGTCTGGGTCCATCACGACATTTTCGAGCACTGTGCCCCACATGCTGGTGGTGGCATAGATTTCAGGCTCAGCCTCTGGCGAAAGGTTGATCATCTTGGCGTAACAACCGCCTTCGAAATTGAACAGGCCGTTCTCTGACCAGCCATGCTCGTCATCGCCGATCAGGGTGCGACTGGCATCGGCAGACAGCGTCGTTTTGCCAGTGCCGGACAGGCCGAAGAAAATCGCCGCATCATCATTGCCACCATCATTGACCGAACAATGCATCGGCATCACGCCCTTGGTCGGCAGGATGTAGTTCAGGATGGTGAACACGGACTTCTTGGTTTCACCCGCATAGGAGGTGCCGCCAATCAGGACGATCTTCTTGGCAAAGTTTACCGCGATCACCGTGTCAGACACAGTTCCGTGCTTGGCTGGATCGGCGCGGAAGCTCGGGCTGTTAATGATGGTGAATTCGTGAGCGAAACCCTCATACTCGTCTGCTGTCGGGATCCGCAGCAAGTGGCGGATGAACAGCGAGTGCCAGGCAAACTCATTGACGATCCGCACTGGGGCGCGGTGATCGAGATCGGCGCCGCCGAACAGCTGCTGAGTGTATAGCGTCTTGCCTTTGAGATGGGCCTGGAAATCGTCCCAGAGGGCATCGAAATGCGCTGGCGTCATCGAGGCATTATTATCCCACCAGACAGTGTTCTCTGTGGTTTCATCGCGAACGGTGAATTTGTCCTTCGCCGAGCGACCGGTGTGCTTTCCGGTTTTGACCAGGAGCGCGCCGCCTTTCGCGACTTCGGCTTCGCCGCTGCGAACCGCCTGTTCGTACAGGCGCTCTTCGTTCCAGTTCTTGCGAACTTCGCCTGCTTCGATCCCGAGATCTGCCAACTCTACATTCTGATGAGACATGTCATTTTTCCCCTGACACAAGTCACGTTTGGATCAGTCCGCGTTGCGTGTTTTGCAAGGCAGAACCGAATTTGCGGATAGAACTGCAAGCTCCTGGCCAAAGCCACCCCTTGGCGCAGGGTAAACGCTGTCAAAACTGATAGTCAGCGCTGTCAAAACGCGACGCCAGTGTTCTCGGAGGGAAAAATGTCCGATTCCGAACAATTTCGTCCGGAATCCTCACAAAATAGCGGTTGAAATCACAACAATTTACGCTTCAACCGCCGCAGGATTTGCCGATTCGGGACAGTTGCCAGAAGCGCCTCTTCAGGGGCAGGGAGCGGATCTTCGAAGATATGTGCGGTCAATATGGCGGCCGCCCAGGGGGCCCAGGTGAATCCACGTGATCCATAGCCGCCGGCAATGAAAATGCCAGGCACGGCGAAGGCATCGAATGAGGCCCGCCATCCCTGTCGCTCAAGCGTTTGTCGCTGATCGATCATCGCGCCAATATCGGGCATCGCTCCGATCAAGGGCAATCGATCCGCTGTGGTCGCGCGCACACCGGCGCGAGACTGGAGTGCGGCCTGCCGGGCTTCGACCGCCCAGTACGGGTTCAGACTGTGCAGCGCGGTGCTGTTCAGTCGCCGTGCGGCCTCGCTGATGGCGATAGTTTTGCCCTGGTGGTCCTCAAAGGTCGCGCCCCACAATCGGTCGTGGCCAAGGGCAAGCGCATAATGGCCAGCCGCCAGGGCGTGGGGCGGCGCATCGATCGGACTCGAATAGGTTTCGACCTGCCCGAGCCGGCCCACCAGGTCGAAGTCTGGATAACGCTCAGCCATATGCCAGCCGCTGGCCAGAATGATCGCGTCAAAGGCCTCACCATCTACAGTTCGAACATGTTGGTCGATCGCGACCTCGTGTTCCCATCGAACGTCCAGATCCGCCAACAGGCTGCGCAGGATGGTGGCGGGGCGCAGGATCAAGGACCGCTTGTGCAGCACGCCGTCTCCGCGAATGGCTTCAAGCTGCTCCAGACCCAGCGGCGGATCGGCAAGCAGTTTCCGAAACCGCTCGGCCTCGGTCCCGTCGCGCGGGTGATGCACGGTTTCCGTCAGACGCGCGCCCTGCTGGCCCGCGTAGAAGGCCTGCGCGCAGAGATAGGCGTCGACCAGGAGGCGTGCCTGCGCCGTGTCGCCAGCATCCAGGCGCGGCATGACCAGCGCCAGCGGATTGCCGCTTGTGCCTTGTGCTGGCCCGCTGGCCTGATCAAACACGGTCACGCGGGCACCGCGATCCTTCAGGGTCTGGGCAAGGCAGGCACCCGATATTCCGGCGCCGATCACAGCCACGCGCGGCGTGCGCGGCGCTGCGGCGCTGCGTTCCGGGCCAGGAAACCGCGCTTCGAGTCGTTCTCGCTTGCGTCCGTGCCCGGGCTTTTTCTCGATGTCGAATCCAGCCGATTCCAGACCGCGCCGCACCGCGCCTGCGACGGTGAATGTTGCTGCGCGTGCGCCGGGCTGAGATCGAGCACCGATCTCTGGCCACAGGCCATCCGCCCACATGGCATCATTCTTGGCTGGGCTGAATCCATCCAGGAACCAGGCATCGGCCTTGAACCGGGCTTGCGGCAACGTCGCCTCGATCATGCCAATGTGCAGCGTCAGCGTCAGGCGCTCTTCTGGCCATACGATCTGACGCACGCCTTTGGCACGTTCCGGCCATTTTCGGCACAGATTGCCTGCCAGTTCAGCCAGCTCCGACCACGGCACGAGCGCTTTTGCAGCGTCTTCAGGATCAAGCAGGAAGCCTTCAAAACTGACAAAGTTCAGCCAGGCATCTGCGCGGCGATGCTGCCGCCACATCTGCCAGGTGGCGAGGAAATTCAGCCCGGTTCCAAAGCCGAGCTCGGCAATCGTAAAGACGGGGCGTGATTGCCATGCCTCCGGCAATCCGCAGCCATCCAGAAACACCGCATGGCTCTCGGCCAGGCCGTCTTCGACCGAATAATAGACATCCCCGAACCGGTCATCGACCGGGGTACCATCTTCCTTCCAGGACAGATCTGGGCGCGGCGGCAATCTCATGGCATCGCCTTAGCCTCAAACGTCTCCGGGAACCAGAAGGTGAGCTGAGAAAGCCTGCCATTGTTGGGTTGAGCAGGTCCTGAATCGCTCGGAATCCGTCGTCGTGGCACACCAGTTTGCCTCTCAAATTGTCGATACATGTCAAGGAGTATGAGCGGTTCTGCGAGGAGCAGGTCTTGCGGACGAAAGCCGTTGGGCGCGGTCTTATCCCGCTTCCAGGGCCCGCTGTTCGTCGATCCAGGCAGGATCCACATTCAGCTTCCGGGTCATCTTGTCGTGGCTGGTAATCATGCGCCAGAACGGGCTGACCTCGGAGACGGCCTTGCCCTCGGCCAGATCTTCCAGCGCCGCTTCGGCGACCATGCGGACGAAGGTGGAGGTCGACAGCGGGCAGGTGCCGGCACAGCCATGACGCGCGGCCAGATTGGCGCGCATGTCAGGAATGGTTTCGGTCGCCCCATGCGGAATGTTCTGGATGTAGGCATCGACCATGAGCGGTGTTGCGACCAGCATGGTGTCGCCGGGTTGCATCCCGCCCCAGGATTTGTCCATGACGACTTTTTTTGGTTCTTTCTTGGCGGCAAGTTTCTCGCGCGCTGTCTTCTTGGCCATGTGATCCTCCGCTGAGGCAGCCTTAACATGCCACCCTGTCAGTATCTGTCAGTAGGTCCAGCCGAAGGCGGCGTTGTCAAATTTCGGAAGATTTCACCGATCGCGGAATTGCGTTCGGACGGACGCTGCCATGCGACCTGCGGATAATACAATTGGCGCCTGACGCGATGGCCGGCAGGTCGTCTGTGCCCTATGTTCAGACCCGAACAAGGAGGCCGTCATGACCGAACTGACAATCAAGCGCGAAGATGGGCCGACGGGCGGGCGTTATACGGTAAGTTCTGGCGGCGATGTGGCCGAGATGACCTATTCGCGGGCGGGGCAGGCGCGGATCATCATCGATCATACTGGCGTGCCCGATTCGATGCGGGGGCTCGGCGTTGGCAAACGCCTGGTTGAAGCCGCGGTGACGGATGCGCGCGCCGAAGGCGTCAAGATCATTCCGCTTTGTCCGTTTGCGAAGGCGACACTGGCCAAACAGCCCGACTGGCAGGACGTCGTCCAATAAGCGCGCTTGCCTTTTGATTGGATTTCCCTGAGCTTGCGAGGCAAGAGGGAGGACAATCATGATCAGAACCATCGCAACCTTGTTGGCGGCAGGCGCGCTCGCGGGCTGCTGGGGCGCGCCGCCAAACGAGAAGATCCTGAATGGGCTATGCGTGGACTTGCTGACCGGCGACGAACGCATTGTCGAGGACATTGCCGGGCGCGCGCAAACCGATGTTGCCGGCTTCTGCAGCTGCTATGCCGCCACGATCGTCGCCGATGACGCCAAGACCGCACTGCACAAGGACGCGATCAGCGCCATGGCAGAGGCCCGCAAGGACGGTGATCGCGGGGTCGAGGATGCCGCACGTCATGTCCAGGACCTGATCGAAGCCGGCGAAATCGACACGTTCACTGAAGCACAACTCGATTCCACCGGCGACGATTTCCAGCGGATCAGCAATGATATGGGGTCAGCTGGCGGATCGTGCCCGGCCAGCTGAGGCGAGTCTAGGCGTCAGGCGGTGAATACTCGAACGGCTTCAGCTGTTCGACCACCTCCTTGATCGGGCGCATCGGGCGACCATCCGTGTGGATCATGACCGCGGTGATGCGTCCCTCGGCGATGACGTCCTCGCCGCGCAGGCAAGTCTGGTTGAAATACATCCGCACACCCTTCACACCGAGGCTGCGGGTGCGGATCGACAGCAGGTCATCGACCTTTGCCGCCCGCTTGTAATCCACTTCGACATTGGTCAGCGTAAACGCAGCCGGGTGTTCGCGCGCCAGCAGGCTTTGATGGCTGACCCCGGCATCACGCAGGAAGTCAGACCGTCCGCGTTCGAAGAAGCGCAGATAGTTGGCGTGATAGACCATGCCGGTAAAATCCGTGTCTTCATAATAGACGCGGATGTCCAACCAGTGCTGGCCGTGTTCGTCAAAAGGCGGAGGAAGCTTGCTCATTTGAGAGTGCTAACAGGCCGGCCCAGCGGTTTGCTAGTGCCGGAAGTGACGCATGCCGGTCAGCACCATGGCGAGGCCGGCATCGTCTGCCGCGGCGATGACCTCATCATCGCGGATGGACCCTCCTGGTTGAATGATCGCGCTGGCGCCGGCTGCAGCGGCCGCGAGCATGCCGTCCGGGAATGGGAAGAAGGCGTCCGAGGCGGCCACGCATCCGGTGGTGCGCAGCGTGGCGAAGCCTTCCTTTTCCTTGGCGTCTTCAGCCTTGCGCGCGGCGATGCGGGCAGAATCAATGCGGCTCATCTGGCCAGCACCGATGCCGACCGTGGCGCGGTCCTTGGCATAGACGATGGTGTTGGATTTGACATGTTTGGCGACGCGCCACGCGAAGAGCAGGTCGTCGAGCTGGGCCTCGCTTGGCGCCAGCTTGGTCACCACTTTCAAATCGCTGCGATCGATCCGCCCGAAATCGCGGTCCTGGACCAGCAGGCCGCCCGCCACTGTCTTCACGAACGTGCCTGGCGCGGCTGGGTCGGGCAGGCCGTCGGTCAGCAACAGGCGCAGGTTTTTCTTCTTCTTGAACACGTCGATTGCGGCTTCGTCGGCGCCGGGGGCGATGACGACTTCCGTGAAGATTGAGGTGATCTCCTTCGCCGTCGCTTCATCCAGCGGCCGGTTCAGCGCCACGATGCCCCCGAATGCCGACGTTGAATCGCAGGCCAATGCTTCGCGATAGGCACTGATGATCGTGCTGCCCTGGGCAACGCCGCAAGGATTGGCGTGCTTGATGATCGCCACGGCCGGCGTGTCCTCGCCCAGCTCGCCGATCAATTCATAGGCCGCATCCGTGTCATTGATATTATTGTAGGACAGCGCCTTTCCTTGCACCTGGCGTGCCGTGGCGACGCCTGGTCGGTTCTCGCCGGTGACATAGAAGGCGGCTGTCTGGTGCGGGTTCTCGCCATAGCGCAAGGCTTCATTGAGCTGACCGCCAAAGCCAACCCAGTCCGGCGCGTTGTCGCCCAGTTGGCGCGCGTACCAGCCCGAGATCGCGGCGTCGTAGGCGGCGGTACGGGCATAGGTCTTGGCTGCCAGCTTACGGCTGGTATCGCGGCTGACGCGCCCGCCACTACTGGCCATTTCAGCCAGGACAGCATCCAGGTCCCCGCCATCGGTACAGACCGAAACGAAGTCTCCATTCTTGGCCGCCGCGCGCAGCATGGCGGGGCCGCCAATGTCGATATTCTCGATGCAATCTTCGAAGCCGGCGCCCGATGCGACCGTGGCTTCGAATGGATACAAGTTGATGTAAACCAGATCGATCGCCTCTATCCCGTGACGCTCAGCATCGGCCTTGTGGCTGTCATTGTCGCGCAGGTAGAGCAGGCCGCCATGCACGGCCGGGTGCAGCGTCTTCACGCGCCCGTCCATCATTTCCGGATAGCCGGTCAGGTCTGCAACATCCTTGACGTCGAGGCCGGCCGCTTTCAGGGCGCGCGAGGTGCCGCCGGTCGAAACCAGTTCGATGCCGAATCCGACCAGAGCCTTGGCCCGTTCGACCAGCCCCTCCTTGTCAGACACAGAAATCAGGGCACGGCGAATTTTCGTAGAATGGGTCATGTAGCGGCTTTCAGGCTGGACTCTGAACTCGCTCGCCCGCCTATCACGAGTCCCCGCAGCGTCAACAGGTTGGACGCATTTATCCGGCGCAGCCGGGTGGGTCATAAGCCGGGACGAGCTGGGCCAGCGTTCGCAATGCCTGCGTCTGCTGCCGCTCACCGGCGATGACCAGCAATTGATTGAGCTGGTCATTGAACCCGTCAGGCTCGCTCTTCCGGCTTTCCGGTGTGACCTTGTTGAGACCTTCGATCCCCGTGCTGATCAGGCGCTCATTGGCATAGGTCAGCTCTTCGTGCAGCTTCTCGCCGGGTCGCAGTCCCGTGGTCTTGATCTTGATATCCTGATCCGGAACCATGCCCTTCATGCGGATCATCGCCTCGGCCAGGGTGCGGATGCGGATCGGATCACCCATGTCCAGCACATACAGCGATGACTCCCCGGGATGCCCGTTATGGGCGGTGCCCTGCAGCACCAGCGAAGAGGCTTCTTCGACAGTCATGAAATAGCGTGAGACCTGGTCGTCGGTCAGCGTCACCGGCCCTCCGGCAGCGATCTGCCGCTCAAATAGCGGGACCACGGATCCGGATGATCCGAGCACATTGCCGAACCGCACCATCGAGACCGCCAGCGACGTTCCCTTGGCGCGATAGGCCAGGGCCAGCTCGGCCAGTCGTTTGGTGGCGCCCATGACATTGTCGGGATCAACCGCCTTGTCGGTCGAGATGAACACGAAGCGCTCGAGTCCGAATTCGATCGCCGCATCGACGGCGTTCACGGCGCCGCCGACATTGGTCAGGATCGCCTCACAGGCATTCAGCTCCATCAGCGGCACATGTTTCAGCGCGGCGGCGTGGATCATGACGTCCGGCTTGGCGATTTCCATGGTCTGGCGCAGCCGTGTCTTGTCGCGCACATCGCCAATCTGGGTGAACAGATCAAGCTCCGGAAACTGTTCGCGAAGGGTCAGATCAATTTCGTACAGATTGTACTCGGACGCGTCATACAACGTGAGCTGGGAAACGCCGAGCGCGGCGCATTGTTGTGCCAGTTGTGACCCGATGGTGCCGCCTGCGCCAGTGACAAAAACGCGTTTGCCTTCCAGCAGATTGCGCACCGGTTCGGTGTCGAGTTTGCGAATCGGACGTGTCAGCAAGTCGGCTGGGCGAACCCGCTGCAAGTGCAGGCCCTCGCGGTCGAGTCCCAGCGCCATGACGCGGGAGCCGTGCTGCGTCGCGGTCTCGAGAATCGCACTCATCATTTCGCGTTCGCGCACGGTGCCGGCGACCGCGACCCACGGCGTTGCGCCGTAACGCACCGCAAGCAGGTCCAGCATCTTCGGAAGTTCGCCAAGCCCGCCAAGCACCGGTACGCCGCGGATCGCGCGTCCCGGCTCGGCGCCATCGGCTTCGATCAGGCCGAGGATACGAACCGGCGCGCCGCCTTTGGTCGATTGCAGGTCGCGCAGCACGTCGGCGGCTTCGCTCGCATTGGCAACAAGAATGGCGGGCGGGGCATCTTCGCGCAGGCTGCGAAAGATCTGGAACGGGCGCCGGGTCGAGCGTGACAAGGCGACCATGCGGGCCAGGAAAATCAAAGAGACCCAGATTCCGACGGCAACCGGCAAGCTCGACCGGGGAAATCCGACCAGGCGGTTCCACAAGAACATGAGCGGCAGGAAGATCAGGGCCGTCAGTGCCACCGCTTGAATGATCCGGAGCGCATCCGGCCAGCCCGAATGACGCCAGACCTGCCGATGCACGCGCATGATGAAAAATGCCGCCAGTGCCGCGAGCGCAAACGCACCAGACGCGATCAGGGCCGACATGGTCGCATCCGGCGGCGCGCCTTCGGTCGTGGTCCAGCGATAATAGACCGCAGCGCCCATCGACAGGAACGCTGCCACGGCATCGAAGCCAAGCGTCAGCGCCATGGCGCGGCGGGCTTCGAACTGGGGCCTCATCCAGCGGCGACTTTCAGAAACGCCCAGCGAATGCAGTTTGGAGGAGTCGATCCATCACTGTCCGGGTGCGCTTTGCCGCTCAGAACGATTTGCTCGCTGCGTTCGATTATCCCTCTCCCAAGATAGATGGTCTCTTCCAGCTGGGCCTTGGCATGGCTTGTTTTGAAGCGCCACTTTGCCCCGAGATCACTATGTAGCACAATAGAGTCACCTGCCATGACCGCGGTCACAGTCGGATGCAAATGAAACCTTAGTGAGTAAACGATTGGCGCGTCATCTTCCGTCGCCCCTGCAGAAACAGGGCGCGCGAGCGAGTCCTCTCCGGTCAGACGCGCGCCGTCGCCGGACATAAAAAGTCGTCGTCTATGCAGCAATCCGAACGAATGTTTGTACCCGCCATGCTGCGCGTCGAGCCAGATCTCGTCATCCTCTTCCAGGCGCTTCGCAGAAATCCCATCCGGTCCAACCGGATAGAGCAGGCGCGTGTCCTCATTGGTGATGAAGCGCGAGGAATCTGCGTCTCCGAGGACCAGAGTCGAATGGGCGCTGGTGCTGCGAACGGCGGCGCGAAACGCGATGTCGATTTCCGGGCTGCAGGCGCAGGACGTCACCAGACGGGCGTCGCCATCATGCAGCTCGAATCCAAGTGCGCCGGAATGGGCCTTGTCGCCGAAGGGCGGTTCCGGCGCAGCGCCGGCGTCGAGGACCAGAACAGTGCCGTCTTTCTGAAGCTTGTGAAAACCGGATTTGGGGGCGACCGAAAACTTGCGCGGCGGCGTTTCCATATGCGACAGCACCGCATCGACCGCTTCCGGCCAGCGCTCGTCACCGTCATGAAACGGCATCAGCCCGCCATCTGCGGCCTTGAAAAAGGAAACCATGCCGCCAATCCGCGCAATCCAGCGGGTCAGGAATTCGGGAATGTCCCGCTCGGAACGATTGAGAAGGTCGAAGATCGCGATCAGATCGGCCAGGCAGCGTAGCGCCCGCGCCGGGGAACGGCTGACATGGCCACCATCTGGGAAAAACTGTGCCGTGCATTCGCTTTCGAGGCGCATCTCGGCGTCGTCGAGACCCTTGCCGCGTCCAAGGCAGACAGCGTGCGCGACGGCCAGCGTGCATCCGCGCCAGCGCGCCTGGGGTTCAAGCTCATTGTCGACCAAGGCGAGGACGTGCCGAGCTTGTCGACCGAGCGCATCCAGGCGCTGTTCGCAGGCCTCCGCGTCGCCATGTTCGAACAGGGCCGCGCCGCAGCGCATCCAGTTCCAGACGCGATCGCCAGCACATCCCATGCGCCACGAAAAGCCATCAAACCGGCCAAAATTCTCGATCCAGTCATCGACCAGATAGCGCGCACGATCGGCGCCCGCGTCGCCTTGTGTGAACAGGTCTGCGAGCCAGTCAAACCGGTGTAACCGATTGGCGTAATGGCGAGACGGCATCGACACGTTCCAGGGGGCATTGCCGTCTTCCAGTTCGATCCGGTCCATGCCAATGCGCCAAACCCCGCGCATCAGCATCTCGCCGCGCAATTCGTCCGGCGGCACGATCTGGCGCATATGCAGCCCGAAGCCTTCAGGTGCGGCGCCAGCGATGCGCAGGCGGTGTACGGCTGACACGCGGGCATCCTCGCCCGGGCGGCCGGCAAACCGGTCCCAGACCGCGGCGTCTTCAGCGTCGCTGCGTTTGGCTTTTGGCGTTTCGGAAGACTTCGCCTCGCTCATGCCGGCACTCAGACCTTATACGGTTGCCCCCGCCCGCAGGGCGGAAATGTTGGATGCATATTTGTCTGGCCCGCCTTTGAACACAGCAGATCCGGCGACGATCGCGGTCACGCCCGCAGCGATGGCACGCGGTGCCGTTTCCGGGTTCAATCCACCATCCACTTCAAGCAGGATATCGCGCCCGCTGGCGTCGATTTTCTGGCGTAGGATTTTGATCTTTTGCAGCTGGCTCTCGATAAAGCTCTGACCACCAAAACCCGGATTGACCGACATGACCAGGATCAGGTCGATGTCATCCATTACCGGATCGACCACTTCGGCCGGGGTGCCAGGATTGAGCGCGATGCCTGGTTTCATCCCGGCGGCGCGGATCGCCTGCAAGGTGCGGTGGAGGTGCGGCCCCGCTTCCGGATGAACGGTCAGATAATCGGCCCCCGCCTTGGCAAACGCTTCAATATAGGGATCGACCGGCGCAATCATCAGATGAACGTCGAACGGCTTTTTTGAATGCGGTCGCAGTTTCTCGATGATCGGCGGACCGAAGGTCAGGTTGGGGACGAAATGTCCGTCCATCACATCGACATGGATCATGTCGGCCCCGGCCTCGTCAATTCGGCGAATCTCAGCGCCGAGCTCTGCAAAGTCCGCCGATAGAATCGACGGTGAAATTAGCACATCACTCATGCTGAACGCCTAAAACGGAACCGCCGCCAGCACAAGGCTGGCGGCGGTTTTGAACTCAGTCAAATTGTGGGTCTGGCTAGTATCCAGGCGCGTATTGAACCGGCACGATATAGGCACCGTCTTCGCGGAACTCGACGTTCACGCGTTGACCCGGCTGAATGTTGGTGTCGGCCGGTTGCACGAAGGCTTTGACATTGCCGTCATCGAACTCGACCGTGGCAGCGATGCCCTGCTTGGTGCCAGCGGCTGTGCCGATCATGTTACCTGCGATGCCACCCAGGACGGCACCACCAATGGCGCCCGCGGTCTGGGCCTTGTCACCGCCACCAAGCTCGGATCCGGCGAGGCCACCCAGCACAGCGCCGGTGGCCGTGCCGATGATCGAGCGATCTGGCTTGATCGTGACGGCGCGAACGTTGGTCACAACGCCGGGTTTCACCGTCATCGCATAACCGACGGAGCTCGAGTTTACGGTGTTTGCGCCATAGGTGCTTTGGCAGCCAGCAACCGCCAGGGTCATGGCGGCGAGGGCGCCAGCAAAGAGTTTGGTCGGGGCCGATCTGGTCGAAATAGCTGTCGTCATAGTGATGTGTTCCTTATGCACGAGATTGACGGTCCTGTTCTGGAGGACGGCAGGTGAACTCTCTATGAACCTGAAAAGGCGCGTTTGTGGCAAAACCGCCTGTTTTCATGACAATTTCGTCATGTCTCGCGCCTGAGGCGAGCAATATAGAAGGCATCATGCCCAAACTGGCCATTCGGCAAGGTCAGAACGTCGCCGAGATCGGTGAGGCTGGTCTCGAACCCGGGGATCTCTTCAGGCGTTACCGGTCGCCGCGTGGCCGGCGCGGCGGCGATCACGCGATCCACCAGTTCGCGGCCCTCATGTGGCAGGGGCGAGCAGACGCAATAGACCAGCGTGCCGCCCGGCTTGAGCATGTTGATCGAGGCGACGAGCAATCGTGACTGGATGTCTGGAAAGCGTGCGACATCCTCCGGCGTCTTGATCCAGGGGCCTTCCGGGTGACGCCGCAAGGTGCCGAGCGCCGAGCAGGGCGCATCCAGAAGGATCTTGTCGACCGGGGCAGGTGGGCGCCATTCGGTGGCGTCGGCTTGCACGACTTCGACAGCGCCCTTGAACCCGGTTCTCCAGAGATTCTGCTTCAGACGTTTCAGGCGCGGTTTTGACCGGTCTATCGCCGTGACATGCCCGCCCGCCGCCGCAAGTTGCAGCGTTTTGCCGCCGGGCGCGGCGCAAACGTCGAGCACGGTGTCCGTCGCGGTGACATCGAGCAGCCTGGCCGGGAGTGTCGCAGCGACATCCTGTACCCACCAGTCGCCTGCCTCAAACCCTGGCAGCTGTTCGATGTTCGACGTGTACACTTGGACCGAAGACTGACCCACAACCTCGCCATTGACCTGATTGGCGAGAGCGACCGGATCGCGGTTTTTCGGGGTCAGGCAGGTAAGGGGTTGTTGCACCTGCGCCTCTGCCAGCGCACGCATCGCCTTGGCACCGAGACCGTCCTGCACAGCTTGGCGAAACCAGGCCGGCCAGATCGCTTCGATCGGCGCCTGTTCGAACGCAGAGGCATCAGCGCACACCTTGCGCAGGACGGCGTTGAGAAAGCCGGTGGCCCGTTGCGCCCGCGGCCAACGTTTGGCGGCAGCAACGGTTTCGCCGACCACAGCATGGTCGGGCGTCTCCAGGATCCAGGACTGGGCGGCGCCGATTCGCAACAGGGCGCGCGCCGGCGGTGTTGCGGTGTCCAGGGGTCGGTCCAGGAACGGGGCGAAGCCAATGTCGATGCGCCCGAGATGGCGCAAGGCGGCGCTGGTCATCGCTCTCGCAAAAGCGCGATCCGGGCCGCTCAGGGACTCAAACGTGTTGGTCCCGGACAGCGCTTCATCCAGCGTGCGCCCTTCCTCCAGAACGGTCATCAGCAGCTGCGCCGCAGCCAAACGGGCCAATGCGCCGCTCATGAGGGATTCTCGATTGTCATGGATGTCTGCTCTTTCGCACCGATCACGTGCAGGGATGTCGTCCCGGCTGTTTGATCAGGGATGACGCGGTGGTCAAGCAGATTAAGCGGTGCTCTAGCCCCAAGGTCCTGCGGCGCGGCGCGGCTGAACACTTTCTGGCTGCACCCCCATTTCCGCGGCCAGGCGATGCAATGCTTCGATGCGGTTCTGGGTGGCGGGATGAGTCGAAAACAGATTGTCGCCACGGCGCCCGGCCAGTGGGTTCATGATGTACATGTGGGCCATGGCCGGATTTGCTTCGGCGCGGCGGTTTATGGTTGCGCGCGCGCCGCGATCAATCTTCGCCAGCGCCGAGGCCAGCCATAGTGGGTTGCCGCAGATTTCCGCGCCGCGGCGGTCTGCTTCATACTCTCGTGACCGGCTGATCGCCATCTGTACGAGGGCCGCTGCCATCGGCGCGAAGATCATGATCAGGAGCCCTGAAATCAACCCGCCTCGCTCGCGACTGGTGAAAAACAGGGCGAAATTGGCGAGCATGCCGATGGCGCCGGCAATGGTTGCTGTCACTGTCATGGTCAGGGTGTCGCGATTCTGGACATGGGCCAGCTCGTGCGCCATCACGCCCGCGGCTTCCTCGCGCGACAGGATGCTGAGCAGCCCGGTCGTGGCTGCGACGGCCGCATTCTTGGGGTCGCGCCCGGTCGCAAAGGCGTTCGGTTGCTGGGTCTCGATCAGATAGATTTTCGGTTCCGGCATGCCGGCTGACTTTGCCAGGGTCTTGGTATCCTGAACAAAGGTCCGGATGACCGGGCTTCGATCCGACTCATCGACTTGCCTCGCACCCTGCATGCGCAAGACGATCTTGTCTGCATTCCAGTATGAGAACAGGTTCAAGCCGCCGGCGATGACAAAAGCAATGCCCATTCCCATGACACCGCCGACCAGATAACCTACAGCCATGAAAAGAGCGGTGAGTGCCGCCAGGAGCATGAAGGTTTTTGCTGTGCCCATGTGCCGGGGATCCTTGCGCGTTTAAGTTGAGGGCCTACGTCTTCCCTCAGAACATCTATTGATTGGTTAACAAAACCCGGAGTTGTGTTCATGTCAGATGAAAAAAACGTCACAAAGCCGGAGCTCACGCCTGCCGCCCAGCGTGCTCTGGCGGAAGCCGACGCGCGTCGCGCGGAACAAGAGCTGAAAGAACAAGAGCTTGAACAAAATCGCGCTGGCGAAAAGGGCGGTCCCAGCGAAGAACGGGTGCGTTACGGCGATTGGGAAAAGGCCGGTCGCGCAGTCGACTTCTGACAAAATAGGGACGCTCGGACAGGCGACGACCAGGCGACATGCGCGAAGCGTCAGCGGGAGGTTGACTCTCGCGCTTTAATGTAATTAAGTAATTACATGATTACTAATGACGATATGGACCTCGTCTTTCACGCGCTCGCGCATCAGACGCGCCGCCGTATTCTCGATCTGGTCCGCGACACGCCCGGCCAGAGTGTCGGGGAGCTGGCCAAGGCGTTCGATGTCAGCCGGATTGCAATCATGAATCACCTCAAGGTGCTCGAAGACGCAGGATTGCTCGTCAGCCAGAAAGACGGCCGGGCCCGGCGCCTCTATCTCAATGCGATGCCAATCCAGGCGATCCATGAAAGATGGATCGACGCGTTCAGCGGCTATTGGGCGGACCGTCTGAGTTTCATCAAGCATGCGGCCGAAGGGGTCGCCAGGAAAACCGCGAAACCAAGAGAGGATGAGGGAGATGACTGAGCAACCCAATTATGCCGAAAAATCGATTCACAGAACCTATATCGAGGCACCGATCGAGACCGTCTGGTCGGTGCTGGTGGCAACCGACAAGCCGCTGCCATTCTTCTTCGGAAGTATCTGCGATACCAAGGATGGGCTGAAACCCGGGGCGCAGATGCGGATGGTTCATCCCAATCGCAAGATCGCGATGGTGGTTGGCGAAGTGCTCGCCTTCGAACCGCCGCACCGCTACAGTCACACATTCAAGATGACCAATCTGAAGGATGACCCGTGCATGGTCACTTATGAATTGCGTGAAAAGGATGGCGGCACCGAGTTTGACCTGATCATCGAGAATGCCATCGAGGGCAGCGAGCTGCACAAGCAGATGATCGGGGCGCAGGACTTCATCGCCAAGAACCTCAAGAAGATCGCAGAGACTGGAAAGCCTGCATTCAGCGGAACCATGGTGACCATCATGTCGCCTCTGGTGGCGCTCTTGGCGAAAAAGGAACAACGGATTGAACGCTGGCCGCTGGAGGCAGACGCTGCCACGGTGAAATTGGTCAAGGAGGCATAGACGATGGCGAAATCACCCGAAGACATGGTTCAGACGATGATCGACAACCTGCCGGAGAAAACGGGTAAATCTCTGGCCGAGTGGCAAACAGTTGTCGCGGCGACCGGCGCGGCAAAGCATGGTGAGATCGTGAAGCTGCTCAAGGGCGAGCACGGCGTGACACATGGGTTCGCCAATCTCATCGCGCAAAAGTGCATTGGCAATATGGATGTCAGCGCCGATGATCTGGTGGCCAATCAGTACAAGGGCAAAGAGGCCTTGAAACCGATTCACGATGCCATTGTCGCCTATGTGAAGACATTTGGTGCCGACCTCGAAATCTCACCCAAGAAGACGAGCGTCAGCCTTCGCCGCAAGAAACAGTTTGCGCTAATCCAGCCGTCGACGAAAACGCGGATTGATCTCGGTATCAATTTGAAGGGCGAGCCCGCGGCGGGCCGGCTGGAAACGATGAGTGGGATGTGCACGCACAAGGTCAGACTTACCGGACCCGAAGACTTCGATGACGACGTGAAGGCGTGGCTGAAAGAGGCATTTGCGCGCGCAGGTTAGCGCGATCGCTCTATTGCGACACCGAACTGTTGGATGATCTCGGGCGCGAGCCGTTCTGGCGCCGAGACTGTTCGTCGGCCTCTGCACCGCGGCGGCCTTCGCGTTCCGGGCGCGGAGCTTTCAAGTCGGCGATGATGATCTCGCCGCTGGATTCGTCTGCATAGTCCTGCCCGAGATTGCTGATGACCAGGGTGAATTCATCCAGATCGACGCGGCGATCGAGATTGGGGTCGAAGCGAAACGGATTGGCCAGGCTGTCGTCGCGGGTTGGCAGGCTTTCGGCCCAGTCCTGTTGTTCGAGTGCGGTCAAGTAGCCATCATCATTGCCGTCGGCCGATTTGAACGCGGCCGGGATTCCGGCATCGAGCTCGGTTTGACTGATCCGACCATTGGCATCGACATCGAAGGTGATGAACAGGCCAGCGCCGGGTTTCAGGCGATCCGCCTGGGTCCGTCGCCGCAAGGCTTCATCCCGCACTTCACCCTGTCCCGGGAGAAGTAATAGTTCATCATCATCCGCTTGTGCGTGAGCGTTGAGCGACAGGCACGCGGTCGCCAGTGCGACGAATGAAACGGCTCGAATCATTGGAACTCCACTCTACGTCCTCTTTACCATATAACCATTTGTGACATGAATGCCACATGACGTTTCCGTCAGGCTTCAGGCATTTTCGTGTCAGGCTGACAAACAAGTATTCTGTTTCAGAATTGGATCGACAATTCGACCTGAAGCAAATGTCTTGACCGCGTTGTCGAGTCCGGCTCGACGTGTGTTTCACTGTGTTGAGTAGTCTTTATAACCTCGATGACCGCACCCAACATCTGGCGGTCTGATCCCACGGAGGAAAATGATGGGAAAACGTGACGATCTGATCGCAAAGTATGCCAAGGACCTGGAAGAGAAGTGCGGCATGAAGCCGGACATGAAGCTTCTGACCGCGGTCACCATCGCTTGTGGTCCTTCGATTTATCGTAACGATGCATCGACAGTATCAGCGACGCAGAAGGGCGAGCTTGAAACCGTCAAGAAGAGCTTCCTCATCAAGAAGCTGGGTCTCAAGGACACCCCAAAACTGGACGAAGGCCTGAGCGCTGTGATGGACACGTATGGCCGCTCGGTTCGCAAGAAATATCGCGCCGTGGTCTACTATCTGCTGGTCAAGCATTTCCGCAAAGCCAGCCTGTTCAAATAAGAACGGTGCGCCAGTACAAACTCATGAAGGGCCGGGATCATTCCTGGCCCTTTTTGGTTTGACCTCTTTTCTTAACAGCGACGGCCAGATCGTTAACCCGGACTTAACGCAAAGGCAGCATTCGGTTAACCAGTGCATAGTGCGGCTCGGCGACTGATTCGCCGATGCGGGAACGGAGTTTGCGATGCAGATCACAGCCGATCAGGTCCCTTTGATCATCGCGGTGGGCGCTTTGGCGCTCGGATTGGCCTTCATCTTGTGGGCGCTGAGAACCTCAGATGGCGCACGCGGCGCTGCCAAGCGCTATAAGGACAAAGCCAATGATGCCGAATCGTCGGTCGCGGAAATGAAGTCCGTCCTCGGCGCGCACCCGGGGGTCATCCTGGTCTGGCAAGGCGAGAATATCGACGTCGATGCCGAGGAAATCACGCCGCCGGATATTCATGGCTCGCCGGTCGCGCTGGCCAGCCTGCTCCGGTTCACCGATGACGCGGTGTCGATCGATCCTGCCGTTCGCATTATCGAAGGTCTGGCCGATCTCGAAGCGCGCGATGCGAGCGGCATTGATTCCACCTTGCGTATTCGCTTGCGCGAGCTTGCCGAGCACGGCCAGCCATTCTCTTTGACCATTATCGGTCAGAACGGTCGCTTCCTCGAGGCCGACGGCCGCACAGCCGGGGCACGGGTGGTGGTCTGGATTACGGATTCAACCATTAAGGGACTGGAAGAAAGTTCCGCCCGCGGGCGACTGGAAGAAGCGCGTCAGGTGATTGCGCGAGATCCAACCGCTTTCCTCGACATGCTGGGCAAGGCCCCTTTCCCGGCCTGGCGCATTTCTGGCGTCGGGCGCCTGCAATGGGCCAACCCGGCTTATGTCGATGTCGTCGATGGCGACAATCTTGATCGCGTTCTGGAACGTCAGGTCATGCTGGATGAAAAAGCGGTCGAGCAGGTTCGCAAGACCCTGACCGACGGCAAGGAAATCGACGAGACCCGTCACATTGCGATCAAGGGCGAACGGCGCGCCATGCGTGTCCTGTCTTTCCCGCTTTCGGGCGGCGTCGGCGCCATGGCGTTCGATGTGACGGAGCAGGAGCGCGCCCGCGATGATCTCGACAAGCATGTTCGTGCGCACGACGAGACGTTGAACCACGTCGCCGACGCGGTCGCGATCTTCAGCTCTGACCGCAAATTGACCTTCCACAATCGTGCCTTTGCCAAGATGTGGGACATGGATGAAGGCTTCCTGCTGGATATGCCGAGCCATGGCCAATTGCTGGATCGCCTGCGCGAACGACGCAAGCTTCCAGCCCAGGCGGAGTATGCAAAGTGGCGAGCCGAAGAACTGTCTTACTATCTCGATATTAGCGGTATTGAAGAAGACGAATGGCATTTGCCGGACAATCGGACTTTGAAAGTGACACGGCAGCGTCACCCAATGGGCGGTTTGCTGATCCTGTTCAAGGACATTACCAGCGAGCTCGATCTGCGGACGAAATACAATGCAATGATCAAGACCCAGAGCAAGACGCTCGACAGCTTGCACGAAGCGGTCGCCGTGTTCGGGTCGGACGGGCGACTGAAACTTTCCAACAGCGCCTTCGCCGAACTTTGGGGCGTTGAGGAAGAACTGCTCAAGGACGAGCCGGATTATGATGACATCGCAGATTTCTGCGTACCATTGTTCCATGACCGCGACACCTGGAACGCGATCAAGGCGCACATTACCGATCCCGGCGCACGTCAGGAAACCACTGGCGAGATGCGCCGCTCGGATGGATCGATCCTGACTTATGTCACCAAGCCGCTGCCGGACGGCAACACGCTGATCGGCTTTGCCGACGTGTCGGCGCAGCGCTCGGTCGAGACCGCCTTGCGCGATCGCGCCGAAGCGTTCGAAACAGCCGACCGTCTGAAAACCGAGTTTGTGAAGAATGTCAGCTATCAACTGCGCTCGCCGTTACAGACCATTCTCGGATATGGCGAGTTTTTGCAGATGGAGCGCGTCGGTGATCTCAACGAGGCGCAGCGAGATAAGGTCGATGCGATCTGTGAGGCGTCGAATCACCTGAACGACCTGATCGGAAACATCCTCGATCTTGCCATGATCGAGGCAGGCCGCATGGACCTCGATATCAGCGAAGTGGATCTGAAGTCTCTGATCGATGAAGCCGTTTCGATCGGTGTGACCAACGCGGCTGACACGGAAGTCGAGGTGATCGCGGACATTTCCGACGATCTCGGTGTCATCGAAGCGGACGAGAAACGCATTCGGCAGATCCTGTTCAACCTGGTTTCGAATGCGCTGCGTTTCACCGACTCCGGCGGCAATGTGACGATCTCTGCCGAACGGATGGGCGACACCGCCAAGCTGACTGTGAAAGACAATGGCCGGGGCATTCCGGCCGAAGATCAGGCGTCGAGCTTTGACAGTTTCACTTCGAGCGATCGTCGCGGCGCCGGGCTGGGTCTGTCGCTGGTCAAGCATTTCGTGCAACTCCACGGCGGCAATGTCGGGATCAAATCCCGTCAGGGCGGCGGCACCGAGGTTGTGTGCTGGATCCCGGTTGAAGCGACCCCGCGCGGTGGATCAAATCATCCGGAGAAGCTTGCGGCCTAGTCCAGACGCGCGCCTTGGCGCGGCCGGGCCTTGTCAGCATGATGTCCGGCAGGCATTTTGGCGGTTCAGGGGACACTCGCCTGAGATCACAATGGGAGGCCAGAATGGCTGTTGCACGCGTTACCGAAATTATCTCCGGCTCCAAGAAGAGCTTTCAGGATGCCATCGACAAGGGCATCGCCCGCGCCAACAAGACACTCAAAAATGTCGAAGGCGCATGGGTGAAGGATCAGTCGATCGTGCTCGATAAGGGCGAAATCAAAGAATATCGCGTCGTCATGAAGGTGACGTTTATTCTGAAATAGGCTGGGGCGGCATCGCTGCGCATATATGCGAGCTCAGTGCGTCAAGCCTTCGACAGGATCTTGATGCCCTGACCCTCGCGCGGGAATTCCGGGATACGGTCTTGTAGATCGGTTTCCGCGAATGCGATGAGGTCCGGCAATTGTTCGTCAATTTCTGCCGGAGTCAAATCCATCAGTTTCTTGCGCAGCAACTGCCCCGCATCGTCAAAATAGGCGCCTTTGATGAATTCAGGGTTCGGGAACAGAGCTTCCAGCTCTTCGGCGTCATAACCATAGACAAAGTGACCATGGGTTTCGAGCGCCCGCTTGCGACGCACCGGGTTGGCGTTGGTTTCCTTGTCGGAAAACGGCACCAGGCAATAGACATATTTCAGAGCGGCTTCGCGCATCTTCGCGGCGGCGCCGGCGGCATCCTCGATATGCTCGAGCACTTCCGTCGAGCAGACCAGATCGAACCGCCGATCTGTTGGCTCGAGGACATTCCAGACGCTGAACCGAACATTTTCGAGTCCCCATTTCCAGCAAATGTCCATCGCCTTGTGATAATTCGGGTACCCGGTGTCGATGATGTCGGTGAGCGTGAATTGAATGTGCGGGAACTCGATTGCGAGTGCGATCTCACTGTACCCGTGACCCGCACCGACGACGCCGACCGATTCGATGTCGTCGCCGATTTTCAACAAGGCATCGCGCAAGTGAATGTAACGCAAGTATCGCCACGTGCGTCCGTGCATCAGTGTGCGGCGTACTTTGTCTCGCTTGGAAGCCATGCCTGTCCTCGCTTATTCGCTCGCAAACTTATCCATGACATCATCGACGGCGGCCATGATTTTCTTGGCCATCGACGGTTTGGAATAGGTCTGGGTGATGAAGGCGCGCCCTTGTTTGGTGTCGCGCGCATAGGATTCGTGATTTTCGTACATCTCGCGCAGCGCTGCGATGGCGGCATCCGGATCGACTTCGAACACTGTATTGCCTGGCACACCATAGCGCTTTTTCACGCTCATGCCGAACGGCTCGGTAATGTCGGAAATCAGCTTGGCCTCCGTTTCGACCTTGATCACCCCCTGATCCGGCAGGCATTCGCCCATGGAGGTAGAGTTCGGTGCGATGATCGGTTTTTCGCACAACAAGGCTTCATGCAAGGGCATGCACCAGCCTTCGCCGCGTGAGAAACTGACGATGCAGTCATGATTGTTGTAAAGACGCGCCATCCAGGCCGGGGCGACGGTTCCGCTGAACACGTTCAGCCTGACATTGTCCGGCAGCGCCCGGGCGCGCGCGACCAGGTCATTGATCGCGCTCTGCTCCAGTCCGGTAAAACAATGCAGGGTCAAGCTGACCTTCTGGCCATTGTCGAACGCCTTGGCGAAGGCCTCTAATAACAAGTCGACGCCCTTGCGGTATCCGTACGAGCCGACAAACAGGAAGCTGAACTCGTCCGGGCCGTCTTTGCGATAGTGGGCGCGATTCTTGAACAGGTGCTCGTCGACATATTGATGACAGACATAGACGTTCGGAAAGTGTCGTCTGAACACGTCAGCATCAAATTCGCTCGGCACAACAATACCGCGCGCGTTCTTCAGCCCCAGCAACCATTCAGGAATCAGTTCGCCAAGGGCGTTTTGCGTATAGAAGATCAGCGGCTTCTTGCCGTGAATGGGCGTGTCTGGCGGATGCGAGACGCGCAGGATGCAATCAAAATCGTCGCCCGGTTCCCAGACGGGGATTCGATCGAGCACCGCCTTTTCCCGGATTTCGTCCGGCACATCCCCCTTGCGATAGCGCAAGGACAGGTCGGCTGAGGTGTGCGCGTCAAGCGACGTGATGATCGCGCGCGACAGGTTGCCGTATCCGGTTGAGTAAATATGGCGAGAGCCATCATTGATCAGAATATGGGTCATACTCGAACTCGTTCCCGGCGCATCGTTTGCCTCGATGCTGCGCGTCTAAGTCAGACCCCTATTGGGACGCGCGAAAAATGCAATGCGCCAGGCATGAAAAAACCCACCTCTGCCGAAGTGGGTTCAATCAATCATGCACCGCGAAGGACGCGGTCAGCGTTTCGCGGGAATCAGGTGGTTCGAAACACCAGGTCGATCCGGGCTTCAAATGGCGCCGGATGGGTGTTCATGGCCGAAATGAAAGAGTCCGCAGGCAATAGGTGGATCGTGGCACCTGATTCATGGGCGCCGGCTGGCAGCGCCGCCGCGATCAGGGACCCGGCAGCCAGCAGGCTCAGTCCGCCGATGCAAATCGATCTCGTGTGTTTCAGTGTTTTCATGATCCAGTTTCCCCGATTCTTCCAAATCCGAGCATCCAGGTGCAACGCGCATGCCATATTAAGGGAGAGACCATTCAGGTTTCGCCTGACAGGCGAGTATCGCGCGCGCAAAATGCGCGACGATTCGCCAGGCAGAACGCCACCGGTTCCGAATTCGAACAAAATCGCGGGAGTTCGCAAAAATGCTGATTCCTGTGCTATGCTGGCTCGCAAGCAGACATCAATAACCTGGAGGTGGCCAATGCTGATCGACACGATTCTCAAAGACAAGGGCAACACAGTGGAGACGATTTCCGACAAGATCACCTTGTTGGATGCCGCCAAGATGCTGGATCAGAAGAGAATCGGTGCGATCGTGGCAGTCGATGACAATGGCGAACTGTGCGGCGTGTTGTCGGAACGCGATATTGTGCGGCGGTTTGCGCGCAATGGTGGCAAGACGGTCGACATGACGGTCGCCCAGGCAATGACCCGCGGCGTGATCACGGCCGATCCGGCCGAGGATGTCGATACTTGCCTCGGACGCATGACCGATCGCCGGATCCGTCACCTGCCTGTGGTCGAGAATGGCAAGCTTATTGGGATTATCTCGATTGGCGACTTAGTGAAGTACAAGATCGATTCTGTGCTGGCCGAAGCTGAAGCCATGGAAGCCTATATTCGCAGTGGCTAAGGGCCGGATTCAAACCTCTTCAAAAGGTTAATTTTCCGCCTGCAAAAATGTGCGTAACAGGCGAATTTTTTGCTTGCCAAAGCCCCCGAACAGATTCTATATGGGGGCTTGCTTCGTGAATGCCTCAAATTTGTGGGGCCGGTCAAACGGCTCAACGGGTTTTGCTTCGCCAAAAAAGCAAGAAAGTTGTAAATGCAACCTTTCTGCAGTTTTGGTGAAAAACGGTGTTGACGGGGTGAAGGCGGGTCTGTAGAGACCGCGGCTTCACGGAAATGCCTCACCAAGCGGGGCCGGTCAAACGGCTCAGGGTGACTTTTCGGCTCAAAATCAGAGGTTTTTCGGTTCGCTGAAATTGCTCTGCAGAAAGTCGAAAAAAAGGTGTTGACGCAAAATTCGGCGGCTGTATAAGCCGCCACTTCCGGTCGACGGGGCGCCACGCTCCGGACGCCGAAACGGGCTCCGGCCCAGCTGTTTGACATCGCAGGAATTAGGAAGAGAAACGCAGGCGGCATAGGCGACTTGCGGTCCTTTTAGGACCACATATGACTATGACGATTTGCGTTTCAAAATAGAAATACCTTCACAAAAAATATCGGCTTCGGTCGATAGTGATTTGTGCAAGGGTTTCTCGTCAAAACGTAAAATGCTTTATGCAAGCGATCCCGACCGATTTTCCTCGGTCATTATGGGATTATTCGTCAGGTCAATTCTCAACCTGAGAGTTTGATTCTGGCTCAGAACGAACGCTGGCGGCAGGCTTAACACATGCAAGTCGAACGATATAGTGGCAGACGGGTGAGTAACGCGTGGAAACGTGCCTTTCACTACGGAATAGCTTTTGGAAACGAAAGGTAATACCGTATACGCCCTCCGGGGGAAAGATTTATCGGTGAAAGATCGGTCCGCGTTAGATTAGCTAGTTGGTGAGGTAAAGGCTCACCAAGGCGACGATCTATAGCTGGTCTGAGAGGATGATCAGCCACACTGGGACTGAGACACGGCCCAGACTCCTACGGGAGGCAGCAGTGGGGAATATTGCACAATGGGCGCAAGCCTGATGCAGCCATGCCGCGTGAATGATGAAGGCCTTAGGGTTGTAAAATTCTTTCGCCAGGGATGATAATGACAGTACCTGGTAAAGAAGCCCCGGCTAACTTCGTGCCAGCAGCCGCGGTAATACGAAGGGGGCTAGCGTTGTTCGGAATTACTGGGCGTAAAGCGCACGTAGGCGGACTTTTAAGTCAGATGTGAAATCCCGAGGCTCAACCTCGGAACTGCATTTGAAACTGGGAGTCTAGAGATCAGGAGAGGTTAGCGGAATACCGAGTGTAGAGGTGAAATTCGTAGATATTCGGTGGAACACCAGTGGCGAAGGCGGCTAACTGGACTGATACTGACGCTGAGGTGCGAAAGTGTGGGGAGCAAACAGGATTAGATACCCTGGTAGTCCACACCGTAAACGATGAGTGCTAGTTGTCTGCAGGCATGCCTGTAGGTGACGCAGCTAACGCATTAAGCACTCCGCCTGGGGAGTACGGCCGCAAGGTTAAAACTCAAAGAAATTGACGGGGGCCCGCACAAGCGGTGGAGCATGTGGTTTAATTCGAAGCAACGCGCAGAACCTTACCTACGCTTGACATGCCCGGACGATTTCCAGAGATGGATCTCTCCCTTCGGGGCCGGTGCACAGGTGCTGCATGGCTGTCGTCAGCTCGTGTCGTGAGATGTTGGGTTAAGTCCCGCAACGAGCGCAACCCTCATCCTTAGTTGCCATCACGTTTGGGTGGGCACTCTAGGGAAACTGCCGGTGCTAAGCCGGAGGAAGGCGGGGATGACGTCAAGTCCTCATGGCCCTTACGCGTAGGGCTACACACGTGCTACAATGGCAGTGACAATGGGATAATCCCCAAAAGCTGTCTCAGTTCGGATTGTCGGCTGCAACTCGCCGGCATGAAGTTGGAATCGCTAGTAATCGTGGATCAGCATGCCACGGTGAATACGTTCCCGGGCCTTGTACACACCGCCCGTCACACCATGGGAGTTGGATCTACCCGAAGATTGTGAGCTAACTTCGGAGGCAGCAAGCCACGGTAGGTTCAGCGACTGGGGTGAAGTCGTAACAAGGTAGCCGTAGGGGAACCTGCGGCTGGATCACCTCCTTTCTAAGGATGTTCGTCATTTGGGCTCACGCTCTATGGCAACGTTCAAAGACAGCTGGCTTTGACCAGCAAAAACTATGCGGTTGTTTGTGCCGTCTTCGTTTCTCTTCCTTCATTCGCTGTCTCTAGCCGGTTGGCAGAGACATAGCCTGGTGCTACCGGGCAACCTATAATTGGGGCCGGTAGCTCAGGCGGTTAGAGCGCACGCCTGATAAGCGTGAGGTCGGAGGTTCAAGTCCTCCTCGGCCCACCACCCTTTTCGGGGCCTTAGCTCAGCTGGGAGAGCGCCTGATTTGCATTCAGGAGGTCAGCGGTTCGATCCCGCTAGGCTCCACCATTTCCTTGGTGGTTGGTTAGCGTCAAAACCGCATTGCGAATGAAAGAAGTGTCTAAGTTTCCGGAGCCTGTCTCCGGGATGTTTGTAAACGTAAGGGAAGATTGATCCGCCTCGCTGTTCATCGACAGCAAGCTCCTCACTAACCGGATGGAGTAACGAGGTGAGCCTGTCATAAAGGGTCAGTCTGTTAAAGAAACCAACAATGTCTGATCAGAAACCCATGTTTGGGTGATCGCGCCGTCTTGTACGGGGCGTTCACCTCTGCACATGAGTTTCTATTATGAGATCAAGCGTCAAAAGGGCATCCGGGGGATGTCTTGGCGGTAAGAGGCGATGAAGGACGTGGCACTCTGCGATAAGCACGGGGGAGGCGAGAGCACCCTTTGATCCCGTGATTTCCGAATGGGGAAACCCATCTCCGAGATGTTTGACTATTATCCAATTTCGATTGGGTCTTGGTCATACATTTCAATAGAGAGATATAATACACTGAATACATAGGTGTTATTAAGCTAACCCGGGGAATTGAAACATCTAAGTACCCGGAGGAAAGGACATCAATTGAGACTCCCTTAGTAGCGGCGAGCGAACGGGGACCAGGCCTGGTCTGAAATAAAGCAAAGCATCTGGAAAGTTGCGCCATAGTGGGTGATAGCCCCGTAGCTGTAAAATGAAGACCTTTTCGAGTAGGGCGGGACACGTGAAATCCTGTCTGAACATGGGGGGACCACCCTCCAAGCCTAAGTACTCCTTACCGACCGATAGTGAACCAGTACCGTGAGGGAAAGATGAAAAGTACCCCGATGAGGGGAGTGAAACAGTACCTGAAACCGGATGCTTACAAGCTGAGGGAGCTCTTCGGAGTGACCTCGTACCTTTTGTATAATGGGTCAGCGACTTAGTGTTGCGTGCGAGCTTAAACCGTTAGGTGTAGGCGTAGCGAAAGCGAGTCTGAATAGGGCGACCGAGTACGTAGCATTAGACCCGAAGGCAAGTGATCTAGGTATGGGCAGGGTGAAGGTGCAGTAACATGCACTGGAGGCCCGAACCGTTGAGCGTTGAAAAGCTCTCGGATGACCTGTGCCTAGGGGTGAAAGGCCAATCAAACTTGCTGATAGCTGGTTCTCCGCGAAATCTATTTAGGTAGAGCGTCAGATGAATACTCTCGGGGGTAGAGCACTGACTGGGCTAGGGGTCCTCACCGGATTACCAAACCTTATCAAACTCCGAATACCGAGAAGTACTATCTGGCAGACACACGGCGGGTGCTAACGTCCGTCGTGGAGAGGGAAACAACCCTGACCACCAATTAAGGTCCCCAAATAATGGCTAAGTGTGAAAGGATGTGGGATTGCTTTGACAATGAGGAGGTTGGCTTAGAAGCAGCCATCCTTTAAAGAAAGCGTAACAGCTCACTCATCAAGCGATCCTGCGCCGAAAATGTAACGGGGCTAAAGCCATTTACCGAAATTGTGGGCTCGTAAGAGCGGTAGCGGAGCGTTCCGTAAGCCTGCGAAGGTGCACTGTGAGGTGTGCTGGAGGTATCGGAAGTGAGAATGCTGACATGAGTAGCGACAAAGCGGGTGAGAGACCCGCTCGCCGAAAATCCAAGGGTTCCTGCGTAAAGCTAATCTGCGCAGGGTTAGCCGGCCCCTAAGGCGAGGCCGAAAGGCGTAGCCGATGGGAACCACGTTAATATTCGTGGGCCTGGGAGTGTGTGACGGATTTCGAAAGTTGTCATCCCTTATCGGATTGGGATGGCGGCCTGGAAGTCCCTGGAAATAGCCCTCCCGTATAGACCGTACCCTAAACCGACACAGGTGGATAGGTAGAGAATACCAAGGCGCTTGAGAGAACGATGCTGAAGGAACTCGGCAAATTACCTCCGTAACTTCGGGAGAAGGAGGCCTCACTCTGGGCAACCAGAACTGAGGGGCACAGACCAGGGGGTTGCGACTGTTTATCAAAAACACAGGGCTCTGCGAAGCCGCAAGGCGACGTATAGGGTCTGACGCCTGCCCGGTGCCGGAAGGTTAAAAGGAGATGTGAGAGCGTCGAATTGAAGCCCCGGTGAACGGCGGCCGTAACTATAACGGTCCTAAGGTAGCGAAATTCCTTGTCGGGTAAGTTCCGACCTGCACGAATGGCGTAACGACTTCCCCACTGTCTCCAGCATCGACTCAGCGAAATTGAAGTCCCCGTGAAGATGCGGGGTACCCGCGGTCAGACGGAAAGACCCCGTGAACCTTTACTGCAGCTTGGCTGTGGCACCGGAAATAGTATGTGTAGGATAGGTGGGAGGCTTTGAAGCAGCGGCGCCAGTCGTTGTGGAGCCATCCTTGAAATACCACCCTTATTCTTTTCGTTGTCTAACCGCGTCCCTGGATGGGACCGGGACCCAGCCTGGCGGGCAGTTTGACTGGGGCGGTCGCCTCCTAAAGAGTAACGGAGGCGCGCGATGGTAAGCTCAAGCCGGTCGGACATCGGCTGTTGAGTGCAATGGCATAAGCTTGCCTGACTGTGAGGTCGACGGACCGAGCAGAGACGAAAGTCGGTCATAGTGATCCGGTGGTCCCGAGTGGAAGGGCCATCGCTCAACGGATAAAAGGTACTCCGGGGATAACAGGCTGATGATGCCCAAGAGTCCATATCGACGGCATCGTTTGGCACCTCGATGTCGGCTCATCACATCCTGGGGCTGAAGCAGGTCCCAAGGGTTCGGCTGTTCGCCGATTAAAGTGGTACGTGAGCTGGGTTCAGAACGTCGTGAGACAGTTTGGTCCCTATCTGCCGTGGGTGTTGGAAACTTGAGAGGATCTGTCCTTAGTACGAGAGGACCGGGATGGACATACCTCTGGTGGACCTGTTGTGGCGCCAGCCGCATTGCAGGGTAGCTATGTATGGACGGGATAACCGCTGAATGCATCTAAGCGGGAAACCCACCTCAAAACCAGGTTTCCCTTGAGAGCCGTTCTAGACTAGGACGTCGATAGGCCAGGTGTGGAAGCGCTGCGAGGCGTGGAGCTTACTGGTACTAATTGCTCGATTGGCTTGATCTTTAGAAACTTGTGTGTGGTGGTGAACGCCTCACACGGCAAAAGATCAGAAACACCTCAGAACATTTAACAACAAAATCTGCGGTCATTTTGGTTTCTTTCTTTGCTAGCTTTCGCCGACCCGGTGGTTATGGCGGGGGTTCCCCACCCGATCCCATCCCGAACTCGGCCGTTAAGTCCCCTAGCGCTGATGGTACTGCGTCTTAAGGCGCGGGAGAGTAAGTCGCTGCCGGGTCAGCCAAAGCTAGCGAAGCAAAACAGACATCTTCCTGAACAAACTTGCCAGCGCGCTGGTGAGACAAACGAAGCCCGGCTCTGCCGGGCTTTTTTTGTGCTTGAAATCCGGGTGCAGAAATTGCCGGCCTGCGCTGTTCTGGGCGCTCCCCATTTCAAGTCGCTTGGCCTATGGCTCTGTGATGACTGAGTTTCCAGTATCAAAACGGTTTGATGGCGGCGACGCACCGATTTTCGTGTTCGTCGATCATGCCAGCAATGCCATCCCGCCCGCCTATGATGATCTCGGCCTGCCGCAAGACGTCCTGGCGACTCATATCGGCTGGGATATCGGTGCCGGTGCCCTCGGCCTGGCGCTGGCCAGGCGGTTGCAGACCAAGGCGCTGTTCTGCCAGTTTTCGCGCCTGTTGATCGATCCCAATCGCTCGCTCGACAAGGTCGACCTTGTCCCCAGCGAAGCCGACCGGATTCCGATTCCCGGCAACCAGGCGCTGGATGCGGCTGAGCGACATCGCCGGATCGAAACCTATCACCAGCCTTATCACGAGCAATTGGAACTGGCCCTCGACCAGGTCTGCCGCGACCATGAAGATCCGCTGATCCTGTCCGTGCATTCCTTCACGCCGCGCCTGATCGGCGATGCGCAAGTGCGTCCCTGGCACATGGGCCTGCTGTGGCGCGAGGACGAAGCCAGCGCGCGCCAGTTCATGGCCGCGCTCGCCGACACCACGGATTATGTCGTCGGCGACAACCAGCCCTATGATGCGCGCGTGTTCAATTATTCGGTCGATCGTCATGTCGGTCCGCGCGGCTTGCGCCACATTACCCTTGAAGTTCGCCAGGACCTGATATCCAATGATCAGGACGTGGATCGCATGGCTGGGAAATTGGGGCCTGCTCTGAGATCATTGCTGCCGACATAGACTGGCATCGCAGATCCCGAACAGAGGAGCTGCTGTGCCATGATCCCATCGCTGACGCTCGGTGTCGAAGAAGAATACCTGCTGGTCGATCCAGACACCCGCGACCTCGTGGTTGAGCCACCGCCGGAATTCATGGATTCGTGCCGCGAGGAACTCGGCGAGCGGGTGACGCCGGAATTCCTGCGCTGCCAGGTCGAGATCGGGACGCCCGTCTGCGCCAATATCGGTGAGGTGCGCACGCATCTCACGGCGCTGCGCAAGACGCTTATCCGCAATGCTGAGCGCTGCGGCATGCGGCTCATGGCGGCCTCCACCCACCCATTTGGTGACTGGGAAACGCAAAAGCACACGGACGCGCCACGCTATCATCTGCTTGACCAGGATCTTCAGGGTATCATCCGCCGGATGCTGATCTGCGGCATGCATGTTCATGCCGGCATTGAGGATCCCGACACGCGCATCGATCTGATGAACCAGGCGCGCTATTTCCTGCCGCACCTATTGGCATTGTCGACCTCGTCGCCGTTCTGGGTCGGCCATGAAATGGGGATGAAATGCGCGCGTCTGGGGATCTTCGATTCGATGCCGCGCACCGGCATGCCGGATCGGTTCGAGAGCTATTCCGAATATGAACGCATGGTCGAGCGGATGATCAAGGCGGGCGCGCTGGAGGACAGTTCGAAGATCTGGTGGGACCTGCGTCCCAGCGCCCGCTTCCCGACGCTGGAAATGCGCATCACCGATGTCTGTACGCGCCTGGAAGACGCGATCTGCATCGCGGCCCTCTATCAAAGCATCCTGCGCATGCTCATTCGCTTGCGCCAGCGCAATCAGCGTTGGCGTATCTATCCCCGCATGTTGATGGACGAGAATCGCTGGCGGGCGCAGCGTTATGGCGTGACGCGCGGCCTGATCGATCTCAGCCGCGGCGAACAGATCGCTTACCCGGTCCTGATCGAAGAACTGATCGGGACACTCGAGGAAGAGGCCCGTGCGCTCGGCTGCTTTGCCGAGGTCCAGCACGCGCGCACCATTCTCGATCGCGGCACCAGCGCCTGCAATCAACTCAGCATTTTTGCCGAGGCCAAGGCGGGCGGCGCAGATGAAAAAGAGGCACTCAAGGCGGTCGTGGATTGGCTGATTAAAGAGACAGCTGCAGATTTACCGTAAAAAGACAGAATTGCGTGGAGGTTGGCCTTGCGCTGCTGGGGCGGCACAGCTATATCCGGCTCTTGCTTCGCACACAGCGTTGCAAGCCCGTGACGCGGGATGGAGCAGCCCGGTAGCTCGTCAGGCTCATAACCTGAAGGTCGTAGGTTCAAATCCTACTCCCGCACCCAAATAAGCCCTTGAAATCCTTGTGGATTTTGAGGGCTTTTCTTTTGCGCTTTGCTCCAAAGATTCGGCTGGGTTACACATGGGTTACACGAAAAACGGAAGAATCGGGAGCTTGGGGGAAGGTGCCAAATTCCTGTGGATAACTTTTTTGGGGTTCAGTTCAGGGTGTTGGTAGAGCCAATCATGGAGAAAAAACTCAGGCAACGCTCGTGGTCATAGGCCATCATGGGCGCATTGTCGTTCTCGTCTCTGACTGCATCTAAATCGCGGAGCAGAGACCGGAGCGTCGGAAACTCAGATGGTATGAGTTCAGCAAAGTCTTTCACGAGTTCATGGTAGCGTTCATGATCGCAGAGCATTGCCGCAACCAGAGCATTTGGGTCTCGGCGTGTTTCTGCTGCGATATGGGTTGCAATTGATTGGAAGCGCTTAGGTCGGGTCTCGCTCGCCCATTGGTCCAAAAGTGTCGTGATTGCCGCTTTTTCCAAACGGCCAGCTTCGGTGAACTCGAGTCCCAGGCCGGTTCGCCGAAGTTGTATGAGATCACCCAAACAGTATCTTTCTCGTCCAGCCGACCGCCGATAGAGGTTCGCCAAGAGCCGGTCGACGATGAGATAGTAACGCTTTCGAGTAGAGCTCTTCGCGTGCACATCAATCAGAAAGCGTTCACGAAGGATCTTCGTAGGCTGCCCCAGATCAGAGCTTTCTGTCTCCAGGATGGTCGCCAAATCCGTTGGACGCGACGGTCTATCGGAAAGAGCGATTGCGTGGAACAGGCGGCGTGCGCGGATTGGCAGCTCTCTTAAGTTAGCCAATAGCCGTTCGAGCTCGATATCAATGAGTAATTCGTAGACGTCGGATGCGCTGGCATCTGGAGAAAGGCTTGCGAGTTTGGCAAAAGTCCAGGTGTGTTCAGGCCGGTCTTCGAAGGCATGTGCGGCAGCAGCTGCATTCAGTCTGACGTTTTCGGTCGCACCTTCAAGTTCCAGCATAATTGCGGACGCATCAATGACCGGTAGCCGCAATGGCGCGAAAGCCTGAAATATCCGCCGTTCCGGTCGTGACTGGGTTTCCTGCGATCGCGCGGTCGCCACGATCATGATCTGAGCATGCTCTTGCATGAGGTCACGGAGCCGGGATTGCGCTGCAGCACTTGAGAGTCCTGCATTCATAAGCAGATCGAGACCATCGATCAGAACCAGACAAAGTGTTTTCTCCGGAACTGCCTGTAGCGAGCGGTCCAGCAGGTCTTTTTCAGCGACCCATCGCTTGTCGGTACCGCCTCCCCAATCGACGGCTAGCGGCAGATCTCTGTCTTGATCCCGCGGTGTTTCGAGGCTTGCGCGGATCTTCTCGATAAGCGTTTCCGGCGCTATCGTTTGGCTTTCGATTTCTGAGATCGTCGTAACAACGACATGCCCGGTTCGCAGCCGGTTTGCTCGTTCTGCAATGAGTTGGAGCGCAACAGTCTTTCCACTGCCGGGGACGCCTGTGATGAGCACATGTTGTAGTGGCGGGCGCTCTGCAGTGATGTTGCTGCGGACATATGCCAAGGCTCGGTCCACAAGCCGGGCCAGTCGGTTGCGGGCGCCTTCAGCGGGCGGGATGAGGCTCATGGTCTGGAACGCCACCATGTCTCTACAACTTTGTATGCGAATACAGCCTCACGTGTTTCTGGATCGGTCGCGATAAAGGCGTCCTGTTCGAGCGCGATCAGAAGATTCTGAATTGCGTCGTCATCCATGCCTGTTTCCTTTGCCGCTTCTGCCAGAGCGCCGACATCGCATGGGTTTCGAGCGGCCAGTGTTGAGAGGATTTTGCGCGCGGTGGGCTCTTCATCACCGTAGTGTTTCAGTCGCTTCGAGAATTGCTCAAAGAAACTGATCTCGAACTCGCGTCGGTATGTGCCTTTTAGCGCGGCCGCGACGGCTTCAGGCGTTCGTGCGTCCTCGCTTTCAATCTCGATCATTGCGCGTTGCAGAAAGCTCGGAAACGTATCGGCTGTTGTGGCGATTACCGCATCAGCCAATTCGTCGCTCCACCAGTCCAGTTCAAAACCTGCTGCAAGCGCCCGGAGCATGTCCTTTGCGTCGTCGTCTTCCAAAGGTGGGATCGTCACGCTGACGAGATCATTGAGGTGATCCATTTCCAGCCCATGCTGGCGTGCAATTTCTCGGATCCCGATCGAGCCAGCAATAGCCATGGGGATGCCAGCTTGCCGCCACCGGCGAAGCGTCGCCAGGAATGTATCTATTGTGTCCGGCGTTACGCCGGCCTCAATTTGATTGTCGCAAAAATAGGGTAGTTCATCGAAGAAGAAGACAATCGTCTTGTCGGACTCAAGAACTTGTTTCTCGACCGCCTCAGCCAGTTGAGCCCAGAATTCCATAAACAGCGAATCATCCGCTTTGCCGCCGCCGGCTTTGCCGTCGCTGAAGCGCTTTATCGCTTCTGTGAGAGCTTCCGGTAAGAAGGGAAGTTGGGTCCAGCGCTGGAGGAGTGATTTACCCGTCTGTTCAGGCAGTTGCTTTAATAGGCGTGTGACGAAGGCCGTCATGCTCACGCGACCTTCCAGGTTGAGTTCAATCACGTGAAATTTGTTGTCTTCGGAGAGAAGACGCTTGGTCTCCTTCATCACCGAGGATTTGCCAGTTCGACGCGGGCCAAACAGGGCAATGCTGCCGCCGCTTTTCAGCGTTCGTAGCGTTTTTTTTGGTCAGTTTGGGCCGGGGCCAGAATTTGGCTCCATCGACGCCAGCGCCATAGTGGGGTTCGAGTTTCTGGTTCATGCTTGTTTCAGTATATACCGTGCCGCGCATAAACCCTCAAGCATTTCATCTCGAAATCGGTATATACCGAAACGCGCAGGTACTAGCGTTTCCACACCATGACGCCTGTGCCGTCTTCAGCATTCTCGAAAAACGCCGCCCGTATCGGCGCTGCAAAACTCGGATCGTCCAGCTTGACCGCAAGATAAGGCGTTTCGCCATCCTTGCTTTCCTGCCGCCAGGCGGCTCCCAATTCCGCCCCGCCGGCATAGAGCCGGTAATCAGGCGCCTCGTCGCTGGCTTTGGTCTTGTTGGGAACAAGCTGGGCTTTGACATTGATGGTCATGGTCCGGATGGTTCCGGTGTATTTCCCATCATTCAGTGTGAATGATCCAATCTGTGCCATGTCTGCTTTATCCTTTCGTGCTGGCTTGGAGGGCTTTTCGTGCCCGTTTGAACCCGGCATCTGAGCCGAGAAAGCTTTCGAGCATGGCGGGGATCAGCGCTTCGGGCTTTTCCTCCACGCCATAGGTTTGACGGTAGATTTCGGCATAGTCGCTGAGCGCGCTCGCAAGGTCCGGATCAACTGACAGGTTCATGCGCACCGGTGTTCGGTCGGGCAATTGTTCAAGGCGGAGAGGCATTGGGTGCGTTCCTGTTCAGTGAGGCCGGAGAATGAGGTCGCGCGTCACCACTACGCGCACGGGCCAGCCGGGACGGACACGGATGGTCGGCTGGATGCCGAGATTGCGGTCGACGACACGTTGGCCGGCCTCGTTGATCGTATCGGTGGTGCCGCGACGGATGGCGCGTTCGATATCGCCGTCGCCATCTGAACCGAGTTCCGCGCCAATCCCCAGAATGGTCGCAAGCCCAGCTGCGGCGAAGACGCGGTCCCAGTGATGGTCAGTGCGGTCAGACAGACCGGAATAACCTTGTGCATCGGCGCCCGGCGCTGAGATGACGATCGAAGACCCGTCCGGAAAAATGATCCGGTCCCATGTGACCAGCGCCCGGTCCTGCCCGAAAGAAACTTCAGACTGGTAGCGCCCGATCAGGCGCGAGCCTTGCGGGATTAGAAGATAGGCGCCCGTCACCGTGTCATAGACGGGCTGAGTGACCTGGGCGACGATGGCGCCCGGCAGGTCGGAGTTGATGCCGGTGACGAGGGAAGCCGGGATCAGCGTGCCTGCCATGACCTGATAGGGCGAGACGGCATCCTGGACGCCATACTCATTATAGATGTCGGCGGCGGCGGGTTCACCGGTAAAGGCGAGCTTGCGGTTCTGAAGATTGGGATCGGCAGCTCCGAAGGCTGACGGTATGCCTTGCGGCATTGCGGTGAGAGCCAGCAGTTCGGAGGTGAGATCCGTACCGGACCGTGAGCGCGCGTCTCCGCGCTGGGCCAGGGCCGCGTCTCCGGTTTCCGATTGCAGGCGGAAGAAGACCGGCGCACGGGCGGCTTCCTCTGCCATCGCGGCGTCCCGCATGCGCCGGGCGCGCGCGGCCTCGTCGGCCGGGTTGGGCCGGAAATCATCCTCGAACCTTGTGACATATTCCGGCTCAATGCCAAGCTCGCGTTCGGCCGCCAGCATGGTCGAACCGAGATCGCCTGAGAGCGGCGGGCCGAGCCGGGCAATTCGGTCCTCGACCTGCGCCAGTTCGCCATAGCTGGCTGGCAAGGTGGAGAGCCCATCCGGTTTGCGGGTATTGGTCGTGTTGTAGAGTTCCTGTCCGGGCGGGCCGGCCGCGGTTGGCGGCTTCAGCGCGATGCTGGCGGCGGCAAACAGCGCCAGTACGCCAAGCCCTGCACCGACCATCAAAACCTTGCGGTTGATCCGTGTGACGGGTTTCGGGTTTGAGCGGATCTTCAGCCGCTCGGCATGTTCATCGAAGGGAATGGGCTCGCTCATGCTCAGCCCCCGAAAAGGGCCGCAAGCCCGGTCCGGCGCTGCGTGCGGGCAATGCGCACAACGGTCTGGTTCCTCTCGCCGAGGCGCAGCTCAGCCGCGCGGAAGAGGCGGTCGACAACATAGTAGCTGCCGCGGACGCGGTAATTGACGAGTTCTGCATCGCCATCCTCGCCCAGGACAAAGAGCGGCGGCATGTCGGTCGTGGCAATATTTGCTGGCATCTGGATATAGACTTGGCGCCCATCATCGAAAACGCGGATTGGTTTCCAGTCCGGATCATCGCCGCTCAAACGGTAGTCGAAATTCAGCCCTTCCAGCACCAGTCCGCGTTCGATCGAGCCTGCTCCCCTTGCGATGGCCCGGCCATTGCGCGCGGTCAGTTCAGCCAGCTCATCGGCCGGATAGCGCCAGGAGAGCGCAGCCATATAGCCGCCATCCACGCTTTCCAGTTCCAGATGATAGGTGCGCCGGTCCGTGGCGATCATGAGATTGGTGCGGATGCCGGCGCTGATCGGCTTGACCAGCACATGCGCGCGGGCGGTCGGGCCAGAGCCGGAGACGGTATCTCCAACAACCCAGCGCACCGTGTCGCCGGCCGAGACCGAGACCAACTCCTCGCCCGGTTGAAGCGCGATATCGCTGACCTGACCGGGGCTGGCATAGAGCCGGTAGAGCGCGCCTTCCGTGTAGGGATAGATCTGGATCGCATTCACATATCCATCAACCGAGGGTTCGATCAGGGCGTGTTCGCGGCCCTCGCGGATGGCTTGCCTTGGTGAAACACTTGGCGCTTCAAGGCTGGTTTCGATCGGTTTCATCTGACCGGGGAGCGGCAGCGCAATGGCGGTTTCGACGATCTCGACCGGCCGGTCCGGTTCATCCGCGAGGGGGACAGCGGCGACGAAGGCAGCCTCGTCGAAAGGCTGAAGCTCTGTGGTGGTGGCGCAGGCCGTGGTGAGCGCCAGGGCGGAGCCTGCAAGGATAAAGCGGATCATTATTCGTCTCCTGTCACGAGGTCTTCGCCCCAGTTGAGTGAGTGGATGTAAAGGCCGAGGGGATTGGCGCGCAGCGTCGCGGCATCACGTGGCGGTTGCGTCACGATGGAGAAGAGCCCGGTAAAGCGCTGGGCCTTCATCAGGGCGCCATTTTCATAGGTCTTCTCGATCCAGCGAGCCTGGAAGCTGTCATCGGAAACACGCACCACGCTGACCACATCCACGGTGCGCGATTTGCGCCCGACGTCAGCGAAGGGGTCATTGGTCTGGGCGTATTCGCTGAGCGTGGTTGCGGCCCTATCCGTCACAAAGTCATAGGCGCGCAACCAGTTCTCGCGCACGACAACCGGATCGACGCTCAGCCCACGCACATGGGAAATGAAATTGGCCAGGTGATGGGCGATCTGCGCATCGCTCGCGACATAGCGCTCTGTGGCTGGAGCGACGGCGCGGGCGGCGCCTGTCTCATCGACTTCGACCACATAGGGCGTGACAGTGGATTGCAGGCTCCGCCAGACTAGCGCACCGGAGGTAACGAAGCAGAGGGTCAGACAGCCAATCGCCATCAGCCGCCAGTTTTTTGCCTGCACGCGGGCGGAACCGATGCGCTCGTCCCAGACCTGCCCCGCCTTCTGGTAAGGCGTTTCAGGGAACGGGCTTTGCCCATAAGAAGTGGAAGATCGTTTGAACATTTATTCGTCCTTGTCTTGAAGGCTGGGGGCTGCGCCGGAAGAACCGCGGTCGCCATCGCGCAGGGAATGAGCGGCGACCTGGCCGGCATGGCTCATTCGCTGCTGGGTCTGCATCCGCCGCGCCCAACCGGGCTCGCCCGTCGAAGAAGTCTCGCTGCCGCCGCCGACGGGTGAGCCGCCAGTGGCCGTCCAGGCGCCCTGGCTTCCACGCCGGTATGCTTCACGGAGAGAACCCACCGGGCGGCTGGCGGTCCGCCTTATGGCGTCTCCGCCTGCGCGCGCGACACCAGCAACACCGGCGGCCACAGCGCCAGCGCCGGACGCGCCGGAGGCGACCGAGCCGAGCGTATAGGAGGTGCGCGCTGCCCCGGCCATCGAGGCGCCCGCCTTGACTGCGGATGAGGCCCCTCCAATCGCCGCGCGTCCGCCCATGCCGGCGACAAAGGTTCCGGCGGCGACACCCATTGCTGCGCCGGCTGCCGAACCTGCGCCGAGTTGTGGGGCGCCGGTAATAAGCCCGCTGGCAACGCCCGGTGCGAAGATCCCCATCCAGAAGAAAACGATTGCAGCCAGCACGGTCCCCATGACCTGAGCAAGCGTGACATCAGCGCCTGTGCGGAAGGCGTCGGTGACGGACGCAAAGAGGGTTGAGCCGATGCCGATGATGACAGCCAGCACCATGAGCTTGACGCCGGAGGTGATGACATTTCCGAGCACACGCTCGGCTAGGAAGCTGGTCTTGTTCCAGAGTGCGAAGGGGACGAGCACGAACCCGGCCAGAGTCGTCAGCTTGAACTCAAGGATGGTGATAAAGAGCTGCACAGCGAGGACAAAGAAAGCCACCATGATCACCGCCCAGGCGATCAGCATGACAGCAATCATGATGAAGTTGTGGAAGAAGCTGATCGGTCCCAGCATGTCAGAAACTTCTTCAAGCAAGGGCTTGGAGGCATCGAAGCCGACACTGGCGATGAAGCCGGGCCGCAGGAGATCGCTGGGCGTCATCGCGCCGCCGCCTGCGGTCACGCCCAGCTCGGCGAAGCTCTCAAAGATGATGTTCGCAAGGACGGAGAAATTGCCGATGATAAAGGCGAAGACGCCGACATAGAGGACTTTCTTCAAAAGCCCGGCAATGACGTCCGTGTTCTGTGCCAGCGCCCAGAAGAGACCCGCCAGCGTGATGTCGATGGCGATCAGCGTGGTCGACAGGTAAGCGACGTCACCCGCCAACAGGCCGAACCCGCTGTCGATGTAGCGAATGAAGGTCGCAAGGAAGGTATCGATCACGTCCATGGGGCGGCCTAGTTTTCCAGGAAGGACTTGGTACGGGCGCGGCCACGCTCGGCTTCGGCAAGCTCCCGGGCGCGTTCGAGCGCTTCGGCCCGATAGTAGGATGCCATCATGCTCTCCATCTGAATGAGCTGTTCGGTCTGGATCGCTTCGATCTGGTTGCCGGCCTGGACGGCCTGCAGATTGCCAACGGCGTTCTGGCTGGTCTCGATCAGGCCGGCGATCGCGTCGGCATCGGTTTCATTGTCTTCCAGCGCCGCTGACACTGTGACCAGCGTGTCGCGATAGGCGGTGCGGGACTGGCGCCAGCGTTGTCTTGCGTCTTCGACGAGGACTTCCTGACGGGGAGGTTCCTCGCCATAGGTTTCCGGATAGACTTCTTCGTACTCGCGTTCGACCTCTTCGACGCCATAGCCGATGCCTTCAGCCTCCCGCATCAGTTCCTCGATCCGCCTGATGCGATCGAGGATGATCGCTTCGGCGACATTGACGGGCAGGGTTTCCAGATCGCGGGCCATGTTTTCCAGCATCTCGATTTCATGGGCGAGCTGTTCGATCTGGTTGGTGACTTCCTCAACCGCCTGAATGGCTTGGAGGATATTCTGAACATGATTGGCCGGGTCATAGACCGTCCATTGGGCTGAAGCTGGCGGTGCCACCATCGTGTTCAGCGGCAGCGCGCAAAGCAGGACGCAGGGCAAAAGGCGTTTCATGGAGGGCTCCTATTCAGCGGCGATCATGTCGGTGGGCGGGAATGTCGGCTCGGTATCCGGCGCGTGTCCCGGCCAGCGGGCGAGCAGTTCTGCAGCCCAGGCGAGGCCCTTGGCGTGGAGGAAAGTTTCGGCGAAGTCTTCTGGTTCGGCTTCCGCAAGTGTCCGGTTGATCCGTTCCTGATCGACCGGGCTGGACGCACCGCAGAGGGCGAGTGCGATGGGACCGAGTCCCAGTTCGAACACGCGGCAGCCGAGCGGCGATTGGTAGTAATAATCCCGTTTTGGCGTGGCCTGGCTGATTAGCTCGATCTGCCGGGCATTGAGGCCGAACCGTTCATAGGTTTCCCTCGATTGCGGCTCCTGCGCGCGCTCATTCGGCAGGAAGATCCGTGTCGGGCAGGATTCGATCAGGGCGGGTGCGATGGAACTGTTTGCAATGTCGGCGAGCGATTGGGTGGCGAACACGACCGCAACATTCTTCTTGCGGAGGGTTTTGAGCCATTCGCGGATACGCGCGGCGAACAGCGGATCGTCCAGGAAGAGCCAGGCTTCATCGAGGATGAGCATCGTCGGGCGTCCATCGAACCGCGCTTCCAGCCGGTGGAAGAGATAGGTCAGCACAGGCAGGGCCGCGCCCTTCACATGCATCAGCTCTTCCATTTCGAAGCAGACCGTGCCGGCAAGCGTCAGTGTTTCATGATCGCCATCGAGCAGGCGGCCATGCGGGCCTTCCAGGGTGAAGGGATGCAGGGCGGATTTGAGCGTCTCGTCCTGAAGCATCAGGCTGAGACCGGTCAGGGTACGCTCGGCTTCGGGTGCAGAGGCGAGTGCCTGAACACCTTCCCAGAGCCGTGCCTTGAGGTCCGGTGTCATCAGAACGCCTTCATGGCTGCAGAGCCCTGCCAGCCAGTCGGCGCCGAAGCTCGCGCCGGCATCACTATCGATATCTTTCAGCGGCTGGAGGCTTGGGGCGTCCTCACCGCCAAGGTCGATATGTGCGCCGCCCATGCTGAGGGTTGCCGCGCGGGCCGAGCGGCCCTTGTCGAAGATGAAGACCTGGGCATTTTCATACCGCTTCCATTGCAGGGCGAGGAGGGAGAGCAGCACGGACTTGCCCGCGCCAGTGGGCCCGACGACAAGCGTGTGACCGACATCGCCGACATGGAGGTTCACGCGGAAAGGCGTTGTGCCATCGGTCTGCGCCTGAATGAGCGCTGGTGCGCTAAGGTGCTGGTTCTCGGCTTGGCCTGCCCAGACTGCAGACAGCGGAACCATATGGGCGAGGTTCAGCGTGTGCAGGATGGGCTGGCGGACATTGGCATAGGCATGCCCCGGCAGCGAGCCGAGCCAGGCTTCGACAGCATTGAGCGTTTCGCGGATGGCGGTGAAGCCGCGGCCATTGATGATGCGCTCGGCGATACGGATATGTTCGTCGACGGCGCGGCGGTCTTCATGCGCGACGGTGATGGTGGTGGTGACATAGCCGTAGGAGACAAGGTCTGAGCCAAGCTCCTGCAAGGCGGCATCGGCATCGCCGGCCTTGTTGTCAGCGTCAGTGTCCAGCAGCGCGGCTTGCTCATTGAACATTGTCTCGCGCAGGACGGCGCCGATGGATTTGCGCTTGGCGAACCAGTGGCGGCGTTTCTTGCCGAGCACTTTCTCAGCTTCGGCCTTGTCCATGGCGATAAAGCGTGTCGCCCAGCGGTAAGAGAATCCCTGCCGGTTCAGTTCGTCGAGAATCCCGGGCAGGGTGGAGGCCGGAAATCCCAGTATGGTCAGTATACGGAGGTGCGCGTCACCGATCATGGGCTCGAGCCCTCCGGCAAAGGGCTCGTCCGCCAGTACGGCGTCGAGGAAGACCGGCAGCTCCGGTGCTACCACGGCATGGCGCTTCGTCGAAATGGTCGAGTGGAGATAGGTGAGCGTCTCGTCATCACTGAGGTGATGGATCTCCGCGAGACAGGTCGCCAGCAGGTCGAAGACACGTGCGGCATGCTGCTCGAACGTCTCCAGCCGGTGACGCCAGGTTTCTGCGTCTTCGCTGTCGGCACGCTCGATGAGGGCCTTTTCCGCGCGGCCGGTCGCATCGGCCGGCGGGAGCCAAAGCAGGGTCAGGAAATAGGCGCTTTCAAAACGACTGCCGGCTTCTTCTGCCTGTAACCCTCGCTCCTGATCGACGAGCCAGGAGGCCGCGTCCGGGAAGCTGCACTCCGGATAATCATGCACTTCATCTCGCTGGGCTTCGAAGAACAGCGCCCAGCCCGAACCGAACCGGCGCAACACATTGTTGACCCGCGCCATGACGGAAACCAGTTCTTCTTCCGTCGAGCTTTCAAGGTCAGGCCCGCGATAGCGGAACGTGGTCTGGAAGCTGCCATCCTTGTTGAGCACGACGCCCGGCGCGACGAGACAGGCCCAGGGCAGATAGTCGGCCAGTAGTTTTGGGATTTCGGAATATTCTTTGAGGTTCAGCATTGCAGATGCTCCTTGTGACGGGTCGAGCGGCTGGCGACGGCCATGAAATCCGGGTCAGACCGCGCCATGAACACGGCTGCCGAATGGCCGAGCAGCCAGATCAACAGGCCGGGGATCCAGAGGCGGAGGCCGAGCGCCAGAGCGGCGGCCAGCGTCCCGATAGCGATGGCGGCCGAGCGCGGCGCGCCCGCCATCAGGATCGGCTCGGTCAGGGACCGGTGCAGGGGGATTTCATAGCCTTCGGCCATCAGATCAGGGCGCCACCGCCGAAGCTGAAGAAGGTCAGGAAGAAGCTTGTGGCTGCAAACGCGATCGAGAGGCCGAACACGATCTGGATCAGTTTGCGCATGCCGCCGCTGGTCTCGCCGAAGGCGAGCGTCAGCCCTGTCAGGGTAATGATGATCACGGCGACGATGCGGGCAACCGGTCCTTCGATCGATTGCAGGATCTGGTCGAGCGGTCCCTCCCAGGGCATGCCGGAGCCTGCGGCATGGGCGGGGCCGGCGATCAGCAGGCCAATTCCGATGATTGCTGCGGCCTGAACCGTCCGGTTCACGGCCTTGATGTTTGTATAGAGTTTCATTGCGTGTCTCCTTGCGCGATGAGGGAAAGCTGGGGGCAGGTGAGGGGTTCAGTGACGTAGGCCTCGCCATCGAAACCGGTGACGCGGAGGGCTTCCTCGACCCGCCGCTGGCCACCGGACCGGCTCATATAGATGACAACATCGATGGCTTCGGCGATCAGGTCGAACGGCGCGCGGTTTGTGGCTTCAAGTGTGAGCTGTTCAAGACGCTTGAGCGCGCCACGTGCCGAATTGGCATGCAGGGTCGTGATCCCGCCCGGATGGCCGGTGTTCCAGGCCTTGAGGAGATCGAGCGCTTCGGCCCCGCGGACTTCGCCGACGATGATCCGGTCGGGGCGCAGGCGGAGCGTCGAGCGCACGAGATCGCGCAGCGTTACCTGATCCCTGTGGGTCCGGAGCTGGACAGCGTTCGGCGCCGCACATTGAAGTTCCCGCGTGTCTTCCAGGATGATGACACGCGTGTCCTCGAAGGCCGTTTCGGCCAGGAGCGCGTTTGTGAATGTGGTCTTGCCCGACGATGTCCCGCCGGCAACAAGAATATTGGTGTGTGCGCCAATGGCCTCGCGCAGGGCAGCGCACAGCGCCGGCGAGAGCGCCTGCTGCCCGACATAGTCTTCGAGGGTGAAGGGCGTGGTGGCGGGTTTGCGGATCGAAAAGCAAGGCGCTGCTGAAATGGGGGGGAGAAGACCTTCAAACCGCTCGCCTGTGCCGGGAAGTTCGGCAGAGACGATGGGGGAGTTGCGGTTTGCGGCTTCTCCCGCCCCGGAGGCGACCAGGCGGATGACCCGTTCCCGGTCGGAAGCTTCAAGGCGATGGTCGCAAACCGTCAGGCCGATGCCAGCGGTCTCGATCCAGACCGAGCCGTCGGGATTGGCCATGACTTCGATCGTGCCGGGCGCCTCTAACGCCTCGCGGACAACCGGGCAGAAGGCGGTGCGCAGCATGGTGTTTTGGCGACGCACCGTTTGATTGTGAGAGCTATCACTTCGGATCATGTACCCAGTCCCTCATTCGAACTGGGGTAAGCATCAGAATTTGTCTTGAAAAATGGGAGTCAGAAAAGAGGGAAGAGTTCAGAGAGAATGGGAAAGTGTAGATTATTGGCCTTGTCAGCTGAAGGCGCAGAAGGAGACATTAGCTTACAGGCTTTCGCCTAATCAAAGTTGACGCTGATTGGTTTTTGGGGAGCAACTAGAACGACCCCCCCATAATTGATTAGGACTGAGCCGGAAGCGTTGGAGCCCGCGCGTCAGCGACGCCCCCACTTGCACACTATCCCCGGAGCCCACAGATCGGGGTTGGTGACAAAGTAAGAAACGCAGAATTCGCCGACTCGTGATTGAATAAGAAAATCAAACACATTGGGAATTTTATGGACGAGACGCTGCTGCCCGCGACTACGACATGGCCGAGAACGAAGACATTCAAACCAAAATAGAGGTGGCGTCGCAAGAAGGCGCATTGCTAGACACGATCGCTGAGATTGACTTCGATCAGCTTGAAGCAGCCGGATCAACTCTCGCAGATTTCCATCGTAAGGGCACCACAGACGGGCTCGCTTATTTTGAGTCTCTGTCGTGGAGCGATTTGTCCAGCCGCGATCAGATGCGCAATGCGACCGTGTTGGAGGCTTTTCTCAGCAATCTTCAAGCACAGGCCGAGCGCATTAGCAGTTTCATCCACGCTGTGGCGGACGAAATTCATCAGAACAACACCTATCATTTGCAGAATGGTTTCCAGAATTGGGCCTCCGCCAATGGCGATCAACTTCCAGCCCTTGCGGATCTCATTTCCGCAGGTTCAGAAGACAGCCCATTTCTAACACCGCTTTTGCATGCCTGGTGGTCGAATGCACCTGAAGACGCTTTGGCCACCGCAATTACGTTCTGCGACGATGCAAGACCGCAAATTAGGCAAGACGCCATCTTTGCACTCGGCGCTTTCAAATATAACGGTGTGGAGAGCGCCGGTCCCGCCATCGCCAAGCTGAGCACTCTTCTGGACTCGCAAAAAGATGAGGCACGCCTGACTGCGATTGCGGCAAGCGCCAGGCTGCTCGATCAACTCGAAGCGCCAGTGGATGAACTCACCGCAAAATTGGAAGCGCTCTGCAAAGACCCTGATCCTGATACACGACACGCGCTGATCGCGGGACATGTCCACAACAAAACGGCTTATCCGGAACAGCTGAAACACACCGTCTACACGCTGATGAAAACCGTTACGGCGGATTGTCCAGGCACGCTTGATCGCATCGATATGGCGTTTTACAACATGGATCTGGATAAAGACCGCGAGATGATCTTCGACATTTTATCTGCCTTGCTAACGCAGGAGACAGATGCGCCTTCGCTGGAAGTCTTTGATTCGCTCACGCACAAGATCGAAACCGCAGACCACGGTCTGCTTTGCTGGTACGCGACACGCTGGCTTTTGGACGGTGACTTTCGCATCTGCACGCAGCTTTCGGCGTTGTTTCCGCCGCTCAATCGTTCGCCGTATGATTTCGATCTTTCATCGTTCAACCTTACGCCGGTTGAAGTTTTTTATCTCGCCAGGAAGATCTACGCCTACTTGATGTTCAATCATGGCGCGGGCGTTTCATTGTTGATCGCCTGTCTCATGGCGTTGAAGCTCGACCACCGAAAACAGCTGGAAGCCGATATCGCCAGCTTTTGGCTACGCAACTTTCCCGGCGACATTGAGATTTTCAAGGTTGCGATCGAGGCCACGCCGCGCAAAGGATTGAAATCGTCCGTCATGCGCCTGAGCGCTCATATCGATACATACGAAAAGCCGCTGCAAACGCTGCCAAAGAACCCGGCGTTGCGACCATCGACCATGGAACGGCGCATTCAGGCGGAGTTGGCGCGCGAGCGCGGCCGGGATGTCGGGCGTATGGCGATGAAGAAGTCGATCCTGGTTGATTTGGTCCATACAAGCCATCTGCTTTATGGGCGCGCGTCCGTGACATATGTGTATCGCGGTGAGGGGGAAGAACCGATCCGGCAAGTCATGCCGATGCGGAGTTTCCAAACGTCAGCTCCCCTGCCGAAAATGGATGTCCTGTTTCCGACGCGGTTAAACTATCTCCTATACCGATTTCGTCGGGAGAAGCGCCCGACATGAAGCTGCTGCTGAAACAATACCTCGCGTCCCTCAATGAACGCGATGAGCTGGATGTTATCCTGCCGGATATCATGAGCGAGGTCGGCTACACCGTGATTTCCCGGCCGAAACGGGGAACGACCCAGTACGGTGTGGATGTCGCCGCCACTGGACCACACCCCGAAACGGGCAAAAAGGCCTTGTTTCTGCTTTCGATCAAATCCGGCAACCTGACCCGCGACGAATGGGCAACCGGCAAACAGGCGCTACGCCCGTCACTGGAAGAAATTCTCGACGTGTACATTCCGAAGCACGTCTCTAAACGCTATCAAAACCAGCCGAAAGTTATCGCGGTTTGTTTCGGCGGCGACATTGAGGAAGACGTGCGCCCCCGCATTGACGGGTTTATCGACAACCACACGGTTCCAAACGAAATAGAATTCGCCGAGTGGAATGGCGATTACATCGCGGACTTGATTGCGACCGGTCTGTTGCGCGAGAATATCTTCTCCAAATCGCTTCAGACCTCATTTCGAAAAGCCGTGGCTTTAGTCGACGAACCGGCTGTCTGTTATGCGCATTTTCACGATCTTCTCGACGGCCTTACCGCGAACGCGCCTCTAAAGCCCGCCGACCGCCTGCGCATCGCGCGGCAGATCTATCTTGCGACATGGACCGTTTTCGTCTGGTGCCGTGATGCGGACAACCTTGAAGCTGCCTATCGTTGCAGCGCCCTCGCGTCGCTCAGGATGTGGGACCTTTGCAAAGAACATTTTGGCCTGAACAAGCCAGGGCAAAGGCTTGCTGAAGCGATGGACAAAATGTTTTCACTGTTTCGAACTATTGGCGCGGCGTTTATCGAAGAGCATGTGGTGCCATATGCAGCAATTGACGATGGACTCGGTGTCGCTGTGCCGTCTGCGGCCAGCGTTGATATTAATCTCAAGCTCTTCGAGTTGCTCGGGCGCGTCGCGTTGCATGGGCTTTGGCTGATCCACACAAAGGCGTTTTTTCGTGACGACGTCCCCGCTGACTTTGTTTCCGCGTTGGATGCTGAAATTGAAAAGACACATCAGCTGATCGTCGATATGATCGATAACAATCCGGTCTTCTTCACGCCGCTCAAAGACGATCACGCAATTGAGATCAATGTGACTGCATTGTTCCTGATGCAGGTGGAAGCGCATGCGTTCCTGTCGAACTGGATCGAGCAAATCGCCATGTCGTCGATATTCAGTTTTCGCAGCAATGCGGCTTACCCGTGTGTGTTTCAGGACTATTCCGACTTGGCTCAGCATCCAAAGCAATCAGAGAAGTACCAGGAGGAAGCAACGATTGGCAGCGTGCTTTATCCGACACTCGGCGTATGGCTTTCGATTTTCAATAATACCGAAGGCTTCGAGGCACTTGCAAAGTTCCATAAGGATGACATGGCGCATTCCACCTGGCAGATGTGGATACCAGACGCATCAAGCGAACAGCACTACTACGCCAACAGCGATATACACGGTTCCGCAGTGACGCATCTGGACATGTCGAATGGGCCTGGTGGTCTTGTAGAGCAGATTGAAAAAGAAATCGCCGCGTGCACCGACTTCATGGATCTGTCCCCTGTCAGGTTTGGGCATTGGGCGATCATCTTGATGGCCAGTTTGCACCATCGGCTTCCAGTCCCGCCTCATTTCTGGACGATGACCCTCCTGCCAAAAATCGACGCTGTCCCAGAAAAAGTTGTAGAGGAATAGAGCGCGCACCGCCTAGATCGTGCGGTCTGAACACCTTAAGCGGCAGTGACATAAACTCGCCCCAACTAAGGTACCAGTCTAATGTCCGGTATCCGGATAAGGTTTCCGTAGAATTTCCATCTACAAATCAGAAATCGCGCTCGCCACCTGATCCATGAACCGGTTGAACCGCTTCTGACCCAAAGCATGCGCCGCGTTACGGTCGATGTCAGGAAGGGGCGGTGTTGCCGTCAGCCAGTACTGGACGAAGAGTGCGATGGTTTCATTTGCCTGAACCAGGTCCCGCTCCAGCGACGATAGCTGCACCTCCAGACGCATAAGCCTCGCAGTTACGCCTGCGGCATGCGCGGACGCTCCGAGTGGATCAAAAAAACCTTCCAGCGCCTGTTCGACGACCTGATTGATCGTCACGCCTGTAGGGGCGGCAACCTCCTTGAGGCGGCGGTGCATGTCGGGACTAAGACGGAGATTGATGCGTGGCTTTGCCATGGCTGTTAGAAATCCGGAAGCAGATCATCATCGCCCTTGTCGAGCCCGTGTGCCTTGCGAATTGTATCCTGCATTTTCTGCGCAGAGATCTCCTGGAAATCACTGTCATCCGACAGAGTGTGGTCCGGCTCTGGCGCTTCAGTCTCTGGTTCCAGTGTGTCGTCGGTTAGGGGGATCTCCAGTGCGAGGCCACCATCGCCCTGCGATAAAGTACCTGGTTGAGGCTCACCATTCACTGCGTCCTCAAGCAAAGGGTGCGGAGTCCGTATGTGTGTGCACCAGTCATCATTGCCGGCTGCGTTCGACTCCAGCGCAACAATGTCTGCCTCCCCGACACGTCCCGTAAAGTTTCCGTCCTCAAAATAGCGGAGTTTATGGGCACGCACGGGTGGGCTGCCGGAGACGAGCACCAGCTCCTCACGGGCCGGCAGTTGCATGACTTCGCCGGGTGTGAGGAGCGGGCGTGAGGTTTCCTGCCGTGACACCATCACATGCGCGAGCCAGGGCGCGAGGCGGTGGCCGGTGTAGTTGCGCTGGGCGCGTTGCTCCGTTGCCGTTCCAAGAGCGTCGGAGACCCGCTTTGCTGTGCGTTCGTCATTGGTCGCGAACGCCACCTTCACGTGACAGTTGTCGAGGATGGAGTTCATGGGGCCGTAGGCTTTTTCGATCTGGTTCAGGGATTGAGCGATCAGGAAGGCGCGAATGCGGTAGCCGGCGAAAAAGGCGAGGGTCGTTTCGAAGAAGTCGAGCCGTCCGAGTGCCGGAAATTCATCCAGCATCATCAGAAGTTCTCGCCGCCGGCTGCCCTGTTCCGGGTGGACTTCAGTGAGGCGCCTGCCGATCTGGTTCAGCAACAGGCGGATCAGCGGGCGCGTTCGCGATATGTCTGAGGGTGGGACGACGAGGTAGAGCGAAACGGGATGGTCTCCGTCCACCAGATCCGCGATCCGGAAATCGCTCCCGGATGTCACCTTGGAAACCACGGGATCGCGATAGAGTGTCAGGCAGGTAATGGCGGTTGAGACGACACCTGATCGTTCATTTTCCGATTTGTTGAGCAACTCCCTGGCCGCCTGAGCGACGACCGGATGCACGCGCGGGGCTGCATCGGTCCCGAGGTGATTGGTCGTCATCATGATACGCAGGGTCCAGCTGATCGTGCGCGAGGGATCGGAGAGGAACTGCGCGGCACCTGCGAGCGTCTTGTCCTTTTCGGCGTAGAGGACGTGCAGCAGGACGCCTGTCAGAAAAGCATGTGCGGTGCGCTCCCAATGGTTGCGCCGTTCGAGCGAACCTTCCGGGTCGACCAGAATGTCGGCGATGTTCTGGACATCACGCACTTCTTGGTCACCGCGCCGGACTTCGAGCAGGGGGTTAAATCGGACGGATGCCGGGTTTGTGGGGTCGAAGCGCAGGCAGCGTGAAAACCCCGACCGCCATTTTGAGGTCAGGGTCCAGTTCTCGCCCTTGATGTCATGGATGACGGCGCTGGAGGTCCAGGAGAGTAGCGTCGGCACGACGAGACCGATGCCTTTGCCGGAACGTGTCGGGGCGAAGGTAAGTACATGCTCCGGCCCGTCGTGCCGGATGTAGCGATTGTTCCATGTGCCGAGGAAAACGCCGGATTTTGCAAGGAGACCCGCACGCCGGACGTCCCGGCCTTCCGCCCATCGGGCCGAGCCATAGGTTGTGACATGTTTCTGGTGGCGGGCTCTCAGGACGGAGCCGGCGACGGCGGCCATGGCGGCGAGCAGGCCGCCGGATGCCGCGATAAAGCCGGCTTTCATAAAGAGACCGGGTGCATAGGCCTCATAGGCATACCACCACTGGAAAAGTCGCCAGGGCTTGTAGACTGGCTGATCGCCAAACCGGAACCATGCGTGTCCGAGAGCGGTCTGATAACCGAGTTCCCCTGCAATCCACTGGGTTGCACCCCAGACAGCTGCGAACACGATCAGGAAGCAGATCAGGATCTGGCCAAAGAGGATCTTGGTATGGGTCATGCGCGCGGTCTCGACTACAGGTGACGGCGTGCCATTGTCCCCACCGCATGGCTAATCCGGTAGTCGGAAAACCGGGAGAAGGCGGGAGATGCGCCATTAACGCGATGGGCCGCGTTCGCGCCCCATCATCCAATCGATGCCAGTGGACTTCCGCGTCAGGGAGATATCGCGGCCAAGCCCGGCACCCATGCCGGTGCGCATCCGGACAAGCGTAAAAGCCCCTTCCTGGCCAACCAGCGCCATGCGGCCCTGATGTGTATCGATGATCTTCTCGAACCGGCCGGAGAAAGTTCCGCCATGCTCTAGTGCCTGGAATGTCCGCCCTGAGGCACGCGCTTCCGCAGCCGCGAGGCCGGCGAGTTCGTTGGCTTTCAGCTGCTCGCGTGCCTGTGCAGAGAGTGCTGTTTCCTGTTCTGCGAGAAGTCCACGACTGCGCAACACTGTCATGCGTTCAAGCCGTGCGCGGCGTACTTCTCCGCCAAAGCCTGTCTCTGCCAGACGTTCAGGATCGACCTCGTCGAGCCATGTCAGCGCGTCGGCCTCAACCAGCGCGTCCGGACCTGCACGGCTTCTCAGAAAAATATCTCTCGCGCCGCCGCGCGCCTGTTCGTAGGCGGCTGCACGGGCGAGATAGTCCTCCCCGATCTTCCAGTCTCCGCTTGCAAGACGCTGGACAATGCCGGCACGGCGTAAGGCTTCGAGTCGTCGCTTGTGCGCCAGCCGGTAGGCTGGGGAGGATTCCGGGTCGAGGCTGGCATGGCGATCTTCCGACCAGGTGCCGTCCGACAGAGAAGCGATCCGGGCAATCGTATGGTCGGAGCGTCGTGCTTTCGCTTGTGTGAACCGGATGTCGGCAATCGCACCTTCGGGAACGTCAACCGGGCGCTGGCCAGGTGCAAGCGGGATGAGCGAAACCTTTCCATCCGTCCGCTCAAGGATGAGGGCATGACGGTCCTCCATTTCATCGAGTATAACGGTGCCGGCGATACGACCGGTCAATGTTGTTCCGGCCAGTCTGGTTCCATCCAGCAACTCAAGCCGATTGGCGACGTCGAAGCTCCGATATCGGGCCGCCATCGACCGGATGATGTCACCTTTGCGGCCAAGCTGCTTAAGCGTTTCGGTCCAGCCGGGTTTCAAGTGCCAGCTGTTTCCATCACGGGTCGCCAGACCGAGCCGTTCCAGATGGCGAAGCCGCTTGATGCGGAGCGAGTGATCGAAGTGGCCACGTTCCGAGGCAGGCTCTCCAAGAGAAATCCTATCATTCTGCATGTCCTTTTCGATGGCGCGGTCGAGACCGGTCATCCGGTCGGCTGTGACGTCCCGCGCATCCTGGCTCAGGATTTCAAGATCGCGCCGGGGTCCGAGGCGCTCTGTCAGCTGGCGTGAGGCGCGCTCGCGCAACCCACGCATCAGATAATTGCGGTCGATGACAAGATGGTCGCCGGTGGCATCCCGCCCGCGAATAACAATATGCGTATGTGGCTGGCCGGTATCGTGGTGATCGACGGCAATCCAGTCCAGCTTTGTACCAAGGTCTTCTTCCACACCGGCCATGAAGGCGCGGATCTCAGGCTTGAGGTCTTCGAGCCGGTCCGCATCCTCGGCCGATACGATGAGGCGGAACTGGCGTTCATCCCCGGCGCTGCGCTCACGGAACGCCCGTGTGTCCAGGTCTTCCGCGTCGCGGTCATAGGCCTGTCCGCGCTCGCCGTCCCGACCGGCCCCATCCCGCTCAATATAGCCGACATGTTCGGCGAAGGCTTTGGCTCCGCCCAAACGTCCAGCTCGGGCGATGTGCACCTTCACAACGACGCGCCGCATTCGGAACGCCGGATAGGGCGTGCCTCGCATGCGCGAGACGGAGGCTGCCTGCGCGCCCCTCACACTGCGTGACTTTCTGATCCGTCGGTTGCTTGCTTTTCGTGACAGCCGGGCCACGCGTTTGCGGATGGCTTTTCCGAACCGTCCCGCACCACGCTGACCACGATCCCGAATCCGGCCAAGCCTTGGCTCGAAAGGCGTGTCGCCGCTCATTGGTGCGAATTTCTGCAGGCGCCTGCCTTTGCCCAGGTACTTACAGGCAATACCATTGGAAGAGGCGCCAGGGGCAGGCGTTCATTTGCATCACAGGCGCCAAAAATAAGATGTGCAGACAAGGCTTTGAGGAGCCGGAGGCGCCTGCCTCTCAATCTTGCCCTGACGGTACGCTGAAGAGTCCTTTCCCTGCTTCTCTCCCGCCTTCCTGACACTTCCTCAGACGCCGGATGAATGATCATCGCTGATCTGTCCAAACTTCACTGACTGTACCAGCGATGTCGCTCGTATCAGTCATGCCGAAATAACGTCCATCAAGAGACCTTGGATGGTCATTCAGGAGGAAAATTTGCCCTTGGCCGAGCTTGAAACATCCTTCCCATACGGGCAATTCCATGCCTGTAGAGTCATGTTCCAGGGCGATTGCGGCCACATTCCCATTGATCGAAATCGATCCCTCATATCGGCAAATTTCATCGCCTTCACTGGCTGCAACATGCTTGATAAGAGGCCAGTACGGTCCGGTATAACCTCGATCATGTGCCCAGACCGCTTCTGGCGCTCCGGCTGACACGAGTGCCCAATCGCCGATGCGGGGAGGGCGCTCGCTCAGCCAGTAGAGCCCTGTTGGCGCGCTCGGCGTCCGGTTCCAGATCAACCTGGCCTGAAGGGGCAGACAGGCAAGAAGGATGAGCCCTATGCCTGTACCTGCGAACGCGAGATACCGGAAACTGACCATCAGTTCCGGCGCTCCGGCCGGTGGGGTTCGCCTGTGTTCTTCCATTCGCGTTCCGACGACCAGCGGTCTAGTTCTTCGCGGGCATAGAGGACACGCCCGCCATGTTTCCGGTAGCGCGGGCCGCCACCCGCCCAGCGGAAATTGTCGAGTGTCTGGCGTTTCAGGCCGAGGTAATCCGCTGCCTGAACAACACTCAGAAACGGACTGGTATAGTCTTTGTCCTGTGTTTGTGCGTCCATCTTTTGTCTCCTTTCTGATGGACTGAAATCTTACGGGATATTGTCTGGGCCCTGGAGAGTCGTTTTCACCGAGGATGAAAACGACTCCCTCGAACCGGCTGGGTCAGAGCAGGTCCCGATAGTCCTTTTCCATCAAATCACGGCCTTTTCTGATCAGGCGACGCGTGCGGGATTTGAAGGCATGAACGCCCGTGTCCCAGTCCGATTTGATTTGATCCTCACCGAATATCGCCGCGCCGATCTCGCGCTGCGAGGCGCCTGCAAGGGAGCCGTCAAGGGCGATGAGCGTCCGTTTGAGCTTGTCAGGCGCATAGCCCCGGAGTGGGCGGCAATCAAACTTGAGCCCGCAACAATGGTCGGCGAAGTCCTGTAGCAGGCGGAGATTGTCACGGATCAGGTGCCGTGCGCCGATCTGCAAAGTCAGATAGATGGCAAGTGGGACGGGCGCCTCTGACGGATCAATAGCGAGTTGCGCGGTATAGGTGTCGGAAGCGATATTCAGCTTGGTGCGTCGCCCCGGAACCATGAGAAACGTCTTTCTGCCGGGAATGTTGCGCCAATTGAGCGGCCTGTCGCTTTCACGCAGTTTTTCAGCGATGGCCGCAGCCGCATCCATATTCGCCGACATGATGTCAGGCAGCCAGAAAGGCGTCGTCTCATAGGCGGACTTCCTCGGGTCCGGCAGAAAGTGAAGTCCGAAATGTTCGGCTACCGGACAACGGATGGGCTGACGAATGAGTGTGCTGCCGTCGCTGCGTTGAAGGACGGCTGGCGCAAATGCCGTAAGAGATCTGTATGCTTTGAGAAGGGCGGGGTCACGGCGTTTGAATTCCCAGGCCCAGCCCGAATAGGGCAGGGTCAGGAGCCGGTCATATAGCCCGGTATGATAACGCCACTGTCCCCTGTGCGTCATTGCCGTCCCACCTGAGAGGGCGGCAAACCGGCGGAAGACCGAAGCAGGCGCTCCACCGGATGCGCCCAAACATACAATCAACCATAAGATGCAAATCGTGGGCCAATACTCACTCAGATAGAAGAAAACGCCCGGATCGGGACTGATCCGGGCGTGTCGGCTTGGCATCTGGTGCCGATTAACCTTGCGGATTCCAGAGGATGACGTGGCGGCCATCCTGGCCTTTGACGGGCGCAAGGTTCGCATAGATCTTGCGCGGGCCGATCATCGGGTCTGCAAGGGTGAGCGAGACATATTCGCGTCCCGAAGACTTCGCGGTGCGGAACCATCCACCGCCGATGTCAGAGCCTTTCTGCCCGGCGAGGACGCGAAAATCCGGCTGGGTCTCGGAGGTCTTTTCGCTGTTGCGGATGATGCGGATGGGCGCGTTGAGGCTCATCATGGCGAGGGCGCCTTCAAAGCCGGTTTCGGTTTCGGACACATATCCAAGTGCGTTTGCCATTTTCAAATCTCCTTTGGCGTTTGTCACTGCGAGCCCCCGATGGGCTCCGTTGACGCCCGACCGGGGGGACGGCGGGCGGCGGGTCTGAACCCGGAATGGGGCGCAGCGCAGCGGAGCACCGGCGCGGCGGAGAATTTTGTCTGGCGGTGAATGCGTGGGACGCGCAGAGGAAAATTCTTCACCGCGCCGGTTTCAGGCCCGCCGTCTGTCGTCCAGGTCAGGGGCAGGAAACGAAGCGCATCGGGGGCGGGGTTCAACGCCGCTCGCCGGAAGATTGAGGGGCAATCGCAGCGATGTGCGACCGCGCCGGAAAGACCGGGCAAAGACGATCCTTCCCTGTTGAGCCTCGCCTGTGTCCTGCCTTCCAGCCAGAGAAAAAGGCCGCCCGGCTCATGCCGGACGGCCCCCGCATCGCCGGGCTGATCAGAAGGCGGATCAGGCGGCAATCTCCGCTTCGCTCAGCGCTTCGGGCGTATCGGTTCTGTCCTGCTCAGTCTCGAACAGGTTCTTGATGTTGCCCCACGCATCGGCGGGTGGACAGGCAGCGCCAACGACATAGCGGGTCGGCGCGACTGTCATCCAGCGAGGCCGCCAATCGGGGTGAGGCTCACAGCCATTGCCTGCGATGCGGTTGCGGACAACCGTTTTCTGCGCCTTGGCGGTGTCTGTCAGAACCGCGCGGGCCGTCGATGGCGAAGCGATGTCTGCGACCATCTGATTGATGACGCGCTTGTCGCGCAGCAGGTCGAAGAACGCCTCGTCCGGCGACCAGAGCGCGGCGAAGTCCGTCCCGGTGACATGGGCGGCGGCTTCCACGGCGTGCGAACCTGACATCAGGGTTTCACCCATCGCCACGGCAAGGATGTGCAGGACATCCGCATCGCTCAGACTGAGCAGCCGCGCGAAAATCTCGCAGGGATCGCCGCCGAATTGTACGGTCGCAACCAGTGTGGTTTCATCATCGTGCCCGAGCGCGGTGAGCGCATGAGCGCGATGGGCGAAGAACTGCTTTTCACTTTCTGAGTTCGCAAGGCTTTCCGCCGTGGCCTCCTTGCGGGTGTTCTGTTCCTCGACATCGACCCGCCAATGGCCGGAGCGCGTCACCAGATGCGCCACGGCGAGGCGCAGCGCGACGCCCGGATGATCGCACAGCGTCGCGCGCACGGCGGCGTGACGGTGGAGCGCGATATACTCCGCCATCGGGCCGGACATTTCCGGCCTGTCGGATTTCGCCGCGCCGCCCGTTGTCTTGGCCGTTTCGCCTTTCAGGATGCGTTCGATCTTCTCGATATCCTTGTGCGGCAGATAGCCTTCATGGGCGGTGACGGTCCCGTCATGGCGGGTCTCGACATAGACTTTGCCGCCCTGTTTCCGGCTGCGTTTGCCATGCTCCCAAGTGGGAAAATGCTGGCCGCGATCCAGAATAACCACATCATTCCAGCCCTCGCTGCGGTAGCCCGCCGCCATATCCGCGATGGCTTCATTCTGGCGCGCCCAGAACAAATCCGTGTCCGCGAAAATGGCGTTTTCACCGAAGAGATCGGTTAGGACGACGCCGTCATACGCTTCCATGTCGAACAGCGCCTTGTCGGTGGTGATGCGCCCGCCGCCTGTCAACCAGTCCTTGAGGCGTTCGCCGCGCGGGGCGTAAGCGTCTTCGGAATGGTAGAGTGTCAGCCAGTCGGCCTGCTGGCTCTTGGTGGCGAGCGTCAGGGCGTAAAGCGTCCGCTTATCGATGGCTTCGGCTTGATACAGCTTTTTTACGTCATCCGTCAGGGCGGTCAGCGCCAGTACCCGGCGTACCATGAGTTCGGTCACGCCGAACCGCTCGGCGATGGCGGAGGTCGTTTCGCCTTTGGCGGCGAGCTTGGCGAACACCTCGTATTGTTCAAACTCATCGGCAGGCAGATGGGTGGTATTCTCAACAAGGGTCGCTTCCAGCGCGGCGATATCGTCGCCAGATTGCATGACGAGGCAAGGCGCTTTTTGCGGTTTGCCTGTCTCCTTGGCGAGGCGTTTGAGGGCGAAAAAGCGCCGCCGTCCGGCGACGACGCCGAAAGCATCGCCTTCCTTGCGCACCAGCATGGTCTGCAAGACGCCGCGCGATTTGATCGACGGATAGATGTCGGAAATGTCCGGCGCCTTGCGTCCGTGGCGCATATTGAGCCGGGACACTTTCAGCTCGTTGATGGGGATATATTTCAACTGCATGGCATGGCCTCCTATGAATGTGCAGTGGGGTTTTCCGTGCGCGCTTCAGCGCACGGGGCGGTTTTCGAGCCAGAGACGGTAGGCGCGCTGCGCCGCCCTCTCGCTCTCGAAAATGTGGAAACAGCCGCAGACAAGGATCGCCCACGCGCCGATGTCGGCGGGGTCAAGTGCGGCGAGCGCGGCGTCCAGTCGGCTGATGCGGAAGGGGGGATAAATCTTCACGCCGCCGCCTCCATTGCGTCGGCGGCGCCGTCCGGTTCCGGTATGGCGCAGGCGAGGATAAAATCAGCGGCCTTGGAGGCGAGCGAGGCGGCCCGGAAGATCGCGCGCTTGTCCTCGCGCAGGACATCCAGCCATGAGCCGATATAGTCCGTATGCCGCACGGTCGGGGCGATGGCCTGATCGGCGCAGACAAAGGCGCTGGTCATTTCCGCAACCAGTTCCTCGCGGGCGTAGTCCTTGGTTCCGAATGCGCCTTTCAGGTCGCGGGCGAGGCGGGTCTTGTGTCCCGTCCAGTGGCCAAGCTCGTGAAAGCAGGTGCGGTAATAATTGATCTGGTCGAAGAAAGCCGGTTGCGGCGGCACCTGAATGAAGTCCTGCGAGGGAACGTAATAGGCGCGGTCGCCGCCGATGCGAAAATCAGCGCCGGTCGCCGCGATCAGCGCTTCGGCGTGCGGAATAATCTCCCGTTCGGGCAGGTCTTTGGCGTGGGCGACAAGATCGTCGGGCAGGCCGTCGCACTGATCGGCGTTGAAGACGGTATAGCGTTTGAGGAATGCGATCTGCCGGGCGTCTTGTCCGGTCTCTCTCGCGCGCTCGCGCTCATCTTTGGGCGTGAAGCGGTCGGCATAGACCACCATCGTTCCGCGCTCGCCCGTGCGCACGCATCCGCCGAGCGCCAGCGCCTGCTTGAAAGTGAGCCATGTCTGGCAGGTGCGCTGATGCTCAATCGCCGCGCCCCATAAGAGCAGGATATTGATGCCGGAATAGCGCCGCCCGGTCGCCCCGTTCTCCGGTAGGCCAAGCGGCGTCGCCGTGTCGGCGCCGCCCCAAGGCTGCACCCACGGCGCGCGCCCTTGCTCCAGTTCGTCAATGATACGGCTTGTGACCTCCTGATAAAGGTCTCTCCGCCGGCTCTCCTGTTTGTGGCGCTGCGCCATCCTTGCCTCCTCATCCCCGCGTTTTTTCCCGCAGAGGCGGGGGCGGTGAGAGGCCGCTGGCCAGATGGCGTCAGGTGCGAGCGGAAGGGGTCAGGTATGACAACAAGAACATCGGGACGATCCTATGGACGCCGCCCCCCTTCCGGGAGCGCCGCCATCTGGCATGCGCGCCTCCGCCCCCGTCTCGCAGGGAAAAAAGAAACAAAAAAAGCCGGCGCGTCAGCGCCGACCGAATCTCTCAACAGAGGATTTGCAGATTGCGCCAGGGATGGACGCCGCCTGGCCGAAACCGGCCGCAGGACGGGTTCGGTTCACGAGAGCCCGGTCCGGCGTCAGCCGGAGGCGCTCAAATCAATTGGCTGAGCGAGAAACGAAGGTCTGAATCCTGGCATTGAGCCGCCATTTCATTGATGACCTGCCGACTTGAGACAATGATCGCGCCGCAATTACGCAACCGTGTTTCAAAGTCAGCCCGAAATTGCGGTTCTGCCGTCGAGCACCAGTCCGAAACAATGAAGACCCTGAACCCGTCAACGAGCAGACAGAAGGCGGCACGGGTGACGCCTCCCTCAAGTACGTCCCCGGTCAATAGAACAGTCTGGCGCTGCGTGCGTGTGACTTCGGATGCAAGCCGCGCAGCGGAGGATTTGAAGTTGCCGATCGTCTCTTCAAATTCCACAAGCGGGGAAGAAGTTATGACGGATAGCTCCCGGAGCTCAGGACAGGGCGATGGTCCTTCGCCATTTCCGGCGGAGATCCGGAGGAGACAGACATCATCAGATCGGATGAGGAGCGAATCGGCCAAAACGTTTACCCCATCGGTTGGAAATAAGCAGCAACAGTGAACCCAGCCAATCGAGTTGTGATCTTTTCCGATTTATCGTGATGCTTGATGTGCATTCTGCCATGAGAGAAACCTCATGAATCATTGAGATTATTGTCGTCGCTGCAGTTCTTCTGTTCTCGTCTTCATCAGATCGAGGGCGACATCGACGATCATGTCTTCCTGGCCACCGACCATGCGTCGCCTTCCAAGCTCCATGAGGATAGTGCGGACGTCGATTCCGTAGTCCTGAGAGGCTTTCTCCGCATGCCGCAGGAAGGAGGAATAGACACCCGCATAGCCAAGAGACAGCGTTTCACGGTCCACCTGAACCGGGCGGTCCTGCAGGGGACGGACGAGATTTTCGGCGGCATCCATCAGCTGGAAAAGATCGCATCCGTGGTCCCAGCCATATTTGTCGGCCGCCGCGATGAACACTTCCAGTGGGGCGTTGCCGGCACCTGCGCCCATACCTGCCAGAGAGGCATCAATGCGGATAGCGCCGTGCTGAACAGCGACGACGGAGTTTGCGACACCAAAGGACAGGTTGTGGTGGGCGTGAATGCCGCGTTGCGTTTCGGGCTTGAGGACTTTGTCATACGCTTCGAGGCGAGCTGCGACATCATCCATGTTCATGGCACCCCCGGAGTCGGTCACATAGACGCAGAGGGCGCCATACTCTTCCATGAGTTTTGCCTGTTGTGCCAACTGATCCGGCTCTGCCATGTGGCTCATCATTAGGAAGCCGGAAACATCCATCCCAAGCTCACGCGCATAGGCGATGTGTTGCTTCGAAACATCCGCTTCCGTGCAATGTGTTGCCACTCGTACGGAGCGAACTCCAAGATCGTAAGCGCGTTTGAGTTCGGTGATTGTACCGATACCCGGCAGGAGCAATGTCGTGACCACAGCATTCTCAACCACTTCGGTAACGGCTTCGATCCATTTCCAGTCAGTTGTCTTGCCAAAGCCATAGTTTACGCTGGAGCCCGCCAGACCATCGCCATGTGCAATCTCGATGGCATCGACACCGGCCTGATCCAGAGCCTTTGCGATCGTCTTGACGTGCTCGATATCGTATTGGTGACGCACCGCATGCATGCCATCGCGCAACGTCACATCCTGAATGTAGAGTTTCGGGGGTGTTGTCATGCCGCTGTCTCCTTCTGGCTGAGTGCCACAATCCGTTCTGCCGCCTGAACCGCAGCGGATGTCATGATGTCGAGATTACCGGCATAGGCGGGCAGATAATGGGCTGCGCCTTCTACTTCGAGGAAGACAGAAACCTTGAGGCCGGTGAATTCCATGTCCTGATCCGGCAGGTAGAGCGGGCGATTGTTTCCGAACCTCTCGAATTGCACGGACTGCTTGAGGCGGTAGCCGGGAACAAAGCTGCTCACTTCATCGATCGTATGCTGGATCGATGCCCGGATGGCGTCCTCATCTGCATCGTCGCAGAGGCAGTAGACCGTATCACGCATCATCAGCGGCGGCTCTGCCGGGTTGAGAATGATTATGGCCTTGCCGCGCTCTGCGCCGCCGACTTTTTCGATGGCGTGAGACGTGGTCTCGGTGAATTCATCGATATTGGCTCGTGTACCTGGCCCGGCGGATTTTGAGGCGATGGAGGCGACGATCTCGGCATAGCGGACAGGCGAGACCCGGTTCACGGCGGCAACGATCGGGATCGTCGCCTGACCGCCGCAGGTGACCATATTGATGTTTGGCTCATCGAGGTGCTCGTCGAGGTTTACCGACGGGATCACAAAGGGTCCGATCGCAGCTGGCGTGAGGTCGATGATGCGCTTACCGTGTGCGCGAAGCACTTCATTATGCTTGGCATGAGCGCCGGCGGACGTCGCGTCGAAGACGAAGACCACGTCGTTGAATTCCGGCATCTTCACAAAGCCATCAATACCTTCCGCAGTCGTGGCGATCCCCATCCGTGCGGCACGCTTCAGGCCATCCGATTCCGGATCGATCCCGATCAGCGCGACGATTTCCAGAAGTTTCGACCGGCGTTTGATCTTGATGATGAGATCCGTGCCGATATTGCCGGACCCGATGATCGCGCATTTGACCTTTTCCTGTTCGGCCATGGCGGTTGTCCTTTCTAGTTTGTGCTGACTGTGAAGCGAACGCTCCCCAGTCCGGAAATGGTTGCTTCGAAGGCATCGCCCGCGGCGATCTCCACCATCGGTCCGAGTGCGCCGGTCAGGACCACATCGCCGGCTTTCAGGCCTTCGCCGCGCTGGGCGCATGTGCGCGCCAGCCAGACGGCAGCATTCAGCGGATGACCCAGGCAGGCGATACCTGCTCCGTAGGAGGCAGGACGGCCATTGCGTTTGAGCACCATACTGGTTTCCGCAAGATCGACATTCGTCAGCGCGCGGGCCGGTCCGCCAAGAACGTAGAGCCCGGAGGAGGCATTGTCCGCGATCGTGTCTGAAATCCTGATGTCCCAGTTGCTGATCCGGCTTCCAACGATTTCGATGGCGGGCAGGACATGGTCGACCGCCCGGATCAGTTCAGCCTGTGTAATGTCCGGCTGGTCGATATCATGTTTGAGGATAAGGGCGATTTCCGCTTCGGCCTTCGGCTGCTGCAGGTCTGAGATGGGCAGTTCGGCGCCATCCGGATATTCCATGTCCGCAAAGAGGACACCGAAGTCTGGCTGATCGACCCCCAACTGCGCCTGTACGGCTGCCGATGTCAGCCCGATCTTCCGGCCCACAATCCGACGGCCCTGTTTGAGCCAGCGCTCGGTGTTGATCGCCTGTACGGCGTAGCCTGCCTCGACAGAGAGGCCGATGGTTTCGCGTAGGGGGGCGATGAATTTTCCGGTCTGATGAGCTTCGAACAGAAGGTCTGCCGCCGCCTGATACATGTCTCGTTTCACAAAATACTCTCCGGCAATTTTGATAATGCTCGGTCCCCTATGAGTTTGTGCTGTGAAAAATGGCAAGTTGCGACGACTTGATGATTCCCATAATGTGGGAAAGTGCTATGTGAGGTGGTCTATGGTCGAAGGCTCAAAATCATTGGACAAAACCCTGTTACTCCTCACCGAGTTGCTGACGTGTCCGAATGAAGCAACGGCTCTGCAACTTGCCGAAAAGTGCTGCCTGCCCAGGGCAACGGCCTATCGGCATCTCGCAGCTCTTGCGCGGCATGGGCTGATTTTCCGTGATCGGAATGGCAGCCTCTTACCCGGAACGATGCTGCTGGAAGTGTTCGATCAGGCTGATTTCTCCCGTCGATTGGGGGAGGTGGGCCGTCCTGTTGTTTCAGCTCTGGCGAAAGCAGTCGGCATGGTCTCACATCTCGGGATTTTCGAACAGGACATGGTCACTTACCTCACCAAGTCTGAGCCGGAAGGAGAAGCCGTGTTCACGCGAGAGAGTCACCAACTTGAGGCATATTGTTCCGGGATTGGGAAAGTGTTGCTTGCCGGGCTGAGCAGTACGGAACTGGATAAATATCTATCTGAAGGTGCTTTCCCGTCACTGACAAAAAACACCATCACCGATCCGCACGCACTAGCAAAAGAAATCGGGGGTGTCCGCAAATCCGGGCACTCGGTTGATTGCGGAGAGATAGAGGACACCCTGTTCTGCCTAGCCGTTCCGGTCGTCGATCCAAAGGGCCGGACAATTGCCGGACTATCAGTTTCTGCACGTACGCAGGAACTCCTGGAGCGAGATCGACCGGCCCGATTGCTGGATTTGCAGAAAGCTTCCGAGGAAATCAGCAGGCTACTGTACTAGAAATTCGCGATTTTCCTATGCGGTGAAGCAGGCTGGGGCACAGCTGCCAATACTGTCTGTTTGGCGGCTGAAGTCTGTGCTGACGCGGTCGATCTTGCGGAAACCAGCGCGGGCTCAATCGTCTGAAGCCACGTGAAAAGTTCATGCGGAGCAATGATGTCGCTGGAAAGCGGACTTCTCGCAGATTTCGGTTGACTTACGCAAAAAAATAATTTTTTATAAAAAAAAGAACAAAACGTCTGCGGCGAGTCTTCGAGCCACATGACGATCAATCGGGAGGAGAAACATCATGCCCAATCTTCAGGGAAACGCAGTCCTTATAACAGGCGGCGCAACTGGCATCGGCCGCGCCATCGTTCGCCATTTCGCGAGTGAAGGCGCTCGACTTTGTGTAATGTGCATCAGTGATGATCAGGCAGATTCGTTGCGCGATGAGTTCGGAGGGCAGGTTGCTACGACCATTGGTGATGTACGCAATTTGAAGGACAATCAAAAAGCCGTTGCGCTGACGGAAGAGCGTTTCGGGCGTCTTGATACGTTCATCGGAAACGCCGGTGTTTGGGACTTTATTACCCCTCTGGAGCAGCAACCAGCAGACCAGATTGAAAGTGTTTGCGATGATATCTTTGGCATTAACGTGAAGGGTTATGCGCTTGGCGCTTATGCGTGTCTGCCTGCACTGAGAAAGTCCAAAGGCTCAATAATATTTACCGCATCGAGTTCGAGCTTTTTCACGGGTGGTGGTGGTCCCCTTTATGTTGCATCGAAGCACGCCGTTATCGGCCTGATCAAGCAACTTGCCAAAGAGGTTGCGCCAGATGTTCGCGTAAACGGCGTGGCGCCTGGGGGTACGATTACAAATCTGTCTGGTTGTCCTTCTTCTCAGCATGCGGGGGCTCACATGTCAGAGATCCCGGATATCGGTCCGCTGATCGAAGGCATGACGCCGCTTGGGTTTGCGGCGGAGCCTGAAGATCATGTTCCGTTGTATGCGATGCTCGCTTGCCGGGAGTCGTCAAAATACATGACGGGCACCGCTGTATTGTCAGATGGCGGAATAGGGGTCGGTTGAGCCGAGAGACGAGTCTCGGCCCATGTTCGTTTTTTGGCGTTGATTTGTATTTTTGGGGTGGAAGAGATGAAGCTCGTATCTCTGCCGGCATTGGTCTTTTTGACCATTTGTCTCCTGTTTTTTATTTCGTTCAGCCCGATGTCTGCCGCGCAGCAGGCGGATGAGAGCGGCGGCTTAGTGTCTTCCAATGTTGATTTTGCAGGCAGCGGGCGGGTGCGGCTGGTGCCCGACAATTTGTTCGCAGTGGATTTTCAGGGTGAATCAACGGGCTGGGTGGGGGGCTACTACGGCACAATCCTGAAGACTGAGGATGGTGGTGAAAGCTGGAGAAAAATAGAAATTCCCTATACCGACTTGATCCGGCGCATCGATTTTTCCGATGAGCTGACAGGTTTTGCGGTGACCAGTCGCGGCCGCATCCTGAAGTCCGAAGACGGAGGCATGTCCTGGGCAGTGTCTCACACGGAAGCACGCACAAATCTCCGCGACATCTATTGCCTGGATGCCCGGACCGCATGGGTCGTCGGCCATGAAGGTACAATTCTGTACACGGCGGATGGCGGTGACACCTGGGTCGGTCAGTCCCTGACGGGTTTCCAGGGAAGGGATCTGCCCCGGCTTAACGGGATTGCCCGATTCGAGAGTGGTCGTCTGATCCTGGTCGGGGAATTTGGTGTTGTCGCCACGTCCACCGACAACGGGTCGCACTGGAGCGTTCTGGGTGGAGCAGAATCCTCCGTCACCTTTACGTCCGTCGCCACGTGGGGCAACCACGCGATGGCGGTCGGGTTGGGGGGGGCTTTGGTTAAGGTGTCCGAGTTGCCCGGAAGCGCTCTGGAAACAGGTGAGGAGCTTTCGCTTCAGGTCGAAAACGTGAATTCCGGAACAGAGGAGCATCTTTTCGATCTCAGTCTTCAGCCGTCCGGCGATGGGTTGGCCGTCGGGCAGGGCGGGGTGTTGAGGCTTGTGGCCGGTGCTCCGGACTCGCATCTTGCGCCGATTGAGAGCTTGCCCGGGTTTCGCTGGTATGGCGGCGTCTCCGCGGTCAACGAAAATGGAAATTACATCGTAGTCGGATCAGACGGCGCTCTTCTGACAGTAGAGTCTGCCCGGCTTGTGGCTCATCAAATGGTTCGCTGGTGAGCAGACACGCTGCGTCTCCATCTCCAAGTATCTAGGATTTCTTGTTGTGGTAAAATTCATCTCCGATATCGTTGTCAGGTTTCCTCGGTTCATCCTGGTGATGGCCCTGATCGTGACATCGGTGGCCGGGTATTTCGGGGCCACGGGCGTCTCTCTGAAGGTTGTCCTTGAGGACATGCTGCCGGCGAATCATCCGAATGTAGATCTGTACAAGGAATTCAGTGATCAGTTCGGTGGTGTCAACAATGTACTGATCGAGGTGCAGAGTACATCCGGTGACATCTACAATAGCGACTTTCTGGAGGTCTATCGGGAAATTTCCGATGAGGTCTACTTTCACGATTCAAATGTGAGGCCTCTTTTCGAGGCGGTCAATCTGCGAAAGACGCGGTCTGTTTCCGGCCGTGAAGGCCAGATCGTTGTCAATCCGCTCATGTGGCCGGAAGTGCCGTCGGACGAAGCTGGTATGGCGCAGTTCAAGCAGATGGTGCGCAGCCAGTTCCTCGGAACGCTAGTGTCGCTTGATGAAACGGCAATGCTGATTTCGGCCGAGTTGTCTGAAGACATCGATACAAGACAATTCATTTCATTCGTAGACGATCTGAAAGCGCAGTTTACCGAGCAGGATGTTGCCATTTCGGTCGTCGGGAGGCCGGTGCTGCTCGGCACCGTGAAGAAGTATCTGCCTCATATGCTGCTGGTCTTTGCAGCTTCTATACTGGCCATTGCGGTCGTTCTTTATATCTACTTCCGGTGCTGGATCGGAGTTGCCGTTCCCATGCTGGTGGCCTTTGCCGTCACGATCTGGGGATTTGGTGCCATCGGAGCGGTTGGGTACAATCTTGATCCGCTTCTGCTGCTGCTTCCGTTTTTTGTATTTGCGACCGTTCTGTCGCATTCGGTTCAGTTCGTCTCACGTGTGTTCGATGAGGTCGATAATTATCCATCCATGACCGGCTCGGTGGGGGAAGGGCTTGAGCGGCTTCTGTTTCCGAGTACTGCCGCAGTCATTACTGATGCGGCCGGTTTTACGGTTCTGGCACTTGTTACAATTCCAAGTATACAGTCTCTGGCGTTCATCTGTACGTTCTGGCTGTTAACGCTGACGCCTGGAATTATTGTCGCCGCAGCCTTCATGGCTATCCTTCGCAAGCCGAAATCGTTTCGCACGACCCTGCCGGGGCAAGGTGTGCTCGCACGGATATTCGGGCTGCGCGCCTCACGATTCGTCTTCATGCCGGCATTCCTGATTGCCCTGCTGGGGGGGATTGTGGTCTCGCAAGACCTGAAGATAGGCGACGCTGAAGGAAGCCCCATTCTTTGGCAGGATTCCGAATACAACAACGACGTTCGCAAGATAAACTCAAGTTTCGACAGGGTCGGCACCGATGTGATGCAGGCGTACTTTTCCGGAGACGGGGAAATTATGCTGGATCCGAGAGTATATCATCAGATCGAGGCTTTCGATCGCTACGTCTACGAGCGTGTCCCTGTCGCAACCCGGGCTCAAAGCCTGGTCCCAATTGTCAAGAATATCAACATGGTGCTCTGGGAGGGCGACCCCTCCTATCAGATCGTTCCAGATACCGAGGATGAGATTGGTCTGAACATCTACATGTTCCGCTCTGGCGGCGAGCCGGGAGACTTTGCCGCATACACGAATTCAGAATGGAGCATCGGCAAGCTCTCGATCTATACAAGTGAGCACAGTGCGGACACGGTGAATGCCCTGCAGGCGGCGGGCGACCAGTTTTCAGGTGAATACGCTTTTGAGGAAGATGAGCCGCGGGTCCAATATGCCGGTGGCCAGGTCGGTCTCATCAAGGCCGCCAATGATGAAATCGAGCACAAGGAGAATCTGCTCCTGGTTGCCATCATAATCGTGATTGCGGTCAATCTGCTCTGGCTCTACCGGTCTCCGGCCATTGCGGCAACAATCATCCTTGTGCTGACTACATCCCATTATATTACCATGAGCGTTATGACGCTTATGGATGTAGGCATGAACCTCAATACGCTGCCGCTGGCTGCTTTGGGTCTTGGCAGGGGGGTAGATTACAGCATCTACATGGCAGATCGGATTCGGGATGAGATGCTCCACGGGTTTGATTTCAAAGAATCCGCGAAGCGAGCATTCAATACGTCCGGTGTCGCTGTTGTTGTAACAGCATTGACGATGATTCTGCCCCTGTTGCCTTGGTACTTCCTGTCACCAATTAGGTTTCAGGCCGAGATGGGCGTACTTCTGGCGATCATTCTCCTCTTCAACATGGTTGGGGCACTGACTGTTGTGCCTGCTGTGATCGGCATTCTGAAGCCACGTGGGTTTCCATTTTCCCGGTCGAAATCCGAACCAGAGGCTCAATCTGCTGAAGATGAAGATGCTGACGGGAACTGCACAATATTCCAATCAATAGAAGGGAGGATAGGATGACTAAAAATCCACAAAAATATAAGTGCGTGAGTAGGTCTCATTGGATGCTTGGAACGACCGCGTTGCTTGCTCTGATCGGCTTGCCGTCAACAGCAAGTGCTCAATCGCTATCGGATACTCTCGGGCTTCCTGATAATGTCTGGGTCGGTGGAAGACTCACACAGGGAACCGGTGTCTATTTTGATCGCTATGGCGACGACGAGGTTGGCATTGGTCCTTCGCAGTTCATTGCGGAACTTCAGGCAGAATGGACGCCAAATAGCAATGTAACAGTTGTGTCGGACTTCTGGTTAAGAGGAGACTGGTACTACGATCTCGATGATGGTGAAGCTGTTGGGCCTGGCCTGCAGGATTTTTCCCAAGCGCCTCCATTTCGAAATCGCTTCGATTTCCTGCTCACCGAAAACGGCTCTCTTGCAATGCCGCAGCCGTACGGCAATGACGGCAAGGAGAACCGATTTCTCGATGATTTCGAAGAAGACATTATCCGGGAATTGTCTATCGCTCTGTCGGATTCCGAAGGGCGGGCTTCTCTGAAACTTGGGAAATTTCAGCGTGGGTGGGGCCAGGCGGACGGCCTTCGGCTGCTAGATATCCTCAACCCCCAAGACCTGCGGCAGAGGTCCATTTTCACCGATACCGAGGATCTCAGGATTTCACAGTGGAGTGCGGCCCTGTCACTTGATGTGAATGCGCTTGGTATAGGTGCTCCCTTCAATGGATTAGGAATGAAAAACTCCTCATTGGAAGTCGTCTACACGCCCATTGTGCGGCACAGCGAGTTTGTCGTGAACAATCCTACCCCGAGTTCGAGCACATCAGGGGGACCTTTCGGGCTGCCATTCCCCCGTCTGATCGAGGGGCAATCGGGCTTCGGTATGCCCTTGCTGGCGGCGAGGCTGACAGACAAGGAGACTGAAGAGTGGGAAGATTCCGAGGTCGGACTTCGATTGAAGTTCGATACCCTGGGAGGGCAGGCGACGATCAATGGATTCTACGGCTTCCAAGACCTTCCCATATTGGTCAACACGGGTGCCACAGTTCACATCGGGACTTTCCTCGGAGACGAGAACGCGACAGGGGTCGTAAATGTTCCGATTGATCTTACGACGACGATCGGGGCCATGCATGCACCTGGACAATATGTAGATTTTATTCAGTCTCTTGCTGCGGGTACCGCGGCACCAGGAGATTTTCCGCTCATTCCGTTCGGCTGTCTGGACATCCTGAATCCTGCCGGCGGCGGGGTCCCGTGTTCGGTAACTGCGGATTTTGAGCTCGATTATACCTACCGGCAAAAGACCGTGGGTTTTTCCTTTACCCGGGACATGACGGAACTTCGTCTTGGACGAAAAGGTGTATCTCCGGTTCTGCGTCTCGAGGCGGCCTATGAGTTCGATAAGCCGTTCAACAAGGGTACGATCAATGATCCGTTCATTCCGGGGCAAGTCGCCGTCGGCACGCCGGCTCTGATTACAACCAGAGATGACACCGTTGCGGAAAGGGATCAGCTGTCGCTCTTGTTCGGATTCGACTTCAATCTCTGGGTTCCGGGATGGGAGTCTCAGCGCAGCTCGATTTTCATGACCACCCAGTTCTTCGAGATCTATACCGAAGACGCTGACGGCCTACTCTTTCAGGCGCCGTATGCGCTTACAAATGTGGAAGAGCATCAAGAATTCCTCACACAGACATATTCTAAAGGTCTGTTCAACGACAAGGTGATCCTGGATGGCTTGGCCATCTGGGACATGGATAAAGGCGGCGTCGCCTTTAGGCAGAGAATCGACTTTGCCGTAGGCGGAGGAAGCTGGAAGCCGAGAATTGAACTTGGCTATTTTGGCGGGAAGGAAGAGCAGGGCCTTTTAGGCCTCTATAAAAACTCAGACTACGTGGAGTTTTCACTGACATACCAATTCTGAAAGTCAGGATGAAGGTATGGCTACGCCAGTCTGAACAAACAAAATGGAGAGTGAAATGCGCAGAGCAAAACTGAAGAATATTCTAGCCGGAGCGGCTGGGTTTGTCGCCTTGGCGGTGGCAAGCACCCCTGCCGCCCAGGCTCAAGAAGACTATATCGCCAAGTGGAAGGAATTTGCCACTGAAACGGGGTTGCCCGAACATCAAGCCTGGGCAGATATGCTCGACAATGATGAAACGAGAGCCCTGGAAAAGGAGTGGAGCGACTATCGCGGCTATACTGCGACGTCACTTATTGAAGCGGCTGATCTTCCTGATGAGCTGAAACCGGGCCTGATCATCACGAAGGATAACCTGGCGTCCATGCCATGGTTGGCGGATTATCTGCCGCAGTTCTGGATGGACCGCCTGAGCAGTGAATGGATGGGGATTGAAGGCATCAGGATCGTCCCGACGACCCACTACTACATGCAGAAGCCTTTACTCGACGCAACCAAGAAATTGGGTCCTGATCCATTCTCGATCAACGATAAGGGAGAACTGGTCGATGAGGACGGACAGAATGGCGTTCTGACGAAGGCTGGTCTTCCCTTCCTGAATCCCAAAAATGGTGACGAGTTGAACTGGCTGTTCAATTCCCACGGCGTGGGCACGGAGGATGTTTGGTTCAACCCGGTTCTCATGACCGGCTGCAGCTCGAAGAATAAGGTCGAGCGCTCCTACACCGGAAACATCTGGTGGCGAAAGATGGCTGGCAGGGTAGGCAAGGCGCCTCTCGGGAATGTTCCCGGATTTGAAGGCGTGACAGAGGCGGGGTCCCTGCTTTTGACGTCTCCGCGAGATGTTCGTGGACTGGCAGGCGTGCGGTTGCGTTATGCCGACGCCGACAAAGACGACAACTTCAAGCTCTTCATCCCGACCCTGCGTCGAACTCGCACCCTTACAGGGACCAATGGGCAGGACCCGATCGCGCCGTCGCTTGAACTGACCTGGGATGAGTGGCGCAGCCAGTGGGCCAAGACGGACAAGCGGAAATTTAAATATACGATGGTCAAGGAAGGCTTCGTGCTTGCCGCGCCCGAGGTTGGTGCAGCCTATGATCCCTACCGTCCCGATGATGCTCATTGCGGGTTGACGGGGATCGTGGACATGGAGCTGCGGCCTGTGTGGGTCTACGATATCGATGATCTGACAAACAGCTACCAGTACTCCAAGAAGCGCGTCTGGGTAGACAAGGAACTCTATTATACCCAGTGGATGGAGATGTTCGACCGTCGCGGGAATCTGTGGCGCGTCTGGGACGATTCGCGCTGGTGGCAGCCAAACACGGGCAAAGCCATGTGGCGCTCTGTCATCATTCCGAATGTTATCTCGAAACGTCATACGATGTTGAGCATGACTTCGGATTGGAAGAGCGTTGATGAAATGGACAACGCCCTCTTCGACGTCGATAAGCTGAGAGACAAGCGCTAGTCTCTCCATTTAACCGTGTCGGCGCTTCGTTTTCACGAAGGAGCCGGCACGGCATCTTGCCATTTGATGCGGCGCCGATTTCGCTCGTCGGCCGCCCGTTCCCACCCCGCGCCAAGTCCCCCGGATGTTTAGATATGACGGTGCCGGGGCGCCGCTTTCCGGAGAAGTCACATGAGTAGGTACAAAGAAGTTTACGAACATTGGCAATCTGATCCGGATAACTTCTGGGAAGAGGCGGCGGGCGATCTGGACTGGCACCGGCCATTCGACAGCGTACGAAGCGATGTCGGCAATGGATCCACGCGATGGTTTGCTGGCGCTGAATGCAATATTTGCTGGAATGCGCTCGACCGTCATATCGCAGAAGGCAGAGGAGACTACGTTGCCCTTGTCTATGACAGCGCAATGACTGGGGCGCAGGCGCGCTACACTTATTCTGAGTTGCTTGAAGAGGTCTGCGCCATGGCTGTAGTTCTCAGGGATCTCGGCGTGGAGAAGGGTGACAGGGTTCTCATCTACATGCCCATGGTGCCCGAGGCGGTAATCGCCATGCTCGCCACAGCGCGTATCGGTGCAATTCATGTCGTCGTCTTTGGCGGGTTTGCGGCAAAGGAGTTGGCAACCCGGATTCAGGACGCCAAACCAAAAGTGATTTTGTCGGCATCCTGTGGACTCGAGCCTGGTCGAATCGTCGAATACAAGCCTCTCCTCGACGAGGCGATCAGGCTCGGCCTTTTTTCTCCCGATCATACAGTAATACTGCAGAGACCTTCTCATGAGTGTGAATTAGCAGGGCAATCAGAACACGAATGGTATTCGCTGGTGCAAAAAGCGAAGTTGGAACCCGGGCATACTTCGTGCGAGTGGGTCGGTTCGAACCATCCGCTCTACATCCTCCACACTTCGGGAACCACCGGTGTGCCAAAAGGCATCGTGCGCGACCATGGCGGGTATATGGTGGCGCTCAAATGGTCGATGACCAACATATACAATGTCAAGCAAACAGATGTGTTCTGGGCGGCATCGGATGTGGGCTGGGTCGTGGGCCATTCGTATATTGTCTACGGTCCGCTTCTGAATGGAAGCACGACCCTTCTTTTTGAAGGAAAACCCGTTGGAACACCGGATGCCGGAACCTTCTGGAGGGTCATCGAGGAGCACGGTGTCAGTACGCTGTTTGCGGCTCCTACCGCGATACGCGCGATAAAAAAGGCTGATCCGCAGGGCACGTTATTGGCAGAGTACGATTTGAGTGTGTTCAACCAGCTGTTTCTTGCCGGTGAGAGGGCCGATCCCGATACAATTCAGTGGGCTGAAAAAATTCTAAACGTGCCAGTAATTGACCATTGGTGGCAGACGGAAACGGGTTGGCCCATTGCCGCAAATCCGCTCGGTCTTGAACAATTACCAATTGTCTATGGATCGAGTTGTGTCCCCATGCCTGGCTTCGACGTACGGATTGTCAATGATGGTGGGTCTGAACTGGCCAAGGGGCTTCAGGGATCAGTTGTGGTGAAGTTGCCCCTGCCACCTGGGTGTCTGGTTACTTTGTGGCACAATGAGGAAGGCTTCGTAGACTCTTATTTTTCGGAATTTCCGGGATACTACAAGACGGGTGATGCCGGATACATCGACGATCAGGGATATCTTCACATCATGAGTCGTGTCGATGATATTATCAATGTCGCCGGGCACAGGCTTTCGACCGGTGCTATTGAGCAGGTCGTTGCGAGCCATCCTGATGTCGCAGAGTGCGCAATTATCGGCTTAGCAGACGAACTCAAAGGGGAAGTCCCATTCGGGATGCTTGTCCTCAATGATGGTGTGCAGCGTTCCGAAGGCGAAATTGTTTCGGAGGTAATAAATTTAGTCCGTGCAGAGATAGGCGCAGTCACAGCATTTCGCAAAGCCATTGTTGTGGCTCAGTTGCCCAAAACTCGCTCCGGAAAGATTTTGCGCAGAACGCTTAAGTCTCTAGCCGATGGCAAGGAATATAGCATGCCCGCGACCATTGATAATCCGGGTGTACTTCAGGATATCGAGATTACGCTGAAGAATAGTGAATGAACATTCGGACAATCTGGGATCGTTTTAGTTTGAATAGTGATCAATATGGAATTGAATAGAGGTGCAATTATGAAGGCTTATGCTTACTCCAAGACGGGTCCAGCCGAAGAAGTATTTCAAATTCAGGAAGTTCACCTGCCGGAACCTTGCCCGGGAGAGATATGCGTCCGGATGCAGTGGACCGGTGTGAACCCGTCAGATGTTAAGACCAGAAGCGGACATATTCCGTCGGCGATACCTTTTCCAAGAGTTCCGCATAGTGACGGGTCTGGATACATCGAGTCGGTTGGAGCCGGGGTAAGTAATTTCAAACCGGGTGATAGGGTCTGGGTGTGGAATGCTGCATGGGGGCGAAGCCTTGGGACGGCTGCTGAGTTTGTGAATCTTCCCCAAGCACAAGCTCAACCCTTGCCTGATAATTGCCCATTGGAAGTGGGTGCCTGTCTTGGGATTCCGGCTATGACGGCATGTCATACGGTGGTCTCGAATGGTGGCGTTTCCGGGCAAACAGTTTTGGTCGCAGGAGGGGCTGGAGCAGTCGGTCATTATGCCATTCAGGCAGCCAAATACGCAGGCGCGCAGACAGTCATTGCGACTGTCAGCGCGCCGGAGAAGGCGAAGCTCGCAGAAGAAGCGGGTGCGGATATTGTCTTAAATTATCGCACTGATGATCTGGTTGTGGCGATTAATGAAGTGACCGGCGGTCGAGGTGTGGATCGCATAATTGAAGTTGATGTCGCAAAAAATGTTGCAACCGATGTCTCTCTCTTGTGCGAGGGAGGGGTGGTGCTCGCTTACGGAAGCAGCAGTAAGGAGGTGGTCGTACCATTTTCTGCGTCCATTGCGAGAAACATCACATACTGCTTCTTTATCGCTTACAAGCTTTCGGACACAGCTCGGCGTGAAGCACAGAAACTTCTGTACTCGATGCTCCAGAGCGAGAAGATGATCCACAATATCGCTTTGAAGTTGACGTTAGACGACATTGTCAAGGCACATCAGTTGGTCGAAAGCGGGCAGGTGGCGGGCAACATTGTGTTGGAAGTTAACTAGGTCGCGCGATGCAGTGACGGCGTTCGTTTAGAGTATTGGGAGCTTAAGAGGTGTTTGCGCCCCGTTTCGTGATTGGATGCACACTCTTCGGAGAACTGCGAAGATGGTCTGCGCCTGTGGGCCTTGTTCGAGCCATACAGTCTCCTTTGGCGGAGGAGGTATGCTGCATTCAGTCTGGTGCCCCTTGCTAAGCCGGGGACCTGGACGCAAGTGCGGCTGAGATTCTGCAAGCTTTTCGATGATTGGCTTATTTTCAAGGTCGAAATTTGTTGACAGGCGAAAAAAATAATTTTATTTGAAAAAAAGAACAATATTTGGTCGAGGAAACATTCAATCAAATGGCTGAACAAGAATTCTCTCGTAGTTCTGCTGCGGTGGATGCCGATGGCGCCGGCAGCTTGATTGAGTCGACTTATGGTCTGCTGAGCTCCGACATAATTCATGGCAAATACTCACCTGGTGAGAAGCTGAAACTGCAGTCCTTGAGTGACAATTATGGCGTCAGCGTAGGGACGGTCCGAGAGTCGCTATCCTTGCTCGTATCCGACGGTTTGGTCCTAACGCAAGCTCAACGGGGCTTCCGCGTAGCGCCAATGTCGATTGGCGATTTTCAGGATCTTACAAAGGCCCGGGTTCTGCTGGAGTCCTCCTCGTTGCGGGATAGTATTCTGCTTGGCAAGGACGACTGGGAGGGGCGGGTTGTCCAAGCATACCATCAGCTATCCCTCGCAGAGAAAAGGCTGCAAGCGGATCCTGTCACCAATTTTGATTTCTGGGAACTGAGAAATCAGGAATTCCACGATGCCTTAGTTTCTGCCGCAGACTCCCGATGGGTCCAACGCTTTCGGGAGGTCCTTTATAAGCAAGCAGAGCGATATCGGCGCGTTACGACATCTAAGCGAGCTAATCCAGGCATTACCGTTCATGAGGAGCATCGGCAAATTTACGAGTTGGCCATGGGGCGTGATGCGGAGGGTGCTGTTGAAGCGCTTTCGACACATATTTGGGCTTCATTCGAGTTCATGGAAAAAAGTGGTCTGCTAATAAAAGATCAGGGTGCAGAATAAAAGGCCCGATCAAGAATAAGTGGGCAATTTTGTTGCTTGGAAAAGGTTGAGGAAAATGACTGCAGGGAAAACAAAAACCAGACTGAATATTGGCGCGGATCCCAGGGAGTTTCAAAAGAGACCCTCTTGGACCAATGAGGATATCCTCGGTCTTCTGGATGAAGAGGATGGCACGCTCGATCCTCGTATCTACACGGATGAAGATCTCTACAGATTGGAGCAGGAGAGGGTGTTTGGTCGAGCCTGGATCCTGTTGGGGCACGAAACCCATGTGCCCAAGCCAGGAGATTTTCTGACGACATATATGGGGGAAGACCCAGTCATCCTGGTTCGTCAGAAGGATAAGAGTCTGAGGGTCTTTCTGAATCAGTGTCCCCACAGGGGTATGCGCATTTGTCGGACGGATGGCGGCAATGCAAAGTCCTTTACCTGCAGCTATCATGGCTGGGCCTACGACCTCGGGGGGAACTTGATCAACGTTCCTTATGAGTCTGAGGCGTTTTGCAGCGATTTCAACAAGTCGGAATGGGGACCAACTCACGCGCGCGTCGAGACATACAAAGGACTGGTCTTCGCGAATTGGGACAAGAACGCTCCTACCCTGTTGGAGTATCTGAGTGATGCGACCTACTATATGGATCACATGTTGGATCGCACGCCGGCCGGGACAGAGGTCATCGGCGGAATGCAGAAATGGGTTATCCCCTGCAATTGGAAATTTGCTGCCGAACAATTCTGCAGCGATATGTATCATGCAGGTACTGTGTCCCACCTTTCCGGCATTGAGGCTGGGTTACCAGAAGGTATGGAGCTTTCCGATGCCAAGATTCCGACTGTAGGGTATCAGTTCCGGGCCAAATGGGGTGGTCATGGTACGGGTTTCTATGTCGGGGAACCTGGCATGCTGCTGGCGATCATGGGGCCGAAAGTCACCGAATACTGGACGGACAGCGAAGCGGCCAGCAGAGCTGAACAGCATCTAGGTAGTGCTGAAAGGGCGCGCCAGTTGATGGCTCAGCACATGACCGTCTTTCCGACATGTTCTTTCCTTCCGGGTATCAACACTGTGCGTACATGGCAGCCTCGTGGGCCACATGAAACGGAGATTTGGGCATTTACGGTTGTTGATGCGGACGCGCCTGAAGAGGTCAAGGAGGAATACCGCCGGCAGACATTGAGAACTTTCTCAGCGGGCGGTGTGTTTGAGCAGGATGATGGCGAGAACTGGGTCGAAATTCAGAGTGTCCTGCGTGGCCATCAGGCTCGCAAGCGCCGTTTCAATATCCAGATGGGCAAGGGCCGATCCGGTGTTGGAAACAAGGATTTCCCGGGCAGTATTGGTTACGTTTACAATGAAGAAGCGGCGCGGGGGCTGTACCGTCAGTGGATCCGCATGATGACGGAACCCAGTTGGGAAACTCTGGGGCCGTAGCGGCAGCCAGGCAAGAGTAAAACAGAAACTGGCCGCATAAGCTAAGTTCCGAGAAGAAATCACTGAAGCACCACGCACAAAAGAGTGCCTGGCCGTTGATGGGATCGGGGCATGCGGCTGACAGGAGGAAACGATGATTAACGAAAAGATGCGAGCGGCAACCCGGCAGGGAGACATAAGCCTTGAAGCGCTCTCGCTGCAACATGAGGTAGAGCAGTTTTATTATCGAGAAGCCCTTCTTCTTGATAGACATGAGTTTAACGATTGGTTCGACTTGCTCGATGAGGATATTCGCTACTTCATGCCTATACGGACGAATAGGACCCGTCGTGAGCAAAAGAAGCTAGAGTACACCAAAGATAACGAGTTCGCGCATTTCGACGATGACCTCACCATGATGCGTGGACGTCAGAGAAAGCTCATGTCAGATGTGGGGTGGTCTGAAAATCCTGCGTCAAGGACTCGGCATATTGTCGGAAATGTTCTGATAGAGGAAGAGTTATCTGCCTCAGAGCTGAGCGTCGTCTCATCCTTTATCGTCTACCGCAACCGCCTGGAACGCCAGGTCGACATATTTGCGGGGGAGAGACTGGATGTTTTGCGTCGGGCCGAGAATGAACTCGGATTCAAGATTGCAAAACGTACGATTCATATCGATCAGAGTACTATTCTGTCGAACAATCTCAGCCTGTTTTTTTGAGGGGCTGTCATGGCATTCGAGAAAGTCTGCAATCTAGAGGACGTGTCCGAAGGAGAGGTGCTGCAGATCGAGACATTCGAGGAAGCGATAGCCGTCTATAATGTAGGTGGGCAGATATTCGCGACTCAGGATCGATGCACACATGGGGACTGGTCACTCGCAGACGGCTTTCTTGAAGATGGCGTTATCGAGTGCACCCTCCACTGGGGAAAATTCTGTGTACGAACTGGTAAGGTAAAGGCGCCACCAGCCTGTGACCCGCTGACAATTTATCCCGTTGAAGTTCGTGGAGGTGAAATCTTCGTTGACTACGGGGCGGGAAAGGTTGGTGAGTGATGCAGACCGTCGCAATCGTTGGAGCGGGGATAGCGGGTGTTACGGCCTGTCGCTCTTTGAGAGAAAGCGGATTTTCGGGGAGCATCATTCTATTCGGCGATGAGGCGCAAGAGCCTTATGACCGGCCTTCCCTGTCAAAGTCTACCCTCAAGACGGGGGGGGCTCCACCGCCTCTGGCCAAGCCGGGCTGGGAACAGGAATTCGATGTGGAGATGCGGCTTGGTGAGCGCGTCATTTCGGTCGATTTTCATGCAAGGTCCCTTGTTCTTGACCGGCAGCGGAGCGTGACCTTTGACAAGCTTGTCCTAGCTGCAGGGGCGCGTGCAAGGAGTTTGGCGGCTGCAAGATCTGCTCCACCGGGCACCGTTCATGTTTTGCGGACGTTGGCAGACAGTGCCGCCTTGCGAGAGGAACTTGGTGCGGGTCGGCGAGTGATCATCATTGGCGGTGGTCTTATTGGTTGCGAGCTGGCGACAACTGTCAGAACCATGGGGTGCGAAGTTGTCCTCCTGGAGTCGGCAGACGAACTACTGCTGCGGGTTCTGGGCAGGAAGATGGGGGCATGGTGCCGTGATCGGCTAACCGGACTTGGCGTGGAAATTCATTTGGGCGTGTCTGTCACGAGCATCTCCACAGATGCTGGCGTGCGGGATGTCCGTTGCTCATCGGGGCGCCGGTTTATTGGTGATGTCGCCATAGTCTGCGTTGGCGCGGAGCCTTCGGTCGAGCTTGCCCGGGATGCTGGGCTTGCTTGCAATAGAGGGGTTCTGGTTGACGCCTGCGGGCGAACGGACAATCCGGCCGTGTTCGCAATTGGCGATGCTGCCAGCTGGCCTTTGCGTGATGGAGGGCAGCGCAGCCTTGAGACCTATCTGAACTCTCAGAGCCAGGCCATATGCGCCGCATCCTCTATAGTGGGGCAGGCGAAGCCGGCGCTCCAAATTCCGATATCCTGGACGGAGATTGCGGGTTCTCACATTCAGATGATGGGAGACGTCGAAGGGCCGGGTGCAATCGTTGAGCGAAAGAGCCCGGAGGGGGACGCGAACATGTATCTGCGCCTGCATAATGGCGTAATTCAGGCTGCGATTTCCATCGATAGAGCGAAGGATTTTGCTTTTGTGACGAAGCTCATTGAGCGGGAATTTGAGGTCGATTCGAACATGGTGGCGGATGGGGCGACAGGCATGCGGGATGTTTTCAAGGCTGCATCCCGTGCGGACGTAAAATGTTGAGTGAACAAACAAATCAAAATATCGAAGGGAGAAGACAATGGCTGTAAAGAAACTTGGATACCTCGGATTCGGCGCGTCGGATATTGAAGCATGGCGGTCCTACGCGACGAATACGCTTGGCTTGATGGATGCGGGATCGAAGCGCGATTCTCTGCTGTTACGGCTGGACTCGCGCCGCTGGCGGATCGGAGTCCATCCGAGCCCCAAGGATGACATCCTCTACGCTGGATTTGAAGTTGAGAACAAAGCCGATATGGAACGTGTCGCTCAAGCGCTTGAGCAGTGCGGTGTCCAAATTCAGCGGGCCAGTCCAGAGGAGTTGGCGGAACGCGCCGTCATTGATTTCGTGAAGTGCAAGGACCCATCAGGTGTCACGATCGAGATTTATTACGGGGCAAGCGAACTCTATGAGGTGCCGTTTGTTTCTCCTGCCGGGGTGTCCGGCTTCGTTACCGAGGATCAGGGGCTGGGCCATTACGTCCTGAGCGTTGACGATCTTGAGCAATCTCTGGATTTCTATATCCAGGGGCTCGGTATGGAACTTTCCGACATCATCGACTGGCAGATGAACCCAGAGGTGAAACTCCAAGTCAATTTTCTGCATTGCAACAGGCGACACCATACGCTGGCCCTGATCCAGGCGCCGGCACCGAAACGGCTACACCATTTCATGCTGGAAGTGTCCTCGTTTGACGATGTTGGCAGGGCATATGATCGGGTTATCGATCGAAATCAGGTCGTGATGACCATGGGGCGGCATACCAATGATCACATGTATTCCTTCTACGGAGCAACTCCTTCGGGGTTTGCTGTAGAATATGGTTGGGGAGCGCGGACGATCGAGGCCGATTGGTCAGTTGTTCGATACGATAGTATTAGCATGTGGGGCCACAAGTTTATGGGAATGGGGGCCGCTTAGCAGGTCGGCAAACTTCTGAGTAACGGCATCAATGTCAGGGTGTTATAGATTTGAATTTACAGGTGAAGTATGTCCGAAACAGATACCGAGATTAAACAAACCAACCCAGAAGTTGCGAAAGCATTCAATCTAAATGGTATTCGTACTAATTATCACGATCTGGGCGCAGGCTTCCCTGTCATGCTGATACATGGCTCAGGCCCGGGAGTTTCGGCTTGGGCGAATTGGCGGTTGGCCATGCCAGGCCTTTCCAAGGTTGCCAGAGTAATTGCGCCAGACATGTTGGGGTTTGGTTACTCAGATCGTCCAGGCAAGGAATATTACAATAAAGACCAGTGGCTCAATCAATTGTTGTCGCTGATGGATGCTTTGGAAATTGAGCGTACCGACCTTGTTGGGAATTCTTTTGGAGGCGGAATCTCATTGGCGATGGCCATTCGATACCCTGACCGGGTCCGACGTATCGTTTTGATGGGGAGTGCTGGACTGGATCTTGGATTGAGCGATGCTCTGGATCAAGTGTGGGGTTACACACCTTCGCTAGATAATATGCGCAGATTGCTTGATATCTTCGCATATGATCGGGCCCTGGTCACCGACGAACTTGCCGAACTGCGCTACCAGGCGAGTATTCGTCCGGGGTTTCAGGAATCGTTCTCAGAAATGTTTCCGGCACCCAGGGGGCGCTGGCTGACAGAACTTGCCAGCGAAGAAGGGCTTCTCAGAGAGATACCTCATGAGACGCTGGTTATACATGGGCGAGAAGACTTGGTTGTGCCGCTGGAAAATGGCTACCGTCTGGCTGAATTGATTCAACGATCCCAGCTTCACGTTTTCGGGCAATGCGGCCATTGGGCTCAAATCGAGCATGCTGCCCGGTTCGAAAAGCTGGTCATCGATTTCATAATGGAGAAGGGCAACTCGTAAAATTATTTAGTATGGGAATTAGATCAAATTTTTGGCTTGGTCGGACCAAAAGATAAGAGGGGTTCAATTCCCGGAGAATGCCGACATTCAGTTTCAGCGCTCGCCTAGTGTATCCTCCCACAGTAGCGGGTGTTGCATGGGGTGCTGAGTGCGCTCAGTGGAAGTGCTCAGTACCCCGCTTTTTTATTTCGTTGGCGACAAGAAGGTCCCCTCAACAAAACCTTAAGCGAAAGGTTGAAAGTATGTCCAAACGTAAAAACTTGATGTTGCAGCTTGAAGGGGCCCGTATTCATGCTGTGAGTGAAGGCGAAGGTCCACTGGTTGTTCTGCTCCATGGCTTTCCCGAGTCGTGGTATTCTTGGCGGCATCAGCTGACCGCTCTAGCACGTGCCGGGTATAGAGCGGTTGCGATAGACCAGCGTGGTTACGGACGCTCATCCAAGTTTCTTGCTGATGATGATTATCAAATCAAGTCGCTTGTTTCCGACGTGAAGGGAGTGGTGAGTGCACTTGGCGAGGAACGCGCGGTCGTTGTTGGGCATGATTGGGGGGCTGTCGTCGCTTGGACCTGTGCCTGGCTGCATCCGGACGTCTTTCATGGTGTAGTTGGCTTGGCCATTCCTTTTTCCGGGCAAGGGTTGATCGCATTGCCCGGCTCACCCTTTGGCGAAGTGCCTCCAGACCGACTTCACAAGGATATTGCGGGTCCGGGCCAGGATTTCTATCAGGATTATTTCGGGGCTCTCACGCCGGCCATTACAGAATTCGAAGCAGATGCTAGGGGTTGGCTTCTCGACGTGTATTGGGGCTTTTGCGCCGAAGCAATGATCGGCGCCGGATTGAGGGATCTGCTAAAGCTGCCACAAGTTGACGTTATCCGGCAAAGTCCATTGTGTATTCCCCGCGGCGCAAAAATGCGTGACCGAATAGAGGCTCCTGACGCTCTTCCCAAATGGTTAAGCGAAGAAGATCTTCAATTTTACGTCAACGAATTCGAGGGGTCTGGACTCGCCGGGCCGTTGTCATTTTATCGTTCCATTTTGAAGAGTTGGTCACAGTTATCTGCCCACAAGGATATCAAGCTGAATTCAGCTTCGATGTTCATCGGCGGCGAACAGGATGTGACAACAGGCTGGGGACTTGAGGCCATCCAGAATGTAGGCATCTACGCGACCAATTATATAGGATCTCACATCCTTCCAGAGTGCGGACATTGGGTGCAGCAGGAATGTCCTGATCAAGTTAATGATCTTCTCGTTGATTTTCTCAAACGGGTATGAAGACGGTTCAATTTGTTTATTTCACAGGCCCAAGACAAGACAACAGACATCCGTCTGCAAAGACGGGCGGTGCTTGCTTGGATCACTGTAAATTAGTAATTTGATGGCCAGCTATTGCACACGTCACTCGGGATTTGTGACACCAATCGCCCCGGCCAACTCCGAAGAGATTTTATCGGCTGCACTCATCGCCTGGAAGTCCGCCAGATGGGCGTAGCGCGCTGTTGTCTGCGGTTGGGAATGGCCAAGCAGTTTACCGACCATTGGAAGGTTCTCTCCCAGTGAGACTGCGCTTGATGCGAATGTGTGTCTGAGGTCATGCAGGCGTGCATCATCGAGTTTGGCTGCGGCCCTGATGCGTCGCCAGGGTTTTTGCATGTCGGTAAGATACTGTCCTTCAATCTGCCCCGTGATCACATAAGGATTTTTCGCAAGGCGTGGTATGGCCTTGAGAACCGTAATCGCAGCATCACCAAGATAGACGGTCTTTCGGCCGGTTTTTGAATCGGGAAGACGCAACATGTTTCGTGTGAAGTCTACATGCTCCCATTTAAGCTTCTGAATCTCACTCAGGCGGCAGCCGGTCAGGACAAGAAGCCTCACACATGCAACAGCAGATGGCGCGAAACTGTCCTCATCCTTCAGAGCCTCGCCGAGCCGGCCGAGTTCCTCGATCGAGAGAAATCGCTCGCGTTTGGTCTCCTTGTATTTCTTCACACCCCGGCAGGGATTGGAGAGTTCTGCGCGCATGCCCCAAAGCTCTGCCTGGTTGAACATGACCGAGAGCACTCCGAGTGTGCGATTGGCTTGATAGGGCTTCTTCCGAAGACCGTGATGGAGAGCCGCAATGTCTGTTCGGGTTATGTCTGAGATCAGATAGGAGCCCAGCTTCGGATTGATGAAGAATTCAATGGAGCGCCGGTATTCACGCTGCGTGCTTGGTTTCAAATGGACGGGGACATATTCCTTCAGGAAGCGCGCCGACAGGGACTTGACCGTGCCGGTTTCCTTGATCTTCTTTTTCTCCGCTGTCGGATCGATCCCGACGGACAGATCGTGCAGGATTTTCATCGCCTGCTTACGGGCCTCTTCGGTTGTCAGAACGCCGTGCTTGCCGATGGTGATCCGGCGCATTCGGCCGCGCTCGCGCGACATGACGAAATAGGTCTTCCGGCCTGACTTTCGCACGCGTACGCCGAAGCTTTTCAGTGCGTCATCATAATAGTCACGATCACGTTCTTCCGGATAAAGGATGTCCACGGCACGTTTGGTGAGTCTCATGGCTAGGTTCCTTCGCTATGCAAATTCGAGCCGACCTTCAGGCAAACCTGAAGGTCGGCGGGTCAATGAATGCTGCAGTTCCGGAGGCTTTGACGCGATAACCTGAAGGTCCAGGGTTACAAACGCTATGTCACAACCTGAAGGTCGCTCTGGGTTACACATGGGTTACACCTCGCCGAGAACTGCTCAGAGAGCATTCGTCATCGGTAAGGTAAAAAAGTCAATTATAACAATCTTCTGTGGGAAGTTCCGGGAAATCCGGAGAGTGGGTGGGAAATCAAAATGCGCGCTCTCATAACCTGAAGGTCGTAGGTTCAAATCCTACTCCCGCACCCAATAAGCCCCTGATTTCATTATTGAATTCAGGGGCTTCTTCATTTGAGGCGCCACAAGCGTATATTTTGGAAGCGTATTGGAAGCACATTAGAGAGAGAGTTCTGATGCGCTGCCATCTGATGCGACCCATCGAAGGTTGCGCACTATCTCATCTCCGTCTGTATTGTATGCTATTAAACTCTGAATATCTTATCCATGACCAGTTGGAGGGACACTATTTGATATAATGAGTGCAGTCACAGAAAAGCTTCGAGGTATCTGGTCAAATATTAAGAGCGCGGTTCACAATGCGAAATCGAGCATGATTTCCAGATTCCAAGTGCTTAGGGCGCGGACTTGGTCGGCATCATACCGAATCCGGAATTTTGGCACATCATTCTGGCGTCGACGATGGTCGCTTATTATTGTATTTCTCGTAATCGCCGGCGTGTTGGCGACGACACTCTCAATCTCGAAGATCGATCGAACTATTGAAGCGCATTTTGTCGACCAAAAGCCGATTGATCTCGTCAACACGTTTCTCATGACTCTCGGTGCGGCGCTTTTTGGTGCATCTGCTATCGTTTCGTCTTTCGTACTATTTGCCATGCAAGTGAATATTCAACGGATGCCGCATGGATTGTTTAGACGATTTGGGCGAGATCCGCTTTTGCTGTTGTCGTTCTCACTGGCATTCATTTTATCGTTGGCGGTACTGATTATCGCCGTGGTGCCAATGTCTCTGGCTGGAAAAGCAGGCGTTGCTCTTTGGGCAACCATTGTGACAATTCTGCTGTTCTTGATCTCTTACAACCGAGCGCTGAGATTGGTGAACCCCTCGCTTCAACTGGCGGCGGTCGTCAAGAATAGTCAGCAAGCCCTTTCAAAGTGGTCGAGAAGGCTAGAGCGTGCGAGGCCGCTTATTCCATCGACAAACTCTGAAAGTGACTCCTCCGCTGGGTCTGAAGATCGTGAGCCGGACTATCAAAAGGTCCTTTTTTTTAACGCTAACTCGCATTGGACGAACGAAGCGACGCAGGGTGTTGTGTACTCAGTCTCTTACGCGCGACGATTTGCGGAAGACGGCGACTATGAAGTTTGCCAAACTGCCATGAATTCGATTTTGTCCATCGTGAAACACTACGTGGTTTCGAAAGACGGTGCTTTCTTTAGTGATCCGGGAATCATTGAGATGCCGTTGAGTCACGACGCATTCTTGAGCGATACTCTTGATCATTTGAGGCAACTTGGCAATTTTGCGATTGCTCGCGATGACGAGTATTTGGTCGAACAAGTGATTTCGTTGTTGGCCGCACTTGTTAAATTGTTAGCGTCGATTCAGTACCCACAAATCGTTCACGAAAAAACACATGCTCACCTAGCTGCGCTTCATTTGCGAGAATTGGTAAGGCAGGTTGCGCCGAGTAAAAAAGGCGACGTGTTGATGCACGGCCTTCGCCAGATGAGGGAAGCTGCGTCTGCCTTGATGGTCGCGGAGGAAGCCCTGGGGGGAACTAGCCTTTTTTCTGAAATCGCTGTGATTTCAGCCATTGGCGTGGCGACAAAAGACCTAGAGCCAGTTACTTCCACCGGCGTAGAACAGCTGTCGACGCTCTCACTTGAGATGTTGTTGTTAAAGGACGGAAATGTTCGGATCGCGGCGGAGGAGATTCGGGGACATCTGAATAATCTTACGAAGTTTGTTTTGCAGACCGAGGACAAGTCGTTCACTCGCCGACACAGGAACCTCTTAGGGCCTTATTACTCGGCCACATCGAACGGGGCATTTTCCAGACGATTGATTAGATTGGTGGAGCAGATACGAGAATTGCCTAGCGACAGCGAAACCGGGGCAGTTGTTTTGGCTAACCTTAGCGAGTGGGCTGATCAATTATACCGGGGTGAGAGAGAAGTTTTTCTTCTAACGATTGAGAAACGCTCCAGCTTCTTTTTTGACCATTTACGGTGGATTGTGAACGTGTCGAAAGTGCTGATTGTCGCGGCGCATGCAGATTGTTGCGACCCGCATTCCAAGAGATCGCTCATTGAAAGTGCGCTTTGGTTGATTAACATCGTTAGTTGGGTGCCAAATGACAAAGAGGCTGTGGAGTTTGTTGAGCGGCACCAAATAATCGAATCGTTGTTCGATGCTTCGCGCGCCGTAAGATCGATTGAAAGCCCTGAGATCGCCGCAGAAATAGACAAGATCATTATTGACTTCGGAATCAAAGCTGGGCGCTTTACGTCTGGTCGGCGGACACTAGAAGATGCGCTCTGCGCGCTGGCTGTGCTGCAATTAGACTCTAATTGCCCGTCCGCGAACGCTGATACGCTGGAGAATCTAGAAAGACATTTGCATGAAGGAGATTTCGACGATTACGATGACCTATCTTCAATCGCTGCAGAGATTCGAAAAAAGGCTTCTCTCCTAGGGTCTGGTGCGCGCCATTCAAAAATTTCGATAGCCATGGATCGAAGTGATCATGCTTTGCTCGAACCCGTTCTAAACGCCTTGGCGGACTTACTGGACGAATTCGCTAAACCAATAGAGCGATAAAGGACGACGAATCATGGCGACTACGAAGAAGCAGCTTGGTGATTGGGGAGAGCAACAGGTTGCGTCGACGTGCAGTTGTCCGAAGTGCAAGCTCGATAACACTATTCGACTTTTGCCCACGAACTTCCGGTGCGCGGATTTGATTTGTGATTTTTGCGGATACCTCGCTCAGGTGAAAACCAGCAGGGTAAAAGACATCGAAAAAATACCGTCAAAGATTCCGGGTGCAGCTTGGGCACCACAAAAGGACAGAATGGATGCGGGAATATATTTTCCGCTTTTCCTGGTTCTCACGACGGCAGATTTGGCAGCCTATTCAATCTACTTTTTACCGGCAGATCTCCAGCCACCCGGAATGTTCATTCCTCGTCAACCGCTTGGCTCCAGCGCCAAAAGAGCCGGGTGGCAGGGATATCAAATTGACTGTGAATCTGTTAAATCCCGTTTCGTAAAACTGGCTTAATGCATCATTTTTGAATCGATCGATTCAGAATACCTGCTTTTGTCCGGCGGAGGTAAAGTCGCTTAATTGCCCTTTTGAGTCATCGTTTTGGATATCTTCGAATTCATTAGAGAACGACATGAACTGGCGAATGAAGCCTGCCCAATATGTGCAGACATGTTTGGGGGCGATAGCGCGATTTGGGTCACTGCGGAGAATACGCTGGCAACATCGTGCGAGGCATGCGGCGAGTTTGCTTGCACTCAAGAGCTCGTTGAGGACTTTTTCAATCTGGACGGATTGAATACCACGAGCGTGGCCAGAGCACACATATCTCATCTAATTGCTATCAACCAAGGTCGAAATAACGATGTACTACTCGACTCGGATTGGATTGCTGCGGCCATCAACAATGCGGTTATTGCTTCTCCGCCTGAACAAGGCCGTCGTCTGTTAATTGAACTTGGAAAACGGTCGTCGGAATTATCTGGAATGCCGATAGAAAAGCTCACTCCGGATTTCTATTCAAAAGCGGGGGTTGTGGGCCGACAGCAGCTAAACTTAGTCGTGCGCGAGCTCGAAAAGAACGGATTTCTGTATGCGGTGGAGATACCTGACAGCGCCGATGGCCCCGGCAGTTTCGAAGACCTAACACTGAGTTTCGACGGATGGGAGCGATATGAAGAATTAAGGCGTGGGAAAAGCGATGGCGGATATGGATTCGTAGCCATGAAATTCAACGATCCGACGTTGGAGTCGCTAATATCCGATCACGTCAAACCGGCTATTTTAGAACAGCTTGGTATTTCCGTAATCGATTTGCGGGATGTGGCGAGGGCGTCGATCATCGACAACTTGATGCGAGAACAAATTCGCGGATCAGCTTTCGTTTTGGCGGACCTCACTCACGATAATTCCGGTGCATATTGGGAAGCAGGATATGCCGAAGGCCTCGGAAAACCGGTGATTTATCTTTGTGAGCAATCCAAATTCGACGACACCAATACGCATTTCGATACCAATCACTGCATGACCGTGCCGTGGAGTGTGGGCGAAGAAGACGCCTTCATCGAACGCCTGGTGGCCACCATTCGACGCTCATTAGAACATGTGTGAGCATGATTAACGAGACGCGTCGGGAGTTTTCGCGTTCACGGCCATGGGGGGAATGACCCGCTCGTCATCATTTCTATCACTGGTTCCCAAAATCAACCGCTAAAAACAACAACAATAATGGCGGTACAAAAACGTATAGCAGGTACTTCCCCCAGATTAGCATTCGTCTTCTAACCGACGAGTCTAACGCCGACAGCATTATTCCCACCACTAATCCAAAGTAGGTCAAAATGGGCAGGAGTATGAAAGTTATGACGCGCGAAAAGGCGTTCTCATCCGTGTTGTCAATTTCCACTTCACGCCGACCATCAGGGCGCGCGGCAATACGGGAACGGCATTTCGAGCCCCTGGTCTGTTCGAACTGTTCAGAAGTGAAGTGCCTCTGTACAGAAACCAGCTCCTGCTGGATCCATGCAGCCAATGGGGATTCAATCCTTCAGAGAATGTTCGGGCAAATTGTGCGGCTGAGGGTATTCCCGCAGACTATTTGCCAACTGGGCTGACCGAGGTTGCCTATGTGCAGAAACCACTGCAGCCAGAGACATCGGAGGCCTACACGCTTGGTTTGGTCTACACGCCGACATGGATCGACATGAAAATCTCGCTCGATTATTTTGATATCGAGATCCACGACGAGATTACCGAACTGTCGGAGGCTCGTATTCTCGCCAGCTGCTATCAGGCAGAGATCGGAGACAATGATTTCTGCAATTTGTTCGAGCGGCGAGCGGCGACCGATCCCACGGCGCCTTTCGCGATCGACAGGATTGAATGGTTTGACATCAATATTGCGCGCCAATGGCAGCGGGGTCTCAGTTTTGCGTTCGAGCATCATCGTGAGGTCGATATCGGGGCCTTTGATTTCGAGCTTGGCATCGATTGGTTTCTCGAGCGAGAGCGAAGCGAATTTGGTGAAGAGTTTGAGTCCGGGATCGACACGGATCAGCTCAATGGTCTGCTGGGTTTTCCAAGCGTGACAGCCTCGGGCAATGTCTCATTTACCAGAAATGACTGGACGGTGAGTTGGTCCACCGAGTTTCTCGGCCGAACCGACAGCAATCGGCTGTCTGCCCTCGATTACAATGAGCCGCAGGACTATTTCGGACAATCGGCTCAGTACAAGGCTTATGCGGAGGCGCACTACGAGCATACGCTGGCGGTGGAGTGGACCGGGAATGTGTGGTCAGTGTCCGCCGGTATCGCCAACGTGTTCGATGAGCGACCGCCTTATGTCTCGCGTGCGGTCAGCCCGCTTGGAAACGTTCCGATCGGGAATTACGATTTGAATGGACGAACGTTTCAATTCTCGCTGGGCCGGAAATTCTAACTCTCATGCACGCCACGTTTTGTCCGCATGACGGGCAAGCAACGGGGCTGCTCATCCACCGCAGGCGACGGTCGGCGCAGGGCGTCATCGCCTGCGGGTCTTTGCGAGAGCTTAGGCGCAATCCGCGTGTGCGTGCGCGGCGCGCTGCTTGACGCCATGACCTGACTTTCTACAGAGGGCGGATCGCTCCTTTCAGGGGCTGCGCCCACAGGTGAGTCAGGATGAGCAAGTATTACGACACGTCAAAGATTGAAGAGCTGGTCCAGACCGACCGCCATCGCAACGCCGTTGGCGGCATGTGGGGCGAGATTGGCAAATTGCAGTTTGTTGCCCTGAAGTCGCTTGGCTTGACCCCGGCGCACACCGTTCTGGATGTCGGCTGTGGGTCGCTGCGGCTCGGGCGCAAGCTGGTGCGCTACCTGGAGCCGGCACAGTATTACGGCACCGACCTGAACGCGGCGCTGCTGGACGCGGGTTATGAGCGTGAGCTCGACGCCTATCTGCAGGCGCGGCTGCCGCGTGAGAACCTCAAGCAGCACGACGTCACGGAACCGATGCCGTTCACACAGACATTCGATTACCTGGTGGCCTTCTCCTTGTTCACGCACCTGACCGCGGCGCAGTCGCAAGCCGCGCTGCAATCAATCGCCACCTGCATGCATCCGGACTCCTGTTTAATGGCGACCGTGTTCGTGGCGCCGGACAGTCCCGAAGCGCCGTACACGCACGCCTCCGGGATCACCACGCATATCGATCGTGACCCGTTCCACGTGGCACCGGACACCGTTGACGAAATGGCGCGGGCCGCCGGATTGTCAGCGACAGCCATGCCCGAAATTGCGCACCCGCGGGGGCAATCGCTTTACCAGATGCGACCTCTCTGATTGTCCGTCCGTCTCAATCGTGCGCGATATCCAGGGCCTCGGGAGCGGGCGATTTCTGGCTGCGCCATGGCTAACAATTGCTGAAACTCTACAGCCAATATTATTTTTGCAGTCCTTGATTCCGAATTCGCTTGACACGCGACATGTGCAGAAAGTCGGAATCCGTAAATCAAAGCTTAACTTCATGTAATGTGTTGAAAAAAAGGCACTTTTAGCCTGTTTTGTGTTCTGGGGGGAAACCGGGGGTGTTGCAAAAAGTTTCATGGCCTCGATTATCAATCTCAGGATGGTTGACAGGCCACGCGCAGTGTTCGTATGGAAAGCGTGCGGGTTTTTACGGCCCCGCGGTCTTTATCAGCGCTTCACTGCTGTAGGGGAACGTTCTATTTAACGGAGAAGTTACGTAATGAGTACGAGAAAACTTTTAATTTCAGCTGCAGCCGCAGCTCTTATGGCGGGGAGTGCCGCAGCGCTGGGTGTCACACAAGGCGATGCTTCTGGTGGCGTTGCTGGTCCAACCGCTCTGCCTGGTACACCGATTGCTGCTGCGGTCGTTGTTGCTGAAGAGGCAACGCTGGCTGCGACCGGTTCAGACATGCAGATGTTTGAAATCACAATTTCATCGACGGGTACTTTCGCGGCGAGCGAAAACTACTTCGTTGACCTGACAGTTTCAGGCGGCTCATTTGCCGAAGCTCTGACAGGTGCAGAAGTTACGAACGGTGGCGGCGGTTCGCCAATCACCATTTCTGGTTCTTCTGTTCAGGCGATTGGCCCTGGTGTGCCTCAAGACGGCCAAATTGGTGACACGTCTGTTCGCTACCTTGTTTCCAACTCTCCAACAGCTGGTGACAATTTCGGTATCGAGGTTCCTGTAACTTACAGTGGCTGCCCAGCTGACCTGACGTTCACAGTTTCTGTTCAGACCAGCGGTGGCGTGATCTTCGAAGAAGGTACTGCAACGCTTGCTGCTCCAGCGGTGACTTGCGGTAACGCCTACCTCGGCACGATCGCAACTGACGTTGTTGCTGGTGCGAACGACTCTGTTCTGGCATCACCTGCCTTCGCAACATTCCTGACATCTGTCACGCGTTCAGACACTGATGAACTGGCCACGGGTACGCCTGTCGCTGGTGGTACGGATGCGGCTGCAACAGCTGCGCTCGGCGTCATCACTGCAACGTTTGACCCAGATGGCGTTGCAACCAGCTTCCTGACCTCTCTGGACGGCTCTTCTGCCGCTCTGACTGGTGCGGCCACCGAAGTCACATCTCTTGACTTCGACATGAGCCTGCCAACACCAGCCGGCGTGCTCAGCGCTGACTTCCAGCAGGTTCCAGAAGCTGTTGTGGCAATGACCACTGGTACTGGATCGTTCTCTGACACGATCACGCCAGCTCTGACGTCTGATCCGCACGTTGAGAACATCCTTCTGACGATCGACGGCACAACGCTGATCGCTCAACAGGACGTTACCACCACTAACGGTGTGCTGAACTTCGGCGCTCCTGGTGTTGTCACTAGCGAAGCTGTTGCTGACGCGACGCTCGACGACCTGAACTTCGAAGGCGTGACTTGCGAAACCTTCGATTGGGTTGGTGATGCTTCCAAGCCTACTCAGAACATCTTCCGCGTAACTGGACACGGTGCTGCGACGACTTCCGTCATCGCGACTGCGTCCAACTCTTCGGAAGGTCTGGACGGCTCAGCAGCTCTCACTCAGCCATACGACTTCACAGATCCTGAGATCGTCATCACGGCGTCTCACCTGACGGACGCTCTGGGTGACTTCGGTCGCGCAGACATCTCGATGAACTTCATCGGAGGCAACTCTGCCCTAGACTGTGATCGTCTGATGAATTCTGACGCTGCAAACATCATCACGCCATTCGGCAACGATGACGCAGACCCAACCACGGACGGCGACGACTAAGTCGACGCTCAATCCCAATGGATTGCAATGGAGGGGCCGCACAGTGTGCGGCCTCTTCTTTTTTGCCTGATTGTCGTCTAGGGTTCGGGCATTCAATTGCGTACGGGACGATATGAGTTTTTCCACCAGTCTTTCAGGGACTCTGCTGGAGTCCGGCTTGTTGACCGAGCCACAGTTGGCCGAGGTTCAACGCTTCCAGGCAAACCTTGGCGGCAGCTTGCGCCAGGCCGTGATGAAGCTTGGCCTGTTGCGCGAACATGACCTGCTTGATGTCTATGAAAAGATTCTGGGGATTGAGCGTATCGAGCGCTCCGCGACCGCGATCCCTTCACTGGACGACCTGAAGAAAACGATCGATGCGCTGCGGGTCGATGAAGCCTGGCTGACGACGCTGGGTATGGTGGCATGGATCGACCCTAACGAACCGCAGACCTTGAACTATATTCAGCGCGACCCGCTGGACACCAATGTCGAAGAAAACCTGGTCAAGGCCTGGCCCGGGCGGTTGCAACAATATCTCGCCACCAATCGCACGCTCGATGCGCTGTTCGCGCAGCTCAGCGCCGATGCCGGCGCGCGCAATGCGCAGCTGGATGCCAGCGGCGACGTGTCGAGACTGCGCGAGCTGGCTGAGGAAGCCCCGGTAATCGATTTCGTCAACGGCCTGTTGTCAGACGCGGTCGATTTGCGCGCCTCGGACGTTCACATCGAACCGTCGGAAACCGAATTCGTCACGCGCTTTCGGGTCGATGGCGTGCTGGCGCACCAGCGGATCAATCCGCGCGCGCTGTTCGATTCTGTTGTGACGCGGATCAAGATCCTGTCGAACATGGACATCTCGGAACGGCGCTTGCCACAGGATGGTCGCCAGACCATCCGAGTGGCCGGCGAAGAGGTTGACCTGCGGGTGTCGTCCATTCCGTCGACGTATGGTGAGAGTGTCGTGCTTCGTCTGTTGCGCAAGCAATCCTCGCTGCCGGACATGCAGGGCCTCGGCATCGGCTCGAAACTGCTGAACGACCTGGAATCGCTGGTGCGGCTGCCAAACGGAATCTTTCTCGTCACCGGGCCGACCGGGTCTGGTAAGTCGACGACGCTGTACCGGGTCCTTGAGGTGCTCAACAATGGCACCAACAAGATCATCACGATTGAAGATCCAGTCGAGTATGAAATGGAGAGCATTGGCCAGATTCAGGTTCATTCAGAGATCGGTCTGACCTTTGCTGGCGGTCTGCGCGCGATGTTGCGCCATGACCCGGACGTCATCATGGTAGGGGAGATTCGTGACCAGGAAACAGCCGAAGTTGCCATTCAGGCTGCGCTGACCGGACATATGGTATTCTCCACCCTGCACACCAACACTGCGATTGGCGCGATCGAACGCTTGCAGGATCTCGGCGCCGAGCCGTTCCTGATCAAGGCGTCCTTGCGCGGTGTGCTGGGACAGCGTCTGCTGCGACGGTTGTGTTCCAATTGCTCGCAGCCGCTTCAAGACCCGTCGATGATTTCGCTGGCGCGCACGCGCTTGCAAGCCGAGGGGCTGGATGCCGGGTCGTCTGACTTCCGGCAGGCGGTTGGGTGCGAGCATTGTAGCCATAGCGGCTATAGCGGCCGGGTCGGCGTGTTTGAGCTGCTCAACACGCACGCGCTTGTCGCCAAGTATCCGGAACGCGATTTGTCCGATCTGATGGACGAACGCACGCTGCGCGCACACGGCTATATTGGCATGGTGACAGACGGTATCGAGAAGGCGTCGCGCGGCATGACCTCGCTGGATGAGATCGAACGCGTGTTCGGGCGCTGGTACGGCTAGAAGAGAGATCGAGCGCAGCCATGGCCATTTACAAGTATCGCGGGGTCGCTTCCAACGGCCAACAGGTCTCCGGACGGATCGAGGCGCAGGAAGAGCGCGAAGCGCTGCGTTTGTTGCAGGCCCGGCAAATCCGGGCGTTCGACGTCTCGAAAGCGCGCGATTCAAAGGCCGACCTGAAATCCGGCAAACCATCCAGCACCGACTATTTCCAGCTGCTCAAGCAGTTCTCAGTATTGGTCGATGCAGAGGTTTCGGTGCTCGAGGCGCTGCAGAGCCTGCGCGGATCGGCCAAGTACAAGCGGATCGTTGAACAGCTTGACGGCGTGTCGACGCAGCTGCGCGCCGGCCTGACGTTGGGCGATGCGATGGCGGCCAATATTCCAGAATATCCGTCACTGGTGTTCAATCTGATCAAGCTCGGTGAAAAGACAGGGCGTCTGGGGCACGTCATGTCGCTGCTCAGCGACCAGCTCGCCTTGCAGGAAAAGATGAAGCGGGAATTGCGTGACTCACTGACCTATCCCGCTTTCCTGATGGTTGTCGGGATCGTCGCCGTCGTCTTCATGTTCTACGTTGTCGTGCCGCGCTTCTCTTCCATGATTGGGGATTCAAGAGACGACTTGCCTTTGATCGCCGACATGGTGTTCTCCATCAGTGAATTCATGGTCGCCAATTCTTTCCTGATGATGGTGGCCGGCGGCGGGCTTGTCGCGTTGGCCGTGCTGACGACGCAATCATCTGCGGCGCGATCCGTGCTGACGCGCATCGGCTACAAGATTCCGGTGGTTGGCAACCTGATGCTGACCGCAGACATGTCCAACTGGACGCGAACGGTCGGTATTTCCGTGGATGCACGGTCGCACCTGCTCGACGCCGTTGAATTGGCCAATCAATCGATTGGCGATTACTCGGTTCGCTCCCAGTATCAGGGGGTGACCCGTGATCTGCGATCCGGCATGGCGCTGGACGAGGCGCTTCGCAAAGTCGAGCACATCGATCCAGTGGTGCTCAGCCTGGTTTCAACCGGTGTGAAGTCTGGTCGATTGGCCGAAATGCTGCTGATCGCAACCGATACGCTGGACGAGGACCTGAATTCGAAATCCAGCCGATTGGGAAAACTCGCCGAGCCAATTTCGATCCTGCTGATTTCATTGATCATCGGCACCGTGGTGGTGGCGTTGGTGACGTCGATGACCAGCTTGTACGACGTTACTCTGTGACGATCGTTCGGTCTGAACGCTCAGACCGGCCGCCAACCCACCGAGTGCAGGACGCGCTGCGATACCACCACCTCATTGATGATTAGATCCACTTCGACGCGATAAAGGCCAATCCGATCTGCGTTTCGGATCAACTCCGCCTCGGGTGCGATTAATCCGGCTTGCCACCTGACAAGGCCGTCTCCGAATGAATATTGACCTGTCGGTTGGCGGGCGAAATTCACAGATTCCAGATAGTTCAGGGCCTGGCGTTCAAGCTGGGCGGTTGCTTCTATGTCGTTGACGATCAAGGCGCCGCGCTGCGCGTTTAGCTGCGCCTGAACCAGCGGCAGCAATGCTATGGAAAACAGCAGCAGGGCGGCGATGACTTCGATCGTGCTGAGGCCACGTTCCGAGTGCGAATTGGATCCGGTCGAGCCATGCGTTCGCGCGAGCTGAGTCTTATGAATCATCACCGATCGGTTCATCCTGGACCTCGGCGGTATCATTCCGATTGAGGTACTCGGTCTCGGAGACCTCGGAAGACCCGGTGGTGTGGCCGAGCGCTTGTGGATTCGATTGAGCGGGTTCGATCTGCCAAGGCGTTCTCGGCTTGTTCAGAGTGCGAGACTCATCAATCTGGTTCTGATAGGCGCGGTTCACAATGTCTGTATAGGCGTTCACCACTTCGGCGCGATCCTCTCGTGAGTTCAGAACATACGGCGTGATCATCACCATCAGGACGGTCTGGGTCGAGTTGAGTGTTTCCGTGCTGAAGGCCTGACCGAGGATCGGGATGTCTTTCAGAATCGGCACGCCATTCTCGGACCGCGTATATCGGTTCTCGATCAAGCCGCCGAGGATGGCCGATTGGCCGTCTTGCAGAGTCAGTTCTGTATTCAGGCTCCGATTGGTAATCAGAGGTGACGCGATGGCCTGGTTGGCATTGGCCTCTGCGGCAGAGACTTCCTGCGCGATTGTGAGATCAATGCGATCATTTGAAAGCACGAGTGGCGTGATATCCAGCAGCACGCCGGTTTCGCGATACTGAACTGTTTGAAGAATGTCCGTGCTACCAGCTGTCTGAGAGTTGCCAGCCGATTGTGAGACAATAATCGGAACATCGGTCCCGACCTGAATGTTGGCGCTGGCCCCTGATTTGGTGACCAGGCGCGGCGTCGACAGCACGTTGATCTGCTGATTTGTCGCCAAGGCGCTGAAATCGAGGACATAGTCACCGCTACGGAAGCTTCCGGAAAACCCGCCATCCGCCAGGCCCAACCCGCCGGCCGTACCAAATCCAACCGCAAAGCCGCGGGACCCGAGCTGATTGAACAGGAACTCCATTCCATACTGATTGTCGTCGGTCAGAGTGACTTCTGCGATTGTGACCTCGATGAGGACTTCTGAGGCGGGAACATCGATTCGATTGAGTAAGCGTAGCGTCTCGGCATACTCGTCATTGGTGGCTTCGAAGATGACGCGATTGCCCTGTGCATCGACGACAAAATTGGCGGTCTGAGAGACGGCGTTCGCGTCGGTGCCGACCTGTACGGCCGGTTGTCCGCCATTCGTCGCTGTGCCGGTCTGTCTGCCGACCCCCGACTTGGCCTGGGACACACTTTCGAGCACAGCGACCAGGTCTTCTGCCTTATAGTGTTTGGCCTTGTAGACCCGGGTTTGACGTACGTTTTTGGGCGTCGCGTCCGTGTCCAACATGCGCACGGTCTTAATCGCCAAGTCCAGAAAATCCGCTCTGCGGGCAAAGATGTAGATTTGCTGCGTGTAAGGGACCGGCTTGATGTTCACTGATGCGGTCACGCCGCGCTGGCTCGACACTCTCAGGCCATTCAGAGTGAGGAGTTCTTCGAGCGCCTGGGCCAGATCTTCTGCGTCCCAATTGACCGAGCTGTATACGGCGTACTCCGTGTCGGCGTATCCAAGCTCGTCCATCTCTTCGATGATACGCAGCGCTTCGGCGGTTTGCTGAGGTAGGCCTGCGATGGTCAGAGAATTCGACGTGCGATTAACCCGAACGGTCAAGTCATTCGGATCCGGGAACGCATCCTTCAGAATGTTGGCCATATCGTTGAGTTCTCGCGCATAGATCTCAACATACTGCACAATCGGCTGCAGCCCCGCAGGAACGGAGCTTCGAGCTCGCGATGGAATGAATCGCGGTGAAGAATCCTTGAGTTCCGAGTCGGCGTAGATTTTTACTTCGCCTTGCTCGTAAGCGACGCTGATCGCGTGGAGCTTAAGCGTGTTCACAGCCGTGTCATACAAAGCGCTGGGTGACATTGTCGTCGGTGTGCGCAGATTTATGACACCTGGGTTGTTTTCTACACCTGGGCCAAGAGAATATCCCGTCCCCAGAATATCGCCGAATACCACGTCAATGAACTCAGGAATTGATTGGCTAGCACTCAGGCTGACTTGCTGATCCGCACTTGGGAGGGGAGGATACAGCTCCGATAGATCGAGTTCCGGCTCGCGGCGCGTACCGATGCGAGGCACCGTGTCGAAGCGAAGATCGCCGACTTCCTCTGCAGCATCTGCGGAAGTGTCGATCTCCGTAGAGGTTACGGCACCGCTCCGCGGCGTTGGCACCGTTGCGGCTTGAACCTGAGTTTTTGCGGTCACACGCGGCGGTCGGTAATCGGAGCGCGCATCGCGGGAATTGCTGGACGCGCAGCTGCTCAGAACAAGCGCCGCTACGCTCAGTTTAAGAATACTCGAATACGTCATAGGCGTGAGTCTCGTGGCTCCGTGTCAGGTATGCGTTCGTATTTGTAGAGACGCAAAGTCTCCTCACCCCTCATAAGCAGAACAGATGAACGTTCTATGCTTGCCACCCGCCAGTCTTCTATCATTTCATCTTCTTGCACCGACCGGCGTACATCGCCGACATGAAAATAGGCGATCCCCGTACCGTTCACGAAGGTCATTGCCTTCAGAACGGGAGTCAAATCCAGATCTGCGGCAGCGATATCTCCCGCCGCTGTGCCATCTGCGATCTCAGCGTCCGGCGGCGTGTAAAAGCCTACGACGATGAGTTTATCCAGTGCGTGCCCCAGGTTCTGGTCTGCTGACACGCGATTCGCAGTCGAAATCGTGCTCGTGTCGACGTTCACGGAGGACTGATATTCAACGGGGCGGGTCATGAAGATCACCGTGCCGACCATAATCAAGGCAATGGCCAGCCACACTTGTTTCGTGTGTAAGACGGTCAACAACGCAAACATCTAGTACCCTACAACTCCGAATAGCCCAGAATATTGGCCTGAAAGAGGCCAGTATCGGTCCATCGTACAAAACTTATGTTAGCAGCTACTTCCATTTCCGAAAGATCTCGAACGCATCGCGCCATCCTCTTCATCGGGTCGCGTGCGCGTACCGATGCCTCATAGACTTTTAGACCAGGTTTTTCTGGGTCCTCGGACGCCTCGACAGACAAGTTTACGTTTTGCAAGCCGCATTCCTGAAGCGTTAGTCGAATCAACTGCTGAAAATGGGCCGCATTCAGTCCTTCGGTTTCTTCGCTCAACAAACGCGATTTCAGATTGCCGAGCGTATGTTCCAAACGCGCGCTTTCACTTTCAAGTGCGGGCTGTTCGGCGAGCAGTCGCATTTGCGCCAGTTCGGATTTTTGATCAGTAATCCTCGATTCCAGCGCGATTGCGGATTTCGAGGCGGAGTCGATCACCAAGAATGCCACCAAACCGATGAGGCATGCGATCGCAATTGCCAGCATCGGTGTCATTTCCTGTTGCAGATAGTCACGCAGCCGTTCGATCAAGTCAGCCTCCACTTGCCGGGGACTGGTTAAAACGGGCTACCCATTTATTCGCCCGACGATCTGCCTCGACCGATGCGGACGACAATTGATCATTCTGCTCTAGCAATCTTACCAATTCCGTCTCATTGAAATCGGTTGGTGCCGTGAAGCCGATCTCCCACTCTCCTTCTGCATAGTTCACTCGGTTCACCGTCCCGCCTGCAACGCTGACAATGTATACACCCTCCGAGAACGGCAAAAATATGGACGGCGCCTGTACGGCACTTGCAATGTCGTTGATTGATCGACTGAGGTCCGCCTGGTCTCGCATGACGCTCAACTGTTCATCAAATTCAGTCGCAAGCTCCTCTATTTGGGAGCCCAGCAAGCTGCTTTGCGCGCTCAGATGCACCCATCGACCAATCGGGTACAGCGTCGCAATTGCCAGTATGACCAATCCGATCATCACCAGACGGCTAACATTCGACATGCGGAACAATTCTCGCGCGCTGAGTTCATTGCGCGGCGCGGACTTTCGCCGGGATTTCGCAAGCTCGATTGGCTCTGGTTGAGGGTGGAATGGCACACCGAACTGTTCAGCGTTGAGCGTAAATCTCAGCCAATCGCTTTCGCCGGGCAGATCCGGCCACCACCGGCTTAGCAACAGTTCGCCATTTTTGCTGCAAAGGCCTTCATAGCCGTCGATGCAACGCACGATATAGAAGCCGTCGTCCAGCTTTCCATAGAATGCGCTTTCGGGCACACAGAGAATATCCGCAGCGCCCGCCTCCTTGGTCACCCGGTCCGAATCCCAGCTCCAAATGGTCGTGCTTGCCGAATCGGATTTCAGGAAAACCCCTGGTTTTGCGTAGGGTGATTTTTCGAGCGCGTGCAGATAGGCGCGCTTCAGTTGATTGGTTTTCGAAAGATCATCTTCGTTTTTAATGCGTTCGTGCGAACATAAAGCGCGGGACAAGACTATTCTGCGCCCCACGAGCCATTGACTTAAGGTTCCGCCCAAAGCGCCAGCCAGTTTGCCGTCTTTGTTCAACAAGGTCAGCGTGGGTCCAATAGCCATCAACTAATACACTCTACTCATCATTGCGCCGTTGGAACTGAAACATTCTCATCAACGCGTTGCGAAATTTTGAAGGGTCTCTCTCCACTTTCCAATACCAGTTCTAGCGCAAAAAACGAACCGGTGCCGTAATATTTGTCATCAATCCAGATATGAAACCTCAGTCCCTGTCCGTTTGAGCTCTGGAACGGGTCATAAAATCCTTCTCGTTGCTGAACTTTTTCCCATTCCAAGACGGCGGCCGCGATTCGGTCGCGGGACGTGCGCAACCCAATTCGGTCCTTCAGGTTTTGCGGCGTGAGGAGGATATTCGGCAACACGCCAGTGCCGAACGTTGCGTAGCGCATCAGCTCGGTTTCGGAGTGACAGATTCGGTGGCTAGCCCAGCCCCTGAGCTGACACAACTCTTCCTTGCGCGTCAGCCCCGTGATGTTTTGCGTCCGAAACCCTTCATCGCCTTGCAGGTTCAGCGATTCAAACTGTGCAATCTTCGCACGCAGACTGTCGCTGGCGACGAAGCGCTCGCCAGCGGAAAATCCCAATATCCGCGTTAGGAAGCTCACATAATCGTTGTCTTGATAGTTTAGATCCAGCAGCCCACGCGCATCCTGTACAAAAACTCGAAACCGCTCTCGCGCTAGGTCCGTGTTTGAGTGAACGCCGTTCCAGGTGATCGGATTAGAGCGCGTATCCCAGACGCCGGACGAATGTTGCAATTGTAGTGCAGCGGGGGAAATGCCCTGGAAGTCAGTTCTGGTGCTTAGAACAACGCTTTCGACGATCGCCCGCCATACAATCTGTTGCTCGACATTGTGTTTGGCCCAATCGCGATCAATCATGTCTTTCTGCAATTGAGCGCGCTGTGTTGCAGACACGAGCGACTGCATCAGGGTGACGGCGGTCAGCGCAAGGAGTGCGATCACCACAAGGCACAACGGCATCACGAAGCCTGCTTCTTTTGGGGATGGGGTCGGCTTAGTCATGATTGGTCGCAAACAACCTTCTTTCCCAGCCGGTTTCGCGCTCCGTTCCGAAATTAAGAACCACGCCGCGTGGCACGATTGGATCATTGTTCGGGCGCGATTGTTGAGGCGGCCATTCCGCAGCCACGGCCCCTCCGTCATTCATGTAGCCGAGTGTGACAATCTGCTCCGTGACCGCCCATTCATAGGTGGCGTCTGCGTAAGTCAACGTGACGGTGCTCCCGCCATCCACGGTCTGGATCGAAACGGAAAACGCCTTGGCGCTGCGGGCGTCATCGAAAACGTCGTAAAAGCATCCCGAGAATCCGTCCGAACTGCCCGTCAATTGACAGGGGCCTTCGACATCCGGATGGGGACGATACTCCAGCGCCGAGATCAGCGCTGCGAACTGGTGCTCGAAGAAAAACTCTTTCGATCGGTCTGCGCTTTCCGCAGAAAACTCCAGATAGGAGCGCTGAGACATCATCACCAGCGTGTTCAAACTGACCAGGAGCGTGCTTGAGATGATCAGGACGGCCAGGACCTCGACCAGCGAGAAGCCGTGTTGGGAAGAGGCGGGCGCACGATCCATACGTCTTCTCTTACGCGATCCGCGTCATGGCGCAGGTGAGTGCCGAAACCTGATAGGTCTGCGAGCGCTCGGCATACTGAATCTCGACTGTCCCTGCATTGCACGCACCGTTCGAGACAACCTGCAGGTCCGAACTCATCGTCAAGAACGGCACGAGTTCCGGATATTGGGCGGTGACGAATTCGTTGAGGCTAATTCGCTGTTTGGTGGATATGTTTTCAGTCCGCGCTTGTTCGAGCGCGTTTTCGACCGCCGCGTGGATGGAATCCATGCGCCGCTCATCCACTAGCGGCGTGAGGTTCATGAAGACAACAGAGGCAAGCAGGCTCAGGATGGCCAGCGACGCCAGCACTTCAATCAGGCTGAATCCCGCCGTCGTTGCGCGCGAACTATCCATAAATGTCCGCGTTAAGGCCTTCGCCGCCGGGCTCATTGTCAGCGCCGAGCGAGTAAACCTTCACCGAGGTTGTGCGACCACCTTCTACGGTCGGAGGTTCATAGTGAAACGCATTGCCCCAGGCATCGAGCGGAAGCTGGTCTTCGTCGAGAATCTTCTCTCCGACCGGAGGGTCGATGAGAACCTGCAGGCCAACCGTCTTGTCCGGATAGGTTCCGGCACGGAGGCGGTAGATACCGAGTGCATCCTTGAGGTTTTTCGCCTGCGTCTTGGTGCTCACGACTTTCGATTGATCGACATGCCCGAGTACGCGTGGGCCGACGATTGCCATCAATGCCGAGATAATTGCCAGGACCACGAGGATTTCCAGCAGCGAGTATCCGCCCTGTGCGTGCTTGTGAGCAGCTTCGGTTTGGACCTTTCGGACTTCGATGATTCGATTTCCAAGTGAAAATAGCGATTTGAGACTCATCCGTGACTCCCTGCATTCAGACGGTCAGCGCCGTGCTTTAGGTTCGATTCATTGGCCATGGCCGACAAGGCGCGATGAGCGCCCAAGTCTTCACATGTTTCGCGCCAGGCCGATTGCAACTGCTCCCACGTCTCGACGCAACATTCCGGAACGTCGCGATCTGCGCTGTTTTGGTGCGTGAGCTCTTGAGAATAAAAGCTCACCGCGCGCGTCGCATCGAGGCCAAGTTGCTGCGCCAAGGCGCTAATTTGATCCGTGTATTGTTCTACACTCATTCCATAGCGAATCAACATGAACGGACGCTGGGAACGCAGTCTCAAGAGCTCGCGATTGTACGTGTTCCAGAGCGCCAGGGTGTCAGCGCGGGACATATCCTGGTTCCATTTCTTGGCGCGCGATTCCAGGCTTTCGGCGACTTCCAGTGGATGCCGATAAGTGCCAACGGCGCGGCAATCGAACTGGGTGTTCCAAGCCTCGGCGAAAAACACCGTGCGCGGGTCCTTGATGCCCCAGTACGCCTGCTTTTGAAGCTCATCGACATGTTGGCGCAAGTCGTCCAAGTCGGCGCCGGAGAATTCCAATTGATGCGACGGTGGATTCGACCAGGCATATCCGTGTTTCGCCAGCACCTGCTCATGCAGGTCACGAATGGGTTCGTGCTCGCGATTGCCGCGCTGATTGAAATGAGCGTACGTGTTTACGTCGCCCAGATGCAGACCAGCCGCTTGCAAACAGCCTGCAAGGCAGGATGTCCCTGATCGGTGCATGCCAAGGATCAGTAAACCTGACAAATATTCAACTCCGAATACTCTAACGCAATCAGCAACTACAAGACAGTGATGCTGTTCGTGGGGAGTGTACGCGGCAAGTCCCAATCGCTCAATAGCGAATGAGGTTAACACTGCGGTCTGACGGAATGCTCAGAGAGGTCGTGGATGACTTATGACAGGCCTTCGGCGCAAACCCGGTTGCGGCCAGTCGTCTTGGCGCGATTGAGCGCTGTATCGGCGCCTGTGATCATGTCCTCGGCTGTGCGGCGATCCTTATAGCCGCTGATGCCAAATGATGCCGTGGCGGACGCAAAACCGCCCTGGCTTGCATTGCTTGGCATGCGCGTGCCTTCAAACTTGTGCTTGATCGAGACCATGAGATTGTAGGCCGAGGTAATTTCGATGTTCGGCAGAATGATTGCAAACTCATCGCCGCCATAGCGCGCGACGAGATCCTGCCCTTTTGTATGTTCGAACAGGACAGCAGCGAATTTCTTCAACACCGTGTCGCCAACCTGGTGGCCAAAACTGTCATTCACCTTCTTGAATTCATCGAGATCTGCGAGCACGAGGCAGAAGCTGGATCCGTTCTCTCGGGCATCATCAATCTGCCAATTCATGCGGTCTTCAAACGCGCGGCGATTGGCAACAGCGGTCAAAGGGTCGAGCAGAGTTTGCTTTCGCACCTGTTCGAGCTCTTCGTTCAGTTTCTTCACCCGCTCCTGGGATTCCTGCAAACCCTGTGTCAGCCGGTTGGAAACATCTGCCATCTTCTGGCTTTCTGACACCAGGTGAGACAGCAGGGATTTGAAATCTTGTTCCGGTTCCTCATTCGTCGGGCTTTGCTCGATATCCTTTAGCGTACAGCAAAAATGGGCGTTTTGAGCCATGCCGGATTTGATCAGGTCGGAAACGTTTTGAATGCTTGCCTCGAATTCCTTGCCGATGGCTTCCTGAGCGTCGTCGTTGCGATTGTCGGCCAGGTGGTCACGGTAGATTTCCCCGAGCTCATACCGGTCGAGCGCGCGGCCGCTGGCGAGCAACCGATCAACAGCGACCGTCACCGCAGGCGGGGTACGCGACACATAAGCATACCAAAGCGCGTACGTGATCGGATCTGGCGGTGTGCCGTGCTTCTGGATTTCCTGGAATGCGGCTTTGCAACGACGGAAGATCAACCCACGCTCGCTGAGCTGTGGTTCTTGCGGCGTTTCCGATACCTGTTCTTTCACAGCGGCTTGCATCGAGATCTCCAAACAAATTAGGTCGTTTGAAAAATATCTACTTTAGGTTGTTTTAAGTTGCGTTAATCACGGTGCCTTTGTCGATGAAGGTGCGAGCCGGCTGGGTTTATCCGTCAGCACACCATCAAACCGGATCTGGCGCGTTCAGGATTTCGCGAGCGCGCGAGCGCAAAAATGCGTACAGTTCTGTCGGCATGGTCAGGAATTCGGGGACAATTCCAGCCATCGGCCAGACAATGCAATCGGGCCGTTTTTCGAACAACGCCAATAGGTCTCGCTCGATGTGGGCCTGCGCTTCCGTCATGGTTTCGCGCAGAAATGGGTCGAACGGTCCCCAACTGACCGAAATCGCATGCGCGTTGGGTTCACCGCGCATTTCGCGTGCCAGTCCACGGCGGCCTTCTCGACGGACATTGTCGCCATACACGTAGATCATGTCGCGATTGGCCTTGAGGTCATCACGAGTGATCCAGGTCTGTCGTCTGATCCGGATGGATGCGTGAGATGTGTCAGATTTCATCGGAATTAACCTGCCGTTTACCAATCGGGATGGTTAAGGCAAATTCCGGGCCAAATACTATTTCAGGTTGTTTTCCGCTGGCAGCGCGCGGCGATCAGGAGTCTTCGCGACGCAGGTCTTCGTTGATGCTGGCGAGGCGTACGCTGACGATGTAGGCCTGTTGGGATTCCATGTTCGCCATGATCAATCCGGCTTGCTCGCTGCTCAATAGGCGCAGGAAGCCGGCCGCGAAGCCAGGATCCATTTGATTGAAGATGGTTGCCGCCTGATCAGGTTTCATCGCGCCATACATCTGTGCCAGATGCTTCAGATCTTCGCTGGCAAATGCCTGCATGTCCTGCCATCGCGCATCAAGCGTTGCCTGCAGCGCGCTCAGGTCTTCACGTGTTTGCTCCAACTCGGTCGACCAGGCCTGCAGCTCCAGCTCACGTTCGGACAATTGGTTATTCTTGGTCTCCAGGCGCAGCTGATCGGCGGCCATGGTTTCGGCCAAATCCTCACTGAAACAGATTTGTCCTGTAATATCGGTGATCTTTGATTTCACCGGCGCGTGCTCCGGTGTGGCCGCGGCGGCGGCGATGGTGCTTGACGACAGTCCTGTCCCCGGCGCCCCGCCATCGCTCGCAGCGGCGACATTGCTCGGAACCAGTCGCGATGCCGCGCCGATCGTGAACAAGACGCCGAGCGTGAGCAGGACATTGGTGCGGCTGGCTGCTTTGCTGGCCATGATCTAGACCACTTTCATTCTTGATCTGAGTTGAACCGGGTGCGCCGTGTGAGGTGGGTCTTCCTGAGGAAGAGCTGCGGCAGACTGTTCGGACATCAACTTCATGCGGTGCATCAGATCGGTGATTTCGCGTAGGCGCTCATTCGACAGGTCGAGAGCCGCCCGCATTGATTCGGTGGTTTCATTACGCGGCTGGACGTGGGCACGCGGCTCCGGGATCGGCGTATGTTGCAAATCGTCGGTCATCTTCTGGACGCGGTCGCAGGCGATCTTTGCCTCTTCGATGAGATGAGCGAGGCGCGTGGCCAGTTCTCCGGCGTGATATCGTGTTTCATCCGTCGTGGCCGAGACGGCGCTGATGGAATCTGACAGCGCCTTGATCGTCGCGCCGAGGCCGTTTCGGGTGTTCTGAAGTGCGCGCAGTCTTCGGCTCAACACCATGCAATATATGCAGGCGACGGACGAAATCAGGATAATCGCAATATCAAATGGGGATACTAACACTCGCTACCTCAACAAGAACTCTGTGATCATGACGCCCTTGGATACCCCGTCACCGAGGACGAGGTCTGCGCGGCGGGCGAGTTGCTCGCGCATGTGGTTATAGAAATTCGGGTCCTCGAAGTCAGAGACTTCGACCGAACGCAGATACAGCAGGAACGCATCGATCAGGGCTGTTTCAGCCGATTTGACATCCTTGGCCTTCGATTTTTCCGTCGCGACCGACACTTGCATTTTCAGGTATCGGGTTGCGGGTGCGTTGCCGATCGTGATCAGGATTTCCTGAACCGGGGTGTAGGTTTGCGATTTCGCGGATGCCGGTTTTTCTTCCGGAACGTATTCCGGTTCGGCCGCCTCGGCGACAGCAGTGACCGGCGCCGGCGACGGCGCCAGGAAGAACACGCTGGCAAATGAGGTTGTCGCGCAAGCCAGTCCGAGAACGATTAGTCCGACCATGTTCAGACCGGATTTTGGAGGAGCTTCGGCCTCCGCCGTCGTGTCTTCCTTGGTGCTCATTTCTGCCCCGCTAAACCAAAAGTTGTTTTCCTGTTTAAATCAATCCCTAGTAAAGGAAGCCTTAACGCTTTCGCCCGAGATTTTAACCAAACTCAACCGTAACGAGAACTCGGGTTAGATTGACATGGATTTTATCGCCACTCTGCGATCCCTCAGCTTGCAGCGCCAAATCGTGCTTGGTGTGACAATGCTTGCGGTGTTGGCCGCCATGACATTTCTTGTCCGGGGCACCATGAAAGAACAGATGTCGCTGTTGTATGCGGGGTTAGATCCGGTGCGAGCGGGTGAAGTGATCAATGAGCTCGAACAGCTCGGTGTGTCATATGACATTCGCGGTGAAGCGATTTTCATCCCGTCCAGCGTTCGCGACAAGACCCGATTTGCGCTCGCACGCGATGGCCTGCCGCGCCAATCGGTCCAAGGTTACGAGCTCCTCGACAATGTCAACGGATTCTCGGTGACGTCGGAAATGTACAATGCCGCCTATTGGCGCGCGAAGGAAGGCGAGCTGACGCGAACCATCTTGACCACGCCGGGGGTTGATTCTGCGCGCGTCCATATTGGTGCCAGCCTGCGCTCAGGTTTCTCCCGGTCGCAACCGTCTCAGACCGCCTCGGTGACTTTGTCGTCCACACGGCGTCTGAATGCCGGTCAAGCTGAGGCCATTCAATATCTTGTTGCGCTCGCTGTGTCCGGCCTGAACCCGGAAGATGTTGTCGTGATCGATCCGCGCCACGGCATCCTGGCTGGCGCGAACACCGACACATTTGAAGCGCCGGCCGTCGTCGCCGAGAACCAGGCCGGGATGCTTGAGCAAAAGATCAAGCGCCTCCTGACTGCGCGTCTGGGGGATGGCAATGCCGAAGTTTCGGTGAGCGTCGATGTCAGCCGCGAGCGCCAGACGATCTCCGACGTCCGCTTCGATCCGGAATCTCGCGTCGTTCGGTCGCGCACGACCAATGATGCCAGCGAAACCAGTCAGGGCGGGGCTGGAAACCTGACGGTCGCAAGCAATTTGCCGGATGGTGCCGGCGCCGGGGGGCAGGGGGAAAGCACGCGGAAGAACTCCGGCGAAACCATCGCCTATGAGCTCAATGAAACGCGGACACAAACCGAGCGCCTGCCCGGGCAGATTGAGCGCGTGTCGATTGCGGTTCTGCTCAATCAACAAGCCCTCGGTCTGGATCTCACCGCCACCGATATTGCAGCTCAGCTGGAACAGACGCGCGCTGATTTCGAGGCGCTGATCAGCAACGCCGCCGGACTGGATGCGGCGCGTGGCGACACGATCACGATTGAACTGATGCCCTTCCAGGAGTTGCCGGAAGTCGAACTGACGCCAGCGCCAGGGATGATGTCGCGACTGATAGAGCAGCACCTCTGGTCCGCCGTGCAAGCGATTTTCCTCGGGATTATCGTGCTCGCGCTCGGCTTCGGTGTCATGCGTCCGATGTTCTCCAATGGCGGTGGCGCGCGTGCCGACGGCGAGTCCGCCGGTGAAGGCGGCGACGGATCTGGAGGCAGCGTTGAAGACGACTTGTTTGGCGCCGCCACAAGCGATCCGATTGACTATCTCAAGGATTACACACGCGACAATCAGGAACAGACCGCTGCATTGCTGCAGGATTGGCTCAAGGAAGATCGAAAGATAGCGGCCAATGAATAGACTGTCGCCGCTCACTCTTCCTCGATTTGACGTGAAAGCGCTGTCTCGGACAGCGCAATCGCGTGAATCGCATATGGGATCACCGGAAGGCCAGAGCGACTATGCGCCTGAGCCAAGCGCAGAACCTGCGATCGACACGCCAGAGCAGTCGCTCGCCGCACCTGATTTGCAGGTGCCTGTTGTTCCGGAGCCAGATCCCGTCGACACGGGAGTCCTGCTTGCCAGCCTTGAAGTGTCTCTGGCGGAAATGGAAAAATCAGCAACGGAAGTTTGCCGGCAAGCGCTGAGTGAGTTTCTGACCGCAGCATTCCCGCGCCTGAACGAGGCGTTTCTCGCAGCGGAGGTTGCTGCTGCGCTGGAAACCATGGCGCCGCCGCAGGTTGAGCGATTGAACCTCAAGATTCCATCCACGCTGGAAGCTTCATTTCGTCATTCGCTCCAGAACTCGCAGCGATTGTCGGAAATCTGCGAACTTCAGCCAGCGGAAGCCGCAGACGAGATGCGTGTCGAGGTCGACTGGCGCGATGGCGGTTTGCTGTTCGATATGGACAAGTTTTTGAACTCGAGTCTCGGACGATTATCCGGACTGTAGATTAGGTGAGAGGGACAGGATGTCGGAACCTGAAAAAACAGATAGCGTGATTGGAGAAGCAGAGCGACGGAGCGTCTCTCCGGAGAACCAGTTTCGGCGCTCGATATACGGCCTCCCGGTCAATGTCATTGTTTCGATCGGCCAGAAAAAGCTGAGCGTCGCAGAGCTGCTGCAACTCAAGCCAGACACGATTATTCCGCTGACAGCGAAGATCGACGATCCGATCGAACTGGTGGTTGAGGACCGGACAATCGCGCATGGCGAATTGATCGAATTGGACGACGGCGCGATAGGTGTGCGGCTGACCCAGATCGAGGAACAGGAGGATGCCTAGCGTCCGAACATCAATCTGGAACGGGCAGTTTGCACGTCTCAGCTTGTTGATCACGCTCGTCGCCCTTTTCGCGGCGGGCGTTGCAGCTGCGCAGGCGGCCCCCGGGCCCGAAGGCGCGGTGATACAGAACATTCTCGGCGGCGACGGCCAGGGATTGAGCGGCACTGTGGTCCAGCTCTTCCTGTTTGTGACGGTGCTCAGCCTCGTGCCGGGTATCGCAATGATGATCACCTGTTTGCCATTCATGGTGATCGTGTTCTCGATCTTGCGGCAGGCGCTCGGTGTGCAACAGGCGCCGCCAAACATGATGATCATGGCACTGGCAATGTTCCTGACATTTTTCATCATGGAACCGGTCTTCATGGACTCATGGGCGAACGGACTTTCGCCTTACATAGATGGCAGCATCAGCGAGCAGGAAGCCTGGCTTCTGACCACCGACCCGTTTCGCGAATTCATGATGCGCCGAACCGATCCAGACACATTGTTCATGTTGTCTGACGCCTTGAATCGTCCGGTTGGACCGGACGAGCAACATTCATTTTCGCTGCTGGCAACTGGATTCATGTTGTCAGAAATCAAACACGCATTTCAGATTGGCTTCGTGATCTTCATGCCATTCATGGTGATCGACCTGGTCGTAGCGTCCGTCCTGATGGCGGTCGGTATGATGATGGTTCCGCCCACCGTCGTTTCCCTGCCGTTCAAATTGGGATTCTTCGTTCTGGCGGACGGCTGGCTGAAAATCACGGAAGCTCTGATCAGGGGGTATGCCTAGGTGTCTAACTCGCAATCCGTTGCCGACAATCAAGCCAATACAACGCAGCATGTGACGCCGTCACAGCGCGCCGCTGTTGTGATCGCAATGCTTGGAGAGACCGCAGCCAAACCCATCGTGGAGATGCTGGATGATGACGCGATTGCAAACATCGCTGCATCACTGGAAACCATCACCTTCCTGGCTCGCGAACAATTGGTCGAGATTGTCATCGACTTCCTGCGTCAATTGCGGATGTCGAGTGGGTCCTTGCGCGGCGGCCCTGATTCGGCTCGAAAAATCCTCGAAGGCGTCCTGGATGAACCGCGTCTGCGTCTCGTTTTTGGGGCCGATCAGCTCGAGGTTGCGGACCAGCAGGAAGTGCCAATCCTGGAAAACCTCAGCGACATCTGGGCCGAGCTTGCAAAGCGCGAAGCGCCCAAAACGGCCGCCTATCTGAATGGACTGACTCCGAACATTATCGCGTTGATCCTGCGCAACCTGGAAACGACGCTGTGCTCGGAATTGATTTGCCTGCTGTCTGAGGATCTGCAGACGCAAGTGCTTGGAGAAATGGTCAACCCGCCGCCCGCGTCGCCGGACATCGACAGCGTGGTCGCGCGCATGGTGAAGATGGAATACTTGCAGGCACCGGAAGTGGCGAGCACGGATGACACGACGCAGCTACAAACCGTTGGCGAGATGCTCAGTCTTGTTCCGAACGAACGCCGGCAGTCGCTAATGGGCTTTCTAAAGGAGTCGCACTCAGAGAAAGTCGATCCGATACAACGCGGCATGTTTGCGATTGAGGATCTGCCGAAGATTCTAAACCGCAATCAGGTGCCGGTTCTGTTCAAGTCACTCGATCAGGCGTTCCTGCTTGAAGTCCTGTCCTGCCTTCAGGCTCAATACGCAGAGGTGGCGGACTACTTCCTGTCGAACATCTCTAATCGCATGGCCGATCAGATGCGCGGCGAACTCGAACGGATGAAAGCTCCGGATCAGGCTGCGGCCGAGCAGATCGAGAAAGACTTCCTGACCAAGATGATGGAACTGAAGCGCGACGGCGTAATTGTTGTCGAGCGGATCGAGGAAGACGCCGCCGACTGATCGCGCAGCGACTGCCGCAATTCTCCTACCGGATGACGAGTTCCGCGTGTATGGCGCCAGCCGCGCTCATTGCGCGAATGATGTCCGCCATCTCCTGAGGGCGCACGCCCAACGCGTTCAGACCATCGATCAGTTGCGACAGTGACGTGTTTTGCTCCAGCAAGGCGATATTCTCGTTCCCGGTCTGAGTGACCGCGATGTCGGTGCGTGGCAGCACGATCGTTTCGCCTTCAGCAAACGGGTTTGGTTGTGAGACCACGGGGTTTTCGCGGACCTTGATTGAGATGTTGCCCTGCGCGATGGCGACCTTCGAGATCGTCACGTCCTGGCCGAGCACGATCGTTCCCGATTTTTCGTCAATGACGATGCGCGCCGGGCTTTCGACGTCGATTGGCAGGTTTTCAATTGCCGCCAGAACGCGCGCCGGTGAACCGCCAGTGCCCGCCAGGTTGAGCTCGATCGTACCGGGGTCGCGCATGTATGCGACGGGACGACCAAGCGAGGAGTTGATCGTGTCCTCAACCCGCGCTGCTGTGGTGAAATCCGGATTTCGCAGCGCCAGTGTCAGCGAGTTCTGAGCGTTGAAGTCAAAGCCGATTTCCTTTTCGACGATTGCGCCGCCCGGGACTGCGCCAGTGGTCGGAGTGCCGACTGTGTCGCGGGCGCCTGGGGCTTCGACATTGACGCCGCTCACCATGACGCTGCCTTGTGCCACGGCATAAACCTGATTGTCTGCGCCGCGCAGAGGCGTGAGAATCAGCGTGCCGCCTTGCAGGCTGTCTGCGTCACCGATCGAAGCGACCGTGACATCAATGCTCGAACCGTTGCGCGCGAAGGCGGGCAGGGACGCCGTCACCAGGACAGCAGCGACATTATTGGGTTTGATGTCCTCGCCCTGCACATTCATGCCCAGGCGCTCAAGCATATTGGTCAGCGAGTCCTCGGTGAACGGCGCGTTGCGAACAGAATCGCCGCTGCCATTCAAGCCAACGACAATGCCGTAACCAACCAGATCGTTGGACCGGACCCCTTCTATATCGAGAATGTCACGCAGCTTTGCCTGTGCCGTCGCGCTCGGCCCGAACATGGGCATGATAGCGATGGCGAGGCTTAGAAAGAAAAGAGAAAAACGCATGCAATTATCTCAAGAAGTTGAGGAGTGAGAGGTTGGACAGTCGCGACGTCAGCAAGTACGAGGCTTCAAGATTGGCTTCGAGCTCTTTCAGCTGTGTGGCGGCTTCATATTGATCCTTGCCGGTGAGGTCCTGCATGGATGACGTCAGCAGAAGTGCTTCGCGCCCAAGCAGATCGAGTTCTGCGCGCAGGCTGTCCTGACGGATGCCGATGCCGGCCTCGACATCGACCATGAGCGTGCGACCGCGTTCCAGGCGCTCCAGTGCCACATCCATGATTGGCGAGCCGACGGCGGCGAACGGTTCGACCGCGCCCGGCTCGTTCAGGGACATGATTGCGAGTCCCATGAACATGTCTGAAAACGCTGTCTGGTTGGCCAAGACAGCGTCGCCGTCCGAGGCGGTCTGGGTGCCTTGGTAGAAGCTGGTCTGGAACCCGCCTGCGGGATCATCAAAATAGGTTTGAACCTGGGTGGCGAAGTCGGCTTCGTCTGTCGCCCCTGCCGCGATCACGCGCAGATCGTTCAACAATGTGTCCGCATCCAGGAACGGGGCGGTCGCGGTTGCGTCGCCTGAGAACAGGTACCTTTCGCCATGTCGAACATTGAGGCGTGACAAGACTTCGTCCAGGGCTTCGCGTGCCTCTGCAGCGACCGTGTTCTGGCGCTGTGTGTCCTCGATGCCAATCGCGGCATGCATTTCCAGGGACAGTCCTTCCGTCAGGTCCCGGATGGAGCCCATGGTGTTTTCAGACAGAGATAGGCGGATCTGCCGCAATTCAATGCGGGCCTGATCGTCTGCGTTCTCCTTCAGCGCTTTGTCGCCAAGCAGGGCATGATCGATCCGTCCGTTCAAGTGACTGATCAGATCTGCCTGTTTTCCCGTCGTCGCTTCTTGCGCCCGGTCGGCGATCTGGGTCCTGAGCTCGCCAATCGAATTTGAGAGCGCGGTATTAAGCAGGCCATTGAGAGAGAATGAGTTCATCGGACTAGATCTGCATCAGTTGGTTGATCATCTGGCTCGCGGCTTCAAGCACGCGGGCATTGGCGGCATAGGCTTGTTCAATCAGCAAGAGGTCCTGCATCTCGGATTCGATATCCACGCCGGTTTCATCGAGTTCTGCCTGCTTTACGGCATCATGCTGCAACGTGACGGACGACCGCACGGCTTCATTCTGGATACGTTGCTGCCCGGCCAGCGCGCCGAGTTGAGCGATCAAATCGCTCGCCGCGTAACTGCCTTGCAGCCCTGGCTGTGAAACCGCGCGTACCTGTTCCAGTGCGCCAACCAGGCCGGTCAAAATAGTCGTGTCGCCCGGATTGCCCTGTGTGACGGCGCCCAGCCCGTCGCGAAGTCGCCACGTCGCGCCGCCTTGTGTCGGATCCACAAGCGCATTGATTTGCAATCGGCTTGCTACGCCGGCACCTGCAGCAGCGTTGGAATCGAGAAACAGACCCGGGTCGCCGACCAGCAATGTCGGATCGACCGCCGGATCAGTGAACCGGTCGATCATGTCCTGTGCCATCGTGTCGAGTTGGTTTTGCAGGTTTGGAAGGTCGGTGTCGCGAAGCGTAAATAGCGCGGCCAGAGATCCGCCCGATACGGCGCCGAACACGGTCGCGCCGGGCGTAATATCCACGCCGTCCACGGTGAGACCGGAAAGCTCACCGCCGGCGACCGAAAAGTCGGCGGCCATGGTGTTGGTCGGTGTAAACTCGATCTGACGGGCGGGGCCGGCGACCAGGTAAACGCCTTCAACTGTCAGGACATCGATCGCCCCGCTGCTGCGCTCGAAGGTCTGGATCGGAACATGTTCAGCGATGCGGTCAAGCACCCGGCCACGTTCATCGAACAGTGCCGCCGCTTGCGGCGTCGTCCGATCGAGGCTGGCCAGTGATCGGTTGAGGTCCTCAATTTCGAGCAGCGACGCATTCACGATATCGACGCTGTTGGCAATGTCCTGATCGGCCTGAAAGCGTTGATTATTGATCAGGTTGCCGAGCGCGTTGAATTCGGTCACCAGGTCTTTCGCTGATTGCACCACCTGGTTGGCGTGCGTGGTCGATTCCGGGCTCAAGGCCGCGTCGCGCAACGCTGTTTCAAACGCCGTCGCACGCTGGAACAGGGTGGAGCTCTCGATATCCTCGCCGATGCGCTGAGACAGCGATGCCCAGGTCGAGGATAGAATTTCAGCTTGCGCGAAGTCGCTGGCCAGGAGGCGTCGTTCGGCTGTCAGGCGGTCATTCGTGGACCGCTCGATGCCATTGACCTGAACGCCGGCCGTTTGCTGGCCGAGGATCGTTTCGCTTACGGTCAGCGCCCGGCGAATATAGCCGGGCGTCGACGCGTTTGCGACATTGGTGGCGACGACGTCAGCGCGCGCGCCGACGGCGTCTAGTCCTGACCTTGCGGATACGATGGCACTCGAGATGCTCACGTTCTTCGCCCCTCTGAACTAACGATTATTATCGCTTCAGATTGGTGGTTTCCTGCAGCATTTCGTCGACTGTCTGGACGATCTTGGCGCTCGATGAATAAGCGCGTTGCGTTTCGATCAAGTCGGTGAGTTCCCGGGCAATATCCGTGGTCGACTCCATCAGGGCGTAGCCCGAAATCGAACCAACCGGGCCGGTGCCCGCGTCCCAGAGATACATGCTGCCACTTTGCGCGGACAGGGAATATGCCTGACCGTCAAGCGCTTTCAGGCCGTCCATGTTCGGCACATCGCCAACCGGGATCTGATAAAGCGTGCGGCGGAAGCCGGTATCGTAAATCGCCTGAAGGAACCCAAGCTCATCAATTTCAATCGATTGAAGGTCGCCGATCGGGGCGCCATCTTTCGTCACCGAGGTTGGGGAGAAAGGCGCCGACAGCTGGGTCATGCCAGCCGAGTCGAGCGGTCGTCCGATATACATATCGACCGGGCCGTGTGACAGGGTGAGGCCGACTTGTCCTGTGGCCGCGTTGTAGGCAGCGCCGCCGGACGCAACAACTGACGCGATCCGCCCGCCATTTGCGGAGGAGTCATCGAACGTGATGTCCAGCGCGCCAATCGGCGTTAAAGGATCGCCAGCGTCGTCAAAGATGTCGACGGTCCAGTTGTTCGAGGAGCCTGTGCCAGGCACAACCGGCGTGAACTCCATGCGGAGAATCTGAGCCCGGCCCAGATTGTCATAATACTCGATTGGCAGACTGTACCCGCCGCCTGCTGCGCCCGCTGTGGTCGCGTCAGCCGGCAGGTTGATGCCGACCTCGATTTCCGCGGTGGGCGAGGCAACGAATTGCGATGTCGCAATGTTCACCGGTTCCAGGTTGCTGCCACTGTTGCGGCTGACGCTACCAACCGATCCTGCACTGTCAGCGGGCCATCCCAGAAGGAACATACCGCTCTGCGTGCGAAGGTTGCCGTTCTGGTCCGGCGTGAATGAGCCGGTCGGCAGCAACATCAAATTGCGATCTGCTGCGGTCTGATCAACGCCCTGAACGTCGGTGACCGGGACGAGGCCCCGTCCAGCGACGGCAATATCCGTGGCATTACCTGTTGAAATGAGAGAACCGACGGCACTCACGTCTTTAAATGTGTCGACAAACACACCCCCGGCCGAATAGGCCGATGCGCGCTGTTCCAGAACCAGGCTGGAAAAGGCGACCTGACTTCGTTTATATCCGAAGGTTTCAGAGTTGGCGATGTTGTCGGAAATGGTTGAGAGGCGGGTCGAGTTGGCGTTGAGGCCCATGACCCCGGCATTCAAAGATGATGATATACTCATGTCGGTTGCTCCTGCAGTCGATGCAACCGAAAGTAGAAATCATAGGTTAATAAGCGAATAACTCAACTTTTGCGGGATTAGCTCGCCGGGGCCTGCTTCAGCAGTGTAATCGAGATCCGACGGTTCTGTGCCGCATATGGATCTTCAGGGATCAGCAAGTCCGTATCGGCGCGCCCGGACACTTCCTGGATGCGGCTCATCGGAAAGCCCTTCTCGACCAGCATGCGACGAGCGACATTGGCGCGTTCAGTAGACAGATCCCAGTTATCGAACCGCATGTCATCGCGGTATGCCAGCGAGTCAGTGTGGCCGACGACTTTGATGTCATTGCCGAAGGCGCCGAAGGAGTCCGCCACCGTCGCGACCAGATCGACCAGCAAGTCCGTCGGTTGACTTTGACCAAGTGCGAAGAGCGGGACGTCTTCGGAATCCACCAATTCCATGACGATGCCTTCCGGCGACAGCTTGACCTGGATGTGCTCGCTGAGTGCTTGTGATTCCTCGCTCAGCATCAGTTGCAGCTGGGCCATCGCAGCGGCCTGCTCGGCCTCGGTCGGACCGGCATTGTTCTCGTCGTTGAACTTTGTCGCTTCGTTTTGTGTGAGCGGCTTCGATTTCGCCAGGGTCGACGAGGCCGTCGCACCGGTGCCCATCTTGGCATAGGTTTCTTCGGTGAAAATTGACGACCCATTGAGTCCATCAGATCCACCTCCTGAAATACGTGAGATCGGAATCGTCGGATTGAAATAGTCCGCGATGCCCTTTCGCTGCTCTTCCGTGGTCGCGTTCAACAGCCACATGAGCAGGAAGAATGCCATCATCGCGGTCACGAAGTCAGCATAGGCCACTTTCCACGCACCGCCGTGGTGTCCATCGCCGCCGCCTTTTTTCTTCTTCTTGATGATAATGACCGGAGCGAGTCCGTTCGAAGCGTCAGCCATGTTGTCTACCTAAATTCTTCAGTGAAGCTGACTTAGCAAAGTACGGTAAATTTCCGAAATACAACTCAAGGTCGATTTTTTGGGTGCTGCTAACCTTTTATCAACCATAGAATTCAATCTTAAATAGAGAGATCTCACAATCACCTAGGGGTATATTTTGAGCGCCGTGCTTCGGAAAAAGCTTGAATCGAGTGGCGGCGTTCCGCCCCGCGTGCTGCAGAACAAATCGTTCTGGACCGCGCTCGAACGCACCATCTCGACTTGGCTCAATGAGATGCTCGAAGCAGAAGGGGAGTTGCGCCTGCAGTCTCGGGAAGTCAGTCCAGGCGGCGCGCTCGCGGACGATTTGTTCGGCGCTTATGTCTATGGCTTTCAGAATCCGGCCCAGGAATTTGTCGTCGCCGTCTCGATCGACAATCTGATCGCGGCACGATTTGCAGCGCGGAAAATGCAGCAGGACGCCTCGAACCTGGCCGAAGCGCCGCAACTGTTCCTGCAGCTCTTGCTCGAAGCCCCGGCCAAAACACTCAGCGAGAACGTGACGACAGCCTTCGAGATGGAAGGTGAAGAGGGCGAGCTCCCCGAACCGACCGCGTTTGACGGCATGGACATCGAAGGCAATTGCTTGCTGGTCTATTATCTTTGCGACCTCGACGGACAGGCCGTGCGCATCGGAATCGCGCTCAAACTGGATGCTGTGCTGGCGCTGGCGCAATCGAGCCGCAAGGACGCCTCCAGCGAACAAGACGATGATGCGCCAAATGTGAATCGATTGTCGCAACCGCGGGTCCAGAATTCCAGCGTTCAGCTCAATGTCGTGCTCGATCGCTTGCCGATGACGGTGGCCGAGTGCCTGCGACTTGAGACCGGTACCGTGATTGCGCTGCCAGGCACTGATCGATCGAATTTGACGGTGACCGCAAAGACCGTCGCCGGCCCGGTGGATATCGCCGAAGGCGAGCTTGGGGTGTGGAAGCATCAGCGCGCCGTTCGCCTGAAATCACAGATCGATCCGGCCTTCGTGCAGGAGGTGTCGGCGTCATGAGTAAAGTTTTTAGAGTTGGGTTGAAGGGAGCAGTGCAATGGGCGCAATAATTGGCCTCGTTGTCACAATGGTGATGGTGTTCGGCGGCTATATTCTGGCCGGCGGCAAGATGAGTATTATCCTTAAGTCATTGCCATTCGAGATGATGATGATTGGCGGTGCTGCGACCGGCGCGTTCGTGGCGGCTAACGACTTCTCGACCATCAAACACACCGCTGGCGATGTCGGTGCCGCCTTTGCTGGCCCGAAATGGAAGAAACAAGATTATCAGGACCTGCTTTGCATGATGCATGAATTGCTGAGCGTCCTGAAGGAAAACCCGGTCGACATCGAAGCGCACATTGAAGCGCCGAACGAGTCTGAGATTTTCCAGCGCTACCCAAAGATTCTCAAGGACCACGAAGCCATCGAAATGATCTGTGACACGATCCGTTCGATGATCATGAACTTCGACAATGTTCATCAGGTGGAAGAGCTGCTCGAGAAGCATCTGGAAAGCCTGCTTGAAGAACGCCTTCACGGCTCGCATGCCTTGCAGAGCATGGCCGACGCCCTACCAGCGCTCGGAATTGTTGCTGCGGTGCTCGGCGTGATCAAGACCATGGCTTCCATTGATAAGCCGCCGGAGGTGCTGGGGGGCATGATTGGCGGCGCGCTGGTCGGAACATTCCTCGGGGTTTTCCTGGCGTACGGTGTCGTTGGCCCGTTCGCGGCCAAGGTGAGCCATACCCGAAAAGAAGAGCACTTTTTCTATTCGATGATCGGCGAAATGCTGGTGTCCAGCCTGCACCAGAACCCGATCAATATTTGCCTGGAAGTGGCGCGAAGGCACGCGCCGGCCAGGGTTCGACCCTCTTTTGATGAAGTTGAAGAAGCGGTGAAAGGACTCCGCCAAGCAGCATGATCCGGCGATTGACATATGCAGGTCTCAGCCTGGCCCTCGCGACGGCGGCGCATGCCGATGTCGAACGCGAAGCCGAGACACCAAACGAAGAGCCCGCCCGCGAAGATACCGCGGCGGGCTTAGACGCATTTGTTGAAACCGCCATTCGCAGCGGCCTTCTTGTCCGCAACGGCGATGGCGAAGCGACGGAATTGCCCGCCATGACCCTGGAACAGGCCCGCGCTTGTTCATCAGAGTATCCGCTCGATTTTTCTGTCGTGAAGTCGCTGCGCAGGTTCACGGAATTGCCGGTCGGAAGCGTCGCGGACGATGCCGACATGCAGGCTGCCTTTATCAAGGACCTGAAGTCGAAACTGGCGCTCGGCCTGTACAGCGAGGCGCGTGCGATGCTGGCCTTTGCGCCGGATGAAGAATGGCAGATCTATCGCAATTTCATCGACCTGATGGCGGCGCGTACGGATCCGGACATCGATTATTTCCGCGAGCTCGCGGCTTGCCATCCGGAAGCCGATCTCTGGTTCGCAGTCGCTGAAATGCGCGGGTATGAAGAGTCGGGCATTGAACGGTTGAAAGCCAATGTCCCGCAACTTCGCGCCTTGCCGCACAATCTTCGCCAGGACGTTGCCACGCATTCAATTCCAACCCTGATCCTGTTGCGCCGCGCAGACCTGGCGCAGCAAGTCCTGTCGACGTTTTCGGCGGAAGAAATCGAGAATTCGACACGTCTGACGGCGCTGAAGACAGCGATCGCGGATATGCCGAATGGCAGCGAGTCAGATGATCGACTGGTGATGCTGATGAGCCGTCCGACCTTGAAGCTGGCCGCGTTGCTGATCCTGATCGAGCGTCGCGACACCTTGCGGCCGACGATCAAGGAATTCGCGCTGGAAGAGGCGTGGAACATTCTCGAGCAGAACGATACCCGGCACGGATTTGACCAGATCCTGGCGTTCGTGATGCAGAACCTCGAAAGTGATAATCTTTATGCCGGATTGCAGCGCGTCCGCACGCTGCCAATTGCTGAGAGCGACGAGGTTCGGGCGGCGGTTGATCGCAACATTATCGAGTCCCTCGACGCCTATCTTTCGCGCCCTGAACCAGCGGCGTCGCTGAAGGGATTGAAGACGTTGTCACAATTCCATGCCAGCTTGCCCTATGACGAGCGCGGCAATGACTTGCGCAAGCGTGGAGCCGAGATCGCCCTGGACCTGGGCTTGCTGAGCCTAGCTGAAACGCTGCTTGATGCGGTCGAACGCGATCCGGATGTGGCTCATCTGCTCGCACGTGCTGCGTATTGGAGCGGTGCTGACGAACAGCTGTACGAGCTGCGTGCCGCGTTCCCCGGTCAGACCGAAATCAACCGTCTTGCGGGCTTGCGCGCCGTGCAGGCCGATCAGGGCGAGGTCGCTGCGGCGGCGTACGCGAAACTGGACGGTCAGCCGGTAACGCAGCTCGAGCTGATCGAGCATGCTGCGTTGGCTGACAATTGGGCGTTGTATGAAAGCAATGTCGGCACGCTGACGGAACAGCTCAGCCTAGACGACAGTCTGCGGCTGGAGCGTGTCCGCCGTATTCATCGCGCCAGCAACGAGACCCGGCCTGAACGAACCGTTCCGGTTAAATCCTACCAAATCACACCGCTTCTTGAGGCGTCGAAGGTCGCCCTCTCATCTTCGCAGGCAGGAGCCAGCTATGAGTAACAGCATCTACGCAACCATTTCCCGGCAAGACGGCTTGCTGAAAGAGTTGCAGGTCGTCGCGAACAATATCGCGAACGCCAATACCACCGGTTACAAGACCGACCGCGCCGTGTTCGCGGAATACCTGGTCAGCACCGGCGCCGAGACGCCATCTCTGTCCATGGGCGCGCTGGCCGGGCACAATTTCGATCTCACCCAGGGCACGGTCAAGTTTACCGGTGGCCAGTTTGACGTGGCGATCCAGGGCGACGGCTTCTTCGCGCTGCAAACACCCGCCGGGGAACGCCTGACGCGATCTGGCGCATTCCAGCTCTCTGCGGACGGACAATTGATCGCGCCAGATGGCGCCAATGTCCTAGATGCCGGCAACACGCCGATCCAGATTCCGCCAGAGGCGAGCACGATTTCGATTGCCGGCGACGGTACAATCTCGGCAGATGGGGAATTGCTCGGCCAGATCGGTGTCTTCCGCGCCAATGGAGAGCTGCAGCGCGACACCGATACGCGCTTTCAGGCCACCGGTGGCACTGAAGCCATCCAGAACGCCAATGTCCTGCAAGGGGCACTCGAACAATCCAATGTTTCTCCGGTCTTGGAGATGGCGCGCATGATTGAGGTCCAGCGCGCCTATGAGGCCGGGCAAAACGTGCTGGAGGAGGAACACCAGCGCATCAATCAAACGATTACAGCGGTAAGGAACCGATAGGCACAGGAGGTCGCCATGAAATCTCTACAGATCGCAGCAACAGGGATGGCCGCGCAGCAAATGCGCGTCGATGTCATCTCGAACAATATTGCCAATATGAGCACCGCCGCTTACCGGCCGCGCGTCGCCGAGTTTTCGGACCTAGTCTACCAGCAATACCTGACGCCAGGCACATTAACCTCGCAGCTCGGCACGGTGGTTCCCGCCGGCATTCAGCTCGGCACCGGGGTGAAGGCCTCCACCGTTTCGGTCGAGATCACCCAAGGCTCGATGCGCCAGACCGGCGCCGAACTGGATCTGGGGATCGACGGCAAAGGCTTCCTAGAAGTCCAGCTGCCGGATGGCGAGACAGTGTTCACGCGCGATGGCAAGCTGAATCGTAGCGCCGATGGGCAGATTGTGACGATGGATGGCTATCCACTCGCCGACGGCATCACCATTCCCGAGGATGCCAGTCGCATCTCGATCAGTCGCGACGGCCAGGTCACGGCCTATTTCGACAATCAGGAGAATGGCCAGGCGATCGGCGTCATTTCGCTGGTTAGCTTCGTCAATGAAAAAGGCTTGGAGGCGCTCGGCGACAATCTGTTTCGCCTGACCGAGGCCTCCGGAGATGCGAACCGGCAAGTGCCGGGTAGCAATGGCGTCGGCACGCTGCGACAGGGCTTCCTGGAAGATTCCAGCGTGGACGTCGTGAAGGAGATTTCCGATTTGATCGAAGCGCAACGCGGCTATGAGCTCAATTCCAAGGTGATCACCGCCTCGGACGAAATGCTCGCCGCCACGACCCGGTTGAGATAGCGCCATGATTAGCGCCATTTTCTTCAGTCTCGGGCTGACCGTTTCGACGCCGACCAGTTTGACGGCGAACGATCTCATCCGTTCTGGCGACATCATCACGCAGGAGAATACCAGCCCTGAAGGTGATGTCTGGCAGGATGAACACAATGCGCTTCTGGGCCGTGAGGTTCGCAGGACCATATATGCCGGTCAGAGCATTCAGCAGAAGGACACGCAGAGTCCGCGGCTGGTGAAGCGCAATCAACTCGTCACAGTAAAGTATATGAACGGGCCGCTCGAGATTTCTCTGACCGGTCGTGCCATGGGGGAGGCCGGTCTCGATGAAACCGTCCCCGTATTGAACCTTCAATCGCGCCAGGTGGTTGAAGGAACTGTCCAAGCAGGAGGCTGGATATGGGTAAAATAGAGCTATTCGCATTGACCGGGATGGTCGCACTCGGCGTCTCGGCGTGCGCATCCGGAGGGTCAACCGTGCCGCAACAAGTGGCGCCGCCGCCGACGCAGATTGACTGGTCGCAGAGCGCCACGGCCAATCCGCAGCAGGGCGCGCAATCTGCGTCACTGTGGACGACGGCGCCAAACGCGCTGCTGGGCATGCGGCGTGCAAAAGATGTCGGCGACTTGCTGACCGTCGTGGTCGATATGAACGACCAGGCGAATGTCCAGACTTCCCTGTCGCGCAACCGCTCAACCAATGAACAGTTCAATCTGGGCGCCTTGTTTGGCTTGCCGCAATGGGCGAATGGCGTGCTGCCGGGCGGTGCGACCCTGTCACCCGGCGTCGACTATGACCGCACGTCTGCGCTGACCGGCAATGGCGCGGTTAATCGCGCCGAACAGGTGACGTTCCGCCTCTCTGCGCGCGTCGTCGGCGTTGAGCCGAATGGCAACTTGATCATCGCCGGATATCAACAAACCCAGGTGAGCAATGAAGTGCGGTATCTCACCGTCTCCGGCGTCATTCGCGCCCAGGACATCACGCGCACTAATACGGTGTCTTACGAGAAAATCGCCGACGCCAACCTGTCTTATCTGAGCCAGGGAGAAACCATGGCCGGAATGAAACGGGGCCTGGTTCCAAAGGTCCTGGAAACTGTCCTCCCGTTCTGAAAGGAAACGTGATGAAACTCATCGTCACCAGTCTTGTCGCCATCATCTTCGTCGCTGCCGGCAGCTTCGCCGCCGTTGTGCTGAAAACGCCCTCTGACGCCGCTGCGTCTGAGGTGAAGGAAAGCGTCGATGACCATTCCGAAGATGGAGACGAGAAGGCGGACAAGAAGAAAAAAGCCAAGAAAGACGATGGCCACGGCAAGAAGGAAAGTTCCGGCAACAGCTCGTACTACAAGTTCAGCCGCGAGTTTGTCGTGCCGATCATGCGCAGTGGCCAGGTCACCAGCCTGGTCATCCTGCACATCAACCTGGAAACCGATTCTTCGACCGCCGAAAAACTGTTTTCGGAAGAGCCGGCATTGCGCGATAACATCATGACGACCCTGATTGCGCTCAGCAATGATGGCCGGACGCTGGAACGCCCGACAGACATCAACAATTACGAGACGATCCGCTCGATGATCCTGATGAATCTGAAGGATTCCATCGACGATGGGATCAAGAATGTCCTGATCGTCGATATGGCGAAGCAGAACCTCTAATCCGCAGAAATCTTGCGGGTGGTTGCGAGATCACCCGTCAGATAATTCTCGGTGCCCAGCACCAGTTTTCCGTTCTCATTTCCGAGCGTCGTCACCTTGCTGATGAATTCAGCATCGGTCTTGGCCACGGGCTGACCGTCTTTGAACAGGTCAAGCTGGAACTGATAGATCCCGCTCGCCGCCTTGGCGCTCTGGTTGGCCACCGAGCCATCCCAGGTGTGGCGCTCTGCCGACGCGTCCAGTGCTTCCTGCCAGACCGCCTTGCCCTGGCTGTCGAGGACGGTCAGGACCGCCTTGTCGTGCGTCAGGGAAGGATTGACCTCGAACTCGACCGGTTCGCCTTCATAGGCGACGTGCTTGGAGGCAACGGCAACTTCTGAGCCGAGCCAGTCATTGGCGATGATTGCGTGCAAGTCGCCGATCATTGAAGCGATACTGTCGAGGCTTGAATTGGTTCTCACCTGCTGTTCCAGAGACGAGAAGGTCGCTAACTGCTCGACGAACTGGGTCGAATCCAGCGGTGACAGGGGATCCTGGTTCTGTACCTGCGCCGTCAACAGCTGAAGGAACTGGTTGAACTCTTCGCCGATCCCGGTGGGATTGATCGCGGAGCTGCCTGAATTTGACGTCGTCGTGCCGGTAGAAGCGGCGGGATTAACTTCGGTCATAGCTTTCTCCTAAAGCGTAAGATCCAGTCGGTCCGGATGGGTCAGGCGGGCATTCGATCGCGCAGCCTGAGTGATGATCTGAGCCTCATCCGCGGTCGGTTGCGGCGCGTTTGATCCAGCCAGCTCGGGCATTTGCCATCGCGGCTGTGATTGACCTTCGGACTGCTGGCGGAACGACATGTTCTTCTCGGACAGTCCGTGATCTTTCAGCGCTTCGGCCAATTCGAAATGAAGTTCTCGCAGGCGTTTCAGCGCCTCTGGATTTTCTGAAGTGACGGTGATCTGCTGGACGCCCTGAGCGTCAAACTTGAAGTCGATCGACACCCGACCAAGTTCTGGGGGATCAAGCTGAACGATCAGCTGTTCCTGCGGATCGACGCCATTCTTCATCGCGTTCAGGATCACAGCACTCAGCTCGGATGGCGATGCGACCGGTATGGATGGCGCGATTGGGGTCAATCCGCTTGGGGCGACTTGCGGCGCGGAAGATTGTGTCGGCGCAACGGAAATCAGCGCTTCCGAGAAGCCGCCGGTCGGATTGGGTGTGCCGACGACTTGCTTGACCACTGATTGCAATGCCTTGTCGCCGTTCGCGCCCAGATCGGCGCCATTCGAGAATTGCGATGTTCTCGCTTCCGGTACGGGCTGATCGATCGCGTCGTGGGGCCGTGAGAGGCGGAGGGCGTCATCACTGGCGCCCGCGCGCTGGCTGACCAGCTGGGCTTGTGGAGGTGTTTCTGCAGTCGCGGCGGCACCTCGTTTTGCCGGTTCGGCACGCGGATCTGCCTCGGCTTGAAGCTCACCTGTTGCCGGTGCTGTCGCGGCAGGACGCGGGTCAGCGGTGTCGGGCGTAGGTTTGGTCTCGGCTGCTTCGGCTGCCGTCGCGCCTGGCGCCGATTTGATTGGTGCCGCCGCGTCCGGTTCCGCGCTCGTAGCTGGAGTTTGGGTGCGACCCGTTTCCACTTTCGCCGTTTCCGGCACGAGCGTTTCCGCGTCAGCCGTTGCGACGCGTGTGAGATCGGCGTCTACCTGGAGCTTGCCGTCGGATTCAAGCGCAGCGATGTCGGGGGCGTCGGGCGTGGCAGCATTGGGTGCCTCTGGCGCGATTGTATCCGTCGCAGCCAGGTCAATGTTCGGGCGCGCTGCCACACGTTCAGATGACAGGTCCGGCGTGCGCGTCGCGGGTGTTTCTGAACGCGGGTCAGGTTGATCTTGCTTCTGCGCTTCTTCGCTCGAGCCTTGGGACACCAGCGATGAGAAAGACGTCTCTTCGGACGTTTCCGGCGATTTATCGGGATTGCTCGAAAGTTTGTTTGGCTTCGGCGCAGCTTGTGAAGGCGCCAAGCCCTCAGAAGATAAGATCGATATCATTTTACGTCATCCTGACTGGCCACCAACACAACAAGGGGGCGTAAAGAGTGAATTAACAACTCTAAGTTTAAAAACGATTAAACAATTGAGGGCCGGATTATGACCGTGACGCCTTTAAACAACATCGCTCAAACGCCCGCAGCACCGACGCAAACGGTGTCTAAGCCGACTGTGGAAGAGAATTCGAATCTTCGCTTTGAACAGCTGCTCTGGGCGGAATTGCTGACCCATACCGGGCTCGAGAAAGCCCTGACCCTGGGCGGCGGCGAGGGCGCGTCCATGTTTTCGCGCTACTTTGTTGAAGCAATCGCCGAAGACATCGCCAAGCAACACCCGCTGGGTCTTCTCGACAAGGAAGGTGCGACGTCTCCGCCGAGAGACGCGGTCACGGAGCCGAAAAAATGACCATGAATACGACCGACTTGGTAAACTGTCTCGATGCAATTGATGCCCTGTTCGAACAGGAAGCGGAAATGATTGTGGCCGGCAATCTCGTCGAATTGGGCGAGTTGGCGAAAGACAAAGCCACACATTTTGAGAGCCTGTCCATGGCGATCGAATCCGGCGCCCTGGCAGGTCAGTCGCCGCAGGTGATCGAACGCATCAAACGCGTGCAGGCAACGGCAAACGAGCATGGTCGCCACCTGGAGGCGATGCGTCATGGGCTGAGCCGGATTCTGACTCGATTGGGCCGCATGCAAGCCGACACAGAGGTCGGTTCCTATAATAAGTATGGCAGTCGTGTGCGGTTTTCAGATTCTGTTGGCGGATTTGAAAGCAAAGCCTAGCGATTAAGAAAATATACACCCTGTAATTGTAACACCTAAAATACAACCAAGAGTGGTTTGCCGTTTTAAGGGCTGTCAGGATGACATTGAACAAAGAGTCCCTTCTAGGACCACACCAACTAAGGAAAAGCATCAATGTCTAGTATTCTTACTAACAACAGCGCAATGGTGGCGCTCGAAACACTTCGCGGAATCAATAAAGATCTCGCCATGGTCCAGTCTGAGATTTCGACTGGTAAGAAAGTGTCTAGCGCAAAAGACAACGCTGCAATCTGGGCGATCTCTACCGTCATGTCGACGGATGTTGAAAGCTTCAAACAGATTCAGGACTCACTGAACCTCGGTAACTCTTCTGTCGGCGTTGCACGTTCGGCATCTGAGCAGGTCACAAGCGTTCTTCAGGACATGAAAGAACTGATCGTTTCTGCCCAGGAAGAGAACGTTGACCGTTCTAAGATCCAGACCGACATTTCGGCTCTGCGTGACCAGATCGGATCGATCGTTGGTGCCGCTCAGTTCAACGGCCTGAACCTGATTGACGGTTCTTCGACTGACGACGTGAGCGTTCTGGCGTCTCTGGACCGTGCCTCTAACGGCACTGTTTCAGCGTCTTACATCAACGTTGCCCGCGCAGACCTGTCGATCTCAAACTCCAGCACGTCTGAAGTGTTCGGTACGACGTTTGTCGACAACACAACCATCATCGACAACGGCGGAACCAACGCGGGTACAGCTGCCACGGTTGGTACCGGCGCGACTCAGACGATTTCGATCGAGTCTGTTGCTGATGGCACCGGTTATCAGATCATCCTGGATGACACCGCGACCAACAATAACATCGGTCAGCGTACCTTCCAGTATGTTGCTGGTTCGGGCGACAGCGCCAACTCAGTTGCCGCAACGCTGGAAACTCAGCTGCAGAACTTCCTGACCGCAACTGGTCAGTCTGACTACACTGTTTCTCGCTCTGACAATGCGATTTCGATCACCAACAATTCTGGTGCGAACGTCAGCATTCAGACTGAATCGACAACAGGTGGTACCGCTGGTGTTTCTGCGGGTGGCCTCGGCGACCTGGCCGGCATCAACGTGACGACTGACGCTGGCGCAACCTCAGCGCTGACGGCAATCGAAGGCCTGCTCGACACGTCTATCGACGCGGCAGCTGGTTTCGGTTCGTCTCAGAAGCGGATCGATACGCAAGCCGAATTCGTTCAGACCATGGTCGACTCTCTGACCACCGGTATTGGCGGTCTGACCGACACAGACATGGAAGCGGCATCTGCGAAACTGCAAGCCCTTCAGGTTCAGCAACAGCTCGGCGTACAGGCTCTGTCCATCGCCAACTCAGCGCCACAGTCGCTGCTGTCACTGTTCCGATAAGACCATTCGCCTGGAGCGCTCATTCGAGCGCTCCAGGCACTTAACTTTTAAGATTCCAGGAGGAATGATTGCAGGCACTGGCTCACAAAGCTTACGGAGAAGTTCGCAACAGAACCGCTGACAACAAGTCCCTCGAACATGCTTTGTTTCGACAAATCACGGACGGACTGATCGAAGCGAAAGATCTGGAAAAGACTGATCCTTCAAAGTGGGCAGACGCGCTCAATCGTAACCTCGAACTGTGGACACTCCTCGCCACAGACTTGCTCAATCCCGATAACAGCTTGAACGAAGCCACGCGCAAGTCGCTGTTAGAACTATCGATTTTCGTTCGCCGCGCCAGCATGCAGATCCTGAGCGGAGACGGCGAAATTGCCGATTTGGTAGAGATCAACGAGTCCATCATGAAAGGGCTCAAGGGTTCAGTTTAAACGATTGAGTAGACTAGAGGGGACTAGGAATGTCCGGATTAATGTTAAAACTCGCTCCGGGTGAGCGCTTCATCATCAATGGCACCATGCTGGAAAACGGCGATCGCCCGGGACGCATCCGCGTACCGGGTCCTGACGTAATGGTGCTTCGCTGCCGCGACGCGCTGAAGCCGACAGAGGTCGATACGCCGGTCAAGCAGGTCTATTACGCCATCCAGTTGCTGATCACGAAAGACCTTGAGGAAGAGGACACTCTCCCCGCGCTCTATCGCGCGTGCGAGGACCTCAAGGACGCATTCGGGCATATCAAGCCCGACCTGATCCCGACCTTGTGTGAAATGTTGCGCCGCGGGAATTACTATTCCGCGCTGTGCTATCTCAAGCAGGTCATCGAACTTGAGGCGCAGTTGCTCGGCCAGGAAGATTCTGGCGCACTGGCAGCCTAAGAAATGGTGTTCCAGCCGGTCATACCGCTGTCAGGGTTTGGGGGCTGGAACTTCCTGCAAAACACCTATGATGCGCAGTTGGAAACCTATTCCAACTCGCCTCAAATCAAGAACGACATTGATTATTTCACCGACAAATTCGCTGAACCGATGGCGGTCGAGGATTTTCTCAGTGATCAGCGCTTGCGCCGGATCTCGATGACGGCATTCGGGCTCGCGGGTGAAGAATGGAAAACCGGCTATGTCCGCACCGTTCTCGAAGAAGTGCAGGATCCCGAAAGCACTTTCCTCGCGCGGCTGAACAATCCGCAATATTCTCAGTTCGCAAATGCCATGCGTCCGGTGGATGGCAAGATCCTGCTGACGCTGCCGAACCTTCAGGAAATGACGGCGCGCTACGCCGCAGAATCCTTCGAGCTGGCGGTTGGTGAGCAAGACAATGCCATGCGCCTCAGCCTGAATTACCAATCCGAGATATCCGAGCTCGTAACTGACGGATCCAGCGATCAGACCATTCTATACCGGTTGCTGGGAAGTGTTCCGGCGCGGACGGTTCTGGAGAGTGCCCTCGGGCTGCCAACTGATATTCGCGGCCTGGATCTCGACAAGCAGGCGGAGATGCTGGACGAGCGCCTGAAAAGCCAATTTGGTCTGTCTTCGCTGCAAGACCTGAAAGACCCGGACCTCGTTGACCGAATGGTCTCGCGTTACATGGCGCTCGATGGCCTGAACAATAACGCCGCTGCCACCGGACCGGGTGCGACCGCGCTCGTTCTCCTTGGAAACGCCGCCGGTTTCGGTGCCGTGGCGAGCCAGAACCTGTTCTTAAGCAGCTTCTGAATCGGGCGCGGGCGGTTCGGCGATGGGCGCTTCGAAAGCGGGTGCCAGCAGACCTTTCATATAGTCGAAGGCGACGTCGATACCGTTGCTTGGCTCGGTCAGGAACTGATCCATGCTGTTGTGCAGGGCATGCGCGAGATCCGCGTGCGGATCGGTGCCAAATTCAAACAGGCCCGCGCGCACCATGGGGGCGATTTCCTCATATGTCGTCATCAACCGGCGAAAGACCTGCAGCAGCTTGTTCTGGTCGTCGGTGGCGGCATTCGGCAGGCTCCGCGAGACGCTGCGCAGGACATCGATTGCCGGATAATGGCCGCGTTCGGCAATCTTGCGCGACAGGACGATGTGACCGTCGAGAATTCCGCGAACCATATCTGCGACCGGCTCTTCCAGGTCTGATCCGGCAACCAGGACCGAAAAGATCGCTGTGATGTCGCCGCCAGACTTGGCGCCTGGCCCTGTCCGCTCTGCGAGTTCGGACACAACGCGCACCGTCGAGGGCGGAAACGCGTTCAGGGCAGGGGTCTCGCCGGCCATGAGTGCGGTTTCGCGGTGCGCCTCGGCAAATCGCGTCAGCGAATCGAAGAGCAGCAGGACGGAGTGCCCTTGGTCACGAAAATACTCGGCCGCGGCCATGGCGCAGTAAGCGGCCCGTTTCTTGGCACCCGGCGGTTCGCTGGCCGTGGCGGCAATGATGGTTGTCTTGGGCAGGATTTCGGGTGGCACGACGCTGTCGATGAATTCCTGCACTTCGCGGCTGCGCTCGCCAATCAGGGCGATGACCACACGATCGGCGCTCATGCCGCCCGCCAAGCGGCCGAGCAGGGTTGACTTGCCCACGCCTGAGCCGGCGAACAGGCCGATCCGCTGGCCGCGGCAAATCGGCAGGAGCGTGTCGGTGACATTCAATTGTGTCGACAGGCGTTGCCCCATCGGCTTGCGAGCAGCTGGCGAAACGGGGTCGCGCTGTAGCGGAACTGTCACTGACCTGCTTGCAGTCAGTTGCGGTCCACGCTGCATCTGCACCTGTCCACGGTAATTGATCAGAGAACCGAGCCAATGATCGCCGATTTCCACCTGATCCTGATGCGAGACGAAGGCGCGATCTCCGATTCGAAGGGCCTCGGTGGAACTGTACATCAGGACCTTGGCACCGTCGCTGGTCACCGTCATGATCTCGCCAATCAGCGGCTGGTTCGGCTTCTCAATGACCACACTGTCGCCAATGCCTGCTGCATGATTCACGCCGGCAACCGAGATCATGCCGGGGAGGATTTCGGTGACCGACCCCCAAAGCTGACCAGGTGAAGAAAACGGGCTCTGCATCGTCAAAAGTTAATTAAACCCAGGGTATCTATTAATCCTTTCTTCAACTTATAGTCGCAAATTTTGCAGAATCGTTAACTTCTTAGGATTTCTCGATGCTGTCAGACATGTCGCTGTTCCAGATTTATGGTGCGATGGCACGGCACGCGGCCGAGTCGCAAAAGGCCAGCGCCGGCAATCTCGCGCGCGCGAATGAGCCCGGCTACAAAGCCGTGGAAGTTGAATCCTTTGCGGAATTCATGGCCCGCACCAGCCACCAGGCGGGATCACTCGACCTGTCGCAACCGTTCGAGCAACGCCTCACCGCCGGTGCGGCGGCCCCGAATGGCAATACGGTCAGCATTGAACAGGAAGTGTTCAAATCTGCCGAAGCGGTCGGCAAGCACACCATGGCTCTGAATGTATACACCAAGTCCCTGGACTTGATGAAGCTTGCCATCGGGCGGCGATCATAGGGGCTTAGGATATGAATCCATTTGATTTTTCCATGCAACAAGCGGTCGCCGGCATGCGCACGCAATCGCAGCGGATCACCGTTGGTGCCGAGAATGTCTCGAACGCGGACACGCCAGGCTATAAGCGCAAGATCCTGGTCAGCGAACCCCCGCGTGGCAATGAGGTCTCGTTCGCGGCGCTGCGCACCGTGCTCGACCAAACGGAAGGGGCGACGGAGTTCAACCCGACCCATCCGATGGCGGACGGCGAGGGTTACGTCACCCTGTCCAATGTCTCTCTGGTGACAGAAATGGCCGACCTGCGAGAGGCCAGCCGCTCTTACGAAGCCAATCTCAATTCATTCCAGCAGGCCCGGACAATGTACAATTCATTGCTCGATGTGCTGCGTCGATAAGGAGGGTTAAGTGACAAATTTCGGATTTGGCGCCTACGCCTCAATCAATCCCGCCAAGATCCAGACGCCCACCGGCGGCGCGGCGAAGCAGACGCAGGACGAGAACCCGATCGCCAAGGGCGTTTCGGATTTCAAGACCGCGATCAAGCAGGCTGAGCAAACCGCTGTCGAAACGGCCGTTTCCGGCGCCGATCCTCACGCCATGGTCGAAGCGCTGGCCAATGCGGAAATGGTTCTGGAAACAGCTGTGACCGTTCGCGACAAGGTCGTCGAGGCCTATCAGGAATTGCTGCGTATGCCAGTCTAGTATGGAGTAACGGGGACGATGGGCGAATCTGAAATTTTCGAAGTCTTGCGGGCGTCACTGTGGACGGGCGTGCTGATGGGACTTCCCATTCTCGGCGTGACATTGGTGCTCGGTTTTCTGATCGGCCTGGTGCAGGCGCTGACCTCTGTGCAGGAAATGACGCTGACCTTCGTGCCCAAGATCGTCGCCGTCGTCGTCGTGTTCTTTCTTACGATCGGATACATGACGCGCGTCTGTCTCGACCTGTTCAACAACACCATCATTCCCCTGATTTTGGGGTGAGGCGCGAATGTCGGATATGAAACTCCTGGACCTTTCCAAACCCACAGCATTGCTCGCCATCGGGCTGATGCTGGTCATCCTGGTCATGGTCTTGCCGGTTCCCGCCTGGGTGCTGGACCTTGGTCTGACTGCCTCGTTTGCGTTTGCAATTCTGATCTTCACCACGTCGATCTTCATCGAAAAGCCGCTCGACTTTTCGTCTTTTCCGAGCGTGCTGCTGGCCTCGTTGATCCTGCGCCTGGCGCTGAATGTCTCGTCGACCAAGCTGATCATCTCGGAGGGGCATACCGGAACCGACGCTGCCGGCGGAGTGATCGAAGGCTTCGCGATGTTCATCATGGGCGGAAACCTGTTCGTCGGACTGGTTGTGTTTGGCGTGCTGATCATCGTGAACTTCATGGTCATTACCAAAGGGGCCGGCCGCATGGCCGAAGTCGGCGCACGTTTCGCCCTCGATGCGATGCCCGGCAAACAGCTGGCGATTGACTCTGATCTCGCGGTGGGTGCGATCAGCCACGAAGAGGCGCGTCAACGCCGCCAGAAAGAACAGGAAGAAGCGAGCTTCCTCGGGTCGCTCGATGGTGCGTCGAAATTCGTCAAAGGCGATGCGATCGCAGGCTTGCTGATCACCGCCTTGAACCTGATCGCCGGAATCGGTTTCGGCGTTGGGGCGCACGGGCTTTCGATTGGCGAAGCCGCTTCGAACTATTCGATCCTGACGGTTGGCGACGGGCTGGTGTCACAAATCCCGGCCGTCATCGTGTCGGTCTCTGCCGCGCTGCTCCTGTCCAAGGGGCGCGATGATGGCGCGATTGACGAAGCCCTCGGCAAGCAGCTGGGCGGCAATGCGACCGCACTGATGATCGTTGCAGGCCTGCTGACCGTCTTCGCGCTGTTTCCAGGATTGCCGTTCCTGCCTTTCATGATGGCGGCGATCGGGTTCGGCGTGGCGGCTTACTTCTTGCGCAAGCAGCAACAGGCCATCCTCGAAGGCGGGGAGACCGAGGACGAGGAGGTCACGACCAAAGCCGACCAGATCGGGGATTCGATCCATTCCGACGAGATCCATCTCGAAGTGGCGCCAGATCTCGTCGCCACTGTCCTGCAGGGCGATAGCGGGATTGAAGCGCGGATCGAGAAGATCAGGCGCTATATCGCTGAAGAATATGGATTTGTTCTGCCCTCCATCCGGATGACCGATAATCCGACGCTCGACCGCAACATCTATCGCTTGAAGGTTCAAGGTGTTCCGATCGAGAGCGGTTTGCTGCGTCCCGGGTCAATGCTGGCGCTGATGGAAGAAGATCAGCTTCCGCATCTGCAGGGCGAAAAAGTGCTGGAGCCGGTCTACAAGGCCGCCGCACGCTGGTTGCCGACGACCAAGAAGCAGGAGCTGGTCGCCGCGGGCGTGCCAGTGATCGAGCCGATCGAAGTGTTGGCCACACACATGCTGGAACTGATCCAGGCCAATTTCTCGCTGATCTTCACGCGCAAGGTCATGCTCGACACGCTCGATGCCCTGACCAGCATGAGCGACGAGGATCGCGCGGCCAGCAACAAGCGCCTGCTCGACGAATACATTCCAACGAAAGTGGCGCCAGAGCTGCTGCTGTCGGTCCTGCGGGCACTGCTGGAGGAACGTGTGTCGATCCGAAATATCTTCCTGATCCTGGAAACGGTTGGCGAGGCCAAGACACAGGGCGCTGCGGTCGGGCACATTATCGAACTGGTCCGCCAGCGCCTGTCCTTCCAGATTCTCAACAAGCTGCAGGACGGCGATGGCCGTTTGCCGCTGGTGCAGCTCTCGACCAATTGGGAGCAGAAGTTCGCTGAGCACGAAATCAAGTCCGAGTCCGGCGCGTCCGACATTGCCTTGCCGCCTGAATTGTTCAGCGAACTGCTGAACGGCATTCAGGAAAAATTGAATGAGACCGCGTCGCGTGGTGTGATCGCGTCGATCGCAACCTCGTCCAAACGCCGCCGCTTCTTGCAGACCGTTCTCGCCAGCAAGGGCATTCGCAATGCGGTGCTGGCCTATGAAGAGATCAAGTCCGGGTCGAAGCCTCAAATCGTAGGCATTGTATGATCCCTTTCATGGATCTGCTCGGACCAGATCTGTCGACCTGGGTCGGCCAGTTCATCCTCACCGTCGCGCGGCTGTCTTTTGTGATCATCCTGATCCCCGGGATCGGCGAGCGTGTGATTCCGACGCAGGTGAGGCTCATGGTCCTGTTGGCGCTCTCAGCTGCCATATCGGGCCTGGGTTTGACCAACTATGAATTGCCGCCGCAGTTCGCAGCGTTCGGTTTTGTCCTGGTCACGGAAGTGCTGCTCAGCCTGTTCCTGGGCATCGGATTGCGGGTGATTATCTGGGTGCTCAGCATCGCTGGCGCGGTGATCGCCCAGTCGATTGGCTTGTCTCAATTCCTCGGGGTTGCGCTGGAGGACGAAGCGCAGACGGCGACCGCGAACCTGTTGACCATGGCAGGCGCGGCCCTGCTGTTCTCGATGGATTTCCATGTTCATGTGATCACCAGCTGGATCGATCTGTATGAAACGGTTCCGGTCGGCGCAGTGTCATGGGCCGGGCAGGCGTATCTGTTTGACAGCATATATGCTGCCTTCGCGTTCGCGATCCTGCTGTCCTGGCCGTTCGTGGCGATGAACCTGCTCTACAACATCTGCCTTGGCTTCATTAACAAGGCGATGCCGCAAATGATGGTCGCCTTTGTCGGTGCGCCGTTCCTGGTTGGCGCCGGCCTGTTCCTGCTGGCTGTGTCGATCGGTGCTCTGCTGATGGTTTGGCAAGAGCGGATCATGCAGCTGATTGTCTGGTTGTGAGGGCAAATGGCTGAACAAGAGGAACAGTCCGGCGAAAAGGAATTCGAAGCCTCCGATGAGCGCCTGCGACAGGCGCGAGAGGATGGCGATGTTCCGATGTCCAAGGAGGCCAATACGCTTGGTCTCCTGATCGGTATCGGTATCTCGGCCATTGTCTTCGTCTCGATGACTTCGGGCGCGCTTAACGACGGATTTTCGAGCATATTCTACTATGCCGATCAGTACGCGAATGACATTTTCGTCGATCAGGGTACGAGAACCAAACAGACCCTGGCTGATATCATGCTCTCGATCCTGCCGATTTTCGCGGTGCTGGCGGCTTGCGTCATCACCGTTCTGGTCCTGCAGCAGGGAATCGCATTCTCGACCAAGAAGATCCAGCCGGATGTGAAAAAGCTGTCGCCGATCGAGAACATCAAAAAGAAGTACGGAGCCAAAGGCTTACTCGATTTCCTCAAGGACGCCGCCAAGATGTGCTTTGCGGGCCTGATCGCAGCCTACTTCCTGCTCTATTTCGCCACCGAGTATTATGGCGCCAGTGCGCTCGGGCGTGAGGGCCTCGGCGAGTTTACGCTGAATCAGATCCTCAAGCTGATCTTCTACTTCTTTGTCTTCCAGGTGGCATTGGCGCTCATCGACCTGCCGCTGCAGCAATATTTGCATGGCCAGCGCCTGCGGATGACGCGAGAAGACTTGAAAAAGGAGATGAAGCAGAACGAAGGTGATCCGCAGCTGAAACAGCAGCGTCGCGAGCGCGGGACGCAGATCACGCGCAGCGACATGTTGAAAAATGTCGAACAGGCGACCGTCGTCATGGTCAACCCGGAGCACTATGCGGTGGCGCTGAAATGGGATCCGGAGAGCGACAGCGCACCGATCTGTGTCGCCAAGGGAGTCGATCACCTCGCCGCCAAGATCCGGGAAGTCGCCCAGGCCAATGGCGTGCCGATCTATCGCGATCCGCCAACCACTTGATCAATGTATCGACTGGTTGAAATCGACGAAGAAATTCGCCACGAGCACTTTGCTGCCGTCGCTGCTGCGATCCAGTATGTCGAACGTGTTCGCCAGCATATGGGGCGCCGTGATGTCTGATCCTGACGGCATCATTCCGAAGCTCCTCGAGTTGAAACACCAGAATCAGGTGCGCCGCTTGAGCGCGGTCATGACCGAGTTGCGGCTCATCGAATGCAAGCAGAAGGCGCTGTCGGATGAGCGCGCAAAACTTGACCAAGATGGCGACGGTTTCGTTCGAATCAGCGTTCAGAACGGCTATGAGCGATACCTGCAGGCGCGCGATGATGCGTTAACCGAGCGCGCAATGGCGTTGCGCGCGCAAGTGGCTGTCATTCAAAAATCTCTCAAAGAAACAATGTGTTCTCAGGAAATTTTACGCGACCATCCGGCAGTGTAAACAAGTTTACCTTCTCTTCACCATGGTGTGGATACTATCGCCACGCGAATAAGCGGCATATTCAATTATAAAGCGCCGCACGCAAATGGAGATTGAGAATGAGTGCGAAGACCCCTTCACATGTGGACCATCAAGTTGGCCGCCGGATTCGGCAGGCCCGTCGCGACATGAAGCTGACTCAAGAGCAGCTTGGCAACATGATCGGCCTGACGTTTCAGCAGGTGCAAAAATACGAGAAGGGCGTCAATCGCGTCTCAGCCGGTACGCTGTACGAAATTTCGCAAGTGCTCGATTTGCCGATCAACTGGTTCTTCGACGAAGATGTTGTGAACCGCATTGGCGATACCGAAGACTCCGACACGGCGGAGTTCAGCGATTGCATGAACCTGCTTCTGGATCTGCGCCAGAGTTCAAATCTGGGACCGGTCCGCGAAGTGCTCCGCCTGGCTGGCACGCGCTAGACCCCGCACGCAAAAGACTGACGCATCACATCCTGCGCGCAGCGGCCTGTTTAGGACGCTTGCGCGTAGGTGGCCATTGAGGCGCCATCCGAGTTGAGGAAACTCTCAAGGTCCTTGATGACGGACAAAATGAGTTGCGATTCAATATCGGACTCTTCGATTTCGCCATTCGGTGAGACAAAGTTCTCCCACAGTTTGAGTTTCAAGAGCATGTCCAGGGGACTCTCGGCCGCCTTGGCCGTCATCGCTTTGAGAATATCGACTTGAATGTCTAGCTCCGCGTCGGCGAGCTCTTCGGTCTCCAGCGATTGAGAATAGTGAGCGCGCCGTCTCATGGACTTTGTCCAATCCGGCATTTCACGATCAATCAGGCGGTTCGTCCCCATTTGAGTTCCTTTCGAGTGTTCCGCAGTGTGGTGTAGGATGACCTACACATGAGCTATGCGGCTTCACGCGAATTTGTTCCCGCGTCGGCGCAATTTTTTTGCTTTTTTTGGTGCCCGCGCCGCATCTGGCCCGCTGATCGCCTGTGTGACGGCGCAAATACGGGCTAGTCGCCGTCTTTTTCGTCCAACTCGCGGCGTTCTTTTTCCTTGAGCGCTTCGATCAGGCGCAACAGTTTTTCAGGGACCGGCTCATTCAGAATGTTGCGATATTGCTCACGCAAGGCTTCGCCCATGGGCGAAGTATCGCGCCACTCATGGGGCGTCTCAGGTAAGTCTTTTTTACCCGACATCCTAGTAAACCCTGCCATGTTCCCTTTGCCTGGGCATTTGGACACGCATCTGCCGCGTTAAAGCAAGGCGCCGGGTTATAAAATTTTTGCAATACAGGTTTTACGGAATTTGACGACCGGTGTTACACCTTTTGAGGTGCTGGATGAACGTGCGCGGCAATGGCTTCCGGAGCCCCGTCCTGATCGACCGAAAGCGGGTGAATGAAGTTCGGTCGAAACCAGGGCGAGAATTTCTGATTGAACAGGCCGCGCAGCCAATCAATCACGATTTGTGCACGGGCCAATCGGCGGACACGCTCGGAATAGGTGAGCCAAAACCGAATCGGCGCTATCTCTGGCAGGGTTAACGGAACCATGTTCTTGCCGAGGCTGTGCACGTAGGTGGGCAGAAGCGCGATGCCGCCGCCATTGGCGCAAACTTCAATCATCACGGATCCGGAATTCGTGACCAGAGCAAAATCGATCAGGTCGCGAAATTGCTGCGCCTTCGGCGCCCAGCGCTCCATTTGGTTTACATACCCGGAATGGATGATGCAGCGGTGGTTGTGCAGGTCGAACAGACTGGCCGGGTGACCGAACGTGTTGAGGTATTCCGGCGACGCGAAAAATGTGTAGTGCAGAATGCCAAGGCGTTTCGAAACGATCTCTTGTCGCACCGGTTCACTGAATTGGATCGCGATTTCGGATTTTTCGTTGAGCAGATCTGCATCCGGCTTATCTGTGGTGACAAGCCGAAGTTCGATCTTCGGATTCTGCAGGTGGAAATCCGGCAGGTGTGGGGCAATCCAGTGTGATGCCAGGCCGTCTCCCGTGCACAAGGTGACAGGACCTTCTGCGGGCAGATCGTGATCCAGGACATCGCTGCGCAAACCGTCGGCGGCGTCTGACATGATCTCCGCGTATCGCAATGCTTTCTTGCCCGCTTCGGTCAGCGTCACACCGCGCGGTGAGCGGTAGAGCAGGCGGGCATTGAGCGTGCGTTCCAGATCGTCAATCTTTCGAGAGACGGTTGGAGCGGTCTCCTTGAGCCGATTTGCGGCGGCGTTCATGCTGCCAAGCTCAGCGACGACGCCGAATACTTTCAGCTTGTCCCAGTCCAGATTTTCAAACATTTTCCGCCCAATGCTCCACTATCCAGCCGCCTTTTACATTTTTGTACTACCGTAATTCGATTCTGTCTGCATCGACGTTCGCCGAATTGTGTCATCCCGAAGAACAGAAGGAGACGGCTGATGACATCAATTTCAAAAGAACTGGAATCTTATCCCTTTGTGCTCGATCGCGACGCGATCATTAAAGGCATGGGGGCGTTCGGCTGGCGCCTCGCAAAATCCTCCGAGCATGAAGAAATGATGGCGCTGGCTGAACAATTGCTCGATAGCCGACTGACCAGCGCAAAAACCATCGAGTGGATTCACAGCGTCACCGGATCAACGTCCTGGGTGTGCGGCGATCCGATCGATGGCGTTTTCATCATCGTGCCAGTGTCTCCGGAGGGCTTGGCGGCCATTCAATCCGGTGAATTCAACCCGAGTGGGCCGGAAAAAGAGCATCTCGCGGCCCTTGGTCAGCCATGTGCAGGGGTCTATGTCGGCGCGTATGCCGGCGCCACGCACGAGGCGCGCAAGAAAGTCATGACGGCCACGGTGACGATGCGCGTCGACGGGTATGGCCAGGTGCCTGCCTTCGCACGGGCGGCGACGGATGATGGGGCGCGCTCAATGGTCAGTCTTGGGTTCGCACCCGCAGGATTCGGCGCCGACAAGCTGTGGATGCAACCAGTGGTGCGCCGACCTGAACGGAACGTGGCATAATGTTACCGATTACCGAAATCGGCCAATCAGGCCTGGCCAAGCCATTGGCTCAGGAATTGATCGACAAGTTCGACATCGAGCTGGTGCGCAGCTTCGATGCCTATCAGAAAGTCGTTGCCGTCCGAACGCTGACCTTCCTGGGCGAGCAATCATGTCCGTATGAAGAAGAGTTTGACGGCAACGACATGTGTGCCAGCCATTTGCTCGCGCATCTGGACGGGCAACCGATCGCAACGCTACGGCTGCGCTGGTTTGCCGGATTCGGCAAGATCGAGCGGGTCTGCGTGCTCGAGGCGCATCGCAAGAGTGGCGTGATCAAGGTGTTGCTCGCGGCGGCATGTGAAATCGCAGCCCGCAAGGGATTTCGCCGCATGACAGCTCAGATTCAGGCACGGCTGTGGCCTCTTTGGTCGAAGACGCTGAACTGCGAACTGATCAAGGACCGACCGAGCTTTTTCTTTTCCGATTTCGAGTACAAGGAAATGGTGATCTCGATTGCGCCTCATCCGAATGCGATCCGCATTTCATCCGATCCGTACGAAGTCATTCGCCCAGAAGGGGCCTGGGATGAGCCCGGTGTGCTGGATGCTTCGCGAGATCGCGGGGGCGATATTCGAACGGTTGCGGCTTAAATGAGCGTACTTGTGCTGAATGCGCGCGACATCGTGGCGGACGGCCATCTCGCGCAACACGTGACATCTTCGATCAAGGAAATCGTGCGTCAGGCGCGGTTTGCGGAACGACCAATTGCACACATCCATCCGACCGCGGATGGTGGTGCGACGGCGCTGCCAATCCCGATTGGAAGATACGATCCAGTGTTTCGGTCAAATGCGACCGATGACGCCGTTCCAAATGGATTGATCGAGTTCATTTTGCGCAGTCCATCGGCGGTCATCGATGTCGTCGGCGCCGGACGGGTGCAGCACTTCGACCGACTGACAGATCTGATGCGGAGAGCAGGCTATCAGCCACGGCTCTATCAGCCGGCAATATTCACGCTACATGGATCAGATGAATCGCACGGCGACTGATGGCTAGTGCACCCAGTCTCTTTGTGAAGGATCACCAGAGGACTGTGCATCCAGGAAAAACCAATCTATCGAGCGCTCGAGCACTTGCGCGATGACGAACAGCGTACCGGCCGAGACGCGGTTTGTGCCTTGTTCATACTTGTGTACCTGCTGACTGGAGCGACCAAGGATTCGCCCCAGTTCGTGTTGCGTGATCGAGGCGTCGATACGGGCCCGCCGGATCCGTTGTCCGATCTGAAAATCCATAGAGTTGTCATTGTCTTCAGACATGATTTGACCTCTGCATCGGATAGTAAGTTGGCAATGGTAAAATCAATCTAAAGTAGATAATCACTGCATTCGCTCTCGTTATCGTGAACGACTTTGAGGAGACGGTAACGTCAGATTACTGAATATTATCCTTGCGCGAAGGCGAATTCGGATTCAAAGACGCTTGTCACGGAAATCAACGACAAATCATAGGGGACACATTGTCGATGTTAGAGATTGATCGGCACCTGGGGCTTAGGATTGAGGAAGCTCGTCAATTGCGAGGACTCTCTCAGGCAGAGCTGGCCGACGTGATTGAGGCGGACGTGGCGAAAATTGCGGCCATGGAAACGGGTCAGGTCCGGATCGCCTCAATCGTGCTGGCCCGCATCGCGCGTGAGCTTGACCTTCCCCTCAGCTGGTTCTTCGATGGATTGCCGGGACAGGACGTTTTTGACGCACCGCAGCGCCAGAGACGACTAGTTTGATTTCTTGCCAGCTGGCAGAGTCATTGTCATTTCCGCAGCCACACGGCGCAGCGCTGATTCAGCGGCTCCCAGACATTCTTCAAGCTCATACAATGCTTCTGGAGAAGCTGGCTTCAACTCGCCTTTGACCCAAGCCACAGCGCGTAGCATGTCGGCGACGTATATCAGGTCATCAACAGATAATTTCGGCGCACTCATTGCGGGCTTGAAACATCCCCTCTTCAAAACGCCCGGATCAACAATCCGGTACGACGCCGCGGATTAAGGCACCATTCCCGATCTGACGCAATACGTAATATCGGGTGCAGAAGGCACCCGTTTGCCAATCGCCCCAGCACATAAGGTGGACGCTCGGTCACGTGCGCCAAAATACCAATCTCAGCGGTTCATGAACTGCAGGAAGACAAGCAGTGAGGGCAGGGCAATGAAGAGAATCGCCCCGAAAACCCAGAGCGGAAATGGCGCTGGGCGGACGCCGTGGCGAGCCGCGGTGCCGGACCCATCGCGGGCGCGCGGCGGCTTATTTCCTGAGCCCGTCAGTTCCCTGACAATGTAGAGAATTGCCAGCGAAGCCGAAATCGCCGCGCTGGCCAGGATGAGCAACTTGTTCTGGGTCGTGATCCCGACAAAGAGGTTGGATACTGAAAGCGCCAGGACGGCCAGAATTGTCAGACTGTTGCGATCCATTGCGTGTTCCTCCTGGGCGCCCGCTCTGGTGCGAGGCGCGTAAGACTAGGCATTCACGACAGCCAGATCCGTCGTGCCTGCGAGCTGGTCGGGTGCAACGGAGTGCAGCGACAGACGGTTCCAGGCGTCCAGCGCCGCGATCTTGTACGCTTCGGCCAGTGTCGGATAGTTGAAGACATTGTCGATGAAATAAGAGAGTTCACCTTCTAGGACCAGCACGGCCTGACCGATATGGATCAGTTCCGTCGCGCCCTCACCGACAATATGCACGCCGAGCAGTTTCCGCGTTTCTATGTGAAATAGCAGTTTCAGCATGCCGCGCTGCAGGCCCATGATATGACCACGGGATGTTTCCCTGAAGCGGGCAATGCCGCATTCATAAGGAATGCCTTGCTCCTTCAGCTCCCGCTCGGACATGCCGACGGTGGAAATCTCCGGGACCGCATAAATGCCGTATGGAAAATGCTCAGGCTTGGCTGGGTCAGGAACATTGAAAGCGTGACAGATAGCGATCCGACCTTGTGACATCGAGGTCGAAGCGAGGCTGGGAAATCCGATGATGTCGCCGGCGGCATATATGTTGGGCGCTTCGGTCTGAAAACTCGAAGGATCGACGCTCAGGCGTCCACGGGAATCGGCGCTGAGACCAATGGCGTCCAGTCCGATATCTCCAGATGCGCCAATACGGCCGGCGGCATAGAGTACCATATCAGACTTCACTTTGCGGCCGTCGCTCAAATCCACGATGCAATGATCGCCGTGAACATGAACGTCTTGCGCCTTGCAGCCCAATAAGAGCTTCAGGCCGCGATCGCGAAGATCATGTGTAAACTCGGCAATGAGTTCGTCGTCGATAAAGCTCAGTATGGATGAACGGGGCTCGATGACGGTCACCGAAATGTCCAGCGCACTGAAGATGGTTGCGTATTCGATGCCGATCACACCCGCGCCGATGACTGCCAAAGAGCGCGGAAGCTTTTCGATGCTGAGGATCTCGTCGCTGTCGAGCACCATCTCGCCATCGAACGGGATATTGTCTGGCCGATACGGTTTGGTGCCGACGCTGATCAGGGCGCGGTCGAAAGAGAAGGTTCGAAAGCGGCCGTCTGGTGCGGTGACCTCAACTTCGTTCCGGCTCAAAAACCGCGCGTGGCCATAGACCAGGGAAACACCATTGCGCGCGAATTGATGCTCCAGGACATCAACTTCGTGATCCAGTGTCTTGGACAAACGGTGACGCAAATCATGGGCAGTGATGTCTGACTTGACCTTATATGTGCGACCATAAAAGCCGCGTTCGCGCCAGCCTGACAGGTTCAGGACTGTTTCGCGCAAGGTCTTGCTCGGGATCGTTCCCGTGTGGACGGACACGCCGCCAACCCGCTGCGATTTCTCCACAACCAGGACTTTCTTGTCGAGCTTTGCCGCTTGAATCGCGGCGCGCCGTCCGGCAGGTCCGCTGCCAATCACGATGAGATCAAAAGCAGTATTCATCATTTGCCCCAGTTTCACCGAATCAGAATTCACTGATTTACTCAACATAAAGTTGAAATTTTGGGCATGATGAATGCTTGAGCCGGGCGATTATCTCTTGATCAGCTTCAATTCAAAGGTGTTCGCAGCGAGCTCAGCGACCTGCAGAGAGTTTTCAATGCCAGTGAAAACTGGCGGGTATCCTTGTGGCGGCGACTTTGAACGCGCCGGCAGAAAAACGATCGCACGCCTTTTCTGCACGTGTTTGACCGCATAGAAGGTCAGGCCATTGCGGGCGGCCCTTTTCTTGGCGGTCGGCGTGTAGGCGCGGCAGATACGTCCGATGGGCCCAGAAACGATCAGAACCCGTTTGTCGGTTATAGCGTATTCTTCCGTGGACGGCCCGAGCATCCGAGCCCGGAAAAACCACAGCACGATGGCGGAAACAACCAATGCCCACAGGGCAACCCAGGCCATTTCCGCGCGAAATCCACTCAGCGGAAAACCAAGGACAAGGAATACGCTCAAAAGCGCCACTGCGATCATCGGAAACAAGATGTTCCAGCTGAGGTTCCGGCCACTGCCGCGCCCGGTCCAGATCAGGGTCTCGTCGTCTTTGAGTTTTGCGTCGAAATCGAACGGAGCAGCGTGTTTCATTCAGTGAGCCTTCGGCACCTGGCGATATCAATTGTCTGCGTGCCTTATGCCGGGATTCTCGCAGGATCCGCGACTGTCTTTCGACAGCCATCGGAAGCGCTAAAAAGACGCCGCCGCGGCGGACGGGAGCATTCTACTTTAAGTAGTTTTTTGTTAACGCGAGTCATAGACAACCGCTGTTGGGGGCGTTCCATCGGTCCTTCGAGCATCCGCACCACTCGACCGCCTGATGCCTATTTTGACGCGCCCACTATGCACCATGGGAGCGGTGAGGATGTGTCCTTGCCGCTCCTTCGGTGAAGACCCGTCCGCTGCGCCGAGGAGCCGACCATGCGACACTCACTGTTTGCCAGTCCCCTGGGTAGCGCCATTCTGGGCGCCAGCTTGACCGCTCTGAGTGCTTGCTCGACGGCCGCTTCTGCAGGCGACAGGGTGGTGCAGGCCGCGACCATCGGGCGGGTGGATGCTCCGTTTTCGGCGCTTCTTGAGGCCCGGGACTGCCGGGACGCGCTCGATGCCATGCACGGGTTCACGCGCGAGACGCGCGGCATGAGCAATGGCGTTTTCGTTGTGCAGGCGTTTGACTGCAAGGGCGAGCGCGTCGTCGCCAAGGTCAGCCTCAGCAATCATACGGCAAACACAATGTATTGCTTCGCACAGACCGAAGATGCGGCGCCTGGGATATTATTGGCCCCGAAGAGTAAGGGGTTTTATGAGTATTCTTACGCCGATTATGTGCATCACCAGTGCAAGGCGGCCGGCTAGAAGCTGCGGCGGCGCTGGCGGGATCCGCCCGGGGGCGCGCGCGCCATTCCCCTTTTCTCCAGTGTGCGCGACTGACGCAGCGGTCTTTACCCCATGCTCAGACTCAGTGTAAATTAGTTTACGTTGACTGGGGTGGCTTAAAGGCTGAGGGGCACAGAATGAGTCTGGACATTCAAATTGGTGAGAAACTCCGCGTCGCCCGCCGACGAACGGGCCTGTCGATCTCGGACATTGCCGGGATCTTGTCGGTCACCGAAGACGAGGTCGCGGCCTATGAAGCCGGCACCCACCGGATCTGTGCAGACAAATTGTATCAATCGGCACAGGCCTTCGACGTGGATCTGCGTTGGTTTTTCGATCAATCAACCGCTGACGATGAACTCTGGGTTGAGCGTTCGGCAGGTCAAAACACCAATTCTGACCGAAACACTTCTATTTTGTCCAATATGCGGGCAAATAAAAATCTGACCAAGCTTTGTGAAGCCGTTCGAGAATCGGACTATATACTTTTGAATCGTTCGAAAGTGGCTTGAGCCAGTGGAGTTGGGAAGTGTTGCAAACTGTATCTCCCATTGCGGATGACAGACTTCACAGACTCGCCGATTCAACCTGGACCCTGATTCAAGAAAAGGGCGAGTTTCTCGAAGCCGCAGCCGGCGATATCATTCTCGAGGAACATCAATCGGACAATCACCTGCTGATCGTGCTGAGCGGCAAGACCACCTTGCTGTATCCCAGCGGTGATGAATTCATCCCGACAGCGATTTACCACGACCGCGCCAAGGTGCTGCACCATGCGGGTATGCACCTGCGGACGCCCAACCCGTTTCAGATCGCTGCTTTGGAGGACAAGACCCGAGTCGTCCTTTTGGAGCGGAAGTTTGTCTACCAGTTGATCTCGCGGGATCCGGAATTTGCAGAATTCCTGTTCCGGGATCTGTCGATCCGCTTCCTTGGCGCATTGAATTTTCTGCGGGAGCAGCGTGAAGACCCTTTGATCATTCGGCTCGCCAAGCGATTGCTCAGCATTGCCGAAAATGAGTCTTCGGTTGAACATACACAGGCCGAGATCGCTGAAATCATGGCCGTGACACGCATCAGCATTTCAAAGGGCTTGAAAACCCTCGAGGATCTTGGGCTGGTTGAACGCACGCAAAGATCGTTGATCAAAGTTGATGAAAAGCGGTTGAAAGCCTGGCTGGAAGAGAACGAAGGTTGACGTCGGACGGTTAGTCCTGGGCTTTCATCGCGACTTCCGCGGCGGCGCGGCGCAACGCGGCTTCTGAGACTCCGAGGCTTTCGACCAATTCTTGCGTGACCGCATCTGACAAATTCTCGAACTCCGGCGCGAACACTCTGAGCGCCCGCAGCAGATCGGCGACATACTCGAAGTCTGTCATGCTGAGATTTTGCTTGGACATCGCCCCGAAGTGTCCCTTTCCCGTCACCGTATCTGGCCCATCACCGTATCTGGCCGGGATCGCAATTTTCACCCCGGGGCTCGACCCTAACCGAGGCCGATCAAGACTCAAGCCTTGATCAAGGGTTAATTGGCCCGACGAGATTCGAAATACAACTCAAGCGCGAATTAATGATAATTCGCTATAGCTCAGCCTGAATCATTAGGATGATCGATGGGTGACATAATGGGTTGGGTTCGAAGACTGCTAAATGAATCGGGGCAAGTTGCCGTGATTTTCGCACTGGCGATCATTCCCGTGTTCGCGGTTGCCGGGTTTGCACTGGATTTTCAAAACACCGTCAAGAAAAAGCAAAAGGTGCAACTGGTCGTCGATTCTGCGGTTCTCGCGGCGGCGCGCTTGAAGCAGACCGGCGCTTCCGACGCGGCCGTCAAGACGGCCGTCCAGCAATTCATCGATGCGCAGATCCTGTCGATCGGCGGAGGGTTTAGTTGCGATTCCGCGCTGACCACCGTGTCCGGCGGCGCTGATGTCATTACCTCCGAAATCCTGTGCACGCAGGAAACCACGCTGACCCGTGTCATTGGCCAGGAAAAACTCGATTTTCGCGTCGACGCGTCAGCTGAATACGGGATCGACAAGATCGATGTCGCATTCATGTTTGATATTTCCGGATCGATGAACAGTTCGAGCCGTCTGCGCAATCTCCAGGCTGCTGCGAAGGAAGCGATCGATGTGCTGCTGCCGCCGGATGCGCCCGCCGAACTGATTGAGGACACGCGGCTGGCCATGGTGTCCTACAACAGCATGGTCAATGCCGGTCAGTATTTCGAGCAAGTCACCGGTGTCCCGGCGACGCGGACATATACGCACACGATTGCCGGCAGCGGTTCAGGCAGCTCCGCGACACCGGGAAGTCTGTTTTCGGAGATCGACATCGGTCTCTATGAGCGTGGCCGCAATAACCTCATCACCGAGTTTGGCGATGATGCGGTGATCGCGATCGAAGACTGGCGCGGCAACAATCAGACCCAGCAGAGACTGAATGTCGGGGTCACGATCCCGCGTTCCAGCTGGCTCGATGGCCGGGTCGGAAGCATGCGCCTCGAGCTCAGCGGTCGCGCGCGTCGTAACCGCACCGACAATGCCGAGCCATATTCTTTGTATGGTGACCGCAATGGCAATTATAATGGTCGGCGCTGGCGCGAAGGTGAGTATGAGCTGAGAATCCGCGCGTATGAGGATCGCAATCGCCGTGGCCGCGTCCTGTTCGACGAATCCATCGAATTCGAGATCGTTCGCGATGAATCGTCATCGCCGGAAGTGAAAGAATACACGCTGACATCAACATGCGTGTGGGAACGCGACGGTACTGAGAAATTCTCCGACGCTGCCCCGGGTGCGAACGCCTACCTGGCGCACCAGCAAGCCTGGTTCGAAGAGGATTCGCGTCATCGCGATGGCGGCGTCTGGCATGTCGGACACCCCAACCGGGCCGGTCATAGTTGGTATCGTGGCAGTGAATGTCGCGCCGCCATGCCGCTGGCACTCACCAATAACCGCAACCGCCTGAACAGTTATGTCGATGACCTGTCGGCCGGAGGCGGGACGGCCGGGCATCTGGGCGTTGGCTGGAGTTGGTACTTGATTTCAGAAAATTGGAACAGTGTGTTCACCGGAAACTCTGCTCCATTTCCTTATAATGAGCCGGATGCGGAGAAAGTCGTGATCCTGATGACGGACGGCGAGTTCAATGCCGAGATCTTCCCGGAACAGGGGTCTTCTGACCGGCAGGCACGATCGCTTTGCGACAATATGAAAACGCGCGGCGTCAAAGTCTATGCGGTGGCCTTGAACGCACCGCGAAGTGGACGGGAAGTCCTGTCTTACTGCGCCACGGATACGGATTATTTCTTCGAACCGGAAACGGCGGCGGAATTGACCGAAGCCTATCGGAAAATCGCCACCTCGATCTCTGATCTGCGAATTTCTCAGTAACAGACGATGACGCATATCTCGTGAATTTCCGGCGACCGGTTAACCAGCCTTAGCAACTGGTTGACCGGTCACCCGAAATCCGGAAAACCAATTATAATCAAATAAATCAATATCTTATATGGTGTTTCTCATAGAAAAAGGTGAGGAACACATGAACATTCAAGTCAAGAAACCGATAACGTCTGGCTTCCTGGAAAGCGTCAACCTGATGTATGATCGAGCCATCGAATTGCTCGAGCTTCCAGAAGATGTCGCCTTGGCGATCCGCAATTGCAACTCGACATACGAAGTGCAATTTTCGGTGCGTCTTCGCGGCAAGCTGCACAGCTTCAAGGGCTACCGCTCCGTCCATTCCGAACATATGGAACCGGCGAAAGGCGGCATTCGGTATTCCATCGAAGTGCATAAGGAAGAAGTCGAAGCGCTCGCCGCGCTGATGAGTTACAAATGTGCGCTCGTCGAAGCCCCATTTGGCGGCTCAAAAGGTGGCTTGATTGTCGACCCAACCGAGTGGGAGCCAGATGAGCTGGAGAAGATCACACGTCGTTTTGCCTATGAGCTGATCAAGCGCGATCTGATTAATCCATCGCAGAACGTCCCGGCGCCAGATATGGGCACGGGCGCGCGTGAAATGGCCTGGATCGCCGACGAATATCGCCGCATGAACCCAACTGATATCAATGCCCGCGCGTGCGTCACCGGCAAGCCACTGAATGCTGGCGGCATCGCGGGTCGCACGGAAGCGACCGGACGCGGCGTACAATATGCGCTGCAGGAATTCTTCCGCCACGAAGACGACGTCCGCACGGCGGGCCTGGAAGGCACTTTGGAAGGCAAACGCGTTGTCGTGCAGGGGCTTGGCAATGTTGGCTATCACGCCGCCAAGTTCCTCAGTGAGGAAGATGGCGCCAAAATCGTCGGCGTTGTCGAGCGCGATGGTGCGGTGTTCAATCCCGACGGCATTGATGTTGAGGCCCTCAAAGAGCACATCCATGCGCGTCATTCCCTGGCCGCGTTCGCGGGAGCCACTTACGATCCGGATGGCGCTGCCGGGCTTGAATATGATTGTGACATCCTGATCCCGGCGGCCTGCGAGAGCGTGATCACCCACGCCAATGCTGATCGGATCAAGGCACCGCTCATCATTGAGGCCGCCAATGGTCCTGTGACTGCAGAAGCGAACGACATGCTGCTTGAGCGCGGGGTGACCATCATTCCTGATCTCTATGCCAATGCTGGCGGTGTGACGGTGTCCTACTTCGAATGGGCGAAGAACATTTCGCACATGCGGTTCGGACGGATGCAGCGACGCCAGGAAGAAGGGCGCAGCCGCGCGTTCCTGCAACAGCTGGAAACGCTCCTGCCAAATGGGCTTGATGATGGCCTTCGCGAGAAGCTGGAATCAGGCGCCGGCGAAGTGGACCTGGTTCGCTCCGGCCTCGATGACACGATGCGCGCCGCCTATGTGGCGATGCGCGAGGTGCGGGCCTCGCACCCGAACTGTCCGGATCTTCGAACCGCAGCATACATGGTCGCTGTTCGCCGGATCGCGAGCGTCATGGACCTGTATACGCTCTAAGGTTCCGATCCACCTGGCCCGATCGCGACAGCGCGTCGGGCCAGGCAACAAAAAAGCCGCCATCCGAGTTCCCTGGATGGCGGCTTTTTTATTGCGGGGGGCGCTGCGGTTTCGCGGCGACCCCGACTGGTCTAGTTCGCGGATGCTCTCCGGCTGGTACCGGTCTCGGCGACAGGTTTCAACGGCAGGTTCTCGGCGGCGACAACAACCCGGTCGCGACCCGTCCGTTTCGCCTCGTACAGCGCCGCATCTGCACGCTCCAGAACATCATTGATGCTCGGCTCTGCGAAGAAGGGCTCAGCGACCCCGATGCTGACAGTCACATTGAATGGTCCGCTTTCGCCTGGAAACTTCACTTGCTTGATGGCCTGGCGGATGCGGTCTGCCACTCTGACAGCGGCTTCGGCGCCGGAATCGACCAGAACGATGGCAAATTCCTCACCTCCCAGGCGACCAATCAGGTCTTCCTGACGCAGAACGCTGGCGGCAACGGAGACCATTTTGGCCAGCACTCGGTCGCCGACAGCGTGGCCGTGCACATCATTCACCTGCTTGAAGTGGTCAATGTCGAGCATCAGCGTCGTCAGGCGTGTATTGTCACGCTTGAACCGATTGAGCTCGCGCTCGGAAAACCTAGTAAAGGCGCGCCGATTGAGGGCCTTGGTCAAGGGATCGATGGTTGCCAGCTCGAACAGGTCACACTTTTCCTGTTCCAGTTCGACCAGGTCGCGAACGGCATATCTTGCAGCGCTGCGCATACAGATATCATTGCTGACCAGCTGTCCGAAACTGGCAAGAATGTTCAAGTCAGCTTCTGTATATTTGCGAGCATTCGGGTCGGCGATGCACAAGGTGCCGAAACGCTTGCCGTTCGGGTCAGTCAGCGGAACGCCTGCCAGCGCTTTCATGTCCGGCAGTTTGAGGCCTGTCGTGTGACTGAGAAAGAACGGATCTTCGCTGATATCCTCAACGTCGAAACGGCTCTGAGACAGGTGCATGCGCGCGAAATAGGACTGCACGTCCGCAACCGGGAAACCTGAAAAACCGTGCTCGCAATGATACCAGGTCCGATACCGTCGATTGAGCGCGGCGATGACATAAGGCGTTCGCAAGGCGAGCGCGATGGAGTCCGCCAGGCAGAGCGCGCTGACCGACTGATCTTCACATAGAATCTGATAGCGCTGCAAAATCTCCGATTTCTGCTCTTCGAATTTTGGCGGAGGATATGAAATCATTTTTTTGTTGTCTCCCTACTCGAGATCAACGTACGGGAAATCCCCTACTATTCTATTACCGGTTGTATATTAGTTTACATTCGAAGGCGCAGAAACCGGGTCTTGTCCCCTGAATCCATTACAGAAAGCGTCGATATGAAAAAAATGAAGAAAAAAGCCCGCGCCTTACGACGCGGGCTAGGGAATAATGGAGATTTGGAAACGGGCGTTTCCATTGACCCTACGCACGAGGTGGCAAAAGCGTTCCATTTTTTTTGAAAAAAGTTCAGAGATGCTGATTGCGCAGCTTAAGCGGCGCGTTTGATCAGCTCTTCGACGCGTCCAAAAATGTCGGTCAAACCGTGTATGCGTTTGGGTGCGGTCTCTGGAGCTGGCGACTCCGACTCGGTGCGCAGGGCAAGCAGTTTGGCGCGCGCACGATTGATCCGGCTTTTGATGGTGCCGACCGAACACTCGCAGATTTCGGCCGCTTCCTCGTAAGAATAGCCTGCCGCAATCACCAGAATGAACACGTCTCTCTGATCCGCATTGAGCGAGAACAGCTGTTTGATCGCGTCAGAACACTCGGAGCGATTGTCGAGCTGGCATTCCTGGATCAGACGATGCTCTATCTGTTCAGGTTCGCAATAATCGATCGGCCGATCCTTGCGGATCATCTGCAGGAATTCGTTGCGGGTAATGGTAAACATCCAAGCCCGGAACGAACCGCGCTTCGGATCGAACGACTTGCGGGCCTGCCAGGCTTTTAGACACGCATTCTGAACCACGTCGTCGGCCATATCGCGATTGGAGCACAGCATTCGTGCATAGGCTCGCAGCTCTGGAATTATTGTCTCTAGTTCATCGGTGAACATCGAACAGCCCTCTAGTCGTTAAAGATGTCCAAAGAGTTGGTTAATTAAAGGTAAATCGAATTCTTCATTGGTGAATCGGGTGGGCCGGAAAGACAGTTTTGGTGTGAATGCAAGTGTAAACTAGTTTTCATTCAGCGTATTCGCGCCGCTTACTTCGGAAATGACCCCTGGCGCAGCGCCCAATCACAATTTTCGCAAATCTACCCGGATGGAAACGAAGTGTTAGGTATTAAAAAACTAGTGTAAGTTGAATTATGGGGATTTCGCGATGTTCTCTGAGAAATTAGAGGCACTGTTACCAGAACTTCGGGCCTACGCTCGTTTGCTCTGCCGGGATGCGGTCCGGGCCGACGACTTGGTCCAGAACGCGTGCCTGAAAGCATGGCAAAACCGCGAACACTATGATCCGGAAAAGGGTCCGTTGCGCGCCTGGATGTTCAGAATTCTCAGAAATGATTTCTATCAGCAGCGCCGGTCGGACACGCGCAGTGAAACGCGAGACCAGGATGAGCTGGAAAACGAGCTCGTTGCGGATTGCAATGTCGAGCAGCGATCAAACCTGTCGCGCATGCTCCGGGCAGTTCAGTCACTCAAGCGGGTGCAGCGCGATGCATTCCTGCTCGTCGTCGCGGCCGGGTTCACTTATGAAGAAGCAGGCGAAGTGCTCGACTGTTCCGCCGGGACCGTGAAGAGTCGCGTCAGCCGCGCACGGGACATGGCGATAGGTCGTTATCATTCAGAGCAACCCTTGCCGGAACTGCCACAGCGCTCGAGTTCTCCGATCGACGATTTGCACGAAGCCTTGAACCGAATTCAGCTGCGCTATTCCGCGGCTTGAGCCTGGGCGCCTAGAGCAGGCGTTTCTCTTCGAGAATATCGGGCAAGTCATTCTCATACAGCACGACGTCATTCGCCTCGCTGAGTTCGCTCACCAGGCGCCGCGCATCGGCAAACGATCCCCGTGCGTGATAATCGACGGCATGGGTGTCCAGAGCTGAAACAAAGCTCTCAATCCGGTCCGGATTTACGACAATGATTGTGTCGCAATGCGCCGAGGCATGTTCGCCGAGGCGACCGTGCACACGATCATGTTCGAGCCCCATCTCGGCCACGCCTGGCGTCACCAGGATCGCTTTTCCCCCGCGTTGCTTGGCCAGCTTGGCCAGCACCGTGACAGCGTTCCTGAAACCGGTTTCGTTCGAATTGTAAGCATCGTCGAGAACCAGCGGCTGACCCGGAGTCTCGACTTTCTGAAGCCGGTGTTGAACCTGTTCCACGTCTTTGGAAAAGGCCGGGATACGCGTCGCTGTGTCCGGACTGATGAGAGAGGTCATCGCCACGGCCAGGGCCGAATTCAGGATGTTGTGATCACCCAGAAGAGGCAGCGTATAGCGGATCGGTGCCGCGGATGGCGCGCGGTTGTTGCGGATCGAAATTGTCCAATTGCTGTCTTCAAGATCGGCGCTGACAATCTGGAAATCAGCGGCATCCGTGTCCCCGACTGTGCGGATCAAGTCCGGATATCGCGCGCGAAGGTCGGCAAAGGGTTCATGCGCAAGGATTTCGTGCGGATAGACCGCCATGCCGCCGCGGCCGCAGACATGTTCGACCAGCTCGGACTTGGCTTTCGCGATTGTCGCAATGTCGCCGAACCGCTCTGTGTGAGCGTTTCCAATCGCTGTAACGATGCCGAAGCCCGGGTCAGAAAAATCGCAAAGGCGTTTGATTGAGCCGATGCCGTAAGCGCCCATTTCGGCGATGAAATAACGGTGTCCGCGTTGCAGTTTTTCACGAATGTTCCGGGTCAGCCCCAGCACGGTGTTGATGCTGCCGGGGCTATAGAAGACCGGGCCAGCGGATTCGAGGATCTCGGCGAAGATGTGCTTGGTCGTGGTCTTGCCGAACGAGCCCGTTATGCCAATGGTCACGGGCTTGTACGCGGTCAACTTTTCCACTGCCTGGTCGATGAACCCCTGATTGACCTTCTCCTGCAACGGGCGAAGCAGGCGATTGGCCAGCATGATCAGAATTGGGATCAGTTGCAGGATCGCAAACACGGCATAGGCGTGGACGATTAACAGCGCCAAGCTGAGCAGGAAGAACCCGCGGGCAAGCCATCTGATTCGCTTCAGTCGCTGTGTCGCGACCAGTTTCTTCTTGTACGCGTATTGCCGCTCCCGAAGGGCGATGACGGCGAGCCACGCGGCGCCAATCAACCAGGTCAGGGCACCGAGCTCGAAATAAGTGGCGGCGACAAACAATGCGGCCAGCCCGAGCGTGGCCAACACATCAAACAGCCGCACGCGCAATACGGCGCCCAGAAAGCGCGAGCTGTCATACTCTTCCTGCTGGAAATAGGTCAGCACCGTATTGATCCGAACCATGCCGAAGCCAATGAGGGCAATCAGGAACGCGGCGAAGGGCAGATGGTCGATCATGGTCATACCCCCTCCAGGCGCTCTTTGACCGCCAGCGCGATCTGGTGACGTCCGCGATCCAGGATCGAGATGTGATCATAATGCGGGCAGACGGTGAGTGTCGCGTTGGGAATGCCTGCGGCCAGTTTCTGGCCGACCTCGACTGGCGTATCGACATCCTTGCCGCCATAGATCAGGGAGGTCGGGCAGGATATCCGGGGCAGGGCGCTGGTCTGGTCTTCATTCACTGTTTTCACGAAAATATCGCGCATGCCGATCTCGCGGCTGTGAATGTAGTCGACACTGCCATACTGCTTTTCAAGCGCCAGCAGGGCCGCGTCAGACTTTGCCATGGCCTTGCGGGCCTTGAATTCCATGCCGCGTCGTCGCCCTTTCAGCTTCTGCCAGGTCGAACGTGTGCGCGGCACGCCGGCCGATGCCACCAGGACCAGGTGGTCGATCGCATCGCTTTCGCCCGCGGCGATGCGCATGCCGACGCGCCCGCCAAATGAATGTCCGACCCAGGTAAAGCGCGCCAGCCCGTGCACGGATGCCAGATAATCGAGGATGTGATCGGCATAGTCCTGCGTGCCCCAGCTATCATCCGGGCGCGGCGTGTCGCCAAAGCCGGGAAAGTCGATCAGATAGCTGCTGGCGACGGGCGCCAAAGCCTCGGCAACGGGGATGAAATCGCGATAGGTGCGCGCCCAACCATGCCCAAACACCACAGGCGGTTTTGAGCGATCCCCAATTTGAACCAAATTTGGCTTCAATGCTGTGGTCATAGACTGGCTTGATCCCGCTCGGCGATTCGCTCTCTATACTCTACGCGGACCTTAGACTTAAGACTGGTGAAAAATTGGCAAAATCGCTCAAAACTGTGATTATTTTCGGCGGCGCCAGCTCTGAGCATGATGTCAGCGTCGTCAGCGCGCATCAATTAATGGATGCGGCAGACGTCCGAAATCTCGATATTTTGCCGGTCTATACGGATTTCGCCAACCGGTTCTGGATCGGTGCGAACCTGCGCGACATCTCCACATACAAGCCGCGTCCGCCGCTCGGGCAGCAGGTGACGTTTCGCTGGAGCGAGAATGGCCCGGTGGTGTGCGGCATGGACGGATCAGTGATCCAGCCCGTCGATTGTGTCTTGCCGGTGTTCCACGGCACGTTTGGCGAGGACGGACGCATTCAGGCTTATTTCGAGCGGCTCGGCATCCCGGTGACCGGCGTCTCATCCTCAGGCAGTTCCATTGCCATGCGCAAGGATGTGACCAAGGCGCTGGTCAAGGCGGCGGGGGTCAATGTCCTGCCGCACGTCGCCGTCAATCGCGCCCAGATCGATGATGCCGACATGATCCTGCCGGACGTCAAGGCGGCGCTCGGCTATCCCGTCATCGTCAAGCCGGCCAATCTCGGATCCAGTGTCGGCGTCGGTTTGGCCAAGACGCCAGACGAGGTCTGGCCGCTGGTGGAATATGTCCTCAAGAAAGACACGCTGGCATTGATCGAGCCGCAGGTGCAGAACCTGGTCGAGTACAATATTGCGATGATTGCCAAGGGCGAGGAGATCAAGCTTTCCGCCATCGAACGGCCGAAATCTGGTGCCGAGCTGCTCGATTTTCGCGAGAAATACCTCTCCGATGATGGCGGCACCAAAGGCACGTTCAAGCCGTCGGAAGGCATGCTGTCACTGACACGTGACATCAATCCCGACCTGCCGCGCGAGTTGCAGGACAAGATCCATGACTATGCCCGCCGCACCTTCACCGCCCTCGGGAAACGCGGTGCCCCGCGCATCGACTTCATGTCTGACAAGGCGACCGGCGAGCTCTGGTTCAATGAAATCAACGCGATTCCAGGGTCTTACGGATTCTTTCTCTGGGAAGCAGCGCCCGAGCCCATGCTGTTTCCGGAACTCATCCAGCACCTGATCGATGAAGCCACGGCCGACACGATCAAGACGTTCGAAGACCCGGTGCCACAGGACGCGCGCCTGTTGCCGCGACGCTAGCGGGCGATGCCTTGGTGTCGGTGGTTGGCAATGTTCGACCTTCGCTTTTGGGGCGAGAATAGGAGACTAAGATAGTGTCTGCTTTCGGCGTCAAAGCAGACGTTAGCGCGATCCACGAGCGCTATGCCTCCGGTGCAGTCGCCGCTACTTCTTCAGTGGATTCCTGAAGTTCAAGCTTCTTCCTTCTGACAAGGAAAAAGAAAACGATCGATCCGGCATAAGCTGATAGGACCATGATTGCGACAAAAACCGGAAGCGCGCCCATTCCGGCACCGCCAGGTCCGGCCGGCGCCAACCATTGAAGCTCGCCACCCTCGGTCTGCGCGGTTTGGTGAATGAACACACCGAGATTGGCGAAATCGGTGAAGGCCGCGAACACGCCGAAGCCAGACATCAGCGCCCCAATTGAATAGAGGGCTAGGAACAAGATCGCGATCAGGCGGCTCATGCGGTGCGCGAGAAACCAGCTTGCGGCGAGCATCGCGAAAACGACGGCCATATAGTTGCTGAAGACCATGTTCGACGTATTCAGAAAATCAACGAACAGCGACGCTTTTTCATAATCTGTCATTGTGGCCCCAAGCTCTCAGCTCTAACCGAGTTGATCACAATCTTCATGCATGGTCCACGCGGTCAACAGCGATGTCGGCTTCTGGCGTCGGAGGGGGCATAATCATCGAGAACTCCATTGAGCCTCATCCTGAGCGAAGTCGAAGGGCGAGGCGGGCTTCCTGAAAGCCCGGCCCTTTATCCTTCGACGTCGCTCAGGATGAGGGCCTAATGTGACAATGTCCGCTCCTGACCCAAAGAAGACATTACGAGCGTCCCTTTCAACGCGCTCTAAGTCTCTGAGCCGCCGCATCATTTTACGCTGAACGCCATCTTTATAGCAGTCCCGGTGGATCATCCCTCAATGCGTGCGAGCTCACGCCGCCAGCAATTCATAAACCCGTTGCGAGAAGCGGGCGATGTCGTTGGCAAAGTCATGTCCGTCCGGCAGGCCGTCGGCCAGGATGACGAGCGCGTAGGCGGCGTTTGGGCTCTCGATCAGCGCGATATCGTGGCAGAGTCCGTTCAGCGTGCCGGTCTTGTGCGCGATCACGGCGTCATCCGGGAGCCATTTCGGGATGCGGTCATTGCGCAGATTGTTGGCCAGGAAATGTTTGATCGGCGCATAACGCGGTTCGCCGGCCACCAGCTGCAACACGCGCAGACAGTCCCGTGCTGTGGTCAGATTGGCGCGCAGCGGGGCTCCGAGCGCAGTGTCCTCGAACCCAATACCGATATTGGTCTCGGTCAAACGATGCGTTTGTAACCAGTCATTTACCTTGTCCATACCCACGACATCGAGGATCGCGGTCGTTGCCGGATTGTCGCTGACAATCAGCATCAGGCCGATCAGGGCTTTGAGCGTCAATTTGTCGGACGCCTCGAACGCCTGCAAGATGGAGCAGTAAATGGTCTCGTCCAGGTCGCTGACAGGCAGAGTCTGACCGAGGTCCAGGCTCGTATCATCGATTGCAGCGCCGGCAATCGCCACCTTGACCAGGCTGGCGGATGGAAAGACGCGCGTCTCATTGATGGCGACAGACAGGTCCGGGTCCGTTGCCGACCGCACGATCACGGCAATGTCGCCGGGTTGGTCGGCGAAAGCCTGGCAGAGGGTTTGAAGCTGGTTCAGCATGGTAGCGGACATTCCGTCTCTTGGCATGATCCGCCACGATCCGTCGATCCCTCGTGTCGGGAGGGGTGGATCCATGTCAATTAGTTGCATATGCAACTAATATCTGTTATAGCGCCCGCAGATCGATAATGAAGAATTTTCGGAGGTGCTCTCATGGCTGACTTGTTCGACAATCCAGCGGGTCTCGATGGTTTTGAATTCATTGAGTTTTCTGCTCCTGAGAAAGGCATGCTCGAACCCGTTTTCGAGACCATGGGCTTCACCAAGGTGGCCCGGCACCGGTCCAAGGATGTTGAGCTGTGGCGTCAGGGCGGCATCAACCTGATCACCAATTATGAGCCAAAATCGGCCGCCTGGTTCTTTGCCCGTGAGCACGGCCCGAGCGCCTGCGGGATGGGATTCCGCGTCCGCGATGCCCGCGCTGCTTATGATCACTTGCTGGAACAGGGCGCAGAGCCCGTATCGGTCGAAACCGGCCCGATGGAATTGCACATTCCAGGCATTCGCGGCATCGGCAATTCGATCATTTACCTGATCGACCGCTACACCAAGGATGGCGAAGGCCTGTCGATTTATGACATCGACTTCGAATATCTGCCCGGCGTCGACCGCAACCCGGAAGGTTTCGGGTTCGAGTTGATCGATCACCTGACGCACAATGTCTATGGCGGTCGCATGGCTTATTGGGCGGACTTCTATGAGAAACTCTTCAACTTTCAGGAAATCCGCTATTTTGACATCAAGGGCGAGTATACCGGCCTGACGTCGAAGGCGCTGACCGCGCCGGACGGCAAGATCCGCATTCCGCTGAACGAGGAAGGCAAGTCCGGTGGTGGCCAGATCGAGGAATTCCTGCGCGAGTTTAACGGCGAAGGCATTCAGCACATTGCCCTGATCTGTGATGACCTTGTCGCTTGCTGGGACAAGCTGAAACAAGGCGGTGTGCCATTCATGACGGCCCCGCCGGAAACCTATTACCAGATGCTGGACGAGCGCCTGCCGGGCCATGGCGAGCCGGTCGATCAATTGCAAAGCCGCGGCATCCTGCTTGATGGCACCACCGAAGGCGGTCAGCCGCGTCTGTTGTTGCAGATCTTTGCCGAGCCGCGCGTTGGCCCCGTCTTCTTCGAATTCATCCAGCGCAAGGGTGATTACAAGGAAGGCTTCGGCGAAGGCAATTTCAAAGCCTTGTTCGAAAGCATTGAACGTGATCAGGTCAATCGCGGCGTCCTCAACGTCGAGGAACCGGCTTAGGCGTGTCTCGATTGTCATTGCCCGCCGTCTTTACAGCTGTGGTCTTCGCCGTCGCAGGCGTGTTTGCGAAAGGCCGCTTCCTGGAGATCGAAGGGCCGATGGCTTATGCCGTTGACGCTGGTGCGGGCGCGCTCTCCGCGCTCGTCGGCGCGGTAATTGGAATGATCCTGTTCCCCAAGAAGGGAGATGAAAATGACTGAAGCTCCAAACCTGCAAGGCGTCCACCATGTCGCCTATCGCTGCAAGGATGCGAAAGAGACGGTCGAGTTCTACAACCAAGTCCTCGGCATGGATTTCCAACTCGCGATCGCCGAGGACCATGTGCCGTCGACAGGTGCCTACGATCCTTACATGCACATCTTCCTGGATGCCGGAAATGGCAATGTCCTCGCCTTTTTCGAACTGCCTGAACAGCCGGATATGGGGCGTGACACGAACACGCCGGAATGGGTGCAGCACATCGCCTTCAAGGTCGGCTCGATGGACGACCTGATGGCGGCCAAGGCGCGCGCCGAAGCGCATGGGCTGGACGTGCTCGGACCGACGCATCATGGCATCTTCAAATCGATCTATTTCTTCGACCCGAATGGCCACCGCCTGGAGCTTGCCTGCGATATCGGCACGCCCGATCAGTATGCGGAGCTTAAGCGCGTTGCGCCGGAAATGCTCGAAGAGTGGAGCCAGACCAAGAAAGCCCCGCGCCATGCCGCCTGGCTGCACGAGAAGATTGCTGAGGAAAGCTAGACCATGAAACTCGCCACCCTGAAGAACGGCTCGCGTGACGGCCGACTGGTCGTTGTGTCAAAAGACCTGACCCGCTGCACCGATGCGGCCCGGATTGCCCCCACTTTGCAAGCTGCCATCGACGATTGGGACACTGTTGGGCCGCGGCTCGTCCGCATGTCAGAGGGCGTTGAGCTAGGCTCCGTCCCCACCTTTCGCTTCCATGAACGCGAATGTGAAAGCCCGCTGCCACGCGCCTATCAATGGGCCGATGGCTCGGCCTATATCAATCACGTGGAGCTCGTCCGGAAGGCCCGCGGCGCCGAAGTGCCTGAGAGTTTCTATGACGATCCGCTGATGTATCAGGGCGGCTCGGATGCCTTCCTCGGCCCGCGGGATGACATCCTGCTCGGGGATGTTGCCTGGGGCTGTGACATGGAAGGCGAGATCGCCGTGATCACTGACGATGTCCCGATGGGCGTCAGTGAGGCCGAAGCCGCAGATCACATCAAGCTGATCATGCTCTGTAATGATGTCTCGTTGCGCGGACTGATCCCGCCAGAACTCGCCAAGGGATTCGGCTTCTTCCAGTCCAAGCCGCCAAGCGCCTTCACACCGGTCGCCGTGACCCCGGACGAGCTGGGCGACGCCTGGAAAGACAACCTCGTCCATCTGCCGTTGCGGGTGGACTATAATGGCGAACCGTTCGGGCGCGCCGAAGCTGGGGTCAATGCGACCTTCTCGCTTGCGCGCCTCGTCAGCCACGCGGCCAAGACGCGCCCGCTGAGCGCCGGTACGGTGATTGGTTCTGGCACGGTGTCAAACAAGGGCGCTGATGGTGGCCCCGGCAAACCGGTCAGCGAAGGTGGACTAGGCTATTCCTGCATCGCTGAAATCCGGATGATCGAAAAGATTGCCAGCGGCGACTTCAAAACGCCGTTCATGAAGGCTGGCGACAGCGTCCGCATTGAGATGCTCGACGCCGAAGGAAAGTCGATTTTCGGGGCAATTGAACAGAACGTGGTGGCGGTTTAACGCCTATCTAAACTCCGCTTGAAGCGCTTTTAGCTTGTCCGCGCCCGGGTTAAGCTCAGCATACGGAATCTCGTTCAACGGGCGGGCTTCCATATTCTGCGTCTTGTGCAGGTCCGGCTGGCGCTCGTCGATATAGAGAAGGCCGGTCAGGATCTCATTGGCATGGTCGCTGGCAACGACGCGGTTGAACGCAGCTCCGCGATCGGTGGGATCATAATCCGCATCAATCTTGCGCAGCTGGATGTAGCCGCCATCATGGAGCTCGACCGGCATCACTTCGCCTTCATCATAGGCGGCGACGATCTCCTGGCTTGGCGCGATATAGTCGGCATGCACCGCCTTGGAGTAGAATTCGTAAGTGTGGGCGTAGGACTTGGTCGATCCCTTGTGATCATTGAAGCTCACGCACGGGCTGATCACGTCAATGATGGCAAAGCCCTTATGCTTCAGGCCGGCCTTGATCAGCGACACCAATTGCTTGCGGTCACCTGAGAAGCTGCGAGCGACGAATGTGGCGCCGACTGACAGAGCGAACGCCACTGGGTCGATCGGTGAGAACTCGTTTGGCGTCCCCTTCTTGGGCAGCGAGCCGAGATCTGCTGAGGCGGAGAACTGGCCCTTGGTCAGTCCATAAACACCATTATTCTCAAGCATGTAGAGCATGTTCACATTGCGCCGCATGGCATGCGCCATCTGGCCAAGGCCGATGGACAAGCTGTCGCCGTCGCCAGAAATGCCGATGGTGGCGAGATCATTGTTCGCAGACAGGGCACCTGTCGCGAATGACGGCATCCGTCCGTGTACGGTATTGGCGCCATGCGAGTCGTTCATGAAATAGCTGGTTGTCTTCGACGAACAGCCAATGCCGGATATCTTCAGCGCCCGGTGCGGCGGGATGGACAGCTCATAAAAGGCCCGGACAATCGCGGCGGTGACACTGTCATGGCCGCAACCAGCGCAGAGCGTCGACATGTTGCCTTCATAATCAGCGCGGGCCAGGCCGAGTTCGTTCAGCGGTTCATTGCTGCGGCGGATCTTGGGTTTAACGAAAGACGTCATGCGATCTTCCTCAGTTTGATCCGCTTCATCAGCTGGTCGCAAACAATCCGGTAATTCAGCGGCTCACCGGAATAGTGCAGCACGGGGATCAGTTTCTCACGCGGTACATTGGTCTCGGTCAGGATCAGGTTGAGCAGTTGTGCATCGCGGTTCTGGTCGACGACGAACACTTCTTCATGGTCGGCGATAAAGGCTTCGACTTCATCCGTGAACGGGAAGGCGCGGATGCGCATATAGTCAATCGGCATGCCGTCTGCTTCCAGGCGCGTTCGCGCCTCAGTGACGGCGCCGTCGCTGGAGCCGATGGCGATGATGCCATAGCGGGTGGCGGTGGCGGCCTTTTGTACCACAGGTGCTGGAACAGCGGCCTTGGCGCTGACCCATTTGGCATGCAGGCGGTCGACGACTTCCTGATACTCATGGCCCAACTCCGTATAGCGCGCGTGCGCGTTGTGGCCTGAGCCGCGCAGGAAATAGGCGCCTTTCGGATCCGTCCCGGGCAGGGTGCGATACGGGATGTGATCGCCATCAACATCGAGATAGCGAGAGAATGACTCCATCTTGGCGAGATCGTCTTCTGACAGGACCTTGCCGCGATCAGGGATGTAACTGTCATCCCAGGTCAACTCGTCGACCATCCAGTCATTCATGCCGATATCAATGTCGGACAGGAAGAAGACTGGCGTCTGGAACCGTTCGGCAAGATCAAACGAGCGGACGGCAAAATCGAAGCACTCATTCGGATCCGAAGGGTAGAGTACAATATGCTTGGTGTCGCCGTGTGAGGCATAAGCCGTGGTTTGAATGTCGCATTGCTGGGTGCGGGTTGGCATGCCGGTGGACGGGCCGGTGCGCTGAATGTCGAAAAAGACGACAGGCACTTCGGTGTAATAGGCAAAGCCGATCCACTCACTCATCAGCGAGATGCCAGGCCCCGATGTCGGCGTGAAGGCGCGCGCGCCGTTCCAGGCGGCACCGATGATCAGGCCAGCGGCGGCCAATTCGTCTTCAGCCTGGATGATGCAATACTTGTTCTTTCCCGTCTCTTCATTGACGCGCAGCTGCTTGCAGTACTTCACAAAGCCATCCATCAGCGAGGTAGATGGTGTGATCGGGTACCAGGCACCAAAAGTGGCTCCGGCATAGACACAGCCAAGCGCGGCGGCCGTGTTGCCGTCAATCATGACCTTGCCGCTGGTCTTGTCGAGCGCCGCCACGCGGAAACGGAGCGGGCATTCATAATTGGCTTTGACATAGTCATAACCAAGCTTCACCGCCTCCATATTGCTGTCGATCAGCTTGGCCTTGGCGGCGAAGGTCTCTTCAATCAGCGAGCGGATGACGTCGAGATCAATATCGACCAGGGCGGCAACAGCGCCGACATAAGCCATGTTCTTCATCAAGATGCGCGAACGGGCGGCTTTCACCACCTCATTGCACATCTGCATGAGCGGCACGCCGATCACGGTGACATCCGGCCGGTTCTCCAGCTGCGGCCGCGGCCAGGTGCTGTCATAGAGCAGCACGCCGCCGGTCGCGAGTTCGGCAAGATCCTGATCATAGGTGGCCTGGTTCATCGCCACCATCATGTGAACTTCTCCAGAGCGGCCGACATGACCGTCGCCAGAGACGCGAATCTCGTACCAGGTCGGCAGGCCCTGAATGTTCGACGGGAATACATTCTTGCCGACCACCGGAATGCCCATCCGGAATATCGATTTCATCAGCAAACCGTTGGCGCTGGCCGAGCCCGTGCCGTTTACCGTGCCGATCTTGATGACAAAGTCGTTTAATCCTGGTCCACTCATATCAGGCCTCGGTCGGTTCCAATTGATCCGCTGCATGGTGGATCTTGATGACGCCTTCTTTCATGTCCCAGGCAGACGTGGGGCAACGCTCGGCGCAAAGGCCGCAATGCAGGCAGAGATTTTCGTCCTTGATCATCACCCGGCCGGTCAATGGCAGCCCGGCAGAGACATAAATGTCCTGATCAACGCTCGCGTCAGACGCAGAAAGTGCGGCGCGCAGCGTCTCTTCACTGTCGGCGTTTGGCGTGATCGTCAGGCATTCGACCGGGCAAACATCGACGCAGGCATCGCACTCTTCGCACAGCGGCGCGTCAAAGACAGTGTGCACGTCGCAATTCAGGCAGCGCTGTACCTCTGTGGCGATCTGCTCGGCCGAGAAGCCAAGTTCTACCTCGGTGTCGATCTTCTTGAACCGCTCGACCAGTTCGACATGTTCCATCTTGCGCCGGGACGAGTCGTCAAACGCGTTGGAATAGCGCCATTCCGCCATGCCCATCTTGGCTGACGTCAGATTGATCTGGTCCGGCAGACGATCGGTCAGCGGAAGGCCGCGGCAATGATTGTGGATTGAGATCGCAGCCTGGTGGCCGTGTTCGACGGCCCAGATAATGTTGAGCGGGCCAAACGCGGAGTCGCCGCCAAAGAAGACACCCTTGCGCGTGGATTCGAAAGTGACCTTGTCGACCAGCGGAACATTCCACTTGTCGAACTCGATGCCGGCATCGGCCTCGATCCAGGGGAACGCATTTTCCTGGCCGATGGCGAGGATGACATCATCGCAGGGGATGGTCTTTTCGCCGACCACGCGTTGGTCTGTGATCCGGCCGGCTTCGTCGAGATCGTATTCCATGAGCTCGAACAGCATGCCGGTCAGCTTGCCATTCTCGTGCACAAACGCTTTCGGAGAATGATTGACCAGGATGTCGACATTCTCTTCCTCGGCATCTTCCAGTTCCCAGTCCGAGGCCTTGAAGAAGGCGCGCGGCTTGCGGGCCATGACCTTCACATCCTTGGCGCCAAGGCGCAGTGAAGTGCGACAGCAATCCATGGCGGTGTTGCCGACGCCGATGATCAGGACTTTCTCGCCAATCTTGTCGGTGTGCTCAAAGGCGACCTCTTCAAGCCAGTTAATCCCGATATGGATATTGTCCGCAGACTGTTCGCGCCCTGGCAGGCCGAGATCCTTGCCCTTCGGCGCGCCGGTGCCGACAAAGACCGCGTCAAAGCCTTCATTCAGCAGCGCACTCATGCTCTCGATCGGATGGCCGAGCTTCAGCTCGACGCCCATGTCGAGAATGTAGCCGAGTTCCGTCATCAACACTTCTTCCGGCAGTCGAAAGGCCGGAATATTGGATCGCATCAGGCCGCCGGGTTTTTCCAGCTTCTCGAAAATCGTGCATTCATAGCCAAGCGGCGCGAGGTCATTGGCAACCGTGAACGAAGCCGGACCGGCACCAATCAAAGCGATTTTCTTGCCATTGGTCTGCGCTGGCTTTTTCGGCAGACGGTCGCTGATGTCTTCACGATGGTCAGCGGCGACGCGCTTCAGCCGGCAAATGGCAACCGGCTTTTCCTCTACTCGTGTGCGGCGGCAGGCTGGCTCGCATGGTCGGTCACAAACGCGGCCGAGCACGCCTGGAAACACGTTCGAGGCGCGGTTCACCATATAGGCGTCGCTATAGCGACCCTGCGCGATCAGACGGATATAATTCGGGACGGGTGTGTGTGCCGGGCAAGCCCATTGGCAATCCACCACTTTGTGAAAATAGTCTGGATTACTGGTATCAGTTGGTTTCATGTGATTTGGCCAGTCTCCCTCGTGACCGGGAATCAGTCACTGCAACAGCCTCGCTTGGACCTCTTAAAGAGGAATGAAGCGCCGTTTTTTATCCGTGTCGAGATACAAACAGACAAAAGTTCTCGTGATCGGAATATTGCTGGTGATCCCATGATTACTGTGCCGCGGCGTCAGGTTGCATTCGATCTCAGCCAAGCGGTCGCACGTAGAAGGCGACCGACTTTGCGCCTGGCTCGTAGACGCACTCCCCGACGCGTTGAAACCCGAGCCGCTCGTGAAAGCGATGAGAGCCAGGATTGGGCGGCAGGATATTGACTTCACAGCCGATCTCGTCGCGCCCTGAAAAGAACGCGAACGCGGCCGCGTACAGGGCTTCTCCCAGGCGCTTGCCGCGCGCCGCTGGCAGCAGCGCGATCCGGTCGACATAGATCAAGGACTTGCCGGTTCGGTCACAATACGCTTCGAACCAGCGCAGATTGTCGCTCGGATAATCGCGCGTGCCGGGTTCGATCAAGGTAATGAAGCCGAGCGGGGCATCGTCATCGCCCGTGGCGACAAAACAGGTCGCCAGATTGATCCATCTGGCGAGATCTGTCTCTGTCTCCGTGCTGACGCCCGGCACAGAGGCTTCGTTCGCTGCATGCAGGATGGCGAGGTCGCTTGGGTGGTAAGGTCGGATCGGCATGTCAGTCCTTGTGGCGATCGCCGATCCAGCCTTTCGGCGCAAGGTGCGCTTCGGCAAAGGCCAGCGGGCTGTCTTCGAGCGTCGTGGCGAGCGTGTCATTCCAGCGGTTGAGAAAGCCGAATAGCGCGATCACGCCAACGATCTCCACGATCTCGTCTTCGCTGTAATGCGTTTTGAGTTCAGCGAAATGATCGTCTGTGGACTGGTTCGGAACGCTGCCAGCCGCGAGGGCGAGACTCAGCGCGGCTTTTTCTGCCGGGCTGAAAAGGTCACTCGTCTCAAATGTCCACAAGGCTTCCAGCTTGGCGGCGTCTGCGCCGCGATGTTCAGCCCCATGCGCGGTGTGCGCCTGACAATAAGCGCAACCGGCTGCGGCGCTGGATATGTGCGCAATCATCTGCCGCAGCACCGGATCGAGACTGGCACCTGGCCCGAGGATTGCCCCGGAGAGGGCCATGAAGCCCTGCAGGAGGGCGGGTTGGCGGGCCATCACTTTCAGGGAGTTGGCTTCAAACCCCATGGCGGCAGCCGCAAGGGCGAGCAGGCTCTGGTTCTCAGCCAGCTGTTCCGGGCTTGCCGGCGATAGTCGTGTCATCTGATTTCCTCCGGTCTCGCCCAAGCCAAGCGCGGAACCAATCTGCGGGCAAGACACGTTTTTGAAAAAGACGGGCTTGCGTCAGGCTGAATCTCCCGGCATCGTTGCTGTTAAAGAGAGAACAAGCGGGGAGACCTACGCATGGCTGGAACAGAGCAGCAGACGCTGCGGATCAATTTCGAACTCGGTGCGAAAGACATCGAGTATTTCCGGGGACGCCTGGCCAAGGCGCGCAAGAACCGGGCGCTGCGCGATGATGATCGCGTCATCCTTGCGGCCGAGGCACTGGCGGTGAAGGCGCTTGAAAGCGATCCTCCGACGTTTGTCGTGTCGCGCATGCTGACACTCCAGAACATGGTCGCGATGCTGAAAGACCGCGACTGGGCGCTGGAAAAGGATGACCGCGAGCGAGTGCTGGAAGTGCTCGCCTATTTCGCTGACCCGAACGATATCATCCCGGATGACCTTCCAGGCATCGGTTTCCTTGATGACACGATCATGGTCGACCTGGCGGCGATGGACCTGGCGCCTGAACTCGAAGCCTATGCCGAGTTCTGTGACAATCGCGACGACCTCAACGCCAAGATGGCTGATGCGCAGCCATTGAAAGTGGCCCGCGACGAGCTGCAATCCCGGATGCGTCGTCGCCGCCGTCGCCGCTCTGGCGGTTCGCCAAGCGCGGACATGATCACGTCGCTGTTCCACGCCGGATAAAGGCATTGATCATCAGAATTTGAAAAGGGGGCCACTGGCCCCCTTTTTTGGTTTGGCCTGGTGACTTGGCGCTAACCCATGTTCAGGTCCATGGCGCCAAGGAAGTCGCGCTTGCCAATATCGACGCCTTTTCGGCGCAGAAGGTTGTACGCCGTGGTGACGTGGAAATAGAAATTCGGCAGGGCGAAAGAGTTCAGGAAGCCCAGTCCCTTGAACGGGATCTTGAAATCGCCAAGCGCGAAGATCACGTCATTGTCGAGCAGCTGATCGAGCTCTTCCGGGGTCACCGCTTTCAGCGCGTCAATGGCGTCGGCGAGCAAGGCTTCGAGCTCGGCATATGTGGTGATGTCGCGATCCGCAGGCGGCCCGGCCTGGCCAGAGCGCAGCGCGTCGAGATTGATGGCGGAACTGTTGTGCACGGCCCGGATCTGAAACGAGAAGGGCAGCATGTCCTCCGTCAGGCGCTCATTGATGAAGGCATCTGCGTCGGCGCCCAGATGCTCGCGGCCTTTGGCGACAATCGCCTGTAGCGCTTCTGCCTGGCGGATCATCACGCCAATCGTGGATTTGTGAATAGGGGTGGTCATAGGGGTCTGGCCTCCAGCCGGGTTAAGGACAGATCGCATGTGGGGGAGCGGGAATGCCGGTACAAGGCGTGACGATGGGTCAGCACCCGCTGCGTGCCGGACGATCAGGGTCCGAAAGCAAACCAGACAGGGCGCCAGCCCAGATCGCATAGCCGTCCAGGTTCATATGCAGCTGGTCTGAAATGAAGATCGGCTTCGGCACCTCGCCTGCCATCATCGGCGTGGCGATATCGACGAAGAACAGATCATCTCGGGTGTCGGCATAGGCCTCGATCAGCGCATTGGCCTCCGTCTGGGCGGCGCGTTCATCCAACCGCGCAACCGATGGCTTGATTGACAGGAAATAGACGGGCGCGTTGCCCACCCGTTCGCTCTTGAGGTCCATGAACACGGCAAAGCGCGCGGCCACGTCCGCCGGCGTGACACCGGCATTGAGATCATTCTCACCGGCATAGAAGACGATTTCACGGGGGTGATGGCGCGCCAGAAGGATGTCGAAATAACCAATCACGTCAGTGATCTGCGACCCGCCAAAGCCGCGATTGAGGGCGTTCAACTGCGGGAAGTCGTCTTGCAGTGTCAACCAGAACCGAATGCTCGAACTGCCGGTGAACACCGTCCGGCAGCTGGTCGGCGGGAACAGCTCGTCCTGGACGAAGAAATTGTATATCTCGGACGCGAAGGGCGCATCGACGCTGAACGGGATCGGATCGGTGGAGACGGCTGGCGCCTCAGGCGCTGGTGCCTGGGCGATCGAGGCACAGGCGGCCGCGGCGGTGAGCAGGGCGGCGACGGAGAGGCGGCGGGCGATGTGAAGCATTGGCGGGGTCCGGTTTGGTGTTGTGTGAATTAGGCACAGGCAAGCGCGCGAGGCCAGTCGAAACTGGATTGGCCCATTGGGTCTTCCTGTCATCCCAGCCGCCGCGCAGCATAAACCCGCTCACAGCGTTTCCGCTTGAGTTATGGAAAGGCTAGGCGCGTCTGAACCAAACGCGAAGTGACTGCCGCTCTCTCGAGACGGCGTATAGCGCCTGGGTGAGACGCGCCTGCGGCGGCATGTTTTCCCCGTTGGTTCCTATGGTCGCTATGCCATAGGCAACTCCGGAAAGCTTGGATCTTACAGCCATGACAGCTCGCCTTGTATCATCGGACCAAGGGCTCACAGTCCCGACCGGCACCGGGCTAAGGGGTCGGAGCCACAAAGCTCAGCCACCGGACCGCCGCTCTCCTCCCCTGCCAAGCCGTTCCGGACAAGCCTTCCATCAGGAGGAGATGGCGACAAGATTACCACGGAATCCGCGGGTGGGGATTGAGAGGGGGACAAGCTGTTGGATTGACCCGCCCCCAGGCCAGCCACTGTCGCACGCAGCGCGTGGATAAGGGGTTGGACAAGGGGTTGGATAGAGGCGGGGATTGAGCGCGCCCCCAACGCTCTGCCCAGCCCGGTCTGGGCAGTCCATCACCCGATCGACCCGCAACGACCGGGAGCGGTCTGATCTCTCCCGATCCCCGCCGCACGCTCACGTGATGGACCCCACGGAAAATTCCGTGGGGAGCGCCTGGAGGAAAAGGGCGGGGACAAGGCGCATTTCAACGCCCATCTCGCCAGGGCTTGGCCGCGACTTGCCACCCATCTTCATAGATGATCAGGCCGGGCTTCCAGGTTTTCACCATTTCTATCCAGTATCCATAGGCTTCGAGATACGGCTTCATGGCCCAAATCCTCTTCATCGGTTCACGCGCAGTCTGCTTGAACCAGAAGATTGCCCGCCTATCCGCAGCGCTGAGGTTTGGACTCCTCAGATGTATCTGCAACCAGCGAAGGTTTTGATCGATCTCATCGGCGTCGTATGCACGTGTTTCGACGGCGTCGCGCACCTGAAACGCGATCTGGAATATGCCCAGCCGCGACGGCGTGCCGTGGCAGGGCTGCAGGCTTTGAAAGCGAAGATAGGTCATGACAGGCCTCGCACGAGGCGCATGGACAGAGGGTTGGAAGATCGCGGAGGAATCGAACCTCGGACCCGGCCACCCCACGTTTGAACGGGACGGCGTTTGCAGCGCCGTATGGGGGACGCGACCTACAGGATAAACTGGTGGGGCGTTGAGGAATCGAACCTCTCACCGAACCACTCCACTTGTTTGCGGGACCGGGTTTACAATCCGGCGTGGAGAAAACGCCCCCAGAGGGCAATTGGCTGTCTCATGCTGTTTGAAAGGAATAGGGCTCTTATGCGCGCCTCACATGGGGCGCGGCGGCGTTGCTAGGAGCAACAATAATAGAAGAGCGTGCTATTCATCATGGTGGAGGGGCGTTTAGGGGATGAGGGCGGCGCGATCAAGATAAAACTTTATGAAAAAGGTTGATCGCCGCCACTTGCGCCCCCTTCTCCCGGACGCGGGAGAAGGGCCGGGGATGAGGGCACCGGTGGTTCATGATGCGCCTCACTCTCAAACGCGCCCACCCTCTTGCCCTCACCCCAACCCCTCTCCCGCAATCGGGAGAGGGGCCAGGAAGCCTACGAGTACTTGGGGGGGCGGGTCTAATTCTTCCCGAACTTCCGGTCCCGTCCGGCGAGGATCCGCAAGCGTAGCGCGTTGAGCTTGATAAAGCCTTCGGCATCCTTCTGGTCATACGCCCCGTGATCATCCTCGAACGTCACGATATCCTCGCGATAGAGGGAATACGGGCTCGAACGCCCGACCAGGTGGACGCCGCCCTTGTACAGTTTCACCTTCACGTCGCCGGTGACATAGAGCTGTGAGTGGTCGATGGCGGCTTGCAGCATTTCGCGCTCCGGGCTCCACCAGAAGCCATTATAGATGAGCTCGGCATAGCGCGGCATCAGCTCGTCCTTGAGGTGGCCGGCGCCGCGGTCAATGGTGATGCTTTCCATGCCGCGATGTGCAGTCAGCAGGATGGTGCCGCCCGGGGTTTCATAGATGCCGCGCGATTTCATGCCGACAAAGCGGTTCTCCAGGAGGTCGAGGCGGCCAATGCCATGCTTGCGGCCAAGCTCATTCAGCTTGGTCAGGATCGTCGCCGGGCTCATCGCTTCGCCATTGATCGCGCAGGCATCGCCTTTTTCGAAACCGATGGTGACAATTTCAGGCTCGTCCGGCGCGTCTTCCGGCGCGATGGTGCGCATATGCACGAATTCCGGGGCGGCCTCGGCCGGGTCTTCCAGGACTTTGCCTTCGGACGAGGAGTGCAGCAGGTTGGCATCGACCGAGAAGGGGGCCTCGCCGCGCTTGTCCTTGGTGATCTCGATGCCTTGCTCTTCGGCGAATTTGAGCAGGTCGGTGCGGGACTTGAAATCCCAGTCGCGCCAGGGGGCGATGACCTTGATGTCGGGGTTGAGACCATAATAGCCGAGCTCGAAGCGGACCTGGTCGTTGCCCTTGCCGGTGGCGCCGTGACAGACCGCATCAGCGCCCATCATATCAGCAATCTCGATCTGACGCTTGGCGATCAGCGGCCGGGCAATGGACGTGCCGAGCAGGTAGACGCCTTCATAGACCGCATTGGCGCGAAACATCGGGAAGACAAAGTCGCGGACGAACTCCTCGCGGACATCCTCGATGAAGACATTTTCCGGCTTCACGCCGGCGGCAATCGCCTTGGCGCGGGCCGGTTCAATCTCTTCGCCCTGGCCGAGATCAGCGGTGAAGGTGATCACCTCGGCGCCAAATTCGGTCTGCAGCCATTTCAGGATGATGGAGGTGTCGAGCCCTCCAGAATAAGCAAGCACGACTTTTTTGGGCGCAGAGGACATGGTCGACTCCATCGATGGTTCAGGTCCGGCAGGAAGTTAGATTCAGGCGCGTATGGCGCGGCTTGCGATGGAGCGCAAGTGGGTTCAGCGATTAGCTGGCATCCGGATTTTGATAGACCCGGACATAGTCGACTTCCATGCGCGCCGGGAAGGCGTCGGGATCGATGCCGTTCTCGCCGCCAATCCAGTTCCGCACCGCCATGTTCATGATCAGATAATGCGGCTGGGTGAACGGCCAGTCGTCCGGGTCGTCGCTTTCGCGCTCGACGCTGAAATAGATCTCGCCATCAATCGAGATGCGAATGATGTCCTCGGTCCAGTGCAGGCCGTGCGTGTAGAACCGGTCACAGGCGCTGTCCGTGCGATAGGCAGCAGCGATATTGTTGCCCAGTGAATGGTTCTGATTGACCGTGTGCACCGTCGCTTCGAACTGGCGCGGCTTGTGGCCGTAGAACTCCATGATGTCGATTTCGCCGCCCTTGGGCCAGTCATCATCGTCCGCTGGCATGGTCCAGATTGCGGGCCAGAGGCCGACACCGCACGGCAGCTTTGCCCGGATCTCGATATAGCCGCGCAGCCAGGCCGCTTTCTCGCGCGTGTAAAGACGTGCCGACGTGTAGCGCTGGCCACCGGTGTCGGGGAACATCCGCGCCGGCACCGGCTCATGATGCGCCTCGATGATCAAGTGTCCGTTCTCGATCCGGGCATTCTTGGCGCGTCGGGCGCTATAGTATTGCTGCTCTTCATTGAACCAGCCCTGGGCATTCCAATAGGTGTCATAATCCCAGCGCTTCGGGTCAGGGATGCCGTCGGTTTCAAATTCATCCCACCAGACCAGTTTGTATCCTTCGGGAACACTGGTCGGCACCTGAACAGACGTGTGCGCATGCGCAGTGAAGCACGATTGCGGGCACGCAAGCAGAGATATCAAACTGAAAATACGCAGCATTCAGCTGACCTACCGCACTGTGTCAGGGAGGCAAGTGCTCTCGCCTGTCAGGTGAATGCAAGATGACTGAATTCGGGCAGTGGCGGTCACAATTAAGGGCAAAATGCCCAGATTGCAGCCAGTTCATCGCCTTGTTTGCCGCTCAGATTGCATTTCATCAAAACGCGAAAGGGAGCGCGATCCATGAAAAAAACAATTCTATCCGTGTCCGGCGTGCTCGCCGCCGCCGCCATCGCTTTTGGCGCCAATGCCAAGACCAAGCCCACCCCTGACCTGATTGCCGATACCCCTGTCATGAACGCTGTCTCATCTTACATCCTGCTCGACCGCACTGGCTCGATGTCCGATATCTGGGATGAGGCGCTCGGCTCGGTCAACGCCTATGCCGCTGCTGTTGGCAAGGTCGAGGAGGGCGAAGCAGACGATCTCGAAACCTCGGTCACGCTGGCCGTGTTTGACCACCAGGAAGGGTTCCAGTTCGATGTCCTACGCAAGGACGTCACCCCGGACGCCTGGGCCGATGTCACCAATGACGAGGTCAGCCCGCGTGGCATGACCCCGCTATTCGATGCGATCAATCGCACCATCACCATGGCTGAAGCCGACAATCCCGACAAAGCCGTGATCGTGATCATGACGGACGGTCAGGAAAATTCGTCACGTGAAGTCACTTATGAAGGCGCCAAGGCGGCGCTCGATCGCGCGGAAGCCCGCGGCTGGGAAGTGGTCTTTCTCGGCGCAGAATTCGCCAATTTTGGTGATGCCGATGCCGTCGGGGTCGACCGCTCCAAGCAAATGGCAGTGAGCGCCGGCACGCTGTCCGTGACTCAGGAGCGCCTGGCCAAGAAAGCCCGTGATTATGGCAAGGGCGAAGAAGCTGAAATTATCTTTGACGAGGAAGACCGCGCCATCGCGGAAGAAGAAGACGTCAAGGAACGCAAGGGCAGCAACCGCTAAGCCTTTGGCCTGAGACTTCCCGCAGGCACGGGACGCGACGCGGGAGAGAGGGAGGCGCAGAGAAGGATCTCTGCGCCTTCTGACCTGTTTGAGACGCGTGCAAGCGGCCTCAGCGCGCGCTCATGGTCGACGAGTCATGTTCATGCGTTTGCGAAACTCGCGCTGTTCCCAGTCGGCGCCGAAGATTCGGAACATGCCGACCAGCACGAAGACGTGCAGGATCAACGCGCCGCCCCAGGCCAGGCCGACAATCCAGACCCAGCCAACTTCCGGGCTGAGCCACTGATTGAGGCCGAACAGAACCGGCATGATGACAATGAAGCTGATCCAGTGAAGGTGGAAGGCCTTCAGATTCTGGACATAGGTGATCGCATCGCGCTCGGCTTCATCGCGGGCGGACGGGTGGTCTTGTGTGGTCGTGGTCATGGCTTGTTCCTGCATGAGTGTGCTGACAGTGGTTTCGAACACAGCGGCAAGACATTTGAGCGACTCCAGGCCGGCTTTTCGACCGCTTTCGATCCGCTGGATCGTGCGTACGCTGAGGCCTGTATGTTGAGCGAGTTCTTCTTGGGACCATCCGTGATCGAGACGTCTTTGTTGAATGCTCATTCGTTCAGTTCCTTGCATTTGCTGTGTTTTCCAGATGCCTGCGCCGCGCAGACATCACCACGACACGTCCCCGACATGGGCCCGACATGGACCCGACACGTCCCCGACATGGGCCCGAAACATCGCGACGCAGCGACTCCGCGCCGCCACAGACCGGACCCAGACCGGGGTCTGCCAGAATTCGGCCGGTCAGCATAACCACAAGTCGCATTGGATCACAGTTCAGCGATTTCAGCGATTGGCGGCTTGCCAGCATCCGGGACTTCGCGCAGCTTACCCATCGTCCAGGGGAAACGTGGCTTAACCACTTGTTAGTCGTCGAAGCGGCACGACCCCGTTATAGAAGCGAAAAGCGATGGGAGAGCGGACGTTGAAATACACTCGTGCACCAAAAATGCGAAGCGTCGCCAGCGTGGTGGCTGTGCTGTTTGCCGCAGGCATGGTTGCCGCCTGTAGTGGTGGCGGAGGAGGTGGATCCTCCTTGTCGCCGCCGCCCCCTCCACCGCCTCCACCGCCGCCGCCACCGCCACCGCCGCCTCCGCCGCCTTCAAGCGTGGAGATCAGCGGCACGGTCACGTTTGACAAAGTGCCGAGCAATGCGAACTTCCGCGGCTTGAATTATGGGGCGATCACGCAGGAACCGGCGCGCGGTGTGATCGTGCAAGCGGTGAACGGAACGGGGACGGTGTTGGACACCGACGTCACCGATGCCAATGGGAATTATTCCGTTGACGTCGATCCTTCGATCAATGTGCGCATCCAGGTGCGCAGCCAGTTGCAGCAAACAACCGGTGCGACCTGGGACGTCTCGGTCGTCGACAATACCAGCAGCAACGCGATTTACCTGTTGCAGGGCGCGCTGGCCGATTCCGGCACCGCGGATTCAACCCGTGACCTGAATGCCGCCTCTGGCTGGGGTGGGTCGAGCTATACCGGGACGCGTGCGGCCGCGCCGTTCAATATTCTCGACGCGATCTACGAGGCCAAGACGGCCATCGCCGCCGTCGACACGGACGTGAATTTCCCGCTTCTGCAAGTGTTCTGGAGCGTCAATAACGTGCCGACCAGCGGCGATGTCACGCTCGGCCAGATCGGGACATCATCCTACACCCGCACCAACGGCGTGCCGACGATCCGTATTCTTGGCGACGAAAACAATGACACGGACGAATATGATGATCACGTCATCGTGCACGAATTCGGGCACTATTTCGAAGATCAGCTGTCGCGCTCGGATTCACCGGGCGGGTCGCACAGCCTCAGCAATCGGCTCGATTCCCGCCTTGCCTTCGGCGAAGGATGGGGCAACGCGTTTTCCGGGATGATTCTGGGCGACCCGAACTATCGAGACGCGGGAGGCGCCCAGCAGTCGACCGGGTTTTCGTTCAGCGTCGAGTCTGACCTGACCTCATCCACCGGCCCACGTTTTGAAGGCTGGTACAATGAGGCGTCAGTCCAGCAATTGCTCTATGATCTGTTCGATAGCACCAATGACGGCACGGACACGATTTCCGGCGGCCTGGCGCCGTTGTACAATGCGTTCACCGATCCAAACTACATCAATGCGGTGAATTTCACGACGATCTTCGAGTTTGCCAACCGGGTTCGCACCGAGGCCGCGATCAATGCGACAACCTTTGATGCGATGCTGGCGGCGGAAGACATCAACACGACCGACCCGCGCGGCGTCGGCGAAACCAATGATGGCGCGTTGCCGCAAACACTGCCCTTGTTCAATGTCGTCACCGTCGGTGGCGGCGCAGTGAATGTCTGTTCGACAGCTGTGAATGGCGAGACCAACAAGCACGGCGTTCGCGAATTCATCACGTTCACGCTGGCAACCACAGGTCCGCTGACCATGACGGCAACCGAGACGTCAGGACCGGCAACAACGACTGATCCTGATTTCATTATCTGGGAGCGCGGTCTCGTTTTCACCAGCGACTCGCGCGGTCAGGACCGGCGCGCGTTTTCCGGACTCGATGGCACCGAAACCTGGACGGGTACCCTCGATGCCGGAACCTACGCGATCGAGATTTATGACTGCAACAATGCCAGCTGCGGGGCTGCGGCCGCCGGCGACAGCTGCTTTGACTTCACCGTCAACTAAACGGACAGGGAGAACATTATGCGTGTAAAATCAGGACTTTTGATCTCCATCTACGCGGTTGGCCTTGTCGCGGCCTGCGTCCAGCAACAGGCCGCGGAACCAGCGGTCTCAGACGCCACTGACGTGGTCGAAACTGACACCAAGAGCAAGGTCAAACTGGCGCCGCCGATCACGACCGTGAAACCGGGCGCATCCGTGACCATCTCGCATGACGATTTGGCTGCCATCGCAGTCGGTGAAAACGGGTCGGTGACGCTGACGGTCAATGAAGGCTATCCCGGTGGCACGCTCATCCTGCAGGCCACGGGCGAAGCGGGACTGGACGTGTTCGGGGCCCAGACCAATGTCCGCCTCGACATGACCGATGTCACCACTCACACCTGGCGTGTCAGTTATGCAGGCGAGACCGATGGCATGTTCCACATCAATCTCATGGCGACCGCGGATATGGGCGATGGCTACTCTGAGACCCGGGCGTTCGCCGTGCCGGTCAAAGTTGGCGATTGGGAAAATGCGCAAGCCAAGGTGCAGGCGGCCAGCGATGTCCAGATCCTTGATAGCGGCGAAGCAGCCGTGATCATGGAAGCCGAGGAAACCATCGAATAGGCGTCTGGCCTCAGACGATATATTCGGTGCCGATGCGCTTGTCCGGGGCTTTGCGCCAGACGAAGAAGGAATAGACGACGCTGATCAGGGTCGCCGGCAACAGCGTGCCCAGCAGCATCACGATCAGCCAGCCGCCATCGAGCACGAACGCGCCGATCAGACAGATAAACCCGGCCAGCATGAACAGGCGGCCCGCCAGACGGTGGGTCTTCTCCCAGGTGATGTCGCTCGACAATGTCCACGGTGTGCGTAGCCCGAGGAACCAGTTTGATCGCGTTTTCGGCAGGTAATTGCCTTTGACGATGAACAGAATGGCGGAGGCGGCAATGACGAAGCGGACAAATTCGTTGGCGTCTGGCGACTGGGTGACGCTGCGCACCATCAACATCGCCACGCCCGCATGCACGCCGAGCAGCAGGATCATCACTGAGCACCAGATCACGATATAGGCCTTGCGGCTTTTCATCAGGTTCTCGCCATTCGGGTCCAGCCGTGGTGCGATGGCCAGGATCAGGGTCGTGAACACAGTGGAGATCGGCACGATCCACAGCCCGAAAATCGCCTCGCTGCGATCGCCATAGCGATCGGGCGTCCCATCGATGCCCCAGTGTACGGGCACCTGACCCTCTGGAATCTGCGGCATCGCCCAGAAATTGACGGCGCACATGCCAATGATGGCGGTGATAGAGAAAATCAGTCCGGTCCGGATCATTCGGCGGCCTCCTTGAATTCATCGTCGCCATTGTCCTTGCCGATCATGCCCAGCAGGGCGCTGACGGCATCTTCGACGACGCTTGTATTGGTGCGGTAAATGATGGACGTGCCCTGGCGTTCGGCCGTGATCAGGTCGGCATCCTTGAGCACATTGAGGTGCCGCGTCACGGTCGGCCAGGCGGCGTCAAAGGCCTCGGCCAGTTCGCCGGAACTCTTCGGACCTTGCCTCAGCAGCGCCATGACCTGGCGGCGCAAAGGGTGACCCAGGGCCTTGAACACTTCATTTGCCATATATGCTAATTAGCAAAAATGATAATTACGAGTCAAGCTAATTTTGATTGTGTGCGTTTGATCGCCTTGAAACGGTGGCGCTTATTCGACCACGTCGTACAGCGCAGTATCGTCGCTTTCGTCGGCGTCGTCGTTCAGCAGCATCACCGCCGCATAACGATTGAGCGCGTCCTGATCCAGGCCACTATCGCTGGCCGAGATCTGGCGAATGCTGCCCCAGTTTTCGGTCAGCTTGAAGGCGACATCATAGATGCCGTTCGCAATCAGTTGATCGCGGACAACAAACGCGCGGTCCTGACAGATCGTCATGTCGGTCTCGTCCGGGGAACAGGCTGCGACAATGGTCAGGCTCGCTGGCCCGAAATCCTGCACGTGGAAGCCGCCAATATAAGTCGCAAACAGGGACAGGTGTTCCAGCGCCTGATCAGACAGGCTCGACGAGTTTTCGTCGAAGAAGACGAACATGGCGTCCTCGAGTTTTTCAAATGCCGGGTCTTTCTGGGCAATCCGGGCCTCCATGCCGAGGCGCGCCGTGATCTGCTGCGGGTCATTGCTCCATGGCGCGATCTGTTCGGACACCAGCGCGGTGACGCCGAGCGTTTCGCGCAGGAACTCGGCGCTCGCACGCTCGCGTTCAATTTCATCCGCCGCGCTGCGCTCGATCTCGAGCTGGCGCATGCGTGATTCCAGGAAGTTGCGATGCTTGGTCTCGGGGAAGACATCCAGGAACACTTCCATCATCAGCGGGTCGTCACTGTCGACGACTTCGGCCAGGGCCGCTGCCTCTTGATCATCCTCGGCGACCAGTTCGCAGCCGGCAAAGCAGAAATCGGCCTCACCGCGCAGGCCGCTTTCGGTCCACGGGATCTGGAAGCCTTCAGACTGGTCTTCCACCCGCGTGGCGACGACCCGGAACAGGGTTTCCACGGAATAACCAGGCTGTGTCAGCAAGGCCGCCAAGGCCGCGGAATAAGCACTGTTCGAGAGGCCGAAGCCGTCATCGGCGACCATGCCAGGCGCCGTCGAGTAAGCAATCAGGGTGCCGCGCACGCGCTGGCTGCTGGCGAGGCCTTGCGGGGCGCTGCGCATCGAAGCGGGCAGGGGATTGTTGCGGCAGGCATCGAGGACGATGAAATTGGTGCGATTGCCGGCATATTCGAGATAATCCATGACCAGGTCGAGCTTCGGCTGGCGCATCAGGTCGGGCGCCGATCGCAGCTGCGCATCCGCAGCGACAAGATAGTTCACTCCGCGATGCTGGGCGCCGTGCCCGGCATAGAAGAAGAAGCCGACCGCATCCTCTCCGGCATCCTTCAGGCGATCGGCATGGGCCTGGAAGGCTTCTTCCATACTGGTCTTGTCGCCATCATGCAGCGTGTGGACCTCAAACCCGACCTTGGCCAGTGCGACCGCGAGCAGGTCTGCATCATTGGTCGGGTTTTCCAGGTCCCAGCCATCGGTCGCGTAATCGCTATTGCCGATGACCAGCGCGATCCGTTGTTCAGCTGTCGCTGACAGGACCAGGCCGAAGCTCATCATCATAATCAGGAAAATCAAACGCATGGCGTCCCTCGCAATCTCCACCCCGCAGGAGGATAAACCGGACTCGCCGTCTTTGTCAGCGCCCAAGTGGCAAAGCGGTCCGGTGCGCCTGTCCACAAGCCATAGCCAAATCGTGCGGCGGCGTGTATGGCGCGCGCAAGACAGACAACGCTGCGAAAGCCCCTCCCGATGACAGAGCCAACTTCCCTGCGCAATATTGCGATCATCGCCCACGTCGACCATGGCAAGACCACGCTGGTCGATTGCCTGCTCAAGCAATCCGGCACGTTCCGCGAGAACGAGGCCACGGCTGAGCGGATGATGGATTCAAACGACCTGGAAAAAGAGCGCGGCATCACCATTCTTGCCAAGACGACCAGCGTCGTCTGGGGCGATACGCGGATCAATATTGTCGACACGCCCGGACACGCCGATTTCGGCGGCGAGGTCGAGCGCATCCTGTCCATGGTCGATGGCGCAATCGTACTGGTCGATGCTGCAGAAGGCCCGATGCCGCAGACCAAGTTCGTGGTCTCAAAGGCGCTGAAGATCGGCCTGCGCCCGATCGTGGCGGTCAACAAGATCGACAAGCCGGAGCGTCGCCCGGACGAGGTCATCAATGAAGTGTTCGACCTGTTCGACGCGCTTGGCGCGGATGATGAGCAGCTCGATTTCCCGATCCTGTACGGCTCAGCCAAGAATGGCTGGATGTCGACCCAATATGAGGACGAGCGTACCGACATGAGCGAGCTGTTCGACCTGGTGGTCGAGCATGTGCCAGAGCCCAAGGTCGAAGACGGCGCCTTCCGCATGCTGGCGACGACGATTGGCGCTGACAATTTCCTTGGTCGCATCCTGACCGGCCGCATCACTTCCGGGACGGTCAAGCCGAACCAGACGGTGAAAGTGCTGTCGCGTGATGGCAGCCTGGTCGAGAATGGCCGCGTGTCGAAAGTCCTGGCCTTTCGCGGCCTCGAGCGCGAACCGATCGAGATGGGCGAAGCCGGGGACATTGTATCCATTGCCGGCCTGGCCAAGGCCAATGTCGCTGACACATTCGTTGATCCAAGCGTGGACACACCGATCGAAGCCCAGCCGATTGATCCGCCAACCCTGTCCATGACCTTCCGCGTCAATGACAGCCCGCTCGCCGGCACCGAAGGCGACAAGGTCACCAGCCGTGTGATCTGGGACCGCCTGGTCAAGGAAGCTGAGGGCAATGTCGCGCTGAAAGTCGAGCGCTCGACCGAAGCCGAGAGTTTCATCGTGTCCGGGCGCGGCGAATTGCAACTCGCTGTCCTGATCGAGACCATGCGCCGGGAAGGCTATGAGCTTGGCGTGTCGCGCCCACAAGTTGTCTACAAGCAGGGCGAAGGCGGCGAACGCCTCGAGCCGATCGAGGAAGTCGTCATTGATGTCGATGATGAGTTCTCTGGCGCGGTGGTCCAGAAACTGTCTGAACGCAAGGCCGAAATGGTCGAGATGAAACAGTCTGGTGTCGGCCGGACGCGCATGGTCTTCCATGCCCCGACGCGCGGCCTGATCGGCTATCAGGGCGAGCTGATGACCGATACGCGCGGGACTGCGATCATGAACCGGGTTTTCCTTGATTATGCCGAATACAAGGGCAAGATTCAGGGCCGTCGCACCGGCACGCTGATCGCCATGGACAAGGGCGAGGCCGTCGCCTTCGCCCTGTGGAACCTGGAAGATCGCGGCCCGATGATGATCCACCCCGGCGACAAGGTCTATCAGGGCATGATCATTGGCGAGCACACGCGCGACAATGATCTGGAAGTGAATGTGCTGAAGGGCAAGAAACTGTCCAATGTGCGCGCCTCCGGCTCAGACGAAGCCGTGCGCCTGACGCCGCCCTTGCAGATGACGCTGGAAAAGTCGCTCGCCTATATTGCCGATGACGAGCTGGTAGAGGTGACCCCGCAGAGCATTCGGCTCCGCAAGGTCCACCTCGATCCGCATGAGCGCAAGCGCGCGGCCAAAGCCGCCAACGCTTGAGGTCTGCGCCTATTCGGCGGTCTCGGCTTCGGCCTCGTACCACTCGCCAGTGCCGTGGCTGATGCCACCGCTGACGTGCGCCGTGAACGCGCCCCGCATGCCTTCAAACATGCCGGACTTGCCATAGAGGCCGCCGACGCAGCCCATCGCCATGCTGCCTTCGCCCAGGGGGTTGCAGCCCATGATGGAGGTCCAGGAGCCGCTTTCTGCGCGTCCCTCGCAAACCCCGTGCATCGCGAAGATATTGTTGTTTGGTGGCTGTGACGTTGCCACGCATTCGGTCGACGAGCTGGCCGTCGATCCGTCAGCAAATGTCGTGGTCACATCTGCTGTCCAGTGTTGCCCGGACGGGCCCGCCCCGGGTGCCATGCCCAGCATGGTCTGGTCCGTGGTCGTCGATTCAAACGTGAAGGTTTGTGCGTTGGCCAGGCCGGACAGGCCCAGGGTTGCCAGCGCCGCGAGGGCCCAGCGTGTCGTCAATTTACTCATTTTTTCTCTCCCACCATGCGCCAGTCACCGGCGCGCCAGGGGCGTCTGTATGGTTCTGGAAAAATGTCCCCTGACAGATTTTCTGTACCATTTTCAGGCTGTTTACGCAACGTAAAGTTGCTTGCGCAACCTCGTTTGACGGCACGGTTGATGTGGCCTGAAGGGCCAATCCGCGCCTTCCCCTCGCCACAACTTGTCGTTACATAAATCCCATGAGCCTGTATTCTCATCCGGGTGCGGGATGGTCGATCCGCCATTGGCGGCGCGATGATTATCCGCAAATGGAGGTGATCTTTCGAGAATGCCTCGCGGCCTTTCCCTGGCGGGGATCGGCGCGCGATGAGGTGTTGCGCCTGCGCCAATCGCTATCGGCCAATATCGCCTTCGTGGCGGAAGAGAAGCATGCCGGCGTGGTCGGGTTCCTGACGCTTGAGCAAGGCAAGGCCTATGTCCCGCATGTATTTGTCGACGGCGACTGGCGCTTTTGCGGCGTTGGCAGTGGCTTGCTGCACGTCGCGCGCAGCTTTGTCGGACGGCCGCTAAAGCTGGATGTCGACATCCAAAACGCCGCCGCGATCGAGGCCTATACGGCGCTGGGATGGAAAGAGCAGGCCAAGGTCGGACGCGGATCGCGCGAACAGGTGCGCCTGGTCGGCCCCTGAGGGACCGCCTCAATTACGGGTCTTCAGCGCCAGTTCCAGCATCTCGATCTTCCAGCGCAACGCCACGCCGTGTCGTGAGGATTCTGCCTCCGGCGTCCCTTCCGACAAGCTCAGATACGTCTCCAGAGTCTCGCGCGCCAGCGGAATATAGCCATTTTCCACGTCGCTCTCTCGCCCGGTCGAAATCCGTGCGAACAGCACGTACAAGCGGGCCAGTTGGAAGGTCAGGCCATGCGCCTGCTCGGGACACACCGAGACAAGGTGCTCGATGCGTCGGATCGATCCGAGCGGGTTCGGATTGCCGCCACTGTCCAGTAAGATCGGCGCCACTTCGCTATGACCCTTGTAATGGCCGCGCGCCTCGGCGACGGCGTATGCCTGGTGGGCATACGGGCAGGACTGGCCGGATGCCGCCGCTTGACCGGCGGTCGAGATCCAGGCGTGGAACAGGCCATTGGCTTCATAAAACACGACTTTTGGGGCCAGATAATCTGCCAGCAGGTCGGTGGCGCCTGCCTTGAGGTCGATGGAGAGGGGGGTGCCCGTCTCATCCATGAGGGCGGATTCATACGTGCTCGGCTGCCCCGCGGTTGCCGCGTCGAAGGCGTGCAGCGCCGCAATCGCTTCGCTCAATCGTTCGAGTTTGGATTGCGGGTCCGAGACGAGGTCGGATATCACCAGCAAGGTGTTGGCCGCGAAGTAATGTACGGCCGCGTCGGACGGGCACAGCACCGGGAGTTGCTTGGCAAAAGCGAACGCGTTCTGAAGCTGCGTCTCGTCGGAAATGCCGGGCGCTTGCGCCGCGATTTGCAGCATCGTGTCAGCGGCGCCATGCGGGCACACATCCGTCCCCGGCGCGCCGTTATCCTGCGCCAGCGCAGCGCCGGTGCCGATCAGCACAGACGCGGCCATCATCATCGCTTTCATCCATCCCTGCCGCTGCCGCAAACGTCCCTCCTTCGACACCACATTTTGCGCATCACCTCCCCGGCGCGCGATCGGGCCTGATGATTGACGCTAATTATGCGCGCTGGCAATGCGGTCAATGTCAGCCAGGTGCACGGCTTGCGCTTCAGCGCTGAGGAAGGACCCGGTGAAACTGTTACGCGCCAGGGTGATGATATCCTCGCGCGTCAGGCCGACCGCGGCGGCCGTCTCGACATAGTTCTGATTCACATAGCCGCCGAAATAGGCCGGATCATCGCTATTGATGGTTGCGTTCAATCCAAGCTCCAGCATCCGTTTCATCGGGTGATCCTTGAGGTCGTCGACCACGCACAATGACAGGTTGGACAAGGGACACACGGTCAGTGTCAAACCCGCCTCCCGCACGCGCGTGATCAGTGCCTCGTCCTCGAGCAGGCGATTGCCATGATCGATGCGGTCGATCTTGAGCAGGTCGAGAGCTTCATAAACATATTCCGGCGGGCCTTCCTCGCCGGCATGGGCGACCAGTTTCAGGCCCTTTTCCCGCGCCGCGGCGAACACGCGTTCAAACTTGGAAGGCGGATGTCCGACCTCGCTGGAATCAAGTCCCACGCCATGAATGCGGTCCAGGAAAGGCTCGGCCTGGGCCAGGGTCTCGAACGCCGCTTCTTCCGACAGGTGGCGCAGGAAACACATGATCAGCTTGTAACTGATGCCATATTTCTCCGTCGCTGCATCCAGCGCCGCGAGGATGCCATTGATCGGTGTCGCGAAGTCCAGCCCGCGCTCGGTATGACCTTGCGGGTCGAAGAACACTTCGACATGGCGGACATTGTCAGCGGCACAGCGCTGCAAGTAGGCGTCCGTCAGGTCATGGAAGTCGGCTTCCGTCTGCAACACCGACATGCCTTGATAATAGATGTCGAGAAAGTCCTGCAGATTGGAGAAATTGTAGGCGGCCTTGACCTCCGCCAGCGTCTTGAACGGGATGTCGACATTGTTGCGCTGGGCAAACTGCATCAATTGTTCGGGCTCCAGGCTGCCCTCGAGGTGCAGGTGAAGCTCGGCTTTGGGAAGGGCGGAAATCAAACGGTTCAAATCTGTCATGGCGCTCTGCTACTATGTTCGAAGCGGTTTGGGGAGCCCTGCTGCCGGACCCTCGCGGATTTGTCAGCTGCGATGAGACCCGGTCGATCCTGCGAAATTGACGAATCCGCGTGATCTGGTCAAAATTCCGGCTCACACCAGTTGGAAGATTGATGCACGATCGAGACGAGCTAATGAATTGGATGGATGCGCTCGAGTATTATGCTCGAGATTGGGACGACACGTTCGGCGCGCAGACCAACTATTTCACGCAAGAATTCTGGTACATGCTGATCGGCTGCGTTCGAGCGCACTGGGCAGATAATCCATTGACGGTCAGCCAGTTGGCGCAAAGCATGAAGTCGGGCTCGAACCGGACCCGCGAAGAGCGGATCAAGCGCGCGGTTGATGATGGCTACCTGATCAAGGTGCGGGACGAACAGGATGGCCGCGCCGCTTATGTACGCCCGACGCCAGAGCTCGAGCAGATGGTCGTTGGGCACTTGCAGCGCACATTGCAGCGCGTCCGCGAATTCATGGACAATTCGGTGGCAGCGAAATAGCCGCAAAATTTGCGGGCATTTTGTCGGCAATCTCCTCTCTTTTTTCGGTTACTGATCCTGCCGAGGATATCCCAAAATGTAATGGGAGGAATTCATGTTTAAAAATGCGCATCTGAAGAAGGCGATCCTGACCGGAAGTGTGTCGCTGCTCGCTCTGGCGGCGCAGGCCCCGATCAGCGCCGCCCAGGCGACCGATGATCCGGGCGTCGAGGAAGAGGCGGTCAAAACGCTGGGCCAGGTCACGGTCACGGCGCGTCGACGTGAAGAATCCCTGAAAGACGTCCCGGGGTCTGTCACCGCAATCAGCGCCGATGAAATTGCCCGTTTCGCATCGACCGAGATTGGCGATCTTCAATCGACTGTGCCGAACGTCGTCCTGCATGAAGGCGATGCACAAAACACGGTCGCCTATATTCGCGGGGTTGGACAACTCGACAGTCTCGCCTTTGCTGACCCCGGGGTCGGCATCTATCTGGACGATGTCTATCTTGGCCGCGCGCAAGGGTCATTCCTCGACGTGTTCGACGTCGAACGGATCGAAGTCTTGCGCGGGCCGCAGGGAACGCTTTATGGCCGGAACACGATTGGCGGCGCGATCAAATTCGTCTCGCGCGCGCCGACTGAAACGCCTGAATTCTCTGCCTCGGCGACCCTTGGCAGCTATGACCAGACCGATTTTTCCGTCGGGGTTTCCGGCCCGATTGCGGGCGACAAGTTGCTGGGCAAAGCCGCGATTGCCTACCTGTCGCGCGATGGCTATGCCGACAATACGGTGACCGGTCAGGATGATGGCGACCGCGACACGCTGGCTTGGCGCGGCTCCATCCTGGCGCATTTGTCAGACACGTTCCGGGTGCAGCTCTCTGCGGATGGCTCCAAGGATACGCCTGACACGTCCCGCACACCAAACCGCGAAACAGCGGTGTTCGGCGCCTTTCCGCGGAGCGAAGATCCGTTCACGATCGACGCCGATTTCAACGGATTGAGTGACTTGAGCGTCGGCGGGGTCTCGGCCCGCGCGACCTGGGATGTCTCGGATGCGCTAACCCTGGTCTCGACGACCGCTTACCGAGAGATGCAATATGATGCCAATCTCGATCTCGACGCCACCGGTGCGCCCCTGTTCGGCGTGTTCGTGTTCGAAGATCAGAACCAGTTCAGCCAGGAGCTGCAAGCCAATTACGAAAATGGGGCGCTCTCCATCGTCGGCGGCCTGTATTACTTTGACGAGGAGGATGTCACCGAGTCCGGGATTTTCGGACCGGACATTGCCTTTGTCTCGAACTCCATCAACGATCAGCAAACGACCGCCTTTGCGGTGTATGGCGACCTGTCCTATGACGTATCGGATCGCCTCAGCGTCAGCGTTGGCGTGCGCCTGACGGAAGAGGAAAAAGATTTTTCGCGAGTCCAGGAATTCTTCGGCGCAACCACGCCGCTGGTCCCGCAAATCGGGACGGGGTTTCGGGCCACTGATGTCGATACATCGGAAACCTTTTCCAACACGTCGCCGCGCCTCTCGATCTCATATGACTTGAACGATGATGTCACGACATATGCTTCGATCGGACGCGGGTTCAAAAGCGGTGGGTTCGACGGCCGTTCGAATTCCGGATTTGAGGCGCAACCATTTGATGCAGAAACGCTCACGGCTTATGAGGCCGGCTTCAAGGGATCGTTCGCCAATGGCGCGGTGTTTGCCAGCGCGGCGGTCTTCCTGAACGATTACCAGGACCTGCAGGTCTCCAGCTTCACCGAGCAGAACGGCGCGTTTGCCGCCATCTTCACCAATGCGGCGGAGGCGCAGATCGCGGGGTTTGAAGTCGAGGGCAGCTGGCAGGCGACAGAGCATCTGCGCTTTGACTTCGCGGGCGGTTATCTGGATGCAGACTATGACGAGTTCATTGGCGAGAATGGCGCCGACGTCTCTGACATCCTGACCCCGGCAAATGCACCAGACTGGACCGGGCGGCTGGCGGCGAACTATCGCCGGGCAATCGGACAGGAAACTGAATTGGTGGTCGCGGCATCCGCCGCCTATCGGGGTGACGTGTATCCGACCGTGAGTTCCAGTGAGGTGCTGCGGCAAGGCGGATACACGCTCTATGATGCGTCCGTCGGGCTCGAGTTTTCCGATGGCAAGTATGCGTTGCTGCTCGCAGGTCGTAACTTGTCGGACAAGGAATATCGCACGCAGGGATTCGATTTGTCCGATAGCCTTGGCTACCAGCTCGGCTATTACGGCGCGCCGCGCACCATCAGCCTGACCGCCTCCGTTCGCTATTAGGACGGCCGGACATGGCACGTGTAGACAAGGACACGCAGGCGGTTCTGAAGGATCTGGACGCCATCAAACCGCTCACGGATGGCGATCCGGACATTGCCGTGGTGCGCCGCGCCTATGACTTTGCCTTTGCGGCCTGGACCGCGCCTGCAGGCCGGAAAACCCGTGAACGCTGGCTCTCCGATTGTCAGCTGGGCGCGGGCCGGCAGGCCCTGGAAATCCAGCCGGAAGCGGGTGCCCCGGATCCGGGCACTCTGGTCCTGGTGCATGGCGGCGGTTGGTCGCTGGGAACGGCGCTCAGCTACGCGCCGCTGGGGCGCTGGTTGTGCGCGGAATCCGGGCGACGTGTGCTCGTCCCGGATTTTCCGCAAGCGCCAGAGCAGCCCGCGCCTGCAGCGCTGGAGGCGCTGTCGGCGTTTCTCGTCTGGGCCGGGGCAGACCACGGTTCGAGGCTGAGTCTGATTGGGGACAGCGCCGGCGGCAACCTTGTCGCAGCTCTGTCGAACCAACCGCCGGACGGGGTAGAGATCATCTCGCAAGTGCTGCTCTATCCGGTTCTCGATCTGCGGCCGGACGCCAATTATCCCTCGCGTCGCCGATATGGCCGTGGTCGGCATTTTCTGACTGCGGACGGGATTGCCGGGGCGGCCGCTCAATATTGCGGCGAGATGGCTGACCCGAGCGCGCCGCGCATCAGCCCGATCCTGGAACAGGATTTCAGCCGCACGCCGCCGACGACGATTCTGGTTCCGGAATTCGACCCGCTGCATGATGAATGCTTCGCTTATGCGGCGCGGCTCAGACAGCACCAGGTCGCGACCAATCTGATCGTTGCAAAGGGCACAATTCATGGCTGTGCGTCCTTCAGTGGCCGGATTGCGAGCGGGCGCTCCGCTTTGTCGGAAGCATGCGCTTCGCTGCGTGAACCACGGGATTGAGTGCTCGTACGCCACGAGTTTCCGGTGTTTGGCGCTTAAAAAACAACATAAAAACAATTGCTTGTGATCAGAACTTGAAACCGGTGTGCACCCTGCTCTGTCGTCATTCAAAACCGCTGATATAGTCTCACTGTTGAGCCAAAAGGGGTGGCTCCAGGAGGTGACATATGGATTTGCTATGGTGGATCTTGCCGGCGGCATCTGGCGTCATTGGTTTGCTGCTCAGCTTTGCCGGGCTCGGACGATTGATGAAGTTGAGACTGGCGGCAGGCGGATTTCGGTTCCTGTTCGGCCTGGGCTTTCTCGGGGCGGCCGGGATTGGCACTTTTGTCGGGCTTAACCTGCAGACCTATAAGCGCCTGACCTATGAGCGCGTGGTCGCGACAATCAGCTTCGACCAGGCGCCGAATGCCGAGGACACCTATCGCATCACGCTCGAGCTGCCGGATGATGAGACCCGTACCATTGACGAGATCAAGGGCGACGAGTTCTCGCTCGGCGCGCAGGTCATCACCTTCAAGCCGATGGCGCAGATGCTGGGCTATGACAGCGTCTACCGGCTCGAATTTGTCGAAGGACGCTACGCCCGCCGCTACGATACCAATGGCGTCAGCGAGGCGACCAGCACCGGCATCCAGCTGTACGAGAATCCCGGCCTCGACGTATACGCTCTGGCGCGGGAACAGGGCAGCCGGTTTGGCATCGGCACCGGGCGCAAGGATGCCAGCTTCGGCTCGGCGGTCTATGCACCGATGGCGGATGGGTTAGAGTATGAAGTCTCAATCACGCAAAGCGCTCTGGTTTTGCGTCCTGCCAATGCCGCAGCCGCGGCGCAGCTGAATGATAGGGAATAGTCATGTTTGGGCTCTGGGAACGATATGTGGTGCCGCCGCTGATTTCATGTGCGTGCTCGACCAAGCCGATCATGCAACAGCGCGAAAAGATCGTTCCGGACGCCGAAGGCGTGGTGCTGGAAGTCGGTTGTGGCTCGGGCACGAATTTCGATCTCTATGACCAGGACAAGGTCAAGCACCTGCATGCCATCGAGCCGGCCGAGGGCATGGTCAAGCGCGCCAAGCAGGCCTGGACCGAGGGGGCTTATGAAACGCCGTGCGATATCCATACGTGCGGCGCGGAAGCGGTTCCGCTCGACGATAACAGTGTCGACACGGCCGTGGTCACCTTCGTGCTGTGCACCATCCCTGACTGGGAAAGCTCCCTGACTGAACTGCGACGGGTGTTGAAGCCGGGTGGCAAGGTCCTGTTCTCCGAGCATGGACTGGCCCCGGATGAAGGCGTCGCCAAGTGGCAGCGGCGGATCGAACCGGTGTGGAAGCGCCTGGCCGGCGGCTGCCACCTGACCCGCGACACCAAGGCCATGCTGGAAGCGACCGGATTCGCGGTTGACCAGCACGAGACCATGTATCTGCCGAACACGCCGAAATTCGCCGGATTTGCCGCTTGGGGCAGCGCACGTGTCGCTTAAGACGCGGCCACCGTTTCTGCCATTCCTGAAAGGAAACCCGGATTTTGAGCCGGGCCTGAACCCGATCCCGGTCGATCAATGGCTGTTGCCGGACACCGAGGCCGAGCCGTGGCTGCGCGACAAGTGCCTGATCATGAAGATGATGCGCGCCAGCGTCTGTGGCGGAGACCTGATTGGCGCCCCGGCAGAAGAATTGCTGGCACTGATGGTCGAGGCGCTTGGCGAGGTGCCAAATCAGAGCATGCCGACGGCGCTCGAAGAAGCGGCGTCGCTGGTATCGGATGATCTCTGCATTCTCGAAGCCAGGCGACCCGGTGACTGGCGCCTGACGGCCGGGGTCCTGTGCGCGCCAACCTATTGGACCCTGCCTGAGCGCGTGGGACTGGACCTGGGCGGATTGCATGGCCCGGTGCCGGGCGGCGACCCTGAACTCGCAGGCCGCATTTCCAGGATTTTCACAGGCCTGCAACCGGGCGTCGTGCTGGAGCGGTTCAACTGGACGCTGCAGGCCAGCGACAAACGCTACACACCGGACCGGCCAGGCGTCTCCGGCAAGACGCCCGAAGACCTGCAGTTCCGGGTTGAACGCCAGACCATTCGAAAACTCCCGGACACTGGCGCCGTCGTGTTCACCATTCGCATCTGTCTCGACCCGCTAATGCCGATGCTGGCGGATGGCGAGACACGCGAAGCCTTCGAGGATGCCTGGCTTGGCGCGCCGCGCCATGTTCGCGGCTACAAGTATTGGCAGGAGCTGGAACCGCTGGTGGCTGAAGCCTGTCGCCGGGCCCAGACCGCCGGGCGCAAGACCTAACGGAGCGTGTCATGCCAAAAATCGTTCCCGGCCGGATGACCGCAGCGATTGAAGGTGACTTTGTGTTGTTTCTGATCGGCATGCGCATCCACAAATTGTGGAAAGTCTGGAAATGGCTGCCCGTATTCGCCTCGATGCCGCGCATGCTGGCAGAGCTGCAGAAAAATCCGGAGCTTGGCTTGCTGCACACCAAGACCTTTTTCAGCCTGCGCAGTCCGTATCTGGTCCAGTACTGGCGCAGTTTCGAAGATCTGCATGCCTATTCCGTCGATCGCAATCTGGAGCATCTGCCGGCCTGGAAGGCGTTCAACAAGGCGATGGCGGCAACCGGCGATGTTGGCATCTGGCACGAGACCTATCTGATCAAGGACGGCCAGCACGAGACCGTTTATGGCGACATGCCGGCGGTCGGACTGGGTGCCGCGTTCGGATTGAAACCGGCGACCGGTCGCAACCGTTCCGCAAAGGGCCGGTTGAGGCAAACCGACGGAAATGACCAGCCGAACGTGGACGACACGGACAAAGCGACCTAGACAAGCGCCCAAACCGATGGAGCGTTTATGAAATACTGGTTGTTCAAGTCCGAACCGTTCAAGTGGAGCTGGGACCAGCAGAAGGCCAAAGGCGAGGCTGGCGAGGAATGGGACGGTATTCGCAACTACCAGGCGCGCAACAATATGCGCGAGATGAAGATCGGCGATCGCGGCTTTTTCTACCACTCGAATGAAGGTCTGGAAGTGGTTGGGATTGTTGAAGTCTCAGCCGAAAGCGCACCGGATTCGACAACCGATGACGAACGCTGGGACTGCGTCCACATCCGCGCTCTGACCGACATGCCGGAACCCGTGACCCTGAAAGCCGTGAAGGCAAATGAGGCGCTGGCAGCAATGTCGCTGGTCACCAGTATGCGTCTGTCCGTACAGCCGGTGCTGGAGGAGGAGTGGATGGAAGTCTGCCGCATGGGCGGGCTCAACGGGAAGACGCTGAAACCGCTTTAGGCCTGCGCCTTCAGGCAGGCGCCACCTCATCTTGCAGCGCCGCGTCGACAATCGCTTCGCAATGGATCAGCGCCGTGTCGTAAGGCGGTAATGGACTGTTCTGTTCGGTGATCAGCATACCGAGCTCCGTACAGCCCAATATGATGCTGTCACAGCCCTGATCCTTCAGGGCCTGAATCGCATCCTCATAATACGTCACGGCCTCGTCGCGAACGATGCCATGGGTCAAGTCGTCAAAGATGATCCGGCTGAGTTCATTCTGGGTCTCGGCATCGGGCAGGATCGGAGTCAGACCGGTCTTCTCGATCAATCGATCCTTGAAATAAGGCTGCGCCATGGTGAAGGCGGTGCCGAGCAGTCCCGGCTGGGTCCGGCCATCTTCACGCAGACGCGCGCCGCAGGCATCGACAATGTGCAGGAAGGGCAGGTCTGTCGCGCCGTCAATGGCGTCGGCGACGGTATGCAAGGTGTTGCAGGCCAGGACGAGGAAATCTGCGCCGGCGGCTTCCAGGCCTCTTGCCGCCGCGTCGAATCCGGCCCGGATGAACGGCCAGTCACGGGTTTCATGGGCGCCATTATAGTCTTCGAAATTCACTGAATGGATGCGCATGTCGGCGCTGTTATAACCGCCCAGGCGCGCGCGCACGATGGCATTGATGGTCTTGTAATAGATCAGCGTCGCTTCGGTACTGACCCCGCCAATCATCCCGATTGTCTTCATCTTGCTCCGTCCTCAAAGCTTGCCAGCGCCCATTCCGCGTATTCGTCGAGGCGACCGCCCTTGAACAAAAAACCGCCGATTCCGGCCGCATGAGCCGCGTCGATATCGGTTTGCTTGTCACCAATCAAGAAACTGGCTTCGCGTTTCAGGGGAAATTCCGACATTGCCTGCAGCAACATTCCGGGCTTCGGTTTGCGGTCAAAACTGTCCTTGCGATAGCGCGCATTGGTGCCTTCTGGATGGTACGGACAGGCATAGATTGCGTCGACCTGGGTTCCTGCAGCCTGCAAACCCGAAATCATGTGGTCGTGGACCGCGGTCATGTCGGCCTCTGTGTAATGATCAAAGGCGATTCCGGACTGGTTGGTGACGACGAAGACATACCAGTCACGCGCTTTGAAACGAGCAACGCATTCACGAGCGCCGTCGATCCACTGAAAGTCCGTAACCCGGTCGACATAGCCGCGATCGACATTGATGACGCCGTCGCGATCCAGGAACAAAGCGGGTTTCAGATCGGCCATAACCTTGCCTAGCTCAGAGTCTCCTGCTGCGCGAGAGGCCTTGGCAGAAAAAGAAAATTCTGGTGCCTTTACGTAGGGGAGACCTGAAAACAGGCCCCCCGTAAAGCCTAGGGAGGGCACCTAATGGAGCAATATATTCCACTCATTATCAACGCGGTCGGCGGATTGGTCATTGGACCGATTGTCTCGAAAGCGCTTGGTGGCAAAGGCGGAACAGGCGCCGTCGCCGGTATTATCGGCGGACTGGCCGGTGGCTATGGTATGAATGCAGCAGGCATTGGTTTCCAATCCCTGCTTGGCAGTGAAGCGATCATGGGCCACCTCAGCAGCTTCCTGAATGGTGGCGTCGGAGGCGGCATCATCGGCGGCATTCTCGGTCTGGTGACCAAGAAATAGCCGATAACGCATGTTGAAACTGGGAAGGGCGGCGCTCGCGGGCCGCCCTTTTTCTATTCGGCTGCGCTTGGGTTCGCGGCGGCATCTTGCTCCGCTGCAGCGGCGATGGCGCGGCGATTGATGCCCGTCCCGATCAGGAATGGAACAATCGCCAACGCGGTGATGACGGCCGCCAGCAGGAACGCCGCGCCGCCTGTGTGGAAGGCATGATCGACCGGCAGATTGGCGAAGTATTTGAGCGTCTGGGTCATCAGAACCGGACTGAAGATCAGGGTGAAGGCCATCATGCTGGCCTGCGCGCCTTGCAGTTCGCCTTGCGCGTTGCGCGGGGTCAGATTGGAGGTGATGGTGTTGATTGCCGGCATCGCGACCCCGCCGAGCGCCGAGACGAAGATAATGACATAGGCCATCCATGGCGCGCCAGCGGCGGCGAACAGAAGCAAAGCGATGGCATTGGCGACGAGGCCGAACAGACCGGCGCGCATCGCCCCGAACCGCTTGATCAGGAATCCCGTCAGCAGGGCCTGACTGACCGCTGATCCGACCCCGACGGCTGCGAGCGAGAGACCGATCTCAAACTCGGACCAGTCATATCGGATCTCGCCATGGAAGTTCCAGGTCGAGGGATAGACCGCGTGGGCGATCTGGAACAGGCCGATGGCGATGATGAACCAGGCCACGCGCGGCACTTTGGCAAAATGCACCATGGCCCCAAACGGGTTGGCCCGCGCCAGGTTGAATTCGCGGCGATCTTCCTTGCGCAGGCTTTCAGGCAGGATGAACAGGCCGTACAGGAAGTTCAATCCGGCAATCCCGGCGGCAACGAAGAAAGGTAGGCGCGGATTGATCTCGCCCAGCATGCCGCCAAAGACCGGTCCCAGAATGAAGCCGATCCCGAACGCGGCCCCCATCATTCCGAATGCACGGCCACGATCCTCGGGCTCGGTGACATCGGCGATATAGGCATTGGCCACCGAGTAGGTGCCGGAGAACAGGCCGCTGAGGAAGCGTCCGAAGAACAGGATGGACAGGGTCGGTGCCAGACCCATGATCAGCAGGTCCACGCCGAGCATGCCGATGGACGCGAGCAGGACCGGGCGGCGACCAAATCGGTCAGACAATCCACCGAGCACCGGCATGGCGACAAAGTTGGCGATCGCAAACGTCATGCTCAACCAGCCGCCATAGACCACGGACTGGGCGGCACCGAGCCCCGTTATATCCTCCAGCAAAGCCGGCATCACCGGCATGATGATGCCGAAGGACAGCATGTTCAGGATCACCGCAAAGACGACGAAAAAGAACGCGTTCTTTCCAGGCTTTTCAGAAGGTGACGCAGGTTCGCTCATTCAGTGGCTTTGCTAGAGCCCGGCGTCCGGGTCAAGACGGCAAGGCCGACTCCGCCAAGAATTGCGGCGGTCGACAGCGCGAATCTGAGCGTCACCGGTTCGGACAGGAACAGGACACCGCCAATCGCTGCAAGGGCGGGAACGCTCAATTGCGCAATCCCGGCCCGGCTGGCCGACAGGTGGCGCACGACCTGGTACCAAACGACATAGCCGAGCCCGGACGTGATCGCGCCAGAGGCGACTGCAATCATGACGCCGTCCCCAGGTGGCATCGGCTCTGGTGCGAACCAGATCGTCGCCCCGAAGATCGGCAAGGCGAGGAGCGTGGCGCGCATAAAATTGCCGGTCGTGGCCGCTGTCGGGTCGGTCACGCGGCGACCCAGCAATGAGTAAACGCCCCAACCGATCCCGGCGCCAGCCATGGCGGCCGCGCCAAGCAGGGGCGGGGCATCCAGACCCGGCGAAACCAGCCAGACGAGCGCAGCTGCAGCGATCGAGAAACCAGCCCATTGCAGGCCCGACAAGCGTTCACCATTGGCCAGTCCCCAGCCAAGCATGGTGAATTGCACCAGCGCGAACAAGATCACCGCGCCCATTCCGGCAGGCAACGCGATATAGGCGTAAGAGAAAAACCCGGCATAAGCGAGCAGGGCGGCGCCGCCGCGCCAGGAACCCGCGATGCGCTTGCGGAGCAGAAGGCAAATCAGGCCCAGCATCGCCGCACCGCTGACCAACCGGACCAAGGCGAAGCTGCCAGCGCCGATCTCGGTGCCGATCAGGCCGAGCCGTCCAAGCACGGAATTCGCCGCAAACGCGACCATGACCAGAAACGTTACCAGAAACAGGCGCAGCGCGTTTGTCATATGGCCTGTTAATCCGGACGTGCGGCGGCGGCCAGTCAAAAGCCGGTTATCGCTCGCCCGGACCTGCCAGGCTGGCAAAGGCCATGCCGAGATCGCGGTAATAGCCGACGCGGGCCTGCTGCTCTGGCGTCAGCTGGATCAGCTTGTCGGCGCCGCGCAAGATGCTGGGCGAACGGCCTTCATGGGCGATGCTCATCATATCGGCCCAGAGTCGCGCTGGCAGGCCGCCTCCGGTGACCCCGTCCATGGGGGTGTCATCATCATTTCCCGTCCAGATCCCGCCCAGCAATTCAGCGCTATAGCCAACGAACCAGGCATCGCGCGAGGATTGGCTGGTGCCGGTCTTGCCGGCGATTGGCCAACCGTCCAGGGCTGCCGCGGTGCCGGTGCCAGAGCGAATGACGGTGGCCATCATCGCAGTCATGGTTTCGGCATGGCCGCGATCATAGACGCGCGCGGGCTCATATTCTGCTCGCTCATAAATCACGTCGCTGCGAGTCGTTTCAATCTTCTGGATCAGGTACGGATCGACCCGGCGGCCGCCGGTCATGAACGGGCCATAGGCGCGCGTCAGGTCCCACAGGGTCACTTCCTGGCTGCCCAGCGCGATAGACGGGAAGGGCTGCATTTCGGCGCTGATGCCGAACTTGCGGGCGAGATTGATGATGGCTTCTTCGCTGGTTTCCTGGGCGAGCAGGGCGGCGACCGTGTTGAGACTGTCGCGCATCGCCTCGGTGATGGTGACAGGCCCCATATGCGCGCGCGTGAAATTCTTCGGGCTCCAGTCATCAATGGTGACCGGCTGGTCGATGCGGACATCATATGGACTGACGCCGATGTCCAGCGCCGCGGCATAGACAAAGGGCTTGAAGGCCGAGCCTGGCTGACGGCGGGCCTGGGTCGCGCGGTTGAACTTGTTGGTGGTGTAATCTCGCCCGCCATACATGGCCAGGACATGGCCCTGGCGGTTCATCAGCACCGCCGCGGTCTGACCGGCTTTTGATGCCTCGGCTTCTTCATCCATGCGCGCCTCCAGCGCCGCGGCGACCTTGGCCTGCAGCTTCATGTCGACGGTCAGGGTGATGACCAGATCATCGGGCAGGGCCGGCAACAGCTCATTGGCGCGCTCGGTCGCGGCGTCGAGAATGAACCCGTATTGCGGGTCCTGCTCTGGCTCTGGCGCGATTTTGACATCGGCAGCAAGGGCGATCTGGGCGCTCTCTGGCGTAATGAAGCCCGCCTGCAGCATTTCAGAGATGACATAGGCCTGACGCTGACGCGCGCCCTCCATATTGTCATCCAGAGCGAGGCGTGACGGCGCTTTTGGCAACGTCGCCAGCAGGCTGGCCTCGGCCAGGGTCAGGTCTTGCGGATCCTTGTCGAAATAGAACCGCGACGCCGCACCGAGGCCATAAAAGCCGGAGCCGAAATAGACGCGGTTGAGATACAGTTCCAGGATCTCGCTTTTCGACAGTTTCTCTTCCAGCTCGCGCGCCAGGCGGACTTCCTGGGCCTTGCGTTTCAGCGTGCGTTCTGGCGACAGGACGAGGTTTTTCACCAGCTGCTGGGTGATGGTTGACGCGCCGGACACGGTCTTGCCGGAAATGACATTTGCCCAGGCCGCGCGGGCCATGGCTTGCGGGTCGGCGCCGTCATGTTCGTAAAAGCGCTTGTCCTCGGCGGCGATGAAGGCACGGGGAACGTGCGGCGGCAATTCATCAATTGTCACGGCGCGGCCATAGCGCGGGCCGCGAATCGCAATCGTCTCGCCATTGCGATCAACAAACTCGATTGCCGGTTCGCGGTTGGCGTCCCAGAGTTCAGCGGTTTCCGGCAGGCTCGGCATGCCGCGATACAGGCTTTGCCAGTAGAGCCACCCGGCGAGCAAGCCGATGGCGGTCAGACCCGCGCCCGTGATCAGGCCCCATTTCAGGATCGGTCGACCTCGAAACAGCCGCATGGAATTTCCTCGTGGTTTCGGCGCGGCCCGCTTTCGCGCTGGCTTTTTCAGGCCTGGTTTTCCGTTCGAAGCTTTCACGCCTGCTTGCCTTTCGCGCAAACCCTTCCGGCTGGCTTAGTGCAGAGAAATTGAGGCAGGGTGAAGGCGAAGAGCTTAATGAAAACCTAGCGCCTAGGCCTGTGCCTATCTGAGCACAGGACAGTTCGGACCGTCCGGCTTGCGGTTGCCTGGCGTGCCTCTTTCGGCAAGGGTTTTGGCCAGTTTCAACTGCCCCCGGATCGCCTTGGCGGTCATCGGCCGCATGAAACAGGTCAGCGGCTCGCCATTGTCGGCGGCGACGGCCACCGCAATGCCGGTGACACCGCCATACCAGTCCCACAGATAAGCGACCTGGTGCTGCTCTGCGAGCAACAATATTTCGGTCTGGACCTCAGCGCGTTCAACCGGGCTCGAGTTCCGCCGGATGCGGGTGACGTCCAGATCGATGCGCGCCACCGACCCGTCATCGAACGCTTCCAGGGCTTCGTCGATCCGGGGATTGAGGATCTGGCAGTTCGGGCACCAGTCGGCGGTGAAATTGATGATCTTCACCGATGGCTCGGCGCTCGCTGCAAACGCGGCGGTCAGGCTCAGTAATAGCGTGGCAATCAGCGCGCGCATCAGGTCGATCTCCCGTTGAGCGCGCTGTCTAGCATGATTGCGCGCACGTCCGGTATCACAGTGGCGTTATGAACTGCGCCCGAACACGCGGGTGAAGATATAATCGACGCGCTGGAAGTGATAGCTGTCATCGAACAGGCTTTCGAGCTTCTCGTCGGTCAGTTTCGCGGTGACATCGCCATCGGCTTTCAGATGATCGAGGAAGGCGCCTTCGCCCGCCCAGGTCTTCATCGCATTGCGCTGAACCATGCGATAGCTGTCCTCGCGACTGTTGCCAGCCTCAACCAGCGCCAGCAGGACACGTTGCGAATTGTGCAGGCCGCCCATCTTGTCCATCACCGCCTGCATATTGTCGGGATAGACCAGCAGGTTCTCGATTACGCCCGCCAGACGATGCAGGGCAAAATCCAGGTGAATGGTGGTGTCCGGACCGATGCCGCGCTCGACCGAGGAATGCGAAATGTCCCGTTCGTGCCACAGCGCAACATTTTCCATTGCCGGGACCACAGCCATGCGGACCAGGCGGGCCAGACCGGTCAGGTTCTCGGTCAGCACCGGATTACGCTTGTGCGGCATCGCCGACGAGCCTTTCTGGCCCTTGGAGAAGAATTCCTCGGCTTCATAGAGTTCCGTGCGTTGCAAGTGACGGATTTCCGTGGCCAGGCGCTCGATCGACGAGGCAATCACGCCGAGGGCGGCGAAATAGGCGGCATGACGATCACGCGGGATGACCTGGGTCGATACCGGTTCAGGCGTCAGGCCGAGCTTTTCAGCGACATATTCTTCGATCCGCGGGTCGATATTGGCGAACGTGCCGACAGCGCCGGAAATCGCGCACGTGGCAACTTCCTCGCGCGCGGTGGTGAGCCGCTGCTTGGCGCGCTGGAACTCGGCATGGAACGTGGCGAGCTTGATCCCGAACGTGGTCGGTTCGGCATGGATGCCGTGGCTGCGGCCAATGGTCGGCGTCAACTTGTGCTCGAAGGCACGCTTTTCGAGCGCGGCCAGGACACGGTCGAGGCCTTCCATCAGGATGTCGGTGGCCCGCACCAGCTGCACGTTGAGGCAAGTGTCGAGCACGTCCGAGCTGGTCATGCCCTTGTGCAGGAAGCGGGCAGGCTCGCCGACATGTTCGGCAACATTGGTCAGGAAGGCGATGACGTCGTGTTTGACCTCGGCTTCGATCTCATCAATCCGGGCCACTTCGAATGCGCCTTTCTCGCGCACCACAGCGCTGGTCCCGTCGGGGATCTGTCCGAGCTGCTCCATGGCTTCGGCGGCGAGGGTCTCGATCTCGAGCCAGATGCCATACTTGCTTTCCGGGTCCCAGATGGCGGTCATGGCGGGGCGGGCATAGCGAGGGATCATGGCAGAGCTTCCTGCGGTTCGATGCGGATCTGATGCGCCGGGCTATAGTCCGCTCTGCTGGCAATCGCAATTGCAGCGCTGTCGCATGTCCACCAGTTCGTCAAAAATGCAACGAACGGATTCACTTCCCGGAAAATTCGCGGCGATACACTTGCCGCCAAGGAGAAGGTGATGAAACGGATCCTGATTAGTTCGATACTGGCGTTGACGACCGCCGGCCCGGCGCTGGCGCAAGCCAAGGATGACTTGCCGCCAGATGCGTCAGCGGGCGACTGTTTCGCGCGCGTGCTGATCCCTGACTCGATCGAGACGGTGTCTGAGCGGGTGATTGATCGCAAGGCGTCGGTCGAGATACGCGATATCCCGGCGCGATACGCGACCGTTCAGGAAAAGCACCTGATCCGACAGGGGGCGACGGTCTATAAAACCATCCCGGCTGTCTATGAAACGGTGACCGAGACGCTGGAGATCGAACCTGGCATCACCAAGACCTATACCAAACAGGTCGTGGTGCGCCCGGCCGAGATCATCGAGGAAACGATCGCGCCGGAATACGAGACGATCGAGGTTCAGAAACTGGTCTCTCCAGCCCGTCAGGAGCGGATCGAGATCCCCGCCACGTACAAGACAGTTGAGCGTCGAATCGCCATCGGCGGTGTCGCGGAGTGGCGCGCCGTCCTGTGCGAGACCAACACGGACGCGACCAAGATCGCTGAAGTGCAGCAGGCGCTGGCCGATGCAGGGCATCCGCTGGCCATTGATGGCATCTTTGGCCCGGCAACCTTTGCCGCCATGCAGGCTTATCAGTTGGAGCAAGGATTGGCGGTCGGATATCTGACCGTGGCGACGGTTGAGCGACTCGGCGTGTCGCCGAACTAAGCCGGCTTCAAGACCCGCGGAAGTTTGAACACCACACTCTCTGTCGCCGTGGTGATCTCTTCAATCCGGATATCAAACCGCGCCCGGCAAGCGGCGATCAGACCCTGCACAAGATCTTCGGGCGCACTCGCCCCGGCGGTCAGCCCGAGGGTTTCGACATCGTCGAACCACGACCAGTCGACATTTTCGGCGCTGGCGATCAGTCGGGCATCCTGCGACCCGGCACGCAGCGCAACATCGACCAGGCGCTTTGAATTGGACGAGGTTTCAGCACCGATGACGAGAAACAGATCGGCGCGTTCGGCCATCACCTTGACCGCTTCCTGGCGATTGGTGGTGGCGTAGCAGATGTCTTCCTTGTGCGGCGCGGTGATCGCCGGAAACTTTGCCTGCAGGGCGGCAACGATTTCGGCTGTGTCATCAACGCTGAGTGTGGTTTGCGTCACAAAGGCCAGATTGGCAGGGTTGGCTGGCGTGAACGCGTCGACATCCTCGACAGTCTCAATCAGCGTCATGGCGCTGTCAGGCAATTGTCCCATCGTACCGATCACCTCTGGATGACCGGCATGACCGATCAGGACAATTTCGCGTCCGGCCTTGTGATGACGTTCGGCTTCGACATGTACTTTCGAAACCAGAGGGCAGGTCGCATCGACATAGACCATCTGCCGTGCTTCGGCCGCTGCCGGCACTGCTTTGGGCACGCCATGGGCCGAGAAGACGACTGGTCGATCTTGCGGGCACTCGTCCAGCTCTTCAACAAACACGGCGCCCAGGCCCTCCAATCGCGACACCACATGCTGATTGTGCACGATCTCGTGGCGGACATAGACCGGCGCGCCCCACTTGCTCAGCGCCTCTTCAACAATCTGGATCGCGCGATCGACGCCAGCGCAGAATCCGCGCGGCGCGGCAAGGAGAATCGTCAGCGGCTTCATGACCTTACAGTGTCCTCATGATTGTGACGCAGAAAGGGCGTTGCGTGCCCCGCCATGGCCCGGTAACACTCTCAGCATTAAATGGATAGCCTCGGGGTCGAGGCCAAGAGTGACAAGGCATCACATATGCGCATTTTTGCCCTCTCCGCGGCGCTCCTCGGGCTCGCCGCCTGCCAGTCGGGTTCGAACATTGGCGACGCGTTCGACACGCGCCAGAACTCGGGCACCTGTCCACCGGCTGGCGCGATCTATCAGGCCTCCCGCGTGGTTCAGTTTGATGGTGCTGAAGAGCTTTATCCGAACGTCGAATATACAGGCGAGATTGTCGATGTGCGGCTGTTCTGTCGCTATACCGGAGCGGATCCGGTGCGCGCTGAAGTCGAGATCGATTTCGCGTTCGGCAAGGGCCCCGCGGGCAACAGCAATCGCCATGATTATGGCTACTGGGTCGCGGTGACGCGCCGCAGCGGCAAAGTCCTGAACAAGCAGCACTTTACCGTGCAGGCTGATTTTTCCGATGGGCCGGTCACCGGTGAAACAGAATTGCTGCAACGCATCCTGATCCCGCGCGCGGACGATTCTGTCTCGGCAGCGAACTTCGAAGTGGTGATCGGGTTCGATCTGACCGAAGCGCAGCTGGCTTACAACAAACAGGGGCGACGCTTCCGTCTGGGTGCCGGACAGTAGTCGCGAGGGTTGGAAACAGAAATGACAGATCTCGCGACGCAATTGGCGCGCGCGTGCAGCGCTGCTTTCGAAGCTGAGGGACTGGCCGCGCGCTGGGGCGCGGTGAAACAGTCAGACCGTCCGGAGCTTGCAGATTTTCAGTGCAATGGCTGTATGGGCGCAGCGAAACAGGCAGGCATGAATCCACGTGAGCTGGCGGCCAGGATCGCGCCCAAGATCGGCGACCATCCCGCTGTTGACCGGGTCGATGTGGCGGGTCCCGGATTCCTCAACATTGTCGTCAGCGCCGCCGCGCTGGCCGAACAGGCGACCTGGATCGGCGCCGATGATCGCGCCGGCGGTGGCACGGTCGATCAGCCTGAGAAGGTCGTGGTCGACTTTGGCGGCCCGAATGTCGCCAAGCCCATGCATGTCGGGCACCTGCGCTCTGCGGTGATTGGCGACACGCTGGTGCGTCTTTTGCGTTTCCTGGGCGATGATGTCACCGGCGATGTCCATCTCGGTGACTGGGGCCTGCAAATGGGGCTGCTGATCATTGCGGTGATGGATGAGCAACCGGATCTGGTCTATTTTGACGCCACGCAATCCGGGCCTTTTCCCGCCGATCCACCGGTGACGATGGAAGACTTGTCTCGCCTCTACCCAATGGCGTCGGCGCGGTCCAAGGAGGACGAGGCGTACGCTGCGCGCGCGCAAGAGGCCGTCGCCGAAATGCAGGCTGGACGCCCGGGTTATCGCGCCTTGCTGAAACATTTCATCGATGTCTCGGTGGCGGCGCTGAAAGTGGATTACGGTTTTCTCGACGTCTCGTTCGATCTCTGGAAGGGCGAAAGCGATGTTGACCCGCTGATCGCGCCAATGATCGAGGAATTGAAAACTGGTGGATTTGCCAAACAGGACGATGGCGCCTGGATCATCGACATCGCCAAGGACGGCGAAAATGTCGAGACTGTCGGAAAAGACGGCCAGCCGCGGCTGAAAAATCCGATGCCGCCCTTCATGCTGGTCAATTCGCGCGGCGCGACCGGTTATCACGCGACGGATCTGGCGACGATCAAGGACCGGATCGACACGATCGGACCCGATCGCATCCTGTATGTCGTCGATCAGCGTCAGGCCCTGCACTTTGAGCAAGTGTACCGCGCCGCAGACAAGGTTGGTTATCTCAACAAAGACCAGCTCGAGCATCTCGGCTTCGGCACGGTGAACGGCGCTGACGGCAAACCGTTCAAAACCCGTGAAGGTGGGACCTTGCGATTGGCCGACCTGAACCAGATGGCGCTCGATGAGGCGACCAAACGCATTGGCGAAGCCGGTCTTTCCGGCGAGATCGACGAGGATGAGAAAGCTGAGATCGGCAAGCTCGTGGCTCGCGCGGCCCTGCGTTTCGCCGACCTGCAGAACCAGCGCACGACGAATTATGTGTTCGACCTGGAGCGGTTCACCAGCTTTGAAGGCAAGACCGGTCCGTATCTGCTCTATGCCGCGGTTCGCCTGAAGGCGCTGTTGCGGCGTGCGGCAGCAGACGGTGTTGTTCCCGGCGAGATCTCGGTTGATGCGCCGGAAGAACGCAAACTGGTGCTGGCGCTTGATGGATTCTCGCTCGCCCTGCGCCTCGCCCGCGAAAAACGCATGCCGCATTTCGTTTGCGAACACGTATACGGCCTGTCACAGGCGTTCAGTGCGTTCTATTCGGCCTGCCCAATCCTCAAGGAGGATGTCGATCCGGGCACCAAGGCATCGCGCCTGGCGCTTTGTAAAGTCGTGCTGCACCAGCTTGAAGCGGCACTCGACATTCTCGGCATCACGGCGCCAGAGCGGATGTAAGCGCAAAAGTAAACAAAATCGGCGGTTTTGTTTACCCGGCCCTAACGGCGCTTAACCCCTGTGGCCGAAAAATGAATGAATCACAGGCATTCGGTAACTTTCGCTTAGCGGCCTTGGCCTAGGCTCACTGTTCTAGACAGTGAGAAAGGAACCCGCCCCATGCTGAAAAATATGATCAAGACGTGCGCAGATGCGACAGGATTGACCCAGGTCAAGACCAAGGAAGCGGTCGGCATTGTGCTCAATACCGCCGAACGTCAGGGATCGCCGCTTGCCGAAGCGATTTTCAGGAAAATGCCTGGGGCACGAACCCTTTCAGCGACAACCGGTGCCGAACATGGAGCCGCCACGAGTGTGATTGCACGCCTGATTGAACAGACGCCGGGCGGGCGTCGTCATGTCGGCGAAGGCATGTTTGCCAGCCTGCACAAGGCCGGCCTCGGGCATAAACAGATTTCTCAGCTTCTGCCGTCGATCAGCAAATATATGCAAGTGACATACGGCATGGAGGCCTTTGGGCATCTCGGGGACCTGGTGGTCGCCGATATGCTTACGGGTCAGGACCGGGCGGCTGCGGCGGCCTGATCCTCAAATCACTGTCGGGTTCTAGGAGGCTCCCTGCGCTGCCGCGCCGGGAGCCTTTTCTTTTCGCGTCAGCGCGAGTAGGGGAGGGCCATGACTGATCAAACTGACCTGACCATCCCGCTGAGCCAGCTGGTCTTTGACGGCGACAATCTTGCGCGCGCAACCGCCAAGGGCTGGGACGCGGTGCAAGTTGGCGCCTTGCTGCAGCATGTCATTCGCCGTCAGGCCGAACAGGCACTGAAGCGTGGCGCGTTGTTTTCTGTCTCGGTCACGTTTGACGTGTCTGCCGACGCGGCGACCGACGATGAAATCGTGTTTGAGAGCCGTATTGACCGGCGCACACGCACATTGGTGTTCTCAAGCGGCACCGCCATGCAGGGCGATCGCCACCTGTTGAAAGCCACCATTGTCTATCGGATCGGCTGAATCGAACCCTACATCGGCGTCCGGCGCAGCGGCAGCAGGTCGGGGTATTCCGGATCGCGTTTCTCTGCCTTGGCGGCAAAGGCTTCCTGCATGTGGGATGGCGGCAGCATGCCGGAATTCCAGACCCCGATATAATCCAGCGTGTCAGCCGTGCTGTGGTCGCGGCCATAATTGATCAGCACTTTGCAGCCCGTGACGGCGATCGGGTTCTTTGACGCGATTTCCCGGGCCACGCCCATGACATGGGTCAGCATCTCTTCCTGGGTTTCGAAGACGTCGTTGACCAGCCCGATCTCTTTCGCTTTGCTCGCATCGAGGCGTTCGCCGGTATAGGCCATCTGCTTGACCCAGCCTTCCGGGATATAGCGTTGCAGGCGCGGGAAGGTGCCGACATCGGCCGTCATCGCGATATTGGTTTCAGCGATGCAGAAGAAGGCATCCGTCGTGCACCAGCGAATGTCGCACGCGGAGATCATGTCGATGGCGCCGCCAATGACGCCGCCCTGGCAGGCGATCAGGACAGGGATGCGGGCGTCCTCAAGCGCGTTGAAGGAAGACTGGATCTGCTTGATGTTGGAGCGGAACGCTTCGGCGGCGACATGGCGATCGACCTTGCCATTGGTGACGGCGCCGTCCTGACCGAACACCGAGATGTCCATCCCGGCCGAGAAATGCTTGCCTTCAGACGAAATCACGATGACGCGGGCGGCGGCGGTGGCATCGATTTCATTGACGATTGCAGGCAGCTCATTCCAGAACGCCTTGTTCATCGCATTCATCGCCTGCGGGCGGTTCAGGACGATATGCGCGACTTTGTCTTCGACCGAAACCGAGAAACACTCGTGTGTCTTCTTCAGCATTTGTGGGACTCCCTGTTTGCGGATAAAGTATATCATGCGCACTACGATCACCAGCGTGTCGCAGCGATAAGCAGGCAGTGGTTTGATTTTGTAAATGAATTTGGGTTCAATGGCACCCAAAGGTGAGGGATTTGATATGCGTTCTATGGTTATTGGAGCCTTGGCGCTCTGTTTGATGCCAGCGGCCTGTGAAAGCGGCGATGGCGGTGATTTCGGCCAGGTGCTCGGCGATGTTCTCGGTGAGATTGGCAGCGGCGATACGTCTGGCGGCGAATTGACCGCGTTCGAGATCGATGCCGGGCTGCGTCAGGCCCTGGAAATCGGCATCGAGCGTGTCGCCGATCAGATTGGTGTCGTCGATGGCTACTGGCAGGATCCGCAGATCAAGATTCCCTTGCCGGGGCGATTGGGAGACCTTCAGAGACGGCTTGCGGGCACGCCATTGGCAAGTCCGCTGGATGACCTGCAATTGCGCATGAACCGCGCTGCCGAAGACGCCGTTCCAGCCGGAAAGCGCATCATTATCGACGCGGTTGAGTCGATCACCATTGAAGATGCCGTTGGCATCCTGCGCGGCGGCGACTCCGCGGCAACGGATTTCCTGCGCGGGCGCACCGAAGACAATCTCCGCGACCTGTTCACGCCTTATGTCGAAACGGCACTGGACAGTTCCGGCGCGTACCGGATGCTCGACAGTGTCGTCTCGAACCAGCCCCTGCTGGCGATGGCAGCGGTGGATTACAAATCGGATTTAACCACACATGCGGTCCAATTTGGCCTTGATGGTCTGTTCACGTACCTCGCAGTTGAGGAAAAGAAGATTCGCGACAATCCTGTTGCACGCACGACAGAATTGCTGCGTAAGGTCTTCGGTTCGAGATAAGGACCCGCATGCGTCGATTTACATTTGAAACTCCCGAGGGCGACATGGCCGCGCTCGAGTTTGGTGATCCAGCCAAGAAGCTGGCCGCCCTTTGGCTGCATGCGACCGGGTTCAACGCCATGACCTATCAGTCGATCCTGGCCCCGCTTGGCTTGCGCACCAAGGTTCAGGCCGTCGATTTGCGCGGGCACGGACGATCGACCCTGCCGGCCAAACCCGGGCGGTTGAAGTCGTGGAAGCGTTACCGAAATGATGTTCTGGCCTTTCTGGATCGCGAGTCACCGGTCAACAAGGTAGTGCTCGGCGGTCATTCCATGGGGGCCACCGTGGCGCTGATGTGTGCTGGCGCGCGTCCCGACAAAGTGGCTGGTCTGGTGCTGGTTGATCCGGTCATCCTGCCGGCGCGCTATTATATGGCGATGCATCTGTCGCCGTTCCGGCGCGGTGGCAGTCAGATGGCGAAACAGGCGCGGCGCCGGAACAACAAGTTCGATTCACGCGAGCATATTCAATACAAGTACAAGGGCCGCGGCGCGTTCAAGACCTGGCGCGATCCGTTTCTGGAGGACTATATCCTCGACGCCTTTGACCGTACCGATGGCAATGATCCCGACAGCGAGAAACAAGTCTGGCAATTATTGTGCGATCCGAAATGGGAAGCGGCGACCTTCCTGGCCCAGCGCAATCGTCCCTGGAGCGCCCTGGCCAAGGTCAAGAAACACCGCATTCCGATCACGGTCCTGCGCCCTGACCGGGACTCGGTGATGACCGATCAGGTGGCCGCGCGCCTCGCCAGCAAATGTCCGCACCTGGTACTCAAGGAACGGGTCAACACCACGCACTTCCTGCCGATGGAAGCGCCCTATGATGTTCGGGACCAATTGTCCGCCTACATTTCCAGCCTGATCGAAGGCCTCGCCGAAGACGAAGTCGGCCCAATGAAACGGACCTTGCGCGGGCGATAATCCAGCCTTGCCGGTTTCCTCGCGTGATCTTGCGCGCAATTCAATCTGATATAGCCTGCCATGCCTGGGTGGATCGGAGATTGGAATGTCGGTGCGAAAACTTGATGAACACGTCTCATGGCGGCGCGGCGACATGCTGGACGCATCGACGTGGACGGTCACCCTGAGCGATGAGGATCAACGCGAATTGCACGCCGCCCTGCAGCAAGCCAAGTCTGCGTCAACCGATGTGCTGGCGCTTGGCGTCGAGGACTTCCCGCTCTCCGGCCTGAAGGAAAAGTTGCAGGCGATCGATCATGAGCTGCTGCACGGCCGCGGGTTCGTACGGCTGTCGGCGCTCGATGGCGATCAGTATTCCGACGAAGATCTGACATTGCTCTATTGGGGCATTGGCCTGCACCTCGGTGATCCGTGGCCACAGAACAAGTACGGGCACGTGCTTGGCGATGTCATCAATCAGGGCAAGTCGATCCATGATCCCACGGCGCGCGGCAATGAGCTTGGCTCGATTGCGCTCGATTTTCACACGGATGGCTCAGACTATGTCGGGCTGATGTGCCTGCATGAGGCCGAACAGGGCGGTCTGTCCCTGGTCGCGAATGCGGTCGGCATCCACAATGAGATGGTCGAACAACGGCCAGATCTCGCTGAAGCATTGTATGATCCGCTGCCCTGGGATTTTCGCGGCGAGGAAGCGCCAGGAGGGCTGCCATTCTATATGCGTGCGCCATTCACCGAGCATGACGGCCGGTTTTTCCTGTTCTGCGTGCCGCAATATATACGTGCCTCCCAGCGCCATGCCAGCGCGCCGCGCCTGACAGAACTGCAGCTGGAAGCCCTGACCATGATGGAAAACCTGGCCCGGCGCGAGGACATGCACGTGGCCATGCCGCTGCGCCGCGGCGAGATGCAATTCATCTACAATTATCACGTGTTTCACGGCCGCACGGAGTATCGCGATCCACAGGCGCCAGCGCCGCGCCGGCATTTGAAGCGGTTATGGTTGTCATCGCGTTCGCTGACTCATCGCCCGGACCATTTTGCCTTGAAAGCCGCCCCGCACTGGCTGCAGAACCGCTCCGCCAGTCGCATGGAAATGGATGCCGGCTGAGCGCCACAACGCCCGCGTGTAAAAAATAATTTGTCCGCTCGCTCGGCTGCCGTCACGTCAGGCTGTTAGGTCTGATGACGGGATAGAATTCGGGAGTGGAAAATGAAGGATCTGGAAGGAAAAGTCGCCTTTGTCACCGGCGCAGCGTCGGGCATCGGCTTGGCAACGACGACGGCGCTGGCGCAAGCCGGTGTGAAAGTCATGATGTGCGATATCGAGCAGGATGCCCTCGACGCCGCGATCGCCGACTTGCGCAAGACCAATGCTGATGTTGAGGGGGTTGTCGCCGATGTCTCTCTGAAGGAGCAGTTGCAAGCGGCGGCCGACGCCACCATCGAGCGCTATGGCAAGGTCCACATCCTGTTCAACAATGCCGGTGTCGGCGGCGGCGGCAGTTATGACAGCTGGAGCCAGGCCGGGTGGGACTGGACCATGGCTGTGAATGTCATGGGCGTCGTTTATGGCGTCGAGATTTTCGGCCCGCTGATCGAAAGCCATGGCGAAGGCGGACACATCGTCTCGACGGCGTCGGTGGCAGGCCTGATGTCGATGAGCAGTGCGCCTTATTTTGCCTCCAAGTACGGGGTCGTGGCGCTGTCGGAAGGGTTGCGTGTCGAGCTGGAACCCCGTGGGATTGGCGTTTCAGTGCTTTGTCCGGGCGTTATCCGCACCAAGATCCTCGACTCCGGCCGCAATCTGCAGGCGCGGTTCGGATCGGACGTCGACGAGCTGTTTGATCCGGAAGACCGCGAAAACGAAGCCGCCCAGGAATTTCGGGCCCGCATCGAAGCCGGGATCGATCCGCTTTACGTTGGCGAACTGGTGCGCGAAGGGATCGAGAAGAACTGGGACTATATCGTCACTGACATGGAGTTCGAACCGATTATCCGGGCGCGATTCGAGAACATCATGGCGGCCTATGACCGGATCAAGGATCGCGAACCGCGGCGTTAGGAAACCCGGTTAAAGACGCAAGCCCCGCGGGGCCAGGCGTTCGAGCTCTGCAATCTGCTCCGGCGGGGTCGGGATCACCTTGCGTTTTTCCAGGTCAAATGTGACGGCGACGGCTTCGGACGTGATCCAGGCGTCGCCGGTCCCCGGGTCGAGCACCCAGTGGGATAGGGAGTGGGTTTTCTCAGCCACATTGGCGAGGCTGGTATGGATGACATAGCGGTCGCCAGCTCGTGGCCATTTGCGATAGATCAGACGGTATTCCAGGACGGCGCCGCCCATGCGGGCGCCCGCCTGCGAGGACGCCACCTTGGTGCGCCAGTCATGCAGCAGGGTTGGCACCGAATCGGAAATCCGTCCCATGAACCAGGGTGCCGCCACGCGGCCGAAACTGTCGGTTTCCTTGGGCAAGAACATGCCGCGACCGATCTCAGGCGCGCCGCAATTCTCGACCTGCGTCATATTCGCTGAGCTTGCTGAGACCGGCACCGCCGCCGGGTCGAGCCCGCGCGGTTTGGTGTCGTCTGGCGGCGTCTCGAGAAGCGCTTCGAGTTGCGCACGTGAACGGGAGCTCCAGGGGAACGGTTTGCCGGTCTTGGCCGCGACATGCACAATCCGCGTCCGCAGCGCCGCTGCCGGCCTGCCATCACCATGGCGCATGTCCTGATAGATCACGGCGCTCGTCTCGTCCCACTCGAGCACGCATCCCGTCATTTTCAGCGGATGACCGGCATGGGCTTCGCGAATGTAGCGAATGTGGTGCTCTGCAACCATCAAGGTCGATGGGGCATTGGCGCGAAAGGCGTGCGGCATGCCGATGGCGCCCGCGAGTGTGCCCAGGCCCTCCATCGCTTTTTCGACATAGACCCGGACATTCATGTGCCCCATCTCGTCGCAATCCCAGGTGTTTGCGATGCCGCTCCAGAGCGGGATCATGAGACGCAGTTCCGGCAAATGCCGCGCGCTTCGATGACGGCGCTGCGGACATTGAAACCAGCGGCTTGCGTTTCGTTACCGAGCGCCGCACTGGTTTCGACCGCGTGCAACTCTTCAGCCGAGCCGCATGAGTCGCAAATCACGAATACGGCGGAATGGGCGTGGCTGGTATGCCCGCATGCGACATAGGCATTCAGGCTTTCAATCTTGTGCGCGAGCCCCATGTCCTGAAGGAAATCGAGCGCGCGATACACGGTTGGCGGTTTGGCAGCGCCTTCGCCATCAAGATTGGCAAGCAGGTCGTACGCCTTTGCCGGTTCGTCGCTTTCGAGCAGCAGATGCAGCACCTTGCGCCGAATGCGCGTGAGCTTCTGTCCCTTTTGTTCGACCAGCGCTTCGGCCTCGGCAAGAAACGCTTCGGCTTCCTGTGGGCTGCACGGTGTATTTGCGTGGGCATGTGAATGGGAATGGGCCATGGCGCTCATTTTGGGTGATTGGCAGCAAAAGTGAAGGGGGGACGGCGATTTTGCAGACGCGCCGTCTTTGCACATTCGCAAGACGACAAGCCGCCGTCACTCCGGGAGATTACGGAGTTGAGCGCATCTGTCACGCGACACGTCCACGCGCGGCGAATTGGATAATTTCGTGAGGAATTTCAGTTCACTAGCTGAGGCGCATAAGTTTCAAAACGAAAAGGCTCTGAAATGAAATCTCTTGTTTGCGCTGCGCTCATGGCGACGTCCACATTGATCGGGACCGCTGCCTATGCCGAAGACAATCCGTGGATGATCCGCGGACGGGTTCTGGCGGTGATGCCGGATGAAAGCGCTGACCTGTCAGTCGCTGGGGCGGCCCTCGCGGGCGATGTTGATATTGGCAACCAGTATGTGCCTGAGCTCGATATCACCTATTTCTTCAACAAGAACATCGCGGTCGAGCTGATCCTCGCTGTGACCCCGCATGATGTTGAGGCCACCGGTGTGACCGTGCCGGGCGCGCTGGACAATGCCAATGTCGATCTCGGCGATGTCTGGCTGCTGCCGCCAACGCTGACCTTGCAATACCATTTCGATACCGGGACGCAGTTCAAGCCGTATATCGGCGCTGGCATCAATGCGACATTGTTCTTCGATGAAGACGCCGGCTCTGTCGCTGACGGGATCGACTATGATTCCAGCATTGGCGGCGCGCTGCAGGTCGGGTTCGATTACGACCTCGATGGCGAACCGGGCGGATGGGCATTGAATGCGGACGTCAAGAAAATCTGGATCAACACGGACGTGACCGTCGATTTCACAACAGCTTTGGGAGCGACTGTCGATGCGGGAGTCGACATCAATCCCACTGTGGTTGGCTTGGGGCTCGGGTATAAGTTCTAACCCGACGGCCTCCTATCCAGGCGAACCACGCTTGCCCCGAACCGCCTGCGGTTCGGGGTTTTTTTAATCATCTGAGACGAACGCCTTGAACGCATCCTCATAATCCGGGTGCCAGCGCGACAGGGCCGGACGGTTCTTGATGATGTCGTCGGCGGTCCACTGAATGCGTTTCTCGTCCAGCGGACGCGGTGTCTCATTGTCAGGACACAGGATGTAGAAGTCGCCGCGTTCCAGCGACTGCATCATGAAATCAACCGTCTCTTCTGCCGTCGCCGCAAATGGCGGTTTCTGCGGAATGAAGGCGGAGACCATCGGTGTGTAGACAAAGGCCGGGACCAGCAGGTGGGCGCTGACCTGGCAATTTTCTTCCTGCCGCAGCGCATGCGCGACGCTTTCCGTGTAGGCGAGGACGCCGGACTTGGAGAGGTTGTAGGCGTAATTGCCCGGCGGGCGCGTGATGCCCTGTTTCGAGCCGGTATTGATCACCGTCGCCGCTTCGCCATGTTCCAGCATGCTCGGCATAAAGGCGTGACAGCCATGAATGACGCCCATCAGGTTGACCGAGACCAGGGCGTTGAACGCGTCGAGGTCTTCCCATGGCTTGGTGCCCATTCGGCCAATCCCGGCATTGTTCATCAGGCAGTGCACGTTTCCGAACCGGTCAAGCACCCGGTCGCGCAGCGCGTTGACGGCCGCCGGGTCTGAGACATCGCAGCGCTCGGCGACAATGTCACCGCCGCCTTTGCCAGCGAGTTCCGTTGCGGCTTCTTCGAGCGCATCTTCCTTCATGTCGACGAGTACGACATTCATGCCTGCCGCTGCGAACCGCCGCGCCGACTCCAGGCCGATTCCGCCGGCGCCGCCGGTGACCACGGCCGTGTTGCCTGCCTTCAATCCATTCATGAGCCATCTCTCCCGGCTGTCAGCCGCGCAATCAGCGTCGGCACATCATATTCGTCATCGCCTTCATAGCGCGGTGCATTGCGCGCATACGCATCTTCGACTTCGTCGTGGATCGGTTTGATCCGAACGATATTGTAGGCATGCGTGACCACGAAGAACTCGCCGGCGCGAATCTGCTCGACGACCTTTTCAGCAAACGTATCAGCATCCATGGCAAACTGTTCGGAGCCCTTGGTCATTTCGGAGGCCACAAAGCCGGGCACGATCATGCCGACTTGGATGAACTCCGGGAACTCGTCGCGCATCGCTTGCGTCAATCCACGCACGGCATGTTTCGACGCGATATAGGATGCGCTGTTCTGCACGGCGTTGAAGAAGGCATTTTCCGAGGCGAGATTGTAAATGGCCGCAGGCGTGCCGCGGTCGATCATGCGCTTTCCGAAGATGGCGGCACCGTGCCAGACGCCAAAGAAATTGACGTCGAACAGATTGCGGACATCGGCCATCGGGACGTCGACAATGGGCCTCCGGCTGCTCGGGATGCCGGCATTGTTGATCAGCACATCGGTGCCGCCATAGGTGGCGTCAGCGAAATCCGCGAGCGCCGTGACGCTCGCCGCGTCGGTGACGTCCATGACCATGGCCGCGGCATCGATGCCGAGCGATGTCAGCGTCCCGAGCGCTTCGTCCAGCCGGTTTTGGCGCGGTTCGCCGATGACGATCCTCGCGCCGTCCTGGCCAAACCGCTTGGCCAGGGCAAATCCGATGCCGGTGGCGCCGCCGGTAATGACGACGGTCTTGTCCTTGAAATTGTCCATGTCGACCCTCCTGGCTGGAGCCTACAATGCAAGTTGGCGGGCTGCCAAATCGCGCATGATCTCCTCCGAGCCACCGCCAATCGCCATGACCCGAACTTCACGATAGATGCGCTCGACCCGGTGGCCACGAATGAAGCCTGCACCGCCGAGAATCTGCATCGCTTCGCGGGCGCAGAATTCGAGTGTTTCGGTGGCCTGGACTTTCAACATGGCAAGCTCGGCCACCGGCGTGTTGCCGTTCTGAACATGCCAGGCAAACGTGTCGAGCATGGTTGTCGTGGCCCAGACCCGCTGCGCCATGGCGGCAATCTTGTGACGGATGACCTGATGGTCGGCCAGGCGCTTGCCGAACGTCTTGCGTTCCTGCGCCCAGGCGGCGGCTTCTTCGACGCATACCCGGGCCGAGGCAGCGGCGCCGGCAGCCATGCCGAGACGCTCGCCATTGAAATTGGCCATGATGCCGTAAAAGCCTCGATCCTGCTCCCCGATCAGGTTCTCGGCCGGCACGAACACATCATCGAAATGAATGGTCGCGGTGTCCGAGGCCCACCAGCCTTGCTTGGGCAGCTCGGTTCGGCTGACGCCTTCGCTTTCGAGATCGATCAGCATCAGCGAAATTCCGCCCATGCCTTCGCCGCCCGTGCGCACCGCAGTGGTCAGCCATTTCGATGTCATGCCGCCAGTGATGTAGGTCTTGGAGCCGTTCACCCGCCAGCCATTGCCGTCCTTGACCGCCTTGGTCTTCAGCTGCGCGACGTCCGACCCGGCAGACGGCTCGGTGATGCCAAGACTGATCTGTTTCTCGCCGGACAGGACCTGGCGTCCGATCTCGGTTTTCATCTCCTCGGTGCCAAGCGCCATGATGGGCGGCAAACCGATACCATGGATCATCAATGCGGAGGAAATGCCGCCGGCGCCAATGCGCGCCAGCTCTTCCGACGTGACGATGCCGTGGAAGCGGTCAAACTCGGTGCCTTCGCCGCCATATTCGGTCGGATAACCGACGCCCAGAATGCCGGCCTCCTTGGCCTTCTTGAACAGGTCGCGCGGGATCCTGCCAGCCTCTTCCCACTCGTCGACGAAGGGCATGATTTCGCGTTCGACAAAACCGCGAACGCTGCGGCGCCATTCAGTGTGGGTGTCATCCATATGCGGGCAGGGCGGGCGGAGATCGTCAAATGTCAAAGTCATGAACCGGATCGTGCGCTCAGGAGGGAGAAGGTCAAGCCGTCACGTGGCGGCAGAGCAGGGGTGGTGTTTGTGCCGGCAAAGGCCATATGTGGAGCATGCAAGTCTATTCCGATCCTGAGCACGGGCCGCAACGTCCGCCGATTTTTCGTCAGGGCTTTCCGGTTGTCATTCTCGCGCTCACGGGCGTGATTGTCGCGGTGACACTGGTCCAGTTCAACAGCCCGGATCGCGTTCGCGATTGGATGTTTGCCGTCGGCGCCTTGGCGGGTGGACCGGGATTTGAAAACGTGTATCGGCCCTGGGGTGCCTTTGCGCCTTATGTCTTGCATACGTTCCTGCATGGAGGGTCGTTCCATCTGATGATGAACATGGCCATGCTGATTGCGCTGGGCCCGATCATCGTCAAGCCGCTCGGAAACTCCCCGCGCGGCGCCATTCTGTTTCTGATATTCTTCTTCATTTGCGCCATTGGTGGCGCCGCAGCGCAGATATTCTGGTACGCGATCAACGCGCAGGATGGCATCGCCATCGGCGCCTCGTCTGCCATCTCGGGCCTGTTGCCGGCGATCGGATATCTGCGCAATGGCTGGCGCGGGGCAGCGTCAATCAGCGTGCCCTGGATCGTGATCAATGTCGGCCTGGCTTTCCTCGGCGGCGATGTTGGCGTGATGCGAATTGCCTGGGCCGCGCACCTCGGTGGCCTGGCAGCTGGCTTTGGATTTCCGGTCTTCTTGAACCTGGCGCGTACACGGTGATTTGGGCGAACGATCCTTAAGCTTTCACAACCGGTGCGCTGAGACCACGGGCGCCGGTGCGGCGCAGGGCTTCGCGCTTGAAACGGTGCAGCTCGGCGGGGCGTCCACCCGTGCCGCTTTCCATTTCGCCCGTGCCTTCGACAAACCCGGTTCGGTCGAGGGCGCGGCGGAAATTCTGCTTGTGCAGGTTCAGGCCGAGAATGGCTTCGACCGTGCCCTGCAGCGCGGTCAGCGTAAACCGCTCAGGCATCAATTCGAAGACGACCGGGCGATACCGCACCTTTGCTCGCAAGCGGCTGATGGCCGTCGCCAGAATGCGCCGGTGATCCGACGCCATCGGCTCGCCAAGTCCCGGATCATCACTCGGCAATTCCTGGTCGCGGGCACACTCGGCGACCAGCCCCGCTTCATACAGCAGTTCATAACGCTCCAGCACCGCTTCATCAGGCCAGATCTCGCCGTCCAATCCGAACGCGCTTCTGGCACGGGATTGACGATCAGCACTGCCCGCGGCCCAGGTCGATAGTTTGGGGGCAATGACATCGTCCAGGATGGCAGGGCGTCCCGCCCGGTGGTCCTCCCAGGGGAAGTGCCGATACCAGCCGCGCCAGCGCGCCTCGAAGGAATCCGGCAGGCGCTCGGCCTCCGGCGTCAGGGCCAGGTAACCGACGCTGACCACGCGGCTTTCCGGCGGCGCATCAAGCAGCGTCGCTTCCGGGCTTTCACGATCACGGTCGCCAAACGTGTAAAGCTGTTCGACATAACCCAGCTGGAAGCCTGTCTGTTCCTTCACCCAGCCGCGAAGCGCCAGTTCAAACGTCCGGTGCTGCACCGGATCGAACGCCCCGAAGGGCAGGGCCGTGAGACCATCCTCGCGCCGTGTCGCCAGGACACGTGGCTTCTCGCCATCAAACGCGACGATCACGACCGAGAGGCCAATGATGACACTCATGCAGGGGCCTCGATATCGGCCAGCAACGCAACAGTGCGGCCAATGAATTCGGCCTGCGCATCCTCGGTCGGCTGCGGCGTCAGGTTGAGATGGACCCCGCGGGGCGGGTGACCGAAAAAGCGATCCGACTCGGCTTCCGAGAAGCCCGCCAGTTGCGTCGCTTCGAACCAGGCACAGATATTGTCGGCTTTCTTGATCAATCGCTTCAGGCTACCAGGGGTCTCTGCGGGCAGGCCGAACCGTGTGTGAATGGCATAGGACAGCCGCGTCTCGATGTCCTTGTAGCCATCGCCGAGCACCGCCTTGAACGGCGAGATCATGTCGCCGATGACATATTCCGGCGCGTCGTGAAGCAGGGCGAGCAGGCGCGACTTCGGGTCGATGCGCGGCTCGAGATGCACACACAGGGCTTCGACGATGACGCTATGCTGCGCCACCGAGAAGGCATGCGCGCCCTTGGTCTGACCGTTCCAGCGCGCGACGCGGGCGAGGCCATGGGCAATGTCTTCGATCTCGATGTCGACTGGCGACGGGTCGAGCAGATCCAGACGCCGCCCGGACAGCATGCGCTGCCAGACGCGCGCCGGTGGTTTTCGTTTAGGTGTTCGGTTCGTCATTTGCCCTCTGTTTACGCAAAAGCGGGCAGGCGTAAAGAAATTGGGCGCTTTTGATTACGAATTGCCTCGCCCGGACCACATTTGACTCAGCTCTCGTTAAGAGGTGGCGGGCATATTCAATCCATCGACGGCATAAGACCGAGGCATGGTGATGATTGAAGCAATGGTGAATTGGGCTGGCCAAGCCAGCACAGCATGGTGGGTGCTCTCCCTGGCCGTAATCGTGATTCTTGTCGAAGCCATTCGCGTCAGCAAGGACGTGTTCTGGGCCGACATGATCGAGGAAGACGAGTAGAGCGCTCTGCAATCTGCAGAATAAGGGGTCCCGGACGCAACGCGCTCCGGGATTTATTTTGCCGCGAGACATGTCTGCTTCCGATGTCAGAGGGGACATGACCGAGCGACCGAACACGCCGCTATCCGGGCGCCATCAGCGCGATCAGCGCATCGCGGGTGAAGACGCGCAAATCCTTCAATGCGGCATAGGCTTCGGGCCGGGCCCGCCTCTCCTTGGCGCTTTGGCCCCAGGGGCGCGCGAGGCGCAGCGGGAACGGGCCCAGCCCGCTGAGGCTCTTGGCCAGGAAGCGGCGCATCCGGGCAATATGCTTGTCTGGCTCGCGCATCGCCGCGAGCAGCGCGTTCGCGCGCTCCCACAGCCGGATGTCGGCGCGCGACGGTGTCGGAAAAGGGGTGAGGAAAGACGGAAGGGAATCCGCGGAAGTGCAGACCGGCGCGCCCGGTACCTGCACTGGCGCTGGCACGGGCACGGGCGGCTCGTCCTGCAAGGCGAGCAGCCGGAACGGTTCGGCGGGTCTGTCAGCGCCCGGCGCGGCCTTGGACTTGGGCTCTGGATCAGCGAGGCGGAAGAGCGGCAGGCTGAGCCCGCTCGACATCCCCATATCAATGCCGGAAAAGCCGCCGCCAGCACGGCCCGGGCGGGGCTCTGGCAGCGGCCTGGCACAGGCGCTCAGCACCAGCCAGCGCCGCATCAGGCCCTCAGCCAGGCGCACCAGGCGAAGCATCTCGAGATGCTCCGCCCGCGCCAGAGGCTTGAGCAGCGAGACGATCAGGCCGATCTCGATCACCAGCCGCTCAATCAGCGGCCAGGTCTTTTGCAGGCAAAGGCGAGCATCCGGGGTCATTGGCTGGAGTGTAGACCGGCGCGAACCCGGTCGGATTGAGAGGGGGCGACGGCGTTCGGCGTCGGAGGGGCATCTGGATCGAGACCCTCTCTTCAAGCCTCATCCTGAGCGAAGCTTGCCCTCGACCCGATCGGGGGTCGAAGGGCGAGGCGGGCTTCCTGAAAGCCCGGCCCTTTATCCTTCGACGTCGCTCAGGATGAGGGCCTCGTGGCACAATGTCCCCTCCTGACCCAATACGGACATGCGACGCCTCACCCTTCGCTGCTTGAACATCTGGCAAAGAAAAAACCCGGCGCTTGAGGGCACCGGGTTTCAAGTCTGTTCGGGAAAAGAAACGGCCTATGCGGCGACCGCTTCCTTTTTCGGTTTCGGGTCGCGAAGCACGTAGCCGCGGCCCCAAACGGTTTCGATATAGTGTTCGCCGCCTGTCGCCTGCTGCAGTTTCTTGCGCAGCTTACAGATGAACACGTCGATGATCTTGAGCTCTGGTTCGTCCATGCCGCCATAAAGGTGGTTGAGGAACATTTCCTTGGTCAGGGTCGTGCCCTTGCGCAGGGAAAGCAGTTCGAACATCTGGTATTCCTTGCCGGTCAGATGCACGCGCTCTTCGTCGACTTCGACCGTCTTGGCGTCCAGGTTGACCAGGATCTCGCCGGTGCGGATGACGCTTTCGGCGTGGCCTTTCGAACGACGGACAATCGCCGTGATGCGGGCGATCAGCTCGTCCTTGTTGAACGGCTTGGTGAGATAATCGTCGGCGCCATAGCCGAGCGTCTTCACTTTTGCCTCAATGTCGGGATTACCAGACAGGATCAGGACCGGCGTGTTGACGCGGGCCATGCGGAGCTGTTTCAGCACGTCATACCCAGAGATGTCTGGCAGAGACAGGTCGAGAATGATGATGTCATACTCGTAGACCTTGCCCAGATCGACGCCCTCTTCACCAAGGTCCGTCGTATAGATGTTAAAGCCTGCCGCTTTCAGCATCAGCTCGATGCTGCGGGCGACCGCATTATCATCCTCGATTAGTAAGACTCGCATATTCAGCTCCCCGAATCAGTCTATTAGCTTTGTACCGTCATCGTTAACCATTGTGAATCTAGGTAATGAAGCTTACCGAAGATTTAACAATCGGATTCGAAACGATATTTTTATTCACACCTCTTAAGCATGCAGATCTTGCCCGGTCCGCCCAAGAAGCGTGTGAGCAATGGCGATTACGTCCTGAATGGGTTGTGAGGACGCATTGGTTGAAATTAACGTTCTTTGGCTGCGGATCGCTTCGCGCACAGCGTCGTCGCGCATGATGGTTCCGGCCAGGTGGGGACGGAAGCCGAGGAAGGTCTGACAGGCCTGTGCGACGGCCGAATACGTGCTCTGACCGGCGGCGCGGGTCTCGCACTGATTGATCGCAATCGTCTGTTCGACGTTCGGCGCATAGCCCTTCAGAACCTTGATGAAGGCATAGGCATCGGTCATCGATGTCGGTTCGTCAGTGATCACCATCAGCACCTTGTCGGCGGCGCGGGCCAGGCGCATGCAATTGGCTTCGATCCCGGCGCCAAGGTCGAGGATGACCTGATCATATTGCAGGGCCAGGGCGGACAGGCCAGCCGCGAGGCGAGCGACTTCTTCTGAAGACAACTCAGCCAGCGCACCTGATCCAGAGCGACCTGGCAGGACGTCGAACCCGCCGGCGGCGGACCCGCCATCCACCGGTGTCACGGCATCTTCAAGTTCGACCCAGCCGGCGATGACCGCGGCCAGATCTGTTTCCGGCGCAATCCCCAGCTGGACATCGACATTGGCAAGGCCGAGGTCGCCGTCGACCAGGAGTGTGCGTTTTCCGGCTTGCGCCATGGCGCTGGCCAGGGTGATCGACATAAAGGTCTTGCCGACGCCGCCTTTTCCGGAGCCGACCGCGATGATCGAGGCAGGCTCGACGCGTCTTGGCGGACGCTGGTTCGGGCGTTCCTGGGATTTGGGAAGGAGAAAGCTCATTACGCGGCTCCTTTAAGAGCGACATGGGCAGGTGCGTCTTCTGTCAGCAACTGCGCCAATCGTGATGGGGTCGCGGGTACCAGTCCACCGCCAATGAACGGTGTGATGGCAAGGTGAGAGAATGCGATCTTGGCTGAAATCAGCGCGGAGACGATGCCGCCTCGGCGCCGGGTGACATCCAGCTTCGTCACAATCGCTCGGCGAACGCCGCAGCGCGCGAACGCGCGGGCGGCTTCATTCAAGTCTTCAGGATGGCCTTCGGCGCTGATGACCAGCACCGGCTCGGCGTCAATGACCGCGAGCAGGTCCTGCAGGCTGGCCATATCGTCCTGATCGAACGGAATGATCGCGGGCATGTCGATGACGCACCGCTTTCCGTCCTTTTTGATCTTGGCGAGCAGTTTGAACAGGTCGTCCGGGTTGGTGACTGATCGGATCTGATCCTGTTCTTTTTCCAGGTAAGCGGCCAGTTGCGCGCCACCTGCGGTCAGGTCGAGATCGGCGGCGACCGGTAAAACCTCTGATTTTGCCACCGCAGCCCGGCGGGTCAGCTTTGCGGCTGTCGCGGTGCGACCATGGCCGGGGGCGCCAACCAGAACAATGTTGCGATGCGGGGCCGGTGGAATCGGGTCGCAGGAAATGGCGCTCTCGAGCCCTGCAGCGATGGCGGCGCTCGGCTCTGATCCCTCAATGCCGCCGGTCGCGCCGGCATCGGCGATGCGATCGGCAAAGCGCTGCGGCGCGCCGTGCCACAACAGGGCATCGCGAACGCGATTTCGGATCGGGCTTTCCACCAGGCGAGGCGACGGCGACGCCCCGAGACGCGTGAGGATCCGCGACTCACTCGGCACCATGCCACCGCCCATTTTGTCAGTCGCTGCGCGAACTTCCACGCCTCCGGGAACTTCGCGTTCGGACAGGATGATCGCGTCATCCCCCATTTCCGCGAAGATCATTGCCTTGGCAGCCTCTAAGGACTCAGCGGCAAACATCTTCATTCGCATACGGCTCACTCCACTCTAGCCAATCGAGTGATGCGCCGAAATGGTTAACAGAATCTGTTGATTTATTAGTTTTTCACAGCCGATCCCGATTTGTGGATAAGTTTACATGTGCGCTGGCCGTTCGCCCTCGCCGTCCCTCCGAGCGTCGCCTTATTGTTCGGGTGCCTCATTATTCTGTGTTTTCACAAGTATTGATTGACTAAAACGGCCAACTCGAAATTTATTCGGCGCGCTGGGGGAAGCAAAGGCTTGTTCGGCCAGTGTATCGAGGAAATGAGTATGAGCATTGAAGCCGCATGGCGTCCGCTGGCGATGGGTTTGATGTCAGCAATGTTGAGCGTCTCCGCAATGGCGCAAGCAGCGCAAGAATCGGATGATCGCAGTCAGCCCAATCGGAAAACCCAGGATGTTGCAGCGTTCTGGACGCAGGAACGACTTGACTCGGCGATCTCGAGAGACCTGTTCATCGACCATCGCGGGCTCGGATATATTCGCGACGCGCAGGGTGGGTTCAAGCCGCACGGGCACACGACGAAATATGTGCTCAAGCGGAATGCGGTCGTCGCGGCGGAGAGAGAAAGCCGCGATCGCCCAAATCCAAGGCGGCGCCCAAGAGATGTTGTCGCGCCAATCATCGAAGATCTCTCACCCGCACATGACGCAAGCATCGGGACAAGCCACGTCTTTTCCGCGAAAGTCACAGATGCGGAAAGCGGCGTTGATACCGTTACGTTTCAGTTCACCTATCCTGGCGGCGATGAAGCCATCGACGGCGTCTTCGTCGGTGATGATATCTGGGAGGTCAGCGTCTCCGGGCTGCCGGTCGGCGCGACAACTTGGTTTGTCGGCGCCACGGATGCGGCAAGGCCGCGCGCGAATTACGCAGCGTCTGATCCGCAAACGTTCTTCGTCGAAGACGAAGGCGGGGGAGGTGAGCCTGAAGCCACTGGGCATGAGCATTGGACGGGCGGTGGCGACGTGCAGTTCGCCTCGGGCCGGCTCGTGTTTCAAATGCCGACAAACAGCCAGCGCACCGCATGGACCACATATGTTTGCTCAGGAACCGCAGTCTCCGACGAAACCACCGACCGTTCGATCATTTTGACGGCAGCACATTGCGTCTATGAAGATGACCACAAGGGGTTTGCGCGCAATGTCATGTTCATCCCAAATCAGGACCAGACCACTGGCTCGGGCACGGATTATGATTGCGACAATGACCCAATCGGGTGCTGGGTGCCGAGCTTTGGCGTGGTTCATGACGACTGGGCATCGCGGGTGTTTCCCTCGAACGTACCGTCGGATTACGGATTTTATGTCGTCGATGATATCGGCGCGCATCTCGGAGCTTCCTCCGCCTCTGACGCATTGGATCAATCCGTCAGCGCGCTCGATATGTCGTTCGAACCGCTTGTTACCGATCCGGACGATCCCCTCTATCCGGGCCCCACATTTACGCACGCGTTTGGCTATTCCTACTCAGGTTATGATCCTGACCTCATGTATTGCGCGGACACTCTGGGTGCCGATCCAAATGACCCCGTCAATCCTAGGTGGATACCGGCTTGCGATCTCCAAGGTGGCGCGTCAGGTGGTCCATGGTTGCAGCGGTTTGACGTAGATGCTGGGCGCGGCGAAGTCTACTCTGTCAATTCCTTTCGCTATACGGATGCAATTGGAATGGGTGGACCGGATCTCAGTTTCCATATTCCGTTCCACCGCGCGCCTGCTGCAGAGTGTGTATTCGACAAGGCCAAATCAACTTTGTTCAACGAAGTTCTGGACCAGGATGGCGAACAGGGTGTCATCATGACCGAAATCGAATGCGGGTGGTTCTGATCGCCCTCAAGTTTGAGCACCGGTGATCCGTTGCGCCTATTCAGCTGGCTGTAATTGTGGATCCGTCGGTGGCTCGGACGCCGCCTCTGGTTCGACGCGAAACACCGTCTTCTGATTGGGCAGGAACGGCGCGATATAGAGGCCCGCGACGGTCATCGGATAATCCGGCGCGGTGCCAATCCCGATATTGTCGTGTGGCCGTTCATCACGCGGATTGTGGAACGTGCCGAACAGGATGTCCCAGACGATGAACTCACCGCCATAATTGGAATCGCCAATGCCCTTGTCGGGATAGTGATGGTAGCGATGATTGTCGCCAATCGAGAAAATGTATTCCCACCAACCCAGTTCCAGGTCGATGTTGGAATGCTGAAAAATGCCGATGCTGAGCTGCAGGATCACCGCGACCAGGGCGATCTCCGCTGTTGGCTGTACCAGAGCGAGCGGGATGGCATAGAAGATGGCCTGGCTGATGATCTCGAGTGGGTGCGCGCGGATGCCATTCAGCCAGTACAGCCGCTCGACCGAATGGTGCGCCGCGTGGATGCGCCACAGCGCCGGGATCTCGTGCAGGGCGCGGTGGAACCAGTAGCGGAAGAAATCCTTGATCAGGATGAACAGTGTGACCTGGATGATCGGGTTCCAGTGATCCGGCCACAGGTCATGCCCATACGGCTCCAGCATCTCGACCATGCCGACAATGAATAGTGCGCTGACAATGAGTCCTGAAATCCCGCTCCAGAACGCGCCGGAAAAATACATGATGATGTCAACGGCGGTGTCGTTCCCGCCTTCCAGCCATTTGCGGCTATACGGCATCAGTCGCTCCAACGGCGCGCAATAGAGGCCGTAAATGATTGGCAACAGGACGAAGCCCAGCAGGGTCAGGCTGGTGATGCCATTTTCGACCAGCTTGAATCCGACATAGAAAGACAGGATGAGGGTAAACGGCAGGACTGTGTGCGAAAGAATTTTTCGGAGCAGGGTGCCTTCGAGGGCGTAAGACCAGCGATCCAGGTGCCGCCAGAACCAGCGCGTTGGTTTGACCAGCACCCATTGCAGGATGAATTCGAGCAGATGGATCGGCGCACCGAGCCAGGTTTCCATGAATCGTGCGACCGGTGCCTGGGTCGGCATCCGGCGATTGCCAGCTTGTTTCGTCTCAATCCTAGCCATCTCGTGTCTCCAAGGTTCCAGCGCGTTTTGTCGAGCAGGGCTGGTCACAACAATTAAATGAACATGTTCAATTAATCAAGCAATGTGAGCTTGTCAAGCGCCGGTTGAGCGCGAACGGGCGCCCGCGAACCTGATGCGTATACGAAGCAATCGCGGATGCGGTCTGATGTCTGCTGTGGATGTGAGTGGGCGTGCGTGAGCGCCTAGGCGTAATTGGGTGACCGGCCGTCGACAATTTCGCTCAAGGTGACACCAAGTTGTCCGTCCGCCACAACCAGACGACCGCGGGCCATCAGCCGATCCGAAACGTAGATATCGACCAGGTCGGTGGTGTTGTTCTCAAGCTCGACAATCTCGCCTTCTGACAAGTTCATCAACTCTTCGACCGGAACGCGCGCTTCACCCAGCACCACGTCAACGCGGACGGGCGCATCCATGAGGCTGTCTTCGAGGGCGCGATTGACGGTCATGAAAGAGGGGCTCTCTCTGGCTGATTGCGGCCAGATTGGGGGTGAATGGTTGCCGAGTGATGAACGCCGGATCCTTATGACCCAAATAAGTCGCCTTGTCCTTCGATCACAACAGCGGCGAGACGGCGCACCCGATCGAGTGCGGCCTGACGGTCGCTTTCGTCAATCGCAGCCTGTTCAAGATGGGCGGCCAGGTCGACAATGCTGGCGAGCACCGTCTTGAGGTCGTCGGAGGCGCGCGACAGACGGTCCGCTTGCTCTGCCAGGATGTCATTGCGCGCGATCGACGCGCCGCTGGCTTGCGCGTCACTGAGCAGCAAAGCCAGATCCTGCGGCGTCATCTGCACCGTTTCAGGGATGTCCGGGGCGGGCGCACTGAAATCACTCGCGAATGGGTAAGGCTCGATTTTCTCCACGCGCCGCTTCATTCGATCAGCTCATCATCTTGTCCGCGGGTCAGGATATCGCCGCGTTTTACCAGGGTTCGCGCCAGGTCGATGATTTCGGTGCGTGCGGCGTCAATCTCGCCGCGTCGCACCGCGCCGAGCGAGTCGAGCTCATCGCGCATCAGGTCACCGGCTCGTTGCGTCATATTGGCGAAGAAGGCTGCGCTGACCGGCTCTGAAGCTCCCTTCAGGGCCAAGGTGAGGACGCCGCGTTCAACCCGGCTGAGTATGGTCTGAAGGCTGGCGGCATCAAGCTCGGCCAGGTCTTCGAATGTGAACATGAATGCCCGGATCTTCTCGCCCGCACCTGGCTCGGCCGTGTTCAGCGAAGATAGCAACGTCTGCTCCGACTTGCTGTCGAGACGGTCGAAGATGCGCGCCACATTTTCATGGCCACCGCTGAGGCGCGTCGTCGTTGCTGTTTGCAGGCGCGCCCGCAAAGCCAGCTCCAGGCCTTTCACGGCAGATGGATGCACGGAGCCGAGATGGAGCATCCGCTTCAGCGCTTCTGTCGCCAGCGCTCGGGGGAGAATCCGGACCGTGTCTGCGGCGCTTTTCGGGGCCAGGTGCGACAAGGTCAAAGCGATGATCTGTGGGCTCTCGGCTTGAATGAGCTCGGCAATCGTCGTGCCGTCATGGGTGGACAGCTGCTGCCAGAACGAATGAGGCTCCGCCGCTTGGGCGGCGTGTGGAGAGGTCATCTCGGCAACATAGGCCCGCACGATGTCGCGTTCCGCGGGTCGGTCGTCCGGCAAGGATTGCATGGCATGGCTGAGCTGCGCTGCCTCATCCTCAGTCAGCTGCGACCACACCGCGGCGGCGCGGGCTCCAAGCGCGCGCATTAACAGGGCGCTGCGCCGGAGGCCGCTGGGGTCGGAAGTCGCAGGAACAGCTGGCAGTGTCACTCACTCCTCCGAATAGCTCATCCAGCCACGCACGAGGCGGGCGGTTTCGTTTGGTTTGGATTGCGCAAGCTGGGTTGCATCTGCAAAGTCGGTTTCCGGCTCGAGCTCGGCGGCGGTCATACGGATCGGCGGCGAGACCACGGGCTCGCGCTTTTGTTGCGCAAGCGCGTCACCGGTCGCAGCCGGCGCGCTGGATGATCCGACACACCCGATCAAGAGAAGGCAGCTCAACAAGCCGAGGCCAGCGAGCTCTGCAAGTTGGGCTGGCGTCAGCGCGCGGCCGACACCGCGCGCGAAAGGAAACTGGGTCAGTGTGAGCGTGTCGGTTTCGGCATCAAATCCCAGCGCTGCCGTCAGTACCGTTTCGACCTGGTCTCGCGAGGCTCGCAAGTCGGTTGCGACGGGCCCATCGATCATTACCAGAACGGTGCGATCGGTCCGGCCTGAAATGGAAACACGGACTTTTTCAGCACCGACAATGGGTTCCAGCAGATAGGTGAGCTCGCGCTCGACAGAATTGCCGACCGGGTCAGATTGAGGGGCGCCGAACACGTCATAGACCCGCATAGACAAGACGCCCGCCGCAACGATCAGTGCGGCGAGAGCGATCAAACGCGTGTAGGACGTACGGGTTTTGGCGCTCATTACTTCACCTTTGCCCGGCGCAGATGCGGGCATACCCGTTTCTTTTACGGGCGGCGTCGTAAACGGCGCTTTAACAGCGGCGGTTTGAGCGCAGGCGGTTACGCCGGTGGCGCAACCGAAATTGCTCTAGGCGCGATACTGCTGGAGCCGGGTCGTGCGCAGGCCTTTGCGGCCGTGCTTGGAGTATAGAGCTCGCCAGCCGGAGAATTCTTCTTCGCTAAGGTCGTAGCGACGAAGCGCTTCTTCCTCTGAAAGCAAGCCACCGGTCACGGCAGCCACCACTTCTGCTTTGCGGCGTGTCACCCAGCGTGTAATGCCAGGCTTCGGCAAGTCTGAAAGGGTCAGCGGACGGCCATCCGGGCCTCGTACGCTGAGGGATTGAGCGTTCTGCGCCATTTAATCCACCATCTTCTGTTGGTTTCACAAGCCGCTTCTGCGGCCATGGCGTCGGTATACACGGCCCGAATTAAATCCGGTTTCAAGCCGATCCGTGAATTTTCCTGAAAATTGCACACAACCCCGCAGGCCCCGTTAGGAGCCTGTTTGCAAACCTGTCCCGAATTGGATCAGCGAGTAATGACAACAGGTTCAGGCGCGCATTGGGGGCGCTCAGGTGCCGCTCAGCTTGGCGAACCGCGCCATATCGGCGGCCGTATCGCCGGCAATGTCGGGAACCGCCGTCATCAGCAATTCGGCCGCGTGACAAGTGCCGCGAACTTCTCGGCAACGCGCCTCTACGCCCGCTTTCAACAAGCGTCGATAGAACACCACGCCTTCGTCACGCAATGGATCGCATTCATTGACATTGATCATCACCGGCGGCAGGCCGCGTAACTCCTCTTCGCTGGCAAACAAGGGCCAGGCGAGCGGGTTTTTGTCTTCGAATGCCTGCAGGCCATACGCCATTCTGCCGCGGTTGGAATGCAGGCCGATCAGGATGCCATTGTTTTCCGTCGACGAGGGCAGATCGTCCTGCGGCCACTGACCGGCGAGGTACGGGCACAAGGGATAGAGCCCGCTGATCAGGCCCAGGTCGCCATCCTGTTTGAGCTTCAGCCCGGTGGCAATGGTCAGGTTGCCGCCGCCGCTTTCGCCGGCGACAATGATGCGATCCTTGTCGATTCCAAGTTTGTCCGCGTTGTCCGACAACCAGCGCACGCCGGAGACGCAATCGTTCAAGCCTGCCGGAAACGGCGCAATCTCCGGGGCAGAGGATGGCGTCAGGCAATTTCGAAAATCGACCATGGCGACGGCGACGCCATTTGCGGCAATGATCTTGGCCCAGGCACGGTAATTTCCATAGTAACAGGAGAACACCATCATGCCGCCGCCATGGATGTAATAGATGCATGGGACAGTCTCTTTGCCTTCAGGGCGCACAAAGCGAATGTTGATCGTGTTGCCATCCGGTTGAGACGTGAACTCGTGTTCGGAAATGGACAGTCCTGCTGATGGCGCGACGAATTCATTGTCCGCCATATCGAACAGCATCTTGAGCTGCTCCGTTGCCGCCAATGCGTCTGGCGTATTGGCTTGTGCGACTTGTTCTTCGCGGGATGCGACATCGGTTTCATTCGGGGGCGGCATCATCGTCAACACTGCCTTGAGCCGTGGATCCAGCCGTGGATCATTCGCAATATCTACCATCTCGCACGCTCCTTCATATGGTGCGCGGAGCCAAGCAAAAAGCTGCGGCGGATGCTAGTTTGTCGTCGCGAGAGCTGCCGCCTCAGGCAAATTGCGGCGCGATCTTCAGGTTCTTCACCCAGCCGAGCTTCTCATAGATCAGCAGCATGGTGCCATTATAATCGACAATTCGGTTCCAGACGCCTTTGCGTGGGCGGTGCAGGGCGCTGACGGGTTGGTCATGGTGATGATCATGAAACGCTTCCCCACCGGTCAGGAGTCCGATCAGGTGATCCGCCCAGACCGGTGTCTTCAGATGCCCCAGGACATTGATGCCATATGTGGTGGCGTGAAACTGGATGGCGCGGCCGATGACGAAGCAGGCATGACAGATCGCGGTCAGGACCAGAGAGCCACCGCTGGCCCAGACGATCAGGTAAATCGCGCCCGGAATGAGCAGGTGCAGGACCAGCGAAATCGGATTGTAGAACTGATCCATCCAGACGATGATCGGGTGCTGCTTCAGCCACACCGCCATCGGGCGCGCCATATCCTTGGTGTCGCGCCACAGGATCCAGCCGACCCAGGCCCAGCGCTTTGACTCGAATGGGTTGTGCGGATCGCCCGGCTTGTCGGAAAAGCGATGATGCTGGCTGTGATAATTGACCCAGTCACGCACCGTGCCCTGCATGGCGATCATCAGATTGATCATGGTGATCACCTGCCCTGGCGCTTTCAGCTCGCCGGCGCGGTGCTGCATGATCCGGTGCAACGGACCGATGCCGGCATTGCAGACAAAGATCGAGAGCGCCACGATGCCGATGCCAATCGGCAGATAATACCAGTGCAGGGTCAGGCCTGAGAGTGTCAGGCCGAGCACGATCATGGTGATCAGCATGGCCAGCCCGAGGGCGGGATAGAGGAAAGCCGAGAAGAAGCTCGCAAAGTTGAACGTGTTCCAGGTCTTGGGAATCGCAATCGAGCGAGGGATCATTCTGAAGGCCTCCGGCGTTTTGTGGCGGGCATTATGCGACCGCTTCGAGTTACCAAGCAGTTAAGACTCGTTCTCAGCAGGGGGAAGTCCGGTTTGCATCAAATCACTGCAATGTTTTGAAGTGTGACGGGAGAGTCACGTTTTCTTGTGCCTCTCCCGCCGGTTCAGCGATTGTCGAACTCGCTGCGGACCAGTTCGAGCCCGCGCCGGGTGATGCGATAGGGCTGTCCCTTTCTGGACGCGATGGCCCGTCTTCGTTTCAGTTTGCGAAACAGGAACAAGTCGAGGCCCGGCGCGCGCCAGCCATCGCGATTGATGCAGGTGACGCGTTCGATCTTGCGACCGTCGCCGCGTTCGATCTCGATCCGCCCGCCCTGGGCGAGCAAGTGCAGGATGCGCTGTTCGGCGCGTGAAATATCCATGTTGAGTTTTGTCCGATGATGCGCGCCGCGCGCGCAGGGAAACAGGCTGATCGGATCTGGCCGATCAGAGCTCAGGCTGTTTCTGGCCCCATCTCGCTTTTGGATGTGCGGTCGGGGCCCTTACCGGGTCTCGGACAAGTTGAACATAAAGTCTCCGTTGGGAGGGCTGTTTAGGAAACACTTGCCAGTACCGTCAAGTCCGGCCTAGCGTCTGCCGCAAATCGGGAGGAAAACAGGTGAGCAAAATGGATGACATGCTGTCCGGTCTGCGCCGGATCGTGACGGCCGATGATGGCGATGGCAAATCTCACATCATGATCGATGGCGGCCCGGCGGCCGAGTTTCGAACCGGTGACATCGGCGGCCTGCTCGAAATCTGGCATGACGATGTGTCCGGCCCGCTCGATCCAGCCCCGTGCCCGGACAAGGGCACTGGCACGCCGGTCCTGTCGCCGGACAAAGGCAAGGTCAAGATCCGCTGGTTCACGTCCGGCCCGACGCCGGAAGGGGCGCCGCCCGAGATGATTGCCGAGCTGACGCGGCAGGCGTTTATCGACATTGGCGCCGGTGACCATCAGCCGGACACCAGCAAACATCCGGCCATGCATACGACGCATACGCTCGACGCGATCATCCTGGTCAAGGGACGCGTCCGCCTGATCCTCGACAAGGAAGAAACCGTGATCGGTCCCGGTGACGTTGTCGTGCAACGGGCCACCAATCATGCCTGGGCGGTTGAGGGCGACGAGCCAGCGCTATTCGTGGCGGTTCTTGTCGATCGCAGCTGACGCGGTCTCGCGCGCCATTTTCTCGTTCCATGACTCGCAGCCGAGCTTGCCGCGGCAATCGCCGCGCACTTCCAGCGACGCGTGATTGACCCCAAAGCCCTGCTGGTCGGCGGTGCTGATCAGGCTGACAATCGCATCCGTCGCAGCAATTTCCTCGGCCTGGCCGCAGGTCTCGCAAACAAAGAAGGCGAGCGGCACATCGCTCGGCCCGAATTCGAGCGCGAGATAGGCATTCAGGCTCTCGACCCGCGACACGAAGCCCAGCGAGACCAGGAAATCGAGGGCGCGATAGGCGGTCGGCGGCGACACCGAACCAACCCCGTCGAGCGAGTCGAGCACTTCATAGGCGGTCATCGGGCGTTCGGCATCCAGCAACACGTTCAGCACGTGCTTGCGGATCGCGGTCAGGCTCTTGCCGGACAGCTGCGCTTCGTCCGAGGCCGCCTGGATCAGCTCATCGCGCGTCGGTTTCTTGCCATCCGGCTGACGCCAGCGCCGCCGGTGCAGCCGGCGCTTCCCGGTGGCCGGGGTACGGGTCCGATATCGTGTCATAGTATGACGTATATGCCCTGTTCGGGTCACCGTCGAGTTAAATTACGGGGATCGACAGGCTCACGGCAGCGCCAAATCCCTCCCAGCCGCATACCAGTTTGCCCTCACCCCAACCCCTCTCCCGCAATCGGGAGAGGCGCTTTGTTGCGTGGCAATCACGCCAAGCCTTGACGCGTCCCACGGCGACCGCCGTGAGACCGTGGGACCCATCTCCCCAGCCACCCCCATGACAAGGGGCAATCATCCGTGATGGACCCCACGGTCAAGCCGTGGGGAACGTGGAGAGACTGCCGAGGATAGAGGCGGGGATTGAGCGCGACGCTTTAGGTCAGGGGCAGATATCTGTGCCCACTTGCGATCAAGAGTGAACGACAAAAACAAAACGACCAACGACGTTCGCTGTGGCCATCGTTTGTGACAAAACACTCGCCAAAAACCGCGGCGCACATATGCCGAGATACCAAAGTTGACCAATTGATATCCATGGAATATAAATCCATGGATTATTATGGAGTGTCAGATGCCGAAGAAGCACCTCATAATCGACTCTGCAGATCTCTCCATCGAGCAAAAGGTGGTGGGATTGCTCGGGTGCATTGCGCATGAACAGCGCACTCAAATGGAAGCGCTGATCGCCAATGAAGGGCTTTCCATGCTGCAGCTGGAAATCCTCCATAACCTAGCGCAATCGCCGAAAGGGATGCTCACGGTCGGACACCTCAAAGGTAGGCTCATCGATGACAGTCCAAACGTGTCGCGCACCTTGAACAAACTGGTTGATAGCGGGCTGGTTACCAAGCGGCGTTGCAAACAGGATCAGCGGATCGTCTATATTGAGATCACGCCTGACGGTCATGAGGCGCACCATCGTGCTGACGCCCATCTGACGCAAATGAAGACGGCTTTGTCAAAAACCGATCTCGCAAACCTCTATGCCTTACTGCAAAAATTCTAAGACAGGCTCATCGCAATGATCACCCTTCATCATCTTGAATACTCCCAGTCGTTTCGAATCCTCTGGTTGCTGGAAGAACTCGGCGTGGACTATCAATTGAAGCTGTACAATCGCGATCCCAAAACGCACCTGGCGCCGCCGGAGTACAAAGCGCTGTCACCACTCGGGTCCGCGCCGGTGATTGAGCATGACGGGCTGATCCTGGCTGAATCGAGCGCGATTATCGACTATATCGTCGATCTTCACCCTTCCCAGTCGATGCGACCAGAATTCGGATCTGCAAATCGCGCGAGGTACTTGTTCTGGATGCACGCTGCACAGGGTTCAATGATGCCGATCATGCTGATGGACAGTATTTTTCGGATCATTCTGGAGCGGTTGCCATTTTTCCTTAAACCAATCATCTCGCCAGTTCTGAAGGCAGCGACAAACGGCTTCTCGAAACCTCGGATGAATGCGCTGCTGGATGCCGCTGAAAAGGACTTGGCGTCAGCCGACTGGTTCGGCGGAGATGAATTGACGGCGGCGGATATCAATCTGAGTTACCCATTCGAATCCGCCAACATGCGCGGATATCTGACCGACGCTCACCCGAATTGCAAGGCATGGCTGAATCGCATTTACGCGCATCCATCCTTTTTGGCGGCAAAGGCGAAAGACAATCGTCCTAGCATGGTATTACCGCTTTAAGCCGTCGAACCAACTCGTCCAGAATCGCTCGCCAGCCAGGTCCGCGCTTCCGCCCTCGCTGGTTGCCGCCTTACCGCGCCAGCAAGGCCCGTTGCGCGGTGGCGACGAGTGGCTCGACGTCATGCGCGGGGGGCTTCGCCGCACGGCCGGACAGCCAGGCGCGACAGATCAGTTGCGCCGGGCCGATCAGTTGCGCGAAGAAAAGGGAGGGGCGGGGCAGATCGATGACCGCGCCGGCGGCGATGAGCGGGGTCAGCCAACGGTCCATGGCGTCGGCGAACCGGGCGTTCTCGGCGGCTTGCGCATCGCGCACATGTGTCAGCCAGTCGGCGCGCGATTGTTCGAACAGGAACCGCGCCTCACGTGCGCGCGTCTCGACCCATTGCACATGAGCCTGGATCAGGTGGGCGAGGCCGGTCGCGGCGTCCGGGTCGCCCGCAACCGCGGCCAGCATGTGGTCATGATAGTGCTCGAGCGCCTGCAGGTAGAGCGCCGCCCCGAGCGCGTCCTTGGACCGGTAAGCGTGAAAGAAGCTGCCATTCGAGACCTGCGCCGCCGCGCAGATGTCGGCAATCGTGGTCTGGTCGAATCCGCCAGCGTCGAACAGGTTTGCGGCGGTGGTGAGAATCTTGGTTCGTGTTGACATCGAAATGGAGTATTGCTCTAGAGTACGAATCTAGTCGCAATTCGCACATGGATCAAGACGGAGTGAAACCATGATCATCGATGCCTGGGGCCAGCACCCGACGCTTCGGCACAGCCAGGACCCGATTTTCGCGTCCCTGCGCCGCTGGAACAAGACCGAGACTCCGACCCAGGAGCTGCCGGTCGCGGCAACGGTGGCCATGCTTGACCAGGCCGGCGTCGACAAGATGTTGATCAGCGCCTGGTCGGCGCCGCGCAACACGATGATCTCGAATGATGAAGTGGCCGGTTTCGTCGCGGCCGCCCCGGATCGTCTGGTCGGGGTCGGGTCGGTCGATATTTCCAGCCCGATGGCAGCGGTCGCCGAGGTGCGCCGCTGCGTGCGCGAGCTTGGCTTCAAGGCCATTCGCGTCTTGCCCTGGCTATGGGAAGTGCCGCCAACCGATCGACGGTTTTATCCGGTCTATGTGGCCTGCGTCGAAGAGGGCGTGCCGTTCTGTACCCAGATTGGCCATACCGGTCCGCTGATGCCGTCCGAGGTGGGGCGTCCGATCTATCTTGACCAGGTCGCGCTCGACTTTCCCGACCTGGTGATTGTCGGTGGCCATATTGGTTATCCATGGACCGAAGAGGCCGTCGCCGTCGCCACCAAGCACGAGAATGTCTACATTGATACCTCGGCCTATACGGTCAAACGCTACCCGCCAGAACTGGTGCGGTACCTGCGCGGGCATGGCGCAGCGAAAGTGATGTTCGGAACCAATTATCCGATGATCACAGCGGCCAAAGCCCTGACAGGGCTCGACGATCTTGGCCTGTCGGATGCCGGCAAGGCGGCATTTCTCGGGGGCAATGCCGCGCGCGTATTCGGCCTGGATGGATCGTCCTGATGAATTCCGCTTGACCTGGAACAAAAGGAAACATAAAAAGAACAAAATGTGATCAAATCTCCGGGTAGAGGGCAAAAATGGGCGCGATATCGACCACATCTGATGTGTTGGATCAGGCTTTGCGTGCCGTCGGCCTGGAGGACGCCTTTGATGATCGCGGCGTTGCCTATGAGGATTGCCCGGGCTGCGGCGCGACGCGCGGCCTGCGCCTGTCGCTCGGGCGCGGACGGGTGCATTGCACCGCGTGTGGCGGCGAAGGACCGCTGCTGTCCTATCTCAAGGAGAAGGCCGAGGCCGGAGACTGGAATCATGAGCCATATGCCGACGCCGATGTGATCCCGATCACGCCGCGCCTGCCGCGGGTCGAGGACCGGACCGTGCCGGTTGTGATTGAAGATCTGCTCCCGGACCCACAGCCCGACTCTCTGACGGTCGAAGTGATCGGAGAAGTCGAGGCCGCGAATGACCATGCCTGTGATCTGCCGCCGCCGCCCGCGCGCCGATCGGTTGGCTGGGGTGAGCGTATCATTATCAGCCTGCTGGCGCTGATCTTTCTTGGCGCCGGACTCGCCGCAGCGGTGTTGTCGGGATACGCCAATTACCAGGCCTTCAGCGCCGGCGTGATCGAGCCGACCCAGGCACGTGTCTGGGGCTGGAGCGGGGTCATCGCCTCGATCTGCTCGTTTGGCGGGTTCACGTTTTTCTGGTGGCACATGTCTGGCCGTCGCCTTGGAGAGGCGATGCGGTCGCTGGTCTTCGCGCTCGCAGGCGCGGGGACCAGCATTGCCGGCACCTCGCTGTTCATGTTGAACAATGCCGAGCTGCAGGCGGCCAGCGCTGCCAGCGTGCAGCAGGTGCAGGACTTGCGCGAAGCCGAGATTGCCGACTGGACGCGCCAGCTCCAGGGCATACCGCCAGAGACTCGCACGATTGCGGGGCTGGAGGCCTATCTCGCCGGGGTCGAAGCGGTCGGACGCACGCATCAGAAACCCTATCGGGATGCCCAGAACGAACTCGGGCTCGCGCGCCGCCGCGCGATGCTTGAAGGCAAGATTGCAGGGGCGCGAGCCGATCTGCGCCAGGCGGCGGAGGCGAGCGGTGTCACTCTCCCGTCTCACAACCTCCCCGCCTGGTTTTTTGCCTTGATGCTGGAGCTGTTTTCCTCCCAGGGCACCAGCATCGCCTTTGTCTCGCTGCTGCTGCTCTATGGCATCCGGTCAGGCGGCAAAGCGCGCGATCAGGCCGCCTTCTCGACGAACACGGTGCCGGCGGAATAGCCGGCGCCGAAGGAGCAGATCAGGCCCTTGTCGCCGGCCACCATATCGTCGCTATGCTTGTGAAAGGCGATGATCGATCCGGCTGAGCTGGTATTGGCATAGGTGTCCAGGACGGTCGGGCTTTCGTCGGCGGTGGCCTCGCGGCCGAGCACTTTCGAAGCGATCAGCCGGTTCATGTTGGCATTCGCCTGGTGCAGCCACATCCGGCGCAGATTCGGTGCCTCCAGTTGCAGCCGTTCGAGCTCGGCAATGATCATCTTGGCGACCATCGGCACGACTTCCTTGAACACTTTGCGGCCTTCCTGAACAAACAACTTGTCCTCGGCGCCGATGCCATCCGGGGCGCAGCGATTGAGGAAACCGAAATTGTTGCGGATATTGTTCGAGAACTGGGTCTTCAGATTGGTGCCGAGGATTTTCCAGTGCGCCGCCGGGGCAATCTCTTCCGCCTCGATCAGGACCGCAGTGGCGACGTCGCCAAAAATGAAGTGGCTGTCGCGATCGGTGAAGTTCAGATGGCCGGAACAGATTTCCGGATTGACCATCAGCACGGACCTGGCGCTGCCGGAACGGACGAAATCGGCACCGGTCTGGATGCCGAACGTGGCCGAGGAACAGGCGACATTCATGTCAAAGCCGAAGCCGTCAATGCCGAGCGCATCCTGGATCTCGACGGCCATGGCCGGATAGCCGCGCTGCATGTTCGAGGCGGCACACAAGACGGCATCGACATCCTTCGGGTCACGGCCGGCGCGCTCGAGCGCCTGACGCGCGGCGTTCACGGCGATTTCGGCGAGGACGGAAATTTCGTCATTCGACCGTTCCGGAATGTTCGGTCGCATCACGTTGGGGTCGACGATGCCAGTCTTGTCGACGACGAAGCGTGACTTGATCCCGGACGCCTTTTCGATGAACTCGACGCTGGAATGCGTTTTCGCCTCTGCGGTTCCGGCCTCGATCTCGGTGGCGTGTTCGGCGTTCCATTTATCGGCCCAGGCATTGAAGCTCTCGACCAGCTCTGCATTGGAAACGGATTGCGCCGGTGTCCACAGACCGGTGGCCGAAATAACAGGAGTAATCATCTATGCCCTCGCGTGCCAGAAACGGCTTCTTCTTTGATTATCCTGCAGTGTTAGAATGACATGGCGCACAGGTCGAGCGTCTGAATCATTCAGTGACGCGGCGGAATTCCTGCCGATGCGTCGCGGGCCTCACGTTCGCAATTGCGTTGTTCGTCCGGCGTCGGCAGCGATCGACACTCGTCGATGCGGCGATCGTCATATGCGTCCTGGACAAGCGCGCAGCCCGCCATGCCCGGAAGCAGGCACACGGCCAGAAGCGCCGCTTTCAGCCTCAATTCTTCTCGGCTCCGGCAATCTCGCGGCCCAGTTCGCGGCGTTCCGCGTCGTCCTCGCGTTGCTGGTCCTGGGCATCTTCGCGGGCGCGCTCGCGCTGGGCTTGCGCGATGGCGTCGGCGATGCAGCGGTCGCGGCTGGTCTTCTGTCCGATCGACTCGCATTTGGTGTAGGCCTGGTCGCGGTCAAACTCGGTGGTCGAAACGCAAGCCACTGTGGCCATTGCGAGCGGAAGAACCAGAATCCATTTCATCGTGTCATCTCCTGCACGTCTTGATGTCGAACACAGCCGACCTCATGATCATTGTAAAGCCCGCAAGCCTGCATCCAGGCATAGACAATGGTTGGTCCGACAAATTTGTGCCCGCGCTGTTTCAGCGCTTTTGAGCAGGCTTCGGAAATCTCGGTCTTGGTCGGTCCGTCACGGTAATTCTCGAAGTGGCTGACGATCGGTTTGCCGTCGACAAAGCTCCAGCAAAAGTCTGAAAAGTCCTCGCCCTTGTCGGCAGCGTCGAGAAAGGCGCGGGCATTGCCGATGCACGCCTCGATCTTTTTCGGGCTGCGAATGATGCCTGGATTGGTCAGCGCCTTGTCAATTCGGCGCTGGTCCCAGGTCGCAATCTTTTCGGGATCAAAGCCATCAAATTCCTCGCGCATCGACTCGCGCTTGCGCAGGATGGTGATCCAGGCCAGTCCGGCCTGCATCCCGTCCAATTGGAGCTTTTCCCAAAGCGCACGGGAGTCGTATTCCGGCACACCCCATTCTTCGTCATGGTAGGCACGATAGAGTTGGTCATCGATCGGCGCCCAGGCGCATGCGGTGTGTTGCGTCATGTCTGATCCTTTGACGTGGCGGTCGCGACAAGCCAAGCGGGTTTTTCGATTGTGACGAGAGTTTCATTCACGCGCAGCGGCTCGGATGCGGCGTCGAGGCGGTCAACCCGCACCACCGCAAGCGCGCTGGCACCCGCACGGCTTGTGATTGTCCCAATCGGCAACGGCGCCATGATGTCGCTGCCCGGCGCCAACGCTGCCGCGTCCGGTGCGGTGACGGTCAGAGTGCGCTTGCGGATCTTGCCGCGCCGGTGCATGCGGCTGACCACTTCCTGGCCGACAAAGCAGCCTTTGGTCAGGGCGACGCCGCCCAGAATGTCCATATTGATATCTGCCGGAAACACGTCGGCGGCGCCGAAATCGCGGCCTTGTTCGGGGATCCCGGCGGCAATCCGGTCGGCGTGATAATCATCCTGCGTCAAATCGGAAGCAGGGACCTGTTCGCCCGTGGGCGCAAGGACGCGCATGCGACCGCCCGCATAACGCGGATCTTGGTAGATGTGGACCGCCCCTTCAATCTTTGGCTCCGGGGAGGGGATTGGGCCCACGGCTGCGAACACCTGCAAATCGGGGTCGATCGTAACCTCTACATCGCTGCGCAGACGGAACATTTTCAGTCGCTTGGCGAGATCGGCTGCGACCGCGTTCGCGACATCGAGCAGCACGCCGTCCTCGGTTCGGATGGCCAGGAAATCGGCGATGATCTTTCCTTGCGGTGTCAGCAGTGCCCCATATCTGGTGTCGCCGGTTGCCCAGTCGTTCGTCGCGTTTGTCACCAGGCGTTCGAGCAGGACAATTGTGTCCGGGCCGTGCAAGCAAAGAATGGTTCGATCGGGGAGGGGAATGAAGCCTGGCACCATGGCGCGCATGTAAGCAGACCGGATTGGCTTGTCATCCTGACAAAAGAAAAAAGGCCCGGCATTGAGCTGGATTGGCTCGCCGGGCCTTTATCTAAGATGGGAGCGAGGGGGGGAACTCCATCTCTTAGAATCGGGTTGAGTGTCCTAGAAGCGGTAGCGTGCGCCGATGGTCAGGCTGGTGCCGTCAAAGTCATCCTCGACGCTGGCATTGAACAGATTGGCGCCGCCGCCGATGAACCGGCGCTCAAGCTCGACATCGCGCACCTGATAATAGCGGGCTTCGCCATAGACTTCCCAGGGGCTGCCAGTGAGCCAGGTCAGACCCCCGGCAACCGTGCCGGCGAGACCACTATCATCGCCCGTGGCGACAAAATTCGGAGTGGGGGATCCGCCACCGGCATAAAGGATGTTGGCGTCGACATTGGCGATCCCGAGCCCGCCGCCGACATAAGGCACAACAGTTTGATCATCGCTCCAGATGATGTCGGAGTAATTGTTGATCAGAAAGAAATCGATTGTGACGTCGCCGGAGAAGGGCTGGCTGCCACTATTGAAGCTGCCGCCGCCGACATCGGCGTCGATGCGGGAATATTCCAGTTCCAGGCGCGGATTGAAGACGCCGAAGAACTCCCATGGCGTGTCATAACCAAGCGCGAAGCCAAAGGTGACATCGTCATCGAAATCAGTCTCGATCCGGGCCGGGGCACCGGCCACGCCCGGGGCACCGGGCGCCGGGTTCTGGACACCGGTCAGGGTGACATCACCCGGGAACGTGCCACCAACAAATCCCGAGACATACCAGCCTTGATCTGACTGCGCCGCGGCGGGAGTGACGACGGCGAGGGACGCCGCAGCCAATGAGAGGAGTGTGAGCTTAGACATTTGGAGGGAGGTCCTTCTGCGTGTTTTTGTTTTTGCGTTGCAGCTGACCTAGTCCGGAAAATGCCAAAGCGCATTTCACGTCTCATCACCAAGTCTCACACCAAATTGACATCACAATTTCGGTCCCTGGGGTTGCCGCGTTTCGGTCGCGACGGGTGAACCGCCATTGGCGCGCCCTCCGCGGCGACACCGTTGACTATGCCCGGAAGGCATGTCGAGTGACGCCCACGTGATGCTGGCATTGCGCGTGTCACTTCAGTTCAATCGCATTGGGTCAAGACGTTATGAGCGACACCAGTCATATTCCATTTCGGGAAGTGCCTTATCTGCCGCTGAAGCCCGAGATCGATCATCGCGCCGACGGAACCACGCTGATCAGCAATGGCAATCCGCTGCGGGACTATCCGCCTCATATGCTTTGGCCGCTGAAACATTGGGCGCAGCACGCGCCGGACCGGACCTGGCTGGCGCAACGAGACCCGGTCGCACCGGAAACCGAGGGCTGGCAGACAATCTCTTATGCCGAGGCCTGGGCCAGGGTCCAGGCGATCGCGCAAGGATTTCTGGATGTTGGCACAGCCGATCCGGTGATGATCCTGTCGCGCAACACGATTGATCATGCCGTGGTCATGTATGGTGCGATGTTGGCCGGCTGCCCGATTGTTCCGGTGACGCCCGCCTATGCCTTGCTCAGTCAGGATTTCGTTCGCCTCAACTATGTTGACCAGCTGGTCGAGCCGGCGGTGATCTATGTCGAAGATGGCGGCGACTATCAGCGCGGCCTTGATGCGATGGACCTGCGAGGGCGGCTTGTCCTCTACTCGCGCAACGCGCCGTCCGGGTGTGATCATGCAAGCCTGGATGAGTTCGCGCGCGCTGGTGGCAACTCGGTCGCCGAGGCCTATGACCGCCTGACGCCGGACACCGTGGCGAAATACATGCTGACATCCGGCTCCACCGGAGAACCGAAAGCCGTGATCAACACGCATGGCATGATCGCCGCCAATGCCAAGATGATCCGCTCCGTCTGGGATGAAGAACGCCTGGCCGAGCTGAGCGGCGGCTATCAGGTGATGTGCAGCTTCCTGCCTTGGAGCCATACGTATGGCGCCAATTCCATCCTCCACAACATGACCGACTGGGGCGGGACCTTGTACCTTGATTGGGGCGCGCCGACGCCGGCCCGCCTTCCCGAGATGATCCGCAACATGAAAGAGGTCTCACCGACCCAGCACACAACCGTGCCGGCGGCCTGGGCGGCGTTGGCCACCGCGTTCGAAAACGATCAGGCTCTGGCGAACACCTTCTTCAAACGCATCTGCCTGATGTCCTATGGCGGCGCATCGATGGGGCAGGACATTTATGAACGCATTCAGAAAGTCGCCGTCCGCGTTTGCGGGGAGCGGATCTCGCTGTCTGCCGGATATGGCGCGACCGAGACCGCGCCGACCTCAAGCAATGTCCATTGGCCGAATGACACAATGGGCCTGATCGGCCTGCCGCTGCCTGGCAACACATTCAAACTGGTTCCGGCCGGCGAGAAGCTCGAGCTCCGGGTCAAAGGCGTCAATGTCACGCCGGGCTATTATCGCAATCCGGAAAAATCCAGGGCCGCCTTTGACGAGGAAGGGTTCTATCGGCTCGGCGACGCGGTTCGGTTTGTCGACCCAGATGATCCGGGCAAGGGGCTCGCCTTTGACGGACGAACCGCCGAAGAGTTCAAGCTGGCCAATGGCACCTGGGTGTCCGCGGGCAAGCTGCGTGTTCAGGCGGTGCAGGCGGTCGACGGCGCGCTCGCCGATGTCGTCGTGTGCGGGTTGAATCGCGACGATGTGCGCCTGCTCGGCTTCCTGGACGAGACCTATTGCGCCCGTCTGATCGGTCGCGCGCCGTCATTGCCGGACCTGATCCAGGACCCGCAAGTGCTCGCAGCGATTCGTCAAGGATTGGCCAAGCACAACGCGCTTCATCCCAATGCCGCGAGTCGGATTGCCAGGATCTTATTGCAAACAACACCGCCTCAGGCCGATGCCGGGGAAATCACCGAAAAAGGATATATCAATCAAAACAAGGCACAAGCGCTGCGCGAGAATGACGTAATTCGCCTGTATAGTGATGGTATAACAGTCGGCATGATCGATTTGTAGCTGATGAATACGCCGGACTACACTGTCACCACATTGCATGACTTGAATTTCTATCCGACACGTCAGATATTGCCGAGGCAAGAACATGAAACCGTGTTTATTGCAGCCATATCCCCTTTGTGGCTTGTCTGCGGACCTCGACAGGACGATTGAGCGCATACGTGATCAGTCGTCCTGTCTTGATTCTGCGTCTATGAATTCTGATGCCCGGCGTTAAACAGCTTGCATGAACAAGGCGCGAGAACAGCTGCAATGAATGAGAAAAACCCGCCCGCGATGACCGGGGCCCAGGCTTTGGTGACGACGCTTGCCGACAATGGCGTGACCGCCTGTTTCGCCAATCCGGGTACATCGGAAATGCATCTGGTGACAGCGCTTGATGGCGAGCCAAGGATCCGCTCCGTGTTGTGCTTGTTCGAGGGGGTCGCCACCGGGGCGGCCGATGGCTATGCGCGGGTGACCGGCACGCCTGCCATGACCTTGCTCCATCTCGGTGCTGGCTATCTGAACGCCGGGGCGAACATCCATAATGCCGGGCGCGCGAACACACCGATGATCAATGTCATCGGGGATCATGCGGTCCCGCACCTGCAATATGAAGCGCCGCTGACCTCCGATATCATGGGCCTGGCCGGACCGAATTCGCGCTGGATCAAGTCCGCCGATGCGGTGGCCGAGACGGGCGCACTGGCGACCGAGGCGTTTGCCGCCAGCTTCGGTCCGAAACCTGGCCCAGTGTCCCTGTTGCTGCCAGCCGACAGCGCCTGGCTCGAGGGCGGCGTCGCGGGCGAGACGGTGACACCGCCCCCCCTGCACAGCATTGACGCCGAGCAGATCGACGCCGCCGCAACGGCGATTGCCGGTGCCGAGAAACCGGTCCTGCTGATCAATGGAACCGCGCTGCGTGAAGATGGCCTCGCCGCCGCGGCCCGACTGAAAGCAGCGGGCGTGCGGGTGATGACCGACACGTTCTATCCTCGCATGCGTCGCGGGGCCGGGGTCTTCGCGCCGGATCGCATGCAATATTTTGCCGAAGCCGCAGTCGCCGATCTGGACGGCACCGACCTGATGCTGTTTGCCGGCACCGGCGCGCCGGTGGCGTTTTTCTCCTATCCGGGCAAGCCGAGCTCGCTGGTGCCGGAAGGATGCGACACGATGGATCTCGGTGATGCCGGCACCGACAGCGCCGCGACCCTGGCCGCACTGGCCGATGCCATGGGCGCGCATGACGCGGCACCACCGGAAGCCCTGGTCACGCCGGAACGGCCGACCGGACCGCTGACAGCGCAGGCGGTCGGGCAGAGCCTTGCCCGGCATCTGCCGGAAAACGCTCTGGTCTCCGATGATGGCGTGTCGAATGGCCTGCTCTCCTACCTGCCGACCCAGAACGCACAGCCGCACGATTGGATGATGCTGACCGGCGGTGCCATCGGGCAGGGCATGCCGCTGGCACTGGGCGCCGCCCTGGCCGCGCCGGAACGCAAGACCATCTGCCTGTCCGGGGACGGTGCCGGTATGTACACCAACCAGGCGCTTTGGAGCATGGCGCGCGAAGGCGCTGATGTAACGACGATTGTCTTCGTCAATCACTCTTACCGCATCCTCAATATTGAGCTTCACCGCACCGGCGCGGGCAATCCCGGGCCGACGGCCAAGGACATGTTGTCGATCGGGGGCCCCGACATCGACTGGGTGCAACTGTCGACCAGCATGGGCGTGCCAGCCATTGAGGCAACCACTGCCGAAGCCTTTGATGAGGCCTTGCAAGAGGCCATTGCAGCGCCAGGTCCGCGCCTGATCGCCGCCATCGTGCCCGGGTAAAAAGTTATTAGCTTTCAGTGATTTCTGCCGGAAATCGCTGACAGAGTCTTAAATTCCGCCTGAAGGTTAACAGCCTGACCTCAATCTGTTTACGAACTGGGGCTTTGGCCCGCGCTGCGTTAACCATACCGAAAATCCTGTCCTGCAAATTCACCTCAGTCGCCGAGGAATTGGAGACTGTGATGGTGGGTGTCTCGAGACCTGGAAAACCAGGCTCGAGCACCTCTCGAAAAGAGAGAGGAAAAGAAGATGCCTTATTCAGATATGGCAACCGATATTGCACCGGAGACCGGGCTGAACGCAGCCACGGCGACAGGTGAAGAGCTATACCGCGTAGGCCTCGCCTATTCGGAAGGCGTTGACTGCGAGCAGGACCTGATCGCGGCGCACAAATGGTTCAACCTGGCCGTTCTAAAAGGTTGCGATGATGCCAAGATTTGCCGTCAGGAAATGGCCGACATGCTGGCCAAGGAAGATATCAAGTCTGCTCTGGCTGCCGCGCGCGCTTGGCTTCAACTGGCAAACTAAGCGCCAGGCGATCAAATTCGGATCGTGACCGCCGATGCGGCGGGCCGTCTAGCTTTCGTTATAGCGATAGCCGACGCCGTACAGCGTTTCGATCGCGTCGAATTCCTTGTCGCTTTCGCGGAACTTCTTGCGCAGTCGCTTGATGTGGCTGTCAATCGTGCGATCGTCGACATAAATCTGATCATCATAAGCCGCGTCCATCAGGTTATCGCGTGACTTCACATAGCCTGGACGTTGCGCCAGTGCTTGCAGGATCAGGAACTCGGTCACGGTCAGACGCACCGGGTGACCATCCCAGGAACAGGAATGCCGGTTCGGGTCGAGCGTCAGCCGCCCACGCACAATCGGTTTGACATCGCCGTCCTCCGGCGCGCTATCAGCCGACCGCGAGCGGCGCAGGACCGCCTTTACACGCTCAGACAAGAGGCGATTGGAGCACGGCTTTCGCACGAAATCGTCAGCGCCGATATTGAAGCCGATCACTTCATCAATTTCTTCATCCTTCGAGGTCAGGAAGATGACCGGCAATTCGGAGGTTTGGCGCAGGCGCTTGAGCAATTCCATGCCGTCCATTTTCGGCATTTTCACATCCAGAATGGCGAGGTCCGGCGGGCTGTCCGTCAACGCGCCCAGCGCGGTCAGGCCATCATGATAGGTGCGGACATCGTAACCTTCGGCTTCGAAGAAGATTTTCAGGGATGCAACAATGTTTTCGTCGTCATCTACAAGTGCAAGCGTCGTCATGGGTCAGCCCTTTGCTTCCAATCCCGTTCCAGACGGCCCGGGCCAATATTCGGCGGCTGTTGAACCATGGTTCGAAGGCCACCGGAAGCCCCGGCTTCGTCGTTTCTGCACTGTTACGAGAATTTTAGGCGCAGATTTGCGTCGAATGCGGCAATTTTGCGTTCGATTTCAGCGCTATGCGCTGAGCGGCTGGTTCTTGCGGGCCGGTTTTGGCCGCGGTTCGGAGCCATATGTGATGCACTGGCGTTTGCCGGCATCCTTGGCCTGGTACAGCGCCTTGTCAGCCAGCGACAGCACCTTGCTCGGCGTTGAACCGTGATTGGGATAGCGGGCATGACCGATTGACGCGGAAATGCGCAGCACCGTCTTGTCCCAAAGGTACGGGCGGCTGAGAATATCGATCAGGTATTCAGCATACTTGCGAATGCTGGCCAGCGTGCCGTCGACATTTTCCAGCAGGATGACAAACTCATCGCCGCCCAGGCGGATCAGCAGATCTTCGTCATCGGTGACTTCGCGCAGGCGTTCAGACAGGGCCTTAATCAGGTAATCACCGGCATTGTGCCCGAACGTGTCATTGACCGCCTTGAAGCCATCCAGGTCGATCAGCAAGACATCGAACGTTTCGCCCGGCTGCAGGGAATCGAACCGCTGCTGCAGGCGAATCCGATTGCCCAGCCCGGACAGCGCGTCATGCGCGGCGAGGTGAGACTGGTATTCGACCAGGTCCAGCAATTGGCGGTTCACCTTGTCGGACTGCAGGACCAGCATCACCGCAGCGCCTCCGCAGCCGAGTATTGCTGCGGCGACAATAAAGGCCGACATCAGAAGATCGGTTTGCGGATCAATCATGAAGTCCGGCAGGTAAGAGCCATTATACGCCAAACCGGCAATGGCAAACACAACAAGCAGGTTGAGAGCGGTGAACAGGATGGTGTCGCGCGCGCTGAGCAGGATGGCAGCGATGACCGGGAGCACCGGCAACACACCGGCATGATACCCTGAGACACCGCCAGCGAATGCGACCTCTGCCCAGATCAGGGCCGAGAAGGTGAGCAGCAGGATCCGGATCACCGGCTGCGGGCGATCGCTGAACAGGCTGACTTTCAAGCCGAGCGCACAGCACGCGACGCCGACGATTCCGGTCGCAATGTTGAACCAGCCTGTCGTTTCCAGACCCAGCTGGAACACCTGCAGGACGGTGTAGATGATGGTCGAGACGAGCCCGAAAATGGCGACAAATACCATGCGACGACGTTGGATATCCTCCGTCGACAAAATAAAGCTGCCATCGTCTCGAACCAGCTTGGTGTTCGGCGACATGGCGCTGAGCATGATAAAAAAGCGTTTCAAATAATCCGCCCTACTTTGATTACACGTTTTACTTCCGAGGCGATAAATTAGCGTTGATTTTAAGTTGAAATTTTATCGAATTATCGTTGCCCGGAGTTGAGGATCCTGCACGCGGTCGGCTTGACGGCACGGTGGCGATTGGATAGGGGCACCGCCATGAAAACACGTTTGCATCACCATCATCATTTGAGCTGACGCGTCCGACGAGGCGCGAATGATCCCGGTGCGCCTCACGTTTTCAAACATTCTTTCCCACGATTGACTTGAACGCTGAGCGGCCACGGATCCGACCTTTGCCGGGTCGATCCCCGTCCCGGCAACCAAAGCTTCACACCAGCAGCGGCTTCGTTTAGACGGACCGCGACCGAGACAAAGGCATCACTATGGGCAAGACCAAAAAGCCAAAACCCATTGATCTGGCGCGCAAGCCGCGTGGTTTTCCGGACAAGCGGGAAAACCTGATTCATGCCGAACAGGAGATGATCGAACGGATCACCAGCGTCTATCGTCGCTGGGGGTTTGAAGGTCTCGACACGGGCGCATTCGAGTTCGCCGACGCGCTTGGCAAGTTCCTGCCCGATGATGATCGTCCGAATGCTGGGGTGTTCGCGCTGCAAGATGATGACGAACAATGGATGAGCCTGCGCTACGACCTGACCGCGCCGCTGGCGCGTTTCGCGGCCGAGAACTGGCAAACCCTGCCAAAGCCATTCCGGCGCTACGCCGCCGGCCCTGTCTGGCGCAATGAGAAGCCCGGGCCGGGTCGTTTTCGTGAGTTCCTGCAATGCGATGCTGACACTGTCGGTGCGGCGGGAGCGCATGCCGATGCTGAAATGATTGCGATGGCGGCGGAGGCGATGCGCGCCGCCGGGGCGGCAGACGGGGAGTTCACCATTCGAGTGAACACGCGCCGCCTGCTGAACGCGGTCCTCGAGACTGTCGGTGCCAATGACGACACGGCGCGCCTCACCATTCTCAGGGCGCTTGACAAGCTCGACAAGTTTGGTGTCAGCGGCGTGGCGGATTTGCTCGGCGCTGGCCGTATGGATGAAAGCGGCGATTTTACCAAAGGCGCGGGGCTTGATGCAGAAGCGGTGAAGCAGGTTCTCGCCTTTGCGGAAGCCGGTCGCAGCACCCGCGGTGAGACACTGGACGCGCTCGGCACAGCTGTCGGAACCGGAGACGAGGCCGCAGCGGGTCTACAGGAACTTGAAGCCATCACACGAGGGCTGGCTGCCCTCGGCGCTCCGGAGGCAGATGTCACCATTGATCCGTCCGTCGTCCGTGGTCTCGAATATTACACGGGGCCCGTCTATGAAGCTGAGTTGTTGAAAGAGACCGTCGACGAGGACGGCAAGACGGTTCGCATCGGGTCTGTCGGTGGCGGGGGTCGCTATGACGATCTGGTGGCTCGCTTCACGGGCGAAAAAATTCCCGCGACAGGATTTTCTGTCGGCGTGAGTCGCCTGGCCGCTGCATTTTCGATCAGCGGCGCAATTGGTGACCTCAACGGACCTGTCGTCGTCCTCAACATGGACCGCGATGACCCCAGCGAAGCGCTGAAGCTGGCAACCGAGTTGCGCAGCGCGGGTATTCGGGCCGAAGCGTATATGGGCAGTTCGGGCATGCGTCCGCAGATGAAATATGCCGATCGGCGCAGCGCGCCTGCTGTGATCATGGTTGGCACCGACGAGCTGGAAAAAGGCGTGGTGACCATCAAGGACCTGAAGGAAGGTGCCCGCCAGGCTGCCGCGATTGCCAGCAATCAGGAGTATCGGGAGGCCCGCCCAGGTCAATTTGAAGCTCCGCGCGCCGACATGGTGTCGCGCATTCGCGACATCCTGGAGGCGGACTCGTGAGCGCGTCCGAAACCCTGTTTCAAGCGATCGCCGCCAGCGGTGGTGACGTCATCGATGTTCCGGTCGTGCTGGAAGCGTCGGTGCCATTGGAATTGTCCGGGGAAGTGGTTCGCGGCCGGATCTGCACCTTTGTCGATGCGGCGGGTCGAGAATGGGCATTGCGGCCGGATCTGACCCTGCCGGTTGCGCAAGCCGAAATCGCGGCGCGCCAGGCCGGGGCGACCGGTGAGTCGCGGCGGCGCTATCGGGGCCCGGTCTTTCGATTGCCCGCCGCCGCAGGCGAACCTGTCGAATACGAGCAGATCGGCATCGAACGGTTTGGCGCGGACAGCGGTGTTGCGGCAGATGTCTGGTTGTTTGACTCCCTCGCCGCGGCCTGCGCATCGGTTGGGGTCGAGACCGGTCGCGCGACATTTGGCGACTTGTCCGTTTTCCCCGCCTTTGTTGATGCGCTTGAATTGCCGGAAGACGTGGCGGCCGGGCTGAAGCGGGCGTTTCGGCAGGAGGGCGGTGTTCGCGCCTATCTTGGTGGACGGAGCGAGGATCAAAGCAGTTTGTCACAACGCCTGCGCGGAATGGATCGCGACGACGTCGCTGCCTTTGTGGACGACATTTATGCGCTGACCGGCCTTAATCCGATCGGCGAGCGCTCGGTGGATGAGATTGTCGACCGTATGCACGCGCGCGCGCAGGCATCTGCTGGCAAGAGCGTGTCGACAGAGATTGATCAACTTCTGACCCAGGTTCTGTCGCTAGAAACGGCCTATGCGGAGGCCGCGAGCGAACTGCGGCGAATCGCAGGTGCGGCCAATATCTCAGGGTTGAACGGCACGCTGGACCGGTTTGACCAACGCGCTGAGCAGCTTGCGACGTCTGCCCATTCGGGGCTGCTGAGCACGGCGCGATTCGCCACGCGTTTTGGGCGGCGGTTCACGTACTATGATGGGTTCGTGTTCGAGATCGCGGCGGGCGAGCGCGCCGTGGACCTGAAACGACCGATTGCCGTGGGCGGTCGCTATGACAGCTTGCTGGCCAACCTGTCCGGCGGTGCGGTCGACGCCACGGCGATTGGCGGAATCGTGATTCCGCACCGCTTGGCGCACAGCGAGGGAGCCGTCTCATGACCCGCCTCACGATTGCGATTCCGTCCAAGGGGCGGCTCAAGGACAAATCAGAAGAATGGCTCGGCAAGAGCGGATTCAAGCTGCGCCAGAAAGGCGGCGGCCGCGGCTACCGCGCCGAGCTCGACGGCCTCGCGGATGCCGATGTCATGCTGTTATCAGCGCGTGAAATCGCCGAGGGCCTGATCGACGGTCAGATCCATATCGGTGTCACAGGGGAAGATCTGCTGCACGATTTGTCCGCGAACGCGGCCGGTGACTTCGATGTGTTGTACCGACTGGGTTTTGGCGGTGCCGATGTGGTTGTTGCCGTGCCGTCCGCCTGGCTTGACGTTGAGACCATGGCAGACCTGGAAGCCGCGGGCGCCCTGTTTCGTGAGCGTCATGGCCGACGCATGCGGGTTGCGACCAAGTATTTGCGTCTCACCCGCCGGTTCTTCTCGGAGCGCGCGGTTGGCGAATATCGATTGGTCGAAAGCGCGGGCGCGACAGAGGCCGCGCCGGCATCTGGCTCTGCCGAGGTGATTGTCGACATCACTTCAACGGGTGCGACCTTGAAGGCGAATGACCTGAAAATCCTGCGCGATGGAGTGATTCTGAACAGCCAGGCGGCGCTGACCGGATCGCTCAAGGCCGCGTGGTCGCCCGAATCAAAAGCCACCCTGCGTCAGCTCATGGATGGCGTTCAGGCGGCCGACACGGCCAAGACCTTGTGCCGACTGGAGACCTCAGCGCCGATCCCGGAAGCGGAGATCGCGCAACACAATCTGGTCACAATTGGCGAACGCGCGGCCCTGTGTGCGGCACCGGACGTGCGCGCGGCGGCGGCGGCGCTCACCCGTAATGGTGCAGGAACTGTTGTGATTTCAACGGTTGAGAAGGTGTTTTCGCAAGAAAACCGGCCATTCGAAAATTTTGTTAATAAGGTGTCATAAATCGCTTGACGGCCTGCGACATTATGGCGATACAGGGTTTGCAAGTTTCTGGGAGGAAACGCTGCAATCACTTTTCAGGGCGTGGCCAATTGGTCGCGCCTTTTCTTTTTCTGCCAATCCACAAAAAGAAAAACGACCCCCAATGGGAGCCGCCAAGATGATTGGAGTGAGAGTTATCAACTCGGCGACGCTCAGGGGGAGAGAGAGATAGAGAGAAACCGCCAAGTCATTTATTATTGAAAAACAATAACTGTTTATCGTTTTTCGTCAATAGGGTTTCTCGCCAATCTTGCCTGAAAGTTTTGTAAGGAAAATTCGTGTGCGGATTATCCGGCCTCGGGAAAGATCATGTCTCATTTGTAGCATGGTCGGCAGAATCATGCCTCAAACACGTCCTGTGTTGACTTTCGACGAGAGGCTGGCCAAGCGTGCGACTTGGGCAAATCTTATCGCATTTCAGACTTAATCAGGAGAATCCAATGTCCGATCCGCGTCAGCACATCATGCCGGTTTATCGTCCCCCGGAAGAGGCGTTCGAACGTGGGGAGGGCGTCCGTCTCATCACGGAGGAAGGCAAATCCTATCTCGACTTCGTCGCTGGCATCGCCGTCAGCGCACTGGGCCATTCTCACCCGGCCATGGTCGAAGCGCTGCAAAGCCAGGCCGGTAAGCTCTGGCACACGTCGAACATGTTTCGGGTTCCAGCCGGCGAGGAGCTGGCACGAAAGATGTGTGAGCGTCTGCCGTTTGCTGATCGTGTCTTCTTCACCAATTCAGGCACCGAAGCGATCGAATGTGCGTTGAAGACAGCGCGCAAGTACCATTGGGCCAATGATGATGCCGATCGCTATGAGATCGTCACCTTTACCGGCGCTTTCCACGGGCGATCGCTGGGGGCCATCAATGCGGGTGGCAATCCGAAATATCTCGAAGGTTTCGGACCGGCACTGCCCGGGTTTACGCAAATCGAATGGGGCGACCGCGACGCACTCGACAAGGCCGTGACCGAAAAGACCGCTGCTGTCCTCATCGAGCCGGTGCAGGGCGAAGGCGGCGTTCGCGCGCTACCGGAAGAAGACCTGACCGCTCTGCGCAAGCTGTGTAATGAGCGCGGCGCGCTGTTGATCTATGACGAGGTCCAGTGCGGCATGGGCCGGACCGGTCAATTGTTTGCACACGAATGGGCGACCGATGCCGAGCCAGACATCATGTGTGTCGCCAAGGGCGTCGGTGGCGGCTTCCCGTTTGGCGCCTGCCTGACCACTGAGGCGGCTGGCAGCGTCATGCAACCCGGCAGCCACGGCTCGACCTATGGCGGAAATCCGCTGGCCATGGCCGTGGGGAACGTGGTCTGGGACATTATCTCAGACGAAGCGTTCCTGGCGCAGGTGCGCCGCGTCTCGGGCACGGTTGCGCAAGGACTGAAATCACTGGCTGACAGTCATCCTGACAAGGTGGTCGGGGTCACCGGCAAAGGCCTGCTCACCGGTCTGCAACTGAAAGCGCTGCCCAAGCCGGTTCAGAACCTGTGCCGTGACAAGGGGCTCCTGGTCGGCGTCGCCGGCAACAATGTGCTGCGCCTGGCACCGCCTTTGGTAATCGAGGACGAGCATGTCCGCGAAGCCGTGTCGGTGATGGATGCGGCGCTTGGCAGCTGGGAAATCGCGAGCTAGCGGCCGGCGCTGGTATTGGCGAAGAAGAGCGGCACGATCAGCCTGGAATCTTCAGGCGTCGTGCCGAACGAAACGCCGGCATCATGCCATAGATAACCGCGGAACAGGACGAGGCGATTGAACTTCATCGGGATGACCATCGTCTCGGTCCACTTGTCCGCGTCATAAATATCGGTGCTGAGGATTTCAGTCATCGCTGTTCTGGCATCGGCATAGCCGGCCTTTTCCGCCATGCCCGGCCAGACCGGGGCCATGTCCCAGCCGGTCTTGTTGTGCCTGTAGAAATGCGTGCCGCCCTGACAATGCTCGTCAGGCGTCAGATAGAGAATGCCGGACCAGTGAAAATTGTCGATATGGACGTGCGAGGAACTGGTGTCGCCGTCCGAGGCAAGGCGTGGAAACCCATGCGACGAGCGCGGGCTTGGCACCGGCACCAGCGGTTCGTGCACGATGCTGCCGACCATTTTCTCGACATCCGGGAAGGCAAGGGCGGTGCTGGCATTGCGGCCGGGATAATTCACCCCGTCCGGGCGCGGCGGATAATCGAGCGACAGGGCCTGCTTGCGCACCGCCATCGGGTCTTTGAGAAAGTCGTCGACGATGAAGTGCGTGAGATGCATTACCGCTCTTTCGGATCGAGCGCGTCGCGCAGGCCATCCCCGATAAAGTTCAGGCAGAGCAGCGTCACCATCATGGTCAGCGCTGGCGCCAGCAGCATCCACGGCTTGTCCTGCATTTCCTTGGCACCGTCAGAAATCAGCACGCCGAGCGAGGTCAGCGGTTCATTCACGCCGAGTCCGAGGAAGGACAGGAAACTCTCGGCCAGGATGACGACCGGGATGGTCAGGGTGACATAGACCGCCACCGGGCCCACCACGTTGGGCAGGATGTGGCGCTGGATGATCGTGAAGAAGGGCACGCCTGTGGCCCGCGCCGCCTCGATGAATTCCATATTCTTGATCGCCAGAGTCTGCCCGCGCACGATCCGGCTCATGGTCAGCCACTCGACGGCGCCGATGGCGGCGAAGATCAGGATGATGTTGCGGCCAAAAACCGTCAGCAACAGGATCACGAAGAAGATGAACGGCATCGCATACAAGACGTCGACGAAACGCATCATGATATTGTCGACGCGCCCGCCAACAAAGCCGGCCACCGCACCCCAGGTGACGCCGATGATCAAGGAGACAATTGTCGCCACCATACCCACGGCGAGCGAGATCCGGAGGCCGATCATCAATCGCGCCAGGCTGTCGCGGCCCTGCGTGTCTGTGCCCAGCAGATGCAGGTTTTCGAAGGTTGGCGCGAGTTCGACATTGTTGGAAATCTGCTTGTAATCGTGCACCCAGACGAACGGGCCAAACACCGCGATGACCACCATGATGCCAAGCACCCACATCGAAACGACGGCGGCCTTGTTGCGGAACAAGCGCGCCTTGGCATCGTCCCAGAGTGAACGACCGCCCTGAATCGCGGTTTCGACGGCTTGCTTGCGGCCTGTGAGGTCCATCGTATCAGTCATACTTCACCTTCGGATCGAGCAGCGCATAAAGAATGTCGGCGATCAGATTGAACAGCACGATCAGCGTCGCGTAGATAATCAGCGCTCCCATGACCAGCGTATAGTCGCGATTGATCGCACCATCGACGAAATAGGAGCCCATGCCGGGCAGGCCGAAGATCCGTTCGATCACCAGCGATCCGGTCATCACCCGGGCCATGGCCGGACCGACATAGGACACCAGCGGCAGGATCGCCGACGGCAAGGCGTGCTTGAGCACGACATCGCGCTCTGACAGGCCTTTGGCGCGCGCGGTTCTGATATGTCCGGAGCGCATCGTCTCGATCACGCTGGCCCGCATCAGGCGTGAAATGATTGCAATTTGTGGCAGCGCCAGCGTGACCACCGGCAAGGTCATATTGTGCAGGCTCATCCCGATATTTGGGTAGGTGCCGAGCCCGCCAACGGCGAAGACACCAAATGTCAGGGCGAAGATCAGGATCAGGACCGGGCCAGTGACAAAGGTCGGGATTGAGATCCCCGCCATGGCGAATCCCATGACTGAATAATCACCGACCGTGTTCTGTCTGAGGCCGGCGAAGATTCCCATCGCCGTACCGACAATGATGGCCAGTGTGATCGACAGGAAACCAATCGCCAGGCTGATTGGCAGGCCATCGGCAATGAGATCATTCACGCTCTTGCCGAGCGTTTTCATGCTTGGGCCGAAGTCGAGTTGCACAACGCCCCAGAGATAATCTGTGTATTGCTGCCAAAGCGGCTTATCGAGACCGAACTTGGCGTTCAGAGCGGCCTCGGTTGCGGCATTGAGCTTGCGCTCGCCATCAAACGGGCCGCCCGGTGCCATGCGCATCATGAAGAAAGCGACGGTAATGATAACCAGCAGGGTCGGGATCGCGATGAGCAGACGACGGCCGGTATAAGCCCAGGGAATACGCGCGACTATACGCTGTACGGCAGACACTGTTTCGACGCCCTTCGAATTATGTGCATTTGATTCAACACGAAGGGCTTGGCAGCCCCACCAACACTACTTACGTTCACGTCCTCAGACGCAAAGTCAACGCCCATCTACACTGGAGCCCCTCCCATGGCCGATATCCGCAAAGTCACGGACGGTTTCGCCGTCGCGCCGCAAATCGATGAAACCGATGTGCAGGCCATTGTTGACGCCGGATTCAAGACCCTGGTGGCCAATCGCCCGGATGGTGAAGGTGGGATTGACCAGCCACGAATGGGGGCCATACGCGCCAAAGCAGAGGCCCTTGGATTAACCTTCGTGGCCATTCCGTTCGCGGGCGCGCCGACCCCGGATATTCTCGAAAGATTTGGCGCTGCGCTGGCTGAAGCCCCGGCGCCGGTGCTCGCCTATTGCCGGACCGGAACGCGCTCGATTACGGCGTGGGCATTGACCCATGGCGGACAAGGCATGGGCGATGAAGTGGTCGATGCTGCCGCCGGGGCAGGGTATGATTTGTCTGCGCTGCGACCGCTGTTGTAACGATTGCGGGTGCGTACGTGAGCATTTATTCACTTCTAGTGTTCGAAAGAGCTTGCTAGCTTAACCATGACATGCGATTTCAGCATGAAATTGCCGCTGCGGAGGCGAAGGAGTAAAGTATGTCACGAAACTGGCTGACAGACTTTAAATATGAAGATGGGGCCTGGCTCGTGAAGAAGACGGGCCACCGGGTTCCGGCGACGCGCGAGCTGGCGAACGATATCTTCACATGGCTGACATTCTATACGTTGGCGCAGTCTTGGCGGACCTGGCGACGGGTGACGGGACACAAGCGACCGACGATTGCCTTCCATCCGGAAAAGCCGCGGCCCTGGTATTTCATCTGGCCGGTCATGCACGCCTCTGGAGCAAAGCTGATCTCGGACACCAGTGTCGCCGACATCGTCTTCCAGTTCGACGATTCAACCGAAGCCAATCACACGCCACCCAAGACCAAGCCCGGCGCCAAGCTGGTGAACTTCGGCTGTACCGATATTTCGAAATCCAATGTCGCGGCCGCCTTTGAGCGCGCCGCTGGCTACAGCCTCGCAGTCGATCCGCGCACCTTTACCGGCACCATGGTCGAGAAATCGGAAAAGAACGCGTGCCATGACGGCCGCATCCTTGAAGGCCCGATCGAACCGCAGCCCGACAAGACCTATCAGGTTCTGGTTGACAACGAGATTGACGGCGGCCTGATTGAAGATCTGCGCTGCTGCATTTGCGGCGGTGAGCCGGCCATCGTGTTCCGCAAACGCCGGGCCATCGGTCGCAGGTTCCTGAACGAGAACGCCGAAGTGCTGCTCGACACGCCGGCCAATTGCTATTCTGACGATGAAATTCGCGTGATCTCACGATTTGCTGAAGAGATCGGTCTGGAATGGGGCGGTGTTGACGTGCTACGCGACAACGCGTCCGGCAAGATCTACATTGTCGACGCGAACAAGACAGACATGGGACCGCCTGTGGCCCTGAAGCTTGGCGACAAGCTGAAATCGACGCGCCGCATGGCCAAAGCATTTGTCTCAGCGTTCGCGCCGAAACGTAGGTAATTTGCCGGACTTGCTAAAACGGCGCAGAGCGCCTCAGAAGACTTTTAGAAGAACAAGATTGCAAATCTCCCATGGCCATTCCTTTTGTGCGTGAAATCGAATTTGAGTACGGCAAGGTGGAACAAGTTTCCCCGCTGATCCGGCGTGTCGTTGCCAACAATCCAGGTCCGTTTACCTATGTCGGCACCGGCGTGTACATCGTCGGACACGGTGAAGTCGCCGTGATTGATCCGGGCCCCCACGACGACACCCACTTCGAGGCGCTGAAGGCGGCGCTCGAAGGTGAGACGGTGAAATATGTTCTGGTCTCGCACGGCCATTCCGACCATTCGCCGCTGGCCAAGCCTCTGGCCGACTGGGCTGGCTGTAAGGTCTATGCCAAGGGCTGCGGCGAGCCGACTGCCAAGGGCGAGCTCGGCAGCGAGGACGATCCCGGCTTTTCGCCAGATGAGTGCACCAATGACGGTGACCTCTTCGAGGGGCCGGGCTGGACACTCGAGACCATCGAAACGCCCGGGCACACCACCAACCATCTCTGCTTCGCGTTGCAGCAAGAGAATGCCTGCCTGACCGGTGATCATATCATGGGCTGGTCAACCACCATCGTGGCGCCGCCAGACGGCAACATGGCGGATTATTTCGACAGCCTCGACAAGATCGAAGCGCGCGACTTTGACATTCTGTGGCCGACGCATGGTTCGCCGATTGAAGGCAAGGCGTTCGTCAAGGAATTCATCCAAGCCTATCGCCAGCACCGTCAGGATCGCGAAGACGGCGTCATCGCGCAGATGAAGGCGGGCGAAACCTCGATCCCGGAAATGGTCAAGGCGATGTATATCGGTCTTGAGGAACGCCTGTTCCCGGCCGCCTGCATGAGCCTGCTTGGACACATGTTCAAACTGATCGAGGAAGGCCGAGTCACTGCCAGTGATGCCCGCCCCGTGGTTCAGAGCGAGTTTCGACTGACCAAGGTCAACGCTTAGGCCAGCTGCGTGAAAACGGGGGGCGCCGCGCTACGGCGCGCGGCGTCCGTCAGCGCGATCTTCCAGCTCGATCATCAGGCCATAGACGCGTGTGGAGTTCGCCCCCAGATCGGAAAGCCCGACGCGACTGGTGGAGCGGATGTCGACCTCGGTGGCACCGTCGACGCGGCGGATGCGTACGGCAATGTCATCCTTGAAGCCGAACCAGCCTGATGTCGCCGTGGCTTCGACTTGCAGCGCGGTTGCGCTGGCGCTGCCAGAGGCGGCGGCGACGTCCCATCCGCGACGCTCCATAATCTGTTGCGCGACCGCTGCAACTTCGTCGACGGATTGATCAAAGTACAGCGATTCAAGCGTCGGATAGACGGTGCCTTTGCCGGCGTCCTTGGTTTCGGCCTCTTCCTGCACCTCCGAGACCAGGCGTCCGGCCATGCCCGGCCAGCGTTCCTCGGCATAATCTGGGACGGTCGGAGCATCGAGGACCGGATTGGTATCGCCCTGCGCCGCGCGGGCATCCATGATCGCCTCGCTGTAGCGTATGGGATCAGACCAGTCCGTTTGAATATCATGCAGCGGCGGCAGGGCGGCCGCTTGTGCCCCCATGCCAGCCAGGCGCATGAGCGTGAAAGCCGCGATCAGCGTCGCAGCGAGCGCCAGGATAAAGGCTTGTTTTCGCGGGGCTTTGATCAAGGCAATCACTTGCGCGATGATCGAGACCAGAACAGCGGCGAAGGCAATGCGTGGACCGATGCCGATGGTCATCTGGCCAAGTCCAACCTGCCACGACCACCAGCCCCATTTCGTCCCCAGCGCGGCGATGACGAACCAGAGCACAGCAAAGATGGACGCACATAGTGCGAAGATGGCGACCTTCATGCGCCACCCGGCTTTTGGGGGTTCGATCGCTTCGCTCATGGGTGCCTCCTCTATCCCGTTACAGGCGAGATAGACCATTCCGGGTCACAAGGAAACGATTTGCGCAGTCTCAAACCAGATTGACCTGAGCCGATCCGGACTGGACCAAGGCCGATCCAGGCTGGATCAGGGCAGGTCGGAGGCCTCGCCGAACCCGGTATATTCATACGGTTCCACGCCTGGGGCCTGCAAAGCCTGTTCATACAGGATCCAGGCCCGGGTTTTGGCGGCATCGTCACAGGTCACGCGAACCCATTCCTGATCTTCCGGGCCTTGTTCAAAGTCCGTGCTCTCGGGCAGGGCCGCTTCGTTCATTTCGTACAGGACGCCATCCTTCTCGGCGATGAAGAAGCCTTCGGCAAGATAGGATTTATAGGTCAGGACATCGCCAGCGCTGAGGCTGAGCTCCGACGCGCCCTCGTCCTGGAACACTTCGATTGTGGTGTCTTCCTGGATCGTGAACGTGGTCGGATAGGTCATCGCGACGAAGTGCAGATCATCGCTTTCGGCGCGGGCGAAGTTCCACGGGCTGTAGGTCGCCTTTGCCGGCAGGCCGCAATAGATCGGCGGATGTTCCTGATAGGTGATGGTCTCATGCCCGAGGACGGTGACGCCTTCCTGCGTGACCGCGAACGCATTCGGGTATTCGCCCGACCAGTAATTCTGCATCTCCCAGCCTTCGGGATAGCCGATCGTTTCGACCGGTGCAGCCGGGGCCGTCTCTTGTTCAGTCGTCTCGGGCGTTTCAGCGGCGCCGGTCTGTGTCGGTTCGACCAACGTTTCCGGCGTCTCCGCACCTGTGTCGGAGGTGTTCTGCGCAGCCGGGCCGCAGGCCGCCAGCACGGCGCTGAACATCAAGGCTGTCGCACTCGGTCGGATCATGTCGCTCTCCCTATCGCACCCGACTGGCTGTGCCGGGACTCGAGTGTTCCTGTCAAATGTGGCGGCAATGGCTTGGCTTTTTGGGCGTTTTCGTGTGGAAGGGGCGCTTCGAATTCGCTAAGGCTCCGCCATGACCAAACCTGTTGTCCGTTTTGCACCTTCTCCGACCGGCAATCTGCACGTCGGAAACGTCCGCACCGCCCTGATCAACTGGCTGTTTGCCAAAGGGCAGGGCGGCACATTCATCCTGCGTGTGGATGATACCGACACGGAACGCTCGACCGCCGCATTCGAGCAGGGCATTCGCGATGACCTGACCTGGCTCGGGCTGACCTGGGACAAGACCTTCAAACAGTCTGAACGGTTTGCTCAATATGACGCCGCCGCCGACAAGCTGCGCGAGATGGGCCTGCTCTATGCCTGTTACGAAACGGCCGATGAGCTCGACCGTCAGCGCAAGTTGCAGCGCGCACGCGGCAAGCCACCCATCTACAATCGTGCCGGCCTTGAGCTGACCGACGACGAAAAAGCCGCTTATGAAGCCGAAGGCCGCAAACCGCACTGGCGGTTCAAGCTGAGCGGCGAGCGCATTGTCTGGACCGACCTGGTGCGCGGCGAGCAGGCCATCGAGACCAGCTCCCTGTCCGATCCGGTCCTGATCCGCGCCGACGGGTCCTACCTTTATACGCTGCCAAGTTGCGTCGATGATATCGAGGCCGGGATCACGCATGTCGTCCGCGGCGAGGATCACGTCACCAATTCCGGCGCCCAGATCGAGATCTTCAAAGCGCTTGGCGGCACCGCGCCGGACATGGCGCACACGCCGCTCCTGGTTGGTGCCGACGGGGCCAGCCTGTCCAAGCGCCTAGGTTCGCTCGGCATGGGTGAATTGCGCGGGCAGGGGATTGAGCCGCTGGCCATCTGTTCTCTGCTCGGCAAGCTCGGCACCAGTGACAATGTCGAGATCCGCGAGTCGCTGGCGCAGCTCGCCGACGAGTTTGCCTTCAGCAAGATCGGACGCGCGCCGGCCCGGTTTGACGAAGCTGATCTGAAAAACCTCAATGCCGCCCTGACCCACGCCAAGTCGTTCGACGCGGCACGCGCGCGGCTTGAAGCGATTGATCCGCAGGCGGCGAACGAAGCGTTCTGGCTGCTGGTGCGCGAGAATTGCGAGACGGTTGAAGATGCGGCGCGGTTCGTACCGGTCGCGTTTGGCGACATTCAGCCGATGATCGACGCCGAGGATCGCGACTTCATCACTGAAGCCGCCAATCTGCTGCCGGACGGTGACCTGACCGCCGACACCTGGGGCGCGTGGACGTCGGCGCTGAAGGCTGAGACCGGGCGCAAAGGCAAAGGCCTGTTCATGCCCCTGCGCAAGGCGCTGACCGGCATGGAACGCGGCCCGAGCGTTGGCGATATGCTGGTCCTGATGGGGCGCGAGCGCGCGCTGAAACGCCTGGCCTAAAGGTCAGCGGTCGCTGGCGGCTCCGGTTTCCAGAAGAATGTCATCCAGAAACACATGGCGACCGTGCCGAACATGACCGGACCGACCGTCCACAGGCCGGCAATCGCCATCGGGCGCGTCCGTCCGGTGTGAACGGCTTCGGTCAAGACCACGGTCGAGCCGTCGGCGATCAGCCGATCATACTGATCGGCCAGCGCCATGTAGTGATAGAACGCGCCCAGCATATTGATCAGGATGAACGCGGTGGCGAAGGCCAGGAAGATGAAGGACACAATCTTCGTGAACAGCGGCGCACGGTGCAGGAAATAGAATGCGCCGGTGATATAGGCGAACATAACCGTGCTGAGCAGCGCGAAGCCCTGCAGGAACAGGCTCATCGTATCAGTGAGCTGATTGGCGGTTTCGAAATCGGTCAATGCAGGCCTCCTCCACGTCGGCGCAGCCACGATCAGGCGTGGGCGCGCGCCTCTGGCCAGAGGCGCAGGAAGTTTTCGGTATAGAACTGGGTCTTGATGCCCTCGCTCATGTCGCCGATGGACTGTTCGAACTTTCCGATCGGATCGCGACCGCCTTCGACATGCGGATAGTCGGACGAGAACAGGTAAAGGTCGGGCGAGGATTCCTCGATCAGGACGCCGACATCCTCGACCGGAAACGGCGTGAATCCAATTTGCGCAATCAATTGCTCGGACGGTTTGCGTTCGAAGCGCAGCGTTTCGTCGACCCGCCCATAGACGCGGGTGACCCAGTCGAGACGCCGCAACAGCTCTGGCACCCAGCCGGCGCCGAGTTCAACCGCGGCGCCGCGCAAGCCGCGATGACGTTCAAACAGGCCATCAATCAGCATCATCGACAAAAAGGCTTCGACCGGCTGGTGCAGCACCGCTGCATCCTTGGTGCGGACATTTTCGCCACCGCCCATCCAATCGCGCACAGCGGCGCGGCCATTATTGCTCCAGGACTTCAACGCTTGCAGCGGCGAGCCGCCAACATGCAGGACGAAGGGCACACCGGCTTCAGACAACCGCGCCCAGAACGGCTCGAGATCGACATGCCCAGGGGCGAATCCGATCGGCGCGCGGTGCGGCACCCAGATCGCCTCCATGCCGCATTCGAGGGCGAAGTCGAGCTCGCGGATGGCCAGCTCCGGCGTGTCCAGCGGCACGATGCCGACCCCCATCAAGCGCGGATCACCGGCACAAAAATCAGACATGTGCCGATTGTGGGCCCGGGTGGCGGCGTAACGCAGGTTCGGATCGGTCTTCGAACTCGGATGAAACGGGAACGCAACCGAATGCGTGGCGAAGACGAGTTGTTTCTGGAAGCCAAGCAGGTCCATGGCTTTTGACCGGTCCGCTGGGTTGAACGCGCCGAGGGCTTGAATTTCCTTGGATTGGGCGATCAGGGAGTCGCCGAGCGCGATCTGGTCTTCGACATGTTGTTGCGAGTGCCGGCCACCCTGGTCCATGATCACGGCGACTTCCTCATCGGTCACCAGCGACGCGGAGTAGTTCACTTCGGGAATGTCGTCCCTGAGATCCGGATCTGCATATTTCTTGAGGAAATCCGGCAGCTCCATGATGTGGCTGTCGGCGTCATAGATCGCTCGGTTTGCTGGTGCGTATGCCATGTCCCTTGTCTCCCCGCTTGATCACGGGGGAGCGTAGGCAGTCAACAGGATGTCGGCAAGGGACGGGCCCGGAGCGCCCAGCCGCGCAGACTCAATCGCCGAGCTTCACCACGCGGTCGCACAGAGCCTGGATTGCGGCTTCCGGCGTTTGTTCGTGGACCAGGGCGGCGCGGAACTCTTCCGGCGTGAACTTGCCGTCGATGATGTGATCCATCAGCTCGAAGAACGGGGCCCAGAAGCCATCCTCGTCGAGGAAGGCCATCGGCTTGGCGTGCAGGCCGAGGCGGGCCCAGCTGAGCATTTCGACCGCTTCCTCAAGCGTGCCGATGCCGCCGGGCAGGACGATGAAGGCATCGCTCTCATCGAACATGCGCTGTTTGCGCGTGTGCATGTCGTCGACAATCTCGTGTGGGACATCCTCGAAGATGCGTTCCTTTTGCAGCAGGAAGCGGGGCATGATGCCGAGCACTTCACCGCCATCAGAATGCGTCGCCCGCGCGCAGGCGCCCATCAGCCCGACACCACCGCCGCCATAGACGAGACGGATGTTCTGTTGCGCCAGGGTTCGGCCAAGGTCCTGCGCCAGGCGCAGATATTCCGGCTTCACGTCATTCGACGACCCACAATACACACAAACGGACTTCAAACTTGTCATTCAACTTGCCTCTGATTCAAACCGGACGAGCCTTAAAGGACAATGGTTTCAAAAACCAGAACAAAGGTGACCTGAGGGAAGAATTCTCCATGCGGTTGTGACGGCGGCGAGGTCACGTGGCGACAACTGCGACTGATTTGCATTTTCGCGCTAGTTGCGATTGATTTTCATTTACGGCTGATTTAAGCGAACCGCATCGAAACATTCACAGGTAGTACCCAAATGACACGCTTTTCCTCCCAATTGCTCGGCAGTGCAGCCCTTTCGCTGGTTCTGGGTGCGCCTACGGCGCTGGCAAATCCGGCCGACGCCGCCGACGATGATGTCTATGTGCAGGATGAAATCGTCGTGGTCGGTCAGCATCTCTATTCTGATCAGGTCAACGCGCTGAAGACGCCAACCCCGATCATTGATGTCCCGCAGAGCCTGACCATTGTCACGGCGGACCAGATCCTTGAGCGCGGCTTCGACAGTGTCGCCGACATTGTCACCTACACGCCTGGCGTAAATGCCACCCAGGGTGAAGGTCACCGGGACGCAATCGTGTTCCGCGGTGTGCGGTCCACAGCTGATTTCTTCGTCGATGGCGTGCGCGACGATGTTCAGTATTATCGCCCGCTCTACAATCTGGAGCAGGTCGAGATCCTGCGCGGCCCGAACGCCTTGCTGTTTGGTCGCGGCGGCACCGGTGGGGTGCTCAACCGGGTGACCAAGAAGGGCGACCTGGACGAGACCTTCACAGGCTATCAGGCCAGCATCGATTCATTTGGCGGCTTTGGCGGCTCGGTCGATACGAACTTTGTGGTTGCTGACAATGCGGCGCTGCGGATCAACGCCTATTATGAAAGCCTGGATAACCATCGCGACTTCTATGATGGCGACAATTACGGCATCAACCCGACCGCGCGCATCGCGCTCAGCCCGGCGACAACGCTGGACCTGTCTTATGAATATGCCAATCACGAACGTTTCATCGATCGCGGCATCCCGACGGGGACGGACGGTCGCCCGGTCGAGGCGTTTGAAGACATTGTCTTCGGCGACCCGGACTTGAATACGGCCGAATTTGAAGCCCACATCCTGCGGGCAAACCTGTCGCACGAATTCTCTGACACGATGAAAGGGAATTTCACGGTTGCCTATGGCGATTATGACAAGCTGTATCAGAACTTTTACGCGTCCGGTTACGATCAGGCGAACACGCCGGGCCGCGTCACGCTGGACGGCTATGTCGACACGACGGAGCGCCAGCGCCTGACCCTGTCCGGGAATCTCGTCAACGAGTTTGCCGTCGGTGAAATGGAGCACACACTGATCATTGGCGGTGAGTATCTCGACACCGGCAACGACAATGACCGTTTCAATGCGCGCTGGGATACGACGGTCGACGACAATGAGGTCTTCTTCATCAACCGACCGCTGACCCTCAGTGGCGGCGTCGGGGTCAATGTTGATGGTGTGACGACGACCAACAATTTCTTCGCCGACGGTGCCATCAATGATCGCACGCAAAGTGACATCAAGGTCTATTCTCTGTTCATTCAGGACCAGATCGCGATCAATGAGTATTTCGATGTTGTGCTTGGCGGCCGCTTTGACAGTTTCGATCAGAGCTCGACCAACTTGAAGGATCTCAACAATCCAGTCTCGGCGAGCCGCACCGACGAAGAATTCTCGCCGCGCCTCGGCCTGATCTACAAGCCGCAGGAAAATGTCTCTATCTATGCCAGCTATAGCGAGGCCTTCCTGCCGACGTCCGGTGAACAGTTTGCCAGCACTGGCAGCCTCGACCCCGATGCCTTTGAGCAGTCTGAGATCGGCGTGAAATGGGACTTCGTGCCGGGCATGAGCTTCACCGCTGCCTATTTCCAGAACAACCAGACCACGACGCAACGCGATCCCGATACGGAAGAGACGTTTGAAGAAAAGGGCCTCGAAGTCGAAGGCTTCGAATTGCAGCTGCAGGGCCGGGTGACCGAGCAGTTCTTCATCACCGCTGGTTACAGTTATCTTGAAGGCGAGACAGATGGTGGGGCCGAGCTGCCGCGTGAACTGCCGGAACACATGGCCTCGATCTGGGGCACATATCAGATCACGGACAAGTTCGGCATCGGGCTGGGCGCGACGATGCAGGATGAATCCTTCATCACCGATTTCGACATCGGGTCTGGCGGTGACCATCCGACCCTGCCGCGCTATACGCGTTTCGACGCCGCCGCTTATTATGACATTTCAGACGATCTGCGGATCCAGCTGAATGTCGAGAACCTGACCGACGAGCTTTATTTCCCGAGCTCGCACAGCACGCACCAGGTCACGGTTGGCGCTCCATTGAACGCGCGTCTGAGCATTAGCGGACGTTTCTGACCCAGTCCGCAACACCTCCGGTCGCGGGGCGCCCCTCTGTCCTGCACCACACTTTCATGCCGCCTTCGGGCGGCATTTTCTTTTCTTCTCAGCCCTGTTCATTCGCCGCCTCGTGCCCCATATGGCGGCCTATGACTGCACACTCACAAACAATTGATCCGGACAAGATTGAAAGCGCTGATGGCGGCATTGGCGTCTCAATCGGGCGTATTCTGAAACTTCTGGCCCGGCCGGAGCTCAGCAAGTGGCGGCCCATCATGGTGCTGGCCATCCTGCTGACACTGTCCGCCGCGGTGCTGGAAATTGCAGCGCCGATCATGGTCGGCATCGGGGTCAACCAGCTGGCCGAGAACCCGGATGGGATCGTCGGCGGTTTCGGCCCGGCAGCCAGCTGGCTGGCCATGGCGCTCAGCGTTCAGTTCCTCGCCCGGGCGCTGCCGCAATTGCGTGACTGGCTGTTCTCGCCGGTCAGCCAGGACGCCCAGCGCATTGCCTGTGTCGATGCCTTCGGGCACGCGCAGAGCCTGTCGCTCGGCTTTCACCAGACCCGGCGTACGGGGGCGCTGAATCGCGTCATCGAACGCGGCGCCGGCGCGATTGATTATCTGATCCGCTTCCTCGCCTTCAATATCGGACCGACCTTTGTGCGCCTGATCCTGGCGGCCATTGCGCTCGCCGTCGCATATGATCCCTGGCTTGGCGCAATCGCTATTATTACCGTGGTGATCTATGCCATCGCGACGATCATGATCACCGAATGGCGCGTGCGCCAGCGGCGGCGAATGAACATTGCCGACACCCGCTTTCGCGGCATGGCGGTCGACATCCTGACCAATTTCGAAACGGTCAAATCCTTTGCCGCCGAGCGCCGCGAAACCGGGCGCTTCGACGATGCGATGAAGAATTACAATCATCACTATGTCGAGACCGTGCGCAGCATGTATGTGCTCAACGCCACGCAGGCCTTCGTGATGATGTTTGGCATGGCGGTGGCGCTGATCCTGTCGGCCTGGAACGTGACCCACGGCCGGATGGAGATTGGCGGCGTCATGGCCGTCCAGATGCTGTTCGTCTCGTTGTATGCGCCGCTGAACATCCTTGGCTGGGCGTGGCGCGAAATCAAGCAGGGTGCGGTTGATCTGGAGAAGCTATACGGGCTGCTCGGCATGAAACCCGAAGTTGCCGACACGGACGGCGCCGAAACCCTCAGCGATGTCAAAGGCGATGTCGTGTTCGAGAATGTCAGCTTCACCCACGATGCCCGTGCCGTCGGCGTCAAGGATGTGAATTTCGAATTGGAAGCGGGCAAGAAGATCGCCTTTGTCGGCACGTCCGGGGCCGGCAAGTCGACGCTGCTGAAGCTGCTCTTCCGCTTCTATGACGTGCTCGGCGGGCGGGTCCTGGTCGACGGCAAGGACGTTCGCGATGTCACCCAGGAGAGCTTGCGCAAGTCCCTCGGCCTGGTGCCGCAGGACGTGGTCCTGTTCAACGAGACCATCCGGTCGAACATCGCCTATGCCAATCCGGAGGCCAGTCTCGACCAGTTGCGGGATGCGGCGCGCCGGGCGCAATTGCTCGATTTCATCGAGAACCTGCCGGACGGATGGGACACGCGGGTCGGCGAGCGCGGCCTGAAATTGTCCGGTGGTGAGAAACAACGGGTTGGGATCGCCCGGGTTATCCTCGCCAATCCCGCCATCCTGGTTCTGGATGAGGCGACGTCGGCGCTCGACAGCGCCACCGAGGCCGCGGTTCAGGAAGCCCTGGACGAAGCCTCGAAAGGGCGCACCACGTTGATGGTCGCACACCGCCTGTCGACCGTGCAAAACGCTGACGAGATCGTCGTGCTGAAGGCCGGCGAAGTGATCGAACGCGGAACGCACACCGCGCTCTTGGCAGCAGAGGGCGAATATGCCGATATGTGGGCGCGACAGGCCAAACGGGATGCGCTCACCGTCGCAGCAGCCGAATAGGAGGCGAACCGCCGATGTCAGACGATTTCAGCCGCAAGAGCTTTCCCTGGCTGCGCGCCGGATTTGATCTCGAAGGCTATGTCGGCGCGTTGGCTGCCTGGCTGGTCGGCATCCTGCTGGGCTTTGTCTGGGGGCCGTTGTTCTGGATCGGATTCCTGGCCGCAATCGTGATTCTGTTCGCCACCCGCACCGCAGAGCGAACCCCGCCTGAAGCGGAAAACCTGCTGGTCGCGCCGACCGATGGCATTGTCGTCTCGGTCGCTGGCGCCACCCCACCGGACGAGCTGCGCCTGGATGGCGCGGGTTGGACTCGCGTGCGCATCTCTGTCGGCCCGACCAAGACCAATGGCATTCACGCGCCGATGGATGGCGCCATCGATCATGTCATTCTGGAGACCGGTGACCCGGCTGCGTTTGCCGCGATGAAGCCCGATCGGCCGGGACTGGCGATCGCCTATGTATCGCTGGAAAGCGGCGCGCGGTCGGTCGGAATGCGTTTGGCCACAGGCGGGCTTGGTCCGCGTCTGGAAGTGGCCAACGAAGCTGGCGATGCGGTGCGCCTGGGCCGGAACATTGGCACGCTGCGCCTTGGCGGCTGGTGTGATCTCTATGTGCCCGCCGATGTCGATGTGATCCCGCAGCCCGGGCAAACGCTGATCTGTGCTGAAACCGTAATCGGACGCTTTGGCAGCGCCGCGGCCGACCTGTTCGAACAGGACGACGATGTGGCCGACCCTGAAGAGCCGGAACCCGCCATCGAAGACGAACCGGTCGAGGCTGAGCTGGTCATCGACGAAGAGGACGAACTGACGCTCGAAGAGCTCGCTGGCGAAACCAGCGAGACGGAAGCGGCCGAAGACGAGGACGTCTCGGAGATGTTTGCCCGTTTGCGCAAGGAAGCGCAGAAAATGCAGGACGGCGACTGACAGCTGTTTGCGCATCCGGCGCATTGACGTTTCCGCCGTATCCCGGCAAGAGGCGCGCGTTGCAGCGCGGCAGCCCGCGCATGAAACCGGCGGCGTGAATCGCTGCTGTCTGAATGGTCAGGCGGTGTGAGCCAGTTTCTTCAGCCACGAGATTTCCATAAACGCCCTCATTCGCGCAGGCCGTTCCTGATCACGCCCCATTACGGGGATTGAGTGCATGGAGCCGGCATTTGCCCCCGTGCGCTCGCACTATGAGAGTTTTTGTGTGACCACATTTACCGACATGGATCTGCACAAGCAGGTCCTGAAAGCCGTCACAGCCGAAGGATATGACACGCCGACGCCGATTCAGGCGCAGGCGATTCCGCACCTGCTGGACGGTCGCGACATGCTCGGCATCGCCCAGACTGGCACCGGCAAGACCGCTGCCTTTGCGCTGCCAACGCTGGATTTCCTGCTCGAAGAGCCGGAAAACCGCAAACCAAAACACACCCGCGTGCTGGTGCTGGCGCCGACGCGGGAGCTGGCGGGCCAGATTGCCGACAGCTTCCGCACCTATTCAAAATACATGGACTGCGTGACGCACACCGTATTTGGCGGGGTCAAGATCAATCGCCAGATCCGCGACCTGCAAAAGGGCTGTCATGTTCTGGTCGCGACGCCGGGCCGTCTGCTCGACCTGATGAGCCAGGACGCCGTGCGCTTGCGCGATGTTGAAGTGCTGATCCTGGATGAAGCCGATCAGATGCTCGACATGGGCTTCATTCATGATCTCAGAAAGATCATCGCCGAAGTGCCGGAAGATCGTCAGACGCTCCTGTTCTCGGCGACGATGCCGAAACTGATCGAGGATCTCGCGGGCAAGTACCTAGATGATCCGGTCCGCGTTTCGGTCGCGCCGGAAAGCACAACTGCCGAACGCGTCACCCAGGGCGCACTCTATGTGCCGAACAATCACAAGCTGCCCGTGCTCAGCACATTGCTGGAAAATCCGGACATTGATCGCGCGCTGGTCTTTACGCGCACCAAGCATGGGGCCGACAAGGTCGTGCGCAAGCTGATGGCCAAGGGCCACAAGGCACTCGCCATCCATGGCAACAAGTCCCAGTCACAGCGCCTGAAAGCGCTTGCGGCGTTCAAGTCCGGCGACTGCCGGGTGTTGATTGCCACTGACATTGCCGCCCGCGGCATCGACATTGACGGCATCAGCCATGTCATCAATTTCGAGATGCCGAACATTGCTGAACAATATGTCCACCGCATCGGCCGCACCGCGCGTGCCGGACGAGACGGGATATCGATCTCTCTGGTCGCCGAGGACGAGCTCTACTATCTGCGCGAAGTCGAGAAGATCACGCGCATCGAGGTCGAGACGCTGCCAACCCCGGACGGGTGCGAGGATTTTTGTCAGGCAACGCCGGATCGTTCTGTGCGCGTGCGCAAGCCGAAAGGGCCGTCGCGCCGCTCCGGCAAACCGCCACAAAGAGGGTCCCGACGCAATCGGCCGGACGGGGTGTCAAAGTCCAAGATGCGGTCTCGCAAACGCCCGGGTAAGAACCAGCGCCAACGCGATCGCGCAAAGACGGACGCCTAGTCTTCCTCTGGGCCGGAATTCATCCAGGTGAAGACCGGCTTCAGCGGCAGGGCCCAGCCGACACCGGCAACGACAAAGAACACCAGGCTCATCCATTTCGGTGCTGTGGCCAGCTGCGATCCGATTGTCGCCGCACCCCAGATCCAGAAGACAAGGAAAAGCATGACAATGATGCTGGCAATCAGTCTGCGCTTCGATCGTGACATAAACTGCAATTTCCTCGTTCCTGCGACCGTCTGGCCGCTTGCCGTTCGCAATCAGAGCTTCAAATAGAGCGCATTATGCCTGACGCAACTTCTCCTGATGCCGCACGCTGGATTCGGCGCTGGCTGATCCTGATCGGTCTCATGGTCTACGCAATGATTCTGATCGGCGGCGCCACCCGTCTGACCGATTCCGGCCTGTCGATCACCGAATGGCAACCGATCACCGGGGCGCTGCCGCCGCTCGGCGAAGCCGCCTGGCTGGCCGAGTTCGAGAAGTACAAGGCAACGGCGGAGTTTCAGCAGCAAAATTACAATATGACGCTGGCCGAGTTCCAATACATCTATTGGTGGGAATGGGGGCATCGCCTGTTCGGACGCCTGATCGGGCTGGTGGCTGTCGGCGGCTTCATCTGGTTTGCGGCCAAGCGCTGGCTGTCAAAGAAATGGGCCGTGCGCCTCGGCGTGCTGATTGCGCTGGGTGGCCTGCAGGGCTTTATCGGCTGGTGGATGGTTGCCAGTGGCATTGGCGACACCGACCGCGTCGACGTCGCGCCGTATCGCTTGATGACGCATTTCGGCCTGGCCTTGCTGATCATTGCAATCACCGCCTGGTACTGGCTTGACCTCGGTGAGCAGGACAAGGTTCGTACGCGCCAGAGACTGCGCGTCATGGCGCTCGCCGTGCTGATCCTGACCAGCATCCAGATGCTCAGCGGCGCACTCGTTGCGGGGCTTGATGCCGGACGCACATACACCGACTGGCCATTGATGGCGGGCGAGCTGATCCCGTCGCATTATCTTGAACAGCAGCTCGGCCTGCGCAGCCTGTTCGAAGGCCGTGCGGCGACGCAGTTCAATCACCGTTTCTTCGCCTACACGCTCCTCGCACTGGCACTTTATGGCGCCTATGCCGCGCGCGGGTCCGCGATTGCGAAAGGCTTCTATCTGGTTGCAGCCCTGGTCAGCGCCCAGGCGGTCTGGGGCGTCCTGACCCTGATCAATGCAGCCCCGCTTCCGGTGGCGCTGGTGCACCAGGGTCTCGGTGTCGTCGTATTGCTTGGCGCCGTCTGGCTGGTTTGGATCACTCGGTCGGAGAATAACCGAACGGTTCCAGCGTAACCTTGCTCGGGTCAATATAAGTGACCATGTGTGCGCCGCCACGTTCGCCGCCAATGACAATCACACCGCCAGGATAACCGCCGCCGCGGGCATCGCCGGTGCCGGCCATGTCGACGGGTCGCTGAGACGGCCGCACAGTGATTCCGTCGGTGATCGTGAAGGCCTGCACCTCGCCGGCATCATTGCTCAAGGAATAGCCGCCAAGATCATCCAGCAGGAAGCGATAGGTCTTGCTGCGATTGTTCAGTTCAGCCGCGGCCAGGATCGGATCGGTATAGACCAGAGCATCGCCGTCGGACAGCACGCAGGCGGTAATGTCGCGCGCCGCCGGCACCGGTTCATTGAGCAGCAGAATCAGATCGCTGCCGGCTTCGACGATGCGACCGGTGTTCAATTGTCGTCGCTCGCCCTGCGTCCAGAAACCAATGCGCATGACACCATCGCTCTCGGTCACCGGGTCGGCGCTGCACAGGCCTTCAATCAGGTCATCCGTGCCGGCATCCAGCGGGTAGGGCAGTGGCGCGTCGAGCTCGCCCCCATGTATATAAAGCGACAGGTCGCCCTCGCGCGTGATCCCCGGAAACACGGTCACTGGCGTCTCCTGCAACATCATGAAGCGGCCATCCGAGACGTGCGACACACCGATATCGGCCTTGTCGGTGACTCGTTCGCCATCGAAGTCGAGGAACTGCAATCCGCCATCCTCAAAGGTCACGGCGACAGTTGAGCCCAGCGCGCCAGCCACGGCGACGCTGCGGATCGGAAATTCGAGATCCTTGGTCTGCCAGACCGCAGGCAGACTGAGCCCTTCCGGATCGGCTGTCACTGTTGACTCTACGGGCACATTTGCGGGATCTGTTTCGACCGGTGTGTCACCGGGGCTACAGGCTGTGGCAAGGAAAAGCAGGATCAGCGCCGAAGGCGCGTTGACAAGGCGTTTCGCGGCGCGTAGATGCGGGCGCTTGAACATTATCCAGTAACTCCGAATGAGAGGCTCCGGCGGAGCAATGAAAACTTATAACGCACCTGCCGACGTTGAGAACAAATGGATCGTCATCGACGCGACCGATGTCGTGGTGGGTCGTCTTGCTTCCTACGTCGCCAAACGTCTGCGTGGCAAGCACCGCGCTGACTTCACGCCTCACATTGACACAGGCGACTTCGTTGTCGTGGTCAATGCTGAAAAGGCGAAATTCACCGGCAATAAGCTGGCTGACAAAGTCTATTACCGTCACACCGGTCACCCGGGCGGTATTAAAGAGACCACCGCTGGCAAAATCATGTCTGGCCGCTTCCCTGAGCGCGCCATCGAAATGGCTGTGAAGCGCATGATGCCAAAAGAAAGCACACTGGCTCGCAAGCAGTTCTCGAAACTGCGTGTCTATGCTGGCGCTGAGCACCCACATGAGGCGCAGGCTCCTGAAGCAGTCGACTTTGCTGCCATGAACACCAAGAACACGAAGGTCGCGTAAAAGATGGCTGAAACTGCACAATCCCTCGAAGACCTGAAAGACGTCACCGAAGGCGAAGGCGCTGCCGAGCTGGCGCCGATCACAGCTGAGCCGAAGATTGACGAGCATGGCCGCTCTTACGGCACTGGACGCCGCAAGTCTGCGACGGCCCGCGTCTGGCTGAAGCCTGGCACTGGCAAGATCACCATCAATGGCAAGGACCAGGACGAGTATTTCGCCCGCCCGGTTCTGCGCATGGTGCTCGAGCAGCCGCTGGTCGAAGCAGATCGCCGCACGCAGTATGACGTTGTTGCCACCGTCAAAGGCTCTGGCCTGTCTGGTCAGGCTGGCGCTGTCCGTCACGGTATAGCCCGCGCGCTGGTCAATTTTGAGCCAGAACTGCGCCGCACGCTGAAACCATTTGGCTTCCTGACGCGTGACCCGCGCGTTGTTGAGCGTAAGAAGTATGGCCGCGCGAAAGCCCGTCGTAGCTTCCAGTTCTCCAAGCGCTAAGCGTTACGATCTATTCGAACACGTGATAAAGGCGCTCCGACGGGTCGCCTTTTTCGTATCTGAAACAAGGGTTTGGGCATGAGTGATAAGACAAGACTGAAAGCCGCCGTGCTTGGCGCGTCTGGATATACAGGCGCTGAAACTGTGCGTCTGCTGGCCGGCCACCCACAGGTCGAGGCGGTCGCGGCGACCGGACACAGCCTCGCTGGAAAACAGCTGTCTGAGATTTTCCCGCACCTGGCCAGCGCCGACCTGCCTGTGGTCAAGGCCGAGGATGTCGACTGGTCCGGCATCGACGTCGCGTTTGGTTGCCTGCCGCACGGCACCAGCCAGGACCTGATCGAGACTTTGCCAGAGCATGTCCGCGTCGTCGATCTGTCCGCTGACTACCGCCTGCGGGACGCAGATCTCTATGCCGAGACGTATGGCCGGTCCCACCTCAACCCTTCCCGTACCGCGCAAGTGAAATACGGCCTGCCGGAATGGCGGGGCACGGACCTGTCAGGTGAGACCCTGGTCGCGTGCCCGGGCTGCTATCCGACCGCCAGCTTGCTGGCGCTGTTGCCCATCATCGACCGGATCGACCCGGACAGTGTCATCATCGATGCCAAGTCCGGTGTCTCCGGTGCTGGTCGGGGCCTGAAAGAGGGCAACCTGTTCTCTGAAGCTGCTGAGGGTGTGCACGCTTATGGCGTCGGCACGCACCGTCATGCGCCCGAGATCGAGCAGGAACTGAACCTGCAAGCGGGCCGAACTGATATTGGCGTCACCTTCACGCCGCACCTGATCCCAATGACCCGCGGCGAGCTGGTCACCTGCCATGTGCGCGGCGATGTCGATCAGATCCATGCGGCGCTGGCGGCGAAATATGCAGAGGCGCCGTTCGTGACGGTTCTGCCGTTTGGCGCACCGACGCCGGACACGAGACATGTGCGCGGCACCAATAATTGCCGGATTGCGGTTTATCCCGACCGGGTCAAAGGCCGGGTGATTGTCATTGCCGTGATCGACAATCTGGTCAAAGGCTCGAGCGGTCAGGCGATCCAGAATCTCAACCTGATGATGGGCTGGGATCAGACGCTCGGCCTGGCCGGCTTGCAGGCCCTGTTCCCATAAGATCTCGGAGGACAAAATGGCGATTGAAATCAGACCCCTGACGGCAGCCGATGAACCGGTCTGGCGCGACTTGTGGACCGGTTATCTGGAGTTTTACGAGTCTTCGGTCAGCGAGGCGGTGTATCAATCCACCTTCCAGCGGCTGCTGACAGACGGCACCTACGAGCCGTCGGCGCTGTTGGCCTGGGACGGCGACCGGGCCGTCGGCCTGGTGCATTACATGTATCATCGCCATTGCTGGCGGATCGAGAATGTCTGTTACCTGCAGGACCTGTTCGCCCGCCCCGAGACTCGTGGCACCGGCGTCGGCCGGGCGCTGATCGAGGCGGTCTATGCCGAAGCCGACAAGGCGGGATGCCCGTTCGTGTACTGGAACACGGCCGAAGACAATGAGACCGCGCGCCGACTGTATGACCGAATTGCGGCGTATCGCGGCTTCATCAAGTATCAGCGCTAGCCACGCTCAGCGGCGACGGGCCTTGCGCCAGGCGGCCCAGTCGCCGGCTTCGTCCAGGTCGATCAGTGTCGGCAACTCCGCCACGCGCGCGCCCGTTCGCAAGTTGGCTCGAACGTCCGCCATCGCATGCGGGCCGGACCAGCGCACCGGTGCGAACGGGCTTGGCGTGCGCGCCGTCTTGTTCAACCCGAACAACCAGAACCCGCCATCGCTGGCCGGCCCGAAGACCGCGTCATGCGTCCGCAATGCTGTGATGGCGCGGCGGATCAGGGCGGGTGACAGGTCGGGTGCGTCGGCGCCAATGAACAGGACCGGGCCGGGCGGGGTGTTATGCAAGCCCTTGTTCAGCCGGTCGGTCAGGTCGCCGTGGCCCTGCGTGCGGCGTTCGAGATGGGCGGGCCAGAGGCCACCCAGGCTTTCATGCAAGGCACTGTCAGGCGCGGTGTAGAGGATGGGTGTCCAGTCGCCGCCGCATGCCGCACGCATCGTGCGCGCCAAGGTCATCATCGCGATCCGTCGGGCCGTGGTCGGCGACCCAAGACTATCGGCGAGGCGGGTCTTGGCCAGCCCCATGCGAGGAGGCTTGGCATAGATCAGCAGATGGGCCCGACGCATCAGCGAACGATTTCGATGCCAATCACACGATTGCGCTCATCGACATCCAGGATGATCTGCAAACCGCGAAGGCTCTCATCCAAGGCGAAGACGTCGATCGAACGCGCAACGCAGCCCGGGGTGCCTGCACCGGGATGATCCGGCAAGTAGACATAACCTGCTTCCAGTTCCTCGTCCCAGCTTGCATCTAGCGACATGACACACCTTCGAATCGAGCCTTCAGGAATAGGACTTTGCCAATTTTTCCGGGCTCGCGCCAAGAAAATATCGCGTGACCAGGAAAGCGTTGCGCCAAGACCGTTTTCGCCACCCGTCGCGTTCATACTTGGCGGCATCCGTGCGCGCCTCCGCCGACAACAAGGCGAGCCGCGTCTTGCCGATGGCGCGGACGATTTTGACATCCTCCAGGAACGGCGTGTCGGGATAGCCGCCAACCTCGGAATAGAGCTTGCGGGAGATCAACAAGCCCTGGTCGCCATATGGCAGGCCCAGCCTCCGCGCTCGCCAATTGGCCCGCCGCGCCACGACTTTCGCCATCGGATGATCCGATCGGTAAGCCAGAGTGAACGCGGCGGCCTGGTCGCGCCGCTCGGCAATATGGCTCTTGGCCCGTTCGGCCCAGTCGCGCGACAGAGCGGTGTCGGCATGCAGGAACAGAAGCCAGTCACCACGCGCCTGGTCAAAGCCGTGGCGCAGCTGCGCGGCGCGGCCCTTGGCCGGGGCGGTCACCACGGTTGCGCCTGAGCCTTCTGCAATCCGACGAGTCTGGTCCTCACTGCCGCCATCGACCAGGATCACTTCGCGGATCAGCCCGGTTTCCAGGCCAGGCATCAGTCCGCCCAGGCAGAGCGGCAGGACGTCCTCGGCATCATAGGCCGGGATGATGATGGAAAGCGGCGCGGGCATCTAAACGGATACGCCCATCTCATGCAAACGCGCCTGAACCAGCAACAGGTCGCGCCAGGCGCGGCTCTTGTCCTGCGGACGGCGCAGCAGATAGGCCGGGTGGAACATCGGCACCAGCGGCACTTCAGTTCCGGCGGGCGTCGCGAACGGGCGCTCTGATCCGCGCAAGCGCATGATCCCGGTCTTGGTGTCGAGCAGCGCCTTGGCGGCAACACCGCCAGTCGCGATGATGATTTTCGGCTGGGCCAGATCGACCATGCGATTGACGAAGGGACGACAGACCGCGAGCTCGTCCGCTTCCGGATTGCGATTGCCGGGCGGGCGCCAGTAATTGACATTGGAGATGAACGTATTGGTCTTGCGATCAAGCTGGATCGCAGCGAGCATCTTGTCGAGCAATTGCCCGGCCTTGCCGACAAAAGGCAGGCCGATGCGATCCTCCTGACCGCCAGGCCCTTCGCCAAGCACCATGACCGGCGCGCCTTGGGAGCCATCAAAGACCACGGTCTTTTCGCACAGCTGTTTCAGCGGGCAGCCGTCAAAGCCTTCGATCGCGGCTTTGAGCGCGTCAAGCGAGGTGGCGCTGGCCGCAAGTGATTCGGCTTCAGCGATCCAGTCCTGGACGGATTTCTGGGCGTTTCGCCGCGATTTGCGTGCGCTTCGCGGGTCTGCAGATGTCTCTTGCGGCGCGCTCTGTTGGGCGCTTGCCTGATCCGGCGGTGCACCCGTGCCGACGGCCTGCTGCGCGCGCATCATGGCGTCGATCTCGCCCTGATCGACAGCGACTCCCATATCCTCCCACCACTCGGTGAGCGCCTTTAACGCTGCGTCAGAGGCATTTTGGGGCATTGTGACCTTGTAAACTTTGGCTAAACAGGTGGGCGAATAGTGAATTATACCTGAGGGGCGCGCAAGTCGTGCTGCCAGCTTTTGGGAGAGAATTGATGAGCGAACGCGAGTCCATGGAATTTGACCTGGTAATCGTCGGCGGCGGGCCTGCGGGTCTGGCGGCAGCGATCCGGGCAAAACAGTTGGCGAATGAGGCCGGAGAAGAGCTCGAAGTCGTGGTCCTGGAAAAGGGCGGCGAGATTGGGGCTCATATCTTGTCTGGCCTGGTCCTTGACCCGAAAGCCCTGGACGAACTGATCCCGGACTGGCGCACCCGCGACGATCGCCCGATCCGCACCGAGGTGAATGCCGACAAGTACAAGCTGCTGGGTCCGAATGGCTCGATGGCGATGCCAACCTTTGCCTTCCCGCCATTCATGCACAATCATGGCTGCTATATCGGCTCGCTGGCCAATGTTTGCCGCTGGCTCGGAGAGCGAGCGGAAGAGCTGGAAGTTCAGGTCTTCCCTGGCTTTGCTGCCTCGGAAATCGTCTATGGCGACAATGGTGAGGTGCGCGGCGTTGTTGCTGGCGTCATGGGCATTGCCGAAGATGGCAGCCACAAGCCGGATTATGAGCCGGGCATGGAATTGCTCGGCAAATATGTCCTGTTCGCCGAAGGCGCGCGCGGCTCGCTGACCAAGGAAGTCAAAGCCAAGTACGACCTTGAAGCAGATTGTGATCCGCAGAAATACGGCATTGGCCTGAAAGAGGTCTGGAAAGTCCCTGCCGACCATCCGGAATTCAGCGCTGGCTATGTCCAGCACACGTTTGGTTGGCCGGTGAAGGACAAGGACGGCAATGGTGGCGGTTTCCTCTACCACTTCTCAGAAGGTGGCGAGAATTATGTCTCGGTCGGCTATGTGGTCCACCTGAACTACAAGAATCCGCACCTGTCGCCATATGACGAATTCCAGCGCTACAAGCATCACGACGAAATCGCCAAATTCCTCAAGGGCGGCAAACGCGAAGCCTATGGCGCGCGCGCCATCACTTCAGGCGGCATCCAGTCGATTCCGAAACTGTCCTTCCCTGGCGGTGCGCTGATTGGCTGTTCGGCCGGGTTCGTGAACCTGCCGCGCATCAAGGGCACGCACAATGCCATGAAGACCGGTATGCTGGCCGCAGAAGAAGCGGTTGCAGCGCTGCGCGAAGGCCGCGCCTCTGACGAGCTCGGCGCTTACCAGCAGGCGGTACGTGACAGCTGGGTGTGGACCGATCTTGCCCGTGTCCGCAATGTGAAGCCGCTCATGTCGCGCTTCGGCACGATGCCAGGCGCGGTGCTCGGCATGCCAGACATGTGGATGCGCTACCTGCTCGGCTTCGGCTACATCCCGCAGCTCAAGCATGGCAAGGCGGATCACCAGTATCTGAAGCCGGCCAGCAAGTTCAAGCCGATCGAATATCCAAAGCCGGATGGCGTTCTCAGCTTCGACAAGCTGACCAATGTGTCCTTCACCAATACCTATCACGCGGAAGACCAGCCGAAGCATTTGAAGGTGGCGGATCTGGCGCTGCAGAAATCGTCCGAGCATGATGTCTTCAACGGCCCTTCGGCTCGCTATTGCCCGGCCGGAGTGTATGAGTGGATCGAGGAGGATGGCAAGGCGCCCGTATTCCAGATCAACTCGCAGAACTGCATCCACTGCAAGACGTGCGACATCAAGGATCCAAACCAGAACATCAACTGGGTGACGCCGGAAGGTGGCGGCGGTCCAGCCTATCCGAACATGTAATCCGGACGGCGGGGATGCGCGAATATACGTTCAAACCCGCACCGGTTCGCAAGGCCCAGACCTGGGCCATCAAGGATGGACATCTGATGCGGCGAGGCGGGGCGACAGCGCTCAGCCTCGCCGCCGTCACATCTGCCAGCTGGAACACGGTTTCCTATCGCGGCACACGCAGCGCCTGGCTGCACTTGAAGTCCGATACGGGCGTGACCAAGCTCGAATGCAATGATCAGGGCGGTGGTCGCGAGGCTTTTTTTGCCCTGATCAGCGATGTGGCGCAGGAGGTTTCACGGCTCAATCCAGACCTGGAAATCGAGCACGGCTACTCTGCGCCATGGCGAATTGCCTTGTTCGTGCTTGGCATAGTCGGCACGCTGATGGGCCTGTTCCTGGTCTTTGCCGGGCTGACCAACATGACCGGAAAGGGCTCGGTCGAAGCCTCGATTGCGGGGCTTGCGCTGGTTATCCTGATGTTTCCTGTCGCCTGGACGTGCCGGCCCAATCTGAAAGCCAGGTCCTATCCCGCCATTGAGTTGGCGCGCGAAGTCGCCTCACTCGGCGGACCGCCGGTGCCGGGTCCAGAGGACAATGCCGGCGAGGCATAGACCCCAGAACACGGCAAACGGTGCCGCGCCGCCGCCGCGCACGGCGATATAAGCGGCTGCGCCTGAACTGGCGGACAAGCCCCAATACAGGATGGCGACATCAAGGTGGCTCCAGCCCGAGGCAATCAGGCGCTGATAGGCATGGTCAAGATGCGGCTCGAGCCAGTTGCGGCCCTGCCGCGCGCGCCAGATCAGGGTCATCAACACATCGATCAGGAAGGGCAGCGCCAGGGTTGCGATGGTCCAGACCTCGAGCCCGGAGCGCAGCCCCAGTCCTGCAAACAACGCGCCGAGGCCGAGCGCGCCAGCGTCGCCGACATAGAGGCTGCCACGCAAATTGTTCAGCAGGAAACCCAACATTGCGCCGAACAGGGCAAACCACCAAACACTGAACGACCATCCGCCGCCGATGCTGCCGCAAATCGCAAGGCCGATGAACATGACGAGCAGCGAGCCGATGGCGATGCCATTGGATCCGTCGATAAAATTGACCGCATTGGTAAATACCAGCAACCAGGCAGCGCTGCCGATGATCAACAAGGCTGGCAGCGTGACGTCGCCCCACGGCGACGCCAGTGCTTGTGGTACCAATCCGCTCGCGGTGACGCCCAGGCAAAGGGCTGCAAGTGCCAGCAATTTCAGTTTTGTGTTCGCGGTCCAGATGTCATCCCACAATCCAAGGGCAAAGGCGCCGGCGACGAGGGCGATCAGAGCCTCCTGCCCAGACAGGAAACCGCTCATCGCAGCGGCGAAATCACTGAGGCCGCCACTCAATCCGCCGCCGCGCGAGACAATGATGATCAAAAATCCGATCAAGCCGCCGATCAGGGCGCCCGCGGCAATGGCGACGCCGCCCAGACGCGGCACCGGCGCTGATTGCTGTTTGCGCGCCTCATCCGGGGCGTCGACGATGCCCGTCCGTTTGACCAGCGCTGAAGCGACCAGGCTGACCGCAAAAGAAATCGCCAGGAATGCGCCGGCGGCGATGGCGAGGCTGATCGACATCATCCTGCTCCCAACATGGTTGCGCGAATCCACCAGTCAGGACGCTGTCCGGAAAGTGACGCCGCTGCCGCATCAGCCGCTTCCATACTGTCAAACAGGGCGAAACAGGTGGCGCCGGATCCGCTCATCCGGATCAATCGCGCGCCGGGTACAGCCTGCAGCGTGGCCAGCGTTTCGGTGATGTCGGGATGTTGGCTCATGGCCGGCGTTTCAAGGCTGTTTTCGGTGTTGTCGCGGAGCCAGGACAGGAAGGCGCGCAGGGCCGTCCGGTTGTCCGGCAAAGGGGGATGTTCCGGAATGGCTTGCGGCGCGACCGCATCATAAGCCTGGAACACGGGCCCGGTCGGGCAGGCCACACCGGCATTGACGAGCAGGGCTGGCAGGGCAGGCACGCTGAGCAGCGGTTCATAGGTCTCGCCTTCGCCGGTCATCAAGCCAGGCAAGTTGCGATAGCAGGCCAGAACGTCGCCGCCGAGCAGCGGCGCAATCGCTTCGGCCATGGTCTGCGCGCGGTCCCCGCCATGGGCGCGCACCATCAGCCGCACGGCGGCGCCGGCGTCGGCAGATCCACCACCAATTCCGGCCGCACAGGGCAGGTTTTTCTGCAGCCGAAATGCCAGCGGCGGTGCATTGCCATCGAGCGCATCATTCATCGCCCGCGCGGCTTTCAGAACCAGATTGTCCTTTGCCGGTCCGGATTGACGCGCATACGGGCCGTCAACGGCGAGGCTGAACTGATTGGCCGGTTCTGCGGTGATCAGGTCAGCGACATCATTGTCGGCGAAGGCGACCAGTGAGACCAGATTGTGTCGGCCATTGTCCTTGGGCGGGCCGACATGCAGGGACAGATTGACCTTTGCCGGCGCAAATTCCGACGATCGCGTCATGGATAGGCAGGGGCGCGGTCTTCGGTCGCCGCTTGCAGCAGCGCGATGCCGCTATTCAGTTTGTTCATCAGCAATTCCCGCTCTTCCTCGTCGGTCGCATACTTCAGCGCACGCTCCCACTGGAACCCGGCCTCCTTGAACCGGCCGACCTGCCAATAGGCATCGCCGAGATGGTCGAGGATTTCCGATATGGTCGGTTCCAGTTCGGTGGCGCGCTCGAGATAGAAGATGGCGCGCTCGTAATTGCCGAGCTTGTAATGCGCCCAGCCGAGGCTGTCCGTGATCGCACCATTGTCGGGTGCCAATCTGAGGGCGTCCTCGATCAGCGCCAGGCCTTCGTCAAGATTGATGCCGCGATCGATCCAGCTATAGCCGAGATAATTCATGATGGTTGGATCGTTCGGCCGCAGGTTCATCGCTGTTTGCAGATCATTTTCGGCGCGCGGCCACTGGCCCAGACGCTCACGGGCCCCGCCGCGCGCGAAATAGATGCGCCAGTCATACTGCCCCAGCGCTTCGTCGGCCGCGATGATGTCGGTGAATGTATCCTCTGCCTCGCCGTCGCGTCCCAACGATTGCAGCAGGTCTGCCAGCTGCACGCGAATATTGCGATTGTCGGTGCGCGCCAGCGTTTCGCGCGCGACGCGCAAGGCCTCATCGTCGCGATCATTGCGTCGAAGCGCCCATGCCAGCTGCCCCTGGGCGCTGGTATGATGGACCGAGGACTCGGGAATGGAACGCAGCAGCGCGATGGCCTCTGTGCGCCTGTCAGACTGGTCCAGGACGTCGGCCCACAAGGCCTTGGCCGCGTGCAGGTCTGGATCGAGGTGCAGCGCCAGGGCGAAATAGACCGCTGCCGCATCCCCATATCCTTGCGACGCTTGCGGGGCGGTGGCGAGATAGAAGGAGAGGGCGGTGCCTTGTGCGGCAGAATAGGTCGGCACCGGCGCGACATCGCCCGCTTCGATCTCACGCGCGAGGCTGAGCAGGGCGGGATGACGCCCGACCTCATTGCGAAACTCGGTCAGTCGCGACAAGGCCAGATCGCTGTCGCCTTCGCGGGCAATCAGGCGGGCTTCAACTTCGACACCGACGGCGAGGCGCGCGCTGAGGTCCCAAAGATATTCAAGATCAGAACGACCGCCCGCAGCATCACCGGTATTCACTTTCATGATCGCGGCAAGCGTTTGCCCCATCAGCGTGAACAGCCCGTCATCGCCGCCAGCTTGTTGTTGCAGCGAGATCGCCGCTTGTGGATCGTCATTCAACAGGTTCCAGGCCGCCAGGCTGCGCGCCAGCATGGCGTGATAGTCATTGCGCCAGGGTTTATCGAGATGGGCGAGGGCGTCCTGCGTGTTGCCCTCGCGCGTTGCATCCACGGCCAGCAGAAGCCGCGGCAGCTCGGTTTCGTCCAGGGTTGTTTCCGGCAGTCGCCGTGCCAGCGAAATCGCGCGTTCAACCTCGCCAATGCGCAGCACGGAATAGATCGCCTGTTCGGCCACCCATGGGTCATCCTGTACGCTTCTCAGCAGGCGGGCATAATTGCGGGCGGCGGTTTGCGGATTGTCGGTCAGGCCCGCATATTTGGCCACGGCATAAGTCGACAGTGTGTCGATATCCCGGCGCAGCAGCGTGTCGGATTCGGCGCGGGCGAGAATGTCTGACGGCACCACCGGCCCGCCTGATACGCAGGCAGAAACAGCCAGGCAGGCGGCCGATATGGAGAGTGTGCGCCACATAGACATGTTGTTTCAGCGTCCGTGGTTTCAGGCAAGTAAAAGTCTGAGAATTAATTGTCCGCCGGCCGGCGCGTCAGACGCCTAGTGCGCGCGGCTGACGCAGAAGTCTGCAAGGTCCGCCAGGGCCTTGGTCCAGGCGCTTTCCGGCAAGGATCTGAGCGAGGCCTTGGCCAGATCGGCATAAGCGCGCGCTTCGACCAAGGTCGCCTCGGCGGCGCCGGTCGAGCGGATCAAATAGATGGCATGCGCCAGATCGCCCTCGCTCTGATGCTCCGGATTGAGCGCGCGGTCCCAGAACTCCTGATCTTCGGAACTGCCACGACGGCGGGCAATAATCACGGGCAGGGTGGTCTTGCCTTCCCGGAAATCGTCGCCCACGGCCTTGCCGATGACAGACGTGGTGCCGCCATAGTCTAGGGCATCATCGATGATCTGGAAGGCGAGGCCGAGATTCTTGCCATACGCAGACAGGGCGCTCGCATAGGGTTCACCCTCCGGCCCGGCAGACAGGGCGCCGGCTTCGGCAGCGGCTTCAAACAAGGCTGCGGTCTTGGCTTCGATGATGGCGAGGTATTCTTCCGTCGGAAGGTCGGTGCGGCTGGCCGCGGCCAGTTGGTGCACTTCGCCTTCGGCAATCACCGAGGACGCATCGGACAGAATGCGCAGGATTTCCAGGCTGCCGGTCTCGACCATCAGCGTGAAGGCGCGTGCGAACAGGAAATCGCCGACCAGGATGGAGGCATTGTTGCCCCAGACATTTTTGGCCGCTTTCCGGCCGCGGCGCAGGTCGCTGTCATCGACCACGTCATCGTGCAGAAGGGTCGCTGTGTGGATGAACTCAACCGCGGTGGCCAGGGCGTGGGTGCCGGGATTGGCACCGCCGCAGGCATGCGCCGCGGCCAGGGTAATCATCGGGCGCAAACGCTTGCCACCCGCCGATACAATATAGCCAGACAGGTCCGGAATGACGTCGACAGGGCTTTTCGCGCGCTCGATCAGGAGCGTTTCAGTGGCCGCGAGATCGCTGGCCAGCATGTCCTGCAAGCGCTCGACAATGGTGTCGATCTCGGAGGTGCGGGAGGGGTTCGTTTGCGCAGTCACCCGGGAAGTCCTATGTCACTTTTACTTTGCTTTCCATACAAGTAGCGCAAAATTGAAGTCTTACAGCTGCGGTATGCCACCGCATGTGACAATTGTGGAGAAAACCGCGTGGAAGAAGTGTTTCGCACCAATGATCTGGTGAAGCTCTCCTATATCAAACATGTGTTGTCCGAAGACGGCATCGAGGCGTTCGTGCTGGATGAGCATACGGCGATGATTGATGGTCGTGGGCCGATGGTGCCGATCCGGATCACGGTGCGCGAGGATCTGGCCGATCGGGCGCGATTTCTGCTGCGTGACCTGGAGAAGGATGCGTGAGCGACACCACCGTCGATGAATTCTATGACGGGCGGGTAAAAGTGGTGCAGCCCGCGCGCGGCTTTCGCGCCGGCACCGATAGCCTGCTGCTCTCGTCGGCTTTGCCGAGTGACTTTGCAGGGGCCGCGCTGGACGTCGGGTGCGGCTGCGGTGGCGCCTTGCTGACAGCGGCTTACCGGATGCCGAAGGCACAGCTGACCGGGATCGATATCGATCCGGACATGATCGCACTCGCGAACCAGGGCATTGCCGAAAATGTCGGCGAGGACCGCATCACGGCTGACTGCCGAAATGCGGATGCGCTGCCTCCAGACTGGCAGAACCGATTTGATCTCGTCTTCTCGAACCCGCCATTCTTCGAATCCGGCACAATCCAGCAGCCTGGCGAAGGCAAGGCGGCTGCATACCTGGAGAGCCTCAGCCTGAAGGACTGGATCCATGCAATGTTGTTCGCCTTGCGGCCCAAGGGGCGGTTCATCATGATTCACCGGGCCGCAGATCTCGCGCGGATCCTTGCGGTAATCGAGCGTCAGGCCGGAGAGATCACCGTTCGGCCGATCCACTCCTATCCCGGTGCCGAAGCGAAGCGGGTTCTGGTCAGCGCGCGCAAGGGCCTGAGGTCCGGGCCGATGCGCTTGCTGGAACCGCGCTATCTCTATCGAGAAAAGGGTGGCACGCGCACCGACTGGGCACTGGCGATGCAACGCGATGGCGCTGGCATGGACTGGAATTAAGCGCCGGACATGGTTGCCCCGAGGCGCAGACAGGAGTAGGCGAGGTCGCACTAGTTTTATTGGCTGAGCCGACCATGACCGCACCTGTTGTACGCGAAAAACCGAACTCGTTTCAGGACCTGATCCTGCGCCTCCAGAATTACTGGGCGGAGCAGGGCTGCGCCATCCTGCAGCCTTATGATATGGAAGTCGGTGCCGGTACCTTGCACCCAGCCACTGTATTGCGTGCGCTGGGGCCGAAGGATTGGCGCGCCGCCTATGTCCAACCATCGCGCCGCCCGGCCGACGCGCGCTATGGCGAAAACCCGATGCGTCTTGGGCATTACTATCAGTATCAGGTCATCCTGAAACCGAACCCGCGCAATCTGCAGGACCTGTATCTCAACTCGCTTTACGAGATCGGGATTGACCCGACCGTGCATGATATCCGCTTTGTCGAGGACGATTGGGAAAACCCGACCGTCGGTGCCTGGGGCCTCGGTTGGGAGGTTTGGTGCGATGGCATGGAAGTCAGCCAGTACACCTATTTCCAGCAAGTCGGCGGGCTCGATGTGTTCCCTGTGTCCGGCGAGCTGACCTACGGGCTCGAGCGTCTCGCCATGTATGTGTTTGGCGTCGACAATGTCTATGACCTGCCGTTCAACGCGCCAGACAGCGAGACGCCGCTGTCTTATGGCGATGTGTTCATCGAGAATGAGCGCCAGCAATCGGCGTTCAATTTCGAGCATTCGGATGTCGAGATGCTGCAGCGCTGGTTCACTGATTGCGAGAACCAGTCGAACACGCTGCGCGCCGCTGGAAAACCGCTGCCAGCCTATGATTTTGCGCTCAAAGCCAGCCACGTGTTCAACCTGATCGACGCCCGCGGCGCAATCTCGCCGACCGAGCGTCAGGCCTTTATTGGCCGGGTGCGCGACCTTGCCCGTGGCGCGGCGGAACAATGGGCCGAACAAGAGGCGGAACGGGCGAGCTGATGAAACGCGCTGCGCTCGCTCTCCTGGTGTCGTTGCTCGCGGCCTGCAGCCCAACCCCGGGGTCGCCTGCGACGTACGAAGTGCGATCGGTGCAGAATGCCGTGACCGAGGCGCGCGCGAACCTGCTGACCTTCTTTCAGGCCTGGAACAGCGAGAATGAGGCCTATTCGGATTTTCGCGTCACAGTGATCATGCCCAGCGATGCATATGGCCGCGATTATGTTGAGCTGACCAATATTCGCCAGGAGTTTGCAGGATTTATCGGCGAGACCCCTGGCGGCAAGACCGTTCCGTTTCTGACGGCTGACATTGCCGACTGGCGGTTCAAGGATGGTGACAAGTGGCGCGGCGGTTTTACCCGACGGGCCATGTTTGACATGACCGATGCCGATATTCCCAATCTGCGCGGACAGTTTCACGAGGAGCCATTGCCATGAGCAAAGTCAATCTCTCTGACAAGTTCGAGCAGATCTCTGATCACTGGCAGCCGCGACTGGCCGGCCGGGTCAACGATACCGATGTTCGCCTGGTTAAGATCAAGGGCGACTTTGACTGGCATTCCCACGCCAATGAAGACGAGATGTTCGTTGTCATCAAAGGCGAGATGCGGATGGCGTTTCGCGATCGGGTCGAAATCGTGCGCGCCGGCGAGTTCATCATCGTGCCGCGTGGCACCGAGCACCGCCCAGGCGCCGACGAAGAATGCGAGATCATGTTGATCGAACCCTCGACCGTGATCAATACCGGCGATGGCGCGGCGACAGAACGGACTGTTTCAGGGATGGAGGAAATCTGATGGCTGATCCCGAAATTGGCGGCACCGAACCCCTCGCGGTGGAGGTCGAAGAAGGCAAGATGTACTGGTGGTGCGCTTGCGGGCGATCGTCCAACCAACCGTTCTGCGATGGCTCGCACAAGGATACGGACTTTATTCCGCAAGGCTGGGAAGCGCCCAAGACAGGCAAGGTATTTTTGTGTACGTGCAAGCGCACAAGCAAGGCACCGCTTTGCGACGGATCTCATAACAATCTCTAAGACATCTATTTTACTGGGCTGATATGGCTGAACTTTTCCTCGAAATTTTCTGCGAAGAAATTCCTGCGCGCATGCAGGCCAAGGCGGAACGCGACCTGTCGGACGCCCTGCAAAAGGGCCTGCGTGAGGCGGGTTTGGGCTTCGAGGACGTCGTGTCCATGTCGGGGCCGCGCCGTCTCGCAGTCTCTTGCATGCGTGTGCCGGCCGGCTCGGATGATGTCACTGAAGAGCGCAAGGGCCCGAAAGTCGGCGCGCCGGACAAGGCCGTCGAAGGCTTCCTGCGCGGCGCAGGGTTGAATTCGATCGACGAGGCGGAAGTGCGCTCGGATCCGAAGAAAGGCGAGTTCTATGTCGCCAAGCGCACCATTCCGGGCCGTGCGACCGCGGACATCGTGGCGGAACTGGTGCCCGACATCATGCGCAATTTCCACTGGCCCAAATCGATGCGCACCGGCCGCGGCGAGATGCGCTGGGTGCGCCCGCTGCAGCGCATTGTCTGTATTTATGATGGCGAAGTGATCGCCTTCGAGGTTGATGGCATTGCCAGCGGCAACGAGACGGAAGGTCACCGCGTGCATGGCCGCGGACCCTACACGGTCACGGGCCGCGAAGATTATGTGAAACAGCTCACCGGCGCTGGTCACGTGCTGCTGACCCGCGACGCGCGGCGCGACAAGATTGAAGCCGATGCCGCGGCGGTGTGCGCCAAGGCCGGGTTGGAACTGGTCGAAGATAAGGGCCTGCTGGAAGAAGTGGTCGGCCTGGCTGAATGGCCGGTCGTGATCCTTGGCGAGATGGACCCGGCCTTCCTGGAACTGCCGCCGGAAGTGATCCAGCTGTCCATGCGCACGCACCAGAAATATTTCGCGGTGCGCGATCCAAAGTCCGGGTCCCTGGCGCCGAACTTCGTCGTGATCGCCAATGTTGATGCCGCCGACGGCGGCACAGCGATCGCTGCCGGCAACCGCAAGGTCCTGTCGGCACGTCTCGAAGATGGCCGATTCTTCTGGGAAAATGACAAGAAAATCGGCCTTGAGGCGATGGCGCCGAAGCTCGGAAAGATCGACTTCAAGAAAGAGCTGGGCACCGTCGCAGACAAGGTCGAGCGAGTTGCGGCACTGGCCCGTGAACTGGCCCCGAAGGTGGGGGCGGATGCGGATCTGGCGGAGCGTGCAGCGCGCCGCGCCAAAGCCGACCTGGTTTCGGAAATGGTCTATGAGTTCCCGGAATTGCAAGGCGTGATGGGGCGCTATTACGCGATTGAGGCGGGCGAGGATGCCCGCATCGCCGACGCTGTGCGCGACCATTACAAGCCGCAAGGCCCGTCCGATGCGGTGCCGTCAGAGCCAGTGAGTCTTGCTGTGGCGCTGGCCGACAAGCTCGACACTTTGGTCGGCTTCTGGGCGATTGATGAGAAGCCGACCGGGTCGAAGGATCCGTTCGCGCTACGCCGTGCAGCTCTGGGTGTGGTGCGGATCGTTCTGGAGAATGGCGTGCGGTTGCCGATCCGTTCGACCGCGGAGCTGGGGAATTTTGAAGCCAACGGGGCCAAAGCCGACGTCAACGACCTTGCCGCCTTCTTCGCGGATCGTCTCAAGCAATATCTCCGCGATCAGGGGCAGCGTCACGACCTGATCGATGCCGTGTTTGCGCTCGGTGAGGATGACCTGGTCCTGATCGTCAAGCGCGTCGAAGCGCTCGGTGCGTTCCTCGGCAGTGAAGACGGGGCCAACTTGCTGGCCGGTTACAAGCGCGCTGCCAACATTCTCCGCGCCGAAGAGAAGAAGGACAAACGGGCCTTTGACGGTGCGGTGGCGGCCGGGAAGCTCGATGCCAAGGCCGAGAAAGCGCTTTATGCTGCGATTACCGCCAGCACGGACAAGGCCAAGGCAGCGCTCGAACAAGAAGACTTCGCCGGTGCTATGTCTGCACTCGCCAACTTGCGCGCACCAGTCGATGCGTTCTTCGATGGGCCTGACAGTGTGATGGTGAACGCCGACGATGCCGGAACACGCGAAAACCGCCTGAACCTGCTCAACATGATGCGAGAAGCGATCGGAACCGTCGCCGATTTCAGCAAGATCGAGGGCTGATCAGCCCAGCAGTGCGGGGTCGGTGACGAGAACGACGCAGAGGACGACAGCGCTCAGCACTGCGAAAGTGTTCAGGGATACGATATCCCGCAGTCTCAGTTTTAACATTAGCCCAGCCTTTCTAAGCGCGCATTGTGCCGTGATTCTAAGCCGCGTCCTTATCGTTACATCTCAAAAACGTTTCACGATTGTGCGAGACCGTCCCTGAACGCGGTCTGAGCAGGTCTGTTGGGTTCTGTTTATGTTGCAGCGCAGCAACAAGATTTTTCCAAAATGAGAAGGCGCGCATCGAATTTTGGCAAGTTTGTTCGATGACAGCGAAGTCAGACGAAATAATGACTTGATTCTAAGCGCCAACCATGGCGCTTGGCTTTCGCACAGAGTCTCGGCAGAGATGTCGGCGCGTTCCGAGCGGGAATCGAGGAGTACGGACAATGGGTGATGGCGCAACCGCAGAGACCAAATGGGTCTATTCGTTCGGTGGTGGCAGCTCTGATGGCAGTGCTGCCATGAAGAACCTGCTGGGCGGAAAAGGCGCGAACCTCGCAGAAATGGCGAGCCTCGGCCTGCCCGTCCCGCCCGGATTTACGCTGACCACTGACGTTTGCACGGCCTATTACGATCTCGACGAATCCTACCCTGACGGCTTGCAGGCACAGGTCGATCAGGCGCTTGCCGGTCTCGAAGACAAGACCGGCAAGATTTTTGGCGATGCCAATAATCCGCTGCTGGTTTCGGTCCGCTCTGGCGCCCGCGCCTCGATGCCGGGGATGATGGACACCGTGCTCAATCTCGGCCTGTCGGAAGTCACCGTTCAGGGCCTCGCTGCGAAGGCCGGCGAGCGCTTCGCCTATGACAGCTATCGCCGCTTCATCCAGATGTATTCCAATGTCGTGCTCGGTCTGCGCCACGACACGTTCGAATACATTCTCGACGATTACAAGGACAGCCAGGGTTTCGAGCTCGACACCGAAATGGAAGCTGGCGACTGGAAGACCATTGTCGGGCAGTACAAGGACGCGGTGCAGGAAAAACTCGGCAAGCCCTTCCCGGATGATGCCCGCGAACAGCTCTGGGGCGCGATTGGCGCCGTGTTCGGCTCGTGGATGAATGATCGCGCGATCCTGTATCGCAAGCTGAATGACATCCCGGCCGAATGGGGCACTGCCGTCAATGTCCAGTCCATGGTGTTCGGCAATATGGGTGAGACCTCTGCCACGGGCGTCGCCTTCACCCGCGATCCATCGACGGGCGGCAATACTTTCTATGGCGAGTTCCTGACCAATGCGCAGGGCGAAGACGTGGTGGCTGGCATCCGCACACCAGCGCCGATCAGCCGGGCTCGCGCCGATGAGTTGAAATCTGATGAAGCGCCGCTCGAGGAAGTGATGCCGGCAGTCTACAAGCAGCTGACCGACGTCGCGGACACGCTTGAGGCGCATTACCGCGACATGCAGGACATCGAGTTCACCGTCGAAGACGGCACGCTCTATATGCTGCAGACGCGCAATGGCAAACGCACCGCCGCTGCGGCCCTGAAGATCGCCGTAGATATGGCCAAGGAAGGCCTGATCAGCGAGGAAGAAGCGATCCTGCGGCTGGAACCAGCACAGCTCGATCAACTGTTGCACCCGACCATTTCACCAAATGCGACTCGCGATGTCGTGGTCAAAGGCCTGCCCGCAAGCCCGGGCGCTGCCGTTGGCCAGGTCGTGTTCGATTCCAATGAAGCGGCCCACCTGGCCGAAGCCGGACGGGCGGTGATCCTGGTGCGGGTCGAGACCAGTCCGGAAGACATTCACGGCATGCACGCGGCACGTGCGATCGTGACCGCCCGCGGCGGCATGACTTCGCACGCAGCTGTGGTCGCCCGCGGCATGGGTCGACCGTGCGTCTGCGGCGCTGGCAGCTTGCAGATCGATGCTGAAGCAGGCGTGTTCCGCGTCGGGGGGCGCGAGGTGAAAAAAGGTGAGATCATCACCGTCGACGGTGCCGAGGGTGAGGTCCTGTTCGGCGAGGTCGAGATGCAGCAGCCGGACCTGTCGGGTGATTTCGGCGTGCTGATGGGTTGGGCCGACAAGATCCGCAAACTCAACGTTCGCACCAATGCCGAGACGCCCGCTGACGTCAAAGTCGCCAAAGAGTTCGGCGCCGAAGGGATCGGCCTGTGCCGCACCGAGCATATGTTCTTTGACGCCGACCGGATCCCGGTCGTGCGCAGCATGATCCTGGCCGAGACCAAGGATGGACGCGAAGCGGCGCTGGAGAAACTGTTACCGATGCAGCGGTCTGACTTTGAAGAGATCTTCCGGATCATGGGTGAACAACCCTGCACGATCCGGCTACTCGATCCGCCATTGCACGAATTCATGCCGCACTCCGCGGCTGAGATGCAGGAAGTCGCGACCTCGTCCGGCATGGACCTGAAGGCGCTGAAAGCCCAGGCTGACGCCCTGCATGAGAGCAATCCAATGCTTGGCCACCGCGGCTGCCGTCTCGGCATCACCTATCCTGAAATCTACGCCATGCAGGCGCGGGCCATTTTCGAGGCCGCGGTGCAAGTGGCCAAGGACACCGGCACCAAGCCCGTGCCGGAAGTCATGATTCCGCTGGTCGGAACGCGCAAGGAACTGGACATCCTGAAAGCGGTCGTCGATGAGGCGGCACAAGCGGTGTTCAGCGAATCCGGCACCGCGCTCGATTATCTGGTCGGCACCATGATCGAATTGCCGCGCGCTGCCTTGCGCGCTGGTCAGATTGCTGAGACCGCAGAATTCTTCTCGTTCGGGACGAATGACTTGACCCAGACCACGCTCGGCATTTCGCGCGACGATGCGGGCCGATTCCTGGGGTCATATGAAGAGCAGGGGATCTATGAGAAAGATCCATTCGTGACGATTGACCAGGACGGTGTCGGTGAACTCGTAAAGCTCGCCACCGAACGCGGTCGTGCGACCCGTTCAGCGATCAAATTGGGGATTTGCGGCGAGCATGGTGGTGACCCAGCCTCGGTCATTTTCTGTCACAAAATAGGCCTGGATTACGTGTCCTGTTCGCCCTATCGGGTGCCAATTGCGCGTCTGGCGGCAGCACACGCGGTGCTGAATAACGGCGATTGAGTCCCGATTTGGGGTAATTTGTTCCGAATTCGCAATAAATTGTGATGTTCAGAAGTGTGGCTTGAACGCAACAACTCTGGCGTGCGGGTAACGGTTTACGGAAGTTAACCAATCCTTGATTCTGTAATGAATCCGGATGGTTAAGCCCGGTCCAGTCGAATTTCTCGTAAATTCACCGCACATTCAGGTCAAATCCACCATCAGAAATGTGTGAAATGTAACGATAAATAGAATTGATTTTCTAGGCCGCGACGAAATATGCAGCACTCGACAACGTAATCCAGGACGGCAGAAAACGCCGCCATAGAAGGAATTGGTTTGGAGTTTGCAGGACGGAAGAAACTGCGAACTTGGTGGGAAAAAAGACGACGATGACGGAAGTTACCAAAAACCCGATGACGGGCGCTTCAGTGACCGCGCGTGTACAGCGCTGGTGGAAGGCGCAGACATCGGCCCATCAGCGAAAGAAATTCATGCAGGGGGCGCTGGGCGTGTCCTGCTTCGGTGCGTTTGTTCTGGCCATGCCATTGATTGCCGGCGTCAACGCTGACCAGCAGAACGAAGAGCAATTTCGCGACCGCAGCGTTCAGCTTGCCGAAATCCGCCACGAAGAGATTGAAGTCACCTCTGCGCTGACGGATCGCTCGGAGCTGCTGAGCCATGACTGGTTGCGCACGGTGGAATACTCGCTGCAACGCGACCCGAGCTCGGCCCTGAGCCGCTATGCGGCCTATGACCGCGACGAGGCCGCTGTCCGAAGCGTCGTGGCGCTTGAGGTGCCGAAGCGTCTGGAAGCGGAAAACATGCTGCGTCAGACGGAATGCCTCGCCACCGCAATCTATTACGAAGCCCGCAGCGAGTCCTATGAAGGCCAGCTCGGCGTCGCCGAGGTGATCGTCAATCGCGTCAATGACCATCGCTATCCAAATTCGATTTGCGATGTCGTCTATCAGGGGGCGACCCGCACGACGGGTTGCCAGTTCACGTTCACATGCGACGGCGCGATGAGCAAAAAGCCGCGCGGCGTGAAATGGGACAAGGCCCAGTCCATCGCGGCGCACGTCATGATGGATCTGAATGAAGGCCAGACTGGCGGCGCGACGCATTATCATGCCACGTATGTCAATCCCGTCTGGAATTCAGGCCTGATCCGCACCAACAAGATCGGCACACACATTTTCTATCGCTTCCCACGTGGCAGCGAATGGTCCGTGGCATCGGCCCGTCAAGCCGCCCGTCTGGCACAGCGCCGGGCAGGGGTGAAGACAATTGTGCCGGCGGACGCTGCCGTCAAATCCGCGCCGGACGTCGTGACCACCACTGACGCGCCAGAGACGGCTGAAGTCACGGTTGCGTCCCTGAACACCAAGGCGCTCGATGCGGTTCAGACCGAAGATCTGAACGACGCAGCCATTGGTGGCTAGACCGCGTTAGTCGCGCTCCGGTAGCCCGTCCATGATTTGCTTTTTGATCCGCCCCGGCAGGAACCGGGCGGCAAAGCGTGCCTGTTTGGCGCGTTTGCCGGCCATGTAGTGGACGTCCTTGCCATGCGCGGCTTCCCAGGCCGTTTCGGCAGCAAGTGAGACAGGGTAGACATCCTGCCCTTGCTCGCGAATCTCGTCCGCCATCTTGACGTTCGACCCTTCGGTCGCGCCCATGTCGAGAATCGGCGTGTCGATGAACCAGGGCATCAGACTGGTGCAACGAATGCCCAGGCCCGACAGCTCGACGTCGAGGGCTTCGGTCAGGCCCCGCACGGCGAACTTGGTCGCCGAGTAGACGGCCAGGCGCGGCGACCCGACAATCCCTGCGGTCGAGGCCGTATTCACGATGCGCGAACCGGTTGTTTCCTTGAGCAGAGGCAAGGCGGCATAGACGCCATTGATGACGCCTTTTACGTTCACGTCGACGACAAGATCAGATTCTTCCGGTTCGATGTCTTCGAACCAGCCGTGGCGGCCGATCCCGGCATTGTTGAACAACACGTCCATCTTGCCATTGGTGGCGTCGCTAAACCCGGACATGGCGCTGGCCCAATCGGCGCGCTTTGTCACGTCCAGCGTCGCAACGTGGCAATTCTCGGCGCCAAGCTCGTTTGCCACATCCTTCAGACCGGCTGCATTGATATCGTAGAGCCCGCAAAACCATCCTCGCGATTGAAACAGTCGCGCGGTTTCGGCTCCAATTCCGGAGGCCGCTCCGGTGATAAAGATGGACTTGCGTCCGTTCGCGGCGCTCATGGTTTCCTCCTGACAAATCCTGTTTCGTGACAGGTCAGAGGATATCCAGACCGAGGTCAAGATTTGACGCCGAGTGAGTCAAAGCGCCCGACGAGATATAATCGACGCCGGTTTCGGCTTTTGCGGCAACGGTTTCGAGTGTGATTCCGCCGCTGGCTTCGGCCAGGCAGCGTCCGTCAATCATCGCAACGGCGTCGCGAAGGAGGTCGGGTTCCATATTGTCGAGCAACACGGCGTGCGGCTTGTGTGGAAGGGCTTCGGCCAACTGATCGAGCGTATCGACTTCAATTTCGATCATCCGGAGATGACCGGCATAGGCGTGCGCGCGCTGGAGCGCTTCAGCGATCGATCCGGAAGCGGCGATGTGATTATCCTTGATCAGAATGGCATCATCCAGCCCGTATCGGTGAGACGTCCCGCCGCCGCAGCGAACCGCGCGTTTTTCGACGGCGCGATGACCAGGCGTGGTTTTGCGCGTGCACACGATCGTGGCCTTGGTGTGCGCGATTTTGTCGGCAAAGGCGCTGGTCAGCGTGGCGATTCCAGACAGGCGGCCAAGAAAATTCAGCATCGTGCGCTCTGCGATCAGGACCGAACGGGCGCTGCCGGTCATCACCGCGATGGTGTCGCCTGGTGCAATTTCATCGCCGTCCGCTTTGTGCTCGTCCAGCGCAACCTCGGCGTCGACCAGCTTTAGCGCATAGCGCGCGGCATCCATCCCGGCGAGGCGTCCAACCTTCCTGGCCCGAATATGCGCGGTCAGCTGCGTGCCAGGTTTGATTGTCGCGTCAGTGGTCAGATCGCCTGCGCGCCCCAGGTCCTCCGCCAGGGCCAGGCGAACGATCGGATCGAGAATGATATCAGGAAGGGGCGGCGGAGAAATGAAGCTCATGAGGCGGGTTCCAGGGCAGGGGATGATTGCCGGTCACGCGACACGAATGTGCGGGTTGCGTCTGCGGCAGAGGTGACAAAATCGCTGCGATAGTGGCCGCCGCGGCTTTCTTCCCGGTTAAGCGCACCAGCGGCGATCAGGCGTGCTGCGATGAGCGCGCGCGCGGGACCGTACTGCCCCTCCAGTCGATCGATTTCAGCGAGCACAGAGATCAGGCCCTGTGCGTGGCGGACGACGCCGCATTTGGCTGCCATTTCACCGCGCAGTGCCTGCAGGGCTTCGTCGGGAACATCGTGTGGAACATCGCCAATGCTCGCTTCTGCCGTGGCAACATGACCCTCGCGCAGGCGATCGGCAATCCGCGCCGCCATGACCACGGCTTCGAGCAGTGAGTTTGACGCCAGGCGGTTGGCCCCGTGTGCGCCGGTGCTGGAACATTCACCACATACGCTGAGCCCGTTCAGGCTGGAGCGTCCCCAGGTGTCGGATAGAATGCCGCCCATATGATAGTGCATGGCTGGCGCAACCGGGATGGTTTGTGCGCGCGGGTCGATCCCTGCAGCCATGCAAGCTGCGAACACGGTTGGAAAGTGTGACTTGATGTGATCGCCAATGGCGTCCCGTGTGTCGAGAAAGACGCGGCGACCGTTGCTCAGTTCTGTATGAATGGCACGAGCCACTTCGTCGCGCGGCGCCAGTTCTGCGTCTGGATGATATCGCGACATGAACGGTGCACCGGTGGCGTCGACCAGGGTTGCCCCTTCGCCGCGCAAGGCCTCGGTCGCGAGCGGCGACGGGTCGAGGCCGACATCCATTGCCGTGGGGTGGAACTGAACGAATTCCGGGTCTGCGATCACGGCCCCTGCGGACCAGGCCATGGCCAGCGCATCGCCGCGCGCTTGCGGCGGGTTGGTCGTGACCCGGAACAAGCCGCCCGAGCCGCCGGTGCACAGCACTGTTTCGGGGCTGGTAAAGGTGGAGATGCGGCCACGGCGATCCCTCAGGATGGCGCCGCCAATGCGTCCGTTCGCATCTTGCAGCAGGCCAACGGCGCGAACATGTTCGACAATTTCGATGTGACCTGCCGCTTTCACAGCGGCGGTCAGTGCGCCCATGATGGCTTTGCCCGCAAGATCCCCGGCGACGCGGGCGACGCGTGGATGCGAATGCGCGGCCTCGAGACTGAGCGCAAGCTGGCCATCTGGCGTGCGATCGAATGGCACACCAAGTTCGACCAGGTCACGGACACGCTTGGGGCCGTCTTCGGCGATCAGTTTCGCGATTGCCGGATCGACCAGGCCGGCGCCGGCCTTGACCGTATCGGCGGCGTGCTGTTCGGGGCTGTCTTGCGGGTGAAGCGCCGCTGCCAGCCCGCCTTGTGCCCAGGCCGAAGAGGCCGCCTGACCCAATGGCGCCGGTGAGATGATGGTGCACGGGCGCGGCGCCAGCCTGAGCGCCAGGAACAGCCCTGCCAGACCCGCCCCGACGATCAATATGCGCGCATCGCCTGCCGCAGCAGGAGCGGAGTATCTGTCGGGCTGACGCCCCGTCGATGTGGTCAAGAAATGCCCCCTTCGGCTCTCTTCCATTCCGCTGGCCTGACGCCACCAGCGCTGACCAGCGCGCCGTGCATGCGTGCCGCAGACTGTATCGTCAGGGTGAAATTGTCGGGCATGTAAAACGGACTTTCATAGCCGTTGATGAATTCGACGATCTGGCACCGTACAGAGAGCTGATTGCCGAGCACCGACGCGTGGCAATCCTGTCGAACCAGATAATCCTCGGGCAGGCTGGTGCAGCTTTGTCGCGCGGTGAGTTCACCCTTGAACGTGTTGTCGCCGGTTTTTTCCAGGTGGGCGCTGCCGCCAAACGTGCACTCGCTGGCAATATCGGCGTTGAACGTCCATTGCCCGGCAATGTTGATGTCTGCAGCAGCGGGGCGTGCAAGCAGCAGCAGAAAGATCAGAACCGCTGCCTGCTTGATCATGAGATGCCGTCTTCGGAGCGTCTGAACTCAACCGGCGCAGTCGCGGCCGAGAGCAATGCGCCCCACATTCTCGAATGATCCTGGACGGTGAGGCTGAAATTGTCCGGCACGTAAACGAGGCCTTCCAGTTTTGCTTCCAGCATTTGAGTGATTTGCGAGCGGATCGACACCTGATTGCCAAAACGTCTGGCTTCGCACTTTTGCTCGACGACGGACCGGCCCCACATGGAACACACCTCGACCGCTGTGAGTTCGCAGTCGTACAGGCCATCTTCGGGGTGTGATGTCAGGCGCATGGTGCCGGTCATCAGACATTGGCCTTGGCGATAGGGTTTGGTCTGGAAACTCCAGGAACCGAGCACATCGCTCGGATCCTTGGTGTCGGCAGACGCGGGCAGGAGGCACAGGCTCAACAGACCAGCGCAAAAGGCTGTTACAAGCTTCGCCATAAACTCATCCTCCATCTCACTCCAGATTTCACCTTACCCCGCGATGTGGCGGCGACAAGGCATCAACTGGGTGAAAAAACCTCAATCTCCATCGGTTTCAGACCGGTTTCGAAAGCCAGCGGATTTTCCATTTTTGGCAAGGCCAGCATGGCGTCGATCGCCGCTTTCGCCTGCACCCGAACAGATTCTTCAATGGTCACTTCGTGCTTCATTTCGGTCAGGCAATCGAGAATGTTCTCAAGCGTGATCTGTTTCATGTGAGGGCACAGATTGCAGGGACGCACGAAATCGACGCCGGGATTCTCCGTGGCGACATTGTCGGACATGGAACATTCCGTCAGCAGCACGACTTTGGCCGGGCTTTCATCCTTGACATAATTTGCAAGCGCAGCGGTTGAGCCAGCAAAGTCTGCGGCTTCGAGTACGTCTGGCGGGCACTCCGGGTGCGCCAGGATGACCACGCCAGGGTGGGCCTCGCGCAAGGCCTCAACATCATCGGCGCTGAACAGCTCGTGCACTTCGCAGGCGCCTGGCCATGTGATGATACGGATCTTCGTCTGCGCCGCGACGTTCTTGGCGAGATACTGGTCTGGCACCAACACAACCGTGTCAGTGTTCCATTCCTTGGCGATGGCCTCGACGACCTGCGCCGCATTGGAGCTGGTGCAGGTAATATGGCACTCGGCCTTCACGTCAGCCGTCGTGTTCACATAGGTGACCACAGGATAATTCGGGTAGCGTTGCTTGATCAGGCGCACGTCCGCGCCCGTAATCGAACTGGCAAGCGAACATCCGGCTTCCAGGCTGGAAATCAGCACGGTCTTGCTTGGCGCCAGGATTTTCGACGTCTCGGCCATGAAGTGCACGCCAGCCTGTACGATAATGTCCGCGTCGACGTTGGCTGCTTCGCGGGCCAGTTGCAGGCTGTCACCTCGGAAGTCACCAACCAGGCGGAAAATATCCGGGGTCATGTAATTGTGAGCAAGAATGACGGCATTCTTCTCCGCCTTGAGGTCATTGATCGCTGCCACCAATGGCGCGACGGCGGGCCATTCCATCGGCGTGATGAAATCATTGACCAGAGGATACAGGTGATCCGTCTTGGCCTTGACGTCATCATCATAAGCAAGGCCACGCGCTTCCGCAGCATTCGCGGCGCGCAACGGGGTCGGGGTCGGACAGCCTGGTCCGGAATCAATCAGTCTTGCCATGTCAGCCTCCTGTTATGCTCAATCTGAGCATTATGTGGGCGCGATGAAACATCAATTCAAGAATCGGCTTCAGAAATGAGAGAAACCCATCACGCCCCACCCTTATGCTACGGGTGAGCAAAAGGCAGATAGTGCAAAAATACCCGCCGCGCAAGGTAAACTTTGTCGCCTGCAAACTGCAGTTGCCAAAACAGAAGGCGAGATCCGTTAAGCTCTTGTTAACGATAAATTTCTTGCAGGAGAACAAAAGATGAATATAGATATTGGAACACAAGGAGAACAAGACATGCGTGAGATCAAGTTTCGTGGGCAATCTGGCAAAGCTTATTCATTCGTCCGAATGGCACCGTCCGCACCATGGGCACGGGAAGCCGGATTGGCATTGTTTGCCGCACAAGGGCCGTTTGGATGGCGGGTCGTCCGTCTGACCACGCTGCGCGGTCGCTTACATGATGTGCAACCGATCTGGGCCTGGGCGGACGCCGAGCGCTATGGTGCGCGAACCGTGTTCATCATGCGCGAAACAGATCCCGCCGACCGCGCGGCAGCGTTGCAAGACCTTGAAGCCGGATTGAATCCGGTCCTGGAGCATGCGCAAACCGAACTGGCGCTCGCCGCCTAATTCGCCAGGCGCGCACCATACCACGCTTCAACGTCGACTTCGATTAAGTCTAGAGGGCGAGGACCAGGTTGGATCAGAGTGCGTTGAAAGTCGGTTTCTGAATATCGTTCTCCCAGAACCGCTCGCGCACGCTCAGACAGGGTTTCCAGCCGATAATAAGCCGCCATCACCGATGTATGATATCCGGGTCGAGCCATGATCCGCAGGACGAGGGTATCCGCGATTGTCTCGGACAACCCCGTCTGCTCGACAAGATAGTCGCGCGCTTCGTCCTTTGACCAGCGATCCAAATGCAGGCCCGTGTCCACCGCCGCCAATGCGGTCTGGATGAGAAGGATGGACTGTTGCGCGGCCTGTTCCAGCGGAGGTGTCTCGGCCCCGGCTTCGCTGCGCGTCCAGACATAAAGCCGCCACGCGGCATCAATTGCGGGATACTCGGTCAGGATACGATACGCCGGGAGCTCGCCGTCGCCTTCCGTGCGCCAGGTCAGATAAGGCTGCGTCGACCAGAGATCGCGATAGGTCGCGACCGCTCGCGCCTGAGCGTCAAATGCGGCGTTCTCCATGATCTCGGACCAGACCGCCGTCGGCGCCAGGGACTCCATGATCTCGGCGACCGGGGCTTCGCCTTCGACGACATCTTCAGTCGGGATGGTCACCTGCGATTCGAACCAGGGCAGCAGCAGGGCCAATGTATCCGGACGTTCGGGCACCGGCGCACCGTCTTCGACAGGGAAAATCAGTGATTGCCGGAGTGCGCTGGCCAAGGTTTCGACGTCCGTCAGATGACGCGTGTGCATGCGTTCCGTGATCATCGGTTCGCCGGTCGAAGCTTTGAGGATGCCAAGGAACAGATCCTGTCCCATTGGTTGCGCCCAGACACCTGCCTGGTCTGATGCTTCGCCGGCCATCGTCGCCACAGTGGTCGCCAGATCGTTCAATGCCGGGCGCAGGTGTTCGGTCAGTTCCGTATCGACCAGTAACAGCAACTGTTCACGCTGCTCTGCATCGAGATCGCTGAGGTCGAGTGTCAGGTCTGTGAATGTTGTGCTCAGCAGGTCGAGCGCCGTGGCGTCCTCCGCAAGCAGGCGCTGCAGGCGCCGCTGCGTTTCCTCGGCCAGCGGTCGCGGCAATTCCAATCCTGCAGCGCGATCTGCGATCAGTCGGCGTTTGGTGTCGCTGACAGCGGCGCTGAGGCTTTGCAGCCGGGCGACGAACGCGGACGCATCGTCGACCGAGTTGATTGACTGACGGAATGCCAGCAGCGTCGGTCCCTCGATCCAGATGCCAGAGAACGGGTCGAGCGCGTACGGGCGTGGGTCCTGGTAGTCGAACCGGCCATATCCAAGCTGCTCGAGCGATATGAGATCCAGAAGGGCGGTTTCGGCGACGGCGAGATCACGGTTCAGGGCATGGCCGTCAGGCAGTCTGGGACGGTGCCGCAGACGTTGCAGCAATTCGATCCGCACCAGTCGCCTGCGCTCAAATCCGGCTTGCGAGTGATTGTCGAGGCGGAACGTCGCCATTGGTCCAAGTTCATCTTCCAGATTGAGCCGGCTGGCCGTCTCGGGAGAAAGGGCGAGTTCGGTGCGAAGGAAATCTGCGGCAATCGCCTGCGATTGCGTGATCGCCCGCCGGGTTGAACGCGATCCATCATTGGTCTGACCACATGCCGCCGGGGTCGCGAAAATCATCGACGACAGGGCGGCAACGGCCAGGATTTGAATGCGCATCATGGCTCCAGATATCCGAGAACGCGTTGGAGAAGTATGAAACATCTGCAATTGCTGCATTCCTTGCCAGTCTTCCGGTTGTCGGCCTTGGTCATTTCCGTTACACCCCGCCAGTCTTACCAAGCGGAGTGACCCGTGGAAAATACACCGAACACACAACCATCAGAACTGACGGGTAACGTCCTGTTCTACAAGAACCCTCAACCACTTAATCCTGAGCAACACGCCGGATTGGGCGTCAAGAAGATCGACGAACCGTTTGCGTTCCTGCGCGAAGCTCACGCCATTCCTGTCACCGTGACAGAGTTTGGCATGACCTCGTCGGCCTATCCGATCATCTTTGTCGGCGAAGAGTTCACCCCCGTGGCCGCCATGGGCGTGCGGTCGGGCGAAAACCTGTTCGTCCGTGCCGATGGCCAGGCCGAACAGGATTTCTATGTACCGGCATTTGCGCGTCGTTATCCGTTCGTGTTTGCCAATGACAATGATGGCGACCGCCTGCTCCTGTGCATCGACCGCGACGCACCAATGGTGACCAGCTCTCAGCCTGAGATTCCATTGTTTGAAAACGGCGAACCAAGCAGCTTCACACAGAACGCCATTCAGTTCTGCCAGGAATTCGAACGCCAGCGTCGTGCAACCGAAGAGTTCGTCGCGATTGTTCGCCGCATGAACCTGTTCGAGCAAAAGTCCGTCGCCTTCCAGCCGCGCGATGAGCAGGGTAATCCGGTTGGCGAACAGCAGAAGATCGCGGATTACTGGGCGATCGACGAGAACAAGCTGAATGAGCTGACCGACGAGCAATTCAAGGAATTGCGCAGCAATGGTGCGCTCGGCGCAATCTATGCGCACATGATTTCGCTGTTGAACTGGCAGCGCTTGATCACCCGCGCCCTGACCAAGGCCCAGGCTGACCGAGCCGCAGCGCCGGCGGCAGACGCGCCGGTCGCCTGAAGCGAATTAGCCAACGAATGATCAAGGCGGCGCGATTGCGCCGCCTTTTTTGTTGCCGGAGCCCGGCGGCGTGGAAACTGGTCACATCTTCGCGAGGTGGTTTTCCTGTTAAACCGGTTTCGATATGCCCTCGGCAAGATTTGATTTGGATGGATATATGTCCCTGATCCGTATTCTGGCGCTGCCAGTATTGCTCGCTTTCGCAATTGCATTGCCCGCAACCGCACAACCGGTTGATGGTGGTCATGCACGGGTTGAATTGGTTGCCGAGCGATCGCTCGCCGTTCCAGGCGAGACCGTGTGGTTTGGATTGTCGTTCGAGATCGATCCGAAATGGCACGTCTATTGGCTGAATGCCGGGGATGCGGGGATTCCGCCTGAGATCACCTGGCGCGAAACCGGCGATGTTCCGCTGGAGAACATTGGTGCGTTCGAATGGCCGTTGCCGGAACTTCTGCCCGTCGTGCCCGGCCAGATCATGGATTATGGCTATTCGGATCAGGTGGTGATGCCATTCGCGATCACTTTGCCCGAACAGATTGAAGGACCTGTGGTCTTTGACGGCGTGGCCGATTACCTGATTTGCGAAGATGTCTGCATCCCGGAAAGCGTCGACATTCGCTTGATGCTGTCCATTGGCGACGTCCAGATTCCAGACACGTATGGCGCAGATCTGATTCAGGCAGCGCTGGCCGATGTGCCGCCTGCCCTTACCGGGCAGGCTTCTGTCACCAAAGCTGGCGAAGGCTGGGTCCTGTCCGTCGCCGGCGACCAACTTGCTGGCGCGCGCGGCGACGCCAGATTTTTTCCGAACGGCCATGAGATCAAGCACGCGGCGGATCAGCCGGTGACGTTTGGGCCGGACGGGCTGCAATTGACACTGACACCAGACGCGCCGGGCGCTGCGGCTCCTGACACATTGTCTGGTGTCGTTGCAGTCGGCGATCAAGCCGTTGCGCTGACGGCGTCTGCTGGCTCTGTGCTCTCCGCGACCAGTGGTTCAGCGGGTGGTGGAACGCCTGTACTTGGCGGCGGCGGTGCGAGTTTGCCATTCCTGATGGCGTTTGCCCTGGTTGGCGGACTGATCCTCAATCTGATGCCATGCGTTCTGCCTGTCCTGTCGATCAAGGCCATGGGTGTGGTTGCGTCTGCAGCGAATGGCAACGCCGGTGAGGCGCGTGCGCACGGCCTATGGTATGCGGCGGGCGTTCTGGTCAGTTTCGGCGCTCTGGCGGCGGCGATCTTGAGTGTTCGCGCGGCGACCGGGATCGCCATCTGGGGCTTCTGGCTGCAGAGTCCAATCCTGGTTACGGCGCTCATCCTGATCGTATTTGTCATCGGCCTGTGGTTGCTCGGCATGTTTGAACTTGGCACATCGGTGCAGAGTGTCGGGTCGGGACTTGCCGCGCGGCAAGGCAGTGCAGGTGCATTCTTCACCGGCGTGCTTGCGGCTGTGGTTGGCGCGCCATGTACCGGACCCTTCCTCGGTGCCGCGCTCGGTGCGGTGATGACTCAACCCGCGATAAATGTGGTTCTGGTCTTGCTGACCATGGGGCTCGGAATGGCTCTGCCTTTCCTGGCGCTGAGTTTCCTGCCGGGCTTGCAGAAGATGATCCCGAAGCCGGGTGCCTGGATGGAAACGCTCAAACAGGTCTTCGCATTCCCGATGTTCCTGACCGCGGCATGGCTGTTATCGGTTCTCGGCGCCTTGGGCGGGTACCGCATGGCGGCGATGGTGGTCGCAGGTGCGGCGCTGATCGCATTCGGCATCTGGGGACTGAAATCAGCCGGGCAGGGCGCCAAGGCCATTCTTCTCTCGGTGCTTGGCCTTGCCATCATCATCCCCGTCTTCGGCCTGATCTCGGCGACCAGCACGATGGAAGTCGTGATTGGGCTGCTCTGGCTGGCCGGGCTGATCGTGGCGTTTATCATCATTGCCAGACTGGCCAGCGAGACCACCGCGCATCTCGCGCGCGGACTCGCAGGTCTGGCCATCGCTGCGGGACTGATCTGGCCGCTGGCGCAGGCCCGAACCTCAATTGGTGCAGACGGCCCAACCGAAGCCTATGCCGCCAAGTATGACACTGAGGCGTGGTCGCCTGAGCGCGTGGCTGAACTCACGGCTGAGGGCCGTGCCGTCTTCGTCGACTTTACCGCGGAGTGGTGCGTGACCTGCCAGGCCAACAAATTGCAAACCCTGCAGACCAAACCCGTGGCAGAGGCTTTTGCGGCCGGCAATGTTGCGTTCCTGGTGGCTGATTTCACCAATGGAGACAAGACCATCGCATTGGAGCTGCAAAAGCATAACCGCGCCGGGGTGCCAATGTATCTGTGGTATGCGCCCGGCGAAACATCCCCGCGGGTGCTCCCGGAATTGTTATCGATAGACTTGGTCACGGACCTTGTCGAAGCGGCTGGCTGAGCTAGGATTTGACCGACGCCTTTATTCGGAGCCTCAATATGCAAACCCTTACACGTAGAAATATCGGCCTTGCGGCTGGCATGGCGACAGCGGTCGCGTTGACCGCCGGTGCCTTGATCGCTTTTTCGGCGGACGCTGCGCCGATCAGCGGTGAACCGGCGCCCGGTTTCAGTAACGCTGTGACTGCGTCCGGCGATGTCATTTCCCTATCCGATTTCGCAAACCAGACGGTTGTGCTCGAATGGACCAATCATGACTGCCCATTCGTCAAAAAGCACTATGCCGAGCCGGTGAAGAATATGCAGACCCTGCAATCAGGCGCGATTGCGGACGATATCGTCTGGATACAGGTCATCTCGTCAGCGCCGGGCAAACAAGGGTACCTGGAAGCAGATGCTGCGATCGCCAAGAATGCTGAGCGGGACGCAGCGCCGTCTTACACGATCCTGGATCCGAGCGGCGACATCGGACGCGCTTATGATGCGAAAACGACGCCGCACATGTATGTCATCGAAGGCGATGGCGAACTGGCCTATCAAGGCGCTATTGATTCCATCCGGTCGGCGAAGGTCAGCGATATCGACGTCGCTACCAATTATGTCACCGCAGCCCTGACGGCGGTTGCAGCCGGGTCCAGCCCGGACGTAACCAGCGCCAAGCCATATGGTTGTTCGGTAAAATACTGAGCTGTCAGCAGCGAATATTGCAAAAGCCGCTCTGTCGCCGGAGCGGCTTTTTCTATTGGGTCACAATGCCATTGACGGCAGCATCGCTCACAGCGCGAAACCATGGCATAGGCTTTGCTTGCCGTGACGCAGCTAATGGGTGACCACGATTCATGCCTGACACCGGACTTCAATCCGAGCCGAAAAAATATGATGCGATTATCGTCGGCGCTGGCGCCGCAGGCGGGTTAGCTGCCCGGATTCTGCGCGATGCGGGTTGGCACGTGCTGGTGCTCGATGCCGGATAGACACCGCCATTTTGGCGTGCACCATTCCGTCGGTCGGTGGCCTGGCTGGTCAGTGCGATGGCGAACCCCAAGGCGATCAGGATTCTGCCGCAAAAACTGATCTGGAAGGGACGGCAGGCGCTGAAACTCCTGGGCCGTGTGCGACAGCCGGTTCAAACCAATTGCTTTGCGTGGGAGCGTATGCCTGACGCCTTTGTCGATGATGTCGACCATCCCTACTCACAAGACGACGACGCGCCATTCGATTGGCTGCGAACGCGTCAGGTGGGTGGCCGCATGACGGTGCCAGGACACGGTCGGCAATATTACCGATTCAGTGACGACGAGTTGCAACCCGCCGACGGTCATAGCGCCGCCTGGCCGATTACCGCTGACGAAATCGATCCCTGGTACACATTCGTCGAGAAAAAACTGACACTGACCGGCGCCAGAGATGGCTTGGCCTGCCTGCCGGATAGTCATATCCGCACGCCTATCGAACCGAACGCCTCGGAAGTTGAATTGCAGGACAAGTTGATAGCGCGCTGGCCAAACGCGAAAAGCGTCCTTGGCCGTTATTCAGTGCCATTGTCACAAGACGATCTCACGACCGATGCGCACGTCACCTATCGCCGCGGCGCGATTGCCAAGCGCCTGGTCACCAAAGCAAGCGGCGAAGTTTCGGGGGTGGAGTGGCTGGAGGCAAAATCAGGCCAGGCGCAGACGTCCAATGCTGATGTGGTCTTTCTTTGCGCCTCTGCCTTTGAAAGCGTGCGCCTGTTGATGTTATCGGCGACCGAAAAACACCCGGAAGGATTGGGTGGATCGTCGGGTGTGCTTGGCAGGTACATCATGGACCACGTCCTCGTTCGCGCGGAAGGCGAAGGCGGTGCGTTGCCCGACGAACCGGTCGAAATGGAAGATGGGAGATGCGTGTACCTGCCGCGATTTGATCAGCGTGACGGCGACGTAGTCGGTTCTAAACGCGGATATGGTTTGCAAGTCTACCGCGCGTCGGGGCGCCCGGGGGAGTCCTATTTTACTGTCGTTTCATTCGGAGAAATGCTGCCGCGTGCGGAAAACAGGATCCAATTGTCAGCGTCGCAGACTGATGTCTGGGGCATTCCGGTGCCGGAGATTCGCTGCGCCCATGGGACGCACGAAAAAGCGCTTGCTAAGGCCCAGCGCGACGCGGTTCGCGAACTCGCAGATCAAGTCGGGGCGACGCTGACTCGTGTTGATGAAACTGCAGCGACGCCTGGAACGGCAGCGCACGAGTGCGGCGGTGCGCGCATGGGTGCGGACCCCGACAGCTCGGTTCTGGATCCCTTCAATCAATGCTGGGACGCAAAAGGCCTTTATGTCACTGATGGCGCCGCCTTCCCGTCACAAGGCGCTCAGAACCCGACCCTCACCATCATGGCGCTAACGGCACGTGCCTGTGATCACGCGATCCGGGAGCGTGGCGGAAAGGGAATTCTTTAACAAATGACGGCGTTCAATCTGCAAGCAGAACTTGAAAAAATTGGAGCCAATCATGCGCCCTGGCTGGGCTTTGGTACCGCACATCTCGGCGTCGGCGGTGAACGCGAAAACGCCGCGCAACTGTTGAACGAGGCGTTCGAACAGGGCATTCGGTACTTCGACACAGCCAGACTTTACGGGGACGGCGAGTCCGAATTCGCAATTGGCGAAACCTTCGCCAGCAAACGCCAGCAGATCATCCTGACAAGTAAGGCCGGGATCATTCCGTGGACCGAACGCAAAGCGCTACGCTTGCAGAACAAGGTTCGGCGTCTGATCGGATTGCAGCCTTTACCCGTCGAGCATGTCTTCGGCGCTTTCAATCTGGCCCAGCTCAAGGCGAGTTTTGACAAATCTCTGCGGGCGCTCAGGACGGATTATCTGGATATCCTGCTTCTGCACGAATGCGCTGTCGAACAGACTCAAAACGACGACATCCTGGCTTGGGCGGACGCTCTGAAACAAGCCGGGAAAATCCGCGCCTTTGGCAGCGCGGCAACGCTTGCTGAAACCGATCGTATTCTCACTGCACGCCCACGCGGTCTGGATGTGGTGCAGCATGCCCATGATGCGTTGACGCCATTGCCGGAGATTCCGATAGACATGCCTTGCCAACGCATCACGCACAGTGCGCTGAGCCACGTCCTGCCGGCGGTAAATGCCCGCCTTGCGCAAGGCGACGATCTGGCGACGCGTTTCGAAACGGAATTTGGCATCGATCTCCGAACGCCTGCGCAATGGATACCGAAACTGCTGCAGCACAACCATGTCGTGACGGGCGGTGCGCCGGTCTTGTTCTCGACCACCCGGCCAGGCCGTATTGCGGCCACTTTGAAGGGGCTTGAGGGGGGCTCTGCGACGGATGCCGAACTGCTGCAAACGCTGCAATCCGAGCTTGTCAGCATAGCTCCAAAATAGGGCGGCGCGCGTTCTTCGCCAGTCTGGCAGGAAATATGCATCGATTCGAGACCGGCTCAGACACAGGAGCGGCTCGAGTTTGTTGGAGACGCTGAACAAATCAAGATGGCGCAATTGGCGCGCGAAATCGGCATGCACCGAACGCGCGGCGACCCGCAATGAAACGCGCTATGTCCTGGCGGAGAACGCGGGCGCTGGCTCCTATATGATCGCGCTCGGGCATCCTGTTTCTGGCAAATTTCACGCAGATCATTTCGAGTCGGCCTGTCGGCAATTGTTGTTGCGCCATGAGGCGTTGCGCACACATTTCAAGATGAACGGTCGTCGCGTCGATGCCGTTGTTTCGGAACACCCGGTCATTAATCTGCGCACGACGCGATGGATCGATGCATCGCTTGCATCCTTTCGCGATTGGGCGGTGCCGCTGATCTTCGATTCTGTCGATCCGAGCACGCCAGGATCCTTGCTCAGATTTCTCGTCGCCGATTATGGCGACAGTTGGCGGTTCACGATTGCCGGACATCACGCGATTACAGACGGCATTTCCCGCGGGGTCATGAATCGTGAATTATTGAAGCTGTATAGCGGTCAGGACCTGCCCCCGCTGGCGACAGTGCGCCCGCCTGACTCTGTGCACGCTCCGGATCAGGATCTCGAAGTCACCCGCCTGGTCGAGGCGCTTCCCAATTCCGTGCGTTTGTTCCCGGATGTGACCGAAAACGGTCAGTCAAAGGCATCAGGCGTGTTCGTGGAACAGAGCTTCGGTGGTTTATCCAAAACCGTGAAGCGGCTGTCGCGCATCTGCGAGGCAACGCGGTTCAACGTCTTGAGCGCAGCCTATGCGCTGTCGCTGAAAGGGGCAGCTGGTACCAGCGAGCTGGCAACATTCTTTCAGTCGGAAGGGCGCAAGCGCCATGGCATTTCGAATGCCATCGTCGGACCGTGTTCGAACACGTTGCCGCTGAATCTCAGATTCGATCCAGATGCGTCTTTTGTCTCGTTCGTTCAGGATCTTGGCCATCGAACGCACGCGGTCCTGGCGCTCGAGAACGCGCCCATCCTGGAGCGCACGATTTCGCACGAGAAACAACCGACCGTCTCAATCAACTATTTTCCGCCAGCGCCGCGGATCGCAATCGACGGCATGACGGTTGGTCCGCGCGAGTTCCTGGACCGCCGTACCGAATATGATCTGAACATGGTCTGGTCAGAAGAGGGCGGCCGTCTGAACGGCCGGCTGTTCTACAATCCGAACCGGATCAGTGAGCGGCGTGCGCAGCATATCCTGCAGCTGCAAGCGGCAATCATTGAAGCTGCGATGGAACAGTCACACGCTTCCGGTCGGGAGTTGTTGGCGCAAGTTCGAGGTCGGTTCGACACCGCGATCGAAAGCCCGATGCCTGAAACCAGCCCAATGCGCGCCTTGCATGACGCATTCTTCGAACATGCCGCAGCCGCACCCGCAGATCTTGCAATCGTGTTTGAACAGGAGCGGATGACCTATGGTGCGCTGGCGCAGCGTGCGAAAGCGTATGCGCGGTCGCTCATCGCGGCTGGAGTGACCCGCGAAATGCCCGTTCCGATCCTCGCCGAAAGAGGGCCGGCTTTGATCGCAGCCATGCTTGGCGTGTCGGCGGCAGGTGGATCATTCGCAGTGATCGATAGCGCTTATCCGGTCGCGCGGATCCGCCTGATGATGGATATGCTCGAGGCGAAAATTGCGATCCGCGCCGACAATGGTCGGTCGAGCTTCTCAGACGACGAGCTGGTCTGGATTGTACCTGATGCTGGGCCGGACCTTTCAACCGTCGCCGAGGTTGCGCCGCGCGATGTCGCCTATCACCTGTTCACGTCCGGAACGACAGGCCAGCCGAAACGCGTCTCTCACTCGGATCGAACATTGCAGCGTTTCACCAGGTGGCAAGTCTCCGAGGCCGGGCTCGAGCGACCAGTTACAGTGTTGTTGGCCGGTCTCTCGCATGATCCGGTTCTGCGCGATGTGTTCCTGCCACTTTCGCACGGCGGCAGCGTGGCCATTCCTGGTACGGATGCGCTAACGGATCCAGACGCTTTGCGCCGCATGATCAGCACAGCGGGCGTTAGCGTGCTTCATCTGACCCCGGCAATGGGCACGATGATCGGCATCGGCGCGCGAGAGTGGGCGACGCCGGGCGTCCAGGCTATCTTCTGGGGTGGAGCGCGGCTGAATCCGGACTTGGTTCTTGATTGGCATGTCCGCGCACAGGACGCACAACAATTCAATCTATACGGCGCGACGGAAACGCCGCAAGCAGCGCTGATTCATCGCATCCATCCCGGCGAGGTTTGCGATTCTATCCCCTTGGGGCGCGATTTGCCGTGGACGAATGCCCGCTTGCTGGATACGGCAGGCGATCCGGTGGGGCCATTCGACGTTGCTGAAATTGTCATTGAAATGGCCGATCCGGTCGTCGGCACTGTCAATCATCTTGGGCATCAATCACCGGTGCCATCCAGGGTTCATCATACCGGCGATCTCGGGTTTACATCACCCGAGGGGGACGTGCACTTTCTCGGGCGGCGTGACGCGCAGCTCAACTTGAATGGGCATCGCATCGACCCAGTCGAGATCGAAGCCTCCGCAGAATCCCTTTCAGGGATAGAGCAGGCCTGTGTGCTGGTCTCGCAAGAAGAACCTTCAGGGTTGTATCTGTTTGCCGCCGACAATGGCTCAGGCGTCGCCTCTGAGCAGGTCTTGCACTCACTGCGTCAGCGGTTGCCGGCCTACATGGTTCCGAAACATGTTTCAGTGGTGGAGTTTCTCCCGCTCACTGCGAACGGCAAGGTCGATCGCAAGGCGCTTCAATTGGCAGTCAATGACCTGAAGCAACGCCGCACGAATGCGCCCCCCGTCAATGCGGATGAACGGTTTCTTGCAGATCTCCTGTCCAAGTATACGGGCCAGTCTTCTCCATCGCGGGACGACTCTTTGGTCGATCTCGGTGCCGACAGCCTCAGTCTTCTGGAAGCGCGTTTTGCGCTCGAGGAACATGGCTATGACCTGCCGCAGAACTGGGAATTCCTCCCGATTTCAGCGCTCATTCAGTTGCGTGCGGCTGAACCACCAATATCTTCCGAGCGTTGGTCCCTGTTCAAGCTGCACCGGCTGGACACGTTCATCGTCCTCAGATGCCTGGCCATCCTGCTGATCGTCATGCATCACGCCGGCCTGCCGATCATGACCGGCGCGTCGGTGATGTTGTTTGCCTTTGCAGGGTTCGCGCTCGGCAAAATACAAATGCCAGCCATACTGAATGACGGAAAGACCGGTCGGATCTGGTCGATGGTGGTGAAACTATCGATCCCGCTCGCGGTCGTGTCGATCTTCCTTTACGGACAAAATTCGCTGCGCGGGATTCCGCCTCACCTGGCCATGATCCTGCCAATCGAGAATCTGGCCTCTTTCATCGATGAAGTGGTCTTGCAACGAGACTCGTCGGCGCGCCGGGAAGTCTGGCTCTGGTTTCTGCATGTCTATCTGCAGATGTTTGTGATCATTGGCGCGCTATTGGCCATCCCCAGCCTGTTTCGATGGTTGCGCGAAGATCACTGGCGCAGCGCCCTCAGTTTCTTCCTGGCCTCGAATGCGATCATGGCTGGCACTTTTGCCTTGGCGGTCGGGTATGGTCCGGAGGCGCAGGGAACACGCACGTATTGGGAACAGTTTCCAACCACCATCATGCCCTTCCTAGCCATCGGCTGCGTGTTCGCATTGGCGGACAACTGGCCAAAAATACGCCTCGCCTTCAGCCTCGCCGTCCTGCAGTTCTGCATGTTTTCCTTCGTCTATCAGGTGCATACTGAGCCGTTGTGGATTGGCAGCCTGGTGCTTGCGGTTCTCATTCCAGAAGTGCGCTTGCCGCGGGTAATGTCGGTGATTTTGGCAAGCGTCTCGACGCAGGCCCTGATGATCTACCTGACGCACTGGACCACGCTTTTGATCTTGAAGCGGTTTGCACAGCCGTTTCTTCCATCCGCCGTTCAAATCGTCATCGCGCTGGCGATTGGCGTGATGGTTGGCCGCGCATTCAGGCCGGTTCTGAACGCGCTCGGCGTGAACCGGCTGGCGGAAACCAAGATAACCTTCTCTCCAAGATTGAGACCGGAAAGGATTTGACATGCGAGCCTTGAACATTGTGGTACTGGGAGCAGCGTACGGCCTGCTGCCAGCGATGCGATCTCTCTCCGCCGGGCACAATGTGACGGTCATCTGTCGACCCGACGAACAACGCGCGCTGCTCGATGCAGGCGCGAAAGTGACGTTTTCCGCGTCTGGGCAGGTTCTCAGCGCTCCCGCTATTTATGGGACGTCCATGTCTGGTGCGCTCGGCGTCAGTGGCGCCGAATGTGATCTCTCGACCACAGATCTCGTCATATTGGCGATGAGCGAACCTCATTTCGGCGTGCCAGAAATTGCCGCGCTGGTGCGCAGGATTGCCGCGGCGCGCATCCCGGTGCTCTCGATCTCAAACACGCCGCCGCCAGCATTTCTGAACCGGCTTGGTGGCATTCGAGCGGGCGATTTGAAAGATGCGTACCTGGCGTGGGATACGTGGCAACATCTGGATCCGGCGTTGGTGACCGCTGCAAGTCCGGACGCACAAGCCGTCCGCCGCAATCCCGCCAGGACCAATGAACTCACCGTGACCTTGGGATCGAATTTCAAGGTCGCACCGTTTGAACGATCACAAGACCAGGCCCTGCTCGAGCAATTGGCGAATGACATCGCGGTTGATCGTCAAAATGGCGAGACGATGCTGGCACGCCTGATCGCGCATCCATCTGTTTACGCACCGCTGTCCAAGTGGCCAATGCTCCTGACCGGCAATTGCCGCTGCCTGCAACCTGATGGCAGCATTGTTCCGATCGGCGCGGCCGTGAACTTGGACAAGGCGTCCAGTCAGCAGACCTATGAATGGAGCCTGGACCTGGTGCGGCGCTTCGGGGCACAGGATGAAGATCTCGTACCCTACAAGCACTATGCTGTGGTATCGCGCCGCCTCACCGCGCCGTCATCTTTCGCGCGCGCCGTTGCTGCGGGGAAACCTACCGTCGAGCGCATCGACAAGATGCTCCAGCGCGCCGGCCAGTCGTTCGGGATGTCGCTGCCGGAGCTCGACCGGATCGTCGATCAAACCGACGCCTTGATTGACGCACAGTCGGATCATCGTGTGAGCGCCTGATCCAGGGATTTGCGGGGAATGGTGGTTCGGGGGAGACTTGAACTCCCGACCTCACGATTATGAGTCGTGCGCTCTAACCAGCTGAGCTACCGAACCATTAGAAGCGCGCTGCATACACTGCGCGCCAACCATTCGCAACCACCCTTGTGCGCGCAAATTCAGCGTGGCCGGACCATGTCCGAATTCGCCGACACGAAATGCTCTTCCAGCTCTGGACTGGCGAAAAAGAAAGTCGCGTCCGTGATCACGGCTGTATAGTCTTGGCGTATGGTCCGAAAACCCGCTTTCGCTTCAAAATTCAACGCAAATTGAGAGACATAGGTGAGACCCCATTCGGGCTCTGTTTCAAGCAAGTAGCTTTGCTCGAATTTGGTCAGCCGCCCGCCTTTGGGGCCGGGGACGGGGTGTGGTAATGTATAGTCGATACGCAGGAACCGGCCGTTGACGGGCTCCATCCAGGCTTCGGCCTGCAGACGTTGCGTGGCCCACACATCGAGCGCCGTATCATTGGCTGACGGGGCATGCTGGAACTTCAGTCGCCAAGCTGGTCCGAGGTCATCGACATAGACCGTTTCGCCGAAACTGGCGCGCAGATCGTCTGGGAACAGCCGGCCATCAGGAGCGATTTCAGCGCCCCAGGCAGCTGCCGCCTGATCAAGATCACCATCCTCGCCGCGCGCGATGGCCAGCTTCCAGCGCCTGCCTTCGGGTTCACGCGGATCGAAGGTGAACACGCGCATGGCTTTCTTGGTACTCATCTCGACCGTAAAAGCGGCGCGAAGGCTCTCCGGTGCCTCCGTCGCGCGCAACGCAGCGTCCATCGGGCCACCGCCGGTGACGAGAGGAAATGCGAGGCTCAGAAGCAGACTCATCGAACGCTGTCTCAGGTTAAATTACGTCTGGTTTAAGGCAGACAAGATTAACTTTGGAGCTTGCCGAATTTAGGTTGATGCGCCGTGAACACCTCGTTTATGTGCTGCACAAAGAAAACCCGGCTGAGCACAAGGCGCCAGCCGGGTTTCGATTGCAGATTTTCGTCGCGAGGCTAGGCCGTCGGCAATTTGTAATCTTTGAAGATTTCGCGCAATTTCAGCTTGTTGATCTTGCCTGTGGCACCGAGCGGGATCTCGTCGATGAAGGCGACATCATCCGGCGTCCACCATTTGGCGATCTTGCCTTCCAGTTGGGCCAGCATCTCTTCCTTGGTTGGTTCTTCGCCGGGCGCAGCCTGGATGATCAGAAGCGGACGCTCATCCCATTTCGGGTGATAGATACCAATGGCGGCGGCATTCGCCACCTTGTCATGTCCAACCGCGATGTTTTCGATATCGATCGAGCTGATCCACTCGCCACCAGATTTGATCACATCCTTGGCCCGGTCGGTGATCTGCATGGTTCCGTACTGGTCCATGTTGGCGACATCCCCGGTGTCGAAATAGCCATTCTCGTCCAGGACGTTGCCGCCATCGCCTTTGAAGTATCCACCCGCAATGGCCGGACCACGGACCACCAGACGGCCAGAGGTTTCGCCATCCCATGGCAAGTCATTGTTTTCATCGTCGACGATTTTCAGTTCAACGCCAAATGGCGGACGCCCTTGCTTCAGTTTCTGCGCCATTCGGGTGTCGATATCGGCATCCATCAAGTGCGGTGGCAGGGAGCCGAGCGTGCCGAGCGGGCTGGTTTCGGTCATGCCCCAGGCGTGGATCACATCGACTTCATAATCAGTCTCGAAGGCACGTAGAATGGCTTCAGGAATGGCCGAACCGCCGATCAGGACCTTTCGCAGGTGTGGCAGCTTCAGGTCGTTCTCGCGCAGATAGGTGAGCAGCCCGAGCCAGACGGTTGGCACCGCGGCGGTGATCGTCACTTTTTCGGTGTCGAGCAGTTCATAGATGCTGGCGCCGTCCATTTGTGCACCAGGCATGACCATGTTTGCACCCGTGGCCGGGCAGCCAAAGGCGAGGCCCCAGGCGTTGGCGTGGAACATCGGAACGACAGGCAGGACGACGTCATTTGCGCCCATACCCATGGCGTCCTTCGACATTGTGATCAGCGTGTGCAGCACATTCGAGCGATGCGAATAGAGCACGCCTTTCGGGTTGCCCGTGGTGCCGGACGTATAGCAAAGGCCGCAGGCGGTCTCTTCCGGGAAGTCGCCCCAACTGGCGCTGAGGGACTTGCCGGCGATCCAGTCATCAAAGGCAATCGCGCCGAGCGAGTTATCCGGCATGTCGTCCGCGCCAGCGAAAATCACGAATGTCTTTACGGTTTCGAGCTTGTCCTTCACCGCCTCAACGATGGGCAGGAAAGTGGTGTCAAAGATCAGTACCTTGTCTTCGGCGTGATTGGCGATCCAGGCAATCTGATCAGGGTGGAGGCGCGGATTGATCGTGTGCAATACGGCCCCGATGCCCATTGTGCCGTACCACGCTGCCATGTGGCGGGCCGAGTTCCAGCCGAGCGTCGCGACGCGATCTCCAAGGCTGATGCCGCCTTCGATCAGGGCACCAGAAACCTGTTTCGACATGTCGTAGAGCTCTGAGTACGACGTCCGGACAATGTTGCCGCTGACCCGCCGCGTGATGATCTCGCGCGTCGGATTGATGCGGTTGGCGTGTTCCAGAATTTTGTTGCTGGTCAATTGCCAGTCTTGCATGATGCCCTGCATCGATGATCCTCCGTAAAACTGTATTCTTTTCACCCCTTTCGGGGTCTGAAGGATGTTGTAGGTTGGCGAGCTGAGATCGGCAAGAATCGAAAGTGGAAATCCATGCGACGTATCCTCCCATTGCTCCTGATATCGACAGCGGCGGCGCTCGCGGCCTGTCAGCAAGAGGCGGGGGAGTTCGATCCTCCGGTCTCGTCTGAACCATTGGATGCCGCGGTCGCCGATGCGCCCGAACGGGGCCCTGCAGCGACCACACCGACTTTCGGCCCACTCCCGGACTTCTTCGACTGCGTGCGCGAGACCGGCGGCCTGCTCATCGCCTCGCACCGCGCGGGGCCGGCGCCGGGTTATCCGGAAAACGCCATCGAAACCATGCAATACGGCGCTGAGAAAGGCATCCTGGTGCATGAGATCGACGTCGCCGAGACACGCGATGGCGTGTTGTTCCTGATGCATGACCGTAGCCTTGGGCGAACAACGACCGGAGACGGCTTCGTTGCTGACACAGACTGGGCCACGATCCAGCGCCTGAACCTGGTCGACAATGATGGCGTGATCACCGCGTTTACCGCACCAAAGTTGAGTGATGTCCTGATCTGGGCCAAGCGCACCGGCGCGATTGTCGAACTCGACAAGAAGCCGACCACCAGTTTCCGCAACATCATCTCGCACATCCGCGCCGCTGAAGCCGAATCCAATGCCATCCTGATCACTTACGATGATGCGCAAGCGATCGAAGTGGCCCGGCTCGCACCAGATCTGATGATGACCGCTGGCGTCAACAGCCGCGACCATCAAGACGAATTGGAAGCCGCTGGCGTGAATTTCGATCAGGTGATTGCCTGGACGGGCACTCGCAATCCGAATCCGCGCGCTTTCGCTGCGATTGCCAGCCGCGACATCGAAACTGCTTTCGGGACACTCGGACGCCCGGGTGAGAGACTGGATGACGAGTATTGGGCCGACGGCGACCCGAGCGAATTTGTGGAGCTCGCCGAAGCGGGCCTGACGCTGCTGGCGACCGATACGCCTTATCGGGTGGCCGAGGCATTGACTGCGGATGATGAGGTGTTGGCGACCTGCGGTGTGCGCTAGAGCACAAACCGGGCGCGTTCATTGGTCGAGATGAACTCAATCATTTCATCATAGGAGGCCCGCTCCAGCATGCTCATTGCGGCGACGCGCTTGGCGTGAGAGCGCGCGCGATCGAAGCTGTGATCGGCGTGGCTGATGGCTGCGGCATAGAACTGCATGCGCCGCGTCTCGCGTTGTGGGCGCAGACCCTCCAGCATCGCACGGACACCGACGGCCAGGATCGCAAAGGCAATCGCCAGCGAGCTTAACACTGACGCGCTGACCGGGAAGGGCGGCCACAGCGCACTGATCAGCGCGATGAAATTGGCAGCGAAGGCGAACACCACGAGCAAGTAACTGAGATTGCCGAGAATGTGCAGTTGCTTGGCCGGGCAGGACCAAAACTTGCCTTCTGAAGAAAGCACATAATTCGTGTACTGGATCTGACCCCGGATTCGGGTCTCGTGCATGGCCTGATAAAGTTCATCCAGCGCGTTTTGGTGCACCTTGTCCGGCTTCTGTGCGGCGGTCTTGGCCCAGGATTCATCAATCCAGAACGCATGGTCGGAATTCGGGTCGGTGACGCTCTGGCCTGAATAAGCGGCTGCGGATTCATGTGTGTACTTGATATACTCGCTGGCAATCTGGTCGATAAAGCTGCGTTTGAAACGCTGAAAGCTGAGCGCGCGGCGCTCCAGCCAGGCGTCTCTCTGGTCCGGGTCATGAGCCACAGCGGCGATCTCTGCTGAATGCGCGACGAGATATTGCGCATGCCATTGTCGCAGCCGTTCCGTAATCAGTCGTTTCATGAGCCAGTGGCGTTTCACACGGCCGAAACCAAGCCCGATATTGCCGAAGATGAGTGCAAGGATGCCGAAACAAGCGCCAGCGATGGCCATGTACTGGAACATGATCGCGTGCTCGAGAGACGAGCTCCAGATGCCCTTGATCAGGGGCTCGGACGGAAAGGTCAGGAGCGAAAGGGTGGCAAAGACCAGGGCGGCGCAGCCGATCCGCCGAGACCGGTTCTTGGCGCTTACCGCGGACTTGTCGATGCGCTGAAATTCCTCGCGCAGGTCAGGATGATCGAGCGCAAAAAACACGTTTGGAAACGACTTTTCGGCCAACGCACGATCTTCCTCCGAGAGAAGCAATTCATCATTGAATCGAAACGCCATTCAGACTGGTCCCCGGCTGGTTGTCCCCGTACAGAAAACACGCTGGGTTCAGAGCTGGCAAGAAGAGATCGTGCTTGGCTTCTGAATCAAAACGAGTTTTCGAGGCGTGCCGATCGCGTGCGCGGACGGAAACTTCCGCTTTGGATCGCCTCAATTTTGTGCAATGGCTGAAGGCAAGGTTCGATTAACCATAATAAAAAGTGAGACCGGGGGACGATGGCGGACATTTTTCTATCCTATAGCAGGGCGGATCGACCGACTGCTCATGTGATCGCCGAAGCGCTTGAAGCTGAGGGCTTTTCGGTCTGGTGGGACAAGGTCCTCCGCGCCGGGCAAACCTATGACGAAGTGACCGAAAACATGCTGCGCGACTCCAGCGTCGTCGTGGTTCTGTGGTCGCAAACATCGGTAAAGTCGAAATGGGTGCGTGCCGAAGCGACGCTTGGGCAGCGCAGCTGCGAACTGGTCCCGGCGATGATCGAAGATGCCGACCGCCCGATCATGTTCGAGTTGACCCAGACCGCGGACCTGATCGGATGGAGCGGCGATCGCAACGAAGCGCGTTGGGGAGATTTTGTTGCCGATATCAAGCGCTCGATCGATCGACACAATGCCGAGGCGACAGAGGCAACCCCCGCCGATGCACCTGCGACAGCAACGGGCAACAATGACGCAACGATCGAGACCGTATTCTGGACCTCGATCAAGGATGGTGACGACCCAGCTGACTTCGAAGCCTACCTGAAGCGATATGAAAACGGCCACTATGCCGATCTGGCGCGCAATCGCCTGGCCGCACTGGGCGCAGCTGCACCAGCGGCGCCGGTTGCTCAGGCCACTGCCCCAGAGGCCGCACCGCCGCAACCAGAAGCCAAACCGACCGCAGCTGCGGCTCCGTCCCCAAAACATGAAAAGAAAAAGTCCGGTAGCCCGTTGCCGCTTTTGCTCGCGGCGGTGCTCGTCCTTGGCGCGGGCGGTTGGTTCGGGCTGCAGATGATGAATGGCGATGGCGGCGGGGAAGGCGGCACGTCGATCGATAAGCCAAACGACCCGATCGCGCCAACTTGCGATGGTTGTCCGGAAATGGTGATCATTCCGGCCGGCAGCTTCCTGATGGGATCTGCCGATTCCGAAGCCAACCGATCTGGAAACGAAGGGCCGCAGCGCGACGTATCTGTTCCGGCCTTTGCCATCAGCGCGACGGAAGTCACCTGGGCGCAATGGCAAAGCTGCGTCGATGCGGGAGCGTGCCGTGATCCGCAAGCGAGCGGCGAAGGCGGCTTGCCCGTTACCGGCGTCAATTATGATGATGTGATGCAATATGTTGGCTGGATCTCCGAGACCAGCGGCGGCGCCTATGCGCTGCCCAGCGAAGCGCAATGGGAATATGTCGCGCGCGCAGGCACCGACACGCCATACTGGTGGGGTGCGACCTTCTCAGGCGATGCCATCGTCAGAGGCGCGGCGACGGATACGGATGACCTCCCGGCGAATGCATTCGGTGTTTCAGGAATGCTCGGCAATGTTCGAGAGTGGGTGGCCGACTGCTACGTCAACAACTATGCCGACGCGCCGACCGATGGCAGTGCGGTGACTCAATCCGGCTGTCGCCAACCGGTTGTCCGGGGCGGATCCTGGCGCCATGGCGCAGCCGAACATCGCGCGGCAAATCGGGCCAGGTATCGTCGTTCCGTTCGCGACCGCTCCGTCGGCTTCCGCGTGGTGGTGGAACTTCAACAGCCTTAGTTTGCCAGCGTGACGTCGATCAGAATCCGGCGATTGAGAGCTTCTTCCACATCGTCGCCAGTCTCGATCGCGAGATCGGCTTCGCCGAAACCGATCGTGGTGATCCGGTCTGAATCTATGCCCTGAGCCACGAACCAGTCGCGGACCGCATTGGCAAACCGCACCGTCTCGATGCGGTTGTCAGCCGCGGATCCTGCCGTGTCGTGATAGGCGCGGATGGTGATGGTCTCGATCGCGGATTCCTGTTCCAGAACTTGCTGCAAGGCAGCCTGGTAGGGTGCGAGATCCAGGTTGCGATAGTCCGAAACATAAATGGTGGTTGCGTCCGGCGCGGCTTGAACTTCAAGCATGGGTTCCGGTTCAGGCGGCAGCGTCAATCCGCGCGGCTTCTCTGGCACGGTATCGTCGGACTCCGCGATCACGCTTTCGCCACCCGGAAAGGCGGATCTGTGCAGTGTACAGGCTTCAGTGTTTGGCGAGATCGCAGAGCTGACCCGGAAATACTGATCGCCATCGGGCTGACCGCCATAGCGCGCCACTTCGAGGGCGCGATCTTGAGGACGGGTCTCGCCAATGGTGCACATCATGTCCCAGAGAATGGTCGGATTGTTGGAATAGTAACTGTGCCCGAGGCCGAACAGCTCGGTCGTGACCGCCGTTGCATCTATCGTCTGATAATTCTGGGCTGTGCGGATATACGGCTTGTCGGTATCGGTATCACCGAGCCGTTTCTTTTGGTTGACCAGATTGGAGACGTGCAAGGCGCGATCCGTGTCTGACGTGTAGATCGTCACATTGGCATCGAGATTGTCGAACACGCCGTTTGCGGCATCGAACACGTCGCGCTCGACATCGGCTGCAACCAGCAGGATCCGGAATTCGAGATCGTCGCGATTGTGCCGAACGAGATAGTCTCGCGCATAATCCTCCAGCGCCTTGGTCAACACGCGGTTGCCCATCGAATGCGCGATGATGTTGATCCGCTTGACGTCGAGATCTTCAGTGATCAGGTCGAGGAATTGTTCCAGATAAGGCGCGGCGCCAATCGAACGCTCCCGATCCCCGCGATAGTGGTCCAGCGAGACATCGCCGGCTGACGGCCAGCTGTACAGAACCGGGATGCCGACATCGTAGGTCTCGTCGCGCGACAGGTCGTGCGAGAGCTGCGCGACCCGAACCAGGGCTTCGTCGAACGTCACATTGAAGCCGTGCACGAAGAGCAGGATCGCGTCCGAGCCTTCATAATAGATCGCGTCCTGCAGGGTCGCTTTGAACGTGTCACGCCCGTGCGTCGTGATTCGCGTCAGGAACACGTACTCGGAAAGCTTGTCTGCATCAGATGGCGGTGCGCCTTGAATGTGCGGTGTGTCTCCGCGGTCACGTGTGCCGCCATCTTCAGCAAGTTTTGGAAGCCAGACATCGGCGCGGCCAAGTCGCAGGGAGTCGCTGCTTTCAGCGGTGCCCGCGATCACGTCCTGGGGGCCGGAAACCTGCGCCGGGTCGCGCGTCTCCAGCACGCGATTGGTGCCGTACCAGACGCGAATGCAGTCGACTTTCTGATTGAGGTTCGCCGCTTGGGTGAGTTGCGTGCAATCCGTGCCGAAGTCCGGGTGGCGGATGAGCAATGGCCGGTTCAACCACCACCAGGCGGCCGCAGCGCCAACGCCAATCACGACCAGGATGCCAAAAAACCATTTCAGCATGGGCCACCTCCTCTACGCTTGAGGAGATTTGTACATCAGATTTGGCGCGCAGAACAAGCATCTGCAAAGGTCGATCGCAACGCGCGTGCGCCATCGCTTTCGCAATCGCGCGAAATGTACCTATATCGCTTCAACACTTTTTCGAACCGAGCGATTCCCATGTCCGATTTTCTGCTTCTTGCCTTCATCCTTCTGTGTGCCGGGATCATTGCAGTTCCAATCGCGACCCGGTTGAAGCTCGGCTCCGTGCTTGGCTATCTCATCGCCGGGATTTGCATCAGCCCGTTGCTTGGCCTGCTGCATGTCGATGTCATCGCGATCCAGCATTTTGCCGAGTTCGGTGTCGTCATGATGCTGTTCCTGGTCGGGCTGGAGCTTGAACCAAAATTGCTCTGGCAGATGCGCAATCGCTTGATGGGGCTGGGCGGCGGGCAGGTGCTGCTGACCATGATCCTGGTCATGTCGGTGGCCATGGCGTTCGGCCAGCCCTGGAATATCGCCCTGGTGATCGGCATGATCCTGGCCCTGTCCTCGACCGCAATCGTGCTGCAGACGCTGAACGAAAAAGGCCTGATGAAAAGCGATGGCGGGCAAGCAGGCTTCTCGGTCCTGCTGTTCCAGGACATCGCCGTCATTCCGATGCTGGCTGTATTGCCGCTATTGGCGTTTCCAGAGGTTGCGCAATTGACTGCAGGCTCGGAAGGCGGCGACCATGCCAGCCTCAGCATCGTTGAGGGCTTGAATGGCTGGCAGACCATGCTGGTCACGGTCGGCGCGATTGCGGCTGTGGTTCTGGGCGGCAATTATCTGACCCGGCCGGTCTTCCGCTTCGTCGCCAGCGCCAATCTGCGCGAGCTGTTCACCGCAACGGCGCTGCTCATGGTGATTGGCATCGCGCTGCTGATGACCGTGGTCGGCCTGTCCCCGGCGCTCGGGACCTTCCTGGCCGGCGTGGTGCTGGCCAATTCGGAATATCGCCACGAACTGGAATCCGACATCGATCCGTTCCGCGGTCTGCTGCTCGGCCTGTTCTTCATCACTGTCGGCGCCAGCATCGATTTCGGCCTGTTGTCGGACAATTTCGGCATTGTCATCTCGATGACTATGGGTCTGATCCTGCTCAAGGCCACGGTGCTGTTCCTGCTCGGGACCATTTTCAAGATTCGCGGGGCCCAGCGCTGGCTGTTCACGCTGGCCTTGGCGCAGGCGGGTGAGTTCGGTTTCGTCCTGCTCTCCTTCACCACCGCCAATGGCATCCTGCCGGATCCGATTGCCGACCAGCTGCTGCTGGTGGTGGCGCTGTCGATGCTGATCACGCCGCTCCTGTTCATCCTGTATGATCAGATTGTCGCCGGGATCTATTCGCGCGGTCAGGAGCGGGAGGCGGACGAGATTACCGAAGACAATGGCATTATCATTGCCGGACGCGGCCGGATTGGCGGGATTGTCGACCGCATGCTGCGCACGGCCGGCTACACGTCTACCGTGATCGATTACAGCTCCAAACAGCTCGATATGCTCAGAATGTTCGGCGTCAGCCATACCTATTTCGGCGACGCGACGCGCCCGGACCTGCTGCATGCCGCCGGGATCGACAAGGCCAAGATGCTGATCGTCACGATTGATGACAAGGAGCAGATCACCGAGCTCGTCTCTTATGCGGCGCGCAAGTATCCAAACCTGCACATCATCGCCCGTGCGGTTGATCGCCATCATGTGTATGAACTCTGGGCCCATGGCTGCCGCGACATTATCCGCGAGACCTATGACAGTTCGCTCCGCATCGGCCGCTCCGCGTTCGAGGCGATGGGCGTGCCGCGCGAAGCCGCGGACGAGATGAAAATGGCGTTCCATGAGATGGACCAGCAATCGATGATTGAAGTGGCCGACGTCTATGACATCGAGATTCCGACGCATGAGAATGAAGCCTATATCACCCGCGTCCGCGAACGCGCTGAATCCTGGGAAGCCGAGCTCCATGACCGGATGATGGAAATCATGAATGACGAGCCGGAACAGGCCTGACGCGATTTTTTTGCGGATGAGAGTTGACCGCGCAGGTCGGTTTCGCGTATGGCACCGCCTCGGCTGAGGCGCCTGCCGCTCGCTGGATGGCAACATCCCTGGTGAAGACCTCCCGGTTCGTCCGGCTTTTTCGCAGACCTCTTCACATCCGGTCTGGCGGCAATGCGAGCCCCGCCCTTTGCAGGACCCAATGGATTTGTGGAAGGTAACTGTGATGACACAGCACATCTATACCCGCGTGCAGGCCAAGGCCCGGGCACGCAAACTGAAACGCGAAAGCGATGGCGCGCTGAGCTATGGCGCTGCGCTTGAACAAGTCGCTCACGATATGGGCTTTCGCGACTGGAACACTGCCTCAGCGCGCCTGTCGAACGCGCCGGACGCCTGCTGGCAGGTCGGTGAACGCGTCAGCGGCGCCTATCTGAAACAGCCTTTCGCGGGCCGCGTCCACGCCGTGCGCGAGCTGCAGGATGGGGCAGGGTACGAGCTCACGCTGCATTTCGATGCACCTGTCGATGTCGTCGAATGGGACAGCTTTTCATCCCATCGTCAGCGCGTCACGGCCTATGTCTCGCCGGAAGGCGTATCCTGGACCAAGACCAGCGACGGCGTCCCGCACCTGACTGTGGCGCGGGAAGGGGCGTTTGTGGTTTAGGTCAGCGCTCGGGATCCCACGTCCTTCGACAGGCTCAGGATGAGGGATCCCTTTGGGTTGATTTCGATTTCGATAATCGGCTGATCTCGGCATAGTCACCTATGATGAGCGCTCGTTTTTTGGCGCGTGACCAGCCTTTGATCTGTCGCTCGCATGCGACGGCGTCGTCGGATCGGGAAAAGTGTTCGGCCCAAACGAGTTCGACCGGGCGGCGCTGGTAAGTCCAGGCTGACTTGCGATAGCCAAGGTTATGTTCTGCGACGCGAACGTCTAAATCAACGCCGCGATAAGACCCGACATAATAAGCCCCGTCCGCGCATTCCAACATGTAAACGAACGCCCCCTCCAGCAATCCGTTCATACCCAGAAGCCCTCATCCTGAGCTTGTCGAAGGACGAGGGCGGGCGTGGAGAGTCACGATCAGGTCAGACTTTCTCAGGCTTGCCTTTGCCGGGCGTTTTCGGTTTGCGCTTGGCGGGCTTGTCCTCGACATATTTGAAGGTCAGCTCGTCTGCCTTCTTGTCGTGGCCAATTTTCACCGTGCCGCCTTTGGCAAGTTTGCCGAACAGTAGCTCCTCGGCCATTGGCTTCTTCACATGCTCGGAAATGATGCGGGCCAGAGGCCGCGCGCCGAATTCGGCATCGAAGCCGCGCTTGGCCAGCCAGTCGCGGGCGCCGGCGGCCAGTTCGATCGTGACATTGCGGTCAGCGAGCTGGACTTCCAGCTGCAGCACGAACTTCTCGACCACACGCTCGATAATCTCGGGCGTCAGGCCACCGAAGGTGATGACGGCGTCGAGGCGGTTGCGGAATTCCGGCGTGAACAGGCGTTTCAGCGCCTCTTCCTGCTCGTCATCCTTGCGCCCGCGGCCAAAGCCGATCGAGTTCTTGGCGGCGTCAGAGGCACCAGCATTCGTGGTCATGACCAGTATGACATTGCGGAAATCGACCTTGCGGCCATTCGCATCTGTCAGCGTACCATTGTCCATCACCTGCAGGAGGACATTGAACAGGTCTGGATGTGCCTTCTCGATCTCGTCGAGCAGCACGACCGAGTGCGGGTGCTGCATGACGGCATCAGTGAGCAGGCCGCCTTCATCATATCCGACATAGCCGGGAGGCGCGCCGATCAGGCGCGAGATCGAATGCCGCTCCATATATTCCGACATGTCGAAGCGGTGCAGCTCGACGCCCAGGATGGAAGCGAGCTGACGCGTCACTTCGGTCTTGCCGACGCCGGTCGGACCGGTGAACAGGTAAGAGCCGATTGGCTTGTTCGGTTCGCGCAGGCCGGCACGGGACAGCTTGATCGCACTCGACAGGGCATCGATGGCCTGATCCTGGCCAAACACCACGCGCTTGAGATCGGCTTCCAGCGACTTGATTGCCTGAGCATCGTCCTTCGACACTTGTTTGGGGGGGATGCGGGCAATCTTGGCGACAATAGCCTCAATCTCCTTGACCCCGATGGTCTTGCGCCGCTTGCTTTCCGGGACCAGCCACTGGGTCGCCCCGGCCTCATCGATCACGTCGATGGCCTTGTCAGGCAATTTGCGGTCGGTCATGTAACGGGCTGACAGTTCCACCGCCGAGCGGATCGCGTCATTGGTGTAGCGCAGGCCGTGGAAATCCTCGAATGTGGACTTCAGGCCGGTCAGGATCTTCACCGCGTCTTCGACATTCGGTTCCACCACATCAATCTTGCGGAACCGGCGCGACAGGGCGCGGTCTTTTTCAAAGTGCTGCTTGTATTCCTTGAACGTGGTCGAGCCCATGCAACGCACTTCGCCATTCTGCAGCGCGGGCTTGAGCAGGTTGGACGCATCCATCGCGCCGCCTGACGTGGCGCCAGCGCCGATAATGGTGTGAATCTCATCAATGAACAGAATGCCTTTTTCCTGCTCGCCAATTTCTTTCATGACGGCTTTGAGGCGCTCTTCGAAATCGCCGCGATAGCGGGTGCCGGCCAGCAGCGCGCCCATGTCGAGCGCCCAGATCACGGCATCGTCGAGGATTTCAGGCACTTCGCCATTGACGATCATCCGGGCGAGGCCCTCGGCAATCGCGGTTTTACCGACGCCCGGGTCACCGACCAGGATCGGGTTGTTCTTGGCCCGGCGGCACAGGACTTCAATGCAGCGCTCAATCTCGAGCTGGCGACCGATCAGCGGATCGATCTTGCCCTGCTTGGCCTTCTCATTGAGGTTGACGCAATAGGCATCCAGCGCCTCGCTCTGCGGCGCGTTTGGCGGTGTCTCTTCCTGCTCGGCCCCGCGCGGTGTCGTCGGGCGGTTCTGGCCCGGCACCTTGGACACGCCATGGCTGACATAGTTGACCGCATCATAGCGGGTCATGTCCTGTTCCTGCAGGAAATAGGTCGCGTGGCTTTCACGCTCCGAGAAGATCGAGATCAGGATGTTGGCACCGGAAACCTCGTCGCGGCCAGAGCTTTCGACGTGCAGCACGGCGCGCTGCACCACGCGCTGGAAGGCCGCGGTCGGCTGCACCCGGCCAGATGGATTATCGGTGATCAGGCTGGACAGGTCTTCATCAATATATTGTTCAAGCGCCTGTTTCAGCGAAGCGATGTCGACCTTGCAGGCGCTCATCACTTCAATGGCGTCTTCATCATCGGTCAGCGCCAATAGCAGGTGTTCCAAAGTTGCATATTCATGCTGACGCTCACCGGCAGCGGTGAGGGCGCGTTCGAGGGCGGATTCTAGGCTAGGGGTTAAGCTTGGCATGTTTCGTCTCCTAGTCCTCTTTTTCCATCGTGCATTGAAGCGGGTGTTCGTTGCGCCGCGCCATGTCCATCACTTGCGCCACTTTCGTCTCGGCGACTTCATAAGTGTAGACACCGCAGACACCCACGCCCTTTTGATGGACGTGCAGCATAATTCGAGTCGCCTGCTCGCGGCTTTTGGCGAAGAAACGCTCCAGGATCAGCACGACGAATTCCATCGGCGTGTAGTCGTCATTCAGAATCAGCACGCGATACATGCTCGGTTTCTTGGTCCGGACCCGGGTTTTGGTGGCGATACCCAGACCACCTTCGTCGTCTCCATCAGGTCCCATCGGGCCCTGTGGTCCGTCGGGGTCTGAGAGCGTGATACGGTCGATTCTGATAGACATGGCCTAGAAGATAAGCGTTCCTTTCTGAAAGTGTAGACTGACGCTGTGTTGCCGTAGGATCAAGCTAGAAAGTGATCAATTTGTGTTCAGGCGCTTAATTAGGTTCCTCACGCGTTTGCGATTGGTGCCAAAGTCGGAATAGCCAACGCGGGACCGGGAATAGACGGCAAGCGTGGCTTTGCCCTCCGAGACCGGGATCACTTCGATATCGACGTCATCCTTGAACCGCATCAATCCCGTCGTCGCCACGAACTTGATGCGCAAGGCTTCAGCATCGGTTTCGACCTCTCCCCACCGGCGTTCGCGGGCAATGAGCTCGCTCAGCCGGGACATCAGTCCGCGCCCTGTCATGGCCATGACAGGCGGCGTGAAATCAGGCACCGAGGCCAGGCAGTGATTCTCTGGCGCCGCCAGGCACGTGTTTGGTTTGGGCGGACGCTTGAGAGACTTGAAAGTTATGAAATTGCTCATGATGCCCGCAGCTTGCCGGAAGTCGCCTGCTTTGTCAGGCCAAAAAAATAGCCGGACATGACGTCCGGCTCACCTTGAGTCTGATGTCCCCGTTCGGGGTGACTCGCGCGTTGCTAGGCCGGTTTCGCGCTTTTCGCAGCTTTCCGGGCTTGCTTGGCGAGTGGGGCGAATGCGGCACGCATCGTGTCTGCATAGACCTCGGAGAGTTCGCCAAAGCTCTTGATGTTGTTTTCAAACGCCGACTTCACAAATCCGGCTTGGATGGTCATGGCATCGGAGACCGTATCAGCTTCAGACAGTTTCTTGCCGGTTTCGACTGACAAGGCCATTTGATCCTTGAGATGACCCATCATGGTTTGGCCAGCATCCTGAAAGCCTTTTACTGACGCACGCGTGCTTTCCGTCGTGGCTTCCATTGCACCACGGGCCACAGACCCGATGGAATCGGTATCTGGCAAGAAATTCGCAAGTGCTTCTGAGTTGAACGTCGTGAACGGAAACGCGAAGGGCGAAGAGGAGGCAGATGTCATGATCGAATTCCGGTTGTTTACTCAGCGAAATATATGCGCAGATTTCGCTAATGCAACAGAAAATTGTGCAGTGCACAAAATTAGGACCTTGGTAACAGAACACCTTCAAATCCTAACAGAAATGCCATGTGCATTTACCTCTAGCTAACCTTATGAATTGATCCTACTGTTTCCTCGGGACGCCGGGGTAAACTCTTGAAGGAGACCCCTGCATGGCCGTCAATTTCCCCGCGTTCGCTCTCAAGTCCGCCCTCGTCGCAGGGACATTGCTGACGCTTGGAATGACATCAACGGCCACGGCCGAAAAATACGCTTCTATCGTGATCGACCTCGAGACAGACGAGGTATTGCATGCCCGCCATGCCGACGCGCCGCGCTATCCGGCATCACTGACCAAGGCGATGACGCTTTACATGCTGTTTGATGCGATGAAGAGCGGCGAGGTGAAGCTATATGAGCGATTGCCGGTGTCTCGCGCAGCCGCCAGTCAGCCTCCTTCTTCGCTGCGTTTGCGTGCGGGGAACACGATCACGACCAAGGATGCGATCAACGCGTTGATCACCAAATCCGCGAACGACGTTGCCGTCGTGGTGGCGGAGCGCCTGGGCGGGACGGAACAGCGATTTGCCACCTTGATGACCGCCAAAGCGGAGTCGATGGGCATGACCAGCACCGTGTTCAAGAACGCGTCTGGACTGCCGAATGCGCAACAGCTCTCAACCGCACGCGACATGTCGGTCCTGGCCGAGCGATTGCTCGAAGATCATGCGGATTATTACGGCTATTTTGCCAATACCAAGTTCAGCTGGGGCCGGGCCAATTATCGCAACCACAACAAGCTGATCGGAAAAGTTTCCGGCGTTGACGGGATCAAGACAGGGTACACACGTGCATCTGGCTTCAATCTGATGGCAAGCGCAAAGCGACGTGGACGCCGCGTCGTCGCGATCATGTTCGGCGGGTCGACGGCGCGCTCGCGTGATCAACATGTTTCCGACCTCATTGAGGCGGCCTATAAGAGCTTTGAAGACAGCGATCAGGCGCCCGAATTGCGGGTGCGGATGAGCTTCAACGATGTCCAGCCTCCGGTTGACCCGGACGGCGCGGCGATGCCGGTCCTGAACGGCCGGGTGTTTGGTGCCAATGAAGTGGTCGCCGAAGGGGACGAAGGGTCCAAACAAGATTAGGAGGCGACCATGTTCGCAGTTCGCCTCATTGGCTTCCTTGCGCTGTTTCTGGTGTTTGGCCTGCACGCTTTCGCAGCGCCTGTTGATTATCAAAAACTGGATGAACGCCTGACCCGGCTTGCCCAGGATGACGCGATTGTCGGTCTCGCCGTTGCCGTGATCGAGGATGGCGAGATCACGTTCGCCGAAGGTTACGGCGTGACCCGTCTTGGCGGCGACCCGATCACGGACACAACCGTGTTTCGTTGGGCGTCCTTGTCCAAGGGTGTGGCATCGACCACTGTCGGCAAGATGGCGACCAAGGGTCAGCTTTCGCTCTCTGACACGATCGCCAAGTTCAAGACCTCTCTGCGCCTGCCAATGGGCGGCGAGAAAGTCGGGACGTTGGATGACCTGCTCTCACACAAGATCGGGATTGTTCCCAATGCTTACGATACGCGTCTTGAAGATGGCGGTGATCCAGCGCAGATTCGTCGCGCACTCGGAAAACTGAACCGGACGTGCCCGGTCGGCGATTGCCACACATATCAGAACGTCGCGTTCGATGCGATTTCAGAAGTGGTCACGTCGGTGCGAGGCCTGGATTTCGAAGAAGTCGTCCGTATCGAACTGTTCGAGCCACTGGGGATGGCCCAGGCAAGCTTTGGCCTCGACGCTCTGCTTGGCGCTGCGTCCTGGGCCGAGCCGCACCGCAAACGCCGTGCGAATCCGCGGCCAGTCAAGCGAACGGTAAACCGATCCTATTACCGCGTGCCGGCGGCAGGCGGCGTGAACGGATCCATCCTCGATCTGGCCAGATTTGCGCGCGCGCAGATGGGGCTCGAGCCGGAGGTTCTGTCGTCGGAAACGTTGACCGAGTTGCACACGCCACGGATATACACGCGGCGGGAGCAGTCGAGCATGAGCCGTCGTTATGGCGGCCACTTGCGGGACGCACGCTATGCGCTCGGGTGGCGCGTCTACAAGTATGGCAAGGCAGGGTACCGGGTGGTCGGACATCGCGGAGCGGTCGATGGTTACCGTTCGATGATCCTGTTCGATCCGGAACGAAATTCTGGTGTGGTGGCGTTGTGGAACTCAAATTCGCGCCAACCGGTCGGGATTCAGTTCGAAGTGATGGACATGATTTACGGTTTGCCTGCCAAAGACTGGATGCAGATTGACGCCAGCGCGACCAATTAGGTGACGTTGAACGCTTGGGAAAAGTCATAACAAATCACTACCTTGTGTAGAATATTTCGATATTCGACCGGAAGTGGATTTTCATCATAGCCTGCTAGCGTCGGTCTATGTTTGCGGGACAAGCACCCTTTTTAGGCACCGAACTGGACATGTCGGAACGGACGCGGACGCACGCGTACTGGATCGGCGTGCTGGGCCTTTGTTTCGCGGCGTTTGTCTATTCAGTCTATTTCGTGTCGGGCAAGGACACGGCGCTCGTTCGCATCGTCATCCCGACCTATACCGTCATCCTGGGCACGATTACGCTCAGTGCCCATAAGGACTTTTATGTTCGAACCATCCTGTACAATGGCATTCTCGCCATGTTCGGCGTGTTCTGGATGAAGTTCTTCGCGGATGCCTGGTACGGGCATACCAGGCCCTTTGATATTCCGGTGATCATGATCGTGCCGTTGGTGTTCGTGATGAGCGTGAATTTCATGCGCCTTCTGATTGTCGCGCCGGTTCAGTTCATGTGCGTGTATGTCTATGTCAGCGAGTATGCGGTACACCATTTCACGCCGGCGATTACGGGGCGCGACCAGCTCTTGTTCAGCTTGATTATCGCGTCGATGTCAGCCTTTTCGATCTTCATGTTCGCGGCGATGGCCTATGCCCGCGAGAAGGCAGACGAGAAGCTCTTTGCCCTGGTTTCCGAAACAGAGGAGCTTGCGGCCACCGATGGCCTGACCGGCTTGATGAACCGCCGCGCCTTCATGGATAATCTGCGGGCGCTCTGGCCCAATCGCGACAAGATCTGCATCGTTTTCATCGATCTCGATCACTTCAAACCGCTCAACGATCAATATGGTCACGCGGTCGGTGATCAAGTGCTGTGCAAGGTTGCGCAGCGGATCGGTGACGTCCCGCACGTGCAGATGACGGCGCGCCTTGGGGGTGACGAATTTGCGGTCCTGTTCGACGAACAGGCCTGTGATGACACCACGCAGCATCAGATTGAAACGCTGCACGCCCATATCACACAGGACATGCGCTGGGAGTCGGGCGTTATTCCGATTGGTGCCTCGATTGGCTATGCCGACGGTCTGACGATCGAGCAATCGCTCTCCGGTCTGCTTCGTGCGGCTGACACTGCCATGCGCCGGGCCAAGAGTGCGAACACTCATTGGGCCAAGTTCAACCCGCTTGTCGACAATGCTGCAATTGCCAGCTCAACCTTGGAACTGGAATTGAAGTCAGCGATCAAGGACGGTCAGATCCGCGCTGCGGTGCAGCCGATTGCTGACGCCCATTCGCTTGACGTGGTTGCCTATGAGCTGCTGACCCGCTGGACCAATAGTGGCTTTGAGCGAGACCCAAGCCCGAAAGATTTTATCCCGATCGCGGAAAAGCTTGGCCTGCTCAACGAGATCTTGTGGGTGACCCTGGATGAGGCGCTTGGTTGCCTGGATCTGACGCGCGAAAAGCTCGCCATCAATGTGTCGCCAGCCCAGCTCGTCGCCTCGGACTTCCTGGAATCATTGCTGCGTATCCTTGATCGTCACGAAGCGCGTCCGCACTCGATCACGATCGAGATTACCGAAGAAGTTGCGTTCCGGAACGTCGATCGAAACGTTGCCATCCTGAAACAGGCCCGCGACCTCGGCTTTGCCATCGCACTGGATGATTTCGGCACCGGATATTCGTCGCTGTCTATGCTCGACACCCTGCCGCTCGACAAGTTGAAGATCGACCAGAGCTTCGTCCGCAAGTCCGACAAGAGCACCCAGAGCAAGAGCATTCTGCTGGCGGCGATTCGCCTGGCCAAGCAGCTCGGCCTGGAATCCTGTGTGGAAGGGATCGAGACCGAACAGGCGGCGCGGCGCATTGCCTTGCTTGGCGCAGACACGATCCAAGGCTATTGGCTGGGCCGTCCGCGCCTGGTTCAGGAACAGCCCCGTGCACTCAAACTGGTGTCATAGCAACCAGGCTCAGCCGTTGGGCAGGTCATCTCCGGCATCGCCTTGCAGCTCAGCTTCAAGCTCTTCATTCTCGGCTTCGAGCTCTTCGTTTTCGCTTTCCACCTCTTCGACGCGTTCCTTGAGTTTGCGGATCTCGCGCTCGCGCAATTCGTCCGAGAATGCACTGGCAAAGACGCCGGCGGGCAGGGCGACGACGCCAATTCCCGCGAGGGCAATCACCGAGGCGAACAGGCGCCCGAGCGGGGTCACCGGATAAACATCGCCATAGCCGACTGTGGTCAGGGTCGCGATCGCCCACCACAGTGCGCGCGGGATCGAGGCGAAACTCTCTTGCTGCTGACCGCCGACGCCTTCCACAAAATACAGCGCGACGGCCGAGATATAGACCAACGCCAGAGCCATTGCGAGCGTGGTCAGTAGCTGCGTCCCGGCTCGCTCTACCGTTGCGCCGAGGACGTCAAAGGCCGGGACAAATCGTGCGAGTTTCACCAGCCGTGCCAGGCGCAAGACGCGCAGCACGATCAAGACGTCATCACCAACGCCGGCTGGGGTCAGCACCATCCATAACAGCTCTGGCAGGAACGCGATCAGATCGGCAATGGCATAGGGCGTGGCCATGTACCGAAGGCGGCCTCGTATGCCGCGATATTTCGGATTCTCTCCAGCGACCCAGACTCGCGCCAGATACTCAATGGCGAAAATCGTCACGATCGCAATATTTAGAAAATGGATGCCGGTATGCCAGGCCGGGCTCAGTGTCTCTTCGGTTTCCAGCGCCAGGGCCAAAAACGAGATCAGGACCAGAGCGATGATGAACATGTTGAGGGCGGACAGCCCGGTTCGTTTGCCCGCATCCGGCTCAAGCTGGCTGTAAAGTTTCTTGCGCATGCCGACTTGAGTAACGACGTGATGCGTGGCCATGGCCGATCTTTCCCTCAGATTGCTTATCCCCGTAGCACACCGCCGGTTGCTTTGGCGACGGCCCCAACGATTTTCTGCGAGATCGCCTCAATGTCCTGATCTTTAAGGTTTTCACCCCGCGGCTGAAGCGTCACCTCAATCGCAACTGACTTCTGTCCGGGCTCGATCCCTTGGCCTTGATAGACGTCGAACGTGTCGACGCTGGTGATCAGCGCCTTGTCGGCACTCATCGCCGCTTTGCTGATCGCGCCGGCCGGCGTGTCGTCCGAAACCAGGAATGCGAAATCGCGTCGGATCGGGGTCAGATCGGCTTTGTTCAAGACTGGCTTGGTCTTGGTCGTCTTCGCTTTCATCTGCGGCAACGCGTTGAGGTTGAGCTCGAACGCATAGACCGGCCCATCGACGCTCAAGGCTTTCAGCACGCGCGGATGCAATGCTCCAAAATGCGCCACGGTGACTTTCGGACCAAGTTTCAGGCACGCCGCCTGGCCCGGGTGCCAATGCGGTTGGCGCGGCTCACTGACCTGGAACCGGGCAGGAGGTTGACCGAGAGCGTCCAGTACGGCGAACAAATCGGCCTTCGCGGCGTAGACATCATAAGGAGCGACATCCTGCCAGTTGCGCGCGGTGACAGGGCGCACCAAAGCGGAAATGACAGACCGCTGATCCTTCGGACCGTCGCCGAGATAGATCGGACCCGCTTCGAACACGCGCATTTCGCGCTCGCCATGATCAGCGCCACGCTGCGCCGCGCTGGCAAGATTGCCCAGAATACTCGGGCGCATCTGATTAAGCTCGCTGGCGACCGGATTGGCGACCGTCAGCACATCCTCGCCGCCGCCAAATAGGGCCGCCTGTTGTTTTGGCATGAAGCTCCACGTCACGGTTTCCAGGAATCCGCGCGAAGCGAGTGTGCGGCGCGCCGTGCGAATGCGATCCTGGATCGGTGTGGTGACGACACGTTTGCCGCCGTCCGCCGTCGGAAGCGACAGGGTCGGGAGGGCGTCATAGCCTTCCAGTCGCGCAATTTCCTCAACAATATCCGCGCTTTGCTCCATATCGAAGCGCCAGCTAGGCACGTTGAGTAGCCACGTTTCGCCTGTGTCTTCAATCGTGAAGCCGAGCGACTTGATGGTTTTCTTCATGTTGGCGGGTTTGACGTCGAGTCCGGTCAGGCGGGCGACATCGCGCTTGAAGAATTCGAGCTGTGACGACCGCCGCGGCGCTTCACCCGCGACCTTAACCTTGGATGGTGATCCGCCGCCATATTCGGTAATCAGGCGGACGGCGAGACGCACGCCTTCGACACAGGATTCAGGGTCCACACCGCGCTCGAACCGGTAGCGCGCGTCAGAGATAATGCCCGTCGCGCGGCCTGTCCGTGCGGTGCGCAACGGATCGAACCAGGCGCTTTCGATAAACACGTCCGTGGTGTCGTCGGAGACAGCCGTGCTTTCACCGCCCATCACACCGCCCAGACCGATCACGCCGCTTTCGTCGGCAATCACGCACATGTCTGGCGTCACCTTGTAGGTGTTGCCATCCAGGGCGTGGCATTCCTCATGTGCGCGGCCGAGACGGGCCCGAATGGCGCCGGTCAGTTTCGAGGCGTCATAGGCGTGCAAGGGGCGTGCGCGATCCAGGGAGATATAGTTGGTGACGTCGACCAAAAGCGATTTCGGCGTGATGCCGACCGACTTCAAACGGGATTGCAGCCAATCTGGTGATGGACCGTTCTTCACCCCACGCACCAGCGCGCCAGCGAAGACGGGACAAGCCTCAGGGTTGTCGAGCTCGATGTTGACCGGACAGTCATACGCGCCTGCGACCTTGCGCGCTGGATCGTCGATAAATCCGCCCGCGCCCGCCGCAGCCAGGTCACGGGCAATGCCTTTGACACCCAGCCAGTCCGGGCGGTTCGGGGTGACTTCGAAGTCGATCACGGGATCATCGAGGCCCAGCGCTTCGGCGGCTGGGGTGCCCAGTGGAATATCGCTGTCCAGATCGGCAATGCCATCATGATCGTCGCCGGCATTCAGCTCCTTGGTCGAGCACATCATGCCCTGGCTTTCCACGCCGCGGATCTTGCGCGGCTTCTTGTCGAGGCTGAAGTCGAGACCTGGAATGTAGGAGCCGAGCGGCGCGTAAATTGCGGTCATGCCAGCGCGGGCATTGGGTGCGCCGCAGACAATTTGTTTTTCTCCGTCAACCGTATCGACGGTGCAGACGCGGAGCTTGTCAGCGTCGGGGTGGGGCTTGGCGTCGGTGACCTTGCAGACCGTGAAGGCTTTCAGGTCCTCGGCCGGATTCTCGACCTCTTCCACCTCGAGGCCGGCTTTCAGCATGTAGCCGAGCAGCTCATCAAGCGTGGCGGTGGTGGCGAGATAGTCTTTCAACCAGGAAAGGGGGAATTTCATTGGGGCGCTCCCAAAGCATCATAACCGTTGTCGAAGGCTTCGGCCCGCTCGGCCTCCACCGCAGCCGCGGATTGCGCGGCGAATTGTTGATCCAGAATCTGAGTGACGCGGAATGTCTCGAAGATGACGTCCATGTCTGGCTGCCACGTGCCTTCGCGTTTGTAATAGGCCTCGTGCGCCTCGCGCCAGTACCGATAGGACAAGTCACCTTCGCCTTCGAGCGCAGCCATTTCCGGCGTCACAGCGGTGAAGGGCAGGGTCTGCATCTCGATCGTTTCGATCTCGCAAACGGGCTGGCCCGAACTGTTCAGGCAAATCTGGCGTTCCCCAATCTCGGCGTCCGGGCCGTGCACGGCGGCTGAGCAGGTGCCCGTCTTGACGCCAGCGACGACCAGCGCTGCCAGTCGGTCAGCCAGTTCGGCGCTGTCGCCAAACTTGAAGGTTTTCAGCCCTTGATATGTTGCGTCCTCGCCCACTAGCTCAGGCCACCGCTGATGCTTGGCGTCAGCCATGGCTTGAACCCATAGTGACGGGTCCACGCGGCATCGGCTTCGAAATAGGGGCGCAGGTCCGGCATGCCATATTTCAGCATGGCCAGGCGATCGATCCCCATGCCAAAGGCAAAGCCCTGGTATTCATCGGGATCAATGCCGCAATTGCGCAGCACGTTCGGGTGGACCATGCCGGAACCCAGAATCTCCATCCAGCTGTCACCGGCGCCGATCTCGATTGTTTCGCCCTTCTTGGTGTACTTCACGTCCATCTCGGCGCTCGGCTCGGTGAACGGGAAAAAGTGCGGTCGGAACCGAGCTTCGACATCATCGACCTCGAAGAAGGCTTTGACGAAATCGATCAGGCAACCTTTGAGGTGGCCCATATGGATGCCCTTTTCGATCACCAGGCCTTCGACCTGGTGGAACATTGGCGTGTGCGTGGCGTCCCAGTCATTGCGATAGACGCGACCCGGCGCGATGATCCGGATGGGTGGTTTCTGGTTCATCATCGTGCGAATCTGCACGGGTGAGGTGTGCGTGCGCAGCACCTTCGGGTCACCGCCATCCGGTGTTTCCATGAAGAATGTATCGTGTGTTTCGCGGGCCGGATGGCCTTCCGGGAAATTCAACGCGGTGAAATTGTGCCAATCATCTTCGATGTCTGGGCCTTCGGCGACGGCAAAGCCCATATCACCGAAAATCGCAGCGACTTCTTCGAAGACCTGCATCACTGGGTGCAGCGCGCCGCGATGTTCTGGACGCGGCGGCAGGGTCATATCGAGATGCTCGGTCGCCAGCTGCGCTTCCAGCGCTTCGTCTTCCAACACGGCTTTGCGCGCTTCGACAGCATCCGCGACGCGGTTTTTAAGGGCGTTCAGTTTCGGCCCCATTTCCTGTCGCTGTTCCGGGCTCATTTGACCGAGCGTCTTCATCAAGCCAGACACGCGGCCCTTCTTGCCGAGCTCGGCGACACGCACGGCGTCCAGCGCGGCCAGGTCAGCTGCGCCATTGATCGCCTCAAGGGCTTCAGATTCGATGATGGATGTGTCGGACATGAAAAGCCCCGTTGGTCTGTTTGGAGACAAACGGGGCCGTTCCGACCCCGCTTGAAGCGGTCGGATTAGCGGAGAAAGGCGAAGGTGTGAACTGGCGTTACGCCAGGGCGGCCTTGGCTTTCTCCACCAAGGCACCAAAAGCGGCAGGTTCTTTGATCGCCAGATCAGACATCACCTTGCGGTCCATCTCGATCCCGGCTTTGCCGAGACCACCGATGAAACGGCTATAGGTCATGTCCGCATCGTGCTCGCGCACAGCGGCATTGATGCGCTGGATCCACAGGCTGCGGAAGCTGCGCTTCTTAACTTTACGGCCGACATAGGCGTACTGGCCGGCTTTCCAGACGGCTGCGGTGGCGGTGCGGAACTGCTTCGAGCGCGCGCCGCGATAGCCTTTAGCGGCCTTCAGGATTTTCTTGTGACGTGCCTTTGCTGGCACCTTGTTACGTGAACGGGCCATGGGGAGGCTCCTTCCTACAAATTCGGTTCAGATCTCTATTTCAGGCCGTTCGGCAGAAACTTCTTGATGACACGCTGGGTATCAGCCTTGGCGACAACTTCCGTGCCGCGGTTCTGGCGAATATATTTCCCGTTGTGGCTGATCAGGCGGTGGCGCTTGCCGGCCACACCGTGCTTCAGTTTTCCGGAAGCCGTGATCTTGAACCGCTTTGCAGCGGCCTTCTTGGTCTTCATCTTCGGCATTTCGATCTCCTGTCGAGCGCGAGGGCTCTTAAGTTAGTCATTTAGAGCAACCAGGCATGCCGTTTTCGGCCCGGCTGCTGCGGAAGCGCGGGTTTAAGCGCAAATGGGATCGGAAATCAAGCTTTAGTATTCAGTGAAGTGAGCACACAAATATTCTCCGCTTTGCCAACGTAAGTTGGCACCCATGGCGGTAGGTTGAGATGTTTGAGTAACGGTCCTCAACCGCCATGGATCCTGACTTTCGTCAGGACGGCGGAGAGAGGCGATAATGCCGCGCTCCGATGGGAAACTCATCTTCCATCAAATCACGCCAGCCAGGGTTCTCTTGTTCGATCAACTCAATCTTCCACGCACGGCGCCAATTTTTCATTTGCCGCTCACGCGTCCTCGCTTCGTCGCGGGTAGGAAAATCAGCATACCAAACAAGCCTCCGGCATTTATACTTGCGGGCAAAGCCCGGCACCGCACCCGTTTTGTGCTGCCAAGCCCGCCGGTGAATATCGTCAGTCTGGCCGATATAAAGCGTCCCGTTCTTCATACTGGCCGTGATGTAGACATAGAACATATGTATCACTCCAGATACGATTGTTCTTATTATGTTCTGTTTTGCGCTTCAACCCGCTTTGCCAACGAAAGTTGGCATCCATGGCGGCTGGCTGGAGTGTTTGAGACGGACCTCAATCGCCATGGATCCTGACTTTTGTCAGGAGGGCGGAGAGCAAATGGATATTTGGTGCCTCAGCGCGGTGACATTACCATCGTCATCTGGCGGCCTTCCAGTTTCGGTTCGAGCTCGACTTTCATCTGCTCGTCGAACTCTTCCTTGACCTTTTGCAGCAGCTCCATGCCGAGGTGCTGGTGCGCCATTTCACGGCCGCGGAAACGCAGCGTGATCTTGACCTTGTCACCTTGTTCAAAGAACTGGGCGATCTTCTTGGCTTTAACCTGATAGTCGTGCGTATCGATGTTGGGACGGAACTTGATCTCTTTCAGTTCCTGGGTCTTCTGCTTCTTCTTGGCAGCCGCTTTCTTTTTCTGCGCTTCGTAGCGCATCTTGCCATAGTCGACGATCTTGCAGACCGGGACCTCTTGATTTGGCGACACTTCAACGAGGTCCATTCCGGCTTCGCGGGCAGCGTCCAGAGCAGCGTCTATTGGCATTTCGCCTTGTTTTTCTCCGTTCTCATCAATGAGAAGGACGCGCTCGGCGCGAATATCGCGATTGGTGCGAGGGCCGGTAGGTTTGGCGCGCTCGGGGCGGCCGTATGGTCTGCGGGCTATGGCTAATCTCCTTTGGTTGCCAGTGTTTGCGCAAGTAATATGCCTCTGTTCGGCTTAATTTTCAACTGACGCCTGATTCAGCAGAAGCCGCGCATACACGTTTAACGTGGCGGTTTGAAGCTGCTTTTTGCTGAATCTTTCCCGGACATAGGTCTGACCGGCCAGCCCCATTGCGGTTCGCGCCTCGGTGCGAAGGTTCAGAAGTGTGCGGATGCAGGCAGTCAAGGCAGCCACTGACCCCGGCTCGGCGCGGGTCCCGGTCTGGCCCTCGACGACGGTTTCGCGTTGCCCGCCATGATCGGCCACAATCACCGGTTTCGCCATCGCAGAGGCTTCCGCTGCAACGCGTCCAAAGGCTTCCGGCCGGGTCGATGGCGCCAGCACGACATCTGCTGCCATATAAGCGGCCGGCATATCGCTAGTGTGTCCGACGATCGAGACTGTGCCGCCGAGCTTGTGGGCGATGATCTTGTCTTCAAGCTCGGTGACATAGCCTTTGCGCCCCTGATCGTCGCCCGCCAGCACCAGGTGGACCTTGGCCCGCTCGGCCGCATCGAGCGCGCCTAGCGCGTCGATCGCCAGCGATTGCCCTTTCCAGCTTGTCAGGCGCCCAGGCAGGACAAAGACCAAGCGATCGTCACCATCTTCAATCTGCCAACCCGCTTTCAGCTCCGAAATGCGATCCGGCGGCACCGCGGCCGGGTCAAAAGCAGCGAAATCAACGCCGCGCGGGATGGTGACAATGCGATCCGGGTCGGTGCGATGAATGGCCTTGATGTGTGCGGCGGTCCAGTCGGAATTGGCGATGACCAGATCCCCCCGCGCCATCACCGAATTGTACCGCTTTTTGAGGCCCGACCGCCCGCTATAGGCGCCGTGATAAGTGGTCACGAAGGGAAGACCTGATCGTTTGGCGGCGACATAGGCGCTCCAGCCTGGCGCCCGCGATCGGGCATGGATCAGCGTCACGTGCTCGGCGGCTGCGATGCGCTCGATCAGCCGTGTGTTCTTGCGGATGGTCAGCGGGTTCTTGCTCGCCGCGTTCATGTGGATCAGTTCACCGCCGGCGGCTTCCAGAGCGGGTTCCAGCCGCCCACCGGCGCTGACCACCAGCGCACGTCCGCCTGCGCCGGTAATCGCTTCCGCCATTTCGACAGTCGTGCGCTCGGCCCCACCAGCCGCCAGGTCAGGGATGACTTGGAGAATGGTCTGTCCGGACAGGTCTGGCCACGCAGATTCGCTCATCAGGGGAGTTTGGCCGATTTGGCTGCGATTTGAAACGAAGAAGTTGCCAGTTGCGGCGAGCGGTTGCAGTAGAGGGCCAGAAGGAGGCGCGCCATGGACCATCAGGACTTTCAGTCGCCGCAAGGTCGGCAGCTGGCCTATCGTTACGCACCACCCAGCACGGACCTGACCTATGTCTGGTTGTCCGGTTTCAAGTCGGACATGACCGGTACCAAGGTGACCGTGCTGGAAGGCTGGGCGAAGCAGCAGGGCCATGGCTTCCTGGCATTTGACTATTCCGGCCACGGCGTCTCTGGCGGGCGCTTCGAAGACGGCACCGTTTCGGCCTGGCGCGAAGACGCGCTGGCGGCGATTGAAACTCTGACCAAAGGGCGACTGGTCCTGGTCGGTTCCAGCATGGGTGGCTGGATGGCTTTGCTCGCGGCCCTCGCCTTGAAATCGCGCGTCGCGGGCATGGTCCTGATCGCACCGGCACCGGATTTTACGCAAAAACTGATGTGGCCGGAATTCTCGCCCGCGCAGCAGACCGAGATCACGGAGCAGGGGCAGGCGTTGCGCCCATCCGATTATGGCGACCCTTACCCGATCACGCGCGCCCTGATCGAGGACGGCCGGCAATGGGCGCTGCTGGACAGCACCATCGACCTCGTGTGCCCGATCCGCATCTTGCAGGGGCAACAGGATCCCGACGTGCCTTGGCAGCACGCCTTCAAGCTGGTTGACGCCCTGACCAGCACAGACCTGGTTTTTACCCTGATCAAGGATGGCGATCACCGCTTGTCTCGCGATCAGGACATTGAGCGCCTGGTCGCGACCTGTGAAGAGCTGGCGAATCTGGTCGGCTAGCGCGCCAGCGCCTCTTCGATCAGCTGCGCCGTCTCCTCGACCCCGTAAAGCGCGATGAAGCCGCCAAAGCGCGGACCCTGGCTCTGGCCAAGCAACACTTCATACAGCGCCTGGAACCAGCCGCGCAGGTTTTCGAATTCGTGCTCCTTGCCGACGGTGAAAGTCAGCGTTTGCAGCTCGCCCTGATCGACCGGGTCGGTCCACGCTCGCAGACGGCCGGCCAGGTCCGCCATTGCAGCGCGTTCCCGGTCATCTGGCGCGCGATAGGATTTGGTCGGCTCCACGAAGTCGCGATAATAGGCCATGGCATAGCCCGCGAGGCGATCGAGCAGCGGATGCGTCTCGGCCGACGCGCCCGGCGCATAGCGTGAGATATAGCCCCACAGCTGATCGCGAGTCTCGGCATTGGCGACGCTGACCAAGTTGAGCAGCAGGGCAAAACTCACCGGTGATGTTTCGCTTGGTGGATGGCCACCATGAATGTGCCAGACCGGATTCTCGACCTGACGCTTCGGCTCTTCGTCGGGATACTTCTCAAGGAAGGTCAGATACTCATCAACCGCTTTCGGAATGACGTCGAAATAGAGTTTCTTGGCGACGCGCGGCTTCTGGAACTGGTACAGCGACAGGCTCTCCTGCGGTGCATATTTCAGCCATTCCTCGACTGCGATGCCATTGCCCTTGGTCTTCGAGATCTTGGTGCCCTGTTCATCGAGAAACAGCTCGTACACATATTGCTGCGGCGGCTGCACACCGAGGATGCGGCAGATCTTGGAATAGATCGGCGCATTGTCCTGATGGTCCTTGCCGAACATTTCGAAATCGACGCCAAGCGCGGCCCAGCGCATGCCGAAATCCGGCTTCCATTGCAGCTTTGTATTGCCGCCGGTGACAGCCAAGGTTACGTCGGTGCCGTCTTCATCCTCGAACGTGATCGTGCCGGCGCCTGGATCGGTTGCTTTCATCGGCACGTAAAGGACCCGACCCGTCGTCGGCGAAATCGGCAGGAACGGCGAATAGGTCGCCTGCCGCTCGGCGCCGAGCGTGGGCAGCATGACAGCCATGATGTCATCAAACTTTTCCAGCGCGCGCAGCAGCATCGGGTCGAAAGTGCCATTCTTGTAGCAATCGGTGGCCGACAGGAATTCATACTCGAAGCCGAAACTGTCGAGGAAGGCGCACAGCCGCGCGCCCATATGCGCCCCATAGCTATCATGTGTTCCGAACGGGTCAGGCACATCCGTCAGCGGCTTCTGCAAATAGGCTTCCAGACTGTCCGGGTTGGGCACGGTCGGGGGCACCTTGCGCATCCCGTCCATGTCGTCCGAGATGCAGATCAGCTTGGTTTCAAACGCACCATCAGTGAGCGCTTCGAACGCCGTTTTGACCATCGTCGTGCGCACGACTTCGCCAAATGTCCCGATATGCGGCAGGCCGGATGGGCCGTAGCCGGTTTCGAACACCACGGGTCCCTGTTTCGGTTTGCCCTGTTTCTCCAGATTGCGCAGGCGTTTGAGCAGGGCGCGCGCTTGTTCGAACGGCCAGGCTTTTGCGGTTTCTGCGAGAGATTGGAGATCGCTCATCGGTTCAGGGCTCCTTGTTTAAGCGCCGGGACGTATCACTCTCAAAGCTGCTGTCAAAGGGCGATTCTTCGCTGGTTTGCCAATTGTTGTAAAAAATATTTGACATGTCAAAAATCTTTAACTACATGCGCCATGTACAAAATTTTTGACATGGAGACAAACCGTGACCTTCTTGGAAAAGTCCGCCTGGGTGATGATTGCAGCCCTGCTGTTATCGGGGGCCCTTTATTTTAACGGCGTGATTGCCGTATCGGCAGAGCTCGGCCATATCGCGCCGCCAAACATCGGATTGATCGCATTCGCGACGGTCGTGATCATCGCGGTGGCGATCTTCGGACATGTCCTGGCGGCGCTGGGAAACCCGGCCGACGCGGATGCCCCCGAAGACGAGCGCGACCGGACCGTCGCTTGGCGCGCCGGCAATACAGCGAGTTACGTGCTCAGTGCGTCGGTTTTGCTTGGGATTTGCGCGTTTGCGCTGATCGGTGACGGCAACCTGTTGTTCCACTTGATGGTTGGCGGGCTGATCGCGGCACAGGTTGCGGAATATGCGCTGACCATTCTGTTTTATCGTCGAGGAGTTTAAGTGATGTCATTTTGGGAAAGAGGATACCTGGCGACTGCGGGCGCGATTGCACTTGCGGCAGGCGTATATGCTTATGTCATCTGGCAGAGGTCCATCGAGGCAGGCGCCTTGGTGGCGCCCGACGCGGCGAGCTTCCTGACCTATGTGATCGTGGTCGTGATCTTGTCGGCGCTTGCCTTCATCTTGATAGCCTCACGTCAGGCGATCGCTGAGGAGGAGTCGGCCGACAATATCGATGTTTATGACGAACGAGACAAACAGGTCGGCAACATCGCCACGGCCCAGGCCAGTCACGTCGCCAGTTTTGGCCTGTACCTGGCTCTGGTGGCGTTCATCGTACACGGCAGCGGCAACATCTTGTTCTATACTGCGCTCGGCGCGCTCGCCATCGGCGAAATCAGCATGTGCCTGCTGCGGGTCTATCACTATAATCGGGGTGTCTGAGCATGGCGAAACGACCGCCCATTACAAATCGCGTGAAAGAATTGCGCGAAGCGACCGGTCAGATGAGCCAGTCGGCGCTGGCTAAGGAGATCGGGGTGACCCGGCAAACAGTGATTGCGATCGAGCAGGGCAAGTATTCCCCCAGCCTCGAGAGCGCGTTCCGGATCGCCCGCGTGTTCGGGGTTGGCCTTGAGGATGTGTTTGGCTGGTCCGGCGACTAGAGGCCCAGCGGGTGGCTTTCACTGAGGCTGAGACGACGCTTGCGCTCTTCGAGTTCACGCGTCAGCTTCACAGTGATCGGGTCACCATGATCCAGAATTGTCGGTTCGAGTGTTTCCGCGGTGTCGTCGCGTTTGAAGAAGCGAACATTGGCAAAGCGTTTCATATTGCATCCCCTGAGATTGTTTCAGCTCAGAGATGCAAAACTCGCGCCACAGGGGAATTTTTGGTGTGTTACGGCGTGACCGTGTTGAACCAGAATTCCGGCTGATCGAGTGCGTCGAACATGTGCGAGACGGCGCTGCGCTTGCCGCTGATCTTCATTTTGCCGCTGGTGACCAGGCCAAGGGGGGCGGCTTCACCAAGGATCAGGCGATCAAGATCGCTGCGATTGATCGTCACCGTCGCCGCTGGATCTTCGGTCCCGCCCACGCGCGGAACAATGACGGCGGCTTCCACCAGCAGGCTGATCGTTTCGTCGCGATCCGGGAAATTGAACACAATCACAAACGGCTCGCGGTCCATCTCGGCCGGATTGTAGCGCACGGCCAGGGCGTCAAACAGATCCAGTGACGGCACCGCCTTCAGGAAATCGGGATTGCCGAGATTGGGATTGCCGATATCCGGAACACCGCGCCGGAGTTCGGCCGCCCCGGTCAGATAATAGCTGCGCCACGCGCCGCTTTCGGCCTGGAACCCGAGCTGCTCATAAGTTGCTGACAACCAGTCGCGGCCTTCCTGGTTTTCAGGGTCGGCAAACACCAGGTGATTGAACACTTCCGCGGCCCAGCGGTAATCGCCACTGGCAAATGCGTTGCGGCCAATTTCAAGCACCGCATCGGCTCCACCCATGGCGTCGACATAGCGTGCGGCGGTCACTTCGTGCGGCAGGCGATTATACTCGGCAGGCACTCCACCCCACCAGCCGAAATAGTGCTGGTACACGGCCTTGGCATTGTGATTGAGCGTCCCGTAATAACCGCGCGTGGTGAAGTCCGCCGCCTGGAAGGCTGGTTCTTCGACTGCTTCTGCCGCTTCGACCATGGTCGCTCCCGCATTGGCATTGCGCAGCGTCTGGTCGTGAACATAGCGATAAATGTCGCGCTGGCCTTCCAGGAAGTCCTCGACATTCTCCTGGCCCCAGGTCGGCCAGTGGTGAGAGGCGAATACGACATCACTCTGATCGCCATACTCTGCCAGCACGTAATCAATGACGCGGCTCCATTTCAACGCATCGCGAACCTTGGCGCCGCGTGGGGTTAGGACATTGTGAAACGTCGCCGTCGCAACTTCGGCGGTACACAGCGCCCGTTTCTCCGGCAGATAGAACATGAATTCTGCCGGCGCCTCGGTTCCTGCCGCATCGATGAACTCGAACGTGACACCGTCGATCACCCGCACCGTTCCTCGTCCTTCGATTTCCTCGGTCGGTAGCAACAGGCTGACCGTGCCATTGGGAAGGCCAGGGCCGAGGCCGGACCCGACATGGGCAGACGTGCTGCGCGGCAGCGTGTTGCCGAACATCAGGGCAGCGCGGCGGCTCATCTGATTACCGGCAATCAGGTTTTCCGAGACAGCATTCTCGGAAAATCCGATCGGCGCCAGAACGGGAACGCCTGCTGCAACATCTTCGTCCGTGATCACGCCGCGTGCACCGCCAAAATGGTCGGCATGCGAGTGCGTATAGAGCACGCCCGTGACCGGGCGCTCGCCCAATGTTTCATTGACCAGTTTGAGCGCGGCGGCGGCGGTTTCGGTGGCCGTCAGCGGATCAACCAGGATCCAGCCGGTTTCGCCCTCAATCACGCTCATGACAGAGAGGTCGTATCCGCGAATCTGGTAAATTCCGTCCATGACCTTGAACAAGCCGTGATGGGCGGCGAGTTGAGATTGCCGCCACAGGGAAGGGTTCACGGTCTCAGGTGCATCGGCCTCCAGAAATTCAAATTGCGGAATGGCCCAAACCACGTCGCCATTGGCGTTCAAAATGGCTTCGTCCTGAATGAAAGCCAGTCGATCCCGGCGCGCGTCTTCGCCGTCGCTGCCATGCGACAGATCCAGGCGCGAGGCCAGATCAGCATTGGCCTGGCGGGTGAACTCTGTCGCAGTGCCGGGCGCGGGCAGGCCAGCGTCGACAGCTGCAGCAGAGGGTTCCGGCGGCGGCGCCTCTTCTTGTCCACACGCTGCCAGCAGCACCAATCCCAGTCCAGCAATCTGCACCCGCATCCTGTTCTCCCAATCTGTTGGCAACAGGAGTGCCGCAAAATCACCGGGCCAACAAGATGGCGTGGGGGAAATCCCTAGTAGCGGTCAAGCCGGGTCGGCAGGCCATACTCGATCAGGCGGGTGCATGCCCATTCGTATTCTGCCGCGCAGGATTCCTGCAGCAGGCGAACGGCGGTGGACCGGTCACGGATGCCGCCAAGGCCCATATACATCATGTTGCCGAGCCCGGCGCAGCCGCCCGGATCGCCAAGATCACAGGCCTGGTCATAAAGAATGCGGGCATGATCAAGGTCTTTCTCGCCCGCATGTTCCTGTTGGGATGTGTAGGCCTGTTGCATGCAGGCGCCGGGGTGGCGTCCGTCTAGGCAGGCCGTGTCATAATGGCGTTTGGCTTTGATAAAGTCCTGCTCGGTGCCTGAGCCGCGCCGATGCATTTCGCCCAGCGCAAAGCAATTGCGAGCCCACTGATCGCGCGGCAGGGTACGGTCGGCACACAGTCGATCATAGATCACCAGCGCTTCTTCCATGCGGCGTTCGGCGCGGGCGAGGTCGATGCCATCTTCGGGCTTGATCACATCACGGCCTTCGACGCCATAGGTCAGTCGCGCAGCGTCGCGCATGGCGCGTTCGGCAAAATACTCGTCGGCATTCTTGGGGGTCGGTTGCGGTTTGCCAAACTGAGCAGACGCGGTCGCAGCAAAGGCGAGGGCGCAACAGAGCGAGGCGAGCAAACGAACAATCATAAACGACTCCAAACCGTGATCAGCATGTAACCTTGTAACTAGGAATGCGGCGCTTTTCTGTCGAGTCTTGCCAGACAGTGCTCGGACTGCCACCGTTGCTGAAACCGGAGGATTTCATGGCAGCAGAAAATCAAAAGCCGATTGGCTCAGGCTTTGGGGCGAAGACCCCTGCGAACGAGGTTGTGCAAGGCATCGACCTGAGCGGCAAGAACGTCATTGTCACGGGCGGCTATAGCGGTATCGGGATTGAGGAAGTGCGTGCCCTGGCGGAGGCCGGAGCGAAAGTGACGGTGCCAGCCCGGCGGCCAGATGCGGCGCAAGAAGCGCTTGGCCCGATCGACGGTGATATTGAAATTGCCAGCATGGACCTTGGCGACCTGACCAGCGTCAGGACGTTTGCCGAGGAGTATGTTGCCACGGGTCGCCAGCTGGACATTCTGATCAACAATGCCGGTATCATGGCCTGTCCGCTCGCCCGGGTCGGCCCCGGTTGGGAAAGCCAGTTCGGGATCAATCACCTGGGGCACATGGCATTGTCCGTTGGCCTGCTGCCCGCCTTGCAGAAGGCCGGGTCTTCTCGGCTCGTCGCACTGTCCTCGACGGCGCACATCCGCGGTGACGTGAACTGGGACGATCCGAATTATGAGCGCAGCGCGTATGACAAATGGGATGCGTACGCCCAGGCCAAATCGGCAAACGCGCTGTTCGCGCTGGGCGCGGATCGACGCTGGGACGAATTTGGCGTGACCGCCTTTGGCGTCCATCCGGGCGGCATTTTTACCCCGCTGCAACGGCACCTGACAGTCGAGGAAATGGCCGCCATGGGCTGGATGAATCCGGACGGGACGATCCCGGATCCGATCAAGGCGATGTTCAAAACACCGGAGCAGGGCGCGTCGACAGCGACCTGGGCCGCGACGTCGCCGATGCTGGAGGGGCGCGGCGGAGAATATTGCGAGGATTGCGACATTGCCCAACTGGCCGGCCCGGACAGTCAGCGCTGGGAGCACGCACGGGACTGGATCTGCGACGAGGAAAAAGCCGACCGGCTGTGGGCCATGAGCGAAGAGATGCTCGCCAATGCCTGATATTCAACTTTTTGATTGAATAAATTCGAAACGCTGGTATATTCATCCGTATGGTTGAATATACAGATACATTGAATCAAACCTTCAAGGCGCTGGCCGACCCGACCCGGCGCGGCATGCTGGAAAGCTTGCGCGCCGGTCCCCGCACTGTGGGCGAGCTCGCTGAGCCGCTCCCGATCAGCTTTGCGGCAACGTCAAAGCACATCACTGCCCTGGAAGACGCGCAATTGATCCGTCGCGAAAAGCGTGGACGCGAGCGCATCTGCCATTTGCAAAAGGGCCGGCTCGACGAGGCACAGACCTGGCTGGAAAGCCATGCCTACTGGATCAACGCCCTGGACGCCCTGGAGGCCGCATTAAAAGAAGAGGATGAACGTGATGAGTGACCCTGTAACCTACCCGAACCCGACTGTGCTGGAAGTGTTTCGTGATCTTCCCGGGCCAATCGAGCGCGTCTGGGATTACCTCACCAAGTCCGAGCTGCGCCAGAAATGGCTGTGCGCCGGAGACGTGTCGTCGGAAGTCGGCGGTGCCATCGTGTTTGATTTTGATCACACCCGCCTGTCCGCCCGGCCGACGCCAAAGAGTCATGAAGGCGGCGGCGATCATCACATGGTCGGTGTTGTTCGGGTCTACGATCCACCGCACCACCTGGCCTTTTCCTGGCCTTCCGCGGAGGACGCCTCGCCGACGGAAGTGGTGATCAAACTGACCGAAACCGATAAAGGCGTCCGCCTGCACCTGCGACACGAAATGCTGGTCACCAAGGATTACAAGTCCGGTGCATCGGCGGGCTGGCATGTGCATCTCGATATTCTCAGCGATGTGCTCGACAATCGCCCTGGCCGGGATTTCTGGGACCATTTCCTGCCGCTTGAAGAACAGTACAAAGCGATGCAAGACGAGGCGTGATGCCGACACAGACACATGGATATTCCGGGAAGCCTCTGTTCCAGAAACTTGGACTAAAACCCGGTATGCGGTGTCTGACCCTGAAAGCGCCGGCGCACTATCAAGACCTGGTGCAGGGCGTGGAGGGCGTTCGTTTCCTGACCCGGGCGGCGCCGGCCAATGTGGTGCACCTGTTCTGTCATCGCAAACGGGACGTCGCACCTCTGGTCGCGCGCGCGCTCAAGTCAATCGAGGCGGGCGGCATGATCTGGGTGTCGTGGCCGAAAAAGAGCTCGCCGCTCTACATTGACCTGACCGAGCAGGACTTTCGGGATCACATTCTGCCTTTGGGCTGGGTCGACGTGAAAGTCTGCGCGGTCGACGCGGATTGGTCGGGGCTGAAATTCCTCAAACGAAAGGCCTGAGACGTTTTCAATTCGGTCATCGTCATCTGATACGCTCGCTTGACCAGAGCGAGCACTCAGAGCAGGGACACAGCATGCAGACCGAACACGCGGATCCAGCGCCAGCGCGCAAACCGTCCCGGAAGGGGCTGCTCATCGGGCTTGGCGTCCTGGCGCTGCTGGCCATCCTGTTTATGGTCGGACGCTATACCGATCTCCTCAATATCGAAGCGATCGAACAAGCCATTGGGCAATTCGCGGATGGCCCGTGGGGTGTGCCGGCATTGATTCTGACCTTTTGCCTGTGCGCCTTTGTCGGGGTTCCGCAATTCCTGCTGATCGGGATTGCGGTGTACGCGTTTGGCCCGCTCTGGGGCGCGATCTGGGCCTGGATCGCAACCCTTTGCTCCGGCACGCTGACCTTCTGGCTCGGGCGGATCTTCAGCGAGGCGACGCTCAGTCGTCTGGGACAGGGTCGGATCAAGCGGTTCACTGAATTCGTCGCCCGCAATGCCTTTGCCGCCAGTGCGATTGTGCGCAACGCGCCGACGGGTCCGTTCCTGATGGTGAACATGGTGTTTGGTGCGATTGGCGCGAAGTTCTTCCACTATCTGGGCGGCATGGCGCTCGGGGCGATCCCTAAAATTGCTCTCGTCGCCTTCGGCCTACAGGCGATTCAGGCGGCACTGCAGGGCAATGTCTGGGCCGCCGCTGGCGCGGCCATTGCCGCGATCGCAGTGTTTCTCGGTGGCTTCTTCTATGTGCGGCAAAGACGCCGCAAAGGGGAAAATATTGCGCTAAGCGCAGAATAGCCTGTTGACACTGCCGTGTGCAGGCAGCATTGCAGTCGTCATGCGCAAGAATTTGCCTCTTTTGTCTCTACTCCTGCTTAGCGGCCCCTGGCCGGAAGCGGCGGTGCATTAGCGCATTGTCCACGGCCAGGGGATCGCACTTCCAACCCTTCTAGATTTCACTGGCCGAACCAATGACAGACCCAACAGATATTGTAATTTTTGACACCACGATGCGTGATGGCGAACAATCGCCCGGCGCGTCCATGACGCACAATGAGAAACTGGCGCTCGGCGAACTCCTCGAAGGGATGGGCGTGCATGTCATCGAAGCCGGATTCCCAGCCGCCTCGATCGGTGATTTCGAAGCGGTGAGCGAAATCGCCCGGCGTTCCAAGTCCGCCACGATTTGCGGGCTCGCGCGATCGACGCCGTCCGACATTGACCGTTGCGCCGAAGCGGTGCGGCACGCCGCCAAGCCGCGCATTCACACGTTCATTTCGACCAGTCCGGTGCACATGAAGCACAAGCTTAAAATGGGCGCGAATGCGGTGCTGGAAGCTGTCGGACGCTCGGTTGCCCAGGCGCGCAACCTGGTGCCGGATGTCGAATGGAGCCCGGAAGACGCCACCCGCACCGAGTTTGACTTCCTGTGCAAATGTATCGACGCCGCCATTACCAGCGGCGCGACCACGATCAATATTCCTGACACGGTCGGCTATTCGCATCCGGAAGAGTACGGCAAACTGATCCGCCGGCTGCGCGAAAACATTCCGGACAGCGACAAGGTGATCTGGTCGACACACTGTCACAATGACCTCGGTCTCGCCGTCGCCAACTCGATTGCCGGCGTACAGAACGGCGCGCGCCAGGTCGAGTGCACGATAAATGGTCTCGGCGAACGGGCCGGCAATGCCGCGCTGGAAGAGGTGGTCATGGCGTTCAATACACGCCGGGATGATCTGCCTTTCGCGACGGGGCTCGACACCACCAAGCTCGCCACTGCGAGCCATATGGTCAGCCGGATCACCGGTTTCCCGGTTCAGTTCAACAAGGCAATCGTCGGCAAGAACGCCTTCGCGCATGAAAGTGGCATCCATCAGGACGGCATGCTGAAAAATGCGGAGACCTATGAAATCATGAAGCCGGAAGATGTCGGCGTGTCCAAGACCAGCCTGGTCATGGGCAAGCATTCCGGGCGTCACGCCTTCCGGGACAAGCTGGAAAGCCTTGGCTATGAGCTCGACAAGGACAGCCTGAACGAGGCCTTCAAGCGCTTCAAGGATCTTGCGGACAAGAAGAAGCACGTCTTCGACGATGACCTGATCGCGCTGGTCGATGATCAATTGTCAGCCGTTGGCGAGCGCATTTCGTTCGAGACGCTGCGCGTTGTGGCCGGTTCGGAAGGACCACAGACGGCAGATTTGACGGTCTTGGTGGACGGTGAACGCCATTCGGTGTCGTCCGAAGGCAACGGCCCGGTCGACGCCGTGTTCAACGCCATTCGCCAGATCGTGCCGCACGAAGGCAAACTCGACCTGTTCCAGGTCAGCGCCGTTACTGGCGGTACGGACGCGCAGGCAGATGTGCATGTGCGCCTGAAAGGGGAAGGGATCATGGCCACCGGTCGGTCGTCCGACCCAGACACATTGGTGGCGGCGGCCAAGGCCTATATTCACGCTCTCAACAAACTGGAAGCCCGCCGCCTGAAGCGGATCGCGGCCTGAACCGCTAACAAACGCAGCGTTTGTATTAAGCCTGTCCCATTATGGGGCAGGTTTTCTTATTCGTAATGATAAAAGGCAATGTGGCTTGGTGTACGTATCGTACACGTAGAGTGAGAATGCAGACTTGCTTTAATTAAATCTAAACGGCATGAGAGTATAAGGGCTGATATCAAGACTAATGCTGCACGCGCCGGGGACGGCCGGGCAAGAAGAAGAATCGGCGCGGAATTATGATCGGAAGTCTACTCGGAGTCCTTTCAACGGACATGGCCATCGACCTGGGGACGGCCAATACGCTCGTCTATGTGAAAGGTCAGGGCATCAAGCTCGATGAGCCATCAGTTGTCGCATACATGAATCAGGGCGGCCGCAAGATGGTGTATGCCGTCGGCGATGATGCCAAGAAGATGCTCGGTAAGACCCCGCTGAACATGGAAGCCATCCGTCCGATGCGCGACGGTGTGATCGCGGATTTCGAAGTTGCCGAGGAAATGATCAAGCACTTCATCCGTAAAGTGCACAATCGTCGCGCGTTCGTATCGCCACTGATCATTATCTGTGTGCCGAGCTCGGCCACGAATGTTGAGCGACGCGCCATTCACCAGTCAGCGCTCGCAGCTGGCGCCCGTGAAGTACACCTGATTGATGAGCCGCTGGCTGCTGCGATCGGTGCTGGACTGCCAATTGAGGAGCCTGCTGGCTCCATGGTCGTCGACATTGGCGGCGGTACGACTGAGGTCGCTGTGCTGTCGCTTGGCGGTCAGGTCTATTCCCGCTCTGTCCGCGTCGGTGGCGACAAGATGGACGAAGCGATCATGAATTATCTGCGCAAGAACCAGGGCATTCTGGTCGGCGAGATGTCAGCTGAACGCATCAAGAAACAGATCGGAACGGCGATGGCGCCCGAAAATGGCGACGGCATGACCGTAACGGTGCGCGGCCGGGCCACTGGCGACGGCGTTCCGAACGAAGTGGAAATCAACGAAAAGATGATGGCAGAAGCGCTCACCGATCCGGTCGGCGAGATCATCGAAGCGGTGCGCATCGCGCTCGAAGCGATGCCGCCTGAGCTGTCTGCTGACATTGTTGATCGCGGAATTGTTCTGACCGGTGGCGGCGCCTTGTTGCGCAACCTCGACGTGGTCCTGCGCGAGCAGGCGCGCTTGCCGGTAATGATTGCCGAAGACCCATTGAAATGTGTTGCGAACGGGTGTGGATTCGTCCTCGAGAACCTCTCGCGCATGAAGAATGTTCTGTCGCCAGAAGTTTGACACGATTGCGCGCTAGAGCGTTCGCGATCAAAAGAGAAGGATCCGGCCCATGCCACGCCTCGGCGGCAAGGGATACAGACAGCGCCCGCTTCGGCGGTATGGATTCTTCGTGGCTGTCGCCGGCTTGCTGGCGCTTCTATTGCTTCAAACCTCACCACGCCTGAGCCAGGGCGCCGAACCTATTCGCACTGCGGCTTCAGATCAGTTGTTTCACGTCACGCGCCCCAGTCTGATCGACCGGATCAGCGGTGCGTCGGCGAAAGAACGCCAGATCCTCGAACTCGAAGCCCGTGTCCGCGAACTCGCGCAATACAAGGCGCTGGCATTGACCATGGCCGAGCGCCTGGAAGTCTATGAAGACATCCTCAACATGCAGGGCGAACCCGGCGGCGCGGAAGTGACGGCGCGGATCATGGCCGAAACCAATGGACCGTTTGCTGAGGCGCTGCTGGCCAATGCCGGGGCCACAAACGGCGTCATGGAGGGTTATTTCGCCGAGAATGATCGCGGCCTGGTTGGCCGTGTTGTTCAGGTCGGACAGCGCTCGTCTCGAATCCTCAAGATCACCGACTTTAACAGCCGCGTGCCGGTCATGGGCGAAGCCAGCGGCTTGCGGGCGATCATGTATGGCGGGCGTGACGGCTTCGGTCGTTTGACCGACTTGCCGGAGCAAGGCGATTTCCTGCCGAATGAGCGCATTCTGACTTCTGGCGAAGGCGGCCTGTTTCCGCGCGGCGTTGTGGTTGGCCATGTGCGCGGCGCAGATGGCAAGGACATTCGCGTCGATCTCGCCATGTTGAACGGACAATTGTCCTATGTGCGGCTGAAGCCGGCAATCTCGATCCCGACCCCGGAATCGTTTCCGATCGAAACCGACGTTGCCGAACTGACCGAGGATGACGGCTCGTGAGTTGGCTGAGTTCGGTCGCTGACGGGTTTGCCCTGCGCTGGGAAGCGGCGCGGCCGCGGTCTCGCTTGCTCATTGGTGCGATTGTGGTCGCCCTGATCGGTATGGTTGGCCTGACCCCCAAATCCATTTTCGGGGTGCCACTGGCCTGGCCTTATGTCGGCCTGATTGCCGCGGCGGGCTGGGGCCGTTCAGGCATCGGCTTTGGTCCGATGGTGTTCCTGATCCTGTTCGGATTTGCCCAGGACGCCTCGCAGGCGCCATGGGGCAGTCACGGCCTTGCCAACCTGATGATCTATGGCCTGTCAGCCATGGTGCATCAGATGTTCGATACGGAGCGTACGCCGTTCCTGAGCTTCATTCTCCCGGTTGTAACTTTGTTTTCGGGCATCACGCTCGTATGGATGGTGGCGAGTGTTTCGTCCGGCCATCTGGCACGGGTCACGCCAATGTTGACGGCCTATTTCGCGACCCTGGTCGTGCACATGCTGATCGCCCCGCTGTTTGATCTGGGTGTCCGGCGCAACGCTGCGAATGGGGGCAATGGATGAGTTCAAACCGCCCAGTCGATGGATTGTTCAATCGCCGCGCCCTGATTGCAGCCGGGGGCGGCGCGGTCGCTTTTGGCGGTCTGATCACGCGCCTGTTCCAATTGCAGATCATGGAGCATGAGCGGTTTGAGGTCGCGGCGGCTGAAAATGGTGTTCGGCTCGATTTGGCTCCGCCGCATCGGGGACGTATCCTCGACCGGTTCGGACGCCCGCTCGCGGCGCACCGACAGGCGGGTCGCGTGTCGATTGTGCGCGAACAGACCAATGATCTGGCCGGTCTCATGGCCGAGTTGTCCAAACATCTCGACCTGCCGCCGGAACGGCAGGCGCGCCTGATCCGTGATGCGCGCCGGCAAGCCAGCTTCCAGCCGGTGACAGTGAAGAGCGAGCTGTCTTATGAAGACTTCTCGCGCCTGTCGGTCCTGGCGCCCAGCCTGCCTGGCCTTCAGGTCGAAATGGCCTCCACGCGGTCTTATCCGCGCGGCCGCGACTTTGCCCACGTGCTCGGCTATGTCGCCAAGGCCAGCCAGACTGATCTCGAGCGCTTGAGCGAAGGCGCCAACGCTCAGGAACGGGCTGCGATCCGGCGCCTGTTCAAACATCCCGACATGCGCACCGGTCGGTCCGGCGTGGAGCGCTTTGCTGAAGAATGGTTGCGCGGTGAGGCCGGGTTCCGCAAGCTGGAAACCAATGCGGCGGGCCGCATCATTCGCGAGTTTGACGATCCAAGCCTGGCGCCCAAGCCGGGCCGGGATCTGTATCTGACCGTCGATGCCGAGTTGCAAAAGTTCGCGATTGACCGGTTTGGTTCCGAAAGCGGCGCGGCCGTGGTGCTCGACATTGAGACCGGCGATATTCTCGCCTTTGTCTCGACTCCGGCCTTTGATCCCAACGATTTCGTCAACGGGATCTCGTCCAAGGATTACGCGGTGTTGCGTGACGATGTCGAATATTCGCCGCTTTATCACAAGGCCTATGACGGCACTTATCCGCCTGGGTCGACATTCAAGATGGTGGTCGCCGCAGCGGCGCTTGAAGCCGGGGTCATTGATCCGAACGAGCGGGTCTATTGCCCCGGGCATTATCGCTTCGGCAACAATACCTGGCACTGCTGGAAGAAACGCGGCCACGGATCGGTCAACATGCATTGGGCACTCAAGGGCTCGTGCGACGTCTATTTCTACGAGATCGCCCGCCGCATGGGCATCGAGACGCTCGCCGACATGGGCCGCCGGTTCGGGTTCGGGCAGCGCTGGGAGCTTGGCCTGCACGGAGGGCGCAGCGGTGTCATGCCCGACGATGCCTGGAAACGCGCCGCGCGCGGCGAGCCCTGGTATGAAGGTGAAACCCTGAACATCGGCATCGGGCAGGGCCAGGTGGCGGCTTCGCCATTGCAGCTGGCGGTGATGAGCGCCCGGATTGCCGCCGAAGGAAAAGTCATCACGCCGCGCATCATTGGTGAAGGGCCTCGTCCGGACAGCGACATCCCGCATGACGCGCCGCTGGATGCTGACATCATGCAGCGCATGAAGGACGGCATGTACGGGGTCACATCGGAAGCTGGCGGGACGGCCCTCAGATCAGGCGATCTCGGCCTCGGTGGTCCGCGCCTCGCCGGCAAAACCGGGACCTCGCAAGTGCGCCGCATCTCCGCGGCCGAGCGCGCCAGCGGCATTCTCAAGGGCGAAAACATTGCCCGTCGCCTGCGCGACCACGCTCTGTTCGTGGCATACGCGCCGCATGATGATCCGAAATATGCGATCTCGGTTGTGGTCGAGCATGGTGAAGGTGGCTCGAAAGCGGCCGCGCCGGTTGCGCGCGACATCATGGCCGAAGCCCTGCGCATCGATGCGCGTCGCAGTCCGGCCTATACCCGCACGGCCTCGACCAATGGCGGAACCGGCACAACGAGCGGAGCGCGATAGGCATGTCGACCTTGCGCGCCAGTTCTCTCGATTTTTCACGCCGGTCCTTGTGGACACAGATCGGCTCGCTGCCGTGGGGGCTGATCCTGATGATCTGCGCGATGGCGATGATCGGCGTCGCGATCCTGCATTCGGCGACTTTCACCAATCCCGAAGAGACCGGCCTGCCAATGCGTCAGGCGACGCGGTTTGGGGTTGCGCTCGTGGTGTTGCTGATCGCCGGACTGGTGCCGATCCGCTGGTGGTTCTGGGCTGCCTGGCCAAGCTATCTGGCGACGCTGGTCCTGCTGGTGGCGGTGGAGTTCTTTGGTTCGACCGGCGGCGGCGCGCAGCGCTGGCTGCAGATTGGGCCGGTGGCCGTGCAACCGTCCGAATTCATGAAGGTGACGCTGACGCTGGCGCTGGCCGCGTATTATCACAAGCGCTGGAATGATTATTCCGGCGGATTCTTGATCCACCTTCCGGCGCTCGCCCTGATCGCCATCCCGGCGGCGCTGGTTTTCCGACAGCCTGATTTCGGAACGACCCTGGCGCTGTTCGCCTCTGGTGGCATTCTGATTTTCCTGGCTGGCCTGTGGTGGCGCGTGATCATGGCGATTTCCGTGGCCGCGATTGCCAGTGTGCCTGCGATCTATTTCTTCGTCCTGCAGGACTATCAGCGTGAGCGTGTCGACACGTATATGGCGCAGCTGACCGGTCAGTCGGTGAATGTCATGGATGATGGCTACCAGATCGAACAGGCCAAGATTGCCATCGGCTCCGGTGGCTGGACCGGCAAGGGCTATATGGAAGGCACACAGTCCCAACTTGATTACATTCCGGAGCAGCACACAGATTTCATTCTGACCGTCCTGGCCGAGGAGTTCGGCTTCCTGGTCACGAGCGGCGTACTGATCCTGTGGATGCTGATTCTGGGATTAGGGCTGACCATTGCGCTGCGGGCTGCCAGCCTGTTTGCGCGATTTGCGGCGGCGGGGGCCGTCGCGACCGTCACATTCTATATTTTGTTCAATGTTGCCATGGTGTTAGGGCTGGTTCCCGTGGTTGGGGTTCCATTGCCGCTCCTGTCCTATGGCGGCACGGTGATGATCACGACGGCGGGGTGTTTTGGCCTCGTCTGCGCCGCGCATCTCGGACGCAATGAGCCGCTCAGCACAGGCGCCTGACCCATCCGCGCGATCGTGGATTGATCTTCCTTCAAAAGCCAGCATCTGCGTTGATTTTTGCTGCCTGACGGCTAGTGTCGCGACAAAATCATTCCCTGGGAGGAGAGTTTAATGGCAGCGATCGGTCGAAAGACAGATACGTGGGGTACGAAATTTGGGTTCATCATGGCCGCGGTCGGATCGTCCGTTGGTCTTGGTAACTTCTGGCGGTTCCCGTTCACCGCAGGCGAGAATGGCGGCGGCGCCTTCATCGTCATTTATCTTGCTTGTGTGGTCTTGTTCGGGCTGCCGGTTCTGATGGCCGAATATGGCATGGGTCGGAAGTCCGGCATGTCGGCGATTGAAGGCATTCATTCGCTGGCGCGGGCCGAAAACAAGAGCGCCAATTGGGGTTTTGTCGGCTGGATTGGTTCGCTTGCAGCCTTCTTCATCCTCACCTTCTACATGGTCATCTCGGCCTGGGTGATCGCGTTCATTCCGCAAGCGTTCAGCGGTGGCTTTGAAGGCTTCACGGCTGAATCGTCAGGTGCAAACTTCGGAGAGACGATTGGCGATCGCGGCGCGATTCTTTGGTGTCTTGGCGGCTTCATTGCCGTGAACACGTTTATCATCGCACGTGGTGTCAAAGGCGGAATCGAGCGAGCGGCGTCCATCTTGATGCCGCTTTTCTTTGTCCTGCTGCTCGGCATTGTCGGCTTCGCCCTGGTCAATGGGGACGCCGCGAAGACGGCCGCATTCCTATTGCAGCCAGACTTCAGCAAAGTGACCTTCAGCACCTTCCTGGCGGCGGTCGGGCAGGCCTTCTTCTCGATCGGCGTTGGTTCCTGTCTGATGATCACTTACGGGGCTTACCTGTCGCAGGACACGAATATTCCGCGCTCGTCCGTGATCGTCGCTGGCGCAGACACGATGGTTGCGCTGATTGCCGGTTTCGCGATCTTCCCGATCGTCTTCGCCTTCGGCGCCGACCCGGCTGGCGGACCGAGCCTGTTCTTTGTTTCGCTGCCAATCGCATTCGGATCGGAAGCGATGCCGTTCGGAAGCCTGATCGGCGGTGCCTTCTTCACACTGGCGCTGTTCGCGGCGCTGACATCGTCGATCTCGCTGATGGAAGTTGGCGTGTCATGGTTGGAAGAACGCCAGGGCGTGAACCGCTGGGGCGCCGCCTTGGGGGTCGGTTTCGTGCTGTTCATGATCGGTGCGGGCTACATCTACTCTGCCGACTATATCGACTTTGCCGACATGATTACCGGCACGATCATGCTGCCGCTTTGTGGCCTGCTGGTCGCGGTGTTCTCAGGCTGGGTGCTTGGCCGAGACATGCTGACGTCTGAATTCGGTGAAGGTCTGGTCATGAATCTCTGGCGCTTCGCCGTGCGTTGGGTCGTGCCGCCAGCGATCGGGATCATCCTGGTCTTCGGCATCATCGACAAGTTCTAGACCCCTTCGCATCTCAAACAAAAACCCCCGCCTCAGTTCGAGGCGGGGGTTTTTCTTTCGGCTTGGCGCGCGGTCTATTCGATCGGCGACAACAGTTCCGGCGCGGTCACCAGCTGGCGCACGCCGTGAGACTTGGTTTCGTTGAACACATTGCCGTCTTCCGCCCACTTGTGCAGCGAGTTGATGTCGAGCTTGGCGCATTGCGGGCGCACGTTCCACGTCACCTGGGCAGGTGAACAGGTCGCTTGCGTATAACTCGGTCCGGTGGTCGAGCCGCGGAAAGTGACCGGCAATCCGGTGTCAGTCGGGATGTGGCCAGCCTGATAGAACCCGCCTTTCTCCTCGATCACAGCCGCCAGCTCTGTGAAATCCAGCGCGTCCGAATCGTTGACCACCAGGAAGGTCTGGGCTTCGACGCGTAGCAGCGGATCGGTACATGTCTCAGGCACGCAGGCGCCGAGACCTTCGCCCGGTGCGGTGTCGCAAGTCGTGTGCACCCAATGCACCTCGATGGTCTGGCCCGGCACCACGCCCTTGTATGCGCCAATGGCGGGCAGAAGTTCTGATTGAGACAAGCTGCCTGTTTCATTACAGGCATAGCCGCCATTGTCGGTCGCATCGACAAACACGCTGAACCCAGGGCCCTTGTGTTCGGCATTGGTATGCGTGTGGATGTTGCACAGGTTCATCGAAGACGCTGGCGGCGCCGTCGGGAAGCTGACCGTGTTCAAGCCGGCGACATTTGAGATATCGCGCGGCGTCTGTGGTCCCATGCCCAGGCACAGCGCCGGTTCGCTTGGCGCGTTCGCCTCTGTTTCGCTCGTCGCCTCAGGCGCCGGGCTGTCTTCCGCAACCGGCTCCGTGACGGTATTGGTGCACGCGGCCAAGGCGATTGCTGAAGCGGCGGTGATAAAGACTCGTTTCATGTGTGACTCACTCCCAAGAATAGCTCTCACCAACATGGAGCGATTTGGCCCGGCGGCGAGGTCAAATTTAGTTTATTCGCGTCCGCTGACCTTGAACCGGCGTCCGAAGTCCCGCGTTGCGCGGATCAGCTTGTCGACAATGCCTGGCTCGAGGCTGGAATGACCGGCATTGGCGATGACGTGCAGGTCAGCGCCTGGCCAGACTTTCTTGAGGCCCCAGGCCGAGGAGAGGGGAGTCACGACATCATAGCGTCCGTGTACGATAATGCCCGGAATATCGCCCAGCTTCTGCGCGACCTGTTCGAGCAACCAACCGTCCTTTTCGAAGAAACCCTTATTGACGAAATAATGGCATTCGATGCGCGCGAAGGCGTCGGCAAAATCGTCTTCCTCGAACCGCTTGGGGCGGCTGGACGGGCCCTGGATGGTGATGGTCTCGCCTTCCCAGCACGCCCAGGCCTTGGCCGCGGCGCGCCGGTCTGCCTTGCTGTCGCCGGTCAGTCGCCGGTGAAAGGCGTGCAGCAGGTCGTCTCGCTCCTTGGGTGGAATCGGGGCGACGTAGCGATCATAAGCATCCGGGAACAGGCGGCTCGCGCCTTCCTGATAGAACCAACGCACTTCGGATGCGGTGAGCAGGAAGATGCCGCGCAGGATCAGGCCGATGACGCGCTCGGTATGTGTGACCGCATAGGACAAGGCAAGCGTCGATCCCCAGGAGCCGCCAAACAGGACCCATTTGTCGATGCCAAGGTGTTCACGCACCGCTTCCATGTCGCCGACCAGGCTCCAGGTATCGTTCTCGCGCAGCTCGGAGCGCGGCGTGGATTTCCCGCAGCCGCGCTGATCGATCAGAATGATGCGGTAGACGCTGGGGTCGAAGAATCGACGCATTTCCGGGCTCGATCCGCCGCCAGGACCGCCATGAATTCCGATTACAGGTAATCCATTAGGATTTCCCGATTCTTCCCAGTATATTTCGTGCAAATCGCTGACTCGGAGGAAGCCGGTACGTCGAGATTCTAATGGTGGATACAGTTTCAGCATATTGCGCCTTTATTCACGACCTCTTCACCTATCGGCTGTTAACATCTGAATAAAGGGTATGGACGGCGATTTTCTCATCTGTATGTGTCATTACAGTTGAGGGTTTAAAAAGTTAGGTGTGCGGCCCCATGCGTAGTGTACTCGCCAGTTTGCTTCTCGCGTCCAGCCTCGGTGGTTGCGCAACCGTGTCCATGGTTTCGTCGCAAGCCGTTGTTGAAACGGGCCTGACCTCGGAAAAAAGCAGTCTCAGAGATGTCTCGGATGCCTATACCGATCTGGCCGAGCGCAAGAACTGGGTGACCAAAAGCAATGGTCTTCTCGGCTTTGCCCGCGTGCTCATGGATGGTGCGTCAAATGACGATCAGACGCCTGAGCTGAAATATTCCGAACAGCTGCAAAACGATGACACGGCCAGCACCGTTCAGATTGGTCAACTGCGCGCCGACATTGAAAGCGCGACTCACGGATTGAACGTCGCCACGATGGAAGCTGAAAAACTGCAGATTGCGGATGCGTCTGCCAAGTCCCTGCGCGCGGACCTTGTCAGCTATGAAAGCGCCTTGGTCACCGCCAAGAAAGCGCGTCGCTCCTTCGTCACCGCGTTGATGGACTATGACGAAACCGAAGCCGATGCGGCGTCTGATGCCCTGGCTGAGTTCGATGCCAGCATTGATCGCGCCCGTCAGGCCGCGGACAAGCTTGCCGATCACGCGGCCGAGCGGAAGAAGATCGAAGCGACGTCCTGATCGCTCGCGTCTGCTGATCAGACTAGAATTTCAGGAACCCACGATCGAGCTGCCAGGCGCGTTCCATGATCTCCGCGAGATTGCCAGTGCGCGTGCGAACCGTGTCCGGCGTCCAGGCGACTTGCTCGCGAACGTCATTGGTCAGCGCAAATTCCGGCGCGCCCTCGGCGAAGTAAAGGGTCTTCTTTTCCTCGAATGACAGATTGTCGGCTTTCTGATTGGTCGATTGCGACAGCAGCGCAAAATTGCCGATCGTGTCGACCAGGTCGCGATGCACAGCCGGGTTGGGCCAGGCATTGTGCCAGGGCGATCCGTCCGGAAGGTTCTTGGGCAGGATGTGCTCGACGGTGGCGCCATCATCCGGGCCGAGTGGCTTGCCGCCTTCAATCTCGCCATTCATCCGCAGCGCGATCGCGCGGCGCTGGGCAAACGCCCCGAACCGGCTGCGCAGGCGGCTCGAGATTTCCCGGCGCTCTTCACGTGACAGGGCCAGGGGGCCGCTTTCCGACAGCAAGACGCGCGGATTGTCAGCATTGTCGGCAATCTTCTGATAGCGCCGCTGACGGCTGCGTTGTTCCGTGATCGCCATCATCGCGCCATAGGCGAAGCGCTCCAGGCTCCTGAAGAAGACATAGGCATTGTCCGGGCTGCCATTGTGATTGACCAGGAATTTCAGTGCCGGCGCCCGCCACAGCTGGTGGTCGATCAAGCGCAGATGGTTCAGGCATTCAGTCACTTGCGGCGTCATGTTGCCGAACTGGCCTTCGCCGGTGGAGATGGTCACATAGGCATCGACATAGGCCGGGAGCTCCTTTGACAGGAATTCGCGTGTGCCGCCGGACGAACGGTTGATCACCGCCTTGCGGAACTCGCTCGCACCCTTCTTGGTCTTGCGCGCATAGAGCGTGCTGATCTGGTTGAGCAGGTCATCGAAGCCAGAGCCGCTGAGTCGCGATTCGTGCTCTGACCATTCGCGTGAAAAATCATCCGCTTCCTGTTGCGACAAGTGGGCGTTTTCCAGCAGGTCGGTCTTGATGATGTCGTGGCTGTTCGGGGCCTTGCCGCGGGTGTTGAGCACGCGGAACACATTATAGCCGCCGTCCCAGTCTTCGACGATCACTTTGACCAGCACAACGCGATTGCGGATCGTGTCAGCCAGTTCGCGTTGTGCCTCGGGCGACATGTTGCGAACGGTCTTGATGAAATTCTCGAGATTGCGCGTCATCCGGCGCTGGCTCTCGCTGTCGTTTGGCTCGACATCCTTGGTCAGGGAGGCACCGCGATTCTGGATCGCCTCGCGCAGATAAGGGCCATCAATATGGTTCAGCGAAATGCGCCAGGTCGGTCCATTGGTCCCGGTATCATCAGCGATCAGGGAGTGAATCTCGTCCTTGCGCGCCGCGTCCGTTTCCATGTCGCGCAGGACAGACAGGAGAATGGTCAGTGTCGTCAGTCGTTGCTGACCGTCGACAATCAGAAAACGTCCCGAGGATTCCTTGACCAGCACGATCGCTCCGATGAAGTGGTTTTCGGAGCTCTCACTGGCATCACGCAGGTCTGTCAGCAGGGCTTCTGCTTCAGCGTTTTCCCAGGAATAGCTGCGCTGGTAGGGCGGCATTGCCATTTCTGTGCCATTGCACAAAAGGTCCGCCAGCGTACTTTCCTGGGCGCGAAGGCCTTGTGTCATCTATTCTAGTCTCTCTACTGTCCCGCCACCCGAAAGAAACAGCACTAGACATGCAGCGCGAGCCCTTCAATTGAATACGACAGCCAGAATGTGCAGTTTCAAGAGAACGTAGCGAAGAGGTCACACGCCGATGAAATGGGCGACAATACAAGCAGATGGCCGCACCCATGCCGGTCTGGTGCAAGAAAACCAGGTTCAACTGATCGCGGAAGCTGATGTCGCCGAGATCCTGTCCGACCCGGCTGGCGCTGCTGGCCGCGCCGGTGAGGCAGGGCTGGTCCCATTGACGTCAGCCGACCTCCTGCAACCCATTCTGAGGCCGCGCAAGATCCTCGGCATCGGCGTCAATTATGCCGCCCATGCCCGGGAATCGGTGTCCTTCATCAAGGATCCCAAATCGAATGTGCAAAAGTGGTTCAACAAGCAGGCCACCGCCGCCAACGGTCCGTACAACGACGTTCATCTTCCTGTCGTGTCCGAGCAATTGGATTATGAGGCCGAGCTTGTCGTCGTCATCGGCAAGACCGGGCGGCATGTGCCGGAGGTGCGGGCGATGGAGATGGTGGCTGGCTTTTGTTGTGGCTGCGACTTCTCCGTCCGCGACTGGCAGCGCGCCAGCCCGACCATGATCATGGGCAAGGGGTTCGACACCCACGCGCCGTTCGGGCCGTATCTCGTCACCCCTGACGAAATCGCTGATCTGAGCGCGCTGGAAGTGCGCGGCATCGTCAATGGCGAGCGCCGCCAGACCGGGCGCGTCAGCGACATGACCTTCTCGATTGCACAGCAAATCGCCCACTTGACCGCATCGTTCACGCTTGAGCCGGGCGACGTGATCTTCACGGGCACGCCGGCGGGAGTCGGTGCGGGATTCGATCCACCGAAATGGCTAAAGGCGGGCGACACGGTGCGTGTCGAAGTCGATCAGCTCGGGCATATCGAGCATCGCATCGTTGCCGAACAAAAGGCCACTGTGCTGGATTAGCGAGTCCGATTAGAGCGCTTCAGATGAACGTCAGACCTGTTCTTCTATCCTTGCTGATGTGCGGCGTATTCGGCGCCTGCACCGACACGCAGCCAGAGCCCGAGCAGACCCTTATGGTCATCGCGCCGCAGGATTTTGTTCTGATGCCGTGCGGTCCTGCGCGCGCGGATCGACCGTGTGCCTTGGTCATCGCGGGGGGCAAGCGGGTCCTGTTCGGTGCGCCGGCTGGAGTCAGTGCGACTTTGTCATCAGAAGATCTGCGCCAGCTCGATGCGGTGATCGTGTTTTCGCTGCGCGCGCCTGACATTGAAGGCCTGGACGAGGTGCGCAATGCAAGCTGGCAGGCCGGGCGTGATGCGCCCTTGCTGACCATCGGGCCGCGCGGTGTGCTGGACACCGTCGCGGCGCTCAACAAAGCGTATGAACAGGCCGACGCATTGCGCATTGTCGAGCAGGGGATTCCGCCCGGCGGCTATGATGCCGCGATCCTGCTCGGCCGGGACGCTGTCGGCGTCGCCACCGTTTTTGACACAGGCGATGTCCGGATTGAGCCAGCCGGCAAGGGGTATCGCGTGCACTACAATCGTGAAGCGGTGCTGGATCTGCAGCCGTGTGGCGCTGCAGATGCGAGCGCGCCCGACCTTATCGATAAATCCTATGTGCGTGTCGGGTGTGAGGGCGCAGCGTCGGATCTGGTCTGGCCCGTCCAACAGCCGCGCTTCATCGCGCGGCGATCCATTCCCTGAAAAAGCAACGGGGTCCTACTGGTGTAGGACCCCGGTCTCCCCCGAGACGCCCCCATCCGGTCAAGAAGTGACCGTGGACCGTGGGTGCCTCAGGATTTGAACCTTTGGTTAAAAAGCGTTGGCGCGTCTGTCAAATCCCGAGCCGCAGGAAACGTCTGAAAACCTGAAACCGATGGCGACTGTGGCCAAGACGTCACGGCGGCTGATTGACAAATCGAAGTAGCATCATATAGTTAGGAAACTAACTAATAATATATGGAGCTCGCCATGATTACCCGTCGCGCAATCCTGACCACCGCTGGCGCCAGTGCCGTGATCCTCGGCGCCGGGGCGGGCGCAGCCGCGCTCTATGCGCACGGGCCAGGTCTGGCCAAGGCGCGCGCGCCGTGGTCGGACGCGGGCAAAAGCTTTGGAGACGCGCGGATCGATGCGCTTGCCTATGCGATCCTCGCGCCCAACCCACACAATCGCCAGCCCTGGTTGTTCGAGCTCGTCGGCGACGATCAGATCCATGTCTATATCGATCTCGACAAGCGCTTGCCGGAAACGGATCCATTTGATCGACAGCTGACGATCGGGTTCGGCTGCATGCTGGAATTGCTGCGCATGGCCGCGGCGGAAAAAGGATACCGTGCCGATATCGCACCGTTTCCGGATGGTGAGCCGCAACCCCGCCTGTCGACCGCGCGGATCGCACGAGTGACCTTCGTGCAAAGCGCCAAGACGCGCCCCGATCCGCTGTTCGCTAACGTCTTGACGCGGCGCTCGACCAAGGAGCCTTATGACACGTCCAGGCCGGTGACGGGCGATGCCCTGGCCAGAGTTCTGGCCGCTGAGACCGGATCGCTCACGCTTGGCGGCACCACCGATCCGGCGCGGATCAAGGACCTGATCGATCTCGCATGGCTTGGCTGGATGATTGAGTACGAGACGGACCTGACCCGCAAGGAGAGCATTGATCTGATGCGCATTGGCAATCGGGCCGTGATCGAGAACCCCGACGGCATCGATATGGGCGGCGTGCAGATGGGCCTGTTCAAGATGACAGGCATCGTCTCGCATGAAGGACTCAACGAGAAGGGCAGCCAAGCCTATGAAATCGGCATCGACATGTATCGCGAGATCATTCACTCGGCGATGGGCTTCGCCTGGATTACCGCCGAAGAGAATACCCGGATCAGCCAGATCGACGCGGGACGCAACTGGGTGCGCATGAACCTCGCAGCACAGCAGGCCGGGTTGTGTATCCATCCGCTCAGCCAGGTGCTGCAGGAATTCCCGGAAATGCGCGATCCATATCAGGCGATCCATGCCGAGCTGGGCGCCAGCGATGGGGTTGTGCATATGTTCGGGCGGCTTGGTTACACCAAGTTTCCTGCCGCCAGTCCGCGTTGGCCGGTCGAAAGCAAGCTGATAAACAGCTGAGCATGAAAGATTCGGACCCCGACGCGCGCATTTTCACGCTGTTCAATGAGATTGGCATCATCAACCAGCTGGCGACCTCGCGGTTTGCGCGGGTGTTGGCGCCGGACCTCAACCCGTCGGAATTCTCGGTGCTGAACCACTGTGTGCGCCTGCCGGGGGAGAAATCGCCGTCGCGCCTGGCCAAGGCGTTCCAGATGACCAAGCCGTCCATGACCGCCATTCTCGCCAAGCTCGAGCGCAAGGCCTATGTCGAGATCAGAGGCAGCGATGAAGACCGTCGGCGCAAGATTGTCACCATCACTGAAGCGGGCCGGGCTGCACGTGATCGCGGGATTGCGGCAATGGCGCCTCTGGCGGAGATCGTGCTCGAGAATTTCGACCTCGCGCAATTGGAGAAAACCCTGCCAACCTTGCAAGCGTTGCGCGAATTCCTCGATGCCGAAAGAAATTCAGTGGACGGCTTAACCTGATCCCTTGGCAGGGGGTGCAAATCAGCCCTATTGCTACCAATTCGTTAACACTTGGCGCATATTTGTTAAGAATATTGTGTCGATCAGGGGCTGGTTTGGATGATTGCCGTGTTTTTTATGATCTATGCCGCAATTGGGGCAGGGGCCGGTTGGGGCCTCTATACCTATGCAGGCATTGACCTGACGCTGGCCATTTGCGCTGGCGCGATCATTACTGCTTTGATCGGCCAGGTGCACCTGTTTGCGTCCCGTGCTGGCGACTCATCCGATCTGTCGAATCGAATCGATACCGTTGAAGCGGCACAACAGGACGTGCGTGAACGCGTTGATACAGTTGAGGCCCGTGCGACGACGATCGAGACCACGGTCAAGCAGGAATTGACCGAGCGCCGCGATGCCCTGGTCAGCGAAATGCGCCAGCTCGAAACGCTGATCGAGCGCTTGTCGCGCAGTTTCGAATCCAAGCTCGCCGATGCGGAAACCTCGGGTGAAGTGGCGCCGCAGGAAGATGTCGTGCTGCGGGCGGTGAAAGACGCGCTGGAAGATGGCCGCGTCGATCTGCATTTGCAGCCCATCGTGTCGCTGCCGCAGCGCCGTGTGTCCTTCTATGAGGGCTTCACCCGCCTGCGCGGCCCGGATGGCTCGCTGATCCTGCCCGCCGATTTTCTCGACGCCGCCCGCCGCGCCAATCTGCTCGGCGTGATCGACAATATGATGCTGTACCGCTCGGTCGAAGTTGTGCGCCGCCTGGCAGCGCGTGATCGCCGCGTCGGCGTGTTCTGCAATGTCTCGTCCTATTCGCTGGAAGACCCGCATTTCTTCCCGTTCTTCCTGAGTCATATGGAACAGAACCGCGATCTGGCGGGCGCGCTTATTTTCGAAATCCGTGCCAGTCGGTTCGAGCATCGTTCGCGCCAGATGCGGGAAGCGATGGAGCGCCTGACCGCGCTTGGCTTCCGCTTTTCGATCGACCATGCCGAGACCATCGACATCGACCTGCCGCGACTGCAGGATGCGGGTATCCGGTTCGTTAAGTTCAAGGGTGGCGAGCTGATCGAACAGCTGCGCAATCCATTTGGCCCGCGCCCGATGTCTTCGGTCGAACGCAAGATCAGCGGCGAGGAAGTCGCGGCTGTCTGTTCGCGTTACGGTGTCACTCTGATCGCTGAAAAGATCGAGGAAGAAGTCAGCGTGGTCGAGATTCTCGAATTCGGCATTCCATATGGACAGGGCCACATTTTCGGCGCGCCGCGCCCGATCAAGTCGTCGCTGATGGAAGAAACCGCACCGCCGGCTGAGTTGGTCCGTCAATTGACGGCGCGCGCCTCCTAGACCGTCGCGTCCGGATTGACGACGCGAGCGGCGCTTCCTAATTCGCAGTCATGACATTACCCGAATTTCCCGGCGGGCTCGCAGCCATCGCCGATCAATATGACATCATCCTCTGCGACGTATGGGGCGTGATTCACAATGGCCGTTACGCCTTTGAAGAGGCGAGCCAAGCGCTGGTGCGGTTTCGCGAGCGCGGTGGTGCGGTCTGCCTGATCACCAATGCGCCGGTGCCGAAAGAGCATGCCATCCGTCATTTCGATCCGCTCGGGGTGCCGCCGGAAGCCTTTGATGATTGCGTCACTTCGGGCGATGCCACACGCGACGTATTGAGCGCCCGGGCGGGTGAGGTCTTCTTCCGTATGGGTGCGGATGAGGGCTGGGAGCATGACCGCTATCTCTATGAAGGGCTCGACCTGCAATTTGGCGATGCCAGAACCTCTGACACGCTGCTTTGCATCGGCCTGGAAGATCAGGAGAACGATCACCCCGATGACTATCGCGACCGCCTGGCCGAGGCCGCCGATCGCGGCATGGAAATGATCTGCGCCAACCCGGATATTCGTGTGCGCATTGGCGATCAGCTGTTCTGGTGCGCCGGGGCGCTGGCGAAAGTGTTCGAGGAGGAGGGCGGCAAGGTCATCTATCCCGGCAAGCCGCATGATCCGATCTATGATCTCGCCTTGTCGAAACTGTCCGATCTTGGCGTCGAGACCTCGCCGACCCGCACGCTGTGCATCGGTGACAGTCCGGCGACGGACATGAAAGGAGCCCGTCAACGCGGGTTTGATGGTCTGTATGTCGGCACCGGTCTGACCGAGCATGGCGACGCGTTCGAGCAGGAAGTTGCGGACTTGCTCGACCAGTATGGCGCGACCGCAAAATGGGCCTTGCCGAAACTGACATGGTGACGAAACCTGAAACACATTGTAACAGGCCGTGAGCATAAAACGGAGATTGATCCGAAATGACCTATAAAGAAGGTTACAAGTTTGAAGATCTGTCTGTGGGCATGACCCATCAGACCGAGCATGTGATTACTGAAAAAGACATCGAGCTGTTCGCCGAAGTGTCGGGGGATCGCAACCCGCTGCACATGGACGAGGAATTTGCCAAGCAGACCCCGTTCGGCCAGCGCATCGCACATGGCGCGCTAACCGCCAGCTACATTTCCGGCATTCTCGGCAACGACCTGCCAGGGCCAGGCTCGATCTTTGTTGGCCTGAACATGCGATTCCGCCGTCCAGTCCTGATCGGGTCGCTGGTGATCGTGAAGGTCGAAGTCACGGAAATGCGTGAGCGCGGCAATCGCGTGACATTGAAAGTGTCGTGCAATGTCGACGGCAAGGCCGCGATTTCCGGCGAAGCCATGGTCATGGTGCCAAGTCGGGACGCCTGAATGACCGTCATTGCCCATTACAAACAGGTGCCGGAGTCCGCGCGCGGACTGTCCGTCGCCCTGGGCAATTTTGACGGTGTGCATGCGGGCCATCGCGCTGTGATTGAAGGGGCGGTTGCCGCTGGCGGCCCCCTCGGCGTGGCCACGTTCGAGCCACCGCCGCGTGCCTTCTTCCGACCCGATGACCCACCTTTCCGGATCTATCGTCCGGCCCGGCGCAATGCGCGGCTGGTCGAGCTTGGTGCCGAAGCGGTCTATGAACTGCCCTTCAATGCCGACATGGCGGCGATGACTGATGAAGTGTTTGCGCGCGAGGTCCTGAAAGACGGTCTGGGCGCGAAACATGTCACGGTCGGGTTTGACTTCCGCTTTGGCCGCGGCCGCATGGGCGATGCCGGACGGCTGGCCTCGCTTGGCCGGGCGCTCGGCTTTGGCGTCACGGTGATCGAAAAGATCGAGGCGCTGGGCACGAAAGCCTCGTCGACTGCCATCCGCGAAGCCTTGATCGCCGGCGAACCGGAGCGCGCAGCAGAGATTCTCGGTCATCACTGGATCGCCGATGGCGTCGTCGAACATGGCGAGAAGCGTGGCCGCACGATCGGGTTTCCGACGGCCAATATCCATCTCGGCGAGCTGATTCATCCGCGCCATGGCGTCTATGCGGTCAGAACCCGCGTCGCGGGCGAGGCGCAGTGGCGTGACGGCGTCGCCAATTTCGGCCGCACGCCGACCACCGGCATCCGCGATCCGCTGCTCGAGGCGTTCATCTTCGACTTTGATGGTGACCTTTATGGTCAGCACCTGGATGTCGCGCTGGTCCAGTATTTGCGGCCAGAGCTGAAATTCGACTCGATGGACGACATGGTCGCGCAGATGCATGTGGATGTGACGAACGCGAAAACCGTGCTAGAGCAAACGCACTAGGGGGCAACTGACTCGATACCCGTCTGCGTCGGGGTCGATGAAGGAGCCAAATATGTATTCTCGTTTTCTGACCGCTGCGGCCGTCATTTCCCTTACCTTCCTTTCTCCTGTTCAGGCCCAGTCGCAGGCGGCGCCGGATCCCGGCATCGTGACCGCGATCGATCTGCCGACCATGCGCAACATCCTGACCGGTTATGGCCATGTCGTGGTTGAAGAGCAGCCTGAACAGAACGGATTGATCGTACAGGCGCAGAATGGCTTCAGATATGTCGTCCTGCTGAAGCGCTGCCATCCGCCGACCGCGTGCGCGGGCGTGTTGATCGGATCGATCCACGACATTCCCGAAGGCACAACCTGGCAAATTCTGAACACGGTTGATTCGAAAGTCGACCTGCTTGGCGTTTATGTCATGAATGATCGTCTCATCTTCGACCGCTATATCGCGCTGCAGGGCGGGCTCGGACTGGGCCAGCTCGAAAACGAGATCGCCACGCTGATGCAAGTTGCCCCGACGCTGGTCGCGAACATTGCGCAAATGGCGTCGGAAAACACAGGCTAGGACCGTCAAAGGCGAGTGACAGGGCCCGCGAGCCCTGCTAAGCGGGCCTGATGAACAGGGCAGCAACCATATCCATTTTTCGAATTAGCGGCCCGGTCGTCCGCTCTACCTAGAGCTCACGGCCGGGGATCTATTGCTTCGCCTTTCCTTCAAACGCTGATCCGACGACGTCCAAATGGCCGATACTGACAAACCGAAAAAACAAGACAACCCGTACAAGGACACGCTGTTCCTTCCGACCACTGATTTCCCCATGCGCGGCGGCCTGCCCAAGGCCGAGCCGAAATGGATCGAGAAATGGGACGAGATGAAGCTGTATGAGCGCTTCCGGTCCGACGCCAAGGCGCGCGGGGCCGAGCCGTTCATCCTGCATGATGGCCCGCCTTACGCGAATGGCCCGATCCATCTCGGCACGGCGATGAACAAGATCATCAAGGACATCATTGTCCGCAATCACCAGATGCGCGGTTATGATGCCTCCTACCTGCCAGGCTGGGACTGCCACGGCCTGCCGATCGAGTGGAAAGTCGAAGAACAGTTCCGGTCCAAGGGCCGGACCAAGGATGATGTCCCGGGCGACGAGTTCCGCCGCGCCTGCCGCGACTACGCCACCGAATGGATCGAGGTCCAGAAACAGGGCTTCCGTCGCTGCGGCGTCGAAGGCGAGTGGGACGATCCCTACCTGACCATGAATTTCGAGTCGGAAGCGGCCACGGTGCGCGAATTCCTCAGCGTCGCCATGGGCGGCCGCCTGGTCCGCGGCGCCAAGCCGGTGATGTGGTCACCGGTCGAACGCACCGCGCTGGCCGAGGCCGAGGTCGAGTATCATGACCGCAAGGTGCCGGTGATCTGGGTGAAGTTTCCGGTCAAATCCGGCGCGAGCGACCTGTCAGGCGCGTCTGTCGTGATCTGGACCACAACGCCGTGGACGATCCCGGCCAACCAGGCCGTGTCGTACAGCCCGGCCATTTCCTATGGCCTGTATCGGGTCGACGACGTGATGACCGAGGAAGAGCTTGGCTTTGCGCCCTATGCGATGGCTGGCGAGCAGCTGATCGTCGCGGATGCGCTGGCTGAGAGCGTGCAGACCAATGCCAAGATTCGCGACTGGACCCGCGTTTCCGACGTTGACCCGTCGACGTTGCAGACCCTGTCCCATCCGCTTCACGCGCTCGACCCGTTCTTCACGCATGACATCCCGCTCTTTGCTGGCGACCACGTCACCGACGATGCCGGGACGGGCTTTGTCCACACCGCGCCGGCGCATGGTGAGGATGACTTCAATGTCTGGGTTGAGTCCGGCCGCACGACGCAGGAAATCCGCCAGATTGTTGATCCCGACGGCTGTTACACCGATGACGTTCCCGAAGCCTTGCGCGGGCTCGATATCATCCGCACCTCTGGCAAGAAGCGCGGCCAGCCGGGCAAGGCCAATCCGGACGTGATCCGCCTTCTGGCCGAGAGTGGCAATCTGCTCGCCCGCGGCATGACCGAAATTCGCGATGCGCATTCCTGGCGCTCCAAGGCGCCGGTGATCCGGCGCGCGACCCCGCAATGGTTCATCGCCATGGATACGCCGGGCAAGGATGGCTCACGCCCGCTGCGCGAGATGGCGCTGGACGGCATCGAGCAGACCAAGTTTGTTCCGCCAACCGGCTATAACCGCCTGAAAGCCATGGTCGCCGATCGTCCAGACTGGTTGATTTCGCGCCAGCGCAATTGGGGCGTTCCGATCACACTCCTGGTCAATGACAAGGGCGAACCGCACACGGCGGCCCTGCCGGACGCCGCGGCCCAGGCGGTGAATGACAAGATCCTCGCCAAGATCCGCGAAGAAGGCGTCGAAGGCTGGTTCTCGGCCGAAGTCAGCGACTTCCTCGACGACCCGTCCGGTTGGGACAAGGTCAATGACGTGCTGGATGTCTGGTTCGACTCGGGCACCACGCACGCGTTTGCGCTCCGGGATCGCGGCATCATTGATGACGCCACTGGCGTGGCGGATGTCTATATGGAAGGCTCAGACCAGCATCGCGGCTGGTTCCAGTCGTCGCTGCTGGAAAGCTGCGCGACCCGCGGCATGGCGCCGTTCCGCCAAGTCGTCACGCATGGCATGATCGTCGATGGCGAGGGCAAGAAGATGTCCAAGTCGATCGGCAACACGATCGACCCGAAGGATTTCGCCAATCAGTATGGCATCGAGATCCTGCGCCTGTGGACTGCCAGCGCCGATTATACCGAGGACTTGCGGATCTCAGACGAGATCATCAAGGGCGCGGTCGAGAATTATCGCCGCTTGCGCAACACGATGCGCTACCTGCTCGGCGCCTTGCACCAATTTGACTCATCAGAAACGGTGCCGCGCAGCGAAATGCCCAGCCTTGAAACCTGGGTTCTGCATCGCTTGACCGAGCTCGATGAGACGGTGCGAAAAGCTTATGAAGAGCATGATTTCAAGCGGATCATGGCCGCCTTGCTGAACTTCTGCTCGGTCGACCTGTCGGCTGTGTATTTCGATATCCGCAAGGACAGCCTGTACTGCGACGCCCCAAGCGATGTCCGCCGACGCGCGGCACGTACGGTAATGGCAGCGATTCTCGAGCGACTGCTGGCCTGGCTCGCGCCAATCATGCCGTTCACGACCGAGGAATCCTTCCTGATGAGCCCGTTTGCGGACCGCGCGGACAGTGTGCATTTGCTGCAATTCCCGGACACACCGGCGGAATGGAAAGACGTGGGCCTTGCAGCACGCTGGGACAAGATCTTCCGTGTCCGCCGCGTCGTCACCGGTGCCATCGAGATTGAACGCCGCGAAAAACGGATCGGCTCGTCTCTCGAAGCGGCCCCGAAAGTGTTCATTGCCGATGCAGACCTGCTGGCCGCCTATCAAGGCGAGACGGCTGAGGACATCTTCATCACCTCGCAGGCAGAGCTGGTATCCGGGCCTGCACCGGAAGACGCGTTCCGTTTGCCGGATGAGGAAGCGGTAGCGGCGCTGCCGGGCAAGGCCGAAGGCATCAAGTGCGCGCGCAGCTGGAAATATTTCGATCCGGCGACCGCAGATCCTGACTTCCCGGACGTGACGCCGCGCGATGCCGCTGCTATCCGGGAGGTTCGAGGATAGGATGACCCAACGCGTTCGTTTCGCCTTTTTCTTTCTGGTGCCGGTGATCGTCATCCTTGATCAATGGTCGAAATGGGCGATTCTGAAGGAACCCACCTTCAACGCCATTGGCTGCCTCGACCCATCCCAGAGATGCGGGCAGGTCGATGTCACCTCCTTCTTTGACCTCACCATGGTCTGGAACCGCGGCATCAGTTTCGGGATTGGTCAGTCGGAAGGGATCATGCGCTGGCTTCTGGTGATCCTGACAACGGCAATTGCGATCGGGTTTTCCGTCTGGCTCTACCGTGCCACACGACGGTTCACGGGGCTCGCGCTGGCCCTCGTGATTGGCGGCGCGTTCGGCAATGTCATTGACCGCGTCCGCTTTGGTGCGGTGGTCGACTTTCTCGACTTTAGCGGCCTGCTGCGTCCGTATTTTTTCAACTATGTGTTTAATGTCGCCGACGCGGCAATTTCTGTAGGAGCAGTCTTGCTCTTTGCTGACCAGTTCCTAATGTCGCGGCAAGAAAAATCGGCTGGGGCCGAAAACCAAGATTAGGCGAGGACGCCATGAAGAAAATAGCTCTGATTGCAACCACAGGTCTGGCAATGGCTCTGGTCACGGGATGTGCCGGTCTGGCCTCCAGCAACAGCCCGGACGAGTTTCGCGTGGTGAAGAAAGCGCCGCTGGTCGTGCCACCGGATTACAGCTTGAGACCACCAGAAGCGGGTCAGTCCGAACCATTCGAGGTTGATGAAACCCGTGCCGGAACGGCGTCGGCCTTTGGCGCCGATATCGGTCAGAATGCAAGCCCGGCGGAGCGCGCCCTGGTGGCCGCCGCGGGCGCCAACGCGGTCAGTCCGATTATTCGCCAACGCGTTGACTGGGAAGAAGCCAAGACCATCCGCAAGTCGACCAGCATCGCCGATCGCATCCTGTTTTGGCAGCGCGATGAAGACGCGCCGGACGACAGCGCCACAGGCGGCGGTGACGTCACCATTGAGCGCGGCAGCGGCGAACGTCTCAAACTTCCAGGAACATAAGCCCGAGATAACAATCGAGGGGTCAGCACGCGGAGCAATAAATGAAGCATTGGATATCCGGCGGGCTTTCCGCCGCCTTGTTGTTTGGAGGGGCGGCGCTGGCCGATAATGCCTCTGACGAATGGGCCCCGGAGACCTTTACCCTCGACAATGGCATGGACGTGGTCGTCTTGCCCGACCATCGCGCCCCAGTGGTCACGCATATGGTGTGGTACAAGGTTGGCGCTGTTGATGAAGACCCTGGAAAATCCGGCATCGCGCACCTGTTCGAACATGTCATGTTCAAGGAAACCGACGATATTGCCGATGGCGAGTTTGACTCGATCATCTCGCGCCTCGGTGGGCAGAATAATGCGTTCACCAGCTGGGACTATACGGCCTATTACGAGCGTGTCGCCAAGCAGCATCTCGGCAAGATGATGGAGCTTGAGGCCGAGCGCATGACTGACCTGATCATCGATGAGGATCCGGAAGGCAGCTTCATCACCGAACGTGACGTCGTGAAAGAGGAGCGGCGCCAACGGGTCGACAACAATCCTGGCGTGATCCTGCGCGAAAAGGTGCTGGCCGAGTTCTGGGAAGGTCACCCGTACGAAATCACCGTGATCGGTCGCATGGACGAAGTCGAGGCTTTGACCCCGCAGGACGGCATCGACTTCTACAAGAAATACTATTCGCCTGAGAACGCCATTCTGGTGGTCGCTGGCGACGTCACAGGCGATGAGGTGAAAGCCCTGGCGGAAGAGCATTACGGCGTGATCGAGCCGTCTGGCCTGGTCGACGGCACCCGCAAATGGGCCGATGTGCCACCGCTCAGCGAGACTCAGGAAATCACGCATAGTGATCCGAAAGTTCGCCAGCCGGTCTGGTATCGTTATTTCGACGGCACCAGCCAGAAGCGCGATCGCGACTTTGCGCTGGCGCTTGATGTCGGTCTCAGCGTGCTCGGCGGCGGCAATACGAGTTTGCTTTATGTCGCGCTGGTCGAAGACCAGAAAGTGGCTGTGAATGCCGGGACCTTTGCCTGGACCGGCTTGCACGACAATGGCCCGGCCGTGATCTATGCGACGCCAAGCCCTGGCGTCTCGATGGAAGACCTGGAAGCGGCTGTGGTCGCCGAAGTCGCCAAGCAGCTTGAAGCCGGTTTCTCGGACGAGGACGTTCAACGCGTGCGCAATTCGATGGCGGCGGACGCCATCTATGCCCGCGACAGTCAGCAAAGCATGGCCAACCTGTTTGGTGGATGGCTGGCCATTGGCGGCTCGATTGACGATCTGATGAATTATCCGGACGACGTTCGCGCCGTGACCACGGAAGAGGCCCTGGCGGCGGTTCGGAAAGTCTTTGCGGCTGACAATCACTATATCGAGGCACAATTGCTGCCCGCAGAAGGGGAGTTCTAATCATGCGAATTCCAAGTTTGATCTCCTCCGCCGCTTTGGCGCTGACACTTTCGGCCTGTAATGTTGCAGTGACGTCGGACGCTGACGCGCCTGCGCTGGACGTGGATGTACATGACGGCGAGTTCGCCACGATCCAGCAATTCACGACGCCCGGCGGCATTTCTGTCTGGCTGGTGGAAGAGCCGTCGATCCCGATCCTGTCCGTTCGCATGGCCTGGCAGGCCGGTGAAACCAATGACCCGGAAGGCATGGAAGGCCTGACCAGTGCGATGGTCTATCACATGAATGAAGGCGCCGGCGACTATGACAGCCAGGCCTTCTTCAAGCGCATGGAAGAGCTGAACATGAGCTTTTCGTGCGGCGCGTCTGACGAAAGCACCTATTGCAACGCCTCGATGCTGACCGACAATGCCAGCGATTCCTTCGACATGGTCGCGCTTGCCTTTGCCGAACCGAATTTCGAGGATGGCGTGTTCGAGCGCTTCCAGCGCGAGTCGGAAGTCAGTCTGAAAACGCGTGAGACCAATGCCCGTTACCTTGCCAGCCGCGCCCGCGTGCAGGCACTGTATCCGGATCATCCTTATGCCCGTGAAACCACCGCTGAAAGCCTGGCCGCGCTGACGCAGGACGCGATGCGGACGCAGAAGGACCTGCTGATGGTGCGCGAAGGCATGCTGGTGACAGCAGTCGGTGCGATCTCGCCGCAGGAACTTGCACCGCTGATCGACAAGGCCGTCGCCGGATTGCCAGAGAGCAGCGAAACCGCAGAGACCGAAGACGTGGTCCTGGCCGCTGCGGCATCGGCGCCGCTGACTGTGGACCTGCCGCAGCCGCAAAGCCTGGTGACCTTTGCCGGTCCGGCCATGACCCGCGACAATCCTGATTTCTATACCGCTGTGGTGCTCAATTACACCTTTGGCGGCGGCGGGTTTGACAGCCGCCTGATGCAGGACTTGCGGGTCGAGAAAGGCCTGACTTACGGGATCTACACCCAGGTCAGCGCGCAGGACAAGCTGCAGCTCTGGTCAGGCGGTGGTCAGACCAAGAATGAGAGCGCCGGTGAGTTCATTGCCGGCATCAAGGACAATATGACCAAGATGGTCGATGCCGGGATGACCGAGGAAGAGCTGGCCGATGCCAAGTCCTACCTCACCGGCTCGTACCCGCTCGGCTTTGACTCAAATGCCAAGATTGCCGGCAACATGATGGGCGTGCGCCTGGATGGGCTGCCGGTTGATTTCTTCGACAAGCGCAATGCCATGGTTGAAGCGGTGACGCTGGAAGATGTGAACCGGGTGGCCCGGGACTATCTCAGCCCTGAGAATTTCACCTTCATCGTGGTCGGCCAGCCTGAAGGCCTGGACGGCTAGGTTGTCGATCCTCAGCATCTCCAAAAGGGCGCGCGAGACATCGCTGCGCCCTTTTGTGATTCTGGTGCCGATGTCGATCTTCATCGCCGCGGCGACGGCGAGCCTGATCGATCTCGAGGCCTTTTTCGGGTTCGCCAAAACCATAAATGACTGGATCCTGGCGACGTTTTCCAGCCTGATTTCCTGGGCCGTGTTCGGCTTTGTGCTGACCGCGTTCGGGGTCATGGTGTCGCCGCTGGGCAAGGTCACGATTGGCGGCGCCGGAGCAACGCGAACGCTGCAACCCTGGAGCTGGTTCTCGATCACCCTGTGCACGACGATCGCCATCGGCATCCTGTTCTGGGCCATGGCCGAGCCGATGTACCATCTCTATGAACCGGGCGCCGCCGCGCGCGGGATCGCGCCGGCCAGCGAGGCGGCGAAAGGCTTCAGCCTGGTCACGCTGTTCATGAACTGGACGATCTCGCCTTATGCCATCTACACCGTGGCAGCGCTGACCTTCGCGCTCGCCTATCACAATCTCGGCAAGCCTTATTCCGTGTCCGGGCCGTTCGTCGCGCTGCTCGGTCGGCCGTTGCCGGCGGCAGTCGCGGCGGTGCTGGACGCGGCCATCCTGCTCGCCCTGATCATGGGCATGGCAGCCTCGCTGGGGGCCGGTATGTTGCTGCTCTCCGGCGGACTGGCCAATTTGACCGGCCTGCCATCCGGCCCGGTGTCGCTGGCGCTGGTCGCGCTGGGGATCGGCATTGTCGTGCTGATCAGTTCGCTGACCGGCCTGATGCGCGGCATCCGCGTCCTGTCTGTGGTCAATACCTGGTTCTTCTTCCTGTTTGTCGGCGTCATTGTTGCGTTCGGGCCAACCGCTGCCATGCTCGAGCAGGGGTGGAGCGCGCTGCAATCCTATGCCAGCGAGTTCCTGGACCGGTCGCTGCTGATCGGCGACGCCAGCGCCGATGGCGAATGGGCGAAAAGCTGGACCACGTTCTATTTCGCCAACTGGCTCGCCTGGGCCCCGGTCACGGCCATGTTCCTCGGTCGGATTGCGCGCGGGTACAGCGTCCGCGCCTTTGTCCTGGTCAACCTGATCCTGCCGGCCCTGTTCTCGATGCTGTGGATGAGCGTGTTCGGCGTCTTCGCCATGGAGACCGACCTTGCCTAGGGCGGCGTCCTCAAAGCGACCCTGGACACAGCGGGTCCGGAAGGCGTGATGTTCAAGGCGCTGGATTATATTCCACTCACCGGCGTGCTGATCCCGGTCGTGCTGCTGCTGTCTTTCATCTCCTACGTCACCGCGGCGGACAGCAATACCGAAGCGATCTCTCAGATCTGCAAGACGCACGAGCAGCCAATGACTGAAGCTGATGAAACCGAGCCGAGCGCCCCGCGCCTGAAGATCATCTGGGTCATCCTGCTTTGCCTGATGGCGTGGATCATGGTTGCGTTCAGCGGCATTGATGGCGTGCGCATGCTGTCAAATGTCGGCGGACTGCCGGCGCTGTTCGTGGTGCTCGGCCTGCAAGTGTGCCTGGTGCGAATGGTGTTCCAGGCGCAGGCGCTGAACGCCGCGCCGCCGGTGCCAGCCACCGATCCCTAGGCGTCGACCAGCCGCTTCAGCTCTGTCGCGATCCCTTTCAGGGTTTCGCGCATCCGCTTCAATCCGCCACCGCGTCCATTATGGATCACCAGCTGTTTCCAGGGCAGGCCGTCCGGCTCTGGTGTGCGCACGTTCAGGTGACCGGACCGCGGCAGGGCGCTGCTGAGCAAGGCATCGGCGAGCCCGAACCCGGCTTGCGTGTCGAACGCGCCATTGCGCGCATCGGCTTCGAAATTGGACTGCTCTGATCGCCCGACCGCATTGAACAGGACCGACAGGTCCGGACGCTTCTCGTCGCTGATCTGTTCCTGCATCACCTGGTTCAGCAATTTCACCCCGCGCAACGAATAGGCGTCCGGATGCATCGGCGCCAGCACCCGGTCTGCGGCTTCCAGAGCGCAACGGGTCAGGAAGGTTGCGTTCGGATTGGTGTCGAACACGATGAGATCGTATTCGCTGCGATAATAGTCGATCATGCGTCGAAAGTTGGCGCCAACCAGGGCCAGCGCTTCCGGGCCCTTGGCGAATGCGTATTTCGAGATTTCGAATTGTCCTGAGATCAGGTCAAACCGACCGCCGGGTGCATTCTCGCCGGTCAGGATGTTGTGGCTGATGACACTGCGTTCGGCTGGCTCGAACGGCTCCGTGCTGATTTCGGACCAGCTCTCCGACGGCGAGATCGTGTCATAGGCATGCAGGCGCGATCGCTCGAACAGCGAAATCACCGACTTGTCGCGAGCCGAACTGGAATCGGCGTGCTCCATATCGAAAAAGGTCTGGGTCAGATTGTATTGCGGATCGAGATCGATCAGCAGGGTGCGCCCGCCCAGGGCCGATTGCCAGGTGCCGAAGACCTGGCTGCTGATCGTGGTTTTTCCGACGCCGCCCTTGAGATTCATCACCGAGACGACCGGGCAGCGGCGCTCATAGCGCTCTTTGACCGCGTCAACCAGGCGGTCGAGTGCGCCCTCATCCGACAGGGAGTCGGTCAGATGGGCCGCCAGCAGGGTCTTGAACTGCTTTGACAGGCGCGCATTGTCGGCGCGGATGGGGAACAGTTTCATGCCGCGGCGCTGGGCGATCTGCAGCTGCTCCTGCACCGCCTTGGAGCGGATAGAGGAGGCCGAGACCAGGACCACCATGCCGAACGAGTCATTGATCGCATCGCGCACCGAGTCCGGGTCGAAATCCTTGCTGCCAGCAGGGGTGTACCAGGTCGGAACCGATGCCCGGCGCATGGCTTCGTGCACCTGAAGCAGCGCGTCTACATCGCGATGACCGTGAGCAATAAAGAGCTGCGACATGAACAAGTATCCAACTAGGAGGCTTTTTCGCTACCGTGATTACCCACCGAGAGCCACACTTTCATGTCACATCGGCATGGTAAACCTTGATTGTGTGACATTGCCTGTGCATAAAGCGCGACCTTAAGGAGAAACCCATGACCTGGACGCCAAGCAGCTGGCGGGCACGCCCGGCAAAGCACATCCCGGAAGATTATCCGGACCTCGACCACCTCAAAGATGTCGAGCAGCGTCTGGCTGAGTTTCCGCCGCTGGTCTTTGCCGGCGAAGTGCGCACGCTGAAGCAGCGTCTGGCCAGTGTGGCGGCCGGTGAAGCCTTCCTGCTTCAGGGCGGTGATTGCGCCGAGAGCTTCAAGGAATTCAGCGCCGACAACATTCGCGACACGTTGCGCGTGCTGCTGCAAATGGCGGTCGTGCTGACATATGCGGCATCGAAGCCGGTCGTGAAGGTTGGACGCCTCGCCGGCCAGTTCGGCAAGCCGCGCTCGTCGCCGATCGAAGAGATTGATGGCGTGACGCTGCCGTCTTATCGCGGTGACAATATCAATGGCATGTCGTTCACCGAAGCGGCGCGGACGCCCGATCCCGAGCGTCTGATCAAGGCCTATTCGCAATCGGCCTCGACCCTGAACCTGGTGCGCGCCTTCACGCGCGGCGGCTATGCCGACTTGTCCAACGTCCATCAGTGGATGCTGGGGTTTGTCGATCGATCGCCGCTTGGCGAGCGCTACCGCGAAATGGCCGACAAGATCAGCGACGCGCTGGATTTCATGAAGGCGTGTGGTGTGACCTCTCAGGAAGTGCCGCAAATGGCGCAGGTGGAGGTCTATACCTCACATGAAGCGCTGCTGCTCGGTTATGAAGAGGCGATGACCCGGATCGATTCAACCTCTGGCGACTGGTACGACACCTCGGCACATATGCTGTGGATCGGTCACCGGACACGACAGGTCGATCATGCCCATGTCGAGTTCTGCAAGGGCGTCAAAAACCCGATCGGAATGAAATGCGGCCCCGGCCTGGAGGCTGACGAACTGCTTCGCATCATCGAAACGTTGAACCCGGAAGACGAAGCCGGCCGGATCACTCTGATCTCGCGCTTCGGTGCGGAAGGCGTTGAAGATGGACTGGCCCCGCTGGCCCAAGCGGTGCAGAAGAGCGGACGCACTGTCGTTTGGTCCTGCGATCCGATGCACGGCAACACGTTGAAGACAGAGTCCGGGTACAAGACCCGTCCTGTCGATCGCATCCTCTCCGAGGTGCGCGGTTTTATCGACGTGCTGAATGCAGAGGGCTGCGTGCCAGGCGGTGTTCATTTCGAAATGACCGGCCAGGACGTTACCGAGTGTATCGGCGGTGCGCAGGCGATTTCGGAAGCAGACCTGTCATCCAGATACCACACTCATTGTGATCCTCGTCTAAATGGCGAACAGGCACTTGAACTTGCCTTCCTGATCGCTGAGAAGCTCCTGGAGATTAAGGACGTTTCCACCATGCCATCACGTGTAGCCGGATAAACAGGACGTTAGACCATGACCCAGCGGGCATGGCCCGCCTGGGCGCGGGCCTCTGAAATTCTAGACCTTTTGCGGCTGTCAGGGCCGATTGCGATCTCACGCCTTGCGTGGATGCTGATGGGCCTGACGGATGCGATCGTGCTCGGTCAGGTGAAAGGCCAGGAGCATGAACTGGCCTTTATCCTGAATTCCTGGCTGCCAATCGGCATCACGCTTGGATTCGGCATGGGCATCCTGCTTGGGGTGCAAGTGCTGACATCCGAACTGGTCGGGCGCGGCGAAGAGCACCTGTCCGGGCGTATCTTCCGGCGTGGCATGGTCTGGGCCTTCGGCATCGGCTTGCTGGTGACGGCAATCGTGTACCTGGCAGCTGCGCCGCTGTTCCACCTGCTCTTCGTCGAGATCAATCCGAACGATGATATCAGCGCGACGCTGACGCCGGAGCAGTTTGCCTCCGAAACCGCCTTGATCACGCAGATCCTGTCGTTGAGCCTGCTTGGCTTCATGATCTCGACCGTCTGCAGCTATTATCTGGAATCGCTGCGGCGCCCGCTGATCGTGACGATCACGTCTTATCTGGGCGTCGGGGTCAACCTGGTCATCGACCTGGCCCTGGTGCTGGGCTGGTGGGGCATGCCGCAAATGGGCGGCGAAGGTGTCGCCTGGGCGACGGTTGGCTCACGCTGGGCGATCACGCTGGCCCTGATCGGGTTCATCATCTGGCTGACGCCCGCCCTGAAACCCGCCGAACCAGGCCCGGAAGATGAAGCCAAACGCCAGATCACGGTTGGCGGTGGCACCGCGATTTCCAACGTCGCGGAGTGGGGCGGGTTCAACCTGACCTATACGATTGCGGCTTTTGTCAGCGTCGCCGTCAACGCCGTTTATGGCTATTCGGTCCAGGTCATGGGCTTTTGCTTCATGTTCTTCCTCGGCATTGGCACAGCGACCAGTGTGCGTGTGGCGGAACATGTTGGCCGCGGCGACATGCAGGGCGTGAAGGATGCCTCGCGCCTCGGGGTCGCGGCGACGTTCGTGCTCGGTGGAATGCTGGCATTGCTGATTTATGCATTCAAGGACGGGGTGGCGCTGTTGCTGGTCAATTCAGAAGCCAGCATCGATGGCACCATGTTGGCACCGGCGATTGCCGCGATGCTGATCTATGCCGCCTTTGCGACGACCTTTGACGGCCTGCAGGCGACGGCGTCGATGGCGCTGCGTGCGCAGGGTATCGTCTGGGTGCCGTCCGCCATCCACATTGCGTCCTTCTTCCTGTTGATGATTCCGCTCTGCTACCTGATGGCCGTCACCATGGGCCGCGGCGTGCAGGGCATGATGGAGGCGATCACGATCACCTTGCTGGTCGCGGGCGGCTTGCAGTGGGGGTTGCTGGAATGGAAAACGGCGCGCCGCGAAGTGCGACACGCCGTTTAAAAGGATCGCTTTCGCGAGTGACCTTAGATGTCTTTCAGAGCGGAAGCCGGTCTGAAAGCTGCAGAGGTTTTCTCTTTGATCTGGATGGTTTCGCCAGTCGCTGGGTTGCGACCTTCACGCGCGCCGCGAGTTTTCGCAACGAAAGTACCGAAACCGGCAATAGCCACAGAGTCACGGCTCTTCACCGCGCCTGCGATTGAATCAAAGACAGCATCCACAGCGCGGCCAGCTTCGGCTTGAGACATGTCTGCTGCTTCTGCAACTGCTTTGGTCAGTTCACCCTTGTTCATTGGGCTCTCCCTTAGTTCAACGGCCCTAATTGCCGTTGAGGGCATTGTTCATGATTCGAATTGGGCGTGAATCCCGTAAACCCAATAAATACGGGCGATTCAGCGTTATTTTGCTAAAATCCACCCTTCTTCGTGGATAATTCTGTGTTTTTCTCTATCAGAAGTTGAATCGGGTGCATTGAAGGCGGCGCCGAGTTTTCCGGCAGAATCGAGTGATTCAAGGTGATTCGAGAGGATTCTGACCTGTGCCTGATCAAGGATTTCACCCGCTTTTGGTGTGATCCGGACGGTGCTCGGATAGACTTCGGCAATCACGCAGCGCGTGTCTTTGAGGTGGTCGGGGGTGAGATTGGCAAGCCCGGTTTCGAAGGGCCAGATCCGGGCGCCGGGGAGGTGCGCGCGCAGATACGAGACGAGCGGCAGGCCGAGCAGGGACTGTGACCCGACGGCGCCGGCACCGAGCAATTGCCAGACCGATTTCGGGTGCGCCTTGAACTGCGTCTTGATCCAGGCTTCGGCGAGGCGATGTTCGGCGAGCGAGTCCGGGACTGAGAAATCGCCTTTCCTGGGCGAGAGGGTGGCGGTGGTCTGCGCCGTCGGTGTGCCCCAGAAGGGATGCGCCGTTCCGGTCATTTTCGCGTTCAGCGTTGCCGCGACCTGGAATCGGTCATTCGCGTTGTTGGCGGCGTCATGGATGTGCGTCGACAGGTAGGCCTGCATCGCTTGCCAGGGCGGCATGGTCTGCGTGTCGAGACCGAGTGCGTCTGCCGTGCCGGTGGGATAGCCCATGGCGAAATCGCATCCGATCAGCACCCGGGCCCCACGCGCGACCAGGTCTGTGGCGGTGGCCAGGAGCCGATCACGGGCGTCGCGCCGGGTGCTGGGATTGTCGGCGAGATAGGATCGCGTATCGGTTGCGTCTCGATACAGGGTGCCGATCCAGATCGAGTTGGCGCCGGTGACCGGTCTTGAGGCGGCGCTCCAGTCGACGATGATATACGCGTCGAAGAGCGGGCTCATCGCTCGAACGAGACGCCGGCAATCGGCTCCAGACGGGCCAGAATGTCCTCGGTTTTTGCGTGTTCGCGGACAATTCCGTCAAGCGCGCCTTCACGCGATTGCTGCAGCTCTTCAAGCTCTTCCATCAATGTCGCCCGCCGATTGTCGCTCAACATCTCGGCATGTTTGAGCTCTTTCCTGATATCGGCAATCTCTTTCGAATCCTCATTCAAAGCCACCAAAGGCACCATTTCGGTCAGGAAGTGAATGTGAACGTCGCGCCTCAATTCGATGTCGCGAATCTCGAACATGCGTTCGCGATTGCGTTCATAGATGCCCGCTTCGTTGAGGGCGGTGCGAAACAGTCGGACGGTGACATCGCCCCATCGATCGCCAATCTCCATCGAGGCAAAGGCGCGGTCGAGGATGCTGTCGACGGAGGCGAGGATTTCACCGAAGAAGCGGGCCGCATCCCGTTCCTTGCGCTTCTGACCGAGCCGGTCCTGGACCAGCTCGGCCACCATCGCGCCGCCCGTCGCCAGCAGCGCACCAATGATGACGGCCAGCAATGTGTCGAGATTATCGATGAAATCGAAAACGGATTGACGCATATGGGACGGGCGTTCCTTTCAGCTGGCTTAGCTCAGTTTGACCAGCATCTTGCCTTTGTTTTGGCCGGAGAACAGGCCCATGAAGGCGTTTGGTGCGTTTTCAACGCCTTCCATCACTGTCTCCTCGAACTTCATCTGTCCGCCGGTGATCCAGGTGACCATGTCGCGCTGGAAGTCCGGTAGCATGTCGCCATGCGTTGACACGATGAAGCCGCGGATCTGCAGCTGCTTGCCGACAATCTGGATGACATTGTTCGGGCCAGGGCGCGGCTCGGTGTCATTATATTGAGAGATCATGCCGCAAATCGCCATGCGTGCGAACGGACGGGCGCATTCGATGGCGGCCTGGAAATGGTCGCCGCCAACATTGTCGAAATAGACGTCGATGCCCTTTGGTGCCGCTGCCTGCAGCGCGGCCAGCAATCCGGCATAATCGCCGGCGGCGCGATAATCGATACACTCATCCGCGCCGAGTGACTTGACCAGATTGCACTTTTCGGCGCCGCCGGCTGATCCGATCACGGTGCAGCCTTTGATCTTGGCGATTTGCACCACAGCCGAGCCAACCGCCCCAGCCGCACCAGATACGAACACCGTGTCTCCTTCTTTCAGCTCCGCGACGCGCAGGATACCGGCATAGGCGGTCAGGCCTGGCATGCCGACGACGCCCAGGAAGGCGCTGTCCGGCAACCCCGTATCCCCGGGAAGTTTCTGCGCCATCACGGCTTCTGGCGGGGCCGTCCAGGCTTCGCGCCAGCCCGCCATGGACTGGACCAGGTCGCCTTCGGCATAATCAGGATGATTGGATGCCGTCACGCGCCCGACGGCGCCGCCTTGCAACACTTCACCGATTTGAAACGGCGGGACGTAGCTTTCGCGATCATACATCCGACCGCGCATGTAAGGATCGACCGACATCCAGGTGTTGCGGACCTGGATCTGCCCAGCGGCCGGTTCCGGCGCGTCGTTTGAAACCATCGCAAAATCATCAGCTTGCGGCTCACCGACCGGGCGCTTGGCGAGGGTCCAGTCATTTGATGTGATCGTCGGCATTGTTCGTCCTTCTTTTTATGCTTCACAGACATATTTGGACGCTTCCGCGCCGGAAGCAAAGGGGCGTTGTAAGAATCCGCAATGCCTTTTGATGGGACTTACCGACAAGTTCAGTTGCGTCCGCCCATGTCAAAATGCGAAGAGCGGGGCCAGAGTGGAGTGGACCCATGGCAAAATTGAAGACCGGCCTGATCGGCGCCGGTGTCTTTGGCGGATATCACGCAGGCAAGATTGACGGTTCCGAGCGCACCGACTTTGTCGGGCTGTTCGACCCGGATCAGGTGCGCTGCGATGCCCTGGCCAAGACATATGGTGTCACCGCGTTTGCCAGCCAGGACGCGTTGTTCGACGCGGTCGATGCGGTCATTGTTGCCTGTCCGGCTGTCTATCATGAAGCGGTGGTGCGCGCCGCGCTCGAGGCTGGTTGTCATACAATGGTGGAAAAGCCGCTGGCGCTGACGGGTCATGCCGCCGACGCGCTCGCCGCCACTGCCGATCGCCAAGGCCTGGTCCTGCAAGTCGGCCACCAGGAGCGGTTCGTGCTCGAGGCCATGGGCCTGTTCGACATTCCCGAAGCCCCGGTCCGGATCGAAGCCTGGCGTATGGGGCCGCCGGCGCCGGATGGCCGGGCCGGTGATGTATCGGTGATCTGGGATCTGATGACCCATGATCTCGACATGGTCGGCAAGCTGATGGGCCCGGCCCTGACCGTCGAAGCGACCGGCCGAAATTCCCATACGGATCACATTGATGAGGCCACGGCGACGCTGAATTTCGCGGTGGGCGATGCTGAAGTGACAGCCAGCCGTTGCCATTCCGAGCGCGACCGCCGCATGGTCCTGACCTATCCGTCCGGCACCATCGCCATCAATTTCCTGACCCGAGAAATTGACAATTCCACACCGTTCGAGGTCAAGGCCGACGTCTCCGCCAGCCTGCCGGACCCGCTCGGCGCTGCCGATGAGGCCTTTTTCGCCGCCGTCCTTGGCGAGCGTGACTGCGCCGTGCCCGGATCCGAAGCGGCGCTTGCCGTGCATATGGCCGAACAGGCCGAACTTTCAGCCCTTCACACAATCGGAGCCTAATCATGGCCTATGCCCCTTCCGAGACCGCCGCCTTGATCGCGCTTCCTGAGGATGCGCCGATCCAATTGTTCGACCTCAAGACCCAGCAGGCATCCATCCGTCCGGCCCTGGAACAGCGCTGGATCGATATTCTCGACCACGGCCGTTTCATCGGAGGTCCGGAGGTGACCGAGTGCGAAGAGAAACTTGCCGAATTTACCGGCGCGGCTGATGTCGTCGCCGTCGGCTCGGGCACGCAGGCCCTGGTGATGCCGCTGCTGGCCATGGGGATTGCCGAAGGCGATGCCGTGTTCATTCCCGGCTTCACCTATAATGCCACCGCCAATGCGGTTCTGCTGTCCGGCGGCTATCCGGTGATTGTCGACATCGATCCGCGCACCTTCAATATGGATCCGGCGGACCTTGCGCGCAAAATCGATGCTGTGAACGCCGACGGGCGCCTGACGCCGCGCGCCGTGATGCCGGTTGATCTGTACGGCTTGCCAGCCGATTATACCGCGATCCAGGCCGTCGCAGACGCCCATGACCTGCGTGTCATCGCCGATGGCGCACAAGCCTTTGGCGGCAAGGACAATGGCCGCTGGGTCGGCAACATTGCCGAGATCACCGCCACCAGTTTCTATCCGACCAAATCCCTAGGCGGGTATGGCGATGGCGGTGCCATCCTCTGCCAGGACAAGGATTTCGCGGATCGCATGCGCTCGATCCGCTGGCACGGCACGGGCGACAATCGCAAAGAATCGATCCGCGTCGGCATCAATGGTCGATGCGACTCCATCCAATGCGCGGTTGTGTCGGAAAAGCTCGGCCTGTTCGAGGCAGAGCGGGCCCGCCGGATCGCCGCTGCCGAAATTTACAATCAGCGCCTCGGCAATGTCGTGCAGTTGCAGGAAGCCCTTGACGGGCAGGAAAATGGCTACGGCCTCTACACTGTCCGCGTGCCCAATCGTGACGCCGTGCGCGCCGCGCTGTCGGACCAGGGCGTGCCGAGCGGGATCTATTACGACATGGCGATCCACCAGATGCCCGCCTTCGCGCACCTCGCGGATGCCGGCACGCTGCCCGAGTGCGAGAAAGCGGCAGAAGAATCGTTGAGCCTGCCAATGCACCCGTATCTGTCAGAGGCGCAGGTGCACAAGGTTTGCGACGTGCTCACCGCTGCTGTCACCGGCTAGCGCTCACACCTCTGCGATCAGTTCCGGGCCCTGGTTTCGGACATTTCCAACCGTCGGGGCGACGGCCCAGGCATGCATCGCGTCGGTTGGGAACGGGGTGTAGAGATCCTCGACGTCGCGGCTAGATGTATCGAGCCAGCGCTCGTAATCCTGAGGGTCGAGGATCACCGGCATACGGGTATGCAGCCCTGCCATCAAGTCATTGGGCGTGGTGGTCAGGATGGTGAAACTGTCAATCTCTGACCCGTCAATTGTGGCTCGGTCCCAGAGACCTGCAAAGCAGAACCAGCGACGATTCCGCAGCCCGATCGCAAACGGTGTTTTCGAACCTTTTTGGCCGGTCCATTCATAGAATCCGCTTGCCGGCACGAGGCAACGCTTGTGGCGAAAGGCGCCGCGGAACGTGTTCGAGGTCGCAATCGTTTCGCTGCGCGCGTTAAAGGTAGAAAATTTCTTTTCTTTTAGGGGTTTGCGCCACCAACTTGGGACAAGACCCCACATGGCCGGGGCCATGTGCCGTTCGCCTTGAGGCACCGGTTCGTCTTCGCCGGCAATGCGGATGATCGGCGCAATCTGGGTCGGTGCGATATTGTAAGCCGACTCCGGCGGATCGATGCCTGCATATTCGAACAGGTTGAGATAGGAGCTATACTCCTCCCAGCTCACGCCATGCCTGAAAAATCGACCGCACACGATAGACTGTCCCCAATACGCAGACGCGGATACTGGCCCAGAAATCCGTCAACGCCAACCGCCCGATTCCGGATCTCTGGCCGCGCACGAGCGGGAAGGTTATTGCGTCCGCACCACGCGGTTGGGATTCATGATCCCGTTCGGGTCGAGCGCGGTCTTGATGGCTTTCATCGCCGCCGTTGCGGAGGCGGGGCGAATGGCTTCAAGTTCGTCGCGTTTGAGGCGGCCAACGCCGTGCTCGGCGCTGATCGAGCCGCCAAAGGCCATGGCCTGTTCATGCACGATGTCGGTGATCTGGGTCTCATATTTGCCGAGCGTTGGCGTCACGGCGCCTTTCGGTTCGCAGGCCGAATAGTGCAGGTTGCCATCCCCGACATGCCCGAAGGCGACGATTTCCGCGCCTTCAGCAATGTCCTGGATCGCCGCTTCGGTCTTTTGCAGAAAACCCGGGATTTGCGACACGGGGACCGAGACATCATGATTGATAGAGGTGCCATAGGCGCGCTTGCAGAGCGGGATACTCTCGCGAATCGTCCAGAAGGTCTTCGCCTGGCTCAGGCTTTCCGCCAGCACGGCGTCCGCCGCCAGTCCGGATTCGAACGCCGCTTGCAGCGCCGTTTCCATGACATCGCGCGCGTGCACATCGCTGGCCATGGAGATCTCGCACAGCACCCGCCACGGCAAATCTGACGGGTTCGGATCCCGCACGTCCGGCATTTCCGAGCGCACCATCTCGATCGCATTGGCCGGGATGATTTCGAAACTGGTGACAGTGTCGCCGGCATGATCCCGCGTCAGGGCCAGCAGCTCGACCACCGCTTCAGCGCTTTCGCAGCTGATCCAGGCCGTGCTTTTCGCCACTTTCGGGAACAGTTTCAGCGTCGCCGCGGTGATGATCCCCAGCGTTCCTTCTGCACCCGCAAACAGGTGTTTGAGGTCATATCCTGTATTGTTCTTGCGAAGACCTGACAGCCCGTCCCAGATCTCGCCGCTGGGCAGCACCACTTCTAACCCCAGCAGCAGGTCGCGCATCATGCCGTATCGAAGCACGGCGACGCCGCCGGCATTGGTCGAAATCAGACCGCCAATCGTCGCTGTCCCTTCCGAGCCGAGCGAGAGAGGGAACAGGCGATTGGCGTCATCGGCTGCGTCCTGCGCAATCACTAGCGGTGCCCCGGCTTCGATCGTCAACGAATTGTTGAATGGATCAACCGCGCGCACCGCCTGCATACGGCGCAGAGACAGAGTGATCTCGCCGTGCGGAGTGCCGGCGTCAACCAGTCCGGTATTGCCCCCTTGCGGTGTGATTGCGACTCGGTGCGCCTGGCACAGTTTGACCAACGCCGCGACCTGCTCGGTCGTCGCGGGCAAGGCCAGGAACGGGGTATGGCCGCGATAGGTGCCGCGCCAGGGTGTCGAAACATCATCAAGGCTTTCGGCGTCCATACGCCAGCCAGAGTCTCCCAGCAGGGCCTTGGCCTCGGAAAGAAAGTCGGAAGAAAGCTCCATGACCTGATCCTACGCCTTTTCGGCGGCGCGCGTAAGGCGGTCATTGATCGCTTCGCCCAGTCCAGCCCTGGGAATAGGGGCAACGGCAATCCGATCGAACCGCGCATCGAGCGCCCTCAGCATTGCGAACAGGTTGGCCGCCGCCTCATCAAGGTCGCCGGTCGGCGACAGGTTCATCGCTGCCGCGCCTGGACCGAATCCAAGATAGGCCTCGCCTGGTTCGGGGCTCCTTGCATCGAGGCGTAGCGCCGCGCGAGGTGCATAATGACGGAGCAATTGTCCGGGCGATTGCGGCGCATCGGGATTGAGCGCAGGTCGCTTCAGGCCAGGCCAGACTGCGTTGATCTCATCCGGGCCAAGACCACCCGGGCGGAGCAGGGCAGGTTGGTCGCCACGCGCGTCAATGATGGTCGATTCCAGGCCGGACTGGCACGCCCCGCCATCAAGGATCAGATCGACCTTGTCCAACATGTCGGCGGCCACATGGTCGGCCGTGGTGGGACTGATCCTGCCACTTGGGTTGGCCGACGGCGCGACCAGTGGTGCCCCGAATTCCGTCAACAAGGCCCGCGCCACGGGGTGCGCTGGCATGCGCACGGCGATGCTGGGCAATCCGGCGCGGGCGAGATCGGAGACGCTGGCGGTTTCGGAGAGGTCGACCACGAGTGTCAGCGGACCGGGCCAGAATGCCTCTGCAAGCGCCAGAGCGTCCGGCCGGAAAACGCCCTGCTGCCGGGCCATGTCGAGCGTGGCAACATGCGCGATCAGTGGGTTGAAACTCGGCCGTCCTTTCGCCGCATAGAGTCGCGCCACGGCCTTGCCATTGGCCGCATCGGCGGCCAATCCGTAGACGGTTTCCGTCGGCATGGCGACCAGCCCGCCCGCGCGCAATATGGCGACGGCACGAGCAATCGCTTCAGGCGATGGCGGCAGGATCTTGGCAGACATGGCGCGCGCCTTATCACGCCGTCAGTTCAAGCGCGAGGCCTCAACCACAACATCGACACGTACATCCTCGCCGACCCAATCGCCATTCGGGTCTGATGACTGTCCGAGATCCAGCGGCTTGCGTTGGAACACAGCTTCGCCGCGCATCGATGCCGTATCGCCGTCAATCGTCAGCGTGAACGGGAACGGCGTCGCCACGGTTTGTTCCTTCAGGGTCAAGCGAGCCGTCGACGTGTAGCTGCCATCGCTTGCGGCAGCGATGTCGACAATCTCAACCGTCGCCGTTGGAAAAGCCGACGTGTTGAACCATTCCGGTGCTGGCAGGCTGTCCGAATAGAGCTTCTGGCTGGCTTCGGCGCTGGCCATCGAAACGGTGACATTGACCACCGCATCGCCGGGCGCATCTGGATCGAAGCGAATGGCCGCGTCCCAATTCCCGAACGATCCGGAATAGGCATTGCCATCATGCGTGCCAGAGAAGGAGATGCTGGACGCGTCTGCATTCACGGCCCAGTTGGGCGCGACGTCGCTATTGGCGGCGACGGCGCCGCCAGTGCCGGCCAAGGCGCCGAGGAGCGGGGCCGCACCCGCGATGATGATAAAGGCACCGAGCGCTGTGCCAAACGCGGTCAGTGCGCCGCGGCCGGGGGCCTGCGGTTTGTCAGCCTTGCCGAACACGCCCGGGATCATGCGTTTCAGGACGCCTTGCTCGGCGCTGAATTCATGTTTGAGGGCGCCGGCCACGTGCAGCGCCAGCAGGGCCAGCGTCAGCTTGGCCAGCAGGTCATGCGTGGTTTCGACGGCGTCACTTGTGGCTTCGGTCTTGAGGCCGTCCACGAACGGAATATCCGGCCAGCTGACAACGCCGAACAGTACCGTCGGCACATCAAGGTCGACGCTGATCGAGGTATACAGCCAACCCGTCAGGGGCAGCAGGACCATCATGCCGTAAAAGCCGAGATGCACCAGGTGACTGGCCGTCTTCTCGAGCCCGTTCATTTCATCCGGCAAAGGTGGCGGCGGATTCATCACCCGCCAGATAATCCGTGACACGGTCAGCAGCAGGATGGTGATCCCGATCGACTTGTGAAGCTGGAACAGGAAATACTGACCGGGCGCGCCATCTTCGAGCCCGGTCATGTACATGCCGCCAATGATCATCCCCACGATGGCAATCGCGATCAGCCAATGCAGCGTGATCGCGACGCTCGAATACCGTTCGGAAGACCTGTCCATCTTACTCGTCCTGCACGAACTCGCCGGAGAACTCGACTGTCACGTCGTCGCCAATATTCGGGATGTAAGCCACCATTCCGAACTCAGACCGCTTGACGGTGGTCGAGGCGTCGAACCCGATCACGTCGCGGCCATTGAACCAGGGCGGATTGGCGACGCCATTATAGGTCACGTCGAGCGTCACCGGCTGGGTCACGCCGAGCAGGGTCAGGTCGCCCGTCACCGTGCCGGAAAGGTCGCCAGAGCGCTCAGCGCTCGTCGAAACGAAGGTGATCTCGGGATGGACGTCGGCGTTCAGCCATTTCGCATCGCGCGAGATGTCCTCATTCCAGCTGTCCCATGGCGTGTCCGGGTGTCCGGCTTTGTAATCAGCCGGATAGTTGGTTTCGACGACCGCGGGATTGATCGCGAAGGAAATCGTCGAGGATTCCGGCGCCTCAGGGGCAAAGTCCAGGTCCGCGTCAAAATCGGTGAAGCTGATGCGATACTGCGTGATGCCGCCATTGTGGCCGACCTTGACGGTCATGAAGGCGTGCGATTTTTCCAGCGAGTAGGCGCCAGCTGCGGCTTCCGCCAAAAGCGGGTGCAAGGGGCCGGCATCGGTTGCGACATCGGTCGGTGGCGTCTCTGCGTCCTCGATCGTCGGCGCGTCTGATGCACCCCCGCAAGCCGCCAAGGAGACCGTGGCCGCAGCGGCCACGAGATATGTCTTGATCGTCATTTTATTCCCTCTCTCTCGTTCCTGTTTGGCCGGTTACTCTTCGGCCTGCAAGAACTCACCCGAAAATTCGATTTTGACTTCGTCCGAGACAATGCCGGCCATCGATGTCTGACCGAAGTCGGAGCGATTGATCGTGGTCGACGCGGTGAAGCCGATGACGTCTCGCTGCCCGAACCAGGGTGGGTTTGCGACCCCGCCATAGGCGACATCCAGAGTGACGGGCTTGGTCACGCCCAGGAAAGTCAGGTCGCCGGTCACCGTGCCGTCAAACTCGCCGACCTGCTCGACGGAGGTCGATTCAAACGTGATCGACGCGAACGCGCCAGCGTTCAGGAAGCGGGCATCATTCGCGATCTCGGTTTCCCAATCGGCCTTGCGGTCCGGATCAGGATAGTTGGTGTTCAATCCGGTTGGATCAATGCGCACGCTCAATTGAGAGGCTTCCGGGTTGTCGGCATCGAACACCAGGTCGGCGTCAAAGTCTGTGAAGTTCACGGTGTAGCCCGAGATGCCATTGTGGCGCACGGTCCAGGTCAGGAACGCATGCGTTTTCTCGAGATTGTAAAGTCCGGAGGCAACGCCATCGAGCGTCGGATTGGCCTGAGCCGGAAGAGTCATGGCGAGCACGCCCGCCGCAATTGATAGTTTGCGCATGAGAGGATCCACTCCTTGAATCAATTTGATCTGCGCCAAAAGGTAGCGTGGGATTTCATAATAGCGAGTCACGATGTAAGGAGGCGGAGGATATAACAATTATGTCGGAGCCGCATGACAATGTCCTACCAGGCGCCTGTTTCAGATCTTTCCTTCGCGCTCAACCGGCTGGCCGAATTATCGCAATTCGACGGCCACAGCGCATTTGAGTCCTACGATCCCGATTTGATCGAACCGATCCTGGACGAAGCGGGAAAGCTGGCCCGCGATGTGCTGGCACCGCTTAACCCGGTCGGCGATCGATCCGGCGCCGTGCTGACCGACGATGGCGTCACGTCGGCGCCGGGTTTCGCGGCGGCCTATCAGGCGTTCCGAGACGGCGGCTGGATGGGGCTGTCAGCGCCAGAGGAATGGGGCGGCCAGGGCCTGCCGAAAGTGCTCGGACTGGCGGTGATGGAAATGTTTCACGCCGCCAATATGGCGTTTGCGCTGTGCCCGATGCTGAGTTTCGGGGCAATTGAAGCGCTGCTGGAGCATGGCACCGACGCGCAGAAAGCGATGTATCTTCCGAAACTGGTCAGCGCCGAGTGGACGGGGACCATGAACCTGACCGAGCCGCAGGCCGGGTCGGATGTCGGCGCGCTGAAAACCAAGGCGGTGCCGAACGGCGACGGCTCCTATGCGATCACCGGCCAGAAGATCTACATCACCTGGGGGGATCATGATGTCGCCGAGAACATCATCCACCTGGTCCTGGCCCGAACCCCTGACGCGCCGGCCGGGTCAAAAGGCATCTCCCTGTTCATTGTGCCCAAGCGCATCGTCAACGCCGATGGCAGCCTCGGCGAACAGAACGGCGTCAAGTGCATCGGGCTCGAAGAGAAGGTCGGCATCCACGCATCGCCAACCTGCGTGATGGAATATGATGGCGCCACGGGCTGGCTGATCGGGGCCGAGAACAAGGGGCTGGCCTGCATGTTCACGATGATGAACTCGGCCAGGCTGAATGTCGGCCTCGAAGGCGTCGCGGTCGGCGAGGCAGCGTGGCAGGTCGCGTTTGAATATGCCCAGGAACGCAAACAAGGAAAGTCGGCGAGCGTGGAAGGCGCCGCGCCGATCCTGCACCACGCCGATGTCAGGCGCATGCTGACCACGATGCGCGCCAAAGTCATGGCCGCACGCGCGATCTGCTATGCCTGCGGCGTCGCCGCGGATCTCGCCAATGTCGGCGAAACCGCGGAGTTCCGGGAGCAGGCCCGTCTCCGAGAAGAATTGCTGACTCCGATCGCGAAAGCCTGGTCGACCGATATGGGTGTGGAAGTGGCCAGCCTCGGCGTGCAGGTGCATGGTGGCATGGGATTCATGAACGAAACCCTGGCTGCGCAATTGTATCGTGACGCCCGGATCGCCCCGATCTATGAAGGCACGAACGGCATTCAGGCCATCGACCTGGTCGGCCGCAAGCTGTCCATGGCGGACGGCGCGGCCATGCAAAACATGCTGACCGAGATCGACGAAACGGCGCGTCAGGCACGCGCGACCAATGATCCGAACCTGGTTCAGGTCGCAGAGCGCCTGATCGCGGCACGCGCGGCGCTGACCGAAGCGACCGAATGGATGCAACGGATGATGGTCGAGGACCGTGATGTCGCGCTGTCTGGCGCGACTGCGTATCTGGCGCTGGCTGGCGATGTCATTGGTGGCCATTTCCTGACCAAGGGGGCGACGGCGGCGCGCGAGGAGGGGGGACAAGTGCGCGGACGCATGACGGCGCTTGCCGGGTTTTTCGCAGAGACGGCTCTGGCGGCTGCGCCGGGCGCGGTTGCCGGCATCACGCAGGGCGGACAGGCCATGCTTGCCGAGAGCGAAGCCCTGTTCGGACTGGGTTAATCGGCGACGAATTTCATCCCGGCATCAAATTCATCCTGCCAGATGATCTCTGCGTCGCGCGCGAGGCCGAGGCGCGGCGCTTTCACCGTCACCCTGTCAGGGAGTTTGGCCTTGCTTCGAAACCGGACGCGGGCGCCCCGTTTGCCGGCGTCGAGAATGATACCTTCGCGTTTCATCTGGTAGCGGCTGTCCGTGCCGTGGGCCGACTCCACGACGCAAACGCTCCAGAAGGCTTTGCGCTTGCTGACCCGGCTCACGCGGCCGGGCAGAGACCTGACGGGCGCAAGATTGGGATTGCGCGATCGCGAACGCGTGCCGAATGATTTCCTGCGATTAAGCATAAGTCGCTCCTTGGACACTTGGTCGATACAGTCAGAGCGTGCAGGCGGCGTGCCAGTTATGGCAAATACTTAGTTAATCGCCACGATTTCAAGTATTCGTGATCGCAATTGCCGGTGTTCAGGGCTGCCACCGGCCGATCTTTTCGGTGACGTCCGGTCGCATTCGCTCCAGCGGCGCTTCTTTGGCGGTGCCGAGATAGATGAAACCTGCGATACGCTCGTTTTCGCTGAGCTCGAGCAGGTCATGGATCCCTGGACTGAACGCGATCCACTCCGACAGCCAGCATGCGGCCCAGCCACTGGCATTGGCGGCGAGCAGCAGGTTTTGACACAAGGCGCCGCATGACAATTCCTGCTCCCAGACCGGGGTCTTGTGGGTCGGATCCGGTGAAGAGATCACGGCAACGACCACGGGTGCTCTGGTCAGGAACCCCGCCGTATCGGCCAGCATGGTGTCCGTTACGTCCGGATCTTCCTGTTTCTGGATGTCGACGGCACGGGCGTTGAAGGCGGCGCGAGCGTCGCCCTCGAAGACAAGAAAGCGCCAGGGCGCCAACCGCCGATGATCGGGAACCCGGGCGGCGATGTTCAGCAATTCATCAAGTGTCGCAGTGCTCGGCCCCGGTTCGACAATGCAACGCTTTCCGATCGAACGGCGCAGCGCAATCATCTGCCGTGCCTCAACGCTCGGACGAGAGGGAAGCATGGGTGTGCCAAGCGGCGGAGCAGGGGGAAATATCGCAGTCATCACACGCACTTAGGCGCTGCACCGGGAAAAGCCAGAAAGATATTATTAGTGAACAGTGTTTACTTTCTGAACATGCGTACTATCTCTGGTCGAAAGGGTCCGCGAGATGACTGTCGTAGCTTCCTCCCCGGCTGAACGCCGCCGTAACAAAATCCGCGCCAGGATTCTCTCGGCTGCGGAAACCGTGTTCGCACGCGAAGGCGCGGATGGCCTGTCCATTCGTCGCCTGGCCGAGAATATCGATTACTCGCCCGCGGCCATCTACAAGTATTTCAGTTCCAAGGATGAGCTTGTCGATGAGCTCAAGGAAAGCTTTTTTGAGATCATTCTGGAGAATGTGAATCGCATTGCCGACACATCAACAGACTTCGCCATCCGCGCCCGTGATTGCGTCGCCACCTACATTCGCGTCGCCGCCGACAAGCCGCATCATTACGCCGCCGCCTTTACCGGGGAGTCGGCGTCCAACAAGCCGGTCGATGATGAACCTGGTTTTGACCAGTCGAAGAAGGGGCAGGCGTTCAATGTGTTGCGCGACATGATTGCCGAAGGCGTTGGCAGCGGCGCGTTTCGCGCTGAAGTCGATCCGTCTCTGGCCGCGAAGTCGCTCTGGGCGTCGATGCACGGCCTGGCCATGATGATTGCCCACATTCCATCATTCCCCGCCTTGAAAGTGGGGCAGCCAACGCTGTCCCGGGAAGAGTTCATAGAGTTTCACGCGGATCAGGTGATCCGTGGATTGGAGGCACGCCATGAGTGAGCAGATGCAAGACTATGAGGCCTACGAACGCGAAGCGAAACCGAGCGCGGTTAAAGGATTCCTGTTTATCCTGGTGCTGATCGCCGTCGTTGCCGCGATTGGATTTTTCGTGCTGCAAAACCGCTCTGCGGAGGGGCCACTGGTCCCGACATCACGTCCCGTTCCGATCGCGGTTGAAACCGTGAACGCGACACTGGAGCAGGCGTTCCAGGCGGAAGAGAAGTTCACCGGTATCGTCACCGCAAAACGCACCAGCCAGCTCGGATTCCCGGCTGGCGGTCGGATCGCCAGCTTGCGCGCGGACCTCGGATCGAAAGTGTCGGCGGGTCAGACCCTTGCGGTGCTCGACACACGCAGTCTACGGGCCCAGCTTGCGGCCGCACAAGCCTCGATCAGCGAAGCGGAAGCCTCTTACCAACTGGCCGAGTCGACGGTCGACCGGCAGATCGCATTGCTGGAAAAAGGTCACGTTTCGAGCCAGCGGGTGGACGAAGCCCGGGCGCAATCGAACACGGCGCTTGCCCGTATTCAGGCGGCGACCGCAAATGCCGATGCGCTGCGTGTCCAGATCGATCTGGCCCGCATTCAGGCTCCGTTTGACGGCACGATCACCGCACGATTGGCGGATGAAGGCGCGATTGCCGGTCCGGGGCAGCCAGTGTTCGAATTGGTGGAAACCGGTCGCCTGGAAGCGCGACTCGGCCTGACGGCCAAGCTCGCAGCGCGATTGGACGTGGGTGAAGCATATGAGCTGACATCCGATCAGGGGCCCGTCCTGGCGACGTTGCGATCCGTCACAGGTGTGATCGACACGACCAATCGAACCGTATCCGCCTTGTTCGATGTCGTCGATTCAGACAGTGTCCCAGCCGGGGCCGTCGTTCGCTTGTCGATGATACAGGACATTGATGAGCCCGGACTGTGGCTGCCGGTCTCAGCGCTCACCGAATCCGACCGGGGCTTGTGGTCGATCTATGTTGCACGCCGAGACGGCAGCGGCTGGGTGGCAGAGCCTGGCATTGTCGAGATCGTGCATCAGTCTGGCGACCGTGTGTATGTCCGCGGGGCGGTCAGGGATGGTGATCGCGTGATCATGGACGGGTTGCAACGGATCACGCCCGGACAGCCGGTGACGCCGGTCGAGGTCAGCGCCAACGGGCTCGCGGCGGGCAACGGATAATCGCCATGACCACGCTGTTCTATCGGCTTCCGCGCCTCACCCTGCTGGCCGTCTTTGTTGTCCTGATCAGCGGGTTCTTCGCGATCCTGACACTCGGTCGACAAGAAGACCCGACGCTGACAGAGCGTTACGGGTTCATCTTGACGACGCTGCCCGGCGCGGACGCCGAGCGCATGGAAGCGACTGTGACGGAGCCGATTGAGCGCCGGCTCCTTGAATTGCCCGAGATCGAAGAGGTCAGCTCCAGCTCTCGCGCAAACGTGTCGCAAATCTCGATCAATATTGACGACAATCTGAGCCCCGACAAAGTCGACAATGCCTGGACGCTCATTCGCCAACAGGTGCAGCTGGCTGAAGCCGATTTGCCTGCGGGCGCGTCGCGGCCATTTGTCAGGCGCGTCTATGTTGGCGCGGCGACGATGACGGTTGCGGTGGCGTGGCAGGGCGAGGGCGATCCCGAACTGGCCGTGATGGGGCGTCTCGCAGAGGTGCTGGAGGATCGCTTTCGCGGCCTGAACGCGACTGACGAAACAGAAATCATGGGCCTTCCGGATGAAGAAGTGCGGGTGATTGCCGATCCGGAAGCGCTCGCCGCTGCGGGATTGTCCATGAACGATGCCGCGCGGTTGATCGCGGCCGCCGATGCCAAGGCGCCGGCGGGTGAAGTTCGCGGCGAGCGCAGCAATGTCGGCCTGGAGATTGGCGGCGAGTTTGATGGCGTCGCGCGCATACGGTCGGTGCCATTGGTGCAACGGCCCGACGGGACGGCGCTGCGCGTCGGCGATGTCGCACGTGTGGTCAAGAGCGTCGAAGACCCACCGACCAAGATGGCTTATAGTGATGGCAAGCGCGCGATCTTCGTCACCGCCTACATCCAGTCCAATCAACGCGTCGATGTCTGGGCCAGGTCGGCCCGGGAAATGGTTGCGGCGTTTGCCGAAACGGTCCCCGAAGACATCAGCATCACGCCCATCTTCGACCAGAGCAAATACACCGAGTCCCGCCTCAACGGATTGGCGCAAAACCTGCTGGTTTCTGCTTGCCTGGTCTTCGCGGTGTTGTTCTTTGTCATGGGCTGGCGCGCCGCGATTGTCGTCGGCATGGCGCTGCCGCTAACTGTCGCTCTGGTTCTGACCCTGTTCAAGTTCTTCAATTACCCGCTGCACCAGATGTCGGTGACCGGCCTGGTGATCTCGCTCGGGCTGTTGATCGATAATGCGATCGTTGTGGTCGATGAATACGACCAGGAACGCCTGCATGGGCGCACCATCCTCGAGGCCATCGATCATTCGCTGAGAAAGCTGTTTGGCCCCTTGATGGCGTCAACGCTGACCACGGCATTGGCCTTTACCCCGATCGCAGCGATGCCCGGCGCGGCCGGAGAATTTATCGGCATGATTGGAACCTCGGTGATTTTTGCCGTCGTCATGTCGTTCCTGGTGGCGATGACGATCATCCCGGCGCTGGCGGGTATTCTCGACCGACCGCGTCAGCCGGGCGAGCGCAGCTGGTTCTGGCGAGACGGCATCAAGTTTCATTTCATCACGGACGGCTATCGCTGGAGCGTCGAGCGCGTCTTGCGCAATCCACTGCTGGGCATCCTGATGGGCGTGATTCCGGTCAGCGTCGGCTTTTACCTTGCCGGCCAGTTGCCGACCCAGTTCTTTCCGCAAACCGAACGGGACCAGTTCCAGCTGGAAATCACCTTGAACCCGCAGGCGACCATTTATGAAGCGCGAGATTCAGCCCAAAACGTCGCGGCATTCCTGAGAGACCGCTATCCGGATATTGAGGGCATTCACTTCGTCGTCGGTGAGCCAGGGCCGCGGGTCTATTATAACAGCTTCAACAATACCGAAGGCGTCGCGGGATTTGCCAGCGGTTATGTTCAGCTCGCCAATAATGAAACGACGCGGATACTGGTCAGTGATGTCCAGGAAACGCTGCGCCGGACGTTCCCGGAAGCCCAGATCCTGGCCACACCGTTCGAACAGGGGCCGCCGGTCCCGGCGCCTATCGCGTTCTATATTCGCGGCGAAAACCTGGCCGATCTGAACACTTATGGAAATCAGGCGCGACAGATCCTGGCCCAGACGCCTGGCGTGACATTTACAATGGCGCGCATGAAAACCGGCGCGCCGATCGTGACGCTGGATGCAGACGAAACCGTCACCGCGATGTCGGGCTTGCGCCTGACCGGGCTTGCCGGTGATATCCGCGCCGAGCTCGAAGGTGTGTCAGCGGGATCCATTCTCGAGGGCATTGAAGAATTGCCGGTTCGCGTCATCGCGCCGGACCAGAGACGGTCCGAGCTTGCCGACCTGAGATCGAAGACAATCGGCAATGCAAGACCCGGCCTCGGGACTCCGCTGTCTGCGCTCGGCGACCTGACGCTGGCTCCGCAAACGGCGGAAATCATCCGTCTGGACGGGCGCCGTGTGAACGAGATCTTTGCCTATATCGAGCCCTATGCGTTGCCCGGGCCGATCAATCAGCGCTTCAAGCAGGAGCTCGACCGGGCCGGATTCGAACTGCCGCCCGGATATGACTGGATCGAAGGCGGGACCGCCAGCAACCAGTCTGACGCGATGGCCAACCTGCTGTCGCTGACCGTGCCGCTGGTGCTGGTCATGCTCGGCGCCGTGGCCCTGGTGTTCAACTCATTCCGGATGGCCTTCCTGGTCATGGGCGTCGGCTTCATGTCCATCGGCCTGGCGTTTGCCGGTGTGTGGATGTTCAACCTGCCGCTCGGCTTCAACGCGATCCTGGGTGGCCTCGGTCTGCTTGGCATATCGATCAACGGGACAATTGTTGTCCTGGCGCTCCTGAATGGCAACGAAGCAGCGCGCAATGATGACGTGATCGCACAGCGCGAGGTCGTGGTCGCGGCGACCCGTCACATCGTGGCGACGACGCTGACGACGATGGGCGGCTTCGTGCCGATCATCCTGCAGGGCGACTCATTCTGGATGCCACTGGCGACAGGGATTGCCGGCGGGGTGGCCGGGGCTGCGATCCTGGCGCTCTATTTCACGCCAGCCGTGTTCCGCATCATGACGATGAAACCGCTGAGGCGCTTGTTCAGATTGCTCACCGGGCGCGGCTGGCGCCATCCTGCGCGAGTGCCCGCCGAATAAGCAATCGGGCGTGGAGTCATCCACGCCCGGTCCACTTCATGTCGACTTTTCATCCGCTGCGTGTCGACGCTTCATCGACTAGAAATCGTAGCGAATTTCGACCCCGTACGTCCGGGGTTCATTGACGAAACCGGTCAAGGTGGTGAAGTCGATGCCGCCGGTCAGCGCATCCTCATCCGTGATGTTACGCCCGAAGACAGAGACATCATAACCGCGGTCAGACGCGTATCCGAGACGCAGTCCGCCTTCCCAGTAGCCGTCCTGATAGAACTCGGTGCTCTCATACAGGAAGAAATTGGTGTCCCCCTTATACGCCCAATCAGTGAACGCATAGAGCTCGCCATTCTTGACCGGAACCGCATAGCGTGCGGTGACATTGGCGATCCACTCCGGCGCATTCGGGAACGAGTTGCCGGACACGTTGAAGAAGGTCGATGTTCCAACCGTGACGGCAGGATCCAGCACAGTACAGATTGCTCCGCCGCATCCGGGCGAAAGCAATAAATCGTCCTTGATCTCCGTCTTGTTGTAAGACAGTCCGGCCGTCACCAGCAGGTTCTCAGTCACAACCGCTTCCAGGTCGGCTTCAAACCCGTACGCTTCGCCCTTGTCGGCATTGATCAGCTGAACGGTGTTGGTCTGGCCGCCGACAACGGTCAGTTGCTGGTCGGAGATCTCGTAGAAGAACACGTTCCCGTTCAGACGCACGCGGTCATCGAGGAGTTCGGTTTTCGCACCGGCCTCATAAGAGATCACCGTTTCGCTGTCAGCGACGGACAGCGTGTCTCCGAAGACAATCCGCCCTTGAACAGATGGGCCGCGATAGCCGCGAGCGATACGTCCGTAGAGGTTCACATCGTCATTCACAGCATAGGTCGCCGAGACATCCCAGCTGAACTGCTCGTCCGCAACATCCTCGGTCAGCGGCCCCAGCGGAGTGCCGACGATGCGCGTTGCGGTGAAGTCCTTTTCGTCATTCGTATAGCGAAGACCGCCCGCCAGGGTCAGTCGCTCATTCAGGTCGTATGACATTGATCCGAACAGACCGATGGAGCGTGAATCCTGAGACCGCGTCGCTCCGGAGAAATTGAAATCACCGGCGAAGGCGAGGGACGTGATCGTCACTTCTTCGTCGAAGAAGAACGCACCTGCCTGCATGCGCAGCGGCCCGCCATCGTCGAAGGCGAAGCGCGCTTCATGCGTGGTCTGCGTCAGGTCATCAATGCCGCCCTGGGTGTCGCTCGGGAACCGGAACGGCCCTGGCGGCAATATGCCGTTTGGACCAATGGCGCCGCCATCAATGTCACCGCGGGATGAGGTTTCCGTGGTTTCCAGGCCGAAAATATAGGTGAAGTCCCAGCCATTCTCGAAATCCTTGACCGCTTTGAAATTCACACCGGCAGAATCCTGCGTGAGCGGGTTGCCAGCGCCGCCGTCGAAAAAGACATTGTCGCGATCAAAGTTGCTGCCAAGGCCGCGCTGGCCTTGATCAATGATATTGGCGCGGAACAGGCGCGCGCTCCCTTCATTGGTGAGTGCGTGGATGTTCAGCAGCAAGTCGAGCGTGTCTGTGGGCTCGTAGAGGAACTGGACACGGCCAGATGTGACTTCGAAGCCTTCAAAGGCGTCGGTTTCGCCCGTGAAAGCATTGTTGACGTAATCATCGCGTGACTGGTGCAGCACGGACAGGCGCGCAGACAATTTGTCCGTGAGTGCTCCACCGACAGCACCTTCCAGGTCGATCGTATTGTACGTGCCCCAGGACCCTCGAACGTAGGCGTCGAACTCCTGGCTCGGTTTGACGCTGTCAAACTTGATAATGCCGCCCGGTGTGTTGCGGCCAAACAGGGTGCCTTGAGGGCCGCGAAGGACTTCAACTGCCGCCATATCGAAGACGGGATAACCCTTCAGAATCGGATTTTCATAGGGGATGTCATCATAAACCAGAGAAACGGGCTGGGTCGAATTCAGGTCGAAGTCGGTATTGCCGTACCCCCGAATGTAGAAGCGCGGAAATGCACGCCCGAATGAGCTTTCGGCGATCACGCTCGGAACACGTGCAGACAGAAAACGGACATCCGCGCCCCCGGCCTTCAGGTTGTCGAGCTTTTCATCTGAAACCGTCGTGATCGATATCGGCACGTCTTGCGCGTTTTGTTCGATGCGTTGCGCCGTCGTGACGACTGGATCGAGACGGCGAGCTTCAGCTTCGTCCGCATCTTGAGCAACGGCGTTCATTGCGCTCATTGCGAGAACGAGCACAGAGGCGGATGAAAGTATCAGGGAGGATTTCATGGACATAAGTGAACCACTTCTAGTCATGTTGACGAGCGCTTTTCCGTAAAACGCTTTCCCTCGCGAACTATGAGCCAGTGTGAACTTCGGCAAGACTGAATCTGTTCCTTGAGCGCGGATTGAGTGTAAATTTCTTTACATTGTGTCCGCATCGACACGTTTTACAAAAAGGCGCGCCATCGCTGGCACGCCTTTCTGTTTGCTTGTCGCGTGTTTCGGTGACTCAGTCCCAGGGATTGAATCTTGTCCGCGGTTTCAGGATGTCGCCATCCGAATCATCGGCTTCAGAATCAGACGCCGAGTCCGCGGTGTCGATCGAGCGGACATTGTCATCAGAACCGCTCGTCTCGAGCGGTGGGAGGTTGAGTTCACCTTCGATCTCGGGAAGGACATCCTCCGTTGCGTCAATGACGATTTTCTCAGGCTCGGCATTTGCGGGCGACGAAGGACCAGGAATACCGCTCGCTTCCGTGCGTGCAGACAGTGCGCCGAGGCCAAACCCGGCGCCAATGCCGCTGAGACTGTAAGATTGGGGTTGCTCAGGCGTCGCATCGGCGGCGGCCACGTTTGCGTCGTCCGCAGACTCAGCAGGCGTTTCGGCCAGGTGCGCGATATCGACAATCTCGGCTTGCTCTTCAGTTGAAGAAACTGGGTCGGAAGGTGCGTCATCGACGGCGTGCTGCCACCCGCCCGATTCTGTCGCTTCGGATGCGAGGCCTGCGGCGGGATCAAGATCAGCTTGTGCGGCGTCGTCCTCCACTTCCGGCACTGCCGCGACAAAGACGGGTGCAGAGGGTTCAGTCGGATCGGCTGGCTCGTTTGATGCTTCGTCAGCGTCTAACTGGGGTTCAACTGATGCGGCTTCGACGACATCATTGTCAGCAACCATTGGCGCATCACCGTCTTCAAGACCAAATGGGACATAAGCTGGTGGTTCCGTTGTCTGCATGCCAGTGACTTCAACCGGAGCTTCATCGGCTTGATCTGCCTCGGGTGTTTCCGGTGCTTGATCCACGTCATCGGCTTGATCAAGCCCGGCGGCCGATGCAACCGCGCCGACGGCCATGGCTGCGGCGACGTCGACTTCGGATTCCTGATCCTGACGATTGTTCACCTCATCCGCCATTCGCGCCACAGCTTCGGTGACATCTGTTTCAGAATCTGGAGCGTCCAACTCATCGGAGGTCGCGATAGGGGCCTCGATTTCTTCTTCGCCAGCGGCAGAAAACTCGGCAACGTCGTCATCGCTTTCGGCGCTGTCATTTTCTGCGTTCGCGTCGTCAACAATCTCAGCGGGCACATCGAGTCTGTTTTCTGCCGCGTCCGTAGGATCGATCGGCTGAGTGTCTGATGTGTCCGCGGATTGTGACTCTGCTTCAGCAGCAGGTTCGACAGAGGGTAGCACTTCGTCAGCGAGCGCAGCCATTTCGTCGCCCGGATCTTCCGGCTCTGCGACGGATTCGGTTGGCTCTTCTGGAGCCTCTTCTGCGACCGGGTCATCCATGCCGGCCAGCAAAGACGAAATCGCGGCTTCGGTTCCGCGCGCAACGCGGGCGGCTTCAGCCGCCATACCGGCTACGATTTGCGAGTACGGCGTTCCCGACTCCGACTGAGTCGCCCCGAGTTCATCAGCGCTCGCTCGCTCGAGCTCTTTGCCATCTTTGGAAGTGATCACAATTTCGTTCGCGCCATCCGGCAAGCAAACGCAATATCCTTCCGTCGCATAGACGACGCCATTGTCTTCGCCTTCCGTCCAGTCGAGCTTTCCAAGCTCGGTCATTTCGGCCAGACGATCGATCAGTTTTCTTGTCGACGGGTGCAGCATGGAGATGTCCACCTTATCCTTTCTGCTATTGCGGCCTTCATACAGGTTCGGGCCATGTGTTTCATAGGTCTCAACGACAAGAATCTGATGAAATTACGGTTATATCTGTCGCTTTTTCAGAAGTTTCCGGACACCTGTACGAGCTTCGATTACACCGTGTTTGAATCACGGTGATTTGACCTCACAGGCTGAGGTTTGGATGATGCGAAAAAGGAGGATTAAATTGGACCGATTCTGGTTTTTTCTGATCCCGCTTTTGATTTTGATTGCGGTGGAAGCCATGTGGCCGCGCCGGACGCGCACGCTGGCCCGGTCCACGCGTTGGCCCGGTGCGGTCTTGCTTTTGAGCTTGGGAGCGGGATTGATCTGGCTGATCATCCCGACCGGACTGGTCGGCATCGCTTTCTGGGCGGAGCAGGAGCGCATTGGCCTGTCGAACAATCTCGACTTGCCGCTGTGGCTCGTGGCGGTTGGCGGATATGTCGTGTTTGACCTCGCGGTCTGGGCGCAGCATGTGGCGTTGCACAAGATCGATCTGTTTTGGCGATTCCACCGAGTGCATCACGCTGACCCAGACTTTGATGTCTTGACCGCACTGAGATTCCATCCCGGCGAGATGTTGATTTCGCTGGCCTGGAAGGGGGCCGTGGTGCTGGCTTTTGGGCTACCAGCAGAGCTGGTGATCTGGTACGAGGTCATTCTCAATCTTGGCGCTATGTTCAACCACTCAAATCTCAGATTGCCGCGCGTGGCAGATCGATATCTGCGCTGGCTGATTGTCACGCCTGATATGCACCGGGTGCATCATTCAACCGAACATGCAGAAGCGAACCGAAATTTCGGGTTTTTCCTGTCCTGGTGGGATCGTCTTTTTTCGCTTTACCAGGACCAACCAGAAGCAGGACACGAACAGATGAGTATTGGCCAAAGCAGATGGCGGCAAAACAAGGATCAGTCGCTCTGGTCGCTGCTGGCGCAGCCGCGCTTCAAGCCTTAACCCGGGGCCCAGTCCCGGCGCGCTTCGGCGATGTCTTGCACGAAGTCTTTGACGGCATGGTCCCCGGCATCGGCCAGACCAGTTCGAAATCCCTGAACAGTGAGGTCGGGTGCCACCAGCAGGTAAGTCGGCGTCCACCGAATTCGCAGCTGCTCCCGGATCGAGGCGTCTGAATCAATGACCGTCGTGAAATCCCATCCTTTTTCATCGAACCATGCGCCGACCGAGTCATACCCGCGCAGCGCCTTGCTGGCATTTGCTGCATTCTGCGGCGTGTGGATGGACATGAAGGAGACGTCGGGATCCTGGGCCAGTGCGCGCGAAAGAGCTGCCGCATACTCAGCGTCGCGGCGGCTGTCATGACACCAGATTCCCCACACTTCGATAACGGTCCACTGGCCGCTGAGCAGAGATGACGAAAACGTCGTCTCCTGGAGGGTTTCGCCAGTAAACTCCGGCAGCGGCAGGCCCAGTCCTTCATAGGTGTAAGGTCGTCCATAATCGTCTCGAGGGACGTCGCCGCGGCTGAGGTCAGCGGTGGCAGGCGCGGTTGCACCCGGTCGATAGAAGCCGGTGGCGGCATCATCGTTGGTGGAGGCATGCTCGTGCGCGATGGCACAGGCCGAAAGCGCGATCGATAGCATCGCAGCGAGAGAGGTTCGCAGCATGAACCAGTGGCTCCTTGATCTGGAAATACGTCTAATTCGCGCACGCTAAGCGGGAATCGCGCGTTCGTGAAGAGGTTTCCGCGACGTCGTTCCACTTTACGTCAACGTTACCCCTAGTCGGGGCGTTCTGGCTTGATTAGGGTGCACCGCAACAAAGACCACTCACGGGAGATTTCGTCATGCGCGAAGCAGTAATCGTATCCTATGCCCGCACGGGCCTTGCAAAAACCGGTCGCGGTTCGTTGAATGATACCCACGGTATCACGATGGCGGGACACGCCATCAAGCACGCGCTGGCGCGGGCAAATGTCGAAGCTGAAGCGGTTGAGGACGTCTTCCTCGGTTCAGCCCAACCGGAAGGCGCAACCGGGCACAACATCGCTCGCAATGCCGCGCTCTGGGCGGGGTGCCCGAGCTCGACGTCCGGTGCGACGATCAACCGTTTTTGTTCTTCTGGACTGCAGGCCGTCGCGAACGCTGCGCATACAGTCATCAATGAAGGTGCGCCGGTGGCGATTGGCGGCGGCGTCGAGAGTCTGTCGCTGGTTTCGCGCTCCGGCCACATGAACATGCACCGCTACACTGAAGACCAGCTGATGCAGCAATGGCCGGCAATCTGGATGACCATGATCGAAACGGCTGAAATCGTGGCTGATCGGTATGGTATCTCGCGGGAAGCGCAGGACGAGTATTCTGCAGAGTCTCAGCGCCGGACTGCGGAATTCCAGAAGAATGGACACATGGCAGCCGAGATTGCGCCACTGGAAACCCGGATGAAGCTGGTCAACAAGGAGACCGGTGAGGAGTCCTATCAGGACGTTGTCGTCGATCGCGACGAGTGCAACCGTCCTGGCACGACTGCAGAGGCGTTGGCCGGTCTGCCTCCGGTTTTCCGCGGGGGTCAGCAAGTCGCCGAGGGCAAGTTCATTACTGCTGGGAACGCGTCGCAGCTATCTGATGGCGCTGCTGCGGTCGTCGTGATGGAAGCGGAAGAAGCCGCGCGCCGTGGACTGTCGCCGATGGGTCGATTCATGGGCTTCAACGTTGGCGGCGTCGATCCAGACGAAATGGGCATCGGGCCGGTCAAAGCCGTACCGCGCCTGCTCGAGCGTCACGGATTGACGGTTGACGACATCGATCTTTGGGAATTGAACGAGGCTTTCGCGTCGCAGTGTCTGTATTGCCGCGACCATCTCGGTATTGATCCCGAAAAATACAATGTAAACGGCGGCTCGATTTCGATCGGACACCCATTCGGAATGACCGGCGCACGCTGCACCGGCTCCATCCTCATGGAAGGTCAGCGCCGCAAAGCGAAATATGGCGTTGTCACCATGTGCATCGGTGGCGGCATGGGCGCTGCAGGCCTGTTCGAATTCCTGCATTAAGCGCATAACGCTTTCATACAAACGAGAAAAAGCCCCGGTTTCCCGGGGCTTTTTTGTTCAGACGATCCGCGTCTAATCGCCGGTGCGCGTTCCGGAAAACGTTCCGCCGCCTTGTTCGATTTCCATGGATACCGAACCATCATCGTTGGTCAGGAACCGGATGAGGGCGCCAACGCTCCGAACCTCGAACTCGGTCTCGCTCAAGGGTTCGAGCAGGAAGGCGGGCTGTCCTGTGACCTGAATGGTAATGCCCTGTTCCAGCCCACCGTCTGCCGCGGCAATTTCCGCCATGGGCCCAATGTTGAGCGCATAGGTGCCGAGATAGGTTTCGAGCAGATCAGCTGCCACTTTGATCTCTGCGGGGACTGGACCGGTCCAAAAAAGCGTCTCTGGTTCGAGGCTGGCCCCGGAATAGAAGATCATCGCCTTCGGATCCGCTTCTCCATCGATCTCAAACCAGGTGAGGCTGTTTTGGCCATAAAAGAACGTGTCATCGCCAGCCGAAAACACCTCTGCTTCGACCCCGTTCTGGCGGTATGTGAAGACCTGATCACCGCGGCTGAAAAAGGTTCGCGTGACCTCGTCTGAAGCATAGATGCCAAATAGCGGTTCCAGCGCTGACAGATCGGTTTCCTGCTGTTCGTGAACCGGGGCAGGCGTTCCAGCCGCGAGGGCGGCGAGACGAATGGCCGTCGTTCCGGGCGACACAGCGAAACTGTCCGAGTTGCCGAGCACGCCGACAAAGATATCTTCGGATGGCAAGTACACGCTGTCGGTCGAAAACCCGAAAATGCCGCCATTGTGACCGATTGTCGGTTGGCCATAGATCTCACTGGTGCCGATACCGTATCCGTAATCGATCTCTGATCCGTCGTTCAGCACCGTGGGAGCAATCATGGCGGCATAGGACTCCGCGCTCAAGACGTCGCCATCGTGCAGGGCATTGGCCCAATCGGCGAGGTTCTGCACGTCGCTGATCAGCGCGCCAGCTGCGTGCGGAACGGTCATATGGATACGCTGAGCGCCTGTTGGGCGCTCGGCATTTGTGTACCCTTTCGCCATGCCCGCGACGGTCGCTTCTTCAAGTCCTGATTGCAAATCGCTTAGCCCGAGTGGGTCCGAGATGCGGGATTTGACGACGTCCGCCCAGGGGTCTCCCGTCACCGCCTCGATCACTGCGCCGACCAGCACGTATCCTGAATTGTTGTAAGCGAACCGCTCGCCAGGCTCGAAATCCTGCGGCAGGCCAGAGAACAAGGCGATCATCTCCTCGGTCGAATGTTCCTTCGCGGTATTGGCTTCGACCATCCAACCCGGAATGCTGGTATAAGATGGAATGCCCGACGTATGATTGAGGAGGCGCCGTACTGGAATGGAGGCTCCTGGTTCGGGATAGTCCGGAAGGTACGTGCTCAACGGCGCATCGAGATCGACCAGACCATCTTCGGCCAGCAGCAACAGCGTTGCGGCGCTGAACTGCTTGGTGATCGAGGCAAGCCGAAACACAGTTGTATCGGCAATCGGCTGGCCCGCTTCGATGTCAGCCATCCCCTGTGCGCCGATGAAAATGGTTTCATTGTCCTTGGTGATGATCACCGCGACGCCGGGGCCGTCATCTGCATACGCGGCGGAGAGTATTTCTCCGACTTGCGCTTCGAAGCTGCTTTCCGCTTCGACGTCCGCGTTCGTGTCTGTTTCAGTCTCTACGATTGCGGGCGCACAAGCCGCGAGGGCGACGGTGATGATGGCTCCAGCCAAAAGTCTATGTTTCATAATTTTCCCTGATTTACTGCCGAAAGTGGCCCGCTTCGAAACGCGCGGGCCAATCCGATTCGAACATCAATCCAGCTCGACGTCGCCCGCTTTGCCGACTGTCGCAAGGGCGAACGCATATTCCAGCGCTGTCTCCTTCAACCCTTCAAATCGACCAGACGCGCCGCCATGCCCAGCGTCCATGTTTGTGCGAAGATAATAAGGGCCGGCATCAGGTGCTTCGTAGCGCAGCTTCGCCGCCCACTTGCTTGGCTCCCAATAGGTCACGCGCGGATCGGTCAATCCACCTGTGATCAGCATGGGTGGATAGGGGAGGTTCGTGGTTTGATCATACGGGCTGTACGCCATGATCGTGTCATAGTCTTCAGCGCTGGTGATCGGGTTGCCCCATTCGGTCCATTCAGGAGGTGTGAGCGGCAATGTGTCGTCCGAGATCGTGTTGATCACGTCTACGAACGGGACCGCGGCGATGATGCCCGCAAACATCTCCGGATCCTGATTGACCACGGCGCCCATCAGCAGACCGCCGGCCGATCCGCCCATTCCGACCACCTTTCCGCGGGAAGAATACCCTTCCGAGATCAGGAAGTTTCCAGCATCGACATAGTCATTGAACGTGTTCTGCTTTTTCTCGAGCTTTCCATCCAGATACCATTGATACCCTTTTGCCATTGAGCCGCGCGGGTGAACGATGGCGTAGACCATTCCGCGATTGGCGAGCGCCAGCGGCGTAGTTCGAAAACGAGCCGAAACGGTCGAGCCGTAGGAGCCATAGCCGTAGAGCAGCATCGGCGCGCTGCCATCAACTGGAGTGTCCTTGTGATGAAGGATGGTAACCGGCACCAGTTCTCCGTCGCGCACTGGGGCCAGGACGCGCTTGACCTTATAGTCTTCCGAATTGTGCCCGGACGGGACTTCCTGTTCCTTGCGCAACACGCGCTCTTTCGAGGCCAGGTCATAATCGAACACCTGGCTTGGCGTGGATGGCGAGGAATAACTGATGCGCATCTGCGTCGTATCGTATTCGTATCCAACCGACGTTCCGAGCGCATAGGCTTCTTCGTCAAATGCGATTGTTTCCTCGGCGCCGCTCTCGCGTTCGCGCACGACGATACGCGGCAAGCCCTCGTGACGTTCAAGGCGGATCAGATGATCTTTCAGCGCGTCCATGCCGAGGATCAACGTTCCCGGCTCGTACGGGACCAGGTCGGTCCAGTTGTCGCGACCCGGCGCATCAGTCGGCGCGGTCATCAATTTGAAGTCGACCGCCCCATCAATGTTGGTCGAAATCACGAACTGGTCGCCCCAGTGCGCAACGCTGTATTCGACGCCGGTGTCGCGGGCCGAAACAGTTTTCACGTCCGGTGTATCGGCATCCGCGTCAAAATAGTGAACTTCCGACGTGTCGGAGCTGCTGGCGCCGATGAAGATATAGGCGCCGGATTGAGATTCGCTCAGTCCGAGGAAGTAAGCCGGGTCATGTTCGCGATGGATCTCGGTCGAGCCGTCACTGCCCAGCACATACATGTGAACCGAATCCGGTCGTCCTTCCTCATTGCGATTGATCCAGTAGATGCGATCTGAATTCGCGCCCCAGACCATCGATCCGTAAGTGCCTTCAATCACGTCCGGCAGGTCTTCCCCGGTTTCGAGGTTCTTGAACCGGATCGTGTAGTATTCGCTGCCTTGTTCATCGACCGCATAAGCGATCAATTTGTGGTCCGGGCTGTGTTCGACGTCGTTGAACGCGAAATAAGCTTTGCCGTCACCCATGGCATCGCCGTCGAGCAGGATTTCGTCGTCCGCATCAGTATTGTAGATATCGGCGGCTGGCTTGCGGGCGATGATCGGGTATTCGCCGCCGGTGCGGAAGCGCGTAAGATAAGCATAAGGACCGTGAATCGATGGCAGCGAACTGTCATCTTCCTTGATGCGACCGCGCATTTCGGCAAACAGTTCTTCCTTCAAGCCATCGAGTGGCTCTTCCAATTTTGCCTGCGTGAATGCGTTCTCGGCTTCCAGGTATTCCCGAATGTCTGCGCGCAGCACGGAGGGGTCTTTCAGGACCTGTTGCCAATTCTCATCCTTCATCCAGTTATACGGATCGACGCGCGTGCGTCCGAGTTGCTCGATCGTTTTGAGTTCGCGTTTGGCAACGGGAGGTTTTAGCGCCACGATGGTGTCCTCGGCTTCGGTTTCAATGGGCGGCGTGTCGACGACCACCGGCTCTGTTTCAATGTTTGCGGTAGATGTGCAGCCAGCCAGAACGGCGGCGCTGGCGGCGCCAGCTAGGATGAAGGTAAGACGCATGAAAAGCTCCGCTATTTATCGAATAGCGGCAAACTAACCATGATACGGCGCATGTCCAGCGTTGTGTCTACGTCCCGGCCAGCTTGAAGTTTAGAACGACGCCATTGATACACCAACGTTTGCCCGTCGGTGGCGGACCGTCCTTGAAAACGTGTCCCATGTGCAATCCGCAGGTTGCGCAATGGCATTCGGTGCGCGGGTAAATCAGCTTGAAATCGGTTTTCGTGTCGACAGCGTTTTCGCGCACTGGTTGCCAATAGCTTGGCCAGCCAGTGCCGCTATCGAATTTGTGTTCCGACGACCAGAGCGGCGTGTCGCAGCCAACGCAATGATAAACGCCATCGCGTTTCTCACTTTCGTAATTGCCCGGTGAAAACGCGCGTTCCGTTCCTTCCTTGATGCCGACCCGATACTGATCAGGCGTCAGGATCTCTCGCCATTCCTTGTCGGATCGCTTTATCCGCTTGAGGTTTGGAATCGGTTTTGGCGGCAGCATGGACAGGCCTCCTTTGGTCAGGCGCCTGTCCAATATAGCGCACAATTATCCATAGAGAACCGTAATCGTCTCGGCGACGCAGGCAGGTCGTTCCTGGCCTTCAATTTCGATTGTGCACTCGGAAATCATTTGCTTGCCGCCAGCCTTGTCATTCACTTCCTTCACGGTCTGCGACATGCGCAGCTTCGAGTTCACTGGAACCATGTTGGTGAATCGAACCTTGTTGGCGCCGTAATTGATGCCGCGCGTGACGCCGTCCACACGCAAGACTTGCGGACCGAACATCGGGATGAGGGACAAGGTCAGATAACCGTGCGCGATCGTCGATCCCAGCATCTGCTTTGCCATTTCCTCGTTCACGTGGATCCACTGGTGGTCGCCAGTGGCGTCTGCAAACGTGTTGATGCGGGCTTGATCCACTTCAAACCAGTCTGACGGCCCCAGCGTTTGCCCGACCAGGCTCTCGAGGTCTGAGTATTGAACGGTTCTTGGGTCTGCCATGAAATCCTCCTGAAGGTCTGTTTCCACAATGATTAGTGACGGTTAGCGCGATCGAGCGCAAGCCATTTCCTATACGATACGGCTGTCCTTGTTGCCCCAATAGCGGTCTCGGACCAGACGCTTGTAGAGCTTGCCGGTTGGGTGCCGCGGCAGGGCCGGGTCGAAATCGACGGATCGCGGGCATTTGATTTTCGCAAGCCGCTCCAGACAGTATGCAAGCAATTCGTCCGCGAGCTCATCCGTGCCCTCGACGCCGTCCATCGGTTGGACCACGGCTTTGACTTCCTCGCCAAACTCTTCATTCGGGACGCCGATCACCGCAACGTCGGCAACGGCTGGATGCGTGATAAGGATGTTCTCGGCTTCCTGCGGGTAGATGTTCACACCGCCGGAAATGATCATGAAGGCCTTGCGGTCGGTGAGATACAGGAAGCCGTCTTCATCAACTTTACCAACATCACCCAGGGACGACCAATCTGCGTGCTTCGGGTTGAGCGCGCCTTTGGTTTTCTCAGGGTCGTTGTGATAGTTCGGCGGGGCGGTGCCGCCAAAATAGATCTGACCTTCTTCGCCCACGGCCACTTCGTCGCCGGCTTCGTCGCAAATATGCAAATCGCCAAAGATCGGAATTCCGACGGTGCCCTTGTGCGCCAGCCATTGTTCTGAGTTGGCCCAGGTCATGCCGTTGCCCTCAGAGCCGGCATAGTATTCTTCGATCACGGGCCCCCACCAGTCGATCATCTGTTCTTTGACCGGGATCGGGCAGGGCGCGGCAGCGTGAACCGCGGCTACCAGCGACGAGACATCATATTTGGCGCGCACGTCTTCCGGCAGTTTCAGCATTTTCACGAACATGGTTGGCACCAATTGCGTATGCGTGATGCGATGCTTTTCAACTTGCGCAAGATAGTCCTCTGCGTCGAATTTCTCCATGATCACCAGCGAACAGCCAAACTTCGTCATTGCCATGCACCATCGCAGCGGAGCCGCGTGATAAAGCGGCGCCGGCGAAAGATAGACGCCATTCGGATCGGTCTTGAACAAGGCTTGAGCGATCATGGTCAGTGCATTGGCGCCGTCGATGGCCGGATCTTCGGGTAGCGGGGGCCGAATGCCTTTCGGCCGACCGGTTGTCCCCGACGAGTACAGCATGTCCGTGCCCGCACGTTCGTCCGCAATGGGCGCCTCGGGCATGCCCGCGCGCACGCCTTCCAGCGGCTCATAGCCGTTGATCGCTCCATCGATTGACCAATAGGCGTCGAGATTGGTGATCGTTTTGACATCCTCGGCCACTGCTTTCAGCCCGACAGAGGCAATCAGGAGCCGGGCGCCGCTATCATTGAGGATGTATTCAACCTCGGGCGTGGTCAGGCGCGACGAGATGCAGACAAAGTATAATCCGGCACGCTGCGCGGCCCAGCAGATTTCAAAGTATCGCGGACTGTTCTCAGCAAAGATCGCCAACGTGTCCCCATGCTGCAGGCCCAAAGTGCGGAATGCGTGTGCGACTTGGTTCGACCTGGATTCGAGCTGCGCGAACGTCACGGCTTCGCCGCTGCCGGCCATTGAGTAAGCGATTTTGTCAGGATCGGTTTTCGCGTGGTGAGATGGATGCATCGGTGCGGTTCCTCCAGATGGCTCGCGCGAGCCTTGCTCTTTGAGAAACTTAGACGTCCGTCGCGCGCTGTCTATTGGTGACTTAGGGAGAGGAGCAGAGCGATTGGCGGCGCGGGGGTCACCCGCCATACGCAGCGATTGTATTCGCCGTGCGATGGAAGCGCAGGCGCGCTGCATAATCGAGGGGGTCTTTTGGTTTCACCAGGGCGTCATCCGGCGTGTCAGTCCAGTCGACCAGGCGAGTCAGGAAGAACCTGAGTGCGGCGCCGCGGCAGAGCAGGGGGAAGGCATCGCGCTCGGCTGGGTGGAGCTTGCGCACGCTTTCATAGCCAGCAATCAGGTTTGCGCCCTTGGAGAAATTAAAAGCCCCATCCGGTTCGAATGCCCACGCGTTCATACAGACGGCGAGATCATAGGCCAGCGCATCCGTGCAGGCAAAATAGAAGTCGATCGCGCCGGTGAACCTGTCACCCAAAAAGAAAGCATTATCCGGGAAAAGGTCGGCGTGGATGGTGCCGCGCGGCAAGTCGTGGCTCAGCGACTTGGCGGCGTCGATGTCGGCAAGATCCTGATCGATCTTGGCGGCAAGGCCCGCTTGCAGCTCGTCTGCAACACGAGCGCGCCCTTGCCAGAGCCGCGGCCAGCCAGACGGGCCAAGATCGTTTTCCCGCACCATGCCGAAACTTGCCGAAGCTTGATGAAGCGATCCTAATCCTGCACCGAGTTCTCGACATTGGCGCGCGTTCGGAACCCTGGGCGACAGGCCTTGTAGAAATGTCACAATGACAGCCGGTCGTCCTGCCAGCGAGCGCAATGCGTCGCCATCTTTCGCTACCACTGGCAACGGACAGGAAAAACCATTCTCGGAAAGGTGCTGTTTCAGCGCGATGAAGTAAGGCAGGTCTGCCGGGTTCGCGCGCTTCTCGAACAGGGTCAGGATGTAGCGCCCGTTTGTGGTCTCGAGATAATAGTTCGAATTCTCGACGCCCTCGGCAATGCCCTTGAACGCCACAGCCTCGCCGAGCTCATACTCAGCGAGAAAGGATGCCAGCGCATCGTCTGAAACCGTAGTATAGACAGCCATGGATCAGGCTGTAGCGGGCTCGTCTTCCGGCGTCCACAGGTCACGCTGCATGGTGCGGCCCATCAGATAGAAATGTAGTGCCGCCCAGAGCAGGAAGAGCGACCCGACCGAGACCCCGACCCGGTTGCCGATGGCACGCGCAGGCTTGCAGTAATTGTCATTGATCGCATTGGCTTCATCCAGCGCCGCTCCAGACAGGGCGTTGTCGCGGCCTTTCCGGGTGGCCAGCAACGAAGCTTCGACCCGACCACATTCAGCCGCAGTGACAGGGGAGTCCAGCTGCGCCAGTTGATACTTCGTCCCCTGGTCGGAGAACCAGCCGACGGCTGGCGGTCCGAGGCCGTAGCCAATAATGTTGACGACGAACAAGAGGAGCGCCGCCGCGGTCGCCCGCATGCGTGGCTCAACCAGTTTCTGGGTCACTGCGAACATCGGCGCCAGATAGGAGTAACGCAGGATGGCGGCGACGACGAGCACAGGAATGGCCAGCCAGATCGCCGTCGCGCCGGAAGAGAATCCAACCGTGTTATAGCCAAAGATCATCAGCGGCACACAGAGCGACATGCCCAGCGCCGGTAGCCAGCTATCAGAGTTTGGATGGCGGCTGCGCACACGGTCTGCAACGACGCCGGACCCGAACGTACCGATACCGGCTGCAACGCCTAGGACTCCGCCATAGATGAGCGCGGCATTCATGAGATCCAACCCGTGCGCGCGCATCCAGAACGGCGCGATGAACTGTCCGATGCCATAGCCCGCGAATGAGGCCATCGCCCCGCCGAGCGAGACATGCCAGAAGGTCGGCTTGTTGAAGACGACGCCGAACACTTTGAACGGAGACGGCATGCGCCGCGCCGCGGCAGCGGCGGCGCCGCCGGGATCGGAATAGCCTCGTGGCGGTTCTTTGACCGTTAGCTTGAACAGGATCGCGCCGAGCACGCCAGGCAAACCCATCCAGATGAACGCATCGCGCCAGTCGAGCCCGCCGCGTGTCGCGATATAAGCCCCGCCCAGCGCCGCCAACATCGAGCCAATCGGAATGCCGAGGGCAAAAATACCAAGGGCTGAAGAGCGTTTCTCAGGTGGGAAATAGTCCGAGATCAAGGAATGAGACGGCGGCGAGCACCCGGCTTCGCCGATGCCGACCCCGATCCGCGCGAGCGCGAATTGCATCGTGTTCTGGGCGAGGCCGCAGGCGACGGTCATGGCGCTCCACGCGGCCATGGCAATCGCGATGATGGAGGTGCGGTTCTTTCGCTCCGCCAACATGGCGAAGGGAATGCCGAGCAGGGTGTAGAGGACAGCGAAGGCGAGACCTGACAGGATGCCGATCATGAAATCCGAAAGACCAAATGTCTCACGGATCTGCTCGCCGAGCACCCCGATCAGCGTCCGATCAATGAAGTTGAATGTGTAGACAACGATCAGCGCGAACAGGACGTAGGCGCGATAGCCCGAGCTGCCATACCCTTCATTGGACTGTTCTTCGGCTACGGCTTCTGCAGTCCCCTCCGCCATCAGGCTGTCTCCACTTTGGCGACCATGTCTTTCTCAAGGTGGCGAGAAGACATGTAGAAACAGAAGGCGGCGACAATGAACCAAAGCGTGGTCACCGAAATCGACTGTTTCAGACCCGCCGACCGGCCTTCGGCGCAGCTGGCGAGCTGGGCTTCGGTCAGGCCGTCATTGGCGGCGCAGATCGAGGCGCTGAGGCCTTCACCGCTGAGATTGGCGCCGGTGAAGACGTCACTCATGATGCCGACAAATTGTGGTCCGATACCATTGCCGATGATCGAGACAATGATCAGCAGGATGGCAATCGCGGTGGCGCGCGAGCGCACCGAGACAACGCCTTGTCCAATATTGTACTGCGCCCCGAGATAGGCGTAGTGGCAGATCGCAGCGATGCCCCAGACGATGAACACGACGGTCAGGCTGGAAGCATAGAACGCAAAGATATAGAGCGGCACGGCGAGCAGAAGCCCAATCGCCGGGATCAGCGCCACAGCGGTCTTGAACCGGTTCGAGAACCGGTCTGTGAGGTAACCTCCGAGGAAGGTGCCGACTGCAGCGAGCGCAGAGAGCGGCGCGCCGAAATTGATCGAGGCTTCGCGCACGCCAAGACCATGCTCACGGATCAGGAACGGGATCTGGAAGGTGAACAGGCCATAGCCGACAAAGGCGACGAGGGCGGCGCCGGCGGACATCCACCAAAAGCTCGGCTTGGACGCGAGTTCCTGCAGCGTCTCCTTGGTCGAGGCCTTGTCGACTTTCTGAGCATCTGGCGGGTCGGAATAGCCGCGCGGCGGTTCCTTGACGGTGAACCAGAGCAGGGCGCCAATCAAGACGCCAGGCAGTCCGATCACGACGAAGGCGATGCGCCAGCCTTCGACATTCTGCCAATCGATGCCCGAGAACAGGGCGCCGACGCCGATGCTGTTAAGCCAGGCGCCGAACGTAGGGCCGCTAAGCTCGGCCAGCGGCCCGCCGAACAGATAGGCCAGCACGCCACCCAGCGTCACGCCCATGGAATAGATACCGAGCGCGGTGGCGCGGTGTTTGGCGGGATAATAATCGCCAATGATCGAATTGGCCGGAGGGGTACAACCCGCTTCCCCGACAGCGACGCCAATCCGGAACAGCATCAATGTGATAAAGCCTGCGGCAATGCCGCATAGCGCCGTCATGACGGACCAGAGGACGATACAGATGACAATGATGTTGACCCGATTGAACCGGTCTGCCGCCATCGCAATGGGCAGCCCCATGACCGCGTAGAAGATCGCGAAGGGCCAGCTTGCGAGCAAGCCGAATTGGGTGTCGCTAAGGCTGAATGTGGTGATGATGGGTTCAGCGAGAACACCAATCAGGTTTCGGTCGATGAAGTTCAGGGTGTAGACCACCATGAGCATCAAAAGCACGTAGGTCCGATAGCCTTTGGAGCCGTATCCGGTCTCATGTCCGGCTCCTGCCGCTTCATGTCCGGCACCGGCCGCCGCCGTTGCGGTGTCGCTCATTCAAAGCCTCCCAAGCTACGCCTTGAATGGCGTTTTTTCTTTTGTGTTGCAGTCACGGTAGCTCGCCCGCTCCCCCGCGCAAGTCTTTTCGCAGGGAGAGGGAACTCATTTGACTGCTATCGAATGGCGACCGGATTGATGATCGCTTGCACTGTGCCTTCCAAGCGCGGCACGCCGAGCGAGAAGAAAAAAGCGCCTTCGCCGTCTGCAGCGAGTGCATCGGTTGCCATGTTTTCGAGAATGTACACGCCATTCTTGGCGAGCAGGGTCAGGTGCACATCGAATGGCCGCGTCTCGTCTTCGAACGGAATGGCTTCCAGCGCCCAGGTATCAGCGCCGACAGCGACCACGCCGAGATCGGCAAGATATTGTGCGCCTGCCACGCCGAGGCCGGGGGAGGTTGGGCTGAGCGTGGTTTCGCCTTCCGTGGCTTTCATTTTTCCGGTGTGGAAAATCACCACATCGCCGGCTTCGATCGTCACCCCAGCCCGTTCAGCGGCGGCATCTATCTCAGCCTTGTTGAATGCGGTGCCATCGACAACCGGATCAGCGAAGCTCTTGGTCATATCAAGCAGGATGCCGCGCGTGGCGATCGGGGGCAGAGCGTGGGTTCCAAACTGGGTCAGACCAGAAGTGGTAACGAAATCGGCGACCGGAACGCCATTATAATAGCGATGATTGATGCCCATGTGCCCGAGGCCGTCAATCTGGCTGCCAATGCCGACGAATGTGTCGACATAATCATCGTTGCCCGTGGCTTGATTGGCGCCGAGCGGTGTACCAGATCCGTCCGACAGTTGCAGCACCAGCACGTCATATTCGCGTGGACCGTAGGCTGGCGTATCGCGACCCGTGACCATTCCGAGGCTGAAGGTCTTGCCGCTTGTGATCAACTTGGCGGCCTCCGCGGTTTTTTCGGCCGAGAGATTGTTGAGTGCGCCAAGCCGGTCGTTGCTGCCATACTTGGAAGGATACCAGGAGGGTGCCACATCCGGCGTCGGCTTGGTGGGCATGGGCTTGGTTTGCGCTTGTTGCGCACAGGCGACCGCACCGAACAGAACGGCAGCCAAACTCAATCCGATCAATCTCATCACGTATATTCCTCCCATTTGTGTTTTGACCAAACTGACGAGGGAGGAGATTGATGTCCATCCCTATCGTCGAGGCGGAGGGATCAGATGAGGCCCTCGGTTTTGAAACTGACGACGCCTCGCTTGGCGGCGATCAAGTGGTCGTGGACCCTGATGTCGAACGGTGCGAGTGCATCGACGATTTCGCGCGTGATATCGATATCGGAACGTGAAGGAGTCGGATCTCCTGACGGATGATTGTGGACCAGGATCAGTGCTGACGCCGACAATTCCAGCGCCCGCCGCGCGATCTCGCGCGGATAGACCGGCGCGTGATCAACCGTGCCTTGTCCCATCAACTCGTCGGCAATCAGCTGGTTCTTGCGATCCAGGAACAGGACACGAAACTGCTCGCGTGTTTCGTGCTGCAGCTGACGACGAACATATGCGAGAAGTGCAGGCCAGCTCGAGATCAGCGCGCGCGATTCGATGGCTTCGCGGTCGGCTCGGATGGAGATTTCCCGCGCGGCCTTGATGTAGGCGGCAACCGATTTGCCGATCCCCGGTACTGTGGTCATGGTGACCGGGTCAGCGGCAAGTATGCCAGACAAGGTCCCGAACCGGGAGAGCAGAGCTTTTGCGATTGGCTTCACGTCGCGACGAGGCACGAAGGCAAAGAGCAGGGTTTCCAGCAATTCATAGTCATCGAGCGCGCTGACGCCTCGCTGGATCAGCTTACCACGCAGTCTGTCTCTGTGCCCCTGCCAATGTGGCCGCGAGGAATTTTGCGTCAATCGTCCACCGTATGTGGAGTATGATAGTCTTTCGGCGAGGCCGTGAAGATCTCGCAACCGTCCTTGGTCACGCCCACCGAGTGCTCGAATTGAGCTGAGAGCTTGCGATCACGAGTCACCGCGGTCCAGCCATCACTCAGGATGGCGGCGTCCTTGCGACCCACATTCAACATTGGCTCGATGGTGAAGAACATACCTTCTTTGAGGACGGGTCCGGTTCCGGCGCGAGCGCTATGTACGACGTTCGGTTCGTCGTGGAACAGCTGGCCAAGGCCATGGCCGCAGAAGTCTTCGACGACAGAGAAGCGGTTTTTGCGCGCCACTTCAGAGATCGCGGCGCCAATGTCGCCAAAACGGTTGCCAGGTTTGACGGCGGCAATCCCGGCCATCAGGGCTTCGTAAGTGACGTCCATGAGGCGAGACGCGATGCGTTTTGGTTCCCCCGCAGCGAACATCCGCGAATGGTCGCCGTGCCAGCCATCGACAATCACCGTCACGTCGATATTGGCGATATCGCCATTCTTGAACGCGCGGTCCCCTGGGATGCCGTGGCAAATGACGTGATTGAGCGAAATGCAGGACGCGTGGCGGTAGCCGCGATATCCGATTGTAGCTGACTGCGCGCCGTGGTCGTAGACGAATTCGCGGATCAGGTCGTCAATATGGCCCGTCGTAACGCCCGGTTTGACTTCACCAACGAGCATATCGAGACAATCGGCAACCAGTCGGCCAGCCTTACGCATGCCTTCAAACCCGGCTTCGTCGTGAACGCGAATTTCTCCGGTTCGCATTGGCAGCATGATATCTGTTTCGGTCATTCGAGACCTGCCTCTTGGTCGGTAGAGCGGTATTGGCTCCTATATGGCAGCGTTAGCCGTAAACTTCCAGCGCTGAATTGTTCACTCGTCATTTGCTCAGACTGAGCGGTCGAAACACGCCGGGCTTGTATCCGATTGAGATCAAGTCCGATTGCGCTAATCCAGTCGGTGGAGAGGCGAATGTATCGATTGGTCTATGTCAGCACGGCTCGAAATGGGCTCGATCCAGAAGAGATCGGGCGCATTCTCGATGTCTCGCAGTCAAACAATCACGAACGTTTCATCACTGGCTTTCTCGCCTACAATGACGGTCACTTCATGCAGGCACTCGAGGGGGCGTTTGACGAGGTCAGGGAGATCTATGATCGCATCCGTATGGATGACCGCCATCACGGCGTGATCCAGATTCTCGGCGAAGAGATTGACCGGCGGGCCTTTCCAGATTGGTCGATGAACTATTTTCGCGTGGACGATCATACCAGCCGCGCCATGGTCGTGCGGCGGGATGATCCAATCGATGGTTTGCTCCCGGCCGATATGCCGCGTGAATTGCTGCATCTGTTCGCGCGGTTCATGCAGATAGATCCACTGAACGCGTAAACCCATTGGCAACCGCTTGCTGTTAGCTCTTAGGTTGAATGTAAAGCGAGGCCCTGATGGATCAGGAAACGCAGATTATTATGGCGCGCGTGGCGCAACTTGGTGAACTGACCGAGTCCGAAGCCCATCGGATCGTAAATGAGATCTACTCTGATGGCATTGTCAGCCGCGAAGAGGCGGAAACGCTGTTTCGGCTGAACGAGAAATTGAGCGCCACCGATCCGGAGTGGGGCAGCCGGTTCCGTGAAGCCTTGACCGATTTCCTGCTTACTCGCGAGGCCCCCGAAGGCTGGGTCACTGACGAAGAAGCCGACTGGCTGCTGACCCAGGTTCGCAAGGATGGCGCGCATCCGTGCCTGGAAGAAATCGACTTGCTAATTGCATTGCTCAGAAAAGCCGACGGTGTGCCGGCAGGTTTGGCGCATTTCACCCTGGATGCCATCTCGCACTGTATCGTTGAGGCCGGGTCGGCCAATCAAATGATGGTCGAACGCGCCCGACTTGCACTGTTTGCAGGAGCTGGTGATGGCGGCCTGTGGGTCAGTCAGCGCGAAGCCGGAATTCTATTTCAGACCAATGATGCCATCGCCGCTGCCGACAATGATCCATCCTGGAACGATCTTTTCGCTCGGGCCATTGGCAACCACCTGATGGCGCGCGCACATCCAGAACCGCGATCCATCGATGATGCCTTTGCACGCGAAGCCTGGCTCGGAGGTACTGAGCATGGCGCCGGAAGTTTCTTCGCACGCATGGGCGCATCGCTGTTTTCCGGAAACTGGTTCGAGGCGGTCGCTTACAGCCCGAAAAAGGCAGAACAAGCACGCCTGATTGCGGCCGAAGCGGCGCAGCGCGAAGCCGAATCCGTTACCGCGCAGGAATCCAATTGGCTCACCGCGCAGCTCGATGGCGATCATCAGATCAGTCCGGCGGAACAGGCGCTGCTGGACTTTCTCAAGGCGGAAGCACCTGGATTTGCCGAAGGCTTGGCCGTTGCCGCTTGAGTGGCCGCGCTGCCAATGCTTGAGACCATGACATTCTCGCACCGGCATTAGCGGCGAGAGCCGGTGGATGCAGCGCGACATTTTGCATTTGACCAAGCGGAAATCTCGACAATCTTTTGAACGCGTTCTAAGTCCGGCGAAAGAAGAGACATCAACCATGTGCGGGGCTGAGAAATGTTCAACAAGATCCTGATCGCCAACCGGGGTGAGATTGCGGTTCGTGTGATCAAGACGTGTCGTCGTCTCGGTGTAAAAACCGTGGTTGTGTATTCGGACGCAGATGCCGGGTCGATGGCCGTCGAAATGGCTGATGAAGCTGTGCATATCGGCGCTTCTCCAGCGGCCGAATCCTATTTGGTCATGGACAAGATCGTCGACGCGGTGCGCCAAACCGGTGCCGAAGCGGTTCACCCGGGATTTGGTTTCCTGTCAGAGAACCCTGAATTCGCGAAACGGCTCGAAAAAGAGAAAATCGTCTTCATCGGTCCGAATCCGCACGCGATCGAGGCGATGGGCGACAAGATCAGCTCAAAGAAACTCGCTGCTGATGCTGGCGTTTCAACGGTTCCTGGCCATATGGGGCTGATTGATGACACCGAAGAGGCGGTCAAGATCTCGAAGGAGATTGGTTACCCAGTCATGATCAAGGCGTCTGCGGGCGGTGGCGGCAAGGGCATTCGCATCGCGTATGACGACAAAGACGTCGAAGAGGGCTATCCGGCAGTGAAAGCCGAAGCCACGGCGTCGTTTGGTGACGATCGGATCTTTATCGAGAAGTTCATTCTCGAGCCGCGGCATGTCGAGATCCAGGTCATGGGCGACAAGCATGGCAACTGTGTCTATCTGTTCGAACGTGAATGCTCGATTCAGCGGCGCAATCAGAAGGTGTTGGAAGAAGCCCCATCACCACTGCTTGACGAGGCCACTCGCAAGAAAATGGGCGAACAGGCGGTCGCGCTGGCGAAAGCGGTGAACTATGACAGTGCTGGCACTGTTGAATTCGTCGCCTCGGGTAAGGACAAGAGCTTCTACTTCCTTGAAATGAACACGCGCCTGCAGGTGGAACACCCTGTGACCGAGATGATCACTGGCGTCGACCTCGTCGAACAGATGTTGCGATCGGCTTTTGGCGAAAAGCTGAATCTCGATCAGAAGAAGCTGAAGATTAATGGCTGGGCGATCGAGAGCCGCGTCTATGCAGAAGATCCATATCGCAATTTCTTGCCGTCGATCGGCCGCCTGAAGCGATTTATTCCGCCAATGGAAGGTAAACTGGCAGGCGGCACAGTGCGCATGGATAGCGGTGTGCGGGAGGGTGACGAAATCTCGATGTACTACGATCCAATGATCGCCAAGCTCGTCACCCACGGCAAGAACCGTGATCAGGCGCTGGACGTACAGGCCGAGGCGCTGGATCGGTTTCACATTGAAGGCATTCAGGACAATATGCCGTTCTGTGCGGCAGTGATGGACGAGAAGCGTTTTCGCTCCGGAAACATCACGACCGCCTATATCAAGGACGAGTTCCCCGATGGCTTTACCGGCACCGCGCCGACCAAGCATCAGACCACCATGCTGACCGTTATAGCAGCCTATGTGCATGGTGTGATCACGCGCCGCGCCAGTCAGATCACAGGCCGCATGTCGCCAATCGAGGCGCTCCGTGAAGATTGGGTCGTCGTCCTGGGTGACGATTATGTTCCAGTGTCGCTCGAATTGGGTGAAGGTGAAGCGACGATCAAGATCGGAAAAAAATCACATTCTTTCGTCACCGATTGGGTGCCGGGCAGTCCACTCGTTGAAGGTGCGCTGGACGGACAGGCCGTAGCGGTCAAAGTTGCGAACCAGACGGAAGGGTACCTGGTCAGGCATCGCGGCGTGCGCTTGCATGCCCTGGTCTGCACGCCGGTGGCCGCGGAAATGCACAAGCGCTTGCCTGAAAAGGAAAAACCCGATCTTTCCAAGCTGATCATTTCCCCGATGCCTGGATTGGTTGTGTCGGTGGACGTCGCTGTTGGCCAGGAAGTTCAGGAAGGCGAGGCGGTCTGCATCGTCGAGGCGATGAAAATGCAGAACATCATCCGCGCCGAAGCGACTGGAACCGTGAAGTCCATCAACGTTGATGCCGGTGACAGCGTCGCTGCGGACCAGATCATGGTCGAATTCGAGTAAGCTTCTTCGCGCCAGCAGTTGCCAGCGGGGCAAATTCCGCTAGCTTCCGGACAAATTTGGAGGCACGCATGGGCAATCTTCTTTTCAGTCCCAACGGGCGCATTGCCCGCAATCGATTCTGGCAAGGCATGGTCATCCTCACGGTGGCGAGTGTGCTGGTTGCTGCGGGTGCAGTCATGCTCGGGACCTTGTTCAGCCTGTTGGGTTATGCGCTGATCTATCCGTATATCTGCGTCTATGGAAAGCGCTTGCACGATGCCGGCTTGACGGCCTGGTGGGTGATCGGTGTCTGGCTTGGAACCGTGTTTTTCAACTTCATCATGAGCATGATTTTGACGCCCTTCTTCATGGGTGAGGAAGAGCGCGCCATTCAGGAAGAGATGACGGAGCGGATGTTGGGCGGTGACTTTTCCGGGATGATGGAAGGGGCCGAGATCCTGGCTGCTCAATTGCTGCCATTGACCATCTTTCTGACAGTGCTGACGAATTTCGCTGCTGCGATCGTGGTCGGCCTGTTGCCGACCGACCCGCGCGAAAACAAGCACGGTCCGATACCGGGCACGAGTCCCGCGAATACGTTCGAGTAATTCCTGCCTGTCGATAAAGTTTTATCGTTTATTGATAAAATTTTCAGACCGTGTATAAGCGTCGCAAATGAGACATTGTTGAAGGACGATTTCGCCATGAGCGACGCCATTTCCTCCCAAACTGCGATCGATCCCGATCGGCCGTGGATTACCGACCCCGAACAAGATCCAGCTCGGATGAGCTGGTTGGATACGTTCCTGAACCCGACGGGAGAGTCCCCCAAACTGCACTTCACCCGCGCTTGGTCACTGCTGTTCTTTGCCGGCGTGCTGGCGTGGCCGGGCTTCGGCCTGTTGGCGTTTATCGTCGGCACGGTGGGGATGGATACGTCAGGGATTAATGCCTTTCACGGTTACATGATCGCGGTTGTGCTCGGCATATCGTCAGTCCTGTCTTATGTGATTCACGCGCGGCGTCTCAATCATGCCGGCAAGACATCCCTTTGGGCCATTCTCATTCTGATTCCGCTGATTTTGGCGTCCTTGGCATTCATGGGCGGCGTCTCCGGCAAGGCGGCTGAATATCAGAAAATGTACGACGCGCGTGCCGAGTATCTTGAAGACCCGGCCGCGTGGCGCGAAAAACGCCTTGAAGAGCGACGTACAGCGCAAGCTGAAGCCGAACAACGCCGGCTCGAGGCGGAAGCCGCGGCAGCAAATGGCGAAGAGCCGAGCGCCGAAGCCGGTCAGAATCGCGGTCAACGCCGCGGCCCTCCCGGGGGACGCGGAAATGGGCCAAATGCATCCAACCCTCTGCCGACCAAAGAAGCTTTCATCGTTCGACCGAACCTGATGCCGTTCTTCATGATCATTGCCGGTCTGAGCTTTCCGCTGATGATCTGGAGCCTGGTCTGGGTTGCGCGGACAACGAACTCCCGGAAACGAGATCAGGGTGTGACCGGATACGGCGAACCAAGCGGGCCGTATAGTTAGACCGGAGGGGACCCGGCGCGCGTCTCTGACGCAAATATGTCCTCGAACGCGCGCCGCAGGGCTTCATCGGCTTCCGCCATATCGACCGGCAGTCCGAGATCAACCAGACTGGTCACGCCATAGCGTGGGTCATCTATCCCGCAGGGCGTGATCCCCGTGAAATGCTCAAGGTCGGGCTCGACATTCAGGCTGATGCCGTGAAAGCTAACCCAGCGCCGGAGCCGCACGCCGATAGCGGCAATCTTGTCTTCACGAACCGCGCCGCCCGGCTGGGTGCGATCAACCCAGACGCCAACACGCCCCTCGCGTACATCAGCGTCGACATTGAATGCTTTCAGCGCCTCGATGATCCATGCTTCCAGATTGGCGACAAAAGCCCGGACATCCCGTCCGCGCTGTGACAGGTCGAGCATGACGTAAGCGACGCGCTGGCCTGGACCATGATAAGTGTATTGCCCGCCGCGACCTGCGTCGAAGACGGGAAATCGCCCAGCGTCGCGGAGGTCGTCAATTTTGGCGCTGGTGCCCGCCGTGTACAGAGGAGGGTGCTCCAAAAGCCAGATCATCTCCGGTGCGCCGTCTTCTCGAATCGCCCGGGCATAGTCCTGCATCGCAGCGTGCGCAGCTTCGTAAGAGACCGGAGACGGGCTGACAGCCCAGAGGACGGACGGACGTTCTGACATCTGACTGCATATAGCGAAGACTTTTCGCTTCACAATCTCTACGCTGCCGCGTATATGGCGCGCTCTACCCGGCGTGCGGCCGTGGCGGAACTGGTAGACGCGCAGCGTTGAGGTCGCTGTGGGGCAACCCGTGGAGGTTCGAGTCCTCTCGGCCGCACCATCTTGAAAGATAAGTATTTTTCCTAAATTCAGCATGCATAGAAAATTGTAGTAAGTAACTATTAAGTAACTTATTCAGCGCTTTTCATACCAAATTTTGCGAAGTAAGTTGATCTCGCGTGGTCGCTACCTCGATGTGAATTTTCAGAGGTGCGTTCAAGAGTCTTGTTCGACGAGTTTAGAGAAGCGGCGCGTGTCGCTTCTTGGTTGTTCCATGATCGGGAGTGGATCGATTGCTAGCCTTAAGGGCATTTGTGTAGCAACACCGCTAAAGATACAGGTTCCGATTGGTAGTTTAGGAATCATCTGTTCGGACACTTTATCAATAAATGAAACTGCGCTGGCGATCGCGTAGAGATCGTTTTGGTTCACGAGGCGATGGATGAAGTAATTATGCGCTTGAGAGGTAATCGTCGTGGAAATATCGCTCGGTCTCTGACTTGCAATCGTGACAAATACACCGAACTTTCGACCCTCTTTGATAATCTCTTCGAACGTCTCCAGCCGATAATCTTTCCACGTTTCCGCTTCGCGAGACGATGCCGTGGAAAGTATGTTATGAGCTTCATCAATGACGAGAGACAGCGATTTGCCCTCGTGCGAGTTTTTGTGCTCGTCATAGAGCCATTTTGCCAAGATTAGCGGCAAGGTTTTTTTGAGTACCAAGTTTACTCGGTCCAAGCTAACAACGACGAAATTCGAGCGCCAGAAATCTCCGGCTTCACTCGACCCGAGCACCTTTGAAATCTCATTTCGTTTACTTCGAAGACGCAAAATCACCGGAGCGATATGATCGTTTTGCGCTCGATTCTCCAAGACGTCTCTGATTAATTGGAGGTACATGAATTTTTCGAACGATCTCAGGATATCGCTTCCCAGCTGAATTTTGTCGATCAGCCCGTAAAGATTGGTTAGTTTTCCTCGCTCTTCGTCATGGGCAATGTACCTATCTGGATCTGTGTTGTTCTTTGTCTTATCAATGAATTCCTGCTTCTCGCCGTGCCAATCAATCTCGTCTCGGGCTGCAGCCATTTCGTCTTCGCTGATGCAGTCCTCGAGAACGTCGTAAACATAATCTAAGAGCAGAAATGCGGGATTTTTGTCGGTAACCTTGTAGATCCTTAAGAGGACCTTTTTTAGCTGATTGCGATAATACTGTTCGGGGTTTTTGGTCTCTTCAGAGTAGCAATGCCAGTATGAATTTATCGCGCGATTGAGGAACGGCTTTTGGGTCTTCTCAGTCGCGTCCGCCAACACGGAGATTATTTCCGGGCTGAGCAGAGCGGATGCGGGCATTGGAATTTGATCGATGGGATCCCGAGTTGATAGGCGGTACACGTGTTTTTCGCCAATACAATCCGACTCTTCATATTCGCCGTTGAAGTCAATCAAACAAAATCTCGTATTTTTGGCATAGCTCGCCGAGTCTCGAGCGCGCAACTCTCGCTGCAGAGCAGAGTACAAACTGGCAAGTGTGTTTGACTTTCCGCTGCCAGTGTTACCGAAAATAGCAATGTGACTATTGAACAGTCCATCAATCGGTAACGACAATGGAAATCCTTCTGAATCAGACTTCGCAATTGTTATGCTGAGGTCATTTTCCGATGCGAGATTGTGAACCCGTTGCACGAGTTCCTTCGTCATCAAGAATACCTCGTTTCCAATGAGTGGAAACTCCCTCAATCCCCCTTTGAAATTGCCTTTGCTATCGATGTAGCCCGTTAGAGATACATGAAGCTCGCGATAGTTCCGATCGACAATGTTAAGAGGTGATCCACGCTTCTGAGGAGCAAAATCTTCTTCAAGGGTTTCACCCACCACTTGACCAATTAATCGCTGAAAACCTTTTCGGATTTCTACGAAACCCGTGACAGACACGTTCCTTAGTAAATCTCCTTGAAAGAATAGCTCAGAGAGATTTTTTTGGGTGTCTACCCGTATCGTGATGTTTTGTCCGGATACTCCCGTAACTTCACCGACCCTTAATACGGCAGCTGATTCTTCAACGCGTTTAATCACCTGGAGTAGCGTCCCGTTTTGTGATCTGTCGAAGCAAGTTGTTCATCCAGGCAAAGTCTAGGTCGCCATCTATCTGAGGTTTTAGGATTGTCACATTGTGGAACCCAGAAAACGTATCGCTCAGACGTTCGACATCGCTCAACAGAAAGCAAGGAATGATCAGCCAAAGAGTTGGATTGCGAAGTGCGCGTTTAAGCAATGTAGTGATATGGTGATCGGAGAAAGAGAAACCAAAGCTGATCAATAGACAGTTCTCCACGTCTAACTCGTTCGCAAATATTCTGAGCTGTTCGTAGTAGGTCTCCTCTAGGGTCGCCATTTGGTGCTTTGCGAGGCTGGGGAGGATAACTCCTGCAGAGCTCAATATTACCTGGTCCTGTTCCGCGCCCCCAGTTAATGCGGCATCGTCTACTGCATCCGTGTCCCAGATTTGAAAACGGAAACCGTCTTCATTTTGTTGCCAAGACAAGGAACCATGTAACTTGATCAGGTTTACGCTCGGCAGCTCTGCTCGATACTCGTAGCGCCTGCCGGTATGAAACACTGAATCAAAAAACCGTTCTGGGCGGAAATCAAACTCGCTGGAGAGATTTGGTCTGCGATCGAAGCCATCGTTTAAGATCAAGTTCGGAAGGGAATCGGAGGCACGTTCAAAGTACAGATCATAGTTCGTGGTGAATACAGTCGCTTGCCTCACCAAAAGTGTGTTTTGGCGTTCGACGAGAGTGTTCTCGATAGCACGTAGAAACGCCACGTAATCCGCGAGGTTGTGTCGTACCACTTCGTCTTCGTTTTTGGTCTGCAATTGTTTCGATACGTCGGTAAATCCAGCCAAGAATTCAGCCGCGACTTGCTTAGCTTCCAGGACTTTTCCGTCGCCCGTAAGCAAATCTATTTGAGCTTCTATATCCCCGACCATTTTGATAGTCGGCGCTGATGCTCCCGCTCCCAATAAGAAATTTAGTCTCGCGGATTGAACAGCATCCCGCAGCTTATCAATAAATGATACGAGATTTATTTGAGATAACTCAATAATTTCGGCCATGATTATTCTTTACATGAAGAGTGGTTGAGCTGCCACTTTATTGTATCGCGGTTGAAGGTTTTAGTGGCCTCTGCGCCATGGGGTCGGACTAGGATGGCGAAATCGTCAATTATTTTGAGACGGGTTTTAGGTTTGTCGACGCAAATCAGATTGACCAATGGGCGAAAAATACTGTTGGCCTCACTCCAAGCGCGCGCGCCAACTGATCAACGACCACAATCGAGGGGTTGATCACGCCGCGCTCCACCTGGCTGATGTATGTCCGGTGCAAGCCAGCATGGAATCCAAGTTCCTCTTGCGACCATCCTTTCGATTGTCGGGCCTCGCGCAGGTTCTGCCCAAATAACTTTCGAATATCCATGCGAAACACGGATAGAATTGTAGACGATTCATCTACAGTCAATCGGCTACAATTTATTAACAGATCAGAATTAGGGTTGAGGTTCCAGAACGGAAACTAGACTGGAGAATTCAGATGAAACCGATCATAGCAAACTTGATTGCCATCGCGCTGTCCGCCTGTGGCCAGGCCGAGCTGTCATATGAAGAGATGACGCCTGAGCAGCGACTGGAGAAAATAAGCGCCTTGATGGCGGAGTCCGGGTGGACTGTTGTCGACATTGGGCGCGTCGCGAAGGAGTGTGCAGATGAGGGCGCGGAAGACATGGAGCAGTGCGCGGCCGACAAGGGCGACCCGATTGCCAAATGGATCGTGTCTGAGCGCTGACCTGCAAGACTTGCAATGTTCCAACGCGCGCGCGTGTATATAGGCCACTTTTGTGAGGTTACCGGGCAATCGGTTCTATCGAGGGCCTGAACCAGTCGACAAAAACCACAGTCCTTCGTTTACGCCAAAAAAGGGAAGTTTGCTTAAGCTGCCTCTCATGGACATTGATGAAACACGCGCGCTCGCGAGAGCCATTTACGAAGGGTGGTCAAGCCCAGCGCGGGCGAGCGCGCAGCGCGAAATCGCTTCGCTTTCGGGCGAGGCGCTCGACATGATTTCAGACTTGCTAAGGTTTCGATTTGGTCGACCGATAGACATGCGTGATGTTGTTTGGGATATCGAGCACACCAAAGACAAAGCTGCGCTTCGACACGCCATGATTCCGCTATTGGAATACTGGGAGCGAGAAAATGGTGCAATTGGTAGCAGCGTCTACAGCAATCAAAAGAAGACGGACAAAAGCGCTGATGATGGCGCCAGTCCGGGGTTGAGGTGGCTGGCCGCAGAAATGACAAAGGTGACGGGCGGTCCGCGGATGTCTCCGGTGACCGCCCGCACGATTTTTCGGAAAATTAAATCCGACTGAAGTACTCGACGCTATCGCTTTCGATTTTGACACGGACCAGACGATCGCTCTCGCTAATCAGCTCTGCAATTGCCTCGGCCAACTGTTCAATCAGTTTAGCGTCTTCTTCTTTTTCCAGCATCTCGGTCTCCTTGTTTTGCTGAGAGGACGATTTTGCCCTCGCCGCGACACTCTCCTAATTGCGCCCGTTAATCCCTGACCGATCGCACTATAGAAATCGGTCAGGTGAATTGTAGAACGGCTAAGTGTTCCCGATGCTGGGGGTGGAAACTTGGAAGACATGGAATGTTCCAACGCGCGCGCATGTGTATGAGCGAATATATCCGAGCTGGCTCTCAGAGTTTGGTTTAGGCGATTTCTTCGGGAATTCGCCCAATTGAGTTACTTTAAAAGTTACTTGCTGAAGCTGTAGCGCGCTAGGACTCTCGTTTCAGAACAAAACCCGCAGCGCTATCCACGCTGTTTGCATAGCCATCAAAAGGAGACACGGGCAAAACAGCTTAAGTCGCCACTTTATGCCGCGGATGCAATCTGCTCCGTGCGTCTAATACCGTATGAGGATTCCATCCACGACAGCATGGACTTGTTCTCATCTGGTGCGATGATATCGGCGATGAACCGATCTGGCCTCACGATGATGATCGCCTCGTCGTTTCCGGAGTAGGCTATTACAGTGCTAAGCGGATCAAACGCATCCGCGGGCTCGTCCCTATCCGATGATACCGAGATCATCGATGCGCTCAGACTGCTAAGCACCTCTCTGTCATAATCGCTTAGCTTCTCTTCAGGACGACAATTCACGCCCACGACAGAAAATCCAGTTCCCAAGAGCTCATCCATTCTAACCATCTGTCCGTCTTGCAGGAGCGCAGGTTGATCAATCATTGTTCCAACAAGTCCACCGCGCTCCCAATTGACCAAGCTGGACCCTTCAATGCTTGGCTTCGGGATCAGATCACCGCGATTGAGTTTTTCGCGCGTGCTCGCAAATCGCCAAGCCATGATCATCATACGGTCGCGGAGCCAAGCTCGCAGTGGATTGGTCGGCATAATCGATCGGCCAAGCTTGATCGTCAGCTTCGTCATATCCTCAACATGAGGCCGACGTTCTGGGTCATAGGTATCGAGTATCCGGTCATCGAATTGGTCCGAAACCACACCGGCGAGTTTCCAGGAGAGATTGGCCGCATCGCGCATACCGCTGTTCAGGCCCTGGCCCGCAAAGGGGGGCATAACGTGTGCTGAATCGCCAGCAAGGATGGTACGACCTCGTCGAAACTGATCTGCAAAACGAGCATGAAATGTATAGACGAGGCTGCGTTCGATATTATCGGCTTTACCTGCACCATAAGTCGCCATCAGAGAGCGAGCACTTTTTTCGCTGGCGAGCTCTGATTCATCATCGCCGGGCATAACCAAAAACTCCCAGCGTCTTCGGTTCTTTGAAACTGGCAATGTGACTGCGGGGCGTCTCGGATCGCAAAAGAACTTGATCTCACACCCCGGATAGTCATCACCCTGAACATCGATGACCAGCCATTTTTCGCGATAAGTCGTGCCCGCAAAACCAATACCCAACTGTTTACGAATTTGACTCGCGCCGCCACTGCAGTCGACAACATATTGCGCCAGCACACTCGCATCTGGGCCCGACTTGGTTTGTGTTTCGAGCCAGACATGATCCTGATTGTCTTGGACGCGCGCAACTTCGACACCTCGTTTTAGCGTTACGTCACTTCGGGTCTCCAGACCCTTAAGCAATGCTTGTTCGAGTTCGGGTTGATAATAAGTCCCGCGCCCCGAGTGACCAAAGGAAGGCGGGCAATCATAAATGTGGGCCAAGGTTTTCCCATTGGCGTTCAAATAGCGGACGGGAACGTCTAATTGCAACGTCTCGGCTAAATGCTCATAGCAACCAATCGTTTGAAACAGGCGGAGCGTCTCTGGGTCGAAGGCGATCGCTCTTGGTTCAGTGAAAGGCGCGTCTCGGCGCTCGAGTATAATCGTTTTGATCCCGCGCATTCCTAGGAGGTTCGCGAGCATCAAGCCGGTCGGTCCTGCCCCGACTATGGCGACATCCGTCTTGATGGATGGAACCGTCATTCGGCCACTCCATTCTGAACGGTTTTTTCCAGAGTGGTCCCCCGGATCCTTTGGGTAAGATGAAGCAGAGACGTGATCGCACCTGGGAGCCCGCCTTCGGGAACTTCCTCTCGAAAGTCGGACTTGGCGTGGAGCCGGTCGAACCAGGCGCCAACTGCGGGGTGCTTTGAAGGGAGGGGGTACCCCGCTGCAATCAGTCGCCGGGCATAAATATACCAAGCTATGTCGACCAGACTGACCTCAGCGCCAAGAAGATAGTCAGTTCGTGAGAGCTGTGGTTCGAAATCATCAAGCGTCTCAGAGAAGCGGTCATAAGCGCGCTTAGCTTGCTGGTCCGTGATCTTGCCGTGCCGATTCATACTCCGCCAGAACTCCGCTTCCACGTCGCGATGGGGATCAACTTTGCCGCCGACCGTGCCGCTGCCCGAAGACTCGTACGCGGTGATGTCCTGCTCCGGACGTTTGGTCAGGAAAGACGGAAACACGAACCGCATGGTCAACGCGCGAATATCGAGATGCAGATCATCCTCGCGCTTCAACATGGCTTGCAGGTCCTCGGCTTTGTTCGCCGGGATGAGGGCCGGTTCAGGGAACGCTGCTTCAAGATAAGTTAGAATGTCATTGCTCTCGATGATGACTTTGCCATCATGAATCAGCGCTGGAACAAGCCCTCTCGGGTTGATGCCCATATAATAAGGCTTCAGGTGCTCCTTCGCGGCAAGATTCAAATGGTGTGACGCCCATTCAATCCCCTTTAAACGAAGAAAGATCCGGGTCTTTTGAGAACAGGTCGATCCTGAGAAATGGAAAAGGTGCAGCCCCGTCCAGCTCAATACCTCTTTGGTTTGGATGTCGCTTTCCTTCAACATCACCATGATAACGCCTCCGATGTGGACTGGGCAAACGATTGCGGCGCGCCATAGATGCGTTCACGCATTGAGGGGTCGGCGGTAACGGCGCTGGATAAGTCGATCTTTGCGCGGGTGACGATCGGATGGGCGTGGTCTGAAATCGCCTCCGTCCAGGCTGGTCGAGCTTGGAGGCGACGATAATAATCGGTGACCCGCTTAATCTGCACAGTCTGCTCGAACCAGCTGAGCCACCCGGTCTCGTCCAGGCGGAGGAGCAAGCAGGACAGAGTGATATCCGCCAGACTAAATTGATCGCCAAGGATCCAGTCTCCGCCTGAACTCTCCAATGCTTCGTCCAGCGTTTGCAAATGCTCGCGCATATGGTCACGGCTCTGATGCATCATTTTCTGCAAAGGCTTCAGCGCCATCATCCGGCGAAGGCCGAGGAGTTTGGACGCAGCAAACAAGGCCGGTCGTTTTTTGTCGAAGTGAAACAGGAACCCGACGAGAATGTTGCGCAATGGAACATACTGGATCGTTGAAACAAACATAGGCAGCGTCAGACCTGGGATGCAGGCACCAGCTTTTGCCTCCATACCTGCCATCGCATCCGCGCTCGAGATGGAGCAGAAGTCGAGCCAATCCTTCATGCGTGATTGAAGCTCGGGAGAGTCCGGGATCAGGCTCGGTGCATTGGGCCCGGCAAGCTCAGCCGCATAGGCCAGAATATCATCTGACTCGTTCACGGGGTGCCCATTGTGGACCAAAGTGGGTACGAGACCTGATGGATTGATTTTCAGATATGCCGGGCTGATCGTTTGATACCAGCCGGTCTCTATCAAATCGATTGAGTGATGCTTGGCGGTAAGGCCAAGCTCAGCGATCACCAGTCGACACTTTCGCGAACAGTGGGAGAAGCTGTTGCTATAGAGCTCGAGCGATTCGGTATGCGGCAATGAAATCGAGCGATCGATGCCGCCTTGCACGGGATGCGTTTGGCGGCGCCGCTTTTCAACGACAAACCAGACAAGGCCAAGTCCGATGAGTCCGATCAGTATGTATCCAAGCGCAGCCATGATCAGACCTTCTCGCTACGCCAGAACATCATCATGCGGAGCGTGAGATGGCGGTGCTTCGATGCCAAGTGATAGAGGGCAGCAATCACGTGAAGAATGATAAGCGCGATGATTGCTTTGGTCGCGAACTCATGGACCATCCGGATTAGATCATAAGTATCACCGCCACCGGTTCCATCGCCATAAGCAAATAGTCCGAACGGCGAGACCACGGAGTTTGCGTTAATCGCTGACCCGATACCGGACAGGATCAGCAGGCCAATCAATCCATACAAGGCCCAGTGCGCGAGATGAGCGATGCGCGTCTGCCAAACAGGCAAGTCGCTCGGGAGAAGCGGTGCCCCATGTTTGAATCTGAGATAAAGACGGATCGCAAATAGAACCGCGACAATGGTGCCGAGGGAAGCATGGTCACTGCGCGATTCAAACCGGTCCATGTCCTCCATGACGCCGCCAAACTTCTGCGCGATGAAGAGGTCCATGATGATGGCGATGGCGATCAGCCAGTGGAGGAGTTTCTGTCCGACTGTGAAATCGATGCGGTTGGAAGACGAAGCCATTTTAGTGCTGAGCCTCCGCTTTCATCACCAAATTTCTCTGAGTACCCAGATCGATCACCCCGTCTGCCGAGCGGATATGCGCTGTAACGATTTGACCGGGCTGTAAATATTGTGTCCGCTTGGCCTGAGCTTTCATAAAGAGCCGCCACTTCATCGCGATGGGAAGGAGAGCTGCCACTTTCTGTTTGTTGGGCGATGGGACCGACAGGGCACAGCCGGCGGGTGTACCCGTGGCGATCAAGTCCCCTGTCGCAAAGTCTTGAATCTGGCTGAGCTCATTCAGGGTTTCAATTGGGCCGTAGACAAGGTTTTCTGTGCTATCGTCCTGGCGAATTTCTTCGTCCACGCGCAGGGTCAACAAGAGCTTGTCCAAATACGCATAGTCGTCCGGCTCCAACAGACAGAGCCATGGTCCCACCGGACCAAACGTGCGGAAACTCTTGCCTTTATAGAACTGCATTTGCGGGATCTGAACATCGCGCGCCGAATAGTCATTCACGACGACCAGCCCAGCTACATATTCGGGGAGCTCCGTAGCTGTGATTTCGATCGGGCCGGTTATGTCTTTACGGAGGATAAGGCCGAGTTCAATCTCATAGTCGAGAAACCGGACATGCGATGGAATGATAACCGAGCTGTCAGCGGCAACAATGCAGCTTTGCGCTTTGGTGAAGATCATATTGAAGTGTTTGGAGTCGGGATCTACGCCCGATTCAATCATATGTTGCCGGTAGTTCGCACCCTGACACACGAATTGTTGGTTGCGCGTGACAGGGCTCAGCAATTTGATTTCGCCGAGTGGAATTTCAGTCCCGGTGACTTGGTTCAGCTCGTCGATGCTGGCGCTGGCGATAAACTCCCCGGTCGTTGCAAACGAGCCTGGGATGGGAAGCACTGCGTTGTCTTTTACAATGCCCCATTGGACTTCAGATTCGTGCTGAAATCGGGCGATGTTGATAGGCATGTGTTGGGTCCTCCTCGAGGCTTCGTATGACGAGCCCAGCTATTCAGTTTGCTTATTGGGGGTGGGTGCGTTTCTTCGGAATAGGCGCTTGATCCGGGCGCTTGTGGCGATGGCGAAACTCACGATACCGGGGCTCGGCGCCAGTAGCCCCGAGAACATGGGATTCTCCATCCCCCATTGAACCGCCAGCAGATCGTCGACGGTCGCGGTATTCGAGCCGTCTGCTGCGGTAAACAAATCGCCGTCCGTCCAGTGCTCTAGCTCGTGCCCCCACGGGTCTTTCCAATAGTCAAAAATCTGACTGCCAAGAATGTGTCTTCCGACACCCCAGGCGGCTTTTCGGTTGTTCGATTTTAGATGCGCATGTCCGAGCATAAGATCGTCGAGCCCTGCCACTTCGAAGGCTGCATGCATGTAACCGGGCTTTTGCGGCAATTGCGCGAGAAAGAGTGTGTGATGATCGGTGGGGTGATCGCCGCGATCGCATCGCATGAAAGCCCCGACCGCGAGGCCGGATGCCGCTTCGATTTCGTCCGAAGTAATGAACCCAAACCGCTCTTTATACCAACGCTCCGATGTTCGAAAATCGGAGACGTTGAGCACGCAGTGACCAAGACGAAGGACATGCGAAGGGCCAGAGTTGAGGCGAACAGGCTGACGACGGCGTGGCTTCGCAGCCGCCGAGTTTCGAAGCGGTTCGAGCGGAATCGCTGGGGGCTCGGTGATGTCTTGACCAGCAACCACTTCAACGAGGAACCCGTCCGGATCCTGCAGGCATATGAACTTGCCGCCACCCGGAGTCGGTAGGTCCTGAATCTCGATCGCTTCCGATGCGGCGAGTTTCTCTAAATCCGCGACACTCTCTGCTCGCAGCGCAAGCCCTTGGAAGCCAGCGGGGCCTTTTTCGGTGACATGATTGAAGGGAATGCCATCGCCCGCCCGAGCATAAAGTCGTCCATCATCAGCTCGCCAAACATCTAATCCAAACTCAGTTAAGAAGCTCTGCATTTTTCCGAGATCGGGTGCGCTGAATTTCACGTGCGCGATATCTTCGATTTTGATGACGCTCATAAGGGGCTCGCCGGTCGAAAACTAAGTTGACTATTTGGTCAAATATAGAACTTGACTAATTAGTCAACTCCGAATTAGAACCCGGAGCGATGCAACACACCAAATCAGACCGCGCCGCGCGCACCCGAGATGCTTTATTATCTGCAGGCTTTGATCTCATGTTGGGTCGTTCTGTGGATGCGATCCCAATTGACGATCTCGTCGCCGCTGCCGGCGTTGGGAAGGGCAGTTTCTTCAACCACTTTGGCGACAAAGAGGGCTTCAAGGCTGCATTAGCGATTGAAGTGCGCGGAGATATCGAAACGAAGATCACAACCGCAAACCTGGGAGTGACGGAACCGCTTGAGCGGCTCGCAGGGGGCATGCGTGAAGTCACCGACTACGCGCTGAAAAATCGCAAACGCACCATCTCGATGTTGCGGATGATGGTTGGATCAACGGGGAAAGAGTATCCGTTGAATGAAGGCGTGCGTGCCGACATCGCGAAATGCGCTGACGCGAAACTCATTCGAGCAAAGTCTGAGCAAGCCGCGATCCTATATTGGCTGGGTCTTTGCACCGCGCTGATTACGCATGTTGTTGAAGTGGACCTAACTCGAGAGAAGGCTGCTGTGCTGCTGGAAGAGTTTGTTTATTCTGGTCTTGTTGGCCTTGGTGCCGACGCCAAAGTGTCCTCAAAAATTGGGCAACAGTGTTCGGACGCTCTCAACGCTCTAGGGTGACACACACTCTCAAAACCCACTCACGATACGCTGGCGACCTTTGATCCCACGACGTCGAATTCGCCAATCAACATTTTGGCTTTTCCCTGAATGTCATCGCCAGAAAGATCGAGTGTCATAGTAACTTTCATTGGATTGCCCGGCATCATCGCAGAGAATTTCAGCGTATTTGATTCCAAAGAAGGTGATGTCACCTTAGCGACCATCTTGCCATCAACCAGTTCTAATTTCTGGATAGCGCCGGATTCTATGATCAGTGCCAGCGATACGACTTTTTCGCCCATGGGTGAGTCAATCTTGAGCTCGTAATTCCCTGTCAGGTCCATCGTTCAATTCCTTTGAGTTATTTCTTGAGTTATGCTGGAAAGCATATATACAATAATATTGAAAATGCAATAGACTCGTATAATCAATTAACAGGCAATTAGAATGAGTAGTGTGGAGATTCGGGCGCCAGTCCTAAACCCGGACTTGAACCCCTACACCGGATGGGATGTACGGACCTTACTGGAGTTGCAGGCGAAGGCAAATTCCGAAAAGAAGTGTCTGATTTGGGAGCCTCTGGAGGGCGACGGACGAACCTGGTCATACCGAGAATTCGTCGAAGAAGTCGCCAAGGTTGGGGCGGGGTTGGCCCAACGCGGAATTGCGCGCGGCGACAAAGTAGTAGTGCATCTCGAAAACTGCCCAGAACAATTGATGGCCTGGTTTGGTTGTGCGTGGATTGGGGCCATTGCGGTCACGACAAACGCCAAGTCAAGCCGAGCGGAGCTGCAATATTTCTCTGAAGTTGCGCGAGCTCGCGCTGCGATTACTCAACCGAAGTACTTCGAAGTGATATCGGCAGCGATGCCGAATGCAGATTGGATTGCTGTCACAGAAACTGATTCGGGAAGCGCTCCGGCAATACCCCCGGCTCCGAATGAGACTTTTAGAGCTTTGCTTGCCGATCCGAATTTGGCGCCTGCTGGAGCGAATGATTGCGGCGCACCCTTCGGCGTCCAATTTACATCCGGTACAACTTCTCGGCCCAAAGGTGTGGTGTGGACACATGCCAACGCGCTTTTTGGTGGCCACGTGAGCGCAATGCACGAGGCCTTACGGTCGGATGATATTCATTTGGTCTACCTGCCTCTTTTCCATACGAACGCGCAGATTTACTCGGTCATGGCTTCGTTGTGGGTAGGCGCGACACTCGTATTGCAGCCGCGGTTCTCTGCATCGCAGTTTTGGCCTGTTGCATTGAAGCATCGTTGCACTTGGACGAGCATGGTTCCGTTTGTCACTTATGCATTGGTCGAGCAGCCCGTGCCTGAGCAACACGATTTTAGGATGTGGGGGAATGCGGTCTGCGATATAAATTTAGATCCGCATTTCAAAGTCCGGACATTGGGTTGGTGGGGGATGACAGAAACCGTCACGCATGGAATTGTTGGCTCGCCGTTTCATGCGGATTTGCCTCTCTCCATGGGCAGACCGGCTCCCGAATATGGAATCCGAGTTGTTAGAGATGATGGGGCTGCTGTGGAGCGTGGAGAGACCGGAAATCTAATCGTTCGCGGCGTTCGCGGACTATCACTGTTCAGCGAGTATCTAGAAAATCCCGAGGCTACCGCGGCAGCATATAACGACGAAGGCTGGATGATCACGGGAGATCGTGTAACGCTTTCAGAGTGTGGATGGCTCAAGTTTGCGGACCGGTCCAAAGACATGATGAAAGTTGGCGGAGAGAACGTATCTGCCTCCGAAGTTGAGCGTGTGATTTCGACCGTGCCCGGCGTCAGAGAAGTTGCAGTGGTCGCGCGTCCAGACAAAATGCTGCAAGAAGTGCCCGTGGCATTCGTGTGTCCTTTGCGCTTTGACGAATCCGAGAACAAACATCTCGCGGAACAATGTATGGCGGTTTGTCAAACCGAACTCGCTAGCTTCAAGGTGCCGAAAGACGTTGTGGTTCTGGAAGACTTTCCGCGAGCGACACTGAACAAGGTCGCCAAGGCTGAATTGCGCAAGCTCTTCCTCGCGGACACTTCGGGGGTGAACTAACGGATGTCACAAGAAAGGATTCAGCGGGAATTTCGGAAGGCTCTTAGCTCTTTCGCAACAGGCGTCACGATCGTAACCACTACGACACAGGATCAAGCGCCAGTCGGGGTGACTGTGAGCAGCTTCAATTCAGTTTCGCTAGATCCTCCGATGGTGCTTTGGTCTCTCGATAAATCCTCGCATAGTTTGGATGCGTTCATGTCATCAGGGCATTTTGCGGTGCACGTCCTCGCGAGTAAGCAGGAAACTCTCTCGAATCTTTTTGCACAATCAGGGCGTGACAAGTTTGCGGAAGCGAGCTGGTCGAGCGGTATTCTTGGATCGCCCCTTTTGGACGAATATGCCGCGCGCTTTCAATGCAAGACCATGTATCAGCATGAAGGCGGCGATCATCTAATCTTCGTCGGTGAAGTCGTCGATTTTCAAACCACCGAAAAGTCGCCTCTGATTTTTCACGCAGGCGCGTACGCTGATGCAAAACCGAAGTCGAAAATAGATTCTGTAGAAGCTGCGAATGAAATAGATCATGTCTCGGGACAATTTTCTGAATCATTTTTTCCAAGTTTGTTGGCACGCGCAGATTTTCAGTTTTCTCATCCACTCAAGCTGCGGCTCGTCCAAAATGGTATCGATCAAGGACAGTTTCTGTTTTTGTCGATTATCGGAATGAATGAGGGATTGGCCAAAGACGACTTGCTTGCTCGAGCTGCCAATGCCGGCTTGGGCGCCGATGTCGACTCGTTATCCGCGCTCGAGCGAAAAGGGATGATCGTCATTGATGATTCGGCGGACGTGACGCTCAGCGATACCGGTCGTCAAACCTATATTGATTCACTTGTCTTTATTAAGGCCACAGAGCGTTCAGTGTTCGCAGCTTTCACTGAAAGCGAAGAGGCTGATTTTCGTTACTTGCTCAAGAAGTTCGTAGAAGTGTCGGCAGCACACGCTCCAGCGATATACTGGAACACTGAGCAACATTAGCTCGTTCGGTTGCTTTGAGCGTGCGTTCGTTCTGAAGATGTAGATCTAAACAAAGAAGGCACGAAAAGTGAAAACTCACTTTTCGTGCCTTAGGTATCGACCAGGAGTTTCAAATGGTCGTGGGGAACTTTGATCGAGCGTTACGATTGCATGACGGAGGCATCTACTCCGGCCGCTTCCAATATTGGACCGAGCAAAGTCGGATCAAATTCAGGAGGAGCAAGCAGGGCTTCCATCGGCTCACCATCTCGGTACCGTTGAACCAACTCGTCCGGGTTGAACGGATTTCCGATAGGATTCTCTTCGAGCTGATCGGAGTTCATTTGCTCAATCGACTTTTCGGGAGACAGGCAATCGATGAACAGCTCAATATCTAGTCCGTCAGGGTCCTTCCAGTAGAACGACATCGTGACCGTGTGATGTATGCAGTATAAGCTTGGCATTCCTTGCTCTTTCAAACGCAGGTAGTGCGAGAGCAGGTCGTGTAGATTGTCTAACTTATACGCGACGTGTTGAACTTTAGGGGGGGCACTACCATCCGGCGCCGGAGGAATGAATTCGGCAGATGCCAGGGCGATTCGATGATGCTCATCATCGAAACTGATGCCGGCACCGACATCACTATGAAAATTGGCGTGAGTTCCCAGCAACTTTCCATAAAAGTCGACTGATTTTTCCACATCTGCCGATACCTGAGCTAGATGAGCCAATCTGATGTTTGGCACCGTTTCTGCGGCTTTTAGTTCGCGTTTAGTCATCGGGATTGTTCCTTCTGATGGTTCCGAGGTTTTGAATTACGCCGCTTGGACAGAGGGGTGATCGTGCAGAGATGCATCCAAACAATCGCCCATAAGATCCAAATAGTTGTCGCGATAGAATTTCTTCTTCGTCGCGGCGCTACTTGATTGCATGTATCTTTCGAACCCGCCGATAGGATCTCGGCCGCCTTCGAAATGAGGATAATCTGATGCGAACATCAGCATATCCTCACATCCGTTATCCATGATCCAGCCCACATTCTCTCCATAGAATGGAGACACACGCAGTTGCCGTTGAGCAATTTCACTCGGCTTGGCAGAAAGCTTCTGAAGGCGCTCTTCGCCGCGTTTGAAGCTCTTAACTGTGAAGTCCATCCATTTCATCCAACCAGGCACCCAACTCGCGCCCAGTTCCATGCAGCCGAATTTTAGATTGGGGAAACGGTCGCATATGCCGTCAAAAATCAAAGCGGCCATGGATTGCTGTACAGAGAGTGGAACCGCAATGAATTCAAGGCTCGTGAAATTCTCATCACCCCCGAAAGCATCGAGTACTTTTCCTCGTCCGTTTTCAAGGTAATTGCGGCCCATACGTTCGCCGCCGCCCAAATGGAATAGGATTGGAACGCCGGCTTCTTGAGCGATTGCCCACACGGCGTCATAGTCTTTGTGAGAGGGCGATCGATCGGCTGGACACCGCGACGGAATGATCAAGCCTTTACAATCCATATCGATGCATTCTTTGGCCACATCTACAGACGTTTGAGGATCGATCATCGGAATTATGCCGGTCGCCAGCATGCGCGGATCATCGCTACAAAAATCGGTCATCATCCGATTGTGACCCCGAGCTGTAGCAGCCGCGAGTACGGGCTCAGCGCGGTGTTCGAGATCGAAGTTGCTGAGCACGGTAGATGTGAACGTGAGCTGAGACGCATAACCAAACAGATCTAACGCCTTGCTACGATCCTCCTTGATATATCCGCCATAGGACTCGTAACGCTTTCGAGTCATCAAGTTTTCTTCTGCGCCAGCGCGAAATTCTTCGTCCTCTTGAAGCTTCAAAGCTGCCTCATACGTGCCGATCTCATTTTGTCGGTAACTACAAAGCCGTTCAAAGTCTTTCAGGTGTTTCTTCTCGATGTATTTCTCGAGCGTCCCTGGAGGCTCCATCACGTGCGAGTCCGCGTCGTGAATGGTTCGATTTCCTGCGTACGTCATCATTTTCTCCCATCAGTTCACATCAAATTCTATCAACGCGCTAATTCTCCCCGCCAAGCTTCGCGGCGTTTTCCATCGGCATGAAAATCTGCCGAGATGTCCAAGCGCTTTGACAAGGGCTTAATCAGCAAAAAAAATTGCAGACAGCCTTCAACTATTACACAAACGATAATACGATAGAATCGAAAAAGCAAGTGACTGTCATTTTATTTGCGTGCACTCGCAGCTGCTGAATTACATGGGGGTAAAGCAGTTGGTCGCAAAGCCTTAGCTCTTGTCCTCGCGCTTATGGGAGCTGGTAGGAAGCTTGAAACGTGTTCCTCAGCGGTGGAAGATCTCCCAAGAACACTTCGACGACATCTCTGTCTTTCAAGAATTTGTTCATAAAGAACCCGACACCGCTCGGAGAACCCGTCATCACCACATCGCCTGCCTTAAGCGGGAACTCGGCTGAAATTTGTTCAATCATTTCAGGCACATCAAACATTACGTCTCTAAAATTTGCATCTTGTCGAGTTTCTCCGTTGACCACCGCGCGTAGCTGCGCGCCGTCTCGTCGTACGTCCTCCGGCCGCAACACTCCCGGTCCTAACGGTTTGAATGTTGGCATCATCTTCGGCTTGATATCATCGGCACTCAATTTGAAATCCTTCGGGACGTTTGAGCCGTCACCACTTTCGATGCCAAAACTTCTTTTCATAATCTCGACTTGATAATCACGTGCTGTGACGTCATTGATCGCCGTGATTCCAGATACGTGATCCCATGCGTCTGCCTTGCTGATGTTCGAGCCATCCTTGCCGATGATAAGGGCAACTTCCGATTCGTAGTCGACCATTTTTGGGTATTGGAACGGAGCAATAATTTTGTCACCTGAAGCGATCACGGTATCTTCGGCTGGCATGGGAGGGCCGTGTTTGACATCAGTCGGAAGTGGAATACCCATTTCTTCGACGTGACAGGCATAATTCGCCCCGATCAGGATAATCCTTTGTGGCATCAAAGGTGGACGAAACTTCGCATCCTGCAACTCGATCGCGCCGAGTTCTTTTGCTTTCAAGAGTGAATCTAGGTCGTTGCTACAAAGTGCTTCGCTTAGGCCGTTTTCAGGTACATCAAGCAAGCGAAGGGCGTTGCCTTCTCGTTTTGCTACGCCCTCAGTCGTGGAGAAAAATTGTGGAGACATGAATTTGTTCCCTATGCGTTTTGGACTGCGAATGCGGGTAAGCCATAGCTGCGGCGGAGCGCGGCTTCGAGCGTCTCGCGCGGGTCGCGGCTTGCACCAACAGAGCGAAATGAAACGAAGCCATCTGGCCTGATCAAAACGGCGCCCGTTGACTCGATGCCGTATAATTTCGAGATATTTCGATCCGCCGCTTTTAGTCCCTCACCGTCGCCCACGCGGAGGTTCTTTATCAGATAGCGTTGGGAGAGAATTTCCGCCGCTTCCGACCATGCGTTCTCGTGTTCTGTTGTAATGAGAGTGAAGTGACCATCTTCGAAGAACTGAATGGACGGGCGTAATGAGCCGTTCTCGACGATATTGAAATGAGGTGCGCGAAATCCGGGAGACGCGGTCGGTACATAAAAGGAGACTTCCATGACCGGTGGTTCTGGATCACTGTAATCGATCACAGGGGAATCGCCGTAGCCTGCGCCGAGGTCTTGGCCCACGGCCGATCCGTGCTCAAGATTGACAATCAACTCTCTTCGATCTGGATCAGTTTGTTCTTCAATAGTCGAGCGAACGGTCGTGGTCGCCATGGCATCGATGGTTTTCACGATCTCTCGGTATTGTTTTTCTTGCGCTTCGTCGGGGCTGAAACTTGCGCCGAAGTCGATTGCCTCTCTATTCCGGAAACTTTGTGCGGCATTGAAACTCACGATAGGCAATCGCTCGAGTTCATATGAATTCAAAAGCGTTTCGCTACCCAATCCCTTGCTTACTGCATGGAGTTTCCAGGCCAAATTGTGGGCATCTTGTACCCCAGAGTTCAGGCCCCAGCCGCCCGTAGGTGGGAAGCAATGTGCTGCGTCTCCTGCTAAGAAGATGTTCCCGTCGCGCATGCGTTCTGCAACTTGAGATGACATGGTCCAAGGACGCACGCTTTTCACCACAATGTTTGCTTCTTCTCCCAGATCCATGGCGCGGCAGATGATGTCGAAACTGGTTTGCTCATCGAAGTCAGCAATCGTTTGTTTGGTCGGGTCAATTGATAACTGGAACGTGAATCGCTCCTTGCCATCCATGCTGATGAAAACGCCGGGAATGTCTGGGTCGGAAGAGTGCCCACCTAACGGGACAAAATCGCCCTCAGGGAAGGCCTGACCTTCAAAGTAGATATTCACGAAATGCTCTATCGCGTCGATGCCGAGGAGCTTAATGCCCAACTCGTTTCGAATCCGACTCCGAGAGCCGTCGGCGGCGACACACCAACGAGCCTCGGCGGTCAACGCACCGTTCGGACCTTCGATGCTGGCGATCACCCCATGATCAGTGTTTTCAACCGATGTACAAGTGTGAGACCAGTGTAACTGAACCAGGTCTGGATACCTGGCAATGGCCCGTCGAAGCACAAACTCGACTTTGTCCTGAGCCACTGACGTGAAGACTTCGGGCGAAATCTCTTTGCGATATTCTTTGGATGTTCCGCCGGCTGCAGCGAACCAATCCCAGGGCATCAAGTCGGCTTTATAAGCAAACTCTGTAACCTCTTCAGCGAGCCCCCACTGATTGAGCAGCTCCATTGTCCTCGTGTTGACGCAATGAGCCCTCGGATGAATGCTTGGCGAGTCTCGGCGATCGTAAATCACAGACGGCAACCCCAGGCGAGCGAGGCATAGGGCCATCGATAAACCTACGGGACCTGCGCCAACAATAATTGTTTGGGGTGTATCTTGCACGCCTGACCTCCAAGTAATCTGCGGTTCGAGTTTTCAGTTTTGCCGCGCCAAAGCACAGAGCGAATGTCTTGCCTTGCACGGCTTGATTCCAGCCAGGTTGAGGGCTGATAGCGGCGCGCGGGCAAATCCGTTGATGAATCGGTACAACGCCAATAAATGCAAGTCAATGGTATTTGCGATAGACTTTTAAACAAGCTTGGGTATAAAAATACTCCACTAGCAATTGCGATCGCGTGTCCAGGAGTCGAATTCTCCAGCTGCTGTAAGGGCATCACTCTTCTGATCGCGCGCATAGCAACTCAACGTCAGATCGCGCTTCGGTCATCGATTCATCAGGAGGACTAATTTTGCGACCAAATCATCTGCTTCGAGCGATTAAAGCTGGTGAGCAATCTGTTGGGGGGTGGCTTTCAATAGATTCGTCTTTCACGGCCGAGATCATGTCTCACCTAGGGTTCGATTGGTTGTGTCTGGACATGCAACACGGTCCGCTAAGCTACGATTCAGCGAAGAGTATGCTTACGGCAATTTCCACCACTGATACGGTGCCGCTCGTTCGGGTCTCTGGGGTTGAGCCATCGGAAATTATGAGGGTTCTGGATGCGGGGGCCTATGGCGTCATCGTGCCGATGGTAAATAGTGCAGAGGAGGCTGTCCGCGCCGTGTCCTCCTGTAAGTACCCGCCACTTGGGACACGATCGTTTGGCCCCAACCGGGCAGCTTTGTATGGTGGCAAAGACTATTCAACGAAGGCGAACGACGAACTCGCATGCATTGTGATGATTGAGACCCTGGAAGCGATGGAAAATTTGGATCAGATCATGGCGACGCCAGGCGTGGATGGGGTGTTTATCGGCCCAGCAGATTTATCCCTGGCTCTCGGCATGACTTCATCTAAGGATGCGGACGGGTCCGGGTTGTCAGCCTTGATCGACGAAATCTTTGACCGCGCAAACAAGCATGCCATCGGAACGGGGATTTACGCATCTAACATCGATTTCGCTATGCGCTACCTAGAGCAGGGCTTCAACATGGTGACTATTGGCTCAGATTCGTCCTTTATGTCGCGACTTGCGTTTAAAGAGCTGCGTACGGTGCGAGCTAAGTTTGGCTCGTCGGGATAAAGCTGAGTCGCACGTCAAATGTGAGTATTTTGATATCGAGGAGCGCAGTACGCGGCCCTCTATTATCATCTCAGGCGACCCGTTTTACTAAAAAAGAAAGAAACGCTTTTCAGCGCTTCATCAACTGTGCCAAAAATTTTATTCGGATCTTCTTCGCCCGTGCCCAGTTGATGCAGATCAGTCCATACGGCGATGCCGAGTATCGCGCCAGCAATTATCGCGGGACGAGGATCATAATCGGCCGATACGTTCAATCTGCTTTCGACGGCGGCTGTTATTCCGGCTCGAAGTTCGTGTTCGATTAGGTCGGTGATCGTTTTGGCTGACGGTGCGTGTTTTGCGATCAACAAGCGCGTCTTTAACAGTTGTGAATCGCTTCGAAATTTTTGCTGCAGTTGGTCTAATACCGAGAGTAAAGACGCGCGCAGAGGTTCGCTCTTTGGGCGTGCTTCAAACATTTCGAGAAATACCGAGGAGATGCCGTCCAAGTCTTTGTGTAGCAGAGCTTCTTTCGAGCCGAAATAGCGGAAAAAAGTTGATGGATCGACGTCCACCTTGTCCGAGATCTCCGCGACTGTGACGTCATCGAACCCCTTCTCGAGGAACAGTTCGATCGCTGCATCGTAGAGGGCTTGCCGCGTCTTTTGTTTCTTCCGCTCTCTTCGGCCAAGTTCAGCGACAGGAAGTTCGGACATGGTGTTTTCTTTCATATCTATGGCTCGATTCAGCCAAGTGTAAAAGCATGCAGCGTGAATTTGCAAGAATCACGCTGATACAAGAAGGCGTCTTCTTCTCTTTCATTTGGAGGTTGAAGAACCGAAAAGAAAGACACTGCAATTGCAATGCCATTGCAAATGCATTATCTGTGATTTTGGATCTTTAAGTTCATTTTCAAGCCAGGAGTATGCGAAGAGGGCGTGACCCGCGTGCGACCTGATCAAAACGCTACGGAGTAAATATGACGGCACCACTCGACGCTAAAGACTTCGCCGGGCCGATCGCCGTCACGACGATATACTTTTTTGTTTGGTACTTTCACTTTCTGAGATTGCAGACCTCGACCAAACGAAAACTGTCCGCGAAGTATGCCGCCGAGGGCAAAGTGTTTGACCGCTACTTTGATCACGACCGGCAAATGTTAGCTGCCGACCGCGGCGTTGGTAACACGTTAGAGCAGATGGTCCCCTTTATTGTTGGGTTGTGGCTGTACTCGGGTTTCGTCTCACTTGAGTATGGTACCTGGCTGGGCATGGCTTACGTGGCACTGCGATCGCTTTATCCATGGTTGCTGGGGACGACTCTTGAAATCGAACGCCGGCGGCGGATTTTAGTTGCAACCATTCCGAATTATTTGATCGTATTTTATATGTACGGGCACGTTACCGTCGCGGCCTTAACGTAAGCGCGTAGCGATTTTGACAATCGCATGGCGGGCGCGAAGATACGCTTTGGTGGGCTTAGGCAGCAATTTGAAATACTCGTCTTCGAATTCCGTCCGGGATTCGATTTCATGTCTGTTTCCTAGTTTTCGCTTATGCGTGTGAGATTTTTGCAACCCACACAATTTAAAAAATGAAAGAGACTTGCAAATTCGATAATATCGTAATAGCAAGCCAATGATAAATGATTGCGTATGCGCGAATTGACGGCGTAAGATCGCAACGTCAAGCCTGATACTGTGGGAGGTTCAGTAATGAGTCAGAAATGGACTATTGGTCACCGGTCTATCGACCAAAACGATAAAACGAAGCAAGATAATGCGTCGCGCCTAGGCGCAAAGTTGGCGAGCGCCGTGGCATTCACGGCGCTTATTTCGAGCTTGGCGTGTCCTTTTACGGTCGCCATGGCCCAAGAGGCCGCCGATGCGGCCGGCGCTAACGATGAAGCATCGGTCCTGGACACGATCACGGTAACGGCCCGCCGTCGTGAAGAGACCAGCCAGTCTGTTCCGATTCCTATTACGGTCGAATCTGGAGAAAGTCTGGAGGCTAGAAACGCGCGCGACGTCAGCGATCTTGCGCAATTCACCCCAAACCTTTTAGTCGCAACAGCGGCGAACAATAGCGGTGCGGCCGTAGTGAACTTGCGCGGCGTGGTCCAAAATAACTTCACAATCGCTCAGGACCCCAAAGTCGGCACGTATGTCGACGGGGTATACATCGCACGCCCGATCGGAGCGATCTTTGATTTCCTGGATGTCGACCGCGTAGAAGTCCTTCGTGGCCCGCAAGGAACTCTGTTTGGCCGAAATACCGCCGCGGGTCTGATCCATATCCTATCCAAAGAACCAGTACTCAATGAAACAAGTGCTGAAGTCAGTGGAGGCGTCGGCAGCGACGGGTATGTCGAATTCGGAGGAATCGCGAATTTTGCAGTTGGTTCCAATCTCGCGGTTCGAATTGCAGCAAACCACCGAGAGAGCGATGGTTATGTCGAAAACATCGTAACCGGAGAAGATTGGAGTGACATCAACCGAGATGCGGTCCGGGTATCTGCGTTGTGGGAACCGAGCGATAACTTCAATGCGCTTTTGAGAGTTGATTATCAAAATGTCGATGAAAGGCCTGCTGGCGGCGACTGCACCTGGACGGCTGACCCGAATGTTCCGAGTCCAACCATGCCGCTCGCCGGGGCAGCATTCGCGCTTGGAATTTTCGACGACATTGTTGCGGCGTGTCAGTCAACCAGCCCGTTCGTGACTTCGGACAACCCGCCTCTTGAGGCTAGCACTTCTGAGTCCCTTCTGGGTTCACTCACGGTCAACTGGAACCTTGGTTTCGCCGAGCTTACGTCTGTGAGTTCATATCGCGATCTTTCAGAGATTAACGGAACCTTCGCAGGCGGCACCAACAGCGCCACAGCAAACTACATTGAAGCGTTAGGGGCAGGTGAAAATGACACCAGCCAATGGTCACAGGAGTTCAGGCTTTCTGGCGAGGCGCTTGATGGCAACCTAGATTGGCTCGCTGGGCTTTACTTCTTTGAAGAAGACGGCGGGAACAGTGTTTTTCGAGTTGGATTGCGCGGCGCTGATCTGACGCCGCTAGGACCTTTGGCAGTTCCGCTATCTGCAACAAACAACGTGCTTGAATGGGACGGAGTCAATAAATCCCAAGCAGTGTTCGGCGAGGTCGTTTACCGGTTCTCCGACGCTTGGTCGACCACGTTCGGCATTCGGCATACCGAAGATGAGCGCGAACTGACGTTCAGCAAAACCTTTCCAGACGGAAGTCTTGTTCCATTTCCATTCCTGGCATGCCCGCCCGGCATTACTCTGGTGGACGGACGATCCTGCACGCGCTCAGACGATTGGAGCGAAACGACAATTCGGGCAATCGTTGATTTTCAAGCCTCCGAAGACGTGCTTCTTTTTGGTGGCTATAGTGAGGGATACTCGAGCGGCGGATTCAACACCGCTGACTCGATGAATCGCTACGAACCAGAATTCTCCGGCAACTGGGAGTTGGGCCTCAAATCGCAATGGCTCGATAACTCTTTGCAAGCGAACGTAACCACATTCCTGAACCAATATGAAAATCAACAAGTCCTGTTTGTGGCCACCATCAATGGGTTGCCGACTCCGCTATTTTTGAACGCGCAAGAGAGTCAAATTTACGGTGTTGAAGCTGAGATTTTATACGCGCCGGTGCCATCATTGTTGCTGAGTGCATCGGGAGGGTGGCTCGATGGCGAGTATGAGGAGTTTACAGACTCATCGACCGGAACTCTTGTCGATCTTAGTGGTCTAGATATCATTCTGGGCCCTCCGTACAATTACTCGTTTGGCGCCGCATATACCCACGACCTGGTGACTGGGGGAAGTTTGGTGGCGCAAATGAACTGGTCTGAGCGTGGTAGACAATTCCACACCTTGACGTCTGATGAACGCACCAAACAGGACGCATACGGATTGTTGGATGGCCGCCTGACTTGGAATTTGCCAAATGGGAAAACCACAATCTCCTTGTGGGGCACTAATCTGCTGGACGAAGAGTACTTCTCAGCAGCGCTCGCACTCGATGATGATCTGGGGTTCAACACCAAATTTTATGGGCCGCCGAGACAAGCCGGCATAGAATTCAACCACAAATTTTAGGAACAGAATTTGGGTGGCGTAATTGCTATTCTCACCCTCCTCCGAGGGGGCAAATTTGCCTCTCACTCATGGGATCGATCTCGATCAAAAGGGATCGGTCCCACCTTTTCTGGAGCTGTATGCGCCCGGTCACAAGCGTGGCCTAAATTAGATTGAATGGACGGAGAGAGTCATTGGACGATACCATACCTAAACCCTCGTATTTTTGGCGAATCTGTTTGTTTGTACTGCTGTTACCAGTGCTGCTCCTCCTCGCGCCCATTTTGATTGCGACGATTTACATCAAACACAAATCGTTCCGTCGAGTGACGGGAAAACAATCGTACAAAGTGCCTCATGAAGCACCTGTGGAGCTCTATCATTTTCCATTTTCATTGTGCGCGTCCAAGGTCCGGCAGTGTCTTCTGGAAAAAGGGGTCGAGCACCGATTGATTGAAATCGACATCGGGCATTTCGGAAAGTTCGGTCACCTCACGCGTTCGTTCAAAGCGATCAATCCAAATGCATGTGTTCCGGTTCTGGTTCACGATGGCTATCCGATCCTCGAATCGCACGAAATCATGGCCTATATCGATGCCGCGTTTGCTGGCCCTTCGCTAGGCACATCGATCGATGATGCTTTGGTGCAGAGTAGGGTGAAGCGTTGGAGCGACACAGGTGAAATGATTGATGCAGAAATGCCAAATCCAGACCGCGTTGGCTCAGCAGTTGCCTTAATGTCGGGACCGATGGCGGAATTGGACTATTCCCATGTGACGCTTCGTTCTCTCGCATTTGCCTTCTTCCGGCACCCCCAACCAGCGCGCGTGTTGATCAAAGCAGGCATTTGGTTTTTTGGCGCTGTCCCCATTTCCAAGTCTATAACCGAAGATGCTTTCAAAGTGATTGGCGATTGCTTCGATGAAATGGAACGAGAATTGGCCGACGGAGCACCGTTTCTCGCGGGCGATTCTTTGTCGGTGGCTGATATTGCGTGGGCCTCAAATCTCCATCGCTTATTCGTTGTGGGTGTATTGGACGATTTCTTGAAGAGCAGACCAGCTCTGCGTGAGTATTGGATGCGAATGCAATCCCGAGATAGTTTTCAGAAAGTGTATGTAGAGCCGTTGCACGACGATCGGATGCACACGATGCGCCAAATCATCAGACGGCAAAAAGAGGTTTGCGCGAAAGTTGGTGCGCGAGCGGCATACGGCCTGGTTTGAGATCGATTGAAAATGGTAAACGCTGCCGCACCGACGTTACGACGCTGGGAACGATCGGTATATGGGATGCCATATCTTGGATATTCGATTGCCACCATTCCGATCATCGCGTTCGTTCCTTCGTTTTACGCCAGCGAACGCGGTATTGAACTTGGCCTTGTAGGCATTTTGATCGCGCTTACCCGGGTTACAGATGCGTTTACGGACCCAATGGTTGGCTGGATGTCTGATCGTCTGCGGACGCCAATTGGACGTCGTAAACCTGTCATCATGGTTGGTTTGCCGGTCCTTTGCTTGTCCGCTTGGATGTTGTTCGTCCCTCCAGAGCAAGTGGATCCGGCATATCTATTTCTTTGGTCTGCCCTTTTGTACCTCGGCTTCACGCTTGTCGATCTGCCCTTTAAGTCTTTTGGAGCAGAGCTTTCACCCAATTATGACGAACGCGCTGAATTAGCCGGATGGCGCGAAGGTTTTGGGTTGGTAGGCATGCTCATGGGATTAGCGGCCGCGACCGCTGTCACTTCGGGAGGCTCCAATGAGCTCGGCGCTCAATTGAAAGTGCTCGCGATAATTGCGGTGATGTCCACACCGATCTTGTTTGCTATCACGCTTTTCGTGCTCCGCGAACCACAGCCAAGAGAGCGCAGATCGTCTTCGCAATCGGCGTTTCAGAGAGCTCGATTGATTTGGTCCAATCGACCCTTTCGTTTGCTTTTGATTGTGTCATTCGTGACGCTGTCCAGCGAACTGGGCGCTAGTGCGCTGAAAGCGTTGATCCTGGAGCAAGTCTACGCGCAAAAAGAGCTGTTTCCCGTGCTGCTGCTCTTTGAAGTGATTTTTATGGTGGCTTCCATTCCATTCTGGCTTTGGCTGTCCAGCCGCTTCTCTAAACACCGCGTTGTCGCGGCGGCGACGTTGTTCGGCGCCGTGATGAGTATCTTGTTATTCAGTGTCGCCGGCAATTCGGTCCAAGTGTTCATGTTACTTTCGGTTTTGAAGGCCGGTTCCCTGGGCGCGATAACAGTCCTCTTGAACGGCATGGCGGCGGATGTGATCGACGTCGATGAGGCCCGAACCGGAGAGGTAAGAACAGGCACTTACTTCGCCCTTTGGGGAATGATGAATAAAGGGGCGGCGGCATTCGGCGTATTGTTAGCGACGAACATACCTACTTGGTTGGGTTATGAGTTTGTGAATGGTGTTAGCCGCGCGGAGGAAACTTTGTTGTGGATCTACTCTATCGCACCGGCGGTCGGGTTTCTGATCGTAACCCCGTTATTGTGGACTTGGCCGCTCACTCGAGAAACTCAACTAAATCTGAGAACTCAAATTGCGGGTTATGACCCAGCAAATCACTCCTGAAGTGTCTGCTGTGAGTGCAATCTAGTGCTGAGTCCAAGCATCACGCCAATCAAAGATGTCCACTAGTTTGAGAAATCACTTAGTTGGTCTGCAAACCGAACATCGTGCTCATTCTGGAACGTCAACAACGACTGCTGAGCGAGAAAGAGCAGTTAGCCCTCTGCGCAATCCGCGTTCGGTATGAGTTGGCAGCGTTCGTTGTTTCATGATTTCCACTCATGCTTGTTCTCGCGAACGCCCAAGGGAGGGTGTAGCTATATCCCTACCATCGTCGCTTGTCGTTTTGGGATACCGAAGGGATACGGCCAGTTAGTCGACCACTGCTCGGTATATTCTCTTTCTTTATCTCCTTATCCCAATATCTCAAAAAATATCCAAGAACCACCAGCCAATGACCGCCAGCCACGCCCCGTGCCAAACCGTGAACGAAGAGATAAAGGATATTCGGATAAAGATCCCCCTAAGTCATTGGAAATATGAGGAATCCGTGTATCCTTTCTGTATCGCTTTAATACGTAGTCACTTCAGTTAGGACCATGGGGATGGACTCGCTGGGCGGGTCCCACCACATAAAGTCTAGCTGCTCCCAGTCCGGACGCACCCGCTTCGTTTCCGCGTAGGCCTTGCGACAAGAGCCAAGGTCCGGCAGCAGCCAGCACCGACCGTGCCCGCTGACCTGTGTCCGGACGCCGCCAATGCTACGGAGGATCTTGCCGGTGTTTTTCGTCCACTTTGTGTCACCCGCAGCCTTTACAATGACCTGACCGGACTTCTCGTCGTGGGCGACGATCTGGTGTCCGTCGCGCTCGCAGAGAAGGTCATATACAACCGCCTCCGGGCCGGACAGCGAAAGCTCCCTCTGCTCCACCCGCGCCTCGGTGTCCGGGATATTGCCTTCGTCCCAAGACGAAAGGTCCCAGTGATAAAGCTCGTAGAGGAACATCTCACGCTCGCCGTGTTCGCGCCACTCCCGGATCACTTCGCCGAAGTACTCACGGTCGTTGTTAAAGGCGAGGGCGTCTGCCCTAAGTACCGCGAAGCGCCGGTCGTCTATCTCTAAGTTTACGACCCGCTCCTCGTTGGATGCGAGGATGAGCCTAAAGTGCTTCTTGACCTGGAACGCGTCCACCCCCTTGGGCTCCACGACCATCGTCTCGTCAGTGACCAGACTCTTAAGAGCATTCGCCTCCTTCTTGTTGCCGGCGAAGAACGCCTCGTTGGCGAAGACAAAGAGCTTGTCCATCAAGTGCGAGTTGAAGTTGCCCACGAGCTGACTGCTCTGCGTACACATCATCGTATACCGCCCAAACAGCTCAAAGAGCAGCTTTACGATCACGTTCTTACCACTGCCCTGAGGTCCGGCGAGGACCAGGGCGGTGGTAGGAGTTTCGTGCACCCTTTGCACCGAGTGGGCCAGCCAGCCCATTAGCCAATTAAAGGTCTCCTCCTCGTTGCCGCAGACAAACTGTAGCAGGTGAGCTTTAAACGTGGTCGCCTCCCCCGCAGCCATCTTGACTGGCCACCCATCCCAGAGGTTTAAGATGCCGAGCCCGGGGAGGGGCCTCTGTCCGGGCAGGAACCGCGCCTCGCTGTACGTGCGCCTCTTGGGCCAATAGAGCCATGCGTCGGCCAGCGCCTTTCGCGCAGTCTTCTCACCATCCTTGGTCGGAACGGTGACGTCCACCCACTCATTCATGTGAGCCTGCCTGAACGACTCTATAGATCGCGTCCTAAACGCGCCCTCCGTATCGCGCCAAGCGATGCGGACCTTGCCACCAAAGTCTTGGATGAACGCGTACCTCCGTTGCATTGCAAGCAGCTTTGGGTCGCCGTTCACGCGAGTGACAAAGTCCTCCTTTACCAACTCTCCCTGAGTGGCGGGAAGCTCATACTGTATCTCCTTCGCTGCCTCGTAGCCCAGCCTCTGTATCAGGATGACGGCGGCAAGCTCCGAGTCCGTATCGTAGTCCCAGAGTAGGTCAATTTCGCGCGAGTCAAAGCCAAGGTCCAAGAGCCGCCGAGTGAGCGGATCCTCTTTGATGACCCAGCCCAGACGGGGGTGATAGTTCGGACCGTGCTCCGGCGAAACCAAGGTCAGCGGGTTCACTTTTGGTGTTAATTCCCGACGCTCATAGACATTTACATCTGTGTCGCCGAAACCTAGATTCACTTCGCCGCTTCCCAGCGGGTCCATATTGTGCGCTTGATTCCCCTGGTCTTTTTGGCCGGGGGGTTCTTTTAGGTCAGTCATGTACGCTTCCGACCCTCCATCCACTCATCTACCTCGCTGCGCTTGTAGACGATGCGCCGGCCGACGCGGTGATAGGGGGGCTGGTCCTTCGCGCCGCGCGAGCGGCCCATCTCGAAGAAGCCAACGGACAGTCCCGTATATGCGGCTACCTGCTTGGTGCTTAGATATTCGTCTTGACTGGGCAATAGCTCCGGCAAGACTTTGCGGACCTCCTCGCGCACCATCGCGCGGAGGGCCGTATCCACATCATTCATGTGGTACTCCGTTCAAATTTTGATTGATTTGAACGGCTGCGGATGGCCCGTGGGCGCTTATGCTCTATTCAAGGCCACACCAGTCCTGAGGCCACCGTACGCCTGCGGGATTCCACCGTCCTACCTGCCTTGCCCGAGGGGGACTTACTTGGTCTTATATGTTGCGCGCAATCTATATAGTTACGTGCAATCGGAAACTAAAGGGTAATTCGTTCTGCGACGCGATTGGCGATCTCTTGCGACCAGCGCAAAGAAGACTCTGGCGAGGGGGTGCCGTAGCCGTCGGTCACGTCCGATTTGCCGGTGTGATTCACCAGCGCGCGAAGGACGCGGCGAGGCACAGCGGTCTCGCTCTCTGCGATGCCAATGTACGCGTGACGGAGTCTATGGGCATAGCTGCCCGCGTTTAAGCGCAGCGCCTTAAACGGGAAAACCAAGTCGCCGGTGAGTTGGTCGCCGATGATGTCTAGAACCTGGTCGGGCAGGGGCCGGTCAAATGACAGGTCCTTTCCCATCTTGCTCTTAGGATTATCCACCCGCAGCCAGCCGTTCCGAATGTGACTGCGGCGAATAGCGAGCACCTCGCTTGCCCGGAGTCCGGTTAGGGCGGTGACGCGATGCGCGGCGAGCATGGGCACGCTCGCATTGGCCTCTATTTCCGGCCACCAGTCCTCAAGGCGTCCCGACCGCGCCGCGCGCTGACTTTGGGGGCGGGGCAGGTTAGGCAATCGGATGCGTTCGCCGGTCACATATTCGTATAGGCGAGACAGATGGCCCACTGTGTCTCGTGCTGGGTGAACTCCAGTACGGTCCTTGATGGCGAGCCGCAGGTCGATCAGCTGCGGGCGCTTGGTCGTCTCTACGGTGCGGCCCCACCACTCAGGTGCGTGTTTGCCGACGCGTCCCGCATTTTCCTTCACAGTGACTGGCGAGCCACCGCGCCCTAGGAAGTCCGCGGACCATGACGCGTGGGCGTCCTGATAGGTGTAAGTCTGTTGGACACCTTGCTCGTTATATTCGGCCGCAATGCGGCGTGCTTCATTCACCTGCATGGCGGGCCAACGACCCAATGTGCTGCGCTTGCCACCGGACTTCTGATACACCCAGCTCTTGGTGTGACCGTCCTTCCAAACGCGCACCCCGAGACCGTGGTGGCGCGGGTCCCAAAACAGGCCTTTTGGCTGCCTTTTATCCATCCAGCTGGAGGTTATGTTCGCCACGGAAGTAACTCCATAAGTAACTTATCTGCTATAGCTACATAAAGGTGGAGTTAGCGGAGTTAAAGTTAACAAGCTGATTTTATTGCGAAATATGGTTCTCTATGGCCCGCCCCGGACCGTTGAGGTCGCTGTGGGGCAACCCGTGGAGGTTCGAGTCCTCTCGGCCGCACCATTTTTCTCGATTGATTTAGACGCAAAAACGCCTTGCGCCGTTGGGGCGATCAAGCCAAACAGGCGCTATGAGCGAGGCGACTGATCTTCCGGCCGATGATGGCGATTCTCAGCGCGAACAGCTGGTCTCCGATCTGCGCGAAGCGATCGATGTGGGCAATGGCGACTGGGTCCGCAAAACCCTTGAAGACATGCACCCAGCCGACGCCTCGGACCTGCTGGAACAATTGTCGACGGAGCGATTTGAAGACGCAGTTGAACTGCTCGGCGGGGAGTTGCCAGCTGGCGTGCTGATCGAGCTGCGCGAGGAATATCGTGAAGATGCAGTCGAGGTGATGAGTGATGAAGCCGTCGTCGACGCGCTTGATGATCTCGAAAGCGATGACGCGACAGCGGTTCTGGAAGATCTGGATGAAGACAGGCGCGAGCGCATTCTGGAAGAGCTGGAGCCTGAAGATCGCGCCGTCCTGGAAGCCAGTTTCGAGTTTGAGGAAGACACAGCCGGCCGATTGATGCAGCGCGAGTTTCTCGCTGCGCCGGAATTCTGGACCGTTGGTCAGTCGATCGATTTTGCGCGCGAAAATGCAGAGGACCTGCCGACTGATTTTTATGAGATTTATGTTGTCGATCCGCTGAACAAACCGCTGGGATATGTCTTGCTGTCTCAGCTCTTGCGGACGGGACGGGAGGTGCGGCTGGCCGACATTATGGAGCCGTTTCACTCCGACATCCACGTCGACCAGGATCAGGAAGAAGTTGCCTATCAGTTCCAGAAGTATGCGCTGGCGTCGGCGCCGGTCAAAGATCGGGACGGCCGTCTGGTCGGCATGATCACGGTCGATGATATGGTTCAGGTGATCCAGGAAGAAAACACCGAAGACCTTTTGGCGCTGGCCAATGTGTCGTCAGCTGACGGCTCGGATACGGTCTGGGAATCGGTCAAGGCGAGAGCGCCGTGGTTGGGGATAAACCTGGTGACAGCGTTCATTGCGTCAGCAATCATTGCCTTGTTCGAAGGAACGCTCGACCGATTGGTGCAATTGGCGATCCTGATGCCGGTGGTCGCAGCCCTAGCCGGGAATGCCGGAAGCCAGGGCCTTGCCGTGGCGGTCCGCGCCATTGCAGAGCGCGAAATGGAAGGCAAGGCGGGACGCCGAGCGGTGGTGCGCGAGTCATTGACGGGCCTGGTCAATGGCGTGATTTTCGCCATTGGTGTCGGATTGGTGGCGCTGTTCTGGTTCCGCGAACTGGATCTCGCGATCGTCCTTGGCGTCGCCATGCTGGCGAGTTTTCTCTGGGCCGGAGTGTCGGGCATCCTGGTGCCATTGACGCTCAAGCGCATGGGAGCGGATCCGGCTGTCGCGTCGTCGGTTTTCGTCCTGACGTTGACGGACACGATGGCGTTTTTCAGTTTTCTGGGTCTCGCGACGCTATTTCTGTTGTAAAATCCGGATGTTGTGGAGCGGCGCACAGTTTGCACTTCTCCATCGACCGGACAGATAATCTGTCCCAAACCGGAGCAGGTGATGGCATTGAACATGCGTACATCTCAAGCGGGACTGGACGTTATCAAGGCGTTTGAGGGGTTTCGCGCACGCTCAGAAGCATTGCCCAATGGTCGCTGGATCATTGGGTACGGTCACATGCGCCGCGCGCGCGAAGGCATTCGGGTCAGTGAAACCGAGGCCGAAGCGATCCTGCGCGAATACGATCTTCCTCCGGTTGAACGCTATGTCATGCGCTGCGTGTTGGCGCCGATGTCACAAAATGAATTCGATGCGCTGGTTTCGCTGGCGTTCAATATCGGTCCAAAAGCGTTTGCCAGCTCGGATGTGGTTGCCTGTATGAATGGTGGCAATCGTCTGGACGCCGCCCAGGCTTTCGATCACTGGCGACGCGCCAAGATTGGTGGCCGGGTGCAAGTCGTGGACGCGCTGGTGCGCCGTCGGGCAGCAGAGAAAGCGCTGTTCCTCAACGCCCCTGGACGAATGCCGGTTGCCTCGTCGCGCCTGTATCGCGCTCTGCACGATTCAGAGGCGCTGCCCGCCCCGACGCAAGCGCGCGAGATCTTGGTCGAGCATCGCCCGGACCCAGCGGCCGAAACCGGCTTGATAGAAGACGACAGCCCGGCGGTGTCGCGGACGGCGACCGAAGAAGCTGCCGAATCCGTTCGTCAGCAAATGGTGCGTATCCTTGGTGAATCTGAGCCGGACTCCGTTGCATCTGGCACGGCGACGGACGGTGCCACGCCGGAAGAGATCACCGCTGCGATCTCGGAGCTCGCAGGCGAAACCGAGTCGCAAAGTGTGCAGAAATCCGTGTGGCCAGCGCGTGAAGATCTGCCGCAACCACCGTTCCTCGACGAAGCCGTGGGAAACGCGGACGATGTTTCGTCTTCCCCAGCGCCAGATGTCATTGATGATCTCGAGGAGGTCAAAATCTCCACCGAGAGTATCGTCAAGGCGATCGAGATTGATCAGGCCATGGCCGCCGAGGCGCGCGAAGGCAGTTTGTTCGCTGCGCTTCCCTTCGGATTGCTGGCCATGATCGGTATTGCGCTTGGCGGATATGGCATTGCTGGGCAATTCGGCCTGGTCGGGTCGAATGATGGGGCGCACAGTCCGCTCAGCGCATATCTGCCACCATTCCTGATCGTGCTTGGATTGTTGCTGTTCGTGGTGATGACTTACTATTTCCTGCGCACCTTGCTGTCAGAAGACTAGGCGCGAATTCCGGGCCGCCGATCAGGCGACTTTCAGCGTACAGCACTGGCTCTTAAGGTCGCTTTCCTTGAGCGCTGTCATCGCTGCCTGGTATCCCGCTTCCACGGCTTCGTCATAGGCTTTCCAGTCGCGTAGCTGAATGTCCTTCAGTTCGGGGAGGATCAGGACATCCACGAGTTCGCGCCCGGCATTCGGATTGACGCTGACTGTGGCGGATCGCATCAGCAGTCCCGCAATCGGAGGTGCGTTCGACAAACCGTGTCGCGCGATCCACCCGAAAAAACCGGGCGGGTTCACGAACTCACTTGCGTCCAGACCTTCAGGCGCACGCGCGACGTCACAGCCAACCACAAAGCCCCGTTGCAACTCGCGCATCACGTCCGTCGGGAAGTTGTTCAGAACTGCGCCATCGACCAATACCTCGCCATCATCAATGACCGGCGGAAGAATGCCGGGCAGGGCGATCGTCGCGCGCAAGGCACTGCGCAGGCGTCCGCGCCGATGCACGCGGTAGGCGCCATCGGTCAGGTTGGTCGAGACCGCGAAGAAGGGCATTTCCAGGTCGCCGATTTCGGCATCGCCAAAATGCTCTTTCAGGCGAGCGTCCACCCGGTGACCTTTAACCATCCCGACCACCGGAATGTTCCAGTCGCCAAGTGGGTTGGTTTCGACAAACCCCTTTCGGATTCGGTAATCGATTTCCTGGTCGTCCCAACCCATCGCAACGCAGCCAGCGACGACAGCGCCCATCGACGCCCCACCAGCGAAATCGATCGGAATGCCAAGCTCGCGCATCGCCTTGACCACGCCGATATGGGCGTAGGCGCGGGCGCCGCCACCAGAGAACACGACTCCGACACTTCGCCCCGCAATCGTGCGGGCGAGGCGATCGCAATGTTCACCTTTCACGTCTTGCCAATGGAAAATACGTGCGGCACCTGCGGCGCGCAGCCAGTCGGCCGGGCGACAGGCCTTGCGGTCTTCGCCATGGTGCAAGAGCAAGACGTCGACCAGTTTCAACGACTGCGCGGGCGAGTTTTCTTCCGGGAATAGCGGGTAAGACGGCTTCGCATCAGCGCGCGCTACGACCCAGATCCGGTCGGCCTGACGCATCGACAGGCGATACCAGGCATTGTCGCCCAATGTGGAGATCAGAATGACAATATCGTTTTCTGCTTCGAGGGCGTCAAAGAACGCGGACGGTTTTTCATCACCTTCCTCGGCCTCGACAATTCGCGTTTTCACACCGAGTTGAGCAAGCGATTCCCGCAAGGATTCTGCGCGCAGGCTCAAGTCGATACTCGGAGAGGTGGCGACGAGTGTGAACACTTTCGGCGCTGTGCGGCGGTTGCGCTGATTGCCTTCCCGCAGACGCGACAGGATCAGTCGGATCATCGCGTTCAGAATTTCGGGCTCGGCTGAACTGATACGCTGGAACCCCTGGCGAGAGATCTCCAGCACTTCACTGTCGCGCAGGGCATAGACAGAGGAGGAATGGGGCACATTGTCCGGTGAGCCATCGCCATCAATATCGACACCGCCCTGGAACATCGCCATCTCGCCAACCGGTTCACCGGCGCGAATGTGTCCCATGAATTCGCTGCGGCCATCGCGCATGGCCTTGAATGCACCGAATGATCCGGACAGAACGAAATAGATCGAATCCGACATTTCACCGGCGCGAAACAGGGGCCAACCAGCCGGGACAGAAAACCAACGCGCTTCCTTGCCCGCCGCGCGCAAGGCACGGCGCGGAACATCCTCAAGGAACTTGATCGAGGCCAGGGCTGGGACGACGTCCAAACTCATGCCACCAAATATACGCATTACTCGCTCTCCGTCATACGCAACGGTTCATGCAAATATGGGGCAATTTCATGAAGGAAATGATGACATTGGCTCACAAGCTCGGGATGACAGGCCGAGCGGCCGCCGTTATGGCTTTTGAAAATTGGTTGTGGGAGTAACCTTTATGCCTGTCTTGAAGTCCAAACTTGATGTCGCCAGTGCCGCCTATTCGGCCAATCGTAGGGCGATGGAAGCGTTGGTAGAGGAGTTGCAGGAGAAGACCGCGAAAGCCGCTGCAGGTGGGTCGGAACGGGCCCGGGAGCGGCATGTGTCGCGCGGCAAGCTGTTGCCCAGGGAGCGAGTTGAGAAGCTGCTCGATCCGGCCACGCCTTTCCTCGAGATTGGCGCACTGGCGGCGCACGACATGTATGATAACGAGGCCCCGGGCGCCGGCATGATTGCAGGCATTGGCCGCGTTGAAGGGCGCGAGTGCGTGATTGTCTGCAATGATGCGACCGTAAAGGGCGGCACCTATTATCCGATGACGGTGAAAAAACATCTGCGGGCGCAGGAGATTGCTGAACAGAACCACCTGCCGTGCATCTACCTGGTCGACAGCGGCGGCGCCAATCTGCCACACCAATCCGAGATTTTTCCGGATCGCGAACACTTCGGTCGGATCTTTTACAATCAGGCCAATCTGAGCGCCAAAGGGATTCCGCAAATCGCTTCCGTCATGGGGTCTTGCACGGCGGGAGGTGCCTATGTTCCGGCCATGTCCGATGAGACCGTGATTGTTCGTAAACAGGGAACCATCTTCCTCGGCGGACCGCCGCTGGTGAAAGCCGCAACGGGCGAAGTCATCTCAGCCGAGGATCTCGGCGGAGCAGACGTGCATGCCCGTCAATCCGGGGTCGCTGATCATTATGCTGCGAATGATGATCATGCACTGGCGATCGTTCGATCGATTGTGCGGACCTTGCATCTCCCCAAGCCTGACACTGTGGGGCTGCAGGAGGCTGCAGAGCCGCTTTACGACCCGGCAGAATTACATGGCCTGGTGCCACAAGACGTTCGCGAACCCTATGACGCGCGCGAGGTCATTGCGCGCCTGGTCGACGGGTCGGAATTCCATGAGTTCAAGAAACTCTACGGCGACACCCTCGTCTGCGGCTTTGCACACCTTTATGGCATGCCCGTCGCGATCCTTGCCAATAATGGCATCCTATTCAGTGAAACCGCGCAAAAGGCAGCGCATTTCATCGAGCTGGCGGACCAGCGCCGAATTCCGCTCCTGTTCCTGCAAAACCTGACCGGATTCATGGTCGGCTCGAAATACGAAGCCGGAGGCATTGCCAAGGATGGCGCGAAAATGGTGACCGCCGTTGCGACGGCGTCTGTGCCGAAACTGACCGTGGTCATGGGCGGGTCCTTCGGGGCCGGGAATTACGGCATGTGTGGACGCGCTTACAGTCCCCGTTTCATGTTCATGTGGCCAAATGCCCGCATCTCTGTGATGGGCGGCGAACAGGCGGCGTCCGTCCTCGCGACAGTCAAACGCGACGGTATGGAGCGGCGTGGGGAAGACTGGTCAGCGGATGAGGAAGAGGCGTTCAAGGCGCCGATCCGCGATCTGTACGAGCATGAGGGCTCACCTTACTTCTCAACAGCGCGGTTGTGGGATGACGGCATTATCGACCCGGCCGACACCAGACGCGTGCTTGGGTTGGCCTTATCGGCAACGCTGAATGCACCGTTTGACGAGCGCGGTTTTGGCGTCTTCCGCATGTAGCGGAGCCGATCGATTCGCCTCTAACGATTAAAAATCAGACAGTGCGGACGCCGATACTCTGACGATGACAGGACATCGCGTCGCGGATCGTGATGTGCTCACTACAGGTCCGTGACCCTGTTCGAATTGTCGTGAAAGCCCTGTCATCAGGATGTCTCAATCGTCACGAGATTTTGGTGACCGCGACCGGCAGTCTCTGGTTCGCCACATACCGTGGCGGACATAAGAGGACTGTAACATGACCCGATACATTTTCATTTTGGCCTTGGCTGCCGCACCTCTGGCGGCGAGCGCTGGCGAGGAGATGACATTTGATGTGCTCGACGCGAATAGCGACGGCTTTGTTTCCGAGAGCGAGTTTGTCAGCTGGAAAATCAGCCTTGGTGATGCGTCTCCGGCAGAAGCGCTGGTGGCGTTCCTGGAAATTGACGCTGACGCGAACGGCATGATCTCGGAAGCCGAACTGACGGCGGCGAAAGCGACGTTGTCTGCCGATGATTCCAGTCATTCAGATGACAGCATGTAAGTGATGCCAAACCGGCGATACCGCTGAAGCAGCTGTAAACACTGGTGATAGCCGTCGGATTCTCGATCATTACAAAATGGTAACTACAACTGTAACACGTAAGCTTGTTACGCTTGTAGCGCGCCTTCCTCCAAGGGCGCTTACTCAATCTGTTCCAGGGAGGAACCTAATGAAAACCAAACTCGTAACCGGAGCTTTTGGGCTGTTTGCAGCAAGTGCGTTTGCTGTTGCCCATGCGGGGTCGCCAGCGGATTATTTCAACAAGATCGACGCCGATGCAAACGGCACGATCACGCAAGCTGAATACGTCGCTTACAAAACCGCAGACGGCAAGCATAGTGAGGAAGAGGTTGTTGCCAAATTTGCCAAAGTCGCCGGTGATGATGGTGAACTTTCGCTGGCTGAATTCGAAGCTGCCGTAAAAAAGAAGAAGAAGAAAAAGCACGGCGAAAAATCTGAGCGCTCGTCCTAGGACGGCCTCGACTCATTCTCTCCATCGAAACGCCCGCCCCTCCGGCGGGCGTTTCTTTGTCTCCGGCCTGCCTGAGAACTTGTCGCGTAGCCAGGCCGGTAAGGGGCGGTATATAAAGGGATTATGAGTGAATATGAGACCATCACATTAGACGCGACCAGAGACGGCATTGCCATCCTGACGCTCAATCGCCCAGATCGCCACAATGCCTTTAACAGCGAGGTCATTGCCGAGCTGACGGACGCCCTGGAGACGCTAGAAGAGCAGGACACGCTGCGCATGGTGATCCTGCGCGGGGCCGGCAAGAGCTTCTCGGCCGGCGCCGACCTGGAGTGGATGAAAGCCGCCCAGAACTGGACGCGGGAAGACAATGAGCAGGACGCGATGGCGCTTGCCGAAATGCTCCGCAAGCTGGCCGAACTGCCGCAAATGACTCTCGCTTTGGTGCAAGGCGCAGCCATGGGCGGCGGCGCCGGTCTGGTCGCTGCCTGCGATCTCGCGGTCGCGGTCAGGGGGGCGAAGTTCAAATTCAGCGAAGTCCGGCTCGGCCTGACTCCGGCGACCATCTCGCCTTTCGTGATCAGCGCCATCGGGCCGCGCTGGGCCAAGGCCCTGTTCGTCACCGCCGAGGGCTTCGATGCCGACTATGCCGAGAAGATCGGCCTGGTCCAGTATGTCGTCGATGACCTGGAAGGCCTGGCGGCGATGGAGGAGCATATTGCCAGCCTCGCGATGGGCGCTGCGCCCGGGGCCATTCGCGATGCCAAGAACCTGGTCCTCGATTTTGCCGGCGAACCGTACAGCGCCGCCCTCAGCCGCGAGACCGCCAAGCGCATTGCCGCGCGGCGCACCAGCGAAGAGGGCAAGGAAGGCCTCGCCGCTTTCCTGGAAAAACGAAAGCCCGGCTGGAACCGCTGAGCCGCTAGCTGCCGCCGCCGACGGGCAGGCCGAGATCGCTCAACATGCCCAAGGCCGAGGAGACCGGGTTGATCCCGGTCATCGCCTCGATCTGGGTCTGGAACACGAACATCACGACGCCGAGCATGATCAGGTAGATGATGAACTGCATCGCTGATTTCAGCAGGAACGCCCCGGCTGATCCCGCGACCAGGCCAACGCCGCCGAGGATCAGCGCGCCGGCGACCGGCTCGAGCCCGGTCTCTGCGGCCTGGGTATAGCCGATATAGCCGCCGACTCCGGCCCCGATCAGCCCGGCCAGACTGCTGAGGCGGACGCCTGATGCATATGCCATTTGTTTCCCCTTACTCTTTCCTACGGGATAGCTTAGGCGGTAAGAGGAGGCCGGGGCAAGGTTTTATGCCCAATCACTTGCAATCCACATTGAGGGCGTCGCCATATGATCTCATCGCTTCTGATCGCCAATCGCGGGGAAATTGCCTGCCGCATCATGCGCACCTGCCAGGCGCTCGGCGTCCGCAGCATCGCCGTCTATTCCGACGCTGACGCGCGCGCCAAACATGTCCGGGACGCGGATGAAGCGGTGTGGATCGGCGGCGCCGCAGCGACTGAAAGCTATCTGGACGGGGACACGCTGATCGCGGCCGCCAAACAGGTCGGTGCCGAGGCCATCCATCCCGGCTATGGCTTCCTGTCCGAGAATGCCGCCTTCGCCAAGGCCGTCGAGACCGCCGGCCTGATCTGGGTCGGACCGAACGCCGACACGATCGAGGCGATGGGCCTGAAGGACCGCGCCAAGGCCATCGCCGAGGAGGCCGGCGTGCCGGTCCTGCCCGGCTATCGCGGCGCGGCCCAGGACGCCAAGACCCTGACCGAGGAAGCAAAGCGCATCGGCTTCCCGCTGCTGATCAAGGCGGTCGCCGGCGGCGGTGGCCGCGGCATCCGTCTCGTCGCCAAGGCCAGCGACCTTGCCGGCGAGCTGGAAAGCGCCGTGCGCGAAGCCGAAGCCGCGTTTGGCGATGGCCGCGTGATGCTGGAAAAACTGGTCGAACAGCCACGCCATATCGAGGTCCAGGTCTTCGGCGACAGCCATGGCAATGCCGTCCACCTGTTCGAGCGCGACTGCTCGCTGCAGCGCCGCCGCCAGAAAGTCATCGAGGAAGCGCCGGCCCCCGGCATGCCGGACAAGGTCCGCAAGGCGATGTGCGACGCCGCCGTCAAACTGGCCAAATCGGTCGGCTATCAGGGCGCCGGCACCGTTGAGTTCATAGTCGACGGCGCCCGCCCGCTCGCCCTCGACACGTTCTGGTTCCTGGAAATGAACACCCGCCTGCAGGTCGAACACCCGGTCACCGAAATGGTCACCGGCACCGACCTGGTCGACTGGCAGCTGCGCGTCGCCAGCGGCGAAAAGCTGCCGGTCAAGCAGAAGGACATCAAGCTGCTCGGCCATTCGATCGAGGCCCGCATCTGCGCCGAAGACCCGGCTGATGGCTTCCGCCCCGGCGCCGGCCTGATCGAGGAGTTCGGCATGCTCGCCGACCCGGACAGTGACTGGCTGCGCTGGGAAGCCGGCTTCGAGAGCGGCGACCGCGTGCCTGCCAATTACGATTCCATGATCGCCAAACTGGTCGTCTGGGGCGAGGATCGCGAACAGGCGACAGACCATCTGATCGACACGCTGGCCCACCTGCAACTGAGCGGCGTGCCCGGCAATATCGGCTTCCTGCGCCGCTGCGCCATGGCCGATGCCTTCCTTGAGGGCCACCATCACGTCAACTGGATCGCCGAGCAGGGCGACGCCCTGACCGACGCGCCGGACGCCCACCAGCATGCCTCGGTCATGGCCGTGACCGACATCCTGCTCGGCGACGATGGCGACGATCCCTGGACCGTGCGCGATGGCTGGCGCCTCAACACCGCCCCGGTGCGCAAGACCGCGGTCGCGGTCGGCGAGGATGCCGACTGGTTCGACCCGTCCGAGCACAGCGTCGCCGAAGACATTTCCATGCCGCTCGTTACCGACCTCTCCCCGCGCCGCTTCGCGGTCACCACAGGCGGCGACAGCGTCCTTGTCGACGTCCCAGATTTCGAAGCCGAAGCCGAAGCCCTGGCCGGCGGCGACGCCGTCATGGCGCCGATGCCCGGCAAGGTCATCGCGCTCAACGTCACGCCCGGCGACACAGTCGAAAAGGGCCAGGTCGTCGCCGTCATGGAAGCCATGAAAATGGAACACGCCCTGACGGCGCCGCGCGATGGCGTGGTGGAGACAGTCGGCGCGGAGCTCGGCGCACAGGTGCCGGAAGGCGAAGTGCTGGTGGCGTTGGAAGAGGGGTAGGGGGGTGTTTAGTCCTGAAAGCGCGGATTAGAGCTGCGGCGGCTTATTCCTAAAACCAGACATAACGAAATCCGGATTCATCCTAATTTCACTGAAGCGAAAATTGCAGAATCACGGTCGTTCATCCAGTGCGCCCACATCCAGGATTGGAGCTGCCTCCAGATCTTCGGCATCGAGCAAGGCGGCGACCCGCTCCAAGGAAGACACGAGCATGGCCTGGTGCCAGTCTGGTAGCGTCTCAAAGCGCGTGTGAAAGGTCTCCTGCAGGAGGTCCGGGGCAGAGGTGATGGCGTTTTGACCTTCGGGCAAAATCGTCAGCCAGACCCTGCGACGATCTTCTTCGCAGCGCCGGCGCGTTGCCAATCCACGGGCGACAAGTTTGTCGACCAGGCTCGTGATCGTCGCGTGTTTGAGCTGGGTCAGTTTTGACACGTCGCCCGCCGAGATTTCCCCGCGCTCGGCGAGGATCTGCATGACCAGAAGCTGCGACGGTGTCAGGTTCGCTTGTGCGGCGAGCTTCTTCGAGGCTTGTTCCGTTTTGCGCTGGATCTGTCGTAGCGCGATCAGGGCATCTTCAGACCGGACACTCATTCACCGGGATCCTTTCTCAGTCAGCAACGCATCCCCAAGCGCGTCTTTTAGTGGGGTCAGAAACGGTTCGAACGGGCGCCACTGATCCTGACCCGCGCGATTGATCGGCTGACGCACCTGTTCTGAGCTGGCGGTACGGACAGCGCGATCAGTTTTGTGAAAGTTTACGCAAGCGGCCTCAAAGGGCAATTCACAATAATCCAGCAGCCGCCGAACCTGTCCTTCAAGGTCTTCGAGGACGTCTTCGTGCTGGACCCGGAAAATGCGATCTTTTGGCAAAACGCGGTCCCAATGCGCCATCAAGTCGACATAACCGCAATAGTACTGCCCGATCTCTTCCAGACCGTAGGTGAATTCCTGACCTTCGGCGAAAAGCTGCTTGAAGCCCGACCAACAGCAATCGAGCGGTGCCCGGCGTGCGTCTATGATCTTCGCATTTGGCAGGATCAGATGGATGAGACCGATATGGCGAAAGTTATTCGGCATCTTGTCGGTGAAGAATGCGGCGCCCTGGCGGTGTATGCGCGTGTTCTCTATATAATCTCCGCCGAGCGCGTGGAGCTCTTCACTGGAAAGTTCACCGAGGACACGCGGATAACGGTCGCGATCGGTCGCCAGATTGCGGCCACGCAGGCGATGCGCCAAAGACAAGATGTTTGGCAGCTCGAGGGTGCCGTCCACCTGGCTGTGGGAGGCGAGAATTTGTTCGATCAGAGTTGACCCGGCACGCGGTAATCCGACGATGAAGATCGGGTCGGGCGCCGGGCAACCTTTGCCGCTTTGCGCTCGGATCAGGTCGGGTGTGCAGTAGCGTTTCTGGGCCTCGAACTCTTCCGACATTTGCGCGGTGGTGTAGCGAGTCTGCTTCTGTTTGAGCGCATTTCCGAGTTGATAGGCCTCGAACGCCGCGTCGTGATCGCCGCGATCTTCGAAGGCTTTGCCGAGAGCAAAGGCGATGTGGATTCGCGACATGGTTGTAAGGTCGGCACTTTTTTCTGCCGTTTGCATCTCCTGCAGCTCGTCGTCCGAGAAGCGGTAAGTCTTGAGGTTAGCCAGGGCATACCAGGCATCGCCATAATGGGGGGCGGCGCGCAGAGCGGCTTTGTAGGAGGCAATCGCGTCGTCTGTACGGCCATAGGTTTTCAGCGCGTGTCCCTGTGAGGTCAGAGTTGCGGGATCATTTGGGAGCTTGGTGAGGACTTTCTCGAAGGCCTTCAGCGCGGTGTCATAGTCGCCCGCCTGCATGCTCTCAATCGCAAACAAGGATTGAAAAACCGGGTTTACGGAGTCGCGCGCAAGCAAGGCTCTGGCTTGCTCAAGTGCTGCTGAAAACCGCTGGCGCTTGCGCAGAACCTGGATGTAATCGATGCGCAACTGGATATTGCCGGGATCGAGCGCGATGGCCGTCTCCAGCAAGAAGTCAGCATCCTCATGAACACCCAGGCGCGAACCAATATCCGCAAGCAGGCGCATGCCTTCAACATGCTGCGGCTGTTTGCGTAGGAAAGCCCGGACAATTTCTTCGGCCCGCAGGATGCGGCCTTCGTGCAAATGATTGGTCACGGCCAGCAGCTCCCGAGGGAGGGCCTTTATCCGTTGCAACTGCGCCAGAGCCTGATCTGCTTCAGCCAGATTATCGGCAGCGCGCAGCAGATCGGCCTGCGCTTGCCAACTGGCGGTCAGCGCTGGATTGCACCGCGTGGCGTTTTGGAAGGCGATGAGCGCGCGGTCGTGATCCCCGAGAGCTTTGTTCAGATGCCCTTCTTCCTGGAAGGCGCGACCGTAGTCGGGGGCAAGCTGTTTCAGTGCGCTCAAATAGGCGCGGGCTTGATCGGTGGCGCCGAGGTAACGCGCGGCCACCGCCGCCATATAGAGACCATCCTGATCCTCGTTATCTGCCGCAAGCAATTGCCGTGCGAGGTTTGACGCCTCGGCAAAGCGCCCGGCCTTCATGGCGGCTTGTGCCTGTTTAAGAGCATCGGCACGAAGGGGGGCAGCGTTAGAATCCATCAAGCGGTCCATACAAAGGCAGCGTTCTGACGGGTCAGAACGCTGCGTTTCTTATCTAAATGTGCGTCGGTTTAGAAGTCATATCCGACTCGGACCCCGATTGTGCGCGGGCGCAGCGGCGTCACGCGTTCGCGGTCGAACACAAAATTATTGCTGAGTTCAGCATATTCGTTGGTCAGATTGGTCGCGAACAGTTCCGCCGACCACTGGTCCGCAGTGACACCGAGGGTTCCGCCAAGCGTGACATAGCCATCAATGTCGGCCTTGTTGATCTCAATGATGTCGCTGACGGAATCATCGGAGAAAACCAATTGCGGCATGATATGAGCGGTGAGGTTTGAGCCCGCAATCTGCCGCTCAAGGTCCCACTCATAACGGGCGCGGAGATTGCCTTGCCAGGCTGGGGCAAAAGCAAGCTCTGACCCAACCAGAACATCATTTGTCGGCGTCAGAACCTCCGTCACCTCTGTGTCTAGGATGGAGAATGCGCCAGCAATGGTCAGACCATCAACTTCATACGGGGCCCAGGTGAAATCGCCCTCAATCCCCTTGATTTCCGCGTTCGCCGCATTGTCAGAGAAGAACAGGTTGACGATGGACGGATCGAAGATCGTAGTCTGCAAGCCTTCAACCTCAACGAAGAAGGCTGAACCATTGAAACGCAAGGAGTTGTCGAACAGCTCGGTTTTCCAACCGATCTCGTAATTCTGGACATCATCGGTGTCGACAGCGAATGGAACTGTGTACCCGTTCGGTCCGGCCGCGCCGCCTGGGCGGTTCAACAGTCCGGGTCGGAAGCCTTCGGAATAGGTCGCATAGAACAGTAAGTCGCTGTTCGGTGTCCATGTTCCCGTCAGCTTGTAAATCATCCCGTCAGTGGCGGCCTTGTCCGGCGCCCCAACTGTATTGTTTGGTGCAAACTGAGCGGAGATATTGGTTCCAAAGGCCTGAGCGTCCGTCGCCGATCCAAGGTTGAAGAATGAGGAGTTGGCGGAGCCCTCAAGATCCACTTCAATGTCGTACCAGCGGGCGCCAAGTGTCACGGCAAACTGATCAGTCAGGTCAAAAGTGGTTTCGCCAAAAAGGCCGAGCTGCTCATCCGTGCGCAAGACATCGTTTCGGAAAATTACGCCGGCCGGGAAAGGACCTGGGTCGCTAAAATAGCCGGGTGCAGCATTGCCGATGACGCCCGTCACAGCTGTGTTCGTCAAAGGATAGTTCGGCGCGAATCCAGTGGTGACACCGTCAAACCCGACCGCGAATTGTGAGCCGGGATAGGTGAAGTCATTCAGTTCCGTGAGTTCAAGATCGGAATAGAACGCACCAAATGTCGCGCGCCATCTGTTCTCGCGAGGCGTGTTGAAGCGCAATTCGTGTGTCTGGACTTTTGTTTCGGTCGAAGAATTCACGAACAGGTTCGGCGCCTGACAGGTGCCCGACGGTGCTGCCGAACCGGGATAGGTCACCGCACCATCACAGATATAGTAAGGCAGGTATTGTCCAACGAAGAGATAGTCGGAATAGTCGACTGTCTGATCGGTTGTCCGTTCCGTATAGGCGCCGGTGTACAGCGCTTCGAGCATGCCGAGACGGCCTTCCAGCGTCCAGCTCGTATTGTGGAAGCTGTCTTCGATCTCGTCGTCTGCGAACCGCTCAATGTCATAATCATCAAGCTCGGGATCAGCGAAGAAGACGCCTTCACTATCGAGTTGCTGCTGCGCGTGCGAGACCAGCAAAGACCAATCGGAGTTGAAATCATACTGACCGGACAAACGGAAACCAGCATAAGTCGTGTCGTTGAAATTATTCTCGACCAGGCTTGAATTGTCGGCCGAGATGAAGGTCACGCCAGACAGGTCAGCCCCGGCCTGGAAGCCACCGCGTGTGGCCGAAACCGGAACACCATTGTCGCGGACCGCGCCTGCGGCGCGGAAGCGACCTGATTCAGCCGCGCTGCGTGTGCCGCCGACATTGTCAATGTAACCGCCTTGCTTATCGGTATAGACGACCCCCCGCAGGGCGAAATTGTCTGTGACCGGAACGTTGAGCATGACTTCAACGCTATTGCTCATTTCGCCGCCATCCGTGAATGAGGTCGAGGCTTTCAGCGACGCATCAAAGCCGCTGAAATCCGGCTTGTTAGTGATCAGGCGAACGGTTCCCGCCTGAGAGCTGGCGCCAAAGAGCGTGCCCTGTGGGCCGGACAAAACTTCGACACGTTCCAGGTCGGCGGCATACACATCCAGGTTTCGACCAGGTTGTCCAAGCGGCTGCTCGTCGAGATAAAAGGCGACGTTTGGTGCGAGACCCGCGACGCCCGCTGTGGTCAAGTTAGGTGTCGTCGATGCCAGGCCGCGAATGTAGATCGTGTTCTGGCCCGGCCCGGAGCCACCTGCAGTGACGCCTGGCAGTTGAATGAGATAGTCAGAGAAATTCTTCACCCCGAGCGCTTCAAGCTCTTGCTCGCCGAGCGCGTTGACCGCCACGGGAATGCTCTGTGCACTTTCAGTTCGCTTCGTCGCAGTGACGGTGACTGATTTCAGGCGTTTTACTTCCGGTTCTGCGGCATCCTGCGCCACAGCGCTCAAACCAAACAGACTCGACATGGCGATCAAAGACGCGCCACTCATTAGTCGATACATATGTTTTCCCTCGGGATTTGCTCCGATCGTGCAGGCCCACGCCGAATTACGCAGGGCACACAAGAATCACGACCGCTCGATGGTGAGCGATACCTATCATTTAGTTTGATGATGGAAAGGATTCTGGCTGTGATTGGCCGGTGTTCACACGGATTGCTCCAGCGAATGTGGTAAATATGACGCAATCACGTGGCGTCATGGGACGTTCTTGTGCGTCGAACCCTGCGGCAAATGGTTTGAAGGTCGAGATAATTCGTGCATGACAAGCTGTGACCAAGTCCTAAGGAATCGCATGCCTGACACAGAACACATCGCAACGGCGAACAGCGAATATGACTGCGACTATGAAGTCGGGCAGGACAATGTCGAAGTGCTGGGCCTTGACGTTCACAATCCGGTTTTCTTCCTGGCTGCGACAATGGTTTTGTTGTTTGGCGGTCTGACCCTGGTGTTTCCCGAAGCCTCCGGCGCAATCCTCAGCGAAGCACGAGCACACACTTTGCAATCATTCGACTGGCTGTTCGCGGCCACGCCGGTTCTCGTGTTTGCCTTCTGCATGGCCCTCGCCATTTCGCCACTCGGTCGCATTCGCCTTGGCGGTCAGAGTGCGGTACCGGACTATAAAGTGCATTCCTGGATCGCGATGTTGTTTGCCGCAGGTGTCGGTATTGGTTTCATGTTCTGGGGCGCAGCAGAGCCGCTTGCCTATCATACGGACTGGTTCGGTATGCCGCTCGGCGCCGATCCCGGAACGCCGGACGCGAACCGTCTCGCCTTTAGCGCCACACTGTTCCATTGGGGGATCGCGCCATGGGCAATCTATGCCGTCGTAGGTTTGGCGCTCGGCTTCTTCGCGCACAATAAGGGCCTGCCGCTATCATTCCGGTCCGCCTTCTATCCTTTGCTCGGCGAGCGTGTCTGGGGTTGGGCCGGGCACGTGATCGACTTGTTCGCGGTGGTCTCAACCATATTCGGCCTGGCCACTACGATTGGCTTGGGCGGCACACAGGCGGCGAGTGGTCTTGGCTATATATTCGATTTTGAGCCCACGATCTGGGCGCAAATCAGCTTGATCGCCGCGATGACGGGACTCGCCGTCGTATCCGTTCTGCGCGGCATGGATGGCGGCGTGAAACTGCTCAGCAATATCAACATGGTGGCCGCGTTCGGCCTGCTGGTCTTCGTGATCATTGCCGGGCCGACGGTGCTGATCTTTACCGGAATGGGCGAAAACCTCCTCGCCTATATCATGGACACCCCAGCACTCACCAATTGGGTCGGGCGCGAAGACATCGCCTGGTTCCATGACTGGACCATCTTCTACTGGGCCTGGTGGATTTCCTGGTCGCCTTTTGTCGGCATGTTCATCGCCCGCATTTCGCGCGGCCGCACGGTCCGGGAGTATTTTGCCGTCGTTTTGCTGGCACCATTTGCGATCTGCGTGGTCTGGTTTTCGGCGTTCGGGGAAACTGCGGTCTTTCAGTATGAGAACGGGATAGGCGACCTCTCCGACGGCATTGTGAACTCGGCCACCGTCCTCTTCCAGATGCTCGCTGCGATGCCTGCAGCCGGCATCACGTCCATCGTCGCAATTGGCTTGTTGATTGTGTTCATCGTCACCTCTGCCGATTCCGGCGCCTTGATCGTTGATACGATTACGTCCGGCGGCAAGACTGACGCCCCGGTCACCCAGCGCGTCTTCTGGGCCTGCATGCTCGGACTGACAGCTTCGGCGCTCCTGTATGGTGGCGGCACATCCGCACTTGAATCGTTGCAGGCGGGCACAATCGCTGCGGCGCTGCCTTTCACTATCGTCTTGCTGGTATGCTGCCTAAGCCTGTATCTCGGTATGCGGGACGAACCTCGCACGGAATTGAAGGGCGATTAGCGCGCCCATGAACACGATCTTCTCAATCACCATTCTGTAGGACTATAGCTCGATGCTTTCAGCTAGGCTGAGAGCATCTTCGACCTCGACGCCGAGATACAGCACTGTGCTATCAATTTTGCTGTGCCCCAGCAGTAGCTGGACTGCTCTCAGATTTCCAGTTTTTCGATAGATCAACGTTGCCTTGGTTCTCCGCATTGAGTGTGTCGCGTACGACGAACGCGGGAGACCAATTGAACGCACCCAAGCTTCAACGATGCGCGCGTATTGCCTTGTTGATAGATGACGTGTTGTATCCTTTCTGCTTGGAAACAACCAATCGTGTGGTCGTAGGTCTTTCATCGCAATCCAGGCCACAATCGCATCCCGGGTCTGTTTCTTGACTTCGAATTGAACCGCCGCGCCGGTTTTCTGTTGGATGATCTTGGCGCGGCTTCTAATTTCGCCGCCCATTCGCAAATCAGAGACACGTAGCCGCAACAGATCGCAACCGCGAAGTTTGCTGTCGATCGCTAGATTGAAGAGTGCCAAATCTCGTTTGTTGCCTGCGAGCTGCAATCGAACGCGTATCGACCAAACTTCCTGTGGTTTGAGTGGCGCTTTCTGACCGACTAGCTTTCCCTTGTTCCATGGAACCCATGTTCCTTCTGACTGATCAAATGGCATCGTTTACTCCTTTGCTGCCGTTTTTCAGGCTACAACGGTCTGCCAGGGTCGATTTTTAATGTCTGCTTTTGCTCTGTGGACTCACCCGGTCATCGCAACACAGGCATTTAATCGCTCAGCTGGTGTGTCATAGTCCAGTGTTTTTCTAGGGCGCTCATTCATCTGTCTGGCGACAGCGTTGAGTTTGGCTTGTGAGTGGACGGACAGATCAGTGCCTTTGGGGAAGTATTGGCGCAGCAGCCGGTTGGTATTCTCGTTCGATCCACGCTGCCAGGGGCTTTTCGGGTCGCAAAAATAAACCTGGATGTCAGTCGCCAGCGTGAAGCGCTTATGATCCGAGAGTTCCTTGCCGCGGTCCCAGGTCAGCGACTTGCAGAGTTCTTTGGGCAGCTTCTTTGACTGTTTGATCAGCGCTGCAATGACCGTCTCGGTATCCCGGCCGCTAACCTTGGCCAGCATAAGATAGCGCGTATGGCGTTCGACCAGGGTGACGATATGGCTACCCTTTGAACCGGCGATGAGATCGCCCTCCCAGTGGCCTGGCACAGCGCGGTCCTCGACCGCCGCCGGGCGCTCTCGGATCGAGACCATATCCTTGATCTGTCCGAGGCCCGACCGACGCAGACTGGACGCACGCGGGCGACGCATCGAGCGGGGTGACCGCAAATACGCAATCAGTTCTTTCTTGAGGGCACCGCGGGCCTGAACAAACAAACTTCGATAGATGGTCTCATGTGACACGCGTCTGGCCTCATCATCCGGATACCGTTTCTTCAGCCAGCCAGCGATCTGCTGCGGTGACCATTGCTGGCGAAGCTTGTCAGAGACTGTCCGGCAAAGCGCCTTGTTGCAAGACAGTTTGCAGGGCTTGGGACGTGAAGCACGGGCCCAGGCGGCAGCATCGGCTTTGGTGGCTCGATAGGTTTTGCGGCCACCATTACGCGCCACCTCCCGACTGATCGTCGATGGTGCGCGTCCCAGATGTCTTGCAATCCATCGATACGACCGACCCGCTCCCAGACCGCGAGAAATTTCTTCACGCTGGGCCAGGCTGAGCGACACCAGGCTGCGTTTGCGCGGTTCTGGCCGAAATCCGCCGGTGCGAGAAATCAGCGGATGGATGGAAGACGAGTCCCGCTCAAACCTCCGCCCAATCGAGGACATCGACTCCCCGCGCTGCCAACGATCCCAAATCTCCGCCTTTTCAGCCTCTGAAAAATATCTCCGACGACGTCGCTTCATCACACCACTCCAGTTTTGATCTCAACCTAAAGTGTTGCAACGACCTGTTGAGCGCGCCCTCGCTAAGCGGGCATCTGGTCCAAGATCGATCGCCTGAACCACGCCACTGGATCTTCAGCTCCTGCGCCTTGTGCAAGCGGACCGGGTTCATATGCGGGGGATTCCAATCCTCGCTGCACCCGTTCACAGATCCAGACGTCCTCGGTCTGGAAGTCACCTGTCTCCAGCGGATGTTTTTTCCAGTGATCAGATGAGATGACTCCTGAGGATTTGTCGTAGCCAGATATGCCCTTTCTCGGGTCTTTGGATTGCCAAGGACCGACCCAATGGCGAACTGTCATCCGACATCTCCCCGGCGCCGTTGCCTGCATGGACGAAACGCTAAACCCAAACGGTGTAGGAACGATCAGCGTTGATGGGAAAAGCAAATAGACCCCGCCATATTCCGTTCCCGCGATGTGTTTGAGACGCGGCAAGCCTTTCGTTTGCTCGCGAATGAGGCCGGGAATGCGATGCTTCGCGGCACCATCATCCGTCGCATACCAGACCAAATGATCGCCGAGCCTCTCCCAGACATTTTCACTGGGGATGGGACCACCCAGCGTATGCTCGTGAAGATATGCGAGATGATATCCGTCAATCGCATTCTCGACGAAGACTTTCCAATCGCATTTCATGTCAAAGATCAGCGGCGCAGCTTCGCGCAGCTCTTTGGACGAGATCTCATGCGGCCAAGTTGATGGTTCGATCGGTCGTATCCACGCAGAGAAGTCGGCTTCTCGGTTCGGGTTCACGAAGACCAGGTCTTTGTAGACGCCGATACTTGCCGACTTCAAACCGAGCCCAGTGCGGTCCAAATCGGGAAAACAGCTCGCCATGTCCGGCGCTCCGCGCAGCCGCCCGTCCAAGCCATACGTCCATCGGTGATACGGACAGACCAAACTCGATCCCACATTGCCCGTCTCGTCTTCCAACAGCGTCGCGCCTCTGTGCCGACAGACATTGTGGTATGCCCGCAAATTGCCGTCCTTGGATTTCACAATCGCCAGTGGAAACGCCCCTGCCTGAACCGTTCGGAAGTCGCCCGTCGCCTCAAAGTCCTGAACGATGCCTGCGAATTGCCAGGCATCCGCGAACAGGTCTTCGCGTTCGCGGTGTTGCCATTCGGCGCTGGTATAGGCAGCTCGTGGAAGAGAGGTCATTGGGATCGCCCCAGTGTCGACACCAGCATCAGTGCGGCGCGTTTAGATGCGTCTCGAACATCAGCCATATCGCCCATGGGTGTAAGCGAATCTGTGTTGAAATAGATCCCGGCGACGCCCGCAGCGACGGCATCCAATTCTTGACCTGAAGCATTCGGCGCGTCGCTGCGAACAACACCGCGAACGCTTGCAATAAATTCTCGCGTCCACCGCTTCATAAGCGTCGCAAGTGTTGGATCCTCTTGGCTCGCAGCTATCAAGGCCTCTGCGACGAGAACGAATTGCGCATCGGAGTAGTTGGGGTCGAATAGCCAATCTATGAGCGTTTCCGTCGCGCGAGACTCTGGAAGAGCGTCGATCATCCGCTGAACACTTCGTTCTGATCTCGACAAAAATCGGTCAACCAGGGCGGCAAGCAGATCGTCGCGATTGCCGACATTGTGGCGGATCAGCGGACGGGCCAATCCAGCTTCTTCGGCGATCTTTTCAAGGCTCGCGCCCTCTACCCCAAACCGCGCCACGCAAGTTTCGTAGGCACGGAGAATTTGTTCACGACGTTCGTCTCTGACGCTTGGGCGGCCCATATGTAATCCGTTGATTTTCTAAGTTGACAATCTATCTAGCGCAAAATAATTGATTTTCAACATTGATAATTAAAATGATTGGATCTGTCCATGGAGTGGGCTTTCAAAACACTGAGCGAAATGGAGATCTACGGTTGGGAAGAGTGGATCGGCGCTTGGTTCTTTTATATCTCGTTCGCCTTCCTAGCCTTCGAACTAATTCGCTACTTGGTTTTGCGTAAACTCAAATGGTCGATGATTGGCGATACGGTCACCAACTACGCCACCCTGTACATGTTCTTGGCGATCAGTTTCGTCTTGATCGCTGGGTTGTACGTTTCAGCCTATGTCTACGCTTCTCAATTCGCTTTATTCGACATTGAGGTGAATTGGGCGACGATTGCGATATGCATCGTGCTCGCTGATATTGCTTACTATTGGGAGCATCGGTTCATGCACCGCGTGAACCTCGTATGGGCCACGCATTCGGTGCATCACTCATCGCCCTTCTTCAACATTTCAGTCGCTTATCGATTTGGACCGATGGATGGGGTCTGGCCGATCTTCTTCCATCTGCCTTTAGTGCTGCTGGGCTTTAACCCATTCGTCGTTCTGTTTGCGGAGCTGCTGGTGCAATTGTTCCAGACAGCATTGCACACCGAAGCCATTCGGAAGTTCCCGAAACCGATTGAATGGGTGTTCAACACGCCGTCTCATCACCGCGTCCACCATGCTTCAAATAAGAAATACCTGGATGCGAACTACGCTGGAATATTCATTCTCTGGGACCGGATGTTCGGCACCTTCGTCGAAGAGGATGAGGAGGTTGTCTATGGTCTGGTCAAGCCAGTTCCCGAAATCAACTCACCCAGCCGCATGATCGCCGCGCCTTTCGTAGCTTTCTTTCACGGGTTCTGGCGTCTTGGAAAAAAAATCCTTGGTGCAAGACGCGTGGGCGACGCCTGGATGTACGCGTTCGGCACTCCTGAATGGACGCCAAAAGAAAAACGCGACCCTCAAGTTCAAGCTGCTGAATAGAACTCATAAAAAAGGAAACGAATATGCCGTCTCCCTCAAAACTCGCATTAGTCTCGGGACTTGCCGTAACTGCCATTATCTTCTTAGGAGGAGCATGGCTCGCAAGCGGAATGACGCCAGATTCAGCCCAGATAACGAAGGCGCAATCCGCTCCGGAAGCCTCACCAACAACGTTGTCTTCGCCCAACCACAACATCCAATCTGAGAACCCGTACAGCGAGCTGGAAGTCACGGTGGTCGGTGCTCGCAATTCGAATGGTAAGATCATTGTCTTGGTCTTCGATAGAGCGGTAACCTACGATGCTTATGATTATGAGAACGCTGTTGGCTATGCCGAGATAGCCGCTGCAACAGCTTCCATCACGCATACGTTTTCCGGCTTATCAGCAAATGCCCACGCGGTGGTTCTGTTTCATGACGAGAACGAAGACTATGACCTGGACCTCGTGGATGGGTATCCCGTCGAAGGCTACGGAACGTCGAACGCGAAAAGCGCCTATGACGAGTTGAGTTTCGAACAAGCGGTCGTCGAGCCTGGATCCATCAGCGTGAAGATCCACTATTTGGAGTAAGGATCATGAACCAAACATTCAATTTCCCAATGTCTCCTTTTGCTCGCATCTCGGAAACTACAAACGACTGTTTTCGGGCGAGCATAGGACGCTGGGCCGTTCGCCGTGCTAGATGTCAAAGTGGCTCAAACTTCAAATAGACATTGAAAGATTGAGGCAGTTTAGGGTTGCCCGGAATCGTATACGTCTCGATGAATTTTTGTTTCGCTGCTTCAGCTTCTTGAATGGTTCTTGCGCCGCCTGGATCGAACCAGCGATGTTGGTTCACCAATTCGTCGAGTCGATAAGAAGCGCCCCAAAACCCAGGTTCCTCTGGAACAGCCCCCACGACTTTTACCTCCGAAATCCTGAACCCCAATTGCTCTGCAGTATTCTGGGCATAACGATAGGAAAGCGTATAGCGGAACAGTTCATCCACGGACTTGGTTGGATAAGTGTGCCGCAGCCAGGACAGTTCCCCAATCGTATTCGCGCTAAGCACGTTTTTCAGCATGATCCCTGCGGCTTGCGGATCGGCATAGCTAAACCCAAGCGCCTTATAGGTGTGCATATTGCCCCACATCACGAACGGCACGCCGGGGCCACCGTCTCGCAAAGGCACTTGAACATCTTGGACCCAGCGCGGTCCGGCGCGGTACCGACTGCCCGGCGCGCTAAGAACTTGTTCTCGCAATTGCGGCATATCCAGTCGTGGACTACCTGGCACAAATTTTCCGGGTGTGGCCAAAAGTTCATCCGGCAATGCCATCCGATTGGCCTGCGCCATGTCGAAAACGAAAAAATCCTTACCGGTATCGAAGACAATATCTCTGGTGCGTGCGCGTACAAATTGGCCGTAGACGACGCCGCTATCGGAATGCCCAGCATAAACGTGCGAAACGACGGTTGTTTCGCCATCTTCAAGCGCTGTTTGGGTTCTAAAATAGAGGCCTTCGGGATTGCCATTCGCAGGAGCAGCTTGATCAACGAAAGCGGGCCCGCGCGTCGGTGCGCGGTTTCGGTGGCGCGCCACGGCGCGTTCGAGATTTTGCAAACTGTCTTGCGGTAGACGGAGAATGTCTAAGACATCATCATCCATCAAAAGCTGGTTCATCACTCTTGGGTTTTCGCTCACCAACCGCTGGATATCGAGGCGCGTTACCATATCATCCAGGCGCAATATCGCTTGTGATGTCAGGCCTTGTGCCCACGTCGGACGCACCGGTCCGATAGCACCGGCGACCAGTTCTTCCCGATAAATCATGCGTTCGAAGTTTAACGCCCGAAGCTCATCCGGATTTAGGAATCTGCGCCCCAGGTCCGATTCCTTATGCATTGCAGAAATGATGGTGCGATACACATCTTTCTGCGCCCTTGGAGAAAGCTTATTGAATTCTTCCAGATTCGAAGCGCCGCGGTTCGCAAAAATCCGCTTTGTGGTGCGATTGCCGCGAATAATCGAACGTTGCATTTCTGCCGCCGACCCAATCGATTTCACCGCAAAACCAACCTGGATGAAAGACGCCGCCGTTTTGATATACGAGACCAAAGCCGAACTATCGTCTCGGATCGCTTGGTGCAGTCTTGCATCGCCGATCGCGACGCGTGCGCCGCGGGCAAACTCGAGCTCAACCGATTCAGCATATTGCTTGGAGGATTCTTGAACAATGTTCAGCGCAAGATCGGTGAAATCGAGTAATGCGGTCGCATAGACCACGCTTTCAATCGCGAGAAATTCTGCTCCAATACCGATGGGAATCGACATCAGGCTCAATGTGAGAAGATAATTGTCCCACTCATCATCGCTCACGCGCTCTTGTTCTTTGAGCGTCTGAGCGTAGAGGGCAACATTTGAGACATGCGCCCGAGCTTGTCGGTTCGCCACCCATTGGGTGCGGGACGTTGGGACCACGGCGCCGCCCGCATCGATCCGATCTTCGGTTATGGTTTTCAGCTTCATCAAAGACGCGAAAGTGCGCCGCCTCAGGACATCTGTCCCGAACCCGGTCAGATAGAGCATGTCTTTTACATCGCACTCATCGGTCTCATCGATCTTTTCAATCGCGCCTTTGATCTCGGCCAGGAGTTTACGCCGCGCCTCACGCATCGCAGTGATTTGGTATGCGAGACGTTCGTTTCCTCTGAGGTCATACTTCTCATCTAAATAGTCATCGTAAAATGTGAGCGATAAAAACAGTTCCTCACCACGAGGGTCTTTCACCACTATTTTAGAGAGCGGATGATCCCCTTTGGTCACCGCCTGTCGTAGGTTGCTGCGCAAACCCGCTGTCGCTTCATCGCCGAGGTCTTCCGCATAAACAGCTTCCGCTGATTTCAACATCGACCGGAACACAGGGCGCAGGGCGATCGTGCCTGCATGTTCCCCAACTTTAATGCGAGTATTGAGGATGGTTTCGACATCGCGCCAGATATTGCTGATCACCACATCGCTGTAATCGTCGGCTTCTTTGCGCGCGAGCTCGAGATCGGAATATTCTTCGGGATTATCAATTCCGGTACAGCGCGCGGACTTGAGCAAGGCGCCGCGCCAGGAAATCATTTCAGGCGCTGCTTCGCCTTCAATGATCTTCAATAGATTTGATGGCTTATCGAGAACTTTGACATTTGTCAGGGCGCTTGAAAGGTCCAGAATTGGCGCGCCGCCCAGCCTAGCATGTAAGGTGTCACCGTTTACCGCCGGAACCATGAGCGTACCTGTCGAGTACAGCGCCTCAGTGCCGGGCGTAATAAGGTGAATAGGGGGGGAGCGATAAACCCTGGAATTGCTACGTTCGGTGTCTTTCTGGACGGTGATACCGAGTTGGTCACCGAACTTAAGTTGCTTACCATTCTTGCCAATCAGAATCTGAAACTCATCAAACGGAAGTTCCGTTTCCGCATGTAATTCGACAATGATTTCTTCTGGCGTGTATACGAGATCTGTGAGCTCAGTCTCAAAAATCGCATTGGCGCGAAGCTGCGCCTCCAGGTCGATGGTCAAGTCTCGCGCAAATGCAATGGTTGCGCGGTGGTCGCCAAACCGTAACGTCCAAGCCGTGTCGACATCATTGATCGCGAGCCCCTTATAGCCAGGCAAAACGCCCGGCTTGAGCGTCGCTTCGAGGATCATGAAATCGTCACCCGGTTCGCGCTCATATCGCGGATTCTCTTGTTGGGTTGTGAGATCGACGCGTTCCAAAGCTCGATCAAGCAATTCTCGATCAGCCCGAACACCATCGCGCTTATAGGTGCTCTTTAGCGCATAGACATAGTACTCGACTTTATCGTCTTCACTGGTGATTTCGATGCGCTCTCCACGCCGGTGCGGCAAGTTCTTCCCATACACGAATACATAGCGTTTGGTGTCATAGACATCGACTGCGCTGCCGGTATTGAACGGGTAAGGATAGGCGGGGCCCAGCAAACCCATGGCAAATTGCTGGCGGATGACAAAAGCATCTTTGATTTCCGGAACAGGCCGCGACCAAGCCTCACTGCCAGTCATCATCGCGCCACCAACGTTGGACGCGCCGAATTCGAAAAAACCAACTCTATTCGCGCCCCCACTCTGAGCGGTCAGTGCATCAACCGATTGCGACCACGTGCCCGCCAGACTGTCATTGGCCGCGTTGTAAACGAGGTCAGATATTATCGTCTGGTCAAGACCAGGCGGCGTCCCGAGACGGGCCTCATGGGTGCTCTCGCCGAGTTTTAGAGTGAACGAATTTCCGGCCGAGTTTACGGGCTGACCCACCGGATGAAAGTTTGGATTTACCCCCTCTGTATCGGCGGTCCAAACAACGCGAATGGCATCTCCTTGAACACTTACTGATTGCGCGCCGAGGGTTTGAGTGGTTCCATCCGGCAGCTGGAACGTAACCGTGCCATAATCAATATCCACATCAAAATAGGCGCGGCCTTGAACCAAGCCAGCCTGGTGATCGTTATACGAGATGACCCAACCGCCATTCAGCGTCGAAAACTCCGGCTCAGAGTCAGCATTCGGTTGAGCGTTTAAAGGCGCCGGTAAGGCGCAAAAATTAAGGAAAGCAAACAACGCGTAGAAACAGGCTTTCATCGTGGCTGAGCTCCCGGATCAAACGTAATCATTTCACTGCGAAACAGTGCATCATCTTTGTTCGTTCGCTTAATCAAGACCGTTCCGCGACCACTCACCTCAACCCGATAAGCTTCCTCTGGAGGCGCTTCTTCAAACTCAGCTTCAATGAAATATGGATGACCCGGCCACATTTGATTTACGGGTCGAAATTCGGTGCTGAATGTTCCGTCTGTTTGGGTCGCCCACATTTGCACCAGACGAAGCTCAGGCGCTTCATCCAACACCGGCCCCGGACAATATGCATCAGGCAGCCTGGCGCTGGCCGGTTTAACCTCTAACTCGATCTCAACGTTTTGGGTGCCGCGATCGATATTGCCAGTGTCTGGGTCTGACAGATCTCTTGAGTATCGCAGCGCCAATGTAGCCGAGACCGTGCCCGAATCGGTCTGAGATTTCAAAAGGTGCATTTTCGGCGCGCGAGAATAGTCAGACAGACTGCCTTGAGACGTGTCCCGAAGATCAGCCTGTTTGAAGACACGCGGTGTTCGAGGTTGATCCCAATTGTATCCGATCATGCCAGCATCGGTCTGCATAGTGTGGGAGTAGCCGCCGCCTCTCCAAGCCGGCTCAATCTCAGAGATCTCGAACGTGTTGATCTTGCGATCCCCGTATCTTACGATTTCATATTCCGCGCGACCTTCTTGAGAATTTTGATATTCCCACGTGAGGATGTCGTGTTCTGTGCCGGGGCTCATCGTCTTTTGCAGAGACACTCGGTTGAACCCTTTATACGTGTACAGGTTCCAAAGATCGGCGGGGGAGCGCCCTCCCGCCTCAGCAACATAAATGCGCATATGCCGACCGTTTAAATCGGTGGGTAGGCGTAGATTTGCCCCATCTTTGATGATCGGAACACCATTATGATCGACCCAAAGCTCTTTGGATGCTGGGCTTTCATACGGGGAATGCCAGATATATCTCTGTTGATCGAACTCCCTCGCCCCTAGTTGCATATCTGCCGGCATCTCGGCGTCTGAAAATGCCCACGCATAGCGCACAGCTTCATAAACCGCTTGGCGATACGTCTCCCGAAATATCCGGGTTAGGATCGGCCGGGTGGTTTCTTCGTACCAATCAGCTTCTTGGGAATCGAAGTCGAACGCAGACACGGGCTTGGGGGTCAGGTCGGTGAAACGTTTGTCTAAGCTTAAGATTAGAATTTCCAATTGGTCGGTTTGACATCTACTTACATCGAATACTGACACTGACACATTCGGCACAAACTCAAACTTTGGCGGTGGGCCGTCAAAACCTGCAATCGGCGCGAGTTCGGGTATGCCAGGGACGATCTCAAACTCGGACGCAAGGATCGTGCGCTCTACGGTTTGGTCCTGAACGCCGTCGAACCGGCCAAAATAGACTCTCCCACCTTGGAAGCGTTGACGTACCTGACCGCCCGCAAAACTAACTTGCGCGGTGAGCGGCGACCGCTCATCGATTGGGCCGTATCGCTCTGTACCAAGATCGTAGGTTCGCTGACGTTCCATGAGGGCTTCTAAGAACGCGACATCATTGGCGAGCAATCGTGCGGCTTCGACAATGCGCCGAATTTCTGCATCAAGCTTTGCATAGTAAGCTCTTCGTTGGGGATCGACGCCGCTTTGAGTGCGTGCCTGAGCATAGCTCTCAAGAATACTCAAATAGTGATCGCGATGCTCGCCCCATTGCCGCAAAAACCTCAAAATGGTTTGACGGCCATCAACTTCGGAGTGATCGGTATTTGCGTAGAGTCGCGCTTCGAGCTCATAGGGTCCATGGGTCCAGTGTGTCTCTTCATTCGTTCGCCAATATTGCAGGCCCTCATAAAAAAACGTATCTAATTTAAGATCAGCATCACCTCTTCGCGTCACCTTTAAATTCAGCAAAATATCCGCATCAGACGAGTCGGGAATTGGATCCTTGTCGCCCGGCAACATCAAATCGAATTCGGGAACTTCTGGAATCTCAAATTCGGGAATGTCGGGCATCTCAAATTCGAAATCTGGAGTTGCGGGAACATTCGGCTCATTTTGCGCTGCAGCGACGCCGCCTTGAAACAGCAACAGCGCTGCACAGCTCAACCATAACCCCGGCTTACATTGATAACCATTCAGTTGGGCTAATTCCGCCGCGCGTTTACTCTTCCCCACCAATCGTCCTCCAATCGAAGCGATTTTTCCGCAAATTATGCGCCGGAAGGGCCAAAAAGTGAAGTGTGGGCCGTTCCATTCAGCGCTATCGCCTCTGTCCAGCAGATTTTTAGCTGTCGGAGAGAGCCAATCGCACTGATGACACGCAGCCTATTAAATTTTCAAATCAACTAAAAATCATCCTTCTGCGATCGCTGAGCTAACGATTCCTTTTTGCTCGCAGACCGACGCAACGAACGTCCGTTTTAGGGCGACTCACGCCCCGGAGCTAATGTCTGTTTTTGTTCGCAGATCGGATGGTTTCCGAACGAGTACAATGCTCCCAACTAACCTTATGACGCTTTCGAGCGCATTCACAGTTGTACTTAGCCTGTCAGTGCCTCGTAATAGAAGTTACCCCCCTCGTCTTTGTGGGTGGCAACGAGTAATAGATTGGCTCGCGACAGCGCGCTCTCATATCTTTCGAATCCCAAAGACCAGGAGGTCCGCTCCGTAAGCAAATCTTGCCATTGGCCTTCTTGTTCTGGGGCAGAGAATAATAACCGCCCGTTCGGCTTTAACACATCCCGAATGCGTTCAAATACTCGCATCTGCAAATCTTCATCCAACAGGAAAATTAGTCCCACCATCAACGCCGCGTCGTAGTTGCGCCCGAAGAATTCACTGCTTTCAACCGTTTCGCAGCGTACGGGTACATGGGGAAATCGCGTCTGAAAGGCTCTCACCATTTCCGGCGAAGCATCAATAGCCCAAACCGAATGTCCTGCCGCTATCAGCTCTGCTGTTATCGGTTCTCCGTGACCCGCTCCGATATCGATAATGGAGCTATTGGTGTGAAGCTCGTCTGCCCACTTCCGGACGACGGTACGCCCCGCCTCCGATCGAGCGGCGATGTATTGCTCGACGATCGCATCATAGCCGCGTGAAGCATCAACGTTCATGTCTGGTACGTCTCTAAGGTGATCAGTGATAACTCTATTTTTCTCCAGCAATCCACCAGGCGTGCATCTCCTTAAACATCGGCTCGAGATTTTTGGCACGTTGGGTTGCGGAGTATTCAACCCTCGGCGGCACTTCGGGAAAGACTTTTCGTTTCACCAATCCATCAGCCTCCAACGCTCTGAGCTGATTTGTCAGCATGGTTTGCGTGATGCTTCCCAGTTCGCGTCGAAGTTGATTGAAGCGTTTCTTGCCGTGAAAGATGAGGATCTGCAGAATGATCAGTTTCCATTTCCCGCCAATTATTTTTGCAATTTCTGGCATAGGGCAAAGCTCGCCGAGGCCTGCTCTAGAGGTCTGTTTTTGCTTCATTATCTTCCCCGCCTCCCGCTCAAGTAAGTATCAAAATTGGTACTACATACGAAAAAACTGCCTACTTGTTTGATCATACTAAGGGCGTCATTTGCCTCTCCTCGTCAAGATGGAGAACACCATGAAACTATATACGATTTCAGGCGCCCCGAGGGGGTGGCGTGTACAGACAGCACTTCTATTTAAGGCGCTCGAGTATGAGTTGAAACTGCTCGAAGGTTCGAAACAAGAGCACAAAAAAAAGCCTTTCCTCGACATTCACCCGCGCGGCGCGGTCCCAGTCGTGGAACACGAGGGGCAGTACATTACTGACTCGATCGGCATCATGGCTTGGTTAGATCGCGCTTTTCCAGACAATCCTTTGTTTGGAAAAACAGCTCGGGCCGCCGGCGAGATTTGGTCGCTCTCAACCGACCTCGAAGACAACATGCGTCACACTCACCACGCGTTTATTTTTCCCATCCTGGTTCAAAACCAGTCAATTGACCAGATGAGCTCGGACACGCGCCAATTGTTTCGAGAGCGGGCTGATAAGCTCTGGAGAGAATTCGAACAGCTCGAAGATCGGCTATCGCGAAGCAAGTTTTTGTGCAGTGCGGAGCCTTCTGCAGCGGACGCCGTAGCCTTTCCTGATGCTCGCCTAATTGAGCGCACAAACGAAAAGAACCCGGAAGCAATGCGGGAATTTGGGTTCGACCAATTCGACCAACGGTTCCCGAACCTTCGCGCCTGGATGGATCACATCTCTGAATTACCAGGGTTTGAGAAATGCCTTCCGCCTCATTGGTCCAAGGCCGCCGCTTAGCGTTGGCCGGCATTTCACCTGAACGAGGAAAAAGATGAGCAATCAAAATTACAAGCGAACAATATCAGTGCCGGCCAGTCCCGATGAAGCCTACTGGGCACTCACGGAAGGAATGCACAAATGGTGGACGACGCCCGATCGTACAATGACGAAAGTGGGAGACAAATCCAAATTCGGTTTCCCTCCTGGCAAGTCTTACTGGACCTTTATGGCCACCACACTCACCCCTTCTCACCTGGTCGAGATGGTCTGTGTGGACGCTTTGCATCTCCACGAAGGTCAACCGGAAGAAATCCAAACTGAGTGGCTCGGCACCCGCGTCGCCTGGACAATCGAACCTGACGACAGCCGTACGAACATAACAGTCGAGCATCATGGCCTCGTACCCGCGCTCCATTGCTACGAAATCTGCGAGGCAGGTTGGAATTTCTTCTTCGTGAAGAGCCTGAAGGCGTTTCTCGAAACGGGCGAAGGTCAACCTCATCAAGCTCCAGCGTAATTGGCGAGTCTGAAATTGGAAACTCGGATTTTTCTTTTTAGTTGGGCGGCCACACTCGCAGCCACAATTGCTTACAGCGTTTTGTGGCACGTGGTCTTGTTTGAAGAGGTTTGGTTGGCTTTGGGTGCTTACAACCGAATGGATGATCCAATTTACGGATTTGGAGTTGCCGCGTGGATCCTGGAAAGCGGGGCTTTTGTAGCCCTGTATCGGACATCGAAATTGGCGCGTCAAAGTTTTGGTCACGCCTTAATTTTCTCCGTTTTGGTGGGCGCAGTCGTGTCAGCGTCCACACTGTTTGGAACCGCAGCTAAAGTGGAAATATCAAACCTGGCGATTTGGTTCTCGCTGCAAGGGACGTTCGTGCTCAGTCACTTTCTGTTGCTCGGCTTCATCGCCTGGTTCGTATCCATTAAGGAGATGAAAGCTCGAGCTTAGATTGACAGGAACTGCTCTGAGAGCATTCGAGGACATCGACGCTCCGTCGATGTCTTCTTTTGCTCGCAAAGCTGACCGCCCCCCAACCCTGCGCATTCATCCCCCTGCATCCCGCCGCATCGCCCAGCGCCCACCGATCATCCCGCCCCGAGAATCCGACCGACCGGGTTGATGCGCTGGTCTGGGCGATCACGGCGCTGATGCTGAAACCGGGCGGCCTGCCGCGGATCCGCTGGCTGTGATTTGGACGGGCTAGCGCCCCGTACGGAACGCCTTGCGGCCGAGATACTTGTTCTTTTTCGGGGCGTCGGTGTCGGTAGGGGCAGGGGCCGGGTCTGGGGCCGAGTCTGGGGCCGGGCTGGGCGTCGCCTCGCCGGCCAGCACCTTGCGCACATGTGACAAGGCCGAGCTGCCTGTATTGACCTCAATCTCCGCCGCGCCCTTGTCGAGGCGCCGGGCCAGCAATTTGACATGATACGGCGTCAGGCTGTCCAGCGTCTTCTCGAACATGTCGGCGCCGAGCGTGTCCTTCAGGGTCAGCAAGTCGTCGCGGCTGAGGCCGGCGGCAATGATCTGCTTGCGGGCCAGCTTGATCGCTGCCGCCGAGAGGTCTGCATCTTTGACGCGCGGGAACAGCCGTTCATGCGCGAGAATGGCGGACAGCGCTGTGCGTCCATCGGGGATAAGGGCCATGATTTTAAGCTGCTGCCGGTTTCGATTGCGCCGCGAGTCGGGCCTGGACTTCCTGATATAGCATATTCACCGTGGCCAGCGCATCCCCTGGCCATTTCTGCGCCAGGGTCGGGTTGGCACCGAGCTCGACCGGATTGGCGGCGAAGTCCGGTTTTTGCGGGATCACGGTCTGGAAGATGTCATACTCGCTGTCCGGATCCGCCGCGCCTTCGCGCATGGCGTCGAGGACAATGCTCTGATGCGCCGAGCCGTCAAACTTGGTCGGCAGCACGACCGGGCGATTGGACAGGCCGCGCTTCTTCAGGCTGTCAATGATGTCGCCGGTGAACAGGTCGAGGCCGAGCGTCGACATGAAGTCCGGAATGGTCGGCACGATGATCAGGTCAGAGGCGGACAGGGTCGCCTCGGTCATTGCCGAAATGCCAGGCGGGCAGTCGCAGATGATGATGTCATACTGCTTGCGCAGGTCGGTCATGTCCTGGCGCAGGCGCAGGCCGACCCGGCCCTCGATCGCGGTCATCGAATAACCCTGTTCGGTGAGGATATAGATGAGCTCACGCTCGGCCCGGCGCAGGCCCGGCGTGGCCGGCACCAGGGACAGGTCGAGCGGCTTGCCCATGAAGGTCACATCACTGGCATGCGGGACAATGAACTTGGTCATGTGGGCGAAACACTCGCCGAGGAAATTCTCGCGCAGGTAATCCGACACATTGGTGTAATTGTGGATCGCGTCATACAGGCGCTCATCGCCATTCTCGCCATAGATCAGCAGCGAGGCATTGGCCTGGCTGTCGAGGTCGACGACCAGCGTCTTGTAGCCTTCAGCGGCAAACGCCTCGGCCAGGGAAACAGTGGTGGTGGTTTTACCGACGCCGCCTTTGGAATTGGCAACAGAAATGACACGCCCGAGCATATAGCCCCCTTATCGTTTTCGCACTGATGTCTGGAAATACGTGGCTCAACCCGCGTCGGGGTGAGGATACAGTACGCTCTTTCCCCATCAAATCGCCTGAAAATACTTAAGAAACTGGTAACGAATCCGACCGGGTCGCGAAGCTATGGCAAGTGGCTAAACACCGAGGCATCCGCTCGGCCGAAACGCGGCTGGTGCCCTGGTGGCAACGCCGCATCGCCGGCGCGTTCCAGTTTCCAGGATTGACGCTCACACACGCTGCACGGCTCTGTGATCGGGCTTGATTGGCACTTGTTCGCCCCGGTTTCTAGATGGAGGGGCGTCCGAGGGGACCATCGAACACAATATTTGGAGACGACCATGAAACTCACCCAAGCCGCCCTGGCAGCGATTGCCATCAGCCTGACCGGGATCACCCTGGCTGCGCCCGTCCAGGCCCAATCAACCATCGCCCAGCAGGCCGCCAATTCGACCTCTGGCGAATTTGTGCGCAAGTCGAAAAAACTGAAAGGCTCGTGGAGCGTGGTCGAGCGCGACGGAAAGTCCTTCATCGTGTTCGCTGATGATTTTCGCGCCGCCAACGGGCCGGACCTGAAAATCTTCCTGTCGCCAAAAAGCGTCGCCGACGCCACCGGCAAGAATGCCGTCGACGGGTCGCTGAACATTGGCGAACTGAAAAAGACCAAAGGCACGCAGGAATATGAAGTGCCGGCCGGTGTCGACCTGTCGCAATATGGCAGCGTGCTGGTGCATTGCGAAGCCTATTCCGTGCTCTGGGGCGGCGGCGACCTGTAAGCGCCAGACCTCAATTTTGAAGCAGCAAGACCGGCCAGTCCCCTGGCCGGTCTTTTTTTGTTCGGGAGGAGAGAGCCATTGGCTGAAATCGTTCTGTCGAAAGTCGGGGCGTCGGTCGGCGCAGCTGTGTTGCAGGATGGGCGAATGGGGTTCCATTCCTTTGCCGCCGCCTTAAGTGTGCTCCGGTGACTAGTCCGGAACCAACGCGGCAATGAGTAAAGACCTCTACAAGATCCTGGGTGTTTCGCGGACCGCGAGCGATGACGACATCCGCCGCGCCTACAAGCGCAAAGCCAAGGAATCGCACCCAGACCTGCATCCTGGCGATGCCCGGAAAGCCGAAACCTTCAAAGCCGCATCGGCGGCCTATGACATTCTCGGCGACTCCAAGAAGCGCAGCCAGTATGATCGCGGCGAAATCGATGGCGACGGCAATCCGATGGGATTTGCAGGTGCGGGCGCTGGTGGTTTTGGCGGGTTCGGTCGCGACTCAGGTGGGTTCCAGGGCGATCCGTTCGAGGAAATCCTGTCGGGCATGTTCGGCGGCGGGCGCCGTCGTCCCGGCCCGCGCAAGGGTGCAGACATGCGCTATCGCGTCGAGATCTCGTTTGAAGATGCCGCCATCGGGGCGCGTCGCGAAATGACCATGGCGGATGGCCGGGCACTGAATGTGGCGATTCCGGCGGGCATCGAGACCGGGCGCACGCTGCGCCTGAAAAGCCAGGGCAAGCCGTCAAACAGTGGCGGACCGCCGGGCGACGCGCTGCTGGAAATCATTGTTCGCCCCAGCAAGGTCTGGACACGCGACGGCGCTGACATTCGCATGACTGTCCCGGTTCCGCTCAAGACCGCCTTGCTCGGCGGGCAAGTCGACATCGCCACGCCGATGGGGACAATTGCCCTGAAGATTCCGGAAGGCTCGAATTCCGGTGCGGTTTTGCGCCTGCGCTCGAAAGGGGTGCAATTACCCGGAAAAGCCGGTCATCTATATGCCCGCCTGGAAGTGCAGATCGAGGACCCGAAGGATCCGGGTCTGAGGAAATGGGCGAAGAAGAGCTGAGTATGACTGAAATCCGCAATCGCCATTCACTATCCATTCAGAGCATTTTGATCATATCATCATCGTGATGAAGAAAATTATCGCCCTCCTTGTCTATCTCGCGCTGGCCACCGCGCTGGTGCCGGCTGTCGCGCAGGCGCAGCTCGGCAATTCGTTCTCGGCGGATGAGGCGCGTGACGCGCGCGACAAGGGCAATGTCGTTCCCCTGCGCGATATTTTTCGGCAACTCAAACGTCGATATGGCGGCTACCAAGTCGATGCAAACCTGTACAATCGCGGCGGCGGTCAGGTCTATGTGATTGATTGGATGACCGAAAAGGGCGAAAGACTGAGAATCACAGTCGATGCTCAAACTGGACGTATCATCTCTACAAGCTAGGGTAAGATCTATGAGAATTCTTGTTGTTGAAGACGAAGCAGACCTGCGTCGCCAATTGGCGGATGCGTTGACGCATGCGGGCTATGCTGTGGATCTTGCCGCAGATGGTGAAGATGGACACTTTCTCGGTGACACCGAACCGTATGACGCGGTGATTCTGGATCTTGGCCTGCCCAAGATGGATGGCGTGACCATTCTCGAGCGTTGGCGCGAGGACGGAAAGACCTTCCCGGTCATGATCCTCACCGCCCGCGATCGCTGGAGTGAAAAGGTTGCCGGATTTGATGCCGGGGCCGACGATTATGTCACCAAGCCATTCTATACCGAGGAAGTTCTGGCACGCCTGCGGGCCTTGCTGCGCCGCGCCTCCGGGCATGCGGTTGCGGCGATTGAAGCCGGGGCGCTGCGTCTCGACACGCGTGCCGCACGGGCGACCGTGAATGGCGAGCCGATCAAGCTGACCGCGCACGAGTACAAGGTGCTCAGCTATCTCATCCATCACCAGGGCCGCGTCGTGCCGCGCACCGAATTGGTCGAACATATCTATGATCAGGATTTCGATCGCGATTCGAACACGATCGAAGTGTTCATCGGTCGGCTGCGCAAGAAGATCGGCAATGACCGCATCCAGACCGAGCGGGGCCTCGGCTATCGCCTGGTCGTGCCGGAAGACGAACGCTCAGGCGTTGTGACTTAGGCCCGTTTCGGGCAAGTCTGAGAACATGGAGTCCTTGCCCTTCCTTTCGAGAAAACCTGGACGGCTTTCGCTGGCGCGCCGGATTCTGATTGGCGCGCTGGTCTGGAGTGTGGTCGTCGTCGTTGGCGGGGTGCTGGCGATCTCGGCGGTGTATCGGGCGCAGACCATCAACCTGCTCGATGCCGAACTTGATTCGACCCTGCAGACCCTGGCGCGGGCCATCGAACCGCTGAATGACGGCACCGGCAGGATCCGGGATATCGAGGAACGCCACCCGACCGATTCGCGCTATGAGACGCCGCTGTCCGGTCGCTACTGGGTCATCGTTGCGGTCAATGATGATGGCACGCTCGGCGATGATATTCGCCCGCGCAGTGTCTGGGATGGCGACCCGCCCTTGCCAGTCAGCCTGGCCGATGCGGCGCTGGCCCAGCCGGGTGTGGTCATGCGTGGCAACAGTGCCGAAGGGCCTGCGGGCGAACCGATCCGCATCGCCGTGCAGTCGATCACCATTCCCAATCGCACCAATCCGATCCTGCTCGTCGCGGCCTCTGACCGCACCCAGTCGAATGAAGGCGCGGACCAGCTGCGGACCATCCTGATCATTGCCATGTCGACCCTCGCCGGCGGCACCTTGCTGGCGATGGCGCTCGGACTGCGGTTCGCGCTGCGACCGCTGGAGCGGATCCAATCCGACATTTCCGACATTCGCGAAGGCCGCCAGGCCAGTTTGTCGAATGATTACCCCGAAGAGGTGCGACCGTTGAGCGCCGAGCTCAACAAGCTGCTCGAGCACAATCGCTCTGTCGTTTCGCGCGCCCGCACCCATGTCGGCAATCTCGCACATGCCCTCAAGACGCCTCTGGCGGTGCTGCGCAATGAAGCCAAGGGCGACACCCAGCTGGACGATGTCGTGCGCCGCCAGGCCGAAGCGATGCATTCGAATGTCGAACATTATCTGCGCCGGGCGCAGGCCGCGGCGCGCGCGGAAGCGCTGGGCGTGCGCACCCAGGTTCTCGAGGCAACGGATGGCATTGCGCGGGTGATGAACAAGCTGTTCGCGCGCGAGGGTAAGCAGGTGCTCGTCAATGTCCCGGACGAGATCTATGTCCGCACTGAGCAACAGGACCTCGAAGAAATCCTCGGCAACCTGCTCGACAATGCCTGCAAGTGGGCGCGGTCGCAGGTCCATGTCGCGGCCGACTGGAATGGCGACGGCATGGTCGTCATTCACATTGACGATGACGGACCAGGGCTGGCCCCGGACGAGCGCGAACAGGCGGTGAAGCGCGGCGTGCGGCTCGACGAGACGGCACCGGGGACAGGGCTTGGCCTGTCCATTGTCGCCGACATTGCCGGCATGAATGGCGGCAGCCTGGTCCTGGCTGAAAGCCCGCAGGGCGGTTTGCGCGCGATTGTCGAGCTGCGCCGCGCCTGATCAACATGACGCAGGGTGGATTGCCGTCAGGTCGCCTATATTGCCGGCATGAGAGCAAGAACCAAACGACTGTACGCTGTGGCTGTGGCCGCGGTGCTTGTGATTTCCGCCGTGGCTGTCGCGTCCGTGGCGCTGCGCCAGCACGCTGACCTGTTCTACACCCCGCAGCTGCTGGTCGAACGCGGCATGCCCGAGGCCGGACAGCGGGTGCGCATTGGCGGTTTCGTCCAGCCCGAGTCACGCCGCAATGGCGACGGCGCCGAGATCCTGTTCGTGATCGAAGACGGCTCCGGCGAGACGGTGGAGGTGTCTTATACCGGCCTCGTGCCGGACCTGTTCCGGGAAGGCGAAGGGGTGGTGGCGACCGGGCGGTTTGCCGAGGGCGGACGCACCTTTGTCGCCGAAGAGATCCTGGCCAAGCATGATGAGACCTATCAGCCGCGCGAGCTGGAAGACCTGGAACGCCCGGCGCGCAGCTATTGATCACGAGATTGAGAGCCGCTCTTGATTGGCGGCGCGCGGCACCTCACCCTATCTGCATCTGATCAAGATGGAGCCGGGACATGCAAAGCGAACGCGTCACTTTTTCAAACGCTGAAGGCGAGACCTTATCAGGTGTGATCGAAGCGCCGGATGGCGACGTCCGCGCCTGGGCGATCTTTGCCCACTGTTTCACCTGTTCGAAGAAGAGCCTGGCCGCCAGCCGCGTCGCCCGCGGCCTGGCCGCGCAGGGCATTGGCGTGCTGCGCTTCGACTTTACCGGGCTCGGCGAGTCTGACGGCGATTTCTCCACGGGCGGGTTTTCGTCAAACGTGTCTGACCTGTTGGCCGCGGCGGGCTGGATGGCGCGCCAGGCCAAGCCCGTGACGCTGATGATCGGCCACTCGCTGGGCGGCGCGGCGACGGTGGTGGCGGCGGGTCAGCTGGACGGCGTCAACGCTGTCGTGACGATTGGCGCACCCTCCGATGCCGGTCACGTGGTTGAACAGTTCAAGGAAAGCGTCGCCGAGATTGAAGCCGAAGGTGCGGCGCAGGTGAACCTTGCTGGCCGGCCCTTCACGCTCAGCCGGTCCTTCCTCGAAGATGTGCGCGCCGCGACGGTTCAGGACGCGGCAGCGGCATTGAAAAAACCGTTGCTGATCCTGCACGCACCAGCTGATGATGTTGTCGGGATCGACAATGCGACCAATCTCTTCCTCGCCGCGAAACACCCGAAGAGCTTTGTCAGCCTCGATCGCGCCGATCACTTGCTGACCGGCAAGGACGATGCCGCTTTTGTTGTTGACGTGATTTCAGGCTGGGCCGGGCGCTATGTCGGCGAGGCGCAATCCGTTGATGCGGCGCCGAACCCGTCAGGCCACGAGGTCCTGGTGCGCGAAACGCTCGCCAATGGTCCCTTCCAGAACGAGGTCCTGATCGGCGGGCGACGCTTCCTGGCCGATGAACCGAAGCGCGTCGGCGGCGCCGAAACCGGGCCGGATCCGTATGAATGGGTGAGCGCCGGCCTGGGCGCCTGCACGGCGATGACGCTGCGCATGTATGCCAACCGCAAGGGCTGGCCGCTGGCCCGCGTCTCGGTCGGTCTCGAACACGCCAAGAAACACGCCGATGACTGCATCGACTGCAAGCCGAGCGACCGAATCGACGTGTTCACGCGTTCGATCGAGATTGAAGGAGATCTCGACCATGAACAGCGCCAGCGCTTGCTCGAAATTGCAGATCGGTGTCCAGTGCACAGAACGCTTGAACACGGGGCAAAAGTGGAAACACGCCTCGCCACAAATCCGGCTTAATGATCTTTAATGAGTGTTAGGCTGTTACTTTCGTAATTTTCGTACCAGATAGGTGCAAATACATCTTTGGAGGCATGGAAGTCGATGAAATTGTTTGGCATTTCCCGAAATGCATTGGTTGCAGGTCTGGTCGGCGCTGGCGCTATGGGCGCTTTTTTGCTCGGACCTCAATTCCCAAACGCCGACGCCAACCCGATTACGCTTGAAGCCCCGCTCGGCGCACCGGTATCGTTTGCAGACCTGATTGAACAGGTCAGTCCGGCGGTTGTCGGCGTGCGCGTGCGCACAGAGATCCAACTGACCGAGCGTGAGCTGAGCGATCGTGAGCGCTATCTCGAACAGTTCGGTGAGCGTTTCGGACTGATCCCGCGCGAGGAAGCCCCGCAGCCGCGCGAAGGCTTTGGACAGGGTTCCGGATTCTTCATCTCCGATGAGGGCCACATCGTCACCAATAATCACGTCGTCGACAATGCCGTCGAGATTGAGGTCACCACTGACAATGGATCTGTTCTGGAAGCCGAGCTCGTCGGCGTGGACGCTGAAACCGATCTCGCCGTGCTGAAAGTGAAAAGCCCGGGTCCGCATCCATATGTCGATTTCGGTTCTTCGAAAAATCTTCGCCGCGGCGACTGGGTCGTGGCCGTTGGCAGCCCGCTTGGATTCTCGGGCACCGCAACAGCAGGCATCGTCTCGGCGGTGGGTGAGCCCGGCGACTTGCGTCGGTCGCAGTCCTATACCGACTATCTGCAGATCGACGCCGCGATCAATCGCGGCAATTCGGGCGGACCGACCTTTGACATGAATGGCCGCGTTGTCGGCGTGAACACCTGGATCGCCTCGACCACGGGCGGATCGATTGGCCTCGGCTTTGCGATCCCGTCAGAGCTGGTTGATCAAGTCACAACGACCCTGATCAATGAAGGCCGCGTTTCGCGCGGCTGGTTGGGCGTGACCATTGGCAATGTCAATGAAGACCTGGCGGATGCGGTCGGCCTGAAAGAAGCCCGCGGCGCAATCGTCACCACGGTGACCGAAGGCAGCCCGGCGGACAAATCCGGCCTGGAGCGCGGCGATATCATCGTGAAGGTCAACAATCGCCAGGTTGATGATGCCACCAGTACGACGCGCGTCGTCGGCGCGCTGGCGGCGGGGTCCGAAAACAAGTTCGAAATCTATCGCGATGGCAAACGCCGCGTGATTGATGTGCGCGTCGGTGAACGTCCGGCCAATCTCGGGCGCGGCGGAACTGCGCCGGTGACGCCAGAGCCAGAGCCACGTGACGGCGAGGATGGCCCATTGGGCGTCAGCCTCAAATCGCTGAGCGATGAAGACCGTGAGCGTCTCGGCCTCGGCGATGATGAACTCGGCATGCTGGTCGTCGACCTCGACGAGGACAGCGTGCTGTACGACGCCGGATTGCGCGAAGGCGTGGCCATCCTGGATGTTAACTACAAGAAACTCGACAGCATCTCCGTGTTGGAAGATGAGTTGGAAGAAGTCCGGTCGAGCGACCGCAACCGCCTCTTGCTGGCGGTTCATGATGAACGAGGCACACGCTTCGTGGCGGTTGACGTCGACGAAGACGAGTAAAGCGAAGGAGACGACACATGCACGTCCTGGTAATTGAAGACGATCGTGAGCACGCTCAATTCATCGAAAAGGTGCTTTCTGAAGCTGGGCACAGCGTCGAAACCGCTGGTGATGGCGTCGGCGGATTGAGCCGCGCGCGTGAAAACCAGTTTGATGCACTTGTCGTCGACCGCATGCTGCCGGAAAAGCCCGGCCTGCAACTGGTTGAGGAGTTTCGCAATGGTGGCGGCACCACGCCCGCCTTGTTCCTGTCGGCGCTTTCAGATGTCGACAATCGTGTTGAAGGCCTGAAAGTCGGCGCGGATGACTATCTTTCCAAGCCGTTCGCGCCGGAAGAGCTGGTGGCCCGGATCGAAGCGCTTGGCCGTCGCCAGACCAGTGGTGAGCCACCGGTGACGGTGCTGCGCGTCGGAGACCTGGAAATGGATCTCCTCGCCCGCAAGGTGACCCGCGGCGAGACCAAGATCGACCTGCAACCGCGCGAATTCAAACTGCTTGAATATCTGATGCGGCATGCCGGTCAGACCGTGACGCGGACGATGCTGCTCGAGAAAGTCTGGAACTATCACTTTGACCCCCAGACCAATGTCATCGACGTCCACATTTCGCGCCTGCGTGCGAAGATCGACAAAGAATTTGATCAACCGCTCTTGCAGACGGTGCGTGGTGCAGGCTACTGCCTGCAAGCATGAAATCAGGCCCGTTCGCGTTCGTCCGAACCACGACGTTTCGGCTAGCGCTCGTCTATTCCATTCTGTTCGCGCTGTTTTCAGCGGGATTGCTTGCATACCTTTTTCAGGCAACGGTCGGGACCATTCGGGCGGATGCCAAGTCGCGGCTGGAAGCCGAGTTCCGGACGCTTGCTGTCGCCTGGAACACCGGTGGACCAACACGGTTGGAACAGTCGCTACTTGAGCGCGTCCTGGTCGATCTCCGCGATTTCACCTATCAATTTGAAGATGCAAATGGCCGGACCATTGTCGGCGATATGCCGCGCATGCCGGTCCAGCCACTGGAAGACTATGGTACACCGCGCGTCGTCACGTTCGAGATTGAACGGCCCGGCCCGGAAGGCGGGTCGACGATTACCCCGATCGAAGGCCGTATCGTTCGACTTGGCGATGACAGCGTGCTGCTGGTCGGCATCAAGATGGATGAGCGCGTCAGGCAGGTGAACCGAATTACGCGCGCGGTGGCGACGGCCGCGCCAATCGGATTCCTGCTGGCCCTGCTGGGCGGGTTTTTCAGTGCACGCTATGCGGCGCACCGGGCAGAGAGCCTGACCCGGACAGCAGAAGGCGTGATGTCGGGCGATCTCTCGCTGCGCGCGCCGGTAGGCGTGTCCGGCGACGAATTTGACCGCCTCGCGGAACAACTCAATGCAATGCTCGCCAAACTCGAAACCCTGATGGCGGCGACGCGTCATGCCGGCGACTCGATTGCCCATGACCTGCGCTCGCCTTTGTCGCGCCTGCGCAATCAGCTGGAGGCCCGGTTGCGCGGACCGATTGACGAGATTACCGCGCGCGAGACCCTGGCCGAGACGGTTGAGGAAGTCGACAATGTGCTCGCCACCTTCAATGCCATCCTGCGCCTGTCGCGGGTCAATGAAGGCGCCGAAGGCAAGCTGGTGCCGCTCAACCTGACCGAACTGTGCGAAGAGATGGCAGAACTGTTCGAGCCGGCCTGTGAGGATGCCGGGATCACGTTCACATCGAACATCGAACGCGGGCTGGAAATGCTCGGCGACCGAACCTTGATGGCCCAGGCGGTTTCGAACCTGCTCGACAATGGCGTCAAATACACGCCGTCGGGCGAGAGCATCCACCTTGATGCGTCGCTGCGAGACGATCAGATTGAAGTCGTCGTCGCCGATACCGGGCCGGGGATCCCGAAGGAAAACCTCGAACGCGTCAAAGAGCGATTTGTGCGTCTCGATGAAGCGCGAACGCAGGCGGGCTCCGGGCTTGGGCTCGCCATGGTCGAGGCCGTGGTCGAGCTTCACTCCGGACATTTTTCTCTGACTCGCGGTGATCAGGATGTTGGCTTAAAAGCGATTCTGACGTTTACACCGAAGCGCTAGGAACACCCATTGCTGACTCCCGTCGCCCTTTCCGAACACCCCGGCGACGCCATCGAGCACGCGGCGGCGCACGCGCCATACCTCGCGAAATTGATGCAAACCATTCCGGGTTATGAAGACCCGGATGCGCTTCTACGCGCGGCGCACGCCGTGTGCCAGCAGGCCGGATTGAATGGCGCAGACCCGGCTGCGGCCTTGCGCCTCGCCAAGAAACAGGCGCATCTCGCCATCGCGGCCGGGGACCTTTGCGGCCAGTATGCGTTGTCGACCACGACGCGGCATATCACCGAGTTCGCCGATGCCGCTTTGCAGGCGGCCTTGCGCCTTGCCCTGCAAGAACGCGGGTTGACCGGAAATGGCCTGTTCGCCGTCGCGCTCGGGAAAATGGGGGCGTTCGAACTCAATTATTCCAGCGACATCGACATCGCCGTGTTCTTCGATGCAGAAAAATTTGACGGCGGAGACCGAGACCCTGACGATGCCGCGATGCGGTGCGTGCGCCGCGCGATCAACTTGCTCGATGATCGCACCTCGGATGGCTACGTGTTCCGGACCGATTTGCGGCTGCGGCCGGATCCGAGCTCGACGCCCGTGGCTGTGTCGACCCGGCGGGCTGAGCTCTATTATGAAAGCGTCGGTCAGAACTGGGAGCGCATGGTCTGGATCAAGGGCCGTTGCGCGGCCGGCGACGATGTGGCTGGCGCCGCCTTCATCCAAGCCCTGGAACCTTTCGTCTGGCGGCGGCACCTGGATTACTGGGCGATCGCCGACGTCCACGCGATCAAGAACATGATCAATGCGAAAGTCGGGGCGCAGTCGCTCCACGATACAGCACCGGACGTGAAACTGGGTCCCGGCGGCATTCGAGAGATCGAGTTTTTCGTGCAGACGCAGCAGATCATTCTCGGCGGTCGCAATCCGTCCCTGCGGGTACGAGGGACGCTGGAAGGGTTGCAGCGCCTGGTGGAGCTTGGCGTGGTTGAGCCGGAATCAGCAACGGAACTGTCGCAAGCCTATGACGCGCTGCGCATGGCCGAGCACCGCATTCAGATGCTGGATGACGCGCAGACCCACACATTGCCAAGTTTCGAAACCCGCCGCGCCGGGGTTGCCGCGCTGTGTGGCTATGCCTCGCTCGACGCCTTCGACAAGGCGCTGACCGAGACACGGCAATGCGTGCACGATCATTATCGCGCCCTGTTTGCCGATGAGGCGCTGAAAACGCAAAGCGCAGTCGATGGCAACCTCGTCTTCACCGGCGTCGACAATGACCCGGAGACGGTCAAGACGCTGACCCATCTCGGCTTCAAGTCACCTGATCTCGTGATCGAGTCGATCCGGCAATGGCACCGGGGGCGCACGCCGGCAACCCGCACGACGCGCGGGCGTGAACTGCTGACCACGATCTTGCCGGACCTGCTGGCCTCGATGGGGCGCACCGGTGAGCCGGATGAAGCCTTCCGCCGGTTCAGCCGGTTCTTTGAAGGTCTCCGCTCTGGCGTCCAGGTCTTGTCCATGCTGGTCGCGGAAACCGCCTTGATGGATGACCTGGTGACGACCCTGGCCATTGCCCCGCGCATTGCCGACATCCTGGCGCGGCGTCCCGGCTTGCTGGAAGCGCTGCTCTTCGTGTCCGACCGCAAGGACACGCCGGTGATGGATGAGGATACGGATTTCGAATCCGGCATGGAGCTGGTCCGGCGCTGGCACGGCGAACGCGCCTTTCTGATCGGGCACCAGCTCCTGCATGGTCAGATCAAGGCCAGCGATGCGGCGGCGAAATGGACCGAACTCGCCGACACCTGCATCAGCCTGATGAGCCAGCTCGCCGAACATGAAACGGTTCGCCGCTTCGGGCCGCCGCCCGGGGCGTGGTGCGTCATCGGCCTCGGCAAGCTCGGTGGGCGCGAGATGACGGCGGAGTCTGATCTCGATGTGCTGGTCATCTTCGATCCGGATGACACCGATGATGCCCAGAAATGGTTCACCCGGTTCACCCAGCGCCTGATCACGGCGCTGTCGGCCGAAACCGGGGAAGGGCGATTGTATGAGGTCGATATGCGCCTGCGTCCGTCTGGTCGCGCCGGTCCGGTGGCGACTTCGATTGCCTCGTTTGAGCGTTATCATCGCGACGACGCCTGGACCTGGGAACATATGGCGCTGACGCGCCTGCGGGTGATGTCCGGGGATGCGTCTCTGGGCGACCGTGTGACCGCGATTGCTGAACGGATCATCCATCATGGCGATGCCGACACGCGCACTGCGGACATTCTCGACATGCGCCGCCGCTTGCTGCGGGACAAACCCGCGGGCGGGCACTGGGATCTGAAAATGATGACCGGGGGGCTGGTTGACCTGGAATTCATCACCCAGCACGCAATCCTGACCGCCGGCACGGCCCAGACCTTGCGCCCCGAACTGATCGCCGCGCATCGCCAGCTGGTCGAGACCTCTGAATGGACGGCGGAGGAACATGCCCTGATGTCGGACGCATTCGCCTTTTTGCAGGCCCTGCAACAGGTTCAGCGCATGGCCCATGAGGGGGCGATTGGTGAGGATGACCTGTCCAGCGGGCTGAAGGATCGCTTGTGCCGGGCGGTCGGGGCGGATGATTTCGACGCCCTGTCGGACCGCTTGTCGAAGACGACCGAGCGCGTGGCTGCGATGTTTGTGCAGAAAATCGGAAACCTGGCGACGGATTAGAAGATGACATCCGTTTTATCTTTGAGTTCAAAAGAAAGGCTCGAAGATATGAAAAAACTGACGATTGCAGCCCTGATCACCCTTGGTATGGCGGGCGTAACCTATTCGGCGATGGCCGATGACCATGGCAAGTCCGGGGGTCCGGATGGCCGCCTTGAAGCGGTCGATGCCAATCAGGATGGCAACCTGACCAAGGACGAATTCGCCGCCCACCGGGCCGAGCGATTCAGCTCCGCCGATACCAATGGTGACAATCTGGTCTCTGCGGAAGAGTTTGAAGCGTTTGCGGCAGCAGAGCGCGAACGCAAGCGCGAAGCCCGCGTAAACCGGCGCTTTGCCAAGCTGGATGCGAATGGCGATGGCGTGGTGTCAGCCGAAGAGCATGCCAGCCATGCCGATGCCCGGCTCGATCGGATGTTCTCGCGCATGGATACGGATGGCGATGGCGTCATCACCGAAGCCGAACGCGAGGCGATGAAAGAGAAAATGCGTGAACGCCGCGGCAAACGCGGTTTCGGACGCCGGGGATAGTTTGCGGAGGCGGCCCTTACTCAACCGCCTTTTATTCCCGCGGCAAGTGCGAGACCTCCTCCCACTCGCGCTTGCCAGGGAATCCGTTAGATTAATCGCGTGTCCGGGATCAACGAGAGCGATCAGATCGCCAAGGCGGCGAGCGGGGACCGTGCAGCACAAGCTGCGCTGGTCAATCGGACCATGCCGATTGTCTTTCGCGTCGCCTATCGCATGCTGCAGGATCGCGCCGAGGCGGAAGACGTGACGCAGGAAACCTTCCTCCGTGCCTGGAAGGCGCTCCCGGACTGGCAGCCGCGGGCAAAGTTCTCGACCTGGGCCTGCACGGTTGCGCTGAACCTCTGCCGCGATCGGTTGCGCAAGAAAAAACCTGTCCTGATGGACGAATTGCCGGAGCGCGTGGACATGGCCTTACGACCTGATGAAGCCCTGGCATCGCAACAGGGCATTGATGGGATCGCGGACAAGATTGCTGCGCTTCCGGAAAGACAAAGAGAAGCCCTGACGCTGTGTGCGCTTGAGGGCATGAGCAATATTGAAGCGGCCGCCGCAATGGATGTCGGCGTCCGTGCCCTGGAGAGCCTGTTGGCCCGTGCACGACGAACCTTGCGCGCGAGCCTCGGTTCTGAACTGGCGAAGGATGGATGATGACGGTGACTGACATGACGACTGACCGCGTACTGGAACTCATCGCCGCCTATGGCGCGGCGCCGATGAGCTGGCCGGAAGACGAGCGCGACGCTGCGGCGGCGCTGATCGCGGCTGACCCGGATGCCTTTGAGGCGGCATTGGCCGACGCGCAGGCATTGGACCGGTTGCTGGAAACCGAGGATGTGCCGGAGCCGCCGGCCGCCTTGGCGGAGACCATCCTCGCTGGAGCTCCGACCGCGAAACCCGCTGCGACTGGCGTGCTGAAGGGACTCTCTGCAATACTGTTCCCGCAAGGTGTGCGCTGGCCTGCTGGTGCGGCGCTTGCAAGTTTGGTCATGGGATTGGTTGGCGGTTATGCTTATGCGTCGACAGGTATCGGATACGATCAGGCTGACAGCGCTTATTATGCTGCCTTCGGCCTGGACGGCGGCGAAGACTGGGTGAGTTTGGAGTAGGGGATGAGCGACACAAACACTTCCAGATTACCGATTTGGCTCGTGGTCTCCCTGATCGCGAACGCGCTGCTGATCGGCTTGATCATTGGTGGCGGGCTGGGCCAGCGCAAGGCCGGGCCGCCGCCCGGTGGTGGACCGGGTGGCAGCGAGCAGGCCCTGATCCGCGGCATCGATCGGTCCTTGCCGGAGGATCAGCGACATGTGGTGCGACAGGCCTTCCGCGAAGCGTTTCGTGAGTCCCGTCCGGAACGTGTCCGTGTCCGAGAGGCGCGACGGGCGCTGAGCCGGCTTCTGGCCGCTGATGTCTATGATGCCGACGCTGTGCGCGAAGGGTTCCGCCAGCTGCGCGACGCGGATGCTGCGATGAACACCAAGATGCATGACGTCCTGGCGAACCAGTTTGGATCACTGACCCTGGAACAGCGCAGAGCCATCATTCGCGATCTCAACAGGCGGGGGCCACGCGGTGGTCCGCGCGATGGCGAGCGCCGACCACCGCCACCGCGACCCGGCCCGCCGCGCGATTAAGTCTGCGACTTGTGCGCCAGTGCGCCCGCATTGGCTTCCCAGTTCTGACCGTCAAACTTGTTCACGGTCACGTCGAGATCCATCCAGTCATCGAGGCACCGCCAGGTGACGGCAAACCCGTCCTGGTTTGAGCGCGGGACATAGAAGCTCTTGATCCCGCAGGTCTTGCAGAAGCGGTGCTTGGCGCCGCCTGTGTTGAACGTGTACTCGCTCAAATTGTCGTCACCCTTGAGCAGCCGGAACCGCGAGGCCGGAACGATGACATGGATATTGCCGCTCATCGCACAGATCGAGCAGTTGCAATCCTCGACTTCGAAAGCATCCGGCAATTCGACGTCGAACCGCACCGCGCCGCAATGGCATCCACCAGAATGGGTCTTCAGCTCACTCATCAAGTTTATCCCACCCAGACCGGCGGTTTGCGATCCGCCCAGGGCGCGGCCCGTTCCAGCTGTCCGGCCAGTTGATACAATTCCCATTCCTGGCCGCAGCGAGCCCCGAACATCATTCCGATTGGCAGATTGTCTTCGGTCCAGTGCAAGGGCACCGACATGGCTGGCGAGCCTGCCTGGTTCGAGATCGCGCACCAGGCAGCAAACGAGGTCACGGCTTCGGTATATCCATCCATGCTCGCAGGCGCGAGCGACAGCACGCCAAGCTTGTCCGGTGCCCGCGAGATGGTTGGCGACAGGATCATGTCATAGCCGCCCTCGACCAGGAATCGATCATAGACGAGGCCTGCCGTGATCGAGGATTGCGTGGCTTTCATCAACTCTTTCATCGGCATCGCGTTGCCGATCTCGACAAAGCGCGCCGTGATCGGCTCCATATCATCCGCGCCAAGCTCACGCCCCAGCGCTGCGCCGCGGGCTTCCATGACCATGGCAATCGCCGCCGAGACGGTCACCATCAGGCCCTTGCCGAGCGCTTCGCCGTCAAATTCCGGCCCGTCAATCTCAACTGTGTGGCCAAGATCCTGCAGCAGCTTCGCCGTGGCCTGCAGGCCTGCGGCGGCGTCGGCATCCGGCTTGGTGCCATTCGGTGCCGTGTCCCAGAGTGCGATCTTGAGCGGCTTCGGATCGCTGTCCAGCGCGCTGAGATAGGCGCGGCCTTCATGCGGCGCGTCATAGCGCGATCCGATCTCCTTGCCATGGGTCAGGTCCAGCAAGGCGGCATTGTCGCGAACGCTGCGCGAGACCGCATGATGGGTCGACTGGCCATTCCAGCCTTCGGTCGTCAATGGGCCCATCGGGGTGCGGCCGCGCGACGGTTTCATGCCGAACAGGCCGGTGCAGCCCGCCGGAATCCGGATCGAGCCGCCGCCATCACTGGCATGGGCAAGCGGGATCACGCCAGCGGCCACGGTCGCGCTGGCGCCGCCGGATGAACCGCCAGACGTGCGGGTCGTGTCCCAGGGATTGCAGGTCTGGCCGTAAAGCGAGCTTTCTGTCGTCGTGGTCAGGCCGAATTCGGGGCTGGTCGTCTGCCCGAACAAGGTGAAGCCGGCGGCCTTGTAGCGCGCGCACATCACGCTGTCATGCTGGGCGACGTGCCCCTTGAAGGCCCGTGAGCCATTGGTGATGGGCAGGCCGTTTATCTCGAAGCCGAGATCCTTTACGGCCATCGGCACACCGGCGAATGGGGCATCGGGCAACTCATCGGCGATCTGCTTTTCCGCGTAATCGGGGAACATGGCCGAGAAGCAGTTCAGGTCCTTTTGCGCGGCCTCGGCGCGGCTGACCGCTTCGCCCAGCAATTCGCTCGCACTGACCTGGCCCTGGCGGACCAGCTCGGCCAGGCCCATCGCATCATAGCTTGCATAATCGTCCATCATTCCCTCCGCTTTGTCGGCGCGAGGATGGACCGGATGCGGAGGCTTGAAAAGCCTGTCCTCGTGTCAGGTCTTTTCGAAGACCAGCTTGGTCCATTCAATCTGATTGGCGCGGTTCTCGGCCTGGATCGATTCAGCCCGCTCGCGATAAAGACAGGTCAGCCCGTTCGCGGTGGCGAGCGTTTCGGTCTCGTCACCGGTGACATCGAACATGCGGCGACCTTCCGGGACTTCGCCATGTCGCAGGCTCATCGCAACCCGTCCGCCCGGCGCCAGCAGTGCGGCAATATGGGTCATGCCGTCAGCGCGCTCGGCTTCCGTCAGGTGCATCCAGACCGCATGCATCAGGATCAGGTCAAACGTCTCGCCGCGCGCCATCACGTGCGGGATGTGCGGCAGGATATCATCCAGCCATTCAATCTTCGGGTCCGGGTGCAGCTTGGCCGCGCCTGCACGCAGGGCATCGGTCGGCTCGACGGCGAGGACAGAATGCCCGAGCGAGGCGAACCAGGCGGCGTCACGCCCGGTGCCTGCGCCCACGTCGAGAATGCGGGCGGGTGGGTCTGGAAAGAAATGGACCCAGGGGGCGTGAATGCCCGCCGGGTCACGAGATTCATACCGCACCAGAAGGCGGTTGGCTTCCGCCGCATAACCGGCGTTGGAAAGACCGTCCGTCACTCCGCCGCCTGCATGCCGTCATCCTCGCCATCGAGCGCGTCGAGCATGGTCACGGCGCAATCGGCAATTACGCTGCCGGGCGGAAAGATCGCCACGGCGCCGGCCGCGTAGAGCGCGTCAAAATCCTGCGGTGGGATGACACCGCCGACCATGATCTTGGTCGCGGCCGCGCCTTCATTGCCGAGGGCGCGTTTCAGTTCCGGCACCAGGGTCAGGTGCCCGGCGGCGAGGGACGAGGCGGCGACAATGTCGACACCCGCGGCGCGGGCATCCTTGGCGGCTTCTTCCGGGGTCTGGAAGAGGGGGCCGATTTCGACCTCCCAGCCGAGATCCATCAGCGCCGATGCCACGACTTTCTGGCCGCGATCATGGCCATCCTGGCCCATCTTGGCGATGTAGATTTTCGGGCGGCGGCCATGCTTGGCTTCAAACGCCTCGGCCAGGCTGACAGCCTGCTTGGCGCGGTCAGTGGTCTTCACCCCGGCGCCATAGACGCCCTTGATCGAGCGGATGACGGCCTTGTGGCGGCCTTGGCTGCGCTCCACGGCTTCGGAGATTTCGCCGACTGTGGCTTTGGCGCGCGCGGCATCCACAGCGAGGGCGAGCAGGTTGCCTTCGGTCCCCGCGGCGGCGGTGGCAATGGCGTCGAGCTTGGCGTCGACTTCGGCCTGGTCGCGATCTGATTTCAGGCGGGCCAGCTTGTCGAGCTGCATTCGGCGCACGGTCGCATTGTCGACTTTCAGGACCGGGACTTCCTCCTCCTCGTCGAGCAGGAACTTGTTGACGCCGACCACGGTCTGTTCGCCGCTATCGATGCGGGCCTGTGTGTTGGCCGCGGCTTCCTCGATGCGCAGTTTCGGAATGCCTTCCTCGATCGCCTTGCGCATGCCGCCGAGCTTTTCGACTTCGGCAATGTGTTCCAGTGCCTTGGCGGCGAGGTCATGGGTCAGGCGCTCGACATAATAGGAGCCGCCCCATGGATCGATGGTCTGCGCGGCGCCGCCTTCCTGTTGCAGGAAGAGCTGCGTGTTGCGGGCGATGCGGGCCGAGAAATCAGTCGGCAAAGCGAGGGCTTCGTCGAAAGAATTGGTGTGCAGGCTCTGCGTCTGGCCGCCCGCAGCGGCGATGGCTTCGAGGCAGGTGCGGATGACATTATTGTAGACATCCTGCGCGGTGAGGGACCAGCCGGAGGTCTGGCAATGGGTCCGCAGCGATGTGGATTTCGGGTTCTTCGGTGAGAATTCCTCGCTCACCAGCTTGGCCCAGATCAGGCGCGCGGCACGCATCTTGGCAACTTCCATGAACGTATTCATGCCAATCGCCCAGAAGAAGCTGAGGCGCGGCGCGAACGCGTCGACATCAAGCCCGGCATTGACCCCGGCGCGCATGTATTCAATGCCATCGGCGATCGTGTAAGCGAGCTCGAGATCTGCCGTCGCGCCAGCTTCCTGCATGTGATAGCCGGAAATCGAGATCGAGTTGAATTTCGGCATGTTCTGCGACGTGTAGGCAAAGATGTCCGAAATGATCCGCATGCTCGGCTTGGGCGGATAGATATAGGTGTTGCGGACCATGAACTCTTTCAGAATATCGTTCTGAATGGTGCCGGCGAGCTTGTCCGGCCCGACGCCCTGTTCTTCGGCGGCGACAATGTACAGCGCCATGATCGGCAGCACAGCGCCATTCATCGTCATCGAGACGGACATCTGGTCCAGCGGAATGCCGGAAAAGAGCGTGCGCATGTCATAGAGGCTGTCAATCGCCACGCCGGCCATGCCGACATCGCCGCTGACCCGGACATGATCGCTGTCATAGCCGCGATGGGTGGCGAGGTCGAAGGCGACGGAAAGGCCTTTCTGGCCGGCGGCGAGATTGCGGCGATAGAAGGCATTCGAGTCTTCGGCGGTAGAGAAGCCCGCATATTGGCGCACGGTCCATGGCCGCTGCGTATACATGGTCGGGTAGGGCCCACGCCCGAACGGCGCGAGGCCAGGATAATCATCGAGGAAATCGAGGCCCTTGGTATCGGCGGCGCTGTAGGCGGCGGCGAGGTCGATGCCTTCCGGCGTGGTCAGCGTGCGCGGGCGGGCGGAGGCAGGGGCGCCTTCGAGCGCGCCGAGATCGAGCCTGGTGAAATCGGGAAACTTGGTCATCTATTTCACTCCCAGTTCAGCCAGCGCCAGGGTCAGTTCGTGGACCACATCCGCGCCCATGAAGACATGCCGGTCAACGCCTTCGGCCTGATGTTTGCCGGCCAGCCAGAGCGCGACGACGCCGGCCTCTCTCAGGGCCTTGGCGGCGGCTTCAGCGGCTTCGGCATAGCGCTTGTCGCTGCCGCACAGGACAGCGATCTTGCAGCCGCTGGCCTGGAACGCGGCGGCGAGTTCGGACGGGCCTTCCGGCGGCACCGGGGCGGCTTTCGCTTCGACCCCGCCTGCGGCGAAGAAATTGCGCGCAAAGTCGGCGCGGGCCGTGTGCTCTGCCAGCGGGCCGAGCGTGGCGAGGAAGATGGCCGGGCGGCTGCCGGTCGCGTTCAGATGCGCCTCGGCGCGATCGCGCAGATCTTCGAACGGCGCGGCAACGGACATCCAGTCGAGCGGCTCGGCAATGGTGTCGGCGCCAGCGCTGGTTTCAAACGCCGGCAGCAAGGCCTGGACACCTGCCGGATCAACACCATCCCCGGCTGGCGGGGCCTGGACGTCAGCCACAGGGGCGGCGATTTCTTCGAGCAGCGGGAATTCGCTGACCCCAGTGATCGGGATCTTGCGGCGACCAACATCCTTGATCAGGGCGGCACGTTTTTCGGCGATACGCGTTTGCAGCTTGCCCTCGGTCAGGCTGGCAACGAGGCCACCTTCGCGTTCGATCTGCTGGAATTCGGCCCAGGCTGCTTCTGCCAGATCCTCGGCCAGGGATTCGGTGAACCAGGCACCGCCGCTCGGATCAGCGATACGACCGAGGCCGCTTTCTTCCATCGCCATGATCTGGGTGTTGCGGGCAATCCGGCGACCAAGCTCTTCCGGCACGCTGAAACGCTCATTGAAAGCGCGCACCGTGATGATGTCAGCGCCGCCGGTGGCTGCAGCAAAGCAGGCCGCGGTGCCGCGCAGCATGTTCACCCAGGCATCATAACGGGTCAGCATGCGGGCGCTGGTGACGGCATGCAGCTGCATGGGCTGCGGGTCGAGCCCCAGCGCCTCCTGGACGCGCGCCCAAAGACGCCGCGCCGCGCGCAGCTTGGCGATGCCGATGCCGTAATTGGCGTCAACCGCGAGACGGAACAGGATCTGCCGCGCGGCGTCAGCCGGGGCGAGCCCGGCTTGATCAAGGCGGCGCAGCAGGTCGACAGCGCCCGCGATCAGCACGCCAAGCTCCTGGGCCTCGCTGCCGCCGGCTTCGTGCACCGACTGCGCGTCAACCTCGAGACTGGTCGCAAGCGGATACCTGGCCGCCAGCGCGTCGACCAACGCAGCGGTCTTGGCCATCGCCGCATCGACGCCGCCGCCAATCTTGCCGGTCGCCATCAACTGCCGGATGGGTGAGATATTGAACGCGAGTTTCTGGGCTGCCGGATCGTCTTGTCGGTCGGCCCAAAGTGCGAGAAGTCCGGCAGCGCTGGCGCCGGATCCGGCACCGAGATGGCCCAGTGATACTGTCGCAAGATCGGCGCGAACGCCCTTCAGCGCCGCAGAAAGCTGGTCGAGATTGGTGATGATGCAGCCATGCGCGCCCGAACACTCGACGCCAAGGTGTACTGAGGTCACGCCGCGCTGCAGGTCGCGCATGATTTCGGCATTGGTCGCGGCAGGATCGGGGTGGGTGAAGCTCTGACGGATGTCCCAGGGCAGGTAAGGATCGGGCGTGTCGACGGCGCCGCGCAGGTACGGCGCTGCGCCCGGCGTGCCGCGAAGGTCCGAGCCGCTCTCGAATTCGGTCTCGCGATACAGCGGGTGGATCTTGATGCCGTCGCGTGTCTGGCGTGTGATGCGCTCTATGCCGCCGCCTTTCAGCGCTTTCTCGACGGCCGCGAGCCAATCTGCTTCGGTCGCCTCATCGAACGTGCTCGACAATGAAAGTGTACCGTCTGCCATGCGTCTCTGACCTCGTAGGATTCCCTCTTCGCGGATTTGGCCCACTCAGCCCGCGCTGGCAAGCGTTACGTTACGGGAAATATGGTCGCGATGCCGTGCGGGAAGGGCTTGCTTAATGCCGCGCCGGAGCTAGGTTGTCGCTAACGTAAACGGCAAGCATTGAGAGACACCCTTATGGCGCTACCTCCCGTCCTGCAAAATCTGCGTATTCCGGTTATCGGGAGTCCGCTGTTCATCATTTCCAATCCCGATCTCGTCATCGCGCAGTGCAAGGCGGGCATCGTCGGATCTTTCCCGGCGCTGAACGCGCGGCCCGAAGCCCAGCTTGATGAGTGGCTGGACCGGATCACAACGGAACTGGCAGAGCATGACGCGAAGAACCCTGACCGTCCATCGGCACCGTTCGCCGTCAATCAGATCGTTCACAAGACCAATAATCGTCTCGATCACGACGTGGAAATGTGTGTGAAATACAAGGTGCCAGTGGTGATCACATCGCTGGGGGCTCGCACCGAGGTGAATGACGCCATTCATTCCTATGGCGGCATCGTCCTGCACGATATCATCAATGCCATCTTTGCTCGCAAGGCCCTGGAGAAAGGCGCCGACGGCCTGATCGCCGTGGCCGCAGGGGCGGGTGGTCATGCCGGCACGATTTCGCCGCTGGCGCTGATCCAGGACATCCGTGAATTCTTTGACGGCCCGCTCGCCTTGTCCGGCGCGATGGGCAATGGCGGCGCTGTCGCTGCGGCCCAGGCCATGGGGGCAGATCTCGGCTATATCGGATCGGCCTTCATTTCCTGCGACGAGGCCAATGCGGTCGACGGTTACAAGGACATGATTGTCGAGAGCGATGCCAAGGACATTGTCTATTCCAACCTGTTCACCGGCGTGCACGGCAACTATCTCGCGCCGTCCATTGCCCAGGCCGGCTTGAACCCGAATGACCTGCCGGAAAGCGATCCGAGCAAGATGAATTTCGGCTCCGGTGGCAATCAGGAAGCCAAGGCGTGGAAAGATATCTGGGGCTGCGGGCAGGGGATTGGCGCAGTCAAATCCCGGATGAGCACCGCGGCATATGTCGACAAGCTGGAAGCCGAATATGTCGCTGCCATCGAAGCGCTGCAGAACCGCCGCGCCTTCAGCATGGCCGACGCGTAAGGCATAAATCCCGGGTCAATCCGACCGAATTCAGAGCAGGCCTATCCTCACAGCAAATGAGGGTAGGCCTGATGCTTTTCCAGACCAGCGCAGATGCACGACACGCCTTGAACGCCAGGTGGCGTTGGCCAAATTTCGCGCCTGAAGAACTCGCCTGCCGCTGCGCCGGTCGCTTTTGCGCGGGCGCCTACTGGCACGATCCGGTCTTCCTGGATCGATTGCAGGATTTACGGCAGCGCATGGGCGCGCCGATCCAGATCACGTCTGGTCACCGCTGCGCCTTGTGGAACGCCGCCGCGGGCGGCGCGCCGCACTCACAGCACAAACGCATCGCAGCCGATATCGCGCTCAGAGGGCATGACCGCATGCGCTTGCTGGACGCAGCGACGGCTGCGGGCTTCGCCGGCATCGGTCTGGCGAGCACCTTTCTTCACCTCGATGGACGGACGCGCCGCGCGACGTGGTTTTACAAAGGGAGCCGAGAACTATGGCAGACATCATCGGGGTTGCCGCAAGCGCGGCGGGCGGCGGGCTGTTCGGGCTGGTCGGCACGACGTTTGGCAGGATTGTGACCTATTTCGAACGCCGTCAGACGATCGCACACGAAGAGCGTCGATGGGCACACGAAACAGACTTGCTGAAGCTGCAACAAACCGCCGCTGCACAGGAGACCGAAGCCGAGCTTGCGATCACCCAGGCGGAGGGGAGTTGGGCTGGCCTCGAGGCGAGCCTCGCCGCCGCGGCTGCAATCGCGCCAAGCTTCAAGTGGGTCAACGCCGTGCGCGCCATGACCAGACCCGCGCTGACCGTCCTGCTCTGGGCGATCACAATCGCCGTCTGGTTCAGCGCCAATGCTGACCAGCGCGCCAACATCATCGAGACCACCACCTTCGCTGCCACCGCTGCCACCCTCTGGTGGTTCGGAGATCGCAGCGCCGGATTAAAGCGCCGGACATAAAAAAGGGCGGCTCCTGGGAGCCGCCCGATTGAATTGGTGTGTCTCGGTGTCCTAGAACCCGCACTTGGTGTCGAAGAACTCGAACAGGTCCGGGAACCATTGCATGTTCTGATCATATTCGAGCGGGCTGTGGGCCATGTCGATGATCTCGATGTACTTGTAGTCTGCGCCTTTGTTCTTCAGGCGCTCGACGAAGCGGCGGCTGTGCTCAACCGGAACCGTCGAATCAAAGTCACCGTGAACGATCAGCATCGGCTTGCTGACCTTGTCGATCTCATCGACTGGCGAGATGCCAGAGATTGTTGGCTTCTGGAAACGACGCGCGAAGCGACTGCCAGACAAGCCGCCACGGATGCGGCTGAGGTCTGACACGCCGGCACCGGCGACCATGCAGTTGAACATCGGATCTTCGCGCGTGGCCGCGGCAAAGGCACTGTAACCGCCATAGCTCCAGCCGAAGATTGCCAGCTTGTCGGGATCGGCGATGCCCTGTTCGACCAGCGTGTTCATGCCGTCTTCGACATCGTCCTGCATCTCGTGGCCCCACTTGTTGTCGCCAGCGATCCAGTAATCTTTGCCGAGTCCGTCCGAGCCGCGATAATTCGGCTGGAACACGACATAGCCCTGGTTGGCGAGCATCTGGGCCCACTCATCATAATCGAGATTGTCTCTTACCCATGGACCGCCATGTGGCATGGCAATGGCTGGAAGCGGGCCTTCCGCATTCGCTGGTACGGTGACATAGCCGACCAGTTCCATGCCGTCGCGCGCGGTGTATTCGAGCAGCGTGGTGGGCGACAGGCCTGCCTTCGGGATTTCGGAATTGGCCGTGATCACGGGCGCAACCTTGCCATCCTTGACCAGATACCAGGTCCCGGCGTCTTGTGGTCCGCGTGTATAGGCGAGGACAGTCTGTCCATCATCGGAGACGCGCACGATCCGAACGATCCGGTTCGGGAATGCCTGTTCCAGGCCGCTCTGCAAGGCGTTCATCTCACCATCGAGATAGTAACGCTTCGGGCCTTCCTTGTCGCTATAGCTGTAGCCAACGATTTTCGAGCCATCGGCCAGGCGCGGCGACGGTAACACGCCGATAATGTCATAGCCTTCAATGGCGAACGCCATCTCGCGCTCACCGGTGCGAATGTTCACTTCATACGCGGCTGTGTTGTTACCGCCTGGTACGGTGGCGAGCACAGTGGCAATGTGCGGGCGTTGTGCGTCGTAGAATCCGGACAGGCCGAACTCGTCACGTTTGTCGGCATCCAGGGATCCGATTTCGACCCAATCATCCTGATTGGATTCACGTGCGTATGTGACGATGCGATTCTGCGCCGCATCATATTCCTGGGCGCCGCGGGCATTGCCGTCACGGTCAAACGTGAAGCTGGAGAATCGCCCGCCGCCGCGCAAGGTCTGAACGCGTGCTCCGGTTTTGACATTGGTCCGATAATAGTTCGGCGAGCGGCCGGCCTTTTCGGTGTGAGACACCAGCACATGGTTCGGTTCGTCCCGCAGCGTGTTGACGACCTGCCCGATGCCGAGCTTGCCCATGAACTGTCCCATCGGGTCACGTGGGTTGGGGCGGCTGGTTGTCTTGATCAGCGACATCCACTCTTCGGTGTTCACATTGTAGGATGCGGTCCGGCGGAAAAAGGCCGGGCGACCGTCTCTGTCGGTTTGCTCCAGAATGAAGTTTATGACGAGATAGTCCTTGTTGACCCATTGCAGGTTTTCCGGTTCCAGGCCTTCGGCCTCGATGGCCTTGATGCTGCCCTGGATATCGTCGGTGTCGAAAATCAGCACCTCATGTTCGGCGCCGCGATCCCGGCGCATCAGCATGGCGATTCGTTTGCCGTCTGGTGACATGTCCAGCGAGCGAACCTGAGTGGTATCCGCCCAGACTTCTGTCGGGATTGGTTCTGGCATTGCGTGGCTCGCAAATGGCAACAGACTGCACGCCGCAATGGCGGCCAAGTATTTCATCATCTCTCGAATTTCCTCTGTCCCTGATGATGCAAAATAATCATAAGCCACGGCTCAAGGCAACGCGCTCAACGAAGTCGTGAACAGACATTTTGCAGCTCATGTCAGGACAAAAAAATGCCCGTACCGACAAGTCGATACGGGCATCTTTGTTTGGATCTAAGTGTTTACGACGAGATCGTCGAACAGTCTTAGAATGCCTTCGTGACGTTCATGAACACGGTGCGACCGCCGAGGTCGTATCCGATCCCGCCGAGCAGGTTCAGACCGTTGTTCGTGGTGAGCGGTGGCTCATCGTCAAAGACGTTGCTGATACCGCCACGGATGACCCAAGTACCGGTCTCGTAGCGTACAGACATGTCGTGTACCCAGTAATCATCCAGGTCATCGAACTGCAGACATGGTCCGTCGCCAGCCTGAACACACGGGCTGAAGAAGGATGTGGTCTGCTCGTTACGCTGAGCTGCGATGTTATCTTCGATCATGCTGTCGATGTAGCGGGTCTGCCACAGGAACGACCAGTCATTGTATTCGAAGATGTTGGTGAGGTTCAAACGCCACTCTGGGTTGCCGTACTCGCCGAGGTTATCGTTCTCGTCGAAGCCGCCAACGATTGCTTCGAGAGCAATCTGTTCCAGCGTGTTCGTTGCACGACCGATGAAGGAGTAGTTCACTTCGCCGTCGAGACCTGGAACGTTGATGTCATAATCAAATTCAAGGTTGTAGTCGACGCCGCGTGTGTTGCGCTGGTCAAGGTTTTGGTTCAGCGCTTCAACGAACGTGATTTCACCAGATGTTTCGTCACCTGGTACGCGAGGCGTACGGGTTACGAACTCACACTGAGGATCGCTCAGACCGACAGAGTTGTAACATGCAGCAACGATATCGGCAGCTGTCAGGTTAGCAACTTCGTCGATGATCTCGATGTCATAGTAAGACACAGAGAAGCGGAGATCGAATTCGTCGAACCAAGGTTGTTCGAAGACGATACCACCAGCGAGTGCTTCAGAAGTCTCAGCTTTCAGGTTCGGGTTAGAACCGCTGGCGACTTGAGTTGGTGAACCGAAGAAGACCGGGTTGGTCGTGCCCAGACCGCCAATACCCAGGTTGAATGGGTTGGTCGGTGCAATGTTGAATGGGCCACCGCCGTTGAGGCAGTTGTCCAGAACAACCTGGGTCCGGTTTTCCAGCTGTGGCTGGTACTCACGTGTTTCAGGCGTGCTTGGGTCGTTATCGTAGTCGCCGAATGGAACGGTCAGACCAGGTGTACGACATGGGTCGTTCGGGTTACCGAAGCCAACCACACGACCACCGAACTGCTCACCAACGTTTGGTGCGCGGAACGAAGTACCGAAGCTAGCACGTGCACGCAGCCATTCGACTGGAGCGTACTGGCCCTGAATACGGTAAGTGGTTTCTTCACCGAAGTTGCTTTCGTTGGTGTAGCGACCCGCGAGGTTGATCGTCAGCTCGTTTGCGAGCGGCTGATCTTTCAAGAGCGGGATCTCGATCTCACCGAAAGCTTCCATCAGCGTACGGTCGCCGTTGGAACCTGGGTCAGAGGAGAATCCGAAGAATTCGCCGCCAGCCGTACCAACGTCTGTACGCGTTTCGATGATGTCTTCGCGCATCTCACCACCGATAACTGCCCCGATTGGGCCAGCTGGCAGTTCGAACACTTCACCAGACAGGTAGCCAGAGTAGACGACCTGCTCAACAACAGTGTTGGTGATGCGGTTCGGGAAGAAGTACTCGTTGTCTGCTTCGTCAGAGAAACGACCTGTCAGAATGAAGGTTGGGTCCCAGAAGTTCAGCGGACGACAGTCAATGGTTTGACCTTCGCCAGAAACGCCGCGTGACGCACAGCTTGCTTCGCCGGTGACCGGGTCAACAGTTGTGTTGGCGAGGGTTTGCTCCAGACGCGGGAAGTAAGGAATGCCGCGAATGCTGTCATCACCGTTTGAACGGCTGTAGCTTGCATAAACGTCATAGCCCCAGTTCTTCAGCGAACCGAAGTCATCCAGGAATGGCAGGTCGCCCTTCACACCACCGATGACACGGGTCTGAGCAACCTCAGTGAATGTGTCGAACTGGTTGTTGAAGTACAGCGTGCCGCCGAACCCGAATGGGTTGAGTGCGTAATCGCCAGTGAAGCGAACACGGCCCTGACCAGACGTGCTGTTGGTCGTTTCACGCAGGGCGTGAGACGCTTCGTAGTACGCAGTCATGTTGCCGTAAGTGTTCAGGTTGTACTCACCAACGGAGTACAGGGTCAGACGCTGGAAGTTTGGTGCGATGTTCGCATCCAGTTCTTCTGGGAACAGAAGCAGCGCTTGGCCGTTCGGGCTATCCGGGGTCAGCAGGTCTGCTGAAATCGGAATACGGAAGAAGCCGTTTGGCAGGTCGGCATCGCCGCCGCCGATTGGGTCATATCCGAGGAAGCCCAGAGGAGTCTGTGAAACAGCACCGGCACCGAAAGAGCCGCCACATGCGTCATAGATCTCGCCACTCGCACCTTGAACATAGGTGGAGATACAGCCGCCAGAATATGGCTCATAGAAGCTGCCGAGGTCGCCACGAGAGAAGCCCTGAACTTGAGAGAATTCAGCGGCGAAGCTCATGAAGCCACGGTCGTTGGAAACGCCGAACGTCGCAGAGTAGACCTGCTGCTGTCCGCCATTGCCGCGCATTTCAGGATCGGTGACGAACGCGTCCAGCTGAAGGCCGTCAAAGTCAGTACGCAGGATGTAGTTCACAACACCAGCAACAGCGTCAGAACCATAGACCGAAGACGCACCGTCAAGCAGAACGTCGACACGCTCGACCAGAGAACCTGGGATCAGGTTGAGGTCAGGTGCAGAAGGCGCACCACGTACACCAGCAGGTGCCAGGCGACGACCGTTGACCAGAACCAGAGTACGGCCTGGGTCAAGACCACGAAGGCCTGCGGTAGAAGAACCTGGGCCACTGTCAGTCAGAAGACCAGCAGAGGTCGACACGCCAGTGGTGGTCTGCTGACCTTGAACCACAGTGGTCTGACCGAGAAGGTCTGCTGCATCAACGAGACCAAGGTCGCGGGCGACCTCACCGTCGATGACCTGAAGCGGCGATGCGCTGGTAAATTCGTCGCGGGCGATCCGCGAACCGGTAACAACGATTTTGTCCTGACGAGCTTCATCGTCTTCAGAGACTTCCTCGATTACCGTTACTTCTTCGTCGTCCGTTTCTTGTGCAATCGCTGCACCGGCCCAGAGACCGCCAGCGACCCCAGCAAGAAGCGTCGTTGCGAATAACTTCTTTTTGAGAAGATCATTAGCCATGATCTATCGTCCTCCAATAAACTGAGCGCTCCCACTCCTAGGAGCCCCTCGATATGCGAATAGAAAAACGCAGATTTTTCTGAATACGCAGCTTTCCTGATTAACGCAGGTGACGTGATTAGAGCTGCGCGAGAGCCGCCGTCAATTAACAGATCACAGAATCGTCACTTTCAAGTCCAACCATTTTCTGGGTGTGCTGATTTTGCCACATTTGTGACATGTTTCGTGGGACGAACGTGCGGTGAACCTTTCGAGACGGGGAAATTATTGCGCCAAACCCTGTTTGCGCAGCAGGGAGGCATGATCTGGCCCGGAAATCTTGATGACAAAAAGTGTCAGCAGGAGGGCTCGAAAACACTGCCAGCGGTTGTATGACGGGCGCTTCTCAATAAGTTGACCCCATGAGCTCTTCATCCTCTTCAGGCTTCTCGGAACTGCCCGGCCGGTTCGATCATTCTGGCGCCGCCCGCGATGCAGTTGGCGGCCTGCCAAGCAGCGAGTGGACGCCGCACCGGCCGGATCGCCGCTGGGAGAAACTCGAAGGCGGGATCGAGCTGAAAGTCGATTCGCCCTACGACCCGGCCGGTGATCAACGCACCGCCATTCCAGAACTGGTCGAGGGCATTCAGGCCGGCGAGCGCGACCAGGTCCTGCTTGGCGCCACCGGCACGGGCAAGACCTTTACCATGGCCAAGATCATCGAGGCGACCCAGCGCCCAGCGCTGATCCTGGCGCCGAACAAGACCCTGGCGGCGCAGCTCTATGGCGAGTTCAAATCCTTCTTCCCGAACAATGCGGTCGAGTATTTCGTTTCCTATTATGACTATTATCAGCCCGAGGCCTATGTGCCGCGGCGCGATCTCTATATCGAGAAGGAAAGCTCGATCAATGAAGCGATCGACCGGATGCGCCATTCGGCGACCCGGGCCATCCTGGAGCGCGATGACTGTATCATCGTTGCTTCGGTTTCCTGCATTTACGGCATCGGGTCGGTCGAAACCTATACCTCGATGACCCGCAAGCTCGAGGTCGGCCAGCGCATCGATCCGCGCGAGGTCGCCCGGCTGCTGGTCGAGCTGCAATACAATCGCAATGACGCCGCCTTCCAGCGCGGCGCCTTTCGGATGAAAGGCGACATTATCGATATCTTTCCGGCGCACTATGAAGACCGCGCCTGGAAGCTGTCCTTCTTTGGTGACGAGCTCGAGAGCATTGTCGAATTCGACCCGCTGACCGGCCGCAAGAGCGAGACGCTGCCGGCGATCAAGCTCTACGCCAACAGCCACTATGTCACCCCGCGCCCGACCCTGAACCAGGCGCTGGAGCAGATCAAAACCGAACTCAAGACGACGCTCGAACACTTCCAGAAAGAGGGCAAGCTGCTCGAAGCCCAGCGCATCGAGCAGCGCGTCCAGTATGACCTGGAAATGCTGGCGGCGACGGGGTCTTGTAATGGGATTGAGAATTATTCGAGGTATCTGACCGGGCGCAAGCCGGGGGAGCCGCCGCCGACCATGTTCGAATACCTGCCCGACAATGCCCTCGTCTTCGTCGATGAGTCGCATCAGACGGTGCCGCAGATCGGGGCCATGTACAAAGGCGACTTCTCGCGCAAGCGCACGCTCGCGGAATATGGCTTCCGGCTGCCATCCTGTCTCGACAATCGCCCGCTCAAATTCGAGGAATGGCAGGCCATGCGCCCGCAGACCGTGCACGTCTCGGCCACCCCCGGCCCGTGGGAGCTGGAGCGCACCGGCGGCGTCTTCACCGAACAGGTCATCCGCCCGACCGGCCTGCTCGACCCGACCGTCAGCGTCCGCCCGGTCTCGACCGGCACCACCAACCAGGTCGACGACCTGACCGCCGAAATCCGCACCACCACCGAACACGGCTACCGCACCCTGGTCACCACGCTGACCAAGAAAATGGCCGAGGACCTGACCGAATACCTGCACGAGCAGGGCATCAAGGTCCGCTACATGCATTCCGATGTCGACACGGTCGAGCGCATCGAGATCATTCGCGACCTGCGCCTCGGCGAATTTGACGTCCTGGTCGGCATCAACCTGCTGCGCGAAGGCCTCGACATTCCCGAATGCGGCCTGGTCGGCATTCTCGACGCCGACAAGGAAGGCTTCCTGCGCTCCGAGACCAGCCTGGTCCAGACCATTGGCCGCGCCGCCCGCAATGCCGATGCCCGCGTCATCCTCTATGCCGACAAGGTCACCGGCTCGATGCAGCGCGCCATGGACGAGACCGAGCGCCGCCGCGAAAAGCAACAGGCCTACAACACCGAACACGGCATCACCCCGACCACGATCAAGCGCGCCGTCGCCGACATTCTCGGCGAGCTTGGCGAAAAACCCACGGGCCGCACCCAGCTCAAGGGCGGCCGCTCGCGCAAGAAAGCCGTCGCCGAAGACGCCGCCCGCTACGAGGCCGGCCAGGGCCACAACCTGCACGCCGTCGTCGCCGACCTGGAAAAACAGATGCGCGAAGCCGCCGCCAATCTCGAATTCGAAGAAGCCGCCCGCCTGCGCGACCAGGTCAAGCAGCTGCGGGAAGAAGAGCTTGGCTTATGATCGCGCGCTCCGTCACGCGCCCCACGGCGTGACCGTCGGGCCCAGCACGATGTCTCTCCGCGCAGATCAGGCGCGTGCTGACCTCTCCCGGTCTGCGCCGCGCCGTCCCGTGATGGATGGCCCCGTCGAGCTGGGCAAAGCGTGACGGTGGGATCTCGCCACGACGCGCGCCCCAAAGCCAAGAAAGGGCCACGCCCATGCGCCTCTCCTCCATCCTCTTCTCGCTCGCGGCGATCCTCTGCCTGCTCGGCGCCGCCGCACACGAGCTGCTCGGCGCGCCAAAGGTCCTCGGCCCGCTGGCCGAGAGCGGCCTGCCGCGCGACGTGATCTGGCTGCACCATTTCTCCTGGCATGTCGGCACCGTCGCCGTGCTGGTCATGGCCGCGCTCTTCCTCGCCGCCACACGCACCCGCAATGGCCGCACCCTGGCTGTGTTCGCCACCGCCATGAGCACCGGTTTCGCCGCCCTCGCCATCGGCCTGGCCGTGTTCGGCAATGCCGTGATGTGGACGACACCGGCGCCCTATCCCTGGACGCTGGTGGCGGTGTTGGGGGGAGTGGGGGTGATGTTGGTGGGGAAAGGAAAGGGGTGAAGGAGTGGTGACGCTTACCATGGTCGATCTCGGCGCATTGGTTCCTGTTCGCCAGTCAATGATCGAGACCTAATTCGTTCCAAAATTTCCCTAATTATGGACTAAACTATCCTACTCAATCAGTTTGCAACGCCTAGTCCAGTCTGTAATGTTTTTCGAAGTTTCAACTGATTCTAGGCAACCACTTTTCATGAGCGAAAAAGAAAAAATTATCGACTACATCAGCGGGCAAGCAGTGGCAGCTTCGGCCGAGGAAGTGCACGCGGTACAGGTTTTTGCGAGAACATTGGTCGAGGATTATGGATATCCAAAAGCGCGCATTCGAACGCGCCCTCAATGGCGCGTCAAAGCCCGGCCTTCAGATCAGAAGAAAGAGTATCCCGTAGATATCGCTGTATTCGACAACGACGAACAGTCAGAGGACAGTATCAAGATCATCGTTGAATGCAAAAAACCCAAACGAAAAGATGGTCGATCTCAACTCGAAGATTATCTTCGTTTTTCGAAAGCCTCGCTGGGAGTATGGTTTAACGGTCATGAACGCTTGTTTTTTGCGAAAGTTCGAACAGCAAGGCCGAGTTTTATTTGAAGAAATTCCAAACATACCGAAGAGTGGTGAGCGTGTTGAAGATGTGGGGCTCTACAAACGATCAGATCTAAAGCCGACTGAGAATCTGAAACCAGTATTCAAGTCGATTAGAAATTTTCTCGCAGCCAACGCAGTTGGGGCAACGCGAGATGAAGTATTCGCTCAGCAATTAATAAACATCATTTTTTGCAAGATTTATGATGAGAGATACACAAAACCAGATGACAAAGTGAGCTTTCGCGCTGGCCTTGCGGAAGAGAAAAAGGTGGTCGCGAAGCGGGTTAAGCAATTGTTCGCCAACGTGAAAGACCAATATCCGGACGTTATCGAGAAAACCGACCAGCTTACTCTTGATGATCAATCCATTCACTACATCGTAGGCGAGCTTCAGCTATATTGCTTGGCTGAAAGTGGAAGAGATGCCATCGGGGAGGCGTTCGAGACATTTATCGGACCGTCTTTGAAGGGAGGACAAGGTCAATTTTTTACACCTCGTAATGTAATCAACCTCCTTGTTCGGATGGCCAATCCGGTGCCGGGAGAACGAATTATAGATCCAGCCTGCGGTAGCGGCGGGTTTCTCATAGAATCTGCCAAATTCCTCTGGGACAAAATTCAGATGAAGGGCGAAGAACTACATTGGCCAGATCTTGAGATTGCGACGGAAAAACAAAAGCTAGCGATAGATAGTTTGCGCGGCATCGATAAAGACTACTTTCTTGCGAAAGTCGCGAAAGCATACATGGCTGTGATCGGCGATGGTAGAGGTGGGATATTCTGCGAGAATAGCCTGAGCGATACATCGACATGGTCAGACAAAGCTAGGTCCGCAGTCGTCCCCAATTCGTTCGACGTCGTTTTGACAAACCCTCCTTTTGGCAAGAAGCTAAAGGTGAAAGAAGAAGACATATTGAAGAGCTTCAACCTTGGCTCCAAATGGAAAAAGAAAACCGGCACAAACGTATTCGAGAAATCTGACACGTTACACGATGGTCAAGCGCCGCAAATTCTGTTCGTGGAACACTGTTTGAATCTCTTGAAGAAGAACGGTCGATTGTCGTTCATTGCACCAGAGAGCATGTTCTGTAATCCGTCTCATCGATACATAATGCAGTTTATCGAGGCGCACGCGCGGGTGAAGGCTGTGGTTTCATTCCCCGAAGAGCTGTTTCAACCGTACACCCATGCAAAAGCCTGTGGCGTGCTAATCGAAAAAGCTGAATGCCAAGATCACGATGAGATTTTTATGGCCGTCGCCAAATGGTGTGGTCATGATTCTCGTGGTTTGGAGATCCCGCACGATGACATTCCGCAGATACTCGAGAACTATAAGCGCTGGGCGGCAGGAGAAACGCTAGAATATGACCATTTAGGATTCACAATAAAGCGACAGGAAATAATCGATAACGTTTACTTGCCAAAGTACTACAATCCTGAGTTATCCGCAGATATCCAGACTTTAACTAATTCTCATGAACTCGTTCGATTTGGAGATTTAGTAGAGTCAGGCGATCTTGAAGTTAGCACAGGCCACGAAGTAGGAAAATTGGCCTACGGGACGGGCTCAATCCCATTTATCAGGACTTCTGATATCGCTAATTGGGAAATCAAACTCGACCCGAAACATGGTCTAAGCGAAAATATTTACTCGCAGTATGCATCGAAACAGGATGTACAAGCAAACGATATACTAATGGTACGAGACGGCACATATTTGGTTGGAACTTGCGCCATTGTGACGGAGCGCGATACCAAGATCGTATACCAGTCCCATATTTACAAAATTCGTTCGTTAACTCAGAGGATCCCCCCTCATCTTCTGCTCGCCATTTTGTCTTCACCAATCGTCAAACGGCAGATTTACGCGAAACGGTTCACGCAGGATATCATAGACACTCTCGGACAACGCTTGCACGAATTGATACTACCGCTTCCGAAAGAAAAGGTCGCGCGACAGAACATCGAACAATCAGTTCGCAAAATTCTCGAGAACAAACTTCAAGCTCGAGATGAGACATTCAAAGTGATCACGACCGTGGCACCCGTGTCAGGGGGAGAGGAGTTATCCTCGGAAGAAGCACAATTTCTCACCCTGATCGGTTGACGATAGAGAGTTTTGACAATGACCCGGGGGTCGGATGCTCTATGCAAGTTTGAGAGCCAATTCTGGGATCAACCTGATCGCCTCATTGCTGATGCGTTTGTAGTGAACTCACGCAGCATTCTCGCCGTCATTCTTTAGAGAAGCGTTATTGGAGGTAGTTGCCCCACCCCCAATCCGACCCACTTCCCGTGCGTCTATACTCGCATCCATGCCAGACCTTCGCACCCTTTCCATCCTTGAGCGCCAGGCCCTGGCGGCCGAGGTTGAGCGCCGGGCGCGGGCCGGGGAGGTGCCGGGGGCGATCCGGGCGGCGTTGGGCATTTCGCCGATGAGCTATGTGCGCTGGGCCAAGCTGTTCGGGTTTCGCCAATGTGATCTGCACCCTGGTGTGCCGCTGGGGCGGACCCCGCCCAAGCATCCGCCGGGGCCGGGCGCCTATGCGTATTCGGGGCGGCGGTTCCGCGGTATTCCCCCGGACCCGGATGATGGCCGCTTTGTCTATGGCCCCGACCATCCGGCCTGGCGCGGCGGGTCGGCGGCATGGCGGCAGCGCGATCTCGACAAACGTGCGGGCCGCCGGGCAGAGGCCGAGGCAGAGGTCGACGCGGCCGGGTCGGCAACGGGCGTACACGACCTGGTCATGGCGGCGCTCGAGGCCGGCGAGACGGCGCGGGCCGATCAACTGCTCGCCGCCTGGCGCAAGCAGACCCAGCGCGCCGCGGCGCTGCCCAAGCTGCGATGGCAGGCGGCGCGCGAGGGCGATCTTTACGATGATCCATGGGACCGCATGAGCGATGAGGAGAAGGTGGAACATGTGTCGCGGCAGCTCGGCGCGCGGGTCAGCATGCGCCGCGACGATGGCACCCTGGTCGAATATCACGGGCCGCTGACCCCGCTGGAACCGGAGGAAGAGGCGGATCCGCGGGCGCTGTATCCGTTCTAGGCGGCTCAGGGGGGCGAGGGCGGCTGCGGGCCGGAACAGGCGCCTCGCGCGCGCCGACCCCACGCGACGTGATCCTTTTGCGGTGCTTGAAGCGCCCGCGCCAATATGAAATGAGCAGAGCTTGCCCAGCCCGTGCCAAGAGGAGCCGCCTGCCATGTCCGTGTTTGAAAATACCGTTATCTGTGAGCCGCTGCGCACGCCGGTCGGGGCCTTTGGCGGCGGCTTCAAGAGCGTGCCGGCGCAGCACCTGGCGACGCGGGTCGTGTCGGAGATCATGGCCCGGACCGGGCTGCCGGGCGAGGCGGTGGATGAGGTGATTTTCGGCCATTGCTATCCGACCATGGACGCGCCGGCGATTGGCCGCGTGGTGGCGCTTGATGCCGGGCTGCCAATCTCGGCGGGCGGCTTGCAGCTTGACCGGCGCTGCGGCTCTGGCCTGCAGGCGGTGATCTATGCGGCAATGACGGTGGCGACGGGCGGGGCCGAGCTGGTGATTGCCGGCGGCGCCGAAAGCATGAGCCGCGCGCCGTTCTATTCGAACGAGATCCGCTGGGGCGTCAAGGCGCCAAGCATCCAGCTCGAGGATGGCCTGACGCGCGGGCGGCATACGGCTGGCGGCGACCATTATCCGGTGCCGGGCGGGATGATCGAGACGGCCGAGAACCTGCGCCGGGAGTATCAGGTGACGCGCGATGAGCAGGACGCGCTCGCCGCCCGCTCACAGGCGCGCGCTGCGGCGGCGATGCAGGATGGCACCTTTGCCGAGGAGATTGTCCCGGTCACGGTGCCAGGCCGCAAGGGCGATACGATTGTCGACACGGACGAGCATCCGCGCCCTGGCACCACAGTCGAGGCGCTGGCCAATCTGCGCCCGATCATGGGCCAGACAGATCCGGAGGCGACGGTGACGGCGGGCAATGCTTCGGGCCAGAATGATGGCGCCGCGGCCTGTATTGTCGCCTCGCGGGAGGCGGCCGAGAAATATGGCCTGACGCCGATCGGGCGCATGGTCAGCTGGGCCCGCGCCGGGGTGGCGCCGAATGTCATGGGCATCGGCCCGGTCCCGGCCAGCGAGACGGCGCTGGCCCAGGCCGGGCTCGATCTTAGCGACATGGACCTGATCGAACTGAACGAGGCGTTCGCCGCGCAGGTGCTGGCCTGTACCAAGGCGATGGGGCTGGACGGCGCCGATCATGACCGCATCAATGTGCATGGTTCTGGCATCTCGCTTGGCCATCCGGTTGGGGCCACCGGGGTGCGCATCCTGACCACCTTGCTGCGCGAAATGGACCGCCGCGAGGCCCGCTACGGCCTCGAGACCATGTGCATTGGCGGCGGCCAGGGCCTGGCGGCGGTGTTCGAGCGGGTGGCCTGAGGCGGCGGCGGGGCGCGGCCTATTAGCCAGGCCTCAGCTTTCGTCCTTGTACCCGAACAGGCACAGCGCCAGCAGCAGGGTGGCGACGACACCGGACCCGCCAGCGACCGGCGACGGCACGAAGCCGTCGAGGCCGAACATCATCACCAGCGCATTGGCGACCAGCGCGATGACGCCGACCAAAGCGGCCGCGCCGCCGAGCAGCTTGCCGCCGGCTTTCATCTTGGCCATGCCGAACACGATGGCGGCGAGCCCAAGCAGGATCTTGGCGGCATTATAGCCAAAGAAAGAGAAGGCGACGACGGAGAAGGCGACACCTTCGAGCTCCGGATTGGCCTGCGCTGCAGCGCGGAATGGACCGAACTGGGTCAGGCCGACACCGACCTGAACGACGTTCAGAACCGCGGCCATGGCGATCGCGGAAAAGCCCAATGTCAGGCGCTTGGCCATGACCAGGGCTGACCCGGCAAAGGCCGCCATCAGCACGAAGAGCAGGCCTTCAAAACGCCAGATGAAGGACCGGTCAACGTCCGGCGCTTCCAGGTAAAGGTAGGTGTAGATTGGCTGTGTCAGCGCCGCCAGCAGCAACAGGCCAGCGATCACCTTGACGGTGCGATCTTGTGTGACGTCCATCTTTCTCTCCCCAGAGGTTTGGATCTCTCTCCTGCCAGCGCGCGGCTGGCATCGCCGTCGGGGCTAAAGCGTGATGTGACCACGCTCAAGCAAAAGCAGGCGCGGGCGTGGTCACGATTGGGTGATCAGTCGGGCGTCAATGACCGCGCGCAGGCTTAGTCTCGGGCATCCATGATGGCCGTGTGCGCCACTTTCCAGCCGTCGCTGTCGCGGGACAGGACCAGATGGAAATGGGTTCGGCGCAGCGCCCGGCCGGCGATCGCCGATGGGCCGCGATTGCCGTCCGTGAACAGGTGCAGGACAGCCGCATCCGCGCCGATCATGCGCATTGAAATGAGCTGCATGTTCTCTGCCTCCATCCGCGATACGCCGGGCTTGAAGGCCGGGAACAGGCGGGTTTCAAGGAATATGGCGAGCGTGTCGGCGTCGCTGAACATGCGCGCATAGGCATTGATCCATTCGGTGTCGGTGGTGTGCAAGGCGATGAACGCGTCCGTGTCTTCCGCGCTCCAGGCGTTCTGATAGGCTTGCAGAAAGGTCAGCAGCTCTGCGCGGTCGGCGCTGCCAGAGTCGATATTGACCTCTCGATAGTCAGGGATTTCGCGTCGCTCTTGCGCCTGTACATTAAAGGCGAGGGCGGGCAAAGTCAGGGCCAGAGCGATACGGGTAAGTTGGCGATTCATGTGTGGTCCTTTCACGGAAACTGTTTCGAGGCGCCGCACTGAGGCGGACGACGCTGGCTATGTCAGGCCTCGCCTGCTGTGCACGAGCTTAGTGTCGCGAAATGTCTGGTCCTGACGCGAATGGTCCGACGGTGGGCAAGTCTTCGTCCCGCCTGTGGCACCAGGATAGCTGGCTTCTGGTCGGTGTGTGGGTGTTCATGGCGTCGACCTTCGTCGTCGGCGGTTCCTATGACACCGATGAGTTCAGCCTGATCCACCGGATCGTTTTCTGGCTCCTGGTCACGGCCCTGGTAGTGTTCCAGCCGGCTGCGTTTGAGCGCGCCTTCGCGCGCCTGGTCCCGGCCACCGCGTTCGGGGCCTGGCTCTCCGCGATCGGCGCTCTGATGGTGGCGATACCAGTCGTTGCGATCGAGTTGCACGCGTTGAAGTTCACGCCATTATTGCCACGTGCCGCAGACCCGTGGATCGAGTTTATTCCGTTTGTCGGCGCCCCGGTCGCGATCGTGACAGGGTTCGTGCTGTTCTTGCGCTTTGCCTGGGAGCGCACACATCTGGGCGACACGGGACGGGCAGAACAGCCACCTGAGCGCGCGGACTCGATGCGCGGACCCATCGGTCCGGAAACGCGATATGTGCGTTCACAGGATCATTATCTGGAAATCATAACCGACACCGGTCGCCGGTTCATTCGCGGACGCCTGGCGGACCTCAAGGCCAGCGGCGAGCCATTCGGGTTCAGCCCGCACCGGTCGTGGTGGGTTGCTGACAGAGCGATTGAGTCGTGCCAACGCGCAGGTCGCGATCTGCATCTGGTGCTGAGCGATGGCACCAAGGTGCCAGTCAGCCGGTCGCAGACAGACCTGGTTCGCCGCCGCGGTCTGATCTAGCGGCGCTGGATCATATCCGATTGAGCGGCAGTTTGAGGTAAGTGTGCCCGTCCGATTCTGCTGGTGGCAACGCGCCGCCGCGAATGTTGACCTGCAGCGATGGCAAGATCAGCCGTGGCGCCGTCAAGGTCGCATCCCGGGCGTCGCGCATGGCGACGAATGCGTCCTCGTCCTGGTCTTGCAGGTGAATGTTGGAGCGTCGCTGCTCAGCAACCGTGCTCTCCCAGGCCGCTGCATCGCGCGTCGGCGGCAGGTAGTCATGGCCAACGAAGATTCGCGTGTCCGGTGGCAGGGACAGGATTTTCTGAATCGACCGGTACAGGGTTCGCGCGTCGCCACCGGGAAAGTCCGCGCGAGCGGTGCCGTAATCCGGCATGAACAGTGTATCGCCGACAAAGGCGGCATCATCGATGAGAAAGGTCACGCAGGCTGGCGTGTGACCGGGTGTGTGCATCACGCGGATGGTCGTGGCGCCAAATGCAATTTCGTCACCGTCCTCCAGGAGCGCGTCGAACACGGCACCCTTGGCGCCGACATCGTCGGCGTGAAAGACCGGGCCGAACAGAGTCTGGACCTGCGTGATCTTCGCGCCGATCGCGATTCTGGCGCCGAGTCGGTCGCGCACATAGTCGGCGGCAGAGAGGTGATCTGCGTGCGCGTGTGTGTCCAAAACCCAGGTCAAGGTCAGCTCACGTGCTTTCGCTTCAGCCAGGATTCGGTCTGTAGAGGTCGCGTTCAGCGAGGCCCGGTGCGGTTCATAGTCGAGCACCGGATCAATCAGGACAGCGGTCTTCGTCGTGGTCTCTTCGACCAGGTAGGTCACCGTATTTGTGGCATCGTCGAAATAGGCATCAATGTTGATCATGTCGGGTCTCCTTCGGTTTCTATATATTCGCACTTGCTAATTTAGCAATATCTAATATATAGGGCGTATGAAGAACACAGCTCTACCGCTCGACCCGCGCGCTTTTGAAGCCAAGGCGGAATTGGCCGCCAGCCTGCTCAAGGCGATGTCCAGTCCGCATCGCCTGATGGTGCTCTGTCGACTCGGTGCGTCGGAAGCATCGGTCGGCGAATTGCAGGCCGATAGTGGCCTGTCGCAATCAGCGCTGTCGCAACACCTGGCTGTCCTGCGTGCACGCGATCTCGTTGAGACCCGCCGCGAAGCGCAAACCATTTATTATCGCCTGGCAGATCCCGCGGTTCGCCAGGTGATTGAAACACTGATGAAAATCTATTGCCCGGAGATGTTAGAATGACGACTTTGACCAAACTCACGCCGCAGGATGCGGATCAGCGCGTCTCATCCGGAACGGCAGTCCTGATCGATATTCGTGAACCCGATGAATATGCGCGCGAACACATTCCCGGCGCGATCAGCCTGCCCGTCTCCGCCCTGGACCAGGCCGACCTGAAACTGGCCGCCGGACAGCACGCGATTTTCCATTGCAAATCAGGCATGCGCACCGACTCCAATTGCACCGCTCTGGCAGCCCATGTAGACGGCCAGGCCTTCATCATGGCGGGCGGGCTTGACGCATGGCGCGCCAGTGGCTTGCCCACGCACAGGGACGCCAAGGCGCCGTTGGAAATCGGTCGTCAGGTTCAGATCTCCGCTGGCTTGCTGGTTTTGTTGGGAATTGGACTGGGGTCGTTCGTTTCGCCAGCCTGGCTCGGCCTGTCTGCCTTTGTGGGGGCAGGGTTGATGTTTGCCGGGATGAGCGGTTGGTGTGGCATGGCGACAGTGCTGCAGGCGATGCCGTGGAACAAACGCCAGCCCGCATAGCCTCACCATGCTGGAGCTGACACATCAGGTCATTGCCCTGACAGTGTTGAGTGGCGCCATTATCGGCGTTTTTCTCGGCACTTTTGGTGGCGGCGGGTCGGTTCTCGCCGCGCCCCTGTTGCTTTACGTGGTGGGCGTGCGTGATCCGCATATTGCCATCGGGACATCGGCCGCTGCGGTGGCTGCGATTGCCTTGTTCTCGCTGATCGGGCATTGGCGCGGCGGGCGGGTGAAATGGCCTTGCGCGATTGTGTTTGCCTTGTCGGGACTGATCGGGTCGATTGGTGGATCTAGCCTGGCGAAAATTACGCAAGGGGACGCCTTGTTGCTCGGGTTTTCAGCGGCGATGGCGATGATCGCCCTTTCGATGTTTCGCAAGCCGCAAACAACTGGCGATCCTGAGGTCACACTGACCCCGGACCGGGTGCTGAAACTCGCGCCGGTCGGGCTGGTGGTCGGCCTTGCTGCCGGATTTTTCGGCATTGGCGGCGGCTTCCTGATTGTCCCCGGCCTGATGCTGGCTGTGGGGATGACCATGACCAATGCCACCGCATCTTCGCTCGTTTCGGTGACCATATTCGGCGCCGCAACCTCAGCCAACTATGCCGCTTCTGGGCTGGTCGATGCCCGTCTGATTGTCTTGTTACTGGGCGGCGGTGCGATTGGCGGTGCGGCCGGGATCATGCTGTCGAAATGGCTGGCCGGACGGCTGACCACCGCACGCATCGCCTTTGCCATGATGATCCTGGCTGTCGCCGGCTTCGTCGCTTATCAGGCTGCGCGCAGCTTGTCGTGCATGTGATCCGACACGCGGCGTCCTAGAACACGCCGGACAGCTGCAGGATCAGGACCGGTTTCTCGACAAGTCGGGTGCGCTCGAATTCGGTGGCGAGGCCGGTGCGGTTCGGGCTGAATCGGGTGCGGGCTTCCTTTTCGATATTGTCGAAGGGCCGGAACAGTTCGGCGCGGCCGGTGAGGCCCCACAGATTCTTGTGTTCGACGAACAGGCTCATCCGGCCTGGCTGGTCCATTTTCGAGCGGATCGAGTCGAGCCGGAACGTGTCGGCATTGTCCTCGGCCGAGAGGTCGCCGCCCCAGGCCAGATCGGTGCCGGCAATGTCGTGCCGGAATTCAAGCTCAAGCTCGACCAGCGCATCATCATTGATTGAGCGGGATTGACCGGTCAGCGGATCATCGATCTCGGACTCCTGGGCCAGCGCCGAATAGGTGAATTGCGCGCCGCTGAGGCCAAGTGGATCGAGGTTGAGCGTGCCTTCGAATTCGATCCCGAACCGCGCGCCGCTATCGATATTGCCCGGGCCTTCGCCACTGCCAATCGGGACCTGGTCGACAATGTCTTCCAGTGCTTCGGCGAAGACCAGGACATTGCCCGCGCCCCAGGCGCCGAACTGGCGCTGCAGCTTAACCTCGCCGCGCCAGCTTTGTTCCGGCACGATGTCGCTATTGCCGACCTGGTCCTCGCCATCATTGAGATCGCGCTGGGAGACGAAGTCGAAGAAGTCGAGCTGGCCGACCTCGCGATCGATGCGCGCATTCAGCGTGGTGTGGTCGTCATATTGCCAGCTCAGGGTGACGCCGCCTTTCGGACGGGTGAAGGATCGGGTCTGGCCGGTCGGGCCGCTGGACTGGATCTCGGATGTTTCGAGTCCAAGCGAGAGCTGCACCTGGACATCGTCGCCAAACCCGCGCGAATAGGTCAGGAAGCCTTCATTCCGTGTCTCTTCGACCGAGACCATGGCGTCGTCGAGCGTGACCGGCGACAGCGGCGCGCCGCCGGTGCTGGTCAGCAGGGTGGCTTCGCTGTCCAGGGTGTTGTCGGCCAGCTCCAGCGACGCGTCCCAGTTGCCGCCCAGCGCCGCCCATTTGTACTCGGCGCGCAGGATGCGCTCGCGCTCGTCCGTGTCCTGGTGAAAGCGACTGTTTGAAAACGCGGCATTGGCGGCATCGGATTCGGTCCGTGCGCTGGTGAAGGGGCGCTCGGTGTCGGACGCCACGCCGATCAGTTTCAGTCGCCCGCCGAGCAGGTCGAATTCAAGATCACCGCTGAGCTCCACGGTGGCGCTTTCATTCTCGCTGAACGTGCGCTGGCGCACGACCGGGCCGATCACCGGGGTCAGGTCGGCGCCTTCGCGGCGCTCGCGCTGGTGGGCGGAATAGTCGGCCTGCAGATTGGCGATCACGCCGGATGGCGGGGTCAATTGCAGGGCCAGGCTGGCATTCTGTTCCGGGAACTTGTTGTTCTGGATCAGATGACCGGACCGGGTCAGCGTGCCGCCTGCGTCGGACAGGGTCTCGACACCGGCACCGGAACTGCCGCGCGGCTCAAGCTCCAGGTTCACCGCCCATCCGAGGTGCCCACGCTGACCGGCCACTGACAGGTCACCGCCGAACAGAAGCGGCTCCTGGCCATCAATGAAGCGGGTGCGATAGGCCCAGGTGCCGCTGACGCCCTGGGCCTGGGCGACGACATTGACGACACGACCAGACAGGCCGGGAATGTCGAGCGAGGCACCGTCGAGCAGTTCGATCCGGCGCACGGTCTCGGCCGGAATGCGCTGCAGCACATCCGCCGCGGACGAGGATTTGCTGGACAGGCGCTGGCCATTGATCAGGACGTTTTCAGTGGCTTGCCCGAGGCCGCGGCTTTCATTCTGTCCGCGTGAATCGTTCAGCCGAAACCCGGGAATCCGCTCGACCATGTCGCGCGCATTGAGCGGGGCATACTGGGTGAAATCTTGTGGCAGATAGACCGTTGTCTGGTCGGAGGACGTCTCGGCGTGACTGGAAAGCGACCAGACCAGCGCGAGCGCCGCAGGAGCCAGGATCTTGTTCATGTGATGCCACTACCCAGATTACGCAGTCGGTCGGTCTGCGAGAGAAGAACCGCTGTCCGGACATATGCCAATTGGCGAAAGTGTCAAAATGGTAATCTTGCATCCGGCGCATGCGGCAGGTCCGAAACGTCATTAGAAGCCGGCGGGGTTCTATGCTATGAGCACGGCCATGTCTTATGATGTTGGATCGGGCGATCTGGTGCTTTGCGTGAACGCGGCGCCGAACCATGTCACCGGGGATCCGGTGCCGCTGGTGCAGGGCGAGACCTATCGTGTCTGGGGCGTGATGCCGTTCATGTGTCCGTGCGGTCGTTCTGACGCCTTGCTGGATGTCGGCGTGGGCTGGGCCTGGTGCCAGACGCGCTTTCGCCTGTTGCCAAAACCGCGGGCCGAGAAAAAGACCCGCAAGGTCGAAGCGCCAAAGGAAATCGAAACTGTCTGACCGCCAGCCCTAGAGCCCGGCACGGATGGCCGCGACCTCAAGGTCGGGCGAGCCGCTGCCAGCGCTTTCGGCCTCGCGCACCAGATGCGAGATGCGGGCGCAGATCGGGGCCGGGCGGTCGTGCTGCTCGGCCAGCTTGATCACCGCGCCCTGCAGCTCGTCAATTTCGGTCTTGCGGCCATTCTGCAAGTCTTCCCACATCGATGACCGGGCGAGCGGGTCGATCTTGAGCATCCGCGCGGCGACAATCTTGAACACCGGCGTCGGCAGGCGCATCATGTGCGGCACGATGGGGGGCGGCAGCGGCATCGCCGAATGCGGCTTGATTTCGGCGGCGCTGAGAATGCCCAGCGTCTCGGCCATCTGGTCGGCGAGCAGGCGGCGCCAGGCCCGGTCCTCGATCTGCTGTTTCAGCGGCAGCCCCGACAGGGCGTTCAGCGCATTGTTGAGATTGAGCAGCAGCTTGCCCCACATCACCGCTGGCATGTCTTCGGACTCGTCGACCGCCAATGGCGACGCGGCGAGCAGGTTGCGCAATCCGTCCGTGCCGGCAGCAATGACCAGCGCCCCCGATGTGCCCTGATGGAAGCGGCCATTGCCGAGCTGGGCGACATTGAACGGTACCATGCCGGCGACGACGCGGCGGCCGCCGACGGCCTTTGCCAGCTTGTCAGCATTGGTGACGCCGTTCTGGAAGCTGACAATCACCGCGTCCGGCTTGGCATGACGCGCAATGTCCGCGGCCATCGCCTCGGTGGCGCCGCTTTTGACCGTGACCAGGATGATATCGCCCTGGCGCAGCACCTCCGGAACCACCGACATGTCGATCTCGCCCGGCGAGATGCGATGCTCCGAGCCGTCAAAATGCGTCAACAACAGGCCATTGGTGGCCAGGTCCTGCTTGATCCGTTCGCGCCCGAGGAATTTCACCCGGTGCCCGGCTTGCAGCAGCCGTCCGCCAAGATAGCAGCCAATGCTGCCGGCGCCGGCGATGACGAGGGTTGGTCTGTCCGGAATGCTGGTCAACGCTCTGAGCCCCTTGATGCGCGTGGATCTTCCCCGCGACAAGAGCAGGCCGATCCCAATCCGCGTCTCTGTAGCCCCGCGCGGCCCTGACCGAAAGCGGTTCTTGAGGAATTCCAATCACTTTTGTCCCTGATTTGCAGGTCAATCGGCCGGAAATTCGCCCGGTAGGCGAAAAATCACCCGATTTAGGGTGTTGATTTTATTGGGTATTTCAAAATAATTGCCGAAAATCGGAAAATACTTATTGAAAAACGATAATAGGCTTCCCAGATCCTCATCCATCAGCGGTTAACACCACACAGATTTAACCCCCGCTGACAAGGCCTAACGGCCTGATTTGAAAGGAAAAGACAATGACCCCGCAAGTCCGCGAAACTGAGCAGACCCCTATCGCGGTCCCGAGTACTCCAACGATGGCCGCGCCGGTCAATCTGCTTAACGCCGCCGCTCCCGTCGAGATCAAAGCCCCAGCACCGATAGAAGAGCCGGGCACAAGCATGTTGGACAAGCGGCGTCGGCGTCGCGCTCGACTGAGCAACCGCCACTAAGTTTCATACCCTTACAGACGAAAGGCCGCCCACTTCTCCGGGGCGGCCTTTCTCTTTTTTGGCCCAGGCCGAAGCGGTCCGGCGCAGGCCGGACATGTCGGCAGGCGCTGTCCGCTACCAGCCGAGGCGCAGACCGGCGCGGGCACCGACCTTGCCTTCATCGGTCGAGAACCCGACGCCCATATTCGCCGACCAGTTCTGGTTCAGGCGCTGCGTGGCCGTGATCGCGAAGGCATTGGTATTGTCATAATGCCCCCAATTGGCGGTGATCGAATGGGTCTCATTGGCTTGCAGCCAGCTTGACCCTGCCATCGCATTGGCGATCGCGATGCCCGCTGTGTTGGCGGCAATCTGTTCGGTATTGTCAGAGACAAGCGTCGCCTGCTCATCGACTTGCAGGCCAAGCGTCTCGAACTTCTCGTTCAGGCTATCAATCTCGACGCCATAGTCCGACATCGTGCTTTCGACCGAGGCGATGCGGTCCTGGTTGCTGCTCGCCGTGGCTTTGACCGCGGCGATCTCGGTGGTGTTGTCGGCGACATCATCCTCGATGGCGTCGAAGCGATCATCGTTCTGAACGGCCGTCAGTTGAAGGTCGGCAATGTCCGAGGTGTTGCTGTCGATCAGGTTGCGGTTCTCGCCAATCGCGGTGGCATTGTCGTTGACCGATGTGGACAGCGTGTCGATGGCCGTGGAATTGGCCGAAATCGCCGACTGGTTGTCCGCAATCGCCTGCTGGCTGTCGCTGATCGCTTGCGCATTATCGGCGGCCGCAGCGCTGTTATTGTCGATCTGCGTCTGCGTCGCGCCGCCATCCGTGGCAAGATTGCCATTGGCGTCCGCGGTGACGAATTCCGTCGCACCGGTCTGCGCGGCCTTCGAAGCCGCAGAGGTGATGCCCGGCATGGTGTAGATATTGGTCGACGTTCCAAACATGAACTGATTGGCGAATTGCGTCTGCGCGCCGTGGCCAAAGGCTGCCGAGTTTTCGTGGCTGGCATTGGCCAAGGCGCCGATGGCCATGGCATTTTCCGCGCCGACATTAGCCTGCTTACCGAGTGCGGTGCCATTTGTGGCACCAACTTCAACCCCGGCGCCTTGGCCAATCGCCGTTCCTCCGTCGGAGTTAACGCGTGTATCCTGTCCTATCGCCGTGCCATCCGCGCCCCAGACCGTCGCGTCTTCGCCGATGGCGGTGGCGAAATCGGCATAGACGGCGGCGGCTGTTCCGACCGCGACGCCTTGATTGCCGCTAGCGTAGGCACCGCGCCCGATCGCAGTGCTGTTGATCATGCCTTCTTCAATCACCGCGAATTGGCCTACGGCGGTGCCATTTTCGGCGTCCATCCTGACTTCTGCGTCCTGACCAAGCGCAGTGCCGTTTGTCGCGTCAGAGAAGACCGAAGAACCCTGGCCGATGGCGGTGCCGTTTTCTGCTTCCACCCAGGCTTCGTTGCCGACAGCCGTTCCATACCTATCCCAGACCTGCGCGCCTTCGCCAATGGCGGTAGCGTTATCGGCATAGACCGCGGCGCCTGTTCCGACCGCGACGCCATAATCTCCAGCGGCATAACTGCTGCGTCCGACCGCGACGCTATTGAATATGCCTTCTTCAATGATCGCGCCTTGGCCGACCGCTGTGCCATTTTCAGCGCCTTCGCGAACCTCGGCGTCCTGACCAAGCGCAGTGCCGTTTGTGGCGTCAACTTCAACTAAGGCACCTTGTCCGACTGCGGTTCCGCTCTCTGCTCGCACCCAAGCACCCTTCCCGAGCGCGGTGCCGTTTGTTGCGTTAGAAAAGACCAAGGAACCCTGGCCAATGGCGGTGCCGTTCTCTGCTTCTACCCAGGCATCCTGACCGAGCGCAGTGCCTCTTGTGGCACCATCATCAACTCTGGCGCCTTGGCCGACCGCTGTGCCATATTGCCCAATGACATCTGCACCTTCTCCAACCGCCGTGCCATAGTCGGCATAAACCGTGGCCGCTTGGCCGAGCGCGACGGATTGATTGGCGTCAACGTAAGCGCCCTGACCGATTGCGGTGCTGTATTCCTTGTCGGCCTCGATGACGGCATTTTGACCAATGGCGGTCCCGTAGTCTGCGCCAACCCTGATCTCGGCGCCCGCGCCGACGGCGGCTCCATTCTCTGCTTGCACATAGGCACTTCTGCCGACAGCAGTGCCGTTGGCCGCATTCAGGTCGACCCAGGCGTCTTGGCCGATCGCGGTTCCATTCAATGCTTGCACAAAGGCATCTTTGCCCAGTGCGGTGCCGTTTTCTGCGTTCGGGTCGACCCAGGAATTCTGACCGATCGCGGTGCCGTTCTCGGCTTGCACCCAGGCATTGTTGCCGAGCGCGGTGCCATATTCTGCGTTCGAGTCGACCCAAGAATTCTGACCAATCGCTGTCGAGTGGTCAGCATGTGCGCGCGCATACTCTCCAACCGCTGTCGCATCATCGCCCCACGCGTCCGAATACTCGCCCACCGCTGTGGAATACTCGCCCGACGCTTCGGCCTCGCTGCCAATGGCTGTCGACGCAAATCCCGTCGCCAGGGCTTGGGTGCCGACCGCCGTCGAATACTCACCGGACGCTTCAGCATTCCGGCCGCATTCGAGGTCGTTGGTGCTGTCGCCATCGCGGCAGGCGGGATCGTCCTGCGCCTGCGCCGTTATCGTCAACCCACCCGCAAGGACAACACCCAGGGCTGTGGCGCCCAGCAATTTGTTCAGCATAGAAATCTCCATTCGTGCCGAGCAAGCGCGCGCACAGGACCACCCTTTGCCACCCGCTCCCCCTCGGTCAGGGGGTTCGAGTGGCATTGAATGGCGAGGAGATCATTGGCGTGGTGTCTCGATTTTCTCGAGGCCCCACGCGCTGACTTTGGGGCAGGGGCGGGCGGGCGCGATGCCGCAATTCAGCTTGAACTGTCGCGCCGGACGCCTCTAAACAAGAGAGATGCAGATGAATCGGCGTCCAATATGCTGACCCATGATGCGCTCGAAGCACTGCAGCCAGGTGCGATTGACCTGCATCGGCACCGCACCGGTTATGCAACGTTGGTCCGGTCCGGCACCTATGCCGAGGCAGCAGTTGGTGGACGGGTGATGATTACGCCGGCAACACTGGTCGTGCATCCGGGTTATCATCTGCATTCCGATCAGGTGTTCGAACGCGGGGCAGTATGGAACATTGATCTTGGCGGGCATGTGCTGCCCGCCTGGACGGCGCTTAAAGGGGCAGGGGTGGAGCGGCTGGCGGCCTCGGACCTCAAGCCGGATGCCACGGAGGTGCTCGGCCTGCTTGCCAGCGCCGAGCCGGTCGAGGCGCAACCCTTGCCGGCCTGGCTGGCTGACTTTGCCTCCCTCAACGTGACGCAATTCTCCGACGCACAGGACACGGTCAGCCGTGAGCACGCGCATCGCACCTTCAAGCGCTATTTCGGCATGTCACCGGGGCGCTATCGCCGCGAGCGTCAGCTGCAGGCGGCGCTTACGCTGATCCGCAACCAGGCTGGCCTGGCAGATACGGCCGCCGCCGCCGGTTTTGCTGATCAGGCGCATATGACACGAGTGGTGAAACAGGAACTGTCGGTGACGCCTGGTCGTCTGCGCCAAGAGATCACACCGGTTCAATAAGGCGCGGGCATGGCGTGTCATAGAGGCAGGCATGGACAGACGAACGCTTTTGAAAATGACCGGCTATGCAGGCCTCGCGGCGGCATGGACCATGACAGGCTGCGCCACTGCACCCGCCGATAACCTCGCCCCCGAGACAGCCAATCAGACGCAATGGACCGTTGCGCCGTCAATCGGTCTCGACGCCTGTTTCGCCCTGACCATCGCTGGTGCGCCAGAGACGGTGATGCAGGTCGAACACCACCTCGCGCATCGCGCCGTATTGCGCGACCGGCTTGGACCGGACGGGGTAGAGGCGGCAGAAACGCTGATGTTTGCGCTCGCGCAGGCCGGTCGCGAGGCGACGCCTGGGCCAGGACTTGCTTATGTCGTCTCCGCCGGGTCGATGCAAACGCTGGACGGCGTGATCAGTGCCATGGTCGAAGATGGCGTGCTCGCTGCCGGGCTGGCCGATGATCCAGAATATGCCAATCCACGGGCACAGGCCAACATAAATCGAGTGCGCCCGATTGCCGAAGCCGCGTTTCGGGCCTTACAAACAGCTGGCTATGAACAGCTATGGCAGGCGGAATCGGCGCCGAAACTGAACGCCGCCGCAGCCGCCCTGCGCGCAGAGCTCACCGAGGTCGACGTGATTACCCAGCATCGCAGGTATCTGTCCCGGGCCTTCGATCCGTCTGTCACGCTCTATATCAGCGAGCTCAGTGAACCGCATGGCATCAAGATTACTGGCCAGCGTTTCATCACTAGCCCGAATTATTCGACGATGCTGATTCGGCGCATCGCGACGCATGAAATGATGCACCGCCTGCTCGATCCGGAGCGCGATGAGACGGCGCGCATCCTGGCGCGACTGAGCGATGATCCGCTGATGCGATCCGTGCTCGCCAATGCCGACAAGGCGTATGGCTATACTGGCAACCCGGATTCGGTGCGTGGCCTGGTCGAAGAAGGCGGCGTGCAGGCGCTCGAGGCGGTGATCAATGAAAACCTGGATCAAGCCCGCGATCAGGGCGCTTATTGGCGGCACCAGGATGGCGGCATGCACATCTTTGCGGCTGCGACCTATGCGCGGATGCATGCGACCGGATTTGCCGAGACGGGCGGCGACTTTCTCGCCTGGCTCGATCAACAGACGGCAGATGGATCCTTGCTCGGTGCCGGGCTCGATGCGGCCGCAATGTCCGTGGTCGGTGATGCGACGGTTCAGACCTGGCGGCCGGCCCGCTGAGCTAGCCAGCGACGATGGCCGCCGCCTTGGCGGCAATCATCAGGGTCGGGGTGTTGGTGTTGCCGCTGGTAATGGTCGGCATGACCGAGGCATCGATGACGCGCAGGCCGCTCAGGCCGTGCACGCGCAAGTCGCCATCTGTGACCGCCATCGCATCGCTGGCCGGGCCCATCCGGGCGGTGCCGACGGGGTGGAAGATGGTGGTTCCGATGTCGCCGGCGGCGCGGGCGAGATCGTCATCCGGATAGGCCGGGCCCGGCAGGTATTCGTCCGGCGTGTATGGCGCCAGGGCCGGTTGCTGCATCAGGCGGCGGGTGACGCGGATGGCGTCTGCAGCGACCTGCTGGTCGTCTGCGGTGGCGAGATAGTTCGGGTCGATGATCGGCGCAGCGCGCGTGTCTGGCGAGGCGATGCGGATCGTCCCGCGCGAGGTCGGCCTGAGATTGCAGGCGGCGACCGTAATGGCCGGGAAGCGGTGCAGCGGATCGCCGAACTTGTCGAGCGAGAGCGGCTGCACATGGAACTGGATATTGGCGCGGTCATGGGCTGGCGACGAGCGCGTGAACAGGCCGAGCTGGGACGGCGCCATGGTCAGCGGGCCGCGGCGGCGCAGGGCATAATCAAGCCCCATCCTGGCCTTGCCGAACAGGGAATAATAGGTCTGGTTCAGCGTCACCGTATTCGAGACTTTGTAGATCGCACGCTGCTGCAGGTGGTCCTGCAGGTTGGCGCCGACGCCGGGCAAGGCATGGGCCGGTGCGATGCCGGCCTGGTGCAGCACCTCTGCCGGGCCGATGCCGGAGCGCTGCAGGATCTGGACGCTGCCAATCGACCCCGCGCAGAGCAGGGTCTCGGCGGTCGCCTTGACCGCGTAGCGCTGCCCGTGCTGGTGGAAGGTGAGGCCGGTCACGCGCTTGCCGTCCAGCGCCACCCGCTCGATCAGCGCGCCGGTCTCGACCCGCAGATTGGGGCGGCGGCGGGCCGGCTTCAGGAAGCCGCGCGCCGCCGACCAGCGCCGGCCGGCCTTCTGGTTGACATGGAAATAGCCGGCGCCTTCATTGTCACCGGTATTGAAGTCGGGGGTCGCCGGGATGCCTGCCTCGACGGCGGCCGCGCGCACCGCGTCGAGAATGTCCCAGCGCACGCGCGGCGGCTCGACCCGCCACAGGCCGCCGGTGCCGTGATGCGGCCCATCGCCCAGGAAATGATCCTCCAGATCGCGAAAGACAGGCAGCACGTCGTCCCAGCCCCAGCCGGGCAGGCCGGTGTCGCGCCAGCTGTCATAATCAGCCGCCTGGCCGCGCATGGTGATCATCGCATTGATCGCCGACGAACCGCCCAGCACCTTGCCACGCGGATAATTCAGCGCCCGACCATTGAGGCCGGGCTGCGGCGTGGTCTCGAACATCCAGTCCGCGCGCGGATTGCCGATGGCGAACAGATAGCCGACCGGGATATGGAACCAGATCCAATTGTCCTTGCCGCCAGCTTCGAGCAGCAGCACTTTCGTCTTCGGATCGCGCGTCAGGCGCTCCGCCACCACGCACCCCGCCGATCCCGCGCCGGCGATGACATAGTCATACTCGCCATCAAGGGAGTGCGGGGCGGCGGTCATGGTCTGGGCATCAGCCCGGCTGGACGTCGATGAACCGGCCGCCATCCTTGGCGAGGCGCTTGAGCGTCTCGCACGGCGCGAAGGCGGCATCCTCTGCGGCCAGCTTTTCCATCGTCGCCAGCACGGCTTCGGCGCCCATCATGTCGCCATACAGCATCGGGCCGCCTTTATCGGCCGGCCAGCCATAGCCATTGAGCCAGACAATATCCACGTCAGAGGCGCGCTGGGCCTTTTTCTCTTCGAGGATTTTCAGGCCCTCATTGATCATCGGGTAGATGCAGGTGGCGATGATCTCGTCCTGGTCGGGGGCGCCGCCAGGCTCGACGCCGGTAATCTCGGTGATGATCCGGGCCGTCACCTCGGACGGGATCGGACGGCGGTTCTCGTCATAATCATAATAACCCGCACCGGTCTTCTGGCCGCGGCGGTCGAGTTCGCACAGCGCGTCGCGGATCGGGTTGGCCGTCTTGGCGCCTTTCTTCCAGCCAATGTCGAGGCCGGCCAGGTCTGACATCTGATACGGCCCCATGCGGAAGCCGAAGGCGTTGAGCGCGGCATCGACATCCCACGGCATGGCGCCCTTGCCGACCAGTTTCTGGGCCTGGGACTGGCGCGCGAACAGGATGCGGTTGCCGACAAAGCCTGGGCAGACGCCGACCAGGGTGGCGATCTTGTTGATCGTCTTGGCGAGGTCCATGCTGGTCGCGATGACATCATCAGCCGTGTGGTCCGCGCGGACAATCTCGAGCAGCTTCATGACATTGGCCGGCGAGAAGAAGTGCAGGCCGATCACGTCTTCGGGGCGCTTGGTGACGCTGGCAATCTCGTCAATGTTCAGCGCCGATGTATTGGTCGCCAGGATCGCGCCAGGCTTGGCGATGCGGTCGAGGTCGGTGAAGATCTGCTTCTTCAGGTCCATGTCCTCGAACACCGCTTCGATGATCAGGTCGCAATCGGCGAAATCGTCCATGCTCAGCGTGCCGTTCAGGCGGTTCATGCGCTCATCGACTTCCTCGACCGGGAAACGGCCCTTGTCGGCGCTGCGCTGATAATGGCCTCGGACGACTTTCAAGCCGCGGTCCAGGGCCTCCTGCTGACGCTCCAGAATGGTCACCGGAATACCGGCAGTGGCGAAATTCATCGAAATGCCGCCGCCCATCGTGCCGGCGCCAATCACGCCGACTTTCTCGATCTTGCGGCGCGGCGTGGTTTCCGGCACGTCCGGCACGACCCAGGCGTCGCGTCCGGCCTGGGCGATATAATCTGAGACTTCTTGCGGGGTCATGGAAATAGCAGGCATGGCAACGTCTTTCGTTCTGATGCAGTTACGTGGAGCGCCCGGGCGCTCCGTCGCGCGCAGTGTAGGACAGGATGCCACCGGAATGAAACCGGGGCCGGGACTTGCCGTCGCGGCGCATGCGGCATCCGGGCGCTGTCCAGGCTAGCGTTCGCCCGAGGTGCCGAGCGGCTTTTCGGTCCACAGCGCAAAGCCATTGTCGCGGAATTTGTGCCAGGTCGAATAACGGTACTTGTCAGGATGGGAGACCAGGCCGTGCTTGACCGGATTGCCGTGAATGTAGCCGACATGGCGTTCCATATCGACGGCATCCTTGATTTGATAATCCCAGTAGCGCGGGTGCCAGAGCTTGCTCGCCCGCTTTTCCGGAATGTGCCCGCCTTCGACCATGCGGCGGGTGAAGCTTTCCTGCAGGTATTTTATCCGGCGGTGATAATCGCCATCCTCAGCCGGCAGCGTCCAGATCGCGTGCATATGATCCGGCAGGATGACGGTGGCGACGGTTTCGAACGGGTGCAGGCCCTCAAAGTCGCGGGCGCTGTCGCCAAGCGCGCCGATATGCTTGGTCAGCAGGTTGCTGCCTGATTCCGCCAGATTGATGGTCAGGAACCAGGTGCGGTCAGGCCGGAACTGGGCGTCGAGATCGCTCATGACGCCATTCAAGCAGAGCCCGCCCAGGCCCGGCAAGTTGCCGTATTGTAATGCTTTTTTGTGCCTAGTCGCACCAGACCGGTTTGACCGTCTCGCTCAGCCATGGCTTGGACAAGCCGTCCTGCGCCAGAAGCCAGCCAATATGTGTGCCGTCGAGATAGACATGCGCGCGGGTGCGGCCAAAGCGATCGGTGCCTTCCGGTTTGAACGTCAGCGTCTTGGCCTCGGCAAACAATTCCTTGGCGCGGGCTTCAACTTTCTGGCCGAGGGCCTCTTCAGCGGCGCAACCGGCGCTGTTGCCTGTCTCCGGACTGTCCCAACCGATCAGGCGCAGGCGCACGCGGCCGTCGAGGCGCTGCAGTTCGAACGTGTCACCATCGACTGCAATCACGTCGCGCACCGGCGCGCTGACACAGTGACTGCCGGGGGCGTCGCACAGATTGTCAGGGGCCGGGCCCACGGAATTGCCCCCGCACGCGGCGAGGCTCAGGATGGATAAGAGCAGGGCTGTTCGCATCCCCGCACTTAGTCGCCGGTTTTGCACCGGGTCAAGCGCTGCCCCGGCGGCGCTTGCGCATGGTCCAGCCCTGACGCAAACTTCCGCCACCGTAAATCGTTGGAGGGCGAATCATGACGGCAATTCCCATTACCGGCCTTTATACCGGGCTGACCATTATCCTGGCGATCATTCTTGGCGCCGGGATCGGACTGCATCGCGGCAAGACCAAAGTCTCGATTGGCGATGGCGGCGATCCCGAGACCTTGCTCAGAATGCGCCGGCACGGAAACCTGGTCGAGACGGCAGCGCTGACACTGCTGGCCATGGCGATCATCGAAATGAATGGCGCTTCGGCGACGCTGCTGCATGGACTGGGCATCGCCTATATCCTGACCCGCATCCTGCACCCGATCGGCTTGAAGGCCGATGATGTCACGCATCCGCTTCGCGCGCTTGGGGCCGGCGGCTCGACCCTGGTCATGCTGATTGCTGGCGGCATGGCGATCTGGCAGTTTTTCAGCGGCGCCGGGTAACCAGGGCTGGCGTGATCGCGTTACATGTGTAACTCTTCCGCTCGTAGGAATGGAGGAGGGCGCCGCATGCGCCGATGGATAATCTTGATCAGCCTGGCATTGGTGTCCGGCGCACCGATAGCGTTCGCCTATGATGCGTGCTCACCGCTGGCCATCGAGACGCGCGCCAATGTCGCCGTCTCTGATGGCAGCGTGTTCCGGACCGAAACCCGGTTCCACGCAGCCGAGGGCAGTGCGTTCACGCAAAGGACCGGCGACGGCGAGACCCTGATCGTGGTCGAAGGACCATTCAGCTGGACGCGGGCAGATAACACTGTCTCTGCCGGAACCGAGTTCCACAAATTGTTCGCGCTCGGGCACCAGTTTCATGCCTTTCTCCTGCATTTTGAGGCCATCGCCGAGAATGTCGAAGAGACAGGCGAGGTCGGCTTTCTCGGCGACCTCCGCGCGGCGCGCTCTGGCGACTATCCGTATGGCGGCCGGGTGCATCTGGTAAGCGGCGACAGCGAGAATCGGCCGCTCGGCCTGTTGTTCGAGTTTCCCGACATTCCGGCAATCTCGGTGGTGTTTGACGACTGGCGCGACCATGCCGGCACCGATTTGCCTTTCGCGCTCGAGATTGATGATGGGACTCGGCAATTCACGTATGCCTACACAGATATCGCGATCGAAAACCGGTCGCCGCTCTGGTTCATGCGGGCGGTCGGCGCCGTCGATCTCGACGCGGTCAATGTCTACCGCCTGCACCGGCAATTGCTCGCTGCGCATTGTCTCGGCGATGCCGACATGTTGGCAGACCTGTCCGCAGAAGAGGTCCATTCGGCCAATCGCGGCAGGCTTGGCACCAGCGACCGGGAGACGACCCGCACGCGCTTTGCCGACGTGTTCGAGGCGGTCGATTATGCCGAATACCATGACCTCAAAGACCCGGTGATCCGCGTCTCTGACTCCGGCGACCTCGCCTGGATCGGCGTTGAAGTGCAGGCCAAAGGCAGCGCCACCGAAGACGGTGCGCCGTTCGACATGCAATGGGCCTGGATCATGGTCGCTGAAAAGGCGGATGGCACCTGGCGACACACCGCCAACGCGTCGAACATGGTGCCGACGCCAACGGAGTGATCAGCTTGTCCCGAAGGCAACCGGTTCGGCCTCTAGGCAGGTCGCTTTGATTGCGCCAGTGTGCCTCTCAATCGCCGTTAGAGCGAATGTGAGGAAACCCGTATGAGCGAATCCGCTGCGCCCGAGGCGCCGACCGAACCGGCTGATCATTCAGCCTATTATGGAACCGGCGGCGCGCTGGGAAAAACCGGCTTCGCCTGGGCCGTCTTCGAATGGGCGCGAAACCCGTATTACATCCTCATCGTGATCTATATCTTCGCGCCGTATTTTGCCCGCGAAGTGATTGGTGCGGACATCCTGGCGAGTGGCGAACTCGATGGCATGGATCCGGAAACAGCGCGGCGCACGGCCAACGCTGGCGGGCAGGCCGCCATTGCCTCGGTGACGAAATGGGCGGGCTTTGTTGGCGCTCTGACCGCGCCATTCCTGGGCGCGGCGCTGGATCGCGGTGGACGACGCAAGCCGCTGCTGGCCATCGTGCTCGGCATGATCGCGCTGATGTCGTGGATGCTGTGGTATGCGATCCCCGGCGAAGCGGGGTTGCCGACGGGCACCGTGATGACCTTCCTGGTTATCGCTTATGTTTGTTACACGTATTCCGAGGTCACCCATAACGCGATGCTGGCTGTCTCGGGCACGCCGCAATCACTGCCGATGATTTCCGGCCTGGGGCTCGGGCTTGGCAATCTCGCCGCGACCTTGCTGTTTGCCTTGTTGGTCGGATTGTTCGCCTTGCCTGGCATAATCGGCTGGCCGTTCGCGCAACCCCAATTCGGCATCAGTCTCGAAGCGTTCGAACATCAACGCCTGGCCGGACCTCTCTGCGCGGTCTGGCTTGTCCTCTTCTCGATCCCGTTTTTCCTCTATGCAGAGGATGGCGGCGCCAAGGGCGCCAGCTGGCCGAAGGCGTTCCGTGACGGCGCCGACGCGGTGTTCAAGACCGTGCGCGAGGCGACCAAATACCTGCAGATGATGAAATTCCTGATCGCGCGCATGCTATATGCCGACGCGATGGCCGCGCTGCTGGCGCTGGGGGCAGTCTATGTCGCCCTGTTCCTGGAATGGGGCTTCCTGGAAATGACGGCCTACGCAATCTTCGGCTCGATCTGGGCGTTTGGTGGGGGGCTGTTTGGCGGCTGGATGGACACAAAGTTCGGGCCGAAAGTGTCGTTGATCATCTCGATTGTCGCCATGGTCACGACGCTCGGCTTCCAGCTCTCGATCACGCAGGAGAGCATGTTCTTTGGTCTGGTCGAGAATGTTCAGGTCTGGGATGGCCTGGTCTTCCAGACGGCGTCTGACCTGGTTTATCTCGGCTCGATCAGTGTGGTCGCGGTGACGGCGACGGCGAGTATTTCATCGAGTCGGTCAATGCTCGTCCACCTGGCGCCGCCCGGGCGCAGCGGCGAGTTTTTCGGGCTCTACGCGATTGCCGGTACGGTGACGGTCTGGGCGGGCCCATTGCTGGTTGAAGTGTTTACCAATCTGTTCAATAGCCAGCGCATCGGCATGGCGTCGATCTCCGTCCTGTTCCTGATGGGGCTGGCCGTGCTGACCACCGTCAAAATGAATGAGCCGGCCGACTAAGTCGACCGGCCCAATCCGCCAGGTGAATGGCGTCCCCTCTTAAGTTGCCCCCCGGCCTTAAGCTCTAATTGACCAGTGTCAGCGCCGACAGCTGGCTGGCGATGGCGTCATAGGCCGCCAACAGTTCGGCGCCATTGCCGGCATCGAAAAACAGGCTGTCATCGCCCGTGCAATTTTTCAGCGTCTTCTTGGCCGATTCCGGCGCCTTGAACGCAACGGCATAGATGCGGACATTTTCGTTGCGCATCTTCTTGCACATCTTCTTTGCCTGCTTGTTGCTGTTGCCCATGGTGCTTTCATAGCTCTGATTGAACTTGCCATCGGTCATCAGGATCACCGCCTTGATCGTGTTCGGTTCGGTATAGGCCAGCGGCTCGGACTCCGATGGCCAGATCGATTTCCATGCCGGGGCAATCAGGTACCAGGACCAGGCGACTCCCAGGTGTCCGGCGGTGCTGCCGCCTGCGGTCAGTTTGTCGATTTCGGTGTTGAATTCATCGAGATCATCGGTCAGCGGCAGCAGGCTGGATTTCGGGCAGCTGCCGGCTTTGTCACCGACCCATTTGCCCATGCCGGGCTTGCTGTCTTTCCAGGCGGCAGCGCCGGTGCGCTCTGACACGCAGACCTTGTCCAGGCCATCGCCATCGCCATCATCATCGTCGGGCAGGCCCAGCGCCGGGTTGCCATATTCGCCGGCATTCACCGCATTGGCGTAGCTGACAAAGGAAATACGGACGCGGTCGCCGGAACTCGGCGTGATCAGCGTGCTGGCGGCCTGCTTGGCGGCTGTTTTCAGGTCGGTCAGCTTCTGCCCGCCCATCGAGCCGGACACATCCAGCATCAGCGCCAGATCAAGCTTGGTAAGATTGGCGCGCGCCGTCGACTGGCTGATCGAGTCCATGTCGTCGCGGGTCAGGGACGCGCCGAGCAGGGTTTGTGTCTTGCAGGCCGCGGCGACGCTGACCGTACCAGTATTGCGGTTGATGGTGACGGTGGAGTCGACGCAGCTGACATCGCCCGGCGTGCCGACCAGATTGGCCTTGTAAGTGGCCTGGGCGATGGTGGTGATCTCGGCGTCGGTCTTGGTCGCATCTTCCAGCGCCCGGGCGCCAGCCAGCGAAGCGGCATCGATCGCCGCTTGCAGGTGCTGATTGGAATTCAGGTGCCGCGAACTGTCGATCGCAAAGGCGCCGATCAGCAGCAATGGTACAAAAATGATCGCAAACAGGATGGCGACATTGCCATTCGTGTCTCGGGCCAGGTGTACGCAGCTCTTCTTCATCACGTGTGTCTCCCATGTGCCAACCCGGCACATCCACGTCCAATTCGCCTGAGAGGCGAGCAAGCGACATGCCAATTCCCCCGCAGCGGGACTAAGGGACTTTCCTGCGACCGCAGGTGACCTTGCCGGGGCACGCGGCTTGCTGGATAGGTCGGGCATGGATCTGGTGTCTGCGTTCAATGAGAGCCTCGAAGCCGTGGCGGCGCGTTGCGAAGACGTCGTGCCGCCCGTCTATGCGGCCTTGTTCGAGCGGTTTCCCGAATTCGAGGAGCTGTTCGTGCTCGACATCGACATGGGCGCGCGCGGGCACATGCTGAACGAGGCGCTGAGCATGGCTGAGGGCTTGTTGCAGGATGACCCGGTGGCGATCAGCTTCGTATCGGCAGAGCGCATGAACCATGAAGGCTATGGCATCGACGACACGGTCTTTGAAGGCTTCTATCAGGTGATGGCGGATGTGTTCCGGTCTCTGGCCGGCGACGCCTGGTCCGACGACATGTCGAAAGCGTGGGCGGCCGTGGTAAAAGAAGCGGCGGCTGCAAAACTTTAAGCCGGCCTGCATCCAATCCTGACCCCGTTTGCATCTCTATCTGTGAGCCCACAAAATGGGCCGTATGATAAGGAAGCAAGACTATGGAAGACGTGTTCATCCCAATTACGCTGTTCGGGGCAATCGTCGCGATCATCTGGCTGTACAGCCACTATAATTTCAAGAAACGCCTGACCGCACATGAATCCCTGCGCCTGGCGATCGAAAAAGGCCAGGAAGTGTCGCCTGAACTGGTCGAGCGGATGTCGTATCTGAACGATCCGGTCAAATCCGACCTGCGCCGCGGCATCCTGCTGATTGCGTTCGGCGTCGCCTTCATCATTCTTGGCATGATCGTTCCGCATGACGAACCCGAAGCGATGCGTGGGATTGTCGGTGTGTCCTCCTTCCCTGTGGTCATGGGGCTCGCCTATCTCGGTCTCTGGCGGTTCAGCCACGACTAGGTGAATGGGCGAGAAGGGGCACAATGTGACCGCAGATTATGATCTCGCTCGAGACGCTGCCTCCGGACAGGAGGCGGCGTTTGAGACCCTGGTCCGGCGCTACCAGGGCGCGGTGCGCGGCCTGACCCGGCGCCTGGCCGCGAGACCGGTGGAAGCCGATGACCTCGCTCAGGCGGCGTTCCTGACCGCCTGGCGCAAGATCGGCACCTATCGCGGCGGATCGTTCAAGGCCTGGTTGTGCACGATCGCCTACCGGGAATTCCTGCAGGCCCGGCGCAAGCAGAAGATCGAGGTCGAATTTGATGAAGGCGCGCATGTCATCGCCTTCGACGTCTCAGCGACGCGCATGGCGGATCACATGGATCTCGACCGCGCCTTGAAGACGCTGCCCGAAAACCAACGCATTTGCGTGGTTCTGTGTGTCGCAGCAGGCCTCAGCCACGCCGAGGCGTCGGGCGCAACCGGCTTCCCGCTCGGAACGGTGAAGTCGCACGTGAATCGCGGAGTCGCCGCGCTTCGCAAACAGCTTGCCGCCGACCACGTGGCGTGATGGAGTAGAGAAGATGGAACACGAAGAGCGATACGACGACCTCACCGCCCTGTTCGAAGCGCAGGATGACGCCCTGCAAAGCGATGCCTTTGTCGCGCGTGTCATGGCACCGATCGAGAAGAAGTCACGCTGGCGCACGCCACTCCTGTTTGGGGCAGCCGGTATCGGCATTGGCGCCGCTGTGTCTCAGATTGGCGGATTGTGGGATGTGCTGAAAGCGCGGACGCCGGCCCTTGATGTCTCGTTTGACACGGTCCAGTCGGCGCAGGTGAATGTCGACCTGCAATCGGTCTGGGTCGCTGCTGCGGTCGTGATCATTCTGAGCTGCGCCGCCATCGTCGTCAGCGAACGCGCCTGATCACGCGTCGTCTGCGCGCCAGCGGGCGCAGATCGAAGTTGGCAACAACCGGTCATCTGCCACATGCGGCAGGGCCATTTCGCCCATTTCCATGGTGCCGCCGCGCCCATCCAAATGGCCGGCCAGCGCCTGCGCCAGCGCGATATGTGACAGGCGTACGGCGTACGCGGTGAGGATCACGAACAGCGGCTGCGGCGACAGCAGCGCGCGCACATTGGCGAGCAATCCCGGCAGATCTTCCTCAAACCGCCAGGTTTCGTTCTTGGTGCCGCGCCCGAATTTGGGGGGATCCAGCACAATCGCGTCATACGTGTTTCCGCGGCGGATTTCTCGGGCTGTGAACTTCATGGCGTCATCGGCAATCCAGCGGATCGGGGCTTGGTCGAGGCCGCTCATCTCGGCGTGCTCCTTGCCGAAGCCGTTCGATTTCGGGCTGGCATCAAGGTGCGTCACCTCAGCGCCGGCCTGCGCGGCCGCGAGGCTCATCATGCCGGTATAGCCGAACAGGTTGAGCAGCTTGACCTTGCGCCCAGCGCTGCGGATCTGGTCCTGCGCGAAAGCCCAATGGACACTGTGTTCCTGGAACAGGCCGAGATGGCGAAACGGCGTGCGCCGGGCGTTCAAGCTCAATCCCCGCCAGTGCATTTCCCAGGTTTCGGGCGCAGTTGGGTTGATCCGTTGCCAATGGCCGCGATCATCGTCGCCCGCCTTGGCATCGAACCGCGCATCCGCGTCCCACGACTCGATCGGTTTGCGAGGCGGCCAGAACGCTTGCGGGTCGGGCCGGATGACGGTTTGCGATCCAAACCGTTCAAGCTTGTGACCATCGCCGCTATCGAGCAGTGCATATTGGTCACTGTCCCATTGATCAGCGAGGAAGAGGGTGGAGATGGTGTTCATCATTCAAACCCTCTCTGGCGCCAGCCTTCATACAGCATGATCGCCGTGGCCTGGGCGAGGTTGAGGCTGTCGGCGCCGCCGCGCATCGGGATCAGACACAAAGTATCGCATTCGGCTTCGATCTGCGGTGGCAGGCCGGCCTGCTCATTGCCCATCAGGATCAGGCTGGGGCGGCTGAAATCGACGCCATCATGGCGCGTGTCGCCATTGACGCTGGCCGCGACCATGTCGAGCCCCGCATGCTTGCGCCAGGCATTGAATTCGCGAAACTCGGCCCGTGCCAGGCGGACGTCGAACAAGGACCCCATTGAGGCGCGAACAGCTTCGACACTGTACGGGTCGCAGCACTGATCGATGAGGATCACACCCGCCGCCCCGGCGCAGTCTGCGGTGCGTAGGATGGTGCCGAGATTGCCGGGGTCGCGGCACTCGAACAGTCCGATCCACAGGCCAGGATGGTCGCGATCAAGCTCGCTGAGCGCCAGCTCGCGCTGCCGGATCGCGGCGATCACCGCTTGCGGATTGTCCTTTCGCGCGATCGAACCGGCGAGCCGGTCTGGCACCTGCACCACACGCGCCGCCTGTTTCCGCGCGTCGGCGCAGAGCTTGCGGACATAGTCCCGCTCGGCCCCGGAATTCGACACGACCAGCGTTTCGATCTGCCAGCCTTGCGACATGGCCTGTTCGATCAGGCGTGCGCCTTCGGCCAGGAACAAGCCGGTTTCATTGCGGTTTTTCTTGCGCTCAAGTCCGCGCAACTGCTTGATCAGCGGATTGCTGGTTGAAGTGATCTGATCGAATGTTTCCGTCATATGGGCCCTGTAACACGCACTTGCCTGATTCCAAGGGATAAGGCAGACCGGAACGGTTAATGCAGTCTTATCAGGGGAGAACGCTGCATGGGTGCCTATGATACAATGACTGCAGGCTTGAGCGGTGCAGGGCTGGCGCTATTGGGCATCATCACGGTTCATGGCACCTCCGATTACCATTTGAACGCCGATCAGATGTATTCCGAGCTGACGACAAATGCTGCCCAGGCCTTGGCGGATGCGGGCCAGGACTGGGCAAAGGTCGAGATCAATGGACAGCGAGCCATCCTGTCAGGGTCGCCGCCAAGCGTTGAAGCGGCTGATCAGGCGCGCGCGGCAGTCTTGAGTTCGTCCGGACAGGGCGGTCTGCTCTGGGGCGGAATCTGGAGCGTCGAATCCCAGTTTGAAGAAATCCGCAGCCTGCAAACCGTTTCGCCGTTTGTTTGGCGCGCGATCAAGAGTCCGGACGGCGCATTGGTGCTGGTCGGATCGATTCCGGATGAAGAGATGAAAGCGGCGCTGGTATCGCACGCCGAAACGCTGGCCGGCACGTCACCCGATGACCGCACGCAATTGGCGCTCGGCGCACCTGAAGGCGACTGGGTCGGCACCGCGAAATTCGGCATGGATCAACTGGCGCTGCTGGACAGCGGCGAAGCCCGCCTGACGGATTATGAATTGCGCCTCAGCGGCATCGCCATGGAGAATGCAGCCCGGATCCAGGCAACCGCGTCGGTGGCCAACCTCGGCGATCCCTGGCAAGGCGTTGCCGATATTGATGGCCCGAGCCATTGGAAAGCCGAGCATGTCGACGGCAAGCTGGTTCTGTCGGGAAGCTGCGAGACACTCGAGGAGCGCGCCGAGATCGCCGAAATCGCAGCCACTTATTTCGATGGGCCGGTGGTTGATGAAATGACCGTCTCCGCGACCGAGTATGAGCAGTGGATCCAGGGCGTTCGTCTCGGCCTGCCGCATTTCACGCAATTCGAGAATGGCGAAATGAAGTTCCAGCCGGAAGGCGACGGCTTCAAGTTCGAAGGTGATGCGACCAGTTCGACGCTGCAATTCCTGCGCGAGGACATGGCCACTCTGGAAGGCAATTATGCCGTCGAGATCAAGGCCGAGACAGTGACCGTTGCGCTGGATGAGATTTCCAATGTGGCGCTTGGCGATGACCCGCTTGTGGCCTGCCAGATGTCGTTCGATCTGATCATGGATGCCAATGCGGTCGAGTTCAATTTTGGCAGCGCTGAAATCTCCCGCGCCAGTGGACAGACGCTGGATAAGATCATGGCTGTGTCTCAATCTTGCGCCGACAATCTGATGTTTGAAGTCGGCGGACATACCGACAATTCTGGTGACCGCAACGCAAATGTCGTGCTCAGTCAGGCGCGCGCTCAGGCGGTCGCAAATTATATGGCAGCGACAGGGTTTGATACCGCGCGCCTAATCGTCCAAGGTTATGGACCGGATCAACCGAAACTCGACAATGCGACGCCAGAAGGGCGCGCTGCAAACCGTAGAATCGAGTTCAAAGTGCAAGAGTGGAGCGAGTAGATGCAGTGGCTGATTGCGAATATGTGGATGGCACTCGCGGCCGCGACCTTCCTGGGTCTGCTCTTCGGGTTCTCGTTTCGTGGCCTGTTGGTCGGGTCGCGAATCCGACGAGCCCAGGTCGAGCGTGAGATCGCCAAGACGGAACTGACGCAGACCAAGGCCGAAGTCGAAGCGCTCTACGCGGCGCAGCGCAAGCGCAAGGAAGAGAATGCGCAAGCCGTCGGCGGTGACGATTCTCTGCACGCCGAGCTTGAAGAACGTGAAACCCGGATCACCTCGCTCGGCGATGAGCTGGCAGCTGCGCGGGCCGAACTGGAGCAGCTCAAATCCGAAGGCGCTAGCGACAATAATGTGGCCGAAATGGCTGGAGCGGCTGCGGCGGGTGCAGTCGCAGGGGCCGTGCTGTCCGATGATGACCAGGAAGAGCTGACGCAATTGCGCGATCGCAATGTCTGGCTCGAAGAGCGGGTCGCAACGCTGGAAGCCGACTTGTCTGCGGCGGGAGACGCGGCGCCTGCTGCAGTTGCCGAAGCGCCGGCCGAGGATGCCGGAACGGTCAACGAGAAGCTGAAATGGCAGGCCGAATATCTGCGCCTACGCGTGGACGCACTTGAAGCCGACGCGGTTTCGAGCGCGGCGGTTGCCGCGCCGGTCGCTGCGGTCGCTGCGGCGGCGATTGCAGATGAGCCAGCGGCGAATGACGAAGCCGCGGGTGAGTCGGATGAAGAACTGGCGCGCTTGCGCTGGCGAAACCGCTACCTTGAAGGACGCCTGGCGTATTACGAGGGCGACGGGTCTGAAGGCGACGAAGCAGCTGCAGACGCCGAACCGTCGGTTGAGGACGCGCCAGCTGAAACGGACGCGGCTGCCGACGAGACGGAACCTGAACCTGAACCAGACGTTGAGCCACAGCCGGAACCCGAGACCGAAGCCGAAACGGCCCCGGCGGTCGACGCTGCCGACGAAGACGTCCATCCATCAGAAGCGATGCTGGCGGAGTTGGAAGGCGTTCAACCGGAACAGATAAGCCAACCCGACAGCGGCGGCGATGACCTGACGGCGATCACCGGAATCGGGCCGCGCATCGGCGAAGTGTTGAACGAGTTGGGGATCTGGACTTATGCCCAGATTGCCGCCTGGACGCCCGAGAATGAAACCTGGATCGAAAACCACTTGTCGTTCAAGGGCCGGGTCAGTCGCGAGAACTGGGTTGAACAGGCCAAGAGCCTGATCACTGAATAGAAACCGCCGCGGCGCTTCATACAGCATTCACGTGACGCGTGCGAAATTCTGTGCGAGCATTCGGTTAACCATGGTTATCGCACCTGGGTGAGATCGGGTGCGCACTTCGGGGACAAAGGGAGACTGGTAGATGGATAAACTGCTTATTACCGACGAAATGATCGAAACCGGTGATCGCATCGATGCACCGCGCGACTTTCTTGACAAGGCGCCGCGCATTCGCATGTCGCGCCGCGGAATCATCAAGGGCTTGGCCTGCGGGACGATTGTCCCGATCGTGACCGGCTGTTCGACCAATCCGGTGACCGGTGAGTCGCAGCTGATCCTGCCGGGTTTTGACAATGCGTCCCTTGCCGCCATGTCGACCACGGCCTGGACCGAAATGAAGAAACAGACGCCGCAGACGGGCGACAGCCGTTTGCGCAGCCGGGTTTTGACAACCTGGGACCGGACTGCGAAAGGCCGCTCGGCGGCGCTCAAGGACAAGTACAATCAAGACGTCGCTTATGTGCCGAACGAGTGGGAAGTGGCGGTGTTCGACACGGATGATGTCAACGCCTTCGTCATGCCCGGCCAACAGGTCGGTGTGTATCGCGGCATCACCGAGCTGACCGAGAATGATGACCAGCTGGCATCGATCCTTGGCCACGAGGCCGGTCACATCGATGGTCGCCATTCGGCCGCGCGCGCGTCAGCGCAGGTGACGGCGCAAGTGGCCATGGTCGCTGGACAGGTCGCAATCGCGCAGTCCGACGAGCTGCGCCAGTATGGCAACACGCTGGCGGCTCTGGGCGGCGCCGCGATCCAGTTCGGAGTGCTGCTGCCTTATAGCCGCAATCACGAATTGCAGGCGGACAAGCTTGGCGTCGATTACATGTACAAAGCCGGATATGACGTCACCCAGGCGCCGCGTCTGTGGGAGCTGATGGACAAGAAAAGCGCCGGCAATCGTCCGCCGGAATTCATGTCCACGCACCCGGACCCGGGCCGCCGTCGCAACGAGCTGATCAACTATATCAACGCCAACGGATACGCGTTTATCTAAGATATCAGGATCACCAACCCAGAAACCCGCGGCGGATCGAGCTGCGGGTTTTTTGATGTTTGGATATCCGCCGGATCAGAGCGCGCGGCAGGTGACGCCGGTCAGCACGGTTTCTGCTCGCGTGTCAGCCTCGACCGCGATGCAGATGCCATCACGCATCAACAGATTGAACAGGGACGGCATGGCTGGACTGCGGTCTTCACGCGTGCCCAGAGGTGGCGGCAGAATCGCGACTTGCGGTTCAACCGTCGGATCACCGGCGCCAAGTTCGACACGCGAGCGACCCAGTGCTTCTGACAAAGCAGATTTCAATGCACTGATGTTGGCGTCGGAGGCGTCAGTCAGGACGGCCGGGGTCTCGACCGGTGTGTGCTGGCATCCGCCAAGGAGGGCGGCGCTCGCAGCGATGAGAGGAGAGAGACGCATCATGGCCGTGTCAGATCCTTGCCGTTGAGAAGGTCGTTTCGGTCCGCACGAAGCGTCGTCGTCGCAACGTTTTTCATCCCAGGTTCGGAGACCAGCACTTTTTCAGCCTCGACCTTGGTGGCTGGAGGCGGGCAGGTGCCGCTGACCCGATAGTCGAGGGCTGCTGCGAACATCGCCTCGGTGGGGTCACCAAGTTCAGTGTTGAAATCATCTGCGACGCTGCAGCCCGGGATTTTGACGCCGATGGTGTCGGAAGAGTTCATTGGCAGGAACCCGTCAGAATACTCGCCGAACCCTTTGGCATTGGTGCCGCCAAACTGAATGGTGAAATAGGTCACGCCGCAATTGTCGGTGGGAAAGAAGCCATAAGGTTTGCCGCAGGTCTTGCCACCAATCAGAACAACCTCGACGTCGATGCCGCGCAGGCCGTTGATCACCGACTCACTGGCACTGCAGGTGCGTCCCGTGGAAAGTATGAAGACGCGATTCAGGCTGACGCTGTCGAGCGGCGTGCCAGCCGACAGCGAGAATCCCTGACCCCTGTTCTGAAACGGAAAGTCATCGGTCGAATAAGGATTGCGCGGATTGTTGTTGACGACCAGCCGATCGAAGGTCTGGCCGAGGGAATTCGGGCCCGCCACCATGTAACCGACTTGCGACGCGACGGCGAGCAAGCCGCCGCCATTATAGCGCAGGTCCAGCACCAGATCGCTGACCCCGGCATTGCTCATTTCCGAGAACGCGCTGGCGATCGCCTCTTCCGACGAAAACGGACTGAACGTGTTGAACAGGATGTATCCGACCTTGCCCGTCGGTGTGTCGACGATGCGCGTGCGATTGACCGGGGCAACCGACAAGTCCTGCGAGGTCAGAGTGATCGTTCGCGACGTGGTCGAACCGGGATCCCGCACAAGGAACGTATGCGTTTCCCCGGCCGTCGCCGGAAACAGGCCCGCATTCAGCGTATCGATCGCCGATTGCGAATTCGAGTTGACCAGGTCGACCCCATCGACTTCGAGAATGCGTGCGCCGCGCACGAAATTCGTTTGATTGTTGACCACTGCAGAAGCAGGCGAATTAGGCTCGGTGTAGCGCACGCGGAAATCACGCGGCGGCGACGTGGAAAAGGCGACATAACTGACGCCGTAGCTCGAGCTCGGCACGGATTGCCTGGATTCGAGAAACTCGTCCGTCGGTTCGGTGAAATGGAACTGATCGCGCGGCGCGCCGGAGGCGGTCACGGCGCCGGATTTGAGCTGTTCGAAATAGGCAAGGCGGTCGTTGAATGTCGACGGGTTACGGTCAACGATCTCGTCGTTCCAGAGATAGGTTTCATCGCTCCACGAGCGCAACCAGAACAACTCATCGATCAGAGCGCCCTGCACGTCAGGGAACGGGTCCCCGTTAATGTCAGATCCAACCCGCGGGGTTGCACATTGCTGATCGAAATCGCCGGACGGCGCAAACACGCCTTGAGTCCAGGTTGGTCCTTGGCTGGTCGGAGGCGGCGTCCCGGTCGTCGGTGGTGGTGTGGACCCACCACCACCCCCGCCGCAAGCTGCAAGAAACGCAGCACCTGCCGCCATGACCGCCGCGGTCGCAATTTTCGAGAGACGGGACTTCACCATGAACGCGTTACTCCAAAAACAATTCACCCGAGAATGTATACGTAAGGCCAACACAAATAGATGGATGGTTGCAACCACAATCTTCATTAAATGAAGCAAATTTGATCGGGCCTCGGCAGCTGCCGCGCTTGACCAGGCGATACGAAAGTGCTTTAGGCCGCGTCTTGTTCGCAAGAACAAACAAAACCGTTTGCGGGAGGGGCCGTCAGCCCGAACCGCGAACCCTCTAAACCCTGGCGTCTGGATCGAAAGACCACCAGACACCGAAACTGCCAGAGAGGCTATCATGGCGAAGAAACTGCTGGGGCAGCTTAAGCTCCAGATTCCTGCCGGTGCTGCAAACCCGTCGCCCCCAGTTGGGCCGGCGCTCGGCCAGCGCGGAATCAATATCATGGAATTCTGTAAGGCCTTCAATGCGAAGACCGAAAAGATGGAGAAGGGCCTGCCGCTGCCCGTCGTCATCGACTATTATCAGGACAAGTCATTCACCTTTATCGTGAAGACCGCACCTGCATCTGTTCTGCTCAAGAAAGCTGCAAAGCTGAAAAAGGGCAGCCAGGAGCCCGGTCGTTCTGTCGCCGGGTCCGTGACCAAGGCGCAGTGCCGCGAAATCGCGGAAGCGAAAATGGTCGACCTGAACGCAAACGATCTCGATCAAGCAACCAAGATCATCGAAGGCTCTGCGCGTTCGATGGGTCTCGAAGTGGTGGAGTAAGAGCATGGCTGGAAAACGTTATCGCGCTGCCGCTGAAACCATCGATGCGGATGCCACTTACAGCGTCGCGGACGCTGTCAAGCTGGTCAAATCTAACGCCAAGGCAAAGTTCGACGAAACTGTCGAGATTGCCGTCAATCTCGGCGTTGACCCGAAATATGCTGACCAAATGGTTCGCGGCGTTGTCTCGCTGCCATCTGGCACCGGCAAGGACGTTCGCGTGGCTGTGTTTGCCCGCGACGCAAAAGCCGAAGAAGCAAAAGAAGCTGGCGCTGAATTCGTGGGCGCTGAAGACCTGATGGAAGAGATCCAGAACGGCAAGTCTGACTTTGACCGTGTGATCGCTTCACCAGACATGATGTCTGTCGTCGGTCGCCTCGGTAAGGTTCTCGGCCCGCGCGGCCTGATGCCGAACCCGAAGGTTGGCACCGTTACCCCGAATGTCGGCCAGGCGGTCAAAGACGCCAAAGGCGGGTCGGTTGAGTTCCGGGTCGAGAAGCTCGGCATCATTCATGCCGGCATCGGCAAGGCGTCCTTCTCTGAAGATGCGATCGAAAAGAACGTTCGCGCCTTCATCGAAGCGCTGCTGAAAGCCAAGCCATCAGGCGCCAAAGGCACCTACATGAAAAAGATCGCCATCAGCTCGACCATGGGTCCAGGCGTCGCGATCGACACAGGCGATGCGATCCCGAGCTAATCGGACCACGGTCCTGTGACCAAAAATGAAAGGCCCGCCGGATCATCTCCGGCGGGCCTTTTCTTTGAACTTGATCCGGCAGGCTATTCTGCCGTTTGAGGGCCATCGAACTGACGCGCGAAGAAGTCATCCTTGACCCAGAGCGGGCGTTCTTCGGCATTGGCCAGGGTCAGCGCGATCCGGGCATTGATCTCGGCAAAGTTCGCCGCGGCCTCGAAGCTGATATTATTGTCCATATCATCCGACGGGCGGTGATAATTGGTGGCAAAGTGCTCGGCCCAGGCCGCGTCACCGCCATTCGCGGTTCCCGTCGCCAGGAAGATGGACGGCACGCCGATCTCGACCAGGCGGAAATGGTCTGAACGGGTGAACAGGCCCTGGTCCGGGAATGGGTCAGGGCTCAGCTGCATGCCCATCTCACTGGCGGCAGAGCTGACCGCATCGGCAATGGTCGAGCGGTCCGAGCCAAACGCGACCACGTCTTCGAATTCATAGGTCAAGACCGGCATGTCGAGATTGACGCTCCCGACCAGACGAGCCGCATCAACGGTTGGGTTCTGCGCAAAATATTGAGCGCCGAGCAGGCCTTTCTCCTCCGCTGTCACGATCAGCAGCATGACCGAGCGTTTGGGGCGCTCACCCTCCAGCATCATCCGCGCGACTTCCAGGAGAGTTGCAACGCCAGCGGCATTGTCCAGCGCGCCATTGTTGATCTTGTCTTCCTCAAAGGACTTGGACACGCCGATATGGTCGAGGTGCGCGGTGAGGACAACAATCTCATTCTTGAGCTCCGGATCACTGCCTTCGATCAGCCCGATGACATTGTCGGACTCGACCGTGTCCAGCGTCGAGGTTTGTGACAAGCTGATCGTGTACGGAAGATCAAAGCCTGCCACCGCCCCGCCTTCGGCTTCAGCGGTTTCCATCAGGGCGTCGAAGTCGTGCCCGGCGCCTTCCATCAGCTTGCGTCCACCGTCCATGGAGAAGAAGCTTCCGGCCTGCAGGTTCGGCGACCGCGTGAATGTCTCTCCGTCTGGCTTCAGCCAGCTCATGCTTGCTGATTCCAGGCGACCTTCATTAATCAGGCGCGAAAACGAATAAATGCGTTCGCGAGTCGGTGTGGCGAGGGTGATGGTGCCGATCGCGCCACGCTTGGAGGCTTCGACGCCTTTCTGAGATCCATAATAGGCGCGTTCTTCGGTCTGAATGCCTTTCGGCGTCCCGCTGAGATTGACCACGATCTTTCCATCGACATCGAGACCGGCATAGTCATCGCGACCGAGGTCTGGCGCGACGACGCCAAAACCGACGAACACCGTTTCCGCTTCGACCGCCGATTGCTCGAAGCGTGTCGAGCCGAACATCACGAAATCGACATTCTCTTCCAGGGTCAGCGGATCGCCGGTTTCAGAATGCGTGGCGGCAAGCGCCATGCCGTCGCCAGCACGATAGCTGCGGCGCAGTGGCACAGTCTGGAAATAGGTGCCATCGACGCCAGCGGGCGCAACGCCAAGGGCGGCCATCCGATCGGCGACATAGGCTGCAGCCATATCATATCCGGCGGTTCCGGCTTCGCGGCCTTCCAGGGCATCATCGGCCAGGAACCGCATGTCGGCTTCGATATTCGCTATGCTGGGCGACAATGCCGCGTCGGCTTGCGGCGCTGCCTGGGTTTCGGTTTCAGCGGCCGGTGCCGCGGATGTGTCAGTGGCTGATTGGCAAGCGGTCGCCAACAAGGCTGCTCCAAGCGCCATTCCTAAACTGTGTCTCATGTGATTTGCCCTTCCAGTACTCGTTTGCGCGGCAACAGACAGCGACGCGTTACAATTGTCTAGTCACTTGTCGCTTTGCCTTTTGCCGGGCATTGCGGCAGGAAAGGCAAGGGAGGAACTGATAAATGAGAACATACGCGCTTAGCGCCGTGATACTGGCGTTTGCAGCGGCGTGTGCCGAGCCGGCCAGTGAAGATGGCGAGGCTCAGGCGGCCGCTGACAATGTCGTGATTTATCCGGCAGCGACCGTGGTCACCATGCAGGGCAACGCAACGGCCGAAGCGGTCGCTGTGGAAGACAATCGAATCGTTGCCGTCGGCGAACGGGCAGATCTGGAGGCACGATATTCCGGCGCTGCGATTGATGAGAGCTTCGTCGACAAGACCATCGTGCCCGGCCTGATCGATCCGCACATTCATATGGCGCTGTCCTCCTTGCAGTATGCGACGCCGTTGACGCCGCCCTGGCCGATGGCGACGCCGGACGGCATGGTACGCGGTCTGCCAACGCGCGAGGCCTACTTTCAGCGCCTGACTGAAATCGAAGCGGCAGCGCCGGAAGGCGAACCGTTGATCGTCTACGGGTTTCACAACCTCGTGCATGGCGACCTGATAAAAGCCGATCTCGATGCAGTGACGACCGATCGACCCTTGGTGATCTGGCATTACTCGAGCCACGACTTCTATTTAAACTCTGCGGCCCTCGACTGGGCCGGTATCGACGCGTCCTGGCATGAGCAGTTCGAAGGCGTCGACCTGGATGAGGATGGCGAACTGACCGGACGGATCTATGAGGATGCCATCGGAGCATTGATGCAGAAGATTGGACCAATCCTCCTCGCGCCAGATCGTCTGACGCGCGGGCTGAACGGGTTTTCGGAGCTTTTACGGGCAGGGGGCGTGACCACGGTTGCCGACCTCGGCTACGGGATTTTCACGCTGCCCCTGGAGAACGCGAACATTGCTGGCAATTGGCGGTCGATGGCGCATTCCGGCTACCGCGTCTATCTGGTGCCGGAACATCGCGCCTTTGCGCACGCGTTTGGAGATGCGCGGGTCGAGACGGTGCTTGGCATGGTCGCTGGAGAGATCGACGCACCTGCGCCGGTCCTGCCGCAAGTGAAGTTCTTCACCGACGCCGCCTATTATTCGCAAACCATGCGCCTGTCGGAGCCGGGCTATCTGAGCGGTCAGTCGGAAGGCAGCCAGGGTCTGTGGGTGATGAAGCCGGATGAGATTGTCCCGACCATGCAACCTTACTGGGATGCCGGGCTGGCGGTGCGGGTCCACTCGAATGGCGATGCGGCGCAAACTGCGACGCTCGACGCGCTGGAAACGCTGCGTGCCTCGGCGCCGGATCGGGCCTTCATCTTTGAACATGCGGGTCTGTTCTCACCGGAACAGGTCACCCGCGCCGCTGAGCTGGGCGCCGGTATTTCGGCAGCGAGTCATTACGTGTTTTATCTCGGCGAAGCCTATCAGTCGCCGCTTGGTCCGGATCGCGGCAACTGGATCCTGCCTTTGGCGAGCCTCAGTGCCGCCGGGGTGCCAGTGACCTTGCATTCGGATGCGCCGCTCGCGCCGCCTTTGCCCTTGCGCGCCGCCAGCGTTCACATGCTGCGGTCGACACGGGAAGGCACCGAACTGACACCAACCGAAAAGCTGTCAGCCCAGGAAGCGCTCGAATCGATCACCATCGACGCCGCTTATGCGCTGGGTCTCGAGGGCGAGCTTGGGAGCATTGAAGTGGGCAAGATCGCCGACTTCACAATCCTCGAATCCAACCCGCTCGAGACCCCCGCCGAGGCATGGCGCGATATCGAAGTCTGGGGCGTTGTCCTGGATGGCGAAAAGCGGCCGCTTGACCCGAGCTAGGACAGAAAATCAGCAAAGGCTTGACTTTTCTGATTTTAGGGGTTGCGCGCCTGTGGATCAAAGGTTAAGGAACGCGGCTTGCGGGAGATTGGCGATTCGTCGGTCTCCCGTTTCCTGTCCGAGACCATGGGTGGCTTAGTTTAAGTGTAAATCCCTTGATAGACGGGGTGAGGCAGGTTGGTCTGTGGTTTTCCGCAGTTCGGCTGGTCTGCCAGGCCCTGGGCAGGCGCTGGAGGCAGCGTCTTGACGCCGCCAAAGGCAAACCCAGGCGCCCGGATGGTCCGGTCGCCTTATTGAAGGAGATCCGTAATGGATAGAGCCGGAAAAGCCGAAGCCATCAAAACGCTAGAAGGCGTTATTGCTGACTCCGGCAGTGTCATCGTGGCACGCTATACCGGTCTTACAGTTGCGGAAATGACCAAGTTTCGTGGCATGCTGCGTGAGCAGGGTGCGACAGCGAAGGTGGTCAAGAACCGTCTCTTTAAGAAAGCGCTGGATGGAAAGGGTGGCGACGCAGCAAGTGAGCTGTTCGCGGACCAGACCGTCATCGCTTATGCAGAAGATCCTGTGGCATCCGCCAAGGCCGCTTCTGAATTCGCCAAGGATAACGAAAAGCTCGTAATCGTTGGCGGTCTTATGGGCGACGAAGTTCTTGATGCGGGCGGTGTGGAAGCACTTTCCAAAATGCCATCTCGCGAGGAACTTATTGCAACTGTTGTTGCCCGCCTCATGGGGCAGGCAAGCCAGATTGCTCAGCGCGTCACAGCGCCGGGACAACAACTGGCCGGTGCAATCAACGTGATTGGCGAGCAAGCAGCGGCATAAGGTCGGACCCCCAACAAAGATCAACCAAACACCCTCAACCCCAAATAGGACATCAGAACAAATGGCTGATATCGCAAAACTCGGTGATGAGCTTCTCGGCCTCACCATCATGGAAGCAAAAGAACTCAACGACTACCTCGAAGAGCGTGGCATTAAAGCAGCGGCAGCAGTTGCTGTGGCTGGCCCAGCTGGCGGCGGCGACGCTGGCGGCGCAGCAGCTGAGGACAAAGACGAGTTCGACGTCATTCTGAAAGACGGCGGCGCGAAGAAAATCAACGTAATTAAAGTTGTTCGCGAAGTTGTTTCTGGCCTCGGCCTGAAAGAAGCGAAGGAGCTCGTTGAAGGCGCTCCTAAGCCGATCAAAGAAGGCGTGTCGAAAGACGAAGCTGAAGAAATCAAGAAGAAGTTCGAAGAAGCCGGCGCGACCGTCGAGCTCAAGTAAGACTTCTGCCCCGCAAGGGGTGTGTAAAGTACGGGTTGGTGTTCGCGCGAGGCGCCAGACCGTAAGAGACAAGCGCGGCAAGGTCGTACTGGCCTTGCCGCGTCCTCGCGTTTCAGGCGACACGCCGTCTGGGCCATTTGGCTCTTTCGGCAAAAAACGGAAGACAAGATGGCACTCTCTTTCACTGAAAAGAAACGCATCCGCAAATCCTTCGGCAAAATTCCCGAAGCCATCGACATGCCAAACCTCATCGAGGTTCAGCGCTCCTCATACGAACACTTCCTTCAGATGCACACTCCGCAGGCAGAGCGGACCGATGACGGTCTCGGCGGCGTGTTCAAGTCTGTGTTCCCGATCGTTGATTTCAACGAGCGGGCATCACTGGAATACGTGTCCTACGAGTTCGAGCCGCCGAAATTCGACACTGAAGAATGCATGCAACGCGATCTGACTTATGCAGCGCCCCTGAAAGTGCGCCTGCAGCTGGTCGTGTTTGATATTGACGAAGACACCGGCGCCAAGTCGGTCAAGGAAGTCAAGGAACAGGAAGTCTATCTCGGGGATATCCCGTTGATGACCAATAAGGGGACGTTCATCGTGAACGGAACCGAGCGCGTAATCGTAAGCCAGATGCACCGGTCGCCAGGTGTGTTCTTCGATCACGACAAAGGTAAGACCCATTCCTCTGGCAAGCTGCTTTTCGCTGCCCGGATCATTCCATACCGTGGGTCCTGGCTCGACTTCGAGTTTGACGCCAAGGACATCCTCAACGTCCGCATCGACCGCAAGCGCAAGCTGCCAGCGACGACGTTGATGATGGCGCTCGGTTATGATGCCGACCAGATCCTAGACATGTTCTACACGCACTCGATCTACCGCCTCGACAAGGCGGGCTGGATCACCGCGTTCAAGCCAGAGACCTGGAAGGGCGTGAAGCCAGCCTTCGATCTGGTTGATGCCAAGTCCGGCAAGGTTGTTGCACCAGCTGATCGCAAGATCACGGCGCTGGCTGCCAAGCGCATCGTCGAAGGCGGCACGGAAGAATTGCTGCTGCCGACCACCGCGCTGGAAGGCAAGTTCCTGGCCCGCGACATCGTCAACCGCAAGACCGGTGAGATTTACGGCGAGTCGGGCGACCTGCTGGAAGAAGAGCTGCTGGCCGAACTGCGCGAGCAGAAGGTCAAGGCGATCGAAATTCTCGACGTCGACAATGGCGGCCGCGGCCCATGGTTACGCAACACGCTGAAAGCCGACAAGAACGACACCCGCTTCGAAGCCCTGTCGGACATTTACCGCGTCATGCGCCCAGGTGAGCCACCAACCCAGGAAGCGGCTGACGCCCTGTTCAATCAACTGTTCTTCGATTCAGAGCGTTATGACCTGTCGGCTGTTGGCCGGGTGAAAATGAACACGCGTCTGAAAGTCGCCGTGCCGGGCTATGAGCCCGCCGAAGACACCGAGCGCACCTTGCGCAACGACGACATTGTCGGCGTCGCCAAAGTCATTCTCGACCTGAAGGACGGCAAAGGCGAAGTTGACGATATTGACAATCTCGGCAACCGCCGCGTCCGGTCGGTCGGTGAGCTGATGGAGAACAATTACCGCATCGGTCTCGTCCGCATGGAGCGCGCGATCAAGGAGCGGATGAGCTCTGTCGACATCGACACGGTCATGCCGAACGACCTGATCAATGCGAAACCCGTCGTCGCCTCTGTGCGCGAATTCTTCGGGTCTTCGCAGCTGTCGCAGTTCATGGACCAGACCAACCCGCTGTCCGAGATCACGCACAAGAGACGTCTCTCAGCGCTCGGCCCTGGTGGTCTGACGCGTGAGCGCGCTGGCTTCGAGGTTCGAGACGTGCACCCGACCCATTATGGCCGGATCTGCCCGATTGAGACACCGGAAGGTCCGAATATCGGCCTGATCAACTCGCTCGCCACACATGCGCGCGTGAACAAGTATGGCTTCATTGAGAGCCCGTACCGCAAAGTCGAAAAAGGCAAGCTGACCGACGAGGTTGTCTACCTGTCAGCGATGGAAGAGCAGCTCTACAAGATCGCCCAGGCCAACACGCAGGTCGACAAGAAGGGCGAGCTGATCAACGAATTTGCCAATGCCCGTGTCAATGGCGAGGCGATGCTCGTGCTGAAAGAAGACGTGCAATATATGGACGTCTCGCCGAAACAGGTTGTTTCGGTCGCTGCGGCGCTGATCCCGTTCCTGGAAAATGACGATGCTAACCGCGCTCTGATGGGCTCGAACATGCAACGTCAGGCGGTGCCGCTGGTGCAGACCGATGCGCCGCTGGTCGGCACTGGCATGGAATCGGTTGTTGCCCGTGACAGCCGCGCGGCCGTTGTTGCCTCGCGCGGCGGCGTCATCGAACAGGTCGATGGTGTCCGTATCGTTGTCCGCGCGACAGAGGATCTGGAAGGCAAGTCCGGCGTGGACATTTATCGCCTGTCCAAGTTCCGCCGCTCGAACCAGAACAGCTGCATCAACCAGCGTCCGATCGTGAAAGTCGGCGACGAGGTCAAAAAGGGCGACATCATTGCTGATGGACCGTCGACTGACCTTGGTGAGCTGGCGCTCGGTCGCAACGTGCTGGTCGCGTTCATGCCGTGGAACGGCTACAATTTCGAGGACTCGATCCTGATTTCAGAGCGCATTGTGCGGGATGATGTCTACACGTCGATCCACCTCGAAGAGTTTGAAATCGCTGCCCGCGACACCAAGCTCGGCCCGGAAGAAATCACCCGTGACATTCCAAACGTTGGTGAAGAAGCCCTGCGTAACCTCGACGAAGCTGGCATCGTTGCCGTCGGCGCCGAGGTCAAAGCGGGGGACATCCTGGTCGGTAAAGTGACACCAAAAGGCGAAAGCCCGATGACGCCGGAAGAGAAGCTCTTGCGCGCCATCTTCGGTGAAAAGGCGTCCGATGTTCGCGACACCTCCCTGCGCGTGCCTCCGGGCGATGCCGGTACGGTTGTCGAAGTTCGTGTCTTCAACCGCCATGGCATCGACAAGGACCAGCGTGCGCTGCAGATCGAGCGTGAGCAGATCGAGCAGCTGCAAGAGGACAAGGAAGACGAACAGTCGATCCTCGAGCGCAACACCTATGACCGGCTGCGCAAGACGCTGACCGGCAAGGAAGCTGCGGCAGGCCCGAAAGGCTTCAAGACCGGCAAGATCACTGCCGGTGCTCTGGAAGACCTGAGCGATCGTGACCTGTGGGAAATCGCGCTCAAGTCTGAAAAAGCCCAGGCCGAGATTGACGGTCTGCGCGAGCAGTTCGACGAAGCCATTCGTGAACTGGAAGCGCGCTTCAACGACAAGGTCGACAAGGTTCAGCAGGGTGATGACCTGCCTCCGGGCGTGATGAAAGTCGTCAAAGTCTTCCTGGCGGTGAAGCGCAAGCTGCAGCCAGGCGACAAGATGGCGGGTCGCCACGGCAACAAAGGGGTGATTTCGAAGATCAACCCGATGGAAGACATGCCATTCCTCGAGGATGGCACGCCGGTCGACATCGTCCTCAATCCGCTCGGGGTTCCATCGCGGATGAATGTCGGACAGATTCTCGAAACCCACCTCGGTTGGGCGGCAGCGGGTCTCGGCAAGCTGGTGACGGAATCGCTGGAAGAGTGGCACGCCAATAATGACGGCAAGGCCCTGCGCAAGACGCTTGAAACCGTCTACGGCAAGGACGAGCCTCTGCCGGATACGGATGAAGAGCTCGTCGAGCTGGCTGGAAACCTGAAGAAGGGTGTGCCGTTTGCGACGCCGGTCTTTGACGGCGCCCGCGAGCCGGACATTGTCGAAATGCTCGAACGCGCCGGCCTCGATGGCTCTGGCCAGTCCGTGGTCTATGACGGCCGCACCGGCGAGCAGTTCAAGCGCCCGGTTACGGTCGGATACAAGTATCTTCTCAAACTGCACCACCTGGTCGACGAGAAGATCCACGCTCGCTCAACCGGTCCATATTCACTGGTCACGCAGCAACCTCTGGGTGGTAAGGCTCAGTTCGGTGGTCAGCGCTTCGGTGAGATGGAAGTCTGGGCCCTTGAGGCTTACGGCGCGGCGTACACGCTGCAGGAAATGCTCACCGTCAAGTCGGATGACACGGCAGGGCGCGCGAAAGTGTACGAAGCCATCGTTCGCGGCGACGATACGTTCGAAGCCGGGATCCCGGAAAGCTTCAACGTGTTGATCAAAGAGATGCGGTCACTCGGCCTCAATGTCGAGCTGATCGGAGACAATGACGGAGACTCAAACGTGGCGGCTGAATAGCCGTCACACCTTGCAAGAGGACAGTAGAGTTAACAGGTTCAAAGGTCGGATTTTCGGCGGGGAATTCGACCAAACCCTCCCAAGGAGTGGAAACATATGCGCCAAGATGTAGCCAGCATTTATCGACAAAAAGAAGAAGTCCCAAGCTTCGACGCGATCCGCATCACGATCGCCAGCCCGGAGAAGATCCGCGGTTGGTCATCAGGTGAGATCAAGAAGCCTGAGACCATCAATTACCGGACGTTCAAGCCTGAGCGCGACGGCCTGTTCTGTGCGCGGATTTTCGGGCCGATCAAGGATTATGAGTGTCTTTGCGGTAAGTATAAGCGGATCAAGTATCGCGGTATTATCTGTGAGAAATGCGGCGTGGAAGTCACCCTTGCCAAGGTCCGCCGTGAGCGTATGGGACACATTGAGCTGGCCTCGCCGGTGGCTCACATCTGGTTCCTGAAATCACTGCCATCCCGCATCGCGACCCTGCTCGACATGACGCTGAAAGATGTCGAGCGCGTGCTGTACTTTGAGAGCTATGTCGTCACTGAACCTGGACTGACTCCGCTCGAGCCAAAACAGCTGCTGTCTGAAGAAGAGTATATGGATCTTCAGGACGAGCACGGCGAAGATGCATTCACCGCAATGATCGGTGCCGAAGCGGTCAAGGAGATCCTCGAAGGTCTTGACCTGGACCTGCTCGCGGACACGCTGCGCGATGACCTGGCAGAATCGACCTCAGAGCTGAAGACGAAGAAATTCTCCAAGCGCCTGAAAGTGGTTGAAGCCTTCCTCGCCTCGGGCGCCAAGCCCGAGTGGATGATCTTGAACGTTGTTCCAGTGATCCCGCCAGATCTGCGCCCACTGGTGCCGCTGGACGGTGGCCGCTTTGCGACCTCTGACCTCAACGACCTGTATCGCCGCGTGATCAACCGGAACAACCGTTTGAAGCGCCTGATGGAGCTGCGTGCACCTGACATCATCATCCGGAACGAAAAACGGATGCTGCAGGAATCTGTCGATGCCCTCTTCGACAATGGCCGCCGCGGTCGCACCATCACGGGTACCAACAAACGCCCTCTGAAGTCGCTGTCCGACATGCTGAAAGGCAAGCACGGCCGGTTCCGTCAGAACCTGCTTGGAAAGCGCGTCGACTATTCGGGCCGTTCGGTCATCGTGGTTGGTCCGAACATGAAGCTGCATGAGTGTGGTCTTCCGAAGAAGATGGCGCTCGAGCTGTTCAAGCCATTCATCTATGCCCGCCTCGACGCCAAGGGCCTCGCCGGAACGGTCAAGGCCGCGAAGAAGCTGGTTGAAAAGGAAAAGCCGGAAGTTTGGGACATCCTGGAAGAAGTCATTCGTGAGCACCCGGTTTTGCTGAACCGTGCGCCAACGCTGCACCGTCTCGGCATCCAGGCGTTTGAGCCGAAACTGATTGAAGGGAAGGCGATCCAGCTTCACCCTCTGGTCTGTGCGGCGTTCAACGCTGACTTTGATGGTGACCAGATGGCGGTTCACGTGCCGCTGAGCCTTGAGGCCCAGCTGGAAGCGCGCGTGCTGATGATGTCGACGAACAACATCCTGTCGCCTGCCAATGGCAAGCCGATTATTGTTCCATCTCAGGATATCGTGCTCGGCCTGTACTATCTGTCACTCGACAAGCCGAACGAGCAAGGCGAAGGCATGGTCATTTCCGACATGGCCGAGCTCGAGCACGCTCTGAACTCTGGCATGCTGTCCATGCACGCCAAGATCAAGGCGATGTACCATACGGTCGACGAAAACGGCGAGGCGCTGTCGAAAGTCATCGACACAACGCCAGGTCGGTTCATGATCGCGGACATCTTCCCGCGTCACCACCGCATCGACCCGGAGCACCTCCTGAACGACGTGATGGTCAAGAAGAATATCGGGAAACTGATCGACGAGGTCTATCGTCACTGCGGTCAGAAAGCGACCGTGATCTTTGCCGACCGCTTGATGGGGCTTGGTTTCCGCGAAGCTGCGAAAGCCGGTATTTCCTTCGGTAAGGACGATATGAAGATCCCTGCCGCCAAGGTGAAACTCGTCGAGCAGACCAAAGAGCAAGTGTCAGAGTATGAGCGTCAATATGCCGACGGTCTGATCACGCGTGGCGAGAAGTACAACAAGGTTGTCGACGCCTGGTCGACCTGTACGGACAAAGTTGCTGACGCGATGATGGACGCCGCTGGTGAAGCCGCGACGGACAAGAAAACCGGACGCCAGGAAGAAACCAACTCGGTCTTCATGATGGCGCACTCTGGCGCGCGTGGTTCGAAGAACCAGATGAAGCAGCTGGCCGGTATGCGCGGCCTGATGGCCCGTCCGGATGGGTCCATCATCGAGACGCCGATTATCTCGAACTTCAAGGAAGGCCTGACCGTTCAGGAGTACTTCAACTCCACCCACGGTGCCCGTAAGGGTCTGGCTGATACCGCTCTGAAAACGGCGAACTCGGGTTACCTGACGCGCCGTCTGGTTGACGTGGCTCAGGACTGTATCGTCACTGAAGACGATTGCGGAACCGACCAGGGCATCGAGCTCAACGCTGTTATGGAAGGCGCCGATGTCGTCGTCTCTATCAGCGAGCGCATCCTCGGCCGGACCACGGGCGAAGATGTCAAAGCGCCGAAGTCAGACGAACTGGTCGCTCCAGCGAACACCTACATTGACGAGGCGCTCGCCAAGAAGATCGAAGAAGCCGGAGTCGACCGCATCAAGGTCCGCTCGCCGCTGACCTGTGAAACCAAGGTCGGTGTCTGTGTCGCCTGTTATGGTCGCGATCTGGCACGCGGTACGGTCGTCAACAAAGGTGAAGCGGTCGGTGTGATCGCTGCCCAGTCGATTGGTGAGCCAGGGACCCAGCTGACCATGCGGACCTTCCACATTGGGGGTGCGGCATCGGTGGCAGAGGAAAGCTCTGCCGAGGCGCAGGTCGAAGGGAAGATCAAGTTTGAGAACCCGACCTTCGTGAAACGCGAAGACGGTGCCCTGATCGTGACCGGCCGCCACATGGTGGTGTCAATTGAAGACGCTGACGGCCGCACGCGCCAGACCTTCAAGCCAACCTACGGGACGGCGCTGTCGGTCAAGGACAAGAAGAAGGTCAAGCCGGGCGACAAGATCGCGGACTGGGATCCATTTGCCCAGCCAATGATCGCCGAAGTCGAAGGCACCATTCGCCTGGTTGACATTGTGGACGGTCTGACCGCCCGCGAAGAAACCGACGAAGCGACCGGTATTTCGTCTCGCGTGATTATTGACGGGCGCGGTTCGAAGGGGGCGGATCTCCGTCCATCGATCATGATCGTCAACGACAAGGGCGAAGCGATGACGCTGCCGAACGGCAACGAAGCTCGTTACATGCTGTCTCCAGGTGCGATCCTGTCGGTCGATGAAGGCGACAGCATCAAGGTTGGTGAATCCATGGCCCGTGTGGCAACTGGCGGCGCCAAGACCAAGGACATTACCGGTGGTCTGCCGCGCGTGGCGGAACTGTTCGAGGCCCGTCGTCCGAAGGATCACGCTGTGATTGCTGAGATGGATGGCCGCATTCAGTTCATTCGCGAGTACAAGCAGAAGCGCAAAATTGCGATTGTTCCTGAAGAAGAGGGCAAAGACGCCATCGAATTCCTGGTGCCGAAAGCTCGCCGCCTGGACGTCCAGGATGGTGACTATGTCAAGCGCGGCGATTACATCATCGACGGCAATCCGGCACCGCAAGACATTCTTGCCACGCTCGGTATCGAAGCCCTGGCTGAGTATCTCGTCGATGAAGTCCAGAAGGTCTATCGCCTGCAGGGTGTTCCGATCAATGACAAGCACATCGAGGTGATTGTTCGCCAGATGCTGCAAAAGTTCGAGATCACCGATGCCGGTACGACGACACTGATCAAGGGCGAGCACGTTGACGCGCTCGAACTGGAAGAAGCCAATGCCGCGGTGCGTAAGTCGAAGAAAGCCGACCAGCGCGAAGCCGTGGGCGTTCCAGTCCTGCTCGGGATCACCAAGGCGTCGCTGCAGACCCGCAGCTTCATCTCGGCCGCCTCGTTCCAGGAAACGACACGCGTGCTGACCGAAGCCGCGCTGCAGGGTAAGGTCGATACGCTCGAAGGCCTGAAAGAGAACGTCATTGTCGGACGTCTGATTCCGGCCGGTACCGGTGGCGGTATGCGCGAAATGCGCAAGATCGCGTCACAGCGCGACCAGCAGCTGCGCAACAAGCGCGAAGCCGCGGCAAAGGAAGCGGCCGCGTCGCTGCCAGCACCGGAAGCTGCTGAATAGATCGGCCATAGAAGACCAAATCAGAAGCGCCGCACTTTCACTTGAGTGCGGCGCTTTTTTCATGCAGGGCTGACGCATGAGCCTGATGTCTGAAACGTCATGAAGCCGGCGCGCCCTGTTCTGCCAGATGTCCCGTTCGTCGAGGCTGACGCGGCCGTGCGCGCGGATCTGATCGCGCGTCATCCCGAACATGCCGAAACGATTCGGTCTCTCCATGAGCAGGGCTTTGCGGTGATCGATCCTGCGTTTGCGCCAGGGGATCTCGACACGGTCGATGCCCATTGCCGATCGGAATTGAAAGACACGGATCGGATCCAGGATGGCTGGATCGATCAGCCCGCAATTGGCCGGCTCGCCGTGCACCAACCCGTGCTCGACCTGTTGACCGCGCTTTATGGCCGGCGGGCGTTTCCGTTCCAGACCCTGAATTTCGAACGCGGCACCGAACAGGCGCCGCATTCCGATACGTACCACTTCAACTCGACACCGGCGCGATTCATGTGCGGCGTCTGGATCGCGCTGGAGGACATCTCACCCGATGCCGGGCCGTTGGTCTACTATCCCGGAAGTCACAAGCTCGACATCATCACCCGCGCTGAAATTGGTGGCGCGCATGCCTATGGCGATTATGAGCGCTTCATTTCACAGCGGATCGCGGCGCATGGAATGGAGCCGGAATACGGCCTGTTGAAACGCGGGCAGGCGCTGATCTGGAGCGCGAATCTGATTCATGGCGGTGCGGCGCGAAAGAATCCTGCGCTGACGCGGATGAGCCAGGTGACGCACTATTATTTCGAGGACTGCGCCTATCACACGCCGCTCGAGTTTGATCTTGAGCAAGACAAACCTTTCGTACGACAGCCTTATGACCTGTCGCGTCGGCGCCATGTCCTGAGCAACCGCCGGCACCTGAACGCGCAGTTGAGTTGGCGCGAAATATGGGCCCAGCGCTGGCATTTGTGGCGTCAGCGCCCGTCCCGGTTTTAGATGGGTAGGCAAGGGCGCAGCCGGCTTTTCGCACTGTCTCTGTCGCCAAGGCTTGACGTCACGATCTTCGAGGCTTAAACGCGCGACATGCTGGCTGGGCAGGTCCATTTTGGGTCTGCCCGGTAATCCTTTTGGGGATTACTGGTTTGGCAAACACTGAAAATTGAGCGGATGCAGGTCCGGGAACTCACGGCCCGTCTTGCGTCTCATCCGAAACTGGTCCGACAGGGGCCACGAAACTAGAGAGTATCAAGGCCCCTATGCCGACGATTCAACAGCTGATCCGGAAGCCGCGCAAGCCTAAGCCGCAGCGTTCCAAGACCCCCGCCCTGAAAGGCAACCCACAACGTCGCGGCGTTTGCACCCGCGTTTACACCACGACCCCGAAGAAGCCGAACTCGGCGCTTCGTAAAGTGGCCAAGGTGCGCCTGACGACCGGGTTTGAATCGCTTTGCTACATTCCAGGCGAAGGTCACAACCTGCAGGAGCACTCTGTTGTGCTGATCCGCGGCGGTCGTGTGAAAGACCTTCCGGGTGTTCGCTATCACATTCTCCGCGGTGTTCTGGATACCCAGGGCGTCAAAGACCGTAAGCAGCGTCGTTCGCATTACGGCGTCAAGAAGCCGAAATAAGGGAGGGCTAAAACATGTCTCGTCGTCACCGTGCTGAGAAGCGTCAGGTCCTGCCTGATCCAAAATTCAAAGACGTCATCCTGTCCAAGTTCATGAATCAGATCATGCAGGACGGAAAGAAGTCGACCGCCGAGCGTATCGTCTATGGTGCGCTGGACCTAGTCGAAGCCCGCGCCAAGAAAGACCCTGTCGAGGTCTTCCACGAAGCGCTGGAAGCGATTTCACCTGCGGTTGAGGTTCGCTCTCGCCGTGTCGGTGGTGCGACCTATCAGGTGCCCGTCGAGGTTCGTCCTGATCGTCGTCAGGCGCTGGCCATTCGCTGGCTTGCCGCAGCCGCGAGCAGCCGCAACGAGAACACCATGCGTGAGCGTCTCGCAGGCGAACTGATGGACGCGTCTCAAGGCCGCGGTAACGCGGTCAAGAAGCGCGAAGACACGCACAAGATGGCGGAAGCCAACCGCGCGTTCTCACACTATCGCTGGTAGATTTCATTTAAAGAGCTTCCGTTTCCTCCCGGAACACAACTACGAAGGTAAAGCCCATGGCCCGCGAATATCCGCTGGAGCGCTATCGTAACTTTGGTATTATGGCGCACATTGACGCCGGTAAGACCACGACGACCGAGCGCATTCTGTATTACACAGGCAAGTCGCACAAAATCGGCGAAGTGCACGATGGTGCAGCTACCATGGACTGGATGGAGCAAGAGCAGGAGCGTGGCATCACGATCACCTCTGCTGCGACCACCACGTTCTGGGAGCGCACAGAAGACGGCCAGACCGCGCAGACCGACAAGCACCGTTTCAACATCATTGACACCCCCGGGCACGTTGACTTCACGATTGAGGTCGAGCGTTCTCTGGCAGTGCTTGATGGCGCGGTTTGCGTGCTCGACGCGAACGCTGGGGTTGAGCCACAAACTGAGACGGTTTGGCGTCAGGCCGACCGCTATCACGTGCCGCGTATCGTGTTCGTCAACAAGATGGACAAGATTGGTGCTGACTTCTTCAACTGTGTTGACATGATCAAGGACCGCACCGGTGCGATCCCGGCGCCGATCCAGTTCCCAATCGGAGCTGAAAGCGCGCTTGAAGGCCATGTCGATCTGATCACCATGAAAGAATGGGTTTGGGCGGGCGAAGACCTGGGAGCCACCTGGGAGGTTCGTGAGATCCGCGACGACCTGAAAGCGAAAGCTGAAGAGATGCGCGCGGAGCTGGTCGAAACGGCTGTTGAAGTCGACGAAGCGGCGATGGAAGCTTATCTGGAAGGTGAAGAGCCATCCGAAGAGAAGCTGCGCGAGTTGATCCGTAAGGGGACGCTGGAAATGGCGTTCGTGCCGGTCATCTGTGGGTCTGCGTTCAAGAACAAAGGCGTTCAGCCAATGCTCAACGCTGTGATCGATTACCTGCCAAGCCCGCTGGATGTTCCAGCATACATGGGCTTCAAACCAGGCGACGAAAGCGAAGAACGTAACATTGCTCGCTCTGCTGACGATGCCCAGCCATTCGCTGGCCTCGCCTTCAAGATCATGAACGACCCCTTCGTGGGCTCACTCACCTTTGTTCGCATCTATTCAGGTGTGATGACCAAAGGTGGCTCGATGCTGAACTCCACCAAGGACAAGCAAGAGCGCATTGGTCGGATGATGATGATGCACTCGAACAATCGTGAAGAGATCGAAGAAGCCTATGCTGGCGACATTATCGCTCTGGCTGGTCTCAAGCAGACCACTACGGGTGACACGCTGTGCGCCAAGAATGACCCGGTGGTTCTGGAAACCATGACCTTCCCGGATCCAGTGATCGAGATTGCGGTTGAGCCGAAATCGAAAGCGGATCAGGAAAAAATGTCTGTTGGTCTGCAGCGCCTCGCTGCGGAAGATCCAAGCTTCCAGGTCGAGTCGGATTTCGAGTCTGGCCAGACCATCATGAAAGGCATGGGCGAACTTCACCTCGACATCCTGGTTGATCGTCTGAAGCGTGAGTTCAAAGTCGAAGCGAACATTGGTCAGCCGAAAGTGGCTTACCGTGAAGCAATCGGTCGTACGGCTGAAATCGATTACACCCACAAGAAGCAGTCTGGTGGCTCAGGACAGTTTGCCCGCGTCAAGCTGACCTTCGAACCGCTGGAAGCTGGTTCCGGCTTCGAGTTCGAAAGCAAGATTGTTGGTGGATCGGTTCCGAAGGAATACATCCCAGGCGTCGAGAATGGTCTGAAAATGGCCAAGGAAAACGGCTTGCTGGCAGGTTACCCTGTAACCGACTTCAAAGCGACGCTGCACGATGGTGCATTCCACGATGTCGACTCCAGCGTCCTGGCGTTCGAGATCGCTGCCCGCGCAGCGTTCCGTGAGCTGAAGACCGAAGGCGATCCACGTCTGATGGAACCGGTGATGAAAGTCGAAGTTGTCACCCCTGAAGACTATATGGGCGACATCATTGGCGACCTGAACTCTCGTCGTGGTCAGATCCAGGGCTCTGAGCCTCGTGGTAACGCGACAGCGATCAACGCCTTTGTTCCGCTGGTGAACATGTTCGGCTACGTGTCCGATCTTCGTGGCATGTCTCAAGGCCGCGCGCAGTTCACCATGCAGTTCGATCACTATGCTGAAGTGCCAAAGGCCGAAGCACAGAAAATCACCCAAGAGTTGGCTGGATAAGCCGAAACAACCCTAAGAAGATTTGGTAATAGGAGTATCCCATGGCCAAGGAGAAGTTTGAGCGTACAAAGCCGCACGTGAACATCGGCACGATTGGTCACGTGGACCATGGTAAGACGACGCTGACGGCGGCGATCACGATGGTGCTGGCGGATGTCACGGGTGCTGAGAAGCGCTCTTATGAGGACATTGACTCAGCCCCTGAGGAAAAGGCTCGCGGCATCACCATCAACACGGCGCACGTTGAGTATGAGACGGAGAACCGTCACTATGCGCACGTCGACTGCCCCGGTCACGCTGACTATGTTAAGAACATGATCACCGGTGCGGCGCAGATGGACGGTGCGATCCTGGTTGTGAACGCGGCTGATGGCCCGATGCCACAGACCCGTGAGCACATTCTTCTGGCCCGCCAGGTTGGTGTGCCAGCGCTGGTCGTGTTCATGAACAAGGTTGACCAGGTTGACGATGAAGAGCTGCTCGAGCTGGTTGAGATGGAAATCCGTGAACTGCTGAGCTCTTACGAGTTCCCAGGTGACGATATTCCGATCGTTGCCGGGTCTGCGCTTGCTGCTGTTGAAGGCCGCGACGACGCGATCGGTAAAGAGAAGATCATCGAGCTGATGGCTCAGGTTGACGAGTATATCCCGACCCCTGATCGCCCAGTTGACCAGCCCTTCCTGATGCCGGTTGAGGACGTGTTCTCGATCTCTGGTCGCGGTACGGTTGTGACCGGCCGGGTTGAGACCGGGATCATCAAGGTTGGTGAGGAAGTCGAGATCGTTGGTATCCGCGACACCCAGAAGACCACGGTGACCGGTGTTGAAATGTTCCGCAAGCTGCTCGACCAGGGCCAGGCGGGCGACAATATCGGCGCCCTGATCCGCGGCATCGACCGTGACGGTGTTGAGCGTGGCCAGGTTCTGTGTGCGCCAGGGTCAATCACCCCGCACACGACGTTCGAAGCCGAAGCCTACATCCTGACGAAAGAAGAAGGTGGCCGTCACACGCCATTCTTCACCAATTATCGTCCACAATTCTACTTCCGTACGACAGACGTGACCGGTGTGGTGACCCTGCCAGCGGACAAGGAAATGGTTCTGCCAGGCGACAATGTGAAAATGAGCGTTGAGCTGATCCAGCCCATCGCCATGGACCAGGGTCTGCGCTTCGCGATCCGTGAAGGTGGCCGCACCGTCGGCGCCGGTGTTGTGGCCAGCGTCAAAAGCTAGGCCATAAGCCAAACCCAATCGAAAAGCCCGCCTGAAAACAGGCGGGCTTTTTTATGCGTGTCAGGTCTACTGAATACGCTCGGCATCCATGTTCAGTCCTGCTGCGCCGCCGGACTCGATGTCGACTTCAAACGTCTCCAGGAACCGGCACACCATCATGTAATAGCCGGTGATCAGGGTCAGTTCCTGAGTCTGCTCGGTGCCGAAATGGGCGAGGGCGGGTTTGAACGTGGCATCCCCCGCTTTCACATTGGCGACAAGGTCATCGACATAGGCAAGGGTCAGCGCTTGCTCGTCGCTCAGGCCTGGTGCGCCGGGACCTTGTTTGACCGCTTCGATCAGCGCCTCGGACATGCCGACATCGCGGCCGATCTTCTCATGTTGCGCGGTCTCATAGCTGGCGTTTGAGAGATAGCCGACGCGCAGGATCGCGCATTCGCGCGTCACCGGATCGAGCTTGCCTTCAAACAGGAATGCGCCGCCGAGATCGACGAATGGGCGCAGCAGACCGGGCGCGTGGGCCATCATCCTGAAAATGTTCAGCGGCGCCATGCGCGACAGCAAATTGCGGGTGGTGTCATCAAGTTGGGCGTCGTCAGTGTAGGGGATGCGGGCCATAGGATCTCCATGATGTGTCAGCGCGACCTAATCACGCCTTCGAATGGTCGCAAAGCAGAATCAAACTTGGTTCAATCACAGAGGAGTGCCCGTCATGTTGAAGAAGATTGCTGCCAGCGCCACGCTCGGCCTGGGCCTGATCAGCGGCGCCGCGATGGCTGATGAAGTGTGGAGCACCGCGATTGGAGAGGTGGTTTACGAGGTCGATCTCGACAATGGCATGGCGGTGCTGTCCTATCCGACAGACAGTGACCATCGCGGGCGGGCCTATGTGTCCGGTCTGGCCGGGCAATATACCGGTCGCACAGCTTATGACGGGATCTGGATCGAGGCCGGGAGCGCGGCTGGGCTGTGCGATGTCGCCGTGGCGGCGCCGGACACGGGCGAGACGTCCCGGAATTGGGGCCGCGTGCGCGTTGTCTTTGTCGATGAGGACTTTCCGTCGACCTTCGTCGCCATGCGAGGTGACTGTTTCGAGGAGCCAACCGAGATGCTGGTGGCGCGACCAATCACAGCGTTTGAGCCTTAGTCCGGCATTTCCTGTTGCCACCCCATTGCATCTCGCGCGCGCTTGAGGCACATAGCGCCTCACTGGACGGGTATAGCTCAGTTGGTAGAGCATCGGTCTCCAAAACCGAGGGTCCCGGGTTCGAGTCCTGGTGCCCGTGCCAGTTTTCCCTAGCGTGATGAGACATCGCCTGCTTGGCTGGCTGGGTTAAGCTCGCCGTTTAAGCCATCTTGATGAGAAACGCGCGTCTGGGCGTAAAAGGCGTCGCGAGATTGCGAGATGCGAACTGTGCTGGTCTCGAGCGAATGACACGACCGTGCGGCGAGTTGCGTCTGTAGGTCGGCGATGCGTTCGAGCAATTGATTGCGTTCGTCGAGCAAAGTCAGCACGGCCGCCGGGCTCGCCGCGACGGTGAACTTTCGCCAGGCATGATCAAAGATCGGGCCGACCACGTGCTGCTCGCCGCCATTGGCAAAGATGTATTGGCCTTCCTCGAACCAGTCGCGTTGATGGGCCGGGATCGCCATCGCCCGCTTGCGCAGGTCGCGCTCGATGAAGAGAGTCTGAAGCCTGGTCATTTGTGCGTGTCCTCTGCCGCGTTGTCAGATGTGAGCACCGTCCGACACATTGGTTATATGAGGCATGCGAAGGGATGCCGGCACAAAGTTCAATCCCCGATCCCGGGAGTTGATCCTCTGGGAAAATGAATCAGAGACGCAGCGAGAATTCTCTAGTCAAATGCGGATCTCAGCCCGCCGCCGCACAGGCTTCGGCCTTCGCCGCGACTCGGCAGATTTGCCAAAACTCGCGGCCATGCACTGCGATGGTCGTGCCGTGGCGTCGCCAAGCCTGCAAGTGCGATAATTCGTGCACGAGCAGCGGCAGCAATTCGCGCTCGGAGCGCACGTGTTCGCGGCGGATGACGATCCGCTCCACGCCATCTATGTCGACCGATGCCGAAGCCAGGGTTTTTCGATTCACCCGTCGACCGTGGACAATCTCAATTCGGGGATAGGGCGCCTGAAAATCGAGTGCTTCATAAGCGGTGTCGAGGGTCCGCATCAGGCGCCTGATGTCTGCCTGCGAGGTGCGTCCATCCGGGGTCATGCGATGCTCGAACCGATGACCGTTCGTGCCAACCTGCTGGTCGATCGCTGGCGCCGGTGGGGCGGTTTGACATCCGACCAAGGTGATCATGAAAGCCGGTAGCAGGGCAAACACTCAGCTTCGGCGCGGGCGGCTTTTCGGAGCGTGGTGGACAAGATTTGCGATGGGGTAGCGCGGGTTCGATCTGGGGGGCATGGTCTGGGCCTCGGGGGTGGTTTCCATTCCCCGTAGGCAGAAATCTCTCAGCGACCCCAGAGCGATCGGGCGGGTAGAGACGCTGGGAAAAGGAGTTTGAGCCGCATTGACAATTTGCGTTAAAAATCAGCGGTTCAGTTGCCCGCCCCTTGCACCGCACAGCTCCTCAATCGCGGCGAGTCGACGCGTCGCCGATGTGGGCTTGCCGAGCCCCCCTTTGGCGGCGTAGATCGGCTGCTGCGAGACCCTTCAGATCTTACGCCAGGAGAAAGCCAATGCCGCGCATTCGATTCATCGGGCTGCCCACAGACGCGAATAGCAGTTTCCTGAAAGGTCCGGCCAAGGCGCCGCGCTTGATCCGTGAAATGATGCACTCCGACAAAGGCAACCCGGCCACCGAGCTTGGCGGCGTGCTGGGCGAAACAATCGAGGCACTGGATAGTGGCGACCTGCCGTTGGAGGGCACCGCGGAAGATGACGCGCGAATCGAGCAGGCCGTCGCCGCGGCGTTGCAGGCCGGTGATATTCCGATCTCGATTGGCGGTGACCATGCTGTCACCTATCCGATCCTGAAGGCGGTCGCGGCGCATCATGGCCCGGTCTCAATCCTGCACGTGGATGCACATCCGGATCTGTATGATGAACTGCTCGGCAACCGTCGCTCGCACGCAACCCCGTTCGCGCGGATCATGGAAGACGGTCTCGCGTCGCGCCTGGTCCAGGTCGGCATCCGCACGCTCAACGACCATCAGCGCGAACAGGCGGAGCGGTTCGGGGTCGAAATCGTGCCAATGCGCGGCTTCGAGGTCAGCGCGGTGCCGATCCCGGACGGGCCGCTCTATATTTCGATCGACCTGGATGGCCTCGACCCGGCCTATGCGCCTGGTGTGTCGCATCATGAACCTGGAGGGCTCAGCGTGCGCGAATTGATGGATTTGCTGGCGCGCGTTTCCGGACCGGTGATTGGCGCCGACCTGGTCGAATACAATCCCGATCGGGACGTGCATGAAATGACCTGCAGCGTGGCGGCGAAACTGGTCAAGGAACTGGCCGCAATCGCCAGCCGGTCGGGCCGCGAGTAACCTGAGTTTCGCAGCGTTTCGACGACGGCTGGGCGCACTTTGCAATCATTTGAACACCGAGGAATCATCCACTGGCGTCGCCCGTTCGCGTGACGGACCATCTCGGCGTCGCAGATTCTGCACAACACGCTGTTGACGGGGCGCTCTGATTCCCGTACAGGCCACCCTTCGCAAGCTAGGCCGTGCCGTGAAGGCAAACGCTGGCAACCGAAACGAACAACTGGATTTTCCTCGTGTCTGGGCGCTCAGAGAGCTGTGCGGCCTGGGTATGTGGTTTTATCGTGAATGGACATCGCAGGATGGAAAAACAGAATATCAGGATCCGGCTCAAAGCCTTCGATCATCGCGCGCTAGATTTGTCAGCGCGGGAAATCGTTTCGACTGCCAAGCGCACCGGCGCGGAAGTGCGTGGACCAATCCCGCTTCCAACCCGTAAAGAGCGCTTCACAGTCAACCGTTCTCCACACGTGAACAAGAAGTCTCGTGAGCAATTCGAGATCCGTACGCACAAGCGTATCCTCGACATTGTTGACCCGACCCCACAGACCGTCGACGCGCTGATGAAGCTCGATCTGTCTGCTGGCGTTGGCATCGAGATCAAACTCGAGGGAGCACGCTAATGGCGCTTCCAGCACAACGTTCCGGCGTGCTCGCCCGCAAACTGGGCATGACACGCGTCTTCAGTGAAGAGGGCCGCCACGTGCCTGTCACTGTTCTGGCGCTTGACGGCTGTCAGGTCGTCGGCCTGCGCACCGAAGAAGAACGCGACGTGACCACCAAAAAGGGTGGCCAGGTCAAGCGCACCGACGGCTATACCGCTGTCGTCATGGGGGCCGGCGAGAAGAAAGCCAAGCGTACTGCGAAAGCGCAGCGCGAGCAGTTCGCCAAGGCGGGTGTGGCGCCAAAAGCAAGAGTTTCAGAGTTCCGTGTCAAATCCGACATCGCTCTGCCAGAGGTCGGCGCTGAGGTTCAGGCCGATCATTTTGTTCCTGGGCAAAAGGTCGACGTTGCTGGCGTTTCCATCGGTAAGGGTTTTGCCGGTGCGATGAAGCGCTGGAACTTTGGTGGTCTGCGCGCCTCTCACGGTGTGTCGATCTCTCACCGTTCGCACGGTTCGACCGGTCAGTGCCAAGATCCTGGTCGCGTCTTCAAAGGCAAGAAGATGGCGGGTCACTATGGTGTTGCCCGCAAGACCGTCCAGAACCTGGAAATCGTTCGCACCGATGTTGAGCGCGGCTTGCTGCTCGTCAAAGGCGCGATCCCGGGCGCAGAAGGCTCTTATGTTGAGGTGCGCGACGCCGTGAAGAAAGACATTCACGCTGACGCGCCGGCAGAGGGCTCTTTCAAGCTCGCTGGTAAAGCCGAAGCGGCGCCAGCTGAGGCGCCTGCTGAAGAGGTCAAAACTGAAGAGGGTGCTGAGTAATGGAACTCTCCGTCAAAACACTTGAAGGCAAAGCCGCTGGTAAAGCCACCGTTGATGATGCTGTTTTCGGGATCGAAGAGATCCGCGGCGACGTCATTCAGCGCATGGTTCGCTACCAGCTCGCCAAACGCCAGGCTGGCACACACAAGACGCAAGAGCGCGGCGACGTGTCTGTCACCACCAAGAAATACATCCGTCAAAAAGGCTCTGGCGGTGCACGCCACGGCTCCAAGAACGCGAACATCTTCGTTGGCGGCGCGGTTGCTCACGGACCTCGCGTCCGCAGCCACGCGCACGCGTTGCCGAAAAAGGTTCGCAAAATGGCGCTCGCTCACGCCCTGTCTTCCAAGGTCAAGGATGATGCTGTCCTGGTCCTCGACAAGGCAGAGCTGAAAGAGGCCAAGACCAAGGATCTGTCTGCGAAGCTGGCCAAGCTTGGCCTGTCGAACGCGCTGATCATTGGTGGCGCCGAGCTCGACGCAAACTTCGCCAAGGCCGCTCAGAACATTCCGAATGTGGACGTTCTGCCAGCCGCTGGTCTCAATGTTTATGATGTTATTCGCCGCAAGACCCTGGTTCTGACCAAGGATGCGCTGGAAAGCATCGATGCGCGCTTCAATGGCGCCAAAGCGGAGGCTTAATCCATGGCTGATATCAAGCCTCACAATTATGACATGCTTCTGTCTCCGATCATTACGGAGAAGTCGACGCTGGTCGCTGAAGAGAACAAGATCATCTTTCGTGTTCCTCTGACGGCCACCAAGCCGGACATCAAGGAAGCCGTCGAGAACCTGTTCAAAGTCGACGTCACCAAGGTCAACACGATCCTGGTGAAGGGTAAGACCAAGCGTTTCCGCGGAAAGCCTGGCCGTCGCTCTGACTTCAAAAAGGCGATCGTGACCCTCAAGGACGGCCAGTCCGTCGATATCACGACGGGCCTCTAGGAGACTGACATGGCATTGAAGACTTACAAACCAACATCGCCAGGTCGTCGTCAGCTGGTCCTCGTGGACCGCTCAGAGCTGCACAAAGGCCGTCCGGTAAAAATGCTGACCGAGGGTCTGACCAAGACCGGTGGTCGCAACAATAAAGGTCGTATGACTGCGCGCCACAAAGGCGGCGGTGCCAAGCGCCTCTACCGGAAGATCGATTTCAAGCGGAACAAGTGGGACGTGCCGGCAACGGTTGAGCGTCTCGAATATGATCCGAACCGAACTGCGTTCATCGCGCTGATCAAGTATGAAGACGGCGAGCTGTCTTACATTCTTGCCCCTCAGCGTCTCGCGGTCGGTGACACGGTGATCTCTTCCAAGACCGCTGACATCAAGCCCGGCAACGTCCTGCCGCTGAAGAACATCCCGGTTGGTACGATCATCCACAATATCGAGATGAAGCCACTGAAAGGCGCCCAGATGGTGCGCTCGGCAGGTTGTTACGCTCAACTGGTTGGCCGTGACTCTGGTTACGCGCAGATCAAGCTCACCTCTGGCGAGCTGCGCATGGTTCCAGATCAGTGTGTTGCCACGATCGGTGCTGTGTCCAACCCGGACAATATGAACCAGGTCATGGGTAAGGCTGGCCGCAACCGTCACAAGGGCAAGCGTCCACACGTTCGCGGCGTGGTCATGAACCCGGTGGATCACCCACACGGTGGTGGTGAAGGGAAGTCCTCAGGGGGCCGTCACCCAGTGACGCCTTGGGGTAAGAAAACACGCGGGCCAAAAACCCGTCGCAAGCAGGCTTCGGATCGTCTGATCATCCGTCGCCGTAACTCGAAACGCTAGGGAGACGTAGAGAATGTCACGTTCCGTCTGGAAAGGCCCGTTTGTCGACGGCTACCTCCTGAAGAAGGCCGAAAAGGCGCATGCGTCTGAGCGTCGTGAGGTCATCAAGACCTGGTCACGCCGTTCAACCATCCTGCCACAATTCGTTGGCCTGAACTTTCAGGTTCACAATGGCAACAAGTTTGTCCCCGTCCTCATCAGTGAGGAAATGGTTGGTCACAAGCTCGGTGAATTCGCACCAACCCGTACCTATTACGGTCACGGTGCCGACAAAAAAGCGAAGCGGAGATAGTCATGGGTAAAGCCAAGAATGCTCCGAAGCAGGCTTCAAACGAATCTCGTGCGGTTCTGCGCATGTATCGTTCAAGCCCACAGAAGCTGAACTTGCTGGCGCAGCAAATTCGCGGTCTGCCTGTGCAGAAAGCGATCGATGAGATGCAATTCTCTCGCAAGCGCGCCGCGTCTGACGTTCGCAAGCTTCTTAAGAGCGCTGTCGCCAATGCAGAAAACAATCACGACCTGGACATTGACAGTCTTGTGGTTGCCGAAGCGCATGTCGGCAAGAACCTTGTCATGAAGCGTATTCGTGCCCGCGCCCGCGGTCGCGCCGCTCGCATCATGAAGCCATTCTCGCAGCTGACGGTTGTCCTGCGCGACACGTCTCAAGAAGCGGAGGCCGTATAATGGGTCAGAAAGTTAATCCTATTGGCTTGCGCCTCGGCATCAACCGCACTGCGGACAGCCGTTGGTATGCAGACAGCGAAGATTTCGGTCGTCTTCTCCACGAAGACCTGAAAATCCAAAAGCACATCAAGGCGAAGCTGCACCAGGCTGGCATCTCTCGAATCATCATCGAGCGCCCGCACAAGAAATGCCTCGTCACCATTCACACTGCACGTCCAGGTCTGGTCATCGGTAAGAAGGGTGCAGACATTGAAAGCCTGCGCCGCCAGCTGTCGACCATGACGGAAGACGAAGTTCGCGTGAACCTGGTCGAAATTCGCAAGCCTGAGCTCGACGCAACCCTGGTTGCTGAAGACATTGCTCGCCAGCTTGAGCGCCGCGGCTCGTTCCGCCGCGCAATGAAGCGATCGATCCAGAACACGATGCGTCTTGGCGCAGAAGGTGTGAAGATCATGGTTTCTGGTCGTCTTGGCGGCGCGGAAATCGCTCGGACGGAGCAGTATTCTGAAGGATCTGTGCCGCTGCACACGCTGCGCGCCGATATCGACTATGGCACAGCCGAAGCGCTGACCACATACGGTATCATCGGCATCAAGATCTGGATCTACAAAGGCGAGATCATGGAGCATGATCCAATGGCTCGTGATCGCCGTGCGGAGACTTCTGGTGAGTCTCGTGCGCGCTCTGGAAATCAGCGTGGTCCGGCTTCGGGCCCACAGGCAGGAGCATAAACGATGCGTCAGCCGAAACGTACAAAATACCGCAAGGCGTTCAAAGGCCGGATCAAGGGTAACGCGAAGGGCGGATCTTCCATCGCTTTCGGTTCCTTCGGTCTCAAGGCACTTGAGCCAGAGCGCGTGACCGCACGCCAGATCGAGGCAACTCGTCGGGCTGTGACGCGTGAGATGAAGCGTCAAGGCAAGGTCTGGATCCGTGTGTTCCCTGACACACCGGTAACGGCGAAGCCAATTGAAGTTCGGATGGGTAAAGGTAAAGGCTCTGTCGACCGTTGGGTCGCCCGCGTTCAGCCTGGTCGCATCCTGTTTGAAATCGACGGTGTTCCGGATGAGGTTGCGCTGGAAGCGCTGCGCCTCGGTGCAGCCAAGCTGCCAATCCGCACGAAGATCGTCCGCCGGATTGAAGGAATTTAAGCATGGCTAAAGCTTCTGATTTCCGCTCGAAGAGCCCTGAGCAGCTGAAGGAAGACCTCCTGCAGCTGAAGAAGGAACAGTTTAACCTCCGCTTCCAGCAGGCCACGGGCCAACTGGAAAAGACCGCTCGGATCAAAGTTGTTCGCCGCGACATCGCACGCGTTCAAACTCTGCTTCGCGAGCAGGCCCGCGCGGACGCTGAGGCGTAGGAGTAAGATATGCCTAGACGTGTTATGGAAGGCGTTGTGGTCTCTACCAAGCAGGACAAGACCGCTGTTGTGCGCGTTGAGCGCCGGTTCCTTCACCCTCTGCTGAAGAAAACCGTTCGCCGTTCGAAGCGCTATCATGCGCATGACGAGAACAATTCGGCTGTCGAAGGTCAGACAATCACCATTCGTGAGTGTCCGCCGCGTTCGAAGCTGAAGACCTGGGAAGTCATTTCATCTGATGGAGGCGACGCATGATCCAGATGCAGTCCAACCTACGGGTCGCGGACAATTCTGGTGCCCGCCGCGTACAGTGCATCAAAGTGCTGGGCGGTGCCGGACGTCGTTACGCTTCTGTAGGTGATGTCATTGTGGTTTCGGTCAAGGAAGCAATTCCGACCGGCCGCGTAAAGAAAGGCGACGTGCGCCGCGCAGTCGTCGTTCGTGTCGCCAAGGACATTAACCGCCCGGACGGATCGACCATTCGATTCGACACCAATGCGGCTGTCCTGATCAACAATAACAATGAGCCGATCGGCACTCGGATCTTCGGGCCAGTTCCACGCGAACTGCGCGCCAAGAACCACATGAAGATCGTCTCTCTCGCGCCGGAGGTGCTGTAGCTATGGCTGCGAAGGTGAAAAAGGGTGACCGCGTTGTTGTTCTCACTGGCCGTAACAAGGGCGCAGAGGGCGAAGTGCTGAAAGTCATTCCAGCTGAGAACCGTGTGGTTGTGCGCGGCGTGAACGTTGTCAAACGTCACACCAAGCCAAGCCAGCTGAACCCACAGGGCGGTATCAACTCATTTGAAGCGCCAATTCACGTTTCAAATGTTGCGATGATCGACCCACGGGACGGCAAGGCGACACGGGTAGGTTTCAAAACCGATGAGCATGGCCGCAAGTTCCGCTATGCCAAACGTTCAGGAGAGGCTCTCGATGTCTAAAGACTACACTCCTCGCCTCAAGAAGAAGTATAACGAGCAGATTCGTGGCAAGCTCAAGGAAGAGTTCGGCTACACGAATGACATGCAGATCCCGAAGATCGACAAGGTCGTGATCAACATGGGCGTTGGCGAAGCTGTCGCTGACTCCAAGAAGATCAAGACAGCGCTTGCCGAGATGGAAAAGATCGCAGGTCAGAAGCCTGTCGCGACCAAGGCTCGTAAGTCTATCGCTGGCTTCAAGCTGCGCGAAGACATGCTGATCGGTTGTAAGGTGACGCTCCGTCGGGAACGCATGTACGAATTCCTGGATCGTCTGACCAACATTGCTCTGCCACGCGTGAAGGACTTCCGTGGTCTGAACGGCAAGAGCTTTGATGGACGCGGCAATTTCGCCATGGGCCTCAAGGAACAACTCGTGTTCCCAGAGATCAACTATGACGATGTCGACGACATTCGCGGTATGGACATCATTGTCTGTACCACCGCCAACACGAACGAAGAAGCCAAGAGCCTGCTCGCGCAGTGCGGCTTCCCGTTCCGAAACTAGCACTGAGGAAAGACTGACATGGCTAAGAAGAGTGCTGTTGAGCGGAATGACAAGCGCAAGCGCATGGTCGAAAAGTACGCGGCCAAGCGTGAAGAGCTTAAAGCGATCGCATTGAACGAAGACCTGCCACTGGAAGAGCGCTTCAAGGCGCGCCTGAAACTGGCGGAACTTCCTCGCAACTCTGCGCCGAACCGTGTGCGCAACCGTTGCGAAGTATCCGGTCGTCCGCGCGGTTATTACCGCAAACTGAAAATGTCCCGTATCGCGCTGCGTGAGCTCGGCTCACTCGGCAAGATCCCGGGCCTCGTTAAGTCAAGCTGGTAAGGAGGGATATTATGGCGATTTCTGATCCCCTCGGCGATATGCTGACTCGTATCCGTAATGCGCAAATGCGCGGCATGGATAAAGTCGTGACGCCTGCCTCTAAATTGCGGGCGCGAGTCCTCGAAGTGCTTCAAGGTGAAGGCTACATCCGTGGCTATACCGAGGTCGAAAAAGACGGCCACAAGCACATTGAGATTGAACTGAAATATTTCGACGGTACGCCGGTGATCGCTGAGATCCGTCGTGTGTCGAAGCCAGGCCGGCGTGTCTATTCTTCCAAGAATGACATTCCTCTGGTTCGTAACGGTCTTGGGATTTCGATCCTGTCCACCTCGAAAGGCGTGATGTCTGACAACACCGCGCGCAACGAGAATGTGGGCGGCGAGATTCTCTGCCGCGTATTCTAAGGGAAGGGTGAACTGATATGTCTCGTATTGGCAAACTTCCAATTTCTGTTCCGTCAGGCACGACGGTCACGATTGAAGGTCAGCTGCTGAAAGCAAAAGGCCCGAAAGGTGAGCTCTCGCTGGAGCTGCCGGAAGTGATCTCTGCAGAGCTTGAAGGTGCTGAGCTGCGCATCAACCCTCGCGACGACATCGTCAAAGCTGCGAACGAGAAAATTCGCATCAATGATGAAAAGGGCCGCAAGAAGATGACCTTCGCTCAGGCGCTGGATCCATCTGCACGTACGCTCTGGGGCACAAGCCGCTCGAACGCTGCGAACCTGGTTCAGGGCGCGGCCGAAGGCTTCAAGAAAACACTCGAACTCGTTGGTGTTGGTTACCGTGCTCAAATGCAGGGCCGTGACCTCAAACTGGCACTCGGATTCAGCCACGACGTCGTCTACAAGGCGCCGGAAGGCATCGACATCAAGTGCGCCAAGCCGACCGAGATCGAGATCAGTGGTGCTGACAAGCAAACGGTTGGTCAGGTCGCCGCTGAAATCCGCAACTATCGCCGCCCAGAGCCGTATAAAGGCAAGGGTGTGCGTTATCAGGGCGAATATGTCCGCCGTAAGGAAGGCAAGAAGAAGTAGCCATGTTGACGTCACGCGAAAAATTCCTGCGCCGCCAGCAACGCAGCCGCGCCAAGCTCCGCAAGACTGCGGAAGGCAAGGTCCGTCTGTCTGTCGCGCGTTCAGGCAAAAACATTTCTGCTCAGATCATCGATGATGAAAAAGGCATCACGCTGGCTGCGGCTTCCACCCTGGAAGCTGATGTCCGCAAGGGCCTGAAGTCGACAAGCACCATCGAGGCGGCCCAGAAGGTCGGCAAGGCGGTCGCTGAGCGGGCGAAGAAAGCCGGTGTTGAAGACGTTGTCTTCGATCGCGGCGGTTATGTGTTCCATGGCCGGGTGAAAGCCCTGGCAGACGCCGCCCGCGAGGGCGGTCTGAAGTTCTAGGAGGCCCACCATGGCAGAAGAAAGAGGCAGAGGCCGCGGACGCCGCCGGGATCGCGAAGAAGAGCAATCTGAATTCGTCGACAAACTGGTCGGTATCAACCGCGTCGCCAAGACGGTTAAAGGCGGTAAGAATTTCGGTTTTGCCGCGCTGGTCGTTGTCGGCGATCAAAAGGGCCGCGCAGGCTTCGGTAAGGGCAAGGCCCGCGAAGTTCCTGAAGCGATCCGTAAAGCCACTGAAGAAGCAAAGCGCAACATGGTTCGCGTGCCGCTTCGCGAAGGCCGTACCTTGCACCACGATGGCCGCGGCCGCTGGGGCGCTGGTAAAGTTGTTCTCCGCGCAGCGCCTCCCGGTACCGGCGTGATCGCAGGTGGTCCAATGCGTGCTGTGATGGAAGTTCTGGGCATCCAGGACGTTGTTGGCAAGTCGATCGGCTCGTCCAACCCGTACAACATGGTTCGTGCCACATTCAACGCGCTCACCAACCAGGCGAGCCCACGTTCAGTTGCGTCTAAGCGCGGCCTGAAGGTTCAGGACATTGTCGGTCGTCGGACCGATGGTGCGTCTGAAGCTGGCATGGCTGAAGCGACAGAAGCGTAAGATAAGAGGATCTGACCAATGGCAAAAGCAAAAGCCACTGTCACTGTGCGCCAGACCGGTAGCCCGATCCGTCGCGCACCAGATCAGCGTCAGACGCTGGTCGGCCTTGGTCTGAACAAGATCGGCCGCACCCGGACGCTGGAAGATACACCTGCCGTTCGCGGCATGATCAACAAGGTCTCTCACCTTGTTGAAGTCGTCGAGGGATAGATCACATGAAACTCAACGAACTCTCTCCTGCAGCAGGATCAACAAAAGCCCGCCACCGTGTTGGTCGCGGCGTTGGTTCTGGAAAAGGCAAGACCGGCGGCCGCGGGGTCAAAGGTCAGAAGTCACGTTCCGGTGTCGCCATCAATGGCTTCGAGGGCGGTCAGATGCCAATCTATATGCGTCTGCCAAAGCGCGGCTTCACGGCCCGCAACTCGAAGAACCATGCCTGGCTGAACCTGGGTCTGCTTTCAAAGGCGATTGAAGCTGGCAAGCTCGACGCGAAGAAAGAGATCACGGAAGAAATCCTCGTCGCAAGCGGTGTCATTCGCCGCGTCAAAGACGGTGTGCGACTGCTGGCAAAGGGTGATGCCCCTAAAAAGGTCAACATCACTGTTACCGGCGCGTCCAAAGCCGCGGTAGAAGCGATCGAGAAGGCTGGCGGAAAGGTCACTTTGACCGGTTCTGTCGGGACGGAAAAAGCAGAATAAACCCCTAGCTTTTTCCACTAAACGTCTTCACAAATCAGCTTTCGCCGCCAATCTTGGCGGCGAACGCGTTTCCGGGAGAAGGAGTCCCCCTTGGCCACTGCTGCTGAACAACTCGCACGGAATATGAATTTCGGATCCTTCGCCAAGGCGAAAGATCTCCAGAACCGTATCCTGTTCACCCTGTTTGTGCTGTTCCTGTATCGGCTCGGAACCTATATCCCGCTGCCTGGCATTGACCCGGACCAGTTTGCGCAGCTGTTTGCCAGCCAGGAAGGCGGCATGCTTGGCAACATGAACATGTTTGCCGGCGGCGCGATTGAGCGGATGAGTATCTTTGCGCTCAACGTTATGCCTTACATCACGGCTTCGATCATCATTCAGATGATGACTTCGTCCGTGCCGTCGCTTGAAAAACTCAAGAAGGAAGGCGAATCGGGGCGCAAGCAGATCAACCAATATACGCGTTACCTGACCCTGGCCTTTGCGATCGTGCAAAGCTTCGGCATCGCCATGGGCCTGTCTGGTGCGGCTTATGATGACCTGCCGCGCTGGTTCTTCGTGCTCACCGCGGTGACCACGTTCACCGGCGGGACCATGTTCCTGATGTGGATGGGTGAGCAGATCACCGCCCGCGGTGTCGGTAACGGTATCTCATTGATCATCTTCGCCGGCATTATCGCCGAGATGCCGCGCGCCATCTTCAATCTGTTCAGCGGATCTCGCGAGCAAGGTATCAATGTGGTCTTCGTGGTCGGCGTGGCTGCGCTGGTCATCGCGCTGACAGTGTTCATCGTGTTTATCGAGCGGTCTCAACGCCGCGTGCTGATCCAGTACCCGAAACGCCAGCAGGCGGCGAACCAGGCGGCGCAAGGGCAGAGCTCTTTCATGCCGCTGAAACTCAACACTTCTGGTGTTATTCCGCCGATCTTCGCGATCGCGATCCTGATGCTGCCATTGACGGCCGTCGGTTTCATGAGCGGGAACACGGCTGAAGTCGCGACCGATGGTGGCGTGCTGGCCTGGATCGCCACGAACTTCTCGCCAGGCAGCTGGACCTATATCATCACTTACGGTGTGCTCGTGGCCTTCTTCACGTTCTTCTACACCTCGATCATGTTCAACCCGGAAGAGACCGCCGACAACTTGCGCAAATATGGCGGGTTTGTTCCCGGCATTCGCCCAGGACGTAACACGGCGGCCTATTTCGATTATGTGCTCACGCGCCTGACAACGATTGGTGCGATTTATCTGGTATTCGTTTGCTTGATGCCAGAAATCCTGCGTCGCTACGTGCCAGGCATTCCATTCTATATTGGCGGCACCAGCCTGCTGATTGTTGTCTCGGTGACGATGGACACCGTGACGCAGATACAATCGCACTTGATTGCCCATCAATATGAGGGTTTGATCAAGAAATCGCGGCTGGGAGGCAAGCGTAAGAAATGAACCTGATCCTGTTTGGACCACCCGCGGCCGGTAAGGGCACGCAGGCAAAGAAACTGGTCGCAGAACGCGGCTTCGTTCAACTCTCTACGGGCGACATGTTGCGCGCAGCCGTCGCGTCCGGATCAGAGCTTGGAAACAAGGTCAAGTCGATCCTGGAATCAGGCGCGCTGGTGTCAGATGAAATCGTCATCGCCTTGATCGATGAACAGCTCGACGCCAACAAGGGCGCGGCTGGATTTATTTATGACGGCTTTCCGCGCACGGTCGGACAGGCGGAAGCGCTGGACGAACTCCTGAAGACGCGCGGCGAGGCTGTCGATCGAGTCATTCGGCTGGTCGTCGATGAAGCCGCGTTGCTGGCCCGCGTCACCAAGCGGTTTGAAGAGCAGGGGCGCAAGGATGACAATCCGGCGACCTTCTCTGTGCGGCTGGAAAAGTACAATCAAGACACCGCACCGCTTGTGCCGATCTATGCTGAACGAGGCATTCTTCGGGAGGTTGACGGCATGGCAGCAATCGATGAGGTTAGTGCCGGAATTGATGCGGCCTTGAAGGAGGCTGTTTGAGACTGCGTGAACCACTGATTCAGTGGTTGACGTACAATTTGCTGCGTCTATAACGACGCACTTCGTTAAGAGGATGAGTCTGCAAGCGTGCAGCGGTGTTTTTGCTGTGCGAACTGCGGCTTTCTTTTTGAACTATTAGGAGACTGGCTTTGGCCCGTATTGCAGGCGTCAATATACCGACGAACAAGCGCGTTCCAATCGCGCTGCGCTACATTCATGGCATTGGCCCAGCCAAAGCCGACGAGATCTGTGAGAAGATCGGCATCACCCCAGAACGCCGCGTGGCTGATCTGTCTGATGCAGAAGTAATCAAAATTCGTGAAACCATCGATAGCGATTACATGGTAGAAGGTGACCTTCGCCGTGAAGTTTCGATGAACATCAAGCGTCTGATGGACCTGGGCTGCTATCGCGGTCTGCGCCATCGTAAGCGCCTGCCGGTTCGCGGCCAGCGCACGCACACCAACGCTCGTACCCGCAAGGGTCCAGCCAAGCCGATCGCCGGCAAGAAGAAATAGGATCTTCGAGAGATGGCCCGACAGACAACTCGCGTAGCACGCCGCGCCCGGAAGAACATCACTTCCGGCGTTGTGCATGTTAATTCCAGCTTCAACAACACGATGATCACCATCTCTGACGCACAGGGGAATGCCATTTCTTGGTCTTCAGCTGGCGCCATGGGGTTCAAGGGGTCTCGTAAGTCGACACCTTATGCGGCTCAGGTCGCTGCTGAGGACGCTGCGAAGAAAGCCATGGAACATGGCATGCAGACGGTTGAAGTGAATGTTCGGGGACCAGGCTCTGGTCGTGAAAGCGCGCTTCGGGCACTGCAGGCTGCCGGCCTGACCGTGACCGCGATCCGCGACACCACGCCAATCCCGCACAATGGCTGCCGCCCGCCTAAGCGCCGCCGCGTATAGTCTGTTTGAACTGAATTTACGGAAAGGCTGAGCATGACCGAAGCCGAAGAAATGATCGTAAACGATCGCAACTGGAAAGCCCTGATCCGTCCCAACCGTCCGGTTGTGGAAGCGGGCCGCGATCCAAACCGCGTCGCCAAACTGGTTGTTGAGCCGCTGGAGCGCGGTTTCGGCACGACTCTAGGCAACGCGCTGCGCCGTATCCTGCTGTCGTCTCTGCAAGGCGCTGCGATTACCGGCGTCCAGATTGATGGCGTTGTTCACGAATTCTCGTCCATCCAAGGCGTTCGTGAAGATGTCACCACGATCATCCTGAACCTGAAGCAGGTTGCCGTCGACATGGTTTCGGACACGCCGAAGCGCATGATCCTGAAGGCGTCTGGCAAGGGCGAAGTCAAAGCCGGCCAGATTGAAACCCCAGGCGACGTCAAGATTCTCAACCCGGATCATGTCATCTGTACGCTTGATGATGGTGCGAACCTGCACATGGAATTCACCATCGCGACCGGCAAGGGCTATGTCCCGGCGACGGAAAACCGCCCCGAAGACGCGCCAATCGGCTTTGTTCCTGTTGATGCGATTTACTCTCCGGTTCGCCGGGTCGGTTATCAGGTCGAGGACACCCGTGAAGGGACCGTGCTGGATTATGACAAGCTGACCCTGACGGTTGAAACCGATGGTTCGATTACCCCTGAAGATGCCGTTGCTTACGCAGCGCGTATCATGCAGGACCAGCTGCAGCTGTTCATCACCTTTGATGAGCCTGAGTCTGAAAGCTCGAGCCAGACCGAAGAGAGCGACCTGGGCTTCAACCCAGTCCTGCTCAAGAAAGTCGACGAGCTGGAACTGTCTGTCCGTTCGGCAAACTGCCTGAAGAACGACAACATCGTTTACATTGGCGACCTGATCCAGAAGTCCGAAGCGGAAATGCTCCGCACCCCGAACTTCGGCCGCAAGTCGCTGAACGAAATCAAAGAAGTCCTGGCGGGTATGGGCCTTCACCTCGGTATGGATGTGCCAGACTGGCCACCAGAAGATATCGAAGCGCTCGCCAAGAAATACGACGACCACCTATAGGAGTGTATGCCCGAGAGGGCAGACAAGGAGACCAAAATGCGCCACGGCATTGCACATCGTAAGCTGAACCGCACAGCCTCTCACCGCAAGGCGATGTTTGCCAATATGGCGGCATCTCTGATCGAGCACGAGCAAATCGTGACGACCCTGCCTAAGGCGAAAGAGATGAAGCCGTTCATGGACAAGCTGATCACGCTGGCCAAGCGTGGCGACCTGCACGCGCGCCGTCAGGCGGTATCGAAAGTTCGCGACGAAGCAGCGGTCAAGAAGCTGTTTGAAGTGTTCGGCGAGCGCTACAAGGATCGCAACGGTGGTTACACCCGCGTTCTGAAAGCCGGCTTCCGTCACGGTGACAACGCCCCACGCGCCGTCATCGAACTGGTTGATCGCGACGAAGATGCGCGCGGCGCAGCGGATCGTGCTCGTCACGAAGCTGAACTTGAGGCGATGGACGAATAAGTCCGCCCAAATCTCCGAAATAATTAGAGAAACCCGGCCTTCCTGGCCGGGTTTTTTCTTGCGCGACCTTCCCGCGACGTCAGACCTGACGAAGAATTGGCAAAGCGCGTGCAACATGGTTTCATTCGATCCTCACACATCAGTCGGGGCGCAAATACGCAACATCGCTTCAACGGGAGCACGGGATGGAACAGCAACTTCAGATCAGCATCCTCAAAGAATTGATGCGTCAGATCGACGAGAAAAAGAACCTTGATGCCGGAGTTCAATACCGGGTTCCCACGTCGATCTATTGCGACCCGGAGCTAGCAAAACAGGAATGGGAGGCGTTCTTCCAGAGCCATCCCCAGATGATCGGCCTCTCAGGTGACCTGCCAGAGCCCAACAGCTTCATGACCATGACTGATTTCGGTGTTCCGATCATCGCAACGCGGGATCCATCTGGCACGTTTCGAGCATTCCTGAATATCTGCCGGCATCGCGCGGCCCGCGTCGAAACAGAGACGAGAGGCAAGCGCAAACTGTTCGTGTGTCCATTCCACGCCTGGTCCTATTCCACGTCAGGTGATCTCGTATCAGTTGCCGACCAGCACGATTTCGGTGACGTCGACAAGGCCTGTCGCGGTTTGATCGAGCTGCCAGCGGTGGAGGCGGCGGGACTGCTATTCGTGCATCCTCAACCGGATGGAGCGCTCGATGTCGACGCCCTGCTGGGGAAGGACCTACTCGACGAAATCGCATCGATCGGAATGGATCAATACGTCTTCGGTGCTGACAAGACACTCGACATGAAGCTGAACTGGAAGCTCGCCAATGACACGTTCGGCGAGACCTATCACTTCCAGAAACTGCACAAGAACACGCTGGGACAGATCTTCATTGGCAATAACACACACTATGAAGAGTTTGGTCGCCACCATCGATTCACGACCGCCAGCCGCGGCATTGAAGCCATGCGGACGCAGCCGGAAGACGAATGGGAAATCCAGCGCGGGACCTTCGTCGCGTATCACCTGTTTCCAAACATCCAGATGTTCTGGGCTGGTGATTCGATTTCGCTCGTGCGCATCTATCCGGACCGCGAAAATCCTGGCCGGTCGGTGTCTCAGGTTTCGATCTATCTGACGCCGGCCGCCCACGCAGAGGCAACGGCACTTGACGAGGACGCGCGAAAACAAGCGGTCGAAAACACATACAAATATGACGGCGAAGCCCGCAGTCCTTCGCTCGAATCCTCGCTCGAAGTGTTCACCAGCACGATTGAGTACGAAGACTATGTGATGGGCGAGTATCAACAGCAGGCGGCTGAAAGCGGATTGGCGGGAGAGGCCATATTCGGTCGCAATGAACCGGTCTTGCACCACTTCCACCGCTCGTTTCGCGAAGCGCTCGGCTTGCCGCATTTCCCAACGGTTTGAGTCGCGTTTTTGCGCTGATTAACCATAAGTGGCATACTCGCGCCTCATGATCTGGAGGCAGGCGTGTCTCCATATTCAAAGGGGACGCAAATGATACTTTCACTCCGCGCCGCAAGCGCGTGTCTTTCAGCCATTGGAATTTCAGTGCTTGTTGCTGCGCCGACAGCACAGGCAGAAGCTCAGGATGTCATCCTGGTTCTGGATGGATCGGGCTCGATGTGGGGACAAATCGATGGCGAGGCAAAAATCACCATCGCTCGTTCCGTGGTAGGGCAGGTGATTGATGACCTGCCTGACGACCAGCGCCTTGGCCTCGTGGCATACGGGCACAATCGCGAAGGCGACTGCTCCGATATTGAGCAAGTGGTGGATGTGGGAACCGACCGCGAGGCGGTCCGCAATGCAGTCGATCGGATCAATCCGAAAGGAAAAACGCCGCTCAGCGCTTCGGTTCAGTTTGCCGCAGAGCAGCTGCAATACACAGAGAACAAGGCGACGGTGATTCTGGTCAGCGATGGTCGTGAAACCTGTGACCTCGATCCTTGCGCGATTGGCAGTGCGCTTGAGCGGGCCGGCATTGATTTTACCGCCCACGTGATTGGTTTTGATGTTGTTGAGCAGGCCGATCAGGAGCAATTGCAATGCCTGGCGGACAATACAGGTGGGACCTATCTGAATGCGTCGAGCGCAGAAGAGCTGTCTGACGCACTTGAGCAGACCGTGGCGGACGTCCCGGTCCAGGAACCCATAACCGAAACGCGGATGGTGCTGCGCGCCACCGATCTGGCGCAGGGGCCGGAAATCGAATCAGGCCTGACCTGGCGTGTGATGCGGTCAGGTGGCGGAGAAGAGGTCTTCACGGCCAGCGATGCCGGGGTCAGTGAGGTTGAAGTCGCTGCCGGCGTGTATGACGTCTCCGTGGCGTGGCCAGAGAGAGGATTGAGTGGATCGGCAGAAACCGTTCAGGTCGCCCAATCAATCGAGAAAACGGTGACGATCGCGCTTGAGCAGAATTTCGAAGCAACGCTGCGAACAGAACCGGAAGGCGCAGCGCCGGCAAGCTCGGATCTGGTCGTGTACTGGACCGGGCCGGAGCGCGAATTCGACTGGATCACGATCACCAATGCCGACGGCGGTCCGAGCTCGTACAAATCGTACAAGTACATCAAGGATGGCGGCAATCCGCTGGAGCTCAGAATGCCAGCAGAACCGGGCACTTACGAGCTGCGATATGTTTTGGGACGTCCGGTGCGCGTGTTGGCGCGAATGACGATTGAAGCCACGCCCGTCGCGGCAACAATGGACGCGCCTGACACAGTCTCAGCGGGCCAGATGTTCAACGTGACGTGGACGGGGCCAGGTTACAATGATGACTGGTTGACCGTGGTCGCGCCAGATGCCGGGGATCGGGCTTACACCGATTATGCCTATACCCGCGACGGCGAGACGCTGGAGCTGCGCGCGCCACTGGAGGCGGGCGAGTATGAGCTGCGCTATGTGCAGGCCGGAGAAGAGGTAATCGCCAGACGTCCGCTGACCGTGACCGCAGTAGACGCCGTCATGGATGCTCCGGATACGGTTGAAATTGGCTCTTATCACGATATCGCGTGGACCGGTCCAGGCGGCAACAATGACTGGCTGACCGTCGTTCGACCGGGCGAGCCGGCCAATCGCTACACCGATTACGCCTATACGCGTAATGGCGATGTCTTGACCCTTCGAATGCCATTGGAGCCTGGAAACTGGGAATTGCGCTATGTCCAGGATGGCAAGAAGGTGCTCGCCGCCCAGGACCTGGTCGTGACCGATCTGACGGTGCCATTGAACGCCCGTGACAGCGCGGTTGTCGGGTCAGCTGTCGACGTTGGATTTGACGGGCCAGGCTGGAAGAATGACTGGCTGACCGTGGTTGAACCAGACGCTGCCGAGAACCGCTATGGGGATTACGAATATGCGCGCGACGGTTCGCCTGTGACGCTGAAAATGCCGGTTGCTCCGGGTCAGTATCAATTGCGATACGTGCTGGATGGAAAGCGCGTCGTCGGGACCAGGACGATTATGGTCGAGGATGCTGATGCAAGCGTTTCAGGCCCGGCCACTGTTTCGGCAGAACAGCGTTTCAACGTGAATTGGTCAGGCCCTGGAAATCACAATGACTGGGTCACGATTGTCGCGCCGGATGCGGCTGAAAATCGCTATGGTGATTATGGCTATACGCGCGAAGGCAATCCGATCGAGCTTCGGGCGCCAAAAGATCCGGGAACGTATGAGTTACGCTACGTTTTGGACAATAAGCGTGTCATTGCGCGAACGCCGATCACGGTCGAATAAGCCTGTCGCCTAGGACGCCTCACCGCGCTGGAATCGATCGAGTTCGTCCGGGTCGAAGCCTTGATCGTCATCGATCAGCGGGTCGCGCATGAAGTCGTCCTCGGGCGGGGTCGACATCGCCTTCTCGATCATCCGGCGGCACAGCCGGTCGATAATGGTCTTGTTGCGGGATGACCGCTTGGCGATCCACATCTGCAGCGCGACGGCGCGGCGTTCCTTGCGACGGGCTTTCTCGGTCGTCGTCATTTGGCGACTTCCAGAGTCTCTGATGCGGGTTCGGTCGCCGATTGCGACGCGACCTTCACAATGCGACACGGCACGCCTTTCAGATGAGGAATGCCCTGTTCACGATCGAGATAGTCCTCATCGTCCCGGCAGAGCTGGGCATCAGCGTACTTGCGCGCGCCTGACAGATGTTCGAAGCCCTGTTCCATTTCCGGCTTCCACCAGCCATGCGGGACACGCACCAGACCATCGGGCATGCCATCTCGAACAGACATCATGATCGAGATGGCGCCGAGCTCGTTTTCGACTGTCACCCATTCATCCTCGTGCAGGTCGAACCGTTTCGCGGTGCCCGGACTGACGAATGCGACCGGTTCCGGATGGCGGGCGCGCATCTCCGAAATGTGTCGATGACCGGTCTGAAAAAACCCATCTTCGCGAACGCCGGTGAAGAGTTTTAGCGGGTAGTCTGGATCTTCGGGCGGGTCTTCCCGGAAATAGGGCAGCGGATCAAAGCCGAGGTCTTCGAGAACCGTCGATTTCAGCTCGACTTTACCACTCGGGGTGGCAAATCCATGCTGCTCATACTTGCGGAAGTGCGGCGCCGCGAAATAGACATCGGTCTCGGACGAAAGCGTCGCAAAGGTCTTGCCGGTGCGCTGCAACCGATAGTCATAGAACGTTTCGAGTGAGTCCCACGGCACGATCTCGGGCCGATCGAGAGCGCCGGCTATGTGTTTCCAGAATTCAAACGTGCTCTTGGCCTCTCCTGGCGGCTGCATGGCTTGTTCGGAGGTGCGGTAAGTGGACAGCCAACCAAATCCATCAGACAGCCACGGCCGCTCGAGCCAGCTGTCGCCTGGCAGGATGTAATCCGCGAGTTGTGCGGACGGGGTCATGAAGTGCTCATGCGCCACGATTAGATCCTGGTTCATCATGCCATCAATGATCATCGGCATGTTGGCGTAGCTCATCATCGGATTGTTGCCGAGGAAGAAGAAGGCTTTGACCGGATAAGGGCCTTTTCCGGCCATGGCGCGGAAGGTGGCGGATGGATTGGCCATGTAACAGCCCGTCACCTGGTTCGGGTATTCATACCCCCACACCCGTTTCATCGGCTCGCGGAACGCTGCCTGGCCACGATAGGTGAATGCGGGGTGCGCCTGGTTGCCGAGCTGCTTCAGCTTTTGTTCTTCCGACAAGACGTGGTGCATCTCGATCTCTGATTCCGGAATCACATCGGGATTGAACCCTTGCAGCAACTCTCCGCCGGGAATGTCGAGGTTTCCGCAAACGGCGCGCAAAATGCTCTGCAGGCGAATGCCTGAGGTCGAGTTGCGCTGCATGTCGGTGATTGGAGTCCACGGGATGACGGCAGGCCCCGACGTGGCATAGATACGCGCTGCCTCGGCGATCATCTCCGGATCGCAGCCGGTCAATTCGGCGACGCGATCGAGCGGGAATTCATCGACGCGAGCGCGCAATTCCTCGAACCCGATCGTCCAGTTGTCGACGAAGTGCTTGTCATACAAGCCCTCGTCGAAAATGACCTTGAGCCAGCCAAGCATCATTGCGGCATCGCTGCCTGCTTTGAGTGGCAGCCAGATGTCTGCACGCTCCGCATTCGAGCTTCTGCGCGGATCCATGACGATTAGTTTTGCGCCGCGCGCCTGCGCCTTGCGCACGGCGCTGTAAATCGGTGTCCAGCTGTGACGCCGCGGATTGTGCCCCATCAGGACGATGCAATTGGTCGACCCGAAATCGCCCATCGGAAACCAGCCATAGGTGAATCGGTTCACGGCGGCCGTGTTGCCAGCGCACAAGGCGACACCACTGATCCAGTTGGGCGAACCGATATGGTTCATGATCCGCCGCCCGAGGCCGTGATCTGTTCCTGTGTTCCACTGGCTGGTCGACACCGCCCACGCCTCAGGGCCATGCGTCGCGATGATGTCCTTCAGACGCGTGCCGATGTCGGTCATCGCCTCTTCCCAGGTCACGCGTTCCCACTTGCCAGATCCACGGTCGCCGACGCGTTTGAGGGGATGCAGGATTCGATTCGGGTTCGCGTAGCCTTTTGGCGCGATGATTCCCTTCATGCAGATATGATCCCGAAAGATCGGGTTGTCCGACGACCGAACCTTGGTGACCCGCCCGTTCTGAACCTCCGACACCACGCTGCAGGCAATGTCACAGGTCTGGCAGATCGTCTTTTTGGTGACGATGCCGGGTTTTTCGGCGCGCGTTGCAGGTTTGGCGGCGGCGACTTCTTCGGGATCAAATGGTACGGGTGCGGGCATGGGGAACCTCCATCTGTCACCCTAGTTAGTCCAAAAACTGGACGTTGTCGAGATTTCGGTTTAGGCTGCCACCATTGCCGTCGAGAAAACCATGCGAGATCGTCGATGAAATGGGATGAAATAGGGCACACGCAATGCTCGGTCGCACGCTCAAGCGCAGTGCTTGGGGACAGATGGACACTGCTTATTCTGAGCGATGCGTTTCTTGGCGTGCGCAGGTTTGAGGATTTTCAGAACCGTCTGTCACTGTCGCGCACGACTTTGACCTCACGACTGAAACTGCTTGAACGTCACGATGTTCTGAAGCGGTGTCTCTATCAGGACAATCCGAAGCGGTACGAATATCGTCTCACCGCGAAGGGGCGTGACTTGTTTCCGGTGATCACGACGATCCTGAACTGGGGGGACACATATTACGCCGATGAAGCCGGACCACCGATCCTGCGCCAGCACACGACCTGTGGTCACGACGTTCAACCCGTCCTCGCGTGCCCGCACTGCGACGAAACAGTCGGTGTTCATAACATGTCCGGGCGGAGCCGACCGAGTATGATCGGATTTCCGGACGTTGAGCGCACGCCGATAAAACGCTGAGAATTTGGTCGCGTCCGACGGCGAGTGTGCTACCTCGCGAGGATGGATGCTTTTTTTTCTGAACGTCAATCCCGCCATGCGCCGGCGATCGAGCTGCAGAACGGCGCGTTCGTGCCACACGCCGAGTCTGAAGCGCGCGTGGAGGCGATCAAGTCGGCGCTCACCTGCCTCGATCCGTCTTCAGACTTTGGGTTGGATCCCATTCTCCGCGTACATGACAAGGCCTATGTCGCCTTCCTGCAGCGCGCGCATGCCGATTGGGTGGCGGCGGGCCGGCCCGGAGATGCGTTTCCCTATGTCTTCCCGATCAAGGGGCGCCGTCCGCTGCAACTCACCCGTATCGACGCGGAGTTGGGGCAATACGCCTATGATTGCGGAACGCCCGTGGCAGACGGGACGTGGGACGCTGTCTACTGGAATGCTCAAACCGCGCTTTCAGGCCTCGACGCGGTGCTGGGTGATGGCCGGCACGCCTTTGCATTCTGTCGCCCACCCGGACACCATGCCGGGCGCGATTACATGGGCGGGTATTCTTATCTCAACAATGTTGCCATCGCCGCGGAACAGGCGCTGACGCAGGGCGCCACAAGCGTGGCTGTGCTCGATGTCGACTATCATCATGGCAATGGGACGCAGGATATTTTCTACGAGCGCGGCGATGTCCTGACGATCTCGCTACATGCCGATCCGGTGACAGATTATCCGTTTTACTGGGGACACGAAGACGAGACCGGCACCGGCCTCGGTCGCGGTGCCAACATCAATCTCGCGATGCCGCGGGGAACAGTCTGGTCGGAGTATCGGGTGCGCCTGGAGAGCGCGTTGGAACGGGTCCTGGCGTTCAAGCCTGACCTGCTGATCGTGCCGTTTGGTGCCGACACTTATGCAGGAGATCCGATCAGCTTCTTTGAGATAGAGACTGCAAACTACACGGACATGTCTGCGCTGATTTCGAAGACCGGCTTGCCGACATTGATCTGCATGGAAGGTGGGTACGCCATTGAAGCGCTCGGGGCCAATGTCGGCGCGTTCCTCGACGGCTTCAGCCCCTAGGTCCAGTGCGTCTTGAGCAAGCCCGCCAGCACGTCGGCGCGTTCGACGATTGACCAGTGTCCGGTCTCTGACTGCATCTCCAACGCCGCGCCGGTGCGGTCGCAGAACGTCTCTGCCACCCAACTCGGCACGTAGGGATCGTCTGCGCCCCAGAACACCATGCCCTTGGAGGGCAGGTCGGCGGTGTCGTCCCACCACTCGGTGCCGACGGTTCTGGCCGACCGATACAGCTTCAGGATGGCGCGCTTCATCGACGGTGACCAATGGCTGGCCTCGGTCGAGGCGAGATCTGCCGGCAGGCCGGCGGCGTGCAGGCCCTTGCACAATGCTTCCTTGCGAGTCGCGAACATGGCCAGTTCGCCGAGCAAAGGGGTTTGCCAGATCCTGGCCATGCGGTGCCATCTGTAATCCGGGTGAGGCAGGGCGTTGGCGACGCACCAGGAACGCACCAGGTCCGGCCGCAAGCTCGCCGCGCGTACGACCAGGATCGCCCCCCAGTCGTGTCCGACCAGATCGACCGGGCCGTCTTCGGCATGCGCCTGTTCCAGCGCTGCGACAAACCAGTCGATATAAGCATCTTTGGTGGAGCTGAACGCTGCCGGAGCAGGCGATACGAAGCCTGGCATCGCGGGCGCGCGATAGGCCTCAGGGGGAAGCGCCAGTTCAGAAAGAAGCGGGCCCCACATGGCCGGTGTATCCGGCACACCATGCAAAAACAGTTTCAGGCCCATTTGCTTCCCCGGGGTAAGACTTGTTCGCAGCCAGTTTGAGCGACATTGTGTGGGAGAACAAGGAGGATCGAGGCATGAAAACCGCTATCACAGAGATGTTTGGGATCGAGCACCCGATTATTCAGGGCGGGATGCACTATGTCGGATTTGCGGAAATGGCGGCAGCCGTTTCGAATGCTGGCGGTCTCGGCATCATCACCGGATTGACCCAGAAAACACCGCAGGATCTCGCGAATGAGATCGCCAAGTGCAATGATATGACCGACAAGCCGTTTGGCGTGAACATTACCTTCCTGCCAACCCTCAATCCGCCGGATTATCCGGCCATCGTGAAAGCGGTCATTGATGGCGGCGTGAAAGTCGTCGAGACTGCCGGGCGCAATCCGGCGCAAGTTCTGCCGCATCTCAAGGATGCCGGGATCAAAGTCATCCATAAGTGCACTTCGGTCCGCCACTCGTTGAAGGCACAGGACATTGGTTGCGACGCGGTGTCTGTGGATGGGTTCGAATGTGGCGGCCACCCGGGTGAAGACGATGTGCCGAACATGATCCTCCTGCCGCGCGCGGCTGATGAGCTGGATATTCCATTCGTGTCATCTGGCGGGCAGGCCGACGGCCGGTCGCTGGTGGCCTCGCTGGCCATGGGTGCACAAGGCATGAACATGGGCACGCGCTTCATCGCAACCAAGGAAGCGCCGGTGCATGAAAACGTGAAAAAAGCCATCGTGGCAGCGTCAGAGCTGGACACGCGTCTGGTCATGCGTCCGCTGCGCAATACGGAACGGGTTTTGACCAATGAAGCGGTGGAGCGCCTCCTGGAGAAGGAGAAGTTGCTCGGCGCGGACCTCAAGTTCGAGGACATCATTGGCGAAGTCGCTGGTGTGTATCCACGCATCATGATGGAAGGCGACATGGATGCAGGCGCGTGGTCCTGCGGAATGGTGGCTGGCCTGATCCACGACATTCCGACCTGTAAGGAACTGATCGACCGGATCATGGCGGAAGCTGACCAGATCATAAATGAGCGGCTCGCGGGCTTTATGAAAGGCACAGTCAGCGCCTAAGCTCCCGATCCGTCTTAGCCATTTGGCAAACGGCCTGCGGGGCTCCTGGCAGGCCGTTTTCAATTATCGAAGGAATAAACCATGAGCGACATTGAAGGGCGCGTAGCCTTTGTGACTGGCGGTGCCAGCGGACTTGGGCTGTCCATGGCCCGGATCTTTCTCAAGCGCGGTGCGAGTGTCATGCTTGCCGACCGCGATGCCGAAGGTCTTGAGCGCGCGGTCGCTGAACTCTCATCCGACACCAACAAGGTTGCGTCCGTGGTCTGCGATGTCGCCGACGCCAGCGAGATCGAAAAGGCTGCACAAGCCACGATCGATCATTTCGGCAAGGTGCATATCGTTGTCAACAATGCCGGCGTTGGCCTGGGTGGACAACCTGGCGAGATCCCGTTGCAGGACTGGCGCTGGATTGTCGACATCAATCTGATGGGCGTTGTTCACGGTGTGGAAGTGTTCACACCGCTGATCCAATCGCATGGCGAAGGTGGCCACATCGTCAATACAGGTTCGATGGCCGGGCATGTCGCGCCGGGCGGCATGGGCCCATACAATGCCACCAAGTATGCGGTCGTTGGTTATTCAGAGAGCCTGAAGGCCGAGCTGGCGCCGCACAAGATCGGGGTCAGTGTTTTGTGCCCTGGTTGGGTCCGGACCAACATCCACACGACAGGGTTTGGTCGGCCATCCGGCGGCCCGACGCTGGAAGACGCTCAGAATGACCCGCAGTTCCAGGAGATGGACGCGGTGATCAAGGGCGGGCTGGATCCGGACGACGTCGCCAATTGGGTGGCCGATTGCGTCGAAGCCAACCGGCTCTACATATTCACGCACGAGATCATGAAAATGGGCATTGATATGAAATATGCTCAGATCGCAGCCGATTATGACGCGATCATTGAAGATGGTCGCTTCAAGGACTAGGCCGGGCGTTCGATCTGCTTGTATTGACGGTGAATGTGATCCGCGACGGCGACAGAGTTCATACATCGCTGCGCGGCTTCAAGCGCCGTTCTGGCCAGATCCTGATCGCCGCGGGCCGTGGCCAGCCGGCTGTTCGCCAGGTGCCAGCCCGTCATCGATCCAGCGACTTTCGGGTCGATCGCGGCCAGCCTCGCTTGCGCCTCGTCGAGCCGCGCCTGCATGATCAGGCTCACCGCGTGATTGACCGAAATTGCGGGCGATTGAACGTGGCGCTCGAGCAACTCATACAGCCGGCTGATGCTGGTCCAATCGGTGGCGCGCCAGGTGCTGGCCCGGGCGTGCATGGACGCAATCCCGGCTTCGAAATGATACCGCGTCAAAGCCGGACTTGATTGCGCCGCCTCCAATTGCTCGAACGCTTCTGAAATCATGTCTCGATTCCAGCATGTCCGATCCTGGTATTCGAGCGTCAGCAACTGACCGTCTTGATCAAAACGGGCCGGCAGCCGCGCGGTCTGGAACAGAAGCAGCGCGTGCAAGGCATGGTGGCCAGGTGTGGTGTCAATGCTGTGGGCCATGAGGCCTTCAGACAAGCGAATGGCTTCGCGGCAAAGGTCTTCGCGCACCGGTTCTTTCCCGCGCCTGGGGAGGTATCCCCATGAAAACATGAGATAAATGATGCGAAGGATTTGCGGCAACCGCTCTTTCAACGCGAAGCGCGTTGGATATCTCGCAAGGTCGCCCGATTGCGCGCGCAGCTTTCGCTTGGCCCGCGCCAGGCGCTGTGAAAGGGCGTCCTCGGAAAGAAACAGCAAGGCCCCGGTTTCGACCGCGGTGAAGCCGCAAACCGTTTTCAAAGCCAGGATCAGCTGGTCGTCCGGCGTCAGATCCGGGGCGCAACACAGAACCATCAAATCGAGTTCCGGATCGCTCAGTGACGGGGTGATGATGTCATCGTCAGGCGCTGTGAACTGCCAATTGTCTTCGATGCCGAGTTCGCGCGCCGACCGCCGAATGCAATCGATCGCAGCGTTTCCGGCGACGCGGCGCAGCCACGCCCGGGGATTGTCGGGAATGCCCTTGTACGGCCAGGTCGACAGCGCTTTGACGATGGCATCCTGGGCGACGTCCTGGGCCAGGTCGACCTGCGCCGGGCCGAGCCGTGCAACGAGGCTGGAAATCAACCAGCCTCGTTCCCGGCGGACGGTTTCATCGAGCAGCTTGTGGATGCGGGCCGCGTCATCCATCAATCGTCTGCAGCAGGGTCGGTTTGGCGGATGATGATGGTCTGGTTGTGCTTCATATGAGGGTGCGCGCGCGCGATCTCCACGGCGTCATCATAATCCTTGGCTTCGATGACCATGTACCCGCCGAGAATCTCGGCGACCTCGGTGAACGGACCATCGTGGACTTCGATTGACCCGGTCTTGTTGGTGACGATGCGACCGGGATCGGCGTTCAGTTTTTCGCCCGACAAATATTTGCCTTCGGCGCTCATCTGTTCGACCCAGCCAATGTAATCGGTCATCACCTCCATGAAGTCGGCTTCGGACAAATTTTCGTAGCGATCAGGGGCGTGCGGCAGCATGAGAACGAATTTGGGCATAAAAAATCCTCCCTCCAGGGGTCTGTAAGAAGATCCTGCGTGATTGCTGGATCTGTCAACAAGACGATTGGAGAGAGGCTTTCCCGACACTGCGCCGGAAATTAATTTCAGGCTTAGGCGGCAGCGTCCATGATTGCTTGTGCAATCGTGGCTTCGTCCATGGACTTGTCCACGGTTGAAATCACGTCACCGGTGCTGAGATCGATCAGGTACAACCGACCGGTCTTGACGCTGTCGCCGAAGGTCGTGCGCATCGCTGCGCCAACTCCAAGGGTTTCTGCATCCGCAAAGAACGCGTCCTTGTTTCGCGACGTGTAATCGATTGTCGCAAATTCGACGCCATCAAACGTATTCGCTGCCCGGACGGCTTTGACTTTCGGATCGAGCGCTTTGCAGCTACCGCACCAATCGGCATAACTCAGGACTGCGAGAACGCGCGTGTCTTCGGCGGGGGCGGTGACGACAGCGCGTTCCGAGGCCGGGGCGCTGGCTTGTCCGCAGGCGGCGATAAAAATGGCGGCCGTGGCGGCGAATACGTGACGCATGAATGAAGCTCCTTGATTGGGTCGCCCCGGTGTTAACATGGCCACTGGACGGGGCGTCTCACATTCGCGTTATCCGCGTGCCTGTTCTGCGCCGAGGCGGGCGAGCTCATCGGCTTTCTCATTGCCTTCATCGCCGGCATGGCCCTTGACCCAGACCCATTTGATCTCATGGCGCTCGCAGGCCTGTTCCAGCATTTGCCACAGATCCTTGTTCTTGACCGGTTTCTTGGAGGCGGTTTTCCAGCCATTGCGTTTCCAGCCGTGAATCCACTTGGTCAAACCGTCTTTGACGTAGGTGCTGTCCGTGTGCAGGGTTACCGCGCTCGGTTTCTTGAGCGCGTTCAGGGCTTCGATGGCCGCCATCAATTCCATGCGATTGTTGGTCGTGTCGGCCTCTCCGCCATGGATTTCCTTGCGTTTGGTTCCCGCCACGAGCAGGGCGCCCCAGCCACCCGGGCCAGGATTTCCGCTACACGCACCGTCAGTCCAGATCTGTATGTTCGGTTTCGACATGGCGCTTCACGTGGGTAGATTTGAGCGCCGGGTCAAGGATCAGAACACGTCGACCTGGATCTGGCGAACCTGTTCGGCGGGACGAACGATGCCGCGAAAGATGGCGCCGCAAGCCAATCCGGCAATTGCGCCGATAAGCGCGCCCGTCAGCAATGCGCCAAATGCTGCGACGTGGCGTTCGTCACCCGCAATGAAATAGGCCGCGACGCTGGTCGTACCGCCAACCAGCAACGCCCCCCAGAGCGCTCCCCAGCGGTAATAGGGCGCCGGGTAGGTAATGCCGCGTCGGGGGAAGCGACCCAGCGAAAACGCCAGGACGATGGCGGCGGCGGGGATCGTGAAATAGCCGAAATACCAGTTCATCGCCGACATCAAGACCGCCATGCCGACGCCTGTCAGGAACCCGCTCTCGCCGAATATCAGACTGGCATCGCGCCCCAACAGGTCCGCCGTCTGGAACCCGATGAACAGCAAGATGACACCGATCAGCGCGACTGAAATGCAGGCGCCGACGCCGCACAGAAAACTGGCCAGGCCAATGCGTTTGAAGCGGGTTTTTGTCGACACCGCGTATCCTGAAACGCCGGTCGGGCGTTTCGCGGGCGCCGTGACGCTGCCATTGCTGCCAAACTCGACCATGCGTGTGCCTCATTTCGGGTGTTGCCAGTGTGCGCAAAGACTCTGACAAATCAATGCGGCGGAGTCGCGACGGCAATCGGGCTCGATTCTGTTTGCATTTTGGGAACGCGATGCATTAGGCACAGCAGATGACGAAATTGCCCACAGCTGCCATTTGCCTGATCGGTGACGAACTCTTGTCCGGTCGGACCCGTGACATCAACACCCAGACCATCGCGAAATTCCTGGCGCCGTACGGGATCCCTGTGAGGGAGGTGCGGATTGTGCCGGACGAGCAGGAGCGTATCGTTGAAGCGGTCAACAGTTTGCGCGCCATCCATACCTACGTTTTCACCACAGGCGGAATCGGCCCGACGCATGACGATATTACAGCCGACGCGATTGCAGCGGCGTTCAATGTCGGCATTTCAGAACATCCAGACGCCGCGAAACTGTTGGAAGCGCGATACCGTCTGATGGACACAGAGTTCACGCCGGCGCGGCGACGCATGGCGCGGGTTCCGGAAGGGGCCAGCCTGATTGAAAACCCGGTGTCTGGTGCGCCGGGATTCCAGACCGAAAACGTGTTCACGCTGGCCGGCGTTCCGCAAATCGTGGAGGGCATGTTGGGGGATATCGGTCACCGGCTGGAAACCGGACAGGTGGTGAAGAGCAAGACGGTGCGCGGCGCGGATTTGCGCGAAGGCGATCTGGCCGAAGCGCTCGCGGCGATCTCGGATCGGTATCCGGCGGTCAGCATTGGCTCTTATCCATGGTTCAGGACCGTCAACGATCACGGCGTCGCCCTGATCGCGCGCGGCACTGACCAAGCAGTGCTGAACGAGATCGCCGATGCCCTGGCAGCGCTTGTGCGCGCGCAGGGCGTCGAGCCGGAAACAATGGACGGTGAATCATGAGAGGTAAGCGATGAGAAAATTTCTGACGGACGGACGAACAATTGTCGGCATGGGCCTGGCTTTCCTGGGCCTGACCATCGCCTTTGGGATCTGGATCCAGCGCTATGATCTGCAGATCATCGATGAAATCAGCGATCCCGACCAGATTCGCGCGGTGGTTGGAGCGATGACCCCGGAACAGGTTTCCGCGCACTGGTGGATGACCCTGTTGCTCGACTATTTTTATCCGCTGGCCTATGGCGCGTTTTTCGCCGGATTGGCCCTGCGATACTTCCCTGCGGTCGGCGTTTGGCTGGCGGTTCCGTCAATGATCGTGGTGCCGGCGGACATTATTGAGAATACGATCCAGCTGATGATCCTGTCCGGCGATCAGAGCCTGATTTGGGTCAAGACCTATGTGACGCCGCTGAAGCTTGTGACGTTCGTGATAGCTGCCCTGATTGCGCTCGCGGCAATGGGGTTTGCGGTCTATCGTCGATTGATGCGGTCCTCAGAGGACTAACGCGATCAGGCCTTGGTTTCCGTCGGGCAGGCAGCACCATGACGGTGCCGCACAGTAAGAGATTTGGAGAAACATATGTCAGAAAACATCGTCTTGGTCGAACGCGACGGCCCGGTCGCCATCGTCACCATGAACCGGCCGGATGCGCTCAACGCGTTGAGCCGTGCCCTGCGGGCCGAACTGGTCCGCACCTTTGCTGAGCTGGCGGCCGATGACAGTGTCCGAGTGGCTGTCCTGACCGGCGCAGGTCGCGCGTTCACGGCCGGTGTCGACCTGAAGGAAGCGGGGCAAACAGGGTTTGCGCTCGGTGCCGACGGCGGTGACATTGATCTCGCAAAGGGGCTCGCGTCCTATCCCTGGCCGATCATCGGCGCAATCAACGGATTTGCCATCACCGGCGGCTTCGAGCTGGCGCTGATGTGCGACGTGTTGCTGGCTTCGGAAGAGGCGAAGTTCGCAGACACCCACGCCCGCGTCGGAATCATGCCGGGCTGGGGGCTCAGCCAGAAACTTTCTCGCCTGATAGGGATAAGTCGGGCCAAGGAACTCTCCTTTTCGGGGAATTTTCTGGATGCCGAGACGGCGGAACGCTGGGGGCTGGTGAATCGGGTCTACAAGGCCGAGGACCTGTTGCCAGCGGCCTTGAAGCTGGCGCATGAGATGGCCTCGTGCGACCCGGGTCTGTTGCGCAATTACAAGCGGATCATTGATGACGGGTTCGCGCTCGGGTTCGGCGAGGGGCAGAAGCTTGAAATCGCGCGATCCGCTGAGCACGCTGCAGGAGTCACGGCGGAAAGCGTCGAGGCTGCGCGCCAAAAAGTGACGGCTCGGGGACGCAGTCTGAACGACTAGGCGTGGGCCAGAAGCCCAGCGCTCAAAGGGAAGTGGGCCATATTGAGACGCCCAAACAACAAAAATCACTTGCTGTTGCAAATACGCCGCGCCAGACTAAAAAAAGGTAGGGAATTGCAATCTTCTACAGGCTTGGTCTCGCGCGTGCATGTAAAAACGCGTAGGAATTAGGTCTACGGAATGGTCCGTAATTATTCCTGCGGTCGTGGAACAATGGTGTTCCCACGGCAGACACAAGGGGAAGAGTATGAAAAAAACTCTCATGTGCGCAACCGCCGCGGCCGCGTTAGCCGGCACAGGGTTTGTCGCCCAGGCTGAAGATGGCTGGTATGGACGCGCTGATATCGGTAATGTTTTTGAGGGTCGTCTTGATCACGACGCTGAAACCAATCTGAGCAGCACGCTCGGCAGCGACTCAGGAATCGATGACAACATGCTGTACAGCATTGGTCTCGGTTACGGATTCGACAGCGGTTTCCGCATCGAAACGGCATTGACGCACCGCGATGGTGATCTGGATGTTCCAACCAACATCAATGGTGGCATCCCAGAAGGCACCTCGACGGTTCTGTACGACCTGAATCAGGAAGGCGATGTCCGGTCATGGGATCTGATGGTCAACGCCCTTTACGATTTCAATCGTGGCGGCAACCTGCAGCCATACATCGGTGCAGGTATCGGTGTCGCACAAGTTGATGCCGACGCGCGCAACCTGTCTGCGGTTCCGCTGAGCGGTGCCAATCCGGCAACACCATTCGGTGCCAACGGCTTTATCGACAAAGAAGCCAGCCTGGCCATCCAGGCGCTTGCCGGCATCGGCTGGGGCATCAATGACCAGCTGACCCTGGATCTGGGTTACCGCATGTTCAACGTCGAAGATCTGACCTTCAACGGCGTCAACACAGCGGGCGGCGGCACAGCCTATGATGGCGACTATCGCGATCACTCTGTGACGCTTGGTCTGCGGTATGCATTTGGCGCGACTCCTCCGCCGCCACCGCCTCCGCCACCACCGCCACCACCACCTCCACCACCACCGCCTCCACCACCACCGCCTCCGCCACCACCACCGGTGCAGGAGCAGGTCGTTGAGCAGGCCCCTTGTTCGACTGTGAACCAGGAATTCGTGGTCTATTTCGAGTGGGATCGTGCGGATCTGACGAGCCAGGCATCTGCCGTTGTTGATCAGGCAATCGCGAACATTCGCGAGCGTGCTGATTGCTCGACCGGCAATGTTTCCATCGTTGGCCACACCGACACCTCTGGTGGATCTGCTTACAACCAGCGCCTGTCTGCGCGCCGTGCAGCAGTCGTCTCCGACGCGCTTCAGGCTCGCGGCATCGACGCTGACGCGATCAGCACCGATGGACGCGGTGAAAACGATCTGGCGAAAGCCACTCGCGACGGTGTTCGTGAGCCGCTGAACCGTCGTTCGGAAGTGACCATCGTCGTTCAGTAATCTGATCGATTGATTGCAATGAGATAGGCCCGGCCGAAAGGTCGGGCCTTTTTCGTTGTCTTGCGAGAGATCCGTGAGGGGTTTAGTTTTGGCTGACGCCGAGAGGAGATGAACATGTCCGAGCGCAAATCGAGCTATGCGGAGTTCTGGCCGTTCTACCTGCAGGAGCATGCCAAGCCTCGGACTCGGCATCTGCATTATGTCGGCACCATGCTGGTGATCGCGATCGCGCTTTTTGCGCTGTTGACACAACGTTGGATCTGGTTGCTGGCGATGCCGCTGGCCGGGTATTTTTTCGCCTGGATCAGCCACGCGCTGGTCGAACGAAACAAACCCGCGACCTTCACACATCCTTGGTGGTCGCTGATCAGCGATTTCCGGATGTTCTTCCTTTGGGTGTCAGGCAAGCTTGGCGACGAACTCGACAAGGCCGGGGTCGATCAGTCCTAGTGCGGTCTACAGGTCGCCCCAGGCGGTCAGGGCAGCGCGTGCGATCGGTTCGCCCCATTCCTGAACGAAATGGCCACCCTCTTCGATAAGCATCGGCTCAGGACAATGCTTGATGGTGTCACGCAGGCTCGCCATGAGCGGCGGGCCGAGCACAGGATCTTGGGCGCCAACCGCCATGAATGACAGGCCATTCCACGCATTGCGCCACCAGTCAGCGGCGCGCTTGGCTGTGTCCACACCTTCCATGCCGGGATCGGTCATCACCAGTTCTGGAAACCGTCGAACGCCGGCTTTGAAGGTGATATCGGGGAAAGGGGCGCCATATGCGGCGGCTTCGGTATCGCTCAGGATTGGCGTGCCGCGCTTCATCAGGGCAGCGACATCCATATCAGGTTGGCTGCGATTATAGGCGCGCCAGGCGTCGAAGCCTTCACCTGGAGAGACGCCGACCGGAATGGCTGTGTTCATCACCAGCAGGCGGTCGAATCGCTCTGGCATGTCCATCGGAATGGTCAGGCCGAGTATGCCGCCCCAATCCTGACACACCAGGGTGACGTGCTGCAGGTCCAGGCGCTTGATGAATTCGATCATCATGTTGCGGTGGAAGTGAAATGTGTAAACGGCATCGTCTGTCGGCTTGTCGGAGCGGCCAAAGCCAAGCCAGTCCGGGCAGACGACGCGAGCGCCGCTTTCGACGAAGACTGGAATCATCTTCCGATACAGGAACGACCAGGTCGGCTGTCCGTGCAGGCACAGGAACACACGATCGGCGGTCTTCGGGCCTTCATCAAGGTAGTGGACCCGGAGCCCCTCATAGCCCGGCAAGTCATCGACATAGTTGGGGGCGTAATCAAAGTCGGGCAGGTTGGTGAACCGATCATCAGGCGTGCGAAGGGCTGTCAGCGTCATGATAAGCGTCTCCAAATAGCGAGCTGGTGCTCATGGTACGACTGAAACGGACCGTTTGGAAACCACTTCCGCGACGGGATCCAGGCCGCACGGGGCACAGGCAAAAAAAGAAGGCCGCTTCTTCCGAAACGGCCTTTCGAGGAGGAGTGAGGTAAATGATACGATTAAGATTTTGCGACTGCGTTGCAGCGCTCGAGATCGGCTTCGGAAAGCGACTCTTTGTCGTTTGAGAACGCGGCCAGTTTGCCGACTTCCTTGACGACTTTCTTGCACGTGCTGACTTTTACGGTTTTACGGTCGAGAGTGGCCTGACAGGTGTTTTCTGAACAGTTCCAAAGCGCTTTGGCAGCGACGATTTTCTCGGCTTTGGGCATAGGGGTTTCGAGCTTCGCAGTGAAAGCGGTTCCGGCAAAAGCGGTGCCGGCAAATGCGAATGCAGCGGTGGTTGCAGCGAGCGTGCGGATCATGGGAGGAAACCTTTCTGAATTGTGCGGCGAAACGCCGATGTCGATGTCTTCATCTGACAAGGATGAAGATATAAACCCTGAACAATATGTCAATCGTTCAGAAGACAGAAAACTGCGACAAATACGTATTTGCTGACACAAATTGACAGCAGAGCCTGTCTGTTCATGCGTCAATTGACGCTACGAGCCGGATTGTCCGCATGAATTTGCGGTCTAACCTCCATTCAAATGGCAGGAGAAACGTGATGGATTTCAACATTCCCCAGGAGATCGCCGATTATCTCGTCGTCCTTGACGAGTTCATCGAAGCAGAGATCAAGCCGCTCGAGCAGCAGGATGACAATATCCGTTTCTTCGACCATCGCCGGGAATGGGCGCGAACGGATTTCGAGAATGGCGGTTTGCCGCGTCATGAGTGGGAAGAGCTGCTGAGGGAAGCGAAGATCCGCGCCGACAAGGCCGGGCACTTCAGGTTCGCACTTCCGTCTGAGTATGGCGGCCAGGATGGGTCCAACCTGGCGATGGCGATCATCCGTGAACACCTCGCGCGCAAGGGGCTGGGCCTCCACAATGACCTGCAGAATGAACATTCGATCGTCGCCAATTATCCGCAAATCCTGATGCTCAGGGACTTTGCGCGCCCAGAGCAGAAGCACCTGATCCAGGATGCGCTCGATGGGACGTTTCGCGCCACGTTCGGGTTGACCGAGCCCGATCATGGGTCAGACGCCACGCACATGGACACCGTGGCGCGGCGCGAAGCGCGCGACGGCGTCGATGGCTGGTTGATCAATGGCGAAAAGATGTGGACCACCGGCATGCACATGGCCTCGCATATGATGTGTTTTGCGCGCACCAGCGGCGATGATGGTGACGCCCGCGGGATTAGCTGCCTGCTGGTCCCGGCTGACGCGCCGGGCCTGAAGATCGAGGAATACCTGTGGACGTTCAACATGCCGACCGACCACCCGCGCGTGTCGCTGAAGGATGTCTGGGTGCCGGAAAGCGCCCTGTTCGGGCCGGCCGAGGGCGGGCTGGCGCTGGCGCAGCACTTCGTCCACGAGAACCGAATTCGCCAGGCGGCGAGCTCGGTCGGCGCAGCGCTCTATTGTATCGATGAGAGTGTCGATTACGCCCAGGCGCGCAAACCGTTTGGCAAGGCGCTCGCGGTCAACCAGGCGATCCAGTTCCCACTGGTTGAGCTGGCGACGGAAGCCGAGATGCTGCGTCTGCTGATCTTCAAGACTGCGTGGGAAATGGACCAGATGACCAAGCCGGAAGTGGCGCAGCGTCTGTCGGACAAGGTTTCGATGTGTAATTACCGCGCCAATCGGCTGTGCTGCAACGCTGCTGACCGGGCGATGCAGGTGCATGGCGGCATGGGCTATTCTCGGCACAAACCATTTGAACACATCTACCGGCATCACCGCCGCTATCGCATCACCGAAGGCAGCGAAGAGATCCAGATGAGAAAGGTCGCCGGTCACCTGTTCGGCTTCATGGGGAAGAACAAGCGATAGATAAAATTTGATCGAATTGTTTTTCGAATAATTCAGGCCAGTGAGCCAAGCTTCACTGCACGTACTAAGGGCGCAATGCGACTTCTTGAGAAGCGCGAGGGAGCCAGTACGTGACCTTGAAATGCATTCAATCGCAACGGCGTGACGATCGTGGGAATGCCAGCATGTTGTTCGGTCTCATGCTGGTGCCAGCCATGCTTTTCGTCGGATTCGCGTTGGATATTGCGCGATACGAAAACACCGACCGCCACTTGCAAGCCGCGCTGGACATAGCTGCGCTTGCTGGCGCGCGAGAGCTCGACTCCGGGACAGCGACCGCGGCTGATATTACCGTCGCCGCGAAACAGAACTTCTCCAAGAACATCAACACAATGCCTAACGACACCACCTGTTCTGAACCCCGTGTCTCTGTGGTCATGGAGGCTCAGGAAATCGAAGTCAGCGGCTCATGCCAATTCCCGACTTTTGTCGGCGGCGGCTTTTTGGGGCCTGCCGACATGACGGTCGCAGGAGAATCCATCGCGCAAGCGACATACACAACGCTCGAAATGGCGCTGGTGCTGGATCTGTCGGGGTCGATGGCTGGCAGCAAGCTGGCAAACCTGCAAACCGCTGCCAAACGTCTGATCGATGCGCTGATGACGTCCGGTACCGGCACCCGAGTTCGGATCGCTCTGGTGCCGTACACCCACGCCGTCAATGCCGGAATTTATGGCAACCGCGCCGCCGGGCTTGCGGACACGGCGGACCTCGGCCTCGATGGAGACGAACAAGTGTGTCCGGCTGAACGAATCGGCGATGAAGCCCTGACGGATGCCCGGCCCGAGGACGGCACCTGGCTGCAACCGCCAAGCTTGCTGACCAATTTCTGCGGCACCGGATCAATGAGCGTGGGCGCAGTCATCGGGCATTCTCTGGTGCCGCTGACCTCGGATCCGTCCGTGCTGCACGATGAGATCGATTCCTTTCACGCTGATTCCGACACTGGCGGGCATCTGGCGACGGCCTGGGGTTGGTATGCCTTGTCGCCCAACTGGGGTGACGTTTGGCCTGACGACTCAAAACCTCTGGCTTACGGGACGACGGCTCACACCAAGGTCGCCGTGCTGATGACCGATGGGAAATTCAACGCGATGATTCATCCCGCCTTTGGTCTGGGATCTTCGTCCGAACACGCGGTCAATTTATGCGATGCGATGAAGGATGCGGGGATCGTCATCTACGCCATCGCCTTTGATGCGCCGCTCGCGGGCGAACGGGTGATGCATGAGTGCGCAAGTTCGGACTCTCACTATTTCGCCGCAGATGATGGCGATGACCTCATCGATGCATTCCAGGAAATTGCCAGTGCGTTCTTGGGCGGACGGATCATCGGTTGAGCGGGCGCGTGGCACTCGCACGGGCGCAGCCAAGTGCCGCTCGCGCCGCCAAAAAGCTTGCCGCACCTTCGGATTCGGACTAGCTAACGCGTAACAACTCCGTTCCGGGAGAGAATCGATTTTTCGATCGCCGAAGGCGCAACCGCCCCGGAAACGCTCAGGCAAAAGGACCGGTGCGGAGTCAACACGCTGGAAAGAGGCGCGCGATCGTTCGTGGCAGCCTCGCCGAAGGAGCAAGCGCCGGGTCACCCGGTTGCGGAATCTCTCAGGCGCCAAGGACAGCGGGGGCAGCACAGATCCGCCTTCGGGTGGGACCTGTCCTGCTTTGGAAGGCGCCGCAATTGGCTGAAACCGATCCTGAGACGCTGAAGCGAACCCCGCTTTACGACGTTCACCTGGCGCACGGCGGCAAGATGGTGCCGTTCGCGGGGTATGAAATGCCGGTCCAATTCGAGGGCGTGAAGCCCGAACACTTATGGACGCGCGAGGCAGCCGGCCTGTTTGACGTCTCGCATATGGGCCCCTGTTTCCTGTTCCTGAAAGACGGCCTCGGGCAGGACGGCGCGCATGAGAAGATTGCGGCGCTGATGGAACGCCTGGTGCCGAGCAATATTGCCATCCTCAAGCCCGGGCAGGGGCGCCTTTCCGTACTGCTGACCCAGGATGGTGGGATCTTGGACGACCTGATCATTACGCGGATGCCGGGCGAGGGCCTGGACGGGATGCTGTACATCGTCGTCAATGGCGCGGTGAAGGACCAGGACTGGGCTCACATTCAGCGCGAGCTCGGTGACGAAGCAGTGCTGCAGAAAGCGGACGATCGTATCCTCACGGCGCTGCAGGGGCCGAAGGCGGAAGCCGTCCTGGTCGAGCACTTCCCGGAAGCCGCGGAGCTGAAATTCATGCGCTGCGCCTATCTGCAGCGCGGCGATGAGAAAATCATGCTGTCGCGGTCTGGTTATACCGGCGAAGACGGGTTTGAGCTGCTGCTCCCCAACAATGAATATGGTCTCGGCATCGTGGACAGCCTGCTTGGCGATCCGCGCGTGAAGCCGATCGGTCTCGGCGCGCGCGACAGCCTGCGCCTTGAAGCCGGGCTATGCCTGTACGGGCATGACATGGACACGACCCGCGATCCGGTCGAAGCGGATCTCGGCTGGGTGATCCAGAAGTCCCGCCGCGAACGGGCCGACTTCCCTGGCGCGGAGCGCATCTTGAAGGCGTTCGCGGATGGCCCGGCGGAACAGCGCGTGGGAATCCAGCCGCTGGAGCGGGCGCCGGCCCGCGAAGGCACGGAAATCCATGTCAACGGAGATCGTGTGGGCGTGGTCACATCGGGCGGCTTCGGACCAAGCGTCGAGAAGCCGATCGCCATGGGCTATGTCCGTGCGGATCTGGCGTCGGCTGGAACCAAGATCGATTTGATGGTGCGCGGCAAGGCGCGCCCGGCAGAAGTCTGCGACCTGCCATTCGTACAATCAAACTACAAACGCTAACGGGGTGAGAGATAGATGAGCACTTACTTTACAGAAGACCATGAGTGGATTGCGGTGGACGGCGATGTCGGCACCATCGGGATCACCAAATATGCCGCTGAACAACTTGGCGATGTTGTCTTCGTCGAAGTGCCAGACGCTGGCGCCAGTTTCGGCAAGGGCGACGACATGGCCGTCGTCGAAAGTGTCAAAGCCGCATCGGATGTCTATGCGCCGGTCGCGGGCGAGGTCACCGAAGGCAATGGCGATCTCGCCGACGCGCCTGAGACCGTCAATGAGGACCCGGAAGGCAAAGGCTGGTTCTGCAAGCTGAAGCTGACCGACAAGAGCGATCTCGACGGCCTCATGGACGCCGCTGCCTACAAGACGTTCTGCGACGGACTGTAAGCCCGTGCACCCGTCCTCTGTCTTCCACACCGACGAGCAAGCGGCGCGAGCGATTATTCGCGACAACCCGCTTGCGACGCTCGCCGCCAACGGTCCGGACGGTCCGCTGGTCGCGATCGTACCTCTGGTGTGGAACGAGGATGAAGGAACATTGATCGGTCATGTCGCAAGATCAAACCCATTCTGGACAGCGCTAAACGGCGAGCCCGCCAACGTATCTGCCGTGTTTCGCGCCGCCGACGCGTATGTGTCTGCGTCTGCTTATCCGTCAAAGGCAGAGCATGGCCGGGTCGTGCCGACCTGGAATTACATTGCCGCAGAGGCGCGTGGACACCTGACATTCGCAACCGACCCACAGGCGGTTCGATCCAGCGTGTCAGCACTCTCTGATCAGATGGAAGCGACGCGGCCGGCGCCCTGGTCGGTCGATGACGCGCCAGACGCGTATATCGACAAGCTGGCGCGCGCGATCGTCGCGTTCGAAATTCGCGTGACCGCGCTCAAAGGGGTTCGCAAGCTGAGCCAGAATAAATCAGACGCTGACCGCGATGGCGTCATTGCCGATCTCTCCCGGCGCGATGCAGCTCCGACCGCCTTGTCCGACGAAATGCGAAAGGCGGTGCGGTAATGCTGGTGACACTCCTGTTCTGGGGATTGGTGTTGATCAACCTACCGCCGGTCATCGCAGCGGTTGCGCCTGGCCAGCTGGTGCGGCTCTATGGTGTGTCACCGGACGACAAGACGCTGCTGACACTGCTTCAACATCGCGCTGTCCTTCTCGGCATCGTCGGTGTTGGGTGCGCGGTTGCAGCGCATATTGAGCTGTTTCGCTGGCCAGCGCTCTGGGCGGCCGCCATCAGCATGCTGTCTTTCATCGTCATTTGCGCGGTTCAGCGCCAGCTCGGTGGCCCGCTGCGCAAGATTGCCATCATGGATGCCATCGGCATTCCCATCCTGATTTCCCTATTCGTCATTCTACCCTCCTGAATGGAAGGACCGTTCGTATGAGATACCTCCCCCTAACGCCCGATGATCGCGCTGAGATGCTGAAAACCATCGGCGCTGCGTCAGTCGATGATTTCTATCAGGATGTCCCCGAAAGCGCCCGATTGAGCGGCACGATTGAAGGCCTGCCAGACCATCAGGGTGAACTTGCTGTCGAGCGCCACCTTGCCCGGCTCGCCGGGCGCAACACCACGGCCAGTGATGTGCCGTTCTTTGTCGGGGCAGGGGCTTATAAGCACCATGTGCCCGCCAGTGTGGACATGATTATCCAGCGTTCGGAATTCCTGACCACTTACACGCCGTACCAGCCAGAGATCGCACAAGGCACATTGCAGACCCTGTTCGAGTTTCAGACCCAGGTGGCGGCGATCACGGCCATGGATGTCGCCAATGCCAGCATGTATGACGGCTCGACAGCCTGCGCTGAAGCGGCCGTCATGGCCTGCCGCGTGACGCGTCGCAAGAAAGTCGTTCTCTCGGGCGGCCTGCACCCGCACTATGCTGCTGCGACGCGCCTTCTGTGCGAGGCGCAAGGCATTGAAGTGGTCGAGCTTGAGCCCGCCATTGATGGCGAGCTGGAGCTGGCCAATCACGTCGATGACACCACGGCCTGCGTGATCGGACAGTCGCCCAATGTCTTCGGAACCGTCACCGATCTCTCGCCGGTTGCCGACGCCGCACACGAGAAGAAAGCGCTGCTGGTCAGCGTCTTTACCGAAGCGGTTTCCCTCGGACTCGTCACGCCTCCCGGCGAAATGGGCGCAGACATCGCCGTTGGCGAAGGCCAGTCGATTGGTAATCCGCTGACCTTTGGTGGGCCGTATGTTGGCCTGTTTGCCTGCACTCAGAAACTGGTCCGCCAGATGCCGGGACGTCTGTGTGGTCAGACGGTCGATGCTGACGGCAATCGCGGCTTCGTGCTGACCCTGTCGACGCGTGAACAACACATTCGCCGCGACAAGGCGACGTCAAATATCTGTACGAATGCAGGGCTGTGCGCGCTGGCATTCACGGCGCACATGACCTTGCTCGGTGGCAGGGGGCTGGAACAGCTGGCGACGCTGAACCATGAAGCGGCGTGTGATCTCGCCGATGCGCTCGACGCCGTTCCAGGGGTCGAGATCCTGACTCCGCGCTTCTTCAATGAGTTTGCCTTCCGGACGCCCGTCGATGCTGAAGCGGTGCTCGCCATGCTCGAGGAACGCGGCGTGCTTGGCGGCGTCCGGGCCAGCCGGTTGCTGCCGCATGACGGCCTCGGTGATGTCATCATTGCCGCCGCCACCGAGTGCACGACACAAGACGATATCGCCGCCTATGCCGCGACCCTGAAGGAGGTGATCTGATGGGAACCGTGATTGCCGAGCGGGGGGTTGAAGTTCGAACGGAAGACGGACTGGCGCCGGGAAATATCCGGATCTTCGCGCCAGAGCACCATCCAGCTGACGACACAGGCGGAGACTATTGGGGGTGTCAGATAGAATTCGATTTTGACGCGTTTCAGCGTTCGCGAGTCATCAAGGGCGTAGATGCCTATCAAGCGCTGCAACTCGCCCTGAAGATGGTGCCTGTTGAGATTGAGGCGACGCCGGTATTTCGAAACAAACAACTGATGCTGTGGGGCAACCCACTGACCGATACGTCGACAGCATTCAGTATGGAACCTTTTGGAGAAGCATGATGGGCATGCAAACGATTGGTCGTCCGACCACACCCTTTTCAACCGGTGCCTCTGAGGCCGAAACCGTTTCCGGCTCGAAGGGGCTTCTGCAACATGAAGGCCTGATCTTCGAAGTTGGATGTCCGGAGAAGACCGGCGTTGACCTGCCGGCCCCGAAGGGCACCAAGACGCGCCTCGGCGGCGTGACGCGCCAGCAGGGCAGTGACCTGCCTGGGCTGTCAGAGCCGGAAGCGGTGCGCCACTATATGCGCCTCAGCCAGAAGAATTACGCCATCGACCTTGGCCTGTTCCCGCTCGGCTCGTGCACGATGAAACACAATCCGCGCCTCAATGAAAAAGCGGCGCGAATGCCGGGCTTTGCCGACATTCACCCGTTGCAGCCGCAGCGCACCGTCCAGGGCGCGCTGGGGTTGATCGACGAATTGGCGACGTGGCTGAAGACGCTGACCGGCATGCCAGCCGTGGCGATGAGCCCGAAGGCCGGCGCGCATGGCGAGCTGTGCGGCATGCTGGCCATTCGTCAGGCCCTGATCGCCCGTGGCGAGGCCGACACCCGCAAACGCGTGCTGGTCCCCGAATCGGCCCACGGCACCAACCCGGCGACGGCGATCCAGTGTGGTTTTGTCGTCGACGAGATCAAGGCCAATGCGCGCGGACGTGTCGATATGGAAGACCTCAAATCCAAGCTTGAGCGCTCTGACGACATTGCCGGCATTATGCTGACCAATCCGAACACGTGCGGTCTGTTCGAGACGGACATCAAGGAAATTGCCGACCTGATCCATGCGGCGGGCGGATACTTCTATTGCGACGGCGCCAATTTCAACGCGATTGTCGGGCGGGTCCGTCCGGGCGATCTCGGCGTCGACGCGATGCACATCAACCTGCACAAGACCTTCTCGACCCCGCATGGCGGCGGCGGTCCAGGGTCAGGCCCGACCGTGCTGTCAGACGCGCTGGCGCCTTACGCGCCGGTGCCGTTCGTGATCAAGGATGATGATGGCTTTCGCCTGATCGAAGAAACCGATGGCGAAGCGGCGGGTGCGCTTGGGCGAATGGTCGCATTCCATGGCCAGATGGGCATGTTCGTGCGGGCCCTGACCTATATGCTGAGCCACGGTGCCGACGGCCTCAAGCAGGTGGCAGAGGATTCCGTCCTCAACGCCAATTACATCCAGGCGCGCCTCAGTCACGTGATGACGCCTGCTTTTGACGGCTATTGCATGCACGAGGCGCTGTTCTCGGACGCGTTCACTGCCGAAGGCATCGAGACCATCGATATTGCCAAGGCGATGCTGGACGAAGGTTATCACCCGATGACCATGTATTTCCCGCTGGTCGTACATGGCGCCATGCTGATCGAACCGACAGAGACCGAAAGCAAACAGGAACTGGATCGTTTCTGCGAAGCGCTAAGCGTGATCGCCGAGCGCGCAGCCAAAGGTGATGAAGCATTGAAAGGCGCGCCATATCTTGCGCCGATGAAGCGTCTGGATGAGACCCAGGCAGCGCGCAAGCCCGTGCTCAAATGGGTGGCACCAACGCCGGATGCGATCGCAGCTGAGTGAGCCCGTCAGACAGCCGCAGGCGAGTTTTCGCTCGCCTGTCGGCTTGGGCCTGAGCGCAAGCGTTTGAAAAACCGGATCGAGGGGCGCTCGAACAGCTGATAGGTCAGCGCGGCGGTCAGAATGGTCGCGAACGTGACGAGGATCAGGTAAGTCCCCGTGGCCAGCGGACTCTGCGGAGACAGCGCGCCATAGGTCACGCGTCCGACAGCGCTAATGACCAGGACATGGCAAAGATACAGCGAATAACTCCAGTCGCCGAGGCTGACCATGAGTTTCGGGATGTAGCGGCCCAAGCCGCGTTCAATCTCCAGTGCCACCAGACCATAGATCAACAGGGCTGCGGGGATCCCGTAGACAAACGTCCGGCGCCAATGTCCACCAAATTGTGGGAGCTGGTCAAATCCGAGCGCTGGCGCGAGCGATTCTGCCAGGGCAATGTCGAATTCCAGGAACGACGCGATCAGACCCACGGCCCCAAGCACGGCGAGGGGGGCTGCGAGCCGGCGCCAGCCGGCCTTGATCGCATAACCAACCAACGCCCCGGCAACGAATTGCAGGGTCATTGGATAGAAGATCAGCTCGACAATCGTATTGCCGAACGTGTTGGTCAGGCCAGCGAGCGCACCCATCGTGACCGCTGTGGCCCAGGCCAGCAAGCCCGCCAGCCGCCACTTTCGCGGCACCAATAAAATCAACAAGGCAAAACCGAGATAAAAATACATCTCGTGCACCAGCGTCCAGCCAACGCCAAGCACGGGGTGTTCTGGCTGCGGCAGGAGCAGGAAGGATTTCAGCAGATGCGTCGGACCATCAATACCGGCGGGCTCGAGTCTGACGACGTCCCAGGGCACACCGCGAAAGATGATCAGAAACACCGCCATGGTTCCGGCGAACAACCACCAGAGCGGATAGATGCGGGTGATCCGCGCATACAGGAACGCCCCGGCAGCGCCGACGCCGCGCTTCAGGTCGGCCGCCACCCAGACCATGATGAAACCGGAAATGACGAAGAACAGATCAACTCCGTGTGCGCCATTGATCCAGAAATCTGTCAGCTTCTGTGCGCGCCCGGCATGCGCTTCCTCAATCGCGATCAAGTGACAGAGAAACACGGCCAGAGCCGCGATGCCGCGCAAGGCTTGGATGGAATTCAGCTTCGTCATGGCTCGCTTTGGACTGTCCCGCTTCAATGTTCAGAGGAAGGTCGAGTTTAGCAACCGCTCATCTGTATTTGCCCCAAACCGGTTAATCAACTTGCTGATCATGACGCTGGGTCAGATGGTGGTTTGAACAGACGTGTGCGGGCGGCGCGAGCCCGCTTGTGCAAGGGCGCTTCGAACAGCGTGTACGTGAGACCGGCGACGATCAGCGCGGCGGCACTGGCCAGAACAATGAAGGCCAGATTGCTGACGAGCCCAGACGCGCGCAGGGTCGGGAAGATAAGCTCGGCAACCGCACTGATCACCAGGATATGGCAGAGATAGAGGGAGTAGGACCAGTCGCCGATCCGCACCAAGCTCGAATGAAGCCATGGTTTAGACGTCTGGTTCAGCTCCAGCGCCGCGACCGCATATACCAGCAAGGCCGCTGGCGGTCCGAACAGGCATGTCCGCAGGATCGGCAGCGAGTCGGCCTTGGATGTGAAGTCGACGACCCAAATTGCAGCCACGAAACCAATCAGGCTGAGCCCGAGCGCGGGTAAGGCAAATCTGCGCCAGCCCGATTTGATGACCAAGCCAATGGCGGCGCCGAGCAGGAATTCCAGGGTCATCGGATACAAGGCCAGAGACATCAGGCTGTCGGCGTAGAATCCGGTTGCGCCGAACAGCATTCCGGCGCCGATCAGGCCGGCCCAGGCGATCATCGCGCCGCCTCTCAGGTGACCCGGCAACAGCAACAGCAGGGCGAACACGAGATAGAAGTACATCTCGTGCATCAATGTCCATCCGAGCGTCAGCACAGGGAACGCCTCGTGCGGGACGAGGAGCATGGATTTGATCAGGTGTTCGGCGCCGCCGACCTCGAAATTCGACAAGAGGTCAGCATCCCAGGGCACGCCGTTTGCGATCAGGAAATACAGCGCCGTGAGCGAGGCGAACAGCCACCAGACCGGATAGATACGGGTGACCCGCGCGAACAGGAATTTCGCAGCGCTGGTGCTTCCCGGGGCCCAGTCGCCGGCGATCCAGACCATGATGAAGCCGGAAATGACGAAAAACAGGTCGACGCCAGCGAAGCCGGACATCAGCATGGGGGGCAACACGGCGTGCTCCGCCGCGTGACGGGCTTCGACGCTTTGCAAGTGGGCGATCATGACGGCAATCGCGGCGAAAGCTCTCAGAGTTTGGATGCTTTTGAGCTGTGTCACCGTGCGCCTTGTGTGCTTTTGACGAAACTCTTCGATGAAATTCACGTCATTTCAACGTTATGAGTGTATGCAAATTGCCTAAGTCTTGCCAGAGTCATTATTCAGAAGAGGCCTATTGGAACGGTGGCACAAAGGACCATATTAGAGCTTATGCCCGACGGATCATCCCCATTCGGTGACGAACGCCTGAAACAAGGCGGTGCCACGGCGCCCCTGGGCATTGTCGGGTCGAGTGTTCGCACACTGGTCCGTCAGGCCTTTGCGATCCTGGGACTGGTCCTGATTGCGGTTGCGATACCGATTGCCTTTGTCACGCCGCTGCTGCCGATTGGCCTACCGATCGCAATTCTTGGCGTGGTCCTGCTGGGACGCAATTCCCTATGGGGACGGCGCTGGATGGAAGGCGTCATGGAGCGCCATCCGCGGGTCGAACGGTTTGCCCCAAACTGGCTGATGAAAGCCGTGTTCGGACGCGAGAAAAGCACCCCGGAAAAATAAAAGCCCGCTGCGATGAGCGGGCTCTTTCCAAATGCCGTGTAGAAGGGTTTGTGCAACCCTAATTAAGCCGCGTATCTATCTCGCTCAGTGCGCCGTCGAAAAGGTCGTCTGAATCTCCGGATCCAGAGAGGATGGAACGGGCGGCTTCGGTCGCGGCGTCTGCAGCGATGCGGCGAACGTCGGCGGCAGCGTCTGATTCGGCGCGCGCGATGCGGGCTTCTGCCTGTGCTTCGCGGCGGGCGACTTTCGCTTTCAAGTCTGCTTTCGCTTGTTTCATCATCGCGTCAGCATCGGCTTTCGCGCGCTTGATGATGTCGTCTGCAGCCGCATCAGCTTCTTTGGCTTTCTTCTTGGCATCCGCCATCAGCTTGGACGCTTCTTCACGCAGGGCGCGGGCTTCGTCAATCTGGCTCTGAATGTTATCAGCGCGCTCATCCAGCTTGCTGAAAATGGTCTTGAAACCACCGACAAAGGCAACAATTCCGAGGAACACCACCAAAGCCGCCGTGGCGACGAAGGTCGGGTCTTCATAGAATGGCGTTCCTGGCTCACTGGCCGCGTGAGCAGCCGGTGTCAGCAGCAGGGCGGAAGCGATAATCGCGTAACGCATGATTTCTTATCCTTCCCCAAGCGCAGTTTTCACAGCGCTCGCAATGTCGGACTTGCCAGCCTTGGAGCTGAACTTGCCAAGGATGACTTCCGTCGTCTCGCTGGCAATGGATTCGACATTCTTCATGGCTTCTGCGCGCAAGGCCTCAATTCGGGTCTCGGCATCTGCCAGTTTCGCATCGACCTCGGCGTCCACTTTCGCGGTTTCCTTGGCGATGTTGGCGTCGATCTTGGCGCGTGCCTTGTCCGCTGTTTCGCGAGCCTTTGCGTGGGCCTTGGCGATGGAGACTTCAACGGCCTTCTGCGCATCTACCGCTTCTTCGTTGAGGCGTGCTGCCTCGTCGAGGTCGCTGGCAATCGAACTCTCGCGCCGCTCCAGAGTGTTGCCAATGCTTGGCAGGATGAAGCGCGAGAGCACAAAATAAAGGGACCCGAACAGCAACACCAACCAGAAGATCTGGGAGGGGAAGTGCCATGGATCAAACGGCGGAAATGGAGCAGCTTCTTTCGCCCCGTGTGCCGCGTCTGCAGCCATAATGATCGAAATCATAGCCTAGTGGTCCCTTTAAGAGTCGTGACAGTCAGGTTCGCGGTTAAACCACGAACAGGATCAGGATCGCGACCAGGAATGACAGAATGCCCAGGGCTTCTGACAGCGCCATACCGATGAACAGGTTACCGGTCTGCTGAGGCGCAGCCGATGGGTTACGCATCGCGGCGTCGAGGAATGAGCCGAAGATGTTACCCACACCAATCGCAGCACCGATCATGCCGAGAGTCGCGAGGCCAGCACCAACGTACTTAAGACCGAGAGTGATATCGCCTTCCATGAGAATCTCCTTTGGGAAGTCTTTCGTTCGATTTGCGCCCCCGTGAAGCGTGTTCGGGGGGGCACGTCAAGTTGAAACAGCACGGCTAAATAGCCGCAGTGAAGCGGGCTCCTTAGTGCGACGGGTGAAGCGCGTCGTTAAGGTAGACGCAGGTCAGGATCGCAAACACATAAGCTTGCAGACCGGCGACGAGGAATTCGAGAGCATTCAGGGCGATGCCCATGCCAAACGCGAGCGGTGCGACGACAAGGCCAATGCCGCCTGCGGTGACGCCGGTGACGACAAATCCAGCGAACAGTTTCAGCAGGATGTGCCCCGCGAGCATGTTCGCAAACAGACGCAGTGACAGGGTCAGTGGGCGCGCAATGAACGAGATGATCTCAATCGGGATCAAGATCGCATAGATGACGAGCTTGCCCAGAAACGGCATGTCGCCGAGCGATGGGGCAAACAGGCCGAAAAACTTCAAGCCATTTTTCCACAGGCCGAAAATCACCACGATGCTGATCACCAGCATGGCCAGCAGGCCGGTCACGATGATGTGGCTGGTCGTCGTGAATGCGTACGGCACCATGCCGATCAGGTTGGCGAAAAGGATGAAGAAGAACAGCGTGAACACGAATGGGAAAAAGCGCAGGCCTTCTTCACCAGCCGTGCCGCGGATCATGTCAGCGACAAACCCGTAGCCAATCTCGCCCATCGACTGCAGGCGATTCGGAACAATCTTTCCGCGCGATGCAGCGTAGCCGAAAAATGCGATGCACATGACAACGCCCAGCAGCATGAAGCCGGCAGCGTTGGTGAAAGAAATATCGTAGCCGAAGACTGGATCGAACTCGATCCATTTTTTGACTTCAAACTGCTTCATTGGGTCGGCAGCGCCGTAGAAAAAGAGATTCATATTCGCGTCTATTCTTCAGGGTTAGAGCCCGTTTTGTCGGGGCTCATGGCCGGATTAGTCGCGTTCGTCAACTCTTTGTACGCGCGAATAACACTTAGCACTCCAGCGGCGAGACCAAAGCCCATCATGATCAACAGGCCCCACGGCTCGGTTCCGAACGCGGCATCGATCCAATAACCGATCATAATCCCAACAAATACGGCCATTCCGAACTCTGCACCGTAGCGCAAGGCCATCGATCCAGCATTGGCACCAGCGCCGGAATCGTCGGGTTTCTTGGATTTCTCGATCTTCTCCTGCGCGCTTTTGGCGCGGGCAATCCGGGTCGCGAGATCGTCGTTTTCGTCTGTGCTCATAGCGAGTCGCTATCGCGTCTATTCCGCCGCCACAAGCTCTTCGGCCGTGTCGAGGTCGACGGAAACCAGTTTGGACACGCCTTTTTCGCGCATGGTGACCCCGAACAGGCGGTCCATTCGGCTCATCGTCACCGGATTGTGGGTGATGACAATAAAGCGTGTGTCGGTACGCTGGCGCATTTCGTCGAGCATCCGACAGAAGCGGTCGACATTGGCATCATCCAGCGGCGCATCGACCTCATCCAGCACGCAGATCGGCGATGGGCGCGACAGGAACACGGCGAAGATCAGTGCCGTCGCCGTCAGTGCCTGCTCACCTCCCGACATCAGGGACAGTGTGCCAAGGCGCTTTCCGGGCGGCTGCGCAAAGATCTCCAGGCCTGCCGCCAGCGGATCGTCAGCGTCGACCAGGCGCAGCTCGGCTTCACCGCCGCGGAACAGAGTCGTGAACAGGGCCTTGAAATGCTCATTCACCTGGTCAAACGCGCCGAGAAGGCGCGTGCGGCCTTCATCATTCAGGGCTTTGACGCCTTCGCGCAGCTTCGAGATTGCAGCGGTGAGGTCGGCTTTCTCTTCCGCCTGCAGGCCAAGGCGGGACGACAATTCCTCAACCTCAGCTTCGGCTTCCATGTTGACCCCGCCCAGACGCTCGCGGTCATGGCGCAGGCGATCCAGCTGGCGCTCCGCTTCCTTCACGTCGAGCGCGTCCATGGTCTCGTCGTCCAGGCCGTCTTTGGCGATGGCGAGCAGGCCTTCCGGTGTGCGCTGGAAGTGCGACTGGGCGATCTCGGAGGCCTCAGACAGGCGCTCGGATGCGTTTTCCAGTTTTGCATTGGCGATGGCGAGTGTTTCTCTCGCACTCATTGCGAGATTGTTCGTTGCGCGCGCCGCGTCTTCCACTTCGCGGATTTCTGCTTCGCGCGCGGCCAATGTGTCGGCGGCTTGCTGGCGCTCGGATTCAAGCTCTTCGACCCGTGCGGCGAGCGTGTCCAGCTGCGTCTGCAATGCCTCTGGGCGGGCGCGGGCAGCTGCCGCTTCGCTGGCCGCTTCGGAGCGGCGCTTGATCAAGGCTTCCACCCGCGTGGCAGAGCTTTGCAAACGCCCGGTCCAGCGCTCGACATCTTGCTCAAGTGCCGTGCGCCGCGCCATCGCTTGCTGGCGGTTGCGGGTCAAGTCAGTCAGGCGTCCGCGGCACTCGGTTTCGCGCTCGCGTGCGGCGGCGAGGAGATTGCGAGAGTCCGCCACGGCTTGTTCCAGTCGAACCAGATCTTCAGTATTCTCGGGCTTCGCAGCCGTCTCATAGGCTTCGCGGGCAATGTGCAGGTCGGACTCGACACGGGCCAGGTTCTCCTTGGCGGCGTCGGATTTCAGGCTGGCGCGATCGGCGTGCTGCTTGGCGCTGGCGAGATTGCGCCGGGCCTGATCCAGACGCTGTGCAGCGTCATGCACATTGCGCCGGATTTGTTTCAGATCTTCTTCAGCGCCAATGCGTGCGCCGCGAATTTCAGCATAGGCCGCCTGTAGCTCAGATACTTTCTGGCGTTGCGGCCCCAGCGCCGTTTGCGCCGTTTCCAGGCGGGCCTGCTGTTCCAGTCTTTCGGCTGCAGCGACGGGCGCTGCCGGCGTGCGTGTGAATCCATCCCAACGCCAGAGGTGTCCGTCCAGCGTGACCAGGCGTTGGCCTGGTTTCAGGTGTGGTGCCAGCTCTTCGCCCTCTGAACGCGAGACCACGCCGCATTGCGACAGGCGAGCAGCCAGTTCACCCGGGGCCTCGACAAAGTCGGTCAACGGTTTGGCATAGCCGGGCAGGGCCTGTGTCTTGACCGTGCTGCCGCCCCAGAAAATGGAGGCGGAGCGATCCGTCGGAGCCTGCAGGTCATCGCCAAGCGCCGCGGCGACCGCCTTTTCGTAGCCATCGCGGGTGCGCATCTGTTCGACGACGGGCGGGCTTTGTGTGGATTCAGCCTTGCGCAGGAGGCGGGTCAGGCCGGCGATTTCTGTTTCCAGTGTGCGCAGGTCGTCCTGAGCCTGATCGGCAGGTTCCTTCGCGGCCAGTTCAGCTTCCTGCTTGTCGAGAATGTCGCGTTCGGCAGCATCTTGCCCCTCTTGCGCGGCCGTGTGACCGAGCTCGGCCTCAGTTTCGGCCTCGCGTGCAACATGCAGTTCATTGGTCAGCGCGGTTGTGTCAGGCAAGGCCTCGACCGCGCTGCGCAGGTGCTGAACCTCTTGCTCGAGGTTTTCCATGCGCCGACGGTGGGCATTGGCATTGGCCTCAAGCGCCTGAATTTCTGCGCGTTTCTGAGCAAATGCTTCGCTCTTCGCGTCCGCATCCGCCTGCGCGACGTCCAAGGCCTGCTTGGCCTCAGCCAGCACACGCTCGGCCTCAGCCTCCTTCTCCTTGTTCGTCGTATCACTTTCGACAGGCAACGCCGCCAGCGCCTCACGCGCATCAGCAAGTGTGCGTTCGGCTTCTTCTTTCTGATTTTGCTCGCGCTGGATGTCTTCTGCGAGGCGGGAGGCTTCGCGCTCCAGGCCTGCAAGCAGGTCTGCGGCGTTTTTGCGCTCCGTTTCGACCTTGGCGAGCTCGATCCGAGCCTGGCCGAGTTTACCGGATGCGACGGCTTCAGCCGTGCGCAGGGGGGTGATCCCTTCGCTGGCTGTGAGGCGTTTGGTCTCCGCGACCGCAGCTTCGCGGGTCAGGCGCTCGACTTCGGTCTTGGCACGTGCGAGCGAGACAGCAGCTTGTTCCTGATCCGCTTTCGCGGTGCTCCATTTCAGGTGCGCCAAAAACGCCTCGAGCGCTGAAATCTTCTCGCTTAGTTCTTTGTATTTTCTGGCTTTTCTAGCTTGCCGCTTCAGGCTGTCCAGCTGTCGCTCAACCTCTGCCGACACCTCTGTCAGGCGCTCCAGATTGGTTTCGGCACCGCGCAATTTCAACTCGGCTTCATGGCGACGCGTGTTCAGACCCGCGATACCAGCCGCTTCTTCAAGAATGCGGCGACGGTTTTGCGGCTTGGAGCCGATCAGTTCGCTGATCTGCCCTTGACGGACGAGGGAGGGCGAGTTCGCGCCTGTCGATGCATCCGCAAACAGGAGCTTGATATCCTTGCCGCGTACGGTGCGTCCGTTGAGTTTGTAGCTGGTGCCGGCGCCACGTTTCAGGCGTCGCATAATCTCGAGCGTGTCCGAGCTGTTGAATTCAGGTGGCGCCGTGCGATTGGAATTGTCCAGAACAAGCGTCACTTCGGCAAGTTCGCGGGCTGGCCGGCCCGCCGCGCCAGAGAAGATCAGGTCGTCCATCTCGCCGCCGCGCATGGCTTTGGCGGAATTGGCGCCCATGGCCCAGCGCATGGCTTCCAGAAGGTTGGATTTGCCACAGCCATTGGGACCGACAATACCGGTCAGGCCAGGGCGAATGGGGACGGATTCAGGATCAACGAAGGATTTGAAGCCTGCGATGCGGAGTTCTTTTAATTGCATGCAGCCCCCATTCTCCTTTATTCGCCCGTCGTTTCAGCGACGGCCGCGTCCAGCGCTGCGGTGAAAGACGCAACCGAAATCCACGCGCTCTGGTCGACTTCCTCTCCGTTGAGAAAGAAGGTCGGTGTGGAATCGACGTTCTTGCCGCGCGCCGCCGCGATGGACGCCTTGATGGCGTTTCGATTGTCTTCGCTGTCCAGGCAGGCTTGAAACGCTTCGTCCCCTTCAATGCCGTGATTGGAGGCGACCTGCTTCAGCGCTTCGACGACCGGCCCGCCTTGTCGTGCCAGTGTCAGGATTGCGTCCTGGCGCACGAACAGCTCGTCCAGCATGTCATAGTACGCTTCGCCTTCCGTGCATCGGGCGAGCGCAAATCCTGCGACAGTCACATTCGCGGGGGCCGTCGGAAACTCGCGAAAGACCAGACGAACCTTGCCGGTATCGATGTAATCGGATTTGACGGTGGGAAGGATCCGCGTGTGAAACATCAGGCAGGCCGGGCACGTCCAGCTGGCATACTCGACCAGGGTCACTGGCGCGTCGGGATCGCCAAAAACGATATCCTTCAACACAACGGTTTCGCTGTTTCCATTGCTCGAATCATCAGCCGATTCTGCGGGCTCCGTGGATGAACCACAGGCCGCAAGTGCCAATGCTGCAGCGGCAAATACAGTGCCGCGACGGGTGAAACGAAGCATGCTCATAACCTTTCCTTAACAGTCTGAGTCGGATTGGTTGCCAAGAAGTTAACGCTGTTACGGGAGCGAAACGAAGCCTAGTTGGCGCTCGTCTCTGCCGGCGCTTCATCGCCAAGTCTTGCATCAAGAACGGCGCGCATGCCGTCGGCGTTGCGCCAATCATAGCCTTGCAACTTCTCGCCATTGATGAAGACGGTGGGGGTCGAATTGACGCCCTGGCTATCACCTTTCATGACGGATTCGCCGATGGCATAAGTGACGTCTTTGTTGGACAGGCACTCCTCGAACGCTGCGCCTTCAATGCCATAACTTGAGGCCAGGTTGCGCAAGGCGCCGGCAATGTCTCCGCCAGAGCGAGCGAGGTTCAGCACGTTTGTTTGTGCCGCAAAGAGATCATCGATGACGGCATAATAATTGTCGGTGCCGGCGCATCGGGCGAGCGCAAATCCGGCGACAGACACATTTGCCGGCGGCGTCGGAAACTCTCTGAACACAAACTTCACTTTGCCGGTGTCGACATATTCCGTTCTCAGCATCGGCATCACGTCAGTGTGGAATTGCAAGCAAGCCGGGCAGGTCCAGCTCGCATACTCGACCATGGTGATCGGCGCATCGTCACTGCCAAGCGTGATATCGGTCAGAGCCACGTCTCCAGAGGCATCTGTTCCTGTCTCCCCATTGGTCGTTTCAGCGGCGCCGCAAGCTGCAAGTGCGATGACTGAAAATGCGGCAATAGCGGCGCGACGGGTAAAGCGGTGCATGTGGGGACCTTTCATGCGGACTAGAAGGGAAGCGGGGAGGGGGCTTCTGGTGTAGAATCTTCAGATTGAGCCGTTAGCACGGCTTCGCCCAACGCAACAATTGCATCACGCAGTTTTTGATCTTCAATGTTTGCTGCGCTGGCGATCAGAGCGTCGCGTTGTTCGGGGGTCAGAGGAACAGATTCAGGTGGTTTCTTGGTGCGTTGAGCGCCAAAATGTCCCTGCAGGATCTTGATCGCAGTGATGTCGCCCCCCGCGGCGATGGAAACGCGCTGACGGATCATTTCACTTTGATGCTGAACCAGCCCGGCAGCGGCCGGGATGACGGTCAGGGTCAGTCGTCGCCCGCCCTTCGCAGGCGTCAGCTTTTCAGGTCGGCACAGCCGCGCAAGTTGTTCGCCAACAATATCCGACCACTGAACCTTCAATCGGCTCAGCGTCGCGCCCTTCTTTGGAAGCGATTTGCGTGTCAGGCGCATCGCTGCCGTGCCAATCGTGCCCGGCCCGGGGTGCACAGGCTTCGCCTTCGCGTATCGCAGTTTGACTCGCGCGCGTGCTTCTTCCAGAGGATCGAGACTTGATCGTTTCACCATTCGCGACACCTTGCCCGCCATGAACATGGATGAAAAGTTACACTTTGCAGACCTTTCTGATCGCTTGCTCGATTGGTACGCAACAGCCGCACGCGAATTGCCTTGGCGCATCGGCCCGGCTGCACGTGCCGAAGGCGCGAAGGCAGACCCTTATCGGGTTTGGCTCGCCGAGATCATGCTGCAGCAAACAACCGTGCCGCATGCCAGTCGTTACTTCCATGTCTTCACGCAAAAATGGCCGAGCATAGAAGCGCTGGCCGCTGCGACGGATGAAGAGGTGATGGCCGCGTGGGCCGGGCTTGGATATTATGCGCGGGCCAGAAATCTGTTGAAATGTGCCCGCGAAGTTGTGGCCATCGGGGCGTGGCCAGACGACGTGGCGGGACTGCTAAAGCTGCCCGGAATTGGACCTTACACGGCAGGCGCGATTGCGGCACTCGCCTTTGACCGACGCGCTGCCGCTGTCGACGGCAATGTCGAACGCGTGTTCGCGCGGTTGATGGCGCTGGACGGGGACTGGAAGCACGAAAAAGTGCGACTGAAGCGCGTGGTCGAGGATCTGGTTCCGTCGGCGCGACCGGCGGAGTTTGCCGAGGCACTGATGGACCTGGGGGCCACGATCTGCACGTCAAAGTCTCCCGACTGCATGACCTGTCCGCTGCGGGCCAATTGCGCGGCGCGCGAGCAGGGGGCCCCAGAGCTGTACCCAATCAAACCTGCCAAGAAGGCGAAACCAGCACGTCGCGGCCATGTCTATATATTGCTTGGAAACGACGGCAGTGTTTTGACCCACCGACGCCCGGAGCGCGGCCTGCTGGGTGGCATGCTGGGTTTGCCGACATCCGACTGGGCTGACGTGCTGCCAGATCCGATATTCCCGGAACCGGCCGACTGGCAGGAGGTCGGGGAAATCCGGCATGTGTTTACGCACTTTTCGTTGACGCTCTCTGTCTGGCGGGCGCAAAATCGCGCGCAGACTTTTGCGAAGACAGTGGACGACGCCACCGACGCTCTGCCAAGCGTGTTCTCCAAAGCCCTGAAACTGGTGCAATAGCCTCTGCGACGCGCGCCCTTGCGAGACGAGCCAGGTCAAAAACTGTGGGTTTCGCATAAAATGTTCTTGTTATGTTCTAAAATGCGTATATCCTGCAAATCATGCGTAAGGGACAGAAGCTTGCTCAATCTGGCCGCGTCGATCGTGACGCGGTTGCAACCGTTCGTGAGCGATTCCATCATCGTGGACGCGGCGCTGTGTCCAATCAAACCGGACGGTTTGAGCGGGAAACGCGCGAAGCGCTTGATGATGGTTGGGGCGGCCTGGAAGAAGAAGCGCCGCGCCTGAACACGACTCTGACGAAGGAAACTCCGCGCACCATCATCACGTTCAACAAGTCGCCCGACATCCATTTCGATCGGTCGATCAACCCTTATCGCGGGTGCGAACACGGGTGCGTGTATTGCTTTGCCCGACCGACCCACGCCTATCATGGGCTCTCAGCCGGGCTTGATTTTGAAAGCAAGCTTTTCTTCAAGCCGGACGGCCCGGATCTTTTGCTGAGAGAGTTGTCTCGACCGGGATATGTGCCCCGCCCGATCGCGCTCGGGGTCAATACGGATGCCTATCAGCCGGTCGAGCGGGAGCAGAAGCTGACGCGGCGATTTCTTCAAATCCTGAGCGAACATAATCATCCCGTCTCGCTTCTGACGAAGTCAGCGCTGATCGAGCGGGACCTCGATATCATTGCGCCGATGGCTGCCAAAAAGCTCTGCCGGGTCGGGGTTTCGATCACCACGCTGGACCCGAAGCTGGCGCGGCGAATGGAGCCGCGTGCGGCAACACCGCGCAAACGCTATCACGCGGTGCAGGCGCTAAGCGCCGCCGGGGTACCCGTCACAGTCATGGCGGCGCCGATGATTCCAGCAATCAACGATCCGGAGCTGGAGGCCTTGCTGGAGACCGCCAAAGAACATGGTGCGAGCGGTGCGGGTTATGTCTTGTTGCGCCTGCCACACGAGCTCAAGGACATCTTTCACGAATGGCTGGTGCAGCATTACCCTGATCGGGCGGCGCGCGTGATCAACACATTACGCGACATGCGCGGCGGCAAGGATTATGATGCTGACTGGTTTTCGCGCGGGACCGGCAGCGGTGTCGTCGCTCGGTTGATCAAGCAGAGATTTGTCAAAGCCATCCGCCGTCTGCATCTGGAGCCCACGCGCCAGGCCTTGCGGACAGATCTTTTCCAGCCGCCTGTCCTGAAGGGCGGTCAGTACACGATGGATCTGTGACGTCAGTCCGCGGCGGCGAGCTTGGCCGCGTTGCTGGCCTGCTTCGCCCGGGTCAGCTGGTAATTGCGCATAATGATCGCGGCCAGCGCGTAAGATACGACCGGGACGCCGACAAACACCATCATCAGGCCGCGGACGACATCCGGACCATTGTCCCCTGAGGCATCAAAGCCGACCCAGGCGCCGAGCAGGATATAGGGAATACCGATGGCGAAACTGGCGCCGGTCTTGTAGGCGCCGGACATCAGCGAATAATACATGCCGGAGCGGTTTTCTCCGGTCTGGGCCTGCTCGGACTCGATGATATCGGCGACCATGGAGCGGGCCAGAATGAACGGCGTGCCATAGCCGAGGCCCGAAATAATGGCCGGAATGACCAGGATGAATGCGCGCTGCAATTCCTGGTCCTCGCCGGGAAACTGTCCGGTGATGGCGCTGAACGGGAAGTACAGCGCATAGGTGCCGATTGACCAGACCGCGGTGGCGATGAAAGCGAGGTGTTTCTCGGTGCGTTTCGACAACCAGATCCAGAACGGCATCGCTGCGAAGCCGGCGACGAAGAAGACCATCAGCACGATCGGGGCATAGCCTTCGACCCCGAACCCCCATTGCGCCGCGAACAGAAATGTCCCGCCCGTCCCGGCAATCGCGATGCCGACCAGGACCTCGACCAACAGCACGCGCACCATGTTCGGGTCCTGAAACGCGACCTTGATCGCATCCCAGCTGAACTTCATCGGTGGTTCGTCTTCCTGCGGCGGCGGATCCGGTACGAACAAGACGGCTAGCGTCACCGTTGCCGGCAGGACGACAAGCAGGATGATCCCCATGACCAGCACCTGGCCGCGCAACTCGATGCCATAGAAAATGGCGAGCAGGGTCGGAATGATCAGCAATGTGAGCAGCGTGATCGTGTTGATGATCTCGCGCCACATGAACAGGCGCGAGCGTTCATCATAGGCAGTGGTGATCATCGGCACCCAGGATTGGTGCGGCGTCTGCAGCATGGTGAAGCCCAGCCACAATATGATCAGGCCAATCACCAGATAGCCCGGCGAAACGGTCTCTCCCATCGGCATGAACATCAGGAACGCGCCGAGCGCCAGAACGGGGACGCTGCCGATCAGCCAGTGCTTGATCCGGCCGCGCCGGGTCGGTCGTGTGTCCACCAGCCAGCCCATGACCGGATCGGTGCCGAGATCCCAGAACCGCAGGATCATGAAAATGAGGCCAACCATGGTCGTGCCGAGGCCAAGCTCATCGGCATACATCGGGGCCACGAAAACGGCCATCGGCAGTCCGATGGCTGCGAGCGGCATTCCAACACTGGCAAAAGCAAGGACCCGCGGCAGCGGAAGGCGGTCTGACGCGGTACGCATATTCTGAAAATGACGCAGCCGTCACGAAACGCAAGTGAATTTCGGTCGCAGCTGACAATCCACAGACTTGTCCACAGGGTCGAATTCATGCAGTTTCGAGTTCGAAACGAATTTTGGGCGAGTCAGTTTTGCGGCTGGTAACGAATCAGAAACCCAAACCGGTAGATTTGGAGTGCTTCTGATTCGCAACTGATTCGACGATGGGAAGCCAAGGGCATGGAGCTCAACAAGAACACAATCATCGAAGGCGAGTGCGTGGACGTTCTGTCCCGCCTGCCGGACAACTCGGTCGACCTGATATTTGCCGACCCGCCTTACAACCTGCAATTGGGGGGCGGGCTGACGCGTCCCGACCAATCGGTCGTCGACGGCGTCACCGATGCCTGGGATCAGTTTGACAGTTTCGATGCCTATGACTTGTTCACGCATCAGTGGCTGAGCGAATGCCGACGTGTGTTGAAAGACGATGGTGCGATCTGGGTCATTGGTTCGTATCACAATATCTTCCGCGTCGGGACTATGCTTCAGGACGCTGGCTTCTGGATCCAGAACGATGTCATCTGGCGCAAGTCCAACCCGATGCCGAACTTCAAAGGCACCCGGTTCCAGAATGCGCACGAGACGATGATCTGGGCGGGCAAGTCCGAGAAGTCGAAAGTCACGTTCAATTATGATGCGCTCAAGACGTTCAACGAAGACAAGCAGATGCGGTCAGACTGGCTGATCCCGATCTGCGCAGGTGGCGAACGTTTGAAAGGGGATGACGGCAAGAAAGCCCATCCGACCCAGAAGCCGGAAGCGCTTTTGCAGCGCATCATTCTGGCGACATCCAAGCCGGGCGATGTTGTGCTTGATCCTTTCTCCGGCACCGGCACGACGTCTGCCGTGGCCAAGAAACTCGGCCGTGCCTATGTCGGTATCGAACAGGATCCGGCCTATGTCCGTTTGTCCCGGGCGCGACTGAAAGCGATCACACCGATCGAAGGCGAAATGCTGGAAGTCCAGAAGGGAAAGAAAGCTCTGCCACGCGTGCCGTTCGGCGCATTGGTCGAGAATGGTTGGCTCAAGCCGGGCGACCGCTTGTGGTCGCCAAAGAAACGCTTCAATGCGCGCATCCGCATTGATGGAAGCTTGACGACCGGCGAGTCCTCCGGCTCGATCCACCGCGTCGGGGCGTTTGTGCAACAGGCACCCGCCTGCAATGGCTGGACCTATTGGCATTATGAAGAGCCGAAAAATGGCGAGCTCGCGCCGATCGATTTGCTGCGGCGTCGATATCGTCACGAGATGGGGCTGATGAACTAGATCAGCCCGGTCGCTGCATCGGCGGCGACGGATTTGCCTCTGACACACGTTGAAATCGGTACAATCACGCAATGAGGTGTGCCGATGAAACGACTGTTCATTCCCGCAATATCGCTGGCATTCGCAAGCTCGCTTGGGGCCTGCGCACATGACCGAGACGACAATCCACCAGGACCAATTGGCGGCCCAGGCACGAATTGGGAAAACCCGCCAGGACCGGTGGGTGGGCCGGGCGCCAGTCCAGATCGACGGGCTGTTATCGTATACGGAACCCGGGTCAACTTCACCTCTCGCGCACGAGGGTACTATTACCACCCGACCTATGGATACTGGCATGCGCGATATGGCTGGTGGAACCAGGCGGCGAAATGTTGGGTCGACCGCGATGACAATCCACCAGGGCCGCGCGGTGGCCGTGGCACCAATTGGGAAAACCCGCCAGGCTTGCGTGGCGGACCAGGAACTTCACCAGATCGATATGGTCGCTGTCGCTAGCGATTGGCCGGATGCGGACGATTGATCAGGGTCAAGCCTTGGCCTTTGCCTTGGCGACTGCCTTCGATTTTTTCTTTTTCCTGCGTTTCGGTTTTGCCGATGCTGGCTTGAGGTCGCTGGAATAAGGACCCTTGGGTTTTTTGCCGGCCGCAATATCTGCTAGTTTGAGTGCTGCATATTGACCGGGCGCAGACCCTAATTTGCGATCAACGGGTTGGACCGCATCGACTTTCTCGCCAGAAAGTGGCTTGAGCCATTCCCACCAGCTCGGCCACCAAGACCCTGGGATTTCTTCCGCGCCGGACAGCCAGCCTCCGGGATTGTCGGGCAAGTCGGCATTGACCCAATGCTGGTACTTCTGAGCGTCAGGGTGGTTGATCACGCCGGCAATGTGCCCTGACCCGGCAAGTGTGAAGCGGACAGGGCCACCAAAATTCTGCGCCCCTTTGTAGATCGAGTGCCACGGGCAGATATGGTCCGAGCGACCGGCTTGGATAAAGACCGGGATCTTGATGTCCGACATCGACACCTGATCGCCCAGCACTTTGAATTTGCCGCGCGACAGCTCGTTCTTGTTATAGAAGCTGTTGAGGTATTTCTTGTGCGTTGGGCCCGGAATGTTGGTTTGGTCAGCGTTCCAGTAGAGCAAGTCGAAGGGGCGCGGTTGTTTGCCCATCATGTAATTGTCGACGACGTATCGCCAGACCAGGTCGGCAGGCCGTAACCAGTTGAACGTCTCGCCCATCAGTTCGCCCGGCATGATGCCATTGTGCTCGTCGATCACCTTGTCGATTTCAGCCAGTGACTCATCGCCCGTGAAGATCTTCAGCTCGCCCGCAAGTTCAAAATCGGATTGCGACGCAAAATAGGTCGCCGATTTGATCCGCTTGTCGCCTGTCTGGCCCATATGCGCGAGTGCCGACGACAACAAGGTTCCGCCGATGCAATAGCCGACGGTGTTGATTTTCTTCGATCCGCTTTCCTTCGTCACGGCATCGACGGCAGCGAGGATGCCTTGCTGGACATAATCGTCCCAGGTGAAATCCTTGGTCTCGGCATCAGCCGACCGCCATGACACGACAAACGTGTTGACCCGTTTTGAAAGCAACCAGCGGATCATCGAGTTTTCCGGCTGCAGGTCCAGGATGTAGAACTTGTTGATCCAGGGCGGGAAAATGAGCATCGGCGTCTCGCGCATTTTCTTCCGCGTTGGATTGTAATGAATGATCTCGATCAGTTTGTTGCGGAACACGACCTTGCCGCGCGCCGTCGCAACGTTCTTGCCGATTTCGAACGCCTCTTCGTCGGTCTGCGTGATCGCCAGGCGGCCGCCGCCACGTTGCAAGTCATTGCGGGCGTTTCGTAACCCGTCGACCAGGCTCTGGCCATTGGTCTCGATCATCGCACGAATGGCAGCCGGGTTTGTCACCAGCATGTTTGTCGGCGACATCGCGTCGACGAACTGGTTGAGATAGAACCGCGCTTTCAGTTGCGCGGTCTCGTCGAGGTCATCCGAAACGGAATCGACCAGACCGGTAAGCCATTCGGCATTCATCATCCATGCCCGGCGCATGAAGTTGAAGGCCGGATTGACCTCCCATTCCGGATCAGCGAAACGGCGATCCTTGGGCAGTGGCGTTCCTTCCGCCATGGATTGGAACAGGTTGGTCCATCCCTGGAACAGCGTCATCATCGCATGCCCGGCTTTTTCGGGATTTCGCACCAGGGCTGCGCCGAGTTTTGCCTGGGTTTCCAGGGCGCCGCTGGGGTCAGATTGTCCGGGTGTAGGCAGGCTGAACCCGTTCCCATTCACGGAGTCCGAAAGTAGCCCTTGCGCTTCCTGGAGAGCCTGCATGAAATTCGCGGCAACCAGCTGTAATGCCTCGGAATTCATGTCCGAAAATGCATCTGGGAGCGAGCTCGCCCCAAAATTATCAAAGTTTCTACCTTTGGTCATCAGACCGACACTCGCTATTCTACGCGAACCTATATAAGACTAAACAACTTTGGGATTTATGAGTCCAGCAAGGGAAAGTATTGATGCGCGCTGCAATTTTCGTAACGTTTGCCGTGTTAGCGGGCTGCGCCAGCTCTCTTGAGAAGGTGAAAGCGATGCGTGCAGAAGCCCCGGACTGGTACGAGGCGCGCAAGGTCGAGTTCCGCGGGGAAGGCTATCCGAGTTTGTCGGACGTGCCGCAGACAGACACGTCTTACGACGCCATCCGAAAGCTGGAATTATCAGAAGCGGAAGTCGAACGGGCGCTCGCGATGTTCTACAGCGACCCGCGCGCCGAAGCGGCTGTCGAGAGCGCGGAATCGATGCGCGCCTGGGCCTTGGAGGTGCGGCGAGCGGTCGAGGGGCGGTTGCCCGCCCCCGACTTCATGACCGACGAAGAGGCGGATGAAATCCGAGCACGCTTCGACGTGCCACGCGCCCGCCTCTAGCCCCTGAAAATTTTTAGTTTACGGAGATCCGCACCATGAGCGGAGAATTTCACAAGATCAGGCGCTTGCCGCCTTACGTATTTGAGCAAGTCAATCGCCGCAAAGCTGAGCTGCGCGCGAATGGTGCCGACATCATCGACCTAGGCATGGGCAATCCGGATATGCCGGCCCCGCCACATGTCATTGCCAAGCTGGCTGAAACAGCGGCCAAGCCCAATGTTCACGGCTATTCTGCGTCGCGCGGCATTCCCGGATTGCGCCGGGCGCTGGTTGATTATTACGATCGCCGGTTCGGGGTGAAACTCGACAAGAACCGCGAAGTCATCGTGACGCTCGGCTCGAAAGAGGGGTTTGCCAACCTGGCGCAGGCGATCACCGCGCCTGGCGACGTCATCCTGGCACCGGATCCATCTTATCCCTTGCACCATTTCGGCTTCATCATGGCCGGGGCGTCGATCCGCGCGATCCCAGCTCCGACGCCAGAAGCCTACCTGTCAGGAATCAGCAAGGCGATCCGCTATTCGGTGCCGCCGCCGACGGCGATGGTGCTGTGCTATCCGTCCAATCCGACCGCGGATGTCTGCGATCTGGATTTCTACAAGGACGCGGTCGCGCTGGCGAAGAAACACGATCTCTATATTCTCTCGGATCTCGCTTATAACGAGATCTATTTTGACGAACCGACGCCATCTATCTTGCAAGTCAACGGCGCCAAAGACATCGCGGTCGAAACCACGACCATGTCCAAAACCTATTCGATGGCAGGGTGGCGTATCGGGTTTGCGGCCGGTAACGAGCGCCTTGTCGGCGCGCTGGCACGGGTGAAATCTTATCTCGATTATGGCGCCTTCACGCCGATCCAGGTCGCGGCTTGCGCGGCGCTGGATGGTCCGCAGGACTGCGTCGACGAGTATCGCGCCACTTACAAGTCCCGCCGCGATGTGTTGATCGAGAGCTTCGGGCGCGCCGGTTGGGACATTCCAAGCCCGGCTGCGTCAATGTTCGCCTGGGCCGAGATTCCGCCGCAATGCGGCGACATGCGCAGCCTGGAATTTGCGCTGAAACTGATGAACGAAGCAGAGGTTGCGGTCGCGCCGGGTGCCGGGTTTGGCGAGCATGGTGACCGACATGTGCGCATTGCCCTGGTAGAAAACGAGCAGCGCATCAGACAGGCGGCCCGAAACATCAAGCGGTTCCTTGCCAAAATGGAATCTGATGGGCAAAGCGAAGCCCTGCAAAGGACAGGATCGTGAAAACAGTCAAATTGGGAATTGCCGGCCTCGGCCATGTCGGCTGCGGGTTGATCGAGCTGGTCGAGCGCCAGATGGATTTGCGTTTGCCGGGCAGGGTTGAAATCGTCGGTGTTTCAGCGCGAAGCAAGAGCCGCAACCGGCCCGTCGACATCTCGGCATATCGCTGGTTCGACGATGCGAGCGAACTGGCGGCGGATCCAGACGTTGATGTGTTTGTCGAGCTGATGGGCGGCTCTGACGGGCCAGCCAAAGTGGCGGTCGAAGAGGCGTTGAAGGCTGGCAAGCAGGTCGTCACCGCAAACAAGGCGCTCGTCGCCATGCACGGTCAAAGCCTGGAAACACTGGCTCAGGAAAACGATGTCGACTTCATGTTTGAAGCGGCCGTTGCGGGCGGTGTTCCGGTGGTTCGCGTCCTCAGGGATTCGCTCACCGGTGTTGCGATCAAACGCGTGTCAGGCATTCTCAACGGCACGTGCAACTATCTGACGACGCAGATGCTGGAAACCGGGCGATCCTATGATGAAGTGCTCGAAGAAGCGCAGCGCCTGGGCTATGCGGAAGCGGATCCGACGCTCGACGTTTCTGGCATGGATGCCGCTCACAAGGCCGCCATCCTGGCGTCTATCGCTTTCACGGCCGATCTCGATTTCAGCAAAGTATCAGTCAAGGGCGTTGATACGGTCGAGTTGATTGACCTGACCCTGGCTGATCGCCTCGGATTGCGCATCAAGCTGATCACCGAAGGCCTGCTCAGCGAAGCCGGGGTGGTCTGCCGGGTCGCGCCGCTGGCCATGCCGGTCGACCACCCGCTGGCGCGGGTCAATGGCGCACTGAACACGGTACGCGTCGAGGGTGACCCGCTCGGTGCCGTCACCCTGACCGGCCCCGGGGCCGGCCCTGGTCCCACTGCGAGCGCCGTGATGGGCGATATCGCGAAACTGTTCACGCCGACGGCGCGCAGCCCGTTCGGGCGCGCGGACCATCACACCACGCGCAATTTCGTTGCGGCGGAGCCGGCCGAGCGTTCGGCATTCTTCTTGCGTGTCCGCCTCGCGGATCGATCAGGGGCCTTGGCAAGCCTGACCGAGGCATTGGCGGCACACGGGGTGTCGGTGGACAAGCTGCTGCAGGAGTCAGCTGATGACAGCGATGTCTCGCCTGTTGCCATTGTTACGCATGTGTGTTCTCGCGGGGACATCGATGCCGCAAGTGCGCAAGTGTCCGATCTGGACGCCAGCGTCGGCGCGCCGCAGGTCATTCCGATCGACGCGGCGATGTAATTTAGAGCTGGGCTGAATGCGGCCTGGGGGAGTGAGAAATGAGTGAAAGCGTTTTGATTCCGCACCTGGCGGACGCCATGGTTCGCGTAACCGAAAAAGCGGCGATCGCTGCCGAAACCCTGGCGGGTCGCGGTGACGAAAAAGCCGCCGATGCGGCGGCCGTGGACGCGATGCGGACAGCTTTCAACGCGGTTGATTTCAAGGGCCGTGTGGTCATTGGTGAAGGCGAGCGGGACGAAGCCCCAATGCTCTATATCGGCGAAGAGGTCGGCACCGGGAACGGACCGGAAATCGACATTGCGCTGGATCCGCTGGAAGGCACGACGCTGACCGCAAAAGCAATGGCAAATGCCCTGGCCGTTCTGGCCATCGCACCGCGCGGCGGCCTGCTGTTCGCGCCAGATACCTATATGCAGAAAATCGCCATCGGCCCGGGTTATGAAGACGGCGTGATCGACCTCGACGCGACGCCGGCCGAGAACATCTCATCACTGGCCAAAGCCAAGGGCGTCGATGTCTCTGCGATGACCGCCTGCGTTCTCGATCGTCCGCGCCATGCTGACATCATCGACAGCTTGCGCGAGGCCGGCGCCCGTATCCACCTGATCTCTGACGGCGACGTCGCTGGTGTCATCAACACGACCAATCCAAGCACGGGCATCGACATGTATGTTGGCTCTGGCGGTGCGCCGGAAGGCGTGCTTGCCGCGGCGGCCCTGAAATGTGTCGGCGGCCAGATGCAAGGCCGGTTGATCTTCCGCAATGATGATGAGCGTCGCCGCGCCGACCGCACGGGCATCACCGATTATGACAAGAAGTATGATCTGCACGAGCTGGCCTCGGGCGAGACCGTGTTCTGTGCCACGGGCGTGACCAAAGGCGGCCTGGTCGATGGCGTGGTGCGCCGGCCGGGGCATATTGAAACCGATACGCTGGTGATGAGCAGCGCGGACGGCATGGTGCGCAAGATCAAAAGCTGGCACCGGATCTGATGCGGCGTGTCGCGGTCCTGCTCGCGACGTCTGCAATGCTGTCTGCCTGCATTGCCAGCGAGTACACGCGCGACATCACAGACACCCATGTTGACGGTGACCGGCTATATGTGGCCGGCACACTGAACGCGCTGACCTATGACGAGATTGGCGCGCATCTGGATGCCCATCCGGAATTGCAGACAGTTGTGTTGCAGCAAATCGACGGATCGATCGATGACGAGGTCAACTTGCAGACGGCGCTGCTGATTCATGAGGCCGGCCTCGACACATATTTGCCGTCTGACGGAAGGATCGAGTCTGGCGCCGTTGACCTGTTCTGCGCGGGTCGGAACCGGATCGCCGAACGCGGCGCCCGTATCGGCGTGCATTCCTGGGCGGGCGAAGATGGCCTCGAAGGCGGCGCACTTCCGCGTGACGATGAAGAACACCAGATCTATCTCGAATATTTTGACGCGGTCGATTGTCCAGTCTCGTTCTACTGGTTCACGCTCGAAGCCGCGCCAGCAGACGGCATGCATTACATGTCCGAGCGCGAATGGCTCGACTATCAGGTGGTCACCGAGATCCGCGATCCAGCTGCTGACTGAGTTTTCGCGGCCCGCGAGTCATGCTTGAAAGCGCCATGACCGATCCGTCCTTTTCCATTTCAGAGTCCTATGGTGGCCGATATTGGACACTGCGGACGCCCGATGATGCGACCGTCCGGGCGCTGGGACCGCAGCTTGGCGGCAATGACCTTCTGGCCCGACTGCTCGAACCACGCGGGATCGCGCCCGAAGAGGTCGAGACCTTCCTTAACCCGACCCTGCGCGCCCTGTTCCCGGATCCAGACAGCTTCCAGGACATGATGAAAGCCGCGGCGCTGACGCTCGACGCGATTGTCGACGGCAAGAATGTCACTGTCTTTGCCGACTATGACGTTGATGGTGGCACCAGCTCGGCCATTCTTGCCCGCTATTTTCGGGCCTGGGGGCAGGAGATCGGCTTGTACGTTCCGGATCGCCTGACCGAAGGCTACGGGCCGAGCCCGGACGCGTTCCGTCATTTGAAAGCGCAAGGTGCAGATCTTGTCATCACCGTCGATTGCGGCGCCGCAGCGACCGCCGCGCTGGCCGAAGCCGTTGCCATCGACTTGCCGGTGATCGTGATCGACCACCATTTGATGGGCGCAGAACCGCCGGAATGCGCGGCGCTGGTCAACCCCAATCGTGCCGACGATACCAGCGGGCAGGGACATCTCGCTGCAGCTGGCGTCGTGTACGTGTTCGCGGCGGCCCTCAACAAGCTGGCGCGCGAGCGGGGCATATCGCCGCCTGGTGGATTGCCGGATATCCTGCACTGGCTCGATCTCTGCGCGCTTGGCACCTTGTGCGATATGTCGCCTCTGCACGGGGCCAATCGCGCCTTCGTCACTCAGGGCTTGAAGATCCTTGAGCGGGGGCAGAATGCAGGATTGCGAGCGCTCGCCGACATTGCCGGAATTGGCAAGATCGAGAGCGTTTATCACGCCACGTTCGTGCTCGGCCCACGCCTGAACGCTGGTGGGCGGGTGGGCGATCCCTGGCTTGCTGCCAAGTTGCTTGCCACCGATGATCGTGCCGAGGCGATTGCCCTCGCCGAACGGCTGCATTCACACAATGATGAGCGCAAGGCCGTCGAAGCCGCGATCCTTGAGCAGGCGACGGTCGAGGCGCAAAAGCAGATTGATGCCAATCCTGACACGGGCATCCTCATTGCGGCCGGCGAAGGCTGGCACCCTGGCGTGATCGGAATCGTTGCCGGTCGCCTGAAGGACCGTTTCCACCTTCCTTCAATCGTGATCGGCTGGGGGCAGGGGCTCGGGCCCGTCGCCAAGGGGTCCGCGCGATCGGTCCGCGGGGTCAATATTGGTGATGCGATTGCGGCCGCTGCGAAGGAAGGTGTGATCCTTTCCGGGGGCGGCCACGCCATGGCTGGCGGGCTCAGCCTGGAGCCGGACCAATTGCCGGGATTGATCAGCTGGATGCAGGCGCACATGTCGGAGTTTCGCGAAGAGCGATCTGCCGCCAAAGAACTGACCGTCGATGCCTTGTTGTCCCCGTCGCAAGTCACGCCAGAAACGTTCGACCTGATCCAGACCATCGGCCCGTTCGGGCAAGGTGCACCTGAGCCGGTTTTCGGGCTTCGCGATGTCGAGATCACTTACACCCGCCAGATTGGCGAAAACCATCTCAAGCTGACAGTCGAGGATGCCGGCGCGCGCATCGATGCGCTGGTCTGGCGTTGCCTCGGCACGCCGCTCGGCGATGCCTTGTTGCAGCGCGGGCGCGTGCATCTCGCCGGTCGCCTCAAGGACAATGTCTGGAACGGTAGACGAACCGCGCAGATCGAAGTGATTGATGCCGCTGCCGCGAGCTGAGCGCCGTCTTCAGGGCAGCGTTCTCAACACCTCTAATCCACCTTCGGCAATTGGCGCCAGGTTCGGGTTCTGACTGAGGCTGGCATTGATGTAGAGCGTCTGTGCGAACGCTTTCAGATTGTGCAGCCGGGCAAGCGCGGCTTCGGAGCTAAACGCATCTCCCCAGCTCTCGAGCGGAGCGGGATCGGCGAGCGCGGCGAACCAGTTTTGCCACTCCACCGTTTCGATTTCCCCGCGCGCCGCCATGAACAGGATCGGGCGCGCCAGCCGTTCGGATTCTCCATGCGTATAGGCGTGTCCGCTCGCCGGCATGATCTGGGTGGTCACAGCATCGCGGATCAAGCGCAGCGACTCCGTCGAAACCTCCGAATTGAGTGCGAGCTGCATGGCAAAATCTGCGCCGTGGGCGACGCCGTGACGCCAACCATCCGTGTCGGAAAAGGCGCGATAGTCCGTGACGCGGCTGAGATAGTCTGCTGCCATGCGCACGAGCCCGGTGCGCTCGTCTGCCGTGAGGAACGGTTCCACACGGTCGGTCCGTGCCAGTTCCGACAGCGCGAGGGCCGCAAACGGTGGATAAAATCCATCGGCGTCATCAGCGGCCAATGCCGCGGGCAAGGACGCGATCAAGGCGCGGCGCGTTTCGGCTGAAACCGACCCGGCCCGCAGCACTGAGGTCAGCCCCTCATAGCCGATCCGATCTCGCAGGAACGGATCAGGATCGCCAAGACAGGAGGCGAGGTCGGTCGCGGTTTGGTCCGGTGTCTCGGTTTCAAATCCGGCCTCGCGCCAGTCGGCCAGGTCCTGTTTTGCCTCGGCCGCGAGGGCGCAACCTGAGGCGCTTGGGGCGGAGGGTGTCGCATGCGCACATGCGGCGGCGACGCACAAAGCGGAGGCGATCAGAACAGATTTCATCATCCGCCCTGACTTCCACTAAAACGCTGATCTGTCCATGCCGCGCGCGGCTTAGCCGAGGACCGCGACGGTGGTCTCAGACTGGAACCCGTTAAAGTTCGACGCCAGGGCCTGTCCATAGGCGCCGAGGTGACAGATCTCGATCCAGTCGCCTTCGCGCGTATCGGTCGGCAGATGAAATGGGCCAGCCATGGCATCAATGCTGTCGCAGGTTGGGCCGAAGAAGCGGAAACTGTCCTGATCGGCGGCGCTGGCCGCTTCGCGGTGCAGCTTGACGGGATATTTCCAAGCGCATTGGGCCGCATCGAACAAGGATCCGTAAGCGCCCTCGTTCAGGTACAGGTCACGGCCCTTGCGCAGTTCGACCCGCGCCAGCGTCGAGCCACCTTCACCGCACAGGGCACGGCCTGGTTCGCCGATGATTTCGAGCGCATCAAAGCCGAAGATCTTCAGACCTTTCCGGATGCGGTCGAAATAGGCCTGCATAGGGGGCGGTGTGAGACCCGGATAAGCGACCGGGAAGCCGCCGCCGCAATCGAGGCTGTCGATTGCGACGCCAGAGGTTTCGAGCAGGCCGTGTGCGTAGGACAGGGCGCGAATATAGTCGGCCGGATCCATGCACTGGCTGCCGACGTGGAAGCAGACGCCAAGTTTTGCCGCAATCGGGCGTGCGGCGCGCAGCAAGTCGACAGCATCGTCATAGGTCGCGCCATATTTGCCTTCCAGCGGCATGCTGGCCGATCCCCCTGCGGGCAGCGCCAGGCGCAGGTGCAGGTGCAGGTCCGGGGCATCCTGGGTCTCGACCAGGATCTTGCCGAGCTCTGCGGCGCAATCGAAGGCAAAGTGACGGACGCCAGCGGCATAGGCGTGGCGAATGGTGCGTCGGGACTTGACCGGATGCATCAGGAAAAGTTCGGCGTCGGGGCAGGCGTCTCTGACCAGGTCAATCTCGCGGATCGAAGCGACATCGAAGCCGCGCATGCCGGTGGCCCAGAGCGTTTTCAGAACCGCTGGGTGAGGGTTCGCTTTGACCGCATAAATCGAACGGCCGGGAAAGCCGTCGAGGAACGTTTGTGCCGCCGCCTGAATCTTTTGCGGGTACAGGACATAGATCGCGTCATCGCCAGTATAGGCAGCGATCGCGTCTTCGACCGAGTTGAAGACAGGCAAACCGAACGGGCGGTCGAAATCAGGAAGGATGGCAGGTTGCGCGAGGCGCGAATTGGCGGAATTGAACATGGGCTTACGGGTCCGAAAGGGTCAGGGACAGATGCGACTTCATCAGGCGCATCGGGCTCAGTCGGAATTGGCGGGACAGGGCCCCGCGATGCCCTAGATAGGTTCAGCGACAGCCGCCATGTAATCTGCGTCCTTGGCGAAGGTCGTGAACACGGTCGTGGCGTCAAACGCAACGTCGATGCGCGTGATTGGCAGGACGGGAATTGGGGGGCAAACGCCCTTCAGGGGATGAGTCATCCAAGTATCCTCGCAAAGCAAGATCGGCCGATTGCCAACATTGAAAGTGAAGACAGTTGGGCTCCCCCGTACTGACAGCTGACGGACAGCTCGTCGTGGTTCGCTTACTTGTCAGCGGCGCACATATGATTTCCGCCGCTTGTGGTCAAGACGTTTTGTTGGACTGTTGTTTTTATTGTTGTTTCGGTGTCGATCCGGTCGCCCGGGCGCAATCAACAAGCGCAGCTTCGGTGTCGTGCGAGCGTCATCGTTTGTGGACTTGCCCGGGCGTTTTGCCGGTCCAGCGCTTGAAGGCACGAGAAAACGCGCTGAGTTCGGAGAATCCGACCAGATAAGCGGTTTCGCTGATCGTGACTTTGCCTTGGCGCAGATAATCGACAGAGAGTTTGCAGCGAAGGTCATCGACAATCTCCTTGAAGCTTGTCTGCTCGCGTTTCAGGCGCCTGTAGAGCGTCTGCGTGCTGTATCCCATTTCCTCGGCAATCGTCCGCATGTCGATCTCGCCTGTATGCAGGATCGGCATCAGGCGTCGTTCTATTTCTGCCCGCACACTCGTATTGGACTGCAATTCCTGCATGTGAAGGGCGGCTTGGTCGCCAAGCAATCCGAACACATAATTATTGGCTCGATTGATCCGGAATGACAGCCAGTTTTCACTGATTTCCATCGCATTGAATTGCCCTCCAAATTGCACCGGGACACCGAGCAATTCTTCGTACAGGGCACTATGTGCGGGGCGAGGGTGGGTGACCTCGGCAGACAAAAAGAACGACCGGTCCGGAAAATGACGTCCGACACCGCAAATGAAACGACCGAGTGTTGATTCTGTCAGTTCAGGAAACTCGTTCGGCACATCGCGCGTATCGTCGATGAATACACGCCCCTGGCGGCGGGAGATTTGAAAACGGTCGCCGGTCTGCCCGCCATCGGTATCGATGATCAGGCGACCATAGCGATTGATCTGGTCGAACGCAGATTCCATGGTCGGGGCTGCCCGGCAAATCAGGCCGACAATAGACAAGTCGTCGAATGGGATTTTGGCACCAAACAGGAGCGCCAGTCCGGGTTGACCAGACATTTCCTTGCCCTGACGCATGAGCGTCTTGAACGTTTCCAGCGGAATCCGCGTCAAGGGATCATCAAACGCGCGACCATTCAGGGCGCAAGCGGCCAATAAGGGCTCTGGTCGCGCGCCGTGCTCAACCGCCAGATCGAACAGTGCCTTGGCATAACCGGAAGAGACAGTTGGGACGGAGGGCAATGATCTCGGCTTTCGGTTGGATGGACGATGTCGGTTTCGGTCAAGAGATTGGTGTCGATGATCATTGGCCGCAAGCTCTGAGGCTGCAAGTAGGCTGGTTTGAATGCAATCAATGCGAGGTTTGAAGATGCAGAGTGCCGTGCGTGAAAGCTCAGGTTGGGGGCTCAATATCAGCGCCCGAAAAACGCTGCGATTGAGCGGTCAGGTATGGTTCCTTATCGCGGCGATCGGTCAATGGTGCTTCGTCGCCTATATCATCGCCCTGTATGTTCCGCTGCTTTCTTTGAAAGGCTTGCAGGGGCTGGACGAAACGCATTTGCCGAACGGTCATGTCGCTGGCGATCTGATCGGAAACCTGGCCATCGCGGCCCACATTCTGGTGGCGATCGTGATCATTGGCGGTGGTCCGTTGCAACTGATCCCGAGACTACGGCAATCCTTTCCGGCGCTGCATCGCCAAGTTGGCCGCACGTATCTCTTTTTTGCATTCTTCACCAGCATTGCCGGGCTCTATCTGGTTTGGACCAGGGGCGTTCTCGGAGGGGTCGCCGGCCATGTCGCGATCAGCCTCGATGCCATCTTGATTCTGATTTGTGGCGGGCTGGCCATCCATTATGCCCGGGCCCGTAAATTCGATCATCACCGCCGTTGGGCAATGCGGCTGTTCATGGTCGTCAGTGCGGTCTGGTTCTTCCGCATCGGCATGATGTTCTGGTTCGCAACGACAGGCGGCGCAGGCATCGACACGCGGACGTTTACCGGGCCGTTCATCTACACTTGGTATTTCGGCCAGATGGCGCTGCCACTGCTCTTGCTGGAGTTTTATTTCTGGGCCAGCAAACCGGAGCGTGGCGCGGCATGGAAACTTGGCGCGGCGCTGATCGTGGTCGCGGCGACCATCGCGATGTCGATCGGGATCTTCGCGGCGGTGGTCGGCATGTGGTTGCCGCGCATCGTATAGATTGACGACGGATCGCTAATACCGGCGGATCGCTTCGAACGCTCGATCGGGTCGATAAGCGTCGAGATCGGGCGCGGTGGTCTCGTTGATGATTTCGGCGGCAACCAGTTGACCGACGATTGGCGCCAGGGACACGCCGCTATGCATGATCGCGAGATAGGCGCGGGGCTGACTTGGGCTGCGTCCCAGGACCGGATGCCCATCGATCGGCAGCGGGCGCCAGCCAATGAACACGTCCTCGATCTCGGCGGAACGCATTCCCGGCACGAATTGCTCTGCGATCGCGATGATCCGCGAGGCATGCTGGTCCGCGAAGGTCTCGGCTGGAAAGCGATTGGGCCGACCCCGCAGCCGTTCGGCATGCGCCGCCGTGTCTGGCGCGCCATCCTGTTCGCCCAGGACCACACGGCCGTCATCGCGCTGGTGGATGTGAACGCCGGGGGCGACGATGATGCGGTTGACCAGTCGCGGCATCGGCTTGGTCACGACGATCACGCCCGGCGTGGTTCGCTGCGGGATGTCCAGTCCGGCCAGATTGCGGGTGGCGAGCGGGTCGGCGCCTGTCGCCAGAACATACGTGTCAACCAGCAGGGGGCCACAGCTGGTCCGCAGTTCGGACAGGCCTCGCGCGCTGTCCGAGACGCTTTCAGCAACACAATTCTCGCGCACTACCGCCCCGGCCCGAATCGCCGCCTCAGCCAGTCTGTGCACGGCAATCACGGGATCAACCGCGCCGTCATTCGGCGAATAGGCCACACGATCGGCTGCGCCAAAATCGACATCCGGCTCCAGCCCCGCCAACCTCTCGCCGCCGATCATCTCTGCCGGCTCGCCCCATGCGACTTGTTCGGCAATCTGTTCGCCGAGCCGGGCCTGACGCTCGGCCGACGGGAACCATTCCAGCGAGCCGCCCCAGCGCACCGGGATGTCGAGCTCGGATTGCAGCCGCTTCCATCCACTGAGCCCGCCCTGGTTGAAGGCGTGATAGTGTCTGGGCTGTTTCGCCCATGTGGCATTGATCCAGGCGAAGGTGCCCCGGCTGGCGCGTTCGGCCAGGCGGCCCCGTTCGAGGAGTGAGACGCGTGCCCCTTGTTTCGCCAGATGATAGGCAATCGACGTTCCAATGATGCCGCCACCAATGACCGCGACATGTTTCTTGCGGCTGTCTGGTGCTGGCGTGCAAGCCGCCAGGGACGCTGCCGCGGCAGAGAGTTTCAGGAATAAGCGTCGGTCAGGGGCGAAGGGTGAGGTCGAATGCAATTGTCGCCAGCTCCTCGAGGCATCGTGATCGAAACGCTGCACACGCAAACGTCTCGCCCACACTGCCATGTCCGCAGGCTCCGCTCCAGCGCTTTCAGGTGGCGTGAGGTCGGCGCTCTAGCGCGACCACCAACCGCGCTTTTTCTTCTTCGGCTTGGTCGAGGTTTCGAGCACGGGTTCCGTGGTCACGCGGGCCGGGGCGTCTGCGACGAGTTCAGGCTCCGAAGCTGGCTCCGGCTCGGTTTCGGGCTCTGCCTCCGCTTTTGACTCAGACGCTGACACCGCGTCTGCTTCCACTGGGGAATCTGCAGCGACCGGCTCGGAGTCAGGATCGAGTGCAACGATCGGAGCATCTTCCGCCGGCTCGGCCTCTGGCGTGCCTTCGGAGGCGTCTGTCTCGCCCGTTTCTGCTGCCTCTACGGTATCAACGGATGCTTCATCCTCCCCGCCGCGGCGTCTGCGCCGACGGCGACGACGACGCTTCTTGCCATCCTTGGGTTCTTCGTCAGCCGAGGCTTCAGGCTTGGCCTCTTCACTGGTTTCGGCTTCCGGTGCGCGGGCTTCTGGAATAGCAACCGGCTTGGCTGTCAGGCCGCCGGCACTCGCATCCGGCAATTCGTCGGGCTCGTCGCCAAGCAGGTTTGAGATCGACATGGCCAGGCCATCGAGCAGGGCTCCGCCGTCCGATGGCGGGGCGCCTGGATCCATCGCTTCGCCGTCTCTGCGGCGACGACGTCCGCCTCGGCGGCCACGGCGACGGCGCTTGCGCTTGCCACTGGCCTCGTCACCTTCCTCGTCGGTGGATGCAGCGGCCTCGATTTCATCCTCGTCGTCGTCATCTTCGGCGTCTGGCAGCAGATGATCGTCTGCATCGCCTTCGAGAAAGTCTTCGCGATTGAATTTCTTGCGGCGACGGCGGCCGGTTGAGGCCTTGTCAGCGTCGAGTTCGAAGTCTCCGGGAATCATCGATCCCGACGATTTGATCGCGATCGTGTACCCGGCTTCTTCCTCAATCGCAGACAATGAATCGCGTTTGGAATTGAGCAGGTACAGGGCGACGTCGGTCGGGGCGGTGACCGTCATGCCGCGTAAACCGCCGCCGGCGGCCCGCGCTTCGACCGCGCGCAGCAATTGCAACGCGGCGGACGGGATCGAGCGGCGTCGACCGGTACCGTCACAGGCATCGCACTTGTCGGACGTTGCTTGCAGCACGCCGGCCCGGCGGCGTTGACGCGAGATTTCCATCAGTCCGAATTGCGAAATCCGATTGTTCTGAACGCGGGCGCGATCAAGTTTCAGCGCCTCTTTCATCTTCTTCTCAACGGCGCGATTATTCTTGTTTTCGTCCATGTCGATGAAGTCGATGACGACAAGGCCAGCCAGGTCGCGCAAGCGCATTTGGCGACAGGCTTCCTCAGCCGCTTCGAGGTTGGTGTGCACCGCGGTCTGTTCGATGTTGCGTTCGCGCGTCGACTTGCCCGAGTTCACGTCAATCGCGACCAGGGCTTCGGTCTGGTTGATGACCAGATAGCCGCCGGATTTCATCTGAACGACCGGCGAGAAGATCGAATCAAGCTGATCCTCGACGCCTTCCTTGACGAAGAGCGGGGCCTGCGCGGTCCAGCGCTTCACTTTCTTGGCCTGCGTCGGCATCAGCGTCTTGGCAAGGTCCTTGGCTTCGCGATAGGCGCGGTCGCCCTGGACCACGACTTCGGAAATCTCGCGATCGAACATGTCGCGCATCGCCCGATGCACCAGGCCGCCTTCTTCGTGGATCAGCTCCGGAGCCACTGATTCCAGCGTCTTGGAGCGGATATTGGACCAGAGCTTCTGGAGATAGTCATAGTCGCGGCGAATCTCGGATTTTGTCCGCTTGGCGCCGGCCGTGCGGACGATCAGGCCCATGCCTTTCGGCACTTGCAGGCCGTCCATGACCGACTTCAGACGCTTGCGGTCATTGCCGTTCGGAATCTTGCGGGAAATGCCGCCACCGCGCGGGGTGTTTGGCATCAGCACGGAGTAACGGCCCGCAAGCGAGAGATATGTCGTCAGCGCCGCGCCTTTATTGCCGCGCTCTTCCTTGACCACCTGGACCAGCAGGACTTGGCGGCGGCGGATGACTTCCTGGATTTTGTAGCGACGCGTGATCGAAGACCCGCGCGATTTGCGGGCGCCGCGACGACGACGTTCGGCCTTGGCCGCGGGCGTCTTTTTCTTCTTACCGTCAACCGCGTCGGTCTCGGCATCGTCTTCGTCAGCGCTGGCTTCAGACTCCTCGTCGGAATCGCTGGCTCCGGCTTCCTCATCTCCTGAATCGGCGTCGGTAGCGGTATTCTCAGCCGCGTCATCGGAGTCGTCTTCCTCAGCTGAGGCGTCGGCCTCGTCGTCACCTTGGTCGTCGTCTTCTGGTTCGTCGATCTCAGAGTCGATCTCATCGAGATCATCCTCATCATCCGGATCGTCGTCAGCGGCTTCAGCGGCTTCACGCGCAGCTTCTTCCAGAAGCGCTTCGCGGTCGGCTTGCGGAAGCTGATAATAGTCCGGGTGAATCTCGCTAAAAGCGAGGAACCCATGGCGATTGCCGCCATATTCAACGAAACAGGCTTGCAGAGAGGGTTCTACTCGCGTGACTTTCGCGAGATAGATATTGCCTCTTAATTGTTCGCTTCCGGTTGTTTCAAAGTCAAAGTCCTCGACACGTCCATTGTTGACGAGGGCGACACGGGTCTCTTCCTGGTGGACCGCGTCGATCAGCATAAGTTTGCTCATTGTAAGCTGCCTTGCAGTCTGGCGGCGCTAAGGCCCGCAATCGGTGCGAGCGATGGCGATACGCGCCAGTGAATGTGTTGTTAGGGACAGGCAGCACACCAATCCGGCCTGCTCTTTCCATAGAGCGGCTCTCGGTCTCTGTTGTGGCGGCCTGTAAGCTCATATTATCCGTTCCGGTCTCGGCGATGGTGCAGGGGGTTAGGCCTGTTCACCCGCCTTTCGGGGATTCTGTTTCGGCCCCATCCGGGGTTGTTCCCTACATGCCCCTTCTGGCCCTGAATTAAAAGAGCAAAAATGCGGGACATCGGATGAATATTCCCTGCACGCTGATAAATCTGTGATTAAGACTGCATGGAATAAACAGGAACATTGAGATAAGACAGCGCCAGGGCGGCGCCGGCAGAGCGAATACGAATGATGCATTCGGTGAAGGTGATCTTACTGTTCTTGATGTCCGTCGTTGCGACGATGGCCGCGACTGCGCAAGTGCAGTCCGTCGGCGTGGCGGGCGACGGCGAATTCACCCGAATCACCATCACCTCGCAGACCCAGATTCGCCCAAACGTCTTCCTGCGCGAAACCCAGGACGGGCTGATCATCGAAATGGTGCCGGAAGATTTCCGCCTGGCGCAAGATCCGTTCTTTGCCGAACCCACGGGCGGCATCTTTGCATATACGCTCGACACCGATCGGATCGTGTTCGAGCTCGACCGGCCGATGATGATCATGCGCGAAATTGACCTGCCACCGGCAGGGTCCGAGCGACTATATCGCTACATACTGGATCTTACGCGCGTTTCAGAGGCACGCTTTCGCAGCGCCGCGCAACGGGATGAGAAGCGTTTTGCTCGTTTTGAAGCCGATCGCCTGAACCCGCCGATCCTTGCATCGGTTGCAGTCGTCGACACCACGCCGGCGCCAGAGCCGCCGTCCAGCAAGCCGTCCGGCTTCAGCGCCCTAATGAAAATGGCCGCGCGTGAGCGCAAGGTGATCGTAATTGATCCCGGGCATGGCGGCCGCGACCCCGGCGCCTTGGCGATCATCGGTGGCAAGGAAAGCGAAATTGTCCTGAAAACCGCGCTCAAGTTGAAGCAGCTGATCGAGCAGGACGCGCGCTACATTGTCAGGCTGACCCGCGAAACCGACATCTATGTCGAGCACGAAGACCGCGTGACCATGGCGCGCGATTGGGGCGCTGACCTGTTTATCTCTGTTCACGCCGATGCAGCGGGCGCGCCGACCGTCTCCGGAGCATCGGTTTACACCATTTCAACCCGCGGCGAGGCACGGATCGAGGGCACTGCCAAGAAATTCGGCTGGGAGCTGCCGATCGAAGATGGTACCTCGGTCGAGGTCTCCAATATCCTCCAGGACCTCACCTTGCGCGAGACCAAGTCGAATTCGTCGATCTTTGCCGAATTTCTGGTTCCGGAACTCGGCAAGGCTGGCCCTTTGGTGCGCAATTCGCATCGACAGGGCAATCTGTTCGTCTTACTGGCCCCAGATGTACCGGCTGTGCTGGTTGAGATCGGTTTTCTGACCAACAAAGCCGATGCCCGGCGTCTGAAATCGGAGCGCGGTCGGCGAAAATCCGCGGAAGCCATCAAGCGCGCCATCGACGCCTATTTCGAGCGTCAGGATTTATTATTGGCAAGTAACTGAGGGTCCGCCTTTTCGACACTGCAGAAGCGCCTTAGTCTCGCCGTGTTGGCGTGTGATTCACCGCGCTGAATTGGAATGAGAGTCTGAACCATGTGGGCAGCCATCAAACAGCGGGTCTTCACCTGGAAATTTCTATTGTGGACCTTCCTGGCAGGCGTCGCCTTGGCCGTAATCATGATCATCGCATTCATGCTCTGGATGGCGGCGCTGGGACGTACCGTGCCTTCGGTCGAGAAACTGTCAGAATATAACCCGCCCGTGACATCCCGCGTGCATGCGGGCGACGGCACGCTGATCTATGAATTTGCCGACGAGCACCGGGTCTTCATTCCGTATGAAGCGATCCCTGAGCATGTGATCCACGCCTTTGTGTCGGCCGAAGACAAGAATTTCTTCACGCATGGCGGCGTCGACTATCTCGGCATGACGCGCGGCGTGATCAACTCGATCCGCAACCGGATTTCTGGCAGCGGCGGTCTGCAGGGCGGATCGACGATCACGCAGCAGGTGGCCAAGAACATGTTGCTCACCCGCGACCAGACCATCGTTCGCAAGGCCAAGGAAGCGATTGTTTCCTGGCGTATGGAAAAAGCTTTCAGCAAAGAGCACATCATCGAGCTCTACCTGAACGAGATCTATCTCGGTGGCCGGTCCTATGGCGTTGGGTCAGCGGCGCTGAACTATTTCAACAAGTCCTTGCCGGAGCTCGACCTTTCAGAAGCGGCCGTTCTGGCTTCCTTGCCCAAATTTCCGGGCCGCGTGAACCCGTACACCAATCCGGAGCGCGTCCTGCAACGACGCAATTACGTGCTGAACCGGATGGTCGATGACGGCTATATCACCGTCGAGCAGGCCGCCGAAGCCAAGGCCAAGCCGTTGACCACAACGAAGCGACTGTACGGACCGGAATATGCAGCCGCGACCTATTTCGTGCAGGAATTGCGCAAGCAGCTGATCGACCTCTATGGCGAAGAAGAGCTGGAGCAGGGCGGTCTGTCGATCCGCACCACGATTGATACCAAACTCCAACTTGCGGCGCAGGAAGCGCTGCAGATCGGGCTTGAGACCTATGACCGCCGACACGAATATCGCGGGCCTCTGAAAAGTCTCGACCCGAATGATGGCGACCTGATGGAACAACTTCAGGCGGTCACCCGCCCGGGCGGATACGGGACCTGGGAACGGGCACTGGTGTCGCGCGTGACAGAGAATGGTGCCAGCCTGATCCTCGATGACGGTCAGACCTCCTCGATCCCGGCAGAAGATACGGAATGGGCGAATACGTTTGTCCGCGAAAACGGGCGAACCGGCCTGCGCGCCGGCGATGTCATCCTCGCCGAAGTCAGCCGCCAGGCGATGAGCCCGGAAGAAAGCATTCCAACCCGAGAAGGCAACCCGGATGAAGAAGGCGAAGCAGCAGAGCCGGTCTTGCCGATCATGGTGCCGGTCGGTCAGGCCAAGCTGAAGCAGATCCCTGAACTTGAAGGTGCCATTGTTGCGCTCGACCCGCACACGGGGCGTGTGCTCGCCATGATGGGCGGATATTCCTTCTTCAAGAGCCCTTTCAACCGGGTCACGCAGGCCCAGCGCCAGCCAGGCTCATCATTCAAGCCATTCGTCTATGGCGCGGCGCTGGAGCGTGGCTATACCCCATCCGTCCGCATCCTCGATTCCCCTTATGTCTATTATGACGAGGCGACGGGCGATGTCTGGAAACCGGAAAACTATGCGGAAGGCCAGAGTTATGGCGAAGTGACCATGCGGGTCGCGCTGGAGAAATCCTACAACCAGGTGACCGCACGCGTGGCCACCGATATTGGCATGGAAGCGGTGTCGGAGTTTGCCGAGCGGTTCGGTGTGTATGACCGTCTGCCGCCATATCCGGCTATGTCACTGGGGTCGGGCGAAACGTCGCCGTGGCGTCTGTCAAAAGCGTACGCGGCGTTCGTGAACGGCGGCAAGGAAGTCACTCCGACGTTGCTGGACCGTGTCCAGGACCGCCGCGGCGTGACGCTGTTTAAGCATGACCAGCGCGCGTGCGACGATTGTGCCGCCGAGACCTGGAACGGTCAGGCGCCGCCAATTCTCCCGGATGATCGCAAGCAATTGGTCGATCCGATCATCGCCTATCAGATTGTGCACATGCTGGAAGGCGTGGTCGAGCGCGGGACGGGCCGCCGCGCTCGCCGTGTTGGCAAGCCGCTGGCTGGCAAGACCGGGACGACCAATGATTATGTCGATGCACTGTTCTTCGGATTCTCGCCTGACCTCGTCGTCGGCATCTGGACCGGCTTCGATGCGCCGCGCACATTGGGCGATGGCGAAGGCGGCGGTTCCGTTGCTGGTGTCGTGTTTACCGAGTTCATGGAACGAGCGCTGGCTGAGGAACCGTCTTTGCCGTTCCGCATCCCGCCCGGCGTGCGCCTGGTTTCAGTCGACGCCCGCACGGGTGAGCTGCCGACCTTCGATTCGCAGGAAATCATCCTTGAAGCCTTCCGACCTGGCACCGAGCCAGGCATGGCCTTCAGCGAGAACACCAATCTCAGCCTGTCGGGCATTGGTGACGCCTCGATCTTTGGACAAGGCACACCGCTGGAGCCACAAATTGATCCGGAAACTGGTGAGATCGCGGAATCGGATGTGATTATTGATGATATCGACGAGGACATTTATTGACCTGCGTGTGAAACGCCTCCATCTCCAGCGTTTACATGAGTATCGGGAACACCAATGTCAGCTGAAATCCTCGCCCTTGCAGATCAAATCAAGCAGTCGTCGGAACTGCTGAGGAGGCGTCTTTGACTGGGATGTCGCAAGCAAACGTCTGGATGAGCTGAACGCGCTGTCCGAGCGCCCGGATTTCTGGGATGATCCGGAACAAGCCCGCAAACTGATGGCCGAGCGACAGAAGCTCGAGACAGGCATGACCACCGTGGTTGAGCTGGAGCAGGAAGCCGCGGATGGGCTGGAACTGCTTGAGCTTGCGGATGGCGACGAGGAGATGCTCGCGGATGTGCTTTCATCGCTGAAGCGCGCGGCCGAGAAAGCCGAGAAAGCCGAACTCGAAGCGCTGCTGTCAGGCGAGGCTGACGGCAATGATTGCTACATGAACATCAATTCCGGTGCCGGCGGCACAGAGAGCCAGGACTGGGCCTCGATGATCCGGCGCATGTATGTGCGCTGGGCCGAGCAGTCGGGCTACAAGGTCGAGGAAGTCGAGAGCCATGAAGGCGAGGAGGCCGGGATCAAATCGGCGACCTTGCTGATCAAGGGCGAGAATGCCTATGGCTGGCTGAAGTCGGAGCAGGGCGTGCATCGCCTGGTTCGGATTTCGCCCTTTGATAGCTCGGCGCGGCGCCATACCAGTTTTGCCTCGGTCGCGGTGTCGCCGGTGATTGATGACTCGATCGAAGTCGAGATCAATCCGTCTGACGTCCGTACCGATACTTATCGCGCTTCGGGCAAGGGTGGCCAGCACGTCAACAAGACAGACTCTGCGGTACGCCTGACTCACGAGCCGACCGGTATTGCCGTGGCCTGTCAGTCTGGGCGGTCACAGCACCAGAACCGCGCCACCGCTTGGGAAATGCTGCGTTCTCGCCTGTACGAGGTCGAGCTTCAGAAACGCCAGCAGGCGGCTCAGGACAGCCATGATTCCAAGACCGAGATTGGCTGGGGACACCAGATCCGCTCTTACGTGCTGCAGCCCTACCAATTGGTCAAAGACTTGCGCACCAATCACGAAACGTCGGACACGGGCGGTGTGCTGGATGGAGATCTGACGCCCTTCCTCAGCGCCGCGCTGTCGCACGCCATTGGCGACTCGCAGACGGAAGACGCATAGAAAAAGCCGGACCCGCTACAGGTCCGGCTTGTTTGTCTGATTGGTCCTGCTTGCTTGAAATTAAGCGTTGCCGGCGGTTCCGTTTGGAGTCGGAATGCTGGTTGCGTTTCCAAACCCTGAACCATTGGTTTGTTGCGGCGCCTGTGCGGCAGGTTTAGGCGCCGTCTCCTTTAGTGGGTTTTCTTCACGCTTCACTTGACCTTCAAAGCTGGCGTCCGGCTGAATTATCAGCGCGGCGTGGAAGATGTCGCCTTCAACCGAGGCGCCAGTTTCCAGCTCAACTTTCCGCGCGCGGATCGAGCCAACGATCTTGCCTTTCACGCGCAGGGTTTCAGCCTTGATCTCGCCAACGATGCGGCCCGTTGAACCGATGGTGACGTCGCCAGAGGTAACGTCGCCTTCGACCTGCCCATCAATTTGCAGCGCGCCGGCGGATTTGATTGAACCTTTGATTTCAACGTCGGAGCAAATGATCGATGCTCCCACGCGTGAAGCGGGTTTTGAGGAGGCGCCACGCACTGCGTCCTGTGCTGGTGTGAAACCTGGTGGAGTGTCGCCCTTAGTCTTCGTAAACATGTTTTCCCGCCTTAATGAACTCTACTGGATTATACTGCTTTCCATGGAACAGCACTTCGTAATGAAGGTGTGGACCCGTGCTGCGCCCGGTCGAACCCATGGTACCGAGCTTATCTCCGATTTCGACCTCTTGGCCTTTCTTTGCCACAATCCTCTTAAGGTGGGCATAACGCGATACGAAACCGCCGCCATGGTCGACATCGACAACACGACCATACCCTGATTTCGTTCCGGCATAAATAACTTTTCCTGGGCCAGCCGCCACGATCGGCGCGTTCCAGCCTGCCCCCATGTCGATTCCGCCATGCCAACTCGGGCGTTTGCGGAACGGATCGATGCGCATTCCGAACGGCGAGGTGACCCGCGATGGGATGCCGATTGGCGTCGCCAGAGGCAGACGATCGACCAGCGTTTCAAAATAGCGGGCTTCTTCCATCCGAGCCGCAACCTGGGCAACGCGAACGGCGAATTGTTCTTCTTCAGGCGTGGCGAACTGGCCAGACAGCAGGCTCGAGAAGCTGACTTCCGGGCCGCCCATGTTCTCGCCGCTGGTGATGCGGCCGGCGCCGACAGCGGTCAGGCGCAGAATGCCGCGCGCCGCTTCTGCCTTCTCGACGGCCATCTCTTCAATGTCGTCGAGGAATTGGTTTTGCTCAGATCTGATCTTGCTGACATCGCCGCGCAGGCCGACTTGCGGCAGGCGGCTTTCGACCTGCGCAAAACGCTGCGATTGCCGCATGTCTGCCTCATCGATCGAGGCGGTCACCAGGAGGGATGCTGAGTTTCCCCGCAACGCCGAAACCTCCAGCTCGCCGCCTGTCTTCATCGCTTCCAGCATGGTGGCCAGGGTTTCGTGACGGCGCTGGAACTCCAGGGTCGCATCCTGGAACGCTTCCGTTCGCTGCTCGAGCTGAGATGTTGACAGGGCTTCCTTGGCGCGCAGGTCCTGAACCCAGCGCTCGAGGCGGTTGACCTCACTCGCTGCAGACCCGACCGCAACGGTCTTCTGTCCGAACACGACGGTGGCAGATGCAAAAAGCGACCACCCAACAAGAGCAGCCGCAGCACAGGTCAGAATGATCTGTTGAAGAGGAGAAATGGTGAAGTAGCGAACGGTGCCACCACTACGGTGGTAAATTTGCCGTTCCGGAAACGCCCGGCGTACAAAGTCAGAGATCTTTGCAGTCGATTTCATTCTACGCACCTATCCGCAGGTAAGACGCCGTTAAGGCAGGGAGCTGTATGACGTCTTGATTGGTGATGAGCCACAGTAACCTCATTGTGATCCGGACGAAAAGCCCCCTTTTGCGGTTTTTCGGGCTCCAAAGTGCCCTGTTTCCGTAAAATTCGCCTTAAAGTATTTTTATTTGACGAATCACGCGTTTGAAATTGCCTCCAATGCCTCAAGAACGGCTTGAGCATGACCCTTCACCTTCACCTTTCTCCAGGCCTCCGCGATGGTGCCATCGGCAAGGATGAGAAAGGTTGAACGTTCGATCCCCATGTATTTCTTTCCATACATGTTTTTCTCAACCCATACGCCGAACTGTTCGCACGCATCGGCGTGTTCATCGCTTGCCAAGGTCACCGTCAGGTCCTTTTTCGTCGCGAAATTCGCATGACTTTTCAAGCTGTCTTTCGAGACGCCGATGATTTCTGCGCCGAGGGCCGCAAATTTGGGCTTCAGGGCGGTGAAATCGACTGACTCCGTTGTGCAGCCAGGTGTGTTGTCGCGCGGGTAAAAATAGACCACATGGGCCTTGTGGGCGGGTTGCCCCAGATTGACCGTTTCTTCATCGCTGAATGGGATTGTCACATTTGGAGCTTTGTCGCCTTTTTCTGGTCGGTTTGTCATGGCATCTCTTTCATGTTTGGTGGGAGGTTGTCCCGGCCGAAGCGCCGTGAGGCAGTGTGTTGATTACTTGGAGTATTTGACTTGGTTCGCCAGACGACGAAAGTCATAATTTTAGAGACTCTTGGCGTCATCTCGCTGGTCCTGATGGCGGCGATCGGCATTCTGGCCTTCATGCTGGCCAGCGGGCCGGTCGAACTTGGGATCTTTCGCGATGACGTTGAACGCGCGCTGACCAATGCCCGCGATGGCCGGGCGGTCACGGTTGAGCGCCTGACCCTGCAATGGTCACCGTCAGAGCGGCGCCTGTTTGTGGTCGCGGATGGTCTGTCGATGAAAGACCAGGCGGGCGAAGAAGCAGGTTATGCCCAAACGGCTGAGCTGACGCTGGACGCCGGCTCGATCCTGCTCGGCAAGGTGGATGTGCTGCAAGCCGACCTCAAGCAGGGCTGGATCGCGGTCGAGAATACCGGGCCCAACAAGTGGGTCGTCGCTGGCGATCCTATGCCTGAAATCCGCGCCGGTGAGCTGCCACAGACGCCAGAGCAATGGCTTGATCGGACCAATGCTGTCCTCGGCGATGTGTTGGTCGGGCTCGAGACCTTTTCCAACACACTATCTTTCGAAGGCCTGGAATTCAGCAATTTCGATCTGCGTGTATCCGACCCGTCGGGCGAAGCGGTCGGGTCGATTGAGGCAGCATCCGGCCAGATCACGCGCCTCGAAAATGATGTCAGTATCCAGTTTGCAGGCGACGGGCAGGGACTTGGTCTGCCTGAGATTTTCAGCATCTCACTGGACTCGTACGACGGGTACCAGTCACTCAAGGCGGTGCTCGATGTCGGCGTTCTGCCGATCACGGATCTCGCTCAGCGGCTCGGCCTCAGCGGTTTCGAAGACAGCGACCTCCGGCTCGGCACCTCGTTCAATGCGCAGTTGCTGCGCGAGACCGGGCTTGAGGAAGTCGGTCTGGTCGCATCTCGCGACGAAGGCTCGTCGCGGTTCGAGGCCCTTGGCGGGGACGTCTCTGACCTGACCACGTCGCTGGTCTATCTCCCGCGCCAGGATCAGGTGCGCGTTGATTTCCTGCAATTGACCTCGCAGCGCCTGACGGGGCGGTTCGAAGGGGTGATCTCGAACATTCTCGCCAAGAATGCCCTGCGCCGGGTGGCGTTGCAGTCCGAAGAAATGACCCTCGACTTTACCGGCCTGTTCGAAGCGCCTTCGGACCTGCGCAATGTCTCTCTGGAAGCCGACCTTTCCGATGATTTCTCGATTGTTTCGTTCCAGTCGCTGGGCGCGGATATCGATGAAGCGCGCCTGCAGGCCCAGGGAGAGCTCGACTGGCAGGTTGAGCATGAAGACGGTGAGCTGCCCTTCACGCTCGACGTCACGGCCGAACTGGTCGGCGACATCAGCAAGGAAACGATCCTGTCCTACTGGCCGGTCAATCTTGGCCGCGGCGCGCGCAATTACATCATTGAGCGCCTGCTTGAGGGCAAGGCCACGGAAGCGACGGCGGTTGTCAACATCAAGCCAGACAGCATGGCCGAAGGCTATCTGCGGGAGGAAGACCTTGCCGTGACCTTTGCGTTCGAGGGCGGCGCGGTCAGTTTCCTGAGTGACATGCCGATGATCGAGAATGCCGTCGGCACAGGCCGAGTGGGTGGCAACAGTCTCGACATTGCGGTGATCAGCGCGACGTATGATGACTGGGTCATCCAGTCCGGCGCGGTGGAGTTTCCAGCCTTCAATCCACGCGGCGAGAATTTCATCGTCAGCGCCTACGGATCCGGGCCGGCAGTCTCTGTGCTTCATCATCTCTCCAATTCCCGATTGCGCCTGCAGGAAGAAACCGGATTTGATCCAAACCGCGTGTCTGGCGAGGCGACGGCGTCCTTGAAACTGACGCGCCCCGCCCTCAGCGATGTGCCGATGGAAGACCATGTCCTGGAGGTTAAAGGCCAGATTCGCAATGCGGGCCTGACCGGCGCGGCAGGGCCATTCGATATTGTCGAAGGCAACGTCAATGTCGATCTCACGCTCGACCGGATGATTCTGACCGGGTTTGGAAATCTCGGCAGCGCGCCGATCCAGTTCACTTGGCGCGACGCGTTCAACGATGATGGATCGCCGGCCGACCTGTCAGCGACCGCTGTGTTCACCTCTGATATCCTGAACGTATTCGGCTTGGTTGGCCGCGCCTTCCTGACCGGCGAAATTCCAGTCGAAATGCAGGGCAAGGTCGGCTCTGCGGGGCTTCAGACCGGCACGTTTGCGTTTGACCTCAGCGAGGCTCGCATTGACCTGGCTGAAATTGATTGGGTGAAACCAGCCGGCGAGACGGCGCGGGCGACGCTCAATTATACTGGCGACCTGCGCGAGCAGGCGGCGGCACTGCGTGTGTCGAGCGACTCCGCTTCGGTCGACGGTGACCTGCGCCTGGCTGCTGACGGGCGGTTGCAGTCGCTCGACCTGAGACAACTCTTTGTCGAGGATTCGATCGATGTGGCCGGGCAGATCAACCGCACCGAGTCCGGCGGCTTCGATATCCAGCTGAATGGTGACTATCTCGATATTTCCGGATTCCTGACAGAAATCGGCTCTGTCGGCGGCGTCAGTGAAGGGGCCGACGGCATCGATCTGTCGTTCGCCGCAACCGTGCAGCGCTTGCGCCTGCGCCGGGATCTCGAATTGATCGGATCGGCCTTGTCGCTGGACATGTCACGCACGAATGGATTCCAGCGCTTGCGGGCCAGCGGAAATACGGTTGGCGGTGCCACCTTTATCGCCAATCTCGACAATGAAGGTCGCGGCCAGCCGCTGGCGCTCGAGCTGAAAACCAGCGATGCCGGCTATCTCGCCAGTGCCTTTTTCGGCGTCGATTTCATCGAAGGCGGTCTTCTCGACCTGCGTGGGTCCTTGCCGACCGCCAACCGACCAGCCGAACTCCGCGCGACGGTCGAGGACACGCGCCTCGTTAACGCGCCCTTCTTCACCCAGATCCTGTCGCTCGCCTCCTTGCGCGGGCTGACGGACACGCTGTCGGGCGAGGGCGTACTGTTCTCCCGCATCGAAGCGCCGATCACGATTGGTGGCGGCCGTTACGTGATCGATGGCGCGCGGGCGAGTGGTCCGGCGCTTGGCCTGACGGTGAATGGCTGGATCGCCGTGGATGGCAATGGCATTGATCTCGATGGCGTCCTGGTGCCGAGCTTTGGTGTCAACTCTGTCCTTGGCGGCGTGCCGATCATCGGCGACCTGATCGTTGGCCGGCAAGGCGAGGGCATCTTCTCGATTACCTACTCGGTCAGTGGTTCGCTCGAAAAGGCGCAAGTGGCGGTGAACCCGCTGTCCGCCGTGACCCCGGGCATCCTGCGCCGGATTTTTGAAAACCCGTCGGATACCAGCATCCCGGATGCGATCCCGGTGGATCCGAACCTGAAACCGCCAACGCCGAAATTGCCGGACCTTCCGGATGAGGAAATCCTGGCGCCGACGCCAGGCAGCGATGGCTAGGATCAGACCGGCTTGACCAGCGCGATCCGCTTCTTGCCGACCTGGACCTTGAACGCCTCAACCTCGCTGAGGATATCGCCCCAGGCATGGGTCTGATCAGCGCCGACCTTCGCGTCATTCACCCGCACCGCGCCTTCATTCATCTTGCGTCGCGCTTCGCCATTCGAGGCGACCAGCTCACCTGCGCGCAGCAGCGCGGTCGTGGTCGGCCCGTCGGCAAAATCGGCCCTGGCGATCTCAAAGGTTGGCAGGTCGGCGGAAACGCCGCCGCCGGTGAACGCCTTGCTCGCGGCGGCTTCGGCTTCGCTGGCAGCTTGGGCGCCGTGCAGCATGGTCGTCGCCGCATTGGCGAGCGCGATCTTGGCCTGGTTGATCTCGGCGCCTTCCAGCGCGTCCAGCTTGGCGATCTCGTCCAGCGACAGGTCGGTGAACAGTTTCAGGAACCGGCCGACATCAGCATCTTCGGTGTTGCGCCAGAACTGCCAGTAATCGTACGGGCTGCGCTTCTCTGCGTTCAGCCAGACCGCTCCATCCGCCGTCTTGCCCATCTTGCCGCCCGAGGCGGTGGTGATCAGCGGGCAGGTCAGGCCGAAGCCTTGATTGCCGTCGGCCTTGTGGATCAGGTCGGTGCCACCGACAATATTGCCCCACTGGTCAGAACCGCCCATTTGCAGTCGGCAATCATGTCGGCGTGACAGTTCCAGGAAATCATAGGACTGCAGCAGCAGGTAATTGAATTCCAGGAAGGTGTAAGGCTGCTCATTGGTCAGGCGGCGGGCGACCGTGTCCTGTTTGACCATCGTGTTAATGGTGAAGAACTTGCCGATATCGCGCAGGAATTCGATATAGCCGATCCGGCTCAGCCAGTCGTCATTATTGACCATGATCGCATCGGTCGGGCCGTCGCCAAAGGTCAGGAATGGCTCGAAAGCGCGCTTGATGCCTTCAATGTTCGCGGCGATCTGGTCCTCGGTCAGGATCGGACGTGACTTTTCCTTGTCGGTCGGGTCGCCGACCTTGGTCGTGCCGCCGCCCATCAGGACAATCGGCTTGCCACCCGCCTGTTGCAGGCGGCGCAGCATCATGATCCCCATCAGGGACCCGACATGCAGACTGTCCGCCGTGGCATCAAATCCAATATAGGCCGTCGGCACCCCGCTGGCGCAATAGGCATCGAGCTCGGCCACATGCGTGGTCTGCTTGATGTATCCGCGCTCATTGAGCGTGCGCAGGAAGTCGGATTTGAAGTCGCTCATCGCATTCGTCCTTGGTGAAGCGGCGCGGTTAGCATGACTGACGCGCTCTTAGAACAGAGGCAGGGCAGAAAAGCCAATTTTTTTAAGGCGCGTCGCAGGCTCAAGCGTAGAGATGGAACGGCGTCGAGGCGGCGCGCCAGGCATCGAGATCGGTCGCCAGCTGCTTGTCGAGATCGTCCGGTGTGGCGCTCGGATCATCGACCCAAAGCCGCAGCTCGTCCGATCCGTTGATGACGTCGATGGCCGGATGACCCTCTGTATACTCGTATTTGAAGTCGAGCCCGCGCCACAGCTCATATTCAGGATACAGGCTGCGAATGGCCTTGAAGGCGAGCGCCGTGACACGCCAGGATTTGAATACGGTTGGATCAAAGAAGGCCTTTTCGGCATGGATCTGAAAGCCTTCACAGAGCTTGCCTGCGTGCTTGTGGAAGGTCGGTTCAAACCAGGCCGGGCGCAGTTTGCAGCCGGCCAGCCAATCTGGTGCGAGACGCTGCATCTCGTCGATTAGCTCATTGGCATTGAGGTCCGGCGCACCGATGACTTCCAGCGCGCGCGTCGTGCCGCGCCCCTCGGACAGGGTGGCCCCTTCGACCATGACGGTGCCGCCATAGGCACGCGCCATATTGAGACTGGCCGCGTTCGGGCTTGGATTGACCCAGGCGCGGTCTGCTTCCGGCCAGCCAAAGCCCGGGCCTTCATTCGGGCGGTAGTTCTGCATCTCGATCACCCGGTAATCGACATCCAGCCCCTTGTGCGCGACATACCAGGCGCCGAGCTCGCCCATGGTCAAGCCGTGCACCATCGGAAATTCTGCGGCGCCGACAAAGCTCTCCCAGCCAGCGCGAAGCGTCAGGCCGTCAATCGGGCGTCCGGCCGGGTTGGGGCGATCCAACACCCAGACGGCCTTGCCGAGCCGGGCCGCCTCTTCGAGCACGTAAACCAGTGTCGTCAGATAGGTGTAGACCCGGCAGCCCAGGTCCTGCAGGTCGTACAAGACCACATCCATCGGTTCCATCATGCGATCGGTGGGGCGGCGGTGTTCGCCATAAAGCGAGAAGATCGGAATGCCGAGATCGGGATCGCGATAATCCTCGGTCTCGATCATATTGTCCTGCTTGTCGCCGCGCATGCCGTGTTGCGGGCCGAGGGCGCAAGTGACGTTGAGGTCGCCCTGGGCGGCGAGGGCGTAGAGCGAATGATCGAGTGAGGCGGTCACTGAGGCCGGATGCCCGACCAGGCCGATGCGCCGGTCCGAGAGCTGCGCGCGCAGGGCGTCGTCCTGCAATAGTCGATCGATCCCGAAGAGTATGCTCATGCTTTAATCCAGGCTGAGTTTGAAATTTTCGATACGGTGGAAATCGGGCTTATTTGCGGGATGATGCAAGGCCCAATAGGACTTTGTCCCATCGCTCGCCTCGATCACGGCGCTGGGGCCGATGCACACTGCGGCGGATTTGAGAGTGACGGGCAGCTCGGGCAGCGTGACACACATGGAAAATCCATCCGTCGTCCGCCATGCTTCGATCACTGGCGCTGGCGTGTCGAGGTCGCATCCGCCCTGGCGATAATCGGAGAACTGATAGGCCGCCCAATCCCCGTTGGGAGCGAAGTTGAACTCGACATAGCCGGGCGCGCCGGCGGTTGCGAAAAACGCCTCGAAACAAGTGTGCTGCCACAAACCACCGCGGCGCTGCCCGCCCGGCATCTCCGGCAGTTTGAGCGCAGATAGATTAGCGACCAGATCAAAACGCACTTGCACACCTTGGCCGTCGCGAGCGCTTTTGAACGTCAGCTGCTCCACGCCCGGGCGGGCGCTGGTCGGATGGATTTGCAACTGAACCGGCTGATCAGACATGCGCTCTCATTGCCAAGCTGAGCCGCCTAGCTATCTGATTCAGGCTGACTTGTGGACTCGGGCGTCGCTTAGCCTTGCGGTGTGTTGTCTTCCGGCTTCAGCGGCAATGCGCGTGGAATAGGCGGCTTGCGGCTTCCGGCCTTGGCGGCGGCCGCTTCGGCCTCACGGCGCAGCTTCTCTTCATCCTCGACCAGGCGGCGGTCAACATAGGCGGAGCAGATATCGATCAGCTCGTCATGCTTGTCCTGGAAGAAGTGATTGGCCCCGGCAATGCTCTCACGCTCGATGCTCTCACCTTTCTGGATGCGCACTTTGGTCAGCGCGCGCTCGACGTCGGCGGGCTTGGAGATGGCGTCAGCTTCACCGGAAATGATCAGGCCAGATGCCGGGCAGGGGGCGAGGAAGCTGAGATCATAGTGATTGGCGGGCGGCGCAATGGCCAGGAAGCCGTCAATCTCCGGCCGGCGCATCAGCAATTGCAGCGTGATCCAGGCGCCGAATGAATACCCGGCACACCAGACATAACGCGGGCTTTCGGACAGGTTCTCAACATAGTCGAGCACAAAGGCGGCATCTTCGAGCTCGCCAACGCCCTGATCATAGACGCCTTGCGAGCGGCCTACACCGCGCGTGTTGAAGCGCAGGACGCCGAAGCCCTTTTCCTCGAACATCTGATACAGGCGGATCGTGATCGGATCCTGCATGGTGCCGCCGGCGCGCGGATGCGGGTGCAGGATGAGGGCGAGCGATGCGCCTTCATATGGCGGCGGGGTGTAGCGGGCTTCGATCCGGCCCTGCGGGCCTTGAATGAGCATTTCTGCCATGATGTGTGTTCTCGCTTCTCAGCACTGAAATCTAAGTGGAACGCGGGCTATACCGAATCTCCGAGGGCAAATGCAAATTTTTCTGCAGACGGGTCGCCTTGCCCTTTTCTTCAGTTTGTGCAAATAACTTTGAAAAGCAAAGTAAATAGGAGATCGCGATGTCCCGAATTGTGAAAACCCTGGCTGTTTCGGGTGCACTGGCGATGACATGGCCGATGGCCGCTACCGCCGACGAGACCGAAGCGCATCCGCTGTCCTTCATGTTTGGGGAATGGGTCGGTGAGGCCAGCGGACAAACTCGCGAAGGCGCTTACCGGATCACGCAGACCGAACGCGTCGGTCCGGCATTGAATGGCGACGTGGTTGTGATTGAAGGGCGCGGTTATTCCGATACGGGTGAAACCATGTTCAACGCCTTCGCTGTCGTCTCGCCGACCGGCGAAGATGGGGCCTGGGAGATGCGCAGCTATGCCAATGGTCGCGCCGGGACGTTCCCGTTCGAGCTGACCGAGACCGGCTATGTCTGGAAACTACCGGCGGGGCCGAATGCGCACATGGTTTATACCGCGACTTTTGACGGCAACAGCTGGAGTCAGATCGGAGAGTATACGCCGGCCAGTGGCACGCCGATGAAGACATTCGAAATGTCGCTGACGCGCGTTGGCGAGACGGCATGGCCAGCCGGAAACCCGGTCTCTCCGGCGGCGGAATAGGGATTAGCTGTTCTGCAGCTTGTAGAATTCGCGACGAAGCTCGTTTTCTTCGTCCGTGACAATCGTCTCGACCGCTTCAAGCCGCGTCTTAAGCGCATTGATCTGCGCCTGCGAGTCTTCCAGCTCCTGTTTGAGGCGCGCAATCTCTTCGGATTTGCGCTCACTGCTGCGGCGCGATCGTCTGCGATAATGTCCGTGATCTCCACGGCTGGCGAGCATGCAGAACATGAATGGAATGATCATCCACCAGATCCACGACATTTCGCCCATGATGAGTCTCCTTCTTGTTTGATATTGAATATCGATAAAAAATTCGAAAAGTCAAGATTTCTGGACCAAATTCTGTGCCCGAACGATGGTTGATCGGGGCGCGATCTCATATATCAGGCCGGGATGATCTATGCAGACTATAACGCCACGGCACCGATCCGACCGGAAGCCCGGGCCGCCATGCTGGCGGCGCTGGACGTGGGGGCGAACCCGTCCAGCGTGCATGGTCCTGGCCGGGCGGCGCGCAAGCTGCTGGAGACGGCGCGGTCGCAGGTTGCCATGGCGATCGGCGCGCGGGCCCAGGATGTGATCTTCACCAGCGGCGGCACCGAAGCGAGCGCCTTGGCGCTGAATGGCATCGCCGCGCAGCTCGACGGCAAGTGCACGCTCCTGGTCTCGGCGATCGAGCATGAGGCGGTGATGAAGAATGCCGGCTATGCCGGAGTTGCGTTGGAAACCGTCTATGTCACGGCCAATGGCCAGATCGATCTTGATGGGCTGCGTGACCGTCTTGTGCGCTGGGACGCTGATCGCGATGGCACGCCGGTGCTGGCCCTGATGCTGGCGAACAATGAGACTGGCGTGATCCAGCCCGTCGCCGCAGCCGCCGCGATGGTGCGCGAGGCCGGTGGCCTGACGCATTGTGATGCTGTGCAGGGCCTCGGCAAGGTCATGGTCAATGTCAATTTGCTCGGCGTCGATTACCTCGCCTTGTCGGCGCACAAGGTCGGCGGCCCGCAAGGCGTCGGCGCGCTCTGGGTCCGGTCCGGCGCCCCCTTGAAGCCGGTCCTGTTCGGCGGCGGTCAGGAACGGTCCTTGCGCTCCGGCACAGAGAATCTGAGCGGCATTGCCGGGTTCGGGGCGGCAACCGAAGCAGCGATCCGCGACATGCCGGACTTGCAGCGGTTCGCGGCGCAGCGCGATGCAATGGAAGCCAGACTGATCGCAGACGCCGGGATCACCGTGTTCGGCGTCGATGCCGACCGGCTGCCACAAACCTCGAATTTTGCCGTTCCCGGTTTTCGCGCCGAAACCCAGGTCATGGCCATGGATCTCGCCGGAGTGGCGGTCTCGTCGGGCTCGGCCTGTTCCAGCGGCAAGGTCAAACGCTCTCTGGTCCTGTCCGCCATGGGCGTTGCCGACGCGCTGTCCGACAGCGCCATCCGGGTCAGCTTCGGATGGGATACGAAAGCCGGAGATTTCGAAGCCGTCGCCGAGGCGTGGCTACAGGCGGCGCGGCGCACCGTGTTGAAACCGACCTGAGCGCACCTGGCGCGGCTGCTGCCGCCCTATTGCGTCTTTGCGTTCAGGCTCCCGCCCCCGCCTTTCAGCTCGACATAATATTTGCCATTGGCGAAGTTGGACGGCGTCATATGCGTGGTCTTGTCACCGGTGCAGCCGTCTGTGGTCTTGAACTTGATCTTGTATTTGCACGTGGTGTTGGCCGTGATGGTATAGCCATCGCCATCCATATTGTCGCCGCCCGTGCCGCTCAGGTTCTTGGAGAAGGTGCGTTTGTCATAGATGCAGGCGCCGTCTGTTTTCTCCTGTGTGATCACCACTGACGTGACCAGCGCAGAAGAGCGATTATAGACGCCCATCTCCTGACAGGTGCCGGCATTGCCGCAGAAATCCTTGTTGGCATAGGCGGGCCCGGCGCAAAAAACGGCGACCGCGCAGATTGCGGCGAGTGAGAGCGAGCTTTTTGTGATCATGATCCGTCCTGACCTCGTGCAGATAAACCCGGCGCATCGTCCGCCGCTGCGGCGCTGCCGCCAACTGTCGAACCTGACAGGGTCTGTGGCTCGGGCATTTCTCAAAGAAAAGGGTTGAGCTGGCGGCGGTTAAGGCGCTTATTGCGGGTGGACATCGTTTTGGGAGGACGAGATGAAAACACGCGCCGCGGTGGCATTCGAAGCCAGGCAGCCCCTGGAAATCGTTGAGTTGGACCTGGACGGTCCGAAGGCCGGAGAAGTGTTGGTCGAGATCATGGCGACCGGGATCTGTCATACCGATGCCTACACCCTGGACGGGTTCGATTCAGAAGGCGTGTTCCCGAGCATTCTCGGGCATGAGGGCGCCGGCATTGTACGCGAAGTCGGCGTCGGAGTGACCAGTGTGGCCCCAGGCGATCATGTCATTCCGCTCTACATTCCGGAGTGTCGCCAGTGCAAAAGCTGCCTGTCCGGCAAAACCAATCTGTGCACCTCGATCCGCGCCACGCAGGGCAAGGGCCTGATGCCCGATGGCACCTCGCGCTTCTCCTACAAGGGGCAGATGATCCACCATTATATGGGCTGCTCGACGTTCTCGAATTTCACTGTGCTGCCAGAGATCGCGGTGGCGAAAATCCGCGAGGACGCGCCGTTCGACAAGGCCTGCTATGTCGGTTGCGGCGTGACCACCGGCGTCGGCGCGGTGACCAACACGGCGAATGTCCAGGCGGGCGACAATGTTGTCGTTTTCGGCCTCGGTGGCATCGGTCTGAATGTCATCCAGGGCGCGAAAATGGTCGGCGCCAACAAGATTGTCGGGGTCGACATCAATGCCGACAAGGAAAACTGGGGCAAGAAGTTCGGTATGACCGATTTCGTCAATCCGGCCAAGGTCAAGGGCTCGCTTGTCGATCACCTGGTCGAGCTGACCGATGGCGGCGCCGATTACAGCTTTGACTGTACCGGCAATACGGATGTCATGCGCGACGCGCTCGAATGCTGTCATCGCGGCTGGGGCACTAGTGTGATCATCGGCGTGGCGGAAGCGGGCAAGGAAATCTCGACGCGGCCGTTCCAACTCGTCACCGGTCGGTCCTGGAAGGGCACCGCCTTTGGCGGCGCCAAGGGGCGCACCGATGTGCCCAAGATTGTCGACTGGTACATGAACCAGAAAATCCAGATCGACCCGATGATCACCCATGTCATGGGCCTGGAAGACATCAACAAGGCGTTTGACCTGATGCATGAAGGCAAGAGCATCCGGTCGGTGGTGGTTTATTAGATTCTAAAGAGGAGAATTCATGTACTCACACATGATGGTCGGGTCGGATGATCTCGACAAAGCCAAGGCGTTTTATGATGCCACGTTTCAGGCCCTGGGCGGCAAGCCCGGGATCACCGATCCGAAAGGGCGCCTGATCTATCTCTATAATGGCGGCGTGTTCATGGTCACCAAGCCGATCAATGGCGAACCGGCGACCTTTGCAAATGGTGGCACGATCGGCTTCGCCATGGACAATCCGGAACAGGCCGATGCCTGGCACGCCGCGGGCGTGACCGCTGGCGGCACCACTGACGAAGACCCGCCCGGCTGGCGCGAACAGCCGTCTGGCCGCATGTACCTCGCTTATCTGCGCGACCCGGACGGCAACAAGCTCTGCGCCCTGCATCGCGGCTAGGGCATGAGCCTGGAAACCGTTTCCGAATGGGCCTCATTTGGTGGCACGCTGTCGGTCCATGACCATTTCAGCAACGTCACCAATTGCAGCATGCGGTTCGGTGTCTATACGCCGCCGCAGGCTGCAGACGGTCCGGTGCCCGTGCTTTGGTACCTGTCCGGCCTGACCTGTACCTGGGCGAATGTGATGGAAAAGTCCGGCATCCAGAAATATGCCGCCGAACAGGGTCTGATGGTGGTCGCACCGGATACCAGTCCGCGCGGCAATGAGGTGCCGGATGCCGATGGCTATGACCTTGGTCATGGGGCCGGGTTCTATCTCAAAGCCACCGAGGCGCCATGGGACCGGCATTACCGCATGGATGACTATGTCACCGTCGATCTGCAATGGCTGTTCGCGGATCATTTCAAGGCTGCAGACCTCACACGGCAAGGCATTACCGGCCATTCCATGGGCGGTCATGGCGCGATCACGCTGCACCTGAAAAACCAGGCTCTGTACCAGTCCTGCTCGGCTTTCGCGCCAATTGTGTCGCCGGCGCGCGTGCCCTGGGGACAAAAGGCGTTCGCACAATATCTCGGACCGCTATCGGTGGGCTGGGAAGCCTATGACGCAACCGAGTTGGTGCAGGAGATGCCATCCGGCGCAGATATCCTGATCGACCAGGGTGAGGCGGACCAGTTCCTGGCCGAGCAGCTCGACCCGGCGTTGTTCCTGAAACAGGCCGCCAATCACGGCCAGCGCGTCACGCACCGGATGCAGCCGGGTTATGATCATTCCTATTATTTCATTGCCAGTTTCATGGCGGATCACGTCGCGCATCATGCGGCCGTGTTGAAAGGCTAGCGTGATGAGTTTCGACTTGATGGTGTTCGATCCGGCGCTGGTCAAATATCAAGAGCGTGAGGCGTTCATCGAGTGGTATCATCAAACCACTGAGTGGGACGGCACTCACGACTATAACGATCTGGGTGCAACCTCAGAACCACTGCGAAAGTGGATGGCCGACATCACCATCAAGTATCCATCGATGAACGGGCCATTCGCCATTCCAGTCGAGGAAATTGATGACGCGAACCTGGCCGATTACTCGATATCACCCGATTCCGTTTATGTTTCTTTTGCCTGGTCGGATGCATTGGGCGGAAGAAAAGAGACGGTGACACTCGCTGAGAAATATGGGCTTGGCGTCTTCGACGCGAGTGGATTACAAGGCGCAGTGTGGGCGCCTGACGAAACGGGTAAACTCGTCCGTGTGCACTAATCACGCTGTCCCACTAAAAAACTTGGAATAAAGTCTATATAGTATCCTGCAGGTTTAGGAGCACGGCATGGATTGCTGCGGCGGCATCGAAGAGCACGAGGACGACTGCGTGGAAGTCAAGGTCAAGGACAGCATTGACGAAGGCACTGTCGCGGCGGCGAAGGCGCTCGAGTCCGAGAATTATTCGGCCGGCTTCTCGACCGAGATCGAGACGGAGTATGCGCCAAAGGGGCTGAACCCCGACATTGTCAAATTCATCTCTGACAAGAAGGGCGAGCCGGAATGGCTGCTCGAGTGGCGGATGAAGGCGTATGAGCGCTGGCTGACCATGGAAGAGCCGGACTGGGCCATGGTTCGCTATGAGCCGATCGATTACCAGGACATCTATTATTACGCCGCCCCGAAAGCTGGCGCGAAATATGAGTCCATCGATGACGTGCCGAAGGAAATCCTCGAGACCTATGAAAAGCTCGGCATTCCGCTGCGCGAGGCCGAAGTCTTGCTGGGCGTCGAAGGCGCCGCCGCCACTGCGATCGAAGCGCGCACCGAAAATGACCGTCCGAAAGTCGCGGTCGATGCGGTGTTCGATTCCGTCTCTGTCGCGACCACGTTCCGCGAGGAGCTGAAAAAAGCCGGCGTCATCTTCATGTCCATCTCAGAAGCGGTGCATGAGCATCCGGAGCTGGTGAAGAAATATCTCGGCACCGTGGTGCCGCAATCGGACAATTACTTTGCGACTCTGAACAGCGCGGTCTTTTCTGACGGGACCTTTGTCTATGTGCCGCCGGGCGTGCGTTGCCCGATGGAACTCAGTACCTATTTCCGGATGAATGCCGAGAATACCGGCCAGTTCGAGCGAACTCTGATTGTTGCCGACAAAGGTGCCTATGTGTCCTATCTCGAAGGCTGCACGGCGCCGATGCGCGATGAGAACCAGCTGCATGCGGCTGTCGTCGAACTGGTTGCGCTGGAAGACGCCGAGATCAAATACTCGACCGTCCAGAACTGGTGGCCAGGTGATGAGAATGGCAACGGCGGGATCTACAATTTCGTCACCAAGCGCGGCGATTGCCGGGGCGCCCGCTCGAAGATCAGCTGGACACAGGTCGAAACCGGCTCGGCGGTGACCTGGAAATATCCAAGCTGTGTCCTGCGCGGAGATGATAGTGTCGGCGAGTTCTATTCGATTGCTGTCACCAATGGTCGCCAGATGGCCGATACCGGCACCAAGATGATTCATCTCGGCAAGCGCACACGCTCGCGGATCATTTCCAAGGGCATCAGTGCTGGCAAGTCCGACAACACTTATCGCGGCCTCGTCTCGGTCAATCAGAAGGCGGAACAGGCCCGCAACTTCACCCAGTGCGACAGCCTGCTGATCGGCGATCGCTGCGGCGCGCATACGGTGCCTTATGTCGAGAATCGCCGCGCTGATGCGCAGCTGGAGCATGAAGCAACGACGACCAAGCTCGCCGATGATCAGCTTTTCTATGTCCGCCAACGCGGGATTGGCGAGGAAGAGGCGGTGGCCCTGCTGGTCAATGGCTTCGTCCGCGAAGTGCTGCAGGAACTGCCAATGGAATTCGCGGTCGAGGCCCAGAGTCTGCTCAAGGTCAGCCTTGAAGGCAGCGTCGGGTAATCAGCGGGAGCTCTTTACCGAGCTGCTGAACGTGAACGAAAATGCAAGCGACAGGATCAGTGGCACCCACAGCGGCAGCGTGCCCAATCCGGGCGCGTTCAGGGCGCTGGCCAGGTGATCATCCACACACCACCACAACAAAAACAGCCACATAGGTGCAAATCCTTTCGTTTCTTATTGATAAACAATAAGAACGCATCGCATCGATTTCAAGATGCCGATCCTGTGAAGTCCCTGGAAACACCCGTATTTCCGGCGCCGTGCGCCGCATCGCAGCTTTCCCGGTCACTTTGCGGCAATTGGCCCTTTGAAAATCAGGCCCGACCCTCTACATCCGCACCATGTTGAAACTGGATCATCTGAGCGCCACGGTTGGCGAAGAAGACGAGGCAAAAGCCATCATCAATGGGTTGTCTCTGGACGTGCCAGCGGGCGAGGTGCATGCGATCATGGGCCCGAACGGGGCAGGGAAGTCGACACTGTCCTATGTGCTGACCGGCCGTGAAGGCTATGAAGTCACCGGCGGCACCGCGACGCTTGAGGGCGACGACCTGCTGGACATGGACCCGGAAGAGCGCGCCGCCAAAGGCCTGTTTCTGTCTTTTCAGTACCCAGTGGAAATTCCCGGCGTACCGGTCATGACATTTGTGCGCACTGCGATGAACGCGCAGCGCGCGGCGCGTGGCGAAGATGAGATTTCGGCTCCGGATTTCATCAAGAAATCCCGGGAGTTGGGCGCGAAACTTAATCTGACATCAGAGATGCTGAAACGACCGCTCAATGTCGGCTTTTCGGGGGGCGAAAAGAAGCGTCTCGAGATCTTCCAGATGATGATGCTAGAGCCGAGATTCGCGATCCTGGACGAGACGGATTCCGGCCTCGACATCGATGCGCTCCGCACCGTTGCCGACGGCGTCAATGCCTTGCGTAGCCCGGATCGCGGAATGCTGGTCATCACCCACTATCAGCGCCTGCTCGATCACATCAAGCCGGACAAGGTGCATGTGCTGGCGGCGGGGAAGATCATCAAGACGGGTGGTCCTGAGCTCGCCCTGCGGCTGGAAAAAGAGGGCTATGACGGCGTTCTCGGAGAGGCCGCTTAGGGATGCTCTCGGTCGCAGATCTGAAGGACAAGTTTCGCAATCCGGGCCCAGCCGAGCTGGAGCTGATTGCGCGCTATGCGATGTTGCCGGAGAGCGGTCAGCGCGAACGCGCCTTTGAAGCCTTTGCTGAGACCGGCCTGCCGCATCGACGGATGGAAGCGTGGAAGTGGACGGATTTCAAAGCCGCCATAAAGGCTGTCGAGGCGTCTCAAAGCGAGGCGCAATGCGCGCCGCTTCCGGGCGCTGGCCAGTCCGTGATCGAGCTGAGCGCGAGCGGCATCACGCTGCCGGACTCTGTGCCCGAGGGGATACAGCTGCATCAGCGCCACGACGCCCAGGCGCTTGGCGATGCCGAGGAAGTGCCGCTCGGCGCGATGACAGCGGCGCTGGCTGGTCGGGTGGGTGGACTGGACACGCTGATCATCGAAGTGACCGGTGAGGTCGCCGCGCCTCTGCACATCGTGACCCGCGGCGACCGCGACGAGACAAATTTCGCCCGCGTATCGGTTTTCGTCCGGCCTGGATCCACGCTGGATCTACTTGAATCCCATATTGGGGGGGCTGGTTTCTCCTCATACTTGACTGAAATCACGGTTCAGGATGGCGGGTCCATGAGTCGGACCGTGCTGCAGCGCGGCAGCGAGGATGAGGCGCAGGCGATCACCGCCATCGTTACGCTCGGCGACAAGTCGAAATACACGCAGACCGCACTCGCCTTCGGCGCCAAGGTTGTGCGCCTCGAGACACGGCTGACCCATCAGGAGAGCGGCAGCCTGGCGACACTGAATGGCGCCTATCTCTGCGCCAAGGGATTCCATGCCGACTTTACCAGCCACGTGCGCCATGGCGCGCCGTCTTCGGCGACCCGGCAGATCACCAAGGGCGCCGTGCTTGAAGGTGGCACCGGTGTGTTCCAGGGCAAGTTCCACGTCCCACGCACCATTGGCCAGCACACAGATGCCGACATGCAGCACCATGCCCTCCTGTTGCAACATGGCGCAGCCGTGTTCGCCAAGCCTGAGCTCGAAATCTACGCCGATGATGTCGAGTGCGCGCACGGCAATACGTCTGGTGCGCTCGACCCGAACCAGCTCTTCTACATGCGCCAGCGCGGCATACCGGAAGCCCAGGCGCGCGCCATGTTGACCGAGGCGTTCATTGCCGAAGCGCTTGAAGACGCCAGCGACAGTGTCCGTGACGCCATGCGCGATGCCGCCCGCAGTTTTCTGTCGGAGACGGTGCGATGAATCGCGCCTTTGATCTTGCTGCGATCCGCCAGGAGTTCCCGATCCTGTCGCGCGACGTGAACGGCAAGCCGTTGATCTATTTCGATAATGCGGCCAGTGCCCAAAAACCGAATGCGGTGCTGGATGCAATGTCTGCGCAAGGGCGAACGGCGTATGCCAACGTCCATCGCGGCATCCACACGCTGGCCAATGAAACCACAGAAGCGTATGAAGCGGCGCGCGAAAAGATCCGCGCCTTCATCAATGCCGGTTCGGTCAACGAGATCATTTTCACCAAAGGCGGCACCGAGGCGATCAATCTCGTCGCCTATGGGCTCGCCGGTGAGATCGCACCCGGCGACGAAATCGTGTTGTCAGTGATGGAGCACCATTCCAACATCGTCGCCTGGCATTTTCTGCGCGAACGTTATGGCGCTGTGCTGAAATGGGTCGATGTCGACGAGACCGGTGCGCTCGACATGGCTGCGCTTGAAGCGGCGCTGACGCCAAAGACCAAGCTCGTCGCGATGACGCATATGTCGAACGTGCTCGGAACGGTCACCGATGCCGCAGAGATCGTCCGCCTCGCGCATGCGGCAGGCGCTGAAGTCTTGTTTGATGGCTGTCAGGCCGGCGTGCATCTGGATGTCGATGTTCAGGCGATCGGTTGTGATTATTATGTTCTGACCGGGCACAAGATTTACGGACCGACGGGCATTGGTGCACTGTACGGTAAGGCCGCCGCGCTGGCGCGCCTGCGGCCGTTCCAGGGCGGTGGGGAGATGATCGAAATCGTTTCGCGCGACCGCGTCACCTACAATGAGGCCCCGCACAAGTTCGAGGCCGGCACGCCGCCGATCCTGCAGGCGATCGGATTCGGCACGGCCCTCGATTGGCTTGGCCAGTTCGACAAAGGCGATGTGCTCGAACATGAGCACGCACTGTATGAGCGCGCCTATGACTCCTTACGCGGCGTCAATGGCCTGACCGTTCACGGCACGGCGCCCGGAAAGGGACCCGTCCTGTCCTTTTCGATCGACGGGGTCCACCCGCACGATGTTGCACAGCTGCTCGATCGCTACGGCGTTGCGGTGCGGGCCGGGCATCATTGTGCGCAACCGTTGATGGATCATCTCGGTGTCTCAGCCACGGCACGCGCAAGTTTTGGGATTTACAACACGACCGAAGAAGTCGACGCCTTCATCGAAGCGCTACACAAAGCGCGCGGGATGCTTATATAGAGCTCAACATGGCAGATGATATGACCCCTCGCGACGTTATCGATGTGTCTTCGCCCGCGCAGGCGGAAGAGCAGGGATCTGCGATTCCGCAAGCCGAACTGAACCGGATTACGGATGATCTGATCGCCGCGTTCAAGACGGTGTACGACCCGGAAATCCCGGTCGATATCTATGAGCTGGGTCTGATCTACAAAGTCGACATTGATGACGACCGAAAGGTCGATATCGATATGACGCTGACTGCACCGGGCTGTCCGGTTGCAGGTGACATGCCGGGCTGGATCGAAACTGCCGCGCGCACCGTCGAAGGTATTTTCGATGTTGAAGTCCGGCTCACCTTCGATCCGCCGTGGGATCCCTCGCGGATGTCCGACGAGGCGCGCCTGGCGCTGAACATGCTTTAATTGAACCGCAAAGGTTTCATTCCTACTTTATTGCCATGGCCCGTAGACCCAGACTCAAACTTGTCTCCCTGACCGATGCCGCAGCTGCGCGCGTCGCCGAGATCATGTCTGAAAAGGGCGCAGGGTTCCTGCGTGTCGGGGTCACCAATGGCGGCTGCGCTGGCATGGAATATGTCATGGATTATGTCGAAGCGCCGGAACCGCTTGACGAAATCGTCGAGGACAAGGGCGTCAAGATCGTTGTCGACGCGAAAGCGGTGTTGTTCCTGCTCGGATCAATCGTCGATTACGAGACCACCTTGCTGCACGAGAAATTCACCTTCTCGAACCCAAATCAGACCGACGCATGTGGCTGCGGCGAGAGTGTAACCATCACCCCCGCCGCCGCTGAATAAGTTATTTTTCGAACGTTCTTATTAGATGGAGTCGCAGCTTGAGACGAAGCTCTTGAAGGCGTCGTTTACAGGCGGTGGGGTCAGGTTGTACGAGCCGACGCGCGTGATGTCGACATCAACCGTGCTGCCGGAGATTGCGGCATTGTAGATGCGCTTGGCTTGCCAGCCCTTGGCAGAATACAGCGTCTTGTTGGCGCGGACATACAACCAGGAACCGTCACGACGATCAGTGGAGTCCGTGTCGAGGTGGACGTTACGGGTTTTGACTTTGGTCTTGATCGGCATGTCGAGCTCATCGATGCCATTGCCATCGAGATAGAGGACAGCTTGCAGGCCGAGCTTGTCGTGGCAACGGAGCGAAAGGCTTGGGCCAGACGCGTCGGTCATGTGCAGAAATGACTGTCCGTTGCGCTCGCCCAAGGCCCAGCTGCTTTCCGCATCAGCGGCATTGGCAGCAAGGGTTGCAGAGGCCGCAAGGAAGGTGAGCGCGACGCAGTTTCGTGGGAGATGTTTCATATCGTTCCTCTTTAACAACTTATTGAATTTCAATAACAGCTTATCGATTAAAGGCAAGGTTACAAATGTGAAAAATGGGCAATTTTTTGCCTTTCCGACATCGAAACCTTTGTCAAAACGAGAAAAATAAGTTTTGTGGGGACGCATCGGAGGGCGTGTCATGACATATTTTATCATCGGTTTGGTGATGTTCTTTGGACTGCATTTGTATTCGGCCGTGCGCTCGCGCGCCGCCGAGTCGGATTTGCGCGAGCGGCTGGGCTACGGTCCGTTCATGGGTGGGTACAGCCTGGTTTCGCTGATCGGATTTGGATTGATCATCTACGGTTTCGGCGCGAGCCGCGGCGCCGGGCTCCTCTACACACCTCCGACCTGGGCACAACATCTGAATCTGGTCTTGATGGTCCCGGCGCTGATTCTGCTCGTGGCGTCGCAAGTTCCGGCAGGTCACATCAAGAAGATTACCAAACATCCGATGTTGTTGTCCGTGAAGATCTGGGCGTTGGGTCATCTGCTGGCCAATGGCGAGCTGAACTCGGTGATACTGTTCGTCAGCTTCCTGGCCTTTGCTGTGTTTGACCGCATCATGGTCAAGCGTCGCGGCGACAATGGACCGGGCGCAGACATTGCGCTGAATCCGACGATGGACCTGGTTTCGGTCGCGGTTGGCGTTGCTGCATGGGCCGCCATCGCGTTCTGGCTACATCCCATCCTGTTTGGTGTACAAGTGATCTGATCTTGTCCGCGCGCTGTGGTCTGTTAAAGCCTCTGGATTGGTAGATTAAAGAGATCACATGTCCGCTCAGACCCAGATTCGGCGCAAGACTGTCAAAGACATCGCCAAGGCGAAAGGCGGCGAGCCGCTGGTTTGCCTGACGGCCTACGATGCCACCGTTGCCGAAATTCTCGACCCGCATTGCGACATCCTGCTGGTTGGCGACAGCGTCGGCATGGTGGTGCATGGCCTGCCTTCAACGGTCGGCGTCACGATGGAGATGATGATCCTGCATGGTCAGGCTGTGATGCGAGGCGCTTCGCAGGCCTTTGTCGTCGTGGATATGCCGTTCGGATCCTACGAAACCAACTCCGATCAGGCGTTTTTGAACGCGGCGCGCATCATGCAGGAAACTGGATGTCAGGCCGTGAAGATTGAAAGCGGGGCATATGCCGCCGCTCAGATCAAACACCTGGTGGAGCGCGGTATTCCGGTGATGGGGCATGTCGGCCTGCGCCCGCAAGCCATCAATGTGGACGGCGGCTTTCGCGCCAAAGGCCGAACCGATGACGAGTGGGACCGCGCCATGAACGAAGCCATTGCGGCCGATCAGGCAGGCGCGTTTGCGATTGTCGTTGAGGGGGTCGCCCCCGACCTGGCGGACAAGATCACCGCGTCAGTTAGCTGCCCGACCATCGGTATTGGTGCCTCGGCGCAATGCGACGGCCAGATCCTGGTCACCAATGACATGCTCGGCATGACCGACTGGGTGCCCAAGTTCGTCAAGAAGAACGCGGATCTCAAATCTGAAATCGATTCAGCCGCGAAAAACTATGCGGTTGAAGTAAAGAATCGGACGTTTCCGGGCGACGCTCAAACCTACAAACTGCGTAAAACTGCGAAGAGCTAACCTTGTCCGTTGCGGGTATGACCGGGCACGGTTAGGGTGCGCGTGATCGACCCGAGATGCACCTCTGGAGACTGTTTATTTGGCTGACATTTTTGAAGAAGTCGAAGAAGGCTTGCGCCAGGACCGGTTCACGGTTCTCTGGAAACGTTATGGCATTCTCGCCTATCTTGGCGCGGCGCTGCTGATAGGTGGGGTGGCCCTCAACGAGTATCTGAAAGTACAATCGGCACAGACCATTCAGAACAATGCTGCGCGACTCGAAGCGGCTTTGGTCGAAGTTGATGCACGAAATTATGAAACCGCTGCCAACCAACTGACGGAGCTGGTCGCAGACGAAATTGCCCCTTCGACCGTCGCCGCTCATTATCTCGCGGGCGTTCGTCTGGACGGCAACGGCGATGCTGCCGCCGCTGCAACCGTGCTGGAAAGCGTGGTTGGCGACGTGGAAGATCCCTCGCAGAAACTGGCGCTCATCAAATCCGCCTACCTCAAAGCCGATACGATGACCCGCGAAGAGTTAACCGCCTTCCTGACGCCTTTGTCCGAAGACGACGGACCATTTGGCGCTCTGGCGTCGGAGCTGATCGCGGCAAAAGCGCTGCAGGAAGGCGACGTCGCCTTCGCTCGGCGCGAGTTCAATTTTCTGCGTCTGGCGCAAAATGTTCCGCCAGGCGTCGTCACCCGTGCGCAGCAGGCGATTGCCGCATTGCCGCCGGCCGTCGAAGCGGAGGAGGGGCCTGCACCAACTGAGACTGGTGCGAGTGACGGCGGACAAGCTGAAGAAGTAGAGGCTGAGGCGGGCGATGTTCAAGGTCCGGATGAGACCGAAAGTAGTGTAACTGAGGAGACGCCTGAATGAGCGCCCAAACCCTTATTAAAGTCGGATTGATCTCGGTGTCCTGCCTCGGGCTTGCCTCATGTTCTATTCTCGATCGCGGTGCCGCGCAGCGGGCCGAGAAAGAGCAGCTGGAGAAAGAAGGCCGGATCACCATGGTGCTCGGCGATGACGCTCTGCAGCCCGATCCGGAACTGGTCAGCGAAATCGTCATGTTGCCGGCTCCGCGTGCTTTGGACGAAGGGTGGCCTCAAGCGGGCAGCCGCGCCAGCAAGGCGACAGGAAACATCGCGGTCGCGGCAAACCTGGATGTCGCTTGGCGTGCAAATGTGGGCAATGGTTCGGATCGCAAATCAGCGCTGACGACTCCGCCGGTCGCATCAGCGGACACGATCTACACAATTGATTCTCGGCAAATGATTGTTGCCACCGACGCAAGAAACGGTCGGCGGAAGTGGAGTGAGAAGCTCGATTCCGGCAATCGTCGTGATGGCACGGGGATCGGCTCAGGCATCGGCCTGGATGGCAACACGCTGGTCATTGCCAGCGCTTATGGTTTTGTGGTGGCGCTCGACGCGAGCAATGGCACCGAGTTGTGGCGGACGTCCACGGAAGCCCCGATGACCGGGTCACCGACGATCAAGGATGGACGCGTATTTGTGTCGTCGAACAATAATGAAGTCCTCGCCATGGACCTCGCGACCGGAAGCATTCTCTGGTCCGATCAGGCGATTGCGGAAACCGCACGCGTGCTCGGGTCTCCAAGCCCGGCTGCAGTTGAAGATATCGTAGTTGCACCATATTCCTCCGGTGAGGTCATCGCCTATCTGGCCACAAACGGACGTCGCCTGTGGAGCGAGGCGCTGGCCAGCGCTGGGCAGTTCACTCCGATTTCCTCAATCAATGATATCGGCGCGCGTCCAATTTTAGGGCGTGGGTTGGTGTTTGCAGCGAGCCAGTCCGGGGTATTGGCGGCGATTGACGGGCGAACGGGAAACCGCGTCTGGCAGCAACCTGTTGGCACCACACAGGCACCAGCGCTTGCTGGCGAATATCTGTTCATTGTTGGTGTTGACGCTGAGCTCGCCTGCATCAAAGCCGGTACGGGGCAGGTCGTCTGGGTGAAAGACCTGGAAAAGTTCAAGAAACCGAAGAAACAGGAAGGTCGCATCACCTATGCCGGGCCGGTCGTGGCCAATGGCCGAATTCTGGTTGCATCATCGCGCGGTGAGCTACTGGCGTTCGATCCGCAAACCGGTGATGAGACAGACCGCTTGAAACTTGGCGATCCAGTCTATATCGAGCCGATTGCTGTTCAGGACAAATTGTTGATCCTGACGGATGATGCGCGCCTGATTGCAATCCAATAAGGGACGGTCGGCGCTCAACCAGAAGAACCGGGGCGCGCCATGCCGCTGAAAATCGCCATTGTAGGACGACCGAATGTCGGCAAGTCCACGCTGTTCAACCGCCTAGCTGGAAAGCAGCTCGCGCTGGTTGACGACCAGCCGGGTGTGACCCGCGATCGTAAGGAGGCTGAGGGCCGTCTTGCGGACCTCCCGCTGATCCTGATCGACACGGCCGGTTTCGAAGACGTGACGGACGAGTCTCTGGAATCGCGCATGCGTCAGCAAACCGAAATTGCCATTCGAGAAGCCGAGCTTGCGCTGTTTCTAATCGATGCTCGCGTGGGCGTGACGGCGATGGACGAGCGCTTCGCCCAGATTCTGCGTCGCGCCGACATGCCGATCGTGCTCGCTGCCAACAAAGCTGAGGGCCACGCCGGAGATCAGGGATTGCTCGAGGCCTGGAACCTCGGCTTGGGAGAGCCCGTGGGGCTGTCCGGCGCGCATGGTGAAGGATTGTCAGACCTGTACGCCGGGATTCGCGACGCCTTGGGAGAAGAGGCGTTTCTCGAAGCCCTGAAGGAAGAAGAGGCAGAAGAACAGGACACGTTCAATCACGGCATTCTTGATCAGCTCGAAGGCCTCGATATGGACGATCCGTTCCTGAATGAGGCGAAGCTCGAAGCGGCGTTCGAAAAAGTCGGAATCGACGATGAAGCCGAAGGTGAGGCGATCGAAGAAGCGAAGGCTGCAACCAAGGAGCGTCCGATCCGCCTCGCAATTGTCGGCCGTCCCAATGCCGGTAAGTCGACCTTGATCAATCAGCTGGTTGGCGAAGAGCGCATGCTCACCGGGCCGGAAGCCGGTATTACCCGAGACTCGGTGACGCTGCGCTGGACCTGGGAAGGCCGGGAAGTCCGGCTGGTTGATACGGCCGGTCTGCGCAAGAAATCCAAAGTCCAGGAGCGTCTGGAAAAGATGTCGACCGGCGAGACCGTGCGCTCATTGAAATATGCTGATGTGGTCGCCTTGGTCATGGAACCGGAAGATTCCTTCGAGAAACAGGACTTGCAGATCGCCGACCTCGCCTTGCGCGAAGGGCGGGCGGTGGTGTTCGTGATCTCCAAATGGGACACGATCAAGAACCACGGCATGGCGATGAAAGAGCTGGAGCGCCGCCTGAAAGAGCACTTGCCACAAGCCAGGGGCGCGGCGCTTGTGACCCTGTCGGGTCTCACCGGCAAACGCGTGGAAAGATTGATGCCGGCCGTGGCGAAAGCCTATGATGACTGGTGCGCCCGCGTGAAGACAGGCGACTTGAATCGCTGGCTCCGTTATATGATCGAGCGCAACCCGCCGCCAAGTGTCCAAGGCAAGCGGATCAAGCCGCGCTATATGGCGCAAATCAAAGCGCGCCCGCCAACCTTCGTCCTGATCGCGTCTCGCGGGGATCAGATGCCAGAGCAGTATAAGCGTTACCTGGTCAATGGGTTGCGCGAGGCATTCGAGTTGCCAGGCGTTCCCATCCGGCTGCACGTCAAGCAGGGCGCGAACCCGTATGCCGACAAAGCGCGCCGCAAGCGCTAACTCTTTTCCGGGTGTAGGGAGCGCCCGAGAATATGGTTGCTATTGCCGATGACATGGTGGCTCAGGCCAACGATCAGCGGATCGGGCGGACGGACGATGTGCGTGTCCTTGCCCGGATAATCCAGTGACGACAGGAAGTGCTGCATGCAATTGATTCGGGCGCGTTTCTTGTCGGATGACTTGATGATCGTCCACGGCGCATCAGCGGTGTCCGTGTAGAAGAACATCGCCTCTTTGGCTTCCGTATAATCCTCCCAGCGCTCCAGCGACGCGCGATCGATTGGGGAGAGTTTCCACTGCTTCAGCGGATCGACTTTGCGAGATTCAAACCGTTTGAATTGTTCGTCCTGAGTCACCGAGAACCAGTATTTGAACAGCTTAATGCCGGATCGCACCAACATGCGCTCCAAGTCCGGCACCTGACGCATGAATTCGAGATACTCGTTCGCATCGCAGAACCCCATGACGCGCTCGACTCCAGCTCGATTGTACCAGGAGCGGTCGAACAGCACCATTTCGCCGGACGTTGGCAGGTGGCTGATATAGCGCTGGAAGTACCATTGACCGCGTTCCGTCTCGCTCGGTTTCTCCAATGCGACCACGCGCGCACCACGCGGGTTAAGATGTTCGGTAAACCGCTTGATTGTTCCACCCTTGCCCGCGGCATCGCGGCCTTCGAACAGGATGACAATCTTTTGCCCTGTCTCCTTCACCCAGTGCTGGACCTTGAGCAGTTCGACCTGCAGCTCGGCCTTGTGCCGCTCATAGGTCTTGCGCCTCATTCTTGATTTGTATGGGTACTCGCCATTCTCGAACAGTTCGCGAATTCGTTCCGGGTCATGGCGTTGTTGTCCGATCGTCGCCTTCGGGCGCTGTTCTTTCTCTGCCTCAGCCTTGTCGACACCGTTCGTCGCCCCAGTCTCCGCCATCTCGTCTCCCCAATCCAGAACCGCAACAATCTGCAAAGTTTAGTTGGCCTGGCGACAAACCGAATATGTGAAGCTACTTAGTTTTTTGCACGGTTTGGCCGGCTTAGCGGGTGCTCACCCAGATCGGCGACGACCAGGCCATTTCCCGAATGATTGGATCAACAATGTCGAGCGGTTCGCGGCCAACGCGCAGCGCATCGTAAGTCGACCATCGGCAGGTCGGATTTTCGATGACGCGCGCATAGTAGAATGCGTTCTGGTTCGAATCGTAATCGGGATCAGTCCATAATGCCTTTAATTCGGATGCACCGACCTCGCCGGATATGGAGCAATCGCTCAAATCAACCGTTGCCGACGTCGCTGCGCACCGGCCCGTGGTGGGGTCCGCGGCCCGACCGTCGCTGCATATAATATCGACCACCCGTTCCTCGGCGCCGTCCTCGGTTGTCCAAGCCTTGATGATCTGAATGCGGTCGATCGGGGCTGACAGCTCATCGCGCACTGCCCAAAGCAGGAAAGACGGGGCGCCGGACTCCGGGCCGGAGAGGGTCGAGCCCATTGCCACGCCATTTGCGTACGCTGTTTCCAGCAGGTTTGGAGCGTCGAGCATCTCAGCGGAATAGTTGAAGCCGCCAAAGAACCGTAACCTGATCCGCGAACCACTCGTGGCGTAGACTTCCTTGCGCTGCATGGCTTGGAAAATCGCATCACGCGAATTCTCTTCAGCCCAGACCGCGGCGAGGCCGCCTGGAGACGTATCAAGAATGCGGGTCCGCGGAGCGGTCAGCCGCGTGTTGGCCGACGCGCTGATGAAAGCCGTGGCGCCGCGATAGTCCCATTCCTCGGTGTCCCCGGGATTGGAGTTATGCGTGTCGGTGCTGCCAATCAATCCAAACGCGAGAGGGTTGAACCCCAGCTCCTGTTCTAGGACCAGGCCCTTCTTCAGGCCGTCACGGATCATCGAGGTTGGGAAGATGCAACCCGTGTCCTGACCGTCTGAACAGACGGGAAGAAATTGCTCGAATGCGCATTCCTCATCGGACGTGCCGAACCCAATCACGCATTCCGAATTGCCTTTCACTTGAAACATCTCAACGATCGGCTCGACCTGCTCGCGCAGACGCCAATCTTCGGGCGCATAAACTTCGCCATCGATGGTGTGGCTGGCGAATGCGAGTCCCCAGGACTTGTTCGGGTTGTGCGGGATGGTCAGATATTCACACGGTGACGCGCAGGTCTGGTTGAGCTGGCGCCACAAATCCAGTTCTGTCAGCGCATCGAACGCGGACGGCGCGTGTTCAGGCGTATCGCTGCCGCGGAAGATAACATTGCGGTGTATCTTTCCGCGATTGGGAAGCGGTGGCGAATACTCATAACCGGCGAACGCGGTGAGCTCTCCTGGCGTGTTATGCCGCTCAGCCGCGTCGACAACCCGGCGCCACGTGGCTGTCTTGAACGCATACGCTGTGTCTCCATCGCCGACATACGCATCCAGGATCGACTGCGGCGGGCGTTGCTCACCTTGTTCGCGCAATTCCAGGAAGAAGCGGGCATCAGGACGCGCCATGCGCGCGCAATAAGTTTGCATGGCGCGTGTTTTCTCGGAGGCATCGCAGGCTTCGTGCAAACCAAAGCCTTCGGCATGATCGGTGATGGCGACAAAATCCAATGGGCGTGCCAGCTGCATTTTTTCACCGACGACCGTCTCTATCTGCTCTCCGCGTGCGAACCGATACGCATCGTCGAGCGACATGCGATTGCCAAAAATGAAGGCGTCGAAGGATAATTCCGAATGAACGTGCAGGTCGCCGAAATAGACATTCCGGGTTGCAATTGGTGCGGGGTAGAAAGCGGGTTCTGGATCGGGAGCATCAAAGGCCGTTTCGTTTTGAGCCGCGACCGTTTCGATGCGCTCGGCCAATGCCTCGTCCGACATGAGCGGCGTGCTCAATCTTGACTGAACATAGACATAAGCGGCGGCGGCGATTGCCGCGATTGCCAGAACACCCCACATCCACCAACGCATCTTGTCCGCTCCCGTCTCAATCGTTGAGCTCGAGCGTTGCATGGAATGGCGGGATTCCCAAACCTATCGTCGCGTGACCGATCCGCGCTTACAGGAGGTCTCGCACATTGATACGTGCATTGTTGCGCGTCTCGCCAGCTTCCAGCATCGAAACCAGATGGATCGCGACGTCTTCGGTCGCTGGCAGCGTCATCGGATCCTCACCCGGCATGGCATCAGCGCGCATTTGTGTGCGGGTCGCGCCTGGGTCGAACAGATTTACATTCAGAGCGGTCTGCTCATTCTCATCCGCCCAGGCAAACACCAGCGCTTCGAGACCGGCCTTGGAGGCTTGATACGGTCCCCAAAACGCGCGCGGGCGGGGAACAACGCCGGAAGTGACGAACACGGCGCGCGGTGATTCAGACCGGCGGAGCAGAGGATCCATGACCCGGATCAGTCGCCAGTTGGCGCTTAAATTGACATCAATCGTCTCGTTGAACTGACGCTCGCCACCCGCTTGCAATGGACCAATATGGCCGAGCAGACCTGCATTACCCAGCAGGCCGTCAAGGCGGCCGAATTTCTCAGCGATGGCTTGTCCCAATGGTTCGAACGCCGCTGCGTCCTTGAGATCGAACGGTATCAACGTCATCGAGCCGCCAAGTTCGCGGATCTCGTCATCCAGCTGCTCCAGCGCTTTCTTCGAGCGCGCTAGGCCAATGACGTGATGCCCGGCTTTTGCGAGTGCGAGTGACGCGGCGCGGCCAATACCCTGCGACGCGCCAGTGACGAGTGTGATGCGTTTTTCCATGCGCGCGGACTAACCAAGCAAGCGCGACTAGTCCAGCAGCGAAAGCTGTCTTTCCTTGCTGCTCTCATTGTGATCGTGATCGATCAGGCGTGTTGGATAGTCGCCAGTGAAACAGTGGTCAGCAAAGGCCGGAGTTTCAGCGTCATAATCGACGCCGATGGCACGATACAGGCCTGGCACGGACAGGAAGCCGAGGCTCTCGACATTGAGATACTCGCGCATTTCATCCAGCGAATTATTGGCGGCAATCAGTTCCGATCGATCGGCCATATCGATGCCATAAAAGTCCTGATGTGTGATCGGAGGGCTGGCAGAGCGGAAGTGAATTTCCTTGGCGCCGGCATCGCGAACCATTTGAACGATCTTGCGTGAGGTGTGGCCGCGTACAATCGAATCATCAACCAGCAATACCCGCTTGCCGTCCAGGACCGCCTTGTTCGGCGAGTGTTTGCGCGAGACGGCGCGCTGACGGCCCGTCTGCGTCGGCTGAATAAAGGTCCGGCCGACATAGTGGCTGCGAATGATGCCAAGCTGGAACGGCACGCCGGAGTGCTCGGAATAGCCGATGGCGGCTGGCACACCCGAGTCTGGGACCGGGACGACCACGTCGATGTCTGCCGGATGTTCCATGGCCAGCTGGTGGCCCATCTTGCGGCGGACATCGTAAACCGAGCGGCCTTGAACGATGCTGTCCGGACGCGCGAAGTAGACATATTCAAACAGGCAGGGCCGGACGGGTTGAGATGGAAACGGTGTGTAGGACTCGACACCATTCTCGGTGATGATCACAACCTCGCCTGGATCGATCTCGCGGATGAATTCTGCGCCCATCAGGTCGAGTGCGCAGGTTTCTGACGCCAGCACATGCGCGGTTCCGATTTGGCCGAGCACCAGCGGGCGCAGGCCAGATGGATCGCGCGCACCGATCAGTTTCTTGTTGGTCATTCCGACAAAAGAAAAGCCACCCTCAATTTGTCGGATGGCGTCCAGAAATCTGTCGGAGACACTGTCTTGGTCACTGCGGGCGATGAGGTGCAGGATGACTTCCGTGTCCATCGTGGACTGGAAGATCGATCCTTTCCTCACGAGCCGTTTTCGTAGCGCCCGGGCATTGGTGAGATTGCCATTATGGGCGATTGCGAAACCGCCAGAGTCGAGATCCGCATAAATGGGCTGAATATTGCGAATGGCCGGCTTGCCCTGGGTTGAGTACCGGTTGTGCCCGATGCTGCGATCTCCGGGCAGTCGCTCTGAGACATCGCCGCCAAAATTCTCGCCAACCAGACCCATATGGCGTTCGCCGTGAAACTTTTCGCCGTCGAAACTCGTAATCCCGCAGGCTTCCTGACCGCGATGCTGTAGCGCGTGCAATCCGAGGGCGACAAGAAGGGCGGCTTGTGGGTGGCCGTAAACGCCGACGACGCCGCATTCCTCGCGAGGCTTGTCGTCATCATGGTCAAACATCATTCGACTAACCCTCGCGGTCTGTTCGTGCGCGAATTATTCTGACGAAGGCTCCGCGTCAAGGTCGGATGTCTGTGCCGTTCGCTCGGCCAACTCCGGTGCACGATCGCTCAGATAATCGGCACCCGCAGCAATGATCGGATAAGTCCTTGCCTGCGTTACGAATTCCGGAATCTGGTCGCGATCCATCGCCAGATTGAGCAGGTAGACAAAGAACACCAGAACCACACCGCCTCGAGCGAATCCGAACAACCCGCCAGCAACTCTGTCCAGCAACCCGATTCCATCGACGCCTTGGATTGTCTTCGAGAGGTTGGCGCCAAACCAGGCCACGGCGACATAAACGATCAGGAAGATCGAGACGAACACGATGACTTGTGGCGTCGCTTGTGGGGCATTTGCCGGCAAGATCGACCGCAAAGGTTCGACGAGGTGCGCATTGGCAAACATGGCTGCCGCAATCGCCGCGATGAATGCGCCGAGCGTCGCAAGTTCGCGCATGAAGCCCCGCGCCAATGCCATCAATGTCGAGACGATCACAATCACGATCGCCACGGCATCAAAGGCTGTAAGGGCTTCCATCATGAGGCAGCTTCCGGTGCGATCAACTCTACTAAATCAGATAGGCGCTTGATCGGGGTGATCGTCAAGTCTTCTATCGCTGTTGGACTGCCATCGGGAACGAAGGCTTGCGTGAATCCCAGCCTTGCCGCTTCCTTCAAGCGCTGTTCCATGCGTGCGACAGGGCGAATGGCACCGGACAGGGCGAGTTCGCCAAAATAGATGGCTTTTGCAGGACCAGGACGGCCCGAGGCCGACGTCAGCAATGCTGCAGCCGCCGCTAGGTCCCCGGCCGGTTCGGACATTCGGTAACCGCCCGCGACGGAGAGATAGACATCCCGGCCACCAAGAGACACGCCGCAGCGTGATTCGAGTACCGCCAGTAGCATGGCGAGCCGATTGCTGTCCCAACCGACGATCGATCGCCGAGGGGTTCCATAAGCGCTCGGTGCGACAAGGGCTTGAACCTCGGCAAGGACAGGCCGCGAGCCCTCCATGGCGGCGAACACAGCGGTGCCGCCAGTGTCGTCGGTTTCTGCGGACAGGAACAAAGCCGATGGTTCCTGCGCCGGGGCGAGGCCGTATTGATGCATTTCAAAAATGCCAATTTCATCAGTCGGTCCAAACCGGTTTTTGACAGCCCTCAGGATGCGGAACTGGTGACCGCGTTCACCTTCAAAATAGAACACCGTGTCGACCATGTGTTCGACCACGCGCGGTCCGGCAATCTGACCTTCTTTGGTGACGTGACCGACCAGGATCAATGCGGCACCGGACGATTTCGCCCAGCGTGTCAGCTCCTGACCACACGCGCGCACCTGACTGACGCTGCCTGGTGCGGCCTCGAGGCTGTCCGACCACATTGTCTGGATGGAATCGATGACCACGAAATCGGGCTTGGCGGCCTTCAGCGCCGACAACACCTTTCGCAGATCGGTTTCCGTGGCCAATTGGACCGGGCTATCGGCAACTTTCAGTCGGCGGGCGCGGTCCTGAATCTGGGCCGTGGCTTCTTCTCCGGACACATAGACCGATGACAGGCCATTGCGCGCCAGACGTGCGGCGACTTGCAATAACAGGGTCGACTTGCCGATGCCCGGGTCGCCGCCAATAAGGGTCGCGCTTGACGGAACAATGCCGCCGCCGAACACGCGGTCCAGCTCGTCCACCCCGAGCACGATACGTTCGGGCGGCGTATCATCGCCATTGAGCGCAGAAAACTTCGCTTTCCCGGTTCGCTTTGCGCCTGATTTGGGGGCCTTCAATCCACCTGGTGGACCCGACATGGCTTCCTCCACCAATGTGTTCCACTCCCCACAGGTATCGCAGCGCCCGGACCATTTGGAATGCGTCGCGCCGCAAGACTGACAAACGAATTGAGACTTAGCCATGCTGTCTGGGTTAATGGGGTCCGGCTGGAAGTGGAAGGGGAAGATGTGCGGAATCGTGTTACATTTGTAGTGACAAAAAATTCATATTGTTTTTCGATAAAACTATGTTATACGATCCTCACGGGCAGAGAGACCAATCCAACCCTCGATAGGAGGAAACTCGATGCCAATTTCCAAAACAATGATCGCGATCGCCGCTGCTTCTGTCAGCGTTTCGATGGGGCCTGCATTCGCGGCCACAAGCACGGTTCACGAGCAATCAAAAGAGGTCCAGATCTTCGGATACGACCTCACGGACGCGGCCGACGCAGAGACCGTCCTCGCCAAGATTCAAGCCACCGCGAAAAACGTCTGTACCATCCGCTCCAATCTCGACACCGCACGCGAGCGGGCGGAGCGTCAGGAATGCGCGGAAAACGCGACCACGGTGGCGGTGAACTCGTTGCGCTCTCCCACCTTGACCGCCCTCTGGCAAGAAGAGCTCAATCAGTAGCCCTGTTCACATGGTCGGAAGGAACGGGGCGCGGCAATTTTTTGTCGCGCCCCCTCGCTTTTCGGGCGACGCTGTCGCACTGTGCCCCGGAACGCGGGAGAGAGACATATGAAGATGCCAGAGCAGGGCCGGGACTGGTCGGAGATTCAGAGCGAGATGACCGAACGCGGCGCCGGTGACGCCAAATGGCGTGACGGTCGCACGGCCGTATACGTATTCAATGCGGGCGATGAGATCGCAGCCATCCAGAAACAGGCTTATGCCGCGTTCATGTCCGAGAACGGCCTCGGTCCGTTGGCCTTTCCTTCGCTCGCACAGATGGAGAAAGACGTCATCTCGATGGGGCTTGGCCTGCTGCACGGTCCAGACGGGAGCACAGGCGCGATGACGTCAGGCGGGACGGATTCCATCACCATGGCGATCAAAACTGCGCGCGACTGTGCCCGCGCCAATGGTCGAGCGCAGGGGCGTGCGAATATCGTCCTGCCGCAATCGGCTCATCTTGCGTTCGACAAGGCTGCCCACCTGATGGACATCGACGTCCGGCGCGTGCCGCTGAAAAACGACGGCTCCTATGAAGCTGACCCAGTCGCCATGGGACAGGTGTGCGACAAGGATACGATCATGATGGTCGGATCGGCCCCGAACTTCCCGCATGGCATCATCGATCCGATCGAAGCGTTAGGCGAGGTCGCGACCGAGCAAAGCGTGTGGCTGCACGTGGATGCATGTGTCGGCGGATATTTTGCCCCCTTTGCACGGATGAATGGTGTGCCCGTTCCGCGCTTTGATTTTGAAGTGCCAGCGGTACACTCGATGAGCGCTGATCTGCACAAGTATGGCTATGCCGCAAAGGGCGCGTCGACGGTGTTGTTCCGCAGCGAAGCGCTGTTCCAGCACATGCCCTTCGACATGAACCAGTGGTCTGGCGCGCCGATGAAAACACCGACCCTGGCTGGCACCCGGCCTGGTGGCGCAATTTCAGCGGCCTGGGCGGTGATGAATCATCTTGGCATTGATGGCTACAAGAGATTGCAAGGTCAGGTCTGCGCGACTCGCGAACGGGTCGAGGCGGGCGCCAAGCGCCTTGGTTTCGAAGTGCTGGGCAATCCGATGTTGGGCTTGATCGCTTTCCGGCATCCGGATCACCACGCATTTGCAATCTATGGCGAGATCTATCGCCGCGGCTGGTTCACTTCCGTGACCAAGGAGCCGCCGAGCCTGCATCTCATGTTGTCGCCAAAACATGCCGATTTCATTGACGAGTATCTCAACGATCTGGAGGCCAGTTTGCGCGCAGTCGAGGCCAGCGCCGATGCTGAAAAACTGAAAGTCGAAGCACGTTACAGCTAGGCAAATCCAAGCCGGTACAGGGCCTGATGTCAGGCATCTGCAAAAAAACAATTTCCCTATTGGACAAGCGCGGGAAGGGGGGCTAATAAGCCGCTTCCCTGTTTGGCCTGCCCGGGTAGCTCAGGGGTAGAGCAGCGGATTGAAAATCCGCGTGTCGGTGGTTCAAATCCGCCCCCGGGCACCATTTTGCCGCTCGCATTCGATTTGTCTCCAAAAGCCGAGCGGTCCGGGTATCCGCCGCGTTTGGTTTTGACTAAGACTGGCGACTCTCCGAACCCGAATACAGGCGAGTGACACATGGATCACGTTCTCAATACTCTACCGCGCATTGAGCTGGCGCACCTGCCGACGCCATTAGAGCGCTTGCCACGTCTTTCAGCCGAGCTGGGTGGTCCAGAGATCTGGATCAAGCGGGATGATTCTACCGGCTTAGGATTGGGCGGAAACAAGACGCGCAAGCTGGAGTTCCTGCTCGGCGCCGCGCGGGCGGAAGCAGTCGACACGGTGATCACGGTCGGCGGCGTGCAATCAAACCATGCCCGTCAGACAGCCGCTGCCTGCGCGCGATTGGGCATGCGGTGCCAACTCATTCTACCGAAAGTCGTTGCGCGTCGCGGTCCGGATTATGAGCAGAACGGAAATGTCCTGCTGGATCATATGTTCGGGGCGGAAGTGTTCATCGTCGCCGATGAAGCCGAGGTGCCAGTTGTTCTCAGCGAATTGAGACAGCAGGCAGAGCGCGACAACCGAACCATCGTCTTTCATCCGCCTGGCGGCTCAACCGCGGTTGGCACGCTTGGTTACGTTGTCGCGGTGTTTGAACTGAAACAGCAAATGCAGCGCGACAATCTCGGCTTTGACCGGGTGATTTTGGCGGCGAGCACCGGGGGCACCTTAGCCGGCCTCGCAGCGGGCGCGTCTCTGGCGGCATGGGAAACCGATCTTCACGGTATCTGCGTCGCAGGCGACGCCGCCAAACTGAACGCCGATGTCTGTCGTCTGATCGATGATCTGAACGGCATCATACCCTTGCCGCGCGACGTGACCGATCGTGTCCAGTTCGACGATAGTTTTTTGGGGGATGGATATGGTTTGCCATCGGCGCCCGCCCTGGAAGCAATTGAGCTCTGTTCGCGGCTGGAAGGTCTTCTGCTGGATCCGGTTTACACTGCCAAAGCCATGGCCGCGCTGATATCCATGAGCCGACAAGGCGAAGCGGGGGCAGGGCGCGTCCTGTTCTGGCATACAGGCGGCGCCCCCAGCCTGTTCGCGTACAAGGACGACCTGCTGGCGGGTTCAGCTGCCTGATCTCCCCTACGCTTTTGCCCTAATCCACGTCTTCACCTGTCACGCCTAGAGGCGGTAGAGGTCTTGGTGTGAGCGTCGGTAGCGGTTCGGCCGCGATCTTCTCGGTCAGGTAAGTCAGCGCGCGGGCCAACTGCGCGTCAGCGCCTTCATATGTTGCCTTCGGTGGGTTGGAGACCTCGATGTCTGGTGACACGCCGCGCCCTTCAATGAGCCAGCGGCCGTCGGCTCCAAATTGCGCGAACTCGGCGACGCGCGCTTGTCCGCGATCGCTGAGCGGATTGCGATCCGAGAGCCAGATCCCGGCGCCAGCTGTGCGTGTTCCGATCGTCGCTCCAAGGTCCAGAGCCTTGACCCCGGCTGCGAAGGTCTCACCATCGGAATAAGTGCCTTCATTGATCAGGACGGCGAGATGACCTCTGAAGGTCTGCTGCATGTTGGTTGTCGCTGGCCCACTGCCTGGTTGACGCCAAAATGCCCAGGCCTGTCGCAATAGCGTGCTGAGAATGATGCTGTCGACATTGCCGCCACTATTGCCACGCACATCGATGATCAAACCGGCCTTGTCATAATGCTCGTAGAAATCACGAGCGAAACTGGCAGCATCCCCGGCGGTCATGGCGCGCAGGTGAAGGTAGCCAATCTCGCCATTCGATGCTTCGGCGACGCGTTGCCGGTTCCGTTCGACCCAATCGCGATATTGCAGCATCTGATTGCGGCGACGCGGCATCGGCCTGACGATTTCACTTCGAGCGGATCCGTCGCGAACGAGTGCGAGCAAGACTTCTTCGCCGGCTTTCATCATCAGCGCATCGGCGAGGTCTGCTTCTGATACAACCGGAACATTGTCGACCGCTGTGATGATATCTCCGACGCGGACATCCACCCCTGGCTGCTGCAAGGCTCCGAGCGTGTCGACGCGATCCGGTTCCCCGGCGTAGATTTCCGTGACCTCCAGGCCGTTGGATCGCGCGGAGTATGTTGCGCCAAGGAAACTCGGAACGCCGCTTTCAATATCTGCGGGATGATCGCCGCCGCGGACCTGGCTATGGAGAATGCCAAGCTCTGCTGACATTTGTCGCAGCAAATCATTCACCTCCGAGCGATGACCTATGCGATCGCGAAGCGGGACGTAGCGCGCACGAACGGCGTCCCAATCAACCCCGCGCAAAGCCGGATCATAGGCAAAATCCCGGTGCAGTCGCCAAGCGTCGAGCACGAGCTGTCGCCACTCGTCTTTCGGATCAATCCGCAGCGTCCAGTCGGACAACCGCACCGTCCCGCGGCTGGTATCGCCTGGAAAGTCCTTGTTCGCCGGCAGGATCAAAAAGCGCGGATCGCTGCCATTGCCGGTCTGAAGGAAAATCTTGGTGCCGTCAGCGGACAGTGCGAAACGCTGAACGTTCGTTGCGTAGTCGCCAAGTTTCGGCTTCTGCCAGGAGAATGATACCCGCTGCAGTTTCGATGCGTCGTCAAATCCCTGAACGAAGAGGTATTTATCGTTTGCGGCCAATGCGGCGTAATCGCCAGCCGGAACGGGAACCTGAAACAGCCGAGCGGCAAGGTCCGTGACGTCGATGTCGGGCTCGCCAGCGTCTTTGTCGCTATCGTCATCGCCCTGTTTGCGGTCATCAGACCGCTCGCTCAACTCGCTCGGCGGCGTGAATGGAAAAGCGGCTTCCGGATTGAGCTGCACAGCAAATATCTGGCCGCGAGATTGGAATGCCGGCCCCATATTGCGATCACCCCAGGGCGATCCCGGAGTGGCATTGAAGTTCCTGTCCGAGATAAAGTAGAGCCAGTCTCCGTCGCGCGAAATCGCTGGTCCGAATGACTCATATTTTCCGGTTGTCACGACCGTTTTTTGCCCGGCTTCCAGATCGAAAAGGCCGACCCGGCGCATCGCCCGATCGTCGTAATAGGTATATGCCAGATAACGCCCGCCCGCCGACCAGCTGAAATCGAAAAACGCAAAGTCATTGCCGCTTTCGGTCTGATCAATCAGCGTCGAACGACCCGTCTGCGGGTCCAGGTGGAACAGTCGGCCCGCCTTGTCCGAATACAGCAAAGTGTTGTCGTGAGGCGACGGAAACAGACCCCAGATGTAGGTCTCCGTTGTCGAGGTAAGTTGGGTAGGCTCACCTTGCCCGTTCGCTGGAAATCGCCAGATCTCTCCAGATGAATCGTGGTCTACGATCGCGTAGATCGAATTGCCATCACCACTGTATGCCGCCGAACGCGCGCGTTTCTCTGGCGGAACCTGATGATCGACGCGTCGGCGCTGGCCGGTAAAGGCAGACGCCATCCGGCCCCGCGCTGTCACGACGACAGCGTCTCCTTTCGGATTGACCCGCGCGTCGTCGAGATAGCTGAGCGGGTTTTCGATCCATCGACGGCGCTGATAATCGCTGTCGCTCATCAGGAAAAGACCGATCTCGCGGGTGGTGTCTGCTGCGATATCGTATGTGTACAGGTCAGCGCCGCTTTGAAAGACGATGGCGCCATCATGCAAATTAGGCGTGCGGATCTGCCATTGGGTCCGCGTCGTATGCTGGCGAACATCGTCACCGCTGATATCGACGGACCAGATATTATCGGCACCGGACTTGTCGCTGACAAAGTAGATCCGATCCGACCAAAACATCGGGGATCTGATTGGTGCGCCGAAATCGGCCAACAAACGAACGGCTTCAGTCGTACCGTTCAGGTCGCCGCGCCAAAGTTGAGCCATGCGTCCGCCGCGATACAATACTGCATTGTCGGCAAACATGGAGAGGCCATAACGCGTGAAGAACAGCGTTTCTCCATCACCAGATACGGTGGCCAGGTCGGCATTGTCATATGGAATGTCAGTGACACTCAGTGTTTCGTGATCGACGGTGCGCAGGATGCGTGGAATCCGACCGGAAATATTCGTTGTTCGATACAACACCCGGCCATTGTCGAGCCAGCCACGTACGCTGACCCCGCCGCCTTCATGGGTTAGCCTCTTCGGCGTGCCACCGGTGACTGGCATCAAGTAGATTTCTGTCGGACCATCGTAGCTGGCTTCAAAAGCAATCCAGGTTCCATCCGGCGATAGGACAGGGGAGGTTTCCAGCTCCGCGTGTGTCGTCAGGCGAATTGCCGTGCCTCCATCGACCTGCGCTCGCCAGAGATCGCCTTCACTGGAGAACACTAATGTGTCTCCATTCAAAGCCGGCGTTTGATAATAACCGCGATCTTGCGCCAAAGCGCTGTCCCCGAGCGACAAAATCGAAAGTGCCGCCAGTGCCATCAAAGAGTTCTTCATTTTGGGCCCCAATTTACATTTGTGGCGACCTTAGGTCGTCATCACAAATGGGCAAGGGTTGCTGTCGAATGGTCGCCTGATATGAGCGATCAGGCGCGCGCAATGTTTCGCGCAGCAGACGCGTGCCTTACCAGCGCGCCGAATCGACAGCGTCATTAAGCAGGGCGTGCCCGATGATCGCCTGCACGTACTCGGGATGGAACGGTTTTGTCACCAGATAGGACGGACCTTGATTTGCATTCGACAGATACTTTTCTGGATACGCGGTGATGTAGACGACAGGAACGTGGTCCGGAAGATCCAGCTCCGCGATGGCGTCGGTCCCCATGGATCCGTCGCCGAGATGAATGTCGCAAAGGATCAGATCAGGATGCAGGTCGCGGCCCATCCTGACGGCGTCAGACGCGCGCGTCGCGATGCCGACAACGCGATGCCCGGCGCGTTCGGCCATCCGTTTCAGTTGAGCAGATATCATCGCCTCATCTTCGATGATCAAAACGGCGTCAGCGGTTCGCTTGCGGAATGACTCCTGGGCGGTTTCGATCAACGCATTCAGCTGGCCTGTGTCGACGCCAAGCACGCCCGACGCCTCCTCGTTCGACAAGCCTTCCATGGCAACCAGCAAGATTGCCCGACGCGCTCTGGAGTCACCGGAATAAGAGACATGATCGAGGTGAATATCAACGAGTTTGTACAATTCTGCCCGCGATGGATCGCCAACATTCAGCTCCGGTCCAAGCGCCCCCTCCAGAATGCTTTGCAATGCGAGCTCAACGCAGGTGTCACCGGAAACCGTACTGCCTGTCGCAGCGCGCGCATAGCGCCTGAGATAAGGGATGCATTCTTCAACTTTCGCTGCGATTGACATCGATCTGGTTCCGCCCTTCGCGGATAACTTGCAGTCGATTCATTTACATTTCTAGTGCAAATATATTTTTTAGAGGAGGGCGCGGGAGTTAGCTGGGTTTCGATGAGCGACAAACCGAAAGATGAGGAGGAAACGAGCGGAGCGAATTCGCCTCCCGATCGACCGCTCACCGACGCTCATCTGGACGGGTTGGGCGAGGCGTTAAGACAGCAATACGAAAAAGTCAAAGATGAGCCCGTCCCCGACAGTATGAAGGCGCTTCTCCAACGCTTGCGCGCGATTGAGGCAGGCGAAGACGACTAAATCAGGCGAATATCAATTCGTCTCCGACGACAAGCACGGGTATCTGCGCGGTCAGTTTCAGCCCGTCATCCGCGAACGTCTTTTGTAGTCCAACATTCGGAAACATGTCGAACAACTGGAATCCGAACCCGGTATGCGCGGGCTCACGGATCCCGGACAATCCGGTTTCTTTCCACTGGACGTTCAAATGGTCGTCTTCCAGCTGCCAGCGAATTTCTAATGATGCGTCCGGTTTCGTCAGAAAACCATACTTGGAGGCGTTTGTGATCAATTCGTGGATGATCATCGAGGCGTCTTTGGTGGCTTTGACGCTCATGGTCAGTTTCGGGCCCGAAATCGACACCCGGTCCAGGGTTGGGCCGACATATGGTGCCAGCTCGATCTTGATGATCTGTTCAAGGTCCAATCCTCGCCAATTGGCTTCAGACAAAGCGGTGAAGTTGCGACTGATCGAAGACAAGCGACCCGAGAAGCTCGACAGGAATTGAGCGATCGATGTTGACGCGTAGCCGGTGTGTTCGGCGACGGATTGAACCACAGCCAACGTATTGCGAACGCGGTGACTGAGTTCGGCTGAAACCAGATCGCGCTCCTTTCGCAATGCTTCGCGCTCGGTCACATCGTCGCAAAATTGTACCATCGACGTGATTTTGCCGTCGGACGCGTAAATCGGATGCTGCTCGATGTCCCAGATGCGGTCTTCGAAGCTGCCGTCCGGCATCAGAAGTTTGTAGGGCTGGTTCAGCAATCGCGTGGTCTCGCCGTTCAGCGAGGTGTTGAAGATGGTCTTGGTAATCTTGATCCGCTCGGGCGTATCGGGAAACACATCGAAAACATAGCGACCGATCATGTCTTCACGGGTGCGCTGAACAGCCACACAATAGGCCTCGTTGACGTTCACGAACACATGGTCCTGATCAATGATCATGGCGGCCTGTGGCATGTGCTCGAACGCAATTTTCAACTGATACGGTTCCATCGCGCGCTTCCTTAGCGCGAGTCTCCTGATGTGCGATGGTGAATCGTACTGGGCGAGATTTGCCCTGGCCGCAAAATTGTTGCTTTAACAACAATGGTTGACTCAGTCGGGCGCGGCGGCTCTTTGTTGAGCCCACAAATTGCACGCGGGGCCAGCACCAGACTTCGATTGATCTCGAAACGCACACGCGCGGCGTCGGCGTCAACGAAGCGAGCCCCCAATGTGATGGCAAATAGTTCGAAGGAGATCCTTTATGGGACGATTGGTTCATTGTTTGATTGCCAGCCTCGCAGGCGCGGCGATCGCCGATGTCGCAGTGGCAGAGACAAAAATGCTGGGCGACCCGGCGGTTCATGACGGCAAGATTGCGTTTGTTTATGCTGGCGATCTGTACACCGCGAATCTCGATGGCACGGACCCACACCGCCTGACCACCAACGTCGCGGATGAATCCGGACCCGTTTTCTCTCCTGATGGATCTCGAATTGCGTTTACGGCAAATTATCAGGGCAACACGGATGTCTTCTCGATTGCATCCGATGGCGGGCAACCCACACGCCATACCTATCACCCCGGCGCCGACATTGCGGTCGACTGGTCCGCTGATGGCAGCGAGATTGCGTTCGTTTCTGCCCGGCAGCGCCTTAACGGTCGCTCAGCGCAGCTGTTCCACGTGTCGGTCGACGGAGGACTGCCCGAGCTGCAAATGAAGGCGCGCATATTCCGGGGGTCCTATAGCGATGACCGCCGCAAGCTGGCGGCGATTCCGTTTGGTCCGGCTTACAATGCGCTGTATGGCGGGAGCTCCGGCTGGAAGGGCTATCGTGGCGGGACCACGCCATCGCTCCAGATCATGGATCTTCGGCGCGATCGGGTCAGCTATGTCCCGGGAGAACGCGTAAACGACATCGAACCGATGTGGGTCGGTGATCAGGTATATTTCATCTCTGATCGTGACGCTGAGATCTTCAACATTCACCGCTTTGATCCGGACACGGGCGACATCACCAAGGTCACCGATGAGACCGTTTGGGACATTCGGGCTGCCGATGCGTCCGGTACGCAGATCGTCTACGAAGCTGGCGGCGAGTTGAAACGGCTGGACACTGAGACGGGCACCGTGTCGACGATTTCAGTGTCGCTGACGCCGGACCTCCCGCAATTACAGGCCAAGTGGTCCAATGTTGCGGGCCAGATTTCGGCGGCAGACCTGTCAAAATCCGCAAAGCGGGTTTTGATCACGGCGCGCGGCGAAGTGTTCAGCGTGCCGGTTGACGATGGCTCCACACGAAACATCTCAGATAGTGCCGGCGTGCGCGAATATGCCGGAACATGGTCGCCTGACGGCCAGCGTCTGGCCTATATTGTCGAGGCGGACCGCAAACAGCACCTGGTCATCGAAGACCAGAACGGCATGGGCGACGTCACCCGGTTCGAGCTCGGAACGCATTTCTACACGCTGCTCGACTGGGGCGGCGAAGGCGCACACATCATCTATCGCGACAACCATCTGCGCCTGTACACGCTGAACACCGAGACTGGCGACTCGCAACTGATTTCGGAAGATAAGCGTCGCCAGTGGGGCTTCGGCGGCACCGAAGTCAGCACTTCACCGAACGGAGAGTGGTTGGCTTATACGCGGGAGGAGGCGAATTTTAATCGCGATATCTATCTTTACAATTTCGCCACCCAGCAGAGCACGAAACTGACCGATGGGATGGCCGATTCCGGGGCGCCAGCGTTCAGCGATGATGGCGAGCTGCTATTCTTCACCGCCTCGACCAATGCCGGCCCGACGCATGTCGGTCTCGACATGACGACGCAGGAGCGTCCGTATCGCGCCGGGCTTTATGTGGCGGTGCTGACAGCCGATGGACGCTCGCCGCTGGCGCCGAAACCGGGCGATGAAGAGGCTGAGTCAGACGCCGAAGACACCGATGAAGCGGCCGAAGAAACCACGCTCGACTATGACCTTGCAGGGGCGCGAAATCGCCTTCAGGCGCTGCCGGTCGAGCAGGCCCAGTATACCGGTCTGGCGGCCGGCAAGAACGGTACGCTATACTATGTCAAACGAGTCCAACCCGGGACCGAGATCCCTCAGCCCGGCCAGAACCTGCAGGCCGATGCCGAGCTGATTGCGTTCAGCTTCGACAAGCAGGAAGCCCGCATCCTGACCGCGGGCGTCGTCGCGTTTTCGCTCAATGCAGACCGCACCCACGCCCTGGTGCGCAAGGCGGACGGTTCGCTGGCCACCGGCAAGTTCGGCGACAAGTTCGAGCTCAAGCCGGTCAATGTCGGTGACTTGCAATTGTGGATCGATCCGAAGGCGGAATGGGGCCAGATCTTTGACGATGTCTGGCGCATGCAACTCGAATATTTCTACGATCCGAACCTGCACGGCATCGACTGGCAGGGCATCTATGACCAGTATCGCCCATTGCTCGCGCATGTCGGTCGCCGCGAGGATCTCAACCGGCTCCTGGCCGAGATGATCGCCGAGCTGCAGGTTGGTCACAACCGTGTTGGTGGGGGCGACATTGCGCGTCCATCCGGACCGGGGATCGGCCTGCTGGGGGCAGACCTGACGGTTCGTAATGGCCGCCACCAGATCACCAAGATCTATACGGGCGAGAACTGGAATCCGACGGTGCAAGGCCCGCTTGCCGTACCGGGGCTCGACGTGTCGGAAGGCGATTACATCATTGCCATCAATGGCCGAGATCTCGGCGCCGGGTCGAACATTTTCGAGCATCTGGCGGGAACCGTTGACAAGCAGGTGACGCTGACCGTTTCAGACCGCGCGAACGGCCGCAATTCTCGCGACATCGTGGTCGAACCGGTGGGCAATGAATTCTTCATGCGCCTGTGGTCCTGGGTCGAAGGCAATCGCAAGGCGGTAGAGGCAGCGACCGATGGGCGCGTTGGCTATGTCTACCTGCCGAACACGGCGGGCGCCGGATATACGTTCTTCAATCGCATGTTCTTCTCGCAAACCGACAAGGATGCGATGATCATCGATGAACGCTCGAATGGCGGCGGACAAGCGGCGAACTATATCACCGATGTGCTCAGCCGGACCTATCTGTCCGGGTGGAAAGACCGCGACGGCCTGACCTTCAACACGCCAGGCGGGGCCATGTTCGGACCGAAACTGATGCTGATCGACCAGGATGCGGGCAGTGGCGGGGATTTCCTGCCTTACAGCTTCCGTCAGATGGGCATCGGCACGCTGATGGGCACGCGCACCTGGGGCGGCCTGATCGGCATTTCAGCCAATCCTGGCCTTGTCGATGGCGGCTTTCTGGTGGTGCCATACTTCCGCTTCTACGACGCCAATTACGACTGGAGCGTCGAGAATGAAGGCGTCGCACCGGACATCGAGGTCGCCCTCGACCCGCTGGCGACCAATGACGGACGGGACTCACAGCTCGAAGCCGCGATTGCCGAGATCCTGCGTCAGCTGGAAACCAATCCGAGCCCGGTGCCGACAGACGCGCCGGCCTATCCGACCGAACTCGGCGAATAAACGCCACACAGAAAACGAGCGCGAAGGGGACTTCGCGCTCGTCTTGTATCGATGGTTGCCGGTTCGCGGCGGCTAGAGCACGTCCAGCATTTCCGCGACCAGTGGGTGGCGCACCACATCCTGACCTTCCAGCCTGATCACTGACGCTCCGGACAGTTTCTCGAGCCGGTCGGCTGCCTTTCCAAGTCCGGACAGCTCCGGCAGCAAATCGCTCTGGGCGGGGTCTCCCGTGACCACCATGGTCGAGTGCCAGCCGAGGCGGGTCAGCAGCATCTTGATCTGCGTATAGGTGCAGTTCTGGGCTTCATCGATCACCACAAAGGCGTTGTTCAGCGTGCGTCCGCGCATGAACCCGATCGGCGCAATTTCAATCAGGCCCTCTGACATCATGTGTTTCAATTGCTGCGGGCTAAGGCGATCCGACAGCGCATCGTAGAGCGGGCGCAAATAAGGCGCGAGTTTGTCTTCCATGGCACCGGGCAGGAAGCCGATCTGCTCGCCGGCTTCGACAGCGGGTCGAGACAGGATGATCCGGGCGACCTTGCCTTTCTGAAGCGCCTCCACGGCCTTGCAGATCGCCAGATAAGTCTTGCCCGTTCCGGCAGGTCCAAGCGCGCAGACCAGTGATTTGTCTTCCAGCGCTTCCAGCAAGCGGGCCTGGTTTTCAGATCGAGGCTTAACAGTCTTCTGATATCTCTGATTTCGGGATCCGTGCGCTGGCTCCGGGCGTTTCGGTTTATCTGCGTCGTCGGGATGCCAGGCGTCGCTTCCGCCAGGGATGGCATAGAGCTGTGTTTCACGGGCGGCGCCTTTTTCAAAGAAGTTCGAAGCGTCGAAGGCGGCTTGTGCTTTCTGGCGTTTCGTGGCTGCGCGTTTACCCATGAGGATCTCCTTTTTGGATTAAGCTTCGGGCAGAAAAAAACCGCCGAGCCAAAGGCGCAGCGGTTAACAAAACAGCGAGGAGGGACTTTGCATCCGAACCTGAACCTGGGGCCCTGGTCGGCGGTGATATTTGCAAAGACGGTCTGTGGACCATCGGCAATCGTCCTTCCGAATCTCTATCTTGAATTACAACCTAATAGGGTTAACCGAGTGTGACAGCGATAATCCGCAAGCGAAACATTAGATGGGAGAATGCTATGGCTTTGTACGATTTGGATGGGGTTTGCCCAACACTTCCGCAGTCAGGAAATTATTGGGTGGCCGAAAATGCCAGCGTACTGGGCAATGTGATTCTCCACGAGAATTCTTCGGTCTGGTTCAACGCCGTTCTGCGCGGGGACAATGATCCGATCACGATCGGCGAAAACTCGAACATTCAGGATGGCAGCGTGCTTCACACGGATATTGGCTGCCCGCTGACAATCGGCAAGGATGTCACGATTGGTCATATGGTGATGCTCCATGGCTGCACGATTGGCGACGAATCGCTGATCGGAATCGGCGCGACGGTGCTCAACCGTGCTGTCATTGGTAAGAATTGCATCATCGGCGCGCATGCGCTGATTCCGGAGGGCAAGGTCATTCCCGACAACTCCCTCGTCATGGGGGCACCGGGAAAGGTGGTGAAGGAAATCAGCGCGCCGCAGGCGATGATGATCAAGGGATCCGCACAAGTTTATGTCGACAACTGGAAGCGGTTCAAATCCGGGCTGAAACGGATCGACGGATAGTCGCCAGCCATTGACCCGGGCTCAATAAACGGGTGGACTTGTGACCCACAGGACCTGCGTGACACTGCTTCCGGGATTGTGCCAGGAAAACGTTTCCTTGTGGATGCGAAAGCTGTCGCCTTTCTCCAGGGAAAAGCTCTGATCGCCGATGACCAGCGTCAGCTGTCCGCTGACAATGTAACCTTCTTCCTCAACGCCCCTGAACAGGTCGCCATTGGACTTGGCACCCGGCTCGATCCGGGTCAGGAACATCTCGAACGCTCCGCTGAGATCGGGCGAGACCAGTTCCTCGATCAAACCGTCTTCGCGCGATCCAATTCGTTTGCGATGTTTGGCGCGAACGATTTTTCCGCGCTCCTCGGCGGACTGGCCTTGATGCGAAAAGAACCAACCGAGCGGCAGCTCATAGACGTCGGCGATGGACCGCAAGAGCTTGATGGAGACGATCCGCTCTCCTCGCTCGACTTCGCTGAGATAACCCACAGAACAACCTGCGCTTGCGGCCAGGGCGGCGAGTGTCAAACCGCGATTTTTGCGCAAGGTCTTGAGGTCCTTGCCCAGGAGGGCGCGTTCTTCGTCCTGGAGCGGAACAGCGTTCGATCTGTCAGACATGGTTTGATACATAACCCCAAAAAGTGAAAAATGAGTGCCAATTTTTCATTGAAAATGAAAATTCAATCCGATATTTTCATTTTCTCAGACATCAAGGCCTCAACGCAATGTCCGGATTCAAATGCGTATCCCCGATTGATGGACAGGTTGTTCATGCCGGCGCGTTCAGCTCCGATGAAGAGACGTCGCGCGCTCTGAGCTTGGCCAAGGTCGGGCAGGCGGCCTGGCGGGCGATGCCCCTGCAGGCGAGAACAGAGTCTTTGAGAATTGCATTGAAGCACCTGTCCGACCGCCGCGACGAGATTGGCCTTCAGATCACAAACCAGATGGGACGGCCAATCAAGTACGCGCCTGGCGAGATCGGAGGCGTTATCGAGCGTGGCGAAGCGATGTTGGACATCGCAGAATCAGCGCTTGAAACGGTCAAACCTGATCCGATACCGGGATTTGATCGGTGCATCGTGCGCGAACCCGTCGGCGTCGTCGCTGTTCTGGCGCCATGGAATTATCCATTTCTCACATCGGTGAACGCCATCATCCCGGCTTTGGCGGCCGGCAATGCGGTTATCCTGAAACATTCCACGCAAACGCCGCTGGTGGCGCTTCGCTACAAGGATGCGTTCGAGGCGGCCGGGTTGCCAGACGGCGTGTTCCAGACCTTGTTCCTGACGCATGATCAAACCGCATCCCTGATCAAGGACACGCGCATCGACTATGTCGCCTTCACTGGTTCCGTTGGCGGTGGGCGTGCGGTGTCCGAGGCGTTGTCATCAAGATTTATCGGCGCTGGACTGGAACTTGGCGGAAAAGACCCGGCCTACGTTCGAGATGACGCTGACCTTGCTGCCGCTGCCGCGACGCTGGCGGACGGGGCATTCTTCAATAGCGGGCAATCCTGCTGCGGCATCGAGCGCATTTATGTTCACGCGAGCCATTTCGAGACCATCGTTTCAGGCGTCGTAGATTACGCAAAGTCGCTGGTTCTCGGCGATCCGCGCAAGTCGGAGACGACGCTCGGTCCCATGGCCTCGGCAAACGGTGCTGACGCGGTCCGGCAACAGATTGCCGACGCCATTGAGGCTGGCGCGAAGCCCCACCTGCCGGTCGACGCAAACTGGGGCAGTCCCTATCTGGCACCGCAGGTGCTGACCGAGGTTGATCATTCCATGTCGGTGATGATCGACGAAAGTTTCGGGCCCGTCGTCGGCATCATGCCTGTCGCCGACGATCACGAAGCGCTGGCATTGATGAATGACAGCGCGTTTGGGCTCACAGCGTCGATCTGGACCAAGGATGCCGGTGCTGCGCGCTGGCTCGGCGAAGCGCTGGAAACCGGCACCGTGTTCATGAATCGATGCGACTATCTCGACCCCACGCTGGCATGGACAGGGGTCAAGAATTCCGGCCGCGGCTGCACGTTATCGGCGCTCGGATACGAGCAGCTCACGCGCCCCAAATCCTACCATTTCAAACTTCCCGAACATCCCTGACACGAAAGGCTGGAACATGTCTGACCTGATTTACAAGACCATCAAAGTGGAACGCCTGACCGGTGCCATGGGGGCGGAGATATCCGGCGTTGACCTGTCGGCGTCGCTCAGTGAGGCGCAATTCGAGGAGATTCGAGCCGCCCTGTTCGAGTTCGGCGCGATCTGCTTTCGCGGGCAGGACATGTCGTTTGAGGACCATGCCCGGTTTGCCAGGCGCTTCGGCACACTCGAGGTTCATCCGATCGTGAAGGGCATGGAAGGCCATCCCGAGATCATCAAGATGCACAAGCCCGCTGGCACGACCGCCACCTTCGGGACGGATTGGCACACCGACAATTCCTTTTTCGAGAAACCCAGCCTCGGCTCCATCCTGTACGCCGAGATCATTCCACCGGTTGGTGGCGACACACTGTTTGCCAACCAGCAGCTGGCCTATGAGAAACTCTCCGACGGATTGAAGGAGACCCTGGAAGGGATGGTCGCGATCCACTCTGCCGAGGAAGCTTATACCTCACCGACGGCGCTGGAAAAATATGATGGTGACGGACCGATCGCTTACATGAAGAGCGACATCATCACCGAAACCGTCGAACATCCGGTCATCATCAAGCACCCGGTCACCGGCAAGAAGGCGCTGTATGTGAACCCGCTTTTCACGCGCCAGTTCAAAGGCTGGTCGATCGAGGAAAGCCGACCCCTGATCGCGTATTTGTGTGCGCATGCCGTGCGCATCGATTTTCAGTGCCGATTCCGCTGGGAAAAAGGCATGGTGGCGATGTGGGACAACCGCATCGTCCAGCATGCGGCGCTCAATGACTATGAACAGTATGAACGTCTGATCTATCGGATCACGGTCAACGGCGACGCGTTGAAATAGGCGATCACAATGCCGAAACTCCTGGTCATTGACGGATACGACACGGAAGGCATGGCCTTTCTCGCACGGTCGGGCGCAACCCGGGCCGGGGCGCTGTATGCCCAGCTTCTTGCACGATTTGTCGACACGGATGAGATCGACATCGCGGAAATCTCGCATCAGGAGCCAGTCGACATTGATCCGTCAGATTATGATGGGGTGTGCTGGACCGGATCCAATCTGTTCTTTTCCAGCTCGAATGAAATCGTGCAGCGCCACATTGATCTGTGCGGTGCCTTCTTCGACCGGGGCGTGCCTCAGTTCGGAAGCTGCTGGGCGGCGCAGCTCGCGGCCAAGACAGCTGGCGGCGAGGTCGACCTCAATCCCAAGGGACGCGAGTTCGGGATCGCGCGAAAAATCAGCCTGAATGAGGCTGGGTTGAAACATCCCATGTTCAAGGGCAAGCCGCCTGTGTTCGACGGGTTCACGTCGCATGCGGATATCGTCACGCGCTTGCCGGACGGGGCAACCCTGCTCGCCGGCAATGCCTTCGCGCCGGTCCAGGCGCTTGAGGTTGCCCATGGACGTGGCACATTCTGGGCCGTTCAGTACCACCCCGAATATGACTGCGCCGAGATTGCCGGACTGGCCGAAGGTCGCGCCGACGCACTGATCGCCCAGGGCGTGTTCCGGGATCGCGCGGCAGCGGCGGCCTATGTTTCTGACATGCGGGCCCTGGCCGATGATGACCAGCGACAGGATCTCGCCTGGGCCTACGGCATTGATGCCGACGTTCAGGATTTCGACATCAAGACAGTGGAAGTCCGAAACTGGTTGTCGCACTTTTTCGGGGTGACCGTGTGATGTTGGTCTCGCCCGCCCAATCCGCGCCCTGGCGGCGCGTCATGCCCGGCCTGCTGTTCAGCGCTGTCCTCGGCGTCGCCGCGATCTTGCTCAGTTCCGTGACGGCCATTCCGGCTTTGATGCTGGCCGTCATCATGGGGCTCGCGCTGCATCGGCTGTCGACCTTCCCCGCGCTCAAGGATGGTCTCAGCTGGACCGGGCACAACCTGCTTTATATCGGCGTCGCCTTGCTCGGTCTTCGGATCGACCTTGCCGATCTGGTCAGCGCCGGATGGCTGTCGGCCGCCATCGTCATCGGCGGGCTCGGAGTGACGATCCTGTTCGGCGTCTGGTTTGCGCAGCTGCTCAGGGAGGACCGCAAGTTCGGCATTCTGATGGGCGGTGCGGTGGCCATATGCGGGGCGTCGGCGGCGGCTGCGATCTGTGCGGCGATGCCGAAATGCGACGCCCGCGACCGGCAGCTGACCATCACCATTGCCGGCATTACGGGGCTCAGCACCCTGGCCATGTTTGCCTACCCCGTGATCGCCAGCACCCTGGCCCTGTCCGAGGCCGAGGCAGGCCTGCTGCTGGGCGGCAGCATCCACAACGTGTCGCAGGCCGTCGGCGCGGGGTACGCGGTCTCTGATGAGACCGGCGACATCACTGTCGTGCTGAAGATGCTGCGCGTCTCGATGCTGTTGCCGATCGTGTTCCTTATTTCCGTCCTGGCGCGCGCAAAATCGACCGAGACGTCCGACCGTGCCCCGCACACGTTCGGGGCCTACTTTCCGCCTTTCCTGGTCGCGTTTTGCGGACTGGCGATCTTCAGCTGCCTCAACCTCGTGCCGGCGCCGGTCATCGAATGGGGCAATCAGGCAGCGAAGTGGGCGCTGATCGTGTCGCTCGCGGCGATCGGCATGTCGACCAGCGTCTCCGACGTGTTCGCGCATGGCAAGCGACCGCTCTTCATCATGACGGTCACCACCGGCTTCATGGCGCTGGCAATCTTGACAAGCATATACCTGACCAGATCAATCTAGGTCCCGATAGCGGCTGTCTCCGACTCGTCGTCATCATCAGACGCTTGACGTTCACCAAGAAAGAGATCGCGATGTCAGAGACCCAAAGCCTGGATCAGGCCATTAATGAGCTTGTCCAACCCGTCACCGACGCGGTTTCGAGTTTCATCTTCTATCAGGTCACGATCGCGGGATCCGAGGTGCCACTGATTGTCTGCTGGCTGATCTTCGGCGCCTGCTTCTTCACCGTGTATCTGGGATTCATCAATGTCCGCGGGTTTGGTCATGCCGTGAACGTGGTACGCGGCAAGTACGCCAAACCAGAAAGCACCGGCGAGATCACACACTTCCAGGCGTTGACGGCGGCCGTCTCCGGCACCGTTGGAATCGGCAATATAGCCGGCGTCGCGATCACCGTCTCGATCGGTGGACCAGGGGCGATCTTCTGGCTGATCGTTGCTGGCCTGGTCGGCATGACGACCAAGTTTGTCGAGTGTACGCTCGGTGTGAAGTATCGCCAGGTGAATGCTGACGGCACCGTATCCGGCGGCCCGATGTATTATCTTCGTGCCGGCCTGTCGGCCCGTGGCCTGCCTTCGCTCGGCAAGTTTCTCGGGTTGTTCTATGCGATCAGCATCATCATTGGCTGCCTCGGCATCGGCAACATGTTCCAGTCCAATCAGTCCTATGTTCAGCTGTTGCACGTCACCGGCGGTGAAACGGGACCGCTCGCCGGCAAGGGTTGGATGGTCGGCGTCGGCCTGGCCGTGCTGGTCGCGCTGATCATACTTGGAGGGATCAAGTCGATCGCCCGCGTGACCTCGCGATTGGTGCCGTTCATGATCCTGGTCTACATTGTCGGTGCGCTGACCGTTATCACCTTGAACGCCGGCAACCTGCCGCATGCGGTGACGTCCATATTCACCGGCGCTTTCACGCCGTCGGGCGCTGCCGGCGGCGTCCTCGGGATCATGATTATCGGCTTCCAACGCGCAGCATTCTCCAACGAAGCCGGCATTGGATCGGCGGCGATCGCGCATTCAGCTGTGACGACCGATCAGCCGATCAGCGAAGGCTTTGTTGGCCTGCTGGAGCCGTTCATCGACACCGTCGTGATTTGCACGCTGACAGGCCTGGTCATCATCACCACGTTTCCACCAGAGACATTCATGGCCAGCGATCTGCAGGGCATCGAGCTGACCTCTGCCGCGTTCCAGAGCAAGATCTCATGGTCTCCGGTGCCGCTTTCCATCGCCGCCGTCCTGTTCGCGTTCTCGACCATGCTGGCCTGGGCCTATTACGGCACCAAGGCATGGACGTACGTCTTCGGGGAAGGGCGCAGCAAGGAATTTGCCTTCAGCCTGATCTTCTGTGTGTTCATCGTCATCGGGGCGGCGGTGAAGCTCGAGGCCATCCTCGATTTCGCCGACGCGCTGATTTTCGTCATGGCCATTCCGAACCTGATCGGCCTGTACATTCTGGCTCCGGAAATTCGACGCGATCTGAAGCAGTACTTCGAGGATTTTGATGCGCAGAAGGCGCAATCCGAAGAGGCGCTTTGAGAAATCACTGCCGTAATCGGGCCGCCATCACGCAGATCGCGCGCTCGCGGCATTTCATTCGAATTTATTGGCCGCTCAGATGAAGTCATTCTATACCTGATGCGAATCTTAACCGTCTTTGCCTTTGGGGACCTCCGTCATGACCAAATCCTTCCTCCTTTCTGTATCTGCGGCCGCGGTGCTCTCGGGGTGTGCGGTGCTCGATGCGCCCGTCACCCCATCAGAACCCGCTATGACGGAAGAGGTCGAGACAACCACCGAACCGGTGGCAGAAACGCCGTCGCTGCTGCCATATGAAAGCTACACGCTGGACAATGGATTGACGGTGATATTTCACATCGATCGTTCCGATCCAGTCGTCGCGGTCAATTTGACCGCGCATGTGGGGTCAGCGCGCGAAAAGCCGGGCCGCACCGGGTTCGCGCACCTGTTTGAGCATCTCCTGTTTCTCGAATCCGAGAACCTCGGACCCGGTGGTCTTGATCGCCTTTCAGCCCGCATTGGCGGATCCGGCGCCAACGGTTCCACCAGCCGCGATCGCACAAACTACTTGCAGACCGTGCCGAACGACGCGCTCGAGAAGATGCTCTGGGCCGAAGCCGACAAGCTTGGCTGGTTCATCAACACGGTGACCGAACCGGTGCTCGAAAAAGAAAAGCAGGTAGTCAAGAACGAGAAACGCCAAGGCGTCGACAACCGGCCGTATGGGCACACGTTCTATGTCTTGCACAAAGCGCTTTATCCGGAAGGGCACCCATATAACTGGCAGGTCATCGGCTCACTGGCAGACCTGCAGGCAGCAACCCTGGATGACGTGAAGGAATTTTTCCGGGCCTGGTATACGCCGAACAATGTGACGCTGACCCTGACGGGCGACTTCGACCCGGACCAGGTCAGGGCCTGGATCGACCGTTACTTTGCTGAGATTCCGCGAGGCCCGGAAATCGAGCCGCTGAAGGCGCAGCCAGGTGCGATCGAAGACACCGTGCGCCTTTATCACGAGGATAATTTTGCTCAGCTTCCGCAGCTCACCATAACCTGGCCGACCGTGGAGCAGTACCACCCTGACAGCTATCCGCTGGCGGTCCTTAGCGAGTTGCTGACCGATGGCAAGGAAGCGCCGCTCAATGAAGTGCTGATCGATGAGGAACAAGTCGCCGCATCGGTCAGCTCCTTCGTCTATGACAGCGAGATTGCCGGCGAAATGCTGTTGCAGGTGAGCGCGTTCAAAGGTGTCGACCTGGACGATGTCGATGCCGCTTTGCAGAAGGGATTTGCCCGGTTCGAAGCGGAACCGATCTCGGATGAAGCCTTGCAACGCGTGAAAGTGCGCCAGGAACTGAACTTTTACCGGGCGTTGAATGGCGTCCTCGGAAAAGGGGCGCAATTGGCGCAGTACAGCATCTTCGCTGGCGATGCGGGTTACATTGATGAAGATCTTGCGCGCCTGCAGGCGGTGACAGCTGATGACGTGCGACGCGTCTATGCGACCTATATCAAAAGCCAGCCGCACGTCGCCGCGAGTTTCGTGCCGAAGGGCGAGCCCGGTCTCGCGCTGGACGGGTCCACCGAAGCCGAAGTGGTGATCGAACCGATCGTCCAAGGCGCCGAAGCAGACATCGACCCGACATCCAATGCGGACTATGAACGCACGCCATCTTTGATCGATCGCAGCGTTGAACCCTCATATGGCGCGGCACCAGAGCTTGCCACGCCAGAGGTCTGGGAAAGCGAGATGGCCAATGGCATCAAGGTCATCGGTATCTCTGACGGCGAATTACCGCTCGTAAGGTTCTCTCTCGTCATTGACGGTGGACACTTGCTCGACACGCCAGAAACCGCCGGGACGGCCAATCTGCTCGCCGAGATTCTCACCAAGGGAACGGCAAGCAAGACCCCGGCCGAGCTTGACAATGCGTTCGCATTGCTCGGCGCGGACGTGACGGTCGACGTCTTCAATGAAAGCTTCCAGATCAACGGCGAGACGCTGGCGCGCAATTTCAGCGCCACGATCGCGCTGGTCGAAGAAGCATTGCTCGAACCACGCTGGGATGAGACCGAGTTTGATCTCGCCGTGTCCCGCACGCGCGACGCCATTCAGGCGCAGCGCGCTCAGCCCAATGCGATTGCGACGCGGGCCTACAATCTGGTGACCTACGGGGATGACAGCATGCGCGCCCGAAGCGCACTCGGCAGCGAGTCGAGCCTTTCGGCGATCACGATGGAAGATCTCAAAGCCTGGAAGGAGTCCAATCTGTCGCCGCATCTGGCCAGCTTCCGCGTCGTTGGCGACGTCGCGGATGAGGACGTGATGGCAGCGTTGGACGGATTGGCATCCCGCTGGCAGCGTCGTGATGTCGTGATACCACAAGCAGACATGCCGGCGGCGCCGGAACAGTCGACGGTTTATTTCTACGATGTTCCCGGGTCCTCGCAATCTGTGTTCCGACTGGGCTATCCCGCGCTCAAGCGAACCGATGAGGATTATGATCTCGCTGGCGTCATGAACTACCGTCTCGGTGGCGGCGGGTTCGCATCGCGCCTGACGCAGGAGCTGCGCGAAGGCAAAGGATACACATATGGCATTCGATCCAGCTTCAGCGGCACCGATCAGGTCGGCACGTTCCTGATTGGCAGCGGCGTTCGTTCGAATGTGACTTTGGAAGCCGCGAGCCTCGTGCGCGACATCATGAGTGACTATGCAGACACGTTCACCGAAAATGATCTCGAGGTGACACAGAGCTTCTTCACCAAGAGCCAGGCGCGCCGCTTCGAGTCACTCGGGGCGAAACTGAACGTCCTCTCCGACATTGCCGACTATGACCTGCCATATGACTATGTTTCGCAGCAAGTGGCCGCCGTCAAAGCACTGACCGTAGGCGAGGTTCAGGAGTTGGCGAATGCATATGTCCGACCGGACGCAATGAATATCGTCATTGTCGGCGACGCCGAGACGCAGGCCTCGCGGCTTGAGGCGCTCGGCTATGGCGAGGTGATCATCATCAATGACCGCGTCGATGCCTTGAGCGAGTAAGCGGGGTTGGGCAGGGCAGGGGCGCGGGCATTGACACTCCGTCCGCGATCCCGCCTCACTGACGAGGTCTAGCCGCGAGCCGAGGCCAATGTGTGTGAAGGTGCCGGGGCCGTCTTCGACGGCCTGACCGACAGCTTTTCGTCGAGCCCTTTCAGAAGCGCCATGCTGATGCGTCTGTGGGCGTCCATCTGAACGGCGAATTTCAGCGACAGGACCGGCATGCAGGTCTTGTTCACGTCGACTACGTAAATGCGCTTGGAGTGCTTGTCCCGCAGCACATCAATGGCACCGAAATCGAGCCCCATCTGCTCACAAAACGTGACCAGTCGCTCCACCTCAGCGCGTGAAAAGACATCTTCTGCGGATCGAAGTTTCACATCGAGATATTCGGTGCCGAACCGGCGCTCGACGGCTTTGTACTTGTGATATACGACCGCGATCCGGCCAAAGACAAACGCGACGCGATACTCCTCGCACACGCCAGACTCGTTGATCGTCTCGACCAGCCTCTGATAGGCAAAATGCGGCATGACCTGATCCTCGCGGATCGGAAACTCCAGCACCTTTCCATCATGAGTGCCGTTTTCGTCCGACTTGCGAATGCCGCGCCCTTTATACGTCAATGGATCGATGCTGATCGGATAGCCGAACACGTCTTCGAACACCGCGCCGACCGTTTTCTTGGACACGTCGGTGATGCGGTGGTTGATCAGGATCTTCTCTGATCCAACTTTGGTCAGGTCCACATCGGTTTTGGTCGTGTCGTCAAACACGAAGACAAAGTCTGCGTCATCCGTGTTTTCGCACAGCCGCAACCCGGAAATCTGCACATCAATCCAGATATTGTACCAGAAGGCCGGTTGCTCCGGATAAAACGCAATATTCTCCGTCGGCGTCGCGCGCCGCAGCCATCTGAAGAACTTCACGCCGAACAAATACAGGTACATGCGCAGGACCGCGATGACGCTGATCAGCAGCTTGGTGTCGATCGGGATCTGCTGCCCTGTGGTCTTTACGTGGATGACGCCATCGGCAATCCGGATGCCTTTGAAATAGTTCACCGTACGCTGAAACTTGGACGGCGTACCGATATCGGGCTGTGACGCTTTTGAACCTTCAGTCTTGGCCATGTCGAGCCGCCTTCTTCGTGTCGGATTGACTCCCGTTTACAGTCCCCGATTGCCGTGTGATCTCGGAAAACTCAACTCACCACTCGATACCACGCGCTCACAGTTACTTGAACCGCCCAGTTTACGCACCGCGAATGACGCTTCATCCGAGCGATTGTGAGTCGCCGTGGTTGCCGCGGCGCTGAATTGGCGTCAGGCGCTGCCATGCGTGGTGTCAGCGAGTACCATCGACCTTGACGAAGCTCATGGCAAAAGCGGCGAGACAGAAGCTCGCGGCGCCGAACAGGACGGCCAGCAAGGGCACGCCGCCGACCAGCGGCGCGACGCTGGTCTCCAGGGTCCGCAGGATCGGGCCCATGGTTCCGCCAACCAGGATTTGCGGCAGCACGATGAAGAAATTGAAGATGCCCATATAGATGCCCATCTTCCGGACCGGCAGCGCGTCGGCGAGAATGGCATAAGGCAGCGCCAGGATCGATCCCCAGGCCATGCCCAGGCCGACCATCGGGATCAGTAACCCATATTGAGAGCCGAACAGGTGGTAACCGACAAACCCGACCGCGCCGGCCAGCAGGTTGAAGGCGTGCAGGCTGCGTGTACCGACTTTGCGGGCAATGCTGGCAATCACGAACGCATACAAAGCTGCGACACCATTCTGGACCGCAAACATGATGCCGACCCAGTCGCCGGCATCCTGATAGGCACCGGAGGCCGCATCGGCCGTGCCCCAAGCCTGCAGCGCGACGGCCGGAGTGGTGTAGATCCACATGATGAACAGGCCGACCCAGGAGAAAAACTGCACGACGGCGAGGCGTTTCATGACGCTGGGCATGGTCGTCAGGTCGCCCAGCACATCCGACAGGAAATTACGCGCATTGCGGTCGCTGCGCACCAATTGGCTGTTCCAGAGATAAAGCAGGCCAAGGAAGACCAAGCCGCCACCGAGAATGTAGAATTGTTGATCGCCGGCGGTCAGATTGACCAATACGGTAAAGGCGGCGCCGATGGCGGCGATGATCAGGCCCCATTTGACGAAGAAACCGGAATCCGGGCGCTCATCCTTGTCGATGCCGCCTTCCTGTTCGAAAATATTGTCTTCGTCCTTGCCGAATTTCTCGAGCTCTTCCGGTGAGTATTCCTTGGTCGAGAACACCGTCCACATGACCGCCATGAACAAGGCCGCGCCGCCGATATAGAATGACCATTTCACATTGTCCGGGATGACCCCTTCGGCGGCCTCGTTCGAGACACCGAGCGCGTTGAAGACGAACGGCGCGACGGAGGCAAGCACGGCGCCCGCGCCAATGAAGATGGTCTGCATGGAATAGCCCAGCGGGCGCTGCTTGCTCGGAAGCATGTCCCCGACAAAGGCACGGAACGGTTCCATCGTGATGTTGAGGCTGGCATCGAGGATCCACAGTGTCCCCGCCGCGACCCACAGCCAGGGCGAGTTTGGCATGATGAACAAGGCCAGCGTCGTCAGGATGGCGCCAACCAGGAAATAAGGTCGCCGGCGTCCGAGCGGTCCCCAGGTCTTGTCGCTGAAATAGCCGACGATCGGCTGCATGATCAGGCCCGTAATCGGTCCGGCCAGCCACAACAGGGGCAGCGTGCTCATGTCCGCGCCCAGCGTTTGGAAGATGCGGCTGACATTGCCGTTCTGCAGGGCAAAGCCGATCTGGATCCCGAAGAATCCGAACGACATATTGACGATCTGGAACAGGTTCAGATTGGGCTTGCGAATGCCGTCATCCGCTGCGGGCGTGCTCCCTGATACGGCCATGATCGTTCTCCGCTATTGGGTTTTATCGTTTGAAATTAGGACTTTGCCTTGCCAAGGTCCATACGTGCGTGTGGCGCCCAGTCGAATGGTGTCGCCAGTGCCGGACAAGGCATCTGTCCAGGCGCCGGCGACAGGACCATCGGTGATCTGGAAGTCAGCTGGCGCATCTGACAGATTGAAGAAGACCAGAACCTTGTTGCCGTCCATCTCCCGAGCAAAGCTCAGGATTTGACCCGGATTGTCGGTGCTGACCGGGATCGTGCGACCGCCCGCTGCGCCGTTATGAAGCGCGCGATTGGCTTTCTTCAGAGCGATCAATTGTTTGATCAGCTCGCTGTCGGGATGGCGGTGGTCGCCCCAGTCAATCGGGTCGCGCTCAAAGAATTCGAGCTGATTCTGGTTGCCGACTTCCTGGCCATTGTGAATCAGCGGGATGCCTTCGGTGACAAAGGACAGGATCAGCATGGCGTGATAGGCGTCGCCATAAATCGCCCCGGTGGATCCGTCCCACGCATTCTGGTCGTGGTTTTCCGTATACAACATGCGATAGGCGTCGCGCGGCCAGGTCGAGATGTGATCGCCGAGGAAGCCGCGCAGGTCGCCAGCGTCTGACTGACCCTTGGCAATGCGTTGAGCGGCTTCCTTCCAGGCCCAGCCATAGGTCGCGTCAAAGGCGTGCTGGTGCAAGTCGCGTTGTTGCCATTCCGCCAACATAAAAACCGGCTTGATCTTGTCGAGCTCGGCGCGCGCCGTTTCCCAGAAATCAAGCGGTACATAACCGGCGACATCGCAGCGATAGCCGTCCACACCGAACTCTTCGACCCAGTATTTCAAGGCGCGGATCTTGTAGGCGCGAAGGTCCGCATTGTCATAGTCCAGATCGATAATGTCAGCCCAATCGGTCCAGGGCGTCGGGTGAAAGTCACCCTTCCAGTCGGTTTCGTACCAATCAGGATGTTCTGCCACGAGCGGGTTGTCCCAGGCCGTATGATTGGCGACCCAGTCCAGGATCACCTTGAAACCGTGCGCGTGAGCGGCATCGATGAAGGCGCGAAAATCGGATTCTGTGCCGAACTCCGGATTGACGCCGAAATAGTCTTTGACCGCGTACGGGCTTCCCAAAGTCCCCTTGCGATTGCGCTCACCAATGGGATGAATCGGCATCAGCCAGAGAATATCGACGCCCAGTTCCTTGAGGCGGGGCAGGTGGGATTGTGCGGCGGAAAAAGTGCCTTCTGGCGTAAACTGCCGCAGGTTTATCTGGTAGATGACCGCGTCCTTGGTCCACTCAGGATGGTTCACCTGAACATAAGGCTCAGGTGCATACTTGTCCGCTTCGACGTCAGTATTTGCATAAATTTGCGAAACCGGTTCCACATGTGCGCAGGCGGACGCAGCCAGGATGGCGAATGCAGGCAGTATGCGCTTGATCAATCTTCAGTTCCTCCCACGGGCGTATATTTATCGATACGCTCTCACAGGTCGTTAAACCTCATTCAGGGCAGTTTGACAATCGGTGGCGAAAATAAAATGCGGTTGACCGATCTCGTTTGATTGCAGACAATGTGCATTAAGTTGCAAAAATTTGCGATTGGAAAAACGGGAGGGTCGCGTGGGATTGGCAATGCGTATCTGGGCTGCCGGCTTGGTCTTGCTGGTCTCGGCGTGTGCCCCGCCGCACGATGGCGGGGTGCGGACAGTGATCGCGCCTGGCGCTCCGGGCGCGCCGCCAACCTGGTCCAATGCGCAGAAAATCGGCATCGGAACGGCTTACGAAGCTTATGACGATCAGGGGCAATATTCTGATCAGAGCGCGACGGCGCCGATCTCAAAGGTCTGGTTTTCGGTCACGGAAGACCGCGTGACAGAGGTCATGTGGGGACTCATCCACGAAGCGCAGATTCGCGAGATCCGGTACCTGGTGGTCGGGCCGGATGGCGTGATCGAGCCTGACACCATGGCGGCTTATCCGGTGAGAGAAACGGTTACGGGGGAGCGACAACCTGTTCCGCTCCATATGCAGGAGATGACATTCGATGGCGGTGCCGCAGTTTTGCGCGCGCAGGCGTTCACGGACCCCGACAATCAAACCTTGATCTCGACATTTCAACTCGAAACCGAACGCGAGGACCTGCGCGTCTTCGCCTATGTCGATCCGGCGCTGGCAAATACTGGGTCAGGCGATCGTGCCTGGGTCGACGGCAGTCACGTTTATGCCGAGGATAAGGGCGCAGCGCTCGCGATTGGGGGCTTGTTTCCTCTCAATCTCGTGCGGTCCGTCGGGTTCGTGGGTACGAGAGACCTGCTGGGTGCGGCGCGTTCTGGCCATTCCTATGACAGCACCGGCGACGCGCCTGGCAATGTTGAAATGCTGATCGAGATGCCGTTCCCGCCCGATGTGCCGCGCGGGGGGATACTCTATTTCGGGTTTGGTGAAACCGCAGCCGAGGCGAGGCGTGCGGTTGGTGCCAGCCGGGCGCGTGACGTCACTCAGGTCTATGACGACTATGTGGCGGGTTGGGTGTCTTACCTGGAATCCCTGGACCAGTTGTGGAAACTGCGAGACCAGGCGCTCGATGGCGGCGACCTGGCGAGCATGTCGGCGATCAATCTCAAGATCATGGAAGACAAGACCCATGCCGGCGCGTTGATCGCGTCGCTTTCCAACCCGTGGGGCGAGACCGCTTCGGCCGAGATACCGCAGACCGGATACAAGGCCGTCTGGCCGCGTGACTTTTTCCAGGTCGCATCGGCCTTTGTCGCCTTGGGGGATGCGGACACGGCGCGGGCGGCATATCGATACCTGCCAATGGTTCAAGTGACCGACAGCACGCCCGGAAATGACGGGGTGACCGGATGGTTCCTGCAGAAAACCCATGTCGATGGCGAGATCGAGTGGGTGGCCATCCAGCAGGACCAGACGGCCATGCCGATCATGCTGGGCTGGCAACTCTGGCAAAAAGGCGTGTTGTCCGACGACGAAATCGCCGCCAGCTATCTGTCCATGTTGAAACCGGCGGCTGATTTCCTGGTCCAGGGTGGGCACCCGGACATTCTCTGGAACTCAGAGTTTGAAGCGTCGCTCGGCTATACCCAGCAAGAGCGTTGGGAGGAGCAGGAGGGATATTCTCCGTCGACTGTGGCGGCTGTAATTTCCGGCCTGGTCGCGGCTGCCGACCTGGCCGCGCGATTTGGCGATTCCGCCGATGCGGAAAGCTATCTTGCAGCAGCCGACACCCTGGAGGCCAGTCTTGAGGACTGGATGTTCACGACGCGTGGATCGCTCGGGGATGGCCGCTATTTCCTGCGCATAAGCGGCAATCAGGATCCGAACGACCAGGTCCGGCTCAGTGACAATAATGGTCGCGCAGGCTTGCCTGAGGACCAGATCGTCGATGGCGGGTTTCTGGAGCTTGTGCGCTATGGTGTTCGGGCCTGGAATGCGCCCAGCATTCGCGACTCGCTTGGCGAGCTGGACGGCGCACATGAAGACAATCTGCGCGTTCGCTACACGTTTCCCGATGGCAGCGTTGGCTGGCGGCGCTATGGCAATGACGGATATGGCGAGGACGGCGAGGCTGGCACCAATTATCATGAGCGCGCTGGCGGCAACACACCGGGGCAGCGCGGCCGCGTCTGGCCTTTCTTTTCGGGCGAGCGCGGGCATTACGAGGTGGCGCGCCTGGCGGACATGTTAGCCGAATTCGGCGATCAGCACCCGGACATCCGCGCGGCGCGCAACGACATTCGGCGACTCGTCTCAAGCATGGAATCGTTCGCGAATGACGGCCTCAGCCTGCCGGAGCAGGTCTGGGACGGTGTCGGGCCCAATCGGTTCGGATATGTGATTGGCGAGGGCACCAATTCCGCGACGCCGCTGGCATGGACGCACGCCGAATATATCAAGCTGTTGCGCTCGGTTTCGGATGACGCGGTTTGGGATCGCTACCCGATCGTCGCCGAGCGCTATTCTGATCGCCCGCAAAATCAATCTTCCGATTGATCGTAGGTCAGAAGAAAAGTCAGAATTTCATCGGCGCGTTCGGCCCAGGCCGCTTCGCTGTGATCGGTTCCTGGATAGGCCTTGAACACGGCCTCATCTTGCGTCCAGCCGTGGTCGCGAAACCAGGCTTCCATCGCCGCCGCGTGCGGCGCATAGGCGGCGTCCATGGTCTCGGTGCCGCGATCGAACCAGAGCGTTTGTGTGGCCCTGTCCAGGTCGCTGGTCTCGAGATAGGTCGTCATCGCTGTGTCTGCTTGCCGGGCAATTGCGCCGTCCGGTTCCGCCAGCGGCCAGTGCACGGACACGGCAGCGGCGCGGCTGAACGTGTCGGGATGCTCGGCCATGGCATATAGCGAGATCAGTCCGCCCATGCTGGAGCCCATGACGAAGGTGTGGCTGCGGTCCGGGTTTGTCCGATAGGTGCGATCGATGAATGGTTTCAGTTCTTTCGTCATGAATCGCAAATAGGCGTCGCCCTGCAGGTCTGGCAGAGTCGGTCCGAGCCAGTCGGAGGCGGTGTCACCGGTGAGGGATTCAATCACCTTTTGTGGCGCGTATTCTTGCCACCTTTGGTCAGTGTTCCAGATGCCGACAATGATCGCTGGGCGCAGCTCGCCCGTTGCCATCAGGCGTGACGCCGTCTCGTCCAATCCCCACTCAACACCGCCATAGGAAAAGCCGGGCTCGAACAGGTTCTGACCGTCATGCGCATAGATCACCGGATAGCCGGTTGGCCGGTTGGCGTCATAGTCCGGCGGAAGCCACACCGAAATTTGCCGAGCCTTGACGAAAGCTGACTCAAAGCTCGCAAGCTCGATCAATTGAGCTGGTGCCGGAATTGGTTCATCCGGGCTTGGTGCTGCATCGAGACCGGCATTCGAACAGGCGCCGAGCGCGAGGGCTGACAGAAGAATTTTCACTTGATGCATGATGGTTGGATCCTGTCCTTACTTTGGCGGAGTGAAGGTGATCGCAGCGCCGCCGCCTGCGGCAAGTTGAAGGGACAGTGTGTCGTTGCGCGTGACCTGCTGCGTGGTGCGACGCATCGGGTAGGGATTGGTTCGCCAATCGGCGTCTTCGCCATCAATATGGATGTGGGCGTCATAAGTGCCGTCGTCGAGGAAGGTGAGCGACGCGTCGAGGGTTCGCGCCTGCTCGTCCGTGATGGCGCCCAGATACCAGGTCTCGGAATTGCGATCCTTGCGGGCCATGACGGCAAAGTCGCCCGGATAGCCGTCCAGCATGATCGACTCGGCCCAGTCCACCGGTACCTGCTTGATGAAGGCGAAAGCGTCCGGATGGGTTTCATAGTTTCGTGGCAGGTCGGCCGCCATCTGGATCGGGCTGTGCAACATCACATAGAGTGCAAGCTGCTTGGTCAGCGTGGTCTGGACGCGCGGGTCTTCACCGACGTCTTTGCCGAAGGTCAGGTCGAAAATGCCGGGCGTGAAATCCATCGGGCCGGACAACATCCGGGTGAACGGCAGGATGGTGGTGTGCGCCGGATCGTTCGGTGGCTGACCCCAGGCATTATATTCCTGGCCGCGCGCGCCTTCGCGAGAGAAGGCGTTCGGATAGGTGCGTCTGAGGCCGGTATCTTTGATCGGCTCGTGCGCATTGATGGCAATCTTGTGCTTGGCTGCGAGCTTGAGGGCGCGCAGGTGGTGGTTCACCGCGTACTGGCCGTCATGCCATTCCTTGTAGACCTTGCCCTCCGCGTCGCGACGCGTGATCTCGCCGCCGTCGGCGACATAGCCGGTCTTGATCGCCGGGATGCCGAGGCGTTCGTAAAGGGCATAAGCGTCACCCATCTGTTCTTCATAATTGGTGATCGCGCCCGAGGTCTCGTGGTGCCCAATCAGGTAGACGCCGCGCTCGGCCGCATATGTGGCGAGCCCGTCGAGGTCGAAATCCTCATAGGCGTCCGTGAAGCTGAAGATCTCGCCATTCGAGAACCAGTCGCCGTCCCAGCCATAGTTCCAGCCTTCGACGAGCACACCGTCGAAGCCATGTGCGGCGGCAAAGTCGATATAGTCCTTCGTGCGCTCGGTGGTTGCGCCATGGATCTCTCCAGAACCCCAGGAGCATTCATTGATGTGCATGCACCACCAGATGCCGAGATACTTGCTGGGTTTGGCCCAGGAGACGTCGCCCAGTGCATTTGGTTCGTTCAGGTTCAGGATCAGATCGGAATTGGCCAGTCCGGCGGCATTGTCCGACACCTGCAGCGTGCGCCAGGGCGTAACGAAGGCGCCGTCGACTTTGACCTTGGTGCCATCGGACCATGGTGCGAGCTCTGCTTCGAGTGTGCCGGGGCGGCGCTGGTTCAGCCACATGCCGGCATAATCCACCAACGCGGCTTCATGGATGGACAGGAACGGGCCGCCGTCTGGCAGCTCCATGGTGATCGGGGTGTGCGCGCGGGAGACCTCCTGCAGCGAGGTCTGATGGTAAAGCTCTTCATAGCGGTTCCAGCCGGCACCAGGAATCCACCAGGTCCTCGCAGACGGGTCGATCCGGAATTCTGTCAGCTCATCGACAATCTCGCGCGGGCCGGTGTCGGGGACTTCATAGCGAAAGCCGAGCCCATCATCGAACACGCGGATCCGTACGGCGAAGGCCTGGCGGCCATCGGCGGAGCGGATCGAGGCGAGCATCTCATTGTGGTGATCGCGCACGAATTGTCTCTCGCCCCAGGGCTGTTCCCAGGTGGTGTTGGCGGACCCGAATGACACGGACTGAATGCTGAGGCCGTGCGTCAGGTCTGGTCCGGCCTTGAAGGCCAGGCCCAGCGCCGAGGGCGTGATGATGGTCTCGTCGCGCCAGGTTGCCTGCCAGTTCAGCTGCCCGTCCGTTTCCGTCAGCGTGACGGACAGGAGGCCTGAGGGCGAGGTGATTTCGGCCCGATCGCGGGTGGCTTCGATGGCCGGCTCCGCTGCGGCGGCGACCGCCGAATCCGGCGATGTCACACAGGCACCGGCGAGACACAAAAAAGAGGTCACAAGCGCGGCACGGACATATCGCATTTCAGTCTCCCATCGGTTTTTCAAAGAGTATGATGGCTTTGCAAATCATTGCAACCAATTATTGGATTATTCCTCGACTTTATGAAAAAACCAACGGTGACGGTATATAAAGCCGCTTGTCAGAACTGCAAAATGATGAAAAGAATGGTTTCAGATCAATCGGAACAAACGGTGGGAGGACAGTATGCCGATGGCAAATCATACGCTCGGAAGCGGGTTGTTGGCAATCTTCGCCCTCGGGGCATTGTCGGCCTGTGCTGGTGCCGGCGAAACAGAGTCGGGTGTGCAGGTTGTTCCCGCCGCACACGCGCAATCGCAATTGCAGGCTGACCGGCGGATCGAGGATGAGATCATCTATTTCGTCTTGCCTGACCGTTTCGAGAATGGGGATCCCAACAATGATCGCGGCGGCATCGAAGGCGGACGCCTGCGAGACGGCTATGACCCAACCGATTACGGGTTCTATCATGGCGGCGACCTGAAGGGGCTGACCCAGAGACTGGACTATATTCAGGGCATGGGCGTGACCGCCATCTGGTTGACGCCGATTTTCGAGAACAATCCGGTACAGGGCGGCGCAGGCCAGGAATCGTCCGGCTATCACGGATACTGGATCACGGATTTCACAAATGTCGATCCGCACATCGGCACGCGTGAAGACTTCAAGACATTCGTCGATGCCGCGCACGCGCGCGGCATGAAAGTCTATATGGACATCATCACCAATCACACCGCCGACATTATCGGCTACCGGGAATGCCATGACCCGGAAGTGACGGGCGGGCCGACATTCAGTTGCGCGTATCGTTATATCGGCGACTATCCCTGGACGCGCCGGGCCAGTGACGGAGCCGCCATCAATGACGGTTTCCTGGGCGATGATGCGGTTCACCAGACGGCTGAGAACTTTGCCAAGCTGAGCGAGCCGACCTGGGCTTACACGCCGTTCGTTCCCGAGCATTTCGAGGGGGTCAAGATTCCCGAATGGCTGAACGACCCGATCTATTACCACAATCGCGGCGACACGGACTTTGTCGACGAGGACTCGCTGTACGGCGATTTCGTCGGCCTCGATGATCTCAACACCGCGCATCCGCGCGTCGTCGAGGGAATGCTGGAAATCTACAAGGACTGGATCACGGCCTATAAGGTCGACGGCTTCAGAATTGATACCGCCAAGCACGTGCGCGACGAGTTCTGGCAGACCTTTGCGCCCGCCATTCTGGACCATGCATCCGATCTTGGCATCGACCATTTTCACATGTTCGGGGAGGTCTATGTCGATAGCCAGAAACCGCAGCACCTGGCGCGCTTCACGACGGAGGCCGGGCTGCCAACCGTGCTCGATTTTGCCTTTCAAGCCAGTGCGCGCGGTCTGATCGTCGACGGCAAGCCTGGCTTGTTCATGGACGAGCTTTACCGCTCCGATGTCATTTATGCGAAGGGTGCCGAGACGGCGCGGCAATTGCCGACCTTCCTGGGCAATCATGACATGGGTCGGTTCTCAGGCTTCCTGCGTCAGGCTGATCCGGAGATGAGCGACGACGAAATCTTCGCGCGCGTGCGGCTTGCCAATGCGTTGATGTTCTTTGCGCGTGGTGTGCCGACCATCTATTACGGCGACGAGCAGGGGTTCGTGTCGGATGGCGGCGATCGGCTGGCGCGCGAGAACATGTTCCCGAGCCAGACAGATCTCTACAATGACAATGACCTGATTGCGACCGATGCCACAACGGCGCAGAGCAATTTCGATACGTCGCACCCGCTATATCTCGCGATCAAGACGTTTGCGGGCATTCGATCGAGCGAGCCTGCCTTGCGGCGCGGCGAACAGATCACGCGCCTTGCCCATCGGGAAAACAGTGTGTTTGCGTTCTCTCGAGTGGATTATGAGGCTGGCACCGAAATCGTCGTGGCGATCAATGCGGAAGCCAGCCAGCAGGATATCAATATTGCCGTAGACGGCCGCGCCAGTGCGTTCACCAGCTTGCTCGGGTCGTGCCGAGAGGCGGCGACGGCACCGGGGAGTTATGCGCTCTCCATTCCGGCGCTGGACGCGATCGTCTGCAAATCTGAGTTTGAGGTCGAGTAATGAGCGGTGCCGCTGATGCAACGAGTCCGGTTGTGCAGGACAGTATGAGCCAGTTGCCATGGTGGAAGGGCGCCGTGATCTATCAGATCTATCCGCGCAGTTTTCGCGATACCAATGGAGATGGCATCGGCGACCTGAAGGGTGTCTATGAAGGGTTGGATCACATCGCCTCACTTGGCGTCGACGGAATCTGGATTTCGCCCTTCTTCACTTCGCCGATGGCGGATTACGGCTACGATGTCGCGGATTTTTGTGGAGTCGACCCGATCTTCGGCACGCTAGAGGACTTCGATGCCGTCGTCGAAAAGGCGCACGCGCTGGGGCTGAAGGTGATCATTGATCAGGTCTATTCGCACACATCCGACCATCATGACTGGTTCATTGAAAGCCGATCCAATCGCGACAATCCGCGGGCCGACTGGTATGTCTGGGCGGACCCGAAGGCGGACGGGTCGCCGCCAAACAACTGGCAATCGGTGTTTGGCGGGCCGAGTTGGGAATGGGATGCGCGACGCGGCCAGTATTACTTCCACAATTTTCTGAAAGAGCAGCCGGATCTCAATCTGTACAATGAAGAGGTTCAGCAAGCGCTGATCGAGGCCGGACGCTTCTGGCTGGAACGCGGCGTTGATGGTTTCCGCCTGGATGCGCTGAACTTCTCGATGCATGATCAGGCCTTGCGCGATAACCCGCCATCCGGTGTCTCTGCGCATGAGGCGACCCGGCCATTTGATATGCAGAAGCATGTCTACAACATGTCCCAACCGGAGATCGTGACGTTTATCGAAAAGTTCCGCGACATGTTGAGCGAATATCCGGGGACCTTCACGGTCGCAGAGGTGGGCGGCCCAAACCCGATCGCAGAGATGAGGGCGTTCACGGATGGCGAGCGGCGCTTGAACTCTGCCTATAATTTCGACTTCTTGTACGCGCCAAAACTGGATGCAGATGTCGTGGTCCGGTCTGCGAACCAATGGGATCAGTCTGCCAGCGAAGGTTGGCCAAGCTGGGCGTTTTCCAACCATGACGCGCCGCGTGCAGTCACGCGGTGGGCGTCCAGTGCGCACCGGGACGAGATGGCGCGGCTTTACATGTTGCTCTTGCTGACCTTGCGCGGCAATCCGATCATCTATCAGGGCGAGGAGCTGGGCTTGCCGCAGGCCAATGTACCTTTCTCGCGGCTCAAGGATCCGGAAGCGATCATCAACTGGCCGAAAACATTGGGCCGCGATGGTGCGCGGACGCCGATTCCATGGGAAAGCGGAAAGCTGCATGCCGGGTTTTCAAGCGCCGAGCCGTGGTTGCCGGTTGATCCGGAGCATGCTGCGCTGGCGGTCGACCAACAGCAGGGAAATGACAGCATGTTGCGATTCACGGCGCAGGCATTGAGCGCGCGCAAGCGTTTCTCTGCTTTGCTGCGCGGCGGCATGTCATTCGAAGAGTCAGGACGAGACGAGGTCTTGATCGTTCGTCGCGAATTGGATGGCGAGGCGATCGTGGCCGTCTTCAACTTCGGTGATGCACCTGCCGAAATCGCCAGTCCTGCTGTATCGACAGGAGATTTGGTTCTGTCTTCAAGCGCCCTTAAGGAAGATTTGCTAAGCGACAACCGTGTGCCGGCCCGTACAGGCGTATGGGTTCGCGCGGTCTAGCAGAGAAGGGATCGTCATGGAGACGAAGCCAACCACGCGTCTTGAGGATCTTGCCAAGCTGGCAGGCGTGTCCATTTCCACGGCGTCTCGCGCCCTGAATGACAGCCCGGCTGTGAATGTTCGCACCAAGCAGAAGATCTGGAAGTTGGCGCGTGAAATGGACTATCCGTTTCGTGCTTACATGCCGGCGGGGCCGATCGGTGCGAACGCAACGATTTCCATCGTCGTGCCACGGCCACAGAGCCGAGGTGGGCGCATGGCTGATCCGTTCTTTTTTGAATTGCTGGCCGGTATTGGCGACGCGGCGCGCGAGCGTGGCTGCGATATCCTGCTGAGCTACATAGCGCCGTCCTCTTATGAGGAGCTGGCCACGGCAATGTCGACCAGTCGCTCGGACGGCGTGATCTTCCTGGGGCAGTCGACCCTGCATGAAGCGTTCAACAGATTGGCGGAGGCCGAGGATCGGTTTGTGGTCTGGGGGGCGGCGCTGCCCGATCAATCCTATTGCTCGGTCGGTAGTGACAATATTGCCGGCGGGCGCCGGGCAGCCTCGCACCTGGCGCGGCTGGGGCGCGAAAAGATCATCTTCCTCGGCGATTCTGATGCGCCCGAGGCCGCGCAACGTATGCGCGGCTATCGTGAGGGGCTGGAACTGTCCGGTCTGGCCTATGAAGACCGCTTGATTGTACCGTCGCACTTCCAGGTCGCGTCGGCACGGGCGGTGGTCGAGTCCCTGATTGCCGAAAAGGCTGATTTTGACGGCATTGTTGCCGCCTCTGACCTGATTGCGCTTGGCGCGATCCAGGCCATCCGCCGGGCCGGGTTGTCCGTGCCGGATGACATTGCAGTTGTTGGTTATGACAATGTGCCGTTCGGCGTCTATGCCGAAGTGCCGCTCAGCACCATCGATCAGGATACCAGCAAGGCCGGACGCGTTCTGGTGTCGAAGCTGCTCGATTCGTCGGGGCAGCGCGGCCCGGATGATGATCGCATTCCGGCTGAATTGATTATCCGTGCCTCCTGCGGCGCGCCTTAGCGCAATTTTTTCAATCGATTTTTCAAAATTTTGCAGGTCTTTGCAAAAATTTGCGGCGCTTTGCAAATGGAACGTCGCGGCCGTGAGTGCTGCGCTCATGGCACCTAGCTTCATCAATGCCGCGCATTTATAGGCTTTCGTGGCGATTTATGATGTATTTTGGCCACATCCGTTGCCTGAAAAGGCATGGCTGGCATGAAATATGACTTGGCGTTTTCATAAATTTGCAATATGAGGGATGGGTCACATCGTGGCGGAGTGCCACACCTAGTGCGTACTTGTTTCAGGGAGGATGAATTGAAAACAGGATTTACCAACAAGAGAAGTTGGCTACTCGGTAGTGCGGCACTCGCGCTCGTTGCGAGCATGCCGGCTTATGCACAAGACGATGCGGATGCCGAGGAAGACGAGGTCGCCACGCTCGACACTGTCACGGTCACCGGTATTCGCGGATCCATTCAGAACTCTCTGAACGCCAAGAAGAATGCGACTTCGATCGTCGAGGCGATTTCAGCCGAAGACATCGGAAAGTTGCCAGACCTGTCAATCGCCGATTCGTTGGCACGCCTGCCCGGCGTCACCGCGCAACGCGTGCGTGGCCGCTCGCAGCAGATTTCCATCCGTGGCCTTGGCCCGGATTTCTCTCTGGCACTCTGGAACGGCCGTGAAGTTGTTTCAGCCGGTAACAATCGCGGCGTTGAATTTGACCAGTTCCCATCCGAGCTCGTGTCGCAGGGTGTGGTCTACAAGACGCCTGACGCCACGCTGGCGGCCACCGGTATTGCCGGCGCCATTGACCTGCGCACGGTGCGCCCGCTCGACTATACCGAGCGCAAGCTGAATTTCTCTGGCAAATATGTCTTCAATGACAATGATCAGCCGAACCCCGACTTTGACGAGGACGGTTACCGCCTGTTCGGATCGTATATCGACCAGAACGCGAATGGCACGATTGGCTGGTCTCTGGCCGGAACGATCCAATCGAACCCGACCCAGTTCACATCACGCGAGCTGAAGACGAATAGCGGCCAGACCTCGATCGATCCGGTGTCCGGATTGGTCTATCCAACTGATAACCCGCGGACGGGTGTTGTTTCGCGCGAGTTCGAGCGGACCTCGATTGCCGGTGCGCTTCAGTTCGAGCCGAACGATCGCTGGCAGACCACGATCGACGCGTTCTACACGGACACTGAGGATGCCGGTATTTTCCGCGGCGTTGAAACCCCGATTGCCTCGTGGTCGACGGCCCAGTTCCAGGGCGCAGCCGGCACCAGCGGCTTTGCTGATGGCGCGGTCTACAACAATGTCACCACGTTCCTCCGCACCGATACGGAAGGCAACACCGCAGAGATCTTTGCGATGGGCTTGAACACCTCCTACCAGGTCTCCGATCGCCTCAGCCTGATGGCGGACTATTCGCGCTCGACGCTCGACCGCAACGACATCGACTATGAGTCCTATGCTGGCACCGGTTTCGCCGGATCGGGTCCGACCGATACGCTTGGCTTCGGCTTCGATGATGATGGCGCCTATGCCATCGCCGCAGGCCTCGACTACACCGACCCGGGTGTCGTCGTCCTGACCGACCCTGGTGGTTGGGGGCAGGTCGGCTTCATCAAGGAACCAAAGATCGAAGACGAACTGAACCAGCTGCGGCTCGAAGCGGCATATGAAATCGACAATGGTTTCATCAGCACCGTCAAAGGCGGCGTCCTGTTCACAGATCGTCAGAAGGACTTCGACTCGAACGAGAACTTCATTCGCGCCGGTGCCAACTTCGTCAATGGCGAGTTCTCGCTTCCCGCGAACACCATTCTCGGGTCGACGAACTCTGGAAGCATTGGCCTGGACATCATCGCATATGATCCATCGAGCTTCCTGACCGACGGCACCTATGCGCTGGAAAAAGCCACGTTCGACACCGAATGGGTCGTTGAGGAAGAAATCACCACGCTTTACGCGATGGCCGAGATTGACAGCACGTTCAACGGTGTCCCGGTGTTTGGTAACTTTGGCTTCCAATATCAGGATGTGGATCAATCCTCGACCGCGAAACTCCAGGGCGGCGGTGAGCGCCAACAAACCCTGGGTGCGTCCGAGAACTATTTCCTGCCAAGTGCCAACCTGTCATTTGAAGTGTCGCCTGACACCTTCCTGCGGTTTGCCGCAGCGAAGACCGTCACACGTCCACGTCTCGACAATCTGGCGGCAAACCAGACCGTGTCGATCAGCAATCAGGTCTGTGCCGACACCAATGGTGACTTCGTTCCGGACACGCTGGTCGGGTTCTCTTTGCCGACCAATCCATGCTTCAACATCAGCGGCGGTAACCCGCAGCTGGAGCCATACCAGTCGACCTCATTCGACGTCTCTTACGAGAAGTATTTTGGACCAACGACAGCCTTCTCTGTCGCTGTCTTCCACAAGGAGCTCTCGGATTGGGTCGAAACCGCGACCGACACGCTGGACATCACCCAGCAGCTGACCTCGATCGGTATCCCAGCGCTTGATGCCTTTGTTGCGGCGAACCCGCAGGTTGCCACAGCGGTCACCAGCTTCCCGGAGAACATCTCCGACGGATCCATCACCGGGATCGAAGCGACGCTTCGCATGAGCCTGGATGACTTCCTGCCGGAACGCTTCGAAGGCTTTGGCTTCAATGCCAGCTATACCTATGCCGATAGCAGCCTGACCGGCGCGATTTCCGGCGGTGACATCCGCATCCCTGGATACTCGGACAATGTCTGGTCGGGAGACATCTATTACGAGAACCATGGCTGGCGCTCACGCATCAGTGCCCGTCACCGCTCTGGCTTCCTGTCGGAAGTGCCACAATTTGACGGATCTCTGACCGGTGCGGAAGCACAGGACGAGACCATCGTGGATCTGCAGATCGGCTATGAGTGAGATCATGGCGCGCTTGAAGGCTTCGGCGTAAACTTCGAAATCTTCAACCTGACCAACGAACCGTTCGTCACCGAGGCGCAGACCGCTGACCCAAGCGTGGTCTTCCCAAGCCGTCACGAAGAGTATGGCACGACCTACAATCTCACGGTGTCGAAGAAGTTCTAACTCACCCTCAAGAGTTAGTTTCCTCCGGAAAGGGCCCGTCTTTGCGCGGGCCTTTTCTCTTTCCAGGGCAACAGGCTCTGGGCGCGGCAGGCAGAGCGGGCTAAGAGCAAACCATGCAGACACAACAATTGCAGCAGATCGTGATTGTCGGCGGTGGGACAGCCGGCTGGATTGCCGCCGCCGCGATGGCCCGAATGCTGGGACCGGCGATCAAGATCACCCTGATCGAATCTGAAGCCATCGGCACGGTCGGCGTCGGCGAGGCGACCATCCCTCAGATCCGCCGGCTCAATGGCGTCCTCGGCCTGGACGAGAATGAATTCGTGCGCGAGACGCACGGCACGTTCAAGCTGGGCATCGAATTCAACAATTGGGGGCACTTGGGAGAGCGGTACCTGCACACATTTGGTGATGCCGGGATCAATCTCGCCAACCTGCATTTCCATCATTACTGGCTGCGCGCCCGCGCCGAAGGCAGCAGCGCCAGCTTGTGGGATTATTCGCTGCACCAGAAGGCCGCGTCTGCCGGGCAGTTCGGACGCCTCGACCGGGTCGGCAACACATCGATGACGGGCCTCGCTTACGCCTTTCATTTCGATGCCGGCCTGTACGCTAAATACTTGCGCAAACATGCCGAAGCGAACGGCGTCACGCGGATCGAAGGTAAAGTCGTCAATGTGTCGCTCGCATCCGAGACCGGCTTTATCGATTCCGTCACCTTGGAGCGTGGAGACACCATTCCAGGCGACTTGTTCGTGGATTGCTCTGGCTTTCGCGGCTTGCTGATCGGGCAGGCCCTGGGCGTTGGATATCGCGACTGGTCGAACTGGCTGCCGTGTGACGGCGCGGTCGCGGTCGGATGCGAGACGACGCAACCCCTGCTGCCTTACACCAAGGCGACGGCGCATGAGGCGGGCTGGCAGTGGCGCATTCCCCTGCAGCACCGAACCGGAAATGGCCACGTGTTTTCAGAGCAATTCACAACGGAAGAAAAAGTCGTCGAAACCCTGCTCGAAAACCTCGATGGCGCGCCGATTGGTGACCCCAAGCGATTGCGGTTCACGACTGGCCGGCGCGAGAAATTCTGGCACAAGAACTGTGTCGCGCTGGGTCTGTCCAGCGGCTTTCTCGAGCCGCTGGAATCGACCTCCATTCATCTCATCCAGTCAAACGTGTCGCGGCTGATCGAACTGTTCCCCGACGCCGCGTTCAATCCGTCGAATGAAGATGAGTACAATCGCCAGGTCAGCCACGAATATGACCTGATCCGGGATTTTCTGATCCTCCACTATCACCGCACCGACCGGGAAGATTCCGAATTCTGGCGTTATTGCAAGAACATGCAGGTGCCAGACAGCCTGGTCGAAAAGATGAACCTGTTTGAGGGCAACGGATTGCTCTACAAGGACCCCGAAGACCTGTTCCGGGAGTCGAGCTGGGTGCAGGTCATGGTCGGGCAGGGGCTGATGCCGAAAAGCTTTCACGCCATGGCCAACCGACTGAGCTCAGAGCAGCTGGAAAGGTTCCTCGGCGATGTTCAAAGCCTGATCGCGAAAGCGACACACGACTTGCCACAGCATCAGGATTTCATCGCCGCTCACTGCGCCGCAGATTTGCAATAACCATCAATGAACGCGTCGTGCGTTGGCATTGTCTCCACCGCTTGCGCCATCGCCGAACGGATCTGTTGCAGGCGCGTTTCAACCGGAACATTGCGTGGTAATTGCGCCATGGCGGGCGCGCGCTCGGGCACAATGCCCTGGCCAAGATACACGGCGATCCAGCTTGGATTGTGAAACAGTTCGCGTTCGTCTGAGATGATCATGCCGTGGGTCTGAAAGTGTTCGATCTTGTATTTCAACCGATCAGGAATGGGCATGTTGGCGCAGTATCTCCAGAACTCTGAATCGTCGCGCTGCGTGGCTGTGTAGTGCAGGATCAGGAAGTCTCTGATGCGCTCATATTCGGCGATGGTGAGGTCATTATATTCCTGTGCCAGCAAGGGGGACATGGACGCATCGGGGAACAGGGCCAGCAACCGCATGATGCCATACTGGATCAAATGCAGGCTGGTCGATTCCAGGGGCTCCATGAATCCGGCGGACAGGCCGATGGCGACACAGTTTCCGTTCCAGAATTTTTTCCGTCGACCGGTGACAAATCTGAGATGTTTGGGGTCGGCCATCGGGGCGCCATCGAGCGATGACATCAGCGCGTCTTCCGCGTCCTGCGCCTCGAGATGGTCGCTGCAATAGACATAGCCATTGCCGGTGCGGTGCTGCAGGGGAATGCGCCATTGCCAACCGCCGGACTTTGCCGTCGACTTGGTATAGGGAATGATCGCCGATGTCTTTTCACACGGCACCGCCACTGCGCGGTTGCAGGGCAGCCAATGCGACCAGTCCTCGTATCCTGTCTCCAGCGTTTTCTCGATCAGCAGGCCGAAAAAGCCAGAGCAGTCCACGAACAGGTCGGCCTCGAATTGCCGACCATCCTCCATCGTCACCGCGGTGATGAACCCGGATTCTGCATCTTGTTGAGCGGTTTCAACCCGGCCCTCGATGCGGGTGACGCCGCGGGCTTCGGCATATTTGCGCAAATAGGCTGCGTACAGGGTCGCGTCGAAATGATAGGCATAATCGAAACGCGACCGGACATTCCGGCGATCGGCGAGGGGATGCGAGAACTTGCCTGCCTTGGACGCTGCCCAGGCCATCGAATATTCATCAATTGGAACCGGATCGCCATTCAGGTGCGCGTGCATCCAGTGCTGGTAGAACGGCACATTGTCGAATTCGGCGCCATAGTGACCAAACGGATGGAAATAGGATTGGCCTGGGCGTAACCAGTCGATGAACTCGATCCCGAGTTTGAACGAGCCGTGCGTTTCGCGCACGAAGGTTGCTTCATCAATGCCGAGGCGTTGATTGAAAAACCGGATTGGCGGGATCGTGGCCTCGCCAACGCCGACCGTGCCGATCGCCTCGGATTCGATCAGGGTGATGTCACAACTTGTGCCGAGATCATTGGCCAGGGCTGCCGCCGTCATCCAGCCTGCCGACCCGCCGCCGACAATCACAATTCGCTCAATTGACCTGTTTTCCACCGCCATGATGTCCCGTTCGATCGATGCCGCCAATTTCATTGCCTCTCTATCGTTTTATGTAGCAGTTTTCTATGCTGCCGTAAGCTGAGAAACCTCAGACGCATGCAATTGTTTTTGTTGGGAATTCACCGTGAGCCATTTTGATCGCAGTCGGTCCGATTCAAGCCAGGTATCGATCGGGAACGAGGGCACGAGAATTGTCTGCGTCCCGGATTTTTTCGAGGATCCCGATGCCATTATTGCGGCGGCTGAAACGCATCAGTTCGCGCACATCAATCCGCACTATCCAGGCATTCGCGCGCCCGTCGAGGCAGACTTGCTGGCCGTGCTTTGCGACAGCGTGTCGGACATGGCGGCAATCCACCTGGGACAGAGCAAGCGGTCCTGGCAAGGGCAGGCCTGGTATTCCATCGTCACCCGGCCTGCATCTTCCCTGACGCCGATCCAGCGCCTGCCGCACTTTGACGGGTTCGATGCGTCACAACTCGCGGTGATGATTTACCTCAACCGGACCGATCATGGCGGCACCGCCTTCTATCGACAGACCTCCTCCGGGTTCGAATGCATTTCGGAATCGCGTTTTGCCGACTACAAGGCGCAGCTCGAGGCCGGCGTGCGACAGACCGGCCTGCCGCCTGCCGCCTATATCTCTGATGGTGCGCCGCATTTCGAAAAGATCCATGAAAGCGACGCCGCGTTCAACAGTCTGATCCTGTACCCGGGAACAATCTTGCATTCCGGTGTGATCCGCAATGATCGGCCGCTGGCGTCGGATCCGCGCAATGGGCGATTGACGATTAACGGCTTCTTCCGTCCGGCGTGACCGACACCTCGTGCCGGCCCGCCTCATCGCCGCGCCCTTGACAACGGCCTGATAAAATTATCAGTTCAAGGCCAACCCCTTTCGCAAGGAGACCAGGTGAGCGATACGGACCTCTCCGCCGCGACCGGCAAAGCCCGGATCTGCCGCGCCGCGCTCGAGGCGTTTGCGCAATATGGTTATGACGGCGCCGGGGTGACCCTGATTGCCGAACAGGCCGGGGTGTCGCAGCCCAGCATCCACTATCATTTCAAGTCCAAGCGCATGCTGTGGGAAGCGGCAATGCGCGAGCTTGGCGCCCTGATCGCAGCCGACCAGCAGGCCCGCGCGCCGCTGGCGGAGGCGCTGCCTCCGCTGGACCAGTTGCGGGCCGCCTGCGCGCTGCTGATCGATACGGCAGCGACGCGCCCGGTGCTCGGCCAGGTGATCCTGTCAGAGGGCCAGACCGGCGGCGAGCGCCTCGACTGGCTGCTCCGCAATGTGCTGTCAGAGACTTATTATGATTTCCTCGAAATCATCGAGACCTGCGTCCGGGACGGGCTGATCAAGCCATACCCGCCGACGCAGATCCTGATGCTGCTGACCGGGGCGGCGGTGACCCAGTTCAATGTCGCGCCGCTGGTCCGGTCTGTGTTCGGGGAAGACCCCAAATCGCCAGACAATGTCGAGCGCTTCAAGCAGATGTATCTCGATGTCATGTTTTCCGGACTTCTGAACGCGGAGGCTGCACCATGCCAAGACTGAAACAAGCCGGCCCGGGGCAGGGCAGCGAGATGGCCGATGCCATCTTCAAGATGCTGTTTGAGGACCGCGACCCGATCAAGGAACCGGGGACGGCGACCGGCACGCCGGGCAATTGGTGGACGGTGTTCAACATCGTCCCCGACGCCTTTGATCACACGACGACGGGCTTTCAGTTCTATCGCTCGCCCAATCGCAAGATTGACCCGAAACTGCGTGAGCTGGGCCAGACCCGCGCCGGGTACACGGTGGGCTCGCAATTCGTGTTCTCGCAACACTGCAAGGCGAGCCGCGATGTCGGCCTCAGCGAGGCCCAGATCGAGGCCATTCCGCACTGGCAGACCGCTGACTGCTACAACGCCATCGAACGCGCCGTGCTGGCCTATACCGATGCCCTGGTGCTGGACCGCGGGCGCGTGCCCGACGGGGTGTTCACGGCCCTGAAAGCGGCGCTCTCGGACGAGGAGATCCTGGAGCTGACCTATGTCACCTGCACCTACATGATGCACGCCGTGATGAGCCGTGCGCTGCGGCTCGAATATGATGATGTTGATGAACGCGTCGTCGAAATCGCCGCCCCGGAGCGCGGCAGCCAGGACGTCATGTCCATGGTCGATCGCAAGGAGGAAGAATAATGACTTATCACCACCTGGCCCTGGCCGCGAAGGACATGGCCGCGATGCATGATTTCTATGAAAACGTGATGCAGTTCGAACTGGTCAAGGTCGAGATCGCGCCGGTCATGGGCGGCGGCTGGGGCAAGCATTTCTTCTATCGCATGGGCGGCGACGACACCAAGTTCATCGCCTTCTGGGAGCTGCACGATACGCCCGGCAAGGACGATTACGAATATGATCTCAACAAGGCTGGCAACCTGCCGCCGGGGACCAATCATATCTCGTTCACAGCGCATTCGGTGGACGAGCTGATGGCCTGGAAAGAGCGCTGGAACGCAGCCGGGCTCGACTCGCTGGAGATCGATCACAATTGGTGCCACTCGGTCTATACCAGCGACCCGAATGGCAACATGGTCGAGTTTTGTGTCACCACAGGCAGCTTCACCGAGGAAGATCGCGCGCGAGCGCTGGCGGCGCTGGACGAAACCGAATTCAATCCGAGCCCCCCACCGGCCAAGATCCAGCCCTGGCCAGCCGCGGCCGCTGACTAGAGGCGCGTGGCATGATCGACTGGCTGGCGCCGTTCTATCCCTATATCAAGCTGGTGCATTTGCTGGCGGTGATGGTGTGGTTGTTCAGCACCGCAGTCGGTTACCGGAACTATGTGGTGCCGGCCTTCAAGGCGTGGATGGCGGCGCCGACGGACGCGCAGGCCCTGGCCATGCGCAACCTCGCCATTGAGCGGTTTGATGATGGCGTGGTGCTGGAACATGTCGCCTTTCCGGTGATCATGGTGACCGGGCCTCTGCTGTGGCTGATCACAGGCTATGGTGCCGAAAGCGACTGGTTCGTTCTGAAGATGCTGATCGTGTTCGGCGTGTTCCTGCCAATCGAGATTGCCGACTATCACCTGGCGCACCTGGCCGGAAACAAGAAGCGCCTGCGCCTGGCCGGCAAGATGGATGAATATGAGCGCCAGGTGCAATTGCACTGGCGGTTCCTGGTCAGCGTCACCTGGCCAATCATGATCTTCGGCCTGGCTGCGGTCTGCCTTGCCGTGCTGAAACCGCAATTCACGTAAGGGGCCGACATGCTCGATCGCCTGTTCTCCACGCACAATCAGCACCGGACCTATGCCGTCGTCATCGCCATCAGCCTTGCGGTCTATCTGGTCGCCGGGTTTGCCCTGGTGAAATGGCTGTTCCTGGGGCAGGTGGTGCTGCCGACGCTGGTGACCGGCGCCCTGATCCTGGCGGCGACGGGTCTGTTCGCCAGCGTGCATATCGCCTCGATGAAACAGCTTGATCGGGTGTCCCGGCGACCGCGCGACTGAAAACGCGACTGCCAAGGCGCGATGCGGCGACGGACTTGCGGCTGCGAGACGTTTGAGTGGGCCATACTCAATTCAGACAAAGAGCTTTCTCCGATGACATCAAACTTCAGGTTGCCACTGCTGTTCGCCGGCGCTGTGTCCTTCACCCTCAACGGCCTGGCCCAGGAAGAGGACCTGCTCTTGCAGGACGCGATCATCGTTGAAGGGTCGCGCAGCAATCCGATGCTGGCAGATGTCGAACCGGAAGTGTCGCTCGATTTTGCCGAGATCAGATCCTATGGGGCTGAAAGCCTGCAGGACCTGCTCGCCGACCTCGCACCGCTGACCAATTCGAACCGCGGCAGTGGTGCCCCGGCCATCCTGCTGAATGGGCGACGGATTTCGGGGTTCCGTGAAATCCGCAACTATCCGCCGGAAGCGCTGGCGCGGGTCGAGATCCTGCCCGAAGCGGTGGCCTTGAAATTCGGCTTTCGCGCTGATCAGAAAGTCATCAATTTCATTCTCCGCGACCGCTTTCACGCGCTGACCGGAGCCGGTCGCCTGGCCGCGCCGACCGAAGGGGGGCAGGTCATTGCCGAGACGGACCTGTCCAATCTGCGCATCCGCGACGAACGGCGTTGGAACGTGGATCTGACTGTCGAGCATCAGGACGCCTTGTTCGAATCCGACCGGGACATAATCAGCCTCGCGCCCGAGCCGGCCGATCGATCCCTTCAGCCTGAGCAGGTGACGGTCGGCGTGACCGGAAGCTACAGCCATTTCCTGCCGGGGGACGTGGCCGCCACTTATACGCTGGGGCTGGATGCCAGCGATCAACAGCGATCGATTGCCCAGACCGGGACGCCGGAGACGCTGGGGCGCGACACTGATACCTGGGGGGCGACTGCCAGTTTTGTCCTCAACAAGGTCTATAATGACTGGAACTGGTCCGTGAACGGGCGGGTCGCGCGTCAGGAGACGGACAGCCAGACCGAACCGGCCGTGCTGACCGGGGTCAGCGATCGTACCGAGTCACGTTCGGATCAGGCGTCACTGGACGCCGTCGGTTTCTTCAAACTCGCAGAACTGCCGGCCGGGGACCTGGTCACCACGATCAAGGCCGGTGCCGAGGCGGAGGATTTCTCCGCCCTGTCGGATCAGTCTGAGACGATCCTGCGCACCGACCTGTCCCGTGAAAGCCTGAACGCGCAGATCAATTTCGATGCGCCGTTGCTCGACCGCGACATGGCGGGCAATCCTTTCGGGGCTGTGTCCCTGAACGCCAATGCGCGAATGGATGATGTCTCGGACGCGGGCCGTCTGGACACGTTTGGCGCGGGCCTGACCTGGCATCCGACGGAGACGTTGCAGATCATCGCGTCGACGGCCCGGACGGAAGACGCGCCAACGCTGCAGGAGCTCGGCAACCCGCTGTCCGCGGTGGAAAATGCGCGAGTTTTCGACTTTGCGACAGGTACCACGGTCGACGGCGTGGAACGCCTGACCGGCGGCAACCCGGATCTGCGTCCCGAGACGCGCAC